>NZ_CP029618.1:4775000-8324535 GCF_003945505.1 Streptomyces sp. WAC 06738 | reverse complement strand
CCAGACCGAGACCTCCACGGTCCGCATGACCGGCCAGTTCAACGAGGGCTTCGACGACCCCGACGCACGAGTCCTCCTCTACGTCGGGGACATCCCGCCGCCGGACCACCTCGACCTGGCGATCAACCCCCGGGACGTCGGCGTTCGAGTACGGACTACCAGGACGCGACCATCACCGACTTCACCGACGTGCCGATCCGGGTCATCACCGACACGAGATCATCGCCGTCGGCGACCCCACCGTGCCTATCGAATAGAGCTGAGGGGGCCACATGTGCCGAGTGCGGTCACCGGCCTCGGCGTACCGGGCGAGAACAGTGCGACCGCAGTAACGACCCGGGAATTCCCTACCCCCCGCTGCGTCAGGGCGCCTCGCGTCGGGTGTGGCGAGTGGGCGGGTGGTCCAGGTAGGCCTGCAGCGCGGCCTCCAGTTCCGGCGTCCTGTGGCCGGGTTCTTCGGGGCCGTCCGGGGCGGGGTCGTAGTCCGCGGGCGGTGCCCATCCGGAGGCGGGGCGTTCCGGCCCCGGCGGTTCGTCGCTGTTGGCGCCGCCCCACAGGTGGGCTCCGCCTGGGCAACCTCGTCCGGCAGCGCCATGTACGGCACGGGCAGGTCTTCCAGGAGGTCGCCCAGCGCTTCGCCGCGGGCCGGCTCTCGGAGGCTGAACCAGCCGTGGGTGTCGATCCAGCCCAGCATCCAGCGCCGTTCGTCCTCGTCCAGGTCGTCGTCGTCCTTGCCGAGGGTGAGGTAGATCCGCCGGTCCTCATCGATGTCGACCATCCAGTCAGCCACCCGTCCGCCAGCCGTCTCGACGGCGGCGGCGGGCGGCGGTGTACGAGATGCCCTCGCGCTCTGCGAGGGCGCGGGCGGCGCGCTTGGCCTGCTTGTCGGCAGTCACGGTCTTCTCCCGGTCCCGGTGACGACCCCACGCATCACCACCACGAAGAGCCAGCCGTGGACAAGCTGATGCGAACGCGCGTGAGGCAGTGCCCCTTGTCCTCGAAGGCCGCGCCCCGGCGTGGGCGGGATACGGCTCGGAGTCAGGCCGACGCGGTGCGGCCACTACACGCGATAGCCACCGGCACCGACAACGCCCCGGGCCCAGCCGGAGCCCCGCGCCGCGCCCGGCGAGGGCAGACGCACACCTCTTCCCTTCAGCAGAGAAGAGGTGTCGGCGGCGCAGGGCCGCTTGCACAGCTGGTCCGACCTGCGGTGCAACCGGCCCTCCGTCCGGGCCGGTTGCACCCGTCGGCGCACCGGTCCGCGCACCGGTCGGCGCACCCTTCGCCGCACCCCTCCACGCACCCCCGCCGGCGGCGGGACCCGGGGCCGCGGTCGCTCTCTCCGCCGCGGCCCTGCGCTGCTCTCGCCCCTTCCCCGCCATCACCCGGTGCCAGGTGCGAGCAGGGCCGCCAGGAGGGACGTTCGGATGTCACCACGATCAGCAACGGTGCCTGGCCTGCGATGATGCGCTGGTAGCCCGGGTGGGTGTCCAGCGCAGTCGACACCGCAGTCGTACGGGCAGAGGACACCCCAGTGGCAAGGGCAGTGGGTAGCTCAGTCGACGTCTGCCCAGGACGGGCCCTACTTCGGCCGCCCCGGGGCCCTGGCGCCCGAACGCCCCCGTACGGCCGGGAGGCGCGGGCGCCGGCGCCCCCGGACGGGCGCGGCCTGCCGGTCATGGGGCGAGGATCACGCCGACCAACACGACCACGACCATCACCACCGCACACGCGGCCGTGAGCGGGGGGTACACCGCCGGGTGGCGGTGCACGACGTAGAAGATGCCGGCGGCCAGGAGCAGCCCGACGAGGACCAGGAGCAGCACGACGAGTTGGGCAAGCGGAGACACGGGTTTTCCCCTCGGTCAGATGGTGTGTAGGCGGCGGGGCGCGCGGCCCCCGGTGTGTGCCCTCCCGGGTCTAGGGGGTGGATTACCTCCCGGGACGGGGCTGGCTCAGAGTGCTGAGGTCGGGGGCTAGCTCCGCAAGTCCGGTCTGGCCAGCCCCGGATGGGCTGGATGTGCGGTGAGGACACGCGGCCGGGGCGGTGCTAGCGGGGGTGCTAAGACCTAGCGCCCCCACTGCTAGGCACACCCCTGTTGACCAGGCATCTAGCGATCTAGCGGCCTTGGCGGCACCCCGCCCGGCCCCGGGAGATGTCTTGTTCACCGCCGCGGGGACCGGGTGCTAGACCAGCGCCTTCAACTTGCTAGTGCTTCCCGCGTTTAACGCCTTCCTGCACGCGGGGCGGTTGCGCTAGGGCTTGCACGGCGCCGCGGTGAAAGCGCCGGCGGCAGCTCGGGTTTCCCGAAGGTGTCCGGTTTCGCTGCTGGTGTCCCCACCGGTTTCCCCGGGGCTTTCCCCGCTGGTTTCGCGGTGTCCGCCGAGGCGGGCGGATGACTTCCAGGTCAGGGGCGGTGGTCAAGGGGCCGGGCGGCGGTGACACGTCTGTCTGTGTGTCAGCAGCGTCTGTTTCCCCCCCCGGGGGGGGGCGCCGCGGGTGTGCTGGTGGATGTGCTAGCGCTGACGCTGGCACCGGCTCATACCCGCAGCAGTCCGCGCGGCAGACCCGCGGCAGTGGTGCCGGCACACGCGGCACCGTGGTGATGATGCCGGGATGCGGGGCAAGCCGCGCAAGTCCGGTTCACGGGCCGGGCCTCGCCAGATGAACGAGTGAAGGGCCCTGCACGCGCACGTGTAGGCGCGCATGCAGGGCCCGGATTCATCACGCCGCAGCCGGTGATGATGATGACCGTGCGGCAGCGGCTGACCTTACTGTGATCTGGCCTTCTCCTGGGAAGTCAAGTCGGACGCCGCGCGGGAAGAGAACAAGGCCGGGGTGACCGGCGCCAAGGCGCAGCGGGCCCTGGACCCGTCTGGCAGGCACCCGGAGCGGTACCCGGACCGGCACCCCCGGAGGTCGCCCCTCGGCTTGCCCCTCAGAGGGCCTCTCAGGGGGCCCTTCGGCTTGCCTCTCGGGGTGCCTGTCAGGTTGCTTCGGGCCCCGCACAGGGGGCGGGATCGTGCGAGGTCAGCAAGCTTGTCAAGGGGGTTCCGGCGGGCGCCGGCTACTTCCCTCATGGGGTGGTCAGGTAGCGGCTGGCGACGTCCACGAACGCATCGCACCCGTCGACGCCGGTCCGTGCACCCGTCTGCGCGCCCCTCGGCGCACCGGTCCGTGCACCCCGACGGCCCCCCTGCTCGTGCGCGCCTGCCGCGGCCCTCAGCGGGTCGCAGACGGGCTGTCGCGTCCTCGGTGGCTAACCGGGGGCCCGGCGGGGCCGGTGAAGGCGTGGTGGCGGGCTTCTGCGGCCGTGGGCACGGCTGTTCAGCGTCGCGGGGCGGTTGTCGCCAGCGGAGTGCGAGGGCGTTCCGCCGATGTCGGCTGTCCCCCTCGCGCGCCGGCGGTGGAGCTGCAGCGGATCTTCTTCCTGGAGCTGAAGGTCGTCGGCACGACGATGGGCAGCAAGGAGGAACTGGCGGGGCAGCTGAACTTCTGCGCGGCGAAGGGCGTACGGCCGGTGATCGACACGGTGCTGCCGCTGGACCGGGCGAGGGAGGGCTTCGAGAAGACGGCGGCCGGCGACCTCTTCGGCAAGGTGGTCCTGACGACCTGACAGGGCTTGCTGTGTAACGGATTCCACGGCCGTTGAACGGTTCTGGTGCGTGCCGCCGTAAGCGCGTGCGAGGCCCGTGCGACGGCCGGTGCACGGGCCTCGCTGCTTGCGTTTCATCGACGGCAAGGAGGACCGTATGCGAAGGCGTGCACGCGTGGTGAAAGCGGCCGCGGCCGTGCTGATGACGTTCGGTGTGGTGCTGGCCGGAGGGTCGGCGGCAGCAGCCGACGAGCGCCCGAAGCCACCGACGATGCACATGGTGGACGCGGCGGTGGAGGGATGTGAAGCGCCCTGCGCCCCGGACGAATCCGGGGTGGTCACGGTGCGCTTCGCGCCGCCCTCGCCCGGGCCGGACATCCCGCAGTCGGCGACTCCGGCGATCCGGGTCCAGGCGGACGGCGCCGGCTTCCACCCGTACGCCCCGAACCAGACCGGCGACCTGTGGGTGTACAAGTTCCGGATCTGCGCGGACAACGGCCCGGAGCCGTATCCGTGCGTGTACCAACGGCTGACGGACCTGCGGGGCACCGAGTCGTTCACGGTCCAGGTCAGCTACGCCTGGGACTGCGACCCGATCACGGCAGAGTGCCGGGGCCTGAGCCAGGTATCGGACCCGAGCAACGCGGTGGTGCCGGTACAGCGGTAGCGCTCAAGGCGGCCAGGCCCCACCGACGGGGCCCGGCCGCCCATCGGCCCAGGCGGGGTGGTCCAGGTAGACCCGCAGCACGGCCTCCAGCTCCGGCACGAACTGGCCGGGCTCCTCGGGGCCGTCCGGGAAGGGGCCGTAGCCGGCGGGCGGCGCACGCGGCTTCAGGGACCGGTCCCGGGGCTGGCGGCTAGGCTCGCCGGACATGCGGGTGGAGCCACAGGTCAGGGTGAAGCTGATCCACACGACGGGTATCGACAGCCGCATGACGTCCACCACGATCTCCTACGGCATCCAGCAGACGCTGGTCGACCGCCCGGAGAGCGGCGTGCGCACGGGGTGGCTGCGCTGCGCCACCTGCGGGAACTCAGTCGGTCTGCGCATCTTGAGCGCTGAGCTCACCCGTGTGCGCAAGCGGCGCGAGCTGCTGGTCCTCCTGCTCTCCCTGATACCCGGCGCCGGGTTCGCCGTGGGCTTCGCGCTCTCGCTGCCGGATCCCGGCGCGCTGACCATCGCCCTCTTGATCTCGGGCCTCCTGCTGCTCAGCGCCGCGGGCCAAGCGGCCCACATGCTCGTCACCGAGCAGGGGGCGGGGATCGCGAAAGGACGGGGCAACGGCTGGTGGCACCGCACCCAGCCCTACCGCTTCTTCGGTGCCGGCACCGTCAAGGGCCTGGAAGACCTGCACAGAGACCGTGAGGACACCCCGACCCCGTTCATCGACGACGAATTCTGATCAGGCGACTGCCGCGCCGAGCGACACCATCCCTGACCGGATACAGGCGCCCAGGGGCAAGACCGTCCCGCCCCTCGGCGCGGCACCGTGCCGCGGGGGGGGCGGCACCCGAGCCGGCCCTGAAGGGGTACGCCGCCCGCCGTGGTCAACCCGAACGCGGAACCGCCGTGCGGCCCCCTGCCGCTCCGGTACAAGAGGGGCATGGCGTATGCGGGCAATGTGCGGCTGATCGAGACGCTATGGCGGGCAGCCGATCTGACTCGTGCCTGTCTCGCCCGGGACACCGCCCACATCGGCGCCTGCCTCACCGGCCTGGACACCGGCCAGATGAAGGACCTCCTGGCGTGGCTGGTCCTGGATCACGACGCGCTCTTCGAGGACCTCGGGGAGCCCTCCATGACGGTGGGGAACCTCAACATGCTGGCGGCCCTGGCGCCGCCGGAGACCGAGTTCGCGACGACCACGGTCGTACGCCGCGTCGCTGCGGGAGAAACGGGACCCACCCGCGCGCTGGAGGACCTGGCGCCGCCGGACTGCGCCATGCCGTCGCGATCTGCACCGCGGTCATGCTGCCGGAAGCACACGGCCCTCGCTGGAGCACTGAAGCTCGACGAACAGGCAGCCGCGCACGAGCGCGAAGGCCGCCCCCGACCCCCACACCGCCACCTGACGCCCTCGGCGCACCGGCCCGTGCACCCGACGGCCCCTCGCCCGTGCGCGCCTGCTGCGCCCCCTCAGCGGGTCGCAGACGGGCTGTCGCGTCCTCGATGATGGCTACCTGGGCCCGGCGGGACCGGTGGAGGCGTGGTGGCGGGCTTCTGCGGCCCGTGGGCGCGGCTGTTCGGCGTCGCGGTGCCGCTCCGGGGCCTCGGGGCTCGGAGCGGGCCTGACACGCGCGTAGACAACGGTACGCAGCCGCGCGGGCCTGGCCCTCGCCGTACGGCGGGCAGGCGCGCGGCACCGCGTCCGGGACCCCGCCGCGAAGGCCCGCCCGCGCCCCTGGCCTGACATGCCATCAGCCGTCCCGGCCGGATACCCGCTGTCGCGCCAAACATCCTGGACACCCCGCACGGAATTCCGCCGTAAACACGAAACGCCTCCGGAACGGAAAAATTATCCCGGAGGTGCCTCAAACCGCCCCGGGTCAAATCGCCACCGCCCGCTTCTGCTTCCGCCGATTAACAACCGTCGCAGAACGACCCGCGAATGGGGTGGGGCCTGAAGTCGAGCTTTGCGTATCCGTTCCGGGGGGCGGTCGCGGTAGCGGTTCCCGGACAGCTCCTGCGGCGTGCGCCGGGAGACGTCAACCTGGCGCCTCCTGGTGGCGCCTGGGTGGAACGTTTCGCCAGGTGGTGCAGCCTTTATGGTCTCCGCGTCGGTATCCGCGATCTCTTCCTTGCAGCATGAAAGGTGTCGAATGTCCATTCGCTTCCGTCAGATGGCCGTTGCAGCTGCAGCCTCGCTCGCCCTGGTCGCCGTACTACCGAGTCCGGCAGGCGCAGCCGTGGGCGAGTTCCGCTACACCTACTACGACGACCTCGGCAACCAGGCCCCGGGCGTGCTCGTCGACCCTGACAGCCGGGTCTGCGTCACGCTGCCCGAGGCGGCTGACCCCGACACCACCGAGCCGGCATTCGCGCCCCGGAACTTCACCGGCAGCACCGTCACCATGTTCACGGGCCCCGACTGCGACGGCGACTACTACAGCCTCCGCCCCGGCGGCCAGGCCAGCGACCGGCTCAAACTCCGCTCCGCCCTCTTCAACTGATCCGCGAACAAACGGATCACCGGCGCCTGACCATCCGGCCGGCCAGGCACACACCTCTTCCCCCGCGCGGGCAAGAGGTGCCGGCGGCACGGGACCGCCCGCACAGGTGACCTCACCTGCGGTGCAACCCGCCCTCCGCGCAAGCCTCCTGCACCCGCCCGCGCACCGGCCGGCGCGCCGACGAGCGATACACCCCCCGGTGCGCGGTCCGCGCACCCCTTCCACGCACCCGGCCCGCGGCGAGGCCCCAGGGCGCGGCCGCACCCTCCCCCGCGGCCATGCGCTGCCCTCGCCCCCCTCCCCGCCATCACCCGGCCTCAGGTGCGAGCAAGGCCGCCAGGAGGGAAATCGCGGTGATGCCACGGGGCGACCTGCGGCGATGCCGTGACGATCGGGCAGAGCAGGGGCATCGCAGTCACCCGGGCAGTCACCAGGGCGTACGGCACCGCACTGGCGAGGCAGTGAGTACCTCAGCCGAGGCCGGTGACCGGCACCGGCCGGCGGGACCGGGCGCACGCTTTCCTCCCCGCGCTGATCCCGAACCGGCGAACCCGGATCGCGCCGGGCCGCTCGACCCGCCCGAACAGCGGGACCCGGAGTCGGCCGCGCGGCCCTACGGAGCCTGATCCCCGGCACCACAGCCGCCCGACCACGGACGCCCGGGGCGGAGCACCGGAATATCCGCAAATGCGCGCTCCGTGGTGATCACCGTACGGAAGACTGTGCACGTGACGCTTCCTACCCGGCTGGCCGCTGCAGAAGAGATCCACGCTCATCTGGCTGATCAGCTGAACCTTGCCCTTCGCCGGCCAGGGATGCACGGCGGCGAGACAGCTCTTCGAATCCTCATCGATCACCTGCTGTTCATGGAGCGCGAGCCCGAGGCGTGGGCTGAACTGCAGCAGGACTGGGAGAACCGCGGACTGTGGACCCCCACCGGAATCGCCGGGGCCCTCCACGACCTGTTCCCCGCACAGGCGGACTGCAACGACACCGCCTCGGTCTACGCGGAGTTCGTACACCGACGCGGCTGGCTCAAGCCCGATCGCGTCCTCACCAGACAGGAGTACAAGACCCTCACCCGCCGGGTCCGGCAGTGGGCCGCCGCTGACCACACCTGGCCTGACGTGACAGCCGAGTTCGGCCCACCCTCCGTACTCTCCGGAGGAAACAATCCCCCGTACGGGAAAACGCTCAGCTACCTCACACAGGATCCCCAGCAGCCCATCGTGGCCTTCCACCTGTGGAACGGCAGCGAACCAGGGACCAAGCCGTGGCCACCCGAACATGAGCAACCACTGCTCCTCGCGGCGCGATTCGGCAGCAACTCGTTCAGCCGATCGCTGACCTTCACCCCCGAAGGCAAACAGAGAAAACCGACAGGTCATCCAGGCTCGGCACAGCAGGCGGTCGGCGCAAAACCCCACCGGACCCGGGCCTGACACCACGGCAGCGATCGCATGGTCCCAGCGGCCGGCGGCATCGAGGAGCAGCTCGCCGGAGAGCCGCCAGGCGCCGACCAGGCAGAGGGTGCCGGTGTGTCGGGGGCTCTCGAAGTCGAGGAGCAGGCCGTCGACGACGACGCCGGCGCCCGCGGCGAACACAGCGCCGGCGAAGGCGGGGCCCGGGGAAGGCGGGGCCGGCGCATGTGGGGCCGGCGCATGTGGGGCCGGGGATGCAGGACGACGGCCCGGTCCGGGGGCGCGGAAGCCGTGGAGCGCCGGCGGCGTGGTGCAACTGGGCGACAGCGTCGGCGACCACGCCGGGTACGGAAGGGCGAGGAAGCGGGCGGAGCGGTGAGCCGAAGAGCGGAGGGTTGTCAGCAGCGGGGCTCATGAGCTGGCGAATGGGATCGAGCGAAGCGGTCCGGTTGCCTCACGCGAGGCAACCGACTTGTCACATACGCTCATTCAACAGCCCTTCTGGCACCAGATGCGAAGATCGAGAGCCAGCGGCTCCTCAAGACGGTTCCATGGCTCATGGCCCTTACACACGCCGGGGTCCCCCACTCGGCTGAGCCGAAGGACCCCATCGGCCCAGGCCCGAAACCGTCAGGCCGCACAAGACAGGTGATGAACATGCGAGATGAGGCCGCCAAACGGGTCGAGCTGGTCTTCTCCCTCTTCGACACCAACGGCAACGGAGTCATCGACTCCCACGACTTCGACCTCATGACCGGCCGTGTTCTGCAGGCGGCAGCCGCCTCCGACGACGACGCCAAAGCCGCCATCCGCGCCGCGTTCCGCCGCTACTGGACCACACTCGCCACAGAACTGGACACCAACGACGACGGCGTGATCACCCTGGACGAGTTCCGTCCGTTCGTGCTCGACCCCGAGCGTTTCGGTCCCACGGTCGCCGAGTTCGCCGCAGCCCTCTCCGCGCTCGGCGACCCCGACAGGGACGGCCTGATCCAGCGGCCCCTCTTCGTCTCACTGATGACAGCGATCGGCTTCCAAGAGACGAACATCCACGCCCTCTTCGACGCCTTCGACCCGGACACCGAAGACCGCATCACCGTAGCCACCTGGGCAGACGGCATCAAGGACTACTACACGCCCGACATGGCCGGGATCCCCGGCGACCAACTGGTAGCCGCCCGCGCCGGCTGACACAACCCGCCAGCGGCCTCCCGGCCGCCGGCGACACCGCCACGACATCACCGTACTGCCGCCTTCCACCAGGACACGTGCCGCCGTATGGGGGCTGAGGGCAGAGCGCCGGCCTCAGGCCCCCTGCGGAGGTCATCGTGAGCGGTGCAGGCGTCATGGCGGGGTCTGTCTTCGGTCTCGTGTCGTTCGCCCGCAGGCGGGCGGCGCGGCGGCTGGTCCGCGCGATCGCAGGGCGGAGGATCGACCGCATAGCGGGCCTATCCGGCCGACCCCCGACAACGCAGCAAGCGTGCATGCCAGCCGCGCGCCGCAGACGAGAGACAGAAGACAGACCCTACGGCTTGCGCGCGAACACCCACCGGTTTCCCTCCAGCGCGTCGTTGGGCTCGGGAAGAGGGCCGCGCCGGTGCCGGCGGGTGAAATCGAACGGCGTGTGCATCGAAGCGGACCAGCCCCTGGCCACCAGAACGCCCGCCGAGTCGGGGCGCGGCCCCTTGTCGAAAAGGTCCAGCAGATCGATGCCGATCTCTTCTCGCGTCGCCGTATAGATCGCACTACCACGATAGGCCTCAAGGTCCTTTTCCAGCTTCGCCTCGAAGGCCAGAGCACTGCCTGCCACGGCCAGCCCGTCCACCGTGCCGATGAGGTACGACTCGGCAGGACCCGGCAAGTAGAAAAGAAGCCCCTCAGCCAGCCAAACACTCCGTGCGGCCGGGTCGAAGCCGGCGGCCGTCAACGCACCCACCCACACAGGCAGGAGCCGCACGGACGAAATGTGCCGCGTAGCCGTCCCGCGCCAGACAATCGTGACGGTAGGTCTCGATGGCCCGTGGCTGGGTATCGGGGGCGGGGTTGGTGCCGCCGGTGGCTTAGGACTTCAGACGGTCTAGTTGGAACGCTCCCGCCGACGGGGCGCGGCCCAGGGTGCGCTGGGGCAGCGGCACGGGCGTACGAGTTGCAGACGAAGGGCTTCGCCACGGCGCCGTGGTGTTCCACGGCATTGAGGATCAACCGCCGTGCTGCGTCCTGCATATCGACGGTTTCTCTCAGGGGCGGATGACGTTGGACGCCACCGATGTCGACGACGGTGTTCGTGCTTATGATCTGGTCAGAGGCTGTGCCTGGAGCGGTGCATATCTGGAGGCTCAGACAGCGATGACGAACACTGACGCATCGTCCGTTCGCTTACACAACTCCAGCCACCGCAGCACCTACGGGGGTGAGGGCGTGGAGGTCGGCGGTGGATTTCCCGTCGTTCCCGTACGCGACGGTAGGCATCCCTGCGGGCCGGTGCTGGTGTTTTTCGTCGCCGGGGCGCTCAACCGCGGTGGGCTCGACGCCTGAGGACACGGTCGGATATTGCCGCGAGGGGGAAACGAATGGTTGCGGAGGCGGCGGCGTTGCGGTTGGGGCAGACGGTTGCCACCGCTGCGGCGCGGGTGTGGCTGGGCGGTCGGCGGCGGGAGCAGGAGCGGTCGCTGGAGCTGGACGAGCTGCTCCGGACGCGGGTGGCGGGGCTGCGGCCCAGGCGCGAGATCGGCCGCCAGTTCGAGAAGATCGCCGACGCCGTGTACGACCGGCTGGAGCCGCATCTGGGCCACGCCTTCCAGCAGCTCGACGAAGGCGGGCGACAAGCCGTCGTCGACGCCGTTTGCACCACCCTCACCAGCGCCGACCTCTCCGACGAAGCGCTGATGGGCGCGAACGCCCGGTCCGCGGAGCTGATCCGGCAGATCACCGCCTCCACGCGGGCGCCGGTGGGCCTGAACGAGGCGGAGACCCGGCTGTACGAGGCGCTCTTCGCCGAGTGCGTCGAGTACTACGTCCGTATCGTGCGCAGCCTGCCGCCCTTCGAGGAACGGGCCGCGACCGAGCTGCTTGCCCGGACCGCCGCGATCGGTGACGGGGTCGCGCGCATCCTCGAACGTCTCCCGGACCGCTCGCTGTTCGCCCCTGAGGGCACCGACCAGGACGCCGGATTCCGCCGCCGCTACCTGGAGCTGGTCAGCCGGGAGCTCGACGAGGTGGAACTGTTCCGGCAGGCGTCCGACCGGGCCGCCGCGCCCCGGATCAAGCTCTCGGTCGCGTACGTCAGCCTGCGCGCCAGCGGCAACGAGAGCGAGCAGGCGCGCGCCGGCCGCTCGGCGCCGATGGTGCGATCGGAGATGAGCTACTGGGAGGACACCGGCAACCGCCGGGGCGGCATCGAGGACACACTCAGCGGACGTCACCGCGTACTGCTGCGCGGCGAGGCCGGCTCCGGCAAGACCACGCTGCTGCGCTGGCTGGCCATCACCGCCGCCCGCGGCGCCTTCACCGGCGAGCTGGCCTCGTGGAACGGCCTCACTCCGATCTTCGTCAAGCTGCGCGAGTACAGCGGCCGGACGCCGCCGCGGCTGGAGGACATCCTCGACGGCGTCGCGGGCACCATCACCGGGGTCATGCCCCGCGGGTGGGTCGAGCGGCAACTCGAAGGCAGCCGGGTGCTCCTGCTCATCGACGGCGTCGACGAACTCCTGGAGCAGGACCGCCGGGCGATACGGGAATGGCTGCGCCGCCTGCTGAGGACGTACGGCGGGATCCGGGTCGTGGTCACCTCCCGCCCGGCGGCAGCCGGCGCCGACTGGCTGCGCCGCGAGGACTTCACCTCCGTCCATCTGGACCGCATGACCCCCGCGGAACTGGCGGATTTCGTACGCAGGTGGCACCTGGCAGTACGCGACTTGGGCGACGACCTGCCCTGCGGGATCGACGAATTGCCGCATTACGAGATGTCGCTGCTGGCCAACCTCCAAGAACGCCCGCACCTGCACCAGTTGGCGAGCACACCGCTCCTGGCCGCGATGCTCTGCGCCATGCACCTCAGCCAGGGCCGCCACCTCCCCCAGGACCGCATGGAGCTCTACCGCCACGCCCTGCACACCCTGGTCCACGAACGCGACGTGGAGCGGAACGTGCCCAGCGCGGTCGACGCCACCCTGTCGCTGAGCGACAAACTCGTCATCCTGCGGCACCTCGCCTGGAAACTCTCCGACAACCACCGCAGCGAGATCCAGCTCGAACGCGCCGCCGACTACGTCACGGCGACACTCAAATCCCTGCGGCACCTCGACGGGACCGACGGCGGCCGGCTCCTGGACCAGTTGCGGCTGCGTTCCGGCGTCCTCCGCTCCCCCGCGGAGGGACGCCTGGACTTCGTCCACCGCACCTTCCAGGAATACCTCGCCGCGGAAGAGGCCGCGGAGGAGGACCACATCGGCAACCTGGTCAGCCGCGCACATCTGGACCTCTGGCGCGAGACCGTCGTCATGACCGCAGGTCACGCCAACACCCGCCAGCGGGAAGAGCTGCTGAACGGCATCCTCGACCGCGCGGATACCGAACCCCGGCACACCCGCCCGCTGCGACTGCTGGCGGCGGCCTGCCAGGAGACCACGCGGTCGATGTCACAAGAGCTCGGCGAGCGCGTGGACCAGGCGGTGAACACCCTGCTCCCGCCTCGCCGGTCCACGGATCCACCGGCACTGGCCGCCGTCGGGCCGGCCCTCTTACGCCGACTGCCGCGGTCGCTCGAAGAGCTGAGCACCAAGGCCGCGGTGGAGACGGTGCGCACGGTCGCGATCATCGGAGGCGCGGCAGCCCTGGAACTGCTCAAGGGATACGCGCAGGACGGACGCGGCGAGGTCATCGAGCAACTCATCCGCGCATGGGACTACTTCGAGCCGAACGCCTACACCGAGCAGGTCCTGAACTTCCTCCCGCTGCCGGGCCGATACGTATGGGTCAGCCACTCCGGTCAGCTCAACACCGTACATCGGCTGCAGTCACTGAGTTTCCTCGAAGTCCGCCCCCGGACACACGACCTCACCTTCCTCGCACGCATTCCACCGCTGCGCCACCTGGTCATGAGCCACCTGGAAACGCGCATCGACCTGTCTGCGCTGCGAGCACATCCCGACCTCGAAGCGGTCCACTTGTACGGAGGGGCGCGCTTGACCGGGGTGCAGGTCCTCGAAGAACTCCCGAACCTGAAATCCCTCACCCTGCGATGTTCCCAGGCCGCCCCTCTGAAATCCTCCGAGACGCTGTCCAGGCTGGACTTCCTCGGTCTGCAGGGAGTGGACGAGAGCTCCGATCTCAGCCTGCTGCCCGGCCTCACCCGCCTGCCGGGTCTGACGCTGCACTACAAGGACTCCGCAGCGGTCCATCCCCTGCGAGAGCTCGACGGCCTCACCGGCCTGACGAATCTCACCCTGGTCGGGGGCGATGTGAGCGCCTGGGTTGCCGAGGTACAAGGAGGCCCCCCTGCTCTGAAATATCTCCAGCTCTACCAATGTGTGTTCTCGCCCGACCGGTGCGCCCTCTCAAGGTTCCCGAACCTCGAGAGGGTGAAGACCGAGGGCAGCCACCACCCGGACGGCACGCCCGTCACTCACCTGGACATCCCCGGCGTCCAGGTGGTCATCTGACGCCGCCGCTCCGGACCCGGCACCCGCGGCGCCGCGAACCCGCCTGGTCAGGTGAGGACGGCGCCGTAGGCCGCGAGGATCTCGTTGATCGGCTGGACGAAGGACGTACCGCCCGAGGTGCAGTTGCCCGAACCGCCCGAGAGCACCCCGACGGCCAGTGCCGTCGTGCCGTCCCCGGTGAGGGTGAACACCGGAGAGCCGCTGTCACCGGGCTCGCAGCACAGAGTGGTGCGGATGAGCCCGCTGACGATCGCGTCGCCGTAGTTCACCGTGACGTTGATGCCGGTGATGCCTCCGCCGTGGCAGCCGGTGGCGCCGCCGGCCATCGAAACGCTCTGGCCGACAACCGGGTTCGCAGGACCGGTGATGTCGATGATCGTGCCGTTGCAGTTGACCGTCCCGGGCCGGGGCACCGCGGGATTGGTGTACCGCACGATGCCGTAGTCGTTGCCCGGGTAGCTGCTCGCCGCGGTCGGGCCGACGAGCGTGGTGCGCGACGAGTTCGTGTACCAGGTGGGGAAGCCGGCGGTGCAGTGGCCCGCGGTCACGAAGTAGTCGGCGTTGCCGGCCCGTACGTTGAAGCCGACGGTACAGCGGCCGGTAGTGCTCCAGACCGGCTCGCCGCCCTGGAGATACGGCCGGAACGTACCCGCGGTCCGCTCGAAGGTGAGGGCGCCGGCCTGCGCACCCGCGCTCCTGCGCAGCTCGGTGATCTCAGCGGCCGACACGCGCTCGTCCACCGTGACCAGGACGGTGCCCGTCGCCTGGTCGACGCCCCAGGCAGTTCCGGCGATGTCGGCGGCGAGGACGGCGTCGCCCGCCGCCGCGAGTTCGCTGGTGCTGAACGTCCGCGGCTGGGCCTGCGCCGCCTGCGGGCCGGCCAGCCCCAGACCGGCCGGGAGGGCGAGCACGGCCAGGGCGGTCAGGGCGGTCACGGGCCGCCGGAAGCGCCGGGCTGTGCGTCTGAGGGGGTTGGTGCGCTCGGTGCTCACGTCTTCCTCCTACGAGGAGTCGGAACCGGGTGGGACGTACCGCACATGGACGACATGTCCCTGACAATAGGAATTCTCTCATCACACCCCGCGTTGCCAAGGCCGTCTTCAGGCCACCGCCCCGCCCGCCGCACGGTTCCCGCCACCCGGTCCGAGAGAGCGGCCTCTCAGGCCGCGGCAGGCGTCAGGGAAATTCGCGCAACCAGGGCGGGCCGGCAATAAGTCTGCGGGTTAACCGGAAATGACGTGCAAGAGTCCAATTGATCGCCCGTTC
This sequence comes from Streptomyces sp. WAC 06738, assembly GCF_003945505.1. Taxonomy (NCBI): domain Bacteria; kingdom Bacillati; phylum Actinomycetota; class Actinomycetes; order Kitasatosporales; family Streptomycetaceae; genus Streptomyces; species Streptomyces sp. WAC 06738. Next base: position 8,309,421 of record NZ_CP029618.1, on the reverse strand, counting down.
AGCACATTCCGTGACTTCAACGCCTCGCAGAGCGTGACCGTGCTGTGTCAGAATCCGCTGACCTGTTCACCCGACAGGGCCTCGCGAACGGAAATGGGGTACCACCCTTGCTCTCCAAGCTGTCCGTGAGAACCACCCTCGCCGCTCTCGCCATCACCGGGCTGGTCGCCACCGCGCCCTCGGCGCTGGCCACTTCCCCGGACTCCGCGAAACCTCGCGCGACGCCGGTGTCCGCCACGTCGCCGTCCGCCGGTGTCACCGTGAAGATGCCGGACAAGGTCGCCGACCGTCTCGGCGCCGGCCGCAAAGCGCTGATCGACGCCGTCTCCGCCGATGTCCTCTCCCGGTCCCACGACGCCAAGGGCCTCGCCCCGGCGAAGGCCGTCAGCAAACTCGCCGCCGAGGGCCGCAAGGTGGTGGTCGACGTCCGCACCGTCTCGCCCGGATGGGCCCGCGGTGTGGCGTACGTCGAAGCCTCGCGCAAGGCCCACGGCCAGCCGGAGGGCTGGCTCTACCTCGCCCACCGCGAGAACGGGCGCTGGGTCGCCGGTCTCGAGGGCGACCGCGAGTTCGCCGCTCACGTGGCGACATCACCGCTGGTCGGCAAGACCGAGCGGAAAGCCATGACGGACTACGCGCAGCGCAGGACGGCCCCGGACTCGAAGGCGTCTCCGACGAGGGCCACGGCCAACACCGGCGGGCTGCTCCTGCCTTGGATGCCCGACTACTACATGACCGTGACCGGCGGTCCGCACTCCCACACCGGCGGGACCGGCTACTGGAGCAGCCTCGACTTCGCCGGCGGCAACGCCAGCGGGCGGGTCCGATCGTCCCGTGAAGGCACCGCGACCTCGATGTGCGGTGCCGGCGGCGGCTGGACCAGGGTGATCCACCCCGGCGGCTTCTCGACGGACTACTACCACATGTGGAACACCACCTACTACAACGGGACATCGATCGGGCGCAGCGCCCTGCTCGGCACCATAGGCACCGACGTCTGCGCCGGCGGTTCGGCGACCGGCGCCCACGTGCACTGGAGCCTGCGTACGTACGACGCGAACCTCGTCGGCCAGTACACCTGGCTGAACGGCCGCACCATCGGGGGCTGGACCTGGTGGAACGGCTCCAGCCAGTACACCGGCTGCGGCACCCGCCTCGGCTACTCCGGCTGCCCCGGCACGGCGATCTACAATCGCACCAGCTGACAGCCGCTCAGCAACTCACCCTTGGAGCCCTCGCGCGGCACGTGGCCGGGGGCTCCAAGGGGCGCAGCTCCTGGCAGAGCGTCATTCCTCACCCGAGCCCCACGTCCGGTGCACGGTTGCCTTGCTGCCGGTCACCAGGCTTGCCGGCGGAACGTCGTCGGCCACGACCGCGCCGGCGGCGACCACGGCGTCGCGGCCGATGGTGACACCGGGCAGGATGGTGGCGCCGGCACCGATCCACACGTTCTCCGCCACGTCGATGGGTGCGCCGGTGAGGTACAGCCGCCGCTCCCCGGGATCGACCGGGTGGCCGCTGGTGATGAACGTGGCCTTCGGCCCGATCATCACGCGCTCGCCGAGGCGGATGCCGGCATAGTCCAGGAAGGTGCAGTTCTGGTTGATGAAGACGCGTTCGGCGAGGTCGAGGTTGAGGCCGTGGTCCGTGTAGAAGGGCGGATAGATCGTGACTCGCGGCGGCAGTGGCTTGCCGAGGATCTGTGTGAAGAGGTCCGCCTTGCCCGCTTCGTCGTCGAAAGGCAGGACGTTCAGGCGGGACGTGAGTTCGGTGACGCGCAGGACCCTCTCGGCCATGGCCCGGAACTCGGCGCTGTGGATGCGCATGAGACGGTCGCTGGACATGCCACGATCCCTTCCGCGTACCGGTGACTGGGGTTCATCGACCGTCTACGACCACTGACTTGGAAGCGGTCATCTAGTCGTCGCCGCTGGTGTTGCCGTTGCTCCCGCGGCGCCGGCCGCCCGCGGAGCCGCGCACCGCGTTCCCCGCGGCGAGCGTCAGGGTCGCCGCGGCGCGGACCCACCGGGGGCCGCCTCCACGAGCCGACCACACCACACATGCGCACCCCCCGAGAACGAGCGCCAGGACGACAAGCAGTATGGGAATGATCAAGGTTCTCCGCCTCTGCGTTCAGCCCTTCGGTCGGGCCGATCCTCTCAGGCGGGGGCGGTCACCGAGACGGCGGGAGGTTCCGTCTCGAAAGCATCGCTTTGCCCGGGGTACGCGTCAGGCGGGTGCTGCCCGGCCTTCTCAGCCGTGTCACCGACCCTGCCCCTGTCCCGGCCGAAGCGGGGACAGGAGCAGGGGCACGGCGGGAGCTAGCGTGCCCGGGGTGGCACGGGGAGGGCATCGTCGCGGTCGAGCTGGAGCAGGGTGAGGACGAACAGGGAGTCCGTCCAGCCGAGCGGAACGACCGACGCCGGGTTGCCGTCGTCGTCGACCTTCTCGGGCAGCTCGCCGAGGACGTTGCGCTTGGAGAGGACCCAGTCGAGCACGCGGCCGGCCTTCTCCCGCTCGCCGAGGCCCGCCCAGGCGAGCCCGAAGAACGACGTACTCGGTGTCCAGGTCGACGTGCCCCAGTCGTGGCCCGGGTCGTCGCCGGGGACGACACCGCCGTTCGGGCGCAGCAGGGCGTCATAGGTGGAGTCGAGCGCGTCCCGCAGGTCGGCGGGCGCGGTGTTGAAGGGCGGTGCCATGAAGGCGGCCGCGCTGTCGCGGCCGTGCAGGCCGTCCACCGTGCGCGGGTAGCCGAGGGGGGCGAAACGCTCGGCGATCGCGGCCGAGAGCTTGCCCGCGGCCTCTGCCCATGTCGCCGCGTGGTCGTCGTGGCCGAGGGCCCGGGCCAGGTCCGCCGCGGCGTTGAGGCCGCTGAGCAGCGGTGCGGCAGTTCCGATGTTCGGGGTGCCGGTGCCGAGTTCCCAGTAGTCCGGCGAAGCCGGCGGCAGTCCGTCCCCGTCCAGGGATGCGGCGGCGTAGTCGGCCGCCTTTTCGATCGCCGGGTACAGCTTCTCCAGGTCCGCGTCGCGTGTCTGCCGCGGAGCGGCCTGGTACCACTGCCAGGTGGACCAGGGGACCCAGCCGTTCGCGTCGAGCTGCCAATGCCGGCTGTCGGGCGGTCCCGCGCCGTCCAGGGTGGTACGTGCTTCCCAGGTGCCGTCCGGGCGCTGGGTGGAGGCGTTGTACGTGAGGATGCGGTAGGCGTCCTCGGTGTGTCCCGTGTGCGCGAGCGCCGCGGCGACGTAGCTGGAGTCGCGGGGCCAGGAGTACTTCCAGATGGAGTACCAGGCGGCGGCGGAAGCACCGTTGGGCTGGACGAGCGCCCTCATGGAGAGCAGGGCCCGTGCGGCGGCCTTGCGTTGCGGTCCCGTCCTGCCGGGGACGGTGCCGCGCTTCAGCCAGGCGCGTGACTCGCTGATCTGGCGCCGTGCGCCGGGGTCGTTCGCGTGCACCGTCACCGGCTCGGTCCCGCCCGCGGGAAGGTAGCGCCAGCGGCCGCTGGGCAGCCGCAGCACGTTGCTGTCCCGTACGTACTCGGAGCCGTACGCCTGCACGGGGGTGATGGCTTCCGTGGTCTTCCCGTTGGAGTACAGGCCCGCCGTGGAGGCGGCGAAGACGTGGTCGGGCACGGCGCGGTAGCAGGCGTCCGGGTCGCCGCAGCCCTCGGCACCGGCCGGGTTGACGAAGAAGGCGGTACGGGTGGTGTAGGCCCGCCAGCCTCCGAGCACCGGGAGGTCGTAGTTCCAGCTCGTGAGCGATCCTCCGACCGGTGACCTGGTGCCGTGCCAGGCGATCGCCTTGCTCTCCGTCGTGGTCGCTTGCGCGAACAGGTAGTAGGTCGTTCCGGGAGTGACGTCGGCGCCGAGCGGGAAGTCGAGCCATCCCGCTCCCCCGCCGCCGAGCTGCGCGAGGTCTCGTGTGCTCGACGAGATCGCCGACCCGGGGTCCTCACGCGCCGTCCGGACCTCCACCGTGACGGTGCCCGAGGCGGCACGGCTCGCCAGGTAGAGGGACGCCTTCTCCACCCGGCTGTCATCCGTGGTGAACTCCTGGGCCGCTGCGTTGTCCGGGCCCTTGATGCTGAAGAGCGCGGTGTCGAATCGCGGCTGCCCGTCGTACGCGGGCGCCGCGGCGGCCGCGTCGCGGGGCCACCCCTGCGACGCCACGAGGACCACCGCCAGCGCGAGCAGCGCCGCCCAGCGATGCATGCGGCCGGGAGGGCGGGCCCTCACCGGCACGGGAGTCGAAGCACTGTGCACGATCAACCTCCAGGTGTCGCCTCTGGCGCCGGAGAGCCGCGATGGCGCCGATGCCCTGACGTCCTGCTCGCTGCAACAGGCATCCGCACGTGCCCGGGTTCACTCGAGGGTCACGAAACACGACATACGCGCTGCTCCGACCTCCTCAGCCCGAGGGCCGCCACGTCGCTGATGACGGCAGATGCGAAGGCACACGGCGTGATGGTGCAGCGGATCCTGCCGGTGGACCGCGGCAAGATTGGACTACACCACCGATCCGACGAGGATGGGCGTCTCCTCGTGGGTCGTCAAGCCTGCGAGGCGGGATCGCTCCGGCGACGACAGACGTCCCGCGGCGATTGCGTACGTGAAGTCGCCACGGCAGCGACCGCCGCCCGGCCTGACGGCGCGCCAGACCGGGCGGCGGTACTCCGGCGGCGTCACGTCAGGGGCTGCGTCACCGTCTTGCCGAGGTTCGCGCCGGAGCCCAGCTCGAAGCCGGCCCGGCGGGTGCGGCCGGGGGCGGCGAGGGCGACGGAGACGGTCAGGCCGGGCTGGTCGGGATTGGCGACGCTCATCACGGCCGAGCCGCCGGACTCCTTGAGCATGACGACGGCGGGCTGATCGACCCGGAGCGTACGGCCCGCACCCAGGTCGAGGGAGCCTGCGGCATGGAAGGTGGCCATCGTCAGCCGCAGCCCCGGGTGGCGGACCGCCTGGACCTGCTCGTCGTTGCGGAGGATCCTGACCGCCGGCCCGGCCGCGTAAGCCCGTACCTTCGCCGGAGATGCATCGGGCAGGACGATGTAGGCGTACTCGGCTCCCTCCGGGGCCCGGCCGTGATCGAAGTAGAGCGTGAAGGCATTCCGCGTCACCGGATCGCGGTCGATCCAGCTCCCGCTCTGCTCCTTGTTCGAGACCCTGAGGGGTCCTCCTTCGGGGAATACGTAACCGATCTCGTCGTTGTACGCCCACGAGGCACCGGTGGCCACGGAGTCGGTCCCCGGGCGCACGGCCTTGCCGCCGACGGTGGCATTGCCCCGGGCCGCGCCCTGGTTGACGGTCGTGTGGACGGCGTGTTCGGAGGTGGAAGTGATTCCCGCGCCGAGAGCGACCATCTCGTCGTCGAAGTAGAAGTAGCTCTTGCGGCCGGTGGTCGAGGACCGGTCCAGCGTGAAGGCGACCGCTCCGTAGCGCCCGTCGGAGACACCGCCGGTGAAGCTGCCGGCGTTGCGCTTTCCCGCCGTCGACGTCACCTTGGCGTACGGCGCGGTGACACCCGGGTAGTGGAACCAGTCGAAGGCGGGTACGAGGTCGTCGTATTCCCGGTTCGTGACCTGGATCGAGGTGGCGCCCTGTGCGTTCCAGTCGATCTCGTTGCCGACTTCCGGCCGGAAGGTGGAGCGGTACTCGCTGCCGACCATGCGCGGGGAGTTGATCCTGGTGAAGATTCCGTACCCCGCGCGCAGGTGCGAGGAGAACTCGGAGCGCCAGAAGTACTTGTGCCCGGTGACGCCGTTCTCCCGGGTCTTCCCGCGGATGTTGTCGGCGAGCTTCTTGTACGCCGCCGAGTTGCCCTCGTCGGCCCGCACCATCCGGTCGAGCGGCTCCACGAAGTCCGCCGCATAACTCGTGACGCCGTCGATGGTGTTGGCGGGGCGGTACCCGAGGTACATCATCCCGATCTCCCCGCGGATCAGCCAGCGCGTCCCGTCGAGGATGTAGAAGGCGATGGCGTCGACTTCCTCGTCGGAGAGGGCGAAGCGCGTGCCGCGCGAGACGTCGGCCCACGCGGCGACGATGGTGAACAGCGCCATGCCGTAGCCCTCGCTGTAGAGCTGCGCACCGTGCGCCCAGAAGCTCGAGTCGACCTGCACGGCCTCCTTGATGCCGCCGCTGCCGTCGACCGCGATCGTCTGCGACATGGTGTCGTAGCCCTGCTCGATGTCGGCGGTGGAGCGCTTGGCGACGGCCTCGTAGAGGTAGTTCTCCGTCCGCCAGGAGCCGTTCGCCCCGACGGGGTCGAGCCGGCCGGTGTTGTGCGCGTACGCCACCTCGCGTGCCTCGGCGCTGAGTTCATCGCCGACGAAGATCGACACGCGGCCCATGGCCATGGACTTGCCGATCTCGACCTCCCACCAATTCGTGCTGGTGGGTTTCACGCCGTCCCAGTAGAGAAGTGCGCGGTTCAGGGCCTCGACTATCTCCGGCTTCCCATAGCCCGGGGCGTCCGGGTCGCGGTAGGCGTGCGCCATCGCCATCATGCGGTAGAGCGCGTGATACGGCGACCAGACCCGGCCGTTCGCGGAACTGGTGGTGTCGGCGTAGTCCACGTTCGGCCACGAGCCGTCGGCGCGCAGCGACTCGGCATACGTCAGGGCCTCCGACGTACGGGCGAGATAGATGAAGTTGGCGAGCTTGATCTGGTCGCCCTGGGCGAGGAAGCGCTGCTGAATGCGCTCGATGATGAGCTGAATGTCGTCGGCCGCCGCGCGGTTTCCGGCGGCTTCGGCGGCGCGCGCGATAGCCGGGGCTGACAGCGTCAGACCCGCCACGCCCGCGGCAAGTCCGAGTCCGCCGAGAAGGACGCGGCGTCGGTCGAGAAGGGGTGCGGCTCCGTTTTCAGGCATGCGGACTCCTTTATGCGCACCCGGTGGTGACAACGCTGCCGGGAGGTGTGCACCCGTCCGCTGACGAGCGCTTCCGGGTGCTGATTCGGTCACGGCCGGGGTAGGTTCGCCCCGCTTCTAAACCGGTTTGAAGCGATGCGTCAACAGTTACCGGCTACGCCCCGCGGACGTCAACAGTCGCGGCACGACGAGAGTTGGTGTGAAGGTGACGTCGCGGGGCCTGTGGCGGTGCCGGGAACCGTGCTGACGCGCCGGCTCCTGCTGCTCGGCACGTCCGGCAGCAGGCGCACGGCGTGCCGCCGGAACGGGCCGGCCGCGGCCCGCACCGCCGCCGCGGGGCCGGCCGCTGCCGGGTTGGTGAGTCCGCCGGCTCAGCGCGCCGGCGGCGCCGTGCTCGCGCGAGCCACGAACTCCACCGGCGGCAGTGCGGGCGCCTGGAAGGGATGCCCCTGGGTGAGGGAGACGAGTTGCCGCGCCGCGGCACGGCCCCATGCGATCACGTCCTGGCGGACGGTGCTCAGCGGCGGGGCGATGTACTCGGCCAGCGGGATGTCGTCGAATCCCACCACCGACAGATCCCCCGGGACGCTCAGTCCGCGACCGGTCGCCGCGGCGATCCCGGCGATGGCCATCAGGTCGTTGGCGTAGAGGATGGCGGTCGGCGGCTCGGGCAGGTCGAGCAGGGCGTGGGTGGCGCGGGCGCCGCCGGCGCCGGTGAAGTCCCCCGCTTCCAGCGGCCCTTCGGGCAGTTGGGCGTCGGCTAGGGCGGTCGTCCAGGCGCGCCGGCGGGCCTCGGCGTGCACGTAGCCCTCGGCGCCGCTGACGTGCCCGATGCGGCGATGGCCGAGCGCATGCAGGTGCTCGACGGCGCGGCGCACCCCTTCGGCGTCGTCGACACCGATCGCCGGCACCGGGCTGTCCGGCTGGTCCGGGCCGATGATCAACGCGGCCAGGCCGAGCCGGTCGGTGAGCGCCGGGCGCCGGTCGCCGAGTTGGAGATCGGTGAGGAACACGCCGTCGGCCCGGCCGTCGTGGCTCAGGCGCTCGTACGCGTTGTGTTCGGCGTCCTCGGTCTCGACGACCTGGAGGACGAGGGCGTAGTCGAGGGGGACAGCCCGCTTTCGACACCCGCGACGAACTGCGGGAAGAACGGGTCGGTGCTGAGCAGTTCGGGAGGCCGGCGGATCACCAGGCCGAGGGCCTGGGCGCGCCGGGTGGACAGTGCCCGGGCCCCGGCGCTGGGCTGCCAGCCCAGCTCGGCGGCCGCTTCCAGGACCCGTTGCCGCGCGTGCGTACTGACGCCGGCACGCCCGTTGACGACGAAGGACACGGTCGCCTTGGACACCCGGGCCAGCGCCGCGACGTCCCCGATGGTGGGGCGGCTGCGCCGGCGCGGGGGCGCCGGCGCCGCGGGCTCCGCGCCGGTCTGCGCCGCGCCCGGCTCGGGGTGCTGGTGGGTCATGCTGTTCCCCTCCTTGCCGCCGCCCGGTGCGGACGGCCTCCGGGTGCGGAGACCCGGCCGATTACCGGAACGTTTCGTGCGGTCCCTTGACGCTTACATTTTAAACCGGTTTGAATGGCGCCCGTCACCCCGGCTCGATCATCTGGCCGGGGACCGGTCGACGACGGCGTGGGACGGGCAACCGCCGTCGCGTCCGGCATCTCTCCACCCTCACACCATGAAGGGGTCAGGCCCTATGAAGCGTCATACGCGCATTGCGGTGCTGGTGACGGCCGCGGCGGTGGTCCTGCCACTGTCCGCCTGCGGATCCGACGACTCCGGCGGCGGCAAGCCGACAGCGGGGCCGATCGACATCTGGTACTCGACCAACGAGCAGGAGCAGGCGTGGGCCAAGGCCGCCGTCCACGCCTGGAACGCCGAGCACCCCGAGGAGAAGATTACCGCCCGGGCGGTGCCCGCGGGCAAGTCCACCGAGGACGTCATAGGCGCGGCGATCACGGCGGGCAACACGCCCTGCCTCGTCTACAACACCGCGCCCGCCGCGGTCTCCGCGTTCGAGAAACAGGGCGGGCTGGTGAACCTCTCCAAGACGTTCAAGGACGCCGAGTCGTTCATCGAGCAGCGCTCGGGCGACGCGGTGGACGGCTTCCGGTCCCCGGACGGCTCGCTCTATCAAATGCCCTGGAAGACCAACCCGTTCATGCTCTATTACAACAAGGAAGCCTTCGCCAAGGCCGGGCTGGACGCGGAGCATCCCAAGCTGCGCACCTATGACGACGTACTGGCGGCGGCCGAGGCGATCAAGAGCGCCAAGGCGGCGGACTTCGCGCTGTATCCGCCGGCGACCAGCGATTACACCAACTCGCTCTTCGACTTCTACCCGCTGTATCTGGCGAACTCCGGCGGCACCCAGCTCGTCGAGGACGGCAAGGCCACCTTCACCGGCGAGGCCGGCCTGCAGACCCTCGGCTTCTGGCAGGAGATGTACGCCAAGGGCTACTCCTCCCCGGAGGCGTACAGCGGCGACATGTGGGCGGGCCCGTTCGCCGACGGGGCGGCCGCCATGGGCATCGCCGGGCCGTGGGGCAAGGGGCAGTTCGACGGCAAGGTGGAGTACGGCGTGGTGCCGCTGCCCACCGCAGCCGGCGCGGAGGAGACGTCGACGTTCGCCGATTCGAAGAACGTCGGAATGTTCACCTCGTGCCGGAACCAGCAGACCGCCTGGGACTTCGCCAAGTTCTCCATGAGCGAGGAGAACGACGCGGCGCTGCTCGAGGAGACCGGCCAGTTCCCCACCCGTACCGATGTGACGACCGTCGCCGCCGGCTTCCTGAAGAAGAACCCGTTCTACGAGCCCTTCGCCGACGCCGTCCCGCGCGCCGTCGACGTGCCGAACATCCCCGGCTCCAGCGAGGTGTGGACGACCTTCCGCAAGGCGTGGGACGACACCGTGCTGTCCGGCAAGGGCGACGTGGAGGACGCCTTCGGCGAGGCCGCCCAGACCATCGACGACCAGGCCAACGGCTGACGAGGCGCACCACCATGACCGCACCGCATCCCCATCGGCAGGAGGCGCGGGCCGGCGGCGGCTCGCCCTCCGGCCCGCAGCCCAAGAGCTCCCGGCCTCCCGCTCCCCGCGCGAGCGCCCGGGCCGGCCGGCCGCCACGGCCCGGGCGGGCACACCGCGTCGAGCGCTGGCTGGGCCGGCACCCGTTCGGGCTCGCGCTCACCGCCCCGTACACGGCCTTCGTCCTGGTCGTCTTCGCGATCCCGTTCGGCTTCGGCGTCTGGATGGCCTTCCACGACTACTTCTTCACCGCCCCGGGGGTGTCGGTCCCGCACCCCTTCGTCGGGTTCGACAACTTCACCGCGGTCCTGGGAGACGGGGACACCCGGCGCGCCTTCCGCAACCTGGGTGTCTTCATGGCGATCAACATTCCGCTCACCGTCGTGCTGGCCCTGTCACTGGCGGCGGCACTCAACTCGGCCACGCGATGGCGGGTGTTCTTCCGCGTCTCCTACTACGTGCCGTACGTCACCGCTTCGGTGGCCACCCTCGCCGTGTGGCTCTTCCTCTTCAACGGCTCCGGCGCGGTCAACCACGCGCTCGGCGCCTGGGCGCCGGAACCGTCGTGGCTCGCGAACAAGCACCTGGTGATGCCGCTCATCGCGCTCTACGTGACGTGGAAGCAGCTCGGGTTCTACGTCCTGCTGTATCTGGCCGCGCTGCAGAACGTGCCGCGCGAGCTGCACGAGGCGGCGCTCACCGACGGCGCCGGGCGCTGGCAGGCCTTCCGCGCGGTCACGCTGCCGGCCGTGCGGCCGGTGACCTCCCTGGTCATCCTCCTGTCGCTCATCACCTCCGGGCAGATCTTCACCGAGCCGTTCCTCCTCACCGGCGGCGGCCCGAACGGCGCCTCGCTCACCCCGGCGCTGCTCATCTACCAGCGTGGCCTGGAGCAGGGCGAACCGGACGCGGCCGCCGCGATCGGGCTGATCCTCGTCACCGCGGTGCTCATCCTCGCCACCATCTCCCGGCGCGTCATGGAGAGGAACTGACATGGCCCGTACGCTGCTGCGCCTGCTGCGTTACGGCGCGCTCGGTCTGGGCGCCGTCGCCGCGCTGCTGCCGTTCTACTACATGCTCATCGGCGCGCTGCAGAAGAAGCGCGACACGAGCCTGGGCGGGCTGCTGCCCGACCCGTCCAACCTGACCCTGGCCAACCTCTCCGGGATCGACGATTCCTTCAGCCTCACCACCGCCCTGCTCAACTCGCTCATCATGACCGCCGGGGTCGTGGCCTGCACCCTGGTCTTCGGGCTCCTGGCCGGATACGCGCTGGCGATCCTGCACTTCCGCGGTCGCGGCCTGGTCTTCGCCCTGGTGCTGCTCGTCCAGGCGATCCCGTTCCAGCTGCTGATGATCCCGCTCTACGTGATGGTGGTGCGCTACTTCCACCTGGCCGACAGCTACGCCGGGATGATCCTTCCGTTCGCCGTCAACTCCGTCGCCGTGCTCATCTTCCGCCAGTACTTCCTGCAGATACCGAGGGAGATATTCGACGCGGCCCGCATGGACGGCGCCGGCGAACTGCGCATCCTGCGCTCGGTCGCGGTGCCGCTGGTACGGCCGGCGATCCTCACCGCGATGCTGGTGACCTTCATCGGCCCGTGGAACGAGTTCCTGTGGCCGTTCCTGATCACCAAGAACCCGGACATGCAGCCCCTCGCGGTGAGCCTGGCCAACTTCTCCCAGGCCAACTCCACCTTCCAGGCCAACCCCATGGGCGCCGTGCTGGCCGGGGCGTGCGTCCTGGCAGTCCCGGCCGTGGTGCTGTTCCTGCTCTTTCAGCGCCACTTCACCTCCGCCAACCTCGGCTCCGCGATCAAAGGGTAGGTATGACCCAGCTCAACGCCGAAACCGCACTCCCCTACGCCCTGAAGCGCATCGGCGTCCTCATGACCGCCGACCCGGCCGACCCGCTGGAGGCCGAGGGCGTCCTCAACCCCGCCACCGCCTGGGGACCCGACGGCCACCTCTACCTCTTCCCGCGGATCGTCTCGGCCGGGAACGTCTCCCGCATCGCCCGGGCCCGTGTCGTGATCGAAGACGGCGTCCCGGTCGGCGTCGAACGCCAGGGTGTGGTCCTGGCCCCGGACGAGGGCTTCGAGCGCGGCGCGCACAACGCCGGCGTGGAGGACCCGCGCATCACCTTCCTCCCGGACCTCGGCGTGCACGTCATGACCTACGTCGCCTACGGCCCCCTCGGCCCCCGTCCGGCCCTGGCCGTCTCCGACGACACCGTCCACTGGCGGCGCCTGGGCCCGCTGCACTTCGCGTACCGGCCGGGCCTCTCCACCGACCTGAACTTCTTCCCCAACAAGGACCTGGTGTTCTTCCCCGAGGTGCTGCCAGGACCGAACGGACGGCCCTGCTTCGCCATGCTGCACCGGCCGATGTGGGAGCTGGACTGGCTGCGGCCCGGCGAAGGCGCCCCGGCCCCGGCCGGGGTCACCGACCCCCGGCCGTCGATCTGGATCGCCTACGCGGACGCCGGCGCGGTCCGCGCCGACCTCTCCGCGCTCACCTCGCTCACCCATGCCGCGCCGGTCGCGGGCCCCCAGATGCCGTTCGAGGAGGCCAAGATCGGAGCCGGGCCGCCGCCGCTGCGCGTGCCCGAGGGCTGGCTGCTCATCCACCACGGGGTCACCGGCCCTGTCGCCAAGGGCTTCGAACTGAGCCACGGCTCCGTCTACCGGGCCGGCGGCATCCTGCTCGACGCCCTCGATCCGTCCCGGGTGCTGGCACGCAGCCCGCAGCCGTGGCTGTCCCCGCAGATCCGGGAGGAGACCGAGGGCACCCTCGGCAACGTCGTCTTCCCCACCGCCGTCGAGGAGATCGACGGCATCCCGTACGTCTTCTACGGGATGGCCGACAGCTCCATCGGCGTCGCAGCACTCGAGCGCACCGCCCCGTAGCCCCCGTCCCACCCCCACCTCGCAGAGAGGAGTCTCGTCGTGACCGTTTCACGCCGAGTCTTTCTGGGTTCCTCCAGCGCGGCGCTCGCCGCGCTGATCACGGCCGGCGGCCCGCTGGGCCGCGTACCGTCGGCGTTCGCCGGCACCACCGGCGACCTCGCGGACATCCGCTCGACCCTGCTCGGTATCTACCTCGCACACGACTGGCTCGACGACGGCACCACCGCCCGGGTGGAATGGACGTACCAGAGCCAGGCCATGGAGTACCTGTCCGCCCAGCGGGCCGACGGCTCGTGGAGCGACGTGGACTACTCCGCCACCAACAGCGCCGCCAACGGGGCGGCGTGGTCGCCGTACCGGGCGCTGGACCGGATGCAGGCCATGGCCGCCGCGTACGCCAATCCGGCCGGGCCGCGCCACCGTGACCCCGCGCTGCTGGCCGGCGTGGAGAAGGGCGTCGAGCACTGGTTCCGGGTGAAGCCGACCAACGTCAACTGGTGGGAGCGGGGCATCGGCATCCAGCTCCGCCTGGGGCGCATCGGCCTGCTCCTCCACGGACAGCTCGACGCCGCCCGCACGGCGGACATCGTCGGCGTCCTGCAGAGCAGTTCGTCGGGCACCGGCCAGAACGCCGTCTGGTACGCGCAGAACGTCATCTTCCGCGGGCTGCTCACTCCTGACCCCGCCCTCGTCGCCTCCGGCCGCGACGCCATGGCCCGCGCGATCCTCCTCAACACGGGCGACGGCATCCAGAGCGACCTCAGCTACCACCAGCACGGAGACCAGCTCTACTCGGCCGGGTACGGCCGCAGCATGCTCACCGACGTCGCGCAGTGGCTGTACGTCCTGCGACGTACCTCCTACGCGTTCTCGCCCGCGTCGGTCTACGACTACGCGAGCTGGGTCCTGGACGGCACCCGCTGGATGATCAACGGGGACCACGCCGAGTTCAACGTCTTCCTCAACCCCGCCCCGCGGTACCGCAGCAACGCCGAGCGCACCCTCGAAGCCCTCCGGCGGATGGACGACGTCCTGCCGGGACAGGCCGGCCACTTCGGCCGGCTGCGGCGCAACATCGCCCTCCAGAGCAGCGACACGGGACTGAGGGGCCACAAGTACTTCTGGCGCTCGGACTTCGCCGCCCACAAGCGCCCCGGCTGGGGCGTGACCGTGAAGATGGTCTCCGCGCGCACCATCGGCTCCGAGTGGCGCTCCTCCAACCCCCGAAGACTGAACTACCTGTACTGGGTCCCCTTCGGCACCACGTTCATCGCCCGCAGGGGAGACGAGTACCGCAACCTGTTCCCCGTGTGGGACTGGTCCCGCCTGCCCGGATGCACCAACCCCGCGGTCGTGGTCCCCCTGGACGCGAGCAACCCCTACCGGCAGTCGACCACCTTCGTCGGCGGCGTGGACAACGGGCTCTACGGCGCCGCGGCCCTGGACATGGAGAAGTACGGCACCACCGCCCGGAAGGGCTACTTCTGCTTCGACGACGAGTTCGTCGCGCTCGGCGCGGGCATCACCTCCACCGATCCGAACCCCGTCGTGACCACGCTCAACCAGACCCGCCGGGTGGGCAGGGTCGTCGCCGCCGGAAGCACCGTCGAGCCGGGGGCCACCCGCACCCGTACCGGAACGTGGGCCTACCACGACGGCACCGGATACGCCTTCTTCGAGCCGGTCGCCATGACCGTCAGGAACGAGACCGTCACCGGGTCCTGGGCCGACATCGCCACCGGCCAGGACCCCGCCCCCGTCACCGAGGACGTGTTCGGCCTCTGGCTCGACCACGGTACGGAGCCGAGCGACGCGACGTACGCCTACGTCGTCCGGCCCGGCGTCGACCAGGGCCAGGCCGTGGCATACGCGCAGCACCTGCCCGTGCGGGTGCTCGCCAACAGCACCTCCCTGCAAGGCGTACGCCACGACGGTCTGGGCATCTCCGAGCTCCTCTTCTACTCCCCCGGCACCGCGGAGATCCGCAAGGGGGTGACCCTCGCCGTCGACGAGCCCTGCATGGTCATCCTCGACGAGTCGGGAACCGGCGCGCCCGTCATCACCGTCTCCGCCCCGCAGGCGCCCGGCGTCACCGTCGCCGTCACCCTCACCCGGTTCGGAGAGGTCACCCGCGAAACCGCCACCCTCCCCGACGGCGACCGCCAGGGAGCGGGAGTCACCCTCGGCGCAACGGCGAACGACGTCGCCCTGCGCCGCCCGGTGCTCACCTCCTCCGAACAGGACACCTCCGTCGGGGCCCACTTCCTCACCGACGGCAACCCCCGCACCCGCTGGGGCTCGGCGCCTTCGGACGACGAATGGGCGATGGTCGACCTGCTGACGCCGCAGATCGCCGACGCGGTGAGACTGCACTGGGACACGGCCTTTGCGCAGGCGTACGCCGTCGAGGTCTCCCCCGACGGGGAGAGCTGGCGGACCGTCCACTCGACCACCTCGGGATCCGGCGGGACCCGGACCCTGGCCATCAGCCCTCAGCCGGTGCGGTTCGTCCGCCTGAACCTCACCAAGCGGCACACCAGGCGGGGCTTCTCGCTGCGGGGCCTGGAGGTCCACGCGGCTTCGGACCTGGCACGCGGTAAGCCCGCCACCGCCTCCTCCACCCGCGTCCCCGAACTGGCCCCGGCCAACGCCACGGACGGGCAGGACACCACCCGCTGGGGATCCGACTACTCGGACCCGCAGTGGCTGAGCATCGACCTGGGCGCCACGGTGGCCATCGGCACCGTGAAACTCCACTGGGAGACGGCCAGCGCCAAGAGCTACCGGCTCCAGGTCTCGGACGACGGCGGCGCCTGGACCGACGTCCACTCCACGACCAGCGGACCGGGCGGGGTGGAGACGATCCCCCTCTCCGCCGACGCGCGATACGTCCGCATGTACGGAACGCAGCGCAACACCCAGTACGGGTACTCGCTGTTCTCGTTCGAGGTGTACGGACGTTAGCCCGGCATCCCCGCGCCGGCTCCGCGTGGGAGCGAGCGCCACCCCGCGCGGACACGTCGCGACGGGGTGGCGCTGTCCCACTCTGCGCACCGCGGCCCGCTCGCAGTACGGCGGCTCCGTTCCTTGACAGGGTTCCCCGCCGCTGTGACAGTTGAGAGCGCTCTCAGTCATGTACACGCCAGAAGGAGACGTGATGCGCACTTCCCGTTGGCTTGCCGGTGCCGTCCCGTTAGGGCTGATCGGCGTACTCGCTCTCGGACAGACCGCCACCGCCACCCGGCCCGGCGACGGACCCGCCGGCCCGCCGGCCCAGGAGGCGGCGGCAGCAGCGACGGCGGCGACGGCGGATCCGCCCTCCACGCTCGGCCGCGCCCTGGTCGGCGGCGCCGACCCCAGCGTCATCAAGGTGGGCAGCCTCTACGTCTCCGCCAAATCGGTGGACGGCGGGATCGCGGTGCGGACGGCGTCGACGCCGGAGGACGTGGCCACCGCCCCCAAGCATCAGGTGTGGCAGGACACCGCCAATCTGGGCGAGGTCTGGGCGCCGGAGATCGTCCACCACGACGGCCAGTACCGCATCTACTTCGCCGCCGGCCGCGGCGCGGCCCACCGGATGTACCACATCGGCTCCCCGAACCCGACGTCCGGATACTCCGCGGCCGTGAAGGTCGCCCTGCCCGGCGACAAGTGGGCCATCGACGGAGTGCCCTTCACGTTCGGCGGGCAGCGCTGGTTCGTGTGGTCGGGCTGGGCCGGCGACACCAACGTCGAACAGAACCTCTACGTCGCCCGGATGAGCAGTCCCACCGCCTCCACCGGCAGCCGCTCCATCATCTCGCAGCCGCGTGAGCCGTGGGAGCGCGTCGTGGGCAACCCGTACATCAACGAAGCGCCCCAGCCGATCGTCGACCCGAGTGGCCAGTTGCACGTCGTCTACTCCGCGAACGGCAGTTGGAGCGACAAGTACTGCATCGCCGACCTGCGGCTGAGGGCCGGCGGCGATCCCACCTACGTCTGGGACTGGTACAAGAGCAACGGCTGCCTGTTCGGCTCGCATGCGCCGTCCATGATGTCCGGCTGGACACCGACGGTGAACGTCAACGGTCCCGGCCACCACACGTTCATCCTTCCGCAGGGCGACGTGAACGCCGGTCCGCCGTCCGGCAACCGCTTCCCCACGATGTTCCACGCGGTGGCCAAGGGCACCCCGTACACGTGGTCCAACCGCTTCTGGTACTCCGGGACGGCGGTGTGGTGGAGCAACACCACGTACCGGCGCGCCAACGTCCCCGGAAGCACCACCGACGTGGGCTACAGCCTGAAGTTCTTCGAGTAGGCGGTGCGGCGGCTCTGCCGCGCCGCCCCGGTGTGCGACTGGGCACGTGGCGGGGACGCGGGACAGGGCCTCGTGCCGTGGCCCGGGCGCACCGGCTTGCTACCGGGAGCCGGTGGACGGGGGACTCCCGGTGGACGGCACTCCCGGGGCATCGGCGCCGTCGTCGTTCCGCGTCGGTGTGGGGACCCCGCTGGGGACCTCCGACGGAGGCGTGGACGGCGTAGGCGACGCCGGTGGACCACTGGGCGGCGGGGTGGCGGGCCTGGAACGGTCCTCGGCACCCGGACCGGGCAGGCCCGCCGCGAGGCCGACGGCAAGGGCGACGACCGCCAGCGCGCTTCCGGCGGCCGCCACGGCGCGGCGGCGGCGGATACGGCGTCCGCCGTCGACGGCCGCGTCGGTGACGCTGGGCATCGGCGGCGCCGTGGGATCGTCCGCCATGGCCGCGAAGGCGCGGTGCAGGTCGGCGGACTCCTGCTCGTCCATCTCCCGCCTCACCTTCCGTTCACCTCCTGGGCGAGCGTTCCGAGGAGCTGACGCAGCCGGCGCAGTCCCCGCGCGCTCTGGCTCTTGACCGTTCCCGGGCTCACCCGGAGCGCCTCGGCGGTCTGCTCCACACTCCAGTCCTCCCAGAACCGCAGCACCAGCACCGCCCGGTACCGGGGCGGCAGTTCCATGAGCGCGGACTGCATCACCAGCCGCAGTTCGCGGGTGGCCGGGGGCGCCGGCTGCGCCTCGGGCACCTCCTCCACCAGTTCCTCGCGCCAGGTGCGGCGGCGGAGCTGGTCGATGAAGACGCGGGTGAGGATGGTACGGGCGTACGCGTCCACGTTGCCGTCCCGGCGGACCCGCCCCCAGGCCGCGTAGAGCTTCATCAGGGTGGTCTGGGTCAGGTCCTGGGCCTGGTGCCAGTCACCGCAGAGCAGGTACGCGCTGCGTCTGAGGTCCGCCTGCCGGGCCTCGGCGAACTCCCGGAACTCCCGCTCCCGTACCGCTTCCCTCACCCACCCCGCCCTTCGGCTCACACACCGCTTCTCACAGTCCTCTACGTGAGCGGGCGGCCGGAGGTTGCACGTAGCCGGGCTGAACTTCTCCGGGACAGGCGATGCAACCCGGGGCGTCCCCGGGCCCGTACTTCTCATGCAAGGGCCCCGGCGACCGCCGGGGCCGGTCCACCACCACGCACCGGGAGTCACCTTGACGACCCCTCACCGCAGGCGTCCGCGCCGTCTGATCCTCGCCGCCACCGCCGCGGGCGTCCTGACCGTCGGCGGCCTGGGCGCGCTCGCCCACGCCACCACCGGCACCGAGAAGCCGGCCGGCGGCTCCGGCCCGCAGGAGTCCGCCACTCCGAGCGAGGTGCCGGGCGAGCCGACTCCCGTCCCCTCGGAGCCCGGCACGCCGAGCGAGACCCCCACCGTCCCCTCGGCGCCTGACACCCCGAGCGAGCTGCCGGAAGAGCCGACGCCCGTTCCCTCGGCACCCGGCACGCCGGGCGAGGAGCCGGGAGAGCCGACGCCCGTCCCCGAGGAGACCGGCACTCCCACGCCGCTCGCGCCCGGCGCACCTTCCCCTCAGTGGTAGAGCCGGCCGTGCGGTGACCGCCGCGTCCCCGGTGACCGGACCGCACCGGGCACCGGGGACGTTGACGCGAGGCTTCGGCACTTTCGCCTCACCGTGGAGAAAGTTCGCCCTCCCGTCGCCAAAGGTGTTGGCCGCCTGACGGAAGTCTTCTATGGTCGACATGTTCCTGTCATGAGAGAGAGGCGGGGTCATGGTGCCACCGAACGTTGTCGTGGTTCTGGCGGACGACCTGGGCATCGGTGATCTCGGCCCTTACGGCTCGCGCCTCATCCGTACGCCCGCGATGACCCGGCTTGCGGCCGAAGGCGTCGTCTGCGAGGCGATGTACGCCGCCGCCTCGACCGACACGCCGTCCCGCGCCGGCCTGTTCACCGGGCGCTACGGGGCGCGTTACGGCCTGCCCGCCTCCACCGCCCCCGGCACCGACGCCGGCCTGCCGCCGGACGCGGTCACCGTCGCGAAGCTGCTCGGGAGCGCGGGCTACGCCACCGGGCTCTTCGGTCAGTGGCGGCTCGGCGCGGGACCGGGCCGGCACCCGCTCGATCACGGCTTCGGCCGCTTCGAGGGCACCCTGTACGGCACCGACGTGATGCCGCTGGCCTGGTACGAGGGGCGGAAGGCCGTCGTGGACGACGCCGACCCGGCGACGGCCGCGCGCCGCCTCACCGACGCCGCCCTCGACTTCGTCGACGACCACCGCGACGGCCCGTTCCTCGCCGTCCTCTCCCACCTCGGGCCGCACGCCCCCTACCGGGTCGAGCCCCGCTTCCACGGCGCGTCGGCCGCCGGCGCCTACGGCGACCTGGTCGAGCAGCTCGACCACTACCTCGGCGTGCTCCTGCGCCACCTCGACCGCAGGAGACTGACGCACCGGACGCTGGTGATCGTCACCAGCGACAACGGACCGCGCTATGAGGGCCGCACCCAGGAGCGGCGCGGCCGCAAACCCGAGGTCTTCGACGGCGGCGTCCGCGTCCCGTTCCTCGCCTCCCGGCCGTCCGTCACCCGCCGCACCCGCGACCGGACGCCGCGCTCGCTGCTGGACCTGGTGCCGTCCCTGTGCACGCTCGCCGAAGTGGACCCGCCGGACGGCCTCGACGGCGAGGACATGTCCGCGCTGCTGTCCGGCCGCCCCTCCCCCGGCCGGGGACCGGTCTACCTCTTCTTTAACGAGTGGCTGAACGCCGTGCGCAGCGACCGCTGGAAGCTGCACGTCGCGTTCGGTGCCAACAGGACCGCGTACATGCCGCAGTTGTTCGACGTCACGGCCGACGTCCGCGAGGCGTACAACCTGGCCGCCCTCCACCCCGGTGTCGTGGAGCAACTGCGCGGGCCGCTGGAGGAACTGCGCGACGACGTCGCCGCCGAGGCCGCGGCGCGGAAGGAGACGACGACCGTATGAGCGTCCAACCCGGTGAAGCCGCTTCTTCCACGGCATCCGCCACCCGCAGGACGGTCCTGAAGGGCTCCGGCGCCATGGGCCTGGCCGCCGTCGCCGGCGTCACCGCCGCCGTCCCCGCCCACGGCGAGGAGGCCGCCGCACCGAACGTCGTCATCGTCTACTGCGACGATCTCGGCTACGGCGACCCCGGTTGCTACGGCTCGCCGCTGGTGAAAACGCCCGCCATCGACGGCATGGCGCGCCGCGGTATGCGTTTCACCGACTTCTACGCGGGCGCCCCCACCTGCACCCCGTCCCGCGCCTCGCTGCTGACCGGCTGCTACGCGCCGCGCGTGAACCTCGCGACCGTGCTCTTCCCCGACCACACCAACGGGCTGTCGTCGCGCGAGACGACGCTCGCCACGTATCTCAAGGGCGCGGGCTACGCGACGGCCCACATCGGCAAGTGGCACCTCGGCAACCCCGCCGTCGACCCCGCACTGCACCCCATGGAGCACGGCTTCGACCGCTACTTCGGTCTGCCGTACTCCAACGACATGGCGCCGCTGCCGCTCTACGACGACCGCGAGATCGCCGAAGAGCCGCCGGACCAGGCGAGCCTGACGCGGCGGTACACGGAGGAGACGGTCTCCTTCATCCGCGCCCACGCCGGCGGGCCGTTCTTCGTCTACCTCGCCATCACCCAGCCGCACGAGCCCCTCGCCTCGGAGTTCGCGGGCCGTTCGGCGGCGGGCCCGCACGGCGACTCGGTGGAGGAGATCGACCACTACGTGGGCGTGCTGCTGGACGAACTCGACGCCCTCGGCGTCCGCGAGAACACCTGCGTGATCTTCACCAGCGACAACGGGCCGTGGTACGTCGGCAGCGCCGGGGACCTGTACGGCCGCAAGGCCGAGACGTACGAGGGCGGCCAGCGCGTGCCGTTCGTGGTCGAGTGGCCGGCCGTCGTGCCGGCGGGGGTCACCTACCGCGAGCCCACCTCCCTCGTGGACATCCTCCCGACCTTCCTCGAGGCCGCGGGCGTCGAGCCCGACCCGGAGCGCACCATCGACGGCCGCAGCATTCTGCGTGCGCTGACCACCGGCCGGCGGGTGGACCGCGGCGACATCTTCTCCTACGACGACCAGCGGACACCGTCCGTCGGCAACTGCAACGCCGTACGGCGCGGCGACTGGAAGCTGCACGTGGGCCGCGTGCCCGGACCGTACTTCACCGGCCGCGCCTTCTCCCCCACCGAGGAACTGCCGCAGCTCTTCGACCTCGCCCGCGATCCCGGGGAGTGCTACGACCTCTCCCGGCACTACCCCGAACTCGTCACGACGCTCACAGCCCGCATCGAGGAGTTCGACGCCGCGCTGCGGGCGGACCACGCCGAGCGCTACGGGCCTCTTTGAATCGTTCAATTCTTTTGCCGGACACGCGTCTCCCGGATTCCCTCTGTGCGGGCGATTGCGTCCAGTTCCTTGCCCCGCTAACCTCCGGCGCGACTCTTGAATCGTATCAACGGAGGTTCTGATGCCGGCGGATCCCCGCAGCTTCCTCAGCCGCCGCCGCGCCGTCGGGGCGGTCGGAGCCGGTGCCGCGGGGCTCGCGCTCCCCGCGCAGGCCGCCGGTGCCGGCGCCGCGGGCCCGGAGTCCACCGCGCGAGGCTCGCGGGCGGTGGCCGGCCTGCAGGTCAACTCGGTGACGGAGCCGCTGGGCACCGAAACCGCGCCGGTGTTCAGCTGGGTTCCGCAGGTGGGCAGGCAGTCCGCGTACGAGATCGAGGTCGGCACCGCGCCGGGCCGCGCCGACATGTGGCGCAGCGGCAGGGTTCCGGGCGCGCAGAGCACCGCTGTGCCCTACGAGGGCGGCGAACTGGCCTCTGGACGTCCGTACTTCTGGCGGGTCCGGGCATGGGACGAACGGGGCACGGCGACCGGCTGGAGCGAACCGGCGCGTTGGGAGACCGGCCTCCTGGACGGCGGGCGGGGCTGGGCCGGGGCGCGGTGGATCGGCGGTCGCGAGCCGCAGGACCACGACTGGCGGGATCTGACGGAGACCGTCGTGTTCCGCGGCGGTGACGACCCCGCGGCGGGACTGGCGCTGCTGTTCCGCGCGGAGCCGGTGGGCAAGACCTGGGGTGAGGCGCTGAGCTGGGTGCTCCGGCAGCAGGACGGCCGCATCCGGCTCCAGATGACCACCCTGCACTACGCGGGCAACACCTGGGTCGACGACGGCACGTCGGAGCCGGACTGGGGCGTGGACCACTACGATCCGCAGAGCGAGACCAACCCCACCGCGACCGGCGTGCGCTCGGTGCCCGTCGCCACCGTCGACGTCCCGGAGAGCACGGGTCTGACGCCCGCCAGTTGGGCGGACCGGGACCACACCGTGGTCCTCACCGCGCACGGCACCACCGTGACCACGTCGGTGAACGGTGTCCGCGTCGACTCCCGCACCCTGCACGGGGACCAGATCCGCAGGCACGGCTCGATCGGCTTCGGCTCCGGCAGCTCCGCCGTCGTGCGTACCGTACGCGTCGAGGGGACCGGTGCGCCCCGCTTCGACGCGGACCTCACCGCGGGGGCGAACCCCTTCGAGAGCGGCGTCGGCACGTCCGCCGGGCTGACCTTCGTGGCCAAGAACGCCATGCTGCCGATCGCCAACCCGGCCCCCCTGCTCCGCACGGCGCAGCCGCTGCCGCGCGGCGAGGTCGCCCGGGCCCGGCTGTACCTCAGCGCCGCGGGGAACGTCGCCTTCACCGTCAACGGCGAGCCGCTGACCACCGACGGCCGGCCGCCGGCCGCGGACCTGTCCAACGTGCCCCGGCTGCTGACCGACCACAGCACCTACGACAGGACCGTGCTCTACGACACCTTCGACGTCACCCGCCTCGTCCGCCCCGGCGTCGAGAACGTGCTCGCCGCCGAGCTGGGCCGCGGCTGGTACGGCGTGACCACCCCGCAGGAGTGGTACTGGCACATGGCCCCGTACGCGGGAGCACCGCGGATGCGGGCCGCTCTGGTGGTGACGTACGCGAACGGCGCCACCACGGCGGTGGTCACCGACGGGTCGTGGAAGACCGCCGACGGCCCGACGACCTTCGACTCCGTCTACTCCGGCGAGAAGTACGACGCCCGGCTCGCCGCCGCACTCGGCGACTGGCGGCGTGGCTCCGGCCCGCGCACGGGTGGCCGGTGGACGCCGGCCACGGTGCTCGTCGAGCCGGGCAGTTGCCAGGCCCCCGCCCCGGAGTACCACGGGCCGCTGCCCGCCACCACCGTCCCGGACGGCTTCTCCCCGGCGCGGATACGGGCCCACGAGGCCGAGCCGGTCGTCGTCGGCCAGACCCTCCACCCCGTCTCGATGCGGCGCAGCGCGCCCGGTTCCGACGCCTGGATCCTCGACTTCGGCCAGATCGTCACCGGCTTCCCGGTGCTGTCGCTGACCGGCGTGCCGCGCGCGTCCGCAGGCGTCACGCTGCGCATGTCCGGCGCCAATCAGATCTCCGGCGACGGCACGCCGGACGCCCCGCTCACGCCGGTCGAGGAGAACTACTTCCACGACGCCAACCTGCAGACGAACTACTACACGCTCGGCGCTGCGGCACACCAGACCTGGGAGCCGCAGTTCAGCCACTGGGGGTTCCGCTACCTGGAGGTCCGCAACCTCGACGCGGCCCTGGGCCGCGCGGTCGACCCGCGCCGCGACTCCCGGCTCTTCCACGTGCACGTCGCCCGCTCCGGCTTCGCCCGCACCGGCACCTTCACCACGGACAACGCCCTGCTCAACCGCATCCAGCGCAACCTGGAGTGGGCCGAGCAGAACAATCTCGTCCAGAAGCCCACCGACACGCCCTCGCGGGAGAAGAACGGCTGGACCGGCGACACCATGGCCAGCTCCGAGTCGCAGTCCCTCACCTGGGACGTCAACGCCGCCTTCACCAAGTACCTGCGCGGCTTCCCCGACGGCCAGATCTCCACCGGTCAGCTCCCCATGATCCTGCCGGCGGCCAAGGGCGGCTACGGCTACGACCGCACGCCCGGCTGGAACCTCACCTGGAAGGCCGTCCCCGCCTGGGACTCCGCCTACTTCGTCATGCCGCGCGAACTGCACACGTACTACGACAACCGCTCCCTGTACACCGAGCTGTACGAGCACCAGGACGCCCTGCTCACGTACTACGAGACGCTGTTCACGCCGGAGAGCAACTACCGCTTCCGGGCCGCGCTCGGCGCGTACTCCGGCGCCGAGGCGCCCGGCGACAACGCCGTCATCAGCCTGGCGTTCTACGTCCACTTCTGCGACTACATGGACGAGGTGGGCGAACTCCTCGGCAGGTCCGGGCGGGCCGCGTACTACCGGGACCGGGCCAGGACGCTGCGCGCGGCGTTCATCGAGAACTACTGGGACGAGGCTGCCGGCCACTTCACCCAGGGCAGCATCTCCAGCGAGAACGCCATGGCCATCGCCTTCGACCTCGTTCCCGGCTCCGACCTGCCCGCGAACGACCCGCGGCACCTCGCCGGCACCCGGCCCCTGGAGGAGAACCGCAAGGCGCTCGCCCGACTGCTGGCCGACCGCATCACCGCCGCGGACCACCACATCCAGAACGACATGTACGGCTCGCGGTACGAGTTCAACATCCTCAGCGACTACGGCCACACCGACGTGGCGCTCAAGGCCGTCACCCAGGCAGGACCGCCCGGCTACGCCGACCAGATCGCCCAGGGCGCCACCTCCCTGTGGGAGAACTGGTCGCCCCGCGGCTCGCTGAACCACCACTACCGCAGCAACGTCGCCACCTGGTTCTACCAGAGCCTGGCCGGCATCCGCCCCACCTCGCCCGCGTACGCGACCCTGCGCATCCGCCCGCACATCCCCTCGGCCGCCGTGAACAGCAAAGTCCCCACGGGACCCGGCGATACCGACCTCGCCCCCACGACGCTCGACCACGTGGCGGCCCGCCTGGAGACGGTCCGCGGCACGGTGGCTTCGCAGTGGCGCCGGCACGCGGACGGGCGTATCGGCATGGAGGTCACCGTGCCGTACAACACCACCGCGGAGGTCTGCGTACCGGTCCGCGGCGCCGCGATCTCCGCTCCCTCCGGCGTCCGCTTCCTGCGGCACGAGACCACGCCGGGCGGCGAGCGCTACGCCGTCTACCGCGCCACGGCGGGCACGTACCGCTTCACCACCTGACGGGCGGTGGTGGGGAGCCGGGCGGGACAGCGAGGGCCGGCGGAGCTGACGCTGGGCGGGCTCCGCCGCCGCCGGGGGCGGCGGAGCCTGTGTGCCGGGTCAGCCGTGTGCGGGCTGGTCGGCGGTCTTCTTCTCGGCCAGCCACTGCTTGATGAACTGGCCCTGGTGCTCACCGCCGAGCAGGTTCCAGTCGTGGTCGTACATCATGGGCTTCCAGTAGTTGCTGTACGCCCACGCCACCCAGCTGATCTCCGGGCGTGCGTCCAGGTACTGGCGCAGCGGCGTGCCCCAGCCCGAGGTGGTGCCCTTGGTGACCGGGTCGGACCAGGGGCCCTCCGGGTTCCAGCCGAACTCGGTGAGGATCACCGGGATCTTCTTCGCGGCGTTGCCGAACTTCGCGTCGAGGTTGGCGGCGGTCGCCGCGCCCTGGTTGGGGTAGAGGTGGTAGACGTACGCGATGTTCCCGCCGCTGACGGGGTCGGCGGCGGCCTGGTTGACGCGGGTGCTCCACTGCGGGCCGCCCATGAGGATGAGGTTCTTCGGGGCGACGGCGCGGACCTTGTTCACGACGGGCTGGATGTAGCTCTTCCAGGTCGCCCAGGAGTCGGGGTTGATGGGCTCGTTGTAGACCTCGAAGATGACGTTCGGGATGTCCTTGTACTTCGGTGCGACGTACGACCAGAAGTCGAGGACGCGCTGTTGCGGCATCCCGCTCGTGCCGCCGTAGTCCTGCACCTTGTGCAGGTCCACGATGATGTAGACACCGCGGGCGACGGCCTGCTGGACGTACGGGTCGATGTGCTGGCGGAAGTTCTCCTCCAGGCTGAGCGAGTCGTTGGGCGCCCATTCGGTGACGGGCAGCCGGATCACCTTGGAGTGCCAGCCCAGGGCGGGGTCGGTGGCCCGGTTGATGAGCTCCGCCATCGGCTTGGGGTTGCATGCGCTGCACTCGTTGTTGTGGCGCGGCCCGATCATCGATACGCCGCGGAGCGTGACGGGGTTGCCCGCCGCGTCCTTGATGCGGTTGCCCTCGGTCTTCAGCCACGGCACGGCCGCCTCGGGTGCGGCGTCCGCGGGCGCGGCGCCTTCGGGCGCCGGTCCGGCGGTGGCCTGTCCCGGGGCGATGACGGTGACGAGCACCGCCACCGCGGCGAGGATGGCGAGCAGGAGCTTTCGTGCTTTTCTGTGCATGCGGCTCTCCTGGGAACGAAGGTTCGGTGGGGGGTGGTGCCGATGCGGTTGCGGTCCTCCTCTCCGTGCGGGGTGGTCTCAGTGGATCCGTACGGTCCCGGTGACCGCGAGATCCGCCGAGCTGAAGCCGAGGTGCACCTGGAAGTCGCCCGGTTCGGTGCGCCAGGCGCCGTCCCAGTGCTGGAACGCGCGGGCGGGGATCCGCAGGTCGGCGGTGACGGTCTGCCCCGGGCCCGCCGTGACGGTCGCGTGCCCGGCCAGCCAGCGCACCGGCCGGTCGACGGCGCCGGCGGGGCGGGACAGGTACGCCTGGACCACCTGCTTGCCGCGGCGCTCTCCGGTGTTGCGCAGGGCGACGATGAGCAGGAGATCCTCGCCGGCGGCGAGTTCGCCGGGGATCTCCGCCGTCGGCGGAGCCCAGGTGGTGTATCCGAGCCCGTGTCCGAAGGGGTACGCGGGCTCGGCGCCGGACTCCAGCCAGGCGCGGTAGCCGATCCTGATGCCCTCGTCGTACGGCAGCCGTCCCGCCGCCGGTGTGGTGGACAGCACGGGTACGTCCGCCTCGTCCGCCGGCCAGGTCGTGGGCAGCCGGCCGCCGGGCTCCACCGTGCCGAGCAGCACGTCGGCGAGCGCGTGCCCGAACTCCTGGCCGCCGAACCAGGTGAGCAGCACGGCGGCGACGTCGTCCCGCCACGGCAGCAGCACCGGCGCGCCCGCGTTCACGGCGACCACCGTGCGGGGGTTGGCCGCCGCGACCGCGCGGACCAGGTCGTCCTGCCGGCCGGGGAGGGCGAGGGTGGTGCGGTCGAAGCCCTCGCTCTCCACCTCCGGACCGGTGCCGACGACGACGAGGGCGACGTCGGCGTCGCGTGCCGCCGCGGCCGCCGCGGCGATCTCGGCGTCGGGTGCGCCGGTGTCCAGGTCGAGCCCGGCGACGAGGGTGACGCCGGAGTCCGGGCCCTGCCGCGGCGGCAGGCCGAGGCGGACGGCGATGTCCACCGGCCGGCCGGTGTCGAGTTCGACGGGCGCGCTCGCGTGCGGCGGGGAGACGAGCCCGCCGCCGAACTCCTCGCCGGTGTGGACGAGTTCTTCCCGCAGGAGTTCGGTGCCGTCGACGGCCAGCCGGAGGGTTCCGGCGCCCGCGACTCCGATCCGTACCGGACCGGAGCGCGCGGGCAGATAGCGCGTGGTGACCTCCACGGTCGCGGTGTGGGCGAGCCGGGCCGAGCCCAGGCGGGCCAGGTTGGCGTCGCGCCGGTGCTCGTCGAGGATCACGGTGCCGTCGGCGCCGCGGCACACCAGGCGCACGCCCGGCCGGCCGCTGACCGGATCGGTGAGGTCGCTGCCCGCGAAGGGGGCGATGCCGCGCTGGGCGAGTGCGCCGAGGTGCCAGTCGACGCGGGCGCCGGGCAGCGCGGCCCGTAGACCCTCCAGCGGCGAGACGGCCCGGGCGGGCTCGACGGTGGCGCTGCCGCCGCCCTGGGTGCGGGGCAGGAAGCCGAGGTGCCCGACGACGGCGACGGAGCGCAGGCCCTCCGCCGACCAGGGCAGCTCACCGCTGTTGCGTACGAGCACGGTGCCGGTGGCGGCCACCTCCCGCGCGAGCGCGGGCCCGTCCTCCCCGGCCGGCGGTGCGGCGACGGCCGGCGCGAAACCCTCCAGCGCACCCACGCGCACCGCGAGACGAAGGATCCGCAGCACCTTCTCGTCGACGGCCTCCTCCGGCACCCGCCCGTCCCGCACGGCCGCGGTCAGCTTGCCGCCCCAGGGGCCTTCCGGTCCCGGCATCACCAGGTCCTGGCGCGCCAGCGCCGCGGGCCCGGTGCTGCGCACGGCCCACCAGTCGGAGACCACGACACCGTCGAAGCCCCACTCGCCGCAGAGCGGCTCGGCGAGCAGCGGATGCTCGCTCATCGTGGTGCCGTTGACGGAGTTGTAGGCGGACATCACCATCCAGGGCCGCTCGCCGGTCACGGTGTCCTCGAAGGCGGCGAGGTACAGCTCGCGCAGGGCGCGCTCGCCGATGCGGTTGTCGACGGTGAAGCGGTCGGTCTCCGCGTCGTTGGCGACGTAGTGCTTGGGTGTGGCGCCGACGCCGCCGTCCTGCACCCCGCGGACGAACGCGGCGGCGAGCCGGGAGGTGAGCAGCGGGTCCTCGGAGTACGCCTCGAAGTGCCGGCCGCCCAGGGGGCT
The DNA here is from genome assembly GCF_003945505.1 of Streptomyces sp. WAC 06738. Taxonomy (NCBI): domain Bacteria; kingdom Bacillati; phylum Actinomycetota; class Actinomycetes; order Kitasatosporales; family Streptomycetaceae; genus Streptomyces; species Streptomyces sp. WAC 06738. The sequence goes on along the minus strand of NZ_CP029618.1, from coordinate 8,280,758 downwards.
GCGGTGCAGGTTGATGGTGGGGCCGAGGACGACGTCGACGCCCATGCGGCGGGCTTCGCAGGCGATGACGGCGCCGTAGCGGTAGGCGATCCGGGGGTCCCAGGTGGCGGCCAGGGCGGTGGCGGAGGGCAGGTTGAGGGCCGTGAAGCGGCCGTCCCAGCTCTCGCCGCGCACTCCGCTGGGTCCGTCGGACAGGACGATCCGGCGCAGGCCGACGGCGGGTTCGGCGTGCAGGGCCCAGTTGTCGGCGCCGGTGAGCAGCCGTACCTTCTGCTCCAGGGTGAGCTTGCCGACGAGGGCACGCAGTGCTGCGGTGGCGGGTTCCGTGGCGGTCCTGTCGGTCATGCGGTCGCTCCAGGGGTTTCGTGGACTCCGGTCAGCGTGAGTTCGCCGGCGAGGTGGCAGGCGACCCGGTGTCCCGGGTCGGTACCGCCGGCGGCGGGGATCAGCGCGGGGGGCTTTTCCGGTACGTCGCAGAGGCCGGGGCGGGCGAAGCGGCAGCGGGTGCGGAACGGGCAGCCGGCGGGCGGGTGCGCCGGGTCGGGCAGGTCGTCGGAGAGCCGGATGCGGCGGGCGCTGCCGCGCAGCCGCGGGTCCGGGCGGGGCACGGCGGAGAGCAGCGCCTCGGTGTAGGGGTGGCGCGGGCGGGCGTACAGTTCGTCGGTCCCGGCCAGTTCGACGATCCTGCCGAGGTACATGACGGCGACGCGGTCGCAGACGCTCTCCACGACCGACAGGTCGTGGGAGATGAACAGGTAGGTGAGCGCGAACTCCTCCTGGAGGTCGCGGAGCAGGTTCAGGATCTGGGCGCGGACGGACACGTCGAGCGCGGAGACCGGCTCGTCGGCGACGACCAGTTTCGGGTCCACGATGAGCGCGCGGGCGATGCTGACGCGCTGCCGCTCGCCGCCGGAGAAGGCGTGCGGGTAGCGGTGCAGGTACTTCGGCGAAAGACCGACGCGGGTGAGCATGGCCGCCACCCTGTCCTCCAGCTCCGCCCCGGTGGCGATGCCGTACGAGCGCAGCGGCTCACCGACGATCTGCAGCAGCGTCATCCGGGGGTTGAGCGAGGAGAACGGGTCCTGGAAGACGACCCGGACCTGCCGCTGGTACGCGCGCAGCCCGCGGCCGGACAGGGCGGCGACGTCCACCGGCTCCGCACCCGCCTCCGGCCGGTAGGAGATCCGGCCCGAGGTGGGCCGGAGGATTCGGGCGACGCTGCGGCCCAGGGTGGTCTTGCCGCAGCCCGACTCCCCCACCAGGCCGAGGGTTTCACCGGGCCGGACGGAGAGGTCGACGCCGTCGACGGCGCGGACGTGGCCGACGGTGCGGCCGAGGAAGCCGCGCTTGACGGGGAAGTGCGTGCGAAGGCCGCGGACTTCGAGGACGGGGGCCGTGCGTGCGGCGGCGGTGGTGTCCGGGAGCACGGTGTCGGTCATGCCTGGGCTCCTTCGGTCGTGGCCGCCGCGGGGACGGCCGGCGGCGCGTCTCCGTGCAGCACGCAGCGGACCCTGCGGTCCTCGGACAGCGCCGTCTCGGGCGGCTCCGCCGTGTCGCAGACCCCGGCGACCGCGCTGGCGCAGCGCGGGTGGAACGGGCAGCCTGCGGGGCGCTCGGAGGGGTGCGGGACGTTCCCGCGGATGGAGGCGAGCCGCTGCCGGGCACCGGCGCCCATGCGGGGTACGGAGCCGAGGAGGGCCCGGGTGTAGGGGTGGGCGGGGTCGTGGAAGATGGCGTCCACGGGGCCCTGCTCGACCACCGTGCCGAGGTACATCACCACCACCTCGTCCGCGATCTCGGCGACCACGCCGAGGTCGTGCGTGATGAAGAGGACCGACATGCCGGTGTCCGCCTGGATCCCGGTCAGCAGGTCCAGGATCCGGGCCTGGGTGGTGACGTCCAGCGCGGTGGTCGGCTCGTCGGCGATGAGCAGTTCGGGGTCGCAGGAGAGCGCGATGGCGATCATCACGCGCTGGCACATGCCGCCGGAGAGCTGGAAGGAGTACGCGTCCATACGCCGCTCGGCGCCGGGGATGCCCACCCGCTCCAGCAGGTGCACGGCCCGTGCGCGGGCCGCTTCCCGGCTCAGCGGCAGGTGGAGCCGGATGGCCTCGACGAGCTGGTCGCCGACGGTGTACATGGGCGAGAGGGCGGCCATCGGTTCCTGGAAGACCATCGCGATCCGGCCGCCGCGGACGGAGCGGATCTCCTCGCCCCGCGGGTCGAGCGCGGCCAGGTCGAGGGACCGGGCCTGGGCAGTGTCCGCGGTGTCCTCGGCCGCGGCGCCGTCCGCGGGAGCGCCGGCGTCCACGGCGGCTGGGGCGGCCGGGGCGTAGAAGCGGATCGAGCCGCCGACGATCCGGCCCGGCTCCTCGACCAGGCCGAGGACGGAGCGCGCGGTCACGCTCTTGCCGCAGCCCGATTCCCCCACGACGCAGACGATCCTGCCGCGCGGGACGGTGAAGCTCACCCCGTCCACGGCGCGGACGGTGCCCTCTTCGGTGTCGAAGTGCGTCTTCAGATCGATGATGTCGAGCAACGGGGGGTCCGGTTCAGGGGCCATCGTCTCGTTCCGTCACTTCCTGTAGGGGTCCGCGGCGTCGCGCAACCCGTCGCCGGCGAAGTTGAGGGCCAGAACCGCGGTGACGACGGCGAGGCCGGGGAGCATCAGCCACGGGGCGGAGGAGAGCACGCGGATGTTCTGCGCGTCCTGCAGCAGCACGCCCCAGCTCACGACGGGTGCCTGGAGACCCAGGCCGAGGAAGCTCAGCGCGGTCTCGGCCAGGATCATCGCCGGGATGGAGAGCGAGAGCTGGGCGATGAGGTGGCTGCTGGTGGACGGCAGCAGGTGCCGGAAGATCACCCGGCCGCGGGTGCAGCCGTCCAGGCGGGCCGCGGTGACGAACTCCTCCTGGCGCAGGGCGAGGAAGCGGCCGCGTACCTCCCGGGCCAGATGGGTCCAGCCGATCATGGCCAGCACCACCGTGATGGCGAAGTACCGCCGCAGCGGGCCCCAGTCGGGTGGCAAGGCCGCCGCCAGGCCCAGCCAGAGGGGCAGGTGGGGCAGGGACATGAAGAACTCGACGAGCCGCTGGATCGCGGTGTCGGTTCTGCCGCCCAGGTAGCCGGAGATCCCGCCGAGCGTCACGCCGAGGAGGAACGCCACCACGACGCCCACCAGTCCGATGGTCATCGACACCCGGGTGCCGTGGATGAGTTCGGAGAGCAGGTCGTGCCCGTTGCGGTCGGCGCCCAGCAGGAACATCGCGGCGCCGGGCTCCTTGGGGCCGATGAGGTGGCGGTCCCAGGGGATGAGGCCGAAGAGGTGGTATTCGTCGCCCTTGACGAAGAAGCCGATGGGGACGTCCGCCGACGGGTCGGTGGTGAAGGTCTGCTCGTACGTGTCGTCGTCCACGGTCGTCGTGTAGCCGTCGACGTGCAGGCCGCCGCTGAACCGGACCGTCTGCGGCGGGGCGTACGGGTAGTCGTCGTCGAGGTAGTCCGTGCCGTAGGGCGCCAGGAACTCCGCGAAGAGCGCGACGAAGTAGAAGGCGAGGGTGACGATCAGGCCGGCCATGGCGAGCTTGTGCCTGCGGAACCGGCGCCAGATGAGCCGCCATTGGGAGGCGCCGTGCCTGGCCGGTGCTGCGGTCGGCGCGGGCCGGGTGCGTATGCGCATGGTCGTCCCTCATCCCTGGGCCAGCCGGACCCGTGGGTCCAGCCAGGCCAGCAGTACGTCGGAGAGCAGGGTGCCGATCACGGTCAGCAGGCTGACGATGAGAATGATGGAGCTGGCCAGGTACATGTCCTGGCTGCGCAGCGCGCCCAGCAGCAGCGGCCCGGTGGTGGGCAGCGACAGCACCTGGGAGACGATGACCTCGCCGGAGACCAGCGCCGGCAGCACGTAGCCGACGTTGGAGACGAACGGGTTGAGCGCGACCCGCAGCGGATACTTCAGCACCAGCCTGCGCTCCGGCATGCCGCGCGCCCGGGCGGCGACGACGTACGGCTTGCGCAGTTCGTCCAGGAGGTTGGCGCGCAGCACCCGCACCAGGCCGGCGGTGCCCGCCGCGCCCAGTACCAGCACGGGCACCCACAGGTGGCTGAGGAGGTCGAGGAACTTGCCGAGGTTCCAGGCCGCGTCCTCGTACTCCGGCGAGTAGAGCCCTCCGACGCTCATCCCGAAGACGCTGTGGCCCAGGTACATCAGCACCAGCGCGATCATGAAGTTGGGGATGGCGAGGCCCAGGAACCCGACCGTGGTGGCCACGTAGTCGCCGACCGAGTACTGCCGCACCGCCGAGTACAGGCCGACGGGGAACGCCAGCAGCCAGGTCGCCAGGAGGGTCGAGACGGCGAGCACCACGGTGAGCGGCAGCCGGTCCATGACCAGGCTGGACACGGACTTGCCGTACTCGAAGGACTCCCCGAAGTCGCCGTGCAGCACGATCGCGGAGACCCACTTCCCGTACTGCTCGTAGACCGGCTCGCCGAGCCCGTAGCGCTCGCGCAGCGCGGACATCTGCGCCTCGTCCATCCGGTCGCCCTGGTTCTCCAGCCGGGCGGCGAGGGTGGTGAGGAAGTCGCCCGGGGGCAACTGGATGATGGCGAAGGCCACCACGGAGATCCCGAAGAGCGTGGGGATCATGTAGAGGCACCGACGTGCCAGGTAGCTCAACACTGCTCGACCGTCCCGTCAGCCGTGTGCCGGTTACGCGCCGATGGCGAACTGCTCGGGGTTCATGGCCCCCGGCATGGGGAACTTGGCGGCGAAGAAGCTCTTCTCGGGCACGTTGCGGAAGGTCTCGCCGACGACGCCGTAGCCGGGCAGCGGGGTGCTGATCCCGATGGTGTAGAACTGCTCCTTCGCGATGGCGAGGATCTGCTTCATCGTCGCCGCGCGCCGCTTCTCGTCCGTCTCGGCCGCGATCTCCTCGTGGTAGAGGCGGTACTGCTCCTTGGCATGGGCCGGCGGTTCCATGCCCTCCTGCCCTCCGGTGGCCAGCCAGGTGAACCACTCGGGGCAGAAGGCGTTGTTCTCGCCCCACTCCGGCATGAAGAAGGCGGGGGTGCTGACGGGGTCCAGGGCGCCGTCCCCGTCCCAGGCGAGCGCCTCGTGGCCGTTGCCCTGGATGAGCTGCATGCGCAGGGTCTCGTCCTCCGCCTGCACGCTCATCCGTACGCCGACGGCCTCCCACATGGGCTTGATGATCTCCAGCGCGTCGGCCAGCTCGGGCTTCCCGGCACCGGCGCTGACCAGGATGCGGAAGGAGAACGGCTCGCCGTCCGGGCCGCGCCGCGGCCCGTCGCCGTCCCGCCGCAGACCGGCCCGGTCGAGGTGCTCGTTCGCCTTGTCCGGGTCGTACTCGGTGTACTGCTTGGCCATCTCCTCGTCGAAGAAGCCGGAGTCGCGCGCGGGGGCGACCTGCCAGGGCTCACCCTGCCGGGCGTGCACCGCCTTGATGACCTTCCGGCGGTCGATGGCGTACGAGAGGCCGATGCGGAAGTCGCGGCTGCCGAAGACCTCCCGCTTCGCCTCGTCCTTGCAGGTGAGGTTGAGCATGATCGTCAGGGTGTTGAGCTTGTCCGACGCCAGGTCGAAGAAGCCGTAGTGCCCCTTGGTCCGGTCCCGGGCCAGCACCGGCTTGTTCTTGGTGGTGGTGACGTTGCGCTCGATCATGTCGATGTCGCCCCGGAGCACGTTGAGCAGCACCACTTCGGCGTCCTGGGCCATGGCGAAGTCGACGCCGTCGAGGTAGGGCAGTTGGTTGCCCTCCGGATCGACCTTGAAGTAGTAGGGGTTGCGGGTGAACCGCATGCGCGTGCCGCCGCCGATGGCGTCGTCGGGCAGCCAGGCGTGCAGCCGGGGCAGCCGCGGGTCCTTCCAGAGCATGCCCGCGTAGAGGGCGTCCTGGAGCAGTTCCATCGGGCCCGCGTAGTCCAGCTCCGTGGCCGCCTTCTCGGCGTCCGGGCTGAGGTCGGGGTGGAACCGGCCGAGGTAGTGCTTGGGCAGCCGGGTCAGCATGTCGTAGACCTCGTTCGCCATGCCCGTCAGATAGAGGGCGTTGGGCCCGGCGAAGGTGAACTCCACGGTGTAGGCGTCGATCTTCCGCAGCTTCGCCGGGCCGCCGCCGACGGTGTACTGGCCCGGCGTGTCCGGGATGATCTCCTTGTTCATGATCAGGTCCCGGAAGGCGAACTCGATGTCGTCCGCGGTGAACGGCTCGCCGTCGGACCACTTCAGGCCCTTGCGGAGCCTGAACGTCACCCGCGTGGCGTCCTCGCTCTCGCTGAACGACTCCGCGACGTTGGGGATGATCTTCTTCCAGTCGCGGTCCCAGCGGACCAGGTTCTCGTACGCGAAGGCGTAGCCGAGGCGGCCGGCGTCGCCCGCGCCGATGAGCGCGTTGCGCCAGGTGCCGCCGTAGGCCGCCACCCGGTCGACGGGGCGGACCACGAGCGGCTCCGCCGGCAGCCGCTTCGGCAGCGCGGGCAGCTTCCCCTCGTCGACCAGCCGCTGCAGCTCGGGCGCCTGCCCCTTGCCCTCGACCGGCCCCGTGTCCGCGCCGCCCGCCGGATCCGTGCTGAAGTCGCAGCCGTTCAGCGTGAGTCCGCCGACGGCCCCGGCCGCCACCAGTGACCCGCCGGCCATCAGCAGCCTTCTCCTGTCGATGCGTCCCGTCATCTTCTCGCTCCCTCGGGTTCAGTAACCGCGGATGTCGGGCCAGGCGATCTCGACGCCGTGGCCGGTCAACGCGCTCTGGTAGTCCGCGAGTCGGGCGGGCTGGGCGCGGACCTGGTGCGGGGTGGTGCGGTGGCGCAGGCAGTACGCGGCGAGCAGTCCCGCGGCCTCGCCGGCGTTCCACTCGACCGGGTGCAGCCGGTAGCAGCCGTTGGTGAGGTGGGTGGTGCCGATGTTCTTGGCGGCGGGCAGCAGGTTGCGCATCCGCTCGGGCAGCAGGGCGCCCAGCGGGATACGGAAGGGCGAGGAGGCCACGTCGATGTAGTTGTCGCCGCCGGTGGAGGGGTGCAGGTCGATGCGGTAGGAGCCGATGCCGACCGAGTCCTCGTACGCGACCGCCCCGCGCTCACCCCGTATCGCGAGGGAGACGTCCTGCTCCGTCACCGTGTACACGGCACGGATGCGCCGGGATTCGCGGATGTACGGGCCTTTGCACAGCCCGTCCGCGGTGCCCACGACGTCGCCGCGCAGCCGCAGTCCGGGCAGCCCGGTGCTCCCGTCGGGGCGCGGCATCTCCGTCTGCATCCAGTAGAGGAAGGAGAGGCTCATCTGCCGCGCGCCGGCCAGGTGGCGCGCGGCCGCCGCGGGCTCGACCTCGTACAGTGGCCCCTCGACGTAGTCGATCATCGGCCAGTTGACGATGACGACGTCGCCGGCGAGCGTGCCGTCCTCGAACGAGGAGCGGGCGAGGACGCGGCGGAAGGCCCACAGGTCGAGGTCGCCCGCCAGGCCCTGCAGGGCGGGTTCGCCCGGCGCGGGGTCGGGGATCAGCACGCGGGTCGCCGGCCGCAGCGTCTGCGGCTTGGGCGCGACCATGCTGAACATCCGGTCGGGCCAGTACGGGGGGCGGTAGTCGCGCCAGAAGCCGTAGTCGTCGGGCTTGTCGATGGTGTGGTCCTCGCCGGCCCTGTGCTCGACGGCGAAGCACCAGGAGGCGGCCTGCATGTTGAGCGGCTGCCGCCGCGCGGGGGCGCTGGGCTCCCCGGTGTCGGCCTGCGACTCGAACCCCGTGACGTACTCGGTGCCGGTGAGCGGCAGCAGCTCGCCGGTCTCCGTGGCGTCCAGGAAGTACGCGGCGGTCACCGTGACGTCCTCGCCGGAGCCGAGGTCGCGCAGCGTCACGCTGGTGACGGCGTCGCCGTCGGTGGTCGCGGCGACCGGGCGGTGGCCGAGCCGCAGGTCCAGCAGGCCGCTCGCCCGGTGCGGCGCGAGCATGGCCCGCAGCACGGCGTGCGCCGCGCTCGGCTCCGCGCACAGCGCGCTCACCCGGCCGGCGCCGGGGTTGAGGGCCGGTTGCCGGCGCGCCGCCGCCGACAGCGGGTACCAGTGCCGGTAGTAGTCGCGGATCCCGTCCCGGAGCCGGCGGTAACTCGCGGTGCAGCCGAACTGCTCGATCCAGGGGTGTTCGTCGGGCGGCGTGCCCTGGACGGTCAACTGGCCGCCGACCCAGTCGTACTCCTCGGTGAGGAGGACCCTGAGGCCCGAGCGGGCGGCTGCCAGGGCGGCGGCCACGCCGCCGAGCCCGCCCCCGACGACGGCTATGTCGGTGCGCAGCTCCGTCATGCCTCTCCTCCCGGAGCGCCCGCCGGGGCCACGGCGACGGTCTCCCCGCCGGGCGGCGTGCAGGAGAGGAGGATCTGGTCCTCGCGCGGCGCGTCGGGGGTGTCGAGCAGGCGCAGGAGCAGCCGCACGGCCTCGCGGCCGATCTCCCGGCGGGGGATCTCCACGCAGCTCCAGCCGGTCCCGGGGTACGGGCCCGTCTCCGTACCGCGGAGCACGACGAGCGAGAGCTGCCCGGGTATCGCCAGGTCGCGGGCGGCGGCGAAGCCGGCGATGCGGCCGGCGAACGACTCCTCCTCGGCGACGAACGCGGTCATCCCGGACGCCAGGGCGAGGTCGAACCACTCCTGTGTGAGGTCCTCGTCGTTCATCAGCACCGGGAGCTGCGGGATGCCGGCGTCCGCGCAGGCGGCGCGGTAGCCGGCCTCGCGGTCGACGACGGCCTCGACCCGGTGCGTGATGCCGAGGTAGCCGACCCGGCGGTGGCCCAGCGAGACCAGCCGGGCGACGGCGTCGCGGGTCGCCTCGGCGTAGTCGGCGCTGACCCAGGCGATGTCGGCGCCCGGCACGTCGCGGCGGCCGATGTGGACGAAGGGGTAGCCCTCCCGGCTGAGGCGGGCGAGGTCGGAGTGGTCGTGCGCGACGCCGAGCAGCACGCTGCCGTCGGCGACGTTGAGGCGGTTCGAGCCGTCGCTGTAGAGCTGACGCTGACCGTCGGGGCCCTCCGTGGAGGTGAACAGCACCAGGTCGTGGCCCTCGGCGACGGCCTGCTCCTCCACTCCGACCAGGAACTCGTGGTAGAAGTCGCGGCTGGCTATCGGGAAGACCGACTCGAAGGTGTGCACCCCGATCATCCGGTTGCGCTTGCCCTTGAGGCTGCGGGCGGCGGGATTGGCCGCGTAGCCGAGGTCGCGGACGGCCTGGCGGACCAGTTCCTCCGTCTCGACGGGTATCCGGTGGTCGGTGGCACGACCGTTCACGACGGCGGAGACGGTCGCCTGCGACACGCCCGCACGGCGGGCGACGTCTGCCTGGGTCGGTGCCCCGCGACGGCGTTTGACTGACAAAGGAACCCCTTGCTGTTACGTATCAGCAGCGGATTAGCAGGACTTGAGCCCCTCTTGCTGTTTCGTAGCAGCGACCATAGGAGCGGGGCATGACCCCGTCAACAGGCGGTGGCGAACGAATTTCCGGGAGGTTTCCCGGACTTGAGGACCGCGCCCCCGCCGGTGCGGATCGCCCGAGTACCTTGGGGCGAACGGCGGTGCGGGGCGGGAGGCGTGGGTGGTGGGGACGGACGGCGGCGGTCGCGGCCACCGCCCGCGCGGGCAGGCGGCCGGCCCGGCACACGACTTCCCCTTCGACCCCGCGTACGGCTACGACCTGGACCGGCTGCTCGCCGTGCCCGCCCCCGAAGCCCCCTCCGGCTTCGGGGAGTTCTGGCGCGCCCTGTACGCCGAGGCCCGTGGCACGCGGGTCGCGCCCCGGCTCCGCAGCCGCACGGCGACCACCGGTGGGGCGGAAGCGGTGGCGGTGCACGAGGTCGCGTACACCTCGCTCGGCGGGCGCCGCATCGGCGGCTGGGTGACGCTGCCGGCGGACGGGCAGGTGCGCCGGGGCTGCGTCGTGACGCACGGCTACGGCGGCCGGGAGGGCCCCGAGCCGGCGCTGCTGCCGCCGGGCACGGCGGCCATCTGGCCGTGCCTGCGCGGCCAGGGCGCACGCAGCCGGCAACCGGACCTGCCGTCAGACGCGGCCGCGCACGTCCTGCACGGCATCGGTTCCCGGCGGTCGTACGTGCACGGAGGCTGTGCCGCCGACGTGTGGTGCGCGGCGACGGCGCTCGCGGAACTCGTCCCCGCGTCGATGCGGCGGCTCACGTACGCGGGGGCGAGCTTCGGCGGCGGCATCGGGGCGCTGGCGCTGCCGTGGGACGACCGGTTCGCGGCCGCGGTGCTGACCGTGCCCAGTTTCGGCAACCATCCGCTGCGGCTGACGCTGCCGTGCACCGGGAGCGGCGAGTCGGTCCGGCGGCACCATGCCGCGCATCCGGAGGTCGCGGAGGTGCTGGCGTACTTCGACGCCGCCACCGCGGCGCGGCACATCGGCATTCCGGTCCACGTCGGAGCCGCGCTCTTCGACCCGGCCGTCCCGCCGCCGGGGCAGTTCGCCGTGCACAACGCCCTGCCGGGGCCGAAGGAGCTGCACGTGCTCACCGCGGGCCACTTCCCGCACCCCGGCGAGGCGGTGGAGGAAGCGGACCTCCTCGCCGCCCAGCGCCGGTTCCTGGCGCGGGCCTGACGCTCCGGCCGGAGAACCCTTCCCGAGCCGGGCGGGTTCGGCGCGCCCGCGCGGACGGCAGCCGTGTCCGGCGGCGCATATCGACGACGCCGTTCCGATTTCACGTGCGGCAGGGGTTGACGCATTGCACATGATGACTGAAGCATGCGCATCGTGAATTTCTCTTGCAGAACAGCAAGTTGGAGGCACGTATGAAGGTCCAGGCACTCATCGCCGCCGGGGTCCTCTGCCTCGGCACCCTCCCGGCGACCGCCGTCGCCGCGACGGCCGAGCCGCCGGCTGTCAGCGGCCTCGCGCCCGGCGATCCGCGGGCCGATCAGCCGGTGCTGCTGAACCAGAGCGGGTTCGGTCTGGGCGAGCCGAAGCGGTTCACCGCCCCGCGGGCCGAGGACGGCGCCGCCTTCACGGTCAGCGACGCGTCCGGAATGGTCAGGTACCGGGGCGAGGTCACCGGCGGCGTCGGGGACTTCACCGGGTTCGACCCCCGCGACACCGGGGACTTCGTCGTCACCGTCAAGGGCGCGGCGGGCACGGGCACGTCGGTGCCGTTCGGCATCGGGGCGTACTGGATCGACCGGGTCTCGTACGGCAGGGCCATCGAGTTCATGTCGGGCAGCCGCTGCTACTTCGGCGACTTCACCCGCAAGGCGGAAGGGCCGGGACTGATCAGCGACGAGTACGGCCATCGCGCGTGCATGAAGGCGGTGACCTGGCGGGACGGAGCCCAGTACTCGAAGGAGATCCAGACGCTCGTCGACCTCTACCTGGCCAACCCGAGCGCGTTCGAGCAGATCACCGTGGACGACGCGGTCTACAAGGGACTTCCGGTGACGCTTCCCGACGGCACGCCGGAGATCGTGCGGCTCATCCACTGGGGAGTCGAACTGCTCCTCGAAGCGGACGTCACCGATCCGCAGTTGAAGGAGCAGCTCGCGGCCTTCGCCTACGCCTATCCGCAGCTCGCCGAGTGGATACCGGCCGGCGTCTACGAGCGCACCCTCGACCACCTCTTCGCCACCTGGGGGGACCCCGCCCGCGACCGCTACTACTGGCAGGCGTTCACCCCGCACACCGGCGACCTCTTCCAGACGTACACCCAGGTCGGCACCGGCAAGGGCGAACTCGCGCCGGGCCACTCGGTGTGGCCGAACCTGATGATGTACGAGGTCGCGCAGCGGGAGGGCCGCGACGACGCGGAGCGGTACCTGCGTGCCGCGCAGGACCAGGCCGCCTGGCTGATCGAGAACCTCGACGTCGGCGACCCGCGGACCACCAAGGGGCAGCGGCAGAGCGAACACGTGCTGATCACGGGCCTCGTGCAGTTCGCCGAGACGTACCCCGACCGGGCGCCCGCCGGGATCGAGGACTTCGTCCGCGACTGGGCGCGGACCGTGACCGGCCGCTCGGACAACCTCTGGGACTTCCGCCGCTACTCCGACGACCGCTGGACCATCCCCGCCTTCACGGGCGGCGGCGCCGACGACCCCAACGAGACCGGCAACGTGGCCGGCTTCGCCGCGCCGGCGCTCGCCGCGGCCCGGCTGCTCGGCGACGACCCGCTGGCCGGGCGGTTGCGCGAGATCGCGGCGGCGCACGTCGACAACATCTTCGGCCGCAACCCCACCGGGCGGCACGCCTCGTACGACGCGCCCAGCGGCACCGCCGGCTTCGAGGGCGTGGAGCGCGGCTGGTTCTCCGAGTACCGCGGCGGTGCGGGACTGCTCGAGGATCTGCCCGGCGTCCTCGACGGCAGCCCCAAGAACGGCCACTACCCCTTCGACCCGGACCAGGGGAACATCGGCCACACCGAGGGCTGGGTGGCGTTCAACAGCGCCTGGAACGCCTCACTCGCCTGGCGCGCCGCCGATCAGACCGGCATCGAGGTCCGTACCCTCGGTGGCGCCGCCGCCCGGGTGGTGCCCCGGCACGCGAAGGTGACGGTGGAGCTGCGGGCACCGCTGAACCTGGACGCGGCCTCCGCCGACCGCGGCTCGGTCGAGGTGCGGGTGGGTGATCGGGCCGCCGCGCCGCTGACCGTGACGCAGGCCGGGCGGAACGCGAGGACGTTCCGCGCGACCCTCGACCTGAGCGCGGTGGACGGGGGCCACGGCGACAGGATCACGGTCTCGTACGGGCACGGGCCCTTCGCGGTCTCGTACGCCTTCACCGCGGTCGGCGGCCCCGTCGGCTGATCCCCGGGGCGTTCAGCGCCGGGTTGCCCTGTGCGGTGGAATCACCGCCTGGTCCACGGTGCCCACGACGGTGACCCGGCCGCCGTCTCCGGGGTCGGGGTCCGGCATGACCGATTCCGGGTCGACGAGGTAGACCTCGTGACCGTCCAGCGTGAGCCGGCGCACGATCTCCAGCAGCATGCGCCGGGCCACGTCATCGATCGAGTGGACCCTCGTGAGGTCCAGGGCCACCCCGGCCTCCGCGGGTGGCGAGTCCACGGTCTCCCTGACGACTCGCTCCGCTCCGGAGAAGCCGATCCCGCCCTGCAGTTGGAGGACCCGGACCGCGCTCGGGCCGCTGCCGGCGACGTGGCTGGACCGTACGACCGCACGCGCCGGGGGCGGGACCTGCATCACGTGCATGCCCATGTCGGAGGAGAAGCGTTCGAAGAGCGACACCCCGCGCACGCTGTTCCCGTGCCGGTCCAGTCGCGGCGAGAAGGTGGCGATGCCGATCTGGCCGGGGAGCGCGCCGATCAGGCCCCCGGCCACGCCGCTCTTCGCCGGAATGCCGACCTGGGTCGCCCAGTCACCGGCCGCGTCGTACATCCCGCAGGTGAACATGACGCTCAGCACCTGCCGCACCACCGGTTCGCTCACCACCTGCTCACCCGAGAGGGGGTTCACGCCGCGGTTGGCCAGCGTCGCCGCCATCATGGCCAGGTCCCGCGCGGTGACGAGCACGGCGCACTGGCGGGTGTAGCCGTCGACGACGGCGTCCGGGTCCTCGGTCAGGACGCCGTGGCTGCGGAGCATGTGGGCGATGGCGAGGTTGCGGTGCGCGTGCTCCATCTCCGACACGCACACCGCCTCGTCGATCCGCAGCCGACGGCCGGCGAACGCCGAAAGCCCCCTGACCACGCGCTCCACGCGCGCCGCCGGATCCAGGTCCTCCTCGCCGGCCAGCGCGTGGGTGGTGATCGCACCGGCGTTGATCATGGGATTGAGCGGGCGCCCGGTATCGCTTTCGAGGGAGATCTGGTTGAAAGCCTCACCCGACGGCTCGACGCCGACCTTGGCGAGCACCGGGTCGAAGCCGCGGTCGGCCAGTGCCAGCGCGTACGTGAACGGCTTGGAGATCGACTGGATCGTGAACTCGGTATCGACATCGCCGGCACCGTAGACCTTGCCGTCGACGGTGGCGAAGACCGCGCCGAGGCGCTCGGGGTCCGCCGCCGCGAGTTCGGGGATGTATCCCGCCTGCACTCCGGAGGTGTCCGGCTCGACGTCTCCGAGTGCCTCGGTCAGATAGTCGGGAATGACTGACCGCATGCGTGCTCCTCCGTGCCGATGGGGAAATTCTCCGCCGTGACCTCGCGGCGTCTCACCGAATCACCACGCCGCTCCGCGCGCCACGCCTCACCTCCGCGTGGGAGGGCCGCCTGGTCAGCGGACATTCGCCCGGACCGCGTCTTCGATCGGCGTGGAACCCTCGTTGAGTTCGAGGATCTGCCGGCCGATACGGGGCTCGTGGAGCAGTTCGGCCAGGGTGGCGGCGACGTCGTCGCGGCTGATCCGGCCGTGGAACTCCGCAGGGCCGAGGGACACGGCGCCGGTTCCCGGGCCGTCGACGAGCAGGGACGGACGGAGAATCAGCCAGTTCAGCCCACTGCGGCTGAGCGCGATGTCCGCTTCCTTCTTGACGGCGAAGTAGTACTCGACCTCCTCGCCGAGGTCACGTTCCCGCCAGGATTCCGGGAGTACGGAGACCAGGGCGAAGCGCTCGACACCGGCCAGGCGCGCCGCCGCGATCGCCTTCGCCACCCCGTCGCCGTCGACGGCCTTCGTGACCTCCCTGCTGCCGCCGTTCGATCCGGCGCTGAAGACGATCGCGTCGGCACCGCGGAACGCCGCCGCCAGTTCGTCCACGGTCATGGTGGAGAGATCGCCGACTCGTGCGTCGATGTCCTGAGTCGCCAGTTCGGCTCGCTGGTCGTCCCGGCGGACGAGCCCGCGTACGGTGTCGCCTCGCGTGCGCAGTCTCCGCGCGAGCAGACGGCCGACGCCGCCGGTGATGCCGATGAGGAAAAGGTCTGCCATGGATGCTCCGTCCGGGTCGGTCCTGCGGGCTTTTCCGGCCACCGGCAGCCCGGCTCCTGGTCGTTCCGGGTACGTGCGTGTGGACGGGCGGGGTCAGTCCGTTGCCCTCCGGCCGCAGCGACCCCCGTGGTCGCAGTAGGGCTGATGAGCGCTCTGCCCGCAGCCACAGAGAACGGCCCTCGTCTCCGCCCGCGGGCCCGCCGCGGTGTCCAGGCTCAGCTCGCCGCGTACGAGGACCTGCCCGACGGAGTTGCGCGCGACGTGCGTGGGCCGGTCCGGGGCCTCCGCGTCTCCGTCCACCAGGTCGTACTGCAGCGCGCCCGAGGGACAGCGCCGCACCACTTCGGCCAGGCGCTCGGCCGCGGCGCCGTCCGGCCGGATCCACGGACGCGCGTCCGGGTCGAAGACCTGCGGCAGACCGTTGACGCATTCCGCGGCGTGCAGGCAGCGCCCGGCCTCGAAGGTCACGGTGATCGACTCGCCCTCGTAGGCCCTCTTCTGGGTCTTGCTGCTCATGCCGCCTCCCTCGTTGCCATGCCCGGTGCTCAGTCGCTGACCCTGCTGCGGGACTGATACAGCAGGTCCTTGTACTCGGGGTGGCGGGCGATCCACCCGGCGAAGAACGGGCAGGTGGCCAGCACCCGCAGGTTCGCGGCACGCGCCTCGTCGAGGGCGGTGCGCGCCAGCGCCGACCCGACACCCCTGCCCTCGTACTCCGGTGGGACCTCGGTGTGCACGAACGCGATGAGTTCCGGCGTACGGATGTAGGCCGCGACGCCCGCCACCTCGGACTCCCCGTCGACCCGGGCCTCGTACCGGTTGGCGCCGGGAGCGTCACTCACTTCCACTGACACGTGTTCCTCCATGTTCGTTCCGCGCGGGCGGTGGCCCGCGCCGGGCCCGCATCCAGTTGATGCATCAACTTGCAGCACAAGCGAGTGTAACGCCCGCCGGCTCCCTCGCGCGTCGGCGACAGCCTCCGCGCAGACGTCAGCCCTCGCTGCCGGTGGGCGTGGCGAGGAGCTGAAGCTCCCAGGCGAAGGCCACGCCGCTGGCACCGCCGTGCTGCGCCTGGACCTCGGCGGCACCCGCGATGGTCTTCTCGCGGGCCCAGTCGCGCTGCCACTCTCCCATCACGGCCAGCCAGGTGATCGGCACCACGCCCGCCTGGACCATGCGGCGCACGGCCATGTCGTGCGCCTCCTTCGAGACGCCGCCCGAGGCGTCGGTGACGACGAAGACCTCGAAGCCCTCGCCCGCGGCCTGTATGGCGGGCATCGCCACGCAGATCTCCGTCCAGAGCCCGGCGATGATCAGCTTCTTGCGCCCGGTCGCCTTGACGGCGTCCACCACGCGCTCGTCCTGCCAGGTGTTGATGAAGGTCCTGTTGATCGGCTTCTGCTCGGGGAACACGTCCTGCACACCCCGGAGGAGAAGGCCGCCGCGCTCCTCCAGCACGGTGGTGAGAATGGCCGGGACGTCGAACACCTTCGCGGCCTTGGCGAGGCCGACGACGTTGTTGACGACCATCGTCGGCTCGTGGCTGTTCAGGTTTGCGAACTGGAACGGCTGGTGGTCGATGAGCACGAGGACGCTCTCCTCGGGCGTCAGCAGTGCGTCGATTCCGGCCTTGTTCTCGGTGCTCATGGGAGTCCCCTTCCGAAGCTGCGCGTTCGCGGACGTCAGACAGAGCGGGGGCCTACCGGATGGCAGCCTCCCGCGCATGTAGTTGACGCGTCATCTACGTTAGGGACTGATCGTTGAGCCGTCAACTAGACGCCTGAGAAGCCCACTTGCCGACCCTCGCCCGGGCGCGGAAAGTTACCGAGGCGAACTGCAAGATGCCGGCGCTCGCGGCGCTCCGGACGTCCTGGACGCCGAGGCGAAATCGGCCGTGTCCGCCGGATGGAAGACCCATCGGCGGCCTCGTTACGCTCCCCCCATGGACGCAACGCCTCGCTGGCTGACCCCGGAGCAGACCGCCGCCTGGGAGAGTTTCATCCGGATGCAGGAGAAGCTCATCGGACGGCTCTCCCGCCGGGTACAGGCCGACTCCGGCATGTCCGCCGCCGACTACACCGTGCTGGTCAAGCTCACCGAGAGCGGCGAGGGGCGGATGCGCTTCATGGACCTGACGAAGCTGGTGGAGTGGGAGAAGAGCCGTATGTCCCACCAGGTCGCACGGATGATGAAACGCGGCCTGGTGAGCAAGGAGGACTGTCCCGACGACGGACGCGGGGCGTTCATCGTCGCCACTCCCGCAGGCTACGAGGCGATCGAGGAAGCCGCACCGCTCCACGTCGCACACGTCCGCCGGCTCTTCATCAACGCCCTCACCGAGGAGGAACTCGCCACGCTCGCCCGGATCTCGGACCGCCTCCTCGCCCATATGGAGAAGCAGCCCGACTGACGGACCGGACCGCCGGCTGCCGGCTGCCGGCTGCCGCCGACGAGGCGGAAGGCTCGGCTCAGCTCAGGTCGACGTCGAGGTGGTCGATGTCGGTGACCGTCACCTCCAGGCCCGCCGCTCGGCGGCCGCGGTCCTGGAAGTACGCGTGCCCCAGGCCCGCACCGAGGAGGTCGCGCAGTTCGGCCTCGTCGGCGCCCGCGGCGTGCTGGGCGAGGAGCCGCGCGGTGATGTCCGGGGGGAGCAGCTCGGTGATGCGCCGCATGCGGGGATCGTCGGTGGAGCCGGGGGCGGCGGTGAAGCCGAACCGGGCGCGGGTCTCCACGATGGCGCCGCGCTGGGCGGCCTGCCGGATCGCGCGGGCCCGTACGCGGGGCTGCCAGCTCTTGCGGACCTCACGCTCCAGCGCCGCGGCCAGGCGCGGGGTGGGGCGCTTGGCCTGCCCGGCGAGGTAGCGCTCGACCTGGCGCCGGGAGCAGCCGAGGCGCTGCGCGGCGCGGCGGGTGGAGCCCCGCTCGGCGCGTACCAGGAACCGCATCCGGGCCTGCGGGCTCACCGGGATGGGGCGGGTCGCGGTGGCCTGAAGCGCCGCTTCGAGGGACTCGCCGATCGTCGCCACCGCTCACTCCTCCCCGTCGCGGGTGGGGTCGTCCTTGATGTGCCGGGCCGGGTTGTAGTGCTCTTCGATGACCTCGGCGGCCCACCACAGGTCCCGTACGCCTTCGAGCTTGGTCATGCCGGGGCTGACGCCCAGGCGGAAGACGCCGGGGGCCGGCCTGCCGTCGGGGGTACGGGGCAGCAGGTCCAGCGGCGACGGGGTGGGGGCGGGGTAGACGACGCAGTCGGAGAGGACCGCGACCGGGTAGCGGCCGTGGGCGGCCATCTTGAGCATCTTGCGGTGCATGTTGACCCGGGCGGTGGCGATGACCGCGGCCCGGATGTCCGGCCGCCAGGTCGGCCGTTCCAGGGCGGGCCACCGCTGGTTCGTACGGAACCTCGCCTTGCCCTGGGCGCGTTCGCGGAGCTTGCCGATGCCGCCCTTGACGGTCGCCTTGATCGCGGACAGGACCGCGGCGGCGGCCGGGTCGACGCTCTTGTGGCCGGCCATCGCGGCCAGGTAGGCGGCTTCGGTGAGGTCCTTGGTCACGCCGAGGTCGGCCATCGTGGCCAGGTACGCGTCGCGCAGCCGCTCGTACCACGGGTCCAGGTACGCGCCCGCCTCCGGGCGCAGCCACGCCTCCAGCGGCGCGACGTCGTGGCCGAGTTCGACGGCGTAGGCGACGGTGGGCGTGGCGTACCAGGCGGGGCCGGAGGGCCGGTCGCCGCCGGGGGAGAACGGCGACGGCAGGCGGGGGTCCAGCTCGACGTGGGAGAGGTCGACGTACCAGGCCCCGGGGACCTTCTTGTCGAAGCGGGGCCCGTCGGTGTGGACCGGGGCGCCCAGGCCAACCGTCAGCCGGTTCGCCGCCGCGGCGAACGCCATGTTGACGTCCAGGCCGAGCACGTACGGCAGCGCGCACTCGGCGTCGGTGAACCCGCCGGGGCGTACCCAGTCGTACGCCTCCTCGTCCAGCTCCTGCCCCGCGGGGCGGCCTTCGGCGACCGGATGCTCCTCCGGGGCCTCCGGCGGGGCGGGATCGACCGGGGCGGTGAGCGATCCTGGTACGGGTCCCGAGGTCCAGGCGGCACCGTCGCGGACGGGGCGGGTCGGCGGGCGCAGCGCGGTCATCAGCTCCAGACCGGTGACCGCGGTGGAGCCGCGGGGCGTGAGCACCCGGGCCGCGTACGTGCCGAGCATCCGCGCCAGCTCGCCGGGGGGCACCTGGCCTGCGCCGGGCCAGGCGCGGTCCTCCAGCGCGTCCCAGCCGAGGACGGCGAGTTGCACGCAGCGGCGGCGGCCGTGCTCGGCGGAGCGGTAGATCCGCGGCCAGGGGCCGAACCCGCGGCGGGTCAGCTTCCAGCCGGCGGCCAGGATCTCGCGCACCACCGGGTGGTCCTCCGCGAGGCGCATCCCGTCGTCGAAGGCGCGGTTCTCCAGCCGGGGCGGCAACCCGAGCCGCTCGGCGGCGGCTTCGGTGAGCACGACCAGGGGGTCGGCGTCCTGCCCGTGCCGGTGCAGGCGCTCGGCGCCGAGCCCGGCCCGCAGAGCCCAGTCGACCAGTTCCGCGACCGAGCCGGCGGGGCAGGGTGCCGTGCGGCCGTCGGCGAGGTGGGCGAGGCCGGCGCCGTCGAGCACCGCCAGCGGGCCGGCCGGGTAGCGCCCCTCCCCCGCCGGCGCGGCGCTGGGCGCGGGCTTCCGTACGGACGGCCGCGTCCGCGGCGCCGCAGCCGCGGAGTCCGCGGGCCGGGGAGGCGCCGGGACGGTCCGGCGTGCCGGGGGCGCGGCGGGAGACTCGGGTGCGGCCGGCACGTCGGGAGCGGGTGGCGGCGGGTACAGCTCGGTGAGCCGGTCCAGGAGCCGGGCGTAGGCGTCGCGTTCGGGCGGGCGCGGTTCCGTACGGCGGCCGGGATCATCGCTCTCCCAGGCGCCCACCGTCGCCCGCCGTACGCCCAGCGCGTCGGCGACCTCCTGCTGCGTCAGACCGTGCGCCATCCGCAGCCGGCGCCGCTCCCCCGGCGGTGGCAGCACCCGCGACCGCGCCACCAGCGCGTCCACCGCGTCGAAGCGGGCCTTGTCTCCCTCACTCACGCCCGGCAGCGTACGCCACATGTGCGGTTCGGCGAACGAACGCCGTCCCCCCGGCGGCCGATGCGGCGGACACCGGTGCGGCGCCCGTCAGGGGCGGCAGTGTTCGTACGCCCCGACCTGCTCCCGGACCGCGCGCAGGCCGCGCGTCCCGGCACTCGGCATGGGCGGACGGACGGCCTGACCGGCCGTCACGGGCCGGCCGGACTCCGGGGAGCCGCCGCCTCGCCGGCCGCCTGCGCGATGTCCTCCCTGGCGTGGCCCATCAGATCGGCTACGGGGCCGGTGAGCGACCGGCGCAGCCAGCCGGCGATGGCGAGAGCCAGCACCGCGGCGCGCTCCACCTTCCCGTCCGTGAGGGCCGCCTCGACCCGGTACCCCAGATCGGAGAGGGTCTCCGAGTCGGTCTGCGGCACGAGGACGTCGCGCAGACCTTCCGGATACGGCTCCCGGGTGCGGGCTGCCCGCAGGGCTTCGAGCACCTCCGGCGCGTCGCCGTACCGGTCCAGAAGGCCGAGGAAGACGTAGATGCGTGCCGTCAGGCGGGGACGGCCGGGGAAGGTGTCCAGCCATCTGATCAGGTCGGCTTCGCTGCCGAGGTGTGCGATGACGTCCTGGAGCGCCGCCTTCAGCTTGTAGGGCAGGTCCCAGCCGTGGGGCAGCAGCTCCGCCACTTCCCGGGCGAGTGCGGCCTCGTCGTGCGCGCCGAGTGTGCCTTCGCCGAGGCCGCGTACCTTCACCGGGTCGAGCACGAGTTCTTCCGGGCGCGCCGGGGCGGCTGCGGAGGGGCGGGCGTCGTGGCGATGGATGAGCCGGCCGCCTGCCCTGCGGAGCAGCTTCTCGTGCACGACATCTCCTCGCTGCCGGTGGCCGCGGGTACGGGTACCGGGACGGATGCTCCTTTCCATGATGCGTGCGCACCGTGTGATCGGCGACTCGGTCTCCCGGCGGGGCGCGGCCCCCGGCGCCGGGCGGGCGCCGGGGGCCGCTCGGTGGGAGGGGCTATCCGGCGGAGTGCCAGTCGCCGCTCTCGTCGTCGATGTCGTCCTCCGTCAGCGCGACGACCGACACCGAGCCGTCGTCGTGCATCCGCAGGTCCACGCCGTACGGCAGCTCGTCACCGCCCCTGCCCTCGGCGGCGGTCGTGGTCGCCGCGTACGCGGGGGCCTCGGCGGGCGCGGCCGAGGCCGCGGGGGCGGCGGCCAGCGCGGTGAAGCCGAGCAGCGCCGCCGACGACAGCGCGGCGGCGAGAGCACCAGTCCTGCGCATGAATCCTCCTGGATCCGGAGGGCGGCCCGGTGCCGCCCTGGCTGAATCAAGAAGAACAAGGGCCCGCGTTCAGCCGGATAAGCGTTCCGGCCGGGAAAGCGGATGCCCGCTTATTCCTCTGCAATCCGCTGTGAAGAGGCAGGTGAGAGGGCCGGATTCCGGCGCGGGACTTTCCTCGTGAGGCCGTTTTGGCGCCTCCCGCCCGCTTCGGTACCCTCACCCGGACCCGCGACCACGAAAGAGCGTCATGACCGACACCATCAGCAGCGCCGCCAACCCGCTCGCGAAGCGGGTGAAGCTGCTCGCGGGCCGTAAGCACCGGCGGCGTGAGGGGGCGTTCGTCGTCGAGGGGCTGCAGCCGGTGTGGTCCGCCGTCGAGGCGGGGTGGGAGGTCGAGACGCTGCTCGTCGCGCCCGGGTTGCTCACGCATCAGGCGGCGCTGCGCATGGTGGAGGAGCAGGAGCGGGCGGGTGTGGCCGTGGCCCGGCTGGACGCGGAGCTGTTCCGGCGGCTCGTCGACCGCGACGGGCCCAGCGGCATCGCCGCCGTCCTGCGCAGCCGGGACAGCGGGCTGGACAGCCTGAGCGCGCGGCCCGGGTCGGTCTTCGTCGCCCTGGACCGCATCGCCAACCCGGGCAACCTCGGCACGATCATCCGCACCGCGGACGCGGTGGGCGGGGCCGGGGTGATCCTGATCGGGGACACCGTGGACCCGTACGCTCCGGCGGCCGTCAAGGCCAGCATGGGATCGCTGTTCGCCGTCGACGTCGTGCACGCCCCCGACGCCGGGGAGTTCTTCTCCTGGGCCGAGGAGCAGGGTGTCGCCGTGGTGGCCACGTCGGGTTCCGCGGACGAGGACCACTGGAGCGCCGCGTACGATCCCCCGCTCGCGTTCCTGCTCGGCAGCGAGCGGGAGGGACTGCCGGAGGACCTGCTGGCCCGGGCGTCCCGGCGGGTGCGCATTCCCATGGTGGGCACGGTCGACTCGCTGAACATCGGGGTGGCCGCGTCGATCATGCTGTACGAGGCCCGCAGGTACGGCGGGAACGGGTGAGCGCGGACGCCGCGGGCCGGCCGCCGCCCGGGCCGGTGCGGCGTCCGCCTGCTCGAACTCGGCGATCCGGATCAGGCTGCCGGGGCCGGACATCGGTTCACGATGCGCCGGAGCTCTCCGGGTGCCCGTCACGTGTCAGTCCTCGACGTCCTCCGCCGACGTCGGGCCGAGCTGCGTGGCGTCCGCGTACTCCGGCATCTTCATGGGCTGGTCGAAGAGGAAGAACGACTGGTTCGTCCCGACCGTGAACTCCACGTACGCGCCCGTCGTCGCGTCGAAGCCGAAGTAGGCGTTGCACGCCGAGCCCGAGTCGTACGTGCCGTCCATGCCCGGCTGCGCCACCACGACCTTGCCGTTCGACGAGGAGTCCACCGCCTCGGTCGGCGTGAGCTTCTTGCAGCGGGGCACGGGCAGGCCCTTCATGACGAAGTACCCGTACTCGCCCTTGCCGTTCTGGATGTAGACGTACGACAGCTTGCCGCGCTTGCCCCAGGTCTTCACCCACTCGTTGATGGCCTCGCGGGTCGGCGAGTAGGTCATCTTCCCCGCCGGCTGATTCGCCACCAGGGCGTCGTAGTTGCTCTGCTTGGCGGCGTTCTCCTTGCCCCGGCTGGAGTCGTCCTCGCAGGCGGCGAGGCCGAGGACCGCGATGAGCGCCAGCACGGACGTCGTGGCGATACGGGCGATCGTCTTCATGGTGCCGTCCCTTCCTCGATGCCGACGTCGTCGGCGCAGGCCGCGGTGGAGGCGGCGTCCGGGTGAGCGGAAGGCCGTGGTCACGGAGAGCGGTGCGGGATGCCTGCGGTCCGGTCGCGTACGGGCGCCGCCAGGCGGCCTGCCGGCTCCTACTCTGCGGCCCCGCGCCCGGGAGGGGTCCCGCGGGCGGGCGGCTACGCCACGGGGAGTAGCCGCGGAGACGCCCGGCGGGGGACGCGGGCGGGCGCGGTGCGGCCGAGGCTGTGGGGCATGTCCTTACGTGCCCGTGTCACCTCGCTCTGTCTGGCCGTCGTCTCCGTGCTGTCCCCGGTCGCCGTTCCGGCCGCCGCCGCCGAAGCACTCGATCCCGCTCTGGTACGGGTGGACGGAGGGCTGCTGCGCGGCGTGCGCGACGGCGGCGTCCTGCGGTTCCGGGGCGTGCCGTACGCGCGGCCGCCGGTCGGCGAGCTGCGCTGGCGTGCGCCCCGGCCGCCGCGCCCGTGGTCCGGCGTCCGCGACGCCGGCGTGGCGGGGCAGCGGTGCGCGCAGCCCTCCGGCGGCGGGGAGGACTGCCTGTACGCCGACGTCACCGCGCCGCTGCGGCCGGAGCGGTCCGGGCCGCTGCCCGTGATCGTCTGGCTGCACGGCGGCGGCCTGACCACCGGCGCCGGATCCGACTACGACGCCGCCCGGCTCGCCGCCACCGGTGACGTGATCGTGGTGAGCGTCAACTACCGCCTCGGCGTGATGGGGTTCCTCTCCCATCCGGCGCTGGACGATCCGGGCGGTGTCTCGGGCAACCACGGGCTGATGGACCAGACCCGGGCGCTCGGCTGGGTCCGGGCCAACGCCGCGGCGTTCGGCGGCGATCCCGGGCGCGTCACGCTGGCCGGGCAGTCGGCCGGGGCCCGCAGCGTCTGCGCACACCTGGCCTCGCCCGCCTCCCGCGGCCTCTTCCAGCGGGCGGTCGTGCAGAGCGGTGCCTGCGCCAACCCGGTCCTCACCAAGGCCGCCGCCGACGCCAGGGGGGCGCGGGCGGCGCGTGACGCCGGCTGCGCCGGGGCCGCGGACGTCGCGGCATGCCTGCGCCGCGCGCCGGTCGCCGACCTGCTCAAGGTGCTGGGGGAGATGACGGCGCCGGTCACCGGGACGACCACCGACGACGCCTGGGGGCCGGTCGCCGGCACGCCGTTCCTGCCGGTGCAGCCGGGGACGGCGCTGCGGCGCGGCTCGGCGGCCGGAGTCCCGCTGCTCATCGGCAGCACCCGTGACGAGATGCGTTCCTTCGTCCCGGACGCGTACGACCTCGGCGGCCGCCCGCTCACCGCGCGCGGCTACGCCGACGTCGTCACCCGTACGTTCGGCGACGACGCCCCGGCCGTGCTGCGGCGCTACCCAGCCGCAGGCGACCCGAGCCCGGTGCTCGCGCTGTCGCGGCTGCTGACCGACCGGGGCGCCCGGATCGGTGCCTGCCCGACGCTGGCCACCGCCGCGTCCGCCGCCCGGCACGCGCCCGTGTACGCGTACGAACTGCTCCAGGAGAGCGGCACGGTGGTCGACGGCTTCCCCTACGGCGCGCACCACGGCTCCGATCTGCCCTACCTGTTCGGCCTGCCGTGGGCGGAGCCCGGCCCCGAGGACCTGACCGCCGCGATGACCGGCTACTGGGCCGCCTTCGCCCACCGCGGCGACCCCAACCGCGCCGGTCTGCCCCGGTGGCGTCCGGTACGGGCGCAGGGCAGGACCACGGTGCTCGGGCTGGCCGACGGCGCCATCGCGCCCACCCCGTTCGCGGCCGCCCACCGGTGCGGCTTCTGGAACGGCCGGTGACCTCCGCGGCCCGCGTGCTACGTCGATGCGGTGCCGGATGCCGGGGCGGGGATCGCCGTCACGCTGCGTACGACGGCGAAGAACCGCGGCTCGTTCCCGGCCAGGCCGGCCGCGGCCAGCGCCCGGTCGGCGTCGGCCAGCGGCCCGGCCAGCACCGCCGCGGCCGGCCCGGACCCGCCGGGCTCGGCCAGCGCCGCCTGCACGCTGCGCACCAGCCGGCGGTATGCCTGGGCCGCGGTCACCTCGGCGGTGTCGTCCGCCATCGTCGCCTCCGTTCGTCGGACGTGTCGTACGCCCTCATTCTGCCGAGGGGCACTGACATCGGCCGAACCGAACTCCCCTGCCGCCGGGGCCGGTTGGTCCCGGGGCAGGGCGGAGGCAGGCTTGTTACCGGGTCAGGTACGCGGCGAGCGCGTCGGCTTCGCGGCGCAGCCGGTCCGCGGCCTCGGCCCGGCCGGCGCCCTCGTAGACCCCGGCCTCGGCACGGCGCTCGGTGATCTGCGCCCGCAGCAGGGCGCGTACGTCGCCGGCGGAGAGCACCCGGCGGGCCGCCTCCGCCGAGCCGACGCCGGACCGGGCGCCGGCGACGTGCTCGCTCCCCTCGTCCGCCGGGGCGGCGGGGGCCTCGACCGCTTCTGCGTTGTCGATGGCGGCCAGCGCCGTGCGCAGCGCGGAGACGGTTTCGCGCCTGCGTGCCTTCATCGCGGCGCGGAGGTCCGCGCGCATGAGGGACCGCAGTGCCTGCGCGTCCTCGGTCGTCCCCGGGTCCGTGGGCGGTCCCGCCGCTGCCGCTGTCATGGGCCCAACGTACCGGTCCCGCCCCGCCGGCCGGCGGGCCTGCCCCGGATCGGCTCCCGGTCAGCGCTGGTGGGCCGGGCGCACGACGATCTCGTTGACGTCCACCTCCGGCGGCTGGGACAGGGCGTACGAGACGGCCGCGGCGATGGCGTCCGGGGCGATCGCGTGCGCGCGGTAGGTGCGCATGGCCTCGGCGGCGCCGGGGTCGGTGATGGTGCCGGCGAGCTCGGAGGTGACGACGCCGGGCGAGACGGTCGTCACCCGTACCGAGGGGTCGGCCTCCTGCCGCAGGCCCTCGGTGATCGCCCAGGCCGCGTGCTTGGTGGCGGAGTACACGGCGCTGGTGGGGACGACCTCGTGGGCGCCGACGCTGGCGACCGTGACGAAGTGCCCGGAGCCCTGGGCGCCGAACACGGGCAGCGCCGCGGCGATGCCGTGGAGCAGCCCGCGGACGTTCACGTCGATCATGCGGTCCCACTCGTCGACGAGGAGGGAGTCCAGCCGCGACAGCGGCATCACCCCGGCGTTGGCGACGAACACGTCGACGCGGCCGTGGCGTCCGCGGGCGCCGGAGACGAAGTCCTCGACGTCCGCCCGGTCCGTCACGTCGAGCCGTACGGGCTCCAGCGCACCGCCGGTACGTGCCGCGGCGGCGGCGGTGCGCTCCGCCAGGGCCTTCAGCCGGTCGGTGCGGCGGGCGCCGGCCACCACCCGGTGGCCCTCGGCGGCGAGCCGGGCGGCGACGGCCTCGCCGATGCCGCTGCTGGCGCCGGTGACGAGGACGGTCTTCGGGGCGGCGGGGGTCTGCTCTGCGTGCTGTGTGGTCATGGCGACGAGGCTGGGCCGGCCGCGGCGCCCGCGGGAGGGGCAGCGTCCTCCTGGGTGCGGCGCACCCAGGCACGCCGGCGGGCGCCGTGCCTAGCATGGCGGCATGGCACGTACCGAGCTGGGCGCCTTCCTCACCGCGCGCCGCGCCGGCGTCACCCCGGCCGCGGCGAACCTCCCGGTCACCGGGGAACGCCGGGTGCCGGGGCTGCGGCGCGAGGAGGTCGCCGTGCTGGCGGGGGTGAGCGCCGACTACTACGTACGGCTGGAGCAGGGCCGGGAGCGGTCGCCCTCCGCGCAGGTGCTCGACGCGCTCGCCGCCGCGCTGCGGCTGGACGAGGACGGCAGGCTGCACCTGTTCCGGCTGGCGGGGCTCGGGCCGCGGGCCCGCGCCGCGGCGGTGCCGGACCGGGTGGAGCCGAGCCTGCTCGCCCTCATGGACGCCTGGCCGCACAACCCGGCGGTCGTCCACAACCGCGCCTATGACGTGCTCGCCTCGAACGCCATCGCGGACGCGCTCTTCCTCGGCTGGTCCCACTCGCGCAACCTCATGGAGGTCGTGTTCACCGACCCCGCGGCCCGCTCCTTCTACCGCGACTGGCACGACGTGGCGCGCAACTCCGTCGCCGGCTTCCGCCTCGGGCACGGCGCGGCCCCCGGCGACCCGCGGGTGCGGCAGGTGCTCGCCGGACTGCTGGAGTCGAGCCCGGAGTTCGCGGAGTTGTGGGCGCGGCACGATGCCCGCGGCAAGGCGCTGGAGCAGAAGCGTTTCGCGCACCCCGCCGTGGGTCCGCTGACGCTGACGATGCAGACGTTCGGCGTACGCGCCGCCCCGGGGCAGGAGCTGGTCGTCTACCACGCGGAGCCCGGCTCGCCCGGCGCCGGGGCGCTCGCCCTCCTCGGCTCGCTCGCCGCCACCCCGGGCCCGGGACCCGGCCCCGGCTGAGCCGTCCGGTACCGGATCCGGGCTCAGCCGGGCAGGTGCAGCCGGTAGTCGTGGGTACGGCGGTACGGGCGGAAGCCGAGCTGCTCGCCGAGGGCGAGAACCGCGCCGTCGCCGTCGGCCGCCGCGGTCTCCACCTCGCCGATCTGCGGGTGCTCGGCGTGCAGCCGGCGCAGCAGCTCGGCGGTGATCCAGCGGGCCAGGCCGCGGCGGCGGTGGGCGGGCACGACCGCCAGGTGGCAGTGCTGGGCACGCGGGGCGGGGGCGGGCGGGATGAGCACTTCGGTGTAACCCGCGACGGCGCCGGTGCCGGTGTGCAGGGCGGCCACCGTCAGCAGCCGGCCGCTGCCGGGCTCCGGCACGCCGGAGCCGGTGCCGAAGGCGAAGCCGGGGACGGCCGCGGCGAGCCCCTCGGGGTCCTCGGCGGCGGCCGCCGCACCTCCGGTACGGGGCAGGGCGGGCGGGCCGGGCGCGGGGATGGCGGGGGCGTACCAGGTGGTGAGGCGGTAGCCCGGGTGGTCGGCGTAGACCAGTTCGGCCAGCCAGGCGCGGTGCACCTCGGCCAGCGGCAGCAGCAGATGGTGGACGACGCGCTCGCGGACGAAGCCGTGGCGCAGGCAGAAGACGTCGGCGGGCGTGCACGCAGGGGCGGCCGCCCGCAGGGCGGACCAGCCGCCCTCCCGGGCCGCGGCGGCGACGGCCGCCAGCATCAGGGTGCCGGTGCCGCGGCGGCGGGCGGCGGGGTGGACGTAGAGCTGGAGGTCCGCGGCCGTACGGGCCGGGCCGGGCGAGGCCGGCCGCACCCCCGCGACGGCCGTCACCTCGCCCTCCGCCCCCGTGGCCGCCCACGCCTGCGGCATCGCGCCGCCGGCGTGGGCGTCCCCCCGCAGTCCGGCGAGGACCTCTTCCCGTACCGGCGCGGGCACGCCGGGCAGGTCCGCCGCCCGCGCGGCGGCGACGACCGCGCGCCACGCGGCGGCGGCCGGCGCGGCGTCGCGTACGACGGCGATCTCCACCGGTGAACTCATGGCTCCAGCCTCGCCCCGCCCCGCCCCGCGAACAACGGCCGATCCGGGAACGTGCCATAACCGGACGGTTATCGATGGGGGCGGGGGATTCATAACCGACGGGTTATCCGTCGTTGCCGGATCGGCCGTTGTTCGCCGGGCGCGCCCGGCGGAGGCTGGTCCACGCAGACGAAGAGCAGGAGCACACGCAGCCATCGAAGGGGGCGCAAGGTCCATGACCGCCACCGCACGTACGGGCAGGGTCTGGTTCGTCACCACGGCAGGACACGGCGCGGGCCGGGCCGTCACCGCGGCCGCGCTGGCCCGCGGCGACCGCGTCGCCGCCGTCGTACCGGACGAGGCCGCCAGGGACCGGCTGCTGGCGCGGCACGAGGAGCACCGGCGCAGGCTGTTCGTACGGGCGCTGGACGTGGCCGACAACTGGTCGGTGAATGCCACGGTGTGCGCGGCGGCCGACCGGTTCGGGCGCCTCGATGCGATCGTCAACGACGCCCGCCCGCCGCGCCCCTCCCCCGGCGGCACCGCCGCCGGGGACCCGGCCGCGCCTGTCGGGTGGATACCCGAGCCGGCGGCGCGGGCGCGGATGGAGTCGGCGTTCTTCGGCCCGCTGTGGGTCGCGCAGGCCGTCCTCCCGCTGCTGTACGAGCAGCGCTCCGGCCATCTGCTGCAGCTCTGCGGCTCCGTCGCCCCGCCCGGTGCCCCGGGCACCGCGCTGGACCGCGCCGCCACCTGCGCGGTGGTGGCGCTGAGCCGGGCGGCGGCGGGCGAGGCGGCCCGCGCCGGCGTCGACATCAGCGTCGTCGGCGGCCGCCCGGACGCCGGGGCGCTGCTGCGGCTCGTCGACGGCGCCGCTGCCCGCCGCCGGGACGCCACCGCCCCCGCTCCCGGCCCCGCTTCCCCCTCCGCGTCCGCCTCCGCCGCAGGTCACGGCGCGGCGGCCTGAGGGTGACGGGGGCGGGCCAGGCGGGATACGCTCCGGTGACGGAGCCGGTTTCCGGCCACGGCCAGGCGATACGGGGGTGCGGGATGGAGCTGCGGGACATAGAGATATTCCTCGCGCTCGCCGAGGAACTGCACTTCGGCCGTACCGCGGAGCGGCTGCACGTCTCGCAGGCGCGCGTCAGCCAGTCGATCGCCAAGCAGGAGCGCCGCATCGGCGCCCCGCTCTTCGAGCGCACCAGCCGCCGGGTGGGGCTGACGGCCATCGGGGCACGGCTCCACGACGACCTGAAGGCGGGCTACCAGCGGATCCAGGACGGCATCGAATCCGCCGCCGCGGCGGCCCGCGGCACGACGGGGGTGCTGACGCTGGGGCTGATGTGCGCCCAGGCGTTCGACCAGGCGTCGATCCTCGCACGCTTCAAGGACCGCTACCCGGGGGTCGAGCTGCGCTTCCGCGAGGTGGTCTTCAGCGACCCGTTCGGGATGCTGCGGGCGGGCGACGTGGACCTGGAGGTCACCTGGCTCCCGGTGCGCGAGCCGGATCTGACGGTCGGCCCGGTGCTGGCCCGCGAGCCGCACGTGCTGATGGTCGCGGAGGGGCACCCCTTCGCCGCCCGCGGGTCCGTGAGCCTCGAAGACCTCGCGGACTGCTCGTTCCCGCAGCCGGTGAACCCGGTCCCGGCGTACTGGATGGAGGCCCTGATGCCGGCGCGTACGCCGTCGGGGCGGCCGATCCCCGCGGACGGGCCGAAGATCGCCACGTTCCAGGAGGCCCAGGCGGTCGTCGCGGCCGGGGACGCGGTGTGCGTGGTGCAGGGCGAGGCGGCGCGGCACTTCCCGCGCCCCGGCATCGCGTACGTGCCGATCACGGAGCAGCCGATGGGCGTCTGGGGCCTGATCTGGCGTACGGCGCACGAGACGCCGCTGGTACGGGCCTTCGTGCAGTCCGCCGTCGACACCCTCGCCGAGGCGGCGCAGGCGGCACCCGGCACGGGCGCACCTCAGGTGCCGCAGGTCCCGGAGCCGGCGCCCGCCGTTCCCCAGCCCGCGGCCGCCCGCGGCTGAGCACGTGCGGGCGGCTCAGAGCAGGGAGTTCCGCTTCAGCACCGTGACCGCGCCGACCGTACGGTAGCCGCGCCACTCCAGCGCCGCGGCCGGCGAGAACGAGCCGAAGTCGACCAGCCAGCCGCCGTCTTCCTGCTGTCCCGCGGCCAGCCGGCGCAGGTCGGCGTCGACGGCCTCCGGGGCGTACAGCGTGCGCGCGGGGCGGCCGGGCTCGGGAGCGACGTCGAGCGGCCGGATCGCCTCGCCTTCCGACCCGCCCGCGACGGGCAGCACCCCGTCGCCGGGGATGAGCGGGCGCAGCCGTTCCAGCAGGGCGGTGGCCCGGGGGCGGGTGTCGGCGGCGGCGTCGAGGAAGCGGATGGCGAAGGACAGCTCGATGGCGTGCGGCTGGTCGCCGATGTTCTCGATGGCGTCCAGGCAGTAGCGCGTGGCCCGCTCCAGCCAGGGGTGGGCGGCGACGGCGGGGTCGTGCGCGGCCAGCCTCAGCGCGGTGCCGGCGGCGAACGCGGTGCTCTGCAGGGCGGAGACCGCCGGGTCGGCCTGCGTCCAAAACGGCGCGCAGCCGGCCGGGTCCGCGACGGGCAGCGCGAAGGGCAGCCCGCCGTCGGGCAGCGTGACGGACAGCAGCCAGTCGCAGAGCCGCGCCGCGTGCGGGGTGGTGGCCGGGGCGGCGTCCACGAACGCCTCGAAGGCGTGCAGCGCGCCGCCGGGCTGGCTCTCCGGCGCCCGCAGGTCCGGCTCCAGACCCCAGCCGTAGCCGCCGTCGGGGTTGCGGTAGCCGTCGACGGCGGCGAGCACGGCGGCGGGGTCGGTCCCGCCGAGCAGCAGCTCGAAGCGGCGGCGGTCGAGGAGGCGCGCGTGGGCGGCCATGAAGGAGGCGGCGGCGGAGAGGTCTGCGGTCATACGCCCACGATGGCAGCGGTGCGGGCGGCGGTCTTGAAGGTTTCGGACGTGTCCTCCGGCGGGACCGGATCGGGGGACGGCCGCCGCGGCACCGGCGCCGTCCGGCGGCGGGTCGCGTCAGGCGCCCTCGCGGACCGTGAACGTCGTCGTGGCCAGCGCCGCCGCGTGCGCCGCGTTCCGGGCGCGGATGCGTACGGTGTGCCGCCCCGGCCGCAGCGTGAGCGACGCGGTGAGCCGGCCCGTGGCCGGGTCGAAGCGGTGCGGTACGGGGCGGCCGTCGACCTCGACCTCGGTGCCGCCCGCACCGACGCCCGACAGGCGGTCGGTCACCCGGGCACGCAGCCGGACCGCGGGGCCGGCGGGCTTCGCGCCGTCCTTCGGGGAGAGCCGGTCGACGCGCGGCGCCAGGGGGACGGCGCGGCCGGGGCGGCGGCGGGTCGCGTACTGGATGCGGGAGACGGACGGCGGGACCGGCTGCCCGTCGTGGTCCGGATCCTCGTCCGGGCCCGCCGCGAGGGCCGCCTCGAAGACCAGCGGATAATCGACGCCGCGCCTGACCCCCGGGCCGGCGGTGAGGGTGAACTCCACGCTCGCACGGTCCATCGGCCCGACCGCCACCTCCGTCGTGCCCGCGGGCACGACGGACCAGCCGCCGAAGGCGCGTCCGGTGACCGCGACGGTCCGGGGCACGTCGCCGAAGTTGTAGACGTCGACCGACATGCGCGTGGTGGCGGTCAGCCGGTAGCCCAGCGGCGGCGGGGCGTCTCCGTCCGCCTTGCCCGGCGCGGCGTTGGCGGCGGCGAAGCGCTGGCAGAGCACGATGTGCTCGGCCGCCGACAGCCGCGCCCGGCGGCCGCGGACGACGGCCGGGCGCGGCGCGGCGGC
The DNA here is from genome assembly GCF_003945505.1 of Streptomyces sp. WAC 06738. NCBI lineage: Bacteria > Bacillati > Actinomycetota > Actinomycetes > Kitasatosporales > Streptomycetaceae > Streptomyces > Streptomyces sp. WAC 06738. Next base: position 8,248,553 of record NZ_CP029618.1, on the reverse strand, counting down.
GTCCGGGGTCTCGCTGACCAGGTAGTACGGGTCGGGCGATGCCGGGACACGTACCGTACCGGCGGCGGAGCGGACGTGGGTGCCGCGGTGGGCGCCCATGATGTCGTAGCGCTCGGCCCGTCCGTCCGGGCCGGCGGGCACCGGCACGTCGGCGGGCCCGGGGCCCGGTGCGTACACGACGGTGACGGTCCGCGGCCCGTCGCGGAAGACGAAACCGGCCGCCGCGGGCAGCAGTTCGGTGAGCGTGCGGACGTAGTCCGCCGCGCCGAGCAGCGAGCTCATGGCCGCGTACGCGCTGTACGAGGGCCACGGCTGGAACTCCCGGCTGAGCAGCGCGAAGGAGACGCCGTCGTCGGTGCACGGCGGGGCGCAGAACCAGAAGTGCCGCGCGGTGCCCTCGGCGAGGCTCTCCACGGTGGAGAGCACGAGGTAGCGCGCCTGGACGACCTGCCGTGCGTGGGTGAGGTCGCGGCCGGGTTCCGCCGGGAGCATCGCGCCGCACTCCGTCATCCACAGCGGCAGCCCGGGCCCGTAGGTGTCGCGCAGCACGCGCTGTTCCCCGGCAGCGGCGGGGAACTCGGGGTCCGCGCCGGGCGCCGGATAGCCGTGGAAGCTCCAGGCGTCGGCGTAGCGGGTGACGTCGTTCTGCAGCATGAGGTCCTGGAAGGGCCCGGCGGTGGCGATGCCGGGGAGGACCACCGGCGGGTGGTGCGGGCGGCCGGCGATGCCGAGGGCGGCGGCCTTGACGTAGGCCGCGTGCTGGTCGCCGGTGCTGGCGGTGTCGTCGACGTCGGGCTCGTTGGACAGGTGCAGGGCGTCAGCGACGGTGGCGTTGCCGAGTCCGGCGAGGTGGGCGGCGTAGCGGTAGGCGTCGCGCAGGTCGGCGGGGAGCGGGACGGAGGTCTCGTTCATCGCCCAGGCGGGCGGCGGGGAGACGACCTCCAGCACCTGGAGGCCGTGGCGGCGGAAGGCGCGCACCGTGCGGCCGTAGACGCCGCTGTCGTAGGGACCGCCCGGCGCGCGCTGCGCGGCGGGCCAGGAGCTGCCGTCGCGTACCCAGCCGGCGCCCATCTCCCGCATCCCGGCGGCGAAGGCGTCGATCCTGGCGGGCGGCACGAGCGCGAAGGTCGCCACGTTGACGCCGAAGCGGCTTGCGCGCCCGGCGGCGGGCCGCCGCTCGGGCAGCCGGGCGAAGTGGCCGGTGACGGTGGCGCCGGGGGCGGTGTCCAGGGCCGCCCGGACGCGGTAGTTGCCGGGCGGCAGGTCCCGGGGCAGCGGTGCGGTGGCGCTCGCGGCGCCCGCGGGGACGGTCGCGGTGCCCGAAGTGACCGTGGCGGAGTGGTAGTCGAGGAGCGTGTACGTGACCGTACGCGCCTGCCGTGCCGTACCGCCGAGGCCGAAGTGCAGCTCGGCGGGCCCGTCGCCGCGCCAGTGGCCGAGGCCGGCGCCGGGGTCGCCGAGGTGGACGGTGCGCAGGGCGAGGCCGGCGGGGGTGAGGGTGAACTCGTCGAGGAGGAAGCGGTATCCGGTGAAGTCCTCCAGGATGGTGGGCTGGTCGACAGTGAACGTGAGGAGGTTGCGGCCGCGGCGCAGCTCGATGTCGCCGAGCGTGAGGCGGGCCAGGTCGCCCCAGGCGGGCGGGGATTCGTACCAGTGCGGCTGGGAGCCGGCGAGGGGCCTGCGCGGGGCGTCGCCCGCGGTGAGGTCGGCGTACGAGCCGGGCTCCGCGGCGTGCGGCTGCTCGACCGGGGCGGTCGCGACGGCGGTGAGCCGGTGGACCCCGGCGGCGGGGACGTCGACGGCGTACGTGGCGTACCAGCCGCGCGGGGGCGGGGGTTCGGCGGTGGCGAGGGCGAGGTAGGCGCCGCCCGCGGCTCTGGGGTCGCGGGCGACGGGGATGTTGGTGCGCAGCGGGCGCTCGCCGGGAACGGTGATCACGTCTGCCTCCGGGGCGGATCCCCCGGCGCGGGCGGGGCCGCCGCCGGCCGCGAGCGCCGAGCCGCCGGCGAGGGCGGCGGTCACGGCGAGACCGCCGCGTACGAGGGTGCGGCGGTCGGGCGTCGCCGCGCGGTGGCGGGCCGGGTCGTCGTGGGCCGCGGCTGCGGGCCTCTGGTCGTCGTCCGTCATAGGGCAAGCAGAACGCGGCGGCGGGGGCGGGCGCGTCGTGCCTGGGTACGCACCGGGGTCGGACAGCCGGCGGGGGGCGTCTCCGCCTCCGGGGGGAGACGGCGGCCGGCCAGGCGGCTCTACGCTGGCGGGATGGAGCGGACGGGGGGCCGGACGTGGCCGGTTGCCGCCGACGTCGCGGTGCCGGCGGCGCTGGCGGGTGGGCAGCCGGTGGTGTTCGCGGTGTGGGCTTCCGGTGGTACGGAGGCCGGCTGGGCGGGCGTGTGCGGGCTGCTGGCGGTCGTCGCGGCGGCGGGTGCGCTGGTGTGGCGGCGGCGGGCGCCCGCGGTGGTGCTGGCCGCCGTGCTGCTGCTCGACGGCGGCGGGGAGGCGCTGGGCCCGGAGGCGGCGGTGGTGCCGGCGCTGCCGGTGGCGGTGTGGGTGGCCCTCTTCTCCCTGGCCGTGCACGGCGGCGTACGGGGCACGTCGGCCGGTGCGGCGGCGGCGACGGCGGCGGTCGTGGGTGCGCCGGTGGCGGGTGCTTCGTCGGCGTGGGTGCTCCTCGACGGGCTGCTGGCCGGGGCGTCGGTGAACTTGCTGATCGTGCTCTGCGGGCGGCTGTGGCGGCACCGGGTGGCGCGGCGGGCGCGGGTCGCGGCGCGCCAGGCCGGGGTGGCGCGGGAGCGGGCCGCCGCCGCGGCGGCGGAACGGGAGCGGCTGACCCGCGAGTTGCACGACGCGGCCGGGCACCATCTGAGTGCGGTCGCGGTGCAGAGCGCCGCCGCGCTTCGGCTGGTGGAGAGCCGTCCGGAGCTGGCGGGCGAGGCGCTGGCGGGAGCGGCGGATACGGGCCGGGTGGCGCTGGCGACGCTGGCGCGGCTGGTGGACGCCGCGGGCGACGAGGTGGACGACGGCCCGCTCGACCGGCGGCTCGCGGCGCTCTGCGGCAGGCTGGCGGACCTGGGGTTCCCGGTGGCGCTGGCGGTGACGGGGCGGGCGACGGCGCTGCCGGAGGGGGTCGGGGCGGCCGCGTACGGGGTGGCGCAGGAGTCGCTGACGAACGCGATCCGGCACGCGGCGGGCGCCCCCGTGACCGTACGACTGCATTACGGGGCGGAGGAGTTGGTCCTCACGGTGGCCAACGGGCCCGCGGCGGCGGGTGACCGGGCTGCGGGGGTGCGTTCCGGCGGGCGCGGTCTGGCGGGGATGCGGCGGCGGGTCGGGGCGGCGGGCGGTCGGCTGACGGTGGGGCCGGGCGGTCCGGACGGGACGCCCGGGGGCGACGGCGACCCCGGAATCCGTACGGCGAGCAACGCGCGCCTCCCGGGTCGTGTGGTCGGCGGCCTGTATCCCACGGCGGGCGACCCGTCCGCCGGTGGCGGTGGTTGGTGCGTACGGGCCGTCCTTCCGGTACGGAACCGGGACCGGGCCGCGGCCCGCCCGGCCTGCCCGGTCCGCGCGGCGGAGGTGGCCGCGTTCGCCGGCTGTGCCGTCGTGCCGCTCGCGGTCGGCCCCGCGGCCGGGACCGCGCTGCTGCTGGTCCTGCACGCCGCCCCGCTGCTGTGGCTGCGCCGGGCGCCGGGGCGGGCGTTGGGCGCCATGGTGGCCGTCGCGCTCGGCTGGTCGGGGGCGTCGGCGGCCGGGCTGCCCGTCCCCGGCGCGCCGGCGCCCCTGACCGTCGCCGCGGCCGCCGAGCTGATCGCCCTCTACGCCGTCGCCGCCCGGCACCCGCCGCACCGCTCGTGGCCCGCGCCCGTCGCGCTCGGCGTGGCGGCCGGGTCCGTGCTCGGGCTGGCCCTCGCCGCGGATCCCGCGGAGCAGGCCGGTGCCGGTGCCGTCGTGCTCATGGCGGCGCTGGGCCTCACCGCCGCGCCGTGGCTGCTGCCGGTGTGGGCGCTGGGTTTGCTCACCCGGGCCCGCCGCGGCGAGGGCGGCCGGTGGGAGCGGCGGGCGCTGGACGCGGTGGCGGCCCGCGTCGGCGAGGCGGTGGCCGCGGAGCGGCACCGCGTGGCGGCCGGGCTGCGGGGTGCCGTGACCGAGCGCACCGCGCGGGTCGTCCGCGGCGCCGAGTCGGGGCTGGCGGGCCGCGTCGGGCACGCCGCCGCGCTGGCCGAGGTGACGGGCGAGGCGCGGCGGGCGCTGGCGGCGCTGCGCGAGCTGCTGGACATGATGGACGCCGCCGGCGCGAGCGCGCCCGCGGGCCCGGGGGCGGAGGTACGGGGATGAGCGTGCGGGTGCTGGTGGTGGACGACCAGGCGGTGGTACGGGCCGGATTCGCGGCGGTCATCGGCGCCGAGCCCGACCTGACGGTCGCCGGCGAGGCCGGCGACGGCGCGGAGGCGCTGCGACTGGCCCGTACGACCGCGCCGGACGTGGTGCTCATGGACATCCGGATGCCGGGCATGGACGGCCTGGCCGCCACCCGGGAGCTGACCGCGCTCGCCCCGCCGGCGCGGGTGCTGATCCTGACCACGTTCCGGCGCGACGACTACGTCTTCGAGGCACTGCGCGCGGGCGCGTCCGGCTTTCTGCTCAAGGACTGCTATCCGCAGGACCTGGTGGACGCCATCCGCACCGTCGCGGCCGGGGAGGCGCTGCTCGCCCCGGCGGTCGTGCGTGGGCTGATCGACGCCTTCGTGTCCGGCGCGGTCGTCCCGCGCGCGGCGCGGGACGACCGGCTGGACGCGCTGACGGGGCGGGAGGCCGAGGTGCTGCGGCAGGTGGCGAAGGGGCTGAGCAACCCGGAGATCGCCGCCGTCCTCGGCATCGGCAGGTCGACCGTGAAGACCCATGTGACGGCGGTCCTCGCGAAGCTGGGGCTGCGCGACCGTACCCAGGCCGTCATCTACGCGCACGAGACCGGGCTCGCCTCCCGCTAGGCCCCCCTATGTCTGCGAGTCCGCGAGGAGGCGCAGCGCCAGCTCCTTCAGCTCCGGGCTCGCCTCGGCCGCGTTGCCCGAGTCGTACGGGGGCTGCGGGTCGTACTCGACGGCGAGCTGGACCGCGCGCGCCGTCTGCTCGTCGGTGAGCAGCGCGGCCAGGTGGACGGACATGTCGATGCCCGCGGAGACGCCCGCGGCGGTGATCACCTTGCCGTCGCGGACGTAGCGTTCGGGCACGTAGGTGACGCCGAAGGTCGCCTCCAGGTAGTCCTTGGACGCCCAGTAGGTGGTGGCGCGGGTGCCGAGGAGGCCGGCGGCGCCGAGGACGAGGGAGCCGGTGCAGACCGAGGTGGTGAAGCGGGTGCGGCGGTGGGCCCGGCGCAGGAAGTCCAGGATCGCCGGGTTCTCCATGGCGGCGAGGGTGCCGCGGTTGCCCGCGCCCGGTACGAGGACCACGTCCAGCCCGCCGGTCTCGGCGAACGACCGGTCGGCGACGACCGCGGTGTGCCGGGTGTCGGTGCGGACGGGGCCGCGGCGTTCGGCGATCATCGTGACGTCGGCGCCGGGCAGCCGGGACAGCACCTCGACCGGGCCCGTCGGGTCGAGCAGGCTGAAGCCGTCGTAGAGCATGACCCCGATCCGCGGGCCGCCCCGCCCTCCGGTGCTCTCCTTCGTGCCGGCGTGGGCCGTGCCGGGCGGGAGTCCGGCCGCCAGGCCCGCCGCGGCGAGCGCCATCGCGCCGCCGAGGGCGGCCCTGCGCGTGGTCTTCCCGTCGGTCTCCGTGTGGCTGTTCGTCATGGTCCGGGAGTCTGCCGCTCGGCGCGGGGGCGGGCCCGCGGCATGTCCGGCATCCTGCGAATCGTGTCCCCGGTGGCCCCGTAGTGCTCCAGGAACGCCTGCCGCAGCGTCTCGGCGGAGCGGAACCCGCAGCGGCGCGCGATCGCGGCGAGCGTCAGCCCGCTGGAGCGGACGAGGTGGGCGGCCCCCTCGGTGCGGGCGGCGCGCACCGCGCGCGCCGGGGTGGTGCCGAGGTGGCGGGCGAACAGCCGGGTGAGGTGGCGGGTGCTGACGCCCGCGCGGGCGGCGAGCGCGCGCGGGCCGAGGTCGTCGGCGAGGTGTCCGGAGACGTACCCGAGGAGGTCGCGGACGAGGCGGTCGCCGCTGGGCGGGGCGGCGAGGAACATGCTGATCTGCGCCTGGTCGGCGGGGCGGTGCAGATACGTCACCAGCTCGCGGGCGACGGCGCGCGCGAGGGCCGGGCCGTGGTCGTCCTCGACGAGGGCGAGCGTCAGGTCCAGCGCGCTGGTCACCCCGGCGGAGGTGTAGACGTGCCCGTCGCGTACGTACAGCGGGGCCGGATCGACCGCGACGGCCGGGTGGCGGGCGGCGAGTTCGGCGCCGTAGCGCCAGTGGGTCGTCACCCGCCGCTGGTCCACCAGACCCGCGGCGGCCAGGACGAACACCCCGGTGCACACCGCCGCGACCCGGCGGGCGCCGGTGGCGAGCCTGCGTACCTGCCTGACCAACTCCCCGTCCACGGCGGCGCGCTCGTGCCCGATGCCGCCGACGACCATCAGGGTGTCCGGCCGCGCCGGCACGTCGGCGAGGCGCTGCCCGCCGCCGACGCCGATGCCGGCGGAGCTGAGCACGCCGCGTCCGGTGGCGGTGGCGAGCCCGATGGCGTACGGAGGTGCGGCGCCGAAGCGGTTGGCCGCGTCCAGGGCGCCGCTGGGGCAGGCGATGTCGAGTATCTGCGCGTCGTCGTAGGCGACGAGCACCACCCGGCGTACCGCGTCCGCCACCCGCACCCCGCCTCTCCGGCCCGCGGCGGCCCGTGCCGCTCCGGCCTCCGGCCTCCGGCAGGGTATCCGGCGGCCTAGCCTTGAGGGCATGGCCCTCTTCGAGGTGGAGCGTACGGTGCGGGCGCCGGCCGTGGCGGTCTGGGAGCGGCTGACGGACTGGCCGGCCCACGGCGGGCCGGTGCCGCTGACCCGGATCACGGGGGTGTCCGTACCCGCGGAGGGTGCCGGGGCGCGGTTCACGGCGCGTACCGGTGTGGGCCGGGTGGGCTTCGACGACCCGATGGAGGTCGTCGAGTGGTCCCCGCCGGAGGCGGGGCGGGCGGTGGGGCGGTGCCGGCTCGTCAAGCGGGGGCGGGTGGTGCTCGGTTGGGCGGAGATCGAGGTGTACGGGCCGGAGGCGGGCGGCGGAACCGCGGGGCCGGTGCGGGTGGTGTGGCGGGAGGAACTGGGGGTGCGGGGTGTGCCGCGGGCGCTGGATCCTCTGGTGGGGTGGACCGCGCGCCGGGTCTTCGGACGCGTCCTCGACGGACTGCTCCGCGCCCCTGACCCGGCCGGCTAGGCGCATACCACCAGCCGGGCGGGTGCCGTGGTGCGGTGGTGCAGCAGGGCGGTGACCGCCGGCGGTCGCCCAGTGCCAGAGCGCGGGGAGCAGGACGTGGCCGGGGTCGAGCCGCGACCTTGACGAGAACAAAGTCACAGCCAAGGCCGGCATCGCCTATCCCTTAGCCGACCTGGCTAGCATCCGACCATGACTGTCCTGCCCGATGACGGGCTCTCCCTGGCGGCCGAGTTCGCCGACGCGTCGCACGAGGAGTGGCAGCACCTGGTGGCCGGCGTGCTGCGCAAGTCCGGCAAGGAGGTCTCCGGCGCCGAGGCGGAGTCCCTGCTGTCCACCGCGGTGGAGGACGGGCTGCGCACCCCGCCGCTCTACACCGCGCGCGACCGCGCGCCCGATCCGGGCCTGCCCGGCTTCGCGCCCTTCGTCCGCGGCGGCCGGCCCGAGGGGAACGCCGCGGGCGGCTGGGACGTACGCCAGCGGCACGCCGTGCCCGACGCGGAGGCCGTGCTCGGCGACCTGGAGAACGGCGCCACCTCCCTGTGGCTCGCCGCCGGCGACGCCGGCGGCATCCCCGTGGCGGCGCTGGCGGACGTCCTGAAGGACGTCTACCTCGACCTCGCGCCCGTCGTCCTGGACGCCGGCGCCGAGACCGAGGCGGCCGCGCGGGAGCTGCTGCGGCTGTACGAGGAGCGCGGCGTCGCCGCCGGTGCCGCCCGGGGCGGCCTGGGCGCCGACCCGCTCGGCCACGAGGCCCGTACCGGACAGCCGGGGGACCCCGGGGCCATGGCCGCGCTCGCCCGGCTCTGCGCCGACCGCCACCCGGGCCTGCGGGCCGTCACCGTGGACGCCCTGCCGTACCACGAGGCCGGCGGCTCGGCGGCGCAGGAACTGGGCTGCTCCCTGGCCACCGCGGTCGCCTACCTGCGGGAGCTGACCGCGGCCGGGCTGAGCACCGCGCAGGCGTGTGCCCAACTGGAGTTCCGCTACGCGGCCACCGCCGACCAGTTCCTGACGGTCGCCAAGCTGCGGGCGGCGCGCCGGCTGTTCGCGCGGGTCGCGGAGGTCTGCGGGGCGCCCGCCGCGGGCGCGCAGCTCCAGCACGCGGTGACCTCGCCGGTGATGGCGACGCGCCGCGACCCGTGGGTGAACATGCTGCGCACCACGGTCGCCACCCTGGCCGCCGGGGTCGGCGGCGCGGACGCGGTGACGGTACTCCCCTTCGACCACGCGATCGGCCTGCCGGACGCGTTCTCCCGGCGCATCGCCCGCAACACCTCGGCCATCCTCGTCGAGGAGTCCCACCTGGCCCGGGTCATCGACCCGGCGGGCGGCTCCTGGTACGTGGAGGGACTCACCGGCGAACTCGCCCACGCCGGCTGGGCGTTCTTCCAGGAGATCGAGCGGGCCGGCGGCCAGGCGGCCGCGCTCCGCTCCGGGATGGTCGGCGAGCGGCTGGCACGGACCTGGGCGGAGCGCGGCAGGAGGCTCGCCACCCGCCGCGAGCCGGTGACCGGGGTGAGCGAGTTCCCCGACCTGGCGGAGAAGCCCGTCGTCCGCGAGCCCGCGCCCGAGCCGCCGTCCGGCGGGCTGCCGCGGGTGCGCAGGGACGAGGCGTTCGAAGCGCTGCGGGCGCGCTCCGACGCGCATCTGGCCGCCACCGGTGCCCGGCCGCGCGTCTTCCTCGCCGCCCTGGGCCCGGCCGCCGTGCACACGCCGAGGCTGACCTTCGCCGCGAACCTGTTCCAGGCCGGCGGCATCGAGCCCGTCACGGGCGGCACTTTCGCGGAGAGCGGGGCGTACGAGGCGTGCCTCTGCTCCGGCGACGCGGTCTACGCCGAGGAGGGCGCCGCCGCCGCGGCGGAGCTGCGGGCTGCGGGGGCGCGGCACATATACCTCGCCGGGCGCCCGGACGCGTACGACGGCGCCGACACCTACGTCCACGCCGGCTGCGACGCCGTGGCCGTGCTGACCGACGCACTCGACCGCATGGGAGTGGCGCGATGACCGTCCCCGACTTCTCGGACATCGAGCTGGGCACCCCGGCCCCCGCGGCGGGCGCCGACGAGTGGCGCGCCGCGGTCAAGCGCGGCGGCGACGGCGGCGACCTCGGCTGGGAGACGCCCGAGGGCATCGCCGTCCGGCCGCTGTACACCGGGCAGGACCTGGCGGACCTGGACTTCCTGGACACCTACCCGGGTATCGCGCCGTACCTGCGCGGCCCGTACCCGACGATGTACGTCAACCAGCCCTGGACGATCCGGCAGTACGCGGGCTTCTCCACCGCCGAGGAGTCCAACGCCTTCTACCGCCGCAACCTCGCGGCCGGGCAGAAGGGCCTGTCCGTCGCCTTCGACCTGCCCACCCACCGCGGCTACGACAGCGACCACCCGCGGGTGACGGGCGACGTCGGCATGGCGGGCGTGGCGATCGACTCGATCCTCGACATGCGCCGGCTCTTCGACGGCATCCCGCTGGACCGGATGACGGTGTCGATGACGATGAACGGCGCGGTGCTGCCGGTGCTGGCGCTGTACATCGTGGCGGCCGAGGAGCAGGGGGTGCCGCCGGAGAAGCTGGCGGGGACCATCCAGAACGACATCCTCAAGGAGTTCATGGTCCGCAACACCTACATCTACCCGCCGAAGCCGTCGATGCGGATCATCTCCGACATCTTCGCCTTCACCTCGCGGAAGATGCCGCGCTACAACTCGATCTCGATCTCCGGCTACCACATCCAGGAGGCGGGTGCGACGGCCGACCTGGAGCTGGCGTACACCCTCGCCGACGGGGTGGAGTACATCCGGGCGGGCCGGGAAGCGGGCCTGGACGTGGACGCGTTCGCGCCGCGGCTGTCGTTCTTCTGGGCGATCGGCATGAACTTCTTCATGGAGATCGCGAAGCTGCGCGCCGCGCGCCTGCTGTGGGCGAAGCTCGTCAGGCGCTTCGATCCGCGGAATCCCAAGTCGCTGTCGCTGCGCACCCACTCGCAGACCTCCGGCTGGTCGCTGACGGCGCAGGACGTCTACAACAACGTGACGCGCACGTGCGTCGAGGCGATGGCGGCCACCCAGGGCCACACGCAGTCGCTGCACACCAACGCCCTGGACGAGGCGCTGGCGCTGCCGACGGACTTCTCCGCGCGGATCGCCCGCAACACGCAGTTGCTGCTCCAGCAGGAGTCAGGCACGACCCGGGTGATCGACCCGTGGGGCGGCAGCGCGTACGTGGAGCGGCTGACGTACGACCTGGCGCGGCGGGCCTGGCAGCACATCGAGGAGGTCGAGCAGGCCGGCGGGATGGCGCAGGCGATCGACGCGGGCATCCCGAAGCTGCGGGTGGAGGAGGCGGCGGCGCGCACCCAGGCCCGTATCGACTCGGGTCGGCAGCCGGTGATCGGCGTGAACAAGTACCGGGTGGCCTCCGACGAGCAGATCGAGGTGCTGAAGGTCGACAACTCCGCGGTGCGGGCGCAGCAGATCGCGAAGCTGGAGCGGCTGCGCGCGGAGCGCGACGAGACCGCGTGCCGGGACGCGCTGGACGACCTCACGCGGGCGGCCGGCGGCGAGGGCAACCTGCTGGAGCTGGCGGTACGGGCCGCGCGCGCCCGGGCGACGGTGGGCGAGATCTCGTACGCGCTGGAGAAGACCTACGGGCGGCACGCCGGGCAGATCCGTACGATCTCCGGTGTGTACCGGAACGAGGCGGGCGAGTCGCCGTCGGTGGAGCGGACCAGGGCGCGGGTGGGCGCATTCGCGGAGGCCGAGGGGCGGCGGCCGCGCATCCTGGTCGCCAAGATGGGCCAGGACGGGCACGACCGCGGGCAGAAGGTGATCGCCACGGCCTTCGCCGACCTCGGCTTCGACGTGGACGTCGGCCCGCTCTTCCAGACCCCGGCGGAGGTGGCGCGGCAGGCCGTGGAGGCGGACGTGCACATCGTGGGGGTGTCGTCGCTGGCGGCCGGGCACCTGACGCTGGTGCCGGCGCTGCGTGAGGCGCTGGCGGAGGAGGGACGCGACGACATCATGGTCGTGGTCGGCGGGGTGATCCCACCGCAGGACGTGACGGCGCTGCTGGAGATGGGCGCCACGGCGGTGTTCCCGCCGGGCACGGTGATCCCGGACGCCGCGTACGACCTGGTGACGCAGTTGGCCGCCGGCCTCGGGCACGACGCCGCGTGAGCGGGTGAACCGGTGGCCATCGATCTCGACACGTACGTCAAGGGCGTCCTCGACGGCAAGCGCGCGCTCGTCGCCCGCGCGATCACGCTGGTGGAGTCCACCCGGCCGCAGCACCGGGCGCTGGCACAGGAGTTGCTGACCGAGCTGCTGCCGCACAGCGGGAAGGCCCGGCGCATCGGCGTCAGCGGGGTGCCGGGGGTGGGCAAGTCGACGTTCGTCGACGCCTTCGGCAGCATGCTGACGGGCCTGGGCCACCGGGTGGCGGTGCTGGCCGTCGACCCGTCGTCCAGCCGCACCGGCGGCTCGATCCTGGGCGACAAGACCCGCATGGAGCGGCTGGCCGTGGATCCGGCCGCGTTCGTGCGCCCCTCCCCCACCGCGGGCACGCTCGGCGGGGTCGCGAAGGCGACGCGCGAGTCGATCGTGGTGATGGAGGCCGCCGGCTACGACGTGGTGCTGGTGGAGACCGTCGGCGTCGGCCAGTCCGAGACGTCCGTGGCGAACATGGTCGACTCCTTCCTGCTGCTGACACTGGCCAGGACCGGGGACCAGTTGCAGGGCATCAAGAAGGGCGTCCTGGAGCTGGCGGACGTCATCGCCGTCAACAAGGCGGACGGGCCGCACGAGCGCGACGCCAAGGCGGCGGCGCGTGAACTGGCGGGCGCGCTGCGGCTGATGCACGGCAAGGGCGCGTTCTGGACGCCGCCAGTGCTGCACTGCAGCGCGCGCGAGGCGACGGGGCTCGACACGGTGTGGGACCGGCTGGAGCGCCACCGCGAACTGCTGGAGAGCACCGGGCGGCTGGCCGGCAGGCGGCGCGATCAGCAGGTGGACTGGACGTGGACGATGGTGCGCGACGAGCTGCTGGGCCGGCTGCGCGCCGACCCGGCGGTCGGCGCGCTGGCGCCCGCGCTGGAACAGCAGGTCAGGGACGGCGAGTTGACGGCGACGCGGGCGGCGGAGCGGATCCTGGACGCGTTCGGCGGCTGAGCGGCCCGCGGTCCGGCGGTACGGTGCGGCGGCGGCCCGGCGCGGCCGACCGCGGCGCGGGCGCGGTGTCAGCTCGCCGGCTCCCCGGTGCCCGAGCCGATCGGCGGGGCTCATGCGTCCATCGCTGGGGAACGCTCCATCAGGTCGGTCATCGCCTGCTGGAAGCCGCGGCGCTTCTCGTCGCTCCAGCCTGTGGTCAGCTCAGCGAAGACGTCCTCCTGCCAGCGATGCGCCTGCTCGAGCATGGACCGGCCCGCCGGTGTGAGCGATGCCTCACGCCGCCGGCCGTCGGCCGCGGACGCCGTCATCGTCAGGTAGCCGGCGGCTGCGACGCTCTTGATCAACCGTGAAGCACCGCTCTGGTCGATCCCGATCTCGTGCGCGACCGCGTTCACCGTTGCCGGGATGCCGCGCAGGGCGAGGGCATGGACCGCCTCGCAGACCACCACGAGTCGCCCCTGCTCGCCGACCATGTCAGCCGCGACGGGTCGGCGTGACCAGTACCGGACGAAATGGAACAGGACCTGTCCCGGACCTCGCTCCGTCATTCGGTTGCCGCCATCTCGCGGCAGATGTACGCCAGTTCGAGCGCAGCCTTGAGGTCCGGCAGCCTCAGCGCAGCCGTGATCTTCCCGCCGGCAGCGCGGAAGACTGTCGCCACCCGGGTGACCTGCGTGCTCTTGGGCCAGGTGGCGTCCTGCTCGACCACCATCAGACGCTCGCCGACCGGGTGCCAGGACCGGGGGACCAGCTTGATCCCCGAACGCTCCACCCACTCCGCGAACTGCGCAGGCGTGATCGGCCCCGCCCCTTTCGGGCCCAGGACAACGACCGGATCGCCGACCGCCCCCGCGGACCGTTGCAGGTCACCGGCGTTGACGCTCGCGTGCCACTCGTTGATCGCTTCTTCGAGGTGGGATTCCATGCCGGAAGTATATGCGATACGCATACATCCGATCAGCGAGCGCTGAATCGACGGCGCCGGGGACCCCGGGCCGGACCGGCAGCCCCGGGGAGGCGCGCGCCCGTCACCTCGGCCCCCACAGAGCCCCGACGCCTCCACACAACCGGGATCCGTCCCCGCCGCCCCGGTCGCGGCGGGGATGCCGCCTGCCGCCTTTCGCTGCACGACCCTTGAGCTGCGCGACCCGTCGATCTAGGCTTTTCGGAGAGTCCGATTGAAACGTTTCAATAGATCGGACACGCCATCCTCAACCAAGGGACGTGCGATGAGCCACGAGCGCGAGACGAACAACGGAAGTGCATGGAACCGGCGGGCCTTTCTGCGCACCTCCGCCGCCGCCGGCGCGACAGCCGGCGTCATCGGCCTCGGCCAGGGCGCCGTCCCCGCCGCCGCGGCCGGTCGGGGCGGCGACGAGGACGGCGGCGAGGAGGGGCTGCGCGTCGAGCGCACCACCGTCGAGTACGCGCCCTCCCTCCTCGGCACCGACATCGCCGCACCCCGGCTGAGCTGGGAGCTGTCCGCGCCGGGCAGCGGCGCGCGGCAGAGCGCGTACCAGGTCCGGGTGGCGCCGGACACCGAGGGCGACGCTCCCCTGGTGTGGGACTCGGGCCGGGTCGCCTCGGCGCAGACCGTCGGCGTCGCCTACGCCGGGCCCGCACTCGGGACCCGTACCCGCTACCACTGGCAGGTGCGGGTCTGGGACGGCCGGGGCCGGCCGTCCGCCTGGAGCAGATGGAGCTGGTGGGAGACCGCGCTGGCGGACGGCGACTGGCAGGGCCACTGGATCGGCGCCGACGCCGCGCCCGCGCCGCCCGGCTTCGCCGGGGCGTCGTGGATCTGGGCGCCCGGCGCCACCCCCCAGAACGCTCCCGCGGGACCGGTCTGGTTCCGCGCCGCGCTCGAACTGCCCGCCGGTGCCGAGGTGTCGGCGGCCCGGATCGTGGCGACCGCCGACGACGACTTCACCCTCTTCCTCGACGGCACCCAGGTGCTGCACGCCCCGCAGCAGACGGACGGCTGGCGCACCGGCCGGCAGGCCGACGTCACCGACGCGGTCCGCGCCGCGGACGGCCGGGTGGTCGTCGCCGTACGGGCCACCAACCGCGGCGGCGCCTCGGTCAACCCGGGCGGGCTGCTCGTACGCCTCATGGTGCACCGCGGCGACGACGTCACCGAGTTGGTCACCGGGCCTGGCTGGCGGTGCGCGGATCAGGAGCAGGACGGCTGGCAGCAGCCCGGCTTCGACGACGGCGCGTGGGCGGCGGCGACGGTGCTCGCGCCCTACGGCCAGGGCCCCTGGGGCAGCGGCGCGGCGGTGCCCGCCGAGGTGCGGCCCGCGCCGCTGCTGCGCCGCGAGTTCAGCGTCGGCCGGCCGGTGTTGCGCGCCCGGCTGTACCTCAGCGGGCTCGCCTACTACGACGCCGAGATCAACGGCCGCCGCGTCGGCCGCCAGGTCCTCGACCCGGGCTTCACCGACTACGACGAGACCGTGCTCTACGCCGTCCACGACGTCACCGACCTCGTCACGCGCGGGGCCAACGCCATCGGCGTCACCCTGGGCCGCGGCTTCTTCGGCATGACGACGCCCAACGTCTGGAACTGGCACACCCCGCCGTGGCACGGCGAGCCCCGGCTGCTGGCCCAGTTGGAGATCGAGCACCCGGGCGGCGCCCGTACCACCGTGGCCACCGACGGCAGTTGGCGCATCACCGAGGGCCCCACCCGCTCCGACTGCCTCTACGCCGGCGAGACCTACGACGCCCGCAAGCACCCGGCGGGCTGGACCCGGCCCGGCTTCGACGACTCCGGCTGGGCGCGCCCCGCCCGCCAGGACCCGCCCAAGGGGACCCTGCGCGCCCAGCCCCACGACGCGATCCAGGTCATCGACACCGTCCGGCCGGTCGCCGTCACCGCCCACGGCGACACCTGGATCGTCGACATGGGCCGCACCCTGGCCGGCTGGTCGCGGCTGTCGGTACGGGCCCCGGCGGGCACCGTCGTGCGGCTCGTGCACGGCGAGAAGCTGAAGGCCGACGGCAGCGTGCACGCCGAGACCGGGCACGTGCCGGGCCGCTTCCAGACCGACGAGTACGTCTGCGCGGGCGGCGGGTCCGCGGAGGTGTGGGAGCCCAAGTTCTCGTACAAGGGCTTCCGTTACGTGCAGATCAGCGGGCTGCCCGCCAAGCCCGGGCCCGGCGACGTCCTCGGCCGGGTCGTGCACACGCCGGTCGCCGACACCGGGACCTTCGGCTGCTCGGAGCCGTTCTACGAGCAGTTGGAACGCGCCATGCGCCGCACCGTGCAGAACAACCTGCACGGCATCCCCACCGACACCCCGATGTACGAGAAGAACGGCTGGACCGGCGACGCGCAGGTGGGCGCGCCCGTGATGATGTACGCGCTGGGCATGCAGCGGATGCTCGGCAAGTGGCTCGACGACATCCGCGACAGCCAGAACGCCGCGGGCCAGTTGCCGGTGATCGTGCCCAGCGGCGGCTGGGGCTACGGCGACCTCGGCCCCTCGCCGGAGTGGACGACGGTCTATCCGTTCCTGATCCGGGAGATGTACCGCGTGTACGGCGACGAGCGCGTCGTGCGCGACCATCTGCCGGCGCTCACGCGCTACCTGGACTGGGAGCTGGACCGGCTGGTGGACGGCCTGGCGGTCACCGCGCTCGGCGACTACCTGCCGCCCGGCTACGGCGGCAACCCGCCGGAGGACACCCGGCTCACCGCCACCTCGTATCTGCACCGCGCGCTCACCGACACCGCCGCGATGGCGGACCTGGCGGGCGAGTCCGGCACCCGGGACCGGTACCTGGCCGCCGCCGACGGCCTCAAGGAGGCGCTGAACGCGGCGTTCCTGGCGCCGGAGGGCCACTACCGCACGGCGAAGGACCCGGACTACCGGCAGACGAACAACTGCATACCGCTGGCCTTCGGCCTGGTGCCGGCCGGAGCGCGGGCGAGCGTCACCGCGTCGCTCCTCGCCGACATCGAAGAACGCGGCAACCACCTCAACACCGGTGCGCTGGGCACCAGCGTGCTACTGCGCGCGCTGACCGCCGAGGGGCACGCCGACGTCGCGCACGCCATCGCGACCCAGCGCACGTACCCGAGCTGGGGCTACTGGTTCGACAACGGCGCCGACACCATGTGGGAGATGTGGCAGCTCGACTCGCGCTCGCGGGACCACTACTTCCAGGGCACGGTGGTGCAGTGGCTGTACGAGAACGTGGCCGGGCTGCGGCCGGGCGACGCCGGCTACCGCACGTTCTCCGTGCGCCCGGACGCGCGCACCGGGGTCGACTGGGCGCGTACGGAGCTGCACACGGTGCGCGGTCCGGCGGCCGTGTCGTGGTCGCGGATCGACCGGACGGTGCGGCTGGCGGTGCGGGTCCCGGTGGGGTCGACGGCGGAGGTGCACGTGCCGAGTGGGTCGCGCGGGGACGTACGGGAGCCGGAGGGCGCGGAGTTCGTACGGACCGAGCCCGGCTTCGCGGTGTACCGGGTGCCGCACGGTTCGTGGACCTTCACCGGGAAGCCGTGACCGCGGCGGCGCCCGCGGCGTGAGGCGCGATTGAAACCATTCAGTAGGGCGGGGCGGCGGTGTGCGACGGGCCGCCGCCCCGGCAGCACCCGTCCCCGCGGGGGTCGTTGACACCTCAGGTGCGGCTCCTTACCGTGTCAGGCGATTACAACGATGTAATAGCGCGCGCAGCTCGCCTCACCGGGCGGCCGGCCCCGCGGCCGGCCGCCCGGAGTCCGCTACCGGAAGGAGCTTCCGTGTCCCCGCGCCCCTTCAGAGCCGTCACCGTCGCCGCGGCGGTGCTCGCCGCCCTCGCCGCCTTCGCGGCCCCCGGCTCGTCCGCCGCCGAGCCCTCCGCCGAGCCCGGTCCCGCACCCGCCGCCGCCCCCGGACCGCCGGTGCTCGACGTGAACTTCCCCGACCCCGACATCGTCAGGGCAGGCGGCACGTACCACGCCTACGCCACCAACGGCGCCGGCAAGAACATCCAGCACGCCACCTCCACCGACCTCGCCTCCTGGTCGCTGGACGCCGACGACGTGCTGCCCCGGCTCGGCGACTGGGCGGCGCCGGACCAGGGGCTGGTCTGGGCGCCCGAAGTCTTCGACAACGGCGCCGGGTTCACCATGCACTACACGGCGCGCGACCGCGCCAGCGACAAGCAGTGCATCGGCGTCGCCCTGGCCGCCACCCCGGAAGGGCCCTTCGAGCCCGCCGGCCGCGGCCCGCTGGTCTGCCCCGAGCGCCAGGGCGGCGCCATCGACGCCTCCAGCTACACCGAGGGCGGGCAGCGCTACATGCTCTGGAAGAACGACGGCAACTGCTGCAGCACGGACACCTGGCTGTACGTCCAGCCCATGAACGCGGACGGCACCGTCGTCAGGGGCCGGCCCACGCCGCTCATCCGCCAGGACCGCGCCTGGGAGGGCAACGTCATCGAGGCGCCGACGCTCGTCAAGCGCAACGGCAGGTACGTCCTGCTGTACTCCGCCTCCTTCTACGACGGCAACCGCTACAAGACGGGCTATGCCGTCGCCGACCGCCTCACCGGCCCGTACACCAAGGTGGCGGATCCGCTGCTGAGCACGGACACCTTCGGCGGCGCCGTGCGCGGCCCCGGCGGCCAGGACGTCGTCACCGGCCCGGACGGGCGCGACCGGATCCTCTTCCACGGCTGGAGCGCGGACCGCTCGCGGCGCGCGATGTACGCGACCGGTATCGGCTGGGCGGGCGGCCGCCCGGTGGTGGAGGGGAGCAAGGTCCTGTACCAGGCGGAGAACGCCGTCGTGAACAACGCGCGGATCCGCGACGCCGCCGGCGCGCACGACGGCGGTGCCGTCGGGCACATCGACTACGCGAACAGCTACGTGGAGTTCTCCGTCTTCGCCCCCGCCGCCGGCCACCGCACCCTCTCCGTCCGCTACGCCAACGGCTCCCTGGCCGGCTCCGCCCCCGTGACGTCGTCGCACCTTCTCACGGTCGGCGGCAAGGCGGCCGGAAGGGTGGACTACCCGTTCACCGGCTGGGAGAAGTGGGCCACGGTCGACCAGCGGGTGCGGCTCGACGCGGGCTGGAACACCGTCCGCCTCGCCCGCGGCACGTACTACGCCGAGCTCGACAGCATCGAGATCACCTGAGGCACGGCGCCGGCCGCGCATGACCGACACTGGTCCGATGGCAGATCAGGTGCGCAAGGTCATGACACTGGTCGACGACGTGCTGGGCCCCGAGGTCGCCGGCGCCTACCTGCACGGCTCCGCCGTCCTCGGCGGGCTGCGCCCCGCCAGCGACCTGGACGTCCTCGTCGTCGCCCGCCGCTCGCTCACCGACGGCGAGCGGCGGGCGCTCCTCGACGGGCTGCTGCGGGTGTCCGGCTTCACCGGCGGGCTGCGCCCGGTGGAGCTGACGGTGGTCGTGGAGTCCGGGATCCGGCCGTGGCGCTACCCGCCGACCGGCGACTTCCTCTACGGGGAGTGGCTGCGCGAGGAGTTCGAGACGGGCGGGCCGCCGCGGCCGGAGCCCATGCCGGACCTGGCGATCGTGCTCACGATGACGCGGGCCGGCGACCACGCGCTCGCGGGACCGCCGCCCGCGCGGCTGCTGGATCCCGTGCCGTACGAGGACGTGGCCCGGGCCGCGACGGCCGGCATCCCGGAGCTGCTGGCCGAGGCGGACGACGACACCCGCAACGTGCTGCTCACCCTGGCGCGGATCTGGAGCACGCTGGCCACCGGGGAGATCCGCCCCAAGGACGCCGCCGCTGCGTGGGCGCTGGACCGGCTGCCGCCGGAGCACCGGCCGGTGCTGGAGCACGCGCGGGAGTTGTACCTCGGCAGCCGGTACGCGGAGGAGAGCTGGACCGGGGAGCTGAGGGCCGCGGTGCGTCCGCACACGGAGTACGTGGTCGCCGAGATCGGGAAGCTGTCCGGCACCTGACCGGCCGCGGGCCGGCTCACCCCCGGCGGCTGCTGCCCGGGGTGGTGCCGTAGGCGCGGCGGTAGACGTCGATGAAGGCGCTCGCCGAGGACCAGCCGCAGCGGTGCGCGACCGTCGTCACCGGTACGTCGTCGGCGAGCAGCCGCAGCGCGTGGTAGAGGCGCACCTGCGTGCGCCACTGCGGGAACGTCATCCCCGTCTCGCGGCGGAAGAGGCGGCTGAGCGTCCACTCCCCCGCGCCGGCGGCCCGGCCCAGGACGGCCAGCGTGCGCTGGTCGGCGGGGTCGGCGTACAGCAGGTCGCAGACGGCGGCGAGCCGCGGGTCCGCGGGTGCGGGCAGCGGCACCGGCTGCCCGGCGGCGCCTGCCGCGGCGGCGGCGCGCAGTCGGTCCAGCAGGACGGTGTGCAGCCGCTGCCGCTCGTCCGTCTCGTCGTGCGGTTCGCGGGTGCAGGCGAGGATCAGCTCGCGCAGCAGCGGGCTGACGGCCAGGACGCAGGGCGCGTCGAGCCCGAGGGGGTCGGTGGCGGCGGGCACGCCCACGAGGTGCAGGTCGAGGTGGCCGTACGCCCGGTGGGCGTGGACGCAGCCCGCGGGCACCCACAGCGCGCGGGTGCCGGGCGCGAACCAGGTGCCCGCGTCGGTGGTGACGGCGAGCACCCCGGCGCCGGCGTAGACGAGTTGGTGGTCGTCGTGCCGGTGCGCGTCGATGCGCGCGCCCGCGGCCAGCGTCGTGGCCCGGGTGGGCGCCTCGGGGGTGTGGCGGATATCCGGCATCGATTGGCACTTTATCGGAAGTTCGCCAGGGGCGACTCGGTGACGATCGGGGGATGCCCGAGCCCCGCGCCGCCCGCTTCCGGCCGCTGACCCTGCTCTCCGTGGGCCACGCCTGCGTCGACGTGTACCAGGGGGCGGTGGCGGCGCTGGTGCCGTTCTTCGTCGCCGAGCGGGCGTACTCGTACGCCGCGGCCTCCGGTGTCGTGCTGGCGGCTTCGCTGCTGTCGTCGGTGGTGCAGCCGCTGTTCGGGGTCTTCACCGACCGGCGGCCGCTGCCGTGGCTGCTGCCGGTGAGCACGCTGGCGGCCGGCACGGGGGTGGCGCTGGCCGGGGTCTCCGGCTCGTACGCCGTGACGCTCGCGGTGGTCGCGCTGTCGGGCGTCGGGGTGGCCGCGTACCACCCGGAGGCCGCCCGGGTGGCGCGGCGGGCGAGCGCGGGCAGCCACACGGCGATGGGCTGGTTCTCCCTCGGCGGCAACCTCGGCTTCGCCACCGCTCCCCCGCTGGTGGCCGCCGTCGCCGCGGCCGGCGGGCTGCGGGCGTCACCGCTGCTGGTGTTCCCGGCGCTGGCGGGGGCGGCGCTGTGCGCCGCGGCGCTGCGCGGGCTGCGGCCGTACGCGCCGGAGCGGCCGGCGGACGGCACCCGCCCGGCGGGCGTACCCGCGGGCCGGGACGACTGGGCCTCGTTCGCGCGGCTGACCGGGGCGGTGGTGTGCCGTTCCGTGGTGTTCGTGGGGCTGAGCGCATTCGTCTCGCTGTACGTGTCCGGGCGCACGGCGGGCGGTACGGCGGCGGGCACGGCGGCGCTGCTCGTGCTCTATCTGGGCGGCGCGGTGGGCACGGTGGCGGGCGGGCGGCTGGCCTCGCGGTTCGGGCGGCTGCCGGTGGTGCGGTGGTCGTACGCGCTGTCCTGCCCCGCGGTCGCCGGGGTGGTGTTCGTGCCGGGGCCCGCGGTCTACGTCTTCGTGGCCCTCACCTCCGCCGGGCTGTACGTGCCGTTCTCGCTGCACATCACGCTCGGCCAGGACTACCTGCCCCGGCACGTCGGCACCGCGGGCGGCGTCACGCTGGGTCTCGCCGTGAGCGCGGGCGGGCTGGCGAGCCCGGCCATCGGCGTGCTCGCGGACGCGACGTCGTTCACCGCGGCGCTCAGCCAGCTGATCGCCCTGCCGGCGGTGGGGCTGCTGCTCCTGGGGCCGCTGCGCGAGCCGGAGACACCGCGCTGAACCGCCGCCGTCCGCCGGGCAGTCGGGCCGCGGGTACGTCCGGAGTGGGGGCCGGGCGACCGTCACGGGCCGGGCCGCTCCCCCGGCCCGTGACAGTTAGGTTAGCCTAACCTTCATGTTGATACGCGACAGCCGCTTCCGGCCACGCCCCGACGTCGCCCACCCCACCCGCCGCGGCCTGCTCGCCGCCGGCGGGGCGCTCGGCCTCGGCGCCGCGCTCGCCGCCTGCGGCGGCGACTCCGGCTCCGGCGGATCGGACTCCGGTGGCGCGGGCGGGACTTGGCGCTTCAAGGACGACCGCGGTGAGGTCGCGAAGGCGGACCGCACGCCCGAGCGCATCGTCGGCTACGTCGCGGCGGCCGCCGCGCTGCACGACTTCGGCATCGAGTGCACCGGCGTCTTCGGCCCCACCACGACGCCCGACGGCGACCGCGACCTCCAGGCCGGCGACCTCGACGTCGGCGCACTGACCGTCCTCGGCAACACCTACGGCCAGTTCAACGTCGAGAAGTACGCCTCGCTCCGCCCGGAGCTGCTGGTCACCAACATGCAGGAGCCGCCGGTGCTCTGGTACGTGCCGGAGGAGAGCACCGAGGAGATCACCTCCCTCGCCCCCGCCGTCGGCATCCGCACCTCCGGCACCTCCCTCAAGACCGCCATCGAGCGTTACGCGGAGCTGGCCGCGGCGCTCGGCGCCGATCTGGGGGCCGAGAAGGTCGTGCGCGCCAAGTCCCGCTTCGAGCAGGCGTCGCAGACGCTGGCCAAGACCGCGGAGGACCGCCGCGGGCTGAAGGTCCTCGCCGTCTCCGCAAGCCCCGAGATGCTCTACGCCGCCGTCGCCCGGGACTTCGGCGACCTGCGCTACTACGAGGAACTCGGCGTCGAGTTCGTCGCCCTGGACAACCCCGGCGAGCGCGGCTTCTGGGAGGAGTCGAGCTGGGAGACCGTCGACCGGTACCGCGCCGACGTCGTCATGGTCGACCGGCGCACCGGCAACCTCCAGCCGGACCAGCTCGCGGAGTCCAAGCCGACCTGGCGCCGGCTGCCCGCGGTCGCCGCCGGGCAGGTGATCGGGTGGCAGAGCGAGGCGCACCACAGCTATGCCGGCCACGCGCCGCTCATGGAGACGCTGGCCGACGCCCTGCGCGACGCGAAGCAGGTGGTCGGGTGAGCACCGCGACCGTCGCCCCGTTCCGTTTCTTCGACATCGTCGTGGCCGGCGTCGAGCGCCTGTCGCCCACCATGATCCGGGTCGCGTTCGCGGGCCCCGCGCTGGCCTCAATGGAGTCCGCGGGCCGCGACCAGCGCATCAAGCTCTTCTTCCCGCACCCCGGCCAGGACGCGCCGGTGATGCCGGACGACGACGGCGGCAACTGGTACCCGGCCTGGCAGGCGCTCGACCCCGCGGTGCGCGGCATCATGCGCACGTACACGACGCGCAGCCTCACCCGCGACCCCGACCGGCTCGTGGTCGACTTCGCCGTGCACGGCGAGACCGGCCCGGGATCCCGCTGGGCGCTGCACGCCGCGCCCGGCGACCGGCTCAGTGTGCTGGCCCCGATCGTCGCGGAGAACGTGGCGTACGACTTCCGCCCGCCGGCCGGCACCGACTGGCTGCTGGTCACCGCCGACGAGACCGCGCTGCCCGCGGTCGCCGGCATCTTCGCGGCGCTCCCCGCGGAGCTGCCCGTACGCGCCTGGATCGAGGTCGCCGACGCCGGCGACCGCCTGGAGCCGGCGACCGCGGCGGACGCGCAGGTGACCTGGCTCGTACGCGGCGAGGACGCGCCGGTGGCGGAGGCCGTACGGGCCGCGGAGCTGCCCGGGGGCGCGCCGTACGCCTGGGTCGCCGGGGAGTCGGCGACGGTCAGGGCGGTGCGCCGCCATCTGGTGCGCGAACGGGGCTTCGACCGCAGGGCGGTGACGTTCTCCGGCTACTGGCGCCGCGGGACCACGGAGGACCAGTTGCTGGCCGCGGCGGAGTCCGCCTGACGGCGGCGGGCCGCCGGGGCGTAATACGGTGGCGGCGCGCGGGGTGCTGAGGCAGGGTGCGTCCATGACCTCGGTGGTGCAGAACATCGCGATCGACTGTGCCGACGCCTACGGGCTGTCGCTCTTCTGGAGCAAGGTGACCGGCAGCCCGGTCCATCCGGAGGACGGACCGGGCTCGCCGGAGACGCAGGTGCTCCTGCCCGAGGGGCCGGTGCTGCACTTCAACCAGGTGCCGGAGCGGAAGACCGGCAAGAACCGGATCCATCTGTGCCTGCGCCCGGAGACGGGGCGCGAGGAGGAGGTCGAGCGGCTGCTCGGCCTCGGCGCGTCCTTCGTCGCCGACCACCGCAACCCGGACGGCACCGGCTGGGCCGTCCTCGCCGATCCGGAGGGCAACGAGTTCTGCGTCCTGCGCAGCGCCGCCGAGCGCGCGGCGACGCAGCCCTGACCCCGAGCCCCGATCCGCAGTCCTGACCCGCGGCCCTCTCCCCGGCCCTGCGGCTCAGCCGCCGTCGTCCTCCGTGCCGATCGGGCGGAGGTGCCGCAGCAGCACGGCGGCCAGCACCGCGAGGCCCGCGCAGACCAGGGCGGCGGCCACGGCGACGGCGGTCATCCCGGAGCCGAAGGCCGCGTGGGCGGCGTCGAGCAGTTCGCCGCGGAGGCGCCCGGGCAACTCGGCGGCCGCTGCCTCGGCGTCGGCGAGGGACTCCCCCGCCCGCTCCGGCGCCCCCGCCGGACCGTCGAACCCGGCGGTGTAGACGGCCGCGCCGAGGCTGCCGAAGACGGCGATGCCCAGCGAGATGCCCATCTCGCCGCTGCTCTCCGCGGTGGCCGAGGCGGAGCCGGCCTTCTCCCGGGGCGCGCTGCCCACGATGAGGTTCAGCCCCAGCGCGCCGACCGGCGCGGCGCCGAGGAAGCCCACCGTGAACCCGATCACCAGCGGTACGAGGTCGTCGCTGACGGCGACGGAGAGGAACCCGGCCGCGGAGAACGCCAGGCCCGCGCCGACCACGACCGCGGGCCGCACCGTCCGCGCCATCACCGGCGCCAGCAGGGAACCGGCGACCAGCGCCAGCGCGGGCGGCGCCATCCAGAACCCGGCCTTCAGCGGCGAGAAGCCCTCGATCAA
This sequence comes from Streptomyces sp. WAC 06738, assembly GCF_003945505.1. Taxonomy (NCBI): domain Bacteria; kingdom Bacillati; phylum Actinomycetota; class Actinomycetes; order Kitasatosporales; family Streptomycetaceae; genus Streptomyces; species Streptomyces sp. WAC 06738. The sequence continues at coordinate 8,223,985 of NZ_CP029618.1, read as the reverse complement.
CTGGAGGTGCTGGCTGAAGAAGAAGTAGCTGCCGCCCTGTACGAGCATCGTGAACAGCAGCACCACCAGCGCCGCGGAGAACGAGCGGTTGCGGAAGAGCCGCAGGTCGAGCAGCGGTTCGGCCAGCCGGAGCTGGCGGCGGGCGAAGGCGTAGCCGAAGGCGAGCCCGGCGGCGATGGCCAGGGCCGCCCGCGCGTCCGGCTCGTCGGCCAGCTCCTTCAGCCCGTACACGAGCGGGATGACCGCCAGCAGCGACAGCCCGACGCTCGCCGGGTCGAGCCGCCCGCCGCCCTCGCCCCCCTCGCCGCCCGACTCCGGCAGCAGCGGCCTGGCCGTGAGCACCAGCAGCAGCGCCACCGGCAGGCCGAGCAGGAAGACCGAGCCCCACCAGAAGTTCTCCAGCATCACCCCGCCGACGACCGGGCCGAGCGCCGCGCCGCCCATGAAGCAGGCGGTGAACACGCCGATGGCCAGGGCGCGCTGGCGCGCGTCGGTGAACATGGTGCCGACCAGGGCCAGCGCCGAGGGCGCGAGCGCGGAGGCCGAGATGCCGAGGAGGATGCGGGCGGCGATGAGCATCTCCGCGCTCACCGCGTACGCGGTGAGCACCGACGCGGCGCCGAAGGCCGCCGCGCCGATGGTGAGCAGCCGGCGCCGGCCGATCCGGTCGCCGAGGGTGCCCATGGTGATGAGGAAGCCGGCCATCATGAACCCGTAGACGTCCATGATCCACAGGACTTGGGTGGGGGACGGCTCCAGATCCGCGGTCAGATGCGGCAGCGCGAGGTAGAGCACGCTGTTGTCGACCGAGGCGAGCAGCATGGGCAGGGCGAGGACGCTCAGGCCGAGCCATGCCCGGGGCCCGGCCTTCGTGGCGGTGGTCGTGGTCATGGGTTCACGGTCGCCGCACGGTGTTCGGGTTTGCTTATGGTGGTGTCATGCGCTTCGGAGTGCTCGGTCCCGTGCGGGTCTGGACCGACGACGGACGGCCGGTGCGGGTCCCGGAGCTGAAGGTACGCGTGCTGCTGGCCGCGCTGCTCGCCCGCGAGGGGCGGCCGGTGCCGCCGTGGCGACTGGTCGACGACCTGTGGGACGCCCATCCGCCGGGGAAGCCGACGGGCGCGCTCCGGGCGAAGGTCTCCCAGTTGCGCCGGGCGCTGGGCGACGCCGAGCCGGGCGGACGCGAACTGGTCGCCTCGGGCCCCTCGGGGTACGTGCTTCAGGCCGCCACCGACGCCGGGGACTTCGCGGAGCTGGTCCGGCGGGCCCGTACGGCGCCGGGTCCCGCGCGCGCCGCCGACCTGCTCACCGAGGCGCTGGCGCTGTGGCGCGGGCCCGCCTTCAGCCCGTACGAGGACGCGCCCTTCGCCCGCGCCACCGCCGCACGGCTGGAGGAGCAGCGGCTGACCGCACTGGAGGAGCTGGCGCGGGCCCGGCTGGAGCTGGGCGAACACGGGCCGCTGGTGGCCGAGTTGACGGACCTGGTGGGCGCCCATCCGGTGCGCGAGCGGCTGACCGGGCTGCTGATGCGGGCGCTGTACGGCTCCGGCCGGCAGAGCGAGGCGCTGGCCGCCTACCGCGCGCTGCGGGTGCGGCTGCGCGAGGAGGCGGGGCTCGACCCGGGGCCGGAGCTGGCCGGGTTGCAGCAGCGGATCCTGGCGGGCGACGAGGCGCTGGCCGCCGCGCGGCCCGCGGCGCCGCGGCTGCGCCCGCCGCGGCTGCCCGTGCCGCTGACGCCGCTGGTCGGCCGGGCGGCGGAGCTGGCGGAACTCGGGCCGCTGCTCGGCGGGGAGCGGCTGGTGACGCTCACCGGGCCCGGCGGCGTGGGCAAGACCCGGCTGGCGCTCGCCGTGCTGGGCGAGCGCCCCGAGCCGGGCTATGTCGCGGAACTGGCGGGCGCCGGTGGCGGGAGCGTCGCCGACGTGGTGGCGACGGCGTTCGGGGTGCCCGACGAGGACCGGATCGCCGCGGCGCTGGGCGACGCCCCCGCGGTGCTGCTGCTCGACAACGCGGAGCACGTCGTCGAGCAGGCGGCCAAGCTCGCCGACCGGCTGCTGCGCGCGGCGCCGGGCCTGCGGGTGCTGGCCACAGGCCGGGAGCCGCTGGGCGTCGCGGGCGAGGTGGTACGGGCGGTGGCGCCGCTCGCCGAGGCGGACGCGGTGCGGCTCTTCGCCGACCGTGCCGCCGCGTCCGCGCCGGGCTTCGCGCTCGGCGCCGGGAACGCGGCGGAGGTCGCCGAGGTGTGCCGCCGGCTCGACGGCATCCCGCTGGCGCTGGAGCTGGCCGCCTCCCGCGTCCGCGGCCTGGGCGTACGGGGCCTGGCCGCCGGGCTCGACGACCGCTTCCGGCTCCTGGACGAAGGACCGCGCGGCCTGCCGGAGCGGCAGCGCACCCTGCGGGCGGCCCTGGAGTGGAGCTGGCGGCTGCTGGACGACCGGGAGCGCGCGGCGCTGCGGCGGCTGGCGGTGCACGGCGCGGGCTGCACGCTGAGCGGGGCGATCTACGTGTGCGCGGACACCGGCGCGGGCCCGGACGGCGGGGTGTCCATCGAGGCCGGCGGCGAGCAGGCGCCGCCCGCGGGGCTGACGGCCGAGGAGGTGCCGGGGCTGCTGGCGCGGCTGGTCGACCGGTCGCTGGTCTCCCGGGACGGGGAGCGCTTCCGGCTGCTGGAGACGGTCGCCGCGTACGCCTGGGAGCGGCTGGAGGAGGCCGGTGAGACGGCGGAGGTGCTGCGGCGCCGCGACGACTACTACGTCCGGCTCGCGGAGTGCGCGGAGGCGGAGCGCGCGGGCCACGCGCGCCAGCGCTGGATCGGCCGGCTGGACGCGGAGATCGCCAACCTGCGCGAGGCCCTCGACGGCGCCACGCGCCGCCGCGAGACGGCCCTGGCCACCCGCATCAGCGGCTCGCTCGCCTGGTACGAGGCAGCCAGCGGCCGCCCGGCGCCGCGCTGACGCCGGCAGCGCTCCGGGTCACATCGCCCGGGGGCGCGAGCCGTCCGGCACGTCGGCGTCGGGTACGGCGTCCTTCGGCGTGGCGGCGTCCGGCGCGGCGGTGTCCAGCAGGCCGGCGAGCAGTCCCCGGGACCGGGCGAGGCGGTCGATGTCGGCGGTGATCCTGGCATGCTCCCGGCTCAGCCGGGCCACCACGCCGGGGCAGCCGGTCGTCGTCAGGCGGTACGGGGTGCCGTCGCCGGCGACGCAGTCCAGGATCCCCGCGATGACCCCGGTGCGCAGGCCCGCGTCGAGCAGCACGCGGATGTGCCGCACGGCGTCGACGTCGCCGTCGGTGTACTCGCGGTAGCCGTTGGGCAGCCGGACGGGGTGCAGCAGCCCCTGCTCCTCGTAGTAGCGCAGCAGTCGCCGGCTCACGCCGGAACGATGGGCCAGCTCGCCGATCCGCATGCCGTCCCCGTCCTCTCTCTTGACCTTCACACCGGTGGCACCCCTTAACGTCGCCGGAGCCGCGGATCATCCGCGGGGAGAGGAAGGAGAGGTCATGGCAGGAGCGGTGGTCATCGGCGCCGGACCCGGGATCGGCGCCGCGGTCGCCCGCCGGTTCGCCCGGGAGGGCCTGCCCGTCGCGCTGGTGGCGCGTTCCGAGCGCACGCTCGCGCATGTCGCCGAGGGGGTCGCCGCCGCGGGTACCGGCGCTGCGCCGGGGTCCGGGGTGCTGCCGCTGGTCGCCGACGTCGCCGACGAGGCGGTGCTGCGCTCCGCGCTCGATGCCGCGACCGGCAGGTTCGGGGTGCCCGACGCCGTCGTCTACAACGCGGCGCTCGTCCGCGCCGACGCGCTCGGCGAGCTGGCCCAGAGCGCCCTGCTGGACGCCTGGGCCGTCAACGTCGGCGGCGCGCTGACCGCGGCCGCGCACCTGGCGCCGGCGATGGCCCGGCGCGGCGGCGGCTCGTTCCTCCTCACCGGCGGCATGCCCGAGCCGAAGCCGGCGTACGTCAGCCTCTCGCTGGGCAAGGCCGGGGTGCGCACGCTGGCGCGACTGCTGGACCTGGAGTACGGGCCCGGCGGTGTGCACGTCGCGACGGTGACGGTCGACGGGGCGGTGGCGCCCGGCACGGACTTCGACCCGGACCTCATCGCGGAGCACTACTGGCGGCTGCACACCCAGCCGCGGTCGCGCTGGGAGCACGACGTCGCGTACACGGGCGCGAAGGCGACGGCTCCGCGCGCCTGACCGCGGCGGCGCCCGCTACGCGCCGGGCTCCCTGGTCACCGCGACCGCCGCCTTCAGATCCGCCCAGAACTCCGGGCGCGGCGCGATGCGGTGGCCGAGGCGGTAGACCGTCGTACGGGACCGGCCGCGCACCCGCAAGTGCACGTCGGACGGGCCGGGGTGGGCCTGGAGCACCGTCTTGAGGCGGGCCACGGACTCGGGCGTGACCTGGGCCTCGGTGATGTCGAGGCGGACGGGGGCGCGTTCGCCCGCGGTGCTGAGGTCGGGGACGGCGAGTTCCATGGCGACCAGCCGGGGCACGTCCTCGCGCTTGTCGAGCCGTCCCTTGACGAAGACGATGGCGTCCTCGACGAGTTGGGTGGAGACCAACTGGTACGTGGCCGGAAAGAACATGCAGTCGATGGAGCCGCCGAGGTCCTCGACGGTGGCGATGGCCCAGGCGTTGCCCTGCTTGGTCATCTTGCGCTGCAGTCCGGAGATGATGCCGCCGATCGTGACGATCGCCCCGTCGGCGTGATCACCGCCGTTGAGCGCGGCGATGGAGGCGTCGGCCCTGTCGTCCAGGACGTGCTCGATGCCGAAGAGCGGGTGGTCGGAGACGTAGAGCCCGAGCATCTCCCGCTCCTGGGCGAGCAGATAGGACTTCTCCCACTCCTCGTCGGTGAACTGCACGTCGAGCCCGAAGCCCGGCTCGTCCGCCGCGGCCTCGTCGCCCATGCCGCCGAAGAGGTCGAACTGCCCCTCCGCCTCCTTCCGCTTGACCTGGACGACGGCGTCGATCATCGGCTCGTACCGGGCGAGGAGACCTTTGCGGGTGTGTCCGAGGGCGTCGAAGGCGCCGGCCTTGATCAGCGATTCGGTGGTGCGCTTGTTGCAGACGACCGGTTCGGACTTGCCGAGGTAGTCGGGAAAGGAGACATAGGGGCCCTTGGACTGCCGGCCGCGCACGATGGAGTCCACGACGTTCTGCCCGACGTTGCGCACGGCGGTGAGGCCGAACACGATCGTGTCGTCGCCGCGGGGAGTGAAGTTCGCGTCGGACTCGTTGACATCCGGCGGGAGCACCTTGATGCCCATCTTCCGGCACTCGTTGAGGTAGACCGCGGACTTGTCCTTGTCGTCGCGCACGGATGTCAGCAGCGCGGCCATGTACTCGGCGGGGTAGTTCGCCTTGAGATACGCCGTCCAGTACGACACGAGCGCGTACGCCGCCGCGTGCGCCTTGTTGTACGCGTAGCCGGCGAAGGGCACCAGCACGTCCCAGACCGCCTGCACCGCCTCGTCCGTATAGCCGCGCTGCCGGCAGCCGTCGCGGAAGGGGACGAACTCCTTGTCGAGCACTTCCTGTTTCTTCTTGCCCATCGCCCGGCGCAGCAGGTCCGCCTGGCCCAGCGAATAGCCGGCGAGCACCTGCGCGGCCTTCTGCACCTGTTCCTGGTAGACGACGAGCCCGTAGGTGATGTCGAGGACTTCCTTCAGCGGCTCGGCGAGGTCCGGGTGGATCGGGGTGATCTCCTGGCGGCCGTTCTTGCGCAGCGCGTAGTTGATGTGCGAGTTCATGCCCATGGGACCCGGCCGGTAGAGGGCGGTGACGGCGGTGATGTCCTCGAAGTGGTCGGGGCGCATGAGCCGGAGCAGGGAGCGCATCGCGCTGCCGTCGAACTGGAAGACGCCGAGGGTGTCGCCGCGGCCCAGCAACTCGAAGGTCCTGGCGTCGCTCAGCGGCAGGGACAGCAGCTCGATGTCGGTTCCCTTGTTGGCGCGCACCATTTTCACGGCGTCGTCCATGATGGTGAGGTTGCGCAGGCCGAGGAAGTCCATCTTCAGCAGGCCGAGCGATTCGCAGGTCGGGTAGTCCCACTGCGTGATCGTCACCTGGTCGCTGTGGCGCACCCAGACCGGGACGTGGTCCACGATCGGCTCGCTGGACATGATCACGCCGGCCGCGTGCACGCCCATCTGGCGCACGAGTCCTTCCACTCCGCGCGCGGTGTCGATGACCTTCTTCACGTCCGGCTCGTTCTCGTACATCGACCGGACCTCGCCCGCCTCGGCGTGGCGGGGGTGCGCGGGGTCGGTGATGCCCGCGAGGTCGATGCCGTGGCCGCCGACGTCGGCGGGCATGGCCTTGGTGATCCGGTCGCCCATCGCGTACGGATAGCCCAGCACCCGCGCGGAGTCCTTGATCGCGTTCTTCGCCTTGATCGTGCCGTACGTACCGATCATCGCGACCTTGTCGGCGCCGTACTTCTCCGTGACGTAGCGGATCACCTCCGCCCGCCTGCGCTCGTCGAAGTCGATGTCGACATCCGGCATCGACACCCGCTCCGGATTGAGGAACCGCTCGAAGATCAGCCCGTGCTCGATCGGGTCCAGGTCCGTGATCCCCATCGCGTACGACACGAGCGATCCCGCCGCCGAGCCACGTCCCGGGCCCACCGCGATCCCGTTGTTCTTCGCCCACATGATGAAGTCCGCGACCACCAGGAAGTACCCCGGGAACCCCATCTGGACGATGACGTCCATCTCATACTCGGCCTGCTTGCGGTAGTTCTCGTCCCAGCCGTCCGGATAGCGGCGGCGCATGCCGTTCCACACTTCCTCGCGGAACCAGGTGACTTCGCTGTAGCCCTCGGGGACCTCGAAGCGGGGCATCAGGTCGCGCTTCTCGAACCACCCCGAGGTGTCGATCTGCTCCGCCACCAGCAGCGTGTTCGCACACCCCTCCTGCCACGCATCCGACGAATCGACCGCATACATCTCCTCGGTCGACTTCAGGTAATAACCCGTCCCATCGAACCTGAACCGATCCGGATCGGAAAGATTCTTCCCCGTCTGAATACACAACAACGCATCATGCGCCCCCGCCTCCTGCGCATACGTGTAATGCGAATCATTCGTCACCAGCGGCGGAATCCCCAGCTTCCGCCCGATCTCCAGCAGCCCGTCCCGCACCCGCCGCTCGATCTCGATCCCGTGATCCATCAGCTCCAGGAAATACCGCTGCTTCCCGAACACCTCCTGATACCACGCCGCCGCCGCCAGCGCCTCGTCGAACTGCCCCAGCCGCAACCGCGTCTGCACCTCACCCGAAGGACACCCCGTAGAAGCGATCAACCCCTCCGCATGCTCCGCGATCACCTCCTTGTCCATCCGCGGCCACTTCTGCAGCCACCCCTCCTTGTACGCATCAGACGACAACCGGAACAAATTATGCAAACCCGTACGCGAAGACGCCCAGATCGTCTTGTGCGTATACCCACCGGAACCCGACACGTCATCACGCTTCTGATGCGGCTGCCCCCACTGCACCTTCCGCTTGTTCCGCCGCGACTCCGGCGCCACATACGCCTCGATACCGATGATCGGCGTCACCCCCGCCGCCGACGCCTGCACAAAGAAGTCATACGCACCATGAAGATTCCCATGATCCGTCATCGCGATATGCGACATCCCCATCTCACGACACGCCGCGAACATATCCTTCAACCGCGCCGCCCCATCCAGCAGCGAATACTGCGTGTGCACATGCAGATGCGTAAAAGGCGGCTTGGCCACGACGGCTCCTCACACAACGGGGCGTTGTCAGGAGCGCCATCAAATCCCCAGGTCGCGGGCCGTTTCAAACAACGAACACGCCCGGTAGGACAACCTCGCGTTGTACCGGAGTGATTGCTTCAGCACGGGAGCACGTACCGGGCCGCGGGGCGGGGCGCCGCATGGAAGCCGGTCGTCCTACCCCGTCCGGACCCATGACGGCGGGGCCGCGTCTGCGGAACAATGGACGTTCGTTCGCGTCGCGACCTGCTCCGACCGTGGCCCGTTCGGATCCGGCCACGCCCGGCGGGAACCGCCGCCGCCGACCGCCCGGTTGCGGGGGTTTTGCCCCGGCCGTACGACGGCCGGGGCACCGGGCCCGGTGCCGGACAGGCAACGATTCGGCCGCATCGGTCCCGGATGGGCCGATCCTTGCCTAGCCTCACGGGAGTGGGGCCGGCCGCGACGGGGGCCGTATCTCCGCGCCGTCCGAGGTGCAGAGCCGACCAGCGGCTGGAGTAGCGAGTAGCGCATGACCGACCGGAAGTTGCCGCATCACCGCACGCTCAACGCGCTGCCGTACGCAGTCATGGGCTGCGTCGCGATCGTGGACGTCACCGCGGGACCCGACGTCGGGTTCCTCCCCCTGGTCTCGCTCGGGCCGGCCTTCGCCGGCCTGGTCGGCGGCTGGCAGCGCACGGTGTTCGTCGGCGGGATCGCGCTGGTGCTCTGCGTCCTGCTGGGCATCTCCGACGTGATGTTCGAGTCGCGGCGCGGCTACGTGGCCCTGCTGTCCGTCGTCGGCGTCACGGTGGCCGCCCTGCTCGCGGTGCGGATGCGACATCGCCGCGAGGAGGAACTCGCCAGCGTGCGGTCGATCGCCGAGGTGGCGCAGCGCGTGCTGCTGCGCCCGGTGCCCCGCAGCGCCGGGCGGCTGCGGGCGGCGGTCTCGTACACCTCGGCCGTGGCCGAGGCGCGGATCGGGGGCGACCTGTACGAGGTGGTGACCTCGCCGGCCGGCGTCCGGCTGATCGTCGGGGACGTACAGGGCAAGGGCCTGGAGGCCGTGGAGACCGCGGCGGTGGTGCTCAGCGCCTTCCGCGAGGCGGCGTACGACGAACCGGACCTGACGGCCGTCGGGGAGCGGCTGGAGCGGGCACTCGACCGGCAGCTCGACGGCGAGAAGTTCGTCACCGCCATCCTCGCCGAGGTGGGCTCCGGCCAGGAGGTGACGCTGCTCAACTTCGGGCACCCCGCGCCGCTGGCGGTGCGCCAGGACGGCGACGTCCGCTATCTCGCTCCGCCGCAGCGGGCTTTACCGCTCGGTCTCGGGGAGCACGGCGTCGCCCAGCCGCAGCCGCACACGGCGGGGTTCGCGCCCGGAGACCAACTGCTGTTCTACACCGACGGCGTCACCGAGGCCCGCGACCGTGCCGGGGCCTTCTACCCGCTGGAGCAGCGGGCCCGGCTGCTCAAGGACCCCGACCCGGAGGGGGCTCTGACCGCGCTGCGCCAGGACGTGATCGAGCACGTCCGGGCGCCGCTGCACGACGACGCGGCGATGCTGCTGCTGCGCTACCGGGACGGCTGACGGCCCGTCAGCCGAGGCGGCGGGCGATCCGCAGCTCGGTGAGGTAGCGCTTGACGATCCGGCCGCCGTGCCGCCCGTCGATCAGGCCGGCGAGGCAGGCGAGCAGCGCGTCCCTGGCCGGGGCGGGCAGCGCCCGGTGGCCGGAGTACGTGCGCAGCACGTCGAGGTACTCCGCGGTGGAGTACGGCAGCTCCCACTCGTACCGGTGGAAGACCGGCGCCGCGAAGCGCTCCTCGCCGCGCAGGTCGTCGCGGTCCTCGGGGACGGCATCCGCGGGCCGCAGCCGCAGGCCCGGCGGGGTCGCCGGGTCGAAGCGCTCGTAGCAGTCCTGTGCCGCGGCGAAGAACTCCTCGCTGCCGCCGGCCACATGGTGGGTGCGGATGGTCGCCAGCACCCCGCCGGGGCGCAGCGCGTCCGCCGACTTCGGTACCCGGACCGCGGGGTCGACCCAGGCGAACGCGGTGGCGGCGAGCACCACGTCGAACGGTTCGGGCGGCAGCGGCCACTCCTCGAACACCGCGTTCTCGACCCGCACGTCCGGGAACGCGGCGAGGTTGCGGCGCGCCACCCGCGCCATGCCCGCGCCCAGTTCCACCGCGGTCACCCGGCAGCCGCGCTCGGCGACCGGCACGGTGGCCTGCCCGGTGCCGCAGCCGATCTCCAGCACCCGGCAGCCGGGACCGAGGCCGCCGGGCACGGCGGCGTCGAGGTCGTCGTACATCTCCCCCGGGTAGCGGGGCCGGGCCCGGTCGTAGAGCTCCGGCGCCTCGGTGAAGGTCGCCCGCAGGCGCTCGCGTTCGTCGTCCGTCACCGGCCCACCTTATGATCGACTTCCTTGCCCGTGCACCGTCATTTCGCGGCATCCGCCACCGAGAGGAACGGCCCTTGATCCGACGCGAGAGCTACTGCGGCGGCCGGCTGGTGAAGGAGGTCGGGCGGGTGCGCGACGACCGCGCGCCCTCGGGCTTGGCGGCGCCGGGCGGTGACGCGCCCGCGCTGTGGCTGCTGGACGGTGAGCGCGTGGAGCCCGCTGAGGCGGAGGCGTTCTGGGTGGTGTGGACCTCGGTCCGGCGGCGGCATCCGCTGGGCGAGACGGCGCGGAGCTGGCCGGTGGTCACGATCGGGTGCGCCATCGTGCTGTGGCTGGTGACGATGGTGCTGACGCAGTTCGGGTGAGGGCGTACGGGCCCGGCGCCGGGCGCTCAGTCGTCCTCGTCGCCTTCGTCGTCCTCGCCGTGGCCGCCGTCGCTCGTGCCGTGGTCGCTCCCGGCGCCGTCGCCGAAGTGCTTCTCGCAGAAGCCGGCGACGGCCTCCTCGCCGCCGGCCTCGCGGACGAGCCGGTTCCAGGACCTGTTGTCGTTGACCGGACCCTCGCCGTCGCGTTCGGCGAGGAACTTCTCGCAATGCCGCCGCACCGCGTTGCCCGGCGCGCCCCGCTCCTCGCCCTGGCCAGAGCCGCCCTGGCCGGCGTCCTCGTCCCGCGTGCCGTCCGGCCCGGCGGCGGCGCCGCCGGGCGCGGTGCGGGTGTCCGGCTCGTCGCGTCTGCCCTCGGGTCTGTCGTCCAGCCGGCTGCCGCCCGCGGACGCGGCGCCCTCGTCGGCGTGGTCGCCACCGGTGGGGTCCGTTTCCGGGGTGGCCGTCGGCGAGACGGCGGGTCCCGTGGAGGGGCCGGGAGCGTCGGGCGGCGTACGCAGGATCGCGCCGGCCCCGAGCGCGACGCCGCCGAGCACGCAGCCGGCCGCGGTGACCGCGGCGGCGGTGCGCAGGCGCCGCAGCCGCCGGGGCGTACGGCGTACGGGGGCGGCCCCCGCGGACGACGGCGCGAGCCGCACCACCGGCTCGACGGGCACCCGCCGTCCCGGCACGCGGGCCTCGCAGCCGGGGCGGGAACCGTTGGCGGCCCGGCCGTTGACGGCCCGGCCGTTCACCTCCCGGCCGTTGGCGGCCTCCTCGCCGCGGGCCGATCCCGCCGGTCCCGCGGCATCCGCGGCGCGGGCGGCGCGGAACGCGGCCAGCGCCGCCTGCTCCCCCGGCAGTTCGGTGTCGAGCGCCGGGCGGGCGGCGCGGGCCGCGGTGTCCAGCAGCGCGGCCAGCCGCTCGGCGGTGTCCCGGTCGGCGGGCGGCAGCACGGGCCCGGCGTCCAACTGCTCGCCGGCGATCAGCCGCTCGGCGGCGCGCTGGTCGAGCCAGGTGTTCCGGTCGTCGTCGCCCATCAGATACCCCTGAGCATCCACGTGGCCGTGCAGGTCACGTCCTCTGCCGGTGCGCCGGCCGGACAGGCGCCGGCCGCGGCGTCGCCGAGCTGGTCCGCCAGCAGGCGCAGACCGCGCAGGGTGGCGGAGCGGGCCGCGGCGGGGCTCGTGCCGAGCACGTAGGCGGCTCGCTCGGCGTCCAGCCCCACGATCGCCCGCAGCGCGACGGCGTCGGCTTCCGCGCGCGGCAGCCAGGCGATCAGGGCAAGGCTACGCCCGCCCTCCGGCCGCCCCGGGACCCCCTGGGGGCTCGGGACGCCGCCGGAGCCCCGCGGACCGGGACCGGGGCCCGGGCGGTCGCGGAGGTGCGCGAGCGCGCGGGTGCGGGCGATGCGGGCGCACCAGGCGCGAAAGCTCAGGGCGTCACCGTCGAACGCGCGCAGATCGCGTGCGATGTCCTGCCAGGCTCCCGCGGTGACCTCCTCGGCGTCGCCGTCGCCCGCGGCATCGCCGACGAGGGTGCCGACGTAGCGGACGAGGCAGGGGTGCAGGGCTCTGTACAGGTGCACGAACGCGGTCTCGTCGCCGGCCCGTGCGGCGCGTATCGCCTCCGCGAGCGGTGCGTCAGCTTCCGCCATGCCCGGTCAGCCCGTCCGTGGCCCGCTGGCCGGGCGCACACAGAACGGATCCATTCGGTAAGCACCCCCCAGGTGCCGGTTGATCGGGAGGCCGACCACTTGCCTTCGCTGTCCGCCCGCGCGGAAGAGCACGCTACGGCCCGCCGTGCGATCGCGTCCAGTCCGCGGACACCCGGCCACCCCGCTGGGGACGTAAGGGAGTTCTTGCACCGAATAGGTCGGGTGCGGGACTGTCGCCCGGTTGATCACCGATCTTCGTCCGATCGCACGCGGTCGCCGCCGAGACCGTCGAGGAGCTGGCGTACGAGGGTGGCGGCGAGGTCCTCGGCGAGCGGGGCGTGGCCGAAGAGCAGCCGGTGGTAGACGGGCGCGAAAAGCTGGTCGAGGGCGGCCGCGACATCGGTGTCCGGCCGCAGTTCGCCGCGGGCCACGGCGTCGTGGAGCAGCCGGGCGCAGGCGGCGCGGCGCGGGCGCACCCATCGCTCGTCGAGCGCGGAACGGATACCCGGGTCGGCCTGCGCGGCGGCGGCGAGGTCGGCCACCAGGGGCCCGGCGGCGGTGTCGCGGAAGACCCGGACGAGCGCGCCGGCCTCGGCGGCGAGGGCGTCGGCGAGGCTCGCGCCGGCGGCCGGCCCGGCGGGCGGGTCCCCGGTGACGTGCGCCAGGCTGTCGAGCATCACGTGCCCGCGCGTGGGCCACCACTTGTAGACCGTCGACTTGCTGACCCGCGCCCTGGCGGCTATCGCCTCCATGGTGACCGCCTGCACCCCGCCGGCCACCAGCAGTTCCGTGGCGGCGGCGAGCACCGCGGCCCTGGCCCGCTCGCTGCGCGGCCGGCCCCGCGGCGCGCGCGGCCCGCCCGTTTCGCCCATGCCCGCCTCCGGCGTCCGCCTTATACTGAACGCACCGTACGATAAAGGGAAGGAGCACGTGTGACCAGCGTCCCGGTCCGCAGGCTCAACGACGGTACGAAGCTCCCCGCCCTCGGCCTCGGCACGTACCCGATGGACGACGCACAGGCCGAGCGGGCGGTCGCCACCGCCCTGGAGACCGGCTACCGGCTGGTCGACACCGCGCTCAACTACGGCAACGAGACGGGCACCGGGCGCGGCATCGCCCGCAGCGGCGTGCCCCGCCAGGACGTCGTGGTCACCACCAAGCTCCCCGGCCGCCACCACGGCTACGAGGAGACGCTCGCCTCCTTCGAGGAGTCCCGCAGGCGGCTGGGCGTGGGCTATGTCGACCTGTACCTGATCCACTGGCCGCTGCCGCGCGTGGACCTGTACACCGACTCCTGGCGCGCGATGATCAAGCTGCGCGAGGAGGACCTCGTACGCTCCATCGGCGTCTCCAACTTCACCGTCGCCCAACTCGACCGGCTGGAGCGGGAGACGGGCGTGCTGCCGGCGGTCAACCAGATCGAGCTGCACCCGCACTTCCCGCAGGAGGAGCTGCGCTCGTACCACGCCCGGAAGGGCATCGTCACCCAGAGCTGGAGCCCGCTGGGCCGCGGCACCGACGTGCTGCGCGACGCGTCGATCGCCCGGGTGGCCGAGGCGCACGGCGTGACGCCCGCCCAGGCGGTGCTGCGCTGGCATACGCAGCTCGACGCCGTGCCCATCCCGAAGTCCGCGGATCCGGTACGGCAGCGGGAGAACCTCGACGTCTTCGGCTTCGAGCTGTCGGCCGCCGAGATGGCCGCGGTCGCCGGGCGGCCGCAGCGGCGCGTGGGCGGCGACCCGGACGAACACGAGGAGTGGTGACCCGCCGTCCGTCCGGGACGGCGCCGCGCAGGCCGAGCAACGACAGAGGAGTCCGCAAGGTGAAAGCTGCAGTGCTGGGAACGGGCGTGATGGGCGCCGGCATGGCGCGCTCGCTGCTCCGCGGCGGCGTCGAGGTGACCGTCTGGAACCGCACGCCGGAGCGCGCACGGCCGCTCGCCGCCGACGGCGCGCGGGTCGCGCCGAGCGCGGCGGAGGCGGTGCGCGACGCCGACGCGGTACTGATCGCGCTCTACGACGCGGACGCCGTGCTCGCCGTCCTGGGGGACGCGCTGGCGGCGTCGCCCGAGGACACCGTGTGGGTGCAGACGGCCACCGTCGGCCCCGAGGGGACCCGTATGGCCGCCGAGCTGGCCGCGGGGGCGGGGCGCACGCTGGTGGAGGCCATGCTTCTGGGCACCAGGCAGCCCGCGGAGACCGGCCGGCTGACGCTGCTGACGGCGGGCGACCCGGCCGTCTTCGCCCGGATCGAGCCGCTGACGGCGGCCATCTCGGTGAAGACCGTGTGGGCCGGTCCCGAGGTCGGCGCGGGTACGGCGCTGAAGCTCGCGTGCAACGCCTGGATCGCCTCGATCACGGCGGCGGCGGCCCAGTCGCTCGCCCTGGCCGGTGCCCTCGGGCTGGACCCGAAGCTGTTCCTCACGGCCATCGAGGGCGCGCCCGCGGACTGCGGGTACGCGCACGCGAAGGGCGAGGGGATGCTCGCGGGCTCGTACGAGCCGCAGTTCGCGCTCGACGCCGCGCTGAAGGACGTCGACCTGATCGACGGCGCGGCCCGCGGCGCGGGGGTCGACACGACGCTGCTGGCGGCGCTGCGCGGGCTGTACGGGCAGGCGTCGGCGGCGGGGCACGGCCGCGAGGACCTGGCGGCGGTGTACACGAGCTTCGGCGGGCCGGGCGGCACGGGAAGCTGAGCGGCGCCCCGGGCCGGAGCGGGCCCGGGCGGCGGCGGTACGGGCCCGGCGTGGCCGCCGTACGGGGCCGGTCCCCGGGCGGCACGGCGCCGCTGCCCGTCCGGCGGCCGGGGGCCAGCCCCGTACCGCCGGGCGGGCGTGGCGGTGGCCGGTGCTCAGCCGCCGTAGACGGTGGCCTCCTTCGCGGTGGCCGCGATGCCGTCCTGGCCCTGGAAGAAGCGCCGCCCCCAGTCGGTCAGCGCGGCCGGGTCGAAGTTCCGCACCATGTCGAGGTATTCGACGCCGCCGCCGTTGCCGCTGTACGACCAGCCCAGATAGCCGAGGCCCAGTTCCCGGGTGAGGCGCATGATGGCGTCCTCGTCGGGATTGCCGTCGGAGTGGTCGTGCCCGAACTCGCCGACGGCGATGGGCAGTCCGGCCTCGGTGAACGACATCAGGTAGTCCTCGATCTCCGCGGCGGTGTCGTAGACGCCGTACATGTGGATCGAGAAGAGCGTGTCGCCCTGCGGGTCGGAGTCGGCGACGGCGCGCGCGTTGGCGCGCATGGTGTTCGTCCAGTCCTGGCCCCAGTTGGGGGCGTCGGCCATCAGAGTGTGCCGCAGTCCTGCGGCGCGCAGCTTGGCGATGGCGCCCCGGGTGTCGGCGGTCCAGCGCTCGTAGCCCTGGTTGCCGTGCGGCTCGTTGCCGAGGTTGACGATGACGTAGTCCTCCTCGCCGACGAGGGCGTCGCGGACGCTGATCCAGTAGTCGGCGGCGCGGTCGAGGGAGACGGCGGCGCCCTCCTCGCCGTAGCCGGTGGTGTCGTGGACCTCCAGCACGCAGATCAGGCGGTTCGCCTTGCACTGGGAGACAACGTTGTCGACGTCGGCGGTGTCGCTGCGCGGCCAGCGGTCGCCGGTGGCCAGGACCACGCGCACGCTGTTCGCGCCCAGTTGCTTGATCTCGCGCAGCGAGTCCAGCTCGCCGGTGTACCAGGCGTGCGGGTGGTTCACGCCGCGCAGCACGAAGTCGTTGCCGTTGCCCTCCAGCAGCCGTCCGCCCTCGGTGTGCAGCCCTGCGGCCGCGCCGGCGGGCTCGGCCTGCGCGCCGGGGCCGAACCCGGCGACGGCGGCGGCCAGGCCGAGCAGGGCGGCGAGCAGGGCGCGTCCGGTACGGGTCCCGCCGCGCCGGCGGCGTCCGCGAGCGGTGGGGGGTGTGGTTCTCGGTGCGCTCATGTGCGGCTCCTCGCAAGTCGGTTGACGCGGATTCTGGGAGCGCTCCCATACACCCACTCGGAGCAGCGGGCGTCAAGGCCCGCGGCAGCGGGCGCCGCCCGCGGCCGTCCGCGTACGGACGGAACGCGCCGCGCGCCGCCGGTCGCGGCCGGTAGCGTTCCCGAAGAGATCCCCGGGCCGATCGAGGAGCCGAGCATGGCGCAGCCGGAGCACACCGCCGACCCCGGGCCTGGCGCGGAGCCCGCCGGCCTCGTGATCGAGGGCTGCACCGCGCTGGTCCACGGACCCCTCGGCGAGGTGGACTTCGCCGAGGACGCGGGGATCGTGATCAGGGACGGCGCCATCGCGGCGGTGACGACGGCGGCCGAGGCCGCGCGGGTGCCGGCGGCCGAGCGCATCGACGCCCGCGGCCAGGTCGCCATGCCGGGGCTGGTCAACTGCCATACGCACGCGCCGATGGTCTTCCTGCGCGGGTTCGCCGAGGACGTGCCGGTCGAGGAGTGGTTCGACGACTGGATCTGGCCGGTGGAGAGCAACCTCACCGACCGGGACGTGGAGCTGGGCGCGCTGCTGGCCTGCGCCGAGATGATCCGCGGCGGCGTGACGACGTTCGCCGACCACTACTTCGCCATGGACCGGGTCGCCGACGCCGTCACGGCCACCGGGCTGCGCGCGGTGCTGGGCCTGGCGTACTTCTCCTCCCAGGGCGCCGAAGGCCGCGAGCGGTCGCTGGACTTCGCGCTGCGCCGCGCCGGCGGCGCGGACGGGCGGATCACCACGTGCCTGGCGCCGCACGCGCCGTACACCGTGACGGACGACGACCTGGCGGCCACCGCCCGGCTGGCGCGGGAGCACGGGCTGCTGGTCCATCTGCACGCCGCGGAGAACCGGGAGCAGACCGAGGCCAGCCTCGCCCGGCACGGCCGTACGCCGATCGAGGTGCTCCGGCGCTGCGGACTCCTCGACACCGACGTGCTGATCGCGCACGGCACGGGGCTCACGGACGCCGACATCGAGCTGCTGGGCCGGGCGCCGGCCGCCGGGGTGGCCACCGCGCCGCGCGGCTATCTGAAGTTCGGCTGGGACACCACGCCCGTGCGCGCGCTGCGGGCGGCCGGCGTGCCGGTGGGGCTGGCGACCGACGGGGCCGCGTCCAACAACACGCTCGACGTCTGGGAGAGCATGGCCCTCACCGCGCTGGTGCAGAAGTCCGCCGAGCGGGACGCCACCTGGGCGACCGCGCGCCAGGTGCTGCACCACGCGACGACCCAGAGCGCGCGGGTCGTCGGTCTCGGCGACCGGGTGGGTTCGCTGGCGCCCGGCCGCCGGGCCGACGTGATCCTGGTCGATCTGACGGGGCCCCACACGCAGCCCGTGCACGACCTCGCCGCCACCCTGGTGCACAGTGCCCGCGCCGCCGACGTGCGCACGACGATCGTCGACGGCCGGGTCCTCATGCGCGACCGGCGGTTGCTCACCGTCGACGTGCCGGAGGTCGCGGCCGAGCTCGCGCCGCGCCTCGCGGCGCTGACCGAACGCGGCCACGGCCGCCGGATCCAGAGCTACCGTACGTAGGCCCGCGGGGCTACCGCGCGGCGCCGGGCGTGGTGACGCGGACGTAGTCCACGACGAGCTGCTGCGGGAAGGACGTGCTGCCGTCCGGGTCCCCCGGCCAGTAGCCGCCGACCGCGAGGTTGAGTATGAGGAAGAACGGCTTGTCGAAGACCCACCGCTTGCCGCCGAGGTCGGCGGGTGTGCGCGTCTGGTAGACGGTGCCGTCGACGGACCAGGTGATCTCGTTCGGCGACCAGTCGACGGCGAAGGTGTGGAACCCGTCGGCGAACGCCTCGCCGCCCGGCAGTGAGTAGCCGGCCCCGATGCCGCCGGAGCCGGAGTAGTCGGGACCGTGGATCGTGCCGTGGACGGTGCCGGGCTCGAAGCCGACGTTCTCCATCACGTCGATCTCGCCGCTGGCCGGCCAGCCGACCTGGCCGATGTCGTCGCCGAGCATCCAGAACGCCGGCCACATGCCCTGCCCGCGCGGCAGCTTCATCCGCGCCTCGACGTGGCCGTACGTGGTGGTGAAGCGGCCGGAGGTGTTGAGCCGGGCGGAGGTGTACTCGCACCGGCCGTACCAGCACTGGTAGTCGCCGGGGTTCTCCTTGCGCGCGGTGATGACCAGGTTCCCCTGGCCGTCCAGCGCGGCGTTGGCGTTGCCCGCGGTGTAGAACTGCCGCTCGTGATTGTTGACGTTGTCGCCGGTCTCGGTCAGCCACTTGCCGCCGTCGACGGCGGAACCCGCGGGTCCGTCGAAGTCGTCTTCGAAGGTCACAGCCCGGGCGCCGTCCGGTGCGGCGCCGGCAGAGCCGGGTGTCCAGCTCAGCCCGGCGCAGACGGCCGCGAGCAGCAGGACGGCGGGCGTACGGCGACGCCGTTTGCTCCGTGATGTCATGAAGGTGCGCCTCGATCCTCTGGTGGGGGGTTGCCGACCGGGGGAACGCCGCGGGTGCCGGGCGTCCCGACTGGTCAGCCGGGTATCGAGCTTGGTCCAGACCTGTTTCGGTGCGAAAGTGAACTCCTTCGCGCGGGCGCCGTCAATGGATCCGGCGGATCCCGCCGCGTTCACCTCCCGAAGCGAACGGGGCCCGAACCCACGCCCGTTGCCCAACCGGGCAGCGAACGGGCACGCGTCCCGGCCGGGGCGGGCACGCCCGGCGCGCGCCGGAAGCGGCCGACTGCCGCCTCCCAGCGGCGATACGGCGGCGAAAGCGGGCACAGTCGGTCACGACGTGCGCTGCAGGAAGCCTGGCCGGTGGGTTCCGCCGCCGGTAGAAATGCCTTCGGAAGCCCGAACGGGCAGGGCTTCACCACTCCGAAACAACACCCCCCACAGCCAAACCGCGAAGGCAGGTGGTCGTCGTGGACGGAGAAGAACGCAGACGGGTCATCCTGGAGACCGCTCGGCGCACCGGGAAGGTGGACGTCGCCAAGCTCGCCGCCGACCTGGGTGTCTCCCGGGAGACCGTGCGGCGTGACCTGACGCTCCTGGAGGACCACGGGCTCGTCCGGCGCACGCACGGCGGCGCGTATCCGGTGGAGAGCGCGGGGTTCGAGACCACGCTCGCGTACCGCACGACCATGCACGTGCCGGAGAAGTCGCGCATCGCCGCCGCGGCGGCGGAGCTTCTCGGCGACGCCGAGACGGTCTTCATCGACGAGGGCTTCAACCCCCAGCTCATCGCCGAGGCGCTGCCGCGGCCCCGCCCGCTGACCATCGTCACGGCCTCGCTCGCCACCGCGAGCGCCCTGGCCGGGGACGACCGGGTCACGGTGTTACTGCTCGGCGGCCGGGTGCGCGGCAGCACGCTGGCCACCGTGGACCACTGGACGACCAGGATGCTCGCCGGCTTCGTCATCGACCTGGCGTACGTCGGCGCCAACGGCATCTCCCGCGCCTACGGGCTGACCACCCCGGACCCGGCGGTCAGCGAGGTCAAGGCGCAGGCCATGCGGGTGGCCCGGCGGAAGGTCTTCGCCGGGATCCACACCAAGTTCGGCGCGGTGAGCTTCTGCCGCTTCGCCGAGGTCTCGGAGTTCGACGTGATCATCACCGACACCGGGCTGCCCGCCGCGGAGGCCCACCGGTATTCGCTGCTCGGCCCGCAGGTCATCAGGACCTGACGGGACCGGCACCCGTTCCGCACGTCCGCTCACCACATCCCATACCCGTGTACGCCCCGCCTTCCCGGACGAGTACCAAGCCGGGTGGCCCGGCTCCGTACGCCCCGATTCCCGCCCCCGACCCTCTTTGGGAGCATGCGATGCTCACTCCGACCCGCAGCAAGCGCACCATCCGCACCCTCGTGCCCGTGGCCACCGCCGCGGCCCTGCTCGCCGCGTGCAGCGGCGCGGGGGGCGGCGGCAGCTCCGGGGGCGACGATTCCGTCAACGTCGTCATGGTCAACAACCCGCAGATGGTCGAGCTGCAGAAGCTGACGGCCAAGCACTTCACGAAGAAGACCGGCATCGAGGTGAACTTCACCGTGCTGCCGGAGAACGAGGTCCGTGACAAGATCAGCCAGGACTTCGCCAACCAGGCGGGCCAGTACGACGTGGCCACCATCAGCAACTTCGAGGTGCCCTTCTTCGCCGAGAACGGCTGGCTGCTGCCGCTGGACGAGTACGCCGCGGACGACGCGAAGTTCGACCAGGAGGACGTCCTCGCGCCGATGCGCGAGTCGCTGACGGCCGAGGACGGCAAGCTGTACGCCGAACCCTTCTACGGCGAGTCGTCGTTCCTCATGTACCGCAAGGACGTCTTCGCCGAGAACGGCCTGAAGATGCCCGACAAGCCCACCTGGCAGCAGGTCGCCGACCTCGCCGCCGAGGCGGACGGTGCCGAGCCCGGCATGAAGGGCATCTGCCTGCGCGGCCTGCCCGGCTGGGGCGAGGTCATCGCGCCGCTGACGACGGTGGTCAACACCATGGGCGGCACCTGGTTCGACGAGAACTGGGAGGCGCAGCTCACCTCGCCCGAGTTCACCAAGGCGGCGAAGTTCTACGTCGACCTCGTCCGCGAGCACGGCGAGGCCGGCGCGGCCCAGTCCGGGTACGCCGAGTGCCTGAACAACCTCACCCAGGGCAAGACCGCCATGTGGTACGACGCCACCGCGGCCACCGGCTCGCTGGAGGCCGAGGACTCCCCCGTCCGCGGCAAGATCGGCTATGCGCCGGCGCCCGTCGACAAGACCGAGTCCTCCGGCTGGCTCTACACCTGGGCGTGGGGCGTGCAGAAGGCGTCCGAACGGCCGGAGAGCGCCTGGAAGTTCATCTCCTGGGCGTCGAGCAAGGAGTACGAGGAGCTGGTCGGCAAGGAGCTGGGCTGGGCCAACGCGCCCGCGGGCAAGCGCGCGTCGACGTACTCCAACCCGGACTACCTGAAGGCCGCGGGATCCTTCGCCGACATCACCCGCGAGGCGATCGAGGGCGCCGACCCGCGCGACCCGGGCACCCAGCCGCGGCCCGCGCCCGGCATCCAGTTCGTCGGCATCCCGGAGTTCTCCGATCTGGGCACCAAGGTCTCCCAGGAGATCAGCTCGGCCATCGCGGGCAAGCAGTCCGTGGAGGACGCGCTGGAGAACTCCCAGGAACTGGCCGAGGAGGTCGGCGGGGAGTACCGGGACCGATGAGTACCCCGACCGCCGTACGCACCGAGCGCCCGGCGCCGCGCGCGGGCCGGCCGGCACCCCGCCGGCCGGGCCGCGGGGCCCGGGCCTGGGCCACCCGCGCGCCGCTGCTGCCGGCGCTGGTGTTCCTCATCGCCGTCACGCAACTGCCGTTCGTGGCGACACTGGTGATCTCCCTCTTCGACTGGAACTCGCTCCGCCCCGACGACCGCAGCTTCACCGGGCTCGACAACTACAGCCAGGTGGCGAGCGACGAGGGCCTGCGCGAGTCGGTGGTGACCACGGCGGTGCTGACCGCCGCGGTCGTGCTGGTCAGCGTGGTGCTCGGGCTGCTCATCGCGCTGCTGCTCGACCGGACGTTCCCCGGCCGCGGGGTGGTGCGCACGCTGCTCATCGCGCCGTTCCTGCTGGTGCCGGTCGCGGCCGCGCTGCTGTGGAAGCACGCGCTCTACAACCCCGAGTACGGCCTCTTCAACGGCGCCATCACCTGGGTCGCGGAGCTGTTCGGCGACGACACGCCACCGCAGCCGGACTGGGTGTCGGACATGCCGCTGATCGCCGTCGAGGCCGCGCTGATCTGGCAGTGGACGCCGTTCATGATGCTGATCCTGCTGGCCGGGCTGCAGAGCCGGCCGACGGAGATGGTCGAGGCCGCCAGGCTCGACGGCGCCACCAGCTTCCAGATCTTCCGCTACCTCACGCTGCCGCATCTGCGCCGCTATCTCGAACTGGGCGTGCTGCTGGGCTCGGTGTACATCGTGCAGAACTTCGACGCGGTGTTCACCATCACCTCGGGCGGGCTGGGCACCGCCAACCTGCCGTACACGATCTACCAGACCTTCTACCAGGCGCACGAGTACGGGCTGGCCTCGGCCGCCGGCGTGCTCGTCGTCATCGGCTCCATCGTCATCGCGACCTTCGCGCTGCGCGTCGTGTCGTCCCTGTTCCGGGAGGAGGTGTCCCGCGCATGACCACGACCGTAGCGACGGCGGAGAAGCCGGCCCGCACCGGCCGCGCCGCACTGCCGCCCGCCCTGCGCAAGGCGCGGCGCCGCAGCGCCGGGCTCGGGCTGCTGGCCTGGCTCGTCGGCATCGCGTTCTTCCTGCCGGTGGCGTGGATGGTGCTCACCTCGCTGCACGCGGAGACCGACGCCGCCGCCAACCCGCCGGCGGTCGCCGCGTCGCTCACGCTCGACGGCTACCGCACGTTCTTCGGCTCCGGCGGCGGCCCCAGCCCGTGGCCGGCGCTGATCAACTCGCTGATGGCGAGCGTCTTCTCGACCGTGCTGGTGCTCGCGCTGGCGCTGCCGGCCGCGTACGCGCTCTCCATCCGGCGCGTGAAGCGCTGGACCGACGTGCTGTTCTTCTTCCTCTCCACCAAGATGCTGCCGGTGGTCGCCGGGCTGCTCCCGATCTACCTGTTCGCCAAGAACACCGGGATGCTCGACAACATCTGGCTGCTCGTCCTGCTGTACACGTCGATGAACCTGCCGATCGCGGTGTGGATGCTGCAGTCGTTCCTCGCGGACATCCCCGTCTCGATCGTGGAGGCCGCGCAGATCGACGGGGCGAAGCTCACCACCGTGCTCACCCGGGTGATCGCCCCGGTCGCCGGGCCCGGCATCGCCGCCACCTCGCTCATCTGCTTCATCTTCAGCTGGAACGAGATGCTGTTCGCGCGGGTGCTCACGGGGGTGACGGCGGAGACCGCCCCCGTCTTCCTCACCCGCTTCATCACCAGTCAGGGGCTCTTCCTCGCCCAGGTCTGCGCCGCCTCCGTCGTCATCTCCCTCCCGGTGCTCGCCGCCGGGTTCGCCGCCCAGGACAAGCTGGTCCAGGGCCTGTCCCTAGGAGCCGTCAAATGAGGGCCGCCGTCATCGAAGCCCCCGGCACGGTCACCGTGACCGACGTCCCCGACCCCTCCCCCGGCCCGCGCGAGGTCGTGGTGGACGTGGCGGCGTGCGGGCTGTGCGGAACCGATCTGCACATCCTGCAGGGCGAGTTCGCGCCCACGCTGCCGGTGGTGCCGGGGCACGAGTTCGCGGGCGAGGTCGTCGGCATCGGCCGCGACGTCACCGAGGTCGCGGTCGGCGACCGGGTCGCCGTCGACCCGTCGCTGTACTGCCACGAGTGCCGCAAGTGCCGTACGGGCCACGGCAACCTGTGCGAGCGGTGGGGGGCCATCGGCGTCACCGTCGCCGGCGGGGCGGCGGAGTACGCGGTCGCGCCGGTCGCCAACTGCGTCCGGCTGCCCGACCACGTACGCACCCAGGACGCGGCGCTGATCGAGCCCCTGTCGTGCGCGGTCCGCGGCTACGACGTGCTCAACAGCAAGCTCGCCGCCCATGTGCTGATCTACGGCACGGGCACGATGGGCCTGATGATGCTGGAGCTGGCCAAGCGGACCGGCGCCGCGGCGGTCGACGTGGTCGACCTCAACCCCGAACGGCTCGCCACCGCGCAGAAGGTGGGATGCAGCCGGGCGGCGGCCACGCCGGAGGAGTTCGGGCAGCCGGAGGGGTGGGACGTCGTCATCGACGCCACCGGCAACGCGGCGGCGATCCAGGACGGCCTGGGCCGGGTCGGGAAGGCCGGCACGTTCCTGCAGTTCGGGGTGGCGGACTACGCGACGAAGGCGACCATCGAGCCGTACCGCATCTACAACCAGGAGATCACCATCACCGGTTCGATGGCCGTGCTGCACAGCTACGAGCGCGCGGCGGAGCTCTTCGCCGCGGACGTGCTCGACCCCGAGCTGCTCATCAGCGACCGGCTGCCGCTGGAGCAGTACCCGGCCGCCCTGGAGCAGTTCGCGTCGGGGAAGGGCCGGAAGATCGTGGTGGTGCCGTAACCGCGGGGACGGGTGTGGGCGCCGTGTGAGACGAGTCTCAGGCGGCGCTCATATATGCTGATTCAGTACGCTACGGCCGCAGTTGCCCGCTGGCAGACTGAGGATTCGTCGGCAGACCCCTCCACGCCACGGAAGGACGGCGAGGTCAGGTGGCCATGATGGACTGTCCGGCCTGCGGCAGGTGGCACGACGCGGGCGGCGCGCCCTGGTGCGCCGCCGCCGGCCGGGTCCCGGGCGCCCCGGCGGACGGCGGGCCCCTCCCGCTCCAGGAGCCGGGCCCCGCGGTGCCGGGGCCGGATCCGCGGGACCTGGAGCTGTTCGCCGAGGGCCGCGCGGCGTACCCGGACACTTCCTCCCCGTACGCGCAGGCGCCACCGGACGACGGCACGCTGGAGCACCCCGTCGTCCCCGGCCGTGCCCGGCACGGCCGGGGACGGCGCCGGCGCCCGCCCCGCGCGCGGCTCGCGGCGCTCGCGGCGGCCGGGGTGGCGGCGCTCTCCGGCGGGCTGGTCGCGGCGAACGTGCTCGGCGGTGACGGCAGGCCCGACGCCGACCGCGCCGACGAGCGCCCCGACGCCCCGTTCGGACCGCTGCCGACGAACTCCGCCGGTACGCCCGACGCCGGCACCCCGACGGCGGCGAGCCCGCCCGCCGCGCGGGCCGGCGCGCCGGACCGCGCGCAGCGCTCCCGGCCCTCCACGGCCCCGCCGCCCGCTCCGACGGCGGACCCGGCGACACCCGGGCCCAGCCCCGGCGGCAGCTCCACGGAGCCCGCCGGCCCCTCGTCGACCGCCTCCTCGCGGGCGACGGTGTCGGCGCCGAGCGGCACCCCGTCGGGCTCGCCGTCCTCCTCCCCCTCCGGCTCGCCCACCCCGACGCCCACCGGCAGCGAGAGCGAGGAGGGCGAAGAGGAGCGCGGCCGGACGGACGGGCAGGGCGACCGGCACCCGAACGGGTGAGCCCCGAGCCCCCGCGCGCGGTGCCCGCGGGGGTGTGCGGATGCGCGATCCCCGCGCGGAGGCGAGATTGGGGGCATGGCCGGTGCCCATCCGAGTGCGCCCCGCGACGCGCAGCTCGACGCGCTGCTGCTCGGCGCCCTCTTCGACCGGGCGCGCTCCGCGCTGCTGGTCTTCGACTCCGAGCTGCGGCTGCTGCGCGCCAACGCCTCCGCGCGCCTGCTCCCCGGAGTGCCCGAGGAGCCGGCGGCGGAGGACGGGGACCGCACGGAGCGCAGCGCACCGGCCGCGCGGGACGTGGGGGCGGTCGCCGACGGGGCCGAGCTGCAGCAACTGCTCCGGCACGTGCTCGCGTCCGGCGACCCGGTGCGCGGGGTGCGGATGGCCGGCGACGGCGACCGGGTGCTGTCGGTCTCCGCCTACCCGATGGGGGGCGACGACGGCGACGGCGGCCTCGTGGCCGTGCTCGCCCATGTCCGCGACATCACCGAGCGCCGCCGGGCCCGGTCCCGGCTGGAGCTGCTGTACGCGGCGGAGGCACGCATCGGCGCGCTGCTCGACGTCGGCCGGGTGGCGCAGGAGCTGGCCGCGGTCGTCGTGCCCGCCCTGGCGGACGCGGTGGTGGTCGACATCGCCGACTCGGTGTGGCGGGGCGAGCAGTCGGCGCCCGCACAGGGCGTGGAGCAACTGGCCCTGCGGCGGGCGGCGGTGGCGCCGTCGGCGTACCGGGAGGAGGACGGCGTCGGCGCGCAGGTGCGCTACCCGTACGCCTCGCCGCAGTCCAGCGCGCTGACGGACCTGCGCCCGCGGCTCATCCAGCACCCGGCGCACCCCGAGCCGGCGGTCGGCGGCAGCGGGGACCGGGGGCACCTCGTACCGGAGCCGGATCCCGCGAGCGGGCCCCCGGGCGGGCAGGGCGCGCCCGTGACCCTGCCCGACGCCGCGGACGAGGCGCACTCGCTCATCCTCGTGCCGCTGACCGCGCGCGGCGCACTCCTCGGCCTGGTGACCCTCTACCGCTCCGAGCGCCCCACCCCCTTCGACGACGCCGACCTGCGACTGGCCACCGAGGTCGCCGAACTGGCGGCGGTGAGCGTCGACAACGCCCGCCGCCAGACCCGCACCCACACCACCGCCTCCGCCCTCCAGCGCAGCCTGCTGCCCGCGCACCTGCCGGAGAACAGCGCGATCGAGGCGGGCCTGGCGTACGTGCCGGGCACCTTCCCCGGCACCGGCGGCGCGGGCGGCGACTGGTTCGACGTCATCGGGCTGTCCGGCGCCCGGGTGGCGCTGGTGGTGGGGGACGTCACCGGCACCGGGCTGCACGCCGCGGCGACCATGGGCCGGCTGCGCTCGGCGATCGACACCATGGCCGGCCTCGACCTGCCGCCGGACGAGCTGCTGACCCATCTGGACGGGCTGGTGTCCCGGCTGATGCAGGAGCCGCCCGACCCGTTCGCCGACCCGCAGCGCAACCGGCCGGCGCCCGCGGCGACGTGCGTCTACGCCGTGCACGACCCCATCGCCATGCGGGTGACGCTGGCGCTCGCCGGGCATCCGCCGCCGGTCGTCGTCCGGACGGACGGCAGCAGCGAGATCGTCGAGGCGGCGACCGGCCCGGCGCTGGGCAGCGGCTCCGGCACGTTCGGCTGCGCGGAACTCGACCTGCCCGAGGGCAGTCTGCTCGCGCTCTACACGAACGGCCTGCTGCCCGAGCGGCCCGAGGAGTCGCTGGCCCGGCTGCGCCGTACGCTCGCCCTCCCGGGGCGCCCGGTGCAGGACCTGTGCGACGCGGCCGTACGCGACCTGCTGCCCTCCCGGCCGAGCGACGACGCCGTGCTGCTGGCGGCCCGGCTCCGGGCACTGCCGCCGGACCGCGTGGTCTCCGTACGGCTGCCGGTGGACCACTCCGCCCTCTCCGACGCCCGCGACCTGGTGCGCAGGCGGCTCACGGACTGGGGGCTGCGGGAGCTGACCCTGCCCACCGAACTCATCGTCAGCGAACTCCTCGCCAACGCGGTCCGGCACGCGCCCGGCCCCATCGGGCTCAAGCTCATCCTGCAGTCGGTGCTCACCTGCGAGGTCTCCGACACCAGTCACGTCTCGCCGCATCTGCGGCACGCGACGAGCTACGACGAGGGCGGGCGCGGGCTGTTCCTCGTCGCCCAGCTCGCGAACCGCTGGGGTGTGCGGTACTCGCCCCGGGGCAAGGTCGTCTGGACTGAGCAGGAGATTCCGGGTAGTTGAGCATCGCTGTGATGTGGCTCACACCTTCTCGTTTCATGTCACATTCGGCCGCCTGTTCCTGTCCTTTAGGTGGGAGTGCACCAGGGAGGCAGGAGCAACCGCATGTCCGTAACCCAGACGGAAGACTCATCGCAGGGCGCGATGGGCACCCGTCCGCCCACCCGGGCGAAGTCCGGCGAGCGCCTCGCGGACTGGGCCGATGGCCGGCTCGGGATACATGGCGCCGGGCGTAAGTACGCGAGAAAGGTCTTCCCTGACCACTGGTCGTTCCTCCTTGGTGAGATCTGCCTCTACAGCTTCATCGTCATCCTCCTGACGGGCGTCTACCTGACGCTGTTCTTCAACCCCTCGATGACCGAGGTCGTGTACGACGGCTCGTACGCTCCCCTGAACGGCGTGCGGATGTCCGAGGCGTACGCCTCCACGCTGGACATCTCGTTCGACGTGCGCGGCGGTCTGCTGGTGCGTCAGATCCACCACTGGGCCGCGCTCATCTTCGTCGTCGCCATGCTCGTCCACATGATGCGGCACTTCTTCACCGGCTCGTTCCGCAAGCCGCGTGAGATCAACTGGGTGTTCGGCTGGACGATGCTCTTCATCGGCCTCTTCGAGGGCCTGCTCGGGTACTCGCTCCCCGACGACCTGCTCTCCGGTACGGGCCTGCGGTTCGTGGAGGGCGCGACGATCTCCACGCCGGTGATCGGAACGTACCTCTCGTTCTTCCTCTTCGGCGGCGAGTTCCCGGGCCACGACATCATCCCGCGCTTCTACGCGCTCCATATCCTGGTGCTGCCAGGGCTGATGCTCGCCCTGCTGGTGGCGCACCTGATCCTGGTCTTCTACCACAAGCACACGCAGTGGGGCGGTCCCGGGAAGACCGAGAAGAACGTCGTCGGCGCCCCGTTCATGCCGGTGTACGTGGCCAAGGCGGGCGGGTTCTTCTTCCTGGTCTTCGGCCTCGTCAGCATCATCGCGGCCGTGGCGTCCATCAACCCGATCTGGAACGTGGGACCCTACCGGCCGGACCAAGTGTCGACAGGGGCCCAACCGGACTGGTACCTGGGCTTCGCCGAAGGCATGGTGCGCATCATGCCCGGCTGGGAGATCAACGCCTGGGGCCACACGCTCTCGCTCGGGGTGTTCATCCCGATCGCCCTCTTCCCGCTCATGCTGGTCGTCATCGGCGCGTACCCGTTCATCGAGGCGTGGGTCACCGGAGACAAGCGGGAGCACCACCTGCTCCAGCGGCCGCGCAACGTGCCCGTGCGGACGGCGCTCGGCGCCTCGTGGCTGTCGCTGTACGCCCTGTTCCTCATCGGCGGCGGCAACGACATCTTCGCCACGCACTTCCACGTCTCGGTGAACAACGTCACCTGGGCGCTGCGGATCGCGGTGTTCGTGGTGCCCGTGCTCACCTTCATCCTCACCAAGCGCATCTGCCTGGCGCTGCAGCGGCGCGACCGCGACAAGGTGCTGCACGGCCGCGAGACCGGCATGATCAAGCGGCTGCCGCACGGCGAGTACATCGAGGTGCACGAGCCGCTGTCGCAGGCGGAGCTCCACAAGCTCACCTCGCACGAGCAGCCGCAGCCGTACGAACTCGGCCCGGAGACCGACGCCAACGGCGTCCGCCGGCCGCCGGCCGGCATCACCAACCGGGTGCGGGCCAAGCTGGCGCACGCCATGTTCGGCCCCCACACGCACATACCGAAGCCGACCATCGAGGAATACCGCGCGGTCGCACACGACCACGAGCACGCGGAGCTGCCGGCCGGCAGCGGGTCCCGCGAGCTCGCATCCGCGGACGAGAGCCCGGGCGGCCCCTCGTCCGGATGAGGTACGGCCCCCCGACGGCCCTCATCCGAGACTGAGGCAGCCCCCCGACCGGGTGGGGCGCGGACCCCCGACCGCGCCCCACCCGACTTCTTTGGTTAGGCTGCCCTAAGTTTCTTCGAGCGAGGGGTGGCGACGGCGTTGGGCATCGAGGTGTACCGCGACTCCTGGGGCATCCCCCACATCCGCGCCGCCGGCCACCGCGAACTCGCCTACGCCCAGGGGCACAACGCCGCCTTCGACCGCGGCTGGCAACTGGAGGTCGAACGCCACCGCGCCGCCGGTACCTCCGCGGCCTTCCTGGGCGAGGCGGCCCGCGAATGGGACGTCTTCGCCCGCCGGGTCCGGCTGGACGACACCGCGCGCCGCTGCTTCCGCCGCCTGGCCAAGGAGGACCGCGAGACGGCCGGCTGGGTGTCGTCGTACGTCGACGGGGTCAACGCCGGGCTCGCCGAAGGCGCCGCACGGGCCCCGGAGTTCGCGGCCACGGGCCTCGCGCCCGGCCGCTGGTCGCCGTGGACGCCGCTGGCCGTGTGGCTCTCCACCCACATCCTTTTCGCCGGCTTCCCCGCCAAGCTGTGGCGCCTGATGGTCGCCGGGCACCTGGGCGCCGGGGCGGTGGACCTCTTCGCCACGGACGGCCCCGGCACCGCGGGCAGCAACGGCTGGCTGGTCTCCGGCGAGCGCACCGCGGACGGCGGCGCGCTGATCGCCGGGGACCCGCACCGGTTCATCGAGAACCCCGGCGTCTACCAGCAGATCCATCTGGCCTGCCCGGAGTACGACGTCGTCGGCTTCGCCGTCCCCGGCGTCCCCGGGCTGCCGCACTTCGGCCACGCCGGCGGCGTCGCCTGGGCCATCACCAACGCGATGGCCGACTACCAGGACCTCTACCGCGAGCGGCTGCGCCGCCGCGCGGGCCGGATCGAGGCGCTGGGCCCCGACGGCTGGCGGCCCACCGCGGCGCACACCGAGACCGTCGAGGTCGCGGGCGCGGCGGCCACCGGCGTCGAGGTGGTCGAGACCGGCCGCGGCCCGGTGATCGCCGAGGTGCCGGGGAGCGCGGCGGACGGCGAGTGGGAGGCACTGAGCCTGCGGTACCCGCCGCGGGTCTACGGTGAGCTGGGCTTCACCGCGCTGCCCGCGCTGCTCAGGGCCCGCGAGGTCGGCGACGTGGACGCGGCGCTGGACCGCTGGGTCGAGCCGGTCAACGTGGTGCTGGCCGCCGACACCGCGGGCGGGCTGCTGCACCGGGTCGCCGGGACGGTGCCGGTACGCGACGAGGCCAACCTGCGCGGCGTCGTACCGGCGTGGGAGGCGGCGTACGCGTGGCGCGGGCGGCACGGGCCGATGCCGTCGGTGCCGGTGGCCGGCGGGATCGCGGTGATGGCCAACGAGCGCGGCGCGGCCGCCCCGTTCGGCGCCGAGTTCGCCCCGCCGTACCGCGCGGAGCGCATCCGCGAACTGCTCGCCGGCGGCGCGTCCTGGCGCGCCGGGGACATGGCCGCCGTCCACACCGACACCCTCAACGCCGCGGCCCGGCCGCTGCTGGACCTGCTCGCCGGGCTCGATGGACTCGGCCCCGCCGCCGCCCAGTTGCGCGACCGGCTGCTCCGCTGGGATCTGCGGATGGCGGCGGAGAGCACCGACGCGCTTGCGTACGCGCGGCTGCGCTCCGCCGTCGTCCGGGCCCTGGCCGCGCACCCCGCGCTGGCGCCGCTGGCCGACCCGCCCCCGTACCCCGCATTGCTGCGGCCCTGGCTGGACCTGCGCACCCGGATCGGGTACGCGCTGGGCAGCCTGCTCACCACCGACCGGCTGCCGGAGATCGACCGGCCCGCCCTGGTGCGGGCCGCCGCGGAGGAGGCCGCCGCGCAGCTCGCCGCGGCGCCGGACGCCCCCGCGACCTGGGGCGAGGCGCACCGTCTTGCGCCCTGGCAGGCGCTGCCCGGCGGCACGGGCGCCTCCGGGGACCCCGGCGGCCCCGGCGAGCCGTGGCCCGGGCTGGCCGGCGACCACGACTGCGTGCTGGCCACCGCCGCCGTCCCCGGCGTCACCGACCTGTGCGCCCGCGGCCCCGCCGCCCGCTACGTCTGGGACGTCGCCCGCCGCGAGGAGAGCCGCTGGGTGGTGCCGTTCGGCGCCTGCGGCGTCCCCGGCGCCCCGCACCACCTCGACCAGCTCGCGCCCTGGCGGCGCGGCGAGCTGATCCCCGTACTCACCGACTGGCAGGCCCTCAAGGAGTCCCATGGCGACCGCTGATCCCGCGCCCCGCGACCGGACGCCGCGCCACGAGCAGCGGGTGGACGGCTTCGGCACGGTGCGCGTCGTGCCGGTCGTCCCGGACGCGGACGCGGCCCTGCTGCACGGCTGGGTCACCGCGGAGCGGGCCCGCTTCTGGGGCATGGCCGGGCTGTCCCGCACCCAGGTCCGCGACGTCTACGCGCACATGGACACCCTCCCCACCCACCACGCCCACCTGCTGCTGCGCGACGGCGCGCCGGTCGCGCTGGTGCAGACGTACGAACCGGCCGCCGACCGGGTCTCGGAGTGCTACCCCGCCGAGCCCGGCGACCTCGGCATCCACCTGCTGATCGGCCCCGCGGCCGGCGCGGCGGAGCGCGGTTTCACGGCCGCGCTGATGCGGGTGATCACCGGCTGGGCCGCGGCGGCGGGCGCGCGGCGGCTGGTGGCCGAGCCGGACGCGGGCAACGGGCCCGCGATCGACCGGCTGCGCCGCGAGGGCTTCGCGCTGGGACCGGAGGTCACGCTCCCCGAAGTGGACCTGCCGGAGGTGTACTTGCCGCCGAAGCGCGCCCGGCCGGCGTTCCTCCCGCTGACCGGGGACTGACCTTCCCGGTCATCCGGCCCCGGCGCCGTCGTCCGCGCCGTCGTCCGGGGGCAGGCTGCTGCGGTACGGGGGCATGAAGCGCATCCGCGGCATCTGGTCGGCGAGCACCCCGCCGTCGACGACGATCCTGGCGCCGGTGAGGTACGCCCCGGCGTCCGAGGCGAGCAGCAGCAGCGCGCCGACGCACTCCTCGGGCCGGGCGTAGCGGCCGAGCGGGATCCGCTCGCGGTACGCGGCCTCGAACCCCTCGCGCTCCAGCGGGAACTCGCCGTCGATGGGCGTGTCGACCATGCCGGGTGCCAGCGTGTTGGCGGTGATGCCGTGCGGCGCCAGCTCCACCGCCAGCGTCTCGGTGAGCAGTTGGGCGGCGGCCTTGGCGGCGTTGTAGTGGGCCAGTCCCGCCTCGGCGACGAGCGCGTTCTTCGAGGTGACGGTGATGATCCGGCCGGGCACCCGGTCGGCGGCCATGTGCTCGGCGAGCCGCTGGGAGAGGAAGAACACCGCGTCGGCGTTCACCCGCATGACGTGCGACCAGCTCTCCGGGGTGATCTCGTTGAAGCGCTCCAGGGCCGCGGTGCCCGCGTTGTTGACCAGGATGTCCACCGGGCCGGCCGCCGCGCGGATCCGGTCGGCGAGCCCGGCCAGCTCGCCGGTGCGCGCGAGATCCTGCCCGTACGTCCGCACCCGCCGGCCGTGGGCCCGTACCGCCGCGGCCGTCTCCGCCAGCCCGGGGGCGTCCGGCAGGTCGACGAGCACCAGGTCGGCGCCCGCCTCGGCGAGCCCGGTGGCGAAGGCGCGGCCGAGGCCGCGGGCGGCGCCGGTGACGACGGCCGTGCGCCCGGTGAGGTCGAACCGGCCGGAGGCCCGGTCCCCCGCCCCGGGCCGCCGCTCCCCCGCCCCGGTCACGAGAGCCCCAGCAGGTCGAGGGCCGGCCGGTGGATCAGCTTCTCCACCTCGTCCCGGTCCAGTGGCGGCAGCCCGGGGATCCCCGGGATCCGGGCGATCTCCCGCAGTCCGGCGACCGAGGCGTCGACCGTGGTGAAGGGGTAGTCGCTGCCGAAGAGCAGCTTGTGCCAGACGCCGTAGTCCTGTGCGAGGCGCAGGCTGTGCCAGAGCTGGAACGGCCGGTAGTGCAGGGCGCTGACGTCCGCGTAGACGTGCGGGTGTTTGCGGATGACTGCCAGGCACTCGCCCTCGAAGGGGTGGCCGAGGTGGGCGAGGACCATGCGCAGCCCGGGGTGGCGGATGGCGACGGCGTCGAGGTGCCGGGGCATCGCGTACTCCAGCGGGGCGGCCGAGACGAACGTCGTGCCGGTGTGGACCAGCAGCGGCAGGCCGTGGCGTTCGGCGTAGCCGAAGAGGTCGTCGTACTCCTCGGCGGCGGGGTCGAAGCCCGCGTACATGGGCATCAGTTTGATGCCGCGCAGCCCCAGCTCCTGGTGGCCGTGGCGCAGTTCGTCCCGCCAGCCGGGCTGGGTGGGGTCGAGGGAGAGGTAGCCGACGAGCCGGCCGGGGTGCGCCGCGGTGTACGCGGCCACCGCGGCGTCGTCGACCCACAGCCCGCTGCGCCGGGCCTTGCCCCCGACGACGATGGTGCGGGTGTCGTCGGGGGCGGCGGCCGCGTACTCCTCCCAGCGCACCGTGAGGTCCACCTCCCCGGCGTGGGCGCGGGCGGCCTCGGTGCGGAACCCGTCGTCGAAGTCCGTGCCGGGCCGGAAGAGATGGGAGTGGACGTCGGTGATCATGCCGATGCGCTCCTGTCCCGCTTCTCCCAGCCGTCCTCGAACATGTTCCAGAAGCGGTGGGTGGGCGGGTGCTCGGCGAAGACCTCGTCGGCCAGCTCGACGCCGAGGCCGGGTGCCGTGGGCAGGCCGATACGGCCGCCCGCGATGGGCAGCGTGCCGCGCAGGGCCTCGAAGACGTAGGGCTCCAGCAGGCCGTCGAAGGTCTCCAGCACCTTGAGGTTGGGGATGCCGAGCGCCGCATGTACGGAGACGGTGGTGCACAGCGGCGAGTTGGAGTTGTGCGGGGCGACGAGCATGCCGTGTGCGTCGGCGATGGCCGCGATCTTGCGCACCTCGGTGAGGCCGCCGGCCATGGACAGGTCGGGCTGCACGATGTCGACGGCGTGGGTGGCGAAGAGCTGCTTGTACTCGTAGCGGTCGTGGAAGTGCTCGCCGCCGGCGAGGGGGAAGGACGCCCGCTGCCGCAGCTCGGCGTAGCGCTCGATGTGCGTCCAGGGCAGCGGCTCCTCCAGCCAGCCGATGCCGTAGGGCTCCAGCTCGTGCAGCAGCCGCACCGCGGTGGGCATGGCGAAGCGGGCATGGCCCTCGATGAAGAGCTCGACGTCGGGTCCTATCGCCTCGCGGACGGCGGCGACGAGGCCGACGGAGCGGCGCAGTTCCGCGGGGCTCAGGTCGTGCAGCCCGGAGCCGAAGGGGTCGAACTTCAGCGCGCCGTAGCCCTTGGCGACGGTCGCGCGGGCCTTGGCGGCGAAGACCTCGGGGTCGCGTTCGCCGTCGTACCAGCCGTTGGCGTAGACGGGGACGCCGTCGCGGCAGGCGCCGCCGGTGAGGCGGTAGGCGGGCACGCCGAGGGCCTTGCCCATGAGGTCGTAGAGCGCCTGGTCGAGGCCGGACAGGACGATGCCGCCGACGTCGCCGCCGCGCAGGAAGTCGCCCTGGTGCAGCCGGAGCCAGATCTCCTCGACGTCGAACGGATCGGCGCCCAGCAGATGGCGGCGGGACATCGCCTCGGCGAGCGCGCAGACCTCGCGGCCGCGGTACGGGTGGGTGATCTCGCCGACGCCGGACAGGCCCTCGTCGGTGTGCACGCGGACGTAGCCGAAGTCGCGCCAGGCGGTGCCGAGCATCAGCGTCTCGACGCGGCTGATCCGGCCGGCGGGTCCGGTGGGGCGGGTGGTGTCGACGGTGAGCATCAGCGGCCCGCCTCTTCCCGCCGCCCGGCGGCGGCCGGGGCGGTGCCGCCCATGGTGGAGGCGTGCTCCAGGTCGCGGGCGCCGCCGTCGGCGAGCGCGGCGGTGACGGCGGCCTCGGTGGCCTCCAGCAGCCGGTCGACGTCGGCGTCGGTGTGCGCGTAGGAGAGGTGGCTGCGCTTGAGGTTCAGCGGCAGCTCGAAGATCCCGTGCTCCAGCAGCCGGCGCCGGTAGCCGACGAAGAGTGCCGCGTCGTTGGCGAGCAGATCGCTGTACGTCCGCGGGGCGGGGACCTCGGCGCCGGCGGTGCCGCCGTCGTAGCCCGGCATGAAGTACGTGACGAAGACGGAGCCGTAGCCGGTGACGGCGACGGGCACGCCGAGGCGCGCGTAGACGGTGCGCAGCCCGGTGCGTACCCGCTCGCCCAGCCGGAAGACGTGGTCGTGGACCGGCTCTTCGCGCAGCTTCTTCAGCGTGGCGAGTGCGGCGGCGACGACGGAGGGGTGCCCGTTGTACGTGCCGGCGAAGAACGCGGGGGCGCCGGGGCGGGTGGAGAAGAGCTCCATGAGGTCGGCCCGGCCGCCGATGGCCCCGGCGGGGGCGCCGTTGGCGATGGCCTTGCCGAGGGTGGTGAGGTCGGGGGTGACGCCGGAGATCCGCTGCCAGCCGCCGAGATCGTGGCGGACGCCGGTGATGACCTCGTCGAAGACGAGCACGCTGCCCGCCCTGGCGGTCTCCTCACGCAGCGTGGTGAGGAACTCCCGGTGCGGCAGGAGCGCGCCGACGTTGTGCGGTACGGGCTCGACGATGACGGCGGCGATGTCGGCGCCGTGCTCGGCGAAGCAGCGGCGCACTGCGGCGCTGTCGTTGAAGGGCAGCACCAGGGTGGCGTCGAGGACCTCGGGCAGGATGCCGGCCGAGATCGGGTCGTGGCCGCCGACGCGGTCGGGAGCGGAGATCACGTTGAGGCTGACCGCGTCGTGCCAGCCGTGGTAGCAGCCCTGGAACTTCACCACCAGCCGGCGTCCGGTGGCGGCCCTGGCGACGCGCAGCGCGTGGAACGTCGCCTCGCTGCCCGTGCTGGTGAGCAGCACCTTCTCCAGCGAGGGCACCAGCGCGCAGAGCTCCTCGGCGAGTTCGATCTCGCCCTCGGTCACCCCGACGCCCATGTGGCCGAGCGCGGCGCCGGCCTCGGCGGCGGCGCGGGCCACGTCGGGGTCGTTGTGGCCGAGGAGCGGCGGGCCGAAGGCCGCGTGGTAGTCGGTGAACTCGGCCCCGTCCGCGGTGCGGAAGCGGGCGCCGCCGGTGCCGGCGACGACGAGTCCGGGCAGGCCCGGGATGCTGCGCTGGCCGCTGTTCACCCCGCCGGGCACGACCCGCTGGGCGCGCTCGGCGAGGGCTGCTCCGGCTCCGGCGGTGGTGACGTCCGGGCCTGGGCTCATGGTGCGTGCTCCTTGCGTCGAGTGTCTCGGTTCCACGGGCCCTGCCCGGCCCGTGAACCCTGGCGCCATCCGCCCGGCAGTCGTCGCAGGAAGGTCGTACGAACGGTGAGTCCCGAACGGCGAGTTGAGTATTTTCCGAACACCGTTCTGTCTTACCGAACAGGGCCAGACTCTACGGCCGAAAAATGCGCCGGTCAACCCCTTGGACTCGACGGAACCCCGACCTCACCCCCTAAGCTGTTCGGTCATGACGAACAGAACGGATGCCGACCAGCCGAAGTACTGGGTGAAGAGCGTGGGGCGGGCGGCCGAGATCCTGGAGGCCCTGGCGAGCCCGCCGCCCGGCGACGGGCTGAGCGTCACGGAGGTCGCCCAGCGGTGCGGCGTCTCCAAGAGCACGGCGTTCGGCACCCTGCAGACGCTGCGCGCCTTCGGCCTGGTCTCGGACGACGGCGAGGGCATGAGCCGGCGCTACCGGCTCGGCATGGGGCTGGCCCGGCTCGGCGACCGCGCCAGGTCCCAGGTCTCGCTCCGCCGGCTGGCCCACCCGGTGCTGCGCGACCTCAGCGCCCGTACCGGCATGGCCTCCCGCGTCGCCGTGCCCGAAGGCGGCCTCGCCGTCGTCGTGGACCAGGTCGAGGTCGACCACCGCGTCCGGCTCGACCTGCGCATGGGCGAACGCGAACTCCCCCACTGCACGGGCCTGGGCAAGGCCCTGCTGTCGGCGATGCCCGAGGCGGAGGCGGCGGCCGTGATCGAGCGGCACGGCCTGCCGCGGCGCACCGGCAGGACGATCACCGACCCGGACACGTTCCTGGCCCATCTGCGCGACATCGCCCGCGTCGGCTACGCGCTGGACGACGAGGAGGACGCGGAGGGCATCATCTGCATCGGCGCGCCGGTACGGGACGACCGCGGCGCCTGCGCCGGTGCGGTCAGCATCACCGGCCTCAAGCTCGGCCTCCCGGCCTGGCGCTACCAGGAGTTGGGCGGCGAGGTACGGGACGCGGCCCACCGGATCAGCCGCGAGCTGGGCTGGCCGGGAGAGGACGGCGACGCACCCGGCGCGGCACCCCGGGCGGCCGTCCGCTAGCGCACCCGCCCGGCCATCCGGAGGCCGGCCCGCGGAAATCGGCCCTTGACCGATCGGCGGGGGCGGCCGTACCTTTCCAGCCAACCGCCGCGACCTCACGGTCACCGGCGCGACATGCACTGGACCCGTCCCCGGCGCCTGCCCTTCACGCCCGGGACCGGCCACCGGCCCCGCCGGCGGCCCGCGGTCCGCAAGGCCATCCGCCGTCACGGCAGTCACCGCAGGAACGCTTCTCACGATCCGGACCTTCTCGGAAGGCGAAGTCCGCCATGAGCGTTCCGCAGCACCCGAGCACCGCCCGCCGCAGCATGCTGCGCGTCACCGGTCTGGCCGGCCTGGCCGCCGCCGGTGCCGCCGCGGCCTCCGCCGGCACCGCCCAGGCCGCCCCCGCGCGCGGCGCCGACGGCAGCAACGGCCGCCGCCCGGGCGGTGTCGCGGACTTCCGCGACTACGGCCACTCCGGCCCCGGCCGCCCGGCCGACGACGCGCTGGACACGATGCTCGCCGACAAGAGCATCCACCGCATCGAGGCCCATACCGACCTGCTCTTCACCCGCCGCCACACCACGGACCGCTCGGACATCGAGCTGGACTTCGGCGGCAACCGGATGCTCACCGAGGGCATCGAGGAGAACGGCCACGACAACCCCTTCGGCGCGGTGCTCTTCTTCCGCGGCAAGGTCACGGACACCGTCCACGAACACCGGCTCGGGGCCGGACTGCCCGAGCTGTCCGATGTGTACGAGGTCGGCGACTCCGGCGCGTTCGGCGTCGGCCAGTGGTGGGCGGTGGAATCCGACGCCGCCGGGTCCGGGAAGTACGAGAAGGAGATCCAGCGGCTCGTCCAGGTCACCGGGATCGTCGACGGCACGCACATCCGCGTCGGCTACCAGACCGGCTGGCCGCTGGCCGCCGGGCGCACGCTGACCTGGACCCGGGTCGAGCCCGTGCAGCGGGCGCACGTGCGCAACCTCGTCTTCGAGGGCGCAGGCGACGACCAGTACACCGGTTCGCACCCGGTGGCGTACGAGTACGCCGTCGGCTGCGACGTCTCCGGCATCGAGGCGACCGGCACCTTCTGGCCCGTCGTCATGCGCCGCTGGTGCACCCGGTTCCGTACCGAGAACTGCACCCTGGCCAACCCGAGGTCCGTCACCTACGGCGGCGCGGGCTACCTCACCCAGCAGATCTACTGCCTCTACGGGCACGTCACGGACTGCCGCACCTCCAACGCCCGCCACCTCAACGACTTCACCGCCTCCGCCTACTGCTACGTCACCAACTGCCACGGCGACGGCGACGACCAGGGCCCGTTCGTCACCCACGGCCAGTTCGAGCACGACCTCGTCTACACCGGCAACTCCGGCCTGATGACGTTCGCCAACTCCGGTGCCGCCTGGGGCGGCGCGGCCAAGCGGATCACCGTCCGCCGGCACGTGTGCTCCTGGTTCGTCGCCCGCGTCAAGGTCACCGACCTGACGCTGGAGGACGTCACCGTCATCGGCAAGGAGTCCCTGGACGGCTCGGGGATGCTGTGGGTGAACGCCGACGGCGTGCAGATGCGCGGCTGTACGGCCAGCGGCCCGCTGATCGTCTCCCAGGCGTCCGACCGTTCCGCCCGGCCGAACGTCATCGCCGACTCCGCGTTCTCCTTCGCGCCCGGCGCCGAGATCACCGCCCCCGGGGTGAAGGCCGCGCTGACGCTGGAGCGCGTCGTGCTCGACGGCGCCGGGGGCGCGGCGTTCCGCGGCACCGGACCGCTGGTCCTCGACCACTGCCGGGTCACCGGCGCCCCCGGCGCGGAGCCCGTCTCGTACGCGCACGCCGACATCGCCGTCGAGGGCGGGGTGTTCACCGACACCGGGATCAGGCTGACCGGCGCGGGCGGGCAGCGGCTGCGCCTGGACGGCGCGCGGCTCTCGGGCACCAACAAGGCGGGCGCGCTCCTCTCGCGCGGCGGCGGGGACCACACCGTGACCTGGCAGTTGACGGGCGTCGACGCC
Source organism: Streptomyces sp. WAC 06738 (assembly GCF_003945505.1). Classification (NCBI taxonomy): domain Bacteria; kingdom Bacillati; phylum Actinomycetota; class Actinomycetes; order Kitasatosporales; family Streptomycetaceae; genus Streptomyces; species Streptomyces sp. WAC 06738. Next base: position 8,184,531 of record NZ_CP029618.1, on the reverse strand, counting down.
ACCGCGGCGGACGGCACCGCGCACATCGCGCTCGACGGCGGCGTCAACCGCTACCGGGCGCAGGGCTGCACCTTCACCGGCGGCCGGCTGGAACTGGCGCCCGCCGCCTTCGCGGACGCCGGCGCGCACCTGCTGCACGCCGGCTGCGTCGAGGACGGCGTGACGCGGACGGCGCTGCCGGACGAGGGCGACCGCGTCGTCCACACCGCGGGCAACCTGCGGCTCTGACCTCTCCCCCGCACCCCCGACCGCCCGTACCCAGCACAGGAGTCGCCGTGTCCACGCATCCCCCGATCACCGCCAGGCCCGTCCGCGTCGCCGTCGCCGGCGCCGGGAACCGCGGGCGCACATACGCCGACTGGGTGCGGGCGCACCCGGAGCGGGCCGAGCTGGTCGCGGTCGCCGACCCGGACCCGGCCGCCCGGGCGGCGGTGGGCGCGCCGCGCGAGTTCGCCGACTGGCGCGCGCTCGCCGCGGCCGGGGTGGAGGCCGACGCGGTCGTGGTCGCCACCCAGGACCGCGACCACGTCGACCCGGTGCTCGCCTTCGCCGGGGCCGGCTATGCGGTCCTGGCGGAGAAGCCCCTCGCGCCCACCGAGGAGGAGACCCGGCGCATCGTCGAGGGCGTCGAGCGGGCGGGCGTGCTCTTCGCGGTCTGCCACGTCATGCGCTACATGCCGTACACCGACCTGGTGAAGGAGGTCGTCGACTCCGGCGTGCTCGGCGAGCTGGTCTCGCTGGACCATCTGGAGCCGGTCGGCTGGTGGCACTACGCGCACAGCTACGTGCGCGGCCCGTGGCGCAAGGAGGAGCTGTCCTCGCCGATGCTGCTGGCCAAGTCCTGCCACGACCTGGACTGGATCGCGTACGTCACCGGCGCCCGCATCGAGCAGGTCACCGGTTTCGGCGGGCTCAAGCACTTCCGTCCCGAGAACGCCCCGGCCGGTGCCGGGGAGCGCTGCACGGACTGCGCCGCCGAGGCGGACTGCCCGTACAGCGCGCAGAAGCTCTACCTGCCGGTGCTGCGCGAGAAGGGCGCGGTCTGGCCGGTCACCCACGTCACCGGCGCGACGGGCCCCACCGACGAGGCCGGGCTGCTCCAGGCGCTGCGCACGGGCCCGTACGGGGTGTGCGCCTACCGCGCGGACAACGACGTCGTCGACCACCAGGTCCTCGCGATGCTGCTGTCCGGCGGGGTCACCGCCACCTTCCAGATGGTCGCCTTCACCGAGCAGACGCACCGCCAGACCCGCGTCTTCGGCTCCCACGGCTGGCTGCGCGGCGACGGCGAGAGCGTCACCGTGCAGGACTTCCGCACCGGCGAGACCACCGTGCGCACCGTCGGCGCCGCCGGCTCCAACGCGGCCGACGGCCACGGCGGCGGCGACGCCGGCCTGATGGACGCCTTCGTACGGGCCGTCGCCACCGGCGATTCGGGCGTGCTGCGCTCCGGCACCGCCGCGTCGCTCGGCAGCCATCTCGCCGCGTTCGCCGCGGAGCGCGCCCGGCACACCGGCACCGTCCAGGCGGTGCCGGCCCGCTGACATCCGCACCGCCCCCACGAACCCCTTTGTCCCGCCCCATCCCCGGAGGAAGTGCCATGACCCTGATCCACCACCGGCGTTCACGGACCAGAGCCGTCGCCGTACCGCTGCTCGCCACCGCGCTGGCCGGCGTCGCGCTCGCCGGCTGCGGCGGCAGCGACGGCGCGGGCGGCGGGAAGGGCTCCGTCACCATGTGGACGTACCCCGTGATCTTCGACGAGGCGAAGAACAAGGCGTACTGGGACGGCATGGTCGAGAAGTTCGAGAAGGAGAACAAGGACATCTCGGTGAAGGTGGAGACCTACCCGTGGGCCGACCGCGACACCGCGCTCGGCACCGCCATCGCCTCCGGCAAGGGTCCCGACGTGGTCTACCTGGTGCCGGACCAGTTGCCGAAGTACGCGCCGAACATCGTGCCGGCCGCCGACTACATGCCCGCCGACGCCGAGTCCGACTACACCGACTTCGCGCTGAAGTCCGTGACCGTGGGCGAGGACGTGCTCGGCACCCCGATCCTCACCAGCGCCAACCCGCTCATATGCGACAAGCGGGTCTTCGACGCGGTCGGCGAGGACTCCTACCCGGAGACCTGGGACGACCTGAAGGCGCTCGGGCCGAAGATGAAGGACGAGGGCTACTACGCCCTCAGCTACACCGGTGACACCGCGCAGACGCTCAACATGACGTTCTACCCGCTGCTCTGGCAGGCCGGCGGCGAGGTGTTCGCCGAGGACGGCGAGTCGGTGGCGTTCGACGACGCGGCGGGCGTCGAGGCGCTGACGTATCTGACGGAGTTCGTCGAGGAGGGCTGGACGCCGAAGGACCTCATCACCACCACGCCGAACCTGGAGCAGACCCCGGTCGCCAAGGGCAAGGTCGCCTGTACGTGGACCAACGTCCCGGCCGACGTCGAGCCGTTCTGGGGCCGTGAGAACATCGTCGTCCAGCCGCCGCTGACCGGCGAGGAGTCGGTGGGCTACGGCACGGTCGGCGCGCTGTCGATGCTGAAGGGCGCCGACACCGAGGCCGCCGGCAAGTGGATCAACTTCGTCGCGCGGCCGGAGAACGCCGCGGACCTGGAGAAGGGCGCCGGCTACTTCCCGGCCCGTACCTCGGCCGACGACCTCTACCCGGACGACGAGTTGCAGCAGGCGGTCGCCGACACGCTGCCCGCGATGAACGCGGGTCCGCTGGAGGAGAAGGCGCGCGAGGTGATGGGCGTGCTCGCGCCCGAGCTGCAGGCCGCGCTGCTGGGCAAGAAGAGCCCCGAGGACGCGCTGAAGTCGGCGGCCGAGGCGGCCGACGCCCAGATCGCCCGCTGACCCCGCGGGGCCGCGGCCCCTTCCCCTCCCGTAGCCCCGCGCGGCCCGGAGCACCGAGCGCTCCGGGCCGGCCGCGGGCCCCACGGACCGCGTTGCCCGGCCGGCGGCGCCGAACCCCTGCCGCCGGCCGGGCCGCGCATCCACCCGCACCACCCCCGTACCGCAAGGAGACCCACCGTGGCAGTCGTCGCGGAACCCACCCGGAACAGGCGAAGGCGCCGCAGCGGGCCGCACGCGCGCCGCGAGGCCCGGATCGGCCTGCTGTTCGTCCTGCCGTGCTTCCTGCTCTTCCTCGCCTTCCGGTTCGGCCCCGCGGTCGCCGGGGTGCTGATGAGCTTCACCGACTACACCCTCACCGGGGGCGGCAGCTTCATCGGCGCCGACAACTTCACCCGGCTCAAGGACGACCCGCTGTTCTGGGACGCGCTGAAGGTCACCGTGCTCTACACGGTGCTGGCCGTGCCCGGCACCATCGCGGTCTCGGTGGGGCTCGCGCTGCTCACCCGGCGGGCGTTCCGCGGCTCGAAGGTCTTCCGCTCGGTCTTCTTCCTGCCGGTCGTCACCTCGCTGGTGCTGGCCGCCACCGTCTTCGTGTGGATCTTCTCCACCGGCGGCCCCTGGTCCACGGCGATGGGCTGGATCGGGCTGCCGGAGGAGTCGTGGCTCTCCCACGACACGCTGGTGGTGCCCGCGCTGGCGCTGGTGGGGATCTGGTCGCGGTTCGGCTACGGCATGCTCATCCTGCTGGCCCGGATGCAGGACATCCCGCGGGAGCTGGAGGAGGCCGCGCTCACCGACGGGGCCGGCCCGTGGCAGCGGTTCCGGCACATCGTGCTGCCGCAGTTGCGCCCGGCGCTCTTCTTCCTCGCGGTGATCGAGACGACGGCCTCGTTCCAGGTCTTCGACGCGGTCTACACGATGACCGGCGGCGGCCCCGCCAACTCCAGCTACACGCTGGTCTTCCAGCTCTACGACGCCGGCTTCAAGTACTTCGACCTGGGCTACGCGGCGGCGATCGGCGTGGCGCTCTTCGCGCTGACGCTGGTGGTGGCGCTCATCCAGCGGCTGACGATCGGGAAGGACGACTGACCATGACCTCGGCCCCCGCGAAGACCCCGCACGAGGAGATGCCGGCGGGACCGGCTCCGGCGCCCGGGCCCGGCAAGGGCCGCGCGCCGGGACTCGCCGCCCGGCGCGCCGAGCGCCGGCTGCGGCGCGCCGCGAACCGCGACTCCGTACCGCACGCGATGCGCGGCAGCACCGGCGGCAGGATAGGCCGCGGCCTGCTGCTGGCCCTGGCCGCCGTCGTCACCGTCTTCCCCTTCTACGCCATGGTGGTGCTGTCGCTGAAGCCCGCCGCGGCGGTGGAGTTCCCCGGCAGCCTGGTGCCCTGGCCGCTGGGCGGCGAGGCGTACGAAAGCGTCATGAACTCCCAGGACGTGCCGCGCTGGCTTCTCAACACGCTGCTCTACTCGCTGGTGTCGGTGGTGGGCGTGCTGCTGCTGTCGTCGCTCGCGGGCTACGCCTTCGCCAAGAAGCGCTTCCCCGGGCGGGAGGCGATGTTCTGGTCGTTCCTCTCGATGGTGATGGTCCCGTACCACGTCACGATGATCCCGACGTTCGCGATGATCGCGAAGCTCGGCGGCGTGGACACGTACTGGGGCCTGATCGTGCCGACCCTCGCCAACGCCCAGGCGGTCTTCCTCATGCGGCAGTTCATCCAGGGGCTGCCGGACGAGCTCTTCGAGGCGGCGCGCCTGGACGGCTGCGGCGAGCTGCAGATCTTCGGCCGCATCGTGCTGCCGCTGCTCAAACCCATCCTGGCCACCCTCGGCGTCTTCGTCTTCCTGTGGCACTGGAACGACTTCCTGTGGCCGCTGGTCATCGGGCAGTCCACGGACATGCGCACGCTCACCGTCGGCATCGCGTCCCTGCAGCAGCAGAACGTGCCGCTGAACGTCGTGCTGTCCGGCTCCGTCATCGCGTTCGTGCCCATCTTCGCCGCGTATCTGGTGGGCCAGCGCTACTTCACCGAGGGCGTCACGGCGTCCGGGATCAAGGGGTGAGAACCGATCGTGTTCGCTGACGAGAAGGCGCTCGAGGAGCGCCTGGCCACCCCCTCGCCGGGGCTGACCGGGGACATGGCCAAGCTGGAGGGCGACCTGCTGGTGCTCGGCGCCGGCGGCAAGATGGGCCCGAGCCTCTGCCGGCTGGCGCGGCGGGCGCTGGACGCCGCGGGGCGTACGGACGTGGCGGTGCACGCGGTGTCCCGCTGGTCGGACCCGGCCGCGGCCGAGCGGCTGCGGGCCGCGGGGGTACGCACCGTGGCCGCGGACCTGATGGACCCGGACGCCGGACTGGCCGCGCTGCCGGACGCCGGGAACGTCGTCTTCATGGTCGGCGCCAAGTTCGGCTCCGCCGGGGCGCCTTCGCACGCCTGGGCGATGAACGCGGGGCTGCCGGAGCGCGTCGCCCGCCGCTGGGCGGACGCCCGCGTCGCCGCGTTCTCCACCGGCAACGTCTATCCGCTGGTGTCCGTGGGCACCGGCGGCTCGGCCGAGCCGGACCCGGTGGGTCCCGTGGGCGAGTACGCCATGTCGTGCCTGGGCCGCGAACGGCTCTTCGCGCACGCGGCGCTCACCCGCGGCACGAAGGTCGCGCTGCTGCGCCTCAACTACGCGGTGGACCTGCGCTACGGCGTCCTCGCCGACATCGCCCAGCGGGTGCACGCCGGCGCGCCCGTGGACGTCACCACCGGGCACGTCAACGTCGTCTGGCAGGGGTACGCCAACGAAGTCGCCCTGCGCGCACTGCCGTACGCCCGCGACGGGGAGCCGTTCACCCTCAACGTCACGGGGCCCGAGACCGCCGCCGTGCGCCGGCTGGCGCACCGGTTCGGCGCCGAGTTCGGCACCGAGCCGGTCTTCGAGGGAACCGAGGCCCCCACGGCCCTCCTCTCCGACGCGGCGGCCTGCCACGCTCTCTTCGGCTACCCGGACGTGCCGCTGGGCACCCTCGTCGGCTGGCAGGCCGACTGGCTGCGCCGCGGGCTCCCGCTGTCCGGCAAGCCCACCAAGTTCCAGGTACGCGACGGAAGGTTCTGAGCCGCCCCATGCCCACCGAGCGCCCCACCCCGCTGGACGTCCTCGCCGACGGCGCCGTCATCCCCGCCCACCCGCTCGCCCTGACCGCGGACCGGCGCCTGGACGAGCGCCGCCAGCGCGCCCTGACCCGCTACTACCTCGCCGCCGGCGCCGGCGGCATCGCCGTCGCCGTGCACACCACCCAGTTCGCGATCCGCGAGCCGCAGGTCGGCCTCCTGCGCCCGGTGCTCGAACTCGCCGCGGAGACCGCGGCGGAGAGCGCCGCCGCCTCGGGCCGGCCGGCGGTGAGGATAGCCGGCGCCTGCGGCTACACCGCGCAGGCCGTCGCCGAGGCGGAGCTGGCCGCCTCCCTCGGCTACGACGCCGTGCTGCTCAGCCCCGCGGTGCCGGGCGCCAACGAGGAGGGGCTGCTGGACCGGGCCCGCGCCGTGGGCGAGGTGCTGCCGGTCATCGGCTTCTATCTGCAAGAGGCCGTCGGCGGACGGTACTTGTCCCCGGCGTTCTGGGCGGCGCTCGCGGACCAGCCCTCGACGGCGGCCATCAAGATCGCGCCGTTCGACCGCTACCGCACCGCGGACGTGGTGCGCGCGGTCGCCGGCGCCGACCGCGGCCCGGAGGTCGCCCTCTACACCGGCAACGACGACGACATCGCCGGCGACCTCCTCACCCCGTACGACACCGCCGGGGGCCGGCGCTGGTTCGCCGGCGGGCTCCTCGGCCAGTGGGCGGTGTGGACCCGGCCGGCGGCCGGGCTCCTGGCCGACGTGCGCCGGGCCCGCGCGGGCGACCACGAGGCGCTGCTGCGCTGCCTGACGCGCCGGCCGCAGCTCACCGACGCCAACAGCGCGGTCTTCGACGTACGCGGCGGGTTCCGCGGCTGCATCGCCGGGGTACACGAGGTGCTGCGGCGGCAGGGGCTGCTCGCGGGCACCTGGTGCCTCGACCCCGGCGAGGTGCTTTCGCCGGGGCAGGCCGACGAGCTCACCCGCGTGGCGGCCGCGTACCCGTGGCTGACCGACGACGACTTCGTGAAGGAGCACCTGGATGACTGGCTCCGCTGACCGCGGCGCCGGCCGGGACCGGGTGGTGGTGTGCGTACCGCCGGAGCTGCGCGCGCAGTTCTTCACCGACGCGGTGTGGCGGCGGCTGGCGGACGCCGCGGAGCTGACGGTGCTCGACGAGCACCGCGACCGCACGGCGCTCGCCGCCGCCCTGCCCGGGGCCCGGGCGCTGGTCACCGCGTGGGGCGCGCCGCGGCTGGACGCCGGGCTGCTCGCGGTGGCCGACCGCCTCGAACTCCTCGCGCACACCGGCTCCGCCGTCGCCCCGTACGTCACGGAGGACGCCTTCCAGCGCGGCGTACGGGTCACGCAGGCGGGCGACGCGATGGCGCGGCCGGTGGCCGAGGTCGCGCTCGCGTTCACCCTCGCGCTGCTGCACCGGATCCACCGCTTCGACCACGCGATGCGCCGCGGCGCGGACTGGGAGAGCGCCGGCCAGGCGCCGCCGCGGCACGAGTTGGGCGCGAGCGCGGTGGGCGTCATCGGCGCCTCCCGTACCGGCCGCGCGTACATCGAGCTGGTCCGCGCCTTCGGCGCGCGGGTGTCGGTGACCGACCCGTTCCTGTCCGAGGCGGACGCGGCGGAGCTGGGCGTACGCGTCCTGCCGCTGGACGAGTTGCTGCGCACCAGCCGCGTCGTGGCGGTGCACGCCCCGGCCACCGAGGCGACCCGGCGGATGCTGGGCGCGCCGCAGCTCGCGCTGCTGCCGGACGGAGCGGGTCTGGTGAACACGGCGCGCTCGTGGCTGGTGGACGAGGACGCGCTGCTCGCGGAGGTGCGCGGCGGCCGTATCGACGCGGCCCTCGACGTCTTCGACGCCGAGCCGCTGCCCGCGGGGCACCCGTTCCGGCAGTTGCCGAACGTGCTGCTCACTCCGCACCAGGCGGCGGGCACGGCCGAATGCCGCGAGCGGCTGGGCGAGTCGGCGGTCACCGAGGTGCTGCGGCTGCTGGCGGGCGAGGAGCCGCTGCACCCGGTGGACGCCACGGCGCTCACCCGCCTCTTCTGATCGAGCCGGCCCGCGGGGGCCGTAACCGGTTGGCCGCGCACCGCCCGCGGATGGCACGATCCGGCCATGGAACCGCAGGTGAACCCCGCGGAGCCGGACCTCCCCCGGCTCGGCCCGCCCCTCGACGCCCGGCCGCTGTTCGCCCCCGAGCAGCGCGCGCTCATGTCGACGCTGCACGCGCTGCGGCCGGACGACTGGCGGCGCGAGGCGGTCCCCGGCTGGACGGTGCACGACGTGGCCGCGCACCTCCTCGGCGACTTCTACGGCCGCCTCGCCCGCGAGCGCGACGGGCACACCGGCGGCCCGGCACCCGCACCCGGCGAGCCGCTGGAGACGTTCATCCACCGCATCAACCAGGAGTGGGTCGACGCCCACGCCCGGGTCAGCCCCGCGTCGCTCACCGGCGCGCTCGACGCGGCCGGCGCCGGTGTCGCCGCCCACTTCGCGGGCGACGCGCTGCGCGGCCCGTCGCTGGGCGTGTCCTGGGCGGGCGCCGAGCCGGCGCCGCGCTGGCTGGACGTGGCGCGGGACTTCACCGAGTTCTGGACGCACCGGCAGCAGATCCGGCACGCCGCGGGTCTGCCCACCGACCCGGAGGCCGGCCCGCTGGCCGCGGTGCTCGACACCTTCATGCGGGCGCTGCCGCACACCCTGCGCGACACCGCCGCGCCGCCCGGGACCCGGGTCGCGATGGTGGTGCCGGGACCGGCCGGCGGCGCCTGGACGGCGACGGCCACCGGGCCCGGCCCTGCGGGCGGCACCCGCTGGTCGCTGGCCGCACCGCCCGGGGACGGCGAGCCGGACGCGCTGGTGCGGCTGGACGCGGAGACCGCCTGGCGGCTGTGCGTACGGGGCGTGGAGCCCGAGGCGGCGCTCGCCCGCGCCGGGGTCGCCGGTGACCGGGCCCTCGCGGAGGCCGCCTGCCGCATCGTGTCGATCATCCGCTGACCAGCCGCGTACGGGGCATCACGCTGGATCCGGATAAATGCCCCAGGCGCCCACTTTCTCATCGAATGTTCATCTGATTCCCAGTCGTTTCCGCACTCGGGTGGCCTAGCCTCCGGCAGCGTGTCGAGAAATCTCCCCACGCTGCGCTCGGCGGCGGTCGCCGCGGGCACGTTCGCGGTGATCGCCGCCACCGCGTCGTCCTCCGCCCCCCTCGTGGGGGACGGCGCGGAGGCCGCGGGCACGTCCCGCACGCGCTACGTCCAGTACGCGCCGGCGACCGGGAAGGCTCCGGCCCCCGCTCCCCCGGCGGACAAGGCCGTGACGGAGGCGCTCAAGGCGCTGCCGAAGCCGGCCGGGGCGTACGACCTCGCGGTGGCGGACCTCGACTCGGGCGCCCGGGCCGCGTACGCCTCGGGCAAGGGCTCTTTCGACACCGCGAGCATCGTCAAGGTCGACATCCTCGCCGCCCTGCTGCTCCAGGCCCAGGACGACGGCGGCACGCTGACCGGCGCGCAGAAGAAGCTGGCCGCGGAGATGATACGCAGCAGCGACAACGACGCCACCGACGCGCTCTGGTCGGACATCGGCGGCGGCTCCGGCCTCGCGGACGCCAACCGCCGCCTCGGCCTCACCGAGACCGAGCCCGGCGACGGCGGCACCTGGGGGCTGACGCAGACCACCGCGTCCGACCAGCTCGCGCTCCTCGAAGCGGTGTACGGCGACGGCCGCTCGCCGCTGAACGGCGACTCCCGCCACTACGTCGAGAAGCTGATGGCCTCGGTGGTCGACGACCAGCGCTGGGGCGTGTCCGCGGCGGCGGACGACGCCGGGGAGGCGGCGCTGAAGAACGGCTGGCTGCCGCGCTCGGCGACCGGGCTGTGGGACATCAACAGCATCGGCCGCGTCGAACACCGCGGCCACACCATGCTCGTCGCCGTCCTCTCCGACGGGCACGACTCCCACAAGGCGGGGGTCGACGCCGTGGAGACCTACACGACGACGGCGGCGAACGCGCTGCGTGACTGACCGGGCGCCGGACGCGTCCCCCGGTCCACCCCGCCGGGACCGGTGCGGCCCGTATGCCCGACTTGCCGGGGGACGTGCACCTGTCCTTGCGGATGAAAGTGCATCTGTACTTGCATCCGGAGGTCCATATCACTCACCATTGAACAACCAGCACGTTCCAAGGCGACAGCATCGATCGGGGAATCGGCATGGCGGCAGCTTTCGGCGAGCGGGCCGGGGCATCGGCGTTCGCTGCCTGCGCCCTCGATGCCCACCCGCGGTCGATAGCCGAAGCCCGGCGCACGGTCCGCGCGACGCTGCGTGACTGGGATCTCGCCGAGCTGACCGACAGCGTCGAGTGCGTCGTCTCCGAGCTGGTGACCAACGCCGTACGCCACGGTGTGCCCGGCTGCCCGCCGTTGCCCGTCGCCGAGCCGCAGCCGGTGACCCTCACCCTCGTCCGCCGCGGCGGCGAGGTCGTCTGCGCGGTCTTCGACCCGGGCGAGGGCGTGCCGGCGCCCTGCGAGGCCGACGAGGTCGCCGAGTCCGGGCGGGGGCTGCAGATAGTGGCGACGCTCAGCGACGCGTGGGGATGGAGTGCCCCGGGGCCGTTCGGCAAGGCCGTGTGGTCCCGGTTCACCGCGCCCGCCGGGACCGGCGGCCCGGCGGACGTGGGCGCCGGCGGGGACTGCGACCGGGACCGCGAGTGGCAGTCCTTCGCCCGCTGCCTGGCCCTGCTGGAGTCGCTCGTGCCCGGGCGCGCCGACCCCGCCCCGGCCGTCGCCTGACCGCCTCCGGTACGAACCGGTGCGCCCCACGGAACCTCCCGGCGGGTCCGCGCGTTCCCCCGCAGTGGCGCCCGGCCACCGGGACGAGGAGGCGACGATGGCGGAACTGCGGCTCGGGCCGCTGCTGCGGTACGCCGACGACACCCGCGCCACCGTCTGGGTGGAGACCGGCGGCCCGTGCGAGGCGCAGGTCCGCTGCGCGGACGGCGCCGGCGGCAGCTCCCGCACCTGGCAGGTCGGCGGCCACCACTACGCGCTGATCACCGTGACCGGGCTGACGCCGGGCGTCCCCACCCCGTACCGCGTGCTCCTCGACGGCCACGAGGTCTGGCCGCTGCCCGGCGCCCCGGCGAGCACCATCCGGACCCCGCGCCCCGGCGCCGCGCTGCGCGTCGCGTTCGGCTCCTGCCGCTGGGCCGCCAAGCCCGGCGGCGGCCACGACCCCGTCGGGCCCGACGCCCTCGACACCCTGTCGCGCCGGCTGGACACGGACCCGGACGCCGAGCGGCCCGACATCCTGCTCCTCCTCGGCGACCAGGTGTACGCGGACGAGACCTCCGCCGCCACCCGCGAGTACCTCGCGGGACGCCGCGACCCCGGCGTGCCGCCGGGCGACCAGATCGCGGACTACGAGGAGTACACCCACCTCTACGACGAGTCCTGGCTCGACCCCGAGGTGCGCCGGCTGCTGGCCTCCGTGCCCTCCTGCATGATCTTCGACGACCACGACGTGATCGACGACTGGAACACCTCCGCCTCCTGGCTGGCGGAGATCCGCGCCGAGCCCTGGTGGCGCGAGCGGATCCTCGGCGGGCTGATGTCGTACTGGGTCTACCAGCACCTCGGGAACCTCTCCCCCGACGAGCTGGCGGCCGACCCGCTCTACGCGGCCGTGCGCGAGGCCGCCGACGGCACGGAGCCGCTGCGGGAGTTCGCCGAGCGCGCCGATGCCGACCCGGCCGCCGTCCGCTGGAGCTACCGCCGCGACCTCGGGCGCACCCGGCTGCTGATGGTCGACTCGCGCGCCGCGCGGGTGCTGGAGGAGAAGAGCCGCGCGCTGGTCGACCCGGACGAGATGGACTGGGTGCGGCGGCAGGTGCTGGCCGACCCGGGCGCGTACGACCACCTCCTGATCGGTACGTCGCTGCCGTGGCTGCTGCCGCCCGCGGTGCACGACGCCGAGGGGTGGAACGCGGCGCTGTGCGCCGGTGAGCGGGGTGCGCGCTGGGCGCGGCTGGGCGAGAAGCTGCGGCGGCGCGCGGACCTGGAGCACTGGGCGGCGTTCCCGCGGTCCTTCACCGACCTGGCGGACCTCATCGCCGAGGTCGGCCGTGACGACCGCGCGCCGGCCTCGGTGCTCGTCCTCTCCGGCGACGTCCACCACGCCTACGTGGCCGAGCCGCGGTGGCCGGAGGCGGCCGGTCCCGGCGGCGCGCGGCCGGTGGTCGCGCAGCTCACCTGCTCGCCGATGCACAACAGCGTCCCCGCCCCCATCAGGGCCGGCTTCCGCTTCGGCTGGAGCCGCGCGGGACGGCTCCTCGGCCGGGTCCTGGCCCGGCACGGCCGGCTCGCCGCCCCGCCGATCGAGTGGCGCAAGACGGGCGGCCCGTGGTTCGGCAACCAGTTGATGACCCTCACCCTCGGCGGCCGCGAGACCGCCCGGCTGCGGCTGGAGCAGGCCCGCGAGGAGGACGGCCGCGGCACCCGGCTCGTCTTGGCGGACGAGCGGGATCTGCTCTGACCGCCCCCGTACGGGCGGCCGCGGGCCCGTTCCGGCGGATTCGCCTGCCGGCCCGCGTATCGCGCTGCGCAAGGCGTTCCCAGCCCGGGTGAACTTCGCTATCTTTCGGGGCCCGTAATCCAACTGTGCACCTCTACCGCATCCTTGTCGCCGAAATACGGAACAAAACACCATGTCACGTGCGATATCACTGGACGGCGTCACCAAGGTCTACGAGCGCGGCATCAGGGCCGTCGACCGGTTCTCGCTCGATATCGAGCCCGGCGAGTTCGTCGTCCTGCTCGGCCCCTCCGGATGCGGCAAGTCCACGGTGCTGCGCATGATCGCAGGACTGGAGTCCGTCACCGAGGGGCAGTTGCTGCTCGACGGCGAGGACGCCGCCGAACTGGCGCCCGGGCAGCGCGGGATGGCGATGGTGTTCCAGAACTTCGCGCTCTACCCGCGGATGACCAACCGCGACAACATCGGCTTCCCGCTGAAGCTGGAGGCCCGCGGCGACGTCGGCCCGCGGGTGGACGCCACCGCCCGGCTGCTCGGCATCGAGGACCTGCTCGACCGCTACCCCGCGCAGCTCTCCGGCGGCGAGCGGCAGCGCGTCGCGATCGGCCGGGCGATCTCGCGGGAGCCCACCGCGTTCCTCATGGACGAGCCGCTGTCCAACATCGACGCCAAGCTGCGCAACCACCTGCGTGCGGAAGTCGCCCGGCTCAACCGCGAGTTGGCGGTCACCACGGTCTACGTGACGCACGACCAGGCCGAGGCGATGTCGCTGGGCGACCGGATCGCCGTGATGCGCGACGGCGTGCTCCAGCAGGTGGGCTCGCCGCGGGAGGCGTACGCGCTGCCGAAGAACATCTTCGTCGCCGCGTTCATCGGCACCCCGCGGATCAACCTCCTCGAAGCCGTCGTGCACGCCCCGCTGCCCGGCCGCATGACGATCGACCTCGGCCGGCAGAGCCTGGTGCTGCCCGAACCCCTCTCCCCCGACCACCAGATGCTCCGCATCCAGCAGGGCCGGCCGGTGATCGTCGGCCTGCGCTCCGAGGCGGTGCGCATCGCCCGGCCGTCGCTGGCGCGTGCCGGCGAGTGCGCGATGAGCGGCATCGTGGAGCACGTGGAGTACCTGGGCCACGAGGCGCTGCTGCATCTGAACACCGGCTCGCGCGCGGCCCTCGTACCGGCGCTCGAAGGCCCGCGTACGGACACGGCGCCCGGCGGCCACCGCAAGAACAAGGAGGGCACCGTCCTCGGGCGGCTGCGCGACAGGGCGGTGGCCCATCTCCACGCCCGCGGCCAGGACGACCGGGGCGAGGGGGCGGTGGGCGTGCTGGAGGAGCCCCGGGTGCCCGCCGCGCCGCCGCAGAGCGCCGAGCGCGCCGCGATCGCCGGGGGCGACCTCGTCGTACGGACCGGGCCCGACGTCCAGGTCCGGGCAGGCACGCATGTGCCGCTGCTGATCGACCTGGAACACCTGTACGTCTTCGACCAGCAGGGCCGCCGCGTCTGCCCCGCGCCCGCGCACCAGCCGCGGCTGGACGAGTGACGCGGCCCGCGCGGGAGGGCGCGGCCCGCCGCCGCAGCACGGCCGGCGCGGGGCGGCGACCGCTCCCCGGCCACTCGGGTGAGCGCGGGGCAAATCACCCAATTGCCGCTTTTCTTCGGTAAATCTCACTGCCAGGCTGGCAAACGACCTCTGACGGCTCCGTCGCCCCTGGAGATTTCCGTGATTCTGTCGATCTCAGGCGTTGTCCTGCTGGGAGTGATCGTCTTCCTGTTCTTCCGCAAGGACGGGCTGAAGCCGTCACATGCCATCGTCTGCGCCCTCTTCGGGTTCTACTTGGCGGGCACCGCGATCGCGCCCAGCATCAAGGCCGGCGGCCAGAGCCTGGCCAGCCTCCTGGGCGGCATCAAGCTCTAGGGCGCCCCCGCCGGCGTCCCGCCCCCATCCAGGACTCGGAGACCCGACGCATGCGACGACCGTTGGCCCGGCCGCCCGGCCGCGAGACGCCCCCGGCGGCCCGCGGCCGCGAGGCGGCCAGGAGGGCGGCGGACGGCGCCGCGGACGTGCTGCGTCCCGTGGTGGTCGTGACCCGCGGCACGGGCCGGCTCGCGGCCGCCGCCCGGCGGCGCTGGAGCGCGACCCCGAAGGAGCGGCGCGGGCCGGCGGCCTTCCTCGCCGGCGCCTGCCTGCTGCTGGTGTACCTCATGCCGTACGGGCCGCTCGCCGCCGCCGTGGCGCTGCTGGCTGCGGCGGTGTGGGCCGGCCGCGACCGGGGCGGGAAGGACCCGGCGGCGGACGCGGACGCGGCGGCCCGGCGGCAGGAGCGGCTCGCGGCGCTGTACGAGGCGCTGGTGCCGTACTTCTCCTCCCCCGACGACCCGCACCCCCTCTACGCCCACGAGGGCGACATGGAGCAGGTCTTCGGCGACGCCGAGTTCGACGGCGACGACCGGCTGACCGCGCTGCGGCTGCGCTACCCGCCGTACTTCCGCGACGGCGAGCCCGAGTCCCGGGCGCGCATCGAGCAACTGCTGTACGCCAAGTGCGGACGCGGGCGCGAGTACCTCTTCGACTGGCACGAGGACGACAACCGCCTCGACCTCGCCGTCCTCGACCCGCTGCCCACCGACATCGGCGCGCAGCGCTACGTCACGGCGCACGGCGAGTCGGTGCTCGGCTTCACCGACGCCGAGGGCGTGCGGCGGACGCTGCCGGTGCGCACGGAGGCCGGCGACCGGGACGAGCCGCCGGTGCTGTGGCGTACCGGACCGCGCTCCACCGAGCCCCATCTGCTCGCCCTCGGCCAGCCCGGCACCGGCACGACGACGCTGCTGCGGTCGCTGGCGCTCCAGGCGCTGCCGCACGGCGAGGTGCTGGTGGTCGACGGCGGCTGCGCGGGCGAGTTCGCCTTCCTGGCGGACCGTCCCGGGGTGCTCGGGGTGGAGTCCACGGTGGCCGGCGCGCTGGCGCTGCTGCGCTGGGCGGCGGAGGAGACGGAACGCCGGCTGCAGCGCCCGGCCGCCGCCGTCGGCGACGCGGCGGACGGGGGCCGGGCGGCGGGGCCGCGGCCGTTGTGGATCGTCGTGGACCGGCCCGCGGCGCTGAGCCATCTGGCCGCCGCGGCCGGGCGGGAGGATCCGCAGGCGCTGCTGGAGGTGCCGCTGCGGCACGGCCGGGCGGCGAACGTCACGGTGGTGGTGGCGGACCAGTTCGACTGCGCCGCCTCCCTGGGTCCCGCGGTACGGGACCACACCCGCGCCCGCGTCGTGCTGGGCCCCGCCTCGGCGGCGCAGGTCGCCTCCGTCCTCGGCGCCCCGCCGCACACCACGCCGGTGTACGAGGTCCCGCCGGGGCGGGGCTACGTACGCCTCGGCCAGGGTGAGGTGCACCGGCTGCAGGTACCCGCGACGCCCGACCCGCACCACCGCGAGACGCCGGAGACGCTGCGCCGTGCGGTGCTGGAGCTGCTGCCGGAACCGCCGGCCGACGGCTCCGCGGCCGGCACGGCGGCGGCGCGGACAGGCGGCTGACGCCGGCGGGCGGACGGCCCCGGCCGGCACGGCCGGTCAGGCGATGAACGCCCCCGCCGGCTCCGCCGCCACGGGCCCGCCGCCCTCCGACACGGCGCGGGCCGCCGCCGCGAGCCGGCCGACCGCCTCCTCCGCGACGGCCCCGGTGACGGTGAACGGCAGCCGCACGTACCCCTCGAAGGCACCGCCGACCCCGAACCGCGGGCCCGACGGTATCCGTACGCCCACCCGCTCGCCCGCCTCGGCGATGCGCGAGCCGGACAGACCGCCCGTGCGCACCCACAGGGTCAGCCCGCCGTGCGGCACCGTGTACTCCCAGTCGGGCAGGTGGCGCCGCAGGGCGGCGACGATCGCGTCGCGGTTGGCGCGGGCCTGGGAGCGGCGCAGGCCGGTGGCCGCGGCCCAGCCGCCGCCCTCCAGCAGCCAGGTGGTGGCCAGTTGCTCCACCACGGGCGAGCCGAGGTCGGCGTACGCGCGGGCGGAGACCAGGCTGCGGATCACCTCGGGCGCGGCGCGCACCCAGCCGATGCGCAGGCCCGCCCAGAACGCCTTGCTGGCCGAGCCGACGGTGACGACGGTGGAGCCCGCCGGGTCGTACGCGGCGACGGGACGGGGGCGTTCGCCGGTGTCGTCCAGGCGCAGTTCGCTCATCGTCTCGTCGGCGACGACGACGGTGCCGGCGCGGCGGGCGGCGTCGACGAGCGCGCGGCGCTGGTCGTCGTCGGCCAGGGCGCCGGTGGGGTTGTGGTAGTCGGGGATGACGTACGCCAGCCGCGGGGCGGCGTCGCGGAGGGTCTGCCGCCAGGTCTCGACGTCCCAGCCGGTCAGGCCCTCGCCCATGGCCACGGGGACGAGCCGGGCGCCGTCCTCGCGCATGAGCTGCAGGATGTTGGCGTAGCTCGGCGAGTCCACCGCGATGCGCTCGCCGCGGCCGGCGAAGAGCCGGCACAGGGCGATCATCGCGCCCATCGCGCCGGTCGTGATCATGATCTGCTCGGGCATGGTCGGCACCCCGCGGGCGGTGTACCGCTCGGCGATGGCCGCGCGCAGGCCCGGCAGCCCGGCGGGGTAGTCGCCGTGGGTGTGGGCGTAGAGCGGGAGTTGCTCCAGGGCGCCGTGCATCGCGCGGGTGAGCCAGGGCTCGGGGGCGGGCAGCGCGGCGCAGCCGAGGTCGATCATCGAGCCGGTGGCGTCCGGCGGCAGCGGCTCCAGGCCGCGGGTGGGCAGCGGGTGCCCGGCCGGCACGGAGGTCCAGCTTCCGGCGCCGCGGCGGGATTCGAGGAAACCGGCCGCGCGCAGGTGTTCGTACGCCGCGGCGATGGTGGTGCGGCTGACGCCGAGGGCGGCGGCCAGCTCGCGCTCGGCGGGCAGCCGGGTGGCCACAGGGATGCGTCCTTCGAGCACCAGCAGGCGCACGCCGTCGGCAAGGGCGCGGTACGCGGGCACGCGGCGGCCCGGCCGGTCGAGGGCCACGGCGCCCGCGCTCTCCTGCGACCGCAGCAGGCGCGCGAGCTGAACAGCACCGACGGCCGACGTCCATTCCGCCATGAAGACCAGGCCACCTTTCCCCGATTGGCCATATCACCTGCACAAGCCCAGTCCACATAGTGGCATGCAGCCATCCAACAGGACCAGAGGGGAGCCAGTCTTGTCGCGCTGGAGGGGATCTCGTACGGCCCGCAGGCTCGTGCATCTGTACGTCGGCCTGGCGCTGTACGGGCTGAGTTGCGCGCTGATGGTGCGCGCCGGGATCGGGCTCGATCCGTGGGACACCTTCCACCAGGGGCTCGGCAGGCAGACCGGGTGGACGATGGGCGTCGCGACGATCGTGGTGGGCGCCGCGGTGCTGCTGCTGTGGATACCGATCCGGCAGCGCCCGGGGCTCGGCACGGTGTCGAACGTGGTGGTGATCGGCGTCGCCATGGACGCCTCGCTCGCGCTGCTGCCCGACGTGCACGGCCTGGCCCTGCAGATCCCGCAGATGCTCGGCGGCGTCGCCCTCAACGGCGTGGCCACCGGCCTGTACATCTCCGCCCGCTACGGCCCCGGCCCGCGCGACGGCCTCATGACCGGGCTGCACCGGCGCACCGGGCTCTCCGTCCGGCTGGTCCGCACCCTGATCGAGATCACCGTGCTGGCCTCGGGCTGGGCGCTCGGCGGCGCGGTGGGCGCCGGCACCGTCGTCTACGCCCTCGCGATCGGCCCGCTGGCCCAGTACTTCCTGCGCTTCTTCGCGATCCCGGAACCGGCACCGGCCGGGCCCGAGGAGGTCCTGCGGGGCGGAGCGCGACGCGACACCCGCGAGGTGAATTATGTGCCTCCTGGCGCGGAGCGGTAGTGTACGCCTCCGGCTCGGCAGGCGGACCGTTACAGCATGCAGTGAGATGAAATCAGTCGGTGACATCTCCGTCACACGTGACAAAGCGGACGCCTGTGGGTAGAAGCAATGGGGCGGCACGACGGGCGACGCATGTCCCGGAACGGGAATCTTCATCGCCGACCGGACGTTGACCGGATGACGACGACAGCGACACCTGTCCTGTGGGCGACAAGCCCGGGAGGCAACGATTCATGAGTGAGCGAGCTCTTCGCGGCACGCGACTCGTGGTGACCAGCTACGAGACGGACCGCGGCATCGACCTGGCCCCGCGCCAGGCGGTGGAGTACGCATGCCAGAACGGCCATCGGTTCGAGATGCCGTTCTCGGTCGAGGCGGAGATCCCGCCGGAGTGGGAGTGCAAGACGTGCGGCGCCCAGGCGCTGCTCGTCGACGGCGAGGGACCGGAGGAGAAGAAGGTCAAGCCCGCCCGGACGCACTGGGACATGCTCATGGAGCGGCGCACCCGCGACGAGCTGGAAGAGGTCCTGGCCGAGCGGCTCGCGGTACTGCGCTCAGGCGCGATGAACATCGCCGTACATCCGCGCGACAGCCGCAAGTCGGCCTGAGGCGCGGCGCCGCTTCCGGAACAACGGCATCGGCAAGGGCCCGTCCCGCAGTGGGACGGGCCCTTCCGGGTGCCCGAAAACGGTGGCGGGCGCACGGTGGCCTCCGGGACCGTTCGCCGTGCGGGCGGCCGGGTCGGGGGTGACGGGACGGACCCGGCCGCCCGCGCGGCGAGGACCGGGGGCCGGGGCTCAGCGCTCCGGCGGCCGGTCCTCGTCCTCGTCCCGTAGCACCTCGCCCTGGACGACCTTGCCGTCCGGGCGGTGGATGCGCGCCTGCGTATACGCCTGGCCCAGGTCGCTCCCGGAGGCCGAGCGCTCGATCGCGCGGGTCAGGCTCCTGCGCACCAGCGCGCGTACCGGCGGCAGCAGCAGGAGCAGCCCCGCCGCGTCCGTGACCAGGCCCGGGACCATCAGCAGGAGCCCGGCGAGCATCGTCAGCCCGTTGCCCGAGCCGCGTGCGCGGTCCGGCTCCGGCGCCTCCCCGCGCTGTTGCCGCTGAAGCTGCTCGGCGAGCGAGCGCCAGGCCCGCCGGCCCGCCCGCTTGATGACGACCGAGCCCAGGATGAGCCCGCCCACCAGCACCGCGAAGACGCCCAGGACACCGATCCGGGAGCCGAGCATGATCAGCAGCCACAGCTCCAGCAGCGCCCAGGCGGCGACGCCCAGCGGGGCCAGGGTGCGGGCGAGCGAGCGGCGCCTGCGCGGCGGGCGGCCGCGGCCGTCACCGGGCCCGCGGCGGCGGCCCCGGCCGCCGGGGCCCGCCCCCCGGTCGTCGGAGCCTGCCGGGTCCTCGTACGGCTGCGGAATGCGATCGCTCATGACTCAAGTGTGCCTGCGGCCGAGAATCCGCCCCAGCCGGGACCGTACGCCCCAGGCGGGCACCCGCCAGGCCGCCTCGGCGAAGATGTCCTTGCTCATCTTGGAGTCGCCGCGCTCGCGCTCGACGAAGGTGATCGGGACCTCCACGACGTGGTAGCCGCCGTCGGCCACCCGCCGGGCCAGATCCACCTGGAAGCAGTACCCCTGCGAGGCGATGTTCGCCAGCCCGATGCCCTCCAGGGTCTCCCGGCGGAACGCGCGGTAGCCCCCGGTGACGTCCCGGATGCGCAGCCCGAGCCAGAGCCGCGAGTAGGCGCTGCCGCCGCGGGAGATGAACTCCCGGGACTTGGGCCAGTTGACGACCCGGCCGCCGGGCACCCACCGGGAACCGAGCACCATGTCGGCGCCCTTGAGCGCGGTGAGCAGCCGGGGCAGTTCCTCCGGCCGGTGCGAGCCGTCGGCGTCCATCTCCACCAGCACGCCGTAGTCCCGCTCCAGGCCCCAGCCGAAGCCGGCCAGGTACGCCGCGCCCAGGCCCTCCTTGCCCGCCCGGTGCAGCACGTGGACGTGCGCGTCGTCGGCGCTCAGCTCGTCGGCGAGCTTCCCGGTGCCGTCCGGGCTGTTGTCGTCGACGACCAGGACGTCGGCGTCCGGCACCGCGGCCCGCACCCTGGAGACGATCGACTCGAGGTTCAGGGCCTCGTTGTACGTGGGGATGATCACCAGGATCCCGCCCAGCGGGCCGTAGCGCCCCTGAACCCCGTCTGTCACTGCCGTCCCTTCCGCAATTCCCGTTCGAGCCGTCCACGCGCGCACACGGCCGCGCGGGACGGACGCCCACCATAGCCAGAGTCCGGCGGAGTCCGGCACCGAGGCGGTGCGCAACGGTACCGCGGGACGGTCCGGGGAGATGACCGGGACGGCCGCGGAGCCGCGGAGGAAGGGGAATCGGGAGCGGCGGCCGGTGGTTCGCGGGGCCGTGCCCGCCCGGCCGTCGCCGCTGCGGATCGGGCCCGGCGCCCTTCGGTCCGACCTGGGACCCGCTGGCTGCGGATCGACCGAGGGCCGTTGTCTACTGAGCGTCCGGGCCCCACCCGGGGTCACACCAGCCCGACGGATGCCATCCTCCCTCGCCCCCGTGCCGGAGTCCTGGACCTGGCTGCCTGCGATGGGGCGCCGGTGCGGCACACCATCCGTGGCCCAGAGCGTTCCACGACTGCGCGGAGGTGATCCAGCCGGACGTCCTGTGGTGGACTCGGCCGAAACTACCCGCCGTTGCCCGTTGCGTGTCAACAGCCGTGTCACCTGTGGCGTTTTGCCGAAGCGGCTGGTCAGTCCCGAAATCAGGCCGTGGTCCCACGCCCGGGACGGCCTTCGTTCGGCCTATCGAAGATCGTTAACTCACCCGATCGGCCCCGGGTGGACGGTGTTTCCGGCCACGACGGTGCGCAGGCACACGGGCAGTTCCGCGCCGGGCGTGAGGTCGGGCAGGCCCGGGGTGCCGGAGCGCGGATCGGTCGACCAGTTCGCGACCCGCTCGTCGGGCACCTGTACGACGAGGTCGCCGGCCGCCCAGACGGCGTAGTCCGCGGGCGCGCCGGGCACGAGCACCCCGGCGTCGTCGCGGCCGACGGCCCGCCAGCCGCCGCGGGTGTGGGCGGTGAAGGCGGCGCGGGCGGAGATGCGGTGCTCGGGCGTGTGGTGGAACGCGGCGGCCTGGACGGTGCGCCAGGGGTCGAGCGGGGTCACCGGGGCGTCGGAGCCGAGGGCGAGCGGCACACCGGCGCGCAGGAGCGCCGCGTACGGGTTGAGGGCCCGCGCCCGCTCCGCTCCCAGCCGGCGGGCGTACATGCCCTCCTCGCCGCCCCAGGCGGCGTCGAACGCCGGCTGCACGGACGCCGTGAGTGCCAGCTCCGCGAACCCGGCGACGGTCTCGGCGGTGAGCATCTCCGCGTGCTCCACGCGGTGCCGCAGCGCACGTACGCGGTCCAGGCCGACCCGCTCGGCCGCGGTCCGTACGCCGGCGACCACGGCGGCCACGGCGGCGTCCCCGATGGCGTGGAACCCCGCCTGGAGCCCCGCCTCGGTGCAGGCGGCGACGTGGGCGGCGACGGCGGCGGCGTCCAGGTAGCCGTTCCCGCGGTGCCCGGGGCGGTCGGCGTACGGGTGCGTCAGGTGGGCGGTACGGGAGCCGAGGGAGCCGTCGGCGCAGAAGTCGCCGGCCGCGCCGAAGGCGCCGAGTTCGCGGAGGCGCCGGGCGTCCGCGGGGCCGGTGACGGCCTCGCCCCAGTAGCCGGTCACCCGTGGCCCCGGCCGCTCGGCGGCGAGCGCGAGCAGCGCCGCGAAGTCGTCCTCGCCGCTGATGTCGGGGCCCGCGCACTCGTGCACGGAGCCGATGCCGACGGCCGCGGCCCGGTCGAGCGCGGCGCCTTGCGCGGCGGCGCGCTGTGCGGGCGACATGGCGGCGTACGCGGCGCGGCGTACGGCGTGGTGGGCGTCGCGGGTCAGCGGCGCGTCGGCGGCGTAGCCGTCGCGGCCGGCGACGCCGGGCACCAGGTCGAGCAGGGCGGTGCTGACGGCGGCGGAGTGGACGTCGACGCGGGTGAGGTAGAGCGGGCGGCCGCCGGCGGCCTCGTCGAGTTCCGCGCGGGTCGGGGGGCGGCCCTCGGGCCAGCCGGTCTCGTCGTATCCCTGGCCGATGAGCACCCGGTCCGCGGGACGTTCGGCGGCGTGCGCGCGGATCCGGGCCAGCGCGTCGGCCAGCCCGGTGGCGCCGGAGAGGTCGAGCCCGGTCAGCGCCAGCCCGGTGGCGGTCAGATGCACGTGCGCGTCGGTGAACGCCGGGGTGACGAGGGCGCCTTCGAGGTGGACGACCTCGTCCGCGGCGCCGGCGAAGCCGTCCGCCGCGCCCTCGGAGCCGACCCAGGCGACGCGGTCGCCCTCGACGACCATGGCGGTGGCGAACGGGTCGGCCGGGCTGT
Source organism: Streptomyces sp. WAC 06738 (assembly GCF_003945505.1). Taxonomy (NCBI): domain Bacteria; kingdom Bacillati; phylum Actinomycetota; class Actinomycetes; order Kitasatosporales; family Streptomycetaceae; genus Streptomyces; species Streptomyces sp. WAC 06738. Next base: position 8,161,732 of record NZ_CP029618.1, on the reverse strand, counting down.
GGACGGTGCCGCCGCGCAGCAGCACGGTGCGGCGGGCGGAACCGGCGCGGGAGGGCGCGGAGTTCGCGGCTTCCGCGGGTCGGGCGGCGGGGCTGTCGGCGGTCACGGCTGCGGTGCCTCGGATTCGGATCGGGGGCGCCGCGCCGTCAGATGCGCGGCGGCCTGGCTTCGTACGGCGTGGAGAGCACGACGGTCGTGCGGGTGGAGACGCCGGCGAGCGAGCGGATGCGGGCGAGCAGGTCCTCCAGCTCCGCCGGGGCGGCGACGCGCACCTTGAGGATGTAGTTCTCCTCCCCCGCCACGCTGTGGCACGCCTCGATCTCGGGGACTTCGGCGAGCCGGTCCGCGATGTCGTCGGGGGCGCTGGGGTCGAAGGGCTTGACCGAGATGAACGCGGTCATCGGCAGGCCGATGGCCTCCGGGTCGACGATGGCGCCGTAGCCGCGGATCACGCCGCGCTGCTCCAGCCGCCGCACCCGCTGGTGCACGGCGGAGGTGGACAGGCCGGTGGCCTTGCCCAGGTCCGTATAGCTCATCCGCCCGTCTCTGACGAGCAGCTCCACGATGTGCCTGTCCAACTCCTCCACAACGCATCAACCTACTTCGTTTGCCGCGGTCAGGTACATCCGGGGCCGCCGGGCGGCCGGGGAGGGCGCCTTCGGGGGCGCACGGGGCGCACACGGCGGCGTGTGACGAAGGCCACAGTCCATCGGGGAGCGAGGGGGACCCTGCGGACGATTATTCGGATGACAGCGAGGGAAATCCTTGCTGTGGTCGAGACCACCACGTGACCGTCCAGGTGGCCCAACCTGAGGGGGAGCAGCATGCGCCGTTCCGAGCATGTCGAGCTCGTCGATCCCGACGCCGTCGACGACGAGGAGGGCGGCAGTTACGCCGAGACCTCGCTGATCTTCCGGGTGCTCTGCCCGGACTGCGTCCAGCCCATCGCCCTGCTGGAGGGCGAGGACGTGCTTCCCGAGCACGCCCGCGTCACCCCGGCGAACCCGTTCGGCCTGACCGTGTGCACCGGCTCCGGCAGCCCGCTGTCGGCCGCCGTGCCCGAGGACGCGCGGCTGGACGCGCGCGCCGAGGACACGGCCGTACTGCTCACGCTCCCCGAGGGCCTCGACTGGCGCCGCCAGCCCTTCTCGCACGTCGGCGGCACGGGGCACGAGCCGGTGCGGCGGCGGCTGCCGGGGATGCGCCGGCGCAAGTAACGCCCGCGCACCGCCCCGCGGCTCCCGGCCGGCCCCGGCACCGCCCGCCGCTTCCGACGCGCTACGGACCGGCTCGCCGCACCCGGTTATCCCCGGTCCGTCTCGGCACCCAGCAGGTGCCGCGCGACGACCACGCGCTGGATCTGGTTGGTGCCCTCCACGATCTGCAGCACCTTCGCCTCGCGCATGTAGCGCTCCGCGGGGAAGTCCGCCGTGTAGCCGTAGCCGCCGAGCACCTGCACGGCGTCGGTCGTCACCCGCATCGCCGCGTCCGTGCAGAACAGCTTGGCCATCGCGGCGTCCTGCGCGAAGGGCAGGCCGGCGTCGCGCCGCCGCGCGGCGGCGAGGTACATCGCGCGCCCGGCCGCGATCTGCGTCGCCATGTCGGCGAGGAGGAAGCGCAGCCCCTGGAAGTCGGCGACGGGCCGGCCGAACTGCTGCCGCTCCAGCGCGTATCCGTGCGCCGTGTCGAGCGCCCCCTGCGCCACCCCGATCGCGCACGCCGCGATCCCGAGCCGGCCGGAGTCGAGGGCGTCGAGCGCGATGGCGAAGCCCTGCCCCTCCTCGCCGATGCGGCGCGCGTCGGGGATCCGTACCCCGTCGAAGTGCAGCAGGCCGGTGGGCGAGCCCTTCATGCCCATCTTCTTCTCCGGCGGCGCGGCCGTCAGGCCGGGGGCGTCGCCGGGCACGAGGAAGGCCGTGATGCCGCCGGCGCCGGGGCCGCCGCTGCGGGCGAGGACGGTGTAGAAGTCGGCGACCCCGGCGTGGGTGATCCACGCCTTGGTGCCGTCCAGGGTCCAGGTGTCGCCGTCGCGTACGGCCCGAGTGGTCAGGGCGGCCGCGTCGGAGCCGGAGGCGGGCTCGGAGAGGCAGTAGGCGCCGAGCAGGCCGCCGCCGAGGATGGCCGGAAGGAACTCCTTGCGCTGCTCCTCGGTGCCGTAGCCGGCGACCGCGTGGGTGGCGAGGGTGTGCACGGAGGTGCCGAGGCCGACGGTGAGCCGGGCTGCGGCGAACTCCTCCAGCACCTGCAGGTAGACCGTGTACGGCTGCTCCCCGCCGCCGTACTCCGCCGCGTAGGGCAGCGCGAGCAGTCCCGACTCCGACAGGGTGGTGAACAACTCCCGGGGGAAGCGGCCCGCTTCCTCTTCTTCTGCGGCCACGGGAGCGATCTCCCGCCGGACCAGCTCGCGGACGAGGGCCAGCAGGTCGCGTGACTCCTCGGTGGGCAGCTCGCGTTCTACGGGCAGCGGACCACGTACGGCCATGCGGTGCACTCCTCTTCGCCGGGCGCGCGTACGGCGCTGTCGACGGCGGCCCCGGCCGGGATGTGGCGGCGCCGCCCGTTGTGTTCGTGCAGCCCGATGCTGCCCCGCCGGATTGCGGCGGGCCGGCATGTAAGGCTGCGGTGAAGGGGAGTATGCCCGATCGGCGGTACGCCGGGACAGACGGGGTACGTACCGAACCGGCCACTGATCGGGGCGGGTTCCGAGGTCAGGGGGCGGCGGCACCGCCGTCGGCCGCGAGGCCCGCGAGCAGGTCGTCGTAGCCGGCCTTGACGCGGGCGACGCTCATGCCGCCGGTGCGGCGCTGGTAGCCGTAGAGGTTGGCGGCCAGCGGGGCGAGCAGGGCGTCGGCGAGCCAGCGCACGTCGGCCTCCGGCCGGATCAGGCCGAGGAGCAGCGCGAGGTGCTGCCGGTACAGCTCGTACGAGCCCTCGGTGAACCGGGCGTCGGCGGAGTCCATCTCGGCCACGAGCAGCAGCCCGAGCTGGTCCTCGGTGCGGTCGACGAGGGCGTGCAGGAAGGCGCGGATGCGCTCCGGCGCGCCCGCGCCGGGACCGAGCGGCGGCGGGCCCTGGAGGAACGCGGCCTGGAACTGCACCTCGCGGTCGTCGATGACCGCGTACGCCAGCCCCGCCCGGTCGCCGAAGCGGCGGTAGACGGTGCCGACGCCGACCCCCGCGGCCTTGGCCACCTCGTCCATGGACAGCGCCTCGGGGCCGCGCTCGGCGACCATCGCGGCGGCGGCGGCGAGGATCCTGCGGCGGTTCTGCGCGGCGTCCGCGCGTTCCGCAGGCGGCCCGCCGGCCAGGGGCAGCTCGGCGCCGGCCGGGCGCCGCCGGCTGGCCACGTCGTCGTGTGTCACCTGCGCTCCTTCCTCTCCGGAGGATAGCGAACAGGAGACTTCTCCGGTTCTCGCTGGCATCCGGAGAGTTCTCCGGTTACTCTTCGAAGGTGTCAACCGGAGAGCTCTCCGGATACCGAAGGGAACGGACATGACGCAGCTTGCGGGCCGGACGGCCCTGGTCACCGGCGGCAGCCGCGGCATCGGCGCCGCGATCGCGCGGCGGCTGGCCGAGGAGGGCGCCGACGTGGCGCTCACGTACCACCGCTCGCCCGAACGGGCCGCGGAGGTCGTACGCGCCGTGGAGAAGACCGGCCGCCGGGGACTGGCCATCGCGGCCGACGCCGCGGACCCCGACGCCGTCGTCGCCGCGGTCGACCGCGCCGCCGCCGAACTCGGCCGGCTGGACGTGCTGGTGAACAATGCGGGCATCGCGCCGTACGGGCCGCTGGCCGAGGTGCGCCGCGAGGACGTGGACGCGGTGCTCGCCATCCACGTCCGCGCGGTCTTCCTCGCCTCCCAGGCGGCCGCCCGCCACCTCGGCCCCGGCGGCCGGATCATCAGCATCGGCAGCAGCTTCGCCGAGCGGGTGCCGATACCGGGCTGGACCCTCTACGCCGCCAGCAAGTCCGCGCTGACGGGGCTCACCCGCGGGCTCGCCCGCGACCTGGGCCCGCAGGGCATCGCCGTCACCGTCGTCCACCCCGGCGACACCGACACCGAGATGAACCCCGCCGACTCCCCCGACGCCGACGCCGCCCGCGCCCTCAGTGCGCTGGGCCGCTACGGCAGCCCCGAGGACGTCGCCGCCGCCGTGGCGCACCTCGCGGGTCCCGGTGGCGCGCAGATCACCGGTGCGGCGATCGCCGTCGACGGCGGCTTCGCCGCGTAGCGCGGCCGCCCGCCGTCCCGCACACCCCTCCGCGTACCACCCGAACGACCGACCCGGGAGACACCGTGCCCTGGATATTCCTGCTGATCGCCGCCGGCCTCGAACTCGTCTGGGCCGGCGCCCTGAAGCAGTCCGACGGCCTCACCCGCCTCTGGCCCTCGACGATCGGTCTGGTGATGGCCATGGCGAGCGTCGTCGTGCTGACGATGGCGCTGCGCAGCCTGCCCGTCGGCACGGCGTACGCCGTGTGGGTCGGGCTCGGCTCGCTGGGGGTGGCCGCCGTGGGCATCCTCGCGCTGGGCGAGAGCGCGTCACCGGCCCGGCTGGCGTGCCTGGGGCTGATCCTCGCCGGCGTGATCGGGCTGAAGTTCGTCGAGGGCTGACCGTGCGGAACCCCGCGGGCACACCGGGAGTTGCCCCCTACATGGGTGACGTCGTGCCGTATCTGGCCGTGGGCGGCTGCCTCCTCGCGGTGATGGGCTTCCTCACCTGGCTCAAGAGGGTCGTACGCCGCCGCGGGCTCGCCGGCTCGGCGATGCGGGGCGCGCTCGCCGCGTACGAGGAGGCGATGCGCGTCACCGCGCACGACTCCCACCACGAGGTCCGCGCGGCGGCGGAGCGCCAGGCGCCGGCCGGGGCGTCCGGCGATCCGCGCCGGCGCCTCCGGTTCCGGCGCTGGACGCCCGCCGCCGCGCGCATTTCAGGTCCAGACCTTTCCGGACAGTGGATCGATCACGCCCACGCCACATGCGCCCAGCGCGGGAACCGATGACGACCCCTGAATGCATTCAATATCGATCAATTTCCTGACCAATTTGGTCACTTATGCAGCATCAGGCGGAGATTTACCGTCAACCCTTATGAACCACAAGGGAAACAAGAGGCAAATAGATGCCCAACACACGGAAAAGAGTGCTATAGGCACGGGGCGCCGCTCCTTACTCCGCGCGGCCCTCGCCGGCGGCGCCGCCGTCGGGACCGGGATCGGCCTGGGCACGGGAGCCGCGACCGCGACACCACGTGCTCCGCACCCGCCGGGCACACGCAACTGGCCCTGGCCGCCGCTGACTCCCGCGCAGGCGGAGACGAAGCTGTGGGACGGCAACGCGGCCTGGAAGATCCAGGGACAGGCCAACCCCCGCCAGTACGAAACCGAACGCACGCAGTTGGTCGCGAACCAGACGCCGTGGGCGATGATCGTGAGCTGCATCGACTCCCGCGTCCCGCCGGAGCTCATCTTCGACCAGGGGCTGGGCGACCTCTTCGTGGCCCGTACGGCGGGGCAGGTGCTCGACGGGGCCGTCTACGGCAGCGCCCTGTACGGGGTCCAGGAGAAGGACATTCCGCTCATCGTCGTGCTGGGCCACCAGAAGTGCGGCGCCGTGAGGCTCGCCATGCACGTCGTGGACGGCGACCCGCTGCCCCCGGACACCTCGCCCCGGCTGCTGTGGCTGGCCGAGAAGATCAGGCCCTCCATCGACCCCGACAAGAACTCGCCGGACCGGGAGAACCGGGCCATCAACGCGAACGTCCGCCGCATCCGGGACGAGATCCTGCTCGAGCAGCCGGTGGCCGACAAGGTGGCCCAGGGCCGGCTCCGGGTGATCGGGGCCCGCTACGAACTCGACACCTGGGGCGTCACCAAGCTCTGACCCGGAACGGGTACCGGGGCAAGGGCCCGATCGCGGATTTCCCTGGATTCTCCCTGGATTCTCCCCGCACGCACCGGCCGTCCTCGGCGGGGCCCCTCCGCAGAGCTGCGGAGGGGCCCCGCCCAGACGGTTCAGCGGATGCCGACCGCGGCCAGTGCGGCCTGCTGAGCACCGGTGATCTCGCTGCCCCACAGCACGTAGCAGATGCCGCCGGTGCCGGAGCGGACCTTGCCGGCGGCGTCGTAGCGCTTCGTGCGGAGCCAGATGTTCTCCCACTGGCGGCGCTTGTAGACGTGCCGCACCGCAGGGTTGTTCGGCGAGGCCGGGTCGTTGGCGACGACGTCGCCGTCCTTGGTGAAGCCGACGACGGTCATCAGGTGGCCCGACGTGCCGTAGCCCGCACCGTCCAGCTCCGCCTCGATGAAGGACTGGGACGTTATCAGCGGGATGCCGGCGGCCACGAGGAGTTCGGCGTCGGCGAGCGAGCCGAGCCGGGTGACGACACCGTGCATGTCGCGGTACGTGCTCGCGTAGGCGGTGTTGAAGGGCCAGTTGCCGCAGCCCTCGTACTGGTAGTCGTAGGTGAAGCGGGCGGCGTGGCAGACCTGCGGGTCGTCGTAGTCGGGGTTGACCCACTCCAGGTCCCCGGCGGTGGGCTTGCGGCCCCAGTACTCGATGATCATCTGCGCGGACGTGGGGCTGCACCACGCCTCGCCGCCGTTGTCGTACTCCGGGTAGCGGCCGGCGTGGATGTTCTGCGAGTAGCGCGGCACGATCAGCTCGCGCGACAGCCGCGGCGTGCTCGCGGGCACCTCGAAGCGGTCCGGCACGTCCGAGCCCATCGCGCCGACCCGCCACACCTGCGGCGTCGCGTCGCTGCCGGGCTTGCGGTAGAGCGTCACCCGCAACTGGTAGTCGACGAGCCGCAGTCCGCTCGCCGCGTCGTCGACCGCGAAGGTGTCGGTCCAGATGCTGCTCTTGCCGTCCGACTGGTCGTCGACCGTGGTGCGGCGGATGTCCCCGTCGCCCGCGGCCCAGCGGCCCATCACGTACCAGGGCGTGCGGCCGCCGTCGTTGTACGTGCCGCGCAGCTCGACCATCAGCCAGGTGCCGGCCGGGGTGGCGGCGTTCCAGGAGGCGACCACCTCGGTCGCGGCCGGGACGAGCCGGTGGACCGGGGACGTCCAGGTGGCGTACTCCCATGAGGCGGTGGTCCCCGTGTGCGGGTCGGCGTACTCCGTACGGCCCGCGGGGCGGCCGATCACGATGCCGGGGCGGCCGCCGGGGACGACCTTCGTGCCGCGGGCACTGCCGCGGCGCCAGGCCGGCGCGGAGGCCCAGCCGTGGTAGTCGACGAGGGAGCTGCCGAGCGGCGGCCGGCCGGCCGTGCCGCCCGGGGCGACGGGAGCGCTGAGCGCGGCGGCGGACGCGGCCGGGGCGGCTCCGGCCGCTGCGGCTGCCAGGGCGGCAGCCAGCACGGCGCGCCGTGACGCACTTCGGGGCATGGCGGACTCTCCAGACGATAGCGGCGCATGCTGGGGGGCAGGCCACAACTATTCACCCTCGCTCTGCCGTTAGGAAGTCAATCCGTGCTATGAGATGGGTGAACATTGGTTCATACCACTGGTGTGACCTGGGGCGGAGAACGGGCCCGCCGGGCGGTCGCCGTAGCCTTGCGGCGATGAGCGCACCCGACCCCCCGGCATCCGGCTCCGCGCCGGCCGCCCTGGCCCGCGAGCTGCGGGGCCTCGAACCGTCCTGCGGACCCGTGCGGCTGGTGGCCGTCGACGGGCACGCCGGGTCCGGCAAGACGACGTTCGCCGGCCGGCTCGCCGCGGCGCTGGGCGGGGCGCCCGTACTCCGGCTGGACGACATCGCGACACACCGCGAGTTCTTCGGCTGGACCGGACGGCTGCGCCGGCAGGTGCTCGACCCGCTGGCCGCGGGGCGCCCGGCGGTCTACGACGCGTACGACTGGGACGCCCGCGCCTTCACCGCGCGCCGCACCCTGCCGCCGGCGCCCGTGGTGCTCGTCGAGGGCGTCGGCGCGGGCCGCCGGGAGCTGCGCCCGTACCTCGCCCGGCTGTTGTGGATGGAGGTGCCGGCCGCGGTGGCGTGGGCCCGCGGGCGGGAGCGCGACGGGCCGGGGCTCGCGGGGTTCTGGGACGACTGGGAGCGGGCCGAGCGTGCGCACTTCTCGGCCGACCCGTCCCGCCCGTACGCCGGTCTTCTGGTGGTGCGCCGGGGGGACGCGTACCGGCTGGTCCCGGGCCCTGCGAGCGCCCGCTGAACCCGGTGGGCGCACACCCTGCGTAGCCGGTCAGAGGCCCGGCCGGAATCGGCCCCTCCAGGCCCCAACTCCGCTTGACCCGGGGGCAGTACAGGACTTACGTTCTCAGTGAGCGGGCCCCACCGGCACCGCCTCACGCGCGAAGCCCCCGATTGTTCCCCCGTGATCGGGGGCTTCGTTCTGTCCTCAAGAGGGAACAATGGGATGACTTACGTACCGGCCGCCCCTCACCCACGGTCACCGCGGCGGGCGGCCGGGTCCCCCGCGCGCGCGTCCGATACGTGCCGTCGGCCCGCATCGCCGCCGCGGGTACCATGCGAGCAGGCCGTCTTTGCTGCAACTCCCCTGTTCTGCAAGGGAGTTGGCGGGAGACGGCCGACCAGCGACCCGAGGAGATCCACGGGGGAACGGTTGGTGGCTACGTGATGGACAACGGCGCGCGCGGGCCCGAGGCCCCCGCGGAGCTCGCCTGGCTGCGGGGCGTCGACGCCTACACCATGGGCGCGTACACCCGGGCCGAGGAGGAGTTCAGGTCCGCCGTGCGGCTGGACCCGCAGATGGCCGACGCCTGGCTGGGCCTGCACGCGCTGCGGGCGGACACCGCCACGGCGCTGCTGGAGATGTACCGGCACCGCGACCGCTTCGGGGAGCAGCGCGCCCGGCACCGCCGCCCCCTCAACTCCTGGTACTGGCTGGGCTGGTGGGTGCAGCCCGTGCTCGACTCCGGCCGCGACCTGCTGCTCGCGCACGCCTCCCACTGGCTGGACGGCCGGCACGTCGCCGAGCTGGAGCAGGCGCTCGCCGCCTGTCCCCCGGCCGAGGCCGACCCGCAGGTGCGCTTCCTGCACGCCTGCCGCGCGTACCTGGTCAAGGACTGGGAGCAGCTCGTCCGGCTGACCGTGCCGCTCACCGACGACCCGCTGCTGGGCATCGAGGCGGGGCTCTTCGCCGGCATGGCGCGGGTCCGGCTGGAGATGTACGGGCAGGCCGTGCCGATGCTCTCCGCCGCGCTGATGCGCTGCCGCAGCGAGCAGCCGCAGCGCAAGGAGCTGCGCTACTGGCTGGCCCGCGCTCAGGAGGGCTCCGGCCGCAGCGCCGCCGCGCTGCCGCTGTACCGCGCGGTGCACCGGATCGACCCCTCCTTCATGGACACCGCGGCCCGGATCGCCGCCATCGACGGCCTCGACGACTTCGACGGCCTGGACCCGGTGCCGGGCCTGGCCTCGGTCTCCCTCGGCGGCGCCGAGCAGGAGACCGCACCGGGCGACCCCGCTCCCCCGGCGCCCGACGGGCGGGAGCTGGTGCCCGCCGACGAGGTGCTCCGCCCGCCGCCCCCGGCCGGCGGCTCCGGCGTCCTGCGCGAGCGCGCCTCGCTGCACGCGGGCTCCGCGCACCAGCCGGCCGCCGCCGATCCCGGGATGCTCGCCGAGGCGCTGGCCGACCTCGACCGGATGGTGGGCCTCGACCCCGTCAAGCGGCAGGTGCGGGCGCTGTCGGCGCAGCTCAACATGGCGCGGCTGCGGGCCGGCGAGGGGCTGCCGGTGCAGCCGCCGAAGCGGCACTTCGTCTTCTCCGGCCCCTCCGGTACGGGCAAGACCACCGTGGCGCGCATCCTGGGCCGGGTCTTCTACGCCCTCGGGCTGCTCGCCAGCGACCGGCTGGTGGAGGCCGGACGGGCCGATCTCGTGGGCGAGTTCCTGGGCCAGACCGCGGTGAAGGCCAACGACCTCATCGACTCCGCGCTCGGCGGCGTGCTCTTCATCGACGAGGCGTACAGCCTCGCCGGCGTCGGCTACTCCCGCGGCGACGCGTACGGCGACGAGGCCCTCCAGGTGCTGCTCAAGCGCGCCGAGGACAACCGCGACCGGCTCGTCGTCATCCTCGCCGGCTACCCCAAGGGCATGGACCGCCTGCTCTCCAGCAACCCGGGCCTCACGTCCCGCTTCACGACGCGCGTCGACTTCCCCAGCTACCGCCCGCTGGAGCTGACCGCGATCGGCGAGGTGCTGGCCGCGCAGAACGGCGACAAGTGGGACGAGGAGTCGGTCGAGGAGCTGCGCAGCATCTGCGGGCACGTCGTCGACCAGGGGTGGATCGACGAGCTGGGCAACGGCCGCTTCCTGCGCACGCTCTACGAGAAGAGCTGCGCCTACCGCGACCTGCGGCTGTCGGCCTACCCGGGGCCGCCGGGCCGCGAGGACCTCGCGACGCTGCGGCTGCCGGACCTGATGCAGGCGTACGGCGAGATACTCTCCGGCCGCGAGCCGAAGGCCGAGCCGGACGCCGGCTGACCGGCCGCGCCCGGCCCGGGTCTGGTCTGGTCCGGTTCGGCTCCGGCCGGGCCGGAGCCGAACCGCCTCCGGTCAGCCGACCGAGGTGGGCACGTACTCCGCGGCCGTCCCGTCCGCCGTGCGCTGCCGCACCGTCAGCCGGTGGGCGGGGTCACGTACCTCGCCGACCAGCAGCTCCAGCACGTCCTCCAGCGTCACCAGCCCCAGCACCCGCCCCGGCGCCGCCGGGTCGGCCACCGCCGCCAGGTGGGAGGCGCCGCGCCGCATCGCGGCCAGCGCGTCGTCCAGCGGCAGCTCCGGGCGCAGCACGGTCATCGGCCGGAACAGGTGTGCGGGCACGGCCCGTTCGCGCTCGTCCAGGTCGAGGACGTCCTTCACGTGCAGATAGCCGAGATAGGTGGGTCCTGCCGCGCCGCTGCCGCCGGCGTCGCACACCGGGAAGCGCGAGAAGCCGGTGCGCACCGTCAGCTCCTCGACCTGCCGCGGGGTGGCGGAGGCGGTGACCGCGACGATCGAGCCGGGGTCGAGCAGCACGTCGGTCACCGGCCGCGAGCCGAGGCCGAGCGCGTCGTTGAGCCGCCGCTGCTCGCCGTCGCCGAGCAGCCCGGCGTCGCGGGAGTCGGCGACCAGGTCGGTCAGTTGCTCGGTGGTGTAGACGCTGGTGAGCGCCGAGCGCGGCTCCACCCGCACCAGCCGCAGCATGTGCCGGGCCAGGGCCCCGAGCAGCGCCGTGACGGGGCGGCAGAGCCGGGCGAACGCGACCAGCCCGGGCGCGAGCCAGAGCGCCGCCGCGGCGGGCGCGGCCAGCGCGAGGTTCTTGGGCACCATCTCGCCGATCACGAGGTGGAGGCAGACGACGACGGCCAGCGAGACGGCGTAGCCGAGCGGGTGGATGAGCCCGTGCGGCACGTGGGCGGCGTGGAAGGCGGGTTCCAGCAGCGAGGCGATGGCGGGTTCGGCGAGCGCGCCGAGGGTGAGCGAGCAGACGGTGATGCCGAACTGCGCGGCGGCCATCATCTGCGGCAGGTGCTCCAGACCGTGGAGCACCCGGCGGGCGCGGGCGGAGCCGGCGGCGGCGTGCGGCTCGATCTGGCTGCGGCGTACGGAGACGAGGGCGAACTCGGCGCCGACGAAGAACCCGTTGGCCAGCACCAGCAGCGCGGCGAAGGCCAGGTGCAGCGCGCTCACGCGGCCCTCCCCTCCGCCCCGCCCCGGCCCGCCGAGGCGGGCACCGGGGGCGCGCCGTCGGCGGTACGCACCAGCCGCACCAGCGCCGCCCGGTGGTGATCGACGTGCCGTACGGCGAGCCGCCAGCCCGGCAGCGCCGCCGTGTCCCCGGCCGCCGGAATCCGGCCCAGCAGCGCGGCGACGAGCCCCGCCACCGTCTCGTACGGGCCCTCCGGCGCCGTCAGCCCGATCCGGCGCAGCGCGTCGAGCCGGCAGCCGCCGTCGGCGTCCCATGCGGGGCGGCCGTCGGCGGCGGGCGCGGCCCGCAGGTCGGGGACGCCGTCGACCTCCCGGTCGTGCTCGTCGCGGACCTCCCCGACCAGCTCCTCGACGATGTCCTCCAGCGTCACGACGCCCGCCGTGCCGCCGTACTCGTCGACGACGACGGCTATCGGCTGCCCGCCGCGCAGCTTCTCCAGCAGCGGCTGCGCCGGCAGCGTCCCCGGCACCAGCAGCGGCGGCACCGCGATCCGCGCGACGGGGGTGCGCGCCCGGCGGGCGGCGGGCACGGCGAGCGCGTCCTTGAGGTGGACCATGCCGGTGACCTCGTCCAGCCGGCCGGCGTAGACGGGGAAGCGGGACAGTCCGGTGGCGCGGGTGAGGTTGAGGACGTCCGCGGCGGTGGCGGAGGACTGCAGCGCGACCACCCGTACCCGCGGGGTCATCACGTGCTGCGCGGTCAGCTCGCCGAGCGAGAGGGTGCGTACGAACAGGTCGGCGGCGTCCGGCTCGATCATCCCGGCCTGCGCGGAACTGCGCGCCAGGGACCCCAGCTCGGTGGGCGTACGGGCCGACGCCAGCTCCTCGGCCGGCTCGACGCCCAGGAACCGCACCAACCGGTTGGCGGCGGTGTTGAGCAGCGCGATGAGCGGGCGGAAGAAGCGCGAGAACGCGGTCTGCGGCCCGGCGACGAACCGGGCGACGGCCAGCGGCCGGGACACCGCCCAGTTCTTCGGCACCAGCTCGCCGAGGACCATCTGCGCCGCCGAGGCGAGCAGCACCCCGGCGGCCAGCGCGGTGCCGGGCACCGCGCCCGCGGGCAGCCCCGCGGCGGTGAGCGGGCCGCGCAGCAGCCGGCCGAGGGCGGGCTCGGCGAGCATGCCGACGACCAGCGAGGTGAGGGTGATGCCGAGCTGGGTGCCGGAGAGCTGGAACGACAACTGCCGCAGCGCAGCCACGACGCGGGCGGCGCGCCGGTCGCCCGCCGCGGCGGCCCGCTCCGCCTGCGGGCGCTCCACCGCGACCAGCCCGAACTCGGCCGCCACGAAGAAGCCGTTGGCCAGGATCAGCAGGAACGCGAGGCCCAGCAGGGCCAGTGAGGTGATCACCGCGCCGCCTCCGTGCGGGAGGCGGCGCCGGTACTACAGGAGGATCCGTCCATCGCCCTGGGGGGCTCACTCCTCGGGTCGCCGGGTGACCCGGTGCGCGCGGCTCCGGGAGGGCCCCTCGGGGGCCCTGGGCACCAGAGTAAACACGACTCGGGGGTACGGGGCAGAGTCAGGCGCCGGACGCGGCCGTGCCGCGCTCCGCGGCCATCCCGGCGAGCGCCCGCGCGTCCCGCTCGGCCTGCTGCCTGGCGATGCCCGGCTGGATGCCCATCACCGGCAGGCTCGTGCCGTCGGCGAGGTCCAGGGAGACCCAGGGGTCGCCGGGACCCAGGTTGACGCGGAGGATCTCGGCCCAGGCCAGATGCCGGCGGTGGGTGAGGTTGGTGACGGTGACGCCGTCGTCGTCCGCGACCACCTTGGGCCGGCCGAGCAGCAGCAGGCCGCCGAGGAAGAGCAGCCCGACGACGATGAAGCTGATCCGCTCCCCCACGTTCAGGCTCAGCGCCAGCCCGATCGCGGTGAGCGTGGCGAAGATGACCAGCCCGGCGCCGACGAGCACCACCCGGGTGCGGTGAGGCCGGAACGTGACCGGCAGCTCGGCGGCGCTCACAGGCGGCAGGCGTGGATCGTGGTGGTGAGGATGGCCCGCGCCCCCAGGTCGTACAGCTCGTCCATGATCCGCTGGGCGTCCGCGGTGGGCACCATCGAGCGGACGGCGACCCATCCCTCGTGGTGCAGCGGCGAGACGGTGGGCGACTCCAGCCCGGGGGTGAGGGCCACCGCCTTCTCCAGGTGCTCGGCGCGGATGTCGTAGTCCATCATCACGTACCGGCGGGCGACGAGGACGCCCTGCATCCGGCGGAGGAACTGCCGCACCTTCGGCTCCTCCAGGGGCGAGCCGGTGCCGCGGATGACGATCGCCTCGGAGGTGAGGATCGGCTCGCCGATGATCTCCAGACCGGCCTGCCGCAGCGTGGTGCCGGTCTCGACGACGTCGGCGATGATCTCGGCGACGCCGAGCTTGATCGCGGTCTCCACGGCGCCGTCGAGGTGGACGACGTCGGCGTCCACGCCGTTGTCCGCGAGGTGCTTGGCGACCAGCCCGGAGAAGGACGTGGCGACCGTCTTGCCGCCGAAGTCGGCGACGCCCGCGGCGGTGCCGGGGCGGGTGGCGTAGCGGAAGGTGGAGGCGCCGAAGCCGAGCTGCATGATCTCCTCGGCGCTTGCGCCGGAGTCGAGGAGCAGGTCGCGGCCGGTGATGCCGATGTCCAGGCGGCCGGAGCCGACGTAGACGGCGATGTCGCGGGGGCGCAGGAAGAAGAACTCGACGTCGTTGTCTGCGTCGGTGAGCACCAGTTCGTGGCGGTCCGTGCGCTGACGGTAGCCGGCCTCATGGAGCATCGCCGACGCAGGCTCGGCGAGGGAACCCTTGTTGGGGACGGCGATGCGCAGCATGGTCGTGGCTCTTCCTGTTCTGCCGGGTCGGCTGACGGGTGCGTACGGGCGTCAGAGGTGGGCGTAGACGTCGTCCAGGGAGATCCCCCGGGCGACCATCATCACCTGCAGGTGGTAGAGGAGTTGGGAGATCTCCTCCGCGGTGCGCTCCTCGCCCTCGTGCTCGGCGGCCATCCAGACCTCCGCCGCCTCTTCGACGACCTTCTTGCCGATGGCGTGCACGCCCTGCTCGACGAGCTGGGCGGTGCGGGAGGTGGCGGGGTCGCCGGTGGCGGCCTTCTGGCGGAGCTCGGCGAAGAGCTCCTCGAATGTCTTGCTGGCCATGGTGGGCCCAAGTCTACGGGGTCCGCGGGGGCACTCAGCGCCAGGGTTCCGCGACGTTCCGCAGCGCCGTGGCGGTGGCCACGGCGGCGGTGGCCGCCTCGTGGCCCTTGTCCTCCACCGAGTCCGCGAGCCCGGCGCGGGCGAGCGCCTGCTCCTCGGTGTCGCAGGTGAGCACGCCGAAGCCGACGGGCACGCCGGTCTCCACGCCGACGCTGGTCAGACCCTGGGTGACGCCCTGGCACACGTAGTCGAAGTGGGGGGTGCCGCCGCGGATGACGACACCGAGGGCGACGACGGCGTCGTAGCCGCGGCCGGCCATCGCCTTGGCGACCACGGGCAGCTCGAAGCTGCCGGGCACGCGCAGCAGGGTGGGCTCGGCGATGCCCAGCTCGCCGAGGGCGCGCAGGGCGCCGTCGACGAGCCCGTCCATCACCTGCTCGTGCCAGAGCGCCGCGACGACGGCGACCCGCAGGTCCTCGCAGTTCTTCACGGTCAGTTCGGGTGCGCCCTTGCCGCTCACGGCTCTCCTCGTTCGCTGTGCTCTACGGATGTGCGGGGTGTTGGGGTACGGGTGTGTCGGGGTGTTGGGGAAACGGTGTCGCTAGGGCGTCACTGGTTGCTGCACACCGCGACGGGCGCGCCGTCCAGCCACGGCAGGTGGTGGCCCATGCGGTCGCGCTTGGTGCGCAGGTAGCGCAGATTGTGCTCGCCGGCCTCGACGGGGGTGGGCTCGCGGCCGGTGACGGCCAGGCCGTGGCGGAGCAGGGCGTCGACCTTCTCCGGGTTGTTGGTCATGAGACGCACGGAGGTGACGCCGAGGTCGGCGAGCATCCGGGCGCCGGCGGCGTAGTCGCGGGCGTCGGCGGGCAGGCCCAGCTCCAGGTTGGCGTCGAGGGTGTCGCGGCCGCGCTCCTGGAGCTCGTACGCGCGCAGCTTGGACAGCAGGCCGATGCCGCGGCCCTCGTGGCCGCGCAGGTAGATCACGACGCCGCGGCCCTCGGCGGCCACGCGGCGCAGCGAGGCGTGGAGCTGCGGGCCGCAGTCGCAGCGCTGGGAGCCGAAGACGTCGCCGGTCAGGCACTCGGAGTGGAGGCGTACGAGCACCCCCTGGCCGAGGTCGTCGTCCCCGCCGACGTCGCCCATGACCAGGGCGATGTGCTCGACGCCGTCGGCCGCCGAGCGGTACCCGTACGCGGTGAAGTCGCCGTACGCGGTGGGCAGCCGGGTCTCGGCCTCGCGGCGTACGGCGGGGGCGTCCGCGGGAGCGTCCGCAGGCACGGCAGCGGGCCCGGCGGCGGCCGGTGCCGCGGGGGGCTCCGGGTCGGCCGGGGCGCGCTCGGTGGTCCTGCGGTACTCGATGAGGTCGGCGATGGAGATGATCGCGAAGCCGTGCCTGCGGGCGAACGGCACGAGCTGCGGCAGCCGCAGCATCTCGCCGTCCTCGCCGGCGATCTCCACGATCGCGGCGGCCGGGCGCAGCCCGGCGAGCCGGGCCAGGTCCACGCTCGCCTCGGTGTGCCCGTCGCGGACGAGCACGCCGCCCTCGCGGGCACGCAGCGGGAAGATGTGCCCGGGACGGACGAAGTCCGCGGCGACGGCGGCGGGGTCGGCGAGCAGCCGGATCGTGGCCGCCCGGTCCGAGGCGGAGATGCCGGTGGTGACGCCGTGGGCGGCGGAGGCGTCCACGGTGACGGTGAAGGCGGTGCGCAGGGACTCGGTGTTGCGCTGGACCATCTGCGGGATGCCGAGCCGGTCCAGCTCCGCGCCGGTCATCGGCATGCAGATCATGCCGCTGCACTCGCGCATCATGAACGCCACGGTGGCGGGCGTGATCAGCTCGGCGGCGACGACGAGGTCGCCCTCGTTCTCGCGGTCCTCGTCGTCCACGACGACCACGGGCCGGCCGGCGGCGATCTCCTCTATCGCGCGCTCGACCGGGTCGAGGCGGAGATCCTCCGCCTCCCCGGCGGGCGGCCAGGTCGTAAGAGCGGTCATGCGGCGGCTCCTTCCAGTGCCTCCGGCCGCCCGGCGGCGGGCGGGGCGGTGCGGCGGCTCGCGGTCCACCAGGCGCGCAGGCCGAGGAGGACGACGACGCCGTAGACGACGTACACGAGGGCGGAGAACTTCAGGTCGCTGGAGTACGCGAGGGGGACGCCGACCGCGTCGACGGCGAGCCAGGCGAACCAGAACTCGACCCAGCCGCGGGCCATGGCGACCATGGCGGCGACGGAGCCGGTGAACAGGTAGGCATCCGGCCAGGGGTTCCAGGACAGCGACGGGACGGCGAGGAAGAGCAGGGCCACGGCGGTGGTGCCGGCCGCGGTGGCGGCGACGAGCCAGGCGCGCTCGGTCCAGGTGGCGAAGCGCACCCGTATCGCCCCGCTCTCGCGCCGGCCGCGCGTCCACTGCGCCCAGCCCCACACCGAGACGCCGACGACGAGCAGTTGCTTGCCGACGCCGCCGGTGAGACCGGCGGAGGCGTACGCGACGACGAGCACCGCGCCGGAGAGCAACTGGGCCGGCCACACCGCCACCGAGCGGCGCCAGCCGAGGGCGAGGGCTGTCAGCCCCAGCACGTTGCCGGTCATGTCGGCCCACTTGATGTCCTCGCCGAACACCGAGAAGGCGACGCCGTTGAGGGAGTCCAGGGCGCTCACTCCCGGGCTCCGTCCGCGCGGGCCGCGTGCGGGGCGACGAGCCGCTCGACGTACTTGGCGACGATGTCGACCTCCAGGTTGACCCTGTCCCCCGGCTTCTTGAAGCCGAGGGTGGTGAGCGCGAGCGTCGTGGGGATGAGGCTGATCGTGAAGAAGTCGGGGCCCGCCTCCACGACGGTGAGGCTGACGCCGTCGACGGTGACGGAGCCCTTCTCCACGACGTAGCGGGAGAGGCCGGCCGGCAGCGAGACGGTGACGACCTCCCAGTTGTCGGAGGTCTTGCGCGCCGTGATCTCGCCGGTGCCGTCCACGTGGCCCTGCACCAGGTGCCCGCCGAGGCGCCCGCCGACGGCGGTGGGGCGCTCCAGATTGACCCGGTCGCCGGGGCCGAGGCCGCCGAGGCTGGAGCGGTCCAGCGTCTCGGCCATCACGTCGGCGGTGAACTCGGCGCCCTCGTGGTCGACGACGGTCAGGCACACGCCGTTGACGGCGATGGAGTCGCCGTGCCGGGCGCCCTCGGTGACGACGGGGCCGCGGAGCCGGAAGCGGGCGGCGTCGGGCAGTTCCTCGACGGCGACGACCTCGCCGAGCTCTTCAACGATTCCGGTGAACAACGTCAGCTCTCCTTGGTGGCGGGCGGCTCGGGCGCGGGCCCCGGCACGGCGGTCAGCCGCAGGTCGGGGCCGAGGTGATCGACGGCGGTCACATCGAGGCGCAACGCCTCGCCGATCGTCCCGATTCCGGCGTCGGCGAGCGCGGCGGGCCCGGCGCCCAGCAGGACGGGGGCGAGGTAGCAGACGACCCGGTCCACGACGCCGGCGGCGAGGAACGCCCCGGCCAGGGCCGGGCCGCCCTCCAGCAGGACGGAGCGCACGTCCCGCCCGTACAGCGCGGCGAGCAGCGCGGCGACGTCGAGGCCGCGGCCGCCTGCGGCGCGGGGCAGCCGCACCACGTCGGCGCGGCGGCCGGCGCGGGCCGCGGCGGCGTCGAGGACGGCGTCGAGGTGGCCGACGGCGGAGTCCGCGGCGTCCGCGGCCACGGCGACGAGGGTGGGGGCGGCGCCGTCGAGGATCCGGGCACCGGGGGTGAGCGCGGTGCCCCCGGTGTCGGCGACGACGCGCAGCGGCTGGGTGACGCCGGCCTCGGCGCGCGGTCCGCGGACGGCGAGCTGCGGGTCGTCGGCGCGCAGGGTGCCGGAGCCGACGACGACGGCGTCGGCCTCGGCGCGCAGCCGGTGCACGTCGGCGCGGGCGGCCGGTGAGGTGATCCAGCGGCTGGTGCCGTCGGCGGCGGCGCTGCGGCCGTCGAGGGTGGCGGCGTACTTCCAGAGCACGTAGGGGCGGCCGCGGAGCACGGAGGTCAGCCACGGCTCGTTCCCGGCGGCGGCCTCGTCGGCGAGCAGGCCGCCCTCGACCTCGATGCCCGCGGCGGCGAGCGCGGCGGCCCCGCCGCCGGCCGCGGGGGTGGGGTCGGCGACGGCGTAGACGACGCGGACGACGCCGGCGTCGGCGAGGGCGCGGACGCAGGGGCCCGTGCGGCCGGTGTGGCTGCAGGGTTCGAGGGTGACGACGGCGGTGCCGCCGCGGGCCCGCTCCCCCGCGTCGGCCAGCGCGGCGACCTCGGCGTGCGGACCGCCTGCGCGGGCGTGGTGGCCCTCGCCCGCCGGGTGCCCGGCGGCGTCGAGGATCACGCAGCCGACGACGGGGTTGGGGCTGGTGTCGCCGAGCGCCCGGGAGGCGAGCGCGATGGCGCGGCGCATCGCCTGCGCTTCGGCTGGGGTGGCCACCGGGTCCTCCTGCCTCGTCGGGCACGGACTCCGGGGCCTGTCTTCACGACAGTCACGGAACGCGATCACCGGAGCGCCGGCCGGGAGACGGGTGGACCGCCCGGAAAGGGACGGGCCGCCGCCGGCGGCGCACCTGTGGCATCCCGCCGCGCACTGCCTCCCATCCGGACTTTCACCGTCGGTCCAGGAATTTCACCTGGTCAACCGGCCGCTGGCAGCGGCCGGGTCGCGGACTTTAACCGCCGGTTCGGATTTTCACCGACCCCGGAGTGCGCGTACGTCACTGGTACGCCTCCAGTCTGCCACGCCCCGGCGGCGGTCAATCCGCCGGATCCTGTGGGCTGGATCACCTCCGCGCGGGCCGGGCCGGTCCCGGCGGGACGGCGGGCACCACTCGTACGAGGGGTGCTCCGGGCCCCGCCCGGCCGGGTGATGGCCGCGCGGTCCCCCGGCTGCCAGGGTGGCCGCCATGACGTCTGCGCAGGACACGGCGGCCCCGGGCACCCTCGACGCCGCCGCGGAACGGATGCGCGCGCTGGCGTGCGAGCTGCCCCGGCGCGACGGGGTCGCGGTCTTCACCTCGGTCTATCTCGCGGTGACCGACGAGGTACGGCTGCACCTGGCGGCCGGCCGCTTCGCCGACCGGACCGCGGCCGCGAGGCTCGCCGCGGACTTCGCCGGCCGGTTCCTGGCCGCGGTGGACGACGCCGCGGCCGGCCGCCGCCCGCCGGCCTGCTGGCGGCCGCTCTTCGAGGCCCGCCGCCATCGCGGGGTGCACACCCTGCAGTTCGCGCTCGCCGGCATCAACGCCCATATCGGCTACGACCTCCCGCTCGCCGTCGTCGCCACCTGCCGGGCGCTGGGGCGCGAACCCGAGGACGTCGAGGGCGACTACGAGCGGGTGGGCGAGCTGCTCGTACGGCTGGAGGAGCGGATCCGCGAGCAGCTCATGCCGGGGCCCGACCTGCTGGACGTGGCGGATCCGCTCACCCACCTCGCGGGCGCCTGGAGCCTGGAGCGCGCGCGGGACGCCGCGTGGGCGGCGGCCCGGGTGCTGTGGCGGCTGCGCGGACTGCCGGAGGTGGGCGAGGAGTTCACCGAGCGGCTGGATCAGTCGGTGGGGCTGGTCTCGCGCTGCCTGCTGGTCCCGCTGGGCGGCCGGCCGGACGGCTGAACCGGGCGCCCGGCCGCCGCCGTCGTCAGTCCTCCGGCAGCTCCACCGGGGCGATGGCGTCGAAGACGTCGCCGGGCCCGGGGTTGGCCGGGTCGGTGGCGCCGCCGAAGTGCCGCATCACGCCCCACACCGCGTTCAGCGCGGTCTGCACCGCGCCCTCGGCCCAGCCCGCCGTCCAGGAGATGTCGTCGCCGGCCAGGAACAGCCCGCGCTTGCCCGCGGGCAGCGCCTCCTGCATGAAGTGGGTGAACAGCCGCCGCTGGTAGCGGTAGTGGCCGGGCAGGTTGGCCTTGAACGCGCCCATGAAGTACGGCTCGTCCTCCCAGGAGACCGTCACGGGCGGCCCGATGACGTGCTTCCTGATGTCGACGCCCGGGTAGATCTCGCCGAGCGACTTCAGCATGACCTCCATCCGCTCCCCGGCCGTCAGCGGCAGCCACTTCAGGCTGTCGTCGCACCAGGTGTACGAGAGGCAGATCGCCGCCGGGCGGTCCGGGCCCTCGTCGAGGAGGTAGGTGCCGCGGGTCATGCGGTCGGTGAGCGTCATGGACATCACGTCGCGCCCGGTCGGCCGCCCGTCGCCGTCGACGGCCGGGTCCAGCCAGAACGGCCGGTCCACGGGCACGAAGAGCTTGGACGAGGCCATGTAGTGGGTGCGTTCGACGGCGGTCCAGTGGTCGATGGGCAGCAGCTCGTCGGCGCAGTCGATCTTCGACAGCAGCATCCACGACTGGGCGGTGAAGACCGCGGCCCGGTAGGTGCGTACGTCACCCGCGGAGTCGGTGACGGTGATGCGCTCGCCGGCGGCGCGGGCGAGCCGGGTGACCGCCGGGCGGGGGGTGCCGCCGGCGTGCAGGGCGGCCAGCGAGGTCCCCTGCGGCCAGTGCACGAGCTTGCCGGGCGCGCGGTCCCAGAGCCGCAGGGGCAACTGCCGGCTGCCGCCGACGATGCCGTGGTGGTCGTCGTCGGCCTCGGTGTAGACGACGCGCAGGATCTCCAGGATGGAGTTGGGGAAGTCGGTGTCCCAGCCGCCGGTGCCGAAGCCGACCTGGCCGAAGATCTCCCGGTGCCGGAAGGAGCGGAAGGCCGCCGAGTCGCAGAGGAAGCCGTAGAACGTCTGGTTGTCGAGCCGTTCGACCAGCCCCGCCCACAGCTCGCGGATCCGCGGCACGTCGCGCTCGCGGATGGCGCGGTTCATGGCGCTGAAGTCCGCGCCCTCCTCCAGGCAGTCGGCCCAGGCGGCGGCGACGTCGCGGTAGACCTGCGGCAGGTCGTCGATGGTGCGGGCGTAGTGCGACTCGCCCTTGAGGTCGACGACGGTCGAAGGGGTGCCGGGGGCCAGCGGGTTGGGGAACGGGCGGGTCGCGAGGCCCGCGAGGTCGATGTAGTGCCGCAGCGCCGTGGACGACGGCGGGAAGCGCATCGCGCCCATCTCGGCGGTGAGCGCGGGGTCGCAGCCGGGGAACGTCTCGGTGCGCAGCCGGCCGCCGATCCGGTCGGCCTCGTAGACCACCGGCTTCAGGCCCATCTTCATCAGCTCGTACGCGGTGACGAGGCCGGAGAGCCCGCCGCCGATCACGGCGACCTCGGTGCCGTGCTCCGTCGCCGGTATCTGGCCCAGCCCGGCGGGGTGGGCGAGGTAGTCGTCGTAGGCGAAGGGGAAGTCGGGGCCGAACATCGTGATCGGCCGCCGGCCGGTCTCCTCCCCCGCGGGGTGGACGGCGGTGGGCACGGTGGACGTCATCGGGCGGTGCTCCTCGGGCGTGCGGGCAGGGGCGGCGGGCGGCCGCCGCCGGGGCGTGCGCGGGTACGGGTCCGGTGGCTACGGGCTACGGGTGCGGGACTTCGGCGCGGGGCGTCAGGCGTACAACTCGGGCCTGAGGTCCGCGAGATAGGTGTTGTCGCGGCGCGCGGCGCCGATCCGGGCCGGGTCGGCGTCGGCGAGCAGCAGGTCCTCGCCGTCGTGCCCGGCGCGGGCGCGCACCGTGCCGTCGGGTGCGGCCAGGCAGCTCAGCCCGGCGAAGTGGTGCTCGCCCTCGGCGCCGACCCGGTTGACGTACGCGACGTAGAGCTGGCTTTCGTAGGCACGCACCGGGACGAGGGCGCGGGGCACGAACTCGTACGGGCGCATCAGCGCGGTGGGCACGAGCAGCAGCTCCGTGCCGGCCAGGGCGTGCGCCCGCACCGGCTCGGGGAACTCCACGTCGTAGCAGATCAGGATGCCGACGCGGATGCCGTCGACGTCGGCCTGGACCACGGGGGTGTCGCCGGGGGTGAAGAACTTGCGCTCGAAGTCGCCGAAGAGGTGGGTCTTGCGGTAGTTGGCCAGCGGATAGCCGTACGGGGAGACGAGCTGGACGGCGTTGTACACGTCGGAGCCGTCCCGCTCCGGGTAGCCGTAGGCGATGGACAGGCCGTGGTCGGCGGCGATGCCCGCGACGGCGCGGGCGCCGGGGCCGTCGGCCGGCTCGGCGCGGCCCGCGGGATCGGTGGCGTAGCCGCTGAGGAACAGCTCGGAGGCGACGAGCAGCCGCGCGCCCCCGGCGGCGGCGGTCCGGGCGGCGGCCTCCAGCGCGGCGAGGGCCTCCCGTCTGCTCGGGGGCACCCCGGCCGGCCCCTGGAGTAGGGCGGTGCGCAGCGGCGCCATGGGCAACCTCGCAGGCGGGTGGTGGGTGCGTTTCCCCCGACGGTACGTCCTGCGCGCGGCCCGGAACAAGGCCGGTCGATTGCGTCCGACCAGGCGATTCGTTGCGTCTTGGCAGTCCTTCGCGGTGATCCGTTGCGTACCGGGCCGTGCGGCTCAGAGCGGCGGGTCGGGGGCGTAGCGGCGGACGAGCGGGGAGAGGACGAGGACCGATCTGGTGCGCTCGACGAACGGCTCGCCCGCGATCCGTTCCAGCACCTCCTCGAAGTGGCGCATGTCGGTGGCGAAGATCTGCACGATGGCGTCGGCGTCGCCGGTGACGGTGGAGGCGGCGGCCACCTCGGCGTAGCGCGACAGTGCGCGGCGGATGTCGCCGGGGCCGGTGTTGGAGCGGCAGTACAGCTCGACGTAGCCCTCGGTGGCCCAGCCGAGCGCGGTGGGGTCGACCCGTACGGTGAAGCCGGTGATGGCGCCCGCGGCGCGCAGCCTGTCCACGCGCCGCTTGACCGCGGGCGCGGACAGGCCGACCTCGGCGCCGATGTCGGCGTAGGTGCGGCGGGCGTCCTCGGCGAGGGCGCGCACGATCCGCTCGTCCAGCTCGTCGAGTCGCATGTCCGCAGTACACCACGGCCGGCCGGGCGGCTTCCGGCGCGGCCTGCCCGGTGCGCCTGCCCGTACCGCGGCTACTGCCAGCTCGCGTGGAGCGGCTTGCCCTCGGCGTACCCCGCGGCGCTCTGCACGCCGACCACGGCGCGCTCGTGGAACTCCTCC
The DNA here is from genome assembly GCF_003945505.1 of Streptomyces sp. WAC 06738. Taxonomy (NCBI): domain Bacteria; kingdom Bacillati; phylum Actinomycetota; class Actinomycetes; order Kitasatosporales; family Streptomycetaceae; genus Streptomyces; species Streptomyces sp. WAC 06738. The sequence goes on along the minus strand of NZ_CP029618.1, from coordinate 8,137,900 downwards.
AGCGTCGCCGCCCCGGCGTAGGTGCACGCGCTGCGCACGCCCGCGACGACGGCGTCGATGACGTCCTCGACACCGGGCCGCGCCGGGTCGAGGAACATCCGCGAGGTGGAGATGCCCTCCTCGAAGAGCCCCTTGCGGGCGCGGTCGTACGCGGACTCCTCGACCGTGCGGCCGCGGACGGCGCGCGCCGAGGCCATGCCGAAGCTCTCCTTGTACAGCCGCCCGTCCGCGGTCTGCTGGAGGTCGCCCGGGGACTCGTAGGTGCCGGCGAACCAGGAGCCGATCATGACGTTGGAGGCGCCGGCGGCCAGCGCCATCGCGACGTCGCGGGGATGCCGCACGCCGCCGTCGGCCCACACGTGCTTGCCGAGCCGGCGCGCCTCGGCGGCGCACTCCAGCACGGCGGAGAACTGCGGGCGGCCCACGCCGGTCATCATGCGGGTGGTGCACATCGCACCGGGTCCGACGCCGACCTTGACGATGTCGGCGCCCGCCTCCACGAGGTCGCGTACGCCCTCGGCGGCGACGATGTTGCCCGCCACCACCGGCACCTCGGGACCGAGGGCGCGGACGGCGCGCAGCGCGAGGATCATCTGCTCCTGGTGGCCGTGCGCGGTGTCCACCACGAGGGTGTCGATGCCCGCGTCGAGGAGCTGCTTGGCGTGGCCCGCGACGTCGCCGTTGATGCCCACGGCGGCGGCGATGCGCAGCCGGCCGCGGGCGTCGGTGGCGGGGGTGTAGAGGGTGGCCCGCAGGGCGCCCTTGCGGGTGAGGAGACCGACGAGCCGCCCGTCGGGGCCGACGGCGGGGGCGAGCCTGCGGTGGGCGGCGTCCAGCCGGTTGAACGCCTCGCGCGGGTCGATGTCCGCGTCCAGGGTCAGCAGGTCGCGGGACATGACCTCGGAGAGCTGGGTGAAGCGGTCCACGCCGTTCAGGTCGGCCTCGGTGACGACGCCCACGGGGCGGCCGTCCTCGACGACGACGGCGGCGCCGTGCGCCCGCTTGGGCAGCAGCGCCAGCGCGTCGGCGACGGTGGAGTGGGGGCCGAGCACGATGGGCGTGTCCAGCACCAGGTCGCGCTCCTTGACCCAGGAGACGACCTCGGTGACCACGTCGATGGGAATGTCCTGCGGGATGACGACCAGCCCGCCGCGGCGGGCCACGGTCTCCGCCATCCGGCGGCCGGCGATGGCCGTCATGTTGGCGACGACGAGCGGGATGGTGGTGCCGGTGCCGTCGGCGGACGACAGGTCCACGGCCTGGCGGGAGCCCACGCCGGAGCGGCGGGGGACCATGAACACGTCGTCGTAGGTCAGGTCGTACGGGGCGGGAGAGTCATTCAGGAAACGCACGTACTTGAGTGTCCCACGTGGCGGCGGTATCGCCCCCGGACGGATCGCCCGGGCCGGTGGCGGGGGCCGGTGCGCGCACACGAACGTGGCGGTGCGGTCCGAAGACGCAGGTGCGGAAGAGCCGTCGGCGGGTACCCGGACCCATGCGTACCGACCCGCACACACGCGCTTCCGGCACCGCCGCCGAATCCGCGGTCGCCGCCGGCCTGCTCCCCTTCCTCCTCGGCCTCGTCGTGGTCGCCGTGCTCATCGGCGCGGTGTGGCTCGGCATCCGGATACGGTCCCGCGAACCCGCCCCGCCGCGGCCCGAGGAGCAGCCGCGGCCGCCGGCGTCCGGCCCGGTCGGCCGGGTCACGGAGGAGCGCGAACCCGCGGAGCTGCCCCGGGACGGGCGCCGGCTGACCGCGCACCGGCTCCGGGGCCACGGCAACGCCGGCACCCGGCCCGCCGGGCACCGGCGGCACCGCCGCTGAGGCCGGGGCACTCCGCCCGCCGGCACCGCGCGGGTCCCGGACGACGGCAATCGGGCGGATCTTCCCGCGCCGGGGCGTGAAGCGGGGCACGGCGGGGCACCCGCCCCCTTGACCGCTACGGACACACGAGCACGCCCCGTCACGGGAGGACGACATGTCGACGCAGCCGACCCGGGTGCCGGCAGCGACCACCGGGACCCGCCGGGCCCCGGCGGCGGACCGGGAGCCCGACCCCGTACCGCCGCCGATGCCGCCGCCGACGCCCCCCGCACCGCCCGGCCCCGGCCCGGATCCGCGCCCCGGGCCGGGGCCGGGCCCAGGTCCAGGCCCGGGGCCGGGGCCGGGACCGGGGCCCGTACCGCAGCCGCCGCAGCCGCCCGAGCCGGACCCGATCCCCCGGCCGCCCGGTCCCGACCCGGTGCCGGAGCCGGATCCGCAGCCGGGCCCCGTGGGCTGAGAGCAGAGGGGCGGCAGGTCACGGTGAAGGAGGCGATCCAGGTGGCCGTTTCGGCCGACGAGCTCGATCGTGAAGCCCTCGTCCGCTACATCGAGGACGGCTTCGTCTGTGCGCAGGCGTGCGCGGAGTGCGCGACGGCGTGCCTGCAGCCCGCCGGCGCGGCCGAGCCGGGCGCGGTGCAGCGGCTGGACCTGCGGTGCGCGGACGTGTGCGAGCAGACCGCCCGGATACTCTCGCAGCACGGCCGGCACGACGCCCCTGGGCTGCGGGCCCAGGTCGAGCTGTGTGCGGCGACGTGCGCGGCGTGTGCCGAGGACTACGAGCGGCTGGCCGCGGAGGCGCCGGGGGCGGCCGAGCGGGCGGCGGCGTGCCGCCGCTGCGAGCAGGCGTGCCACGACTTCCTGGTGAACCTCGCCTGAGCTCCGGGCGGTGCCCGCGGTCAGCCCGCGACCCGGATCCCCTCGCCCTCCACGTCGACCACGATGCCGTCGCCGGTCGCGGTGACCATGTCGAGCCGCACGCCGTCCGGCAGCCCGCCGACCCGCCGGTCGAGGTCCACGGCACCGCGGATCGCGTCCTCGGCACCCGGGGCCCCGGAGGCCGGGACCTCGTCCGCCTCCAGCCGGATGGTGTCGCCGCCCTCGGTGGTGACGGTGGAGAGCACCTCGGCCGGCTCCGGCGCGTTCAGCGCCTCCGCGCTCGCGGTGACCTTCACCTTGCCCTCGCCGCCGTAGGCGAAGCTGACGCCCTTCTGCCCGGCCACGACCGACAGCGCCTCGTACGCGATGACGGCGGAGCCCTCGGCGGTCTCCGCGGTCGCGCCGCCGTAGTCGCCGTCCAGCTCGACGCCGCTCAGGTCCACGCTGAACTCGGAGATCATCAGCCGCTCGCCGGTGCCGGCGGCGGCCGGGTCCGCGCGGATGCCGGTCATGGTGACGTCGACGTCGTCGAGGTGCTTGCCGTAGATCTGGGTGAGGAACGGGAAGCCGTTGATGGAGACCTCGGTGCTGCCCTCCAGGCCCTGCCTGGCCTGGATCTTCTCCGCGACCTTCCCTTCCGCGACGTAGACGGTCAGCCGGTCGGCGGCGATGAAGAGCACTCCCAGCACGAGACACACCACGAGCACGATTCGCAGTCCACGCATGAGACGGGTCCCCCCCGGGAGTGTCGGTTCCGGGAGCCTATCCGGTCGCCCGCGGGCGCCTGCCGCGCCCCCGGCCTGGTGTGACGCATCTCCACCCGCCCCGCGGCGCAGGCCGCTGTCCGGTGCCCGGCACGCAGGGGATATCTTGATATCAAGCAATCCGGCAGAGCAGCGACGCGGACTGGAGCACCCGGTGACCGAATCAGCATCGACGATCATCTACACCCACACCGACGAGGCCCCGGCGCTGGCCACGTACTCGTTCCTGCCGGTGGTCCAGGCGTACGCCGCGACCGCCGGGGTCGAGGTGGAGACCCGCGACATCTCCCTGTCCGGGCGGATCCTCGCCCACTTCCCCGAGCGGCTGCCGGCCGAGCGGCAGGTGCCCGACGCGCTCGCCGAGCTGGGCGCGCTGGCGCAGACGCCGCAGGCGAACATCATCAAGCTGCCGAACATCTCGGCGTCCATCCCGCAGCTCAAGGCCGCCATCGCCGAGCTGCGCGCGCACGGCTACGACCTGCCGGACTACCCGGACGAGCCCAAGACCGACGAGGAGCGCGACATCCGCGCCCGCTACGACAAGGTCAAGGGCAGCGCCGTCAACCCCGTGCTGCGCGAGGGCAACTCCGACCGCCGCGCCCCCGCCTCGGTGAAGAACTACGCCCGCAACCACCCGCACCGCATGGGCGCGTGGACCCCGGAGTCGAAGACGAACGTCGCGCACATGATCGCCGACGACTTCCGCTCCACCGAGAAGTCCGCGGTCGTCGAGCGCAACGGCAGCCTGCGCATCGAGCTGGCCCGCACCGACGGCACCACCGAGGTGCTGCGCGAGGCGGTGCCGGTCCTCGCCGGCGAGGTGGTCGACGCCTCCGTGATGCACGTCGAGGCGCTGCGCGCGTTCCTCGGCGAGCAGGTCGCCCGCGCGAAGACCGACGACGTGCTCTTCTCGCTGCACCTGAAGGCCACGATGATGAAGGTCTCCGACCCGATCGTCTTCGGCCACGCGGTGCGGGCCTTCTTCCCCCGGACGTTCGCCCGCTACGGCGCGACGCTGGCCGCCGCGGGCCTCACCCCGAACGACGGGCTCGGCGGCATCCTCGCCGGCCTCGACGCGCTGCCCGAGGGCGCCGAGATCAAGGCGTCGTTCGACGACGAGCTGGCCGAGGGCCCGGCGCTGGCGATGGTCGACTCCGACCGCGGCATCACCAACCTGCACGTCCCCAGCGACGTCATCGTGGACGCCTCGATGCCCGCGATGATCCGCACCTCCGGCCACATGTGGGGCCCCGACGGCGCCGAGGCCGACACCCTCGCCGTCATCCCGGACAGCAGCTACGCGGGCATCTACCAGGTCGTCATCGACGACTGCCGCGCCCACGGCGCCTTCGACCCGTCGACGATGGGCTCGGTGCCCAACGTCGGCCTGATGGCGCAGAAGGCGGAGGAGTACGGCAGCCACGACAAGACCTTCGAGGCCGCCGCGCCCGGCACCGTACGCGTCGTGGACGCGGCCGGCGCCGTCCTGCTGGAGCAGCCGGTCGCCGAGGGCGACATCTTCCGCATGTGCCAGACCAAGGACGCGCCGATCCGCGACTGGGTGAAGCTCGCCGTCACCCGCGCCCGCGCCACCGGCGACCCGGCCGTCTTCTGGCTGGACCAGGACCGGGCGCACGACGCCCGGCTGATCGCCAAGGTGCGCCAGTACCTGCCGGAGCACGACACCGAGGGCCTGGACATCCGCATCCTCGCCCCGGCCGACGCGATGGCGCTGTCGCTGGAGCGGATCCGCCGCGGCGAGAACACCATCTCCGTTACCGGCAACGTGCTGCGCGACTACCTCACCGATCTCTTCCCCATCCTGGAGCTGGGCACCAGCGCCAAGATGCTCTCCGTCGTCCCGCTGATGAACGGCGGCGGCCTCTTCGAGACCGGCGCCGGCGGCTCGGCGCCCAAGCACGTACAGCAGCTCGTCAGGGAGGACTACCTGCGCTGGGACAGCCTCGGCGAGTTCCTGGCGCTGGCCGTCTCCTTCGAGCACCTGGCGCAGACGACGGACAACGCCCGCGCCCAGGTCCTCGCCGACACCCTGGACCGGGCGACGGCGACGTTCCTCAACGAGAACAAGTCGCCCACCCGCCGCGTCGGCGGCATCGACAACCGCGGCAGCCACTTCTACCTGGCGCTGTACTGGGCGCAGGAGCTGGCGGGCCAGACCGCCGACGCGAAGCTCGCGGAGGCGTTCGCGCCGCTGGCGGCGACGCTGGCGGAGCGGGAGGAGAAGATCGTCGAGGAACTGCTGGCGGTGCAGGGCAAGCCGGCCGACATCGGCGGCTACTACCAGCCGGACCCGGAGAAGGCCGCGGCGGTCATGCGCCCGTCGCGGACGTTCAACGAGGCGCTGTCGGCGCTGAGCTGAGCGCTCGCGCGCGCCTGCGCCCGGGGGCGCCGGGCCCGTACCGACGCCACCGCCCCGGCCGGAACCCCGGCCGGGGCGGTGGCGTGTCAGGCGGGGCGGCGGCGGGCCAGCCGGAGGGTACGGCGGGCCTCGGCGACCACCGCGGCGTCGACGAAGCGGCCGTCCGGCAGCGCCAGGGCGCCGGCGTCCGCGCTCGCGGCCGCCACGATCTCCTCGGCCCGTTCGACCTCCCGCGCAGTAGGCAGGAACGCGCGCTCGATCACGGGCAGTTGGCGGGGGTGTATCGCCGTACGGCCCAGAAAGCCCAGGGCCCGTCCCGCGGCGCAGGAGCGGGCGAGTCCTTCGAGGTCGGCGACGTCCGGGTAGACCGACTGGGCCGGCGGGGCGAGCCCCGCGGCGCGGGCGGCGACGACGGCGCGGCTGCGCGGCCAGGCCAGCCCGGCGTCGTCGGCGACGCCCAGCTCCGCCCGCAGGTCGGCCTCGCCGAGGGCGATGCCGCGCACGGCGGGGTGCGCGGCGGCGATCTCGTAGGCGCGCTCGATGCCGAGGGCGGATTCGAGGAGCGGGTAGAGGGGCGGGACGCCGCCGGTGGCGGGGTGGCCGAGGGGCGGCGCGGGGGCGGGATACGGGCCCGCACCCCCGGTCGCGTCGTCCGGCACGGCGGCGGCTGTGCCGTCCCCGGGCGCCGGTACGGGCGCGGGGGCACCGGCCCGGGCCGCCAGGGCGGCCGTTGCCACGCGCAGGACCTCCTCCCGGCCGCCGGTCTTCGGCAGCCGGAGTCCTGCCAGACCCGGGAGCGGGGCCAGCGTGCGCAGTTCGCCGTCCGCCAGCGGGCCGGCGAGCGCGTTGACGCGGACGTGCACCGGCACCGGCCCCGGGCGCGCTTCGCCCAGCAGCTCCGCGGTGGCCGCCAGCGCGTACGCCTTGCGCTCGGGCGCCACCGCGTCCTCCAGGTCGACCAGCACCACGTCCGCCCCGCTGCGCAGCGCCTTGGCCACCACCGCGGGCCGGTCCCCCGGCACGTACAGCCAGGTGAGATACGTGTCCCCGGGGTCCCCCGGCCCGCCGGCGCCCGCCGGATCCGCGGCGACCGCGGACGGGCGCGGCGCGCTCACACGACCCCCTCGTCGCGCAGCCCGGCTATCTCCGCGCCGGTGAGCCCCAGACCGGCCAGGACAGCGTCGGTGTCCGCGCCGTGCGGCCGGCCGGCCCAGCGGATCGCGCCCGGGGTCTCGGAGAGCCGGAAGAGCACGTTCTGCATCTTCACCGTGCCCAGTTCCTCGTCCTCGACCTCGGTGATCGAACCCAGCGCCCGGTACTGCTCGTCGGCCATTACGTCGCGTATGTCGTACACCGGCGCCACCGCCGCCTGCGCCTTCTCGAAGGCCGCGACGACCGTCGCCGCGTCGTGCCGCGCGATCCACCCGCCGACCGCCTCGTCCAGCTCCCCGGCGTGCGCCGCCCGCCCCGCGCCGGTGCCGAACCACGGCTCGTCGATCAGCTCGGGCCGCCCGACGAGCCGCATCACCCGCTCCGCGATCGACTGCGCGGAGGTGGAGACGGCGAGCCAGCGGCCGTCGGCGGTGCGGTAGGTGTTGCGCGGCGCGTTGTTGGTGGAGCGGTTGCCGGTACGCGGCTGGACGTAGCCGAGCTGGTCGTACCAGAGGGGCTGCGGGCCGAGCACCGTCAGCATCGGCTCGATGATGGCCATGTCGACCACCTGCCCGCGCCCGGTGCGCTCCCGCCCGGCGAGCGCGGTCATCACGGCGTACGCGGTGGAGAGCGCGGCGACGGAGTCCGCGAGGCCGAACGGCGGCAGCGTCGGCGGCCCGTCCGGCTCGCCGGTGACCGCGGCGAAGCCGCTCATCGCCTCGGCGAGGGTGCCGAACCCGGGGCGGCGGGCGTACGGGCCGAACTGGCCGAAGCCGGTGACCCGGGCGAGCACCAGCCGGGGGTTGGCCGCCGACAGCTCCGCCCAGCCGAGGCCCCACTTCTCCAGCGTGCCGGGGCGGAAGTTCTCGACGATCACGTCGGATCCGGCGGCCAGCCGCAGCAGCACGTCGCGTCCGCCGGGCGTGGACAGATCGAGGGTGAGGTTCTTCTTGTTGCGGCCGAGCAGCTTCCACCACAGGCCGACGCCGTCCTTGGCGGGGCCGTGGCCGCGGGAGGGGTCGGGTTTGGCGGGGTGCTCGACCTTGACGACCTCGGCGCCGAAGTCGCCGAGCATGGTCGCGGCCAGCGGCCCGGCGAAGAGCGTCGCGAGGTCCAGGACGCGCAGCCCGGCGAGCGGGGCCTGCGGCGCCGGGGAGGCGGGGGCGTCGGTGGCGGCGGCGTCGGAAGCGGCGGAGGCGGGGGTGTCGGTCATGGTGTCGCGCCTTCCTCGGTGGTGCGTTGCGGTGCCCTGCGCGGGCCGTACGCCCGTGGCCCCGCGGGGTGGTGCGGCGGTACGCGGGTCACGGGCCCTCGGCCGCCAGCCGGTCGATCTCCGCGCGCTCCGGCATGGACGACGACGCGCCCGGCCGCTGGACGGCGAGCGCGGCGGCGGCCGCCGCCCACGCCAGCGCCGCCGGCATCGGCCGGCCCTCGGCGTACGCCACGCACAGCGCGCCGACGAAGGTGTCGCCCGCGGCCGTGGTGTCGACGGCCCGGACCGCGAGCGCGGGCACCACGACGGGCTCCCGGCCGCGCGCCGCGTACAGGCTGCCCGCGCCGCCGAGGGTGACGACGACCTCCGGCACCTGCTCCAGCAGCGCCGCGGCGGCCTGGTGCGGGTCGGATCTGCCGGTGAGCGCGGCGGCCTCGTGCTCGTTGGGGACGAGCAGGTCGGTGGCGGCGAGCAGCCGGCCGGGCAGCGGCCGGGCGGGCGCGGGGGTGAGCACGGTGCGGACGCCGTGCCCGCGGGCCGCCTCGGCGGCGGCCACGACGCCGTCCATCGGCAGCTCCAGTTGGAGCAGGAGCGTGCCGGCGGCGGCGATGCGCTCGTCGTCGCCGGGGGCGAGTCCGGTGACGGTGCCGTTGGCGCCGGGGACGACGACGATGGAGTTGCCGCCGTCGTCGTCGACGACGATGTGCGCGGTGCCACTGGCGCCCGGGGCGGTGCGCAGCCCCGCGGTGTCCACGCCCGCGCCGTCGAGGGCGGCGCGCAGTTCGCCGCCGAAGGCGTCGGCGCCGACCGCCCCGATCATCGTCACCGTCCCGCCCGCGCGGGCGGCGGCGACGGCCTGGTTGGCGCCCTTGCCGCCGGGCACGGTGCGGAACTCCCGTCCGGAGACGGTCTCGCCGCGCAGCGGGGCGGTGGCGGCGTAGGCCACGAGGTCCATGTTGACGCTGCCGAAGACGGCGAGCGTCGCTGGGTTGGTGGTCGTCATGGGGAGGGCCTCCGGGGTTCGTGCGGTGGTACGGGCCCGGTGCCGGCGGCCGCGGGGGCGCCGTCCGGAGCGGGTGGGGGGAGGGCGTGGGCGGCGGTGCGGGCGGCGAGTTCGTCGAAGCCGATGCCGTCCATGCCGCCGACGGTGGTCGCCAGCCGGTTGCGCAGCGGCGCCGTCCACCGCTCCGGCAGCGCCGCCGGCGAACCGGCGAGCAGCCCGGCGACGGACCCGGCGGTGGCGCCGTTGGAGTCGGTGTCCCAGCCACCGGAGACGACGCGGCAGACGGCGCCGGTGAAGTCGCCGCCGGAGTGGGTGAGCGCGGCGGCGAGCAGCGCCGCGTTGGGGACGACGTGCACCCAGTGCCGTCCCTCGTGCGCGGCGTGCAGGTCGTCGACGACGGCCTCGAAGCCCTCCGGGGTCCCGGTGGGCTCGCTGCGGGCCAGCTCGATGCCGTGCCGTACGGCGCGGGCCAGCCGGGAGCGCGGCGGCACGACGGCGAGGCCGGTGCGCAGCACCTCGTCCACGTCGGTGCCGCCGCCCGCCGCGGCGGCGAGGGCGGCGGCGACGAACATGGCGCCGTAGACGCCGTTCGCGGTGTGCGTGAGCACGGCGTCGCGGTGCGCGGCGGCGGCGGCGCCCGCCGGGTCGCCGGGGTGGGTCCAGCCGTGCACGTCGGCGCGGATCTGGGCGCCGATCCACTCCCGGAACGGGTTGCGGTACGCGCCGGTGTGCGGGGGCTCCACCCCGTCGAGCAGGTTGCGGTACGCGACCCGCTCGGCGGTGAACGTACGGCCCGCGGGCAGCTCGTCGAGCCAGAGCTGCCCGACGTCCGCGGTGGTGAAGGCGTGGCCGTGGCGGTCGAGGAGGAGCAGGGCGAGCAGCGGGTAGTTGAGGTCGTCGTCCTCGGGTGCGCCGTCGAGGTTCTCGGCCAGGGAGGTCGCGGCGCTGCGGCGGTTCCAGGGGTGCGCCGCGGCGACGGCGGGGTCGAGCCCTTCGGCCGTGAACCAGGTGTGCACGGGCCAGTTGCCGGTGGAGCGGGCGATGGCCCGGATGCCCTCCAGGGTCACCTTCTCCACGGGCTTGCCCAGGACGCACCCGGCGGCGCGGCCGAGCCACGCGGCGTGCAGCCGGGTGCACAGCCGGTCCCCGTACGCGCCGTCCGTGTCCGGCCCGGGCGCGGGTACGCGTGCGGGCCAGCGCGGGCAGGCGGCCCTGATCTCGTCCAGGTCGGTCGGCTCGACCGCCGCCAGCGGTGTCTCCAGCGCGGCGAGTTCGTCCAGCAGCTCCAGCGCGAGGGCCCGCAGCCGCGGCTTCGGCGGGCCCGGCGAGGCGCCCGCGCGCTCCGGCGCCTGCTGGCCGCCGGCGCCGAGCCAGCGGCGGAGCAGCGGCCCGGCGGCGCGGCCGTCCTCGGCCGCCTGCCGCAGCTCGTGGCCGACGAGGTCTTCGGGCTGCACCCAGGTGAGCCGGAGCGGCGCCCCGTGCACGTCCGCCGGGGCCGTCACGACGCCTCCGCCAGCGCGCCGAACACGGCCTCGTGGGCACGGCGGCGCGCCACGTCCCGTACGAACACCTCGCGGGCGACCTCCGTGAGCGTGGCGGCGGGGGCGAGCAGGTCCAGCCGGCTGGCCCGCGCGACCTCCTCCGCCCACTCCCCCGGCACCGCCGCGGCGCCGCCGAGCGCGCCGGCGATGGCGCCGCCCATGGTGGCGATCGAGTCGCAGTCGCGGCCGTAGTTGACCGCGCCGAGGACCGTGTGCCGGTAATCGCCGCGGCCCACGAGCAGCATGCCCAGCGCCACCGGCAGCTCCTCTATCGCGTGCAGCCGCGAGGGCCGCCGGGCGCCGAGCGAGGGGTTGCGGTACTCGGGGCCGACGGTGTCGTACGGCTCGACCGCGGCGCGGAGCGGCGCCAGCGCCTCTTCGAAGTCCGTGCGGCCGGTGGCCGCTTCGCAGACCGCCTCGATGGCGGCGCGGGTGCCGTCCTTGGCCAGCGCGAGCGCCGCCTCGACCACGGAGTCGGGCGTGGCGCCCGGCGCGAAGGCCGCCGCGACGCAGGCGGCGAAGACCCCGGCGGCCTCGCGCCCGTACGACGACTGGTGCGCGCCGGCGACGTCCAGCGCCTCGGCGTAGGCCGCCGCGGGGTTGCCGGCGTTGACGGCGCCGACGGGCGCCATGTACATCGCGGCACCGCAGTTGACGATGTTGCCGACGCCCGCCTCGCGCGGGTCGACGTGGCCGTAGTGCAGCCGCGCGACGATCCACTTCTCGGCGAGGAAGATCCGCTGCAGCGGCAGCGCCTCGGCCTCCAGCTCGGGGATCCAGCGCGGCGTGCCCATGAGGTCGGGCACGAGGTGGTCGGCGACGGCGTAGGCGTCGAGGTGGTCGCGGACCTTGTCATAGACCCGGATGAGAGCGTGGGTCATGAGGGTGTCGTCGGTGACGTGCCCATCGCCCTTGTGGTACGGGGCGATGGGCCGGGCGGTGCGCCACGCGTCGCGGTGGAACGGCTCGACGATGCCGCGCACCCGGCCGCCGTAGCGCTCGGCGATGGCCTCGGGGGTCCAGCCCTCGACGGGCCCGCCGAGGGCGTCGCCGACGGCGGCGCCCACGAGGCAGCCCGCGGTGCGGTCGGCGAGGCCCAGGGCTGCGGGGTCGCCGGGCGTGGCGGAAGCGGTCGTGGGGGTCATGAGGCGAGGGGTCCTTCCGCGGGAGTGCTGAACTGCTTGTCGGCCAGTTGCCGGGCGACGTCGACGAGGTCGGCGCCGGCGAGCTGGGGCAGGGCGCAGCCGGAGAGGATCCGGCAGGCGTCCCGCCAGGTGGCGGGGAGTCCGGCGGCGCCGCCGAGCGCCCCGGTGAGCGCGCCGGCCAGGGCCGGCGCGGAGTCGGCGACGCGCGAGAGGCACGCGGCGGCGGGTACGGCCTCGGAGATGGCGCCGGCCGCGGCGGTGGCGACGGCCAGCGCGACGGGCACGGTCTCGGCGGCGGCGATGCCGTAGCTGTAGACGTGGTCGACGATCTCGTGCTCCAGGACGGGCACGAGGGCGAAGGCGTTGCCGGGCAGCCCGGGGCGGGTGGCGACGGCGGTGCGGCCGAGCTGCACCGCGCGTTCGGCGTTGCGCAGGATCTCGGTGCCCCGCGGGAGCTGGGCGAGGGCGGCGTCCACGCAGGCGTCGACGGGCCGGCCGCCGAGCGCCGCCGCGATCGCGGCGGCGGTGGCGCGGGCGCCGTGCACGCCGTCGCCGTCCTGGGTGTAGCGGGCGTCGAACTCGGCGAGGTCGGCGGCCCGTTCCGGGTCGCCGGGGTGGACGGCGGCGAGCACGGCGGCCCGTACGCAGGCGGCGTCGTCGAAGTAGTGCGGGTTGTCGTGGCCGGTGGCGGGCGGGCGCAGGCCGGCGGCGAGGTTGCCGAGCCCGGCCCGTACGGAGATACGGGCGCGCAGCGGGATCTCCGCCGACTCGATCTCGTCCGCGCGTTCGGCGGCGACCGCGACCTCGTCGGCCAGCGCGCTCCAGGCGAGGGTGAGCGCGGAGCGGACGCGCCGGTCCGAGGTGAGGTCGGTGTGCAGCCCGCTGCCGGCGGAGAGCACGGCGTACGCGGTGAACGCGGCCCACTCCGCGTCGTCCGACGGGCCCAGCCGCAGCGGCTCGGGCGGCTGGTTGAGCGCGATGGGCACCGGCAGGGTGGTCGTCGCGTTCTGCTCGGCGAAGGTGTCCAGCTCGCGGGTGAGCCGGCGGGTCCACTCGGGCATCCGGGCCGCGCGGTGCCGGCCGGCGGGCCAGCCCGCGGCGTCGCCGGCGGCGATGCCCAGCAGCAGCCCCTCCACGCGCCGCAGGTCGCCGCCCGCCTCGGCGAAGCCGGCGGCGGGGCGTCCCGCGGCGGGCGCACCCGGTTCCGCGGCGGGCCGATCCGCGCGCCGCGCGGCGACGGCGGGACGCTCCGCGCCCTCGGCGGGGCTCGCGGGGGCACCCGCGGCCGCGGCCGTACGCGCCGCGCCCCCGGCGGCGCCGTCCGGCGCGCCCGACGCGTCGCGCGCCGACCCGGACTCCGGGGTGCGGCGGGGCCTGGGCAGCGGTGCGCTCATGAGGCGACCTCCTCGTCCGCGGGGGCGAGCCGGTCCGCGATGTCGAGCACGTGGTGTCCTGCCATGGACGGCAGGCACGTGCCTCGTACCGGCTTGATGGCCGCGGCCCAGGCGCCGGGAATGGCGGACTCGCCGCGCAGCGCGCCCGCCAGCGCGCCGGCGACGGCGGCGGTGGTGTCGGCGTCGCGGCCCATGTTGACGGCGGTGAGGACGGAGCCGGCGAAGTCGCCGCGGGCGGCGGTGAAGGCGCCGAGCGCGAGCCCGACGGCCTCCGGCGCCAGGTCCGACCAGGGGTAGCCGCCGATGACGACGGAGGAGCGGACGGCGCGTTCGACGCTCAGCGGCGTGGCGCCGGGGTCGTGGCGCGCGCGGCGGCCCGCGGAGACCGCGCGCTGAAGGGAGCGCGAGGTCCAGGAGTCCTCGGGGATGACGGAGAGGGCGGCCTGCACGACGACGTCCGGGGAATCGCCGGCCATGGCGGCGGCCACCCCGGCGGCGACGGCCTGGCCGCCGTAGATGCCCTCGCCCTCGTGGCTGACGGTGCCGTCGATGGCGACGAGCCGCGCCGCCTCCACCGGGCGGCCCGCGGCGAAGACGCCGAACGGCGCGGCGCGCATGGCGAGTCCGTCGCTCCAGGCGTGCCGGTGCTGTGCGGTGATCGGGGCGGCCAGCCCGCGGCGCAGGTTCTCCAGCGTGCCGCGCTCGCTGAACCCGGCGCCGCGGAACGGGCCTTCGTCGAGGTCGGCGATGCGCTCGTGCCAGGCGGACTCCACGTGCGCGAGGCTGAGGCGCGCGCCGTGCTCGGCGAGGAGCAGCCCGGAGAAGATGGCGTACTCGGTGTCGTCCGTGCCCGCCGGGGCGGCGGCCACGAAGTCCTCGATGCGGCCCCAGCGCTCGCGGATCTGCGAGGGCTTCATGTTCTCGACGGGCGCGCCGAGGGCGTCGCCGACCGCGAGGCCGAGCATGGCGCCGCGGGCCCGGTCGCGGGCGGTCGGGGCGGCCTGCCCGGCGCCGCGGGCGACGGGACGCAGGCGGACGGGAACGGAGGGGGCGGGACGGACGGGCGGTTCGGGGCCGGCTGCTGCGCTCATCGTGCGATGCTCATGGTGCTGTTCGTGCTCTTTCCTCGTGCGCCTGCTCGGGTGCTTCTCATGCCTGCTCGTACGTTCCGGCCGGCCGCCCGCGTCATCTCTGGTACCGGTCGAGGACCAGGTTGCCGTCCTCGACCAGCGACTCGCGCAGCTCGTCCAGGTCGGTGTCGCCGTTGAAGTACCGCTGGAAGGCCGGGGTGGCGATCTTGTCCGACCACTCGCGGTACCCGCGGACGCCGAGCACCGGGGCGGGCCGCAGCGAGCGGGCCACCTCCACGCCCGTACGCCACCCGTACTTCTCGGTGTTCAGGGCGGGATCCTTGAGCGCCTCGGCTCCGGTGGGCAGCATCCAGTCGCCCGCGGCGAGCTCCGCCATGTGCTCCGGCCGGGTCATGAAGGCGATGAAGTCGGCCGCCGCCTGCCGGTGGCCGCTGTCCTCGGCCACCGACAGCGTCTGCGGGCTGACGCCCTGGGCGAGCCCGCCCGCGGGTCCGTCGCCCGCGGGCATCGGCAGCACCGACCACGCGAAGTCGTCGGGCGCCTGCTGGGTGACGAGCTGGCGGTACGAGAAGTTCAGCGGCACCATCGCGTACCGCCCGGCGAAGAAGCCGGGCAGGGTGTCGGAGCCGGACATGCCCAGGCTGCTGCGGGGGGCGGTGCGGTCCTCGCTCACCTGGCGGTCGATGGTCTCGGCGACGGCGGAGTCCTCGGGCCCGTAGGCGACGCGGTTCTTCGGGCCGTCGTCGGTCTGCTCCCGGGAGAAGAGCCCGCCGCCGGTGGACAGGGAGAGGTTCACCGACTGGCTGACGGGTTCCTTCATGCCCCACGCGACGCCGTACTGATCGGTCTTGCCGTCGCCGTCGGTGTCGGCGGTCAGCTCCTTGGCCGCGTCCTCGAACTCCTGCCAGCTCCACGGGTCGGCCGCGGTCGGCACCCGCACTCCCGACTCCTCCAGCAGCGCGGTGTTGGCGAACATCATCCGCGGCTCCTGGAGGAAGGGGACGCCGTAGATGCCGCCGTTCATCGTGGTGGTCCGCCACGACTGCTCCGGGATGTCGGCGCGCAGCGACCCGGGCAGCAGGTCGGTGAGGTCGGCGAGATAGCCGCCGTAGGCGAAGTCGGTGAGGTCGTCGGCGGCATTGTGGATGATGTCCGGCGCCTCGCCGCCCTCGAAGGAGGTGAGCAACTGGTCGTGCACGGTGTCCCAGATGCCCTGCACGTAGCGGACCTGAACATCGGGGTGCTCCTCGTTCCACTCGGCGACGAGCCGCTTGTTGACCGCGACGGACTCCTCCTGCCAGGCGAGGCTGAGGTAGTCGAGGGTGACCGTGCCGTCGTCGGAGCCGCCGTCGCCGCTGCAGCCCGCGAGCAGCGCCAGGCTCAGGGCGGCGGCGCCGGCCGCGGTGGCGGTGTGCCGGATGCGCGCGGCGGGCCTCATCCCTTCACCGCCCCGGCGAGCATCCCGTTCACCAGCCGGCGCTGGAGGAGCGCGAAGAACAGCAGGCTGGGGATGGTGGCGAGGGTCGCGGCCGCGGCGAGCGGACCGAGGTCCACGACGCCCTCGGCCCCCAGGAACTGGGTGAGGATGACCGACATCGTCTGATTCTCCGGGGACTTGAGCAGCACGAGGGCGAAGAAGAACTCGTTCCATGCGGTGACGAAGGAGAACATCAGCGTCGCCACCAGACCGGGGGTGAGCAGCGGGAGCACGACGCTGACGATGGTGCGCAGCCGGCCCGCGCCGTCCACGGCGGCGGCCTCCTCCAGGGAGACGGGCACCGCCTTGACGTAGCCCTGGAGCATCCAGAGCGAGAAGGGCAGGTTCCACACGACGTAGACGAGGATCAGCCCCGGCAGCGAGTCGATCATCCGCGCTTCCTTGAGGAGCATGAAGAGCGGGATGATGATGAGCACGAACGGGAACATCTGGCTGACCAGGATCCAGCCGGTGGCGGCCGTGGTGACCTTCGAGCGGTGCCGGACCATCGCGTACGCGGCGGGCACGGCGATGGCCACCGCGATGAGGGCGGCGCTGCCGGCGACGAGGAGGCTGTTGGCGGCGGACCGCAGCAGCGGCTGGGCGTCGAAGGCGGCGCGGAAGTTCTCCAGAGTGGGTTCCCGGGGGATCCAGGTGGGGTCGATCTTCCCCAGCTCCTGCGGCGACTTGAAGGCCGTGGAGATGAGCCACACCAGCGGGAAGGCGAGGAAGACCAGGTAGGCCAGGAGGGCGAGGTACTGCCCGGTGCGGCCGGCGGCGCGCTTGGTGCGCAGACCCGTGAGGCTGCTCATCAGCTTGCCTCCTCCTTCAGTCGCTTGCGGAGGAACAGGGTGAGGAACACCGCGATGACCGCGATCATCGCCAGCCCCATGGCGGCGGCGTAGCCGTACTGGCCGTAGGCGAAGGCCTCTTCGTACGCGAAGAGCATCGGCAGCCGGGTCTCGCCGCCCGGGCCGCCCTGGGTGAGCACGAAGACCAGGCTGAAGGAGTTGAAGTTCCAGATGAAGTTGAGCGCGGTGATGGCGATGACCACCGGCTTGATCGCGGGCCAGGTGACGGCCGTGAAGCGGCGCCAGGCGCCGGCGCCGTCGAGGGCCGCGGCCTCCTTCAGCTCGTACGGCACGTTCTGCAGCCCGGCGAGGAGGACGACGGTGGTCTGCGGCATGCCGGCCCAGACGCCGACGGCGATGACGGCGGGCAGGGCCAGGGAGAGGCTGGTGAGCCAGTCGACGTTCTCGTCGATGAGGTGGAGCCGGCTCAGCGTCTCGTTGAGGATGCCGGCGTCCTGGTGGTAGACCAGCCGCCACATGATGCCGACGACGACCTCGGGCATCGCCCAGGGGACGAGCGCCAGGGTGCGGGCGAACCAGCGGAAGCGAAGGTTCTGGTTGAGCAGCAGGGCCAGGCCGAGCGCGAGCACGAGCTGCAGGGTGGTGACACAGACCGCCCAGATGAGCCCGATGCGGAACGAGTCCCAGAAGAGGGTGTCGTGCCGCAGGTCGGCGAGGTTGGTGAGGCCGATGAACTCGGTGGGCTCGGTGCGGCCGGCCTGCGCGTCGGTGAACGCGAGCGAGGCGCCGTAGAGAAGGGGGCCGACGCTCAGCACCAGGATGGGTATGAGCGCGGGCAGCAGCAGGAACCAGGTGCCGCCGTCGAGGCCGAGGGCGGCCTTGCGGGCGCGTGGCGTGCGCGGTGGCGGGGTGCCGCGGCCCGCGGCCTTCGGTGGAGGTGGTGCGGCAACGCTCATGCGGACTTCGCGCCTTCCTGCTCGTCGGAGCCCGCGGGCGAGGCGCCCGGGGAGGTGGAGCCGCGCACGACGAGCCGCGGCGCGGCGGTCGTGCGGCGTGCGGGGACGGGCTCGCCGTCCTGCGGACCGAGCCGTTCGAGAAGCATCCGGGCGGCGCGCCGGCCGCGTTCGCCGGCGCCGAGGTCGACGCTGGTCAGCGGCGGCCAGGCGGCGACGGCCAGCTCGCTGTCGTCCATGCCGGCGACGGCGGTGTCCTCGGGTATGCGCCGGCCGCGGGCGTGCAGCGCCCGGGCGGCGCCGATGGCGAGCTGGTCGTTGGCGCAGAACACGGCGTCCAGGCCGGGGCGGGCGTCGAGCAGCCGGGCGGTGGCGCGGGCGCCGGCGCCGACGCCGAACTCGGTGGCCGCGACCAGACCGGGGTCGTAGGGGATGCCGCAGGCGGCGAGCGCGGCGCGGTAGCCGCGGCCGCGGTTGCCGCCGGGGACGGTGTCGACGGGGCCGTTGACGAAGGCGATCCGGCGGCGGCCGGTCTCGACCAGGTGGCGTACGGCCAGTTCGGCGCCGGTGACGGAGTCGGCCTGGACGGCGTCGACGGGCACGCCGTCGGGCAGCGAACCGATGACGACGACCGGGCCGGGGGCGGCGGTCAGCGCCTCGACGTGCTCGGGGGTGATGCGGATGGGCACGAGGACGAGGCCGTCGCTGGTGCGGTCGGCGAGGCTGCGTACGACGCCCAGTTCCTCGGCGACGTCGGCGTCGGTGGAGTGCAGCAGCAGGCGGTAGCCGGCGGCCTTCGCGACGGCCTGGATCTCGCGGACCATGGCGACGTAGACGGGGTTGCCGATGTCCGGGACGGCGAAGGTCAACTGGCGGGTGTGACCGTCCTTCAGCGAGCGGGCCACGGCGTTGGGCACGTAGCCCAGCTCGGCGGCGGCGCGGCGGACCCGGTCCTCGGTCTCGGGGCGGGCGCCCAGCCCGTTGAGGACGCGGGAGACGGAGGCGATGGACACCCCGGCGCGTTCGGCGATCGACACGATCGTGGGTGGCCCCCCGGAGGACATCGCACTCGCCCCTTCGCGTCGTATACGCGGCCGGCCTCAACCAGGCGCTTCTGTAAAGGTTTACAGTCACTGGAAACGTTTACGTATGTTGCTCTCGCGTAACCCGGCCGTCAATGGCCGGACACATGTGATCTGCGTCTCGCCGGGCCGGAACACGGCAGGCGGCGTGCGGTGCGCCCCGCGGGCGGTGATGGCGGAGAAGCGCGAGCCGCGGGCTGACTGGGCAGGATCCGGGTTCCGAATAGCGGCATCGGAAAGAGGGCCTTAACGCCGCCTCACGATCTTTCTAACGTCTACGGCACCACAACTTACGAGGTGACAGGGGGCCGGAATGCCTGCTGAGGCACTTTCTCGTCGCACCATGCTCGGAAGAGGCGCGGCGGCCGGGGGAGCACTCGCGCTTGGTCCGCTGCTTGCGGGTGAGGCGTTCGCGGCCACGTCCGGGGCGCCGTCCGCGGCGAACCCGGGCCAGGGCCGTCCCAAGGACATCTACGGCCGCATCGGGGTCCGTCCGCTGATCAACGCGCGGGGAACGTACACCGTGCTCAGCGGCTCGCTGATGCTGCCCGAGGTACGCGACGCGATCGATGCGGCGGCGCGGCAGTACGTACAGCTCGACGAGCTGGCCGACGCCGTCGGCCGCCGCCTCGGCGAGCTCACCAAGACGGAGTTCGGGCTGGTCAGCGCCGGCTGTTCGGCGGGGCTCACGCACGCGGCGGCGGCGTGTACCGCCGGCGGCAACCCGGACCTGCACGTCAACATCCCGGACCTGACCGGGTTCCAGAAGACCGAGGCGATCATTCCGCGGCACTCGCGGAACGTGTACGAGGCCGCGATCAGCGCGGTGGGCCTCAAGGTCGTCCAGGTCGAGACGGAAGAAGAGCTGAAGGCCGCCATCGGCCCGCAGACCGCGCTGGTCTACATCATGGCCGGGCCGCGGGTGGACGACAGCGAGCTGGACACCGAGACGATCGCGTCGGTGACCAAGCCCGCCGGGGTCCCGCTGCTGGTCGACGCGGCCGCGGAGATCCTCACCATCCCCAACGTGCACATCGAGCGCGGCGCCGACCTCGTCGGCTACAGCGGCGGCAAGTGCATGCGGGGCCCGCAGTCGGCCGGTCTGATCCTGGGCCGCGAGGACCTTGTACGGGCCGCGTGGGTGCACAGCGCCCCGCACCACGGCTACGCGCGCGGCTTCAAGGTCGGCAAGGAAGAGGCCATGGGCATGCTCGCGGCCGTCGAGATGTGGGTCCAGCGCGACCACGACGCCGAGTACGCCGAGTGGACGAGCTGGCTCAAGCAGATCTCCCGCCGGGTGTCGTCGGAGAGCGGCGTGACCACCGAGATCACCCAGCCCGTGGGGCTGTCGAACCGGACGCCTTCGCTGCGCATCCTGTGGAGCGCCAAGCGCAAGGAGGTCACCGGCACCACCATCATGAACGCGATGTGGAACGGCGAGCCGCGCATCGCGCTCAACGCCGCGAGCGGCTCCGACCCGGACCAGACCGGCGTCTCCATCACCCCGTACATGATGGAGCCCCAGGACTGGCGGACCATCTCCGACGAACTCGTCCGGCTGCTCCGCGACCCGCCGCCCGCGCCGGAGTCGCCCAAGCCGCCGACCGTGGACGTGGCCGGCACCTGGTCGGTGGAGATCACGTACGCCGCGGGCACGTCGAGCGCGCACAAGCTCGAACTCACCCAGGACGGCGCGAAGGTCAGCGGCCGGCACGCCGGCGAGTTCGTCACCCGCCCGGCCTCCGGCAGCGTCAGCGCCGACAAGGTCACGGTGCGCAGCAACTACGGCGAGGAGCACGGCGACTCGCTGAGCTACACCTTCACCGGCACCGTCGACGGCGACACGATCAGCGGCGAACTCGACATGGGCGAGTACCTGAAGGGCTCCTGGACCGCGACCCGGTCCTGACGGCCGGCGCGCGCCGGCCGGCCAGCCGCGGCCGGCGCGCCGCCCCGTAGCCCCACGTGTCATGCACCGAACATTCACAAGGAGTAAACGCATGTCCTCCAACCGCAGGGACTTCATCCGCAAGGCGGCCCCGGTGGCCGCGGTGGCCGCCGTGCCGGTGGTCGCGGGCGGCCAGGCGATGGCCGACGACAAGGACCAGAGCAGCGCCAAGGGCCACGGCAGGCCGCCGCGCAAGGAGGTCCACTACCCCGGTGGCGGCGAGCCGCCGGAGAACCCGCTGTTCAGCCCGATCGTGACCTACGGCAACATGGTCTTCATCTCGGGTATCGGCGCGCACTTCGAGGGCGACATCCGCTCCCACACCGACCACGTGCTCAACGAGATCGAGCGCTACCTGGAGTCGGTCGGCTCCTCCATGGAGAAGGTCCTCAAGGTCAACGTCTACCTCAACACCCTGGACGACTACGCCGGGATGAACGAGGTCTTCCTCGGCCGCTGGGGCAAGGAGCCGGGCGTCCGCACCACCATCGCCGCCGCCGCGGGCATCCCCGGCGACTCCCTGGTCGAGATCGACTGCATCGCCGTCATCTGACGATCCGTAGCGCACGCGCCACCACCACCTGACAGAGAGATGGGGAATCGAGCCGGCATGCACGTGAGATCGCGAGTTTCCTGGACGGTACTTCCCGCGGCGCTCACCCTCGTACTGGGTGCCTCCACCGTCGGCGCCACGGCGCCCGCGGACGCCCAGGCCGAGGGGAACGACGACAAGGGCGCCGCGTACGACCTCGTCATCAGGCGGGGCCACGTCATCGACCCGAAGAACGACATCGACGGCGTGCGTGACGTCGCCGTCAAGGACGGCAAGATCGCCAAGGTGGCGCGGAGCATCGACGCCTCCGGCGCGGAGAAGACGGTCGACGCCCGCGGCAACTACGTCACCCCCGGCCTGATCGACATGCACGCGCACATGTTCCCGGGCCCGAAGCAGGACTACGCCAACGGCTGGAACGGCGTGGCCCCCGACGGCTTCACCCTCCGGGCCGGCGTCACCACGGCCGTGGACACCGGCTCGGCGGGCGCGAGCAACTTCGACCAGTTCAAGACGGAGGTCATCGACAAGTCGAAGACCCGGGTGCTGTCCTTCCTGAACATCGTGGGCAAGGGCATGGCGGGCCACCCGTACGAGCAGGACCTGGCGGACATGAAGCCCGGGCCCGCGGCCGAGGTGGCCAAGGCGAACCCGGAGACCATCGTCGGCATCAAGACGGCGCACTACAACGGTCCCGAGTGGGACCCGGTGGAGAACTCCGTCGCGGCGGGCGAGGAAGCCGGCATCCCGGTCATGGTCGACTTCGGCGCGAACACGCCGGAGCGCCCGCTGTCGCAACTGCTCAACGAGAAGCTGCGGCCCGGCGACGTCTACTCGCACATGTTCTCCGGGCTCCGCGGCGAGCTGGGCAAGGACGGCAAGCTCAACCCGGCCATGCAGCAGGGCCGCGACCGCGGCGTCGTCTTCGAGGTCGGCCACGGCGGCGGCAGCTTCTCCTGGGACGTGGCGGTGCCCGGGATGAAGGAGGGCTTCACGCCCGACGTCATCTCCACCGACCTGCACATCTCCAGCATGAACAGCGGCATGAAGGACATGTCCAACGTCATGTCGAAGTTCCTGACGCTCGGCATGCCGCTGGAGGACGTCGTCGAGGCGTCCACCTGGACCCCGGCCCAGACCATCCAGCGGCCCGACCTCGGCAACCTGTCGGTCGGGGCGCCCGCGGACATCGCGGTCTTCGCGCTGGAGAAGGGCACGTTCGGCTACGTCGACAGCTTCGGCTGGCGGATCGACGGCAAGGAGAAGCTGGTCGCCGAGACCACCTTCCGCGCCGGCCAGGCCGTCTGGGACCTCAACGGCAAGGCGGCGAACGAGTGGTACCCGGGGGCGAACCCCCCGAAGGCCAGCGCGGCCGAGGACCACGAGCACCAGTAAGGAACCATCCCTCCCCGCCCCGGAGCGCGTCCCGGCCGGCCCAAGCCGGGACGCCCTCCGGGGCTCCGCGCTGCCGGGACGGCGGCCACCGCGGGTTCAACGCCCGTTCGCCGGGCGGGTCTTGACCTTGATCCGGGGCGCGCCAACACTGCACGGATGTCTTCCACCTCTCCCCTGCACCCCCGTCACGGGCGCCCGGGCAGACCCGTGCGGCCCACCCGCCCCAGCAGACGCCGGGTGCTCCGGCTCACCGGCGCGCTCGCCGGGATGGCCGCGGCCGCCCAGTTCACCCCGGCGCCCGCCGCGGCCGCGCCCCGGTACCACGACAACCCCTTCACCCTCGGCGTCGCCTCCGGCGAACCGCTGCCGCACGGCGTCGTGCTGTGGACCCGGCTGGCGCCGGTACCGCTGGCCGAGGACGGCCTCGGCGGGATGCCGCCGCAGGACGTGGCGGTGCGCTGGGAGGTCGCGGAGGACCCCGGCATGCGCCGGGTGGTACGCCGCGGTACGGCCGCCGCCAGGCGGGACTTCGCCCACTCCGTCCACGTCGAGGTGACGGGGCTGCGGCCCGGCCGCGAGTACTGGTACCGGTTCCGTACGGGCGGCGAGCTGAGCCCGGTGGGCCGGACGAAGACCGCGCCCGCGGCCGGCTCGCTCACCCCGATGACGCTGGCCTTCGCCACCTGCCAGAGCTGGTCGGACGGCTTCTACACCGCGTACCGCCACCTCGCCTCGCAGGACGTCGACCTGGTCGCGCACCTCGGCGACTACATCTACGAGTACCCGGTGGGCCGCACCAGCGGCCCCCGCGGCACCGACCTGTCCGCCGCGCACAACGCCGAGACCCTGACGCTCGACCAGTACCGGCTGCGCTACGCGCTCTACCGCACCGACCCCGACCTCCAGGCCGCGCACGCCGCCGCCCCGTGGATCGTCACCGTCGACGACCACGACGTGGAGGACAACTGGTCCGACGAGACGTCCTTCAGCGGCGCCTCCCCCGAGGACCTGCTGCGCCGCCGCGCCGCCGCCTTCCGCGCGTACTACGAGCACCTCCCGCTGCGCGCCTCCTCGCTGCCGCAGGGCCCGGACATGCGGCTGCACCGCACCCTCGACTACGGCGGGCTGGCCCGCTTCCACGTCCTGGACGCCCGGCAGTTCCGCGACCCCATCGACATCACCCGCCGCGACGACCCGGCCCGCTCCATGCTCGGTGCCGCGCAGGAGCGCTGGCTGCTCGACGGCCTCGCGGACTCCGGCGCCGTCTGGAACGTCCTCACCCAGCAGGTGCTGATGATGCAGCTCGACCGGCTCACCGACCCCGGGCTCCAGCAGCTCAACGGCGACGCCTGGGACGGCTACACGGCAAACCGCAACCGCCTCCTCGACGGCATCGCCGAGCGGCGCGTGGCCAACCCGGTCGTCCTCACCGGCGACATGCACGTCAACATGGCCGGCACCGTCAAGCGGGACTTCACCGACCCCTCCTCCCCCGCCGTGGCACCCGAGTTCGTCACCACCTCGATCACCTCAGGCGGCAACGGGGCCGACAGCGGCCCGCAGGCCGAGGAGTGGCTGGCGGCCAACCCGCACCTGGCCTTCTACAACGGCCAGCGCGGCTACGTCCGCTGCACCGTCTCCCCCGGCGAGTGGCGCGCCGAATACCTCGTCGTGGACAAGGTCTCCGTGCCGGACGGCACGGTGAGCACCCGCCGTTCGTTCGTCGTGGAAGCCGGCCGGCCCGAGCTGCAGGAGGCGTGAGCATGCACCCGATACGCAGCAGGGCCGGCGCCGCCGTCGCCGCGCTGGTCGCGTTCGCCGCCCTGTCGCCGCTCACCGCACCCGCCGCCCCGGCGGGCGCCGCGGTACGGGAGCCGGCGGCGGCCGGGGAACTGCTGGTCGTCCAGGCCAACCTCCAGGAGGCGATACGTCCCGCCGACGCGGCCGAGACGGCCGACCTCGACACCTTCGTCGACCGCCTCACCGCCGCCGCCCCCGCCCCGCCGGACGCGCTGCTGCTCACCGAGGTGCTGGGCCCCGGCGCCCGGCACGTCGCCGCGCGGCTCAGTGACGCCACCGGAGAGCGCTACCAGGTCGCCGTCGCCCCCGGCGACAGCCCGTACCTCCCGGACGGCGCCGTGCGGGAGTCGGCGATCGTCGTCAACGCCGGCACGGTACGGACCGTCGGCACCCCCGGTTTCCACCGGGTGCAGAGCGAGGACCAGGCGTACGCCGTCGTGGAGACCCGCGCCCGCCCGGTCCTGCGGGCGCCGCTGGTCAGTGCGCACGTCGCCGGCAGCCCGGCGCCGGCCGCCGAGGCACTCGCCGGCTTCCTCGCCGAGCGCCACCCGGCGCGGGCCGGCACGCCCCAGGTCGACGTGCTCGGCGGGGACTTCCGCGCCGGCCGCTGCGCGGAGCCGGTGGCGTACCTGGCGATCGGCTGCGCGCCCGCCCCGTTCTGGGACGCCCTGACCGCGCAGCGGGCGTACCGCGACACGGCGTACGAACGCGGGGCCGAGCCCTGGTCGGCGTACCGCACCTACCTCTTCGCCCGCGGCGACGTGCGCGACGGCTACGTCGACGCCGCCTACCGGCGGGAGCTGCCCGACGCACGGGCGTGCAAGGAGGCGTTCGACCGCGGCGAGGGCGCGAGCGCGCCGCCGGAGTGCCGCGGCACGTACTACGCCGACCAGCCCTTCTCCTTCGCGCGGCTCGCCGCCCCGCCGCCGACCGCGACCGCCGTGGTCCCCGGCCGGGCCGAGATGTCGCGCTGCGAGCTGGGCGAGCGCGTCGGCGACGCGGTGGCCCGGGTCGCCAACTACACGGCGGAGCCCGTCACCCGCGAGGTCACGGCGGCGGCCGACGCGCCGCTGGCCGCCTCCCCCGCCGCCGCGACGCTCCAGATGCCCGCGGGGCAGGCGCGGGCCGCGCGGATCTCCCTCACCGCCGCCGCGGACACCCCGCCGGGCGAGTACCCGGTGCGCGTCCGGGTCGGGGACGAGGCGTTCACGGTGCCGGTCACCGTCACCCCGGAGTGCACGGAGCCGCGGGTGTACGCCACGAGCTGGCACTCCGGCTCGGAACCCGAGCGCGCGGTGGACGGCGACCCGAACACCTTCTGGCACTCGGAGTACGTCCCCGTCACGCCGCTGCCGCAGTCGCTGACGCTGAACCTGGGCGCCGTCCGGCAGGTGGACCGGCTGACCTACCAGCCGCGGGTCGACGGCAACCTCAACGGCACGATCCTGCAGTACAAGGTGTACGTCTCCGCCGACGGCCGGGAGTTCACCGAGGTCGCGGCCGGCACCTGGGACCGGGACGCGCGGCTGAAGACGGCCTCCTTCGCGGCGGCCGACGCCCGGTACGTACGCCTGGAGGCGCACACGGCCAGCGGCGGAAGCTACGCCTCCGCCGCCGAGGTCACCGCCGGGTGAGAAGGAGGGTCAGGCGGTGCCGCGGAACGCGCGCAGCACCGCCTGGCCCTTGGCGTTGTCCGCGACCACGTAGACCGTGCTGCCGTCCCAGGCGTACGTGGCCGTGGACGGCGAGCCCATCGACTGGCCCTTGACCGCCAGCGCGCCGATGACCTTTGGCTTGCCGCTGCGCACGTCGTACTCCGTGAGCTCCAGGTGGAAGCCCTCCTCGGGCTTCGCGCTGGCGATGAGCCGGCCGTCGGTGGCGTCGTAGCCGATCATCTGGAGCCATGCCTTCTTCGGCGTCTTCCACAGCAGTTCGCCGGACTTCAGGTCCACGGCGGCGAAGTGGACGTTGTCCCCGTACTCGGCGACGAGCACCCCGTCCTCGGTGACGAAGGTGGTGTGCTCCTCGAACTGCAGCTCGGCGAGGTCGCCGGTGAGCGGCACCGGCTTCCCCTGCTTGCCGTCGTCGGTGAAGGACTGCACGAACCTGTTCTCGTCGTCGTCCTGGAGGAGCACGGTGAGCGGGTTCTCGCCCAGGACGCGCTGGACGTCGAGGTCCACGCCGGGGAACCGCCAGGGATCCTCCCCGCCGCGGGTGTCGAGGACGGTGAGCTGGTGGCGCGGGGAGACGTCGGTGCACTCGCTGCTGCCGACGGCGTGCTCGTCGCCGAGGACGAGGGAGGAGTCGCACTCCCGGCCGCGGGAGGTGAAGTCCAGACCGGGACCGCCGCCCTTGGCGTTCCAGTTGTTGACGTAGGTGCCGATGTTGGTGCTGATCGTGGAGTCGTTGACGGTGAGCACGGGGTTGGTCGTGCCGTACTCGTCGGCGAGGTTCTCCGACCACAGCAGGGTGCCGGTGTCGACCTCGACGGCCGCGAGGTACGCGCAGTCGTCGCCGCCGGCGTCGAAGGCGACGGCGCCGATGCCGCCGGGGCTGATGCCGCGGGACATGGCGCACAGCTCACCCGCGCGCTTCGGCGGCTTCACCCGCCACTTCTCCTTGCCGGAGCGTACGTCGTACGCCCGCATGCCGCCGTCCTCGTCGCCGTAGACGACGTGGTCGCCCGCCGGCCACATGCCCGGCAGGCTGCTGGAGTCGCCGCCGGCGACGTGGCTGCCCTCCAGCGGTGCGGACCACAGTTGTTCCAGCGCGTTCGCGGGCAGTTCGTCCTGCGCGCTGCTTCCGCCGCCGCCGCCGTCGTCGTCGGAGAGGAAGACGACCGCGGCGCCGCCGCCGAGCACCGCGAGGACGAGGAGCACCGACAGCACGATGCCGACGGCCTTCTTGCCACCGCCGGAGCCGGGCGGGGGCGGCGCGGGGTATGCGTACGGGGGCGGGGCGGCCGGCCCGGGCTGCGCCGGCATGCCGGGAGCGGCCATGGGCTGGGCGTGCTGCGGCGGTCCGTACGGTCCGCCGGCCGGCTGCTGCGGTACGGGAGGCGGTCCCGCCGGCGGGGGACCCGCGGGGGGCGGTCCGGGCGGCGGTGCCGGCGTGCCGGGCGGCACACCGGGGCCGTTCGGCGGCGGTGGCCCGAAGCCGCCCGCTTGCCCGTTCTGCCCGTACTCGTCAGCCACCCTGCATCCCCCCGGCCGTGTTCCGCCGGCGTCCTCCGCCGATCGGCGCCCCATCGTAGGGGCCCGCCCGGCGGCGTACACGCCGGGACCCCAGAAAGCCCGGCTCGGCTCAACCGCCGTGCCGGGCATGGGAGTTCATACCGGCGGGGGGCCGGTGCGCGGCACGGCCGGAGGGCACACCCCCAGGGTCCCTCCGGCCGCCTGCCGCCGCGGCGTCTTCATCCCCTTCTCTGCCGGTCCGCGCGGTGCCGCGGTGGTGCCGTCCTGCCCTCTGTCAGACGGCCTGCCACAGCGCCGGCACGTTCGGCGGCTCCCATCCCGGCATGGCCTGATGGCCCTGGAGGCACCGGTAGGTGGTGGTGCCGTACGTGACGGTGTCACCGGCCTGGTAGACGGTGCCCGCCGCCCAGGTGCCGCCGGGCGGGTCGGTGGGCGGGTCGGTCGGCCCGCCGTCCTCGGTGGTCAGGGTGAGCCCGTAGACCTGGAGCGCGGCGTTGACGGGCTGGAAGTACGTGGTGCCGCCGCTGCTGCAGTTGCCGGAGCCCCCGGAGGTCATGCCCTGGGCCTGGGTGCCGGAGATGAACGAGCCGCCGGAGTCGCCGGGTTCGGCACACACGTTGGTCCGCGTCACCGGGCTGACGGTGCCCTGCGGGTAGGTGACGCTGGAGTTGCGCTGCTGGATCGTGCCGCAGTGCCAGCCGGTGGTGGAGCCGGAGCGGCACACGGAGGCGCGTTCGACGGCCTCGGTGGAGCCCTGGACCTGCTTGGTGCCGGTGCCGTAGCCGTTCACCGTCGGGGTCGGGGCCCACTGGCTGTTGGCGCCGACCCAGGCGTAGTCGCGGCCCGGGAAGGTCGAGCCCTGGAAGCTGCCCTGGGCCTGCCGGTTGACGCCGGTGGTGGTGGCGCCCGCGGTGCCGCAGTGGCCGGCGGTGACGAAGCCGCTCTGGGCGCCGCGGTTGACGGAGAAGCCGACGGAACAGCGGCTGCCGCTGCCGATGTAGTAGGCGTCGCCGCCGACGATGTCCGCGTAGGTACGGGGCTTCTCGTCGGACCGCCGGACCTTCAGCAGGCTCGCGTCGACGCCGGCCGCGGCGGCGAAGCGCTCGGCCGCGGCGGGCCTGGAGGTGTGCAGGACGACGCGGTTGGCGGTGGTGTCCACGTACCAGACGGGCACGTGAGCGGGCGAGGAGCGCTCGGCGGCCCGGTCGAGGCCGGCCTTGGCCGCGTCGAGTTCGGCGAGGCTGTGGTCGACGACCTTCGCCCGGGCACCCTCGTCGGCGATCTTCCGCGCTTCGGTGGCGTCGGTCGTCGCCACCACGACCTCGGCGGAGGTCTTGCCCGACACCCACGCTCCCCCGTAGCTGCGGCCCAGCGACAGCCGCAGCGTGCCGGCGACGGCGCCGGCCTCGCTCTCGTTGGCCAGCCGTCTCTCGGCCTGATCGGCGGTGAGGCCGAGATCCCGCTGCATCGCCTTGAGCAGGCCCGGGGAGTACTGCCCCGAGGCCGAGTCGGGCGTGCCAGGCGAGTCGGACCCGAAGGCCGCTCCCTGGAGCCCGGCGAGGACGAGCGCGCCGATGGCGACGGTGGCGCCGGCCGCGCCCATGACCCGTTTGTGGAGCATGGAGGTCTCCTTGGTTTCGTGATTACCGCGAAACCGTAGCCATGGGCACGTCAGGTCGGCAGATATCAGTCCGCCCCCGCCATCGCGTTATGGAACCCGCGCGCGGGGGCGCGGGAGGCGCGGTACCGGCCCCCCGTCAGACGGCGACCGGGGCGGGCGCCGTGCCGAAGTCCGGGTGCGCCTCCAGCCATTCGCGGTAGCTGCGGCTGCGCCGCGCGGCCTCGGCGTGCGCGGCGCGGGCGTAGCCGGTGACGGCCGCGGCGGTGCCGGCGGCGGGCGACTGGGGATGCCAGCCGATGAGGTGCCGCCAGCTCAGCGGGTGCCCCACCAGCGGCCGGGTGGCCAGCCCCGGGGTCGGCGGGAACGTCGCCCGGCACAGCCCCACCGCCCGCCCCACCTGGGCCAGATGGACGCAGGAGGCGCTGTCGGTCTCGTACACGGAGGCGGGGGTGAACCCGGCGCGGATGCAGGCCGCGGCGAAGCAGTCGCCGAAGCAGCCGTCGCCGGGCACGTCGGTCCAGTTCTCCCCGGCCAGGTCGCGCAGTTCGATCTGGCGGCGCCCGGCGAGCGGGTGCTCCGCGGTGAGCATGACGAAGACGGGATCGGTGCCGACGTTCTGCCACACCAGCCGGTCGGTGAGCGGCGGGCGGCTGTCGCCGCAGACGCCGATCAGCGCGAAGTCCAGCCGCCCTTCGGCGACCATGCCCGCCAGCTCCCGCACCGACCAGCGGGTGTACGTCGTCACCGGGGTCGCCGGGTGCGCGGTGGCGACCCGGTCGATGAGGCCGCCGAGCAGCGGGCCGTGGGTGCCGCCGAGCCGGAACCGCGGCATGCCGCCCCACGCGCGCGCGAACCGCACCGCGTCCTGCTGCAGTTCGAGCACGCCGGGCAGCAGCACCCGGGCGCGGTCGAGGACGAGCTCGCCGAGCGCCGTGGGGCGCACGCCGTGCCTGCCCCGGTCGAAGAGCGGGCCGCCGAGTGCGCGCTCGATGCGCTTCAGCTGTGCGCTCAGCGCGGGCTGGGCGAGCCCGAGCGCGGTGGCGGCCCGGGTGAGGCTGCCCTCCTCGGCGATGGCCCGAATGGTCTTCAGGTGCCGCAACTCCAGGTCCATGCGGTCAGCTTGCGGTCCTGCGGCGGCCCCGGCAACCTTTTGGTCCGGACCAATGTCGAGGAGGGTGAACACGAGGTGTCCGCAGACCCCGTCCCCATGCACCGGCTGGAGGTCCCCGCCCCGGAGGTCCTCCCCTTCGCCCTCGGGTCGTTCGACTCGATCGGCCCGCTGTCCCGCGCCGGCTTCCCGCACCGGCACACGTTCCACGAGATCGTCTACGTCCGCGCCGGCCGCGGGCACCACGTGGTCGACCAGCGCAGATGGCCGATCACCCCGCCCCACCTGGGCATCGTCACCCCGGGGCAGGTGCACCACTGGGAGGAGGCGGCCGGCCTCGACGGCTGGGTGATGATCTTCACGGAGGACTTCCTGCTGCCCACCCCGGGGACCGGGACCGGCTGCGCGAGCTCTCCCGGGTCTCGTGGCTGAGCCCGGACCCGCGCTCTGCCGGGATCCTCGCGGCGCTCTTCGCCGAGATGGCCCGGGAGTACGCCGGCCGGGCGCCCGGCTTCATCAGCGTGCTCCAGTCGTATCTGCACGTGCTGCTCATCCGGGCGGACCGGCTGTCCCGGACGGCCCGTACCGCACCGGAGGGCGGCGGCGACGCCGGGCCCGCGGCGGGCCGGGCGGCGGAGATCGCCCGGCGGTTCGACCGGCTGCTCACCGAACCGGGCGCCGCGGTGGCCGAGCTGTCCGTACGCGGCTGCGCGGCGAGCGTGGGCGTCTCCGTGGGGTACCTCAATGAGGCGGTCAAGCGGGTCACCGGGCTCACCCCGGGCCATCTGATCAGGCAGGCGCAGGCCCGCGAGGCCAAACGGCTGCTCGCCGCGACCGATCTGACCGTACGTCAGGTGGCCCGGCTGGCCGGGTTCTCCGACCCCGCGTACTTCAGCCGGTTCTTCCGCAGGGAGACCGGCAGCAGCCCCGGCGACTACCGCCGCGGCACCCGTGCGGATCACCACGATCGCCGGATTCTGTCCATCGACTGCCCCGGCGGGGCCGAATAGCGTCACTGGCGCCCCGCCGGATGCGGCGCCACCGCGCCGGTCCGGACGCGGGGTTCACGACCCCACTCCCCCGACCGAGGAGCCGTGATGCCGTGACAGACCAGGACAAGTCCGCACCGGACGAGGGCGCACAGCCGCAGGAGAAGTCCGGGATCCGCCGCAAGGACCTGCTCAAGGCCGCGCTCGTCGCCGCGCCGCTGCCGCTGCTGGTCGGCGGCGCCGCCGCCCCCGTCCTCGCCCGCGACCAGGCGGAGGCCGGCGGCGAGCTGACCCCGACGCCGGAGGCGTGCGACCCCGGTGACCCGCCGACCATGCAGCAGACCGAGGGCCCGTACTTCAAGCCCAACTCCCCGCAGCGCACCTCGCTGGTGGACCCGGGCACCCCGGGCACCCGGCTGACCGTGAGCGGGTACGTCTTCGGGCTCACCTGCCAGCCGATCCCCCACGCGCTGCTGGACTTCTGGCAGGCGGACGTGAACGGTGCGTACGACAACACCGGATACCGCTTCCGCGGCCACCAGTACAGCGACGCGCAGGGCCGCTTCAGCCTGCAGACGATCGTGCCGGGCCTGTATCCGGGCCGTACCCGCCACATCCACGTCAAGGTGCAGGCGCCCAACCAGCCGATCCTGACGACGCAGCTCTACTTCCCGAACGAGCCGCGGAACAACACCGACACGATCTTCCACCCGTCGCTGCTCATGACGGTGCGGGACGTGGGCGGGGGCCGGGAGGGCACGTTCGACTTCGTGCTCAACGTCCGGCAGAACCCGGACCCGCCGGACCCGCCCGGCGGCACCTGGGCGGCCGGCACCTCGTACCGGTCCGGTGACACCGTCACGTACGGCGGCGTGACCTACCGCTGCCTCCAGGCGCATACGGCCTCCCCCGGCTGGGAGCCGCCGAACGTGCCCGCCCTCTGGCAGCCCGCCTGAGAGCCGCGGCCCGTCCGCGATCCGGCCGGGCCGCACCCAGACCCGCGCCGCCGCGGCGCCCGGGGCCCACCTCCCCGGCCCGCGGCGGCGCGGCTCCACGCGTTTCCGGCCGGTGCGGGAAAGCGCTCCCCCGCGTCTTGACGGGGTGTCAATCCGCCGCGATCCTCTGGTTACTCAGTCGTAGAAAAGATCCTCACCTTTTCGCGCCACCGGAGGCGGGACCCCCATGACCCGACAGCCGTACCTGCGCAAGGCCGGCCTGATCACCCTCGTCACGGTCCTCTTCGCCGCCCTGACGGCGCTCGGCACCGGGCCGGGCACCGCCGCCGCGGCGAACGACTGGTGGGACCCCGTCGCCCGGCCCGCCCCGGACTCCGGGGTGAACGTCACCGGCGAGCCGTTCCGCGGCGCCGACGCCCAAGGCGACGTGCGCGGCTTCGTCGACGCGCACAACCACGTGATGTCCAACGAGGGCTTCGGCGGCCGGATCATCTGCGGCAAGCCGTTCGACCGGCGGGGCGTCACCGAGGCCCTGAAGGACTGCCCCGAGCACTACCCGGACGGCGCACTCGCCCTCTTCGAGAACGTCACCGGCGGCGCCGACGGCCACCACGACCCGGTCGGCTGGCCGACGTTCGAGCAC
This sequence comes from Streptomyces sp. WAC 06738, assembly GCF_003945505.1. Classification (NCBI taxonomy): domain Bacteria; kingdom Bacillati; phylum Actinomycetota; class Actinomycetes; order Kitasatosporales; family Streptomycetaceae; genus Streptomyces; species Streptomyces sp. WAC 06738. The sequence continues at coordinate 8,104,985 of NZ_CP029618.1, read as the reverse complement.
TGGCCGGCCCACGACTCGCTCAGCCACCAGCAGAACTACTACGCCTGGCTGGAGCGCGCCTGGCGCGGCGGACAGCGGGTCATGGTGCAGGACCTGGTCACCAACGGCCTGCTCTGCTCGGTCTATCCGGCCAAGGACCGCGGCTGCGACGAGATGGACTCGATCAGGCTGCAGGCCGAGAAGACCTACGAGATGCAGGACTACGTCGACGCCATGTACGGCGGCGCGGGCCGCGGCTGGTTCCGTATCGTCACCGACGCCGAGCAGGCCCGCGCGGTGGTCGAACAGGGCAAGCTCGCGGTCGTGCTGGGCGTGGAGACCTCCGAGCCGTTCGGCTGCAAGCAGGTGCTGGGCGTCGCGCAGTGCGACAAGGGCGACATCGACCGCGGCCTGGACGAGCTGTACGGCATGGGCGTGCGCAGCATGTTCCTCTGCCACAAGTTCGACAACGCGCTGTGCGGCGTGCGCTTCGACTCCGGCACGATCGGCGCGGCGGTCAACATCGGGCAGTTCCTCTCCACCGGCACGTTCTGGACCACGGAGAAGTGCACCGGCCGGCAGCAGGACAACCCCATCGGCCTGGCGGACCCGCCCGCGGAGGCGGCGAAGCTGCTGCCCGCCGGGGTGTCGGTCCCGTCGTACGACCAGGAGGCCCGGTGCAACACCCGCGGGCTGAGCGAGCTCGGCGAGTACGCGGTGCGCGGGATGATGGAACGCAACATGATGCTGGAGCTGGACCACATGAGCGTCAAGGCGGCCGGCCGGGCGCTGGACATCCTGGAGTCGGAGTCGTATCCGGGCGTGCTGTCCAGCCACAGCTGGATGGACCTGGACTGGACCGAGCGGCTCTACCGCCTCGGCGGCTTCTCCGCCCAGTACATGAACGCGGCCGAGGACTTCGTCGAGCAGGGCCGGCGCGGCGCGGAGCTGCGCGACAAGTACGGCGCCGGATACGGCTACGGCACCGACATGAACGGCGTCGGCGGCTGGCCCGCGCCCCGCGGCGCGGACGCCCCGGACAAGGTCGCGTACCCCTTCAGGAGCGCCGACGGCGGCTCGGTCCTGGACCGGCAGGTCACCGGCGAGCGCACCTGGGACTTCAACACCGACGGCGGCGCGCACGCGGGCCTCGTACCCGACTGGATCGAGCAGATGCGGCTGCACGGCGGCGGCGACGTGGTCGAGGACCTGATGGCGGGCGCCGAGTCGTACCTGACGACCTGGGGCGCCACCCAGAGCCACGAGCGGCCGGCCAACCTCGCCGCGGGCGCCGCCGCGACGGCCAGCTCCACCGAGTTCAGCCTGCTGACGAGCTACGCGCCGGGACGCGCCGTCGACGGCGACCGCGGCACCCGCTGGGCCAGCCACTGGAACGACGACCAGTGGCTGCGGCTCGACCTCGGCGAGAGCCGCCGGATCGGCCGGGTCACGCTCGACTGGGAGCGGGCCTACGCCAGGGCGTACCGCATCGAGGTCTCCGCGGACGGGAACGCCTGGCGCACGGTGTGGGCCACGGAGAGCGGCGACGGCGGACTCGACACCGCGGTCTTCGACCCCACCGACGCCCGCTATGTCCGAGTCGTCGGCGTGCAGCGGGGCACCGGGCACGGCTATTCGCTCTACGAGGTCGGCGTCCACGCCCGCTGAGGGTTCGGCGTAAGATCGGCCAATGGCTGACTTGACCGAAACCACACCCGGCTGGCTGGCTCCCGAGGAGCTGGAGTCGGCGCGCGCACGGATGCCGGTCCTCTACGTCGACGCGGTGCCCGTCCGCGTCGACGACAGGGGCGAGGTCACCCACGTCGGCCTGCTGCTGCGGATAGGCCCGGACGGCGCGGTGAGCCGGGCCCTGGTCTCCGGCCGGGTGCTGCACCACGAGCGGGTCAGGGACGCGCTGCTGCGGCATCTGGAGAAGGACCTCGGCCCGGTGGCGCTGCCGCGGGTGCCGTCGTCGCCGCAGCCGTTCACGATCGCCGAGTACTTCCCGACGCAGGGCATCACGCCGTACCACGACCCGCGCCAGCACGCGGTGTCGCTGGCGTACATCGTGCCGGTGGCGGGCGACTGCCGGCCGCGCCAGGACGCGCTGGACTTCGTCTGGTTCACGCCCCAGGAGGCGGCCTCTCCCGTCGTCCAGCAGGAGATGCCCGGCGGCCAGGGCCACCTGCTCAAGCAGGCGCTCGCCCACGTCGGATACGTCTCTTCCTGAGCGCCGCTCCTCCTGGGCCCCGGGGCCGCCGCCTCAGCCGTCCCCCGGCCCGGCCAGCTCCACCCGGGCCAGCTCGGCCCGGGACGCCACGCCCAGCTTGGGGTACGCCTTGTACAGGTGGTGCTCGACGGTGCGCGGGCTCAGGAAGAGCCGCGCGCCGATCTGCCGGCTGCTCAGCCCCTGCGCCGCCAGCCGGGCCACCTGCAGCTCCTGCGGGGTGAGCCGGTCGGCGGGCCGGGCGCGGGCGGCGGGCGGGCCGGCGCTCACCGCGGTGCCGGTGGCGCGCAGTTCGGCGCGGGCGCGGGCGGCCCACGGGGCGGCGTCCAACCGCTCGAAGCACTCCAGCGCGGCGCGCAGCGGCTCCCGGGCCTCGCTGCGGCGCCGCTCGCGGCGCAGCCACTCGCCGTAGAGCAGTTCCGTACGGGCTCGTTCGAAGGGCCGCCCGCCCCGCTCGTGCAGCCGCAGGGCCCGCAGGTACGCCTCCTCGCCGCCGCCCAGCAGGGCGGCGCAGCGGGCCGCGACCGCCAGCGCCCACGGCCGGCCGCCGGCGTCCGCCCAGCGCCGGAACCGGTCGAGCGGTGCGTGCGCCCGCTCCGGGCGGCCCAGCCGTACGGCGGCCTCGACCAGGTCGCCGGTGGCGGCCAGGAGCACCGTCGCGTGCCGGCCGGGGCCGCGCCAGGCGGTCTCCAGCCGGTCGAGGGCGGCGGCGTGGCGGCCGCGGCTCAGGTCGAGCATGCTCAGCGCGCAGTCGGCGGCCACCCGGCCGGTGTCGGACGCCCGGCCGGCCAGTTCGGTGCAGCGCGCCTCGTCGCCCTCGGCCGCGGCCAGCCAGGCGCGTACGACGTCCAGTTCTTCGGTCCTGCGGTGGAGCCCGGTGTCCCGGGCGATCGCGGCGGCCTCGGCGACCGACGCCGCGGCGGCGCGGTGCCGCCCGGCGGTCCGCTCGGCCATGGCCTGCGCCTGGAGCACCTTGGGCAGCCGGCCGATCAGCCCCTCGGCGCGGCAGCGTTCGACCTCGTCGGCGGCCAGGTCGAGGGCGGCCTCGTCGTCGCCGAGGATGATGCTGCCGTAGAGAGCCTGCATGCGCTCGTCGCCGCCGACCCGCCGGACGCCCTCCGCGGTGCCGGCCGGGGTGTCCGCCGGAGTGCCGTACGCGGACTCCCGCGAGGCCCGGCGCACCCGCGCGACGTACCCCGCGAGCAGCGGCAGCCCGCGCGCGTAGTCCTCGTGGAGGAGGTACGCCGTGGCCTCCGCCGCCTCGTCGGGGCGGCCCAGCTCGCGCAGCCGGCGCGCGGCGACGCCGACCGGCTCCGGACTGCCGGCGAACCACCCGAAGCCGGCGGCCGTGCGCAGCATCGCCGCCGCGTCGTCCGGCGCCGCGTGGGACGCGCCCCGTACCAGCAGGCCCGCGGCCCGCCCCGGCGCGCCCAGCTCGAACTCCACCACCGAGCGCACCTGCGCCAGCTCCGCCCGCAGCGCGCCGACCCCGGCCCGCGGCTCCGCCTCCTCCGCCAGCTCCGCGGCCCACTCCAGCCGGCCTGCCGACGCCGCGGCGCTCACCGCGGCGACGAGCCACGCCGCCTGGTCGCCGCGGTCCGGGGCGAGCTGCGCCGCGCGCCGGAACCGGCCGGCCGCGGCGGCGTACGCGGTACGGCGCCGGGCGCGCTCGGCCGCCGCCGCGATCTCGGCGGCGGCACCCGCGTCCGGGGCCGTGGTGGCGGCCGCGAGGTGGTGGGCGCGGCAGTCGGGGTCGTCGGCGGCCTCAGCCAGCGCGCGGTGGGCGGCGCTCCGGGCCGCCAGCGGCGCGCCCCGGTAGGCGGCGGTGGCGATCAGCGGGTGCCGGAAGGCGACCGCGGTGCCGGTGGTGTGCAGCAGCCGGGAGCCTTCGAGTTCGTCGAGTCCGGTGCCGAGCGCGGCCGCGGCGCGCAGCAGCAGCGGCAGGTCGCCACGGGCCTCGGCGGCGGCGAGCACGGCCATCAGCCGGGCCCGCTCGGGCAGGCCGTCGAGCTGTGCCCGGAACCCGGCGAGCACCCGGTCGGCGACCGGCAGCGGCTCCCGCTCCCCGGGGGCGGCGCCCGGCCAGGACCCGGCGGCGGCGGCGAACTCCAGCAGCGCCAGCGGGTTCCCCGCCGATTCGGCGACGATCCGGTCGCGCAGTTCCGCCGTGAACCCGCGGTCCGCGAGCAGGTCCGCGGCGTCCCGGGCGCCGAGCCGCGGCAGCGGCAGCTCCGTCAGGCCGTGGCCGTCGAGCCCTTCGTCCCGTACGGCGAACACCATCGCGACGCCCTCGGCGGCCAGCCGCCGCGCGGCGAACAGCAGCGCCTCCGCGGACGACCTGTCGACCCACTGGGCGTCGTCGACGAGGCAGAGCAGCGGGCCGCGCTCGGCGAGACCGGCCAGCAGCGTGAGCACGGCGAGCCCGGTGAGGAACCGGTCGGGGCCGCGGTCCTGGCCGGCGTCCAGCACCGCGCGCAGCGCCGCCCGCTGCGGCTCCGGCAGCGCGCCGATGCGGTCCCGCACCGGCCACAGCAACTGCACCAGCCCCGCGAAGCCCAGCTCCGCCTCCCGCTCGGCGCCGGTCACGCGGAGCACCGGCAGCCCGAGCCCGGCGGCCTCCCCGGCGGTCCAGTCGAGCAGCGCGGACTTGCCGATCCCGGCCTCGCCGCGGAGCACGAGCGCGCCGCTGCGGCCACCCCCGGCGTCCGCGAGCAGCTCCTTCAGCGCCGCCTGCGCGGCGGATCTCCCCAGCAGCACGCCCTGTCCTCCCCGGTCCTCAGCAGCACAACGCGCGACTCCCACGGGCACATTCCGAAGACTTGCTGATGCGGATACGTAGACCCCCCGGCCTAGCGTCACGGGCACCGCGCCGGCGACCGCGCAGCCCGCCGCGCGGCAAGCCGCCGGCTGCGCAGCACCGCACCACCACGGAGCACACCGATGCCGTACCCACCCTCCCCCGCCCGCCTCCGGCGGCCGGGCCTGAGCCTGGCGCTGCTCGCGCTCGGGCACCTCGTCATCAGCCTGGACCTGACCATCGTCTTCGTGGCGCTGCCGCACATCGCCGCCGACGTCGGCTTCACCGCGCACACCCAGCAGTGGGTCGTCAGCGTCTACGCGGTCCTCTACGGCGGCTTCCTGCTGCTCGGCGGGCGGCTCTCCGACCTCCTCGGGCGGCGCCGGATGTTCGTCGCGGGCATGGGGGTGTACGGCGCGGCGTCCGTGCTGGGCGGCCTGGCCACCGCGCCGGAGGTGCTGCTCGCGGCCCGCGGGCTGCAGGGGCTCGGCGGCGCGGTGCTGTTCCCCGCGGTGCTGGCGCTGGTCAACACGGCGTTCGCCCAGGGCAGGGAGCGTACCCGGGCGCTGACCGTCTGGGCGATGGCCGGCGCGGGCGGTCTCACGGCCGGGTCGCTCGCCGGCGGGGTGCTGACCCAGGCGTTCGGCTGGGAGGCCGTCTTCTTCGTCAACGTCCCGATCACGGTGCTGGGCGCGGCGGCGGCGTTCGCCCTGCTGCCGGCCGACGGCCCCGCCGGCCGGGGCGGCATCGACGTGCCGGGTGCGCTCACCGGCACCGCGGGAGCGACCCTGCTGATCTTCGCGGTCGCGCACGGCTCCGAGGCGGGCTGGACGGCGGCCGAGGTGCTCGCCGCGGCGGCGCTCGCGCCGCTGCTGCTCGGCGCGTTCCTGCGCATCCAGGCGCGCGGGCGCAACCCGCTCATGCCGCTGCGGGTGTTCCGCAACCGGGCGCTGAGCGCGGCGACCGTCGTGATCCTGCTCTTCGGCTTCACCACGCAGGCCGTGCCGTACTTCCTGACGATCCACTTCCAGAGCGTGCTGGGCTTCAGCGCGCTGGAGACCGGGCTCGCCTTCCTCGGCCCCACGCTGGCCATCACGGCGGGCAACTTCCTCAGCGAGAAGCTGGTCCACCGCTTCGGCAACCGCGCCTCGCTCACGGGCGGCATCCTGCTCAACGCCGCGGGCGCGGCGCTGCTGGCGCCCGGCTTCCGGGCGGACGGGTCGTTCCTCACCGTGCTCGCCGGGATCGTGGTCGTCGGCCTGGGCATGGGCGTCACCTACGAGTGCATGTGGATCGCGGCGGGCACCGGGGTGGCGGAGGAGGAGCAGGGCCTGGCGTCCGGGGTGGCGTCCACGGCGCTGCAGATCGGCACGGCCACGGGGATCGCCGTGCTCGTCGCGGTCGCGAACCGGGGTGTCGGCGGGCGGGCCGGGCAGGCGCTGCGGGAGGCGACGGCCGCCGGGATGCGGGACGCGACGTTCGTGCTGGCGCTCGCCCTGCTGCCGGCCGTCCTGGCGGCGCTCGCCCTGCCGCGCGGGAAATCCCGCGTGGTCGCGGCGGGCACGCCGGAGTCCCGGGAGGAGGCGGCCCGCGGGGCGGGGCAGGTGCCGTGAGCGGGCGGCCGCGGTGCTACGGGCCCGGCGGCGGGGTCAGCGGTGGGCGCGGGCCCAGAGGGCGGGCCAGCCGGCGGCGGCGAGCCAGGAGGCGGGGGCCCGCAGGCCGCCGGCCGCGACGCCGTCCCAGAACGCGGCGGTGTCCGCGCCCAGTTCGCGGGCCGCGGGGAAGGCGCGCTGCCAGGGGCCTTCCGGGTCGTCGAGGGTGGTCGCCGGGAAGCCCGGCACGGTGACGGCGCGCGGCTCCGCGACGGCGGCCAGGGGTATCGCGGGCACGCGGCAGGTGACGGCGACGGCAGCCGCGCACAGGAGCGGGGCCGGCGGGCGCCGGGAGACCGCGCGGGCGAGGGCGGCGTCGTCCTCGTACAGCAACTGCCCGAGCGCCTCCCGGACCCGCAGGCCCATGAGCCCGATCGCGTACGCGGGCGCCACCGCGGGGCGCCGGACCAGGGCGCGCAGCGCCTTGGGCAACGGCCCGGCGCCGTCGAGGAGGTCGAGCTGCTCGAAGCGGTCGCGCAGCGCCGGGTCCAGCTCCGCCACGGCGGCGGCCAGCGGGCGCACGCCGGTGGCGGCCCACAGGTCCGCCGGGCGCACCGTCCCGTCGTCCAGGGCGCGGCGGCAGGCGTGGGCGAGTGACGCTGGGCCGAGGCGGCGCAGCCGGGTCAGGGCGGCCGCGGCTCCGGCGGGGGCGCCCGCCGCGGTGCCGGTACGGGTGCCGCGTACGGCACCGGCGGGGGCGGCGGGCACGGTGGCGGCCAGCGCGGCGTAGACCGCGGCCGTCTCGTCCGTGACCTGCTCCGCCCACGCCGCCTCCGCGAGCCGGGCCAGCTCAGGACCGGCGCGCGCCACCAGCCGCGGCGCCGCCCACCCGCGGCGCGCGGGCGCGGCCGGCGTCTCGTCGCCGGGCGCGGGTGCCTGCTCCGGCGGCTCGGTGCCGGGCAGGGTGGCGACCCAGCTCCGGAAGCGGTCCTCCAGCGCCTGATCGGCGGCGTCGTTGAAGCGGCCGGCGAGTTCGCCGACGAGCCAGCCGCGTTCCGCGGGGCGGGCCGGGCGCAGCTCGGCGTTGACGAGGATGCGGCCCTTGTCGTCGTGGAGCGCGGCCAGCGCGCTGCGGCCCTTCAGCGCGGCGTCGACGTAGTACGGGGTGGCGATGCAGTTGCCCATGTAGTCCGCCCACTCGGCGAGGGTGCGGGCGCTGCGGGCGAGCCGGAAGCGGGCGCGGGTACCGGGCACGAGGGTGGCGTCGACCGCGGCCAGCGGCGGCGGCACGGGGAACTCGCCGCTCAGCGCCTCCGCCACGTCTACGTCGGCGCGCAGGCTGCCGACCAGCCCCGCCCAGGTCTTCACGCCCTTGCCCGGCATGCCGCCGAGGGCGACGAGCTGCGCGGCGCCGGAGACCGCGAGGCCCACCGAGTCCAGCCGGGGCACCAGCGGTTCCGCGGCCGGCGGCGGATCGTGGTCCAGACCGAGCGGCCCGCCGTACGGGGTGACGGCCGCGGCCTCGTGGCCGTGCAACTGCGCGAGCGCGTCGGCGAGTTCCGCGTACCACAGCAGGTCGCCCAGTACCTCGGCGTCCCGGGGCGCCGCCGGCTCGCCCCGCGCGCGCCGGGAGGCCAGCCGGGCGGCGAGGGTGTCGCGGGTGCCGAAGCGGCCGAGCACCCACGGCGGGCTCTCGGCCCACTCCTCGGGCGGGCGGACGGGGCTGTAGCCGGTCGCGCGCCGCCAGCCGCTCAGGTCCACCGCCGCCCAGTCGTGCAGCACCTTCTCGGGCACCGGCAGCTCACCGCGGAGCAGCCGGTCGACCTCCTCGACGGCGACCAGCGCGTAGTCGCGGGCGCGCGCCAGGCGCGGCCGCACCTGTGTCTCGTACGGCACCTTCGCCGGGCCGTGCTTGAGCACCTGCCGGTGCAGCTCGCGGGCGTGGCTCGCGGGCCGGGCGGGCAGGCCGGTCAGCCCCGGGACGCGGCGGGCGGCGCGGGCCGCGGCGTCGTCGCCGGTGGCCGCGACGGCGGCGGCCAACTGCGCCTCCATGTGCGCGAGTCCGACGGCCGGGCCGTGGTCGGTGACGGCGACGGCGGTGCGCAGCAGCACGGTGGCGGCCTGGGCGTCCTGCACGATCCGGTGCAGCAGGGCGTGCCAGTAGGCGTCACCGGGCGTCCACCAGGCCGCGGCGAGCAGCGGTGTCCCGCCGGCCGTCCCGTCGTGCGGCGCCCACCGCAACACCAGTTCTTCCTCGAACTTCGCCCTCCGGGTGCGCAGTTCCGCCACCCGGCCCCGGCGGCCCTGGGTGGCGAGCAGCCGCTCGCGGCGGGCCTGCCGGGCGCGGCCGTCGAGCACCCGGTCCCACAGGTCGGTCAGCACCGCCGGGCGGCGAGGGCCGGGCAGCGGCCCGAGCACGCGGCCCAGATGCTCCGCGAGTACGGAGGGGGCGCCGCCGTCGACGGGGTCGACGCCCGCGGGTGCGTCGAGGGCGAGGATCTCCTCGACCTGTTCGGGGCCCAGCACGTCGCTGGCGGCGGCCGCGAGCCGGACGGCGCCCCAGCGCTCCTCCGCCGCGGCCCGCGCGGCGGCGGCGCCGACACGCTTGGTCGCGGCGGGGCCGAAGAGCGCCACCGTGGTCGCGGCCCGGTCGCCGAGCCGCCCGGCGTCCGCGGGGCCGAGCGCGCGCAGCGCGGCCAGGACGGCGTCGCGCTTGTCGCCGCGGGCGCCCGCGAGCCGCGCGGAGCGGAAGCCGCCGCCGAGGTCGACGCCCGCGCCGGCCGCGACCGCGCCGCCGGCCGCGACCAGCCGCTCCAGCGCGGCGACGGCGGCCGCGGCGGGCTCCTCCCCCGCCTCCGGCGGGCCGAGCGCGACGGGTGCGCCCGCGGGGGCGTCGGTCTGCCCGGCCAGCCGTACGGGCAGGCCGGAGCGGGCGGCCCAGGCCGCCTGTCCCGTAGTCACCACGCCGTCCGCCAGCCGGAATCTCATCCGACACAGGATGGCGGAGGCGGGCCCGCGCCGCCAACGTCATTTCCCCGGCGTGCGGATGGCGCGCATGCGCGGGCGGGGCCTGGGCGGCCGCCGGGGTCAGGGGCGGCCGGCGGCGGGGACGCGCTCCGCCTCGGGCGGCGGGGCCGGCGGGGTGCCGTCGCCGAAGGGGTACCCGCCCAACTGCTCGCGGTGGTGCGGGGTCAGCCAGCCGGAGAGGTCGGGCCCGGCGGGGACGACGCCGGTGGGGTTGATGCCCGTGTGGACCTCGTAGTAGTGGCGCTTGATGTGGTCGAAGTCGACCGTGTCGCCGAAGCCCGGTGTCTGGTAGAGGTCGCGGGCGTACGCCCACAGCACCTTGTCCTCCGCGAGTTTGTTGCGGTTGCACTTGAAGTGGCCCTGGTAGACGGGGTCGAAGCGGACCAGGGTGGTGAACAGCCGGATGTCGGCTTCCGTGATGGTGTCGCCGACAAGGTAGCGGCGGCCGGAGAGCCGCGCGGACAGCTCGTCCAGTTGCCGGAACACGTCGTGGTACGCGACCTCGTACTCGTCCTGGGTGGTGGCGAAGCCGGCCCGGTAGACGCCGTTGTTGACGTTCCGGTAGACGCCGTCCATCACCTCGTCGATCTCGTCGCGCAGCGCCTCGGGGTAGAGGTCGGGCGCGCCCTCCCGGTGCAGGGCGGTCCACTCGGTGGCGAAGTCCAGGGTGATCTGCTGGAAGTCGTTGGTGACGAGCTTGCCGCTGGGCACGTCGACGATCGCGGGGACGCTCACGCCGCCCGGGTAGCCGGTCTCGCGCGCGTCGTACGCCTCGCTGAGGAAGCGGATGCCCAGCACCGGGTCGCGGTCGCCGGGATCGAGGGTGAAGCGCCAGCTCCGGTCGTCCTGGATCGGGTCGGTGACGCCGATGGAGATCGCGGGCTCCAGGCCGAGCAGCCGCCGGGAGATGAGCGTGCGGTTGGCCCAGGGGCAGGCGCGGTTGACGACGAGCCGGTAGCGCCCGGCCTCGACGGGCCAGCCGTCCTCGCCGGCCGCGGTGATCCGGTCGGCGAAGTGGCTGCGGGAGCGCTTGAAGCGCTTCCTGCCGTACTCCGTGTTCCCCTGACCCGCCACGTCGCTCGGGCTGCTGCTCATCGCCGGCTCCTTCGTCGACCTGCCTGACACCACCGGCCCCATTGTCCAGTGCGGCCCCGCCCGCTGTCAGGCGATGCGGTGCCCGCCGGGCGCGTCGCCACACGGCCGGATCAGGGCTTTGCTCCGGCGGTGCGGTAGTGGTACATGCACAGCTCGCGGAACCCGGCGCGTGCGTAGAGCCGCAGGGCCGCCGCGTTGTCGCGCTCCACCTGGAGGTACAGGCCCGTCGCGCCGTGCGCCCCGGCCCACTCCGCCAGCGCGCCGAGCACCCGCCCGCCGGCGCCCCTCCCCCGCGCGGCGGGCAGGGTGGCCATGGCGAAGACGCCGGCCCAGCCGGAGTCGGCGACCGCGCGGCCCACGGCCACCGTCTCGTCGGCGTCCAAGACGCGGGCGTACGCGGACGGTCCCGCGACCCGGTCGAGCAGCCCCCACGCCGCGGCCCCCGCGCCCCCGCCGCGGACGGCGTGCCAGACGCCGAACCACGCGTCGCCCGGGCGGTCTTCGATACGCACCCGGAGCGGGCCCCCGGCCGGCTGCCCCGGAATCTCGGCGACCGCGGCGGCCTGGAGGGACACCGGGTGCGAGCGGTCGTAGCCGCGGCCGGCGAGCAGGGCGTCGAGCCCGGCGGGGCAGGCGTCCGGGGTGATCTGGAACCGCGCCGTGCCCCCGTGCCGGGCGTAGAACTCCTCGGCGCGCGCCACCCGGCGCGCCAGCTCCGCCGTCGCGGCGGACGTGCCGGGACCGCCGGGACCGTGCGGCAGCACCGAGGCCACCCACCACGAGCTGCCCGAGTCGTGCCGCAGCCACCAGCCGTCCGCGTGCTCGACCACTTCCGCGGGCAGCGCCCGCGCCGCCCGCTCCTGCAGCCCGCGCACGGTCTCGGCCAGGGCGAGGCCCGCGCCCGGGGACTCCGAAGGGATCATCCGGGCACTCTAGGACCGCCGGAGCGGCCGAAGAAACACGGTGGCAGCGGGCCGCCTCGGTCTGCCAGGGTGACGGCGATGAACGCCGCATTCCGCCCCGGTCTCGCGCTGGCCGGGGACTTCCACGCCGAGGCCGTCGCCCCTCTCCTGGACCGGGTGCTCGCCGGGACCCCGTACGCGGCCGCGCTGCTGGGCTGGGGCTCGGAGGTGCAGGGCTTCGACACACCGCGCTCGACGGACCACGCCTGGGGCCCGCGGCTGCAGGTGTTCCTCGCCCCGGCCGCCCACCGGGCGCATGCCGCGGAGCTGACCGCGCTGCTCGACCGGGAGCTGCCCGAGCGCTTCGGCGGCTACCCGGTGCGCTTCGCGTTCCCCGGCGGCACGGCGCCGCGGCACTGGGTCGACGTGCTCGACACCGGGGCGCACTTCGCGGAGCAGCTCGGCGAGGTGCCGGACGGCGGGCTGTCGGTGGGCGGTTGGCTGGCGGCGCCGTGGCAGGTGCTGCGGGAGCTGACGGGCGGCGCGGTGTTCCACGACGGCACCGGGATGCTCACCGCGTACCGGGAGCACCTCCGCTGGTACCCGGACCCGGTGTGGCGCTACGTGCTGGCGTGCCAGTGGCAGCGGCTGCACCAGGAGGAGCCGTTCGTCGGGCGCTGCGGAGAGGTCGGGGACGACCTCGGGTCCGCGGTGACCGCCGCCCGGCAGGCGCGCGAGCTGATGCGGCTGTGCCTGCTGATGCACCGGGTCTACCCGCCGTACGGCAAGTGGCTCGGCTCCGCCTTCGCCGCGCTCCCGGAGGCGGCAGAGCTGGCGCCGCTGCTCTCCGGTGCGCTGGCGGCGCGCGGCTGGCGGGAGCGCGAGCGGCAGTTGTCGCCCGCGTACGAGCGGGTGGCGCGGCTCCACAACGAGCTGGGGCTGACGGAGCCGCTGGCGCCGGAGGTACGCCCGTTCCACGAGCGGCCGTTCCTCGTCCTGGGCGCCGAGCGCTTCTGCGCCGCGCTGCTGGCGACGGTCCGCGATCCGGAACTGGCGGCGCTGCCGCCGGTGGGGTCCGTGGACCAGTACGCCGACAGCACCGACCTCACGGCGCACGGTTTCGCCGGCCGCCGTCGCCGCTACCTCGCCCGGCCCGGCGGACCCGTCGGCTGACGGGCGGGGCCGGCGGTCGTCCCGCGCAGCCGGCGCAGCACCAGCAGGCCGCCGATGCCCGGGACGACCGCCCGCGGCCGGGTGCCCGGCGCGGTGTGCGCCGGGGCCGTCGCCCAGGTGAGGGCGATGACCACGAGGTAGGCGGTGCCGTGCACCGGGCCGCCGAGGGCGGTGACGGCGCCGGTGTGCACGGTGGCCAGGTTGAGCAGCAGGGCCGCGAGCGTGACCAGTTCGACGGCGGCGGCGATCCGCAGCGCGCGCACGGCTCAGGCCCCCGTGGTGGAGCCGGGGCGGACGATCATCAGCACGACGACGACCGCCCACAGCAGGTTGAAGACCCCGGTGAGCATGGCCAGCCGGCCCGCGGCGGGCCGCAGCCCGTCGCCCTCCACGGCGGGGGCGTCGCCGCTCACCCGGGTGAGCATGCGCTGCTGTCCCGGCAGGATCGCGAGCGCGAGCAGGGCCGCGGCGCCGGCCGTCAGCACGATCGAGGCGAGCAGCCAGGCATCGGTCAGCACCCCGAGCTGCGCCCCCGTGGCCACGCCGAAGGCGGGGACGGCCAGGCCGACGACGGCGTAGGCGCGGCAGACGCGGTGCAGGAACGCGGGTGTCCGGTCGCGGTGCGCGGGGTCGGCGGCGGCCGACTCGCGGGCGATCCGGGGGAACACCGACGCCGCCACGGCGATCGGCCCGATGGCCAGGATCGCCGCGAGCACATGTACGGACAGCAGGACCTTCGTCACCGCACCCTCCCGGTGGTTTATATGTTGGCTACCAATACATAGCACACCAACAACAGGAGGTAGGGTGGGTGCCCATGAGAGGCGATCCGGTACGCGGACACTTGGACGGACTACTGCTCGCCGCGCTCGAAGGCGGCCCGCTGCACGGCTACGCGATCATCACCGCGGTGCAGCAGCGCAGCGCGGGCGCGCTGGAGCTGCGTACGGGCACGGTCTATCCGGCGCTGAACCGGCTGGAGCGCACGGGACTGCTGCGCAGCACCTGGGAGTCGGTGGGCGAGCGGCGGCGCCGCTGCTACGAGCTGACCGACGCGGGCCGCCGCGCGCTGGCCGACGAGCGCACCGCCTGGCGGGAGTTCACCAGCGCGATCGGCTCGGTCCTGGACCCGGGCCGCGCGCCGAGGCCGGCGACGTGACGGCCGCGGAACCCGGTGGCGCGGGCACCGGTGGCGCCGCTTCGGGCGCCCCCGGACGCGGCGCCGTCGAGGACCACCTCGCCGCCCTGGACGCCGCGCTGCACGGGCCCGCCCGCGTCAAGTCCCGGATGCTGGCGGAGGTACGCGACGGGCTCACCGACGCCGCCGACGCGCACGCCGAGGCGGGCGCGCCCTCCCAGGCCGCCGCGGCGGCCCGTGCGGTGCGCGACTTCGGCACCGTGGCGGAGGTCGGCCCCGCCTTCCAGCGCGAACTGACCGTCGCGCAGGCCCGGCAGACCGCCCGGATCGTCGCGCTCGTCGTCCCGTTCCTGATGGCCTGCTGGTATCTGGTCGGGGCCACGTCGGCGGACGCCGGCGGGCGGCTGCCCGCGGCCGTGCACGTGCTCACGGCCAACGTCGGCGGCCTCGCGGCGCTGGCCGCGCTGCTCGCCGCCGGCGCACTGGCCGCCACCGGCGCCGTCGCCCGCCGGGCGGCCACCCCGCGGCGGCTGCCCCTCGTGGTGGCCTGGACCGGCACCACCGCGGCGGTGGCGCTGGCGGTGAGCGCGCTCACCCTCACCGCCGGGGCCGTGGTGGCGCGGGACTGGCCGGCGGGCGCGCTGGCCGGCGCGGTCACCCTCGTCGCGCACACCCGGCTCGCGGCCTCCGCCCGCGCCTGCCGGCACTGCGCGCTGCTCGCGCGCTGACCGTACGCGTCCGCGTTCGCCCGCCGCCCGGGGCGCGCCCGCGCCCGCGGCGCCCGGACGGCGCGCCGCGGGCGGGACGGCGGGTCCGGCCGCGGGGCTGCGGCCGGACCCGGTCCGTACGGCGGTGGCGTACCGTACGGGCCCTCCCCGCTCTACGGGAGTCCGCGGTCCAGCGCGTTGAAGAGAGTGCCGTTCGGCAGGTCTCCGGACATCTCCCAGACCATCCCGCCGAGTAGCCCCTTCTGTCTGATGTATGCGGTCTTCTGGTCGATCGCCCAGGTGTCGTCGAAGGACCACCACTGGCCGTTCGGCCCGGTGTACCCGTACGTGGCCACGGACTGGGTGTCGTGGTGCACGGTCATGTTGGGCACCATGGCGACCAGGTTGTCGTAGCCGCGGTTGCCGGCCTCCTCCTGGAACTGGCCGGGCGCGGCACCGTTGGCGCTCTGCCACTCGCCGTTGGCGCCGCCGTCGGCCACCTGCTGCCAGCCGCGCCCGTAGAACGGGAAGCCGATGGTCAGCTTCCGCGGCTTGACACCCGCGTTGAGGTAGTGCTGCACGGCGCCGTCGATGCTGAAGTCGTTCGGGTACGGCGACTGCGCGTCCGGGTACAGGTTGGCCTGGTGGCCGGTGCGGTGGGGCTCCCACGAGTTGTCGCTGCCGGAGCCGTGGAAGTCGTAGCCCTGGACGTTGGCGAAGTCCATGTACCTGAAGATCTCCTTCAGGTCCCAGCCGGCGTCGATCTTCTTGGGGTCGGCGGGGGTGAAGGCGGTCAGCAGCTTGTGGTCGCCGCCCAGCGCGTCGAGCTGCCGCCGGAACTCGGCGATCAGCGCGGTGTTGTTGGCCTTGTCGTCGGGCGACCAGTGGTTGCCCGGGTGGCCGTCGGGTGAGCCGGGCCACTCCCAGTCCAGGTCGATGCCGTCGAAGATGCCGGCGGCCACGCCGGGGCCGCCGGCGCCGTTGTACGCGGGCAGGTCGCCCTTGATGTACATGTCGATGCAGGACTTGACGAACTTCTCCCGGGAGGCGGGCGTCTTGGCGACGTCGGAGAAGTACTTGGAGTAGGTCCAGCCGCCCAGCGAGATGAGGATCTTCAGGTGCGGGTGCTTGGCTTTGAGCTTCTTGAGCTGGTTGAAGTTGCCGCGCAGCTTGCCCCAGCCGTCGTCGGCGACGCCGTCGACCGACTGGCCGGCGGGGAAGGCCCGGCCGTAGTCGGCCTCGGCGTCGCCGGCGCCGTCGCCCTGGTTGGGGTCCTGCGGGTTCGGGGTGGTGCCCTTGGTGACGCCGTTGAGGCAGGTGAGGTTCTTCGGGTCGATGTTGGCGAAGGCGTAGTTGATGACGTCCATCTTGGCGGCTGCGCCGGAGGTGTCGAGGTCCTTCACGAAGTACTGGCGGCCGTAGATGCCCCACTGCACGAAGTAGCCGACCTTGGCGTAGCCGCCCTGGCCGACGGCCTCGTCGGTGGTGACCGTGAGGGTGTTGCCGGCGGGCGAGGCGTTGTCGGCGGCGTCCCGGGCCTTCACCGTGAAGGCGTACTGCGTCGCGGGCGTCAGCCCGGTCAGCGTGGTCGTCAGGGTGTCCGCGGGCACGCTGGCGACCAGCGCGGAGCCGCGGTAGACGTCGTAGGCGGCGACGCGCTTGTCGTCGGTCGCCGCGTCCCACCTGAGGCCCACGGTGCTGGACGTCACGGACGTGGACCGCAGGTTGGGCGGCGCCGTGGGCGGCACGGTGTCGGTCGCCGGGTCCACGGTCGTCGCGGTCACGGGGGCGCTGGGCGGGCCCTCGTTGCCGCGGGAGTCCTTGGCCCGGACGGTGAACTGGTAGGAGGTGGCGGGGGTGAGGTCGCGGACGGTGGCCTGGGTGGTGGCGCTGGCCGCCACGACGGCGCCGCCGCGCAGGACCTCGTACGAGGTCACCGGGAAGT
This sequence comes from Streptomyces sp. WAC 06738, assembly GCF_003945505.1. Classification (NCBI taxonomy): domain Bacteria; kingdom Bacillati; phylum Actinomycetota; class Actinomycetes; order Kitasatosporales; family Streptomycetaceae; genus Streptomyces; species Streptomyces sp. WAC 06738. The sequence continues at coordinate 8,088,403 of NZ_CP029618.1, read as the reverse complement.
CGCCCTGCGCCGCCGCGTTCCACTTCAGCGTCACGGTACGGGCGGTGGTGTCGGCGACGGCGACGCCGCCCGGTGCCTGCGGGGGCACGGCCGGGCTGCCGTCGCACTTGTCGCCGTTGATCAGGCAGCCGGTGGGCGCGGTCATCGGGCCGCTGCCGGTGAAGGTGTAGCTGTACGGCTCGGTATTGCGGCCGGCCGGGACGCGGGCGTTGTAGTACGCGGGCGTGACGGTGACGTGGCGGCCGTCGACCTTCGCGGTGCCGTGGGTGTGGTTGCTGATCGACACCCCGGCCGGGAGGTCGAACTCCAGCGACCAGTTCTCCACCGCGGCGGTGCCGGCGTTGGCCACCACGAACTTGCCCGTCCACGACGAGCCGCTGCCGGAGCTGCTGAACGTCGCGGTCAGCCCGGCCTGGGCGCTGGCCGGCGGGGCGAGCGTGGTGAGCCCGGTGAGCGCCAGCGCCAGCACGGCGAGGACGGCGAGCAGGCGCCGGGACACGGGGAACGATCTGAGGCGTAAGGGTGCGGCTCTCTGCACGGACACGGCTCTCCTTGTGGGGAAGACGGCGTCCACCCGCGCGGCGGGGAGTTCGCGTGCTCGGGCGGTCGGACGCGAATCGTGCGGTATAGACCTCTAAGACAGCCCCGGGTCGCGGACATGTCAATGCGGGCGACGGGTGCGCGGGACCGTACCAATCCGGACGGCCGGAGGACTCCGCCACGCTCCGATGCACCGGAAAGGACTGGACCAATCCCCTTAAATTTTACCGTCCCTTGACCCGCCCGGGGCTCGATCCACCCCCGGACAGGCGCCGTCGGCGCACCGCTCAGATCCAGCCCTGCTGCCAGGCCCGGTGCGCGGCGGCGTGCCGCGAGTTCGCGCCGAGCTTGGCCATCGCGGCGGAGAGGTAGTTGCGTACGGTCCCGGGCGCGAGGTGCACCTCGGCGGCGATCTCCGCGACCGAGGCGCCGGTACGGGCCGCGCGCAGCACCTCCAGCTCCCGGTCGCTGAGCGGGCAGTCGTCCTCGGTGAGCGCGGCGGCGGCGATGTCCGGATCGACGTAGCGGCGGCCCGCGGCGACGTCCCGGACGATCTCCGCGAGCCGCGACGCGGGGGTCGTCTTGGGCACGAAGCCGCGGACCCCCGCCGCCAGCGCGCGGCGCAGCACGGCGGGCCGGGCGTGCCGGGTGACGATGACGACCTGGGTGGGCAGTTCCGCGCGGATCTCCTCGGCGGCGGCGAGCCCGTCGGTGGGCGGCATCTCCAGGTCGAGCACGGCGATGTCGGGGCGGTGCTCGCGGGCGCGCAGCACCGCGTCGGTGGCGGTGGCCGCCTCGGCGACCACGTCGAGGTCGTCCTCCAGCGTAAGCAGCGCGGCCAGCGCGCTTCTGAGCAGGTCCTCGTCGTCGGCGAGGAGCAGCCGGATCACCGGGCGGCGCCGTTCGCCAGGCCCGGCAGCGAGGCGACGACCTCGAAGCGGTCGCCGTCGCGGGCCCAGGTCAGCTCGCCGCCGGCGGCGCGCAGCCGCTCGGCGAGCCCGGGCAGTCCGGACCCGCCGGCCGGCCGGGCGGCGGCGGCCGGTTCCGGCGCGCCGGCGCCGTCGTTGCTGAACCGCAGCCGCGCGAGACCGCCGGCCAGCCGGTAGTCGACCTCGGCGCGCCGGGCGCTGCTGTGCCGGAGCACGTTGGTGGTGGCCTCCCGTACGACCAGGCCCAGCAGGTGGCGCGCGGGCGCGGCGCGGCCGGCGGCGACCGCCGCGGGGTCGAGCGTCATCCGGGCGTCGATGTCGGCGGCGGCGAGCACCCGGGTCGCGTTGGCGATCTCGTCGTCGAGCGTCGTGCTGCGGTAGCCGTGCACCACGGCCCGGGTGTCGCGCAGCGCGTCGGCGGCCAATTGCCGTACGTCGCGCATCTCGGCGACGGCGCGCGCCGGGTCGCGCTCGGCGAGCCGGGCGGCCAGCTCGCTCTTGAGCGCGATGACCTGGAGGTGGTGGCCCTGGACGTCGTGCAGGTCGGCGGCGAACCGCAGCCGCTCGTCCTTCACCGCGACCTCCGCCTCCAGCCGCCGCGCCCGGTCCAGCCGCCCCGCGACGTCCCAGGCCCACAGCGGCCCGAGCAGCATCCACACGCTGAACGCGACCAGCCCGGCGGGGAAGAGCGCGGCGTACAGGAACTCGCCGTCCCCGGTGGCGAGGGCGACGCTGCCCCCCGGCAGCGTCGCCGACCCGACGGCGCCGCCGACGAACGCCAGCCGGCGGCGGCCGGTCAGATACGTGGCGCCGATCGCCACCGCGATCGCCGGGGCGAGGCCCCACAGCCCGTAGTTCTGCCGCAGCAGCGGCAGGACGGCGAGCACCGCGGTGGCGGCGAGGTCGGCGAGGAGCCAGCCGCGCGGCGGGCGTACGGGACCCGCGCCGTCCGGGTCCGAAGGTGCCAGCCGCGCGCTGAGCAGCACCGCGCCGGCCACCGCCGCGACGGCGAGCGCCGCCACGGCCGGGACGCGGGCCCACGCCGGTACGTCGCCGTCCAGCAGCCAGCCGCCGTACAGGGGCAGCAGGCACAGCACCGCGGTGCCGGGCACCGCCCACCACGTGTACCTGCGGAAGCCGGTCAGCCCGGTCCCGCCTTCGCTCACCCCGTCGCGCACGCCGACATTGTGGCAGCAGCCGCACGCCCGCGGCCCGTGCCGTACGGCCCGTAGCCGCATGACAGATGTCACGCGCGCACGTGACGGCGGCACGCCCGGACGTGCGGCTTCGGCACTACTGGCGCTCCCGCCGCGGCGCCAGTCTGGAACGGCGCCGGGATACCCCGGCCCCGTACCCGAAGGAGAGCGCAGTGCAGGCACCCGTCGAGACCGCGGCCCGGCCCGCGGCGCAGCAGGGCCACGGCTGGTGGCACTTCGCGCGCCACTACGTGGAGATGGTGGTGGCGATGGCCGCCGGGATGCTCGTCTTCGGCGCGCTGGTGCGCGGCGGTCTGGAGCTCGCCGGCCTGGGGCTGTCCGCGGAGCGCCACCCCGAACTGGCGAGCCTGGAGATGGCGTTCAGCATGTCGGCGGGCATGGCGCTGTGGATGCGCCACCGCGGCCACGGCGCGCGGAGCACGGCCGGGATGTGCGGCGCGATGTTCCTGCCCGCGGCGGTGCTCTTCCCGCTGCTGTGGCTGGGCGCGGTCTCCCCGGACTCGCTGACGGTGCTGGAGCACCTGGCGATGCTGCCGCTGATGCTGCTGGTCATGTTCCGCCACCGCGCCGAGTACGGCGCCTGACCCGCCCGATCCCCCGTGCGTACCGAGGAGTTCCCATGTCCGTGACGACGTACCCGAAGACCCCCGCGGGCGGGAGCGCCCCCGCCGGGAACGGCCCCGCACGGGCGCTGCTGCGCCGCTGGCCGACGGCGCTGGCGCTCGCGCTGACCGTGCCCGGCCTCTTCTCCGGCGGCGACGGCGACCCGGACGGCGCGGTCGACGCCTTCGGCGAGGCGCTGCCCCTGCTGCCGCTCCTCTACCTGATCGTCGCCCAGGCGGGCCGGCCGCGCTGGACCTGGCCGGTCCTCGGCGCGGGCGTCGCGGTGATGGTCGTGCTGCGGACGACGGGGCTCGTGGCGCCGTCGACCGTGCTGGTGGCGGTCGCGGCGGGCCTGCTGCTGTGGGGCGCCGTCCGCGGCACGCCGCACGGCGGGGCGGTCTTCGGGCTGCAGAGCGCGGGCGCGGTGCTCTTCTGCGGGCTCGCGGTGGCGGGGCTCGCGGTCGACCCGGACCTGGGGCGGTACCTGGTGGCGGCGGGCTGGTTCTTCCACGGCGTGTGGGACTTCGTCCACCTGCGGATGCGTGGGCTCGACGGGATCGTGTCCCGGACGTTCGCCGAGTGGTGCGGGGTGGTGGACGTGGTGATCGCCGCCGAACTGCTCTTCGCCCACTGACGGTACGGGCCCGGTGGCGCGGCGCCCCCGCCGCCGGGTCTGCCTCTCCGCCTGCGGTCACGGGAGGGTCCCCGGACCCGCGTGTGAGCCTGGGGCGCCGGCGACGGACCCGCGGTGGTCCGTCGCGGCCTTCGGTGATCCGGCGGCGCCCGCGGAGGGGAGTACGGCGTGGCAGGGTGGCGGGAGCGGGTGTTGTCGAGGCCGGGTGCCCCTGCGCGGCAGCGCGGCGGGATCCAGTCGCCGGCGATGACGCCGGACGGGCGCCACGTGATCACCGGAGGCGGCGATGGCCCGCCGCGCATCCGGCGGCCGGCGCCGCCGCCGGCGCCGGCGAAGGGGGCGTAGCCTGCGTCTTCATGGACGAACTCGCCGCGCCCGCCGGGCGCCGCGCCCGGGACCTGGGGCTGGTGGCGGGCCGGTTCCCGGCCGGTCCGTACGGAGCGATCACCGATGTGCCGGGCGTGCGCGTGGGGCACGTGACGCTGCGCGAACCCCCGCTGCTGCACAGCGGCGTCACGGCGATCGTGCCCGGCGACGTGCATCCGGCCGCGCCGCTGCCCGCCGGGGTGTTCACCGGGAACGGGTACGGCAAGCTGATCGGCAGCACGCAGCTCGCCGAACTGGGCGCGCTGGAGACGCCGGTGCTGCTCACCTCGACGCTGTCGGCGTTCCGGGCGGCCGACGCGCTCGTCGGCTGGATGCTGGAGCGGCCCGCGTGCGCGGACGTGACCAGCCTCAACCCGGTCGTCGGCGAGTGCAACGACGGCGTGCTGTCGGACATCCGCGCCCGGCCGGTACGGGAGGAGCACGTCCGCGCCGCGCTCGACGCGGCGGCCGGCGGCCCGGTCGCCGAGGGGTGCACGGGCGCGGGCACGGGAGTGGCGGCGCTGGGCTTCAAGGCCGGCGTGGGCACGGCGTCGCGGCTGGTGGAGGCCCGGGGGCACAGCGCGTGCGTCGGCGTCCTCGTCCAGGCGAACTTCGGCGGCACGCTGCGCGTCCTGGGCCGCACCGTCACCCCCGCGGACCTCGGCGTCCCCGGCCCCGGGGCCGCGCCCGAGGCCGGCTCGTGCATGGTCGTCGCGGCCACCGACGCGCCGCTGGACGCCCGGCAGTTGACCCGGGTGGCGCGGCGGGCGGTCTTCGCGCTGGCGAGGACGGGCGCGGCGTACGGGCACGGGAGCGGCGACTACGCGATCGCCTTCGGCGTGCGGCCCGGCGGCCCGCCGCCGGCGGACGCCGCTCTCGACCCGCTCTTCGAGGCGGTCATGGACGCCGTCGAGGAGGCGGTGCTCAACTCGCTGCTGGCCGCCACCACGACGACGGGCCCGGCGGGCCGCACCCGGTACGCCCTGCCCGCCGGCCGGCTGCTCCGGCTGCTCGGCCCGCGCTGAACGCTTCTCCCGGGCGCCGGAGTCTCAGCGGTCGCGGTCCGCGCACGCGGCGTCGTCCACCGGTTCCTTCTCGCGCCGCGGGGCGGCCCCGGGGGCGTTCTTGACGTCCGCCACCGCGGGGCGGCGCTCGCCGACCGCGGGGGCGAGGAAGATCGCCGTGGCGACCAGCGCGAGGACGGCGATCATCGCGGAGCGCAGCCCGTAGTGGTCGCCCAGGAAGCCGAGTCCCGGCGGGCCGACCAGGAAGGCCGCGTACGCGATCATCGCCACCATGCTCACCCGGGCCGTCGGGTTCGGGCCGGAGTCGCCGGCGGCCGAGATGGCGACCGGGAAGCCGAGTGAGGCGCCGAGCCCCCAGAAGAGCACGGCGGCGCCGGCGGCCACCGGATGGTCGACGAAGATCACCACGACGAGCCCGAGGGCCGCCGAGATCGCGCTGGTCCGGATCACGAGATAGCGCCCGAAGCGGTCGATGAAGAAGCCGCCGCAGAAGCGGCCGACGGTCATGGCGGTGGCGAAGCCCACGTACACCAGCGAACCCAGCGCGGCGTCGAGGTCGTGGCCGTCGACCATCAGCAGCGGCAGCCAGTCGGTGGCCGCGCCCTCGGCGAGCGCCATGGCCAGCACGACCGCGCCGATCAGCAGCAGCCGGGTGTCCTGCCACAGCGGGCGGCCGCCGGCCGCGCCCTCGCTCGCCTCGGCGGCGTCCGCCTCCGCGGCGGCGGTCGGCTTGCCGACGCCGCCGGGTATGTCGCCGAAGGAGGCGAGGAAGACGGCGAGCGCGACGCCGGACATGATGATCAGATGCCACTGCACGGGGAAGCCGGCGGCCGTGGCCAGCATGCCGAGGCTCGCGCCGAGCACGGTGCCGAGGCTGAAGAACCCGTGCAGCGCCGTCATCACGGACCTGCCGAGCAGCCGCTCGACCTCCGCCCCCTCCACGTTCAGCGCGACCTCGCCGGAGCCGCCGCCGAGGCCGAACACGAAGAGCCCGGTGGTCACGAGGGCCGCCGACGAGGCGAGCGCCCCCGTCCCCACTCCCGCGACCCCGAGCGCGATCAGCACCGTGCCGCCGCCGATCACCGGCCGGGTGCCCATCCGGGCCACCAGCGCCCCCGAGCTGGCGATGCCGATGGTGGAGCCCACGGACAGACCGAAGAGGATCAGGCCCATCTCCGCGGTGGACGCCCCCAGCTCGTCGCGGACGTCCGGGGTGCGCGTCACCCAGGACGAGAGCGACAGCCCCGGTATGAGGAACATCAGGGACAGCGACAGGCGCCGGCGGCGCGAGACGGTGGCCATCGGGGGCTCTCTTTCGAAACGGTGACTCGTCAGCGCCGGGGCGACGGCCGTGCGGGCATAGCAGGGGAACCGTGTCGCGGCACGGCTCCTCCCGCAGTGTCGTTCCGACCCCGCCGCGGGCTCAAACCCATTTCGGTACGTGGACTCGTTTCACGGGTTTCGGCGGCTCCCCCGTGCGGCAGGGGGCCGGGATCGCTGAGTGGTCAGCCCAGTACCTGCACCACGTAGAGCACGCCGACGCCGGTCGCCATTGCGGCGAGGAGGAGGCGCAGGGCGGTTTCGGGCAGGTGGGGTTGGAGGCGTGCGCCGAGGTATCCACCGAGGAGTCCGCCGGCCCCGCAGGACAGGCCCAGCAGCCAGTCGGGGGCGGCGTCGGCCGTGGTGGTGAGGGCGAGCAGTGCGTAGGTGGTCGCGCCGACGATGGAGGTCACGAAGGTGGCGGCCAGAGCCGCGGGCGCGACCGTGGCGACCGGTGTTCCGCGGCCGACGAGAATCGGGCCGAGCAGGGAGCCGCCTCCGATTCCGTAGATGCCGCCGACCACGCCGACGACCAGTGCCAGCGTTCTCGTGGCGGGTGGCGAGAGCGGACGCGGGTCACGGGCCCGCGCCGGACGTACGGTCCGCAGCCACAACCACAGCCCGAGCGGCAGGAGAAGCGCCGCGACGAGCAGGCGAAAGACGCGCGGGCCGGGGACGGCGAAGACACGGATCACGGCACCGAGGACGACACCGGGCAGGGTGCCGGCGATGAGCAGGCGGGTCAGCGGCCCGCCGCGACGGCCGGCCCGCCGGTAGCGGAAGAGGGCGCCGGGACCGGCGACGACGTTGTAGAGCAGGTTCGTCGGTGTCACCGCCGGGCTGGGCACGCCCAGCACGCTGACCTGGACGGGCAGCAGAATGACCCCGCCGGAGACACCCACCGGCGCCGTGACCACGGAGATCGACAGCCCGGCGGCGAACCCGAGGAGTCCCGTCGACCAGTCCACGACACCCCCTTCGTCAGGCGGCCTGCACCCGGTGCCCGGTGAAGGCTCCGGTTCAGGTGCCTCCCGTTCTCGCGGACATCGGCCTCACCCCTGATCCAACCGTCTCCCGGGGAGGTCGACAACCGCTGTCCGGACCCGGGGACGACGCCGGTCGCGCGGCTCCGGGGCGGCGCGGACCCCCGGCGGGTTTTCCGGCCCCGTGCACCGGCGGGTGATCGACGGAGTAAGGTAAGCCTTACCTCTGCCGCCGGTGGCGGGTGCTTCCAGAAAGGTGTCAGGTCAGGATTCCGTGCGGTTATATCTGCTGGCGCGCAACCCCACCGACTCGGTCACGGACGGCTTCCTCCCCGCCGCACGCCGCCTCGGCCTCGACGTCACCGTGCTCACCGACCAGCCCGCCGCCCACCGGCTGCGCGCCCCGGAGCCGGAGACCCTCGGCTGCGACGTACGCGACTTCCGCGCCGTGATCGGCCGCATCTCCGCCCACCACCGGCCGGACGCGGTCTTCACCAACAGCGACCACCTGCAGACGCAGGCCGCGCTCGCGGCGGGCTACTTCGGGCTGCCCGCCAAGGACTGGCGGGCCGCCCACGCCACCAAGGACAAGGCCGAGATGCGCCGCCGGCTCGCCGCCGCGGGCGCGGAGCCGGTATGGGCTGCGGAGCTGCCGGCCGGCGCGGACCCGGCGGCGCTGGACGTGCCGTACCCGTGCGTGGTCAAGCCGCGCGAGGGCGTCGCCAGCGAGGACGTGGTGCTGGCGTCCGACGCGGCGGAGCTGGTGCGGCGGTGCGCGGAGATCCGGGCGCGGCGGCCGGGCGAGGCGCTGGTGGTGGAGGAGTTCCTGGCCGGCGAGCTGTACACGCTGGAGACGCTGGGCGACGGCCGCGTACGCCACCTCCTCGGCGGCTTCCACACCGAGCTGTCGCCGCCGCCGCACTTCGTCGAGGAGCACATGTCCTACGTGCCCGCGCACCCCGGCCCGGTCACGGCCCAGGTGCTCGGGCAGCTCGACGCGCTGGGCGTCGGGTTCGGCGCCTGCCACACCGAGTTCGTGGTGAGCGGGGGCCGGGCCCGGCTCGTGGAGGTCAACTACCGCGCCATCGGCGACCAGTGCGATCTGCTGCTCGCCCGGCTGCTCGGCATCCCGCTCTTCGCGCACATCCTCCGTACGCACCTGGGCGAGCCGCTGCCCGCGGACCTCGGGGCGCGGACCGACGGGCGGGCCCGGCTGTCCTACCCGTGCGCCCGTACCGCCGGGACGCTGACGGCCGCGCCGGGCCCCGCGGACCTGGTGGTGGACGGGGTGGAGCTGACGTACCGGCCGCTGCGCGCGGTGGGCGAGCGGCACGAACTGCACCGCACCAACCGCGACTTCCTCGGCGTGGCCCGCGGCATCGGCACCGACCAGCGACGGGTGGACCGGGCGGTGGCGGACTTCCTGGCCGCGCAGCGCTGGGAGATCACGCCGTGACCGGGGCCGCGCCGGACTCCGGGGCCGGCGTGGACGCCGAGGAGGCGGAGCTGACGCTGCGGGTGCTGAGCGCGCTGCTCCGCGAGGACGCCGCCGGGCTGCGCACCCGTACGACGGCGCACGACCGGGCAGACGGGCGCTGGCTGCGGCTCGCGGATCCCGCGGGGCCCGGCGCGCTGCTGCTGCCCGTGGCGCCGGACGGCTTCCAGGGCGCGTACGGCGCCCGCCTGCCGCTGCTGCTCCGCGAGTGCGGCGCCGCGACCACCGAGATCACCGGGCTCGACGCCGTCCTCGCCGCCCTGGCGGGCCGCGCGGAGCCCGAAGACCGCGGCGGCTTCGCCGACTTCGCCGCGGAGTGCCGGCAGGCGCTGGCCGCGGCGCGGCTGCACGCCGCCACGCGGGACGGGACAGCGGCGGCGCTCACCGCGCGGTACGGGGCGGAACCGGCGCGCTGGACCGGGCACGCCGGCACCCTCGCGTACGACACGCTCGCCGCCCGCCTCGACCACCCCGTCTACCCCGCCTCACGAGCGCGCGCCGGCCTCACCGAGGCGGAACTGCGCGCCTACGCCCCCGAGTTCCACCCCCGCTTCGCCCTGCGCTGGCTCGCCCTGCCGTACGACGCGCTCACCCTGCGCGGCGCCCTCGACCCGGCCGCCGCGCCGGACCCGCCCGCCGCCTGGCCGGCCCCCTCCGCCCTCGGCCTGCCGGCCGCGCTCGACCGCACCCATCTCGCCCTGCCCGTCCACCCGCTGACCCTGGGCGGCCCGCTGGACGGGGCGCTGCGCGCCACCGGTCTGGCCGCACGGGCGGCGCTCGCCCCCGTTCCGTACCTGGACGTGGTGCCGACCCTCTCCATGCGCACCGTCGCCTCGGCCGCCGACCCCCGGCTGCACCTCAAGCTGCCGCTGGCCACCGCCACCCTCGGACGGCGCAACCGGCGCACCGTCAAGCCCGCCACCCTCGCCGACGGGGCGACCGTCCAGCGGCTGCTGGAGGCCGTCGTCCGGCGCGAGCCGCGCTTCCGCGAGACCGTGCTGCACGCCGACGAGACCGCCTACGCCCACGCGGGACACGATCTCCTCGCCGCGCTCCGCCGCCGCCAGCCCGCCGGGCTCGACGGCGCCCTCGTCGTCCCGCTGGCCACCCTGCTGGCCCCCGCCCCCGGCGGCGGGCTCGTCGCCGACCACCTCGCGGACCGCTGGTACGGCGGCGACCCCCTCGCCCTCCTCGACGGCCTCCTCACCCCGCTCTTCGACTTCCAGACCACGCTCTTCGGCTACGGCATCGCGCTGGAGTCGCACCAGCAGAACGTCTCGCTCGTCCTCGACCAGCCCGGCCGCACCGCCGGCGGACGCCCGCGCGTACGGCTCCTCTTCAAGGACGACGACGGCCCGCGCATCCACCACGCCCGGCTGCGCGCCGCCCTCGGGCCCGACGCTCCGGGCCCCGGCGACTTCGCCGACCCCCGCACGCTCTGCGACGGCGACGCTCCCGTGGCCGACGTCTTCGCCACGATCACCGTCCATCTATGCGCCGGTGCCTACGCGTTCGGCCTCGCCCGGCACGGCCGCGCCCCGCTCGCGGCACTGCTCGCCCTCGTACGCGACCGCCTCGCCGGGGCCGTGGCCCGGCTCGGCACCGGACCCGGCGAGCCGGGCGCCGTGCTGCGCGCGCACGTGCTGACCGCCGGGCACCTGCCGGTGAAGGCGATGGTCACCGCCGGGACGCTTCTGTCCAAGGAGCGCTCGGGCGCGGCCGACATCAACAAGCACTACACCACAGGACCGAACTACCTCCGCGCCGCCGCCCCCGGGCCGCGGCCCGGCACCGTCCCGTACCCGTCCACCGGCTGGAACCGTTGATGCCCCTTACCGCCTCACCCGCCACATTGCCCGCGTCGGCCTCCCCCGCCGGCCTGCCGACCGCCGACGAGGCCGTGGCGCACACCCTGCTCAACTGCCTGCTGCGCGAGGTCTGCGGACCGGGGCGGCAGGCCACCGTCGACGGCGGCCGGCTGCTGCTGCGGCTGCCCCGCCGGGGCGTGCTGCTGCGGGTGGCGGTGCGCCGCACCTCGCTGCTGGGCGCGCACCGCTTCCGCGGTCCGGCATCCGAGTGGCGCGACGGCGAGTGGGCGGAGGCCGGCTGGCGGCGGCTGGCGGAGCTGGTACAGGACGAGCTGTCGGCGCGTACGGGCGTGCGCAACGACGAGTTCCCGGAGCAGGTCGCCGCCAGCCACCGCGGCACGGCCGACGCGCTGGCGGCCGTACGCGAACGGCGGGCGCCCGCGGCCGGCGCCGGGCCGCTCGCCGCGTATCTGGACTCCGAGCAGTCGCTTCCGCTCGGCCACCGCTTCCACCCCACGCCCAAGGCCCGCGACGGCGGCACCGCCGCCTGGTCCGCGTACGCCCCCGAGGCGGGCGCCGCCTTCCCGCTGCGCCACCTCGCGGTACGGGCCCACCTGACCGCCGAGGAGACCGCGCGGCCGGGTGCCGCCGCCCCGCTCGACCGGCTCCGCCCGGTCCCCGACGGCTACCGGCTGCTGCCCGTCCACCCCTGGCAGCACGAACTCCTGGCCGGCCACCCGGCGCTGCGCGCCGCCCTCGACCGCGGCGACGTGCTGGACCTCGGCACCGGCGGCCCCCCGTGCACGCCGACCGCCTCCGTGCGCACGCTCCACACCGGCGACGGCTTCCTGAAGTTCAGCCTCAACGTGCGCATCACCAACTGCGTGCGCAAGAACTCCCGTTACGAGCTGTCCGGCGCGGTCGCCCTGACCCGGCTGCTGCACCCCGTGCTCGACGCCCTCGCCGCCCGCCACCCCGCCGCCGCCCTGCTCCGCGAGCCGGCCTACCGCGGCCTGGCGCTGCCGGGACCCGGCGGCGCGCCGGACCCGGCGCTGCTCGAAGGCTTCGGGGTGATCGTGCGCGACGGGCTGTCGGGCGTGCTGCGCCCCGGCGTCACCCCGCTGCTCGCCGCAGCCGTCGCCGACGAGTACCCGACGGGCAACGCGCACCTCTCCCGGCTGCCGCCCACCGCCGCCCCGCAGACCGCCCTCGACTGGTGGTCCGCGTACCTGGAACTGCTCGTCCCGCCCGTCCTCGCCGCCTACTTCGACCACGGCGTGGTGCTGGAGCCGCATCTGCAGAACGTGCTGCTGTGCGTCGACGGCGAGGGGATGCCGGCGCAGGTGGTCTTCCGCGACCTGGAGGGCACCAAGCTGCTGCCCGGCCGGCACGCCGGCGCGCTCGCCGCGCTGCCCGCGGAGGTGGCGGGGCCGATGACGTACGACGCGAGCCGCGGCTGGCACCGGGTGGTGTACTGCCTGCTGGTCAACCACGTCGCCGACATGCTCGCCGCGCTCGCCGACCTGCACCCGCGGGCCGAGGCCGCGCTGTGGGCGCGGGTCCGCGCCGTGCTGCTGGACTGCGCCCGCGACCTCGGCGACCCGCCCCGGCTGCGCGCCCTGCTCGGCGGTGCGCCGCTGCCCGCCAAGGCCAACCTGCTGACCCGCTGGGGCCGCCGCGCGGACCGCGAGGCGGGCTACGTCCACCTGCCGAACCCGCTCGCCGCCCCCTCCCCCGACTCGCCCCGCCGGAGCCCCCGTTGACCGCCCCGACCCCCGCCGTGCTGGCCCGCCTCGGCGCCCTGGCGCCCGGGGAGCTGCCCGCGTACGTCTACGACCTGGCGGCCCTGCGCACCCACGCGGCCGCCGTACGCGCCGCCCTCCCGGCGCCCGTCGAGCTGTACTACGCCGCCAAGGCCAACCCGGAACCGGCGGTCCTGGCCGCCCTGGCGCCGTACGTCGACGGCTACGAGGTCTCCTCCGGCGGCGAACTCGCCCACGTCGCCGCCGCCGTGCCCGGCCGCCGCCTCGCCTTCGGCGCGCCCGGCAAGACGCCCGGCGAGCTGGCCGCGGCCCGTGCGGCGGGGGTGCACCGCGTGCACGTCGAGAGCCTGCACGAGCTGCGTGTGCTGGGCGCGCTCACCGCGGACGCCGCGCCGGACGCGGGCACGGACGTCCTGCTGCGCGTCAACCTGCCCGTCGCCGACGGCTCGCTGGCGGGCAGCGCGCTGGCCATGGGCGGCCGGCCCTCCCCCTTCGGCCTGGATCCCGCCGACGCCGAGGAGGCGGCGCGGCTGCTCGCCGGGGGCGCGTACCCGGGGCTGCGGCTGCGCGGCGTGCACGCGCACCTGGCCAGCGGGCTGGACGCGCCGCGGCTGCTCGGCGTGGCGCGCTCGGTGGTGGCCGGGGCGCTGCGGCTCGCCGGGCGGGCCGGGCTCGGCGCGCAGGGGCTGGAGGTGAACGTGGGCGGCGGCATGGCCGTCGACTACGCCGATCCCGGCGGCCGGTTCGACTGGCGCGCGTACGGCGACGGCCTCGCGGAGCTGGCCGCGGCGCACCCCGGGCTGACGCTGCGTATCGAGCCGGGGCGGGCGCTCACCGCGTACTGCGGCTGGTACGCGACCGAGGTGCTGGACGTCAAGCGCAGCCACGGCGAGGAGTTCGCCGTGGTCCGCGGCGGCACCCACCATCTGCGCACCCCCGCGGCGAAGGGCCACGACCAGCCCTGCACCGTCCACCCCTCGCCCCGCCCGTGGCCGCACCCCTGGCCGCGGCCGGCGGCGCGCGGGGCGGAGGTCACGGTCGCCGGGCAGTTGTGCACGCCGAAGGACGTGCTGGCGCGGGGCGTCCCGGCGGCGGGGCTGCGCGCCGGGGACCTGGTGGTGTTCTCGCTGGCGGGCGCGTACGCCTGGAACATTTCGCACCACGGCTTCCTCATGCACCCGCACCCCGGCTTCCACTTCCTCGACGGACCCGGGTAACCCGGCTGAAGGAGTCAGCGGCCGAGGAGGTGCCGGCCGCGGCCCGTCAGCCGGTGCACGACGTGCGCGCCCGCGCGCTCGCTGCGCACCAGCCCGGCGCCGCGCAGCACCGTCAGATGGCCGCTGACGGTCGACGCCGGCATGCCGAGGCGGGCGGCGACCGACCCGGTGGTGGCGGTGGCGGCCAGCGCGTCGAGCACCCGGGCGCGGGCCGTGCCGAGCAGCGCGGCGAGCGCGGGCGGCGGCCGCCCGGGTACCGGTCCCGCCGGGTGGCGGCGTACCGGATAGACCACCACCGGCGGCAGGCTGGGGTCGGCGATCGCGATCGGCGCGGTGTGGCAGAAGAAGGAGGGGATGAGCCGGACGCCCCGGCCGCGCAGCCGCAGGTCGTAGTCGACCGGGTACGGCGCGGTCAGCACCCCGCCGCGCCACCGGAACGGCCGCAGCGTGCCCAGCACCGCGGGCATCCCGCCGTCGAGCGCGGCCATCCGCCACTCGCGGTCCGCGGCGATGGTGGCCTCCACCTCGCTCCACTCCGGCACGATGAGCCGCGCGTGGAACCGCCGTACGGCGTCCGCGACCCGGCCGAGCTGCGCCCGGTCCCCCGCCGCGAGCCGCCGGGTCCACGCGGGCAGCGGCCGGTGCCTGGCGGCTTCGCGCAGCTCGCGGGCGAGCCGCCGGCCGGGCGTGGCGAGCAGCGTCTCCAGCGCCGCGGACAGGCCCTCCTCGGACTCGACCGGGGTGAGGAAGTCGGGGAAGTACGGGGCGTCGGCGGGTGCCAGGTCGCGCAGCAGCCGGCAGGCGGCGCGCAGTTCGCCGCCGTGCAGCCGCGCCGCCGCGCGCCGCCGCCACGGCCGCAGCCGGGCGGGCAGCCGGGCCGGGGGCGTGCTGAGCACGTGCAGCCCGAGGATCGCCTCCCACATGGGGTCGGCGGTCCCGGTCAACTGCACGTGCCGGAAGTCCCGGTCGCCGAAGTGGATGCGGAGCGTGCCGGCCATACCGTCACGCTAGGGCCCCGGACGCCCGGCGCGCCGTGGGCTTTTCGACCGAGCCGGAAATGCCCCGCCCGCCACGACCCGGGCCGCCGCCTACGATCCCTGGCCTGACACGGGAGCGCACGGGCCGGGACCGGCGGACCCCGGCCCGGCGCCACGAACCGACACGGCCCAGGAGGTCATGGTGAGCGAAACCCGTCCCACCCGCCGGCGCGTGCTCAGGGCCGCGGGCGGCCTCACGGCGGCGGTGGCCGCCGGCGGCGCCGGCGTCCTCGGCGCGGCGGCGCCCGCCGGCGCCGCGAACGACGGCTTCGGCCTGCGGATCACCGACCGCAACGAGTCCGACCCGCGCATGTGGTACTACCGCTTCGCGACCGACGCGATCGGCTGGGACCCGGGCGTCAACGTCCTGCTCCCCGACGGCTACCACGACAGCGGGCTCCGCTACCCGGTGCTCTACCTGCTGCACGGCGGCGGCACCGACGCGGACTTCATCCAGTTCGACCGGCTCGGCATCCGGGCACTCACCGCCGGCAGGCGCGTCATCGTCGTGATGCCGGACGGCGGCCACGCCGGCTGGTACTCCAACCCCGTCTCGTCCAACGCCGGGCCGCGGAACTGGGAGACGTTCCACATCGCCCAGTTGCTGCCGTGGATCGACGCCAACTTCCGTACGTACGCGGAGTACGACGGGCGCGCGGTCGGCGGGTTCTCGATGGGCGGCTTCGGCGCCCTGAAGTACGCGGCCAAGTACTACGGGCACTTCGCCTCGGTCAGCTCCCACTCGGGTCCCGCGAGCCTGCGCCGGGACGCCGGGCTCGTGGTGCACTGGGCGAACGTGTCGTCGGCCGCCGTGGAACTCGCGGGCGGCACGGTCTACGGCGCGCCGCTGTGGAACGAGGCGCGGGTGAGCGCCGACAATCCGATGGAGCGCCTCGGCAGCTATCGCAACAAGCGGGTGTTCCTGGTCGCGGGCACCAGCCCCGACCCGGTGAACTGGTTCGACACCGCCAACGAGACGCAGGTCCTGGCCGGCCAGCGGGAGTTCCGCGGCGCCCTCGCCGGCGCCGGCATCCCGCACGAGTGGCGCGAGGAGCCCGGCGGGCACGTCTTCCGCCCGGAGATCTTCCGCCAGGACCTCGACGGCATCATCGCCCGGCTGCGCAAGGCGTAGCGGCCGGATCCGGTACGGGCACGTCCGCGCCCGTACGCCCCCATGCCCCCGACACCCCCACGACCCCCCACTCCAGGAGACCCGATGCGTCAGCACCGCACTCCGCACGCTCCGCGCTCCCGCCTCGTCCCGACCGCCATCGCCACCGCGCTCGCGGCCACCGCCGCCTGCGCCGTCCTCGCCGCCCCGGCCACCGCCGCACCGGGCCCCGGCCCCACCGTGGCGTCCGTGCTGGAGCACGGCACCGCCTCCGGCACCGCCGTCGTCAGCGGGCAGAACCGCCCCGGCACCCGGCTGCACGTCGACGGCGAAAGGACCGCGGCCGCCCGTACGCTGGACGTCGACTACCAGGTCCAGGAGACCGGTTACTGGTGCGGCCCGGCCGCCACCCGCATCGCGCTGTCGGCGCGCATGGCCCCGCCCAGCCAGGGCGCGCTGGCGGCCCAGCTCGGCACTACCGAGGCCGGGACCGACCATATCGGCCAGGTCACCGGCGTGCTCAACGCCAACCTCGGCACCGGCTGGTACGAGACCAAGGAGATGCCGAACGACCCGCCCACGCAGGCCCAGCGCGACCTGCTGTGGCGGGACGTCGTGCTCGACGTCGACAACGGCTACCCCGTCGTCGCGAACATCGTCGCCCCGCCCGGCAACCAGCCGCCCGGCTACCCGCCGGACCAGACGATTTACCACTACTTCACGGTGATCGGCTACGACGACGCCCAGCGCACCGTCCTCATCGCCGACCCGGCGTCCTTCGGCGGCAACCAGATCTACTGGCTCTCCTTCGACCAGCTCGCCACGCTCATCCCGCCGAAGGGCTACGCCGCCTGACGCCCCGCCGGGTGCGCCGGGGCCCGTCCGCGGGAGGGCGGGCCCCGGCGGCTCTCAGAGGCGGCGGGGCAGGCCGCGAAGGATCTTGCCCTCGGTCGACAGCACGTAGTCGCTGCCGTCGAAGCGGCGGGTGCGCGCGAACATCAGGTACAGGTACTTGAAGTTCTCCGCGAAGGCGTAGGCGGGAAAGAGGTCGCCCTGGCGCATCGGGGAGGTCGTCACGTCCTCCAGGATCGTGTACCCGCCGGGGACCCGGGCGTGGGCCTTCATGCCCTCGAAGTACTGCCACGCGGTGCGGCGGTAGAAGTCGTCCTTCGTCAGCCAGTACAGGTCGAAGGCGCCGTTGACGTACTCGGGCCGGAACTGGTTGCCGCGCGAGGTCGGGGTCATGGTGCCGTAGTCGATCTCCTCGGGCAGTACGGGCCAGCGCTGCAGGACCGACTCCCACGAGCGGTGGTAGCGCTCGCCCAGGCGCCGGTCGCCGCCCTTGGCGACCAGGCCGCCCCAGAACGACGCCAGCTCGGACTGGCGGCGCCCGGTGGTCTCGCCGGTGGCGAAGTCGACCTGGCGGTACCAGACATGGCCGTCCCACTCCTCCACCAGGTGCTCGGTCATGGCGCCGTTGAGCAGCCGCCACCAGCGCAGGCAGTCCCGGTCCCCGAAGAGCTCCCAGGCGCCCCAGAGATACTCGTAGAAGGAGTCGACGGGCGGGTTGGGGCCCTGGTCGGTCGGGTCGGTCCAGCGGCCGGTCTCGACGTCGAGCCGGGTGCCGAGGAGGTCGAGCGAGGAGCGCCGGTCCAGCACCGCGCGGTAGGCGCGCTTGGCCGCCTCGTAGTACTTGCCGTCGCCCGTGAGCTTCGAGAGCATCCCGAACTCCAGGATGTTCGTGCCGATCTCGGCGAGCGGCGGGGTGGTGCCGTGCACCTCACCGGTGCGCAGGTTGGCGCGGGTGTACGGCATGCCGGTGGGCGACTTGGTGAACGCCGGCAGCAGCCGGTCGGTGAAGTCGACGCAGAGGTCGAGCAGCGACCGCCGGCCGGTGACGAGATGGCCGGCGAGCAGCCCGCCGACGACGCGGATGATGGCCTCGAAGACGTGGAAGTCGGCGTCGATGTCGAAGTCGAGGTTCTGCTCCAGCCAGTCGGCGGCCTCCGTCAGGTCGTCGTCCAGCTCCATCACGTACAGGGTGTCCAGCGCCTCGATCACGGAGAGGCCCACGGGGTGGCCCGCGGCGAAGAACTCGTTCCAGGTGCCGGAGACGGGCCGTACCTCGTCGTGGCCCCAGGCGGCGGCGCGGTAGCCGTTCCAGGCGTGCAGGAACTCGGCGCGGATCTCGCCCGCGGCCTGCGGCCCCGCGGGTACGCGCACGGCGGCCGCGGGGTGCGCGGCGGATCCCGGCAGGGCCCACGCGGGCGCGGCCTGCGCCAGGGCGCCGGCGCCTGCGGCGGACGCCGCGGCGGCGGCTGCCAGCAGCCGGCGGCGGGAGAGAGGGGTGCGGTGGTGTGCGGCGGTGCCCATCGATGCTGCCCCTTCGCGGTGTGGACGCGCCCCCCGACGCGCCTGACATCGTTGTCACGTGCGGTCGTGAATCGAGGCTAGCGGGGCTCGGGGCGGTGTCAATGGTGCCCGCGGAGTGTCGCGTTGCCCGCGGGACGGGTTCGCCGCGGGCGCCGGGTGCGCCGCGCGGTCCGTACGGCAGCGGGCGTACGCGCCCACGGCAGCCCGCGCGAGTCCCCGCGGCGGGCCCCTTCCCATGGGGCATCATCGCGCCATGACCGACTCCGCAGCCGCCGCGGGCGGCGGGCGGGTGGCGCACGGCCGGGTGCCGATGACGGGCCGCGACCCCGGGGAGCGCGACCGGGCCGTCACCCCGCTGGAGCTGCTCTTCGACCTGACGTTCGTGGTCGCCGTCGGCACCGCCGCGTCGTTCCTCGCCGAGATGGCCGCCGGCGACCACGCCTGGCGGGCGGTGGTCGCGTTCACCCTGGCGATGTTCGCCATCAGCATCGCGTGGATCAGCTTCAGTTGGTTCGCGTCCGCGTTCGGCACCGACGACTGGCTCTTCCGGTCGCTGACGATGCTCCAGATGATCGGCGTCGTCATCTTCGCCCTCGGTCTCCCGGCGATGTTCCACTCCGTCGACAAGGGCCACCACCTGGAGATCCGCGCGATCGTCATCGGCTACGTCGTGATGCGGATCGCCATGGTCGCGCAGTGGTGGCGGGCCGCGCGGGAGTCGCCCGAGTACCACGACGTGTGCATGGCCAACATCCGCTGGACCGTGATCGCCCAGGCCGGCTGGCTCGTGGTGGGGTTCACCAGGCTGTCGTTCGCGCTGGTGATCGTCGCCTACGCGGTGTTCACCGCGCTGGAGCTGCTGCTGCCGGTGTTCACCCAGGGCGGCGCGGGCGGAACCCCCTGGCACCCGCACCACGTCGCCGAGCGCTACAGCCTCTTCGCCATCATCACCCTAGGCGAGGGCGTCGTCGGCACCGTCGCCTCCTCCGGCGGCCTCCTCGGCGGCCCGGACGGCACCGAGTGGACCGCGAACGCCGTGGCCGTCGTCGTCGCCGGCGTCGGGCTCACCTTCGGCATGTGGTGGGTGTACTTCACCACGCCCTTCGGCGACATCCTGGTGCACCGGCGCGCCCGCGGGTACCTCTTCGGGTACGGGCACATCCCCGTCTTCGCCGGCATCGCGGGCGCCGGCGCAGGGCTGCACGTGGCCGGGCTGTACCTGGAGCACCACGCCGCGATCGGCAAGACGGCCGTGGTGCTCTCCCTCGCGCTGCCCGTCGGCCTCTTCCTGCTCGTCGTCTACGCGCTGCACACCCTGCTGCTGTCCGCCAGGGACCGCTTCCACGCGCTGCTGATCTCGCTCACGCTCGCCGTGCTGGGCGCGGCCGTGCTGCTCTCCCTCGCCGGGACGCCGGTCGCGGTGTGCCTGCTCGTCGTGATACTCGCCCCGTTCGTCACCGTCGTCGGCTACGAGACGGTCGGCCACCGGCACCAGCAGCGGATGCTGGCGGCGCTCAGAGCCCGCCGTTCCCCGTCGTGAGGAGGAACTTGCCCACCGCCACCAGCAGCCCGAAGAACACCGCGACGCCGATCAGCACCACGGATAGGCCGCGCGCCGCACGCTGCGAGCGCCCCGACAGCCGCCGCGGCGAGTCGGCGGCCTGCCGGAAGCCCGCGGCCACCACCCCGGCCCCGCCCAGCAGCACGGCGGCCGCCACCCACCACCACTCCACGTCAGTCCCCTCCCGGATCCCGTCCCCGAACACGCTCCCGCCCCGGCCCCGCGAGCCGCGGGTTTCCGTACGCCGGGAGCGGGCATCCCCCGGTGCGCCGCCTCCCGCGGCCGCCCCTGCTCCTCGCCGCCGCTACACCTCGACGCTGCGCAGTTCCAGGCCGAGCGCGCGGAACTGCTCGACGGGCCGGTGGTAGCCGCGCTCGATGTGGTGCACCCCGCGCAGCGTCGAGCCGCCCGTGGCGACCGCCGCGGCCAGCACGGCGGAGAACCCGGCGCGGATGTCGGGCATCGTGACGTCACCGCCGCGCAGGCCGCTGACGCCGCGCACGACGGCGGAGTGCAGCGCGCCCGTGTCGTGGTAGCGGCAGGCGGGGCCGCCCAGGCAGGTGTCGTACACCTCGATCTCGGCGCCCATGCCCTGCAGCGCGGAGACGTACGCCAGCCGGTTCTCGTACACCGTCTCGTGCAGCACCGACATCCCCTCGGCCTGCGTGAAGAGCACCATCAGCGGCGTCTGCCAGTCGGTGGCGAAGCCCGGGTGGGTGTCGGTCTGCACGGCCGCGGCGCGCAGCGTCCGCGGGGCCGAGGCCGTGATCCACTCGTCGGTGATCTCGAACCGGGCGCCCATCCGCGCCAGCGTGGTGATCGGCGTCACCAGCCGGTCCTGCGGGCAGCCGTGCACCCGCACCTCTCCCCCGGTGACGAGCCCGGCGACCAGGTAGGAGAACGCCTCGATCCGGTCGCCGCCGAGCCGGGTGGTGGCGCCGCCGAGCGCGTCGACGCCCTCGACGACGATGCGGCGGTCCGGGTAGAGGGAGATCCGCGCGCCCATGCGCTGCAGGAAGAGCGCCAGCTCGACGATCTCCGGCTCGGTCGCGGCATTGCGGATGACGGTGCGGCCCTCGGCCCGTACGGCGGTCAGCAGCACCGTCTCGGTGGCGCCGACGCTGGGGTACGGCAGGTCGATGCGGGTGCCCCGCAGCCGGGCGGCGCGGGCGTGGATACCGTCCTCGGCCAGTTCCACCTCGGCGCCGAAGCGGCGCAGCGCGTCGAGGTGGAAGTCGACCGGGCGGCGGCCGATGGGATCGCCGCCGACCATCGGCACGAACGCCTCGCCGGTCAGGTGCAGCAGCGGCCCGAGCAGCAGGATCGGGATCCGGTTGAGGCCGGTGAACGCCTTGTCGACGCTCGGGTCCGCCACCGGCGCCGGCACGACGGTGACCTCGCCGTCGGTGCGCTCGACCTTCATGCCCACGTGCTCCAGCATCCGGGCGGTGATGCCGACCTCGCCGACGTCGGGCGCGTTGCGTATGGTGCTCGGCCCGGAGCCGAGCATCGCGGCCACCATGTGCTTGCTCACCGCGTTCTTCGCCCCGCGCACGGTGACGTCACCGCGGAGTGGTCCGGACGGCTCGATCTGCCACAGCTTCCCATTCACCCGTGCAGCCTAGACCCCGCGCTCCCCGCCCCCCTCCCCCGGCCCCGCACCGGCTCCTTACCAGCTTCCGGCAGCACCTTCATCCCGAACGGGTGAGGGCGGCCGTACGGCCTGCACGCTCTGCAGTGATCTGCGTACGCTGTGGTGGGATCGCGACCGACGTGGACGGACTGCCCCGGGGGTGCCATGGGATTCGGCTTCGGCCAGCGGCGCGGCGGCGAACTCCCGGTGGAGCTCACCGGCTTCGTCGGCAGGACGGAGGAGATCGCCCTGATCCGTGCCGAGTTGGCGCGGTCGCGGCTCGTCACGCTGGCCGGCCCCGGCGGGGTCGGCAAGAGCCGGACGGCGATGCGCGCCGCCGCCGGGCTCACCGCCCGCTTCCCCGACGGCGTGTGGCTGGCGGAGCTGTCGGGGCTGCGCGATCCCGAGCTGCTGCTCACCTCGCTCGCCGCGGTGCTGGAGCTGCCGGAGCAGCCGGGCATGGGCACGCTGGACGCGATGGTGGCGCATCTGCGCGAGCGGCGGCTGCTGATCGTCCTCGACACCTGCGAGCACCTGCTGGACGCCTGCGCGATGCTCTCCGACGTGCTGCTGCGCGAGGCCCCCGGCGTCAGCGTGCTGGCCACCAGCCGGCAGCCGCTCGACGTGCCGGGCGAGCGCTGCCTGACGATAGCGCCGCTGGGCCCCGCCGACTCGCTGGAGCTGTTCGTGCAGCGCGCGGCGTCCGTGGTGCCGGGCTTCGCGGTCACCGACGCCAACCGCGAGCAGTTGCTCGCGCTCGTCGGCCGGCTCGACGGCATGCCGCTGGCGCTGGAGCTGGCCGCGGTGCGGCTGCGGGCGGTGCCGCTCGCGGAGCTGGCCGGCCGGCTCGACCGCCGCTTCGAGGTGCTGACCGGCGGCCGGCGCACCGCCCACAACCGGCACCAGACGCTCCGTACCGCCATCGGCTGGTCCCACGAGCTGTGCACCCCGCACGAGCGGCTGCTGTGGGCCCGGCTGTCGGTCTTCGCCGGCTCCTTCGACGTCTCGGCCGCCGAGCGGGTGTGCGCGGGCGGCAAGCTGGCGCGCGAGGACGTGCTGCCGGCGCTGATCGGGCTCGTCGACAAGTCCGTGGTGCAGCGCACCGGTGAGGACGGCGACCGCTACCGGCTGCTGGACTCCATCCGCGAGTACGGCGCCGACTGGCTGGCCCGCGCCGGTGACGTCGAGGCGGTGCGCGAGCGGCACCTGGCATCCATGCGGGAGCTGGGGCAGCGCTTCTGGGACGAGCTGCTGACCCCCGCGCAGCTCGGGCTGCACGCGGCCGTACGGGACCGGATCGCGGACATCCGGCTGGCCATGGCCTACGCGTACGACACCCCCGAGCGGGCCCGCGACGGCCTGTGGCTGGCGGCGCAGCTCGCGCCGTACTGGCGCGCCGCGGGCACCCTGTCCGAGGGCCGGCACTGGATCGACAAGGGGCTCGACCTGGCCCCCGCGGTCTGCGAGGAGCGGGCCTGGGGCCTGCTGATGACCGGGATCTTCGGGATCTGGACGGCCGACCTGCCGACGGCGGCGGAGCGCTTCCCGCTGGCGCGGGACGCCGCGCGGCAGGCGGGGACGGAGCGCGTCGGCCGGTTCGCCGACGCGTATCTGGGGGCGCTGACGGCCCTGGAGGGAGAGGTCGACGAGGGCCTGGCGGCGCTGGCCGCGGCGCGGCGGCGGATCGTGGCGGCCCAGGACGGCCTGGGGATGGGGGTCGTGCACTACGAGGAGGCGCTGCTGCGTGCCGTGCTGGGCGACACCGGCGAGGCGCTGCGGCTCTGCGAGGCGGGCCTCGGGTATCTGGAGGGCACCGGCGACCGCCAGTTGTTCGCCTCCACGCTGGTGGTCCAGGGCGCCATCCAGTGGCTCGCCGGGGAGCGCGAGACGAGTCTGGAGCCGCTGCACCGGGGGCTGGAGGCGGCAGGCGAGATCGGCGAGGCGCTGATCGTGGCGCTGGCGTGCCTGGCGCTGTCCTGGCACGCCGCCCGCGAGGAGCGGTACGTCAGGGCCGCCTGGCTGCTGGGCTACGCGGAGAACACCCGGCGGCTCAGCGGCGACCCGGTGAGCATGCTGCCGTCGCTGCTGGAGGAGCAGAAGTCGGTGGAGAAGGCGGCGGCGGAGGCGCTGGGCGCCGAGGAGTTCGGCAGGTGGCGCGGGCACGGGGCGCGGATGCCGGGGGCGGCGGTCCTCGCGGCGGTGCGGGCGGACGCGGACGAGCCGCCCGGCGGCGGCGCGGCCCCCGCGGCGACGGCGCTTCCGGAGGCGGACGGCAGGAGCGCGGCGCCCGCCCTCACGCGGCGGGAGCGCGAGGTGGCCGCGCTGGTCGCGCAGGGACTGTCCAACCGGGAGGTCGCGGAGGAACTGGTGATCTCCAAGCGGACCGCGGACGCGCACGTGGAGCACATCTTCGCCAAGCTGGGGATCACCTCGCGCCGCGAGATCCCCGCCGTCCTGGAGTAGTTGCCGCTCCCCCGGCTTCGCCCCCGCGCCCGTACGCTCGGCCCATGACGATCACGTACGAGTGGCGCGGCGAGTTCGGCAACGCCGACGTCAACGTCCTGCACGCCGAGGGCTTCCACCACCGGGTCCTGGACATCGACTGGCGCGCGCAACTGGAGCGGCACAGCCTCGGCTGGGTGTGCGCCCGCGACGGCGGCGCGCTCGTCGGCTTCGTCAACGTCGCCTGGGACGGCGGCGTGCACGCCTTCGTCCTGGACACCGTCGTGCCCGCGGCGCGGCGGCGCGAGGGCATCGGCGTCGCCCTGGTCGCGGCGGCGGTGGCCGGTGCCCGCGCGGCCGGGTGCGAGTGGCTGCACGTCGACTTCGACGACGAGTTGCGCCCGTTCTACGTCGACGGGTGCGGCTTCGAGCCGACGCCGGCGGGCCTCATCCCGCTGACCGGCTGACCCGGCCGACCGGCCGGCCGGCCCGCGCGCACCGCGGCGACGGCGCGGCGCCACCGCGCGGCCACCGGCTCTTCGCCCGATCGCCGCGTCACATGTCGCCCATGGGCGGCTTTGCGCCGTTGCCCGGCCGGTGACCGGGGTCGGAGGATGACGGTCGTCGGGGCTCCACGAAGCCGCCTGGGGAGGCCGCATGAGGTCGAGCAGCCGGATCCGCCGCGTATCCGCCGTCCTGGGCGGCGCGTTCGCGCTCGTCGTCGCCTTACCGCACGCCGCCTCCGCGGCGTCCGCCGCCCCGCCGCAGGCGCTGCCGGCCAACGCGGACGGCCTGGAGCAGACCTTCCAGCCCGCGTACGACTACGACACCGACGGCTGCTATCCCACCCCGGCCATCGGCCCCGACGGCACGGTCAACCCGGGGCTGGAGCCGGGCGGCGCGCTCGACGGCGGCTGCCGCGACGCCGCGGACCTGGACAACACCAACGGCTACTCGCGCGCGAAGTGCAACAACGGCTGGTGCGCCGTGGTCTACGGCCTGTACTTCGAGAAGGACCAGGCCCTGCCGGGCACCGGTCTCTTCGGGCACCGGCACGACTGGGAGCACGTGGTGGTGTGGATCCGGGACGACCAGGCGCAGTACGTCTCGACCTCCGCGCACGGCGACTTCGACACCTACCCGCGCGACCAGATCCGGTGGGACGGCACCCACCCGAAGGTTGTCTACCACAAGGACGGCGTCGGCACCCACGCCTTCCGCCCCGCCACCGGCAACGACGAGCCGCCGGAGAACCACCACGGCGGCTGGCAGTTCCCCGACCTGGTGGGCTGGAACGGCTATCCCGCGGGGCTGCGCGAGAAGCTCTCCACGACGGACTTCGGCAGCGCCAACTTCGGCCTCAAGGACTCCTCCTTCGTCTCCCACCTGGAGAAGGCCCTGCCCGCGGGCATCCCCTTCGACCCCGGAGCCCCCTGACCCGCCCGCCGGACGCGCGGGTTCACGACCCCAGCAGCGACAGGTCCTCCTTCTTGATCGTCGCGGTCTCCAGCAGGTCGGTGATGAGGTTGTGGTTGAGCGCGTTGCCCACCGGCGGCGGCACCTCCTTCGCCAGCAGCCCCTGCACCCCCTTGCGGCTGAGCTTCCGCCGCACGCCCGAGACGATGTGCGCGGTCGTCTTCTCCGTCCAGTTGCGGTGCGGTTCGCGCCGCTTCAGCTCGTCCGCGACCTGGGCCCAGGTCAGCGGCTGCGGCTGCGGGTCGCCCTGCAGATAGCGCTGGGCGAGGCAGACGATCACGAGCCGCTCGTCGTCCTCGAGTTCGCGCTCGTCGCTCAGGGTCGACTCCTCCTGCACGGTCGTTCCCCCGGCCCCACCGCCGGGCCTGGCCGCGGAGATCCGTACCTCCAGCAGGTGGTCCTGGCGGGGCGAGACGACGAACAGCGGGGTGTAGCCGGCGGGCAGGAACGCCTGGTCACCGCGGTGCACCAGCCGGGAGTCGGGCAAACGGATGGGCCGCTTCCCGGTGTTGGTGAGGACCCAGCGCGCGTACTGGCGGGTCAGGATCCCCTGCCGGCGGCTGACGTGCTGGTCCCCGCCGCCGACGCAGACGTGCACCTCAGGCTCGTTGCGCCCGAACACCACCGTGAAGTCCGCGTCGGGCGCCACGCTCATCCCGCCGTTCGCACCGAGCACGAAGAGCGTCTCCGGCTGCGGCGGCACGTCGGCGGGCGGCAGCCCGCGGCTGAGGCTGCCGACTTCCTTCGGCAGCAGAATGATCTTGCTCGCCATGACGGGTACCCCCTTCTCCGGGTGACTGCGCCTCACGGTAACCATGCCCGCCCCGGAGGGGTCCCGAGCCCGGGAGACTAGTGCACGGGCTCTAGGCGTTCGAGTCGGCGGGCGGGGCGCTCCAGGCGGTTTCGCCGCCGGCCTGGAGGCTGTACGGGCCGGGGCCGCGCATGGCGGCGGGGAGGCCGGGGTCCGGCGAGCGCTGGGACATCCTCCTCACGCCGTCGACGTGGATCTCGTAGGCGACCTCGCCGTAGTGGGACAGGTCGATGCTCCAGGCGGCCTTGCCCTTCTCCCGGGGGACCTCGACGGTCTTCCGCCAGGGCAGCTTGACGTCCTTGAGCGTGACGGGCTCGCGGTTGACGGCGTACGTCATCTCCTCGACGGGCCCGTCGCCGGTGAGGGCGATCTCGACCGGCACCGGCTCGGGCGGCGGCGGCGCGGGTTCGGGTTTCCGTGCGGGCGGGGCGGAGTTCTCCGCCGCCGGGCGGGCGTTGTCCCGCGCCCCCGGCTCCGGGTCGTCCTCGCGGAGGCTGAGCAGGGCGACGGCCCCGGCACCGGCAGCGAGGGCCGCTGCGCCGCCGAGGAGCAGGCGGCGGCGCGGGGAACCGGTCGGTGCCAGCGGCGGGTTGGCGGCCTCGCCGGCGTGCGCGTCGATCGCCGCGAGGACCGGCGCGGGCAGCCAGGCGGCGCCGGGCGGCGGGGCGCCGGGGTCCGCGGCCGCGGCGAGGCGGTCACCGAGCGCGGCGGGCGTGGGGCGTTCCGCCGGGTCCAGGCGGCGGCAGTCGGCGATCAGTTCGCGCAGGGCGGCGTCGTCCCCGGGGCCGGGCGGGCCGGCGGTGTCGGTGTCGCCGCGGGCGTAGGCGTAGGCGAGGGTGGAGCCGAGCGAGTACACGTCGGTGGCCGGTCCGGCCACGGCCCCCGCGACCTGCTCGGGCGACATGAAGCCGGGGGTGCCGGCGAGCTCCGCGGGCTGCGCCGCGGCGGCGATGCCGAAGTCGACGAGCTTGGGCCCGTCGGCGGTGAGCAGCACGTTGGCGGGCTTGACGTCGCGGTGGACGACTCCGGCGCGGTGCACCGCGGCCAGCGCCTCCGCGAGCCCGGCGGCCAGCCGGCGTACCGAGTGGGCGGGCAGCGGCCCGAACCGCTCCACCGCCTCGTGCAGCGATACGGACGGCACGAACTCCGTCGCCATCCACGGCAACCGGCCGCCGGGGTCGGCGGCGACGACCGGCGGGCTGTGCACGCCGCCCGCGGCGGTGGTGGCCGCGACCTCCCGGACGAAGTGGTCCCGCGCCTCGGGACGTCCGGCCCGTTCGGCGTGCACGACCTTCACGGCGACCAGCCGCCCGCCGCGGGAGCGGCCGAGATAGACGACGGCGGTGGCGCCGGTGCCCAGCCGCGCCAGGATGCGGTGCCCTCCCAGGGAGCGGGGGTCGTCGGGCTCAAGGGGCTCCACTCGTGCCTCCGTTCGGCCGGCGTGCGGTGGGGGGTCTGAGTGCCTGTACGTACCCGTCG
This sequence comes from Streptomyces sp. WAC 06738, assembly GCF_003945505.1. Lineage (NCBI taxonomy): Bacteria > Bacillati > Actinomycetota > Actinomycetes > Kitasatosporales > Streptomycetaceae > Streptomyces > Streptomyces sp. WAC 06738. The sequence goes on along the minus strand of NZ_CP029618.1, from coordinate 8,060,580 downwards.
GGGAGACCGGCGAAGACCAGCCCGGCCGGGCCGGCGGCCACGGCGTGGACGTACTCGGCGCCGCCGTACGTCCACAGGACGTCTCCGCCGGCCGGGTCCAGAGCGTACAGCCGCGGACGGCCGCCCGTGGTGGCGTCTTCCGCAACGGTCCCCCAGACGTGCACGGCACCGCCGGCGAGGCCGGCGAACTCCACCCCCGGCAGCGACCAGCCGGACTCTCCGGAGTCCGCGTGGCACGCGTGGAAGCGGCGGTCCTCGGTGAGGTAGAGCATGCCGTCGCCGGCGGCGTGGACGGTGCTGGGGTACACGAGTTCCTTCTCCCAGACGACGGCTCCGTCCGCCGCTGCGAGGGCGACGAGGCGGAGGTAGGCGTCGCAGACGAAGACGAGGCCGTCCGCGGCGAGCACGGCGGTGGAGTTCTCGGCCGGGTGGCTCCAGCGCTTCCCGCCGCCGGCGGCGTCGAGCGCGTGGACCTCCTCGCCGTCGTCGGCGACCACGAACCCGGAGCCGGTGGCGAAGGAGAAGGCGGTGGTCCCGCCGGACCAGCGCTCGTCGCCGCTGCGGCTGTCCAGCGCGACGATGCCCCCGGTGGCGACGTAGGTGAGGCCGTCGGCGGCGGCCACGGCGTGGAAGATGCCGAACTCCGCGGCGTACGTCCAGCGTTCGCCGCCCGAGGCGGGGTCGAGGGCCAGGACGCGCTGGGTCCCGGCCCCCTGCGGACCGACGAGGTAGGCGGCGCCGTCGCCGGTGGTGAACTCGCCGTCGCCGCCGGAGCCCCAGCGGCGGTGCCACGCCTCGTCGCCGGTACGGGGATCGAGGGCCTGCACGCCGCCCTTCTCGCCGCCGTGGGCGAACACCACGCCGCCGGCGGCGTGGAGCCCGGTGAGGCTCTCACCGCGGTAGCGGGCCCGTACCCGCCAGACCTCCGCCGCCTCGGCGGGCGGCGCGGCCCGGGCACCGGAGTCCGTGCGCGGGCGGCGGCGGCCTCCCGCAGGCGGGGAGTCGTCGAACGCGTCCAGCAGCGGGCGGGCGAGGGCCCCCGCTCCGGCGACGCCCGCGGCGGTCAGCGCGACGAGCAGCGCGCGGCGGCGGGGCCGCGGCGCGCCGCGGGCTTCGCCCTCCTCCCCCGACTCCCCCGCTTCCCCCGTGCCGGTCGCGGCCGTCTCGGCGAACGGGTCCGCGGTCGCCTCCCCGGGCCGTACCGACCCGGCCTCGCCTCCTCCCGGCCACGGCGCGCGGGCGCTGCGGGCGTCGATCTCCTCGGCGAGCGCGGCGGGCAGCCAGCGCGTGCCGTGCACGCTCTCCGCGGGCTCCCCCAGCAGGTCGAGCAGCGCCGCCGCGGCCGGTCTGCGGCGCGGCTCCGCGCGCAGGCAGGCCGCGACGACGCTCCGCAGCCTGCGGTCCTGAACGCCCGCGAGGTCGGCCTGCCCGCGCTGGATGCGCTGCAGCGTGTCGATCCGGTTGCCCGCGTCGAACGGCGCCCTGCCCGCCGTCGCGTACGCGAGCACCGAGCCGAGGGCGAACACGTCGGCGGGCGGCCCGGCCCGGCCGCCGGCGGCCTGCTCCGGCGACATGTACCCGGGCGTGCCGATCAGCGCGCCGTCCTGTGTGAGGGTCGCGGAGTCCTCGGGGCGGGCGATGCCGAAGTCGATGACGCGCGGGCCGGCGGGCGTGAGCATGATGTTGCCGGGCTTGAAGTCGCGGTGCACGAGCCCGGCGCCGTGGATCCCGGCCAGCGCCTCCGCGAGCGCCGCGGCGAGCAGCCGCACCACGGCGGCGGGCAGCGCGCCGAAGGTCCCGACGGCCTCGTCCAGCGAGAGCCCCGGCAGGTAGGCGGTCGCCAGCCACGGCGGGTCCGCGTCCGGGTCGGCGTCGACGAGCGGCGCGGTGTAGGCGCCCGTGACCCTGCGGGCGGCGGCGACCTCGCGGCGGAAGCGGGCGCGGTAGCGGCCGTCGACGACCAGCCGGGGGCGTACGACCTTCACCGCGACGAGCGTCCCGGCGGGCGAGCGGCCGAGATAGACGACGCCCATCCCGCCGGCGCCGAGCCGCTTCAGCACGCGGTACCCGCCGATCTCCCGCGGGTCCCCGTGCTCCAGCTCCGCCAACGCGCCCCTCCCTTCCGCGCCATAACCGCCGTGACCAGTGCCGTACGCCGTGTGCGTGCCGTGCCGACCAGCCGAAGCGTAGGCCCACCGGGTCCCCTTCCGTTCATCCGCAGATGGCAGACTTGCGGCGGGTGCGGGTGAGTCCGTACCCGAGGCGATGACCGCACGCGGAGAGGACCTGCTTGCCCATGAGCGTCTACGACGTCGAGCTGCGCACCCTGGCCGGCGAACCCGCCTCGCTGGGGCGATTCCGGGGCACCGCGGTGCTCGCCGTCAACGTGGCGTCGAAGTGCGGTCTCACGCCCCAGTACGCGGGCCTGGAGAAGCTGCACGCGCAGTACGCGGCCCGCGGGTTCGCGGTCGCCGGGTTCCCGTGCAACCAGTTCGGCGGTCAGGAGCCGGGCACGGCCGAGGAGATCGCGACGTTCTGCTCGGCGACGTACGGCGTGACCTTCCCGATGTTCGAGAAGATCGAGGTGAACGGCCCGGACCGGCACCCCCTCTACCGGGAGCTGGTGCAGACGCCGGACGCGGACGGCACGGCGGGCGACATCCAGTGGAACTTCGAGAAGTTCCTGCTCGACCCGGAGGGCAGGCCGGTCGCCCGGTTCCGCCCGCAGACCACGCCGGACGACGCCGCGCTGATCGCGGCCGTCGAGGCCGTCCTGCCGCGCTGACGGAGCCTCCCGTACGCGGGCGGCGGATGCCAACGAACGTGCAACGATCGCCCGTTCGGCGGGCCGGCCGCCGTTCGCGCGCTGCGACAGTGGCGCACATGATCCGTCGCGCCACGCTCCCCGCGCTCGTCCTGTGCCCCCTGCTCGTCCTCACCGCCTGCGGTGAGGACGGCGCGGGCGGCGGGCCGTCCCCCACGGCGGACGGCGCGCCGGAGCCCGGCGTGCCCGCGCCCCCGGCCGCGAGCCGGGCCCCGGTGCCCGGCGACGGCTCGCAGGACCCCGACGACCTCAACGGCGACGGGCACCGCGACCTCCTCGTACCGGTCTTCCTCGGCGACGACCGGCAGACCGCAGAGGAGCGCGTCGCCGTCGTCTACGGCTCGGCGGACGGCCTGGACCCGGCGACCCGTACGGTCTACGGACGCCGCGACCTCGGCCTGCCCGCCCTGCCCGCCGGCTTCCCCAGGCCGGACGGCCTCCGCGCGGCCGACGTGACCACCGCCGACCTGGACGACGACGGCTTCCCCGACTTCGTGACGACGCCCTCCACCGAGACCGCCGAGCGGCAGGACCCGAGGGGGAATCCGCAGGCGCCGTACGTGAGCTTCGGTGGCCCGGAACAGCCCGCCGCGAAGCCCGAGGCGGTCCCGCTGCGGCTGCCGGGCGTGGCCGGCGTGGAGCCGGGCTCGCTGGTGCGCGGGGACTTCGACGCCGACGGCCACCACGATCTGGCGGTGCCGGAGCGGGCCACCCCGGGCGCCGCGAGACTGGTGGTGATGTACGGGCCGTTCAGCCGGGCGGGCGAGCCCGCACGCATCGACACGAGCCTGCCGTACGAGGAGGGCACCCTCTCCGCCGACGAGATCGACGCCACCGGCGAGCCGCGCGCGACCGCGCTGCTGCGCCAGGGGCTCGGCGACGGCGGGCAGGACCCGAACACGCTCTACCCGGCGCGCCCCGGCACCGGGCTCACCGGCGAGGTCCGCGAGCTGACCGCCGGCAGCGGCCACGCCTTCGGGGACTTCGACGGCGACGGAGAGCGCGACGTCGCCGTGGGCGACGACGGCGGCCGCAACAACGAGCCCGGCTACGAGACGGAGGCGCCGGAGGTCGACGGCAAGGCCACCCTCTACCCCGGCAGCGGCGACGAGCCCGCCGTCCTCGACCTGCCCGAGCCGCCGGCCGGCGAGGACTCGTACTACGGCCCCGGCGGCTTCGCCGCCGCCGACCCGGACGGCGACGGCCGCGACGCGCTGCTCGTCGCGACGTACGACGGCGCGGTGCTCCTCGACGGCGACGCGCGCACGCCCGTGCTGCGCGAGGGTCCGGCCCGGACCGCGGACGGCGAGCGGACGAAGGCGGAGGACCGCAACGCCCGGCCGGTGGGCGCCGCGGACTTCGACGGGGACGGCCGGGACGAGCTGATCCTCAACTGGGCGCCCGACCCCCTCTTCGCGCTGTACGGGGAGAAGCCCGCGTACTGGTGGATCACCGAGGGCGCGACGGACCACGACGCGGTGACGTTCGCCACGACGGAGTTCGCACCCCGCCGCTCCTGAAACCTGGGGGCGTCAGCCGGCCGGAGCGCGGCGGGGCGGCAGGCAGAGGTACGCGGACAGCACCCCGGCGGCGGCGACCAGGCTCCACAGCGTCCAGGGCCCGACGGCGTACGCGGCGCCGCCGAGGAGCGGCCCGGCACCGGTGCCCACGGTGTACGCGGCGCCGTGCAGGCCCTGGTAGCGGCCGGTCAGGTGCGGCGGGGTCAGGCTGCCGAGGTAGGCGTACGAGACCGAGCTGGTGATCATCTCCCCGCACGTCCACACCACGACCGTCGCCGCCAGCAGGGTCATGTCCGTCATCAGCCCGGTGAGCGCGAGCCCGGCGCCGACGAGGAGGTTCCCGGCGGCGAGGACGTGCTCCGGCCGGTAGCGGGCGACCGCGCCCGTCGCGGGCAGTTCCAGGGCGAGCACCAGCAGGCCGTTGAGCCCGATGAGGAGGCCGAAGTCGCGGGCGTCGAGCCCCGCGTCGGTGACGTGCAGGGGCAGGCCGACGGTGGACTGGATGTAGACGAACTCGGCGACCGCGGTCATCAGCAGGAAGCGCAGCAGGAGGCGGTCGGCGAGCGCCCGGCGGTATCCGGCGGCCCGTTCGGCCTGCTCTTCTTCCGCCGCCCGCGGGCGGGGCGCGTCGCGCAGCAGCACCGCCACGAGCACGCCGAAGAGCAGGGAGGCGGCGGCGTTGGCGAGGAAGAGCTGCGTGTACGAGACGCCGGCCAGCACGCCGCCGGCGACCCCGCCGAGCGCGGCGCCGGTGTTCATCGCGGCCCGGAACACGCCGAAGGCGGCGAGGCGCTGCCGGTCGGTCGTCACCGAGTCGAGCAGCGCCGCGGCGGCGGCCGGACGGTAGACGTGCGACGTGACGCCGATGAGACCGACGACGGCGACGATGGCGGACAGCGGCCCGAGGTACGGTACGGCGGCCGTCAGCCCCGCGGTGGTGACGCCGGAGAGCGCGATGGTCCAGCGGCGGCCGAGGGTGTCGGCCAGGTAGCCGCCGAGGGTGTTGCCGAGCACGTTGCCGAGGCCGGAGACGCCGAGCACGAGGCCCGCGGCGCCGGCGGAGTGACCGCGCCCGGTGAGGTAGAGCACGATGAACACGGGCAGGAAGTTGCCGACCCGGTTGACCAGGATGCCGAGGCTCACGATCCACACCCGTCCTGGCAGACCGCGCAGGGCGTCGCGGAACCGCTGCTCGGCGGCGTCCGGAAGGCCCGGCCGGGCGGCGGTCACGGGGCGGGCTCGGTGCGTATCCGGACCGCGGCGGCCAGGCGGCGGGCGTGGGCGGCGGCCTCGGCGGCGGTGGCGCCGCGGGCGAGGACGTGGCCGGCCTTGTCCTCGTTCCAGGTGAGCGGGGACACCACGGCTCCGGGCCGCACGCCGAGCCGGAGTTCGACGCAGGCGGGGTCGGCACGTACCTCGTCGGCGCCCGTCACCGCCACGACGCGGCCGGGTTCCGGCGTGAGGAACCGTACGGCCGCACCGCCCCGCGGCTCGGGCGCCGCGGTCAGCGGCGGCAGGACGCCGAGCCCGGCGGCCAGGGCGTGGCTCTCCATGTCGACGCCGTAGGCGATCTCGGTCAGCTCGTTGATGCGGTCCCCGCCGACGCGGTTGTGGGACTCGACGATCCGCGGGCCGCGGGAGGTGAGCTTGACCTCGGTGTGCCCGGGGCCGTTGCGCAGCCCGACGGCGTCGAGGAAGTCCGCGACCAGCCGCGTGACGTCGCGCAGCGTGCCGGGCGCGACCGCGCTGGGCTGCGCGTGGCCGATCTCCACGAAGCCGGCGCCGCCCGTCTCCTTGTCGGTCACCGCGACCACCACGTGCCGGCCGTCGAAGCTCAGGGTCTCCACGCTGATCTCCGGTCCGTCCAGGTACTCCTCCATGAGGAACTCCTCGAAGGAGCCGGCGTCGGAGAGGTCCCGCGCGGTCCACGCGCCGTCGAGCGCCCGGAAGCGGTCGGCGACGGTGTCCGCCGCGGCCCGGTCCCGTACGTGGAACACGCCCAGGCTGCCGGACTCGCGGACCGGCTTGACGATGACCGGCAGCCCGTGGGCCGCGGTGAACTCCCGGACGTCCGCCGCCGACCGGCCGACCGCCGCGGCCACCGGGCTGACGCCGTGCTCGGCCAGGCGCCGGCGCATCCGCCCCTTGTCGAGCAGCAGTTCCACGGTCTCGACAGACTCGCCGCCCAGCCCGAGCGCCTCGTTGATCCGGGCCGCGGGCAGCAGCCCCAGCTCGAAGAGCGACACCGCCGCCCGTACCGGATACGCCGCGTGCAGCGCCCGCACGAGCGGCAGGAGCCGGCCGGTGTCGGCGTAGTCGAGCAGCAGCGCCTGGTCGACGTACGGCCAGTGGCCGCTGCCGTACGCGTCGGGGTACTGGACGTGCACGACGTCCAGGCCGAGCGCCCGGGCCTTGCGCACCTGCGCGAGCCTGCCGCCGACGACGAGCACGCGCGGGCGTGCGGCGGCGGACCGGGAGATGTCCATGATCGTTTCCCTGCTTCCTGGGGTGGGACGCCCGACACGCTACGACCGGTTCCGGACAATCCACTTCCGGAATATCCCACGGCCGCCTAACCTGCCCGGATGCCGACCGACCTCAGCCCCACCGCGCGGGCCCTGCGCACGATGGAGCTCCTCCGGGCCCGCCCCGGCGTGACCGCGGACGAACTCGCCGCCGAGCTGGGCGTCACCGAGCGGGCGGCGCGCCGGTACGTCGGGATCCTCCGGGAGGCGGGCGTCCCGGTGGAGTCGGCCCGCGGCCCGTACGGCGGCTACCGGCTGGGGCGCGGCGCGCGGCTGCCGCCGGTGGTCTTCACCGAGGCCCAGGCCCTGGCGCTGGTCATGGCGGCGCTGGACGACGCGGACGAGCTGGTGGGCAAGGCACTGGACAAGGTGATCCGGGTGCTGCCGGAGAGCGTCGGCCGGCAGGCGGCGACGCTGCGGGACCACGCCGCTGCCGCCCCCGACCCGAACTCGGCCCGCCCCGACCCGGCGACGACCGGCGCGCTGGTCGCGGCGTGCGCGGAGCGGACGAGCGTGCGGGTGACGTACCGCAGCGAGTCGGGGCGGGAGTCGGAGGGGCTGGTCGACCCGTGGGCGGTGGTCGTACGCCACGGGCGCTGGTACCTGCTGTGCCGCTCCCACCGCGCGGACGCCATCCGCACGTATCGCGTCGACCGCATCGGCGAGGTCCGCCGGACGACCCGCGCGTTCGCCCCGCCCGACGGCCTCGATGCGGTCGCGGTACTGGAGGAGAACCTCGGCGCGGGCTGGGAGTACCCGACCCGGGTGGCGTTCGACGCCCCGGCGGCGGAGGTCGCGCGCTGGGTACGGCCGCCGATGGGCCGCCTGAAGGCGGCCGGCGACGGCTGCGTGCTGGTCGGCAGCACGAGCGCGCCGACGATGTACGCGCGGGACTGGCTGGCCCGGATGCCGTTCGCGTTCCGCGTCGAGGGCGGCCCGGAGCTGCGCGCGGCGGTCGCGGCGCTGGCGGCGCGGCTGACGGCGGCGGTGGAACCGGAGGCGTAGCGGGAGTCACGTCAGCGCGCCGGCGACGAGGGCGAGCAGCGCGGTCGCCACGGTGAGGGTCGCGCCGAAGGCGGCACCGGCGCGCAGCAGGGCGGCGGGAGCGGAGGCGCCGTCCCAGCGGGCGAGCACCCCGGTGGCGACGCCGGCCAGGAGGGCGAGCAGGCCGGCGACGAGCAGGGCGAGCGCGAGGATCGTGAGCGTGGTCGGCGATGCGGGCATGTGTCTGTCCCCTTCCGGCGAGACCGTGCGGCCGGGAACGAAAATGGCCGGAGCGGCGTACGCGGGCGTGCGGAGCGTACGAAGATGAACACCGGTGTACGGGCCGCGGGGAGGGACCGGGAGTGCGGGCGGACGGCGGGGACGAGCGGGAGGTGCAGGCGGAACTGGCAAGGCGCTTACGGCTGTTGCGAGCCGAGCGGCGGCTGACGATGGGCGGTCTGGAGCGGCGTGCGGGGCTGGGGCACACGACGGTCAGCCGCGCGCTGAACGGCTCGGCGCTGCCGAGCGAGACCACGCTGGTGGAGCTGGCACGGGCGCTCGGCGCGGACGCGGGCGAACTGCTGGAGCTCCGCGCCGGAGCGCTGCCGCCCAGGGCGAGGGCGGCTCCCCCGGGCGGCGCGGCGGCGTTCTTCGAGGAGCGCTACCGCCGCTACGTCGCCGGACGCCACGGCACGCTCTCGGTGATCGGCCTGGACCTGTCGCGCCCCGACCGGGCCCGCTGGCCCCTGGACGCCGCCTACCTCAGCCTCGAACTCGCCACCCCCCTGCACGCCGCCTTCACCGACGGCGGCGCCATGGCCGCGGGCCCCGGCCACCGCACCGAGGTCCGGGTGGAGCGCGCCGAGCAGGCGCTGGCGGGGCTGCGGCGGGTACTGGTCCGGGGCCTGGCCGGCTGCGGCAAGACGGCGCTGCTGCAGTGGCTGGCGGTGTCGACCGCGGGCGGCGCGCTGCCGGCGGGTCTCGGCCAGCTCAGCGAGGGCGTGCCGTTCTGGCTGCCGCTGCGCACGCTCGTACGCCGCGGCGAACTTCCGGCTCCGGAGGAGTACTTGGCCGCGGTCCGCTGCCCGCTGGCGGCGGCGCAGCCGCCCGGCTGGGCGGACGGACTGCTGACGGCGGGGCGCGCGGTGCTGCTGATCGACGGCCTGGACGAGGTCCCGCAGGCGCAGCGGCAGGGGGCCCGCCAGTGGCTGTACGAGCTGCTGGCCGCGTACCCCCGCGCGACGTACGTGGTCACCACCCGGCCGTCCGCGGTGCCGGAAGGCTGGCTGGCCGACAGCGACTTCACCGACCTGACGATCCGGCCGATGAGCAACCGGGACGTGGCGGTCTTCATCGACCGCTGGCACCACGCGGTCACCGCCACCGCGGGCAGCGACGCGGAACGCGCCGACATCGCCGGCCTGCGCGAGAACCTCAAGGACACCGTACGCGCCCAGCGGGACCTGGCCCGTCTGGTGACCACCCCGCTGCTGTGCGCGCTGGTGTGCGCCCTGCACCGCGACCGCCGCGGGCACCTGCCGCACGGCCGGATGGAGCTGTACCAGGCCGCGCTGTCGATGCTGCTGCACCGCCGCGACGACGAACGCGACATCACGGCGCCGGAGGAGGTGGTGCTGAGCGAGCAGCAGAGCATCCAGTTGCTCCAGCGGCTCGCGTACTGGCTGATCCGCAACGGCCAGACGGAACTCGACCGCGACCTGGCCACCGAGCTGATCGCCGACGCCCTCCCCACGATGCCCGCCGTCGCGGAACAGGCGGACGCCGGGAAGGTCCTGGCCCACCTGCTGGCCCGCTGCGGCCTGCTGCGCACCCCGGCCGCGGACACCGTCGACTTCGTCCACCGCACGTTCCAGGACTACCTGGGCGCGAAGGCGGCGATCGAGGCCCGCGACATCCCCCTCCTGGTCCGCCACGCGCACGACGACCAGTGGGAAGACGTCCTCCGCATGGCCACGGCCCACGCCCGCCCGGACGAACGCGCCCGCCTCCTCAAGCGCCTGGTCACCCGCGGCGACCGGACACCGACGTACCGCACGCGCCTGCACCTGCTGGCGACGGCCTGCCTGGAGAACGCGACGGAACTGGCCCCGGAGATACGCGAGGAGGTCGAGAGCCGCACCCGGGCACTGCTGCCGCCACGGGATACGGAGGAGGCGGAGATCCTGGCCGCCGCGGGCCCGATGGTGCTGGACCTGCTGGATGGCCCCGAGGGTCTGGAGGACGACGAGGCCGAGGCCGTGGTGAACACGGCAGCACGTATCGGCGGTGACGCCGCGCTGGCGGTCTTGAAGCGGTTCCGCACCTGCACCCGCGGAGGAGTGTCCGGTGCACTGCAGAACGCCTGGGATCATTTCGATGTCGAGGACTACGCACGCGACGTCCTCGCCCACGTTCCTGAACTCTCCAACGTCTACGTGCAGTCACCCGAGAAGCTCGCCGCCCTGAGCGCACTGCGCACATGCGAGAATCTCACCGACCTCACCCCGCTGGCGGACAGCCAAGTCACCGATCTGGATCTCTCCGCCTGCCATCCCGATGTCTTCGCCGGACTACCCTCCCTGCACCGGCTGACGGCTCTCAGGCTTGACGCGCAGGTGCCTTACCCGGACCTGGGCGCACTTCCCGTCGAGGCCGACCTCTCTTCCCTCCTCCTCGGTCCGACAGCGGCCCCTCACCTCCGGCTGGACGGCATCGAGCGCTGGCCGCGCCTCTCCCACCTCAACCTCTGCTGCCCCGTCGAGGGCGTCGCCCGGGTGGCCGAGCTGCCTCTGCTCGAGAGCCTTGGGCTCCAACTCGACGCCGACCTGAGGATGCTGGCGCTCCTGCCGCCGTCTCCACAGGTCCGCCAGCTCCACGTCTACTCGCAGCCCGGCGACATCGATCTGTCCCGGGTGCCCGTGGCACTTCCCGGACTCACGACCCTCATCGTCTCGTGCCAGCGCAATCACCGGGAAGTCGATCTCACGCCCATGCGGAACATGGCCGACCTGACCAAGATCGTGATCCAGAAGGCCACCACCGTCCGGGGCGTCGAGCACTTCCCCGAAGGCACCGTCACCCGCTATCCCCGCCCCCGCGGCCTCACTTAGCCTCACCCAGCGCCAGCGCCCGCAGCAGCAGGTACGACGACTGGACAAACCTACTTCTCAGCGTGACCCCCGAGTTGGTCAAGGCCACCACGCACACCTCCCGTTCCGGGCTCAGGCCCGTGAACGCCGTGCAGCCGCGGGTCGCGCCGCTGTGGAAGTACAGCGTCGCCCCCGACAGGGTGCGGACGCTCCACGCCAGGCCCGACTTCTCCTCGTCTCCCGCCGGCAGTTCACGGATCCGTACCGCCTCCGCCAGCGGAATCCGCAGCGGCTGGGGCGTGTCCGAGTCCTCCGGGTGGAGGTGTGCCCGGAGGAAGCGGATCAGGTCGTGGGCGCTGGAGCGCACCGCCCCCGCGCCGGGGAGGGCGGGGATGACCCAGGGCGGGCGGCGGCGGCCGTGCCAGTAGCCGACGGCGTACGCGGGGTCCGGGGCGGCCGGGGCCGCGGTGCCGGTGTCGGTGAGGTCCAGCGGGTCGAGGACGCGCTCGCGGAGCATCGATCCGTAGTCCGTCCCCGCCCCGTCGGCCAGCAGCCTGCCGAGCAGGCCGACGCCGAGGTTGGAGTAGCGCATGAGGGTCCCGGGCGGGTGATGCACGACGGCGCGGCCGAGCGCGGGCAGCAGCATCTCGGGGGTGAACGACCGGTACGGGTTGGCGAACCAGGACGGCAGCCCGTTGAGCAGCAGCCCGGGCGGGAGCCGGGGCAGGCCGGAGGTGTGGGTCGCCAGGTGCTCGTAGGTGATGGCCCGGCCGTGGCCGCGCGGGAGGGCGGCGTACGGGAGCCGTTCCGCGATCCGGCCCGTGAGGCTGACCTCGCCGCGCGCCGCGGTGTCGGCGAGCAGCAGCCCGGTGAAGGTCTTGGTCACCGAGCCGACTTCGAAGCGCGTGCGGTCGGTGACCGAGGCGGTGCCCTTGCGGTCGACGCCGCCGCGGCACAGCGCGCGGTACGTGCCGCCCGCGAAGACCGCGACGACGACCGCCGCCCGCGGTTCGGCGGCGGCGGCCACCGCTTTGAGGGGCTGGTCGCGGAGGTTCACGTCGCCGCCGCCGGCTAGGCGCCCAGGCGCGAGAGCACGAGAGATCCGGCGACCGCGGCGACCGCGGCGGTGTGGTAGTGGTCCTCGAACCTCCGGTCCTCGTCGTCCGTGCCGGTCCTGCCGTCGCGCGGGAGCAGCCCGTCGTCGTGCTGCACGGCGGCCAGCCGCCGCCAGGCGGCCGGTTCGAAGGACGGCTCGGGCATGCAGGCGTCGACGATGAGGAGTTCGGCGACGAGGTCCCACTCCTCGATCTCCAGCCACACGTCCGTCCACACCGGCAGCCAGGTCGCCAGATAGTCGCGCAGGCGGGGCGGCAGGGCCTGCGGTTGCGCGCCCCAGTCGGTGAGATGGAAGACGGTGTGGGTCACGTGGTACGCCGTCATCCAGTCCATGGTCCACGGCTCGGGTGTCGCCCCGAGCCAGGTGGCCGCGGTGCGCGCGGGCCAGTCGGTGCGGTCGGCGACCCCGATGATCCGGGTCGCGTTGGCCACCGCCATGCGGCGGTTGGGCACGTGCTCGTACTCGCGGAAGGACGTGAGGGAGGTCAGGTGGGCGAGCAGTTCCTGGAGCGGCTCGTGCCGGTAGCCGGCGCGGTGGAAGTGGACGTACGTCTCCAGCGGGTCGGTCATGGCGGGGAACCGCAACTGCCGCTCGTAGAGCAGGTCGCCGCCGCGGAGCTGGTCCCAGGCGAAGTCGAGCAGTTCCGCGGCCGCGTCGCGCCCGTCGGCGGGGAGTGCGTCGTCCCGTACGACCAGGGATCCGGCCAGTGCCAGCTCGGCCAGGGGCTTGTAGACGCTGTCGGGCTCGGCCAGTTCGGCCGTCGCGCCGTCGGCGAACGTGCCCCGTGCACGGTTGCGGTGCAGCCAGCCCAGGGCACCGGTGCCCAGGCGCAGCGCCGCGGTACGTACCGGATCCACCGGTACGGGGGCGGTCATCGCGGGCCCCCTTCGGCCGCGGCCAGGAGTCTTCCGGCGATAGCGAGGTCGAGCGCCGTACGGGCGTTGGGGGCGCCCCACAGGCGCAGGTGTTCCAGCGCCGTCGGGACGTCGAGGGCCGGCGAGGCGCCGCGGCTGCGGGCCAGGGCGAGCCAGCGTACGAGCCGGGCCGCGGTGGGGTGGTCGCGGCGCATCAGGGAGCGGACGGCGCCCTGGCTGAGCGCCCGGACGTGCAGACAGGCCCGCTGCTGGTAGGGCCCGTCCACCTCCGGAAGCGCCAGCGGGGCGAGCCGCGCCATGCGCTGCGACCGCTCCTGCCACGTCAGCTCGGTGTCCTCGGCGTCCTCGACGACTCCGGCGATCTCCACCACCTCGGCGATCGCGGCGCGCTCGGTGTCCTCCTCCGCGTACGGAACCGCCGCCCGGGTCCCGGCCGCGCCGCGGGCGAGCAGCGCGGCCGTGGTGCGGTCGCGCCAGCGCGCCTCGGTGCTGTCCCCGGGGCGGGGCGGGAAGACCCGCAGGGCGGAGCCCAGGATCTCCCGGTCGGGCTGCGGCAGCGGCTGGCGGCAGAAGAGTGCCGGCGCGAACAGGTCGGGTCCCAGGACGCGCACGGCGGCAAGCGCGGTGGTGTCTGCCGGCCGGTCCGCGTCGGACACGGCCGGCAGCGGAACCTGGGTGCCCCGGAGGGCACCCAGGACGCGCCCAGCCAACTGCTCCACCGCTTGGGCGTACTCGGCCCCCAGTGCGGCATTCGACATCGGGCGCTCACCTTCTGCTGTCGGTCACGGACGTGGTCGTTCGAGTTCGGGTCCGCGGACCGTTACGAGGGGCGCGACTCCTTCGGGGCCCTCGGGGACAGGAGCGCGAGGAGCAGCAGGACGCCGGTGCCCTGCGGGGTGTACACGGGCGCGTCGCTGAACGGGGCCTCCGGCTCGTCGACCAGCGCCGTGAGCGCGGCCCGCTCGGCCACGCCGGCCCGGACGGGGGAGAGAGCCGGGGTCGTCTGTACGGACATCTTGCCTCCAAGAGTCGTCCCCTCGCGGATTGCGACGGGAGGGAGTGACTGCGCCGCGCCAGTGACGAGCGCGACGGGTGCGGCCGGTGGTCACCCATCCGGCTCACTGCACCAACGTCGATGTCCCCTCCCCGCCCGCCACTTAGATCCCAGGAGGATGGAGACCACACGATGGGTGCTCTCGGAAGCACTGAGGTTTAGCAGGCCGAACGGGCCGCCTCCGGCGGCCCGTTCACACCCTGCCTATCAGGACGTAACGCTCGTCGGCGACCGGCCCGCCCCACAACTGCTCGTCGGCGCCGAGGTCTTCGACCCGGACGTCGGCCACCAGCGGCCGCACCGCCCCGGCCAGCGCTTCCGCCCCGACGCCGCCGCTCCAGGGCAGCGCTCCCGTACCCGGCCCGTACGGCTCGGCGGCCGGCTCCGCGCCGCCCCAGCGCCCCTCGACCAGCACGAGCACCCCGCCGGGGCGGAGCCGCGCCACCCACTCCCGCAGCGCGGCCCCGGGCTCCGGCAGGGTCCACACCAGATGCCGGGAGAGCACGGCGTCGAACCTCTCGTCCCCGGTCGGCGGAACCGAGGCGTCCGCCACGAGGAGCCGGGCCCGCAGCCCCGCCGCCGCCACCTTGGCCCGCGCCTGGCCGACCATCCGCGGCGCCAGGTCCACACCGGTGACCCGGTGCCCGGCGGCGGCCAGCAGACAGGTCAGCGAGCCGGTCCCGCAGCCGACGTCGAGCACGTCGGCCGCCGGGCGCGGCATCCACGCGTCCAGCCGGGCCGCCCAGGCGGCCCGCGTGGACTCGTCCCGCAGCCCGTGATCGGCCTCGTCGTCGAAAGTGCCTGCCTGACCGTCCCAGTAGGCGCCGATGGCGCCGGAGTGCGTCATACCCGGATCGTCGCACCCGCCACTGACATCGCCGCCGGGCTGCGCGCACCGGCGCACGACAGGCTCACCCAACGGCGCACCCGCACCCCGGACCGGCCCCGCCCCCCGTCTCCCGGTCGCCCGCGGGCGGGGGCCCCAGGGGGTGGCGCGCCCTCCTCCGCCGTTCCCCCAAGATCGCCGAAGGACGGGGCGTGCTCGCCGGACACTCCTTCCGCGGCTCCGTCACAGGCCAAGCCGCCACCGGAAAACCCCAGGTCAGGGCAGTGATGTGCGGGCGGCGTGCGCCGCGGACAGCGACGGGAGCGGGACGTCGCGTCGCAGCGGGCTCCGCGGCCTGGAAGAACATCCCCTTCTGGGCCGTTATAGCCACTCAGGACCACGGTGTCCGAGGCCGTCGGGAAGGAAGCGCAGATCATGGACATGAGACTCGAAGTCGTCGTCATACCCGTCGCCGACGTCGACCGGGCCAAGGACTTCTACCTCGCGCTGGGGTGGCGCCTCGACGCCGACGTCACCACGGACGGGCACTTCCGGGTCGTGCAGGTGACCCCGCCGGGTTCGTCCGCTTCCGTCGTCTTCGGCACCTCCGTGACGTCCCTGGCGCCGGGCTCGGCGCAGGGCCTGCACCTGGTCGTCGACGACATCGACGCCGCGTACGTGGAGCTCACGCGTCTCGGTGCGGCGCCGAGCGAGGTCTTCCACCACACCGCCACCGACGCCGGGGCCCCCGGGCCGGATCCGGGGCGCCGCGGCTACGGCTCGTTCCTCTCGTTCAGCGACCCGGACGGCAACGGCTGGGTCGTCATGGAGATCACCACGGGCCTCCCCGGACGCGAGGGCTCCGCGGCCGGCGACGCGGATAAGGAGCGGAGATCCGAGCGCTACGGGCACCTCCCCCCGCGTATCGCGCTGGACGACACGATCGCCACCCAGCCGGCCACGCCGAGGCACGACCCCGACAGCGGGCGCGACCGTGACCGCGACTTCCTCCTGCACTACGCCGCCGGAGACTGACCCCGACCCGCCGGGCCGCCGCGGCCGCGCCATCGCGCACCGGCGCTGCGTCCCTCAGGGCGAAAGCCGCACACCCCGTCGCCCGCACCGGGCGGGCGACGGGCGCCGGTACGGCTCAGGCGGGCCAGCCCAGGTGGTCCGCCACCCGGTCCCAGTGGTGGTCGGCATCGCCGAAGGCCAGCGCCCACGCCGCCATCTGGCCGGAGAAGAAGTGCAGGTCGTGCTCGTGCGTGAAGCCGATCGCGCCGTGCACCTGGTGGCCCGTGTCGCAGACCCGCCGGCACGCCTCGCTCACCCACGCCTTGGCCATCGACACCTCCGCCGCGGCATCCAGCCCCTCCGAGAGCCGCCAGATCGCCTCGTACGCCATGAAGCGCGAACTCAGCACGTCGATGGCCATGTTCGCGCAGTGGTGCTGGACCGCCTGGAAGGAGCCGATGGGCCGGCCGAACTGCTCCCGCTCCGCGGCGTAGGCGACCGTCAGGTCGAGGACCCGCTGGGCCGCGCCGACCATCGCGGCGCAGGTGGCGGCGGCGCCGTACGCGTCGATCGCCTCGGCGACCTCGCGGCCGGCGGGCAGGGCACGGTCCCGGGGCACCCTCACCCCGTCGAAGCGGACCCGGCACGGCCGGTCGGCGCCGACGGCGTCGAGCGGCTCGCGGACGACGCCGGGCGCCGAGGCGTCCACCAGCAGCGCGGGCCCGTCGCCGGGCACGACGAGCAGGTCCTCCGCGGCGTACGCGTACGGCACGAACTGCGCCGTGCCGTCGAGCACGAAGCCGTCGTCCGACCCGACCGCGGTGATCTCGCCGCCCGTGCCGTCCCAGCGGCCCGGCACGGCGCTCATGATCCGGCCGCGGGCGATCTCCCCGAGCCACCGCGCCTGCTGCGCCTCCGTGCCGAACCGGGCGAGGGGCAGCCCGCAGCACGCCGCCGTGGCCAGGAACGGGCTCGGCACCAGGGCGTGCCCCATCTCCTCCACGACCAGGCACAGCTCCAGGAACCCGGTGCCGACTCCGCCGTGGGCCTCCGGCAGCGCCAGCCCCGTCCAGCCGAGCCCGACCATCTCCTTCCACAGCGCGGCGGAGTAGCCGGCGGGCTCGCCGGCCACCGCCCGCGCCCCGGCGCTCGCGCTCCGCGACTCCAGCAGCCCGCGGGCGGTGTCCTTGATCAGCTCCTGGTCCTCGGTGAGCGTCAGGTCCATCAGTCCACCGGCGGGATCTTGTCGGACCGCACCCACACGCCGGGCCGCTCCTCCCAGAAGAGCTGCACGAGCACGCCGCCGGTGTGCTTCGGGTGGATGAACGTGTCGCGCCAGGCGGCGCCGTCGGTGCTGCCCTCGTTCTCGCCGAACGTCGGCACGCCGTGGTGCGCGCAGGCCGCCGCCGCCCGGTCCCAGTCGGCGACCTCGAACGTCACGTGGTGCGCGGCGGCGCCGTTGCGGTCCCAGAACCGCTCGATGAACGAGTCCTCGCCGCGCGGCATGATGACCTCCCAGCAGATCGTCGATCCGGGGATGTTCAGCACGAGGTCCGCCATGTCCGGGTGCTCGTCCTCGGGCGTCCGCCAGACCTGTACGAAGCCGGCGAGCCGCTCGTACCAGCGGGCCAGCTCGTCGCGGTCGGGGAACGCCTGGCACACGTGGTCGAGGGCGACGATGCCGAGGGAGGGCGCGTCCGCGGGC
Source organism: Streptomyces sp. WAC 06738 (assembly GCF_003945505.1). NCBI lineage: Bacteria > Bacillati > Actinomycetota > Actinomycetes > Kitasatosporales > Streptomycetaceae > Streptomyces > Streptomyces sp. WAC 06738. The sequence continues at coordinate 8,043,047 of NZ_CP029618.1, read as the reverse complement.
TCGGCGGTCACCGGTACGGCGGGACCGTCGCCGCACAGGGTGCGGCCGCCGGGGCCGCGCAGCCGGAAGAGCACGCCGGGGCCGCGCTCGGGCGGCGACAGCGACGCCTCCAGCCAGCCGCCGTCCCCGCCTGCCACCGGCTTGACTCCGAGCGCCTCCAGCTCGGCGCGTACCGCGGCGAGGTCGGGGACCTCCGCGGCGACGTGGTGGAGTCCCGGGCGGCCGCCCTGGCCGTCGAGGAACTCCTGGACCGCGGACCGCTCGCCGGCCGGCGCCAGCACCTCCCAGGTGTGCCCCGGGTTCCCGGGCAGCTCCAGCCGTACGCCGCGGCAGCCCTCTTCGGAGTTCTCCCAGCTCCGCGTGGAGCGGAACCCGAACAGGCCCTCCAGGAGCGCCACCTGCGGCTCCAGCTCCGGTGCGACCTGGCCGATGTGGTCGATCCGGTAAATCCGCACAGATCCTCCTCGCTCGTTTCCACTCCCGGGCCCGGCACCGCTCAGCTCGGGTGCGGTTCGATCCAGTCGTACTCGTTGGTGACCAGTTCCTTCACGAGCCGCAGGTTGTACCGGTTCATCGCCGCGATCCGCTCGGCCAGTTCACCGACCCGCTTGTCGAACTCGTCCGCCGGATACACGTCGTTGACCAGGCCGATCCGCTGCGCCCGCGCGGCGTCGAGCCGGACGCCGGTGAAGAGCAGTTCCTTGGCCATGGCCTTGCCGACCCGGCGCGGGAGCCGCTTGACGCCGCCCCAGCCGGGCGCGGACCCGCCGAACTCCGGCTGGTCGGGGTCGCCGTCCTCGGTCATCTTCGGCCGGTACGGCGGGCGGGCGGAGAGCGTGATCTCGACCAGGCCCATCTTCGCGTCGTCGGAGGCGACGATGAAGTCGGCGGCCAGCGCCAGCTCCAGCCCGCCGCCGACGGCGTAGCCGTGCACGGCCGCGACGACCGGCACGGACAGCCGCTCCATCATCGCGAACGTCTTCTCGCCGAGCCGCCCCTGCTCCACCCGCTCCTGCTTGGTGAGCTGCTCGGACCAGCCGAGGTCCATGCCCGCGCAGAACGCCCGCTCGCCGGCCCCCCGCAGCACCACCACGCAGACGTCCTCGTCATCGTCCACCTCGGTGAAGAACCGGCGGAGTTCGCGCATCGTCGTCGGGGTGAGCGCGTTGAGCTTCTCGGGCCGGTTCAGGGTCAGCCAGGCGACCCGCTCCTCGATCTTCAGGTCGAGGGTCTCGTACATGGAGAGGACTCCTCCTTGGTCGTTATCGGCTGCGAGGCAGGTTCAGGCCCCGGGTGGCGATGACGTCGCGCTGGATCTCCGACGCGCCGCCGAGGAAGGTGGACGCGACGGAGTCGCGCGACATGTGGGTGAAGACGCCGCCGAGCGGGGCGTCGCGGCGCTGCCAGAGCTGGGCGGACCGGCCGAAGGCCGCGGCGCCGGTACGGGCCAGGCGCTGGTGCAGCTCCGCGCCGAAGAGCTGGTTGACCGACGCCTCGTAGCCGGGCACCCCGCCGGCCGCCTGCTTGGACACGGTGTAGCGGGCGAGGTTGTACTGCACCCGGATCTCGGTGTGGCGGCGGGCGATCTCCCGGCGCAGCGCGGCCCCGGCGTCGGCCCTGAGGAACGCGCGGCCCTCGTCGGAGCCGACGTAGCCGACGAGCTCCGACAGCGCCTGCTCGTACTTGATAGTGGCGCCGATGCCGGCCCGTTCGAAGCTCAGCGCGGTCATCGCGACGTACCAGCCGCGGTTCTCCTCGCCGACCCGGTCGGCCGCCGGCACCCGGACGTCCTCGAAGAAGATCTCGCAGAACGGCGTCGCCCCGCGGATGTCGGTGATCGGGCGGATGGTCACCCCGGGAGCGGCCGCGTCGATCAGCAGGAACGTGATGCCGCGGTGCGGCTTCGCCGCCTCCGGATCGGTGCGTACGAGCACGAACAGCCAGTCCGCGTACTGCCCGAGCGAAGTCCACACCTTCTGCCCGTTCACCGTGTACGTGCCGGTGGCCTCGTCGCCCTCGCGGACCGCGCGGGTGCGCAGCGAGGCGAGGTCGGAGCCGGAGCCCGGCTCCGAGAAGCCCTGCGCCCAGGTCACCTCGCCGCGGGCGATCGGCGGCAGGTGCGCGGCGCGCTGCGCGGCGGTGCCGTGCTCCAGGAGCGTCGGTCCGAGCAGGAAGGCGCCGATCCCGTTCACGGTGGGGACGCGGGCGCGCATCATCTCCTCCTGGAGGACGAACTCCTCCAGCGCCGGCAGGCCCGCCCCGCCGTACTCGGCCGGCCAGTGCGGCGCTATCCAGCCGCGCTCGGCGAGGGCCGCCGCCCACGCGCGGGCCCCGTCGCGCCGCGCCGGGTCGTCGGAGAGCCGGTCGACCGGCCAGTTGTAGCCCCAGACGTCCTCGGGTTCGAGGCTCTGCTCGGCCTCGGGGTCCGGCACGTAGTCCGGCGGGAAGCGGTCGCGTACGAAGGCGCGCACCTCTTCCCGGAAGGCCGCCTGCTCCGGGGTGTCCGCCCAGTTCACGGCGTTTCCTCCCGGTCCCAGGTGCCGGGGGTGAGGCCGTGGTCGCCCTCGGCCCGCAGCCGGTACTTGGCGACCTTGTCGGTGGGCGTACGCGGCAGCGCGTCGATGAACTCGATGTAGCGCGGGACCATCGAGCGCGGCAGCCGCTCCGCGCAGAACGCCACCAGTTCCGCGGGCTCCAGCGCCGCTCCCGGCTGCAGCACGACCGCCAGCTTGACGTCCTCGTCGCCCAGCTCGGAGGGCACGCCGATGGCGGCCGACTCCAGGATCGACGGGTGCAGGTTGACCTCGCACTCCAGGTCGAAGGCCGAGATGTTCTCGCCGCGGCGCCGGATGGCGTCCTTCATCCGGTCGAGGAAGTAGAAGTAGCCGTCGGCGTCGCGCCACACGCGGTCCCCGGTGTGGAACCACATGTTGCGGAAGCAGTCGGCGGTGGCCTCGGGGGCGCCGTAGTACCCGGTGGTGATGACGAACGGCTGCCTGGGCCGCACGACCAGCTCGCCGGGCTCGTCCGCCCCGACCTCGCGGTCCCACTCGTCGACCACCGCCACCTCGAACCGCTCCTCGTGGGCCTGCCCGCACGAGCCGAGCCGCCACTCGCCGTACGGGCTGGCGGTGGCGATCCCGACCTCCGTGCTGGTGTACGTCTCCACCGAGCGGACGCCGAAACGTTCCCACAGCGGCTCGTCGAGGCTCGACTTGCCCATGTAGAAGGTCTGAAGCGGGTGTTCCTTGTCGCGCTCGGTGCGCGGCTGGTTGAGCAGGATCGGGATCATCGAGAAGACACTCATGGCGACCTGTGCGTCGAACATGCGCACGTCGTCCCAGAAGCGCGAGGCGCTGAAGCGCTCGACGATGGCGATGGCCCCGCCGGCGAGGAGCGCCGACATCACGCCGTCCCAGAGCCCGGCGGCGTGGAACAGGGGCAGCGGGCAGTACGTCGTCTTGCCCCAGCGGTCGAGGAAGTCGAGCGAGTCCAGCGCGCAGGTCAGCGCCAGGGCGTGCGGGACCATGGCGCCCTTGGAGGGACCCGTGGTGCCCGAGGTGTACATGATCGCCTGGAGGTCGCCGAAGCCGACGTCGACGCGCGGTGCCTCCACGCCGTTGGTCAGCAGGCTGGACAGCGTCGCGGCGGGCTTGCCGAGCGCGCCGAGCCGGACGTCGGACGCGCCTTCCGTCCGTACGATGAGGCGGCCCAGGTCGGGCAGGTGCCGGGCCACCTCCGGGAGTCTGTCGGCGTACGGCGCGTCGATGATCAGCGCCGAGGCGTCGGAGGAGTGCAGGACGTGCCGGAGCAGTTCGCCGCGGTAGCCGACGTTGATCGGCACGGCGACGGCGCCCAGCCGGGCCAGCGCGAAGATCACGTGGATGAAGTCGGCGCAGTTGGGGAGCATCACGCCGACGTGGTCGCCCCGGTCGATGCCCGCGGTGGCCAGTCCCTGGGCCACGCGGTCGGCCATCGAGTCGACCTCGCCGTAAGTGACCTCGCCCTCGCGGAATTTGAGGAAGGTCTCTGTCCGATGGGTTTCGGCCCGCTCTCGGAGTACGTCACCGAGGACGAGGCTCGCCAGCGCTTCGTTCCGCATTCGAACCTCTTGCTTCGCTTTTGGGCGGCACTGATTCGCTTGCGACGGTGGAACCGATATTGACTATCAAGGTCGTTGGTATCGGACCACGAAAGAATGCGCCTCGCAAGGGTGCTTGACGCCGCCCCGCGGGCGCCCGGACCGGCCCGGCAGCCAACTCGGCCTGTATCGCGGCGTGTTGGGGCAAGGCGTGGATGCGTCGGCTCTTTGCGGCAGACAGCGGCGCCCGGCGCGGAGTACGCGCCGGGCGCCGCTGTCTACGGACTCCGTGCCGGAAGGTGCCTAGTCCTCCGTGGTGGGTTCCTCCGCGTTGCGCCAGATCGTCAGGTCGAAGGTGACGTACGACGCGTCACCCGACTCCCGCTTGCCGCGGTACGTCGCCACCGCGATATGGCCCGCGTCGCTGAGCACGCAGAACTGCGAGCCGTCGCCGACCTGGTCGAGGGTGATCTTCTCCGTGAAGCGGGTCTCCGCGCGGCAGGTCTCCAGGGAGCCCTTCTCCGAGTTGTTCAGCAGGATGAACTTCCCGTTGTCGGTGCCGATCCAGGAGTCCGAGAAGAGGGTGTCGACGTAGTAGTACAAGTCCTTGCCGCTGTAGGCCACGTCGCCTTCCTCCGGCCGCGGAGGGTTGTCGGCGAGGTTGAGGGCGTAGTTCTGCGTCACGTCGACGCCCTCGTACGTGACCGGCTCCGGGTCGACCGGCTTCTTCTCCGCGTCCGAGGCCGCCCCCTCACCCGAACCGTGCGAGCCGCCGCCGGTGCTGCTGCTCGCGGGCGGCTTGCTCTCGTTCTCCTTGCCGGAGTCGTCCGGCAGGAACGAGCCGATGATCCCGAGGACCACGAGCACCCCCACCACCGAGGCGGCGACGATCAGCCCGGTCCGCTTCTTCTTGGGCGGCGGCGGGGCCGCGTAGGGCGGACGGGCACCCGGCGGCGGGGTGCGGTAGCCGGGAGGGGGCGTGCGGTAGCCGGGCGGGGGCTGCATCGGGTGCCCGGGCGGCGGCGGCGCTCCGGGGACACCCGGTGCGCTCTGCGTCGGCGCGGCGGCGGTCGGGGAGAACGCGGCCTGCGGGTGCGGGGTCATCTGGCCCGGCGCCGGTGCCGGATGCTGCGGTGCGAACTCGGTCGGCGGGTGCTGCGGCGCGGCCTGTGTGGGGGTCGGCGCGGCGGTCGGCTGGGGCGGCGGGGTCTTCGCCGGTTCCGGCAGCCGCAGCCGCTCGGTGATCGAGCCGACGACCGCCTGGGGCAGCCAGTCCTCGCCCTGCCGCAGCGGTTCCGGCGAGATCTCGTGGCACTGCTCGATGATCTCCGTCAGGCTGGGCCTGTCGTCGGGGTCGCGGGTCAGACAGCGCGTCACCAGGGGCAGCAACTCCGCGGGCACCCGGCTGAGATCGGGGTCCTCATGCACGATCCGGTAGAGCACCGCGTGCGAGGGCCCTTCGCCGTACGCGGGTGAGCCGATCGCCGCGTAGGCCGCGATCTGGCCGAGGGCGAAGATGTCCGTCGCCTTGCTGACCGTCCCCGCCGCCGCCTGCTCCGGCGCCATGAACGACGGGGTGCCCACGCTCACTCCGGTGCCGGTCAGCGCGGTGGTCTCGGCGGCGCGCGCGATGCCGAAGTCGATCACGCGCGGACCGTCCGAGGCAAGCAGCACGTTGGCGGGCTTGAGGTCGCGGTGGACGATGCCCGCGCCGTGGATGACGTGCAGCGCCTCGGCGACGCCGACGGACAGCAGCAGCACGCTGCGCAGCGGCAGCGCGCCGTGCTGCGCCACGGCGTGCGCGAGGGAGGGGCCCGGTACGTACGCCGTGGCCAGCCAGGGCTGGGCGCCCTCGGTGTCGGAGTCGATGACCGGCGCGGTGTACAAGCCCTGTACCCGCTGGGCGGACTGGACCTCCCGCTGGAAGCGCCGCCGGAACTCGGGGTCCTCACTGAACTCGGGGCGGATCACCTTGATCGCGATGGGCCGGCCGCCGGGTGTGTAGGAGAGGTACACCTTGCCCATCCCGCCCGTGCCGAGCACGGCGGCGAGCCGGTAACCGCCGACGACGGCCGGGTCGCTCTGCTCGAGCGGCCGGAAAAGGTTCGCCGAAGGTCCACTGGTCATGGTGATCATCCCCTGTTCACGGCAGTCGAACTCCTGCCGATACCCCGAAGTCACGGGGAGCGTACCGACTTTCCTTCGGCGTCCTCACCACGTAGGGCAACAACCCTGCAACAACAGGTTTTTTCCCGACCCGCGAAGTCCCCCAAGGAGGACATCGCGGCGCTCCCGCTCCCGGCCCGGCCCCCGCCGGCATGAGTACGCGTACTCATGCCCGTATCCCGCGCGCGGCGGACCATGGCTCCATGAGACAGCTCTCCGCCGTCGCGGCCGTGGGTCTCGTGCTGGCCTGCCCGGTCTGGGTGTGGTGGGTCATCGGTCCGCTGGACGCGGACTTCGACGACCTGGACTACTACATCCGGCCGCCGGAGCTGCCCCCGGGTCTGGAGCCCGCGCTCGGCATCACCGGGATCGCCGTCGCGGTCGTCTGCGGGCTGGTACTCGTGGTCGCCACCTGCCTGGAGTGGTTCGACTGGCGGTGGTGGCAGGTGATCGGGCCGCTGGTCCTCGCCGGGATGGGCACCGGGTACGGCTGGCGGATCCTCACCGCCGGCGGCATCGGCGCCAACATCGGCGCCGGGTTCGTGATGTTCTTCGGGGTGCCGGCGCTGGTCGCGACGCTCGTCTGGGCGCTGGTGCGGAGCGTTCTGCTCGTACGGCAGACGCACCGGCACCGGAGCTGACCCGGCGACGGCCGCGGCGAGTCCGGTCCAGTGTCACGGCCGGGTTCTGTGGATGCCCGGGCCGGCGTCATGCCCGGCACGGCCGACGCGATGCCGCGGGCACGGCCCCGGCGCCGGGGCCGCCGGTTCAGACGGCTGTGCCCGTGACGTCGTCCTCGGCCCGGCGCATGGCGGCGCGCAGCACGGATGCGCCCGTGGGTGTGAGGGTGTGCAGCACGGCCGGGCCGTGCCGCACGGTGGTGATGAGGCCGGCGTCGCGCAGCGCGGTGGCGTGCCTGCTGGCGGCGGAGGCCGAAACGCCGGCAGCGCGGGCGATCTCGCCGGTCGTGGCACCCGCGGACGCGGCGCGCAGGGCGACCGCCCGGGCGCGCCCGAGCAGGTTGATGAGGGACTGCTCCGGGGCACCGTCGGTCACGGAGCGGGCCTCGGGCTCGTGGAGCAGGGAGTACCAGACCACGGGCGGCAGTCCCGGGTCGGCGAAGGCGACCGGCTCGCCCCAGTTGAAGTACGAAGGGACGAGGGTGAGTCCGCGGCCGTTCAGATACAGGTCCCGGTCCTCGGCCTGCCTGGGGTAGGCGACCTCCAGGACGGGCGGGCACCAGCGCAGCATGGGTCTGAGTCCCGCGAGCATGCCCTCCACTCCGCCGTCGAGGAGCCCGCGGCAGCGTGCCGCCCGCTCGGCCTCGATCCGCGCCTGCACCTGCTCCGCGTGGGGGGCGACGACGCCGTCGAAGTACGCGCGCAGGATGCCCGCGAACTCCTTGCGCTCCTCCCGTCCGGCCAGTCGCCCGGCCCACGCGGGTGCTCCGACGGTGCGGTCGAGGATCGTCATCTCCTCGACGACCCGTTGCGCAGGCGTGGCCAGGATCGACTCCAGTCCGGCGTCCAGGCCGTTCACCGCATCCGCCGGAGTGAGGAAGTCCGGGAAGTACGCGGCCCTGGGGTACAGGGGCAGCAGGACACTCCGCAGCACCCGCTCCAGCCCCGCCTCCCGCAGCCGTTGCCGTGCCGAGCGGTACCAGCCGGCGTAGGCCCACCGGCCCCCGCGGGACTGCAGCCGGTGCAGACTCGCGGCGATCTCGAACATGGGGTCCGGCGCGGGGGCGAGCCGGGTCCTCGCCAGGTCCACATCGGTGAAGTGAATGCGGAGCACGTCGTTCCCCCAGCCTGAGTTCGGTTCCTGCCCGAGCGCGCGCCTCGTCCGCCCGGCGCGGGATCGGGCCGGACGAGCGTAGGAAGCTGTGATCAGGAAACGATAAACGGCCGTTCAACGAGCGTGAACCGCATGCTTGCCGGCGCCTGCGCGTGGCAGACGCCGGATCCGGGCACGGGCCGGGGTGCACCGGCGGAGGGAGGTGACGGCGTGTCGGGCGCGGCGGGGCCGCCGGTCACGTACGCCGCCAGGGGCGGTTACCGGTCGAAGGCGTGCGGACAGCGCCAGGTGTCGGGACCGATGATGCCGTCGGCCGAGGCCCCGAGCGCGAGGAGCAGGACGGCGGCGGCTGACAGCGCGGCCGGCTCGGCCTTCATGACGATTCCCTTCGACGCGGGTCGCGGACCGGGTGGACGGCGACGGTGGCGGAGCGGGGGCGGTCTCCCGGCCTGCCGGACGGCCAGGTGCTCACCGCACCCGGGTCGGCGCTGTCCGGGGCGCCCCACCGGGCGGTGCGCTCGCCGGGGTGCTGGATGTTCACGAAGAGCGTTCGTCCGTCGGGGGTGGCGGTGACTCCGGTGACCTCGGCGCCGCGCGGAGCGGTCAGGAAGCGGCGGACCTTCCCGGTCGTGGGATCGGCGGCCAGCAGGGCGTTGTTCCCCGCCGCCCGGTAGACCGCCGCGGTGCCGTTGAGGTCGTGGCCGGAGATGCCGGTGGAGATCCAGAGGGTTCCGTCCGCGCCGAACCAGAGCCCCTTGGGGGCGGCGAACGCGCCGTCGGAGGAGAGGTCCGGGTCACCGGCGACGAGGAACTCCTCCCAGCGGAAGGAGGGCGGCGTACCGTCGTCCGCCGCCTCGCGCCACCGGATGACGCGCCCGTAGCGATCGGCGCCGCGCACGCAGACCCCTGCCGCCGCGCCTTGTTCCGGCCCGCCCGAACACGGTGCGCCACCCGCGCTGTTGGCGAGGGCCAGATACACCTCGCCGTCGCGCGGGCTCACCGCGACTCCCTCGGGGCGGGCGAGGGGGGTGGCGCCGAGGGCGTCGGCCGCCATCCTGGCCCGTACGAGGACGTCGGCCTGGTCCCGCCAGCCGTTGTCGCGCGTCAGCGGGCCGTGCCCGTGCCGGAGCGGCAGCCAGCCTCCTGCGCCGTCCGGGGAGATCCGCGCCGCGTAGAGGGTGCCGTGGTCGAGCGGGCTCCTGCCCTGGTCCCGCATCCGGCGCCAGCCGTCCGCGCTGACGTACTTGTAGAGGTACTCGCCGTCCTCGGAGTCGGTGCTGTAGACGACGAGGCGGCCGGCGGCCTCGGTCACGGTGGCGGAGCCGTGCATGAAGCGTCCGAGCGCGGTCCGCTTGACCGGGACGGCGGAGGGATCACGCGGGTCGAGTTCCACGATCCAGCCGAACCCGTCGGGTCCCGCCTCGTGAGCGCCGAGATCGAACCGCGGGTCGGCGCGGTGCCAGGGGTGGCCGAAACCGTCGGCGGACAGGCCGTACCTGACGTGCTTCTCGCCGCGCCGCCAGCCGGGGTCGTCGGTGCCGAAGACGGCGTTGAAGTTCTCCTCCGCCGCCAGGTAAGTGCCCCAGGGGGTGGTGCCCTGGCCGCTGCAGGCCAGCACGCCCCGTGACCCGCCGCCGGCCCGCACGGGACCGGAGAACCGGACGGGCGAGTCGGCCGTGATCCTCCGGTTGTACGCCGAATCCACGGCCCTCCACACGCCGCCGGACTCGCGTACCGCCACCACGGTGAGGCCCTGCGCGGCGGCCGCCTTGGCGGCCCCGCCGCCGAGCAGTTCGGCGTCGGTCGCTTCGTGGCCGATCACGAGCAGGCCGTGGCGGTCCCCCGCGGCGCCGTCGCCCAGGGGGAAGTACCGGACGCCGTGATGATGGCTGCCGACCTGCCGCGCCTGCTCGGCCGCCGTACCGCTCCCGTCCGCCCGCCACCGCGGCCCGGCCGCGCGTACGGGCTGTCCCCAGGGGGCGAGCACGTCGGCCGTATAACCGGCGGGGACCGCGGTGGCGTCCGCCTCGCCGGCCGCCACCGCGGTGAAGGACGACAGTCCCCGGGGCGCCGCGGCCGACCGCCCGGCCGGGGGCGACGGCCGGGCCGCGGCCCCCGGGGTTCCCAGGCTCAGGAAACCGGCGGTGGCCAGGACTCCGCCGGCGACGACTCTCCTCCGGGAGAGCCCTGCCGCCCCTTCGCCCGTGGTGACCGCCGTTCCGGCGGCGCCCGCCGCTCGCGTCGGGCCTGTCTTGTCGTCCCGCATCAGAACCTCCCCTGGTTGAGCGCGGTCTGCAGGGCCTTGGTGGTGCCCGGGCCCCAGTCGCCGTCCACGGTCAGCTCCGCGCCGGTCATTCTGTTGAGGTGGCCCTGCAGGGCCTTCACCGTGGCCGCACCGACATCGCCGTCCACGATCAGGTCCGCACCGGCCCACGTGTTGAGGTGCTGCTGAAGGGCGCGCCGGGATTCCGGTCCCCAGATTCCGTCGGCGGCGGTGCCGGTCGCGTACTGCAGCGCGGTGATGGTGGCCGGGCCGAAGGAGCCGTCCACGGTCAGTCCCGCGCTGCCCTCGTAGCGGACGTAGGCGGCTTCGGTGGCGGGTCCCCAGAGACCGTCGGCGTCGGTGCCGACCCTGGCCTGCAGCCACTTCACCCCGGCTTCGGTCCTGGGCCCGAAGAGGCCGTCGACCTCCAGCTCCGGTGTGTACCCCAGGCTGTTGACGGCGTGCTGCTGCGACCTGACCGGCCGGATGGTGGTCAGCCCGCCGTCCGCGTTGCCGTGTCCCCCGGTGTACGCCACGTAGGCGGCTTCGGTGGCGGCGCCCCACAGGCCGTCGGCGTCGGTGCCGACCCTGGCCTGCAGCCACTTCACCCCGGCTTCGGTCCTGGGCCCGAAGACGCCGTCGACCTCCAGCTCCGGTGTGTATCCGAGTCCGTTGACCGCACGCTGCTGCGCGGCGGCGGTACGGATGGTGGTCAGGCCGCCGTCGGATCCGCCGCCACCGTTGTACGCCACGTAGGCCGCCTCGGTCAGCGGTCCCCAGAGTCCGTCCGCGGCGACGCCGACCTTGGCCTGGAGCCACTTGACCCCGGAGTTGGTGAGCGGGCCGAAGATGCCGTCGACGTCCAACTGCGGCGTGTACCCGAGCCCGTTGACGGCACGCTGCTGCGCGGCGATGGAACGGACGCTGGTCAGGCCGCCGGCCGAGCCGTCGCCCGGGGGCGTATCGCCGTTGTACACGGGGGAACCACCGACGATGGGATAGGTCGTGCCCGGCATGCCGTTCCGCACCCAGGTCCGCAGATCGTTGCCGGGGCAGGCCGTGGAGCCGATCGCACTGTGGTACGTCCTGGCGAGTGACCTGCCCACGTACTTGTTCGCGGCGTAGTAGAGGCTGCGGATGGAATTCTTGGCGGTCTGGGTCGCGTCGCCGTCCCGCCCGATGAAGCACACGCCGAAATGACTGGTGTTGTAGCCCGTCGCATGCGCACCGACCGTCATCCAGCCGCGGCCCTCGAATATCCGTCCCGACCGGTCCACCAGGAAGTTGTAACCGATGTCCCACCACCCGTTGCCGTCCATGTGGTAGTTCTGGATCGCCCGGGGAGTCTGCGAGGTCGGACCGGCCGAGTAGTGCACGGCAAATCCGGTGCGCTGCGACAGCGTCGCGAAGTCCTCGTCACGGGGCGGGCGGGCGCCCCACTGGCTGCGCGAGATGATCTGCAGCCCGTTGGGCTCCTTCCCGGCCACGGGTACGCCGGGATCCATCGAAGAGCCCGACTCCGCGTACGGGGTGAGTTTTCCCGGGCACTCCGTGTCGTAGCCCAGCGAGTGCGGCAGCAGCAGGTCCCCGGCGAGCAGGGTCGGTGAGACATCGTCCCGCAGATGCCAGATGAGGTCCTTGATGGCATTCCGCATGTCCTGGGTCGGGGTGTCTTCCGAACGCAGGAGGCCGCAGATCGAATAGAACCCGGTATTGCGCCCCACACCGTTCACATAGCCGGCGGCGTTTCCCTCCGCTCGCCGGAAGCCACGGCCCTCGTAGATCTCCCCGTGCGGGCACACCAGGAAGTTGTAGTGAATGTCACCGACATCGAGATGACCGGACGCCCACGCCTTCGCTATTTCCCTCTGGCAGTCGCGCTCCGCGTCGGGCTTGAACGTCCCCTCCCCGCGGTGGTGGATGAAGACGCCTCCCGTCCAGGGCTCCCATGCCCTGTCATTCGGCGGGGGATTCTCGGCGCGCGCCACCATCATGTCGACGGGAAGGCCGAGCGCCGCCGCGAGCGCCTTGATGCGTGGGTCTTCGACGACATACGGCGCCCAGTGGGTTCTCGGGCGAATGTAGACGGACATGCTGGCTTTCCTTCCAGAAGACGCGGCGGGGCCCGCACCGGAGCGACCGCGGCCCGCCAGTGGGGCGACCGATAGTTCATGACTGCTCGGGCGGCCTTGCCCCTGCGCCTGGGAATCGACCCTCCTGCGTCCGGGTGCGTTTCGGGTCGTTCGGGACCTCTCGGGTGATTGCGTTGCCGGAGAGCCTCGCACACCGGCGCCGGCCCGGACAGGCACGTGCAGCACAGCTCAAAAGCCCAGGTCGGGGGCGCCTCGCGGCGGCGCGGCGAGATATCCGCCGGCATGGTCGTCTTGACATGTCCCCGAAATGAGGCCGTAGTTGATGACGACACCAGAGGTGAGGGGAGTGCCATGCGTTACGCACGACAAGGCGTGCACCGTGCGTTGTTGGCGGTGGCGGCGATCGGGCTCGTCGCGACATCGGCCGTACCTGCCGAGGCCAAGTCCGAGTCGAAGGTCCTGATCTACACCGGGACGACCGGGTACCGCCACGCCGGCTCGATCGACGGCGGCATCGGCCCGATCCAGAAAGCGCTGGATCAGGCCGGGATCTCATCGGTACGAGAGGACTGCGACGGCCTCGGCGGGGCCGTCGGCAACTGCGACCACCCGGACGCGAACCCCCGCGTCTTCACCCCGGAGAACCTGGCCCAGTACGACGCGATCTTCCTCTTCAACTCCTCGTCGCAGTGGCTCGGCGGAGGCCGTCCGGGCCCGCTGTGGGACGAGGAGCAGCGCGCGGCGATCCGGGGGTTCGTCAACGCCGGCGGCGGAATCGCCGCCAACCACAACGCGGTCGACATGGGCGCCGGCGTCACCACCTGGGACTGGTGGGACGGCGCGGCCGACAGCGCGGTCGGCACGCTCATGACCGGCCACGCCGCCAGCGATCTGAACAACGTCGCCACGGTGCGCGTCGAGGACCGGCGCCACCCGTCGACGCGCAACCTCCCGAAGGAGTTCGGCTTCGGAGACGAGCACTACAACTTCGCCCGCAGCGTACGCGGCGACGCGCACGTGCTGGCAACGCTCGACGAGGAGACGTACGAGCCGGGCCCCAACGCGATGGGCGAGGACCACCCGATCTCCTGGTGCAAGCAGTACGACGGCGGCCGCATCTGGGTCACGGGCATGGGCCACTTCGCCGAGTCCTACACGGAGAACGGCGGGAACAACAACCTCGTCAAGCACCTCACCGGAGGCATCGGCTGGGCCGCCGGCATAGGCGGCGGAAGCAAGTGCACGCCGTGACCGCCTGATCGGAACGAGCCGCACCCGACAGCGGACCCACTCCCCACGGGCGTCCCCCACGGCCAGGCCGGTCGTCACGATCCCCCGACGACCGGCCGGCGACGCTCACGCCGGGGGTCGCCGTCGACGCGCACATCGCCGAACCCCGTTCACGACCGGGCAGGGCGTCAGGCCGCCGAACGGGGCAACACTCGGCAAAACCTGAAAACCGCCTTTCAGGGACATGTGGTCCGTACTCTGGCGGTTGGTAACAGTCGCTCGGTCCCTTGTTTTCGCCTGTCCCGACACCGGGGAGCGGTCTCTCGTGCAGTCGGCGAGACCGCAGGCGGGCGAACGCGGGGTGTCCCTGTTCTCCGGGGTTTCTTCTGATTTCCCAGCCCACCGCGCGGATGCAGCGCGCGCTTCTGCGTGCCGGTCATCTGGCCACCTTCGAACAGATGCCCCTCCTGGTCGCCCAGCACGCGAAGACCGCGGGACTGTACCAGGCGAGGATCTTCGTGGCCGACCTCCAGGGGGAAGTGCTGCGGGAGGTGACCGGGCGCGGTTCCGACGCCGGGCGGGGCGGCCAGGAGTTCCGGATCCTCACCACCGTGCCCGGGACCGCCTATACCGAGACCCGGCTGATCACGGTCCGGGCCGAGGAGCACGGCCGGTTCCGGCAGTGGATCCCCCTGCTGAACGGCGCCGAACGCCTGGGGGTGCTGAGCGTCGACACCGACCACAGCAACGACGCGGACCTGGAGGCGATCCAGGACCTGACCTCCCTGGTGTCCCTGCTGCTGGCGAGCAAGCGAACCAACAGCGACGCCTACGCCCGGCTTATCCGGACCACGAGCATGACGGTTTCCGCCGAGATGCAGTGGCCCCTCATGCCGCCCCGGAGCTTCTCCAACGACCGGGTCACACTCGCCGCGGCCATGGAACCCGCCTACACCGCCGCCGGAGACGCCTTCGACTACGGCATCGCCGGCGAGACCACCTACCTGGCGATCCTGGACGCCATGGGCCACGACACCGCCGCCGGGCTCACCGCGAACCTGGCCATGGCCACCTTCCGCAACCAACGCCGTCAGGGCGTCAGCCTGCCCGATACGTGCGCGGCCATCGAGGACGTGCTCATCGCCCACTACACCCACACCCGCTACGCGACCGGAATCCTGGCCGAACTCGACATGGTCACCGGGGTACTGACCTGGGTCAACTGCGGTCACCACTCCCCGGTTCTGGTCCGGGGCGGACGCTGGACGTCGGAATTGTCGTGTCCGCCGTCACACCCCCTGGGCACCGACCTCGGCCTCCCGGTCCACGCGTGCGAGGTGCAACTGGAGCCGGGAGACCGGGTCTTGCTGTACACCGACGGCATCACCGAGGCACGCGACGCCGACGGCCGGGAGTTCGGGCGCGAACGCTTCGTCGATTTCGTCATCCGCCACCAGAGCGACGCCCTGCCCGTACCCGAGACGCTGCGCCGCCTCATCCACGCCGTCCTCGACTACCACGACGGGAAGCTCGACGACGACGCGACCGTCCTGCTCTGCCAGTGGCACGGCAACATCGACCGGCTGCCCGCCGCCACCTACCCACCGACCTGACGGGCCGCGGCAGCCGTTCCCGCGGCCACGAGTTCCCTGCGGCCGCCCCACGGGCTCTCAGTCGCCTGCCGGCTCCGTTCGTACGGGCTCTCTCACGTGGACGTCGTCGCTGTCGTGGTCGACGTGGACGGCATGGCCTGCCTCGGTGAGGGTCGCCAGCAGTGCGTAACGCAGGGCCGCCCGGATGCCGTCCTGCTCGTTGTGGCCACGTCCGGCGGGATCGAGCGCGGCGCCAGGCTCCCACCGCACCACCACGGCGTCGACGCTGCGCCGCACGTGCAGGCCCGCCGCCCCTTCTCCGCCGCCGGCGGTGACGTCGAAGCCGGCGGCGGTGAGAAGGCGGCAGACCTCGTCAAGAAGCAGATGCGGTGCGTCTGCTGCCTTCACCATCTCGCCGCCTCCACACCCGCTCGATCGCCTGACGCATCGGAACCCGCAGGTCATCGCACATCGGTGTGCCCCCGGTGGAGGAAACCACCCACGAGGCCACGTCGCGCAGAGGGACGTTCGCGTGCTGAGAGGTCTGGCGGAGCACCTGCCAGGCGTCGTCGGCATCGCCATCGAGGACGGCCATCAGAACCCCGCGGGCCTGATCGACCACCGGCCTGGTCCGGATGGCCTGTTTGAGCTGGGCGTTCTCCTCGCTCAACTCGGCCAGCCGGTGCCGGACCCACGACGGCAGCGCGCCGAGGGCCGCGCCGGACTCTCCCGCCGGCTGCGGTGACGGCTGAGCGGTGGTGTCGTTGTCGGCCACAGGCCGTGTGTGGGGCATCCCGGGGTCCCTATGCGGAGAGGGCATGACGGTCTCCTGCTCGCCTCACTCGATGACGCACGACGATTCACGACATGGATTTCGCGTCTTACGGTACGCGAACGAAGCATCGTACGATACCGGCAATGGCTACCGCACCCGAATCCCACACCGGCTGGACCTTCCTCACCAACCACGCCCGCATCCTGGCCGTGATCGCCGACAACCCCTCGGTGCGGATCCGTGACATAGCGGCACATTGCCGGCTCACCGAGCGCGCCTGCCAGCGGATCATCGCCGACCTGGAGCAGGCCGGCTATCTCTCCCGCACCCGGCACGGCCGCACCAACACCTACCGCATCCAAGAGGACGTTCCTCTGCGCCACCCGGCCGAGTCCGGCCTGACCGTGGCCACCCTCCTCACCCTCCTGGCACGGCATGAAGCGCCCGGAATCCGGCCGGACCTCGCGCCCCCGGCCCTCCCCCACCCACCACCGGACGATCCCGGTGGGCAGCCGTAGCCGAGGACGATCGGGACCTCTTCGCCGGCACGTTCGCCGACGCGCTCGTGCCGCACCCGGTCGGAGGAGTAACACGCCCGCACCACCAGGGCCCCGGCGGATGATGAAGGCCCGGACCCCCACGTGCCGCGAAGGAGCGGCGGGAGCACCGGCCGAGGCGGAACGAGCGAGGCGACGCGAGGGGCTGTCGTGGGCAAGAGGGACGAGCTGCGGACCTACCGCGAGAAGCGGCACTTCGACAGGACGAGCGAGCCGGGCGGCGAGCCCGCCGCGCGCGGCGAAGCCGCGCCGGGTGAATCGGACGGGCCGGCGTTCGTGGTGCAGATCCACGACGCGAGCACCGTGCACTTCGACTTCCGCCTGGAGGTCGGCGGCGTCCTGAAGTCCTGGGCGGTCCCCAAGGGGCCATCCACCGACCCCCATGACAAGAGGCTCGCCATCCCCACCGAGGACCACCCCCTGGACTACCTGGAGTTCGAAGGCGTGATCCCCGAGGGGGAGTACGGCGGCGGCACCGTCATCGTCTGGGACACCGGCACCTATCGCCCGCTCAGCCACGGCAGGCGCGGGCAGCCGGTGCCGTTCGGGCAGGCCATCGACGACGGCCACGCCGTCTTCGAGCTGCACGGCAGGAAGCTGCACGGCCGGTACGCGCTCACCCGGTTCCGCGGCGGCGCCCCGGGCGGCGGCTCCGGTGAGAAGCCGATGTGGCTGCTCGTACGGACCGGATCCGGGCGCGGCACCGGCGGCACGCCGGACCCGCGGCGTGCCCGCTCCGCCCGCAGCGGCCTTACGCTGCGCCAGGTCGCCGAGTCGCCCGACGCACCCCGGTGGCAGCCGGACGGCTGACGGCGGCCGGCGCGGGTGAGCGCCGTCGCGGCCGGGGCGGGGCACCCCCGAGGGCGGGCGGGGGCACGGGCCCTGTGTGCGGCACAGCCTTCACAAAGGACCGCTCAGATCCGGTCATCCGGCCGGCGGCGTGGCCGTAGGCCGGGCGATTCGCGTTTACGGCGCCCGGCCTCGGGCAGGTGGAATCACGTGCTTCGGACCAGAGGCACGCCGCGGGAGCGGACGGCTTGTCAGCCGTCGGTGCTCCGGCCGCGTACGGTCCGGACTGTCGTTCGCGGCCCGCCCACCGGTACTCCGGTATCAGGCCGCAGCCTTCCTCCCGCGAGAACCGAACGTTCGCAACTCGCCCGAGGGAGGCCCCCGTGGCGCATGTCCGGGCAAGGAGCGGGAAACACCCGCACGACGACGCACCCGACACCTCCGCACAGTTCCGCCGGCTCTCCGGCATGCCGGAAGGGCCCGAGAAGAAGGCACTGCGGCAGGAGGTCGTACGCGCGTGGATGCCGATGGCGGCGCGGCTCGCCCGCCGCTTCAGAAACCGCGGCGAGGCGCTGGAGGACCTGGAACAGGTCGCGCACCTCGGCCTGGTGAAGGCCGTCGGGCGCTACGACCCCGAGCGCGGCCACGCCTTCGAGAGCTTCGCCGTGCCGACGATCGTCGGCGAGCTGAAGCGCCACTTCCGCGACCACATGTGGGGCGTCCACGTGCCCCGCCGGGTCCAGGACCTGCGCAACCGCGTCCGCAGCGCGAGCATGGCGCTGGCCACCAGCGCCGACGACCGCTTCCCGCCGACCGCGGACATCGCCGAGGAGGCCGGCCTCACCGAGGAGGAGGTACGCACGGGACTGGCGGCCCTGGAGAGCTACGCCACCCTCTCCCTGGACGCCAACCTGACCGACACCGAGGACGGCTACTCGCTCGCCGACACCGTCGGCAACGCTGAACCCGGCTTCGACCGGGCCGTGGACCGCGAGGCCGTGCGACCGCACCTGAGCCGACTGCCGGAACGCGAACGCGAGATCCTCTACCTGCGCTTCTTCCGCGACATGACCCAACGGAGCATCGCCGACCACCTGGGCATCTCGCAGATGCACGTCTCCCGCCTGATCAGCCGTACCTGCGAGCGGGTGTACGAGCGCGTGGAAATGGACCGGACCGCCGCGTAGATCATGCTGCCCGTCACCCCCGCCGGCCGCATCGGCTCCGGGAATCGGGGTACCCGCCGCGTCCCGTACCCGCGAACGTCCCCGCGGGAGTTCGCGGATCACAGTGGAAGGAGACCATGATGGGACACGGCGGAGACGTCATCGACGAGCTGACCACCGACCATCGCGAGGTGGCGGACTACTTCGGGCAGTTCCACCGGGCCCCGCCCGGCAGCCATGACCGCAAGCGGCTGCTGGACCGGTTGACCGTCGAGTTGGTGCGGCACTCGGTCGCGGAGGAACAGCACCTCTACCCCGCGGTGCGCGAGCATCTGCCGAACGGCGGGAAGATCGCCGACAAGGAACTCGCCGATCACGCCCAGGTCGAGCAGATGCTCAAGGAACTGGAGGGCATGGAGCCCCGCGACCCGGCCTTCGACCCCACGGTCCGCGCGCTCCAGCGCGAAGTGATCGCCCACATCCACGACGAGGAGAGCACGCTCTTCGTGCGGATGCGCCGGGACTGCGGCGAGGACACGCTGTGGGACCTGGGCGAGAAGGTCCGTACGGCGAAGAAGACCTCCCCCACCCGCCCGCACCCCGGGACTCCGTCGACCCCTCCCGCCAACAGGCTCGTCGACCCCGGCATCGGGATGGTCGACCGGGCCCGCGACCTCCTCACCGGCCGGGGCCGGTAGCCGGCCCGGGGAGGCCCGCCGTGGCCCGCCGGGCGCGGCCGCGGGCGTTCAGCCGAACTCCGCGCGGAGCGCCGGCAGGAGCGTCTTCGACGCCCAGCGCAGGAAGGCCGGTTGGGTCTCGCCGCCGATCTGGACGAGCGCCACCTCCGTGAAGCCGGCGTCCGCGTAGGACCGGACGGCCTCGACGAACGCGGCCGGATCGGCGCCGCACGGGATGGAACCTGCGACGTCGCCGGGCGTGACGAACCGGGTGGCGCCGGCGAAGGAGTCGGGGTGCGGGAGTTCCGCGTTGACCTTCCAGCCGCTGCCGAACCAGCGGAACTGGTCGTGCGCGCGCCCGACCGCCGCCTCGCGGTCCGGGTCGTAGCTGACGGGCAACTGCCCCACCCGCGCTTTGCCCGCACCGCCGTGCCGGTCGAAGGACTCCAGCAGCCCGGCCTCGGGCTCCGTGGCGATGACCAGGTCGGCGAGCCGTCCGGCCAGCGCGCAGGACTGCTCGCCCGAGACCGCGATGCCGATCGGCGGGGGCCGGTCCGGCAGGTCCCACAGCCGCGCCGAGTCGACGGAGAAGTGCTTGCCGTGCCGGGTGACGTGACCGCCGCCGAAGAGGTCCCGGATGATGCCAACGGCCTCCTCCAGCATCTCGTGCCGGACGTCGACTCCGGGCCAGCCGCGGCCGACGACATGCTCGTTGAGGTTCTCACCCGCTCCCAGCCCGAGCCGGAAGCGGCCCTGGGCGAGCAGTTGCAGCGTCGCGGCCTTCTGCGCCACGACCGCGGGGTGGTAGCGCATGAGCGGACAGGTCACGTACGTCATGAGGGGAATGCGCGACGTCGCGTAGGCGGCGGCACCGAGGACGCTCCAGGCGTACGGGCTGTGCCCTTGCGAGCGCAGCCACGGGAAGTAGTGGTCGGAGGTGACCGAGAAGTCGAAGCCCGCTTCCTCGGCCGCGACGACGTGTTCGACCAGTTCCGTCGGCCCCGCCTGCTCGGTCATCATCGTGTATCCGATTTGCACCATAAGGGCAAGTCTCCCTGGTCACGGCGAGCAGGGCACCTCTTGTCCGTTTGATGTCGTCTCGGGGGTGGCACACGATGGTGTGATCCGACCGAACGAAGCCGACAGGAGGCACACATGCCGAGCGGATCCAGCCAGAAACGGGAGCGTCAGTACGAGCACATCAAGGAGGGTGCGCAACGGCGCGGCACCGGCACCCGGCGGGCGAAGGAGATCGCCGCCCGCACGGTGAACAAGGAACGCGCCCGCACCGGCGAGGCCCGCACCGCCAGCCGTACCTCCACCAGGGACATCTCCTCCGGCCGCAGGGGCGGTCTCCGCTCCCACTCGGGCCCCGGCGGGCCGACGTACGACCAGCTCTACGCGGAGGCCCGGCGCCGCAACATCCGCGGTCGCTCGTCCATGAACAAGGCCCAGCTCAAGCGCAAGCTCGGGCGCTGAGAGCCGCGGCCGGGACCCGGTCGCCACCCGTACGGCCGAGTGCGGGCGTCCGGGTCCCCGCACCCGCAACCGCGTCATCGAAAGGCCACAGCATGCCGACCAAAGTCTCGGACTACGTCCTCGAACGGCTGCGCGCGTGGAAGGTCGAGCACGTCTTCGCCTATCCCGGCGACGGCATCAACGGACTCCTCGCCGCCTGGGGCCGGGCGGAGAACATTCCCCGGTTCGTCCAGGCCAGGCACGAGGAGATGTCCGCCTTCCAGGCCGTCGGCTACGCCAAGTTCTCCGGCCGGGTCGGCGTGTGCGCCGCCACGTCCGGGCCCGGCGCCATCCACCTCCTCAACGGCCTGTACGACGCCAAGCTCGACCACGTCCCCGTGGTCGCGATCGTCGGGCAGACCAACCGCAGCGCCATGGGCGGCTCCTACCAGCAGGAGGTCGACCTCCTCAGCCTCTACAAGGACGTCGCCTCCGACTTCTGCGAGATGGTCACCGTCCCGGAGCAGCTGCCCAACGTCCTCGACCGCGCCATGCGCACCGCCATCGCCCGCCGGACGGTGACCGCCCTCATCATCCCGGCGGACGTGCAGGACCTCGACTACTCCGCGCCCGAGCACGCGTTCAAGATGGTGCCCTCCAGCCTCGACATGTCGAACTACGCCCCCGTCCCGGCGGAGCCCGACATCGAACGCGCCGCGGAGTTGCTGAACGCGGGCGAGAAGGTCGCCATCCTCGTCGGCCAGGGCGCGCGCGGCGCCCGGCGGGAAGTCATGGAGGTCGCCGACCGGCTGGGCGCCGGTGTGGCCAAGGCGCTTCTCGGCAAGGACGTGCTCGACGACGAACTCCCCTACGTCACCGGCGCGGTCGGCCTGCTGGGCACCCGGCCCTCGTACGAGCTGATGCGGGACTGCGACACGCTGCTGGTCATCGGCTCCAGCTTCCCCTACTCCCAGTTCCTCCCCGAGTACGGCCAGGCGCGCGCCGTGCAGATCGACGTCGACGCGCACATGGTCGGTCTGCGCTACCCGTTCGAGGTCAACCTCGTCGGCGACGCCCGCGCGACGCTGCGGCGGCTCCTGCCGCAACTGCGGCAGGCCGGGGACGGCGGCTGGCGCAAGGGGATCGAGCAGAAGAACGCGCGCTGGTGGCAGGTCATGGAGCGGCGCGCCGCGGTCGAAGCCGACCCGGTCAACCCCGAGTACGTGGTGCACTGCCTCAACGGCCTGCTGCCGGAGAACGTCGTCCTCACCGCCGACTCCGGCTCCGCCGCCAACTGGTACGCCCGCCACCTGCGGCTGCGCGACGGCATGCGCGGATCGCTCTCCGGCACGCTGGCCACCATGGGCCCCGGCGTCCCCTACGCGATCGGGGCGAAGTTCGCCCACGGCGAGCGGCCCGCGATCGCCCTGGTCGGCGACGGAGCGATGCAGATGAACGGCCTCGCGGAGCTGATCACGATCCAGAAGTACTGGCAGGACTGGGAAGACCCCCGGCTCATCGTGGCGGTCTTCAACAACCACGACCTCAACCAGGTCACCTGGGAGATGCGGGCCATGAACGGCGCACCCCAGTTCCTGCCCTCGCAGTCCCTGCCCGAGGTGGCGTACGCGGACTTCGCGCGCTCCCTCGGCCTGGGCGGCATCCGCGTGGACAAGCCGGACCAGGTGCAGCACGCCTGGGAGACGGCCCTGGCCGCGGACGAGCCCTGCGTCCTCGACTTCCACACCGACCCGGCCGTACCCCCCATTCCCCCGCACGCGACCCTCGACCAGATCGAGGCCGCCGCGGCCTCCGTCCTCAAGGGCGACAGCGACCGCGCCGCCATGCTCCGCCAGGGCGTCAAGGCCAAAGCCCAGGAGATGCTGCCGGGCAGCGACCGCCGCGAGGAACGGTGACGCCCGCCCGGACCGTGCGGAGACCGGCGACAGCCGTCGGCACCGTACGGGCCGAAGCGCCGGGACAGGCGGCAGCCGGCGGCGGTCACCGCCGTACCACGGGATAGGGCGGCGGCATGGATCACTCGCGCGCCCCGGTGCTGGAGGCACTCGGCCATTACCGGCGGGACGGCCTGCTCCCCTTCACCCCGCCCGGGCACAAGCAGGCCCGGGGCGCGGATCCCGAGGTGCGCGAGGTGCTGGGGGACGCCGTGTTCGCCTCCGACGTGCTGGCGATCAGCGGTCTGGACGACCGGCGGGCCTCGGGCGGCGTGCTGCGGGACGCCGAGTTGCTGATGGCGGACGCCGTACGGGCCGAGCACACCTTCTTCTCCACCTGCGGCAGCTCCCTGTCGGTCAAGGCGGCGATGCTGGCGGTGGCGGGACCGTACGAGAAGCTCCTGGTGGGCCGGGACGCGCACAAGTCCGTGGTCTCCGGGCTCATCCTGTCGGGACTGCGCCCGGTGTGGGTCGAGCCGTCCTTCGACGACGAGCGGCACCTGGCGCATCCGCCGTCCCCGGCGGCGTACGAGCGCGCCTTCGCCGAGCACCCCGACGCCCGCGGCGCGCTGGTGACCAGCCCGACGCCGTACGGCTCGTGCGCGGACCTGGCGGCGCTGGCCGACATCTGCCACCGGCGCGGATGTCCGCTGCTGGTGGACGAGGCGTGGGGCGCCCATCTCCCGTTCTCCGACCGGCTGCCGACCTGGGCGATGGACGCCGGCGCGGACGTGTGCGTGACGAGCATCCACAAGATGGGCAGCGGTCTGGAGCAGGGCTCCGTGTTCCACCTGCAGGGCGACCGCATCGATCCCGCGGTGCTCCGATCCCGCGCCGACCTGCTGGGCACCACCAGCCCGTCGGTCCTCATCTACGCCGGCCTGGACGGCTGGCGCCGGCAGATGGCCCTGCACGGCCCCCGGCTGCTCGACCGCGCGCTGGACCTGGCCGCACAGGTACGGGCGCGGATCGAGGAGATCCCCGGACTCCACGTGGACGGCCACGCCGAGTACGCCGGCACCGGGCTCGCCGCCGCCTTCGACCCGCTGCCCGTCGTCATCGACCTGGCCGGGCTGGACCTCTCGGGCTACGCCGCGGCCGACTGGCTGCTCCGGCACCACCGGCTCACCACCCATCTGGCCGACCATCGCCGCATCAGCACCCAGCTCACCCACGCCGACGACGAGTCGACCGCCGGCGCGCTGCTGGAGGCGCTACGGGACCTCGCCGCGCACGCCGCGGAGCTCCCCCGGCCGGCGCCCGTCGCCGTGCCGTCCGCGGCCGAACTGCGCCTGGAGCAGACCTGCCTGCCGCGCGACGCCTACTTCGGCGCCGTGGCGGACGTACCGCTCGGCGAGGCCGCGGGCCGGGTGGCGGCCGAGATGCTCACGCCCTACCCGCCGGGGATCCCCGTCGCCCTGCCCGGGGAGCGGCTGAACGGGCCGGTGCTGGACTACCTGGCCACCGGGATCCGCGCGGGCATGTACGTCCCGGACGCCGCGGACCCCCGGCTGCGCACGGTCCGGGTGCTCGCCGGCGAGGGGTCCGCACCGGGCGCCTGACACCGGGCCGGAAGCGGGGGTGTCTGAACGTCCGGCTGACGGGTACCGGGGAAGTCCGGCGCGACGGCACCGGGCCGTCGTACCCCCAGGCGAAGGAGACAGCCATGGCCGATCAGCAGGTCCACGAGATCATGACCGCGGCCCCGGTAGCGGTGGGCACGCTGACCGCGGTGCCGGAAGTGGCGCGCAGGATGCGCGACGACGACATCGGCGCCGTCCTGGTCACCGACGACAACGAGCTGCGCGGGCTGGTCACCGACCGCGACCTCGTGCTCCGCGTCCTGGCCGCGGGACGGGACCCCGGCAGCACCACCGTCGCCGACGCCTGCAGCCAGGAGGTGGTCAGCGTCGGGCCGCGCGAACGGGTGGACCACGCCGTGGAGTTGATGCGCAAGCACGCGCTGCGCCGGCTCCCCGTCGTCGACGAGGGCGGCGGCGTCCTCGGGGTCGTCTCCCTCGGCGACGTGGCGGTGGAACGGGACCCGGCGTCCGCCCTGAGCGACATCAGCATGGCGATGCCCAACAACTGACCCGCCCCCGCACCGGGCGCCACCGCCTCCGCGCCGCCGGGACCGGACCCGTCACCGCCGGGTCCGGTCCCGTTCCGGCGCCTCGTCCGGGACGCCGAGTTCGTCTTCGAGTTGCCGGATGCGCGCGTGTACGTGCCGGGCGTCCAGGCGGCGCTCGTACCGGCTGCGCCTGGGATGTGCGGTGACGGCGGTGACCACGATCCGCCCGGCGGCGTACACCGGGACCGTCAGCGGCCAGAGCAGCCCGGCGGCCACCGCGGCGGCCGTCACCCCGGGACGGTCGTGGGTATCGAAGTACCCGACCGGGTCCGTGCGCTCGCGGCCGTCGAGAAAGATGATCTGCCGCCGCAGGAGCCCGTAGAACAACCGGGCGGCAAGCGGTATGCCGGCCACGTAGCCGACCGTCCCCAGGACGGGGAACCACGACATCACGACGACGCTCCAGAGAACTCGACCGGCCGCGCGAACCCGCGGCCGCCTGAGCCGGGTACCGCGAAACCACCGCGGGCATGCGTCACAGCCGGGGCAGCCGGCCCTGCGGCGCCCGGCCGGGGCGGAACGGCTCAGCGCGCGAGCAGGGTGCCGAGCGGCCCGAGGTCCAGGTTCAGGTCGTCGCGGGACAGCCCGTGCTCCGCGCAAAGTTCGTCCATGCGCTGGTCGAGCAGCATCAGCGTGGTGCCGATCCGCTCCACCTGCTCGTCGGTGAGGTCGTCCTGGTCGCAGCGGCGAAGCGCCTGCCGCTCCATGAGCTGGCGGAGCAGCTCGACGACGGTCAGAACGAGGGAGACCAGGTCGCGGCCGACCCGGTCGGGGTCGAGGTCCAGCCGGCCGGCCGCCGGATCGCGGGCCGTCCGGTGCGAGGTCAGCGTCACAGCGGACCACCGTCTCCCCACGGGGCGGCCACGCGCTCGTTGATGGACGACAGCAGTGCGTGCAGGGAAACGCGCACGAGCGGCACCTCCGCGATCGCCAGTACGAGGTCGCCGCTCACCACGACGCCCGTGTTGAGCACGCGGTCGAGCAGGTCCACCAGCGGCACCCCGATGGGGGCGCCGCGGTCCGGTTCCTCCCAGGCGACGACCTCGCCCACGTGTTCACCCACCGGCACCGGTCACACACCCGCTTCCGCGAACGAGTACGGCACCCACGGGCCGGTCAGTTCGATCTCGACGTCCCGGCACTCCGGGCTCTGCCGCAGGCGGCGTACCGCGTCGGCGACCTCGGCGGCGCGCGCCTCGTCGACCAGGTAGGCGCCGTTCAGGAGATGCGCGCCGCGCCCCGGGGTGAGGCCGGTGTCATGCGGGCGCAGCCGCCGTCCGGCGACGGCGAGATCGGCGAAGACCCGGTCCACCTCCTCGACGGCCTGGAAACCGGCCTCCTGCCGCCGTTCCCGCTCATGCCGCGCGCCGCGCAGCCGGTCCAGATACGCGTGCCCCGGGCGGGCTGCCGCGCGCCGGTCGTCCCTGCGTTCCGGCGTGTGTGCGGCAGGCGCGGTGCGGCTCTCGGCCAACCGCGCGTAGACCTTCACGCCCCACTCCGCCCGGCCGGCGATCCGCCGCAGGGCCGCGGTGAAGCGGTCCCGGTCGGCGCCGAGCACGGCCGCGGCCCGCGCGTCGCCGTGATAGATCGTCGCCAGCGGGAGGGGCAGGACCGGTGCCGCGGTGGCCGCGGCGGCGACGACGGCGTGGTGGGCACGGGCGCAGCGTTCCAGCTCCGTGCGGTCCGTCAGCCGCTCGCGCAGGGCGTCCTCGCCGAACTCCGCGGCCGGTACGTCCTGCACCACGGCGGCGAGATCGCCGAAGCGGAGCAGCCGCACTTGGGCGCCCGGCGCCTGCCCCGGCAGCCCGGCCAGGGCGGACTCGTCACCGCCGCGGCAGACCGCGTAGACGTACGTGGCCGTGGTTGCGGGCGCGTCCGGCGGCGCCGCCCCGCGTACCGTCCCGGTCATCAGTGGCGCCCCTTCCGTACGGACTCCCAGCCGTCCGCCCCGGCACGCTCGGGACGGTGGCCCTCCACGCTCGCCTCAAGCTCCGCGACGCGCTCGCGCAGCCGCGCGTTCTCCTCGTCGACGGCGTCGCGGTGCGCACGGGTGGAGAGCGCCGGATCGGTCTCCCACCAGTCGATGCCCGCCTTCTTGGCCGTCTCGACGGAGGCGACGAACAGGCGGAGGCGGATGGTCAGCAGCTCGATGTCGAGCAGGTCGATCTTGATGTCTCCGGCGATGACGATGCCCTTGTCGAGGACCCGTTCGAGGATGTCGGCGAGGTTGGCCGGTCCCGAGGGGGTGGAGGGCAGGTGGGTGAGGGGCCGGTCGAGGACGTGATCCGTCACCTTCTCCGGCCCCCTCGCCGCCGCCCGTCGTCCTCTTCTTCCTCGTCCTCTTCTTCCTCGTCCTCCTCCTCGCCGCCTTCGTCTTCCTCGTCCTCCTCGTCCTCCTCGTCCTCGTACTGCTCGTCCTCCTCGCCTTCCTCTTCCTCCATGGCCTCCTCGTGGCTGCGCACGACCTCGCCGTCGCGGATCTCACCGCGCCAGCCCTCCGCGTCCTCCGTCTGGAGCGTGACGTAGCGCTGGAAGTGCTTGAGGTCGAGCCGGAGCCGGCGGCCCTGGGCGCGCCAGATGTTGCCGGTCTTCTCGAAGAACCCGGACGGGTAGTACTCGACGACCACCGTCACGCGCGTCAGCTCGTCGTCCAGGACGTGGAAGCTCACGGCGCCGCTCGTCGTCCCCTTCGACCCTTCGGACGACCAGACAATCCGCTGGTCCGGGACCTGCTCCGAGACGGTCGCGTCGTAGCTGCGGCTGGAGGGCCAGACGCGTACCTTCCAGGTGGTCTTCGTCTCGTCCTCGGGGTCCCGGGTGACGTTGCTGACGCCGTTCATGAAGCCGCCGAACTCCTCGAACTGCGTGAAGTGGTCGTAGACCACACGCAGCGGACGGCCGATGTCGACGTGCTCGATGATGTTGATGGCTTTGAGGTCGCCCGGCTTGCTCCCGCCGCCGTCCGCGCCGACGGCCTCCTTCGCGGTGCCCACGACCTTGTCCTTGGCGTCCTTCGCCTTCTCGGCCGCCAGCGCCTTCACGGGGTTCTCACCCTTGACGGCGCGGGCGGCGGTCTCGGCGAGGGCGCCGCCGCCGTCGTGCGCGAGTTTGCCCTCGGCGATGTCGGTGAGCTTGTCGGTGGCCTTGCTCACCGCGTGCTTGCCGACCGCGCCCAGGTACTCCAGGAGTTCGTCGCGCAAGCGCGCCAGCGGCGCGGCGTCCGCGGTCTCGTCGGTGTCCGTACTTCCGCGCTGCGGTGTCATGGCCGCTGCCTCCTAGAGGGCCGATCGGCCGTCGTCCGCGCGCTCTTCGCCGTGCCGCGGCTGCCGCGCTCGGCACCCGCGGCCGCCTTCTGCCGCGGCCCGGAGGTGGTGGGCCGGGCGGTGCGCGTCGTCTTCCTACGGGCCGGGGGCCTCCGCGTCGACGCGGCGGTGCGCCGGTCGCGGCTCTCGTCGTCCTCATCCCGCCCGGCACCTGCGTCACGGGCCTCGCGCTCCTCCCTCAGGCCGCCGAGGCGGTCCGTGCGCTCCCGCAGGGAGTCGGAGAGGGACGCGACCCGGCGGTCGACGAGCGAGCCGAGCGCCGCCCGCGCGGCCGTCACCATCTGGTCCGTGCCCTGGCCGGACGCCGCCGCGAGCTGCGGCGAGTCCGCGATCCGCCGCGCGCCCGCGCCCAGCAGGTCCTGCGGGGCGAGCCGCCTGCCCGCGACGAGGGCGGCGACGGTGAGGGCGAGCTTGGCCTTCCTCGTCCTGCCGAGGAGATAGCCCCCGGCGACTCCGGCAAGCATGGTCGTCTTGTAACTGTCCGTCATGACCCACTTCCTGGGCTCAGAGGGTGGTCGGGGTGGTGGGGGCCGCCGGCGTGGCCGGGGCCACCGGGGTCGGACGGCACCGCCGCGAGGGCGGTGCCGGGCTGCTCCAGCAGGTCGAGGATGCGCTCCTCCTCGCGCTCGAACTCCTCCTCGCCGATTTCCCCCGCCTCGTACGCCCGGTTCAGTTCGCCGAGCTGGACCCGCAGCGTGCCCGGGTCGTAGAGCTCCTGCTCCGCGGCGTCGAGCAGCCGGCCGGCGACCCACTCGACGCCTCGCACCGGCACCAGCGGCAGCAGCATCAGCCCGCTGAGCAGACCCATGTCAGCTCCTCACCGCTACGGGCCGCGGGGCGGTACCGGCGGCGGCACGGCCGCCCTCCCGGGGAACGAAGCTGTAGCAGGGCAGCGGGCCCGTCAGCCGCAGCTCCACCAGGTCCCGCAGCTCGGCCGCCCTGCGGTCGACCAGCTCTCTGCAGCGTTCCGCGTGCGCATGCGGCATGAGATAGGAGGTGTTGAGCACGCACCCGGGCACCTCGGCGCCGTGGACGCACTCGTCGGCGAGCACCGCCAGTTCCTGCGCGACGCCGTCGGCGGCTCGGGCGGCCCGCCGGGCGAGGCCCTCGGCGATCGCCGAGCCGAGCCGGACGTTGCCCTCGTAGGTCGGCCGCCGGCGGACGTCCGCCGCCAGCCGCCGTACGGCCGGGTCGTCCCGTACGAGTGCTTCCACGCCGTCCTGTGCGGGCATGGCCTTGAGGTTCATCTCGGTGCGGCGGTCGAGCCGTCGCAGGGTGTCGAGGTGCGTCGCGGCCGCGGCGTCGAGGGCGCTCCGTACCGTCTCCTCGTCGTCGGCGACCATCCCGAACCGCATCGGCAGGACGGGGGCCACCGCGCAGAGGGCCAGCAGCAGGTCCTGGTGGCCGGTGAGATCGCGCCTGCGTGCGCGCAGATCGGGCGGGACGTCGCTGACGACCGCGGCCAGCTCGCCCGCGGGCAGCAGCCTGACCGGGGCCGGCGGCCTGCCCACGCCCCGGAGGCCGAGCGGCAGTGCCAGGTCGGCGTGGACGACCGCGTACACGTAGAGCGGAGAGGGGGCCACCGCTCACGCCGCCCTGGAGTGCCGGCCCGAACGGCCGGAGGTCTTCGAGGCGGTCTTCTTGGCGGTCTTCTTGGCGGTTTTGGAGCGGGTTCCCGCAGCGCGTTTGCGGGGCGGTGCCTTCTCCGTCTCCTCCTCGTCCCGCTCGTCGTACTCGTCCTCCCGGTCGTCGTCCTCGTCGATCCCGATCGCCTCCTTCACATGAGTGCCGAGGGACTTCGCGGCTCTCTTGGCCCCGGTGGTGGCGATGGTGCTGCGGGACATGCCGGCGAAGAGGTCGGGGACCGTCCTGGCGGAGGCGTCCTCGTTGAGGTCGAGGCGGTTGCAGATCTCGGCGAAGCGGAGGTAGGTGTCGACGCTGGCGACCACGATGCGGGCGTCGATCTTGAGGATCTCGATACCGACGAGCGACACCCGGACGAAGATGTCGATGACCATGCCGCGGTCGAGGATGAGTTCAAGGACGTCGTAGAGGGTTCCGGCGCGCGGGACACAGACTGCGGCCTCGTTGTACGTGGTGGTGGTCGTCGACATAGGGCTCTTCCTCTTCCAGGGGGAACGGCGTCGCCGCCGTCAGTCGTCCCGCGCGCCGCGCCGGTAGCGCCTGATCCGCTCGTACTCGACGAGGCGCCCCCCGCTGTCGAGTTCCACCGCGTAGGTCGCCAGCAGGCTGGTCGTGTCCGGGATCCGCGGCACCTCGAGCACGTCCACGTGCACCCGCCAGCCCTCCTCGGCCCGGCGCACGGCGGACACGCCTTCGGTCTCGTGGGTGATGAGGCGGGCCAGGCTGCGGCACGCACGGCGGGCGGCCTCCTCGGGCCCGTCGACCGCGTGGTCGGCCTTGCTCCGGGAGGCGCGCTTCGTGGTGGACTTCGTGGCGGGCCGGGCCCGCCCTTCGCGTTGCTCGGACACAGGGCCAGTCTGTGGCGGGTCCGACGTCCCCGCACGTGGCGGTGGTCCATACGGGGAGCGGGGCGGGCAACCGGCTGCGCGGTGGGTGCCCGCGTGCCCCGCGCGTACTCCCGGGCGGCACGTGCCCGGGGGTGCCGGCGTCAGATGCGGCAGAGGCAGAAGGGGTGTCCGGCCGGGCCGGCGTACACGCGGAAGTTCCGCTCGCCGCCGTCGTCGTCAAGGTCCAGCGGCCGCGCCCCGAGGGCGCGCGGCCGCGCTGCTTCCATGTCCGAGACGGTGAGATCGAGGTGGAGCTGCTGTGCGTTGTCGTGCGGGGGGGCCAGGACCGCGGCCGGAGCCCGGGCGCACGCCGGCAGCCGATCCGGGTGCCGGCGGGCGTGCGGAGGTCGTACCAGATGTCGTTCACCCTGCGGGCCGTCGACGGTCTGGCGTACGGGCCCGCGCGACCCAGCGGGCAACGCGGCTCGGAGCCATCCGGCTCCGGCATCGCGAGGCCGCCGGGCCCGCCGCCCGGGTCAGTCGGTCGCCACCGCCTTGCCCGCGCGCGGCTTCTTGGCGCCCTGGCGCGGCACGTCCGCATCGCCCCGGACGTCCGCGGCGAAGGCTTCGGCGCTCGCCTCGGCGGCGATGTCGCTGATGTCCTCGTTGATCTCGTGCGCCGCCCGTTTCACATCGACCGCGAGTTTCACGGAGGTCTTGATCGTGCCGCGGACGACCGGCCTGATCGCTTTCTTGATAAGAGGCGCGGAAACCGCCCCGACCAAAAACACTGGAAGCACTGGGAGCATCGTCGGCACCCGCCCCTTCACATTTATTTTCACGTTCCCGGACTGCCAATTCAGAGACTAGCGGACGAAGCGGACTTCCCACCACCCTGACCTGCGAATCTTCACTCTTTCGAGTGCCGCGGGATTGAGTCGATCTTCCCTGCCGTGACGTGACCTATCGTTTCCCATGTGAATGAACGAGAAAACCGGGACGACGACCTTCTCTATTCTGCGGAACTGCGGCATGCGGACGGCGAATACCTGCTCACCATCAATGACCACAGGTGCGGTGAAATCGAGGTCTTTCCGGTGTCACGCAAGGCCGTGAAGAGGATCCCCTTCTATCTCTCCGCGCTGCGCGGCAAGCTCCCCTGACCTCCGCTCAGATCCGCCGCTGCCGCACCACCCGCACACCCGCCCGGGGACCTTCGAGCAGCGCGTGCGCCAGCACGCTGTAGAGGACGTCGTTCGGGCCGTCGGCGATACGGAGCCCGCGGATGTCGCGGAGGCGCTTCTCCATCGGGGTGTGGCACGTGTACCCGTCGCTGCCGTGGAGTTGGAGACCGAGATCGACCGCGCGGTACGAGGCGTCCGTGGCCAGGGCCTTCGCCGCGGAGCACGCCGCCACGTCGGCCCCGTCCGCGTCCCGGTCGAGGCCCTCCAGCAGCGAGAAGCACCAGGCGGTGGCCGCCTGCACCTCCGCCGCCGCGGTACCGAGCCGGGACGCCACCGAGGGGATGCTCGCCAAGGACGTCCTGCCGACGCTGTGCCGGCGGGTGCGCGCCATGGCCTCGTCGATCGCGGCGCCCGCCGCGCCCAGGCAGACCAGCGCCATCATCAGCCGCCAGCCGGCGAAGTGCGCGTCGAAGATCCGGCGGCCGTCGCCCGGGGCGCCGAGCAGCAGGTCGCGCCCGACCCGTACGCCGTCGAAGTGCAGATGGCCCAGGCTCCAGCCGCGCAGGCCCAGCGGGGCGGCGGTCTGGGTGCGCACGCCGGGGGCGTCCATCGGCAGCCAGAGGGCCGACAGCGGCACCTCCCGCAGGGCCGCGCGGTCACCGGCGTCGGCGCCCTCGGCACTCAGGGCGGCGGCCTGCTCGGGCGCGACCACCTTGCAGAAGACCACGAAGCCGACGGCCTCCTCCACCCGGCTCACCAGCCCCTTGGTGCCCGACACCAGCAGGTGGTCGCCGTGGTCCACCGCCACGGTGCGCAGGCCGCGCAGATCGGAGCCGGAGTGCGGCTCGCTGGAGGCGACGCCCGCCAACTCGCCGCGCTCGACCACCCGGTCGCGTACCGCGTGGGCGACGGCGGGCGGGCCGTAGCGCAGGGCCATCGCGCCGTGGCCGGAGCTGAAGACCTCGCGCGCGTCGCAGTCGCGCCGTCCGGCCAAGTACATCGCGAGCCCCTGCGCCACCCGTTCGAGCCCCGGGGGCACGGCCGCGCCCCGGCCCCCGCCCGGCGCGTGGCCGGCGCCGTCGGCCGCGTCCCCGCCGCCGCCCCGCGCCGCCACGTCGAAGCCCGTGAGCCCGGCCCGGGCCGCGTGCCCGCGCAGTTCGAGCCAGGGCGGCCGGGGCGCCTCCTCCGTGACGGGCTCGGGCAGATGCCGGTCGAGGAAGTCCGTGACGCGGGCGGCGAAGTCCGCGAGCGCGGGGTGGCGGGCGAGGACGGCGCGGAGTTCCGGCGAGGGCACGTACGGGCCGCCGGGGGGCGGGAGTTCGCGGGCGGGGCGGGCCGGTGCGCCACCCGGCGGTGCCGAGCCGGCCGGCGCGGAGGCGGCCCGTGGCGGTGTCATCGGCCACCGTCCCCGGGCTCGGCGAGGCTGCGCGGCCGCATGTCGGTCCACGTCCTCTCGACGTACTCCAGGCACGCCTGCCGGGTGTCCTCGGAGAGGGCGACGCGCCAGCCCCGCGGTACCTCGGCGAAGGCCGGCCAGAGCGAATGCTCGCCCTCGTCGTTGACGAGCACCAGGAAACGGGCTTCGTCGTCCTCGAACGGATTGGTCGCGTGCGTCATTCCACGCTCCTGGTTCTCAACGGACGTTCATTGTCTCGGTTCAGCGGCATTTCTTGAGGCTCCGCGTGTCGTTACCACCCGAAGGAATGACCACCTGCTACATGAGCGCCGGCCTGCCCGACTGGAGCTTCCACAGCGAGCTGTAGACGCCGCCGAGCGCGACCAGTTCGTCGTGCGTCCCGCGCTCCGCGACCGTGCCCCCGGAGCCCATGACGTAGATGCGGTCCGCGCACTGGACGGTGGAGAGCCGGTGGGCGATGACGAGCATCGTGCGGTCGGCGCCGAAGACCTGGAGGGCCCGCTGGATGGTGGCCTCGGTCTCGTTGTCCACGGCGGACGTGGCCTCGTCGAGGATGACGACCGGCGGGTCGCGCAGGACGGTACGGGCCAGCGCGATCCGCTGGCGCTGGCCGCCGGAGAGCGCCGCGCCCCGCTCGCCGACGCGGGTGTCGTAGCCGTCGGGGAGGCCGTCGATGAACGCGTGCGCTCCCGCCGTGCGGGCGGCGGCGACGAGTTGGGCCTCGGTCGCCTCGAAGGTGCCGTAGCGGATGTTCTCCGCGATGGTCGCGTCGAAGAGGAACGGCTCCTGTGTGACGTACCCGATCGCCCGGCGCAGGTCGGGCAGGGCAAGGGTGCGCACGTCGGTGCCGTCGAGCAGGACCTTTCCCCGCTCGGGGTGGCGGAAGCGCATGAGGAGCTTGGCGATGGTGGTCTTGCCCGCGCCGGTGGTGCCGACGAGAGCGGTGGTCCGGCCCGGCGGGATGATCAGCGAGGTGTCGCGCAGCACGGGTGCGCGGCCGGGATAGGCGAAGGTCACCTTCCGCAGCTCGATGCGCCCCCGCAGACTGCGCAGGGGCAGTTCCCGGCCCGCGGCGGCCGGGTCGCCGGTCCCGGCGGGTCCCTGCGGTTCCACGGGCAGCTCGTGCAGCCGCTCGATCCGCTCCAGGGCGGCGAGTGTGCGCTGGTAGTGGTCGGAGGCGCTGCCGACGCGGGACGGCTTCAGCATGGCGATGCCCGGGAGTTCGATCAGCGGGCCGAACGCCGCCGTCGCCAGCTCGCCCCGCAGCACGGCCCGTCCGCCGAGCAGCACCGTGCCCACCAGCGCGGAGCCGCCGGCCAGCCGCAGGATCTGCGGCGGCAGCGCGGCGCTGCGTCCGGCGGACCTGTTGGCCTCGCTGCACCGGCCGTTCAGCTCGCCGATACGGGCGATCTCGTGCGCCTCCGTCGTGGCGGACTTGATGGTGGTGTGGGCGTGCAGGTTCTCGGTCACCCTGCTGTTGAGCTGCGCCCGGCGTTCGCCGCAGGCGGCGGTGTCGGCCACCGCGCGTTCGTGGAAGCGGAACGAGAGCCAGGCCACGAGCGGGATCGGCGCGAAGGCGATCCACGCGAGCTGCGGCGCGAGCAGCAGGAACATCGGGACGAGGAGCGCCAGTCCGGCGCCCATCTGCACCACGTCGTGCATGTTCGTGCCGACGAAGGTGCCGAGCTGGCCGATGTCCTCGGACAGCACGGCGTTCACGCGGCTGACGCGCTCGTTCTCCAGGTCGGCCGGCGCCACGCTCTGGACGTGGGCGTAGGTGCGGGTGCGCCAGTCGTCCTCGACGTCCTGGGCCACCCCGCGCCAGGCGACGCCGGCGGCGTACCCGGTGCCCGCCATGACGGCGCAGGCGAGCGCCCCGGCGGCGGCGAGGGTGCCCAGTTGGGCGGAGATGCCGGCGATGCCGTACCGGGTGAGGGTGGCGCTGCCGCCGCGCGCGACGAGCAGCACGATCGAGGGGGTGAGCGCGAAGAGCGCCATCTCCGCCAGCGTGGAGAGGCCGGAAAGCAGCGCCGCCACGCCGAACTTGCGCCGGTGCCGCCCGACGATGCGCCGCACCGCGTGCCGCCGTGGTCCCGGCCCGTCCGGCCCCTCCCGGGCCCGGTCGGTTCTGCGCCAGGCGCGCCGGACGACGACGGCCGTGGCGACGGCGGCGGCGCCGAGGGTGAGCAGGGGGCGTCTGAGGAACCGCAGCAGCAGCGGCCCGCCGGTGACGGCCGCCGCTGCCGCGCAGCCGAGGCCCAGGATCCGGGGCAGCCTGCGGGCGGTGCCTGCCGCACCGCGCGGGGGGCGGGCCTCGGGGAGGTACGCGGGCGGGGCGGCGGGGCCGTCGCCCAGGGCGTTCGCCGCGGGCGTGTGCAGGGCGGTGAGCACGCGGTCGACCGCGACGTACAGCAACCGGGCGGCGTCGCGCGGGGCGAGGGTGTGGTCGTGCCGCAGCAGCACCCGGCCGGTGACCGGGTTGACGCGTACGTCCTCGATGCCGGGAGCCTGCCGCAGCGACGCCTCCGCGACCCGGGCAAGCCCCGGTCTGCCGCGGAAGAGGTCGACTTCCCAGCGCTGCCGGCCGGGCAGGATCGAGCGCGGCCGGGGCACGGCGCGGCCGCCGTGCCCGCTGCGGGCGCGCGGTGCCGCCACGGCCACGCCGTTGGCGCGGGGGCCTGCGGCCAGGGTCGAGGTCATCGGAAGCAACCACCGGTTCTCTCATACGGTGCGCCGCGGCGGCGGCGCGGACGGTCGGTCTCGTACGCGGGCGTGCGTCAGCGCTTCATGAAGGTCCAGTACGCGTCGACCGCGGCCTCGTCGACGTCGGGGATCCCGACCCCGTACCGCCGCAGCAACCCGACCGTCCGGCCGTTGTCGAACACCGGTTGCGCTCTCGTGCCGGCCGTCCCGGCCAGGTCCTCCAGGTATTCGCGGTACGGGGCGATCGGCAGCTCCCGGCCGCGTGCGTCCGCGGCGCGCAGGCGCCCCAGCCAGGAGGCGAGCGGGACCGCCGCGGAGCGCGTCCCGTGCAACCGGCCGTGCCCCGCCATGAAGGCGCCGGGCCCGGTACGGCGCGGGTGGTGCAGGTGGTGGACGGATCCCGGGCCGCCGTCGTCGCGCAGCACCAGCGTGACGACGGCGCGGGCGAGGACGTCGACGGGGAGCAGGGCCTCGTCGAGCGCGGGATCCACCGGGTGGCAGCCGAGTTCCGCGCAGCTCACCAGGAGCCGGGAGAACATGTCGTCGCGGTTGACGGCGCCGGTCGCGGAGTGCGCCCAGATGCGGCCCAGCCGGTGGATGCCGCCGCTCGCGCCGCGCGCGAACGCCCGCTCCACCAGCCGGTCGGCGACCCACTTGCTCGCGGAGTAGCCCTTGCCGTACGGGTGCTGCTCGCCGCCGGTCGGTGACTCCTCGGTGACGGGCGGGGCGCCGGCGCCGTACGCCCGGAACACCCCGAGGGTCGACAGGTGGTGGAACGCCTTCGGCCGCCCCTCCGCCGCCAGGCCCAGCAGGGTCCGGGTGCCCTCGACGTTGGCCGGTTTCAGCAGGGCGTACGGCGAGACGTGGTGGACGCGCGCGCCCGCGTGCACGATCGTGTCGACGCCGTCGCGCAGCCGGGCCCAGCGCTCGGGGCCCGCGCCGAGGTCGACGGCGCCGAGGTCGCCGGGGACGGCGACGGTCCGCGGGTCGCCCGCCGCGGCGCCGAGGCCGTACGTCCGCAGCGCCGCGGCCAGCCGCTCGTGCGCCTCGGCGGCGGTGGCCGCCCGGACGAGGCAGTGCACCCGGGCCGTCGTGGCCCGCAGCAACTCCGCGAGCAGGAAGGCCCCGACGAAGCCCGTGGCGCCGGTGAGCAGCACCTCGCGGGGACCGCCGGCCGGCGGCAGGGCGGCGGAGAACCGCAGCGCAGGGCTGAGCTTCGCCTCGGAGTCCGGCACCCAGGAGGGCGCGGCCCGGGGTCCTTCCGCGCCGAGCTGCCGGGCGAGTCCGGCCGGGGTGGGGGCCTCCAGGAGCGCGGAGAGGCCGAAGGGGACGGCGAGCCGTTCGCCGATGCGGGCGGCGAGCCGGGTGGCGAGCAGCGAGTGGCCGCCGAGCGCGAAGAAGTCGTCGTCGACGCCGACGGCGGGCAGGTCCAGCGCTTCGGCGAAGAGCTCGCAGAGGGCCTTCTCGTACGGGGTGCGCGGCGCGCGGCCGGCGCCGGGGGACGCGGCGGCGGCCGGGGCCGGCAGGGCACGGCGGTCGAGTTTGCCGCTGGGCGTCAGCGGCAGCGCGGGCAGCGCCACGATCGCCGCCGGTACGGCGTGGGCGGGCAGCCGGGTGCGGAGGAAGGCGCGCAGCGCCGCCGTTTCCGGCTCACCGGCGGTGGGCACCGCGTAGCCGACGAGCCGGGTGTCGCCGCGCTGGTCGGCGCGGGCGACCACCGCGGCGCGGGCGACCGCGGGATGGGCGGCGAGGGCGGCTTCGACCTCGCCGGGTTCGACGCGGTGGCCGCGGATCTTGACCTGGTCGTCGGCGCGTCCCGCGAAGTCGAGCCGGCCGTCGCGGCGGGGGCGGGCGAGGTCCCCGGTGCGGTACATCCGCGCGCCCGGCGGGCCGTACGGGTCGGCCACGAACCGCAGGGCCGTCTCGCCGGGGCGGCGCAGATAGCCGCGCGCCAGGCCGGTCCCGGCGACGTACAGCTCGCCGGTCACGCCGGGCGGCACCGGGCGCAGCGCCGCGTCCAGGACGTACGCGCGGGCGCCGGGGACGGGCCGGCCGAGCACGGGCGTGCGGGTGGCGTCGAGCCGCGCCTGCACGCAGTCGACGGTGCACTCGGTGGGCCCGTACATGTTGTGGGCGGTCAGCCCGGGGACCGCGCGCAGCTCCCGCCACAGTCCTTCCGGCAGCGCCTCGCCGCCGAGGACGGCGAGGGCGGGCCGCGGGCGCCCGTCCGCGAACAGGCCGCGGTCGCAGAGGACCTGCATGTGCGAGGGCGTGACGTCGACGCTGTCGATGCGCCGTTCGCCGAGCCATGCCACGAACCGGTCCGCGTCCGTCCACGTACGGTCGTCCGGCACGTGCAGCTCGTGGCCCGCGGTGAGGGCCGCGAGCTGCCCCCAGGAGGCGTCGAAGGACACCGAGGCGGTGAGCGCGATCCGCAGCGGCCGGCCGCCTGCGCGCCGGGCCACCGGGCCGAAGACCTGCTTCCCGTACCGCTCCGCGACGGCGGCGACGCTCGCGTGCCGCGCGACGACGCCCTTGGGCGCGCCGGTCGAGCCGGAGGTGTAGATGACGTACGCCGGGTGGCCGGGCCGCGGTCCCGGCGCGGGTGCCGTGCCGGGCAGGTCCGCCGGTTCGGCGGCCTGCGCCGGGTCGTCGAGCAGCAGCCGCGGGATGCCGGCGCCGAGGGTGCCGGAGGCGGCGGTGGCGGTGTCCGTGAGCAGCAGCACGGGGCGGGCGTCGGCGACCATGGCGGCGAGGCGCGAGGCCGGGTAGCCGGGGTCGAGGGGCAGGTAGGCGGCGCCGGCCTTGAGGACCGCGAGCAGGGCCACGACGAGGTCGGCGGAGCGGGGCAGGGCGACGGCCACGATGTCCTCGGGGCCGGCGCCGCGAGCGGCGAGGGCGTGCGCGAGCCGGTTGGCGCGGGCGTCGAGTGCCGCGTACGTCAGCTCCGTACCGGCCGCCGCGACGGCGACCGCGCCGGGGGTGGCGCGTACCCGCGCGGCGAACAGCTCGGTGAGCGTGCGCGCGGGCGCCGCCTCGCGGTCGCCGTCCACGTCCGTGCCGGCGTCGGCGTCCGCGTGGGCGACGCCGTCCGCGTCTGCGTCTGCGTCGGTGCCGGCGTCTCCGTCCGCGCTGCCGACGAGGAGCCGGCGCTCGGCGCCGGTCAGCACGTCGATGCGGCTGATCGGCAGCCCGGGTTCGGCCACGGCAGCGCGCAGCAGGCGCACCCAGCGGTCGGCGAAGTCCTGCACCGTGGTGTGGTCGAAGAGGTCGGTGGCGTAGTCGAGGGTGCCGGTCAGGCCGAGGCGTTCGCCCGCCGCGGAGCGCCGCTCGCCGATGCCGATGTCCAGGTCGAACTTGGCCGTCCGCGTGGGCACCCGGATCCGGGAGGTGCGCAGCCCGGGAAGCCTGAACTCCGCGGTCTCGTCGGCGTCGACGGAGAGCGCGATCTGGAACAGCGGGTGGCGGCCCGGGGACCGGGGCGGGTTGAGCGCTTCGACGAGCCGCTCGAAGGGCACGTCCTGGTGGGCGTACGCGGCCAGCGCGGTGTCCCGTACCCGCTCCACCAGCTCCGCGAAGGCGGGGTCGCCGGAGGTGTCGGTGCGCAGCACCAGCGTGTTGACGAAGAAGCCCACCAGGTCGTCCAGCGCCTCGTCGGTACGGCCGGCGATGACGCTGCCGACCGGCAGGTCGGTGCCCGCGCCGAGCCTCGTGAGCAGCGCCGCGAGGCTCGCGTGCAGCACCATGAACAGGCTGGCGCCCGAGCGGCTGCCCACCTCCGCGAGCGCCGCGTGCAGTTCCGCGTCGATGCGCAGCAGGACCCGGCCGCCCGCGTACGAGGCGACGGCGGGCCGGGGCCGGTCGCGGGGCAGCGCGATCTCGTCGGGCAGGCCGGCGAGCGCCGCCGTCCAGTGGGCGAGCTGGCGGTGCAGCAGGCCGTCGGGGTCTCCGGGGGCGCCCAGGAGGCGGCGCTGCCAGAGGGTGTAGTCGGTGTAACGGACCGGCAGCGGCGCCCAGTCGGGCTCCTCTCCGCGCAGGCGGGCGGCGTACGCGGTCGCCAGGTCGCGGGTGAGCGGGGCCATGGACCAGCCGTCGGCGGCGATGTGATGGATGACCAGGCACAGGACGGCGTCGGCGGGGCCGAGCACGAACAGCTCGGCGCGCAGCGGCGGTTCGACGGCCAGGTCGAAGGCGTAGCGCACGGCCTCCGCCAACTTCCGCCGCAGCTCCGCCGCGCCGGCCACCTCGGTGACGGGAAGCGCGGGCCGGGCCGCGGCGGCGCCGAGGATCCGCTGCCGCGGCCCGGTGCCGTCGCCGCCGGTGTCGGGGAAGACGGTGCGCAGGCTCTCGTGCCGGGCCACGACGTCGCCCAGGGCCCGCTCCAGCGCGTCCCGGTCGAGTTCGCCGGTGAACCGCTGCGCGAGGGGGATGTTGTACGTGGCGGCCGGGCCCTCGGCGCGGTGCAGGAACCACAGTCGCTGCTGCGCGTACGACAGCGGTGCCGCCTCGGCCGCGGGCCCCGTCGCCGCGGTGAGCGCCGGCCGGGCCGGGCCCGCGCCGTCGAGCCGGGCAGCCAGCCGGGCGGGGGTCGGCGCTTCGAAGAGCGCGCTGAGCGCGAGGTCGGCGCCGAGGGCGGTGCGGATCCTGGCGACCAGGCGGATGGCCTGGAGCGAGTGGCCGCCGACGGCGAAGAAGTCGGTGTCGGCGCCGACCCGCGGCACGCCGAGCACGTCGGCGAAGAGCTCGCACAGCAGCCGCTCGCGCGGGGTGCGCGGCGGCGCGCCCGCGGCCTCGTCCGGGTCCGGCTCGGGGGCGGGCAGGGCGTCGCGGTCGATCTTCCCGTTGGCGTTCAGCGGCAGGTCGCCGAGCATGACGAACTCCGCGGGCACCATGAAGCCGGGCAGCCGGGCGCACAGCCGCGCGCGCAGCAGGGGCGCGCTGAGGCCGTCCTCGGCGGCCACGACGTACGCGACGAGCCGCAGGTCGCCGCCCGGCGGGTCGCGGCGGGCGAGGACCGCGGCCCGGGCGACGCCGGGGCAGGCGAGCAGCGCCGCCTCGACCTCCTCCTGCTCGATGCGGAAGCCGCGGATCTTGACCTGGCGGTCGGCGCGGCCGACGTAGTCCACCTGGCCGTCCGCGCGCCAGCGCACCACGTCCCCGGTCCGGTACATCCGGGTGCCGGGCGGGCCGTACGGGTCGGCCACGAACCGCAGGGCGGTCAGCCCCGGCCGGCGCAGATAGCCGCGGGCCAGGGAGACCCCCGCGATGTACAACTCGCCGGATGCGCCCACGGGTACGGGGCGCAGCGCGCCGTCGAGGACGTAGAGGCGGGTGCCGGAGTGCGGCCTGCCGATGGGCGGGGCGGTGCCGTCGGGGGTGAGCGGGAGGCTGGTGGTCACCATCGCGGTGGTCTCGGTCGGCCCGTAGACGTTCATCAGCCGCCGGCCGGGGGCCCAGCGCGCGACCAGTCCCGGCGGCACCGGCTCGCCGCCGACCGCGAGCGTCGTGACTGGGCTGTCCTGCTCCGCGACCGCGGCGAGCGCGGAAGGCGGCACGAAGGCGTGGGTGATGCCGAAGCCGGGTTCCGTGAGGACGGACAGCGGGTCGTCCCCGGGGGCGAGGACGAGGGTGGCGCCGGTGAGGAGGGCGACGCACATCTCCCAGGTGCAGGCGTCGAAGCTGGGCGAGGCCAACTGCGGGAAGCGGCTGCCGGGGGTGATCCGCAGCCGCTCGGTGTGGAACGCGACGAGGGACGCGACGCCCGTGTGCGGCACCATGACGCCCTTGGGGCGGCCGGTGGAGCCGGAGGTGTAGATCACGTACGCCGGGCGCCGGGGGTCGACGGCGATGCCCGGGTCGGTGGCGGGCTGCCCGGCGGCCAGCTCGGCGAGGGTGCGCGGGTCGTCCAGGACCAGCGCGGGGCGGGCGTCGGTGAGCATGAACTTCCGCCGCGCGGGCGGGTATCCGGGGTCGACCGGCAGATAGGCGGCGCCGGCCTTCAGCACGGCGAGTTCGGCGACGACGAGGTCCACCGAACGCGGCAGCACGAGCGCGACGACGTCCTCCGCCCCGATCCCCCGGGCCGCCAGGGCGTGCGCGAGCCGGTTGGCGCGGGCGTTCAGCTCCGCGTACGACACGGCGGTGCCGGCGGACTCCAGGGCGGGCGCCCCGGGCGTCCGGCGCACCTGCGCCTCGAAGAGCGCCGCGACCGGAGCGGGCGGTGCGGCGGCCGCGGTGGCGTCGCCGAGCGCGAGCAACTGCCGCCGCTCGGCGCCGGGCAGCGCGTCGAGCCGCCCGACGGGGAGGTCCGGATCGGCGTCGGCCAGATGTGCGACCGAGTCCAGCAGCCGCCGCTGGGTGTCCGCCAGTTCCGCCGTGCCGTACGCGCCGGGCGGGGCATGCAGCCGCATGTGCGGGCCGGTGCCGTCCCGGCGGTCCCACACCATGATCATGAGGTCGGCGGCCAGCGGGAACGACAGGTTGTGGGCGGTGCAGCGGTGGCCGGCGAAGGAGATGTCGTAGTCGAAGCCGATGAGGTTGACCATCGGCGTGTACGCCGTGCCGGGGCCGCGGGAGAGGCCGAGGTCGCGGTGCAGGTCCTCGGCGCGGTAGCGCTGGTGCTCGACCGCTTCCCGCATGCGGTCGTCGACCTGGGCGAGGAGGTCCCGCAGCGGCATCCCGGGCCGCACGGTCAGGCGTACGGGCACGCTGTTGGCCAGCATCCCCGGGGTGGTGCGGGAGGCCGGTCCCGTCCGGCCCGCGACGGTGAGGCCGACGACGACGTCGCGGGCGCCGGTGCGGCGGTGCTCGTACAGCGCGACGGCGGCGAACACCAGGCGGAAGCGGGAGATCCCGGCGCGCCGCGCGGCGGCGCGCAGCGCCTCGGGGCGCAGCAGCGGCAGCAGCGGGGTGCGCGGCACGGCCGGCTGCGCGGGGTCCGCGGCGACGGGCCGCTCCGCCCCGGGTCCCCCGGACGCCGGGCGCTGCTGCGGCAGCCGCGCGGCGGCGTCGTGCACGGCGCTCGCGTCGGCGGTGGCGGCGCGGGTCCAGCCGGCCAACTGCCGCTTCCAGTACGCCCGGTCCGCGGTCCGGTCCGCCGAGTCCTGGTACTTCCGGTCGGCTTGGACCAGCGCCGCCAGCGGGCCGAAGGGCGAGGGCCCGGCCTCCCGGCCCTGTACGAGGGCCGTGTAGACCTCGGCGACCCGGCGGGCCACCAGCGCGTAGCCGAAGGCGTCGACCGCAGCGTGGTGGTACGTGTGATACCACCAGAACCGGTCGGGACCGAGCTTGAGGAGCGCGAAGCTGAAGAGCGGCCCCGCGGCCAGGTCCATGGGCCGGGCCACGTCGGCGTCGACCCACGCCCGCCCGGCCGCCTCGGGATCGGGTGCGCCGCTGAGGTCGGCGAAGGCGAGCCGCCACGGCGGTTCGCGCTCCAGCACCTGTACGGGACCGTCCGCGCCCGGCACCAGCCGTACGCGCAACGCATCGGCCTCGCCGACGACATGGCGCAGCGCCG
Source organism: Streptomyces sp. WAC 06738 (assembly GCF_003945505.1). Lineage (NCBI taxonomy): Bacteria > Bacillati > Actinomycetota > Actinomycetes > Kitasatosporales > Streptomycetaceae > Streptomyces > Streptomyces sp. WAC 06738. The sequence goes on along the minus strand of NZ_CP029618.1, from coordinate 7,999,706 downwards.
CCTCGAACAGGTCCCGCTCCACGGGCCCGTCGATCGCCAGGTACTCGCCGAGCCGCAGGGCGGACCGGTGGTGCGGGGAGTGCTGCTCGGCGAGCCACACTTCCCGCTGCCCCGCCGTCACCGGCAGGGTGTCCGGTGCATCGGCCGGCCGGTCGCGGAGCGGCGCGCCGGCGCCGCCGTGCGCTGCGGAGACCTGGCTACGGGACAACGGCGTACCTCCTGCTGGTGCGGCAAACTCTGCTGGAGAACGGTGGCTTGGGGCGCTTCGGCCCGCGGAGGAAGATGTGGATCATCGTGCCAGCGGGTGCTGGATATTCCGGCACTCGGCCCCACATAGCACTCGAAGGAATGATCTGCGGTCCGATAGACCGATATCTGTCCCTCTCCGGATGACAGGCGCGCGTCGCCCCCGATGAAGGGACGGCGGCGCGAGTTCGCCGCTCCGGAACCCGGGGAAATTCGAACGTACGAGTCGAGGGTGACGGCCACTCGTTCGGCGGTGAAGGGCCCGTTCGCGCTGCCAGACTTCAGGAGGGAACGCGCCGGTGGGGCGTGGGCGAGGCGGGAGCGGCACAGGGTGGGCGTGACCGAACGCGGTGCGGGCGGCCGTGCCGCTCCGGACGGGGCGGTGCGTGCGGGACCGCGGCACGTGGCGTGCGTGATGGACGGCAACGGCCGGTGGGCGCAGCAGCGTTCACTTCCCCGTACGGCGGGTCACCGGGCCGCGGAGGCCGCGGTCATCGACGTCATCGAGGCGGCCAGGACCGCGGGCGTGGAGTGGCTCAGCCTGTACGCCTTCTCCACCGAGAACTGGATCCGCCCCGGCACCGAGGTCGAGTTCCTGATGCGGCTGGTGCGCAGGGTCGTACGCAAGCATGCGCCGCTGCTGCTCGCGCGCGGCATCCGCTGCCGTTTCCTCGGGGTCGCCGACCCGCGTATCCCCCGTGCACTGGCCCGGGACTTCTACGACCTGGCGGAGCTCACCGCCGGCAACCGGGGGATGACGCTCACCGTCGCCTTCGACCACGGCGGGCGCCGGGACATCGTCGAGGCCGCCAGGTCGCTGATCCGCAGCGGGACGCCCGCCGACGAGGTGACCGAGCGGCTCTTCGCGGACCACCTGCCCTTCCCCGACACCCCCGACGTGGATCTGGTCATCCGCACCTCGGGTGAGCAGCGCATCTCCAACTTCATGCTCTGGCAGGTCGCCTACGCCGAGTGGGTCTTCCCCGAGGTGCTCTGGCCGGACTTCCGGGCTCCCGACTTCCTCGCCCACCTGCACGCCTACCGGCGCCGCGACCGCCGCTTCGGCGGCGTACCCGCCCGGACGAACGGAGACCCCTCATGACCACCGAAACCGCGGGAACGGCCGGCGGGGCGCCCCTGTTCGGCCCGGAATCGAAGTTCAGCGGCTTCTTCGACGACCCGCGCTGGGCCCTGGCCATCATCCGCGCCACGGTGCTGGAGGCGGCTCACCCGCAGATCGGCGCCGCCCTCGTCGACAACTCGGTCTTCGTCGCCCACCCCTGGCGCCGGCTGCGCAACACCTTCCTCAGCATGCGGCGCATGTTCGGCGCCGACCCCGCGGTACGCGAACGGGAGGCCGCCCGGCTCAACCGGCTGCACGCCCGCATGAGCGGCTCCGACTCCCGCGGCCGCGCCTACGACGCGATGGACCGCGCGACCCGCGCCTGGGTGGTCGCCACCCTCTTCGAGAGCGCCGTCACCATGTGCCGGCTGAGCGGCCAGCCGCTCGGCCAGGACACGATGGAGCGGATGTACGCCGAGTACCGCGCGTTCCTCGCCGCGCTCGACGGCGACGCCGCGGAACTCCCCGAGGAGCTGAACGACTTCTGGCCGTACTTCGACCGGGTCGTCGAGAACGAGCTGGAGAACACCGAGGCGGCCCGCGTCATCCTCTACCGGCTCTTCGACCACCTGCCCGCGCCCGCGCTGCTCGACGGCGCGCCGGCACTGTGGGCGGCCGGCCGCGCCGTCGCCGGTCCGCTCATCGGCGCGATCACCGTGGCCTCGCTCCCCGAGCCCTACCGGCGCCGGGCGGGCCTGCCCGAGATGCCGGGCGCCCCCGCCCTCATGCAGGGCGCCTACCTCGCCGCGGGGCTCGCCCGCTTCCTGCCCGAGGGCTGGATCAACGCGGAGAGCATCATCGAAACCCTCTCGCTCCCGCCCGGCGGCGACGACCCCCGCGCCCGTACCGCAACCGCCCTGCGCGCCCGGATGAAGCGGGCTTCGGCCCTGCTCCGGCTCCTCACCCCCCTGGGCGGCGACACCGGCCCCGGCCCGGCGCCTTCGGCGGCGACGGCAGAGAACCGGCGCTCGGCGGAGGAGTTCTTCCTCCGGGTGCTGGACCAGACCGGCGACGGCCACGTCGACTGGCCCGACCTCGCCGCCATGGCACGCGAACTCTCCACCCGCCTCGACCTGGACGAACCCGAGGAGGCCCGGCTCTACGACGCCTTCGCCGCCTGGTGGCGCGAGCTCCAGGCCGCCCTCGACACGGACGGCGACGGGCGCGTCAGCGCCGAGGAGTACGCCATCGCCGTCCCCTCCCTCGCCGGACCCGCGCTCATCCGGGTCGCCGAGGTCCTCTTCGACGCCACCGACAAGGACGGCAGCGGGAGCATCGACGCGGAGGAATACCGAACCCTCTTCCGCACCGCCTTTCACCGCGACCTCACCACCGCCGACGACACCTACGGCCGCAGCGCCTTCGTGGGCGACTTCCTCTCCTTCATGGCGGGCCGCCGCACCGGCACCCCGTACGACCCCCTCCTCGCCGACGCCTGACGAGCAAAGGGAAGCCCGCGGCGCGGACGGGGCGAGCGTGCGCGGACAGATACTAAACTTGCTTACAGTAAACATGTATATAATCTCTCCATGCCTGCACCGACCGACCGGCCATCGCCCTCGACGGGCTTCCTGGTCTGGCACCTGAATCTCCGCTGGCGGACGGCGATCGACCGGGCCCTCGCACCGCTGGGACTCACGTCGTCGCAGTACGGCGTCCTGGCCTCGCTCGCCGCGTTCTCGGCCGGCGGAGCCCGTCCGCGGCAGCGGGAACTGGCCGACTTCATCGGGCTGGAGCCGATGCACGTCTCCAAGCTGACGCGGGCGCTGGAGCGGGCGGGGCTGGTGGAACGCACCGGCCATCCAGGCGACACCCGGGCGGTGCAGCTCACCGTGACCGAACGCGGCGCCGAGGTGGTCACCGCCGCCCGGGCAGAGGTCCTCAGGCTCGAGGAAGAGCGGTTGGCTCCCCTGGGTGGGCGCCACAGCGAGCAGAGCGCGGCTCTCACCGACATGCTGCTGACGCTGCTGCGCCACGCCGAGACCCTCACCGGCGAACCGGAACAGCCCATCTCGCACACACAGGCAGCACAGGACGAGGAGATCTCATGAGCCTGCGAGACAGACACACCGCCGGCCGCAACCTGACGGTCGCCGCCCTTCTGGTCGCCGCCGCCGGCTTCGCGGTCCAGATGGCGGCCGGGGTGACGGACACCCCGACGATCCCGCCCGGCCTCGTCGCCATCCTGGCGGCAGCGGCGCTGGTCGCGTTCCTGCCCGGCCGCGGCGCGCCGGTCGCCGCCCCGGTCGCGGGGGTCTTCAACCTGGTCGCCCTCGTCGTGGTCAGCGCGGCGGACAGGCTCTACGAGCCGAGCCCGGCAAGCGCCTTCGTCGGCGCCTGGTTCATGGTCGTGGCGCTGATCGTCGCCACCGTCGCCGGCTCGGTCGCCACCGTGCGGAACTACCGGCCGCGGCCGGCGGCGGGCCGCTGAACGCCCCTCCGGGTGCTCCTCCCCCGCGCTGCCGCAGCTCCGCGCCGCCCCGCGCACCCTGGTGTCCCGCAGCGACTGCCACGGCGCGTCGATGAACGCGATCCCGATGCCCGGGAGACGTCATGCGCGCAGTGCGTCCAGGCCCGCCAGCAGTTTGTCCGGGGTCGCCGGCAGGTCCCGTACGCGCACGCCCGTCGCGTTGTACACCGCGTTGATCACGGCCGCGGGCGAGCCCACGATCCCGATCTCGCCGATGCCGCGTGTGCCCATCGGGTTGCTGTGCGGGTCCTCCTCGTCCAGCCAGACCGCGTCCATGTCGCGGACGTCCGCGTGCGAGGCGATGTGGTAGTCGGCGAGGTCGTTGTTCACCACGTGCCCGGTGCGCGGGTCCAGCACGGTGTGCTCGTGCAGCGCCATCGACAGGCCCATGGTCATCCCGCCGAGGAACTGGGAGCGGGCGGTGCGCGGGTTGACGATGCGGCCCGCGGAGAAGACCCCGAGCATCCGCGGCACGCGGATCTCGCCGGTATCGGCGTCGACCCGTACCTCGGCGAAGTGCGCGCCGAAGGAGTGCAGCGCGTATTTCTTCTGGTCCGGGTTCTCCGGCGTGCCGGCGCGGGCCTCGGCGCCCGGCGCCGGGTCGTCGCCGTGCCGCTCGCGGAAGGTGCGGACGGCCGCGACCACCGTCGAGCCCCAGGACGCGAGGCCGGAGGAGCCGCCCGCCACCGTCGCCGGGGGCAGTGCGGTGTCGCCGATCTGCAGCATCACGTCGTCCGGCGTCGCGTCCAGCGCGTCGGCGGCGATCTGGGTGAGGGTCGTCCAGGTCCCGGTGCCGATGTCGGCCGCGCCGATCCGCACCGTCCAGCGGCCCTGGCCCTCGTGGCGGACCAGCGCCTCCGAGCCCGGGCTCGCGTAGTACGGGTACGTGGAGGACGCCACGCCGAGGCCCACCAGTTCACGTCCCTCGCGCCGGGCGCCGGGAGCGGCGGCGCGCCGGTCCCAGCCGAAGCGGCGGGCGCCCTCGCGCAGGCACTCCACCAGCTTCCGCCCGGACCACGGACGTCCGGTCTCCGGGTCCTCCGGCGGGTCGTTGCGTACCCGCAGCTCGACCGGGTCCAGGCCGCAGGCGGCGGCCAGTTCGTCCATCGCGCACTCCAGCGCGAAGAAGCCCGGGCACTCGCCCGGCGCCCGCATCCAGGAAGGCACGGGTACGTCCAGCGCCGCCAGCCGGTGCGACGTGCGGCGGTGGGCCGCAGAGTACATCATCCGGGTGCCGACGGCGGTCTGCTCGGCGAACTCCTTGATACGGGCCGTGTGTTCGACCACGTCGTGGCCGATCGCGGTGATTCGGCCGTCCGTCTCGCAGCCCAGCCGCAGGTGCTGGATCGTGGGGGTGCGGTGCCCGGCGAGCGTGAACATCTGCTGGCGGGTGAGCGCCAGCTTCACCGGCCGGCCCGGCACCGCCCTGGCGCACAGCGCGGCGAGCACGTCGTGCGCGTGCGGCATGCCCTTCGAGCCGAACCCGCCGCCGACGTGCGGAGAGATCACCCGCACCTGGTCGGCCTCCAGCCCGAAGAGCGGGGCGAGGGCGGTGCGTACGGTGTGCACGCCCTGCGTGGAGGCGTAGAGCAGCAGCCGCACCGCGGAGTCCGGCTGCCACACGGCGACCGTGGTGTGCGGCTCCATCGGGTTGTTGTGCTCCATCGGCGTCGTGTAGGTGACGTCGACGGCGACCGGGGCCCGGTCCATCGCCGCGTCGACGTCGCCGTCCTCGGTGTCGGTGGCGAAGAAGGGGTTGACGGTCTCCGGGGCGTACAGGTCGTCGCGGTCGGTGCGCAGCTCGACGTCGGGTCGCTCGTCCTCGTAGGCGATCCGCACCAGGGACGCCGCGTGCCGGGCGGTCTCCGGGTCCTCGGCGACCACCGCACCCACGAGCTGGCCGCGGAAGGCGATCATGCCGGACTGCAGCACCGCCAGTTCCTCGTCGCCGGTGTCCTCCAGCCGGGGCACCTCGCGGGGGGTGAGCACGGCCGCGACGCCGGGACAGGCCGCGGCCGCCTCGGTGTCCACGCCGGTGATCCGGCCGCGGGCGACGGTGGCCTGCACGGGGTGGACGTACAGCGGCTCTTCGAGGGGATGCTCGAACGCGTAGCGGGCGGTCCCGGTCACCTTGGCCGGGCCCTCCAGGCGCCGCAGCGGGGTGCCGACGGCGCGGGGGCGGAGTGTGGTCATCGCCTTGCCTCCGTGAGGTCGCGCAGGACCGCGACCATGGTGTTGCGCGCCAGCGGCACCTTGTACGCGTTGCCGTCCCGTACCTCGGCGGCGGCCAGCTCGGCGTCGGCGGCCAGGCGGAAGGACTCCTCCGCCGCGGGAGCGCCGCGCAGCACGTCCTCCGCCCGCGCGGCGCGCCACGGCTTGTGGGCGACGCCGCCGAGCGCGATCCGCACGTCCCGTACGACACCGTCGTCGTCCACGTCCAGCGCGGCGGCGACCGACACCAGCGCGAACGCGTAGCTGGCGCGCTCCCGGACCTTGCGGTACGCCGACCGCCGGGTCATGTCGCTCGCCGGCGGCAGCTCGACGGCGGTGATCAGCTCGCCGTGCGCCAGCACCGTGTCCCGCTCCGGGGCGTCTCCCGGCAGCCGGTGCAGGTCGGCGAGCGGCAGCGTACGGGCGCCGTCCGGGCCGAGCACATGCACCGTCGCGTCCAGGGCGACGAGGCCCACCGCCATGTCGGAGGGGTGCACGGCGATGCAGAGTTCGGAGGCCCCGAGCACCGCGTGGTGCCGGTCCCAGCCGCCGATCGCGGCGCAGCCGGAGCCGGGTTCGCGTTTGTTGCACGGTGTGGTGACGTCCTGGAAGTAGCGGCAGCGGGTGCGCTGCAGCAGGTTCCCGCCGGTGGTGGCAGCGTTGCGCAGTTGCCCGGAGGCGCCTGAGAGGAGCGCCCGGGCCAGCGCCGGGTACCGCTGCCGTACCAGGGGGTGGGCGGCCAGGTCGCTGTTGCGCACCGTCGCGCCGATGCGCAGCCCGCCGCCGGGAGTCTCCTCCACCTCCGTGAGGGGCAGCCGCGACACGTCGACGAGCATGTCCGGCGTGGCGACGCCCAGCTTCATGTGGTCGACCAGGTTGGTGCCGCCGCCGAGGAACACGGCGTCGGGGCGGGCGGCGACGGTGGCCACCGCCTCCCGGGCGTCGGCGGCCCGGCGGTACTCGAAGGGGATCACGACGCCCCCCGCGATGCCGTCGCGGTCTGGCGCACCGCGGCGACGATGTTGACGTACGCCCCGCACCGGCACAGATTGCCGCTCATCCGCTCACGGATCTCCTCGTCGTCGAGCGGTACGGACGAGTCCGGCGCGCCGTGCGGGGTCAGGTCCCGGGTGACGTGGCTGGGGTGGCCGGCCTCCGCCTCGTCGAGCATGCCGACGGCGGAGCAGACCTGGCCCGGTGTGCAGTAGCCGCACTGGAAGCCGTCCTGCTCGATGAACGCCCGCTGCACCGGGTGCAGTCCGCCGTCGCCACGCACCTCGCCGAGACCCTGCGCGGTGACCACCCGGTCACCGTCGTGCGCGACGGCGAGGGCGAGGCAGGCGAGTTGTCTACGGCCCTCCAGCAGCACCGTGCAGGCGCCGCACTGGCCGTGGTCGCAGCCCTTCTTCGGTGAGGTCACCCCCAGACGCTCACGCAGCGCGTCGAGCAGCGTGGTGCGCGAGTCGACCGTCACGGACCTCTCGGTGCCGTCCACCCGAAGGGTGATCCGGTGTTCCATATGCCGCCTCCCGGGGCGCGCTCCGGTGTCGGTCCCAGCGCTGGGGTACCACGCTGCGCCGGGCGAAACCCGTGACCGCACCATGCGTACCGACGCGTACAACTGGACATTACCGATAAAAAGCCCGGATCCGGGATCTACGGACCGGGGCGCGTGTCGCCGCGCCCGACGGCTCCGGCGCCGGGCCCCCCGCGACGACGGCGGAGGGCCGCCGCAGGCGGCCATGAGCGCGACGGCCGCCGTCCGGCCGCTACCGCGGAGGTGGGCGGCACGAGGTCCGGCCCGGCGTGTTCACTCCCGGCCGTCGGGGATGCGTGGCGTCTCCGGGGAGGCGGTGTCCAGGGGGACCGACCAGGGGCCCACGAGCCCGAGTTGCACCGCCTGCCGTGGCAGGAGGGCGTCCATGGTCCAGTCGACCGCGACCCGGGCGCGCCCGGAGGGCATGGCCAGCAGGTGGTAGCCGCGGGTGAGGGCGGCCGCGAGCGGGCCCGCGACCTGGACGCCGAACGGGTCGGCGGCCGCGCTGACGCCACCTAGGTCGACGGCGAAGCCGCGCGGACGGTGCCGGTAGGGCTGCTGCCGCCCGCCGGTGAGGGAGGCGGCGACGTTGCGGCCGGCGAGCCGGCCCTGGGGCACCGCGTGCTGCGCGGTCATCGTCGTGTACTCGCCGGGCCTGTTCGGGTCCGGCACGGCGGCGGCGTCGCCGCAGGCGTACACCTCGGGGTGCCCGGGGACGTTCAGGAACTCGTCGACGACCAGCCGGCCCTTCTCCAGCGGCAGGCCCACGGACTCCACCAGCGGGTCCGGCCGCACGCCCACGCACCAGATCAGCGAGCGGGTGCCGACGAACTCGCCGTCGTCCAGCAGCACACCGTCGCTCGTCGCCTCCTTCACCGACCTGCCGGTGCGCACGTCGACGCCGCGCCGGCGCAGCACGTCGGTGGCGGAGCGGGACATCCGCTCGTCCATCTCCGGCATGATGCGCGGGGCGATGTCGAGCAGCATCCAGCGCGGGCGCGGGCCGTCGCGCCGGGCGTCGTAGCGGCGGTCCAGCGCCCTGGTGAACAGCGCGCCGTGCGCCGCCACCTCGGTGCCCGTGTAGCCGGCGCCGACGACGACGAAGGTGCGGCGCGCCGCACGCTCCTCCTCGTCCCCGGTGCTTGCGGCCAGCTCGATCTGCCGGGTGACGTGATCGCGCAGGTACAGCGCCTCGGGGATGCCGCGGAAGCCGTGCGCGTGCTCGGCGACGCCCGGGACGGGCAGCAGCTTGCTGACGCTGCCGACGGTGACCACCAGCCGGTCGAACGGGGTCTCTCCGCGGTCGCCCTCGGGACCGGTCCACAGCACCCGTCCACCGTCGAGGTCGACGGTGTCCACCTCGCCGAGCACCAGCCGCACGCGCGGCCGGAGCCGGGCCAGCGGGACGCAGATGTGACGCGCTTCGAGCACGCCGGTGGCGACGTACGGCAGCATGGGAACGTACAGGAAGTAGTCGTTCGGGTTGATGAGCACGATCTCGGCGCCGTCCGGCGCCCGCCGGGCCAGCGTGCGAGCAGCCTGGTAGCCGGCGAAACCGGCGCCCACGACCACGATCCGTTCGCGCGGCACGCGATCCGTCACCTCCGCGGGAAGACGACCACTCCTGCACCCGGGTCTCCCTGCAGCATGCGATCAAACGTCCGGGGGCGCCACCCGGGCCCGTACCCAGGTACCGCCACGGTCGCGCGGGCGGCTCAGCGGCCCGGTCTCCCCGGCCTCACGACGGGGAGCGACACCAGGCAGGCGGCGCCGATGAGCGCGGCGTCCGGGCCCAGTGCCGCGGTGAGCAGGGGCGGAGGGCCGGGGCGGGCGGCGGTCCTGCGGTGGTACGCGTGGTCCAGCGCGGTGCGCAGCCGCCCCGGTGCGCTGCCGAGGCCGCCGCCGAGGACGACCGCGGGCGGGTCGAGGAGCCGGACCGCCATGGCGAGTACGGTGCCGAGCGCGGCGCCGGCGCCGTCGAGGACGCGGCCGGCCGCGGTGTCGCCGGCGGTCGCGAGGCGCGCCACCTCCCGGGCCCCGGGGGTGGCCGGGCCGCCGAGCGCGGTGTACCGGTCTCCGATGCCGCGCCCGGAGCAGTAGGACTCCAGGGTGCCCTGCCAGCCGGGGTCGACCGAGGCGGGGACCTCGAACTCGCCGAGTGCGATGGCCTCGCCGCGGTGTCCGGGCACCGGGACGCCGTCGAGCACCAGGGTGGAGGACAGGCCGGTGCCGAGGGAGACGTACAGGAACCCGTCGTAGTCGCGGCCGGCGCCGTACCGGGCCTCGCCGAGTGCGCCGCAGCGCACGTCGGAACCGGTGGCGCAGGGCAGCCCCGGCGCCTCGGCGGCGAGGACGTCGCGGGGCTGGCGGTCCCAGGCCAGGACCTCATGGCTCGTCAGCAGGCCGTCGGGGGCTACGTATTCGGGGAAGCCGGCGCCGATCGCGGTGACGTCGAGGTCCAGCTCCGCGGCTCGCTTCAGCAGGGCACGCAGCCCTGCCGCGGTGCCGGACAGGCCCGGGTCGCGCAGCCGGACCCCGGGGGCGACGGCGGTCGGCGTCTGGTGCCGGTGCAGAAGTCTTCCGTCCGCGGCCACCAGGCCGGCGGCGATCTTCGTGCCGCCGACGTCCAGTGCGGCGGTGACGCCGGTGGTGGTGCTCATGCTTGTCGCCTTCCCGCCCCGGAGGGCGTGCGCGTCCCGGCTGCCCGCCGGGCTTGGGTGCCGTGCTCCGGCGGCCTGCGGAGCGTCAGTCCGGTGAGCGGTGCAGCGTTGCCTCGAAGCGGTAGGCGTCTCCCCGGTAGACCGAGCGGCACAGCAGGACGGGCGTGTCCTCCTGGTCGGAGGTGATCTCCTCGCCGACCAGGACGGGGGAGCCCACCGGGATGCCGAGCAGCCGGGCCGCCTCGGCGTCCGCGGCGTCGGCGTGCGCCGAGTAGGCACTGCGCAGCACGCGGACGCCCGCGACCTCCTCCAGCGTCGCGAAGAGGGAGCGGTCGGTGAGATCGACGCTCTCCAGCCCCGCCGCCCTGGCCCGTACCAGCACGGTGGTCTCGAAGCACACCGGCACCGTGTCGAGGCCGCGCACGCGCGCTATCTCCAGCACCTCGGCGGCGGGCGCTATGCGCAGCCGCCGCGACTCCTCGTACGCCGCCGGGCGCACCCGCCGGTGCAGGACGCGGCCGGTGGGGACCAGCCCGCGCTCGCGGGCGTTGTCGGTGAAGCTCTTCAGGATGCTCGGCGGCTCGCTGACCACGCTCGTCGTGACGTACCACCCGCGCTGCGCGGAGGCGTGCACCCGGCCCTCGGACTCCAGCATGGCAAGCGCCTGGCGCAGGCTGCTGCGGCTGACGCCGAGCTGTCCGGCCAGAGCGCGTTCGCCGGGCAGCCGGCTGCCCGGCGCCCAGACCCTTTTGTCGAGGAGGATCCCCAGCTCGCGGAGGGCGAGTTGGACGGCGGGGCCGGCGCTTGCGGGCTCGTCGAGTTCGGTCACAGGCAGGAAAATACCAGAGCAACCAATCGCCAGACCAGATCGCAATATGGTCTGATCACTGGACTATCTGGTCTGAGGTGGTGCATCATCCGGGGCATGGCGGATCCGGGCCCGATACGGGTCAGGACTCCGCCGCCACCGATCCGCCACGCCTCGCGTCCCAGCACAAGGAAGTCCTCGATGCCGGTACCCGCACCGGTCCGCCTCGCCGTCGTCGGCGCGGGGACCATCTCCCAGTCGGTGCACCTGCCCGCCGTCCGCCGGCTCGGCGCGCACGTCGAGCTTGTCGTCGTCTGCGACCTGTCGCCCTCGCGGGCGGCCGAGGTCGCCGCCCGGGCCGGCACGGGGGTGCGCGCCACCCACGACTACGCGCAGGTGCTGGCCGACCCCGACGTCGACGCGGTGCTGCTCGCCACCCCCGGCACCCACGCACGGGACGCCCGCGCCGCTCTGGAGGCCGGCAAGCACGTCCTGGCCGAGAAGCCGCTCTGCCTGACCGCGGCGGAAGCGGCGGTCCTGGGCGAACTCGCCGCGTCCCGCGGCCTGGTGCTCCAGGTCGGCTACATGAAGATGTACGACCCGCTGACCGAGGTCGCCGCCGCGGAGCTCGCCCGCCTGGACACCCCGCGCACCGTCCGCGTCACCGTGCTGCACCCGGCCGACGAGCCGCAGGTCGATCACCTCCGGCTCGCGCCGGCCGCGCGCGACGCCGACCCCGCCGCACTCCGGGAGGCGCAGACCTACGAGGCCGTGCGCACCGCCGAGGCGCTCGGCGACGTCCCCGAGGAACTGGGCCGCTACTACCGCGACGTGCTCAACGGCTCGGTGATCCACGAGCTGTCCGTGCTGCGCGCGCTCGGGCTCACCCTCCCCGACCGCTTCGACCACGCCGAGCTGTGGCCCCGGCCGATATCCGGCGGCGAACCACCGTGCCTGCTCGCCACCGCCCCGCTGGGCCAGGATGCCCGGCTGGTGGTGAACTGGAACTGGCTGCCCGACCACCCGGAGTACGGCGAGGAGATCGCCGTACTCGCCCGCGACGGGCGCCTCGCCCTGCACCTGGCCCCTCCCTACCTGGTCGACGTCCGCTCCTCGCTGCGCGTGGAGCGCGCCGAGGACGGTGTACGCCAGGACGCCGTCCTGCGGCACGGGTACGACACCGGATTCGTCCGGCAACTGGAGGAGTTCGCCGCCTCGGTACGCACCGGGGCCCCCGTCCGCTCGGACGCCGCCGGCGCCGCCGCCGACGTGCGCTGCCTCCAGGCGCTGCTCGCCGCGATCGCCGCCGCCGAGGGCGTGCGCGTCGGCGGCGAGGCCGCGGCCGCCGGGAAGGGGCGGGCCGCATGACGCGCCACGACCTCCCCGCGGGCGTACGCCTCGGCAACGCGCCCGTCAGCTACGGCGTCTACGGCGAGGGCGCCGGCGGCGCCGGCGCCTCCCCCGAGGCGCTGCTGACCTCCATGGCCGAGGCCGGCTACGAGGGCACCGAACTGGGTCCGCCCGGGTTCTTCGGGACTCCGCGGCAGACCGCGGCGGCCCTCGCCGGCCACGGGCTGGCCGCCGTGGGCGCGTACATCCCCGTGCACTACGCCCTCGGCGACGACGTCGTCGCGTACGACATGGAGCGCATGGAGCGCACCTGCCGCGAGCTGGCGGCCTGCGCCGAGCAGTCGGGTGAGCAGCCGCTGGCGATCCTCGCCGACGAGGGCAGCCAGGTGCTGCTGGAGAACCCCGCCCGCGCCTGGGACGACCGTAGGCTCGCCCTGGACGAGGCGGGCTGGGACCGGCTGGCGCGGCTCTCCGAGCGCGCGGTCGCGCTGGCCCGCTCGTACGGGCTGCGCCCCTCCTTCCACCCGCACATCTCCACCTACATCGAATCCCCCTGGGAGGTCGACCGGCTGCTGGAGCTCACCGAGGTCGGGCTCACCCTGGACACCGGGCACGTCCGGCTCGCCGGCGGGGACCCCGTCGGCTGCCTGCGGCGCTGGCGCGAGCGGGTCGACCACGTGCACATCAAGGACGTGCGCGTGGCGGTGCTGCAGCGGGCCAAGGACGAGGGCCGCAAGGACTTCGACGAGTGGTGGGCCGACGTGTGCGTGCCCTTCGGCTCCGGTGACGTGGACGTCGACGCCTTCCTCACCGAACTGCTGGCCGGCGGCTACCGCGACTGGCTGCTCGTCGAGCAGGACCGGGCCCCGACCTCCGCGGCGGACTACCCGCAGGTGGCCGCGGAGCAGGCAGCCAACAGGGCCTGGCTGGCGCGGCGGGCCGCGGCAGCCCCCGCCGGGCCGCCCGGCTGAGCCGTCCACTCCCCCTCGGTGCCTGACTCCGGCCCCGATCCCCGTCCCGGCACACGACCGACAACCCCCGGTGGTTCCGCCACTTCCACAGCCCGCGACGCCGCGGGCCCGTCACGTCGGAGCACTCATGAGAAAACCGCGTATCACCGCAGCGGCAGGCATCGCCCTGACGGCGCTGCTGGCGGGCGCCTGCGGCGTCCCGGGGGCGGGCGGCGGGGCCGCCTCCTCCGGGTTCGAAGGCCCGCGGATCACCGAGCGCGTCACCCCCGAGGACGTCGCGAAGATGGGCGACACCACCCTGCGCGTCCTCGCCGACGCCGGCGAGGAGCAGACGCTGAAGGCACTGGTGCCGCGCTACGAGAAGGCGTACCCGAACGTGGAGGTCGAGGTCGTCACCAAGGGCTTCGACGACCTGCTCAAGACCGTCCCCAACTCCCTCTCCGGCTCCGACGCGCCGGACCTCGCCCAGGGCAACCAGGGCTACGGCACCGACGGCCCGCTGGTCAGGGCCGGCCTGCTCCGCCCGCTCGACGACGTGATGCGCACCTACGGCTGGGAGAACACCTACACCGACGGCGCGCTCAAGCAGTACCGCTGGACTCCGGACGGCGCGCTCTTCGGCTCCGGCAGCCTCTACGGCATCAGCCCGGTGACCGAGTACGTCGGCGTCTTCTACAACGGCGAGATCCTCGACCGCCTCGGCATCGAGCCGCCCGGGACGTACGAGGAGTTCACCGCCGCCCTGGACGAGGTGAAGGCCGCCGGCCAGCAGCCCCTCATGCTCGGCAACGCCGAGAAGTACCCGGCCAGCCAGGTCATCGGCCTGGTCCAGGGCCAGAACGTGTCCAGCAGGGATGTCCGGTCGTGGGTCAGCGGCGTGCCCGGGGCGACGGTGGCGGACAAGGGCACGCAGGACGCCGCCCGTACGGTCCAGGAGTGGGCCGAGGACGGCTACTTCGGCCGCGGCTACGACGGGATCTCCTCCGACGACGCGGTCGCGAAGTTCGCCGCCGGCAAGGGCGCCTTCCTCGTGGCCGGCTCCTGGAACGCGCCCGCGCTCCAGGAGACGATGAAGGACGAGGTCGGCTTCACCCTCCCGACCCGCCCCGACGGCACCCGCGCCACCGTCGGCTCGCTGGGCATGGGCTGGCACATCTCCGCCAAGACGAAGAAGCTCCCCGCCGCCGTCGCCTTCCTCGACATGCTGATGAGCGAGGACTTCGCCCAGACCATCGCCGACGTCGGCCGTACCCCGGTCACCGGCTCCGCGGAGGCCACCAGCCCGGTGGCCGACGCGGTCAACGACACCGGACTGAAGCTGCTCGCCGACGACGGCCAGAACTTCTATCTCGACTGGGCGTCGACGACGATGTACGACACCGTCGGCGCCACCACCCAGGACCTGCTGTCCGGCCGTACCAGCCCCGCGGGGTTCACCGAGGCGCTCCAGAAGGACTGGCAGGACTTCGCCGCGGAGCAGCGTGAGGCGGCCGAGGCCGGCGCCGAGGACGCCTCATGAGCACGCTCAGCACGCCGCGTTCCGGCACCGCCGGCACCGGCACGGGGGCAGGAGAGGCGGGGGCCGCCCCGGCGCGGCGGACCGGCGCGTCCGGGCGGGTGCGCGCCTGGGCCTCCCGCCAGTACTGGCCCTCCTTCCTCTACCTGCTGCCCGCCGCCGTCTGCTACGGCCTGTTCGTCCTGCGCCCCCTCGGCCAGACGGCCTGGATCTCGCTCTTCGAGTGGGACGGCCTCACCGTCGGCCGCTGGACCGGCCTGGACAACTACGGCGATCTGCTCGGCGACAGCCGCATCCTCGCCGCCCTCGGCCACTCGCTGGTCTTCGTCGTCTTCTACGCGGTCCTGCCCGTCGCCATCGGTCTGGCGCTGGCCGGGCTGATGTCGCGGATGCGGGTGCGCGGGCTGTCGTTCTTCCGCGCCGTGCTGTTCGTGCCGCAGATCCTGGCCACCGTCGTGGTCGCGGTCTCCTGGCGCTGGGTGTACGACATCGACGGCCCGCTGAACGCCGCGCTGCGCGCCGTCGGCCTCGGCTCGCTCACCCGCGCCTGGCTCGGCGACTACGCCACCGCGCTGCCCGCCGTCGGCCTGGTCGGCACCTGGGTGATGTTCGGCCTGTGCATGGTGCTGTTCCTGGCCGGCGTGCAGAAGATCCCCACCGAGCTGTACGAGTCCGCGCGGCTCGACGGCTGCGGGCCCGTCCGGGAGTTCTTCACCGTCACGCTCCCCGCGCTGCGCGGGGAGATCGCCATCGCGCTGGTCCTCACCGTCACGTACGCGCTGCGCAACTTCGACCTGGTGTGGAACACCACCGCCGGCGGCCCCGGCGCGTCCACGTCGGTGCCCAGCGTCTTCATCTACCAGGGCGCGTTCCTCACCCGCGAGGTGGGCACCGCCTCCGCCCTGTCCGTCTGTCTGACGGTGCTCGTACTCGCGGTCACCGCCGTGATCATGCGCCTGGTGCGCGGGAAGGAGGGCTGACACCATGCGCGTCAGCAGACGCCAGAGCGCCATCGGCCACGCCATCCTCATCGGCGCCGCCTGCGTCGCCCTGTATCCGTTCCTCTCCGTGCTGCTGCTCGCCCTCGGCGAACCAGGCTCCCGTACCAGCGGATTCTCGCTGCCCACCAGCATCAGCTTCGCCAACTTCACCGAAGCCTGGGACCGCGGCCTCGACGCGCAGCCGCTGCTGTCGTCGCTGCTGGTCGCCACCGCGGTGGTGATCGGCACCCTGGTGATGGCGGTACTCGCGGGCTACGCCTTCGCGGTCTTCCCCTTCCCGCTCAAGGGCGTGTTCCTGGTACTGCTGCTGGCCGGCCTGGTCATGCCGTACGAGGCCACCGTCATCCCGCTGTACTACCAGCTCAAGGACTGGGGCCTGGTCAACACCTACGCCGGCCTGATCCTGCCGCAGATCGGCCTCTCGCTGCCGTTCGCGATCTTCTGGATGCGCACCTTCTTCGTCTCCACCCCCGCCGCGCTGCGCGAGGCGGCCTCCGTGGACGGTGCTTCGCGGCTGCGGACCCTGCGCTCGGTCCTGCTGCCGATGGCCCTGCCCGCCATCGGCACCCTGGCCACCCTGCTGTTCCTCTTCGCCTGGAACGAGTTCCTGCTGGCACTGGTGCTCGTACCCGACGACGCGAGCGTGCAGACGGCGCCGCTGGCGCTGTCGTTCTTCTCGGGCAACCGACGCAACAGCGACCCGGGGGTCACCGCCGCCGCGGCCGTCCTGGTCGCCCTGCCCGTACTCATCGCCTACCTCGCCCTGCAGCGCCGCATGATCAGCGGCATGCTCGCGGGCGCCGTCAAGGAGTGACTTCGTGCCTGCCCCCCTCGCCCCCCGCGTCTTCGCCACCCCCGACGGCCTCGGCGCGGCACTCGCCGCCGAGATCGCCGACGGCATCGCCGCCGCCGGGCAGGCCGGCCGCCGGTACGTGCTGGGGTGCCCGGGCGGCCGTAGCCCCCGCCCGGTGTACCGGGCGCTGGCCCGGCTGACCGCGGCCCGCGACCTCGACCTGCGCCACGTCGTGATCGCGATGATGGACGAGTACGTGCTGCCCGCGCCGGGCGGCGGCTTCCGGGACATCGACCACGCCGCGCACTTCAGTTGCCACCGCTTCGCCGCCGAGGAGATCGCCGGGCCGCTCAACGCGGCGGCCGGCCCGGGCCGTTCGATGCCCGCCGACGCGGTGTGGTTCCCGTCCCCGCAGGAGCCGGCCGCGTACGACGCGAGGCTGGCGGAGGCCGGCGGGGTGGACCTGTTCCTGCTGGCCTCGGGCGCGTCCGACGGGCACGTCGCGTTCAACCCGCCGGGCACGGCGGCGGACGCGGGCAGCCGGATCACGGTGCTCGCCGAGACCACCCGCGCCGACAACATGGGCACCTTCCCGGGCTTCTCCGACCTGGCGGAGGTGCCACGGCACGGCGTGACCGTGGGCGTACGCACCATCGTCGCGCACAGCCGCCGCGCGGTGATGGCCGTACACGGCCCGCACAAGCGGGAGGCGGTACGCCGGCTGGCCGCGAGCACCGAGTACGACCCGCAGTGGCCGGCGACCCTCGTCGTCGACTGCCGGAACCCGGCGCTGTACGTCGACGCCGCCGCCTTCGGCGCGGGGGCCACGCCGTACGCGAGGAGCGGGGTGAGCGACTGAGCAGAACGCGGTGCGGCATCTCCCGGCGGGGCGATGGTTCCCCTGGCTCCGGACCGAAGTGCCGGTGCGGAGCCAGGGGGGAACGGGGCCACCGGGAGATGCCGCGGGCCGTTCGCTCCGTCAGCCGCGGGGGCCGTCGGAAGGCAGCGTGACGCGGTTCGGGATGGCGTCGTAGACGCCCGTGTCGAGGGAGTTCACCGACCCGTCCGCGACGGCGTCGACCAGGCCGCCGAGCCCGGTCTCGACGATCTTGGCGAGCATGCCGTTGCGCTTCATGCCGTCGTACTGGGTCTGCGAGGACGTCTCGAAGAGAACCACCGCGGAGCCGCGGAGCTGGTACGAACCGAGCGCGGTGCCCGGCAGGTTGGTGGACTGGGGGTAGAGGGTCAGCTTGCCGTAGGAAGACTGGCCCCGCTCCTGGAGCGCCTCGTAGACGGCGACGTTGGCCCGCTTGGAGGCGTCCAGGTCGAACTTGGGCCAGTTGCCGAACTCGCCCGGGTTGTCGATGAACTTGGCCGAGATGGACAGCGGCGACATGCTCTCCATGTCCTCGGTGGCGTAGCAGGACCACTGGTTGTGCAGGTCGACGAAGTAATCGACCGTGCCGAACTCCTGCTCCAGCGAACGGTAGACGTCGCGGGAGGTCTGCGCCTCGGGGGTGATGTACCAGCCGGTGTCGGCGCTGTTGCCCGGGAAGTCCCCGGCGGAGGGAACGTAGTCCAGGTTCGGGTTGAAGTCACGGTTGACGTCGAAGCCGCCGACCCGGGAGTTGTAGTTCCACGCCGGGGACGCACCCGCGAGCTGCGGGAAGTCGGCGACGACCTCGTCCCAGGTCATGTCGTTCTGCCGCCGGTCGAGCTCGCCTCCGTCGACGTTCAGCCGGGGGACGACCACCACGGTGACCTCCTCGCGCAGCTTCTTGGCCTCTGGGCTGTTGGAGCCCCACTGCTTGAGCAGTTCCAGGGCCGCCTCGGTGCCGTGCATCTCGTTGCCGTGGATCTGCGTCTGCACGTACACGACCTTGTCGCCCTCGCCGACACGCGCGGTGTGGATGGCGCGGCCCTTGTTGGAGTACCCGGCCACCTCCACGTCGACGATGCCGCCGGTGCTGGTCTCCAGTTGCTGGAGAGCGGCGGTCAGTTGCCGGTAGTTGACGAAGCCGTTGTTGCCGGAACCGGATGCCTCGGTGCCGCAGTGGGACACCGGCGGGATCGCGCCGGCGGCGGGACTGTCGGCGGCGCTGGCGGCGACGGTCGAGAGGCCGGCGATCAGGGCGGTGCTCGCCAGGGTGGCGACCCAATTTCGTGCAGACATTCACTGCTCCTCAGGCGTCATGAAGGCACTACTGAGGGGGGCGTGCGTCACTCTAGACGCTCAAGAGACATCTGTGAACGGGACGACACTCCTGTCGCATACGTACCTGGCCTGGTGGCGGCCGTCCTGCGTGCTGTGGGCCGCGGTCGCCGTCGAGGGGTGCGCAAGGTGGCTGCCGAGCTCCGCCGAACGCGAAAGCACCGCCCGCGCCGGACACCGCGGCAGCACGGGAAATCAGGTCTACGCGCGGCCACCTGCGGGTACGTACTTGAAGCCAACTGCGCGTGCTGTCACGCTCGTTGGGGGTCCGGCACCCGGCCGGCCCACGCGCCACCCCCCACATCCGGCACCGGCAGGTGCCGACTCCCGGAGAGAGGTTCTTCCGTGGACACGTCCCGAATACCGCGCACCGCGCTGATCTCCGCCGTGGCTCTGGCCGCGGCGGCCACCGGTACGCTGCCCTCCGTCGCGGCGACGCCCGCCGGACCCGCAACGTCCTCCGTCGTCGCGTACGACGACACGTACTACAAGGACGCGCTCGGCAAGGAGGGCGACGAGCTCAAGAGTGCCCTGCACACGATCATCAGCGACCAGACCAAGATCTCATACAGCCAGGTCTGGGAAGCACTCATGAAGACCGACGAGGACCCGCAAAACCCGGACAACGTCATCCTCCTCTACAGCGGTGTCTCGCAGAGCAAGGACTCCAACGGCGGCAACGCCGACGACTGGAACCGCGAGCACGTCTGGGCCAAGAGCCACGGCGACTTCGGTACCTCGACCGGCCCGGGCACCGATGTGCACCACCTGCGCCCCACAGACGTGACGGTCAACAGCACCCGCGGCAACAAGGACTTCGACTACGGCGGCAGCCCGGTCGACCAGGCTCCGGGGAGCTTCACCGACGACGACTCCTTCGAGCCCCGCGACGACGTCAAGGGCGACGTCGCCCGCATGATCCTCTACATGGCCGTGCGCTACGAAGGCAACGACGGCTTCGCCGACTTGGAGCCCAACGACCAGGTCAACAACGGCTCGTCGCCCGCCATCGGCAAGCTCTCGGTCCTCAAGGAGTGGAACGACCAGGACCCGCCGAGCGATTTCGAGAAGAACCGCAACCAGGTGATCTTCGACCAGATCCAGCACAACCGGAATCCGTTCATCGACCACCCGGAGTGGGTCGACTCGATCTGGCCGTAACGATTCCCCAAGGCGTGACCGTGCGGTAGCGAAGTGGCCGGATGACGCCGAACGGCTCATCGAGCAGCAGGCCTCTCGCTCTTCTCGCACCCGAATGGCGCCCGTCCGCACAGCGCGGGCGGGCGCCGCCGGGTCAGCGTTGGGTGATCAGCGGTTCCCAGTCCTGGGGGGTGTTCTCGTAACGGGAGCCCGTGAGCGGGATCTTGTCACGCCCCGCGGGGTCGGTCAGGACCAGCCGCTCGCCCATGCCCTGCACGCAGTTCGGATCCGGCGAGCATTCCCAGCGCACCAGGCGCCCGCTGTCGGCCCACGCGAGGGTCATGCTCCCGCTCGACCCGGGGACCGTCCGGCCGGTCCGTGTCTCCTTCACCGTGGCCCTCCATCCGTCGCCCACCGTGTAGTAGCGGCCGTCCGGGGACAGGCCGGCGCGCGCCTGGTCCAGGCCCTCGTACGGGGGCGCTTTCTTCTTCGCCCGGCCTTCCAGGTCGTACCAGGTCACGATGGCATCGCCGCCCGGCGCTCCCAGCACCCGCAGCGATGTGCCGTCCCGGCTCCACCGCACGTCCATACGGCCGATCCCGACGGACCTGCCGTCCATGCCGACGCCCATCGGACGGTATTCCTTCCGCCCCGAGTCGACGTCGACCAGGTAATAGCCGGTCCTCGCATGGGACGACGTATACCGGTCCAGGTCATCGGTCTCGATATCCGGGTATCCGTGGTACGCGGTCACCACCAGCCGCTTCCCGTCCGGCGACCAGTGCACCCCACCTGCCTCGTGCTCGACCGGGATCCACTTCGTCACCTTTCCGGTGTCCAGATCGAGGATCCCGACCCGGGACGCAGGCAGTGTCTTCTCCAGCACCGCCGCCTGTCGCATCCCGGGGGCGACGTCCAGCCAGCCCCAGCGCGTCTTCTCGTACTCCTGCGTCCCGGGGTCGTACAGATACCAGGTGTACGTCGTCCGCTCGACACCGTCCCGTTCCTCGGTGCTCCGGTCCGCCTGGTATGCGGACACCGCGACGTTCCCGGCGGCGACCAGACGGCGCGGCGGGGATTCGCGTGGGTGTGCGGACACGTCGTCGTTGATCATTCGCCCCGGCTCCGGGCGGCCCGGCCGGTCGGTCTCCGCGAGCACAGGCACCGCCACGCCGCCCGCCAGCAGCGCGAAGGCGGCGGCCGTCACCGTCACCGCGGTCGCCCGGCGCCGGCGGCGCCGTAGCAAGGCCCTGTCCGCCAGGTCCGGGCCGGGCGGGGGCGTTGTCTCCTCGGCCCATTCGTGCAGGGTGTCCCGCAACAGCCGGTCAGCCTTCATTTCCGCACCTCCGAGGGTGAGTTGCCGAGTTCGGGGCTGCGGGAGGCGGCGCCGGGGTCCAGTTCCGGCACCAGCTTGCGAAGTTTGGCCAGGGCCCGGTGCGTCGTGCTGCGGACCGTGCCCACCGAGCAGCCGAGCAGCTCGGCCACCTCCCTTTCGGGGGCGTCCTCGAAGTAGCGCAGCACCAGCATGGCGCGCTGGTGCGGCGTGAGCCGGGCCAGCGCCCGGCGTATCTGGATCCGTAGCTCGGCGGCCTCGGCAGGGTCCTCGCGCACGGCTTCGGGAAGTTCGGCCACCGTGGTCTCGCGGCGCGTGCGTAAGAGCCGCCACAGGCTCACCTGCTGCCGGTAGAGCACCTGCCGCAGATACGCCTCGGGACTCTCCAACCTGCCCCAGCGCGCCGCCGCCTTCGCCAGCGCGGTCTGCAGCAGGTCCTCGGCGGCGTGGACGTCGCCGCCGGTCAAGAGGGTCGCCGTGCGCATCAGCGCGGGCGAGCGCGCCGCGACGAACTCGCGGAAGCGGCGCTCTTCCTCATCATTCATGGTTCCCCGTGTTCGGTTGTCCTCGGCTCGTGGTCGCCTGTCACCCTCTTGGACGCGTACGGGACCGCCCCGCTATGCCGGGCCCGTCGAGAAAACTCGAACAGCTCCGCCGCCGCCCGTCCGCCGCAGGTAGTCGGCCTTCTTTCTGACTGCTGGCGGCGCCCTTCGGGTCACGGGCACCGGGGGCGCCGAAAACCCGCATACCGGGCGTATCCGATGAGGATGCCGATGCCCGGGACCCGTGGACCAACCGGTGCGGGCCAGGGGGGTGGCACGCGAGGCAGCCTCCCTGGCGCCGATCAGACTGATCACAAAATTACACCCACTTGGGTGGCCCGGTGGGTGTCCTCGTTTTCGACCGGACTCTGTGGAGAAATCACAAGCGAGGCGGACTATCTGTTCATCGCCGATACCGCTGGGCAGGGTTCAGCTTCTCACGTTGCTCGCGCCGGTTCCGCTCTGCCCGGCGTGTTCTTTCCCGGGCTCCGTCCCGGAATTGCTCCCCGCCGATACGAAGGCCGGTGCCCGATGGCGTCCATCTCCGCAGCCAGTCCTCTCTTCACTCTCGTCAACGTCTTCCCCGTGCATCGCCATGAGCAGAAGCAGCTCTGCGATCGCATGGCTCAGGTGACGGAGGAGCTGATCCGCCACCTGCCCGGGTTCGTCTCGGCCAGCTTCCACCTGAGCCACGATGGCGAGCACGTCGTCAACTACGCCCAGTGGCAGTCGGAAGCGGATTTCCGGTCCATGCACGACGACCCGCGGCTGGCGGAGTACTTCGCGTACTGCCGGTCGGTATCCCGGCCTGTCCAACTCTCCTGCGACGTCGTCCACTCGTACGACGCGGGCCGACCCGACGGAGGGTGACCATGGCGTATCGCGCTCTCATGGTGCTGAGGATGAACCCGGCGGACGCCCCGCACGTGGCGGCCGCCTTCGCCGAGCACGACGAGACCGTGCTGCCGCGCGAAATCGGCGTGCGACGGCGCGTGCTCTTCCGGTTCCACGATCTCTACATGCACTTGATCGAGGCCGACGACGACATCATGGACCGCCTCTACCGGGCCCGGAGCAGTGCGCTGTTCCAGCAGGTCAACGAACGCGTCGGCCGGTTTCTCACACCGTACGACGCCGCCTGGAAGGAGCTGAAGGACTCCCGGGCCGACATCTTCTACACCTGGGAAGCCGACACCCCCTGACCGGTCGTGAGGATCTCGACACCGCGGAAAGTGAAAGGACCAGTCATGGCTGAGACAAAGGGCGCCAGCACCGCCGTACCCCGGACCGAGCTCAGGTATGTGGACACGGAGCCTGTTCCGCACCCCGGGCACGCGGCTTTACGCGTAGGTGGCTGATATGGACGGGCACGCGGAGAAACGCGCGGTGATCACCGGCATCGGCGTACGGGCCCCGGGCGGGGTGGGAACCGACGCGTTCTGGAAACTGCTGGTCGCCGGGCGCACCGCGACGCGCACGATGACGCTGATCGACCCCTCGCCGTTCCGGTCCCGCGTCGCCGCGGAGGTCGACTTCGACCCGGCGGCGGAGGGTCTGTCGCCCGCGGAAGCGGAGACCTACGACAGGGCGACACAGCTCGCGCTGGCCGCCACCCGGGAAGCGGTGCGCGACAGCGGACTGGACACCCCCGCAACGGACCCCGGCCGGATCGGCGTCAGCATCGGCACCGCCGTCGGCTGCACCACCAGCCTCGACCGGGAGTACGAGCGGGCCAGCCACGGCGGTTCCCGCTGGCTGGTCGACCACACGGTTGCTGTGGAGCAGCTCTTCGACTATTTCATTCCGTCGTCCATCGGGCGTGACGTGGCCTGGGAGACGGGGGCGGAGGGCCCGGTGACCGTGATCTCCACGGGCTGCACCTCGGGCCTGGACGCCGTGGGCTACGGAGCCGACCTCATCCGCACCGGCCGGGCGGACGTCGTCGTCTGCGGCGCCACCGACGCCCCCATCTCCCCCATCACCGTGGCCTGCTTCGACGCGATCAAGGCGACCTCCGCGAACAACGACGACCCCGAACACGCCTCCCGCCCCTTCGACCGCCAACGCGACGGCTTCGTCCTCGGCGAGGGAGCCGCCGTCTTCGTCATGGAGGAACTCACCGCCGCCCACCACCGCGGAGCCCACCTGTACGCCGAAGTCCGCGGCTTCGCCACCCGCTCCAACGCCTACCACATGACGGGCCTGACCCGCGACGGCCGCGAGATGGCCGAAGCCATCCGCGCCGCCATGCGCCAGGCCCGCCGCACCGGCGACGACCTCGGCTACATCAACGCCCACGGCTCCGGCACCCGGCAAAACGACCGCCACGAAACCGCCGCATTCAAACGCAGCCTCGGCACCCGCGCCTACGAAGTGCCCGTCAGCTCCATCAAATCGATGATCGGCCACTCCCTCGGCGCCATCGGCTCCCTGGAACTGGCCGCCTGCGCCCTGGCCATCGAATACGGCGTGATCCCGCCCACCGCGAACTACGCCAACCCCGACCCCGAATGCGACCTGGACTACGTCCCCAACGTCGCACGCGAACAGCGCGTGGACACCGTCCTCAGCGTCGGCAGCGGCTTCGGCGGCTTCCAGAGCGCAGCCGTCCTCACCCGCCCACCCACGAAGACGGCGTCATGAGCGGGATCCGGTCGTCCGGGGCGGGGTAGCGGGCGTGTTCGTCAGCGCGAACGACAGCGGGGAAGGCGTGAGCAAGCGTGGCCGGGGTGACCCAGCGAGACCACGAGGTGAAGCGGCGGACCTGGTGTTCGTTCCTCCCGGCGGTGCCGGTGTACTGGCGCTGGACACCGACGGTGCGCGTTCCCTTCTTCACGTCCCCGGTCTCGTCGGCCACCAGCACCGCATCCCTTACCCGGCGCCGGGGCTCAACCCGCGCGAACCGGCCCGCTATCCGGCCCATCAGTACCTCGAACGCCTCCTGCCGGCGGGCAGGTTCTACGCTGTGACCTGCGGCCAGCGCATGATCTTCAGTCTTCACACACTGATGATCACCGGTGGCCGCACCCGTCTTCACCGCGCCTCGGTCACGACGTGTGAAGCCGGGGCCGGCGAAGAGGTCGTCCCTCCAGCGGGCGTCGACATCGGCGGCCTCGGCGTTGAAGTGGCCATAGGCCCCTTGGAAAGAGTGCCCTTCGAAGGCGTGGTCCGGTTCGCGCTCCCGCGTCCAGCCTTTACTCCTTGCACATGGCCTCTGCTGCCCAGCTCGATCTCGTCGATGACCGACGGCGGCCCCCTCTCCACCTCCCATTCCGGCAACAAGATCACGATCTACGCCTGGAGCATTAACTGCTGGGCCTCTGGGGTGACGTACTCGATCATGGATGAATGACTGCCTTTTACCATGTGTGCTTCGTGGTCCCGGACATCGAGCGGGCGATGCAGGACCTTCAGCGTGCGGCCAGGGTCAAGTGGAGTGACCCTCTGTCCGACCGCCTCGGTGAGTGGGACTACCGCATCGTCTTCACCGCAGGCGGGCCGCCCTTCATCGAGCTCATCGAAGGGCCGTCAGACAGTCCCTGGGACGCGTCCAAGGGAGCCAGGTTCGATCACATCGGCTTCTGGACCAGCGATGTGCGGCACGGTTCCCAGCGTCTGGAAGAAGAGGGCATGCCCGTGGACTTCTCCGGCTGTCCCTATGGCCGACCGTTCGCCTATCACCAGATGGACAGCATCGGTGCCCGGATCGAACTCGTTGATGTCGGCAGACAGGCCGGCTTTCTCAATGGCTGGCATCCGGACGGGAAGCCGATGCCCGCCATCGACGAGACGTCCAGAAGCTGAGCGCTCGTCACACGATGCGGCCTCGAACGGTGCCCCGACTCGGCCCCGACGCCGAGGTCCCCGCCGCCCATGTCCAGCAGCACTGCGATGCTGTCGGTGCGGTCGACTGGTCGGTGGTGTGCGTGGACTCCCCCACGGTGCGAGCTCACCAGCACGCAGCCGGGACACGAAAAGGGGGCGGGACTGGCCGGGTGAGGCGATCGACCGGTCCCGCGGCGGGCTGACCACGATCCTCGCCCGCACCGAGCTGGTCCGCGCACGCGGCGCCCATGGGCGGCCTGGTGCAGGGCGAGGATTACTGCGCGCTGGCGTTGACGTGCCTTGCCGACGGCATCTTGCTGCCCGTCCGTACGGCTACCGCAAGCACGCCGGCCAGACGACCGCGCAGAATTCGTATCCCCAGCTAGAGACGACCGCGCGGCAGTTCGCACACCGGTTCGGTGCCAGCTTGAGCATGGCCGTCAACAGCCGAAGGACAGTGCCCGCCGCTCCGCCATCGACCGCGACGCGGACAAGGCACTCGACCTCGCCAGCGACCGCTACGGCCGAATCATCCACCCCGACGCGGCTGCCGCCCTCGCCCGTCGCGACCGAGCTGTCGCCGCGGCGTACGCCGAGGATCTGGTCCCGTACGCAGATGTTCTCTGCCGCGGCCCGCCGTGGTCCCGACGAGTTACCACCGGCACGGCACCTTGCCGACTGGCGAAGGCTACCGGTAGTCCTCGACACGTCCGCGGCGACGATCCGCCACGCCCTGGCTCACCCGCCGAACCCGAGGTCACGAACTTATTCAACCTGACGTCACGTCAGTCGAACAGGCCCGGAAAGGCCCCTCTGACCAGCAGCGATAGCAATCTGTGACTGCAGTGCTAGCCGCCGACCGGTTCACCGTTGACGTCGAGGCAGACCCGCTTCACTCCCAGCGACCCCCAGCCCTGCCCGGCCTTGCGCGCCCGCGCGCAGGTGTAGACGCGCAGGTCTTCGGTGTCGACGAGCTGGGAGACCTCCACCTGGACGCGCTGCCGGTCGGCTTCGCCCTCGCCGCAGTTGGGCTCGCAGTCCGTGCTGGCGGTCCGGCCGCGGGCGCGGGCGGTGGGCTTGCCCCAGTCCTGCCACTGGAGGTCCTGAAGGGTGAGGTTGGAGCCGACGTACATGGTGCGCGGCTGGGCGTACGGGCCGAGGCCCATGCCGGCGCCTTCGTCGCTGCCGGTGAGGATGCCGGTGTGCACGCAGACCCGCTCGTGGGACGCCTCACGGCAGATCTCGTTGGGCCCGCCGGCGCCCCCGCCGGGCGGCGGCGAGGGAGTGGCCGTGGGAGCGGTGCCGAACTCCGACCAGTCGAACCTCGTCGTCACCGCGTCCACCAGCAGGTCAGCCTCGTAGGCGTGGCCGAAGCGGTTCGGGTGCATGGCCACCTCGAACCGGATCTCGCCCTTGGGCTCATACTGCCAGATGTTCTGATCAGTATCGTAGAACCAGTATGCGGGTATCGCCGCCAAGCTGTTGAGCCACGGATCCTTCCCGCAGAGGTTGTGCCCTTTGTCGAACCCGCGGGCGACATCGATGAACTCGACGCCGGGGGTGGTGGTCTTCTCGACCGCCTTGCGGATGGTGTCGTTCAAGTAGTCCGAGACACGGCGGAACCTCTCAGCGTCGGCTGCGAAGACGCCGTTGCAGACCCCGAAGAAGCCTCTGCGGCCTGTCCACTTGTCGGGGTCTTCGAAGAGCTGCGGGTATCCCAGCACGGCGAGGTGGCCGCCGCTCGCGAGCGCCTCACGGCCGATCTGGTCGTAGATGCCGGGCAGGCGCCTGCCGAGCCTGTCGACCCTCTCCTTCAGCTCGCCCTCGGAGACCTGACAGCCGGGACGCTTCCAGCTCAAGCGGTGCATGATGCACTCTTCGATGACGGGGCTGAAGCCGAGGTCGTTGCCGCCGATGGTGATGGCGATCAGGCCGTACGGCATCCGGCCCGCGCGCACGGTGGCGAGTTGCGCAGGCAGGTCCTCGGGGTCCGGCTCCTCCGGATCGTCGAACCGGTAGCTCCGCGCACCGGTACAGGCGTGGACATCGATCGCCCCGCGCTGCACGAGGTACCCGTCGAGCTCCGGCGAGTCGGCGGCAACAGGCCCATAGGCGTGGGCGGACCGCGCGCAGGGACCCTTGAGGTCGAATAAGCCCTCGCCCGACGAGAATGAGTCTCCCAGCACCAGCATCCGTCGAGCGAAGCGGTCCAAGACGCCCTACGGCGGGGCGAGCTGGAACTGACCGAGTCCTGGTATCCCTCCGACGGTCGGCCGATCACCCGCGCCCGCCTCACCGAGAGCCACCACCTGCCGGTGGTCGCGCTACGGGGCGAGCCGGATCTTACGCAAGCCTGGCAGGTCGCCGGCCGCTACGCAGACAAGTACGCGGCCGTGCAGGAGCTGCCTGCTCCGGTCCCGGCCGGAGTCCTCCACCCCGACGTCTACCGGTCCAACCGCCCGGTGCCGGCCCCCGAGGTGCCGCTGCAACGGCTCATCCGAGACGTCATCGAGGCCCAGGACGCGCAAGGCGCGGCCAACTCCGTGCTCGGCGCCACCAGCAGCGGCTACGACGCAGGACCCATGGTGTGCCTGCAGGAACTCCTGGAGACCGCACGCCGGTTCGCCGCGGCGCTGGAAACGGTGCAGGGCCAGCAGATCGCCGCCCGCCTCGCCGCAACCGTCGCGGTACTCCCGCCGCCCGCACCCCCAAGCCACACACCGGCCCGCGGCCGGCCGTGCAGACCACCACCCCGGCCGCACCGTCACACTCCTGGCGGTCCTTCCACTGACCAGCTCGTACGGAGGGCCAACCGCCGCCACGGCGGTCGTCGTGGCCGTTACGGACGACCGGATCGTGGGCGTACGGGGCCGGGCCGGGGACCGGATCAACCACGGCCGGCTCGGCCCCAAGGGGCTGTACGGCTGGCAGGCGAACCACGCCCGTGACCGGCTGATCGACCCCCTCGTCCGCGGCGGCGACGGCGCGGTGGAGCAGCTCCTTCACAGAACACACGCCGCCCACGGGCATGTGGGCGGCGTCTCCGTGATCGTGCGTGGTCGCGGGGGTGCCAGGCCATACACGGCTATGAAGTACCCGTGAAATCCCCCGCCCGGGCGACGCGTTTGGCGCTAGCCGCGTGACGAACCGTCAGCCACGCACCGCCGGGATCGCGCGTACGCCGCCAGCCGTGCACAACGCAGGGACCGTCACGGCCGCTGTCACGGTCGCGGCCCGGGCGAAGGCTGGGAGTCCGCGGGCGCGAGCTTCCGCGGTGGGCCGGGGCAAGGATCAGGCGCGTGCATCGAAGGGCCCTCGCGTTAACCGCGGCCACCACAATGAGCACTGTGCATCGTGAAGTTGCAGGCCATGGGCCTGGTGTGCGTCGTGTTCGGTGTCCTCACGCTGGTGGCGGGCGGCAGTCTGGGGCGTAGATCGTCCGGCAGGTGCGGGTTTGCGGTTTCTCGTCCGCTGTCTCGCCACCCGCGCCATCGGCGAGGCGCTGGGCCCGGCGCCCCCCTTGGGGTGCCGGGCCTGACGGCGCTTCGCATCCGGGTCCCGAGCGAGCCCGGTCTCCTCTCCCTACGGCGCGTTCTGCGGGGCGCCGGGCAGCTGCGCCCCCTCGGGCCCTTCACCGACTGTGGCCTTCAACGGGAAGTGAAACCAACGGATTTGACGGCCCGACGGTGAACGGGGGACACCACGGGTCCGTAGTGATAGGTGGTCAATGCCGATCAGCGCCTGTGGCGATGTCGACATGCACGTCGACCATCGCCACCGGCGAGTCGTACCGAAATGTAGGAGTCGCATGAAGCTAAGGACGCGCATCACGCGCGGATTGGGCGCAGTGCTGCTGCTGGGTGGCGCACTGCTCAGCGCAGTCCCTAGCGCCGCCGCTGCCGAGGCCACACCGGCGGCTGCGGCCGAGGCGGAGCTCATCCCGCCGACACTGGAGGAGGCCTTCTACTCCGACCCCTGGGTCAAGCTGCACTGGGAACCGTCGGCAACGGCGGCTGACACCGAGTTCATCAACATCCTGGCGGACGGCAAGCAGGTCCAGCGGCTGGACGCGAAGTCGGACGCGGGGGCCGCCGGCAGGTTGCCCGTCTATGGCGGCTCCGTCAACGTGGACACGACGGGTGCCGATCCCACGGCGACGTACACCATCGTGGCCGAGGACGCGGCGGGCAACAAGTCGGCGCCGAGCAACGGCCTTGTGCCGATCGACCAGAGTGTTCCGCTTCCCGCACCCACGGTGACCAGTGCCGTCATCAAGGGCGACGACCTCACGGTGACCTGGACGCCGACGGTCTCCGAGGCGGATTTCGTCAACTACGGCATCGTCGTGAACGGGCGTGACACGTTCGCCATCGTCGGGGACACGACGTCCGTCACAGGGTCGCGCACCTTCGTGGTCTTTGAGAACGCCGATGAGCGCACGGTCGTGGTCAACGAAGGCGACCTCATCACTGTCGGTGCTTTGGACAGTAACGGGTTGAGGTCTCCGAGGAGCGAGCCCGTCCAGGTCACCCTGGGTTAGTGCGCTTCGCCGTCGGGCCTGTGGACGGAGCACACCGGCGTCCACAGGCCCGCCTGGCGGCCTACCACGGCCCGTACCTGCGGCCCGTGCGGGACGAGAGGGTGCCCACCAGGGGTGCGGGGCGTCAACTTCGTGAGCCCCATCAGGGCCTTGTACCGCGCGTCGGGGATCGACAGGGTCCTGCCGCGCGACAGGCCGGCCGGCGCCGCGGCGACCAGTTTGCCGGCGTCGAGCCACATCCAGTTGGGGATGCTGTCGGTCCGCATGCCGGCCCGCGGCCTGTGGGCGGACGGTGAACTTCCCGTCGGGCCGCTTGAGCAGCCAGCCGCGCTCGGCCAGCTTGGTCAACTTCCCGCACAGCGGCTCTAGCTTGCCCCGCACCTGGGTGTCCGGGCCCAGCACCTCGCCGATGGCACGGGTGGCGACCGGGCCGCCGGACTGCCGCACCGCAGCCAGGATGCGCTGGTATTCCGCTGGCAACGCGGACTCGGCCACCCCGGGCGACCGGTCCGGAACCAGCCGCACCGCCCGGCCCGCCACCCGCACCTGCCGGACGATCTACGCCCCAGACTGCCGCCCGCCACCAGTGTGAGGACACCGAACACGACGCACACCAGGCCCATGACCTGCAACTTCACCATGCACAGTGGTCAATGAGGTGGATCCGTCCTGGTCGCCGCGTCCAAGGCGGCTGTGGGGACACCGCCATGGGTCGTGTCGGACGAGCTGCGGGATCGTGTTGAGCCGTTGCTGCCGCAGCGTGAGCGCAGGTTCAAGTATCCGGGCCGCAGGCCGTTCCCAGACCGGGGGGTGCTCGTGCGGGATCCCGTACGTGTTGAACACCGGGATCCAGTGGATGTACCTGCCGAAGGACCTCGGTTTCGGCTCGGGCATGAACAAGGCAGGCGTGTGGCAGAAGAGTCAACCCGCCGGGCTCCCACAGCGTTACGGTGACGGTGCATCCGCCGCGATCGTCCGCAAGCGGGTGTGCAGGGGAAAGATCACCCGTTGCGGGACACCCGGCCGTGGGGATTCGACATCGAGGAGTTCGTGGCGATGGCCGAGCGACGGCAGAGCTAGTCAGGCAGCAGCGCCGGCCAGGCGCAAGCGCTGGTCAGGTCGGTTCGCACGCCCGGGGGTCCTTCCGGTCGACGCCCACGCCGACCGTCCGGAAGGCGACCCCGGCCAGCAGATTGGTCACTTCCATGGAAACGAGTAGGGCCTCGGAAACCGAGGCACGCCAGCTCACGACGCTGGCGATGACCAACTACGGTCACTTCACCACCATGCGCGTGGAGAGCGGACGGGTGCGCGGGCTCTCCCTCCACCTGGAGCGCCTGCGGCGTGATTGCCGCGCCGTCTTCGGCACGGGGCTGGACGCGGACCGTGTACGGGCCGCCGTCCGGGACGCCCTCGTCGACGCCCCGGACCCGGTCACCGTGCGGGTGACTGTGCTCGACCCCGGGCTGCGGCTGGAGCGACCGGGAGCCGAGGCACACCCGCAGTTCCTGGTGACATGCCGGCCGGCTGCCGTGGAGCCGCCGCCCCTGCGCGTGTGTACCAGGCCGCACTGCCGGGAGGTGCCGACGGTCAAACACACCGGCCTGTTCGGCGCCCTGCACGAGCGGCGGCTCTCTCAGTGCGCCGGATTCGACGACGCCCTGTTCCTCGACGGCCGGTCCGCCGTGTCGGAGGGCCCGACGTGGAACGTCGGCTTCTTCGACGGCGCCGGCCTCGTGTGGCCGACCGCGGACGTCCTCCCCGGCGTCACCATGGCCCTACTCCGGCGGCACCACACCGGCGCGCAGCGCGCGGAGCTGATCGACACCGCACGCCTCGGCCGGATGGAGGCGGCCTTCGCCACCAACGCCGCGGTCGGCGTCCGCCCCATCGCCTCGATCGACGGGGTCACGTACGACCCGGAACACCCCGTCCTGCACACGCTGCGCAAGGAGTACGAGTCCATCAGCCCTGAGCCCCTGTGACGCCGCCCCGAAGGAGGACCTTTCCCCGGGGACGACGAGCGGCCGCTAGAGGACGACGAGCAGCGTGGGGACGAGCAGTCCGACGAAGCCGAGGTCGAAGGCGTACAGCCCGAGCCTGCGTGCGGTCAGCCACTCCTCCCTCAGCGGGCCTTCGCGCAGTTGCCTCCCATGGAGCCCGAGCGCCGGCAACAGCGTCAGCAGGGTCCACCACGGCCAGCGCTCCGTCGCGGCGAGGAGGCAGGTGCTCCCCGCTGAGAGGACGAAGAAGGCGACCATCGCCGACTTGTAGACCTTTTTCGGGGCGGTGGCCGCCAAAGTCCGGCGGTTGACGGACCGGTCCCCCTCCACGTCGTTGACGTTGGAGTAGCTGCTCACCATGACGAGCCACAGCCCGAGCAGGGCCGCCACCAGCACGGCGTCGGCGGACCACGCGTGCTGCGCGGCGGTGAAGGGCGCGAGGAGCCCGGACATCGTGCCCAGGAAGAGGGCCGCCTCTCCCCCGCCCGGGTAATAGCTCAGCCGCACCCCACCGGAGTACTGGATGCAGCAGAGCATGACCCCGTACAGGACGTACGACTCCACCGGCGCCTGCCAGTCGAGCGCCCAGAACGCGCCCAGCCCCGCCAGGATCGCGACCGTGGCCGCCGCGCTGACGAAGCCCACGGCCTCGCGCTCCGTCACCCGCCCGCTCAGCAGCGGTTTCATGGAGAAGTTGCGCTTCGTCTCGCCGCTGTGGTAGTTCCTGGCGTCGCTGCCGTTGCGGAAGCCCACCAGGTCGTCGAGCGAGCACGTGCAGGTGACGACACCCATGGTGCCGACCAGGAACAGCAGCATCGCCAGCGTGGTTCCGGGACGGTCGCGGGCCTCGGGCGTCAGCAGCAGCCACGCCATGCCCCATCCGTAGTAGTGCTGGTAGACGAAGAGCTTCGACAGCCGGAAGAGGCCGCGCAGCAGCTCCCCCGTGGAGCGTGGCGGTGCGTCGGTGGTGCGCTGCGGGGCTATGCCTGGTTCCACGACCACGCCCCTCCCTCGCGTCCCGAGGTCTGTCGTGACAGGCCCACATACCGCTCCGCGAGCTGCCGTGCCGCCGTGTGGGAGTTGACGACCGCGTCCAGCCGTGCCTGTTGCAGTCGCGCCGCGTACGGGTCGTCGTCCGGCGGCCGGTGCAGCAGGTCCGCCATCCAGTCGGAGAACTCCTCGGCCTCCCAGATGGCCGGCAGGCGCGTGGCGGAGTAGCCGTCCAGCGCGGCGCGGTCGCCGGTGGCGTACCAGGAGCGGAAAGCCTCGTTCAGCACGTGGACGTCCTCGACCGCGAGGTTCAGTCCCTTGGCGGCCGTGGGCGGGACGATGTGCGCGGCGTCCCCGGCGAGGAACAGCGGCCCGTGCTGCATCGGCTCGGCGACGTAACTGCGCAGCTCCACCAGGGACCGTTCCAGCACCCGTCCCTCGGTGAGGGACGTCTCGCCGTCGACGGCGAGGCGGGCCTGCAGTTCCTTCCAGATCCGCTCGTCGGGCCAGTCGTTCAGGGACTCCCCGGGGCCCACCTGGAGGTAGAGCCGGCTGATCTCGGGCGTGCGCATGCTGGCTAACGCGAAGCCCCGCTCGTGCACGGCGTAGACCAGTTCGCCGGATGTGGGTGGCGTGGCGGCGAGGATGCCCAGCCAGGCGCTGGGGTAGCGGCGCTCGTGCGCCGTCAGCAGCGCGGGCGGAAGGCACTGGCGCGAGACCCCGTGGAACCCGTCACAACCGGCGACGAAGTCGCAGGTGATCTCGGTCGACCGGCCGTCCATCGAGCACCGCACCGTGGACGGGCCCTCGTCCTCGGCGAGGTCCAGGGCGACGTCCCCGACGCTGAAGCGGAGCTGACCGTCCGCCTCCTCCCGGGCCCTGATCATGTCTTTGACCAGTTCCTGCTGGCCGTAGACGTAGGTGCTGTGGCCGGTCAGTGCGGCGGTGTCGAGCCGGTGCCGGTGGCCGGCGACGCGCAGTTCGAACCCGCCGTGCCGCATCCCCTCCCGGTCGAGCCGGTCTGCCAGCCCGCACTGCCTCAGCAGGTCGACCGTGGTGTGCTCCAGCAGCCCGGCGCGTACTCGCCTCTCCACGTACTCCCTGGTCCGGCGCTCCAGAACGACGGACTCCACGCCCTGACGGTGCAGCAGGTGCGACAGCAGCAGTCCGGCGGGACCCGCGCCGACGATGGCCACCTGTGTCTTGAGCTGTTTCACGGCCTACTCCCTGATCCTCTTTCGCCGGCGTTCGCGGCCGGTGGGCGCGTTCGCTGTGGCATCAGCGGGCGTCCTTCCTTTCCTGTCCTGGGAGGTTTCTGGCCCCGGGGAGCGGGATCCGGCCGGGCGGCTCCACCAGCCCGGTGTCTCTGCCCCCCGTGCGTGTCCCCCGGTGCCCTCTTCCCGGTGTCGCGGTCCCGGTGCTCAGCGCCCCGTCCTGATGAGGTCCACCGGCAGCCGCCCGGGGAACTCCGCCCGCAGCAGCCGCAGCAGCGGCGTCGCCTTCACCGCGATCTCCTCGAACTCCTCGTCCGGCTCGGACAGCGCGACGATCGCACCGCCCACCCCGTACTTCACCCGGGACGGGGTGACGACCAGGGTGCGGATGACGATGCTCAGGTCGCATGCGCCAGACAGTGAGAAGTAGCCGATGGCTCCGGAGTACACACCGCGCGGACCGGCCTCCAGCGAGTCGATGATCTTCATCGTGCGGATCTTCGGTGCCCCGGTCATGGACCCGCCCGGGAAGGCCGCACGCACGCACTCCACCGCCGAAACCGACGGCCTGAGCTGGGAGGTGACCGTGCTGACCAAC
Source organism: Streptomyces sp. WAC 06738 (assembly GCF_003945505.1). Taxonomy (NCBI): domain Bacteria; kingdom Bacillati; phylum Actinomycetota; class Actinomycetes; order Kitasatosporales; family Streptomycetaceae; genus Streptomyces; species Streptomyces sp. WAC 06738. Next base: position 7,964,623 of record NZ_CP029618.1, on the reverse strand, counting down.
TGGTGCGTGGTCGGGTGGGTCTCCACGTCGTAGATCCTGGGCACGCGGACGGACCCGACCTCGGCGGTGCGGCCCAGGTCGTTGCGCACCAGGTCGACGATCATCAGGTTCTCGGAGCGGTCCTTCTCGCTGGCCGCCAGGTCCTTGCGCAGCAGAATGTCCTCGCTCTCCGAGTCGCCGCGCGGCCGGGTGCCCTTGATCGGCTTGGACTCGGCCGTGCCGTCCGCCGAGATGCGCAGGAAGCGCTCAGGGGACGTGCTCAACACCGATATCTCCCCGAAGCGCAGCAGCGAGGCGAACGGCGCCGGCGTCAGGCGCCGCAGGAACTGGTAGCTCTGCCACGGCGGCACCGCGACGTCGGCCTGAAGCAGGTTGGTGAGGCAGACCTCGTACGTCTCGCCCGCCGCGATCTGCTCCTGGCAGTGCGCGATGAGCTCGAGGTACCGGTCCCGGTCGTGACGCAGCCGCAGCGTCGCTTCCTTCGCAGGCGGCGGAACGTAGTGCGGCTCCTGCCCGGCTATCTCCCCCAGCCGCTCCGCGGTGTCGGCGAGCCACGCCCGGCCCGGGCCCTCGTCGCCGTCCTCGGCGAGCGCGAGGAGGTGGGTGGTGGACGTCCCGTGGTCGAACACCAGAGCCCGGTCCGCGAAGATCATCGCGGCGTCCGGCTCGTCCGACCGATAGCTGGCGGCACCGCCGCACTCCGCTTTCAGCTCGTAGCCGAGATAGCCGACCCAGCCGAGCGCGAAGTCGCAGGGCAGCTCGGGGAGTTCCACGCTGAGGGAGCGCAGGTCCTCCTCCAGCCAGGTGAATAACTCACCCCGCACGGTCTCGACGCCGGTGGACTGCTCCACCGTGACGCTCCCGTCCCAGGTGTCCGCCCGGGCGACCCGGGCCAGCGGACCCGAGGCGTCACCCATGATCGAGAAGCGGCCGTGTTCGCTGGCCGCCGCGCTGCTGTCCAGCCAGAACGCGTGCTCGTGCGCCCCGAAGAGACGGTCGAAGGCGACCTCGTCGGACCAGCGGGTGGGCAGAGCGGTCGTCAACACGCGCAGACGCCGCGGACTCCGAGAGCGGGGAGCCACGGACCGGGAGGGCGCCCTGGACGTCCCGCCGGCCGCCGGCGTCGGCGCAGCCACGACGGCCGTGCCCCTACCCGCACCGCCGAACTCCTCGGCCAGATCCCGGAAGTTGCGCAGCAGTCGGTGGCCGTGGGCGGTCGAGATCGACTCGGGGTGGAACTGCACCCCCCACAGCGGGCGGTCCCGGTGCTCGATCCCCATCAGCACGCCGTCGTCGGTCCACGCCGTGGGCCGCAGCTCCCAGGGCAGGTCGGTCACTGCGAGGGAGTGGTAGCGCACCACGTCGAACGGCTCGGGAAGCCCGGCGAACAGCCGATTGCCCTCGTGGAACACCGGCGAGACCCGACCGTGCCGGGGTTCGGGCGCCCGCGTTACCCGGGCGCCGAACGCATGGGCGATGCCCTGGTGGCCGAGGCACACGCCCAGGATCGGCAGCGAGCCATTATCGATGATCTCCTGGCATATGCCGAAGTCCTCCGGGCGCTCCGGCCTCCCCGGGCCAGGGGAGATGAGGACGCTGTCGAACTCCGCCAGCATCCCGGGGTCCCAACCCGCGTCGTCGTTACGGAGCACCACAGGCTCCCGGCCGTTTACTTCGGCCAGATAGTGAAACAGGTTGTAGGTGAATGAGTCGTAGTTGTCTACTAATAACGTGCGCATTGCAACCTCGAAATCCTTCTGGGTCGGCCGCCTGAAAGCCGGATTTTCTCCGTTCCATCTGTGAACGGTTATGCGAGCACGTACCGGGGTCTGTTCACCCTGCCGTGGAAGACGAACGGTGGAGGCGTGAAAAGGTGTGAGAGCGGCACCCTTTCGTCACCATTCGACGAGGGTGAGCCCCACCGACATGCCGCCGCCCAAACCTGCGACGAGGACGAGTTCGCCCCAGTGTGCCCGCTCCGGCGGCGGTGTCGAGGAGGATGACGGGCATCGAGACGGTTCCGGTGTTGCCGTACTCGGTGAGGGTGAGGTGCAGGGAGGGCGTCGGGCAGGCCGAATCCCGCCATCACCTCGTTGAGCATGACGCCGTTCGCCTGGTGAGGAACCACGTGGCTGACGCCGACGGGCACGACATCGGACTCGTGGAGGAACCGCTCGACGAGTTGCGGCCGGTTCCCCTGGACGAAGCGGCGCACTTCGCCGCCGCCCGGGATGGAGTGGTACAGGCCGCGCTCGTGTGTCCGACGGATCACGGGGAGGCGGCTGCAGCCCGCCGGGACGGAGTTGAGGTCGGCGAGCTTCCCGGAGGTGTGTGACGCGAGGTGGCGAAGACGATGGCCGAGAGGTCACCGGAGGTGAGGTCGGCCGAGTCGAGGGCGTGACGGGCCGCCGCGGTGGCCAGGTCCGGAGTCGCTTCCTCTGGAGCGGCCCGGCGACGCCCGTGGACGGCGGCCCTACGGGCGATCCAGGCATCGCCGACGCCCTCGGGGGCGCCCACCTCGTCGTTGGTGACGACTTGGCCGGGAAGGCAGGGGAGCCGGTGCCGCGTATCGCGACGTCGGGCATGCGACTGTCCCAATCTCTAGAGCGGACGTGGGCGAGGGACCTCGTGGCCGGGGGCGCCGGCGTGAGCGCCGGAGGGCGGACGCTACCCGCGGAACCCGCGCCCGGGCCAGACGGCGGGCACACCGATTCGAGGCTGAACAGGCCATACCCCGACCGCGGCAGTTATTTGCCATAGGAGACGTGCCCTCGGCGTGACACCCGAGCGCCGCCCAATGGCAAGCCCGTCAGCCGCGATCGAGGACATCCGGAGTCATCTGTCCGACGTGTTCTGGTTTTTGACGGCATGACGCACAGTGAAAGGCGGAACGAACCAACGGAACCTGACCACAATCCCACTTGCATACGGGAGTGCGGTCTGCAACCATGTTGCGCTGCATGAGTCAATTGATCATAAATCCGGGCTTGCCGGGTGCTGATGAGCAAGAGGTGTTCTTCACGCGTTCCGACATGCGAACTCCTTTCAGTTGAACCGGTCGACAGCATGAATTCCTGGATCCCATCGAATCCCACCTCCCGCCCCCCTCTGCATTGGGCTTCCCAGACTCTCCTCAGGGCTATCGGAAGAAAGTAGTACGCCATGCGTTTACCGCAGTCAGCCGACCTGCTCTACAGTCAGCTCGTCGCTCTGTCCGGCAAGGCGAAGCGCACCTGGGCAGCGGACCACACCTCGGCGGCGGTGGCCGTCCGGGACGGCGAGGTCGACGTCGGCGAACTCGCCGAGGCGACACAGCGCTTCGCCCGCGGGGTGCAGGCCGCGGGCATCGCGGCGGAGGACTGGTGCGTCGTGCGCCTGGAGAAGCCGCTCGACGTCCTGGTCGCGGTCTGCGGCCTGACCGCCGTCGGCGCCGTGCCCGTGCTCCTCAGTCCGGGGCTGGAGGCCGATGCCGCCCACACGGCGTTGAAGACCGTGCCGCACTCCATGCACCTGCTGGTCGCCCGGGCACGCGCGGAGGAGTTCCCCGACGCCCTGGCCGTGGATGCCGCCCGGCTGGTCTGGGAGGACGTCTGGGAGCAGGACGGCGAGGCCGACGCGGCCACGGACACGGACGCCCTCCCGCAGCATGGCGTGGAGCGCTCCCCCGACAGCCCGTACCTGGTGACGCACACCTCGGGCACCACGGGTGTGCCGAAGCTCGCCGTCCACACGCGTGCCAGCTTCTACCAGCAGTCGGTCATCCAGACGCGCATGCTGCGCCTGCTGCGGCTGCGCGGCTACGCGGCGTTCGCGACCTCGCCCGTCCACATCCGCACCCTCTCCGCCCTCCTCACCGGGATCACAGCGGGGGTGTCCCTGCTGATATTGGGCTCGGAGCAGCCCGACAGCGTGCGTGAGCAACTTGAGCGCTGGCGGCCCGAGTACCTGGAGACCCACCCCAACACGTTCGTCACCTGGGAGGACCTGGCCGACGCGGGCGCGATGTCCTCGGTGCGGGTCTTCCTCGCGACGTTCGACGCCACGCACCCGCGCACGGTCGACCGCCTGCTCGCGGGCTCCCGCCGCCGGTTGGCGGTGTTCATGGAGGTGTACGCCCAGTCCGAGGTCGGCCCCATAGCCTTCCACGTGCGCACCCGCCGCCGGCGGCGCGGCGGCGTGGAGACTGAGCTGGCCGGCCACCGCGTAGGCCACGCCATCCCCGGGTACGCCGCCATCCGCGTCGTCGACGAGAACGGGACCGCGGTGCCGCGCGGTCAGGCCGGCAGGATCCAGGTGCGCGCGAAGGGCCGGTTCGCCGGATACCTCAACTTCCCCGAGAAGTTCACGCAGAACCTGTTCGAGGAGCGCTGGTGGGACACCGGTGACTGGGGTTCCCTGGGGCGCGGCGGCACGCTGCGGCTGCTGGACCGTCAGGTGGAGCGCCTGGAGGGCGCGCCCAGCGGGATCGCCCTGGAGGACGTGCTGCTCTCCCGGATCCCGGACCTCGCCGAGGTGGTGGTGCTGGAGACGGAGGAAGGACTGCTGCCCGTCATCGCCGGCCGGCCCGGTGCCGAGCCCGTCGGACCCGAGGAATGGTCCGCCGCGACCGGGGACATGCCCGCGCTGGCCGCGCCCCTCAGCGTCGCCTGGGAGGAGATTCCCAGAACGGCCACCGGCAAGGTGCGGCGCGAGGTGCTGCGAGGACGCCTGGCCGACATGGAGAGGTGACCACGGTGAGTCGCCACGGATCGCTCACAGTAGGATTTCCACGCCAACACACCGTAGCCATACACGAGAATCCACAGGGACGGTCCGTCGAGTGACAGCGAACGACATAGTTTTGCGCGGCGAGCTGCTGCGCAAGGAATTCCTCAGCGGTGACACCACCGTGGCGGCACTCAAGGACTGCACCATAGAGGTCCTGGCGAGCGAGTTCGTTGCCATCGTCGGCAAGAGTGGTAGCGGTAAGTCCACGTTGGCGAACGTACTCTCCGGCCTCGACCGGCCCACCTCGGGCACGGTCACCCTGCTCGGCAGGGACATCTCCTCGCTGAGCGAGGCCGAGATGGCCTCGTTACGAGCACGCAAGATCGGGTTCGTGCTCCAGAAGGACAACCTCATCCCCTCACTCACCCTTGCGGAGAACGTGGCCGCCCCCCTCGTCATGAGCGGTGTGAAGCTCTCGCAGGCTCTCAGGAGCGCCCGCGACATGCTGGGCGAGGTCGGCCTCGACCACCGCGCCGCGCAGTGGCCGAGCCAGGTCTCCGGTGGCGAGGCGCAGCGCGCCGCGATCGCCCGTGCCTGCGTCGTGGAGCCCGCGGTCGTGTTCGCCGACGAGCCGACGGGCGCGCTCGACGAGGAGAACGGCAGTCGGGTCCAGGAGTTGCTGCACAAGCTCGTGAGCACGCTCGGCGCCGCCGGGTTGATCATCACTCACGACATGGACCTCGCGACCGGCGCCGATGTCGTCGTCACCATGGCCGACGGTGCGATCGTCAACACGAAGCGGAAGGCGTAATGGCCGGCCTCGACTCCGCGCGCCTCGTCGCGCGTGCCCTCGGGAGGAGTTGGCGGCAACGGCCGGCCCGGATGGCCTCGGCGATAGCCGCCGGCATCGGCGGCGTGCTGCTGACCACCGCGATGCTGCTGGTCTCCGTCTCCGTGCTCGATGCCATCAAGGGCGCGTCCATCAGCGGGATCCGGCCCGACGTCGTCGCCGTCGAGGCCCGTGCCCCCGGCGGCATGGACAGCAGCCTGATGGACCGCGTGGAGCAGCAGACGGGCGCGGAGGGCTCCCGCTCGGTGGTCCTCAGCACCACCGCGCAGACGTCCGCCGGCTCCGACAACGAGCCGGTCGTCCTCTTCGGTGTCGACGAGTCCCTCGCCGGCTTCGTCGACGACCAGCTCGCCGAGGAGGTCGGGGGCACCCCGCTCGGCGCCGACGAGGTCTTCCTCTCCGAGACGTGGGCCGGCGACCACGGCGTCCGCGAGGGCGACACGGTCCGCATCAGCTCGCCGCAGGGCGTCCAGACGTGGCGGGTGGCGGGCCTGCTCAGCGGGGACGTCGCCAACCGCGGCTCGGTCGTCATCGCCCCCCTGCCCACCGTCGCAGCCGCGTTCGACCGCGGTGACACGGCCGACGTGCTGCTCCTCGACCCCGGGAACGGCGACCGGGACGCGGTCGCCGCCGAGGCCGAGGCGGCGGTCGACGGCGCCGCTGACGTCAAGCACCCCGAGGACCTGCTTTCCGGCTACAGCAAGACCTTCCAGACATCGGTCACCATCCTTGCGCTGTTCGCGGTGATCGCCGTGCTGACCGCCGCCGTGGTGCTCTTCCTCACCTGGCGGCTCGCCCTCGACGACGCCCGCTCCACGCTCGCCCGGATGCGCCTGTTCGGCGTCCGCACCCGTGACCTCATGCTGGGCTCGGCCGCCGTCATGGTGCCGCTGCTGCTCGGCACGTACGTCGTCGGTGCGGCCCTCGGCGTCTGGGTGGGCACACTGCTCAGCTCGTTCACCGAGCAGATCACCAACCTGACGGGGCAGGCCGTGACCCCGGGCGTGCCCTGGCAGGTGCCGGTAGCGGGGGCGTTCGCCGCCGCCGTGGTGATGTTCGCCGTCGCCTGGCTGTCGGGTGTACGCCGTTTCACGGCGATCACCGCGATCGAGGCGGTCACCGGTCGCGACCGGATCGCGCTGATACCGGGCGGCACACGCCGGCCGCTCGTGGCCGGCCTGGTCACGATCGCCATCGGGGTGCTGCTGGTCGCGTTCGGCGGCGAGATGGTCAGGTCCGCCAGCCTGCTGTTCCTGCTCGGCGGTGCGGCCTTGCTCTGTGTCGTGCTGCCCGTGGTCGTGGGCGCGTTGCTGCGGCGGGGCGAGCCGGGGCCTATGCGTCTCGGTGCCGGCAGGCAGCTCCAACTGAGCTGGCGGCGGAACGCGGTGCTCAGCATCACGTTCACCATCGCCGTGGTGACCTCCATCGCCATGGCAGGGGCGTCCAGCAGCATCAAGGACGACGTGGGCGCGTCGGTGGACCGCTGGACCCAGAGCGAGCTGGTGGTCCAGGCCGCCGGGGTCGGGGAGAACCTCCAGAACGAGAAGTTCCCGCTGTCCCTCGGCCAAGAGCTGGGCGCCGTGGACGGCGTCGACGGCGTGACCCCGTTCACGTACGCCTACGTCACCCTGGACGGCAAGAAGACGCAGGTCTGGAACTGGCCCTCCGACCACGAGCTGTCCACGGACCTGGAGGTGGCCGAGGGCGAGGAGGACTTCCTCACCGCTCTCGGACCCGACGAGATCGCCATCTCCTCCAACTTCGCCCGCACCCAGGACATGGAGGTCGGCGACACCCTCGACATGCCGCTGCCCAGTGGCCAACGAGCCTTGCGGGTGAGGACGATCGTCGAGGACTCCGCCTCCGACGGCGGCATGCTGATCGCGAGCACCGCGCTCTACCGGGAACTCGCCGCCACGGACGGGGTGTACGAGTACTTCGTCGGCGTGCGCGAGGGCGCGGACGTCTCCGAGGTCGCGGCAACCCTGGAGAACACGGTCGCCGAGCGCTACCCGCGTGCCAAGGTGCGCACCCAGGAGGATGTGCGGGCCGCCTTCGGCGGCATCACCGCCCGCCTGGTGAGTGCCTTCGAGGCGTTCGCCTGGGTGATGTTCCTCCTCGCGGTCATGGTCGGCGGCGCCACGCTGGCGTCCGGGCTGGTCGAGCGGCAGCGTGGCCTTGCACTGACCCGGCTCGTGGGCGCGACGCGCAAGAGCGTCAGCCGCCAGCTCACCGCCGAGACGCTGCTGATCGCGGTGAGTTCATGGATCGTGGCGCTGCCGGTCGGCCTCCTCGCCATCCCGGCGATGCTCGACGCGCAGGCGGGGCAGAGCGGACTGTTGCCGCCGGTGACCGTGCCCCTGCTGCTCACCGTGGCCAGCCTGCCGCTGGTGGCGCTGTGCATGCTGCTGGCGCTGTGGGTCGCCGGTCCCCGCCGGGCGAACCCGCCGCTGCGGGAGCTACTCGCTCAGGAGTGACCTCCTCGCGCCTTGGTGACCCCGCCGGGGGGCCCGTTGTGGTGACGGCGCCGGGGCGATCGCAGGATCGCCCCGGCGGCCTCCGCCCACTTCGCGGGGCCGCTCCCGGCGCGGGGCGCCGCCGCGTTCGACGTCCTGCCGCCCCTTGGTGCGCGGCATCCTCTGCACGGGGTGGTGGGGACCCCGCCGGCAGTTCGGAAAGCCCCCGGTGTACCACCCCGTGGCCCACGCGTGGCCCCGGGACAAGCGCACGACCCTCGGGCTGACCACCGGCGTAGCGTGCTGGCCGGTGGGTGGTCAGGAGAAATCACTCGGGTGAAGATCGTCGCTTTCGTGCCCCGGTGCTTCCCTGGCAACTGTGTGCCTCGATCAGATGGGAGCCGTGTCCATCCCGCTGCCGGCTCATTCCCGCTTCCGAGACCTCCCTGGCGCGTGGTCGGCTCCGCGCTGGTACGTGCGCCTCTTCCCGGCCGTCCTCCTGTGCATCGCGGTCCTCCTCAACCTCGTGACCCCTGTCCACCTGACCTTCATCGGTCTGTTCGTTGCCGCGCCGCTGATCGCCGCGGCGATCGACACCCCGCGGATCACCCTCGCCACCGCGGTGGCCACCATCGCGATCACCACGCCCTTCCTCACCGTGGTCAACGAACCTCCCAACCTCTCGGTGACGGAACGATGGGTGCTGGTGAGCACCGTCGTGGTGGTCTCGGGGCTCGCGCTGGCCGTCAACGCCGTCGTGACCGCAGCGCAGAGGCGCATGGCGTCGGCGCTGGGTATCGCGGAGATCGTGCAGCGAGCCGTGGTACCGCCACCGCCGTCGCGCACCGGCCCGCTGCGAATCGCCGCACGCTACCGCTCGGCGCAGCGGGGCACACTGGTCGGCGGTGACCTGTACGCGACGCAGGAGACGTCCTTCGGCACCCGGTTGATCGTCGGTGACGTCTCCGGCAAGGGCTTGGGCGCCGCCGCGACGGTAGCCGTGGTGCTGGGCGCCTTCCGCGAGTGGTCCACCCACGAACCAGACCTGGCCCGCCTGGCCTGGCGACTGGAAGAGGCGCTGCTGCGCGAGAACCGCCGAATGCACCTCCTCGACCCCGAGGAGGGATTCGTCACCGCCGTCCTCGCCGAGATCCCTCACAGCGCACCGGACCGACTGCACGCCGTCTGCTGCGGCCACCCGCCACCGCTGCTGCTGCCGCCCGGCCGGCCACCGCGCTACCTGCCCGTGCCGGAAAGCGCCCCGCCGCTCGGACTGGGGAGGGAACCGGAAGTGCTGAAGGGCGACGTACAACGCACGGACTTCCTGCCCGGCACCTTCCTGCTGCTGTACACCGACGGCGTCACCGAGGCCCGCAACGCACTCGGAGAGTTCTACGACCCGGCCACCGCACTCGAAGGCCGTGCCTTCCACGACCCCGACGACCTGGCCGACGCACTGACAGCGGACATCATCGCCCACACCGGCGGCGCGCTGCGCGACGACGCCGCCATCCTCGCCGTCCACCACACCCCCAACCCGCCGTAACGCCTGCCCACCCCATTCCAACTCGTCGCCGGCGCCCGCCGCGCCCTCGCCGCCGTCCACACCCGCTGGCAGCACCCCGTCTCCCGCACGGCCGCCGCGCCGTCGTCCAGCAGCCGGGCCAGCGTGGCGGGCTGTTCGGTCATCTCGGCGGTCATCAGTCTCCCAGGGTGCCGGCCCTGGGGAACTCGCCGGTCGCGAAGATCGCCCGGTAGTTGTCCAGTGTCCAGTGGCGGGGGATCAGGTGGTCTGTCCCGCTCGTGGTCCCCATGGTGACTGCCAATACCGCCGACTTCTCTTGTAGAGGCTTTGTCGGTAGGCGACAACGCTGGTGCATCGCAGTCGGTAACGAGCTACTTGAACTCACGACGCAGATTCGCATCCGGCCCAGCTCGGCCTAAGGGCTGGGGACTGCTGCATGATCGGGTGACAGCAGGGTTTATGCAGCCAGAGCTGCGGGCGGGCTCATGATGCTCTCGTACTCGACCGAGAAGGCAACCCGAGAGGCAACCTCGATCAGCGCCACTGCCGAGCGACTGCGCGCCGCCACAAGAAATCCGGCCTCAACCGAGGTCCACGTCGATCCGGCCGATGTCGGTGACCGTGACCTCCAGCCCCGCCGCACGACGGCCGTGATCCTGGAAGTGGACGTGGCCAGCCCGGCGCCGGGGAGGGTGCGCAGCTCCGCCTCGGCTGCCCCGCGGTGGTCAAGTCCCGTCCACCTGCTCCAGGCGGGCTAGCCACGTGGTCAGGAGGGTCCGCAGCTGGGCTGCCTCCTCGGGGGAGAGTGCGTCGAGGAGGCCGCGCTCGTTGCGCATGTGGTCCGTGAAGGCCCGGTCGATCAGCTTGCGACCGGCCGATGTGAGGGCAACCACGCGGCCGCGGCCATCGCTCGCCGAGCGGCGCCGGGTCACCAGCCCGTTGCGTTCCAGACGGTCGATCCGCTTGGTCATCGCGCCCGTTGTCACCATGGTGTGCGCAGCCAGTTCGCCGGGCGCCCGCTCGTACGGGTCGCCCGCCCGCCGCAAGGCCGCCAGCACGTCGAACTCGCCCTCGCTCAGCCCGTACTGGTCGTAGACGAGGCACAGTCGCCGGGTCAGCAGGGCACCCAGCCGGTGCAGCCGGCCGATCACCGCCTGCGGGGTGACGTCCAGGTCCGGGCGCTCCCGAGCCCACTCGGCCTGGATCCGGGCGACATGGTCCAGGGGTGCCGCGCTGTTCTCCTCCACAAGGGCCATACTAGCGCACTAGCTTCCAGGGAAGGTATATTTACTTCCATGGAAGCTACCTTGCGCTGGTCGGTCATCACCGCGATCGCACCGGTGGCGTGGGGCACGACGTACTACGTCACCGGGGAGTTCTTGCCGCCCGAACGACCGCTGTACGGCGCGGCGATACGGGCCCTGCCGGCCGGGCTGCTGCTGCTCGCCGTGCGCCGGGCGCTGCCGCGCGGCTCCTGGTGGTGGCGGTCCCTGGTGCTCGGTGTGCTGAACATGGGCGGGTTCTTCGCCCTCGTCTACGTGGCGGCGCAGCGCCTGCCGACCAGCGTGGCCTCGACCGTCATGGCCACCGCCCCGCTGGTGATGACGGTGCTGGCCTGGCCCCTGGTCCGCGAGCCGCCGCGGGCACGCCATCTGGCAGCGGCGGTGGCGGGCGCGGCCGGCGTGTGCGTCATGCTGCTGACCGCGAGCGCGTCGATCGATCCCGTCGGCGTCCTCGCGTCGGCGAGCGCCATGGCCATGTCCTCGTGCGGCTACCTCCTCGCCAAACGCTGGAGCGACGGCACCGACACCCTGGCCACGACGGCATGGCAGCTCGTGGCCGGCGGCCTGATCCTGCTCCCGGCGGCCGCGGCCGTCGAGGGCCGGCCACCGGCGCTCGATGCTCCGGCACTGCTCGGTTTCGGCTACGTCGCCCTCGTCGCCACAGCGCTGGCCTTCGTCGCCTGGTTCGCCGGCCTGCGCCGGCTGCCGGCGGCGACCGTTGGCCTGGTCGGCCTCCTCAACCCGGTCACCGGCGTGCTGCTGGGCACCGCCGTCGCGGGCGAGACGCTGACCGGACGCCAACTAGCAGGACTGGCACTGACCTTGGCGAGTGTGGCCCTCGCCCGTCCCGCCACACGCCGGGCCGAGCGAGAGCGGACAGCCGACGCACCGCGGGCCACCTCTGCATGCCCTCCAGGATCAAGGACGGCAGGCGGTTGATGTGGTCGATGACCAGCCGCACCACCGGCCGGCACTTCGAGATCGCCTCATGGACAGGCCCGCGTGTCGGGACGGTCTGCTCCTCGAACACTCGAGGACCGCAGAGCACATCTGACCATGGACCTACCCCGGCAATCGGTGCGCTGACCGTCGGTACCGGTCCTCGCAGCCGCCGCTCCCCCGCGGGAGACGCACACCGGCGGCCCCAACGCCTCCGTTGAGTACGGCTCCCGGCTCCGCGTGGACCTCGGCCGGCAGGTCGGCGGCCTCGTAGGTGCGGGAGCACGACTTGGGGTTACCGGCGAACTGGATGCTTTTGTTCCGCATAGGTGAATTCCCATTCACCTGATACGGTGAATGGAAATTCACCACATCGTGTCGAGTCGCCGGAGCGCGTACATGACGGAACCCGCCCCGATACCCGGCCTGCGGGGTCGGTTCGCCATCCCGTCACTGGCCTTCGGCGGGATCCTGATGGCGGTCATGCAGACCGTCGTCGTACCGCTCCTGCCGGACCTGCCGAGGCTTACTGGCGCCTCGGCAGGAACGGTGTCCTGGACGGTGACCGCGACACTGCTCGCCGGCGCCGTACTCACTCCGGTGCTCGGCCGGGCCGGCGACATGTACGGCAAGAAGCGGGTGCTCATCTCGGCGCTGACGCTGATGACGGCCGGATCGGTGATGTGCGCGCTCTCCTCCGATATCACCGTGATCATCACGGCCCGTGCGCTACAGGGTGCGGCGGCCGCCGTGGTACCCCTGTCGATCAGCATCCTGCGCGACGAACTGCCGCCGGAGCGCCGCGGATCGGCCGTCGCGATGATGAGCTCCACCGTCGGGATCGGTGCCGCCCTCGGCCTGCCGCTGGCTGCCCTGGTGATCCAGTACGCCGACTGGCATGTGATGTTCTGGCTGACCAGCGCCCTGGGCGCGCTGGGGGTCGCGGCCGTCGCCTGGGCGGTACGTGAGTCGCCGGTCCGCGAGCCGGGCCGCTTCGACGTCGTCGGCACCCTGGGGCTCGCCGCCGGTCTGGTGTGCCTGCTGCTGGGCGTGTCCCAGGGCGGGCAGTGGGGCTGGACAAGCGGCCGCATCCTCGTCCTCTTCCCCGCCGCCGTGGTGGTCCTGGCGCTGTGGTCGTGGCATCAACTGCGCGCGAAGGCGCCACTGGTGGATCTGCGACTCGCAGCACGGCCGCGGGTCGGCCTGCCGCATGTGACCGCCCTGCTCACCGGCTTCGCGTTCTACGCCAACACCCTGGTGACGGCCCAGTTGGTGCAGGCGCCGGAGGCCACCGGCTACGGGCTCGAACTGTCCATCGTCGCCACCGGCCTGTGCCTGCTGCCCGGCGGTATCACCATGCTCCTGTTCTCGCCTGTCTCCGCCCGGATCTCCGAGGCCCGCGGGCCACGCGTCACCCTGGCGCTGGGCGCCGCCGTCATCGCCTGCGGCTATGCGGTGCGCATCGCCGACAGCCGCGATCTGTGGATGATCATCGCGGGTGCGACGGTGGTCTCGACCGGCACCACCCTGGCCTACTCGGCGCTTCCCACCCTGATCCTGCGCGCCGTCCCGGCGGAGCAGACGGCTTCCGCCAATGGCGTCAACGTTCTGATGCGCACGATCGGCCAGGCCACGTCCAGCGCCGCCGTCGCAGCCATCCTGGTACACCACACCAGTGAAGTCGGCGGTACCCAAGTCGCCACGCTGCACGGTTACCTGCTGACGTTCACCATGGCCGGCGTAATCGCCCTCGTGGCATGCGCCGCAGCCCTGGTCATCCCGCGCGACGCGGCGGCGGCCAAACCGCCGCGCCAGGCACGCCGCAGGGTCCCCGCCGTCGCCCCGGAGAGGACCGAGAAGGGAGCGTAAGAGCATGAGCACCCCCGCACCCGCCCCCCGGCGGGACGCCGAGACGAGCAAGCTCGCCATACTCCGCGCGGCCCGGTACCTGCTGGCCCGGCGCCCGCACGCCGACATCACCCTGAAGGACGTTGCCGAACGCGCCGGGGTGAGCCCACCGCTGATCGTGAAGTACTTCGGCAATAAGAACGCTCTGTTCGCCGGAGTCATGTCCTTCGAAACCGACGCCAGTGCTCTGCTGGATGCCCCCCTCGGCGAGCTGGGTGCCCACATGGTCCGGCACATCCTCGAAGGCCAGCGCGAACGGGGTGTCGACCCGCTCCTGCGGATCGCTTTCGCTCCGCTGCACGGCCAGGACGGCGATGTCCTGCGGGTGAACTTCCGTACCCAGGTGGTGGATCATCTCGCCCTCCGCCTGACCGGCCCCGACGCCGGGTTGCGTGCCGAGCTGGCCGTGGCCCAGCTGGTGGGCCTGGGCGTGATGTACGGGATCGCGCGCGGCCCCGAGCTGCGCGCGGGGGCGATCGAGGACGTGGTACGGCGCTTCGCCCCGACGGTGCAAATGCTGCTGACACCATGACGCCCTCAGGCGGGCAGCGTTCCAGCCGGACCCGCACAGCCTTGCCTCGCGCCCGTCGCCGGTCCTCCCCGGATCGCACGCGAGACCGGGTCTCTCCGCCAGCAGCGGGCGCGTCCGGTCCTCGTCGGCCGCGTTGTCGAGCATGGCGAGTACACGCCGATGAGCCGGCAGATCCCGGTACCTCGTGGCCGATCGCGTCTGGTCGAGTCCAGCGAGCCCGGGCGCCGGCCGACAAGACCGCCGGAGATCCCGCACCGAGCTCGTCGAGGACGACCCGGTGGAGCCCGGCCCGACGTCGCCACGAAGATGATCGCGGCCAGCGTCTCTCGGTCTCCGGACCGGCGCCGACCACCGCCTTGCGGACGGACGCTTGACCCTCCGTCGGCGGAACCACCCGCCGGAACAGCACCCACAACTCGTGCGGCACAAGCCGCTCAGCCAGATCCGCCATGTACCGCTCAACGATCAACAGCACCAAAGGGAAAGGGTGTCTTAGTTCGTCGCGACTGGTCAGCGTTGGCGCTCGACTGATGTCGGCTCGGTATCCGGCCGGAAGGTGGGGTGTGCAACCTGGAAGTGGTCGTACGCCACCTGTACCGCGGCCAGGACCTCGTCGTAGATCTGGTCCATGAACGGGCCGGCGCAGAGGGTCGTACGCCAGTGGTGGTGGTAGAAGAGGTTACTCCTGCTGGGGCGTTCACCGATCACCTTGGCGAAGAGCCAGCCGGCAAGACGCGCGGCGTTCTTCCAGGTGGCCTCGCCGACCGTCCAGTTGGGCGCGAGCGTTGCGTTCGCCATTTCGATGCTGATCGAGCTCTGGTTGCCGGCCGTGTTGCCGAGGGCCCAGGCGTACTCGGTCACCTTGACGTACTGAGCGACGGCGCCGACGGCGTCCACGTCGAAATGAGCCGAAGCCGGACGTACCTTCCAGACGTCGAGTACACCCTGGTGCGAAAGCCGGCCAGCGTTGTGGTGCAGCGTGACCGACGTCTTCCGGTACGACTTATGGGTGACGTGGCCCGTCGCGCTGAGTTCGTCGATGAAGTCTGCGACTGGACGGTCGTAGGGGATGGTGGCGGTCGCTTGAGAGCCGGCCTCCGCGTCGTCCGCGGCGAAGCCGATGAAGTCGCTCTCCGGAAGGTCGTCAAGGTTGTCGGTGCTGGGTCCATCGCAGGTGTCGCGCCTCTCGATGGCCGCCTTCACGTCCTCACCGTAGACGTTCTTCTGGGGCATGACGCCGTCCTTTCAGGTGCGCAACTTCGCGTGACCGATGGTCCGGGGCCGGACTGGGAAGAGATGCGGCACGATGGCCGAGCTTGTTCAGGCACAGCCCATCAGGAGTGCTCCGGGGATGGCCGCCTGGTGCTTGATCCGGGACAGCGTCGTGCCTCGGTGACCCGCGACGACTGCCGGCGCTCCGCGTTGTTGAGCGAGTAATGAGTGTCGATCCGGTCAGTGACAGTCTCACCGGCGGGCATATCGACGCTTGACGACCCGTCGTCGTTGGTGTGGGCGTGGTCGATGAACGTGAACGCAAGTCTGATTGCGAAACGACTTCTGAGAGGCCGTTCAGCGCGTCTGATTCCAGGTTCGCCCCGTATGCAAAACCTGTCAATTCGATCGGGACGTGAGTCCGCGCTGCGCAGCGCCTCGGCCGCACACCACCCACTTCAGCGGTTCCGATAGCGACCGCCCTGGCCATCCGGACGAGGCGCTGGCCCCCTGTGACTGGAGCCTGCCCCAATAGCGGGGCCGCTGCCTCGTGGTCGCCGTAGGAGATCTCGGGGCCGCGGCGCTGGCGCGTGCCGCTCGGTGTTGTGGGCACCGTGTGCTCCCAGTCACCGCTGGCGTTGCCCACGAGCAGCATCCGTCCCATCTGGGCCGGCACGCTCCGAAGCCGTTGCCTTCTGCTGGCCGTGCTGGAGGCCAGCAGCGGCGGCCAGGGGCTGCGGACGACGAAGCCACGGGTGTTGCCGCTGCGTTTGACCGATCTCCAGGGTGAGGCGGAGTCTGTTCCTGGCCCAGTCAACGAGGCGGCCTGCGTAGCCGCCATCGGCCCACACGAGCCGGACATTGTGGTGACGGGCCAGCAGGCGGGGCCGCTGCCGCTTGCGGCCGTTGATGTTCTTGGCCCCGTCGAAACCCCGTGACCGTGCCGGGACGGACGCGGCTGCCTTCACCGACTGCGAGTCGACGATCACGGCTGTCGGTTCCGGCTCCCGGCCCTCGCTTTCGCGAACCCGGCCGCGCAGCCGGTCGTGGAATTCGTGATCAGGCGATGGTCGCGCCAGCGGTGGAAGAACGCGTCAACGCGGTCACAGGCGGGAAAGTCCGCGGGCATTGCCCCCCACTTGATCCCGTTGTCCACGAGATACCGATGACGACTTCGTCGACCGACTCCATCCGGGCAGCAGGTGGGTGGCGTTGTAAATGACGGCGGGTCATGGACGGATCCTGTCGGAGCTTTCGTCGTCGGGGCTATAGCACTCTATGATGTGGTCAGAAAAATCTGACGCGGCAGTCGTGAGGTGTTCCCCATGCCAGAACCCGTAGCACAGGTCAAGGAGATACTGCGGCGCCTTGAAGCTGAAGGCGATCTGCGGCAGATGTCCATGCACGGTATGACTCCGGTGGCATGGGATCGCATCACACCTGGGTTACTCGCACTCATCGCCATTCATTTGGCCGTCGCGGATGAGCTAGGAAGTCTTCCCGAAGACGGCAGCGTGAGAAGACTGCTGAACGAGGTAGTCACCCACACGCAGGGATTGGAGAACCTTGAAGGCGCCGACCTCGAAGGGTTCCTGCTTGCTGATGTGGTGCGATCGAGCCGCCTGGAAGGCCCAGGAGGGATGACATGGGCTGAAGCCTTCCGCCTCCTTGGGGGAATAATCCGCGTCCGAAGAATATCTTCCACCGAACTTGATGTCCTGCTGGAGAGGGCAGAAGCCATGTGTCATGAAGTTCTGACAAGCGGGCTCCTGTTCGAGCCCCGAATCCGCAGCAGCGAATATGGACCATGGGATATCTCGGAATCTTGGAGACCGGATGTCGAACGTCTCGACCTCGGATCATTGCTGGTGCCCTGCATGTCCGGGACTGACTTCCTGCCGTACCGGGTCGATGGCAAGATTGTAGGCGCAATTGCAAAGATGGTCGGAATGAGATTCATTATGCAGGCGTTCCGGGTCGGCTCATCTGGCAGGACATGGACTTCTTCCCGGAAGGGCATCGCCGAGAGCGCCAAAGCCAAGGGCGGAGAAGCAGAAGAGGCGCGCCGCGCTCTAGGCCCTGAGGTTACGGCAACTCTTCCGCGCCTCGAAGGTCAAGAGCCACAGGTATTGAGGTTCGTCGGCTGCGATGGTCCTGGATGGATTCTTAGAGGAATTGAGTCAGGGGTCGGAGTTTCGTCGGATGTCATCGACGGGAGGATTCATTTCCTCTTCACCAATACCGTGGTCAACCTGAAGGATGCGGATTGCGTTACGGGTGGAGCACTCGTCCTGCGCTGGCCGACCGACGTGACTTGACCTTTCCCGAAGTGGATGGCCGACGCCGGAGTCCCCCGGCACGTGCTGCGGATCATCGCCGGGCACGGCTCACTGCTGACCACCCAGCGGTGTCTGCATCCCGATCTCCAGGCTCTGACGCGGGCGGGGCAGTCACTCAGTGTCCACCCGTCGGGTGCGCCGCGCGCCTCGAAGGCGCTCGCGGCCACACTCCGGGCCTTGCAGGAACCACACAAAACGCTCTGATCAGGGGTTTTTCCCGATCCGTGGTCCCCAAGCGGTCCCCCAAGGGCTGACGAAGCGTCAGACTGACGACGGGTCAGCGAATCGCGAAAGGCCCCCTGACCTGGGATTTCTCCCGCTCAAAGGGCCTCTTCAGCACCGTCGGGACGGCGGGATTTGAACCCACGACCCCTTGACCCCCAGTCAAGTGCGCTACCAAACTGCGCCACGTCCCGGTGCCCGGACGACCTGGGGTTTCGCCCCGGCCGATCGCGCACGAGAACCATACCCCATCCACCCCCGGGTCCCGCAAAGCCGATTGTCCCGGCGGCTTCCGGGGGTCAGAAGAGCCAGAGGGCCGTGATCGCGGTGTTGTGGACGGTGTGGGCGACGATGCAGGGGGCCAGCGAGCGGCGCCACAGGAGCAGGGCCGTGGTGACCGCCGCCAGGAAGGCGGCGAAGATCAGGTTGACCGGGCCGCCGAGTTCGTGGCCCGCGGTGAAGACGAGGGCGGAGAGGGCCGCGGCGGCGGTGAAGGTGGTGCGGCGGAGGCGGGGGTCGGGATCGCCTCACGGGCTCCCGGGGTGGCGAGGAAGGTGAGGAGGAGCAGGAGGGGAGCGCGGAAGAGGAGTTCTTCGTGGACGGGGGCCGAGAGGGCGCCGTCGAGCAGGTGGACGGTGGTGGAGGTGCCGGCCACGGCGGCGTTGCGGGGGTCCTCCGACGCGGGGGTGGCGGACAGCGCCGGGATGCGGACGAGGAGTTCGGCTGCCGCCAGGCACAGGGCGCCCGCCCCGAGGCCGGCGGCCAGGCTCACCGTCGCCGTGCGGCGGGTGCCGGGGAGCAGGCCCAGGGCCGTGACGAGGCGGGCGGCGGCTGCTTTCAGGGACGTACGGGAGCCGGCGAGGAGTGCCGCGGCGAGGGTGAAGCCGGCGGCGAGGCCGAGCGCCGGGGCGATGTCGCGGGTGGTGAACTTCCACGCCTCGTAGCCAGGCAGCAGCGTGAGGCTGATCGGGATCAGCAGTGCGGTGCACGTCAGCGCTACCCACAGGAACGTCACCGACAGCAGCCGCAGCACCCCGGGGTCGAGGTCGAGGCGGCGTATCAGGGCTGTGCGGGTGGTCACGCGGGCGGGCTCCAGCGGGTCTGCACCGTGCGGGGGACGGCTTCAACCGTAGGGACGGGGCCCGCTCGACGACCACGGTCTTAGGTCCCGAAGTGCCCCGCCGCTACTGCAGGCGCGCCACCCTGCCCTGCTCCCCCGCCGCCCAGCAGCCCAGGCCGGCGGAGCAGTCCACGGTGTCGTACGAACCGGAGTCGAAGCCGTGCCACGTGCGCCCGGCGTCGAAGGTGACGTCCGAGCCCGTCGGGCCCACGGCCAGGGCGGCGCCGCGGCTGTGCGGCAGCCAGGTCACGCCCGAGCGGTACTCCGGCGGCGGCTTGCGGGCGTCCGTCCAGCTCGCGCCGCCGTCGCCGCTACGGGCCGCCGCGTCGGGCGACGGGTTGCCGGGCTGGAAGTCGCCGCCGACCGCGAGGCCGTGGCGGGCGTCGCGGAAGGCGAGGGCGAAGACGCCGCGCGCCGGGTCGCCGGCCGGGATGCCGGACTCGGCCTCCGTCCACGTACGGCCGCGGTCGGCGGAGTGCAGGACGCGCGCGGTCGCGCCGCCGCCGGTGGCGAACCAGGCGTCCGAACGGCCCGCGCTCACCAGGCACTGCCCGCTGGCCGCGAACGCCGCGTCGCCCGGCTGCGCAGGCGGCATGCCGTCGTCGGGGAGCACCTTCCATGACCTGCCGCCGTCGGACGTCGACAGGATGCGGAACCGGCCGTCCACCGGGTCGCTGAGCGCGAGCCCTTCGCGGCCGCCGGCGAAGAACGTGACGCAGTCGTAGAAGGCGCCGGGGTGGTCGTTGCGGAACGTCTCGGTCCAGGTCGCGCCGGCATCGTCGGTGCGGTAGATGCGGGAGTCCTCGCCGGGCCCGATGGACAGGGCGACCGCGCTGCGCCGGCCCAGTGCCTCGATGTCGCGGAACTCCAGCGCCTCGGTGCCCGGCGGCGACACGTCCCGCCAACTCCGCCCGCCGTCCGTGGTGCGCAGCACCGTGCCGCCCGAGCCGGACGCCCACGCGGTGTCGCGGCTGACCGCCGACAACCCGCGCAGCCGCGCCTTGCTGCCGGTCTCCTTCAGCTCCCAGCCGGGCAGGTGCCGGGCGACCGGTTCGCGGTCCGTGCCGGTGTCCGCGCCGGCGGCGGTATCGGTGGCGTAGACCGGTCCGGCGGCGAGCACGGCCACGCCCAGGCAGGTGGCGGCCCTGTGCCTCAGAGTTCCCCGCAGCGTCATGGCGGAGGAACGTAGCAGCCGCCGCACCGCTTGACGAGGGTGCCGCCAGTGGCCCCGGGACGCGGCGGCCGGG
Source organism: Streptomyces sp. WAC 06738 (assembly GCF_003945505.1). Taxonomy (NCBI): domain Bacteria; kingdom Bacillati; phylum Actinomycetota; class Actinomycetes; order Kitasatosporales; family Streptomycetaceae; genus Streptomyces; species Streptomyces sp. WAC 06738. Next base: position 7,944,283 of record NZ_CP029618.1, on the reverse strand, counting down.
CGCTCGCCCATCCCGTACGGCGCCCTTGCGGGGTCCGTACGGGCCCGGCTCACGCCTGCTCCGGCCACGCCTCCGGTGACGGGGACTGGCACGGGGCGGCGTCGAGGAGCTGGGTGACCGCCTCCGTCAGCGCGGCGCGCTCGCCCGCGGCCATCCCCGCGGCCATGGCCGCGATCCGGGCCGTCACCCCGGCGTGCGCGCGGCCCGCCAGTTCCTCCCCCGCCGCGGTCAGCGCGATCCGGCAGGCCCGGCCGTCGTCGGCGTCCGGGATACGGGCCACCAGGCCCCGCCGCTCGACGCGGTCCACCAGGCCGGTCAGCCCCGACTTGCCCAGGCGCAGCCAGCGGCTCAGCTCGCTCATCCCCACCGGGCCGCTGCTGAGCGCGCAGAGCAACTGGACCTGCTGCGGCGTGAGGCCGTGGCCGCGCCCGGCCTCGGCGAGGACGTGCTGCAGCGTGTGCGTCAGCCGTACCAGCGCGCTCGCCAGCGCGGCCGCGCCGGCGTCGACGGCCGGCGCCGCCGGCACCGCCGTCCGTCCCGTCCGTTCGCTCGTCATGGCACCTCCCGGGGACACGCCCAGTTTGACACTAGTTCGTGGTGCGAAATAATCTGGTTCGCAGCACGAACCAAATTCCCTCCGCTGAGGAAGCGCCATGCCCGACTACGGCCACGATCTCCGCTTCGGCATCAACCTCATCCCCTCCAGCCAGGCCCCGGAGGCGACCGTCGCGCTCGCGCAGCTCTCCGAGCGCGCGGGGGCCGACCTGATCACCTTCCAGGACCACCCGTACCAGCCGGCGTTCCTCGACACCTGGACGCTGCTCTCGTACGTCGCCGCCCGTACGGACTCGGTCACCCTGTCCGGCAACGTGCACCCGCTCCCCCTGCGTCCGCCGGCCCTGCTGGCGCGCAGCGCGGCGAGCCTGGACCTGCTCAGCGGCGGCCGGTTCGAGCTGGCGCTGGGCGCCGGCGGGTTCTGGGACGCCATCACGGCGCTCGGCGGGCCGCGGCGCTCGCCGGGCGAGGCCGTCGAGGCGCTGGACGAGGGGATCCGGATCATCCGCGACACCTGGGACACCGAGACCCGCGGCGGGATCCGCTTCGAGGGGCAGCACTACCAGGTACGGGGCGCCAAGCGCGGGCCGCGGCCCGCGCACGACATGCAGATCTGGCTCGGCGCGTACAAGGCACGGATGCTGCGCCTCGTGGGCCGCGCGGCGGACGGGTGGCTGCCGTCACTGCCGTACCTCGACTCGCCCGCCGTGCTCGCCGACGGCAACGCCGTGATCGACGAGGCGGCGGTGGCGGCGGGGCGGGCGCCGGGGGACGTGCGGCGGCTGCTCAACCTCGGGGAGGAGCACCCGGCCGACCAGCTCGCGGAGTTCGCGCTGACGTACGGCACGGGCACGTTCCTCATCATGACCAGTGAGCCGCGGGAGATCGAGCGCTTCCTCGGCGAGGTCGCCCCGGCGGTGCGCGAACTGGTGGCCGAGTCCCGTGGCAGCGGGGCCTGAGCCCGTGTCCGACGAGCGGGCGACGGCCCGCGTGCCGGCGCCGCGGGATGGCGGCGGCCCGTACCGTACGGGGGAACGAGAGCACCGGTCCGCTGCGAGAGCGGTGCTCTGGAACGAGAGCACCCGTCCCACCGTGCCCGAGGCGCGCACACACCGCCCCGGCGAGGACGTCTCCGCGGGACACCACCTCGTCGAGGTCCATGACCACCTGCGCGAGGAGCTGGCGCGGCTGCGCGAGCTGGTCGTCCAGGTGGCCGACGGCGCCCTCACCGCCTCCGCCGCCCGCTCGCACATCGCGACGATGACCCTGCGCCAAAACAACTGGTCCCTCGGCGCCCACTGCGCCGCCTACTGCCGGTTCGTCACCCTCCACCACACCACCGAGGACCGGCAGTTGTTCCCGGAGCTGCGCCGGTTCGACCCGCGGCTCGCGCCTGTGCTCGACCGGCTGTCGGAGGAGCACCTCGTCATCCACGACGTCCTGGAGCGCGTCGACCGCGCGCTCGTCGCCTTCGTCGCGGGCCCGGAGGGGACGGCGGAGCTGCGCGGCGCGGTCGACCTGCTCGCGGAGGCGCTGCTGTCGCACCTGTCGTACGAGGAGGACGAGCTGGTGGCGCCGCTGGGCCGGTTCATGGCCGGCGGCTGACCCGGGCCCGGCCCCCCTCACCGGCTCACGGCCCGCACCGCTGTCCGCCCCCCGGCGTCCGTCGCGGGGCGGATGTCAGCGGGGTGGGTGACGATGGGGACATGCTCTTCGCCGACCTCGCCCGTACCTCGCGGGAGATCGCCGCCACCCGGGCCCGCTCGGAGAAGACCGCGCTGCTCGCCGCGCTCTTCCGCGAGGCCGACCCCGCCGACGCGCCCCTCGTGGTCACCTATCTGGCGGGCCGGCTGCCGCAGCGCAGGACCGGTGTGGGCTGGAGGGCGCTGAAGGACGCGCCCGCCGCCGCCCGGCAGCCACGGCTGACCGTGCGCGAGGTGCACGACGCGTTCGACGCCATCGCCGCCGTCTCCGGCAAGGGCGCCCAGGCCGAGCGGCGCCGGCTGGTGCACGAGCTGCTGGGCGCCGCCACGACGGAGGAGCAGCGCTTCCTCGCCGGGCTGATCGGCGGCGAGCTGCGGCAGGGCGCGCTGGACGCGCTCGCGGTCGAGGGCCTGGCGGCAGCGGTGGACGCCGACCCGGCGCGGGTGCGGCGCGCGGTGATGCTCGCCGGTTCCGTGGGCACGGTCGCCGAGGCGCTGCTCGCCCGCGGCCCGGAGGCGCTGGCGGACTTCAAGCTGTCGGTCGGCAGTCCCGTGCAGCCGATGCTCGCGCAGTCCGCGAAGGACGTGGACGAGGCGATCGGCCGGCTCGGGCCGTGCGCCGTGGAGGAGAAGCTCGACGGCATCCGGGTGCAGGTGCACCGGGACGGCGACGACGTACGGATCTACACCCGCACGCTCGACGAGATCACCGCACGGCTCCCCGAGGTCGTCGCCGCCGCCCGCGAGCTGACCGCGGCGGACGCCGTGCTCGACGGCGAGGTGATCGCCCTCGGGGAGGGCGGGGACCCGCGGCCGTTCCAGGAGGTGGCCGGCCGGGTCGGCTCCCGGGTGGACGTGGCGGGGGCGCAGCAGACGCTGCCGGTGTATCCGGTCTTCTTCGACCTCCTCGCCGTCGACGGCCGCGACCTGCTGACCGCGCCGATGCGCGAGCGCCAGGCCGAGCTGGCCCGGATCACGCCGGAGCCGCGCCGGGTGCGCCGGGTCGAGGTGGCCGACCCCGAGGACGCGGCGCAGCGGGCGGCGGCGCGGGAGTTCGCCGCGGCGACGCTGGCGCGGGGTCACGAGGGCGTCGTCGTCAAGGCGCTGGACTCGGAGTACAGCGCGGGCCGCCGCGGCGCGGCCTGGCTGAAGGTGAAGCCGGTGCACACGCTGGACCTCGTGGTGCTGGGGGCGGAGTGGGGCCACGGGCGGCGTACGGGCACGCTGTCGAACCTGCACCTCGGTGCCCGCCGCGAGGACGGCTCGTTCGCGATGCTCGGCAAGACGTTCAAGGGGATGACGGACGCGCTGCTGGCGTGGCAGACGGAGCGGCTCCAGGAGCTGGCGGTGGCGCAGAAGGACTGGGGGGTGGTGGTGCTGCCGGAGCTGGTGGTGGAGGTCGCGTTCGACGGGGTGCAGCGCTCGCCGCGCTACCCGGAGGGGGTGACGCTGCGGTTCGCGCGGGTGGTGCGGTACCGGGACGACAAGACGGCGGCGGAGGCGGACACGGTCGCCTCGGTCCTGGCGATGCTGCGCTGAGAACGGCGCCCGCCCCGCGCCGGGCCGGGAGGTGGCGCGGGGCGGGTCCTTCCGGAACCGGCCGGCCGGCGGGGCCAGGGCCGGCGGTCCGCGCGACCGCCGGCCCCGCCCCCGTACCGGACCCGGGAGATCCCGGCTCCGGCGAGCCCCGGCCACACGCGCCGGCCCGCAGCAGCGCCGGCGCGCGTCCCCTGTCCGGGGCGGTTCGCGGTCAGTAGTGGATGCGTGCCCCTACTGCCCGGTGGTCGGAGTAGTCCATGTCCTGGTCGTCGCTGCCGGTCAGCTCCAGGTCGGCCGCGTCGCCCTCGTCGAAGGTCGGCACGACCGGGTGGCTCGTGCGCGGCGGGGCGCCGCTCGGGTTGCGGGCGAGGAGGAAGTCGATGCGGCGCGGCGTCGTCGTGTGCAGCGTCCACTTGTCGGCCAGGCAGTCGGGGATGGAGCCGCCCGCGTCGGCGCAGCCGGCGTAGACGGCGTCGCGGAAGCGGTGGGCGCCGCCGAGGTCGCCGTTGGTGGCCCGGTACCAGGTGGTCCAGTTGTCCTGGCCGTTGGTGGTGCTGGCGGAGTGGTTGGCGTCGCCGCCGGCGACGAAGAGGTCGGCGGCGCCGTAGCCGTCCTCGGTCAGCTCGTTGCTCAGCTCCGCGGCGTTGGAGACGTTGCAGTGGGTCCCGCCGTACGACTGCTGCGGCCAGTGGAACGAGGCGGCGGTGACGGTCTTGCCGGAGCGCTTGTCGAGGAGCAGGGCCTTGACGCCCTTGGTCCGCGGCTGGTCGTTGTTCTCGCAGTTCGTCGAGCCTAGAGGGGTCTCGCGCTGCGCCTGCCACCGGTTGCCCGGAGAGGCGGACGTCTTCAGCGAGAGCCGGTCGGTGCGCCAGATGACGCCGTTGGTCTGCTGCTTCTTCCCGGCGCAGCCGTTGTCGAGCGACTTGGGGGCGTTCTCCGCGAGGACGCCGGCGTAGCTCTCCCCGAAGTGCTCCTCCATCCGCGTCAGCAGCAGGTCGAGCTGCTCGCGGTTGCTGATCTGCTGGACGAGGTAGATGTCCGGCCGGTACTCCTGGAGCCGCATGTAGTACATGAGGTCGTGCCAGTCGCCGGGGCAGGACTCCGTCGTGGTCGGCAGGTTCTCCACGTTGGCGTCGTAGACCTGGAGGAACGACGGGTCGTCGTTCGGCACCGCCTCGGCGGCCGCCACCGTGCCCGGCTCCGCGGCGTCCGCGGGCCCCGAGGCGGGCGCCGGCGAGGCCAGGACGAAGGGCGCCGCCAGCGCTGCGGCGCCCAGAAGCGTGCGGTACTGCCACGAGTTCATCTGGTGTCCCCCTGTGTTCCGGTCGGTCACCGCAGGATCGCCCGGCCCGGCGGGCACGGGCCGGGGATTGCACCAGAACGCAAACAAGCGGGACGTCCCGGCACGCGCCGGGCTGCCGGCGGCCGCCCTCACGCCCCCGCCCCGTCGCCGCTGCCGACCGCTCCCCCGCTCCGCTCCCCGCGACCCCCCGGTCACCGCGATCACGCCGAAGTCTTCATGTACTACTGACCAGTCACACGTCCCTCCCGCCCCACGCGACGTAAGCTGCCACTTCCTGGACACGTGATACGGGGCAGAACATGCAACTGGGGGACAACGGGGCGGAAGGGCCTGGGCGGATACTCGCCGGGCGCTACCGGGTGGTGACGCAGCTCGGACGCGGGGGCATGGGCACCGTGTGGCGGGCCGTCGACGAGCGGCTGGGGCGCGAGGTCGCGGTGAAGGAGCTGCGCGCGTTCAGCGATTCGGACGCGCGCGACCTCGCCGAGATGAGGCTGCGTACGGAGCGGGAGGCGCGCGCCGCCGCACGGGTGCGGCATCCGGGCGTCGTCGCCGTGCACGACGTGACGGAGCACGACGGCCGGCCGGTCATCGTGATGGAGCTGGTCGACGGCCCGTCGCTGGACGACGTGCTGCGCGAGCGCGGCGGCGTCACGCCGGCCGAGGCGGCGCAGATCGGGCTGAAGGTGGTCGACGCGCTCGGCGCCGCGCACCGCGCGGGGGTGCTGCACCGGGACGTGAAGCCGGGCAACATCCTGCTGGAGCGCGGCGGCCGGGTCGTGCTCAGCGACTTCGGCATCGCCGCCATGGAGGAGCCGGCCGACGGCAACAGCACGCATCTGACGCGCAGCGGTGAGCTCGTCGGCTCGCTCGACTACCTGGCGCCGGAGCGGGCCCGCGGCGAGCAGCCGGGGCCGCCCTCCGACCTGTGGTCGCTGGGCGCCACGCTGTACGCGGCGGTGGAGGGCATCTCGCCGTTCCGCCGTACGTCGACGTGGTCGACGATCACCGCGATCATCGTGGACCCGCTGCCGGAGCCGCGCCGGGCGGGGCCGCTCGCGCCCGTGCTGCAGGCGCTGATGGCGAAGGACCCGGGCGAGCGCGCCGACGTCGACCGGGCGCGCGCCCTGCTGGAGCCGATCGCCGGAACGGCGGGGCCGCCGGCGGCGCAGGGGCCGGACACGGTGCGGCTGGGCCGGGTGCCTGCCGCGCCGCCGCCCGGCGCGTACGGGCCGCCGGCCGGGCTCGCGGCTCCCGGAGCCGCGGCCCCGCAGGGGCAGTTCGGCCCGCCGCAGCTCGGGCCGCCGGGGACGGAGTCCCGTACCGCCGAGCAGACCGCGCCGCAGCGGCGCCGCGGCGGACGCCGGTGGGTGCCGGTCGCCGCGGCCGCGGCGGCTGTCCTGCTCGCGGGCGGGGGCGTGACGTACGCGCTCGCCGGGGGCGACGAGGGCGAGCCGGCCGCGCGCGAGGAGACGGAGGAGCCGGCCGCCGAGGTCGTCTCGCCGTCGCCCGGGAAGGGCGACGAGGGTAAGGAGCGGGACGGCAAGGGGGAGAAGGAAGAGAAGGACGGCAAGGACGACACGGGCGGGGAGGAGAACGGGCCGGCCGTGGACGGCGATGGCTCCCCCGCCGAGGAGGAGGGTGCCGCGGGCGGCGGCACCGGCGGTACGGACGGCGGTGGCGACGGCGGCGCGGACGACGGCTCCGGCGGCTCCGGCTCGGGCGGTGGCAGCACCGGGGACGGCAGCGGTGGCGGGAGCGGTGGCGGCGACGCCGGCGGGAGCACGTCGGGCGGCGGCACCGGCGGCGGCTCGGCCCCCGACCCGTCGTGCACGCCCATCGGCGGCGGGAAGTACAACTGCGAGGTGTGGCGGACCGCCTCGTCGTACGACGCGGCGCACAACCCGGTCGGCACGCTCTACGCCGGCACCAACTACTTCTTCTGCCAGGAGAAGAAGTCCTACCGCGAGACGTCCGGCGAGTGGACCAACGTGTGGTGGGGCAAGACGGACGACGACTCGGGCAACGCAGGGGTCTGGGTGAGCGTCGTCTACATCAAGGGCGGTGCCAACGACGCCCCCGTCCCGGGGCTGCCGGTGTGCTGAGATGATCCTGGCGTGACCGACCTGAACGCCGCCGCCGTACGGGACCAGCTCGGCCTCGACGGCACGTACGCCCCGTGGACCGATGCCCTGGCCGCCGCCCACCCCGCGCCACCGCCCGCCGATGTGCCGCGGGGCGCGGAGCTGACCGCGCTGCTGCGCGCCGTCGGCGTCCCGGAGCGCGAGGACGCCGAGCTGACCGCCGCGCTGGCGGAGCTGACCGCCGCGGGATCACCGTACGCGTGGCTGCTGGACCGCGCCGTCGCCGCGCTGGCCGCCGCGATGGGGTCGGTCGGCGACGACCGGGGCGGTCCCGGCAGCGGTCCCGCGCTGCCCGCGGCGCTGGGCGCGGCGGGGCGCTGGTTCCACGCCGCGGTCTTCCTCGCCGCCGTGCCGGAGGTGCGGGCCTACCACGCGCGCCACGACGTGCCGGACGACGTGTCCTGGGCGACGCTCGCCGACCTGGGCAACAAGGTGGGCGTCCACCGCCGGCTGCACGGCGAGGGCGGGATGGGCAACCAGCGGTGGATGACGCTCCCGTACGGCGGCATCCTCTACCGGCTCGGCCGGCTGCAGTTCAACCTCGACCGCGATCCGGACGCCGGCCACGGGCTCGAGGTGCACATCCCCGAGGGCGGCCCGCTGGACCCGCGGGCGTGCGAGGAGTCGTACGCGCGGGCCGCGGAGTTCTTCCCGCGCCGCTTCGGCACGTTCCTGAAGAGCGCGCCGGGCGGTGAGCTGCGGCTGAACTGCGCGTCGTGGCTGCTGGATCCGCAGCTCGGGGACTATTTGCCGGCCGACAGCAACATCATGCGCTTCCAGCGCAGGTTCACCCTCGATCCGCGGGAGCGGGCGCGCGTGCCCGAGCCGGACGAGCACGGGCTGGCGGTGCCCGACCGCGGGATCGTCGAGTTCGTGTTCCGGCGGGTGGTGCGTACGCCCGCGGACGTCGCGGCGCTCCCAGCGCGTACGACGCTGGAGCGCGCCGTCGTGGCGCATATCGCGGGCGGGGGCCACTGGGGCGCGCCGCGCGGGTCGTTCATGCTCCCGGTCCCCGGCTGAGCGAGGCCGCGGCTCAGAACGCCCCGTGCCGCCCCTCCCCCGCGGCGAAGCGCCCGGCCCCGGCCGCCGCCTCGCCGAGCGCGGCGCTGCCGTGGCGCAGCTCCGCCGCCATCGCCTCCGCCTCCGGCAGGCCGTGCTGCTCCAGCACGGAGGCACGGTCGGCGCGCAGGCAGGTCTGCGGGAACCGGGCGATCTCCGCGGCCAGTTCCTCGGCCGCGGAGCGCGCCTGACCGGGCGGCACGAGCCGGTTGGCGAGCCCCATCTCGTACGCCTCGGGGGCCGGGACGGGGCGGCCGGTGAGGATGAGGTCGAGGGCGCGGCCGGTGCCGATGAGGCGCGGCAGGCGTACGGTGCCGCCGTCGATCAGCGGCACGCCCCAGCGGCGGCAGAAGACGCCGAACACCGCGTCCTCCTCCGCCACCCGCAGGTCGCACCAGAGCGCCAGCTCCAGCCCGCCGGCGACCGCGTACCCGCTCACGGCGGCGATGACGGGCTTGGTGAGGCGCATCCGGGTGGGGCCCATGGGCCCGTCGCCGTCGGGCGCGACGCGGTTGCCCGCGGGGGTGCCGACGGCCTTGAGGTCGGCGCCCGCGCAGAACGTGCCGCCCTCGCCCCAGAGCACGGCGGCGCGGGCGCCGGGATCGGCGTCGAAGTCCCGGAAGGCGGCGGCGAGTTCGGCGGCGGTGGGGCCGTCGACGGCGTTGCGGACGCCGGGGCGGGCGAGGACGACGGTGGTGACGTGGCCGGTGCGCTCGATGCGTACGTGTCCGCTCATGACCGGACGTTACCAGCGCGTAGGGCGGGGGGAGTACGGGCCGGCGGTCCGTACCGTACGGGCCGGCCCCTGCGCTCAGGCCGGCCGGCCCGCGACGAGGTCCAGCGGCCCGCCGCCGTCCTCCAGCGCGCCCAGGCCGGCCCGCGCGATGGCGGCGCCGCGCGGCGGCAGCAGGTCGTCGAACTCGTCGGGCGCCGCCAGCCGCCAGTCCACGATCTCGGTGCCGTCGACCCGCACGCCTGCCAGGTCGGCGGCGTCCAGCACCCCGCCGTCGTACACGTACACGACGAGTGCGGGCGCGGGCCTGCGCGAGGCGAAGTCGACGGCGAGCAGCCGGCCCAGCGGCCGGTCGAGTCCGGTCTCCTCGCGCAGCTCACGCCGCGCCGCGGGGCGGGGGGTCTCGCCGAGGTCGCTGTCCACGCCGCCGCCCGGCAGTTGCCAGCGGCCGTCGTCGCGGTAGCCGGCGCGGACCAGCAGCAGCCGGCCCGCGCTGTCGCGCACCAGTGCGCCGGCGCCGACGAGCACGCGCGGGCGCACGGCGAGGTACGAGGACGGGTCCAGTGCGGCGGCGTGCTCCAGCTCCGCGCGGCGGCGTGCGGAGACGGCGGCGCACGAGCCGGGCTGCGGTTCGCCGCCGACGAGGTGGGCGACGGCGCCGGTGTCCCAGGCGTCGAGCGCGGCGCGCAGCCGGCGGGCGTCGAGGGCGGGCAGGGCCGCCAGGGCGGCGTCGCGGTCCAGCCAGCTCGTCGTGAGCCCGTCCGGGTCCCCGTCACCGGCCGCGCCGGGCGCGGCGGTCGCGGTGGCGGGCGGCGGGGCGGCGGCGTAGAGGTGGACGAGCCCGGCGCGGCCGCCGGCCGCGGGGACGGAGTCCACGGCGAGGAGCCGCCCGGCGGGCAGGTCGGCGCCGAGCGCGTCGCGCAGCGCGCGGGTCAGCGCCTCCTCCGGCGTCTGCCTGCCGGAGACGGCGACGCCCGGCAGCACGGGCTCGGCGTCGGCGGCCGGCTCGGCGGGCAGCAGCACGAGGACGCGTCCCGCGCGGTCCTGCACCACCGCGGTCGCGGTCACCGCGGGCCCGTGGGCGGCCTCGGCGTGCGGGGGCGGGCTGTCCGGCTGGGCGGCGGTGCCGGCGGTCGTGAGCATGTGACGGCTCCTCGGTTCGTGATGGGCGGCGGGTGGCCGGGCGTCAGCCGGGGCCGGTCGCGTGCGTCAGGGTCTCCCAGGCGACGAAAAGGTCGTCCGTGCCCGCGGGCCGCTGCCGGGCGAGCAGCTTCGCGGTCTGCGGCAGGTCGACGCCGAGCCGGTCGTGGTAGTGGTGGTACGCCACCTCCAGGTCGGGGCCCATGGTGCGCTCCACCCGGCCGCCGCAGAGCGACGCGGGCGGGCGCTCGCCGAGCTGGTAGCGGGCGTGCAGCTCCAGCGCGGCGGTGATCCGCGGCTGCACCTCCGCGTACAGGTCCGTGCCCTGGTGCCAGGCGGTCTCGGCGATGTGCGCGGTGGCGGCGAGGGCGTAGCCGACGTGCATCAGGTTGCGGCACGCCTCCTGGGCCAGGCCCTCGGGGTAGGTGCGCTGGCCGAACCAGTAGGTGGTGATCTCCTCGGCGGTGTCGATCTGCCCGCCGGGCGGGGGCGTGGGCCGGGGCCCGTCGGCGTGGACGTAGAAGTACGCGGGCACGCGGGCGCGGAAGCGGCGCAGCGCCGCGTCGTAGGCGGGGCGGTCGTCGAGGAAGACGGCGATGCCGGTGGCGGCGTCGGTCATCGCCAGGTCCCAGTTGCCGTTGTAGTCGGGGACCGCGCCGGTGACCTCGGGGAGGTAGACCTCGCGCAGCAGCCGCTCGAAGCGGCGTACGTCCGCGCGCGGCCAGCCGTCGTAGGTGGCGCGGACCAGTTCGGCGGCCCGCGCCCAGGAGGAGCCGGCCCAGGCGGCCTGGAGCGGGGCGTTGCCCTCGGTGTGGTCGGTGAGCCTGCCGGACCAGGCGTCCATGATCTGCACGGCCTTCTCGGCGTGCGCGCGGTCGCGGGTGACGGACCAGATCAGCGCGTGGGTGTACGCGGCGATGGCGTCCTCGCGCTCGTCGGTGCAGCCGACGCCGGGGTTGGTGTCGGGCGGGCACACGACGACCGGCGCCGGGTGCGGGACGTAGGAGAGCCTGCCGTAGCGGCTGCGGCGCATCGCGCGGAACGCGCGGAAGGGTCTGTCGCCGTCCCTCACCCGGGAGCGTATGGCGCGCAGTTGGGGGCCGCTGACCAGCACGCCGGGGTGACGGAACGGGGCCGTCTCGCGGTGCTGCCCGCGGGGCAGCGTCTCGGCGGGGCCGCCGGCCGCCACGACGGTGAGCAGCGCGAGGAGCAGGACCGCGAGGCGGCGGGGGAATCGACTGGGTGCCATGGCACACCTCCACCGTTCAGACTCGAACGCCCGCTGTCCGTACGCATCCAGAGTGGGGCCGAACGGGGGCGGCCGGGGGACCCCGTTCGGCGGCACGGTCCCGTCCGGCGTCAGCGCAGGTAGTTGTAGACCGTCGCCCGCGACACCCCGAGCAGCCCGGTGACCAGCCGGACCGCGCTCCTCACCTCCAGCAGCCCGCGGTCGCGCAGGTCGCGGACGAGCTCGCGGCGGTCTGCGGAGCCGAGCGCCCGGGGTGTCTGGCCGCGGGCGGCGGCGAACTCCTCCACCGCGGCGCGCAGTTCGTCCGCCGTACGCGCCCGCAGGGTCTCGGTGAGCGGCAGCCCGGGGTCCTCCACGGCGGTGAGCGCCTGGAGCGTACGGGCCGTGCGGTCGAGGACGGAGACGTCGAGGTTGAGGCAGAGGGCCGCAACGTAGGCGCCGGAGGAGTTCCGGATGCCGATCGACGTGCTCTTCGCGGGCCGGCCGTCGGGGAAGCGGTTGGGGTAGTTCTGGATGACCTCGGGGTAGTCCGGGTCCTCGATCCGGGCGAGGCCCAGCTCGGTGGCGGGGTCGCCGGGACCGCGGCCGGAGAGCGGGTTCTCGATGGTACGGACCGCGTGCCGCGGGTCGCGCAGGTCGTGCAGGACGACCTCGCAGACGCCGGGGAACATCCGGCCCAGAGCGGTGACGATCTTCTCGGCCTCGCGCAGCAGCAGTTCGTCCTCGGTGCTCATGCGCCGCCCCCGAACACCCCGGCGAGCACCGGCGCCGCCTTCAGCCCGGTGCCGGTGAGGAGCACGGCCGTCGTCTCGCCCGGCCGGATGGCGCCGCGGGCGCGGAAGACGTCGACGGCCGCGGCGGCGGTGGCGCTGGTCGGCTCGGCGTAGAGGCCGAGGGCGGCGAGGCGGACGACGGCGGCGCGGATGCCGTCCTCGCCGATCGCCGCCATGTCCCCTCCGGAGCGGCGCACGGCGCGCAGCACCTCCGGCAGCCGGACGGGCTCGCGGATGGCGGTGCCCTCGGCGATCGTCGGGGCGAAGCCGGTGGGTACGGGCCCGTCGGCGCCGGCGGCGAAGCTCGCGTGGATCGGGGCGCAGTTGGCGGGCTGGGCGGCGAGGATGCGGGGGCGGCGCTCGATGTGGCCGGCGGCGAGGAGTTCGCCGAAGCCGGCGTCGAGGCCGAGGACGGTGCTGCCGGCGCCGGCGACGGTGACGACGCAGTCGGGGGCGGCGAAGCCGAGGTCCTCCCAGAGTTCGTAGGCGAGGGTCTTGGTGCCCTGGAGGAAGAGGGGGTGCCAGTTGTGCCCGGCGTAGGGGACGGTGGCGGCCCTGCGTACGGCCTCGGCGGCGGTGGCGTCCCGGCCGCCGGGCACCAGCTCGACCTCGGCGCCGTACGCGCGGGCCTGCAGCACCTTCGCCGGGGAGGTGCCCTCGGGGGCGAGGATGCGGGCGCGGATGCCGGCGGCGGCGCAGTAGGCGGCGACGGAGGCGCCGCCGTTGCCGGAGCTGTCCTCGATGACCTCGGCGACGCCGAGCCGGGCGAGCGCGGAGATCATCACGGTGCTGCCGCGGTCCTTGAAGCTGCCGGTGGGGCCGAACCACTCCGGTTTGAAGAACACCTCGCTCCCGCCCCAGCGGCGGGCGAGCAGCGGGGTGCGGCCCTCGCCGAGGGAGACGGGCGCCTCGATGCCGAAGGGCAGGGCGGCTCGGTAGCGCCACAGGGAGCGCTCGGCGGTGTCGATGTCGTCCCTGCCGATCCCGGGCACGCCGCCGACCTGGAGGGGGGTGCCGTCGTCGGCGCGCCAGCGGAGGGCGTCGAAGGGGTACGTACGGCCGGATCGCTCGTCCACCAGATGAGTCATAGTGTCCAACTCTAGACGATCCGTCCAAGTCATCGGGGACGCCGTTCCCGAACCGCCCCCTATGCCCCGGTGACGGCGGACGCCGCGGTCACCACAATGGGCCGGGTCCGTGACGCCCACCCGGCCGGGAGGCCCCATGCGGTTGCGCCGCCCCACCGTTCCCCTCGCCCTCGCCGCGATCCTCGCCACCGCCGCGGCCGCCGCGCCTCCGACGGCCGCCGGGACGGACGCGGCCGCGCCGCCGAAGTCCGCGGTGGCGACGGGCTACGGCGGCGCCGTGGCCAGCGTCGACCCCGACGCCACCGCGGCCGGCATCGAGATCCTGCGCGACGGCGGCAACGCGGTCGACGCCGCCGTCGCCACCGCCGCCGCGCTCGGGGTCACCGAGCCGTACTCGGGCGGCATCGGGGGCGGCGGCTACTTCGTCCACTACGACGCGAAGAGCGGCCGGGTCGCCACCCTCGACGGCCGCGAGAAGGCCCCCCTCACCGCCGACGAGGAACTCTTCACCGAGGACGGCGCGGCGATCCCGTTCGACCAGGCGGTGACCAGCGGCCTGTCCGTCGGCGTGCCCGGCACGCCCGCAACGTGGGAGCAGGCGCTGCGGCAGTGGGGCACGACCTCGCTCGGCGAGGCGCTGGCGCCGGCGACGCGGCTGGCGGCGGAGGGCTTCACCGTCGACGAGACGTTCCGAGCGCAGACCGCGGCCAACGAGGCGCGCTTCCGCGACTTCCCCGCCACCCGGGAGCTGTTCCTGCCCGGCGGCGCCCTGCCGACGGTGGGCAGCACGCTGCGCAATCCCGACCTGGCCGCCACCTACGGGCAGTTGGCCGACGAGGGCGCGCGGGCGATGTACCACGGCGACCTGGGCGCGGACGTGTCGGACACGGTGCGCCGCCCGCCGGTCGACCCGGGCGCCGACCGGGTGGTACGCGCCGGCGACCTGCGCCCGGCCGACCTGCGCGCGTACCGGGTGGCGCGGCAGCAGCCGACGCACGTCGGCTACCGCGGGCTCGACGTCTACGGCATGGCGCCCTCGTCGTCCGGCGGCACCACCGTCGGCGAGGCGCTGAACATCCTGGCGGGCACCGACCTCGGCGAGCTGTCCGAGGCCCAGTACCTGCACCGCTTCCTGGAGGCGTCCCGCGTCTCCTTCGCCGACCGCGGCCGGTGGGTGGGCGACCCGCGCTTCTCCCGGGTGCCGACGCGGGAGTTGCTCTCCCAGTCGTACGCGGACTCCCGCGCCTGCCTCATCTCCCCCGACGCGGTGCTCACCAGCCCGCTCGCCCCGGGGGACCCGCGCCGCCCGGACGCCTCCTGCGCGGCGAAGGGCGCACCGGAGGGCACGTCGTACGAGGGTCCCAGCACCACCCACCTGACGACCGCCGACAAGTGGGGCAACGTCGTCGCGTACACGATGACGATCGAGCAGACCGGCGGCAGCGGGATCACGGTGCCCGGCCGGGGCTTCCTCCTCAACAACGAGCTGACGGACTTCTCCTTCACGCCGTCCGTGCCGGGCGTGCCCGACCCGAACCTGCCGGGCCCGGGCAAGCGGCCCCGCTCCTCGATGGCGCCGACGATCGTCCTCGATGACGGTGAGCCGCTGCTCGCGACCGGCTCGCCGGGCGGTTCGACGATCATCACCACCGTGCTCCAGGTGCTGACGGGCCGGCTCGACCGCGGGCTGACGCTGCCGGAGGCCATCGCGGCGCCGCGCGCCAGCCAGCGCAACACCGCCTCGACGTCGGCGGAGCCGGGATTCCTCGGACTGCCGGCGCGCGGTGAACTGGCGGAGCTGGGGCACCGGTTCACCGACGGCGGCGAGATCGGTGCGGCGACCGGCGTCGAGCGGCTGCCCGACGGGCGCTGGGTCGCGGCGGCGGAGCCGGAGCGGCGCGGCGGGGGCGCGGCGGCGGTGGTGCGGCCCGCCGGGCGGGACTGAGCCGGGGCGGCGGTCACGACCGGGGCGGGGCGCGCGGCGCCCCGCCCCGGTCGTCGTGTGTGCGGGTCATGTCCCGGCCCTTGACGGGCAGTTGGTACGTACCTAAGGTCACGGGCTGTCACGGTGTTCATGTGAACACTCAACGTTCATATACGCGAACGGATGGACCCCACCATGCAGGGCACCCCCACACCCGCACGCCATCGCCGCAGACCGCGTGCCGCACTGTTCGCCACCCTCGTCGCGGCCGTCACCGCCCTGGTCGCCTCGCTCCTCGGCGGGCCCGGCACCGAGCGCGCCGGCGCCGCGCCCGCGGCCTTCACCCACCCGGGAGTCACCGTCTCCCGGGGCCAGTTGGACTTCACCCGGGAGAAGGTCAACGCCGGCGCCCAGCCCTGGAAGGGCGCCTACGATCAGATGATGGGCAGCAGGTACGCGAGCCTCAGCCGTACGCCCAAGCCCCGCGCGGTCGTCGAGTGCGGCTCGTACTCCAACCCCAACTACGGCTGCACGGACGAGCGCGAGGACGCGATCGCCGCGTACACCACCGCGCTGGCCTGGTACCTCACCCGCGACGAGCGCTACGCGCGCAAGTCCATCGAGCTGATGGACGCCTGGTCCGCGACGATCAGGGACCACACCAACAGCAACGCGCCGCTGCAGACCGGCTGGGCCGGATCCTCCTGGCCGAAGGCCGCCGAGATCATCAAGTACACGTACGACGGCGGCTGGGCGAACGAGGGACGCTTCCGGACCATGCTGCGCGACGTCTACCTGCCGGAGATCATCGGGGGCTCCAACTCCAACGGCAACTGGGAGCTGACGATGATGGAGGCGGCCGTCGGCATCGCCGTCTTCCTGGAGGACAAGGGCGCCTACGACCGGGCGATGCAGACCTTCCGCACCCGCGTGCCCGCGTTCGTCTACCTGGAGTCCGACGGCGAGCTGCCCCGGACGGTGCCGAAGCAGAACCTCGACACCCGGCAGAAGATCATCAACTACTGGCAGGGGCAGTCCACCTTCGTCACCGGGCTGACCCAGGAGACCTGCCGCGACTTCACCCACACCGGATACGGCCTGGCGTCGATCTCGCACGTCGCCGAGACCGCCCGGATCCAGGGCGAGGACCTGTACCGGACCGACGTCGGCGAGCGGCTGCGGCACGCGCTCGGCTTCCAGTCCCGCTACGAGCTGGGCGAGGCGCCGCCGGCCTGGCTCTGCGGCGGCAGCGTCGACCGCGGCCTCGGCCCGGTCACCGAGATCGGCTACAACGCCCTGCACCACCGGATGGGCATCGCCATGACCAACACCGGCCGCTACACCGAGCAGAGCCGGCCCGCCGGGTCGAACAACCTCTTCGTGGCCTGGCAGACCCTCACCCACGCCGAGAACCCGGCCTGACACACCACCGGCCCGCACGCGGGGGGCACGTGCGGGCCGGGGCGGGGGGACGGCCGCGGCGGGCGGCGGCAGTGACGGTGCCGCCGCGGGCCGCGGCCGGGAGGACCGCGGACCCGACGGGGGGACGGATCCGCGGCCGGCTCAGGAGCGGCGTCGGCCGATCCGCGTCAGCTGATGCGGTGCGAGCGGAAGAACCACGCCTGCTGCTCCAGGTCCTGCGTCGCGGTGATGAGCAGGTCCTGCGTGATGAGGTCGGTGTCGTCGGTGTCCGCCACCCGCTGCCGCATGCGCGCGGACGCCTTCTCCAGCATGTCGGTGACGTCGTCGATGACCTTCTGGTCGGAGATCTTCCCGGGCCCGATGTCGGGCAGCGGGCTGTTGGCGGCGATGGTCTTCGCCCGGCCGTCCGGGCTCACGCCGAGGGCCGCGGCCCGCTCGGCGAGGGTGTCGGCGTGCCCGCGGGCCAGCTTCACCATCTTGTCGAGCTGGAGGTGCAGCTCGCGGAAGAGGGGGCCGGTCAGGTTCCAGTGCGCCTGCTTGCCCTGGAGGGAGAGATCCAGCAGATCGACCAGCGCGCCCTGCAGCGCCTCGCCGGTGACGTCCAGGGCCTTCTTGTCGAGGATCGTGGTCATGTGTGGGCGCCTCCTTGCTCGTGCTTGTGGATCCCATCCTACATTAGACTTTGTCTAACCTCTTGTCAGGCTACGCCATTCGGGGACCAGGCGCCAAAGGCGGGGGCGGGGAGCGGCCGGGGCGGCTGTCGCGTACGAGGTCACGGAGGCGGCGGCGTACGCCCTCTTGTCCAACCGCATGGGCACTTCTATCGTTCGCTCAGGTCTCGGCGCACGGAAAGTGACTCAGTCATGTCAGAGCGCACAGGGCGCGGCAGGC
The DNA here is from genome assembly GCF_003945505.1 of Streptomyces sp. WAC 06738. NCBI lineage: Bacteria > Bacillati > Actinomycetota > Actinomycetes > Kitasatosporales > Streptomycetaceae > Streptomyces > Streptomyces sp. WAC 06738. Next base: position 7,926,760 of record NZ_CP029618.1, on the reverse strand, counting down.
ACCGCCGCTACCGCCCCGGCCCGGTGTCGCGGGCCTCCCTCACCGTCACCGCGAGCGGCGCGGGGCTCGCGCTGCCGCTGGTCGCCGGCGCCGCCGCGCCGGCCGCGGGCACACCCGCGGACGCGCTGCACAGCCCGGCGAAGGACCGGGCGCAGGAGGGCCTGAAGCCGCCGTCCGACGGCGCGTTATCCGACCGCGCCGATACGGAGACGGCGGCGGACGGCAGCGCCGCCGCACCGCAGGGCGGGCGGGCCGGCACGGTCGGCAAGAAGCCCGGTCACCACGAGGTCGCCGCCGGGGAGACCCTGTCCGGCATCGCCGACCAGCACCGCGTACGCGGCGGGTGGCCCGCGCTCTACGAGCGCAACCGCGGCGTCGTCGGCGCCGATCCCGACCTCATCCTCCCCGGCCAGCGCCTCACCCTCCGCGGCGGTGCCGCGGCCCCGCCGAAACCGCGCGCCGACTCCCCCGCGGCCGGGACCAAGTCCCGCCAGTCGCAGGAGAAGGCGAAGTCCGGCGGCAAGGCGAAGCCCGAGAAAGCGAAGCCCGAGAAAGCCAGGCCCAAGGCCAAGCCGGCGAAGAGCAAGCCGGACCGGACCAAGCCGGACGCGAAGAAGCGGGCCCCCGCGTCCCAGGCCGAGGCCAAGGCCAAGCCGAAGCCGAAGCCCGAGGCCAAGCCCGCCGCCGACTACACCTCCCCGCTCGCCGGCGCCTCCATCGGCACCCCTTACGGCGCGAGCGGCAGCAGTTGGTCCAGCGGCTACCACACCGGGGTCGACTTCCCGGTCCCGGTCGGCACCGGGGTGCGTTCCGTCGCCGACGGCGAGGTCGTCAGCGCCGGCTGGGCGGGTGCGTACGGCTACGAGGTGGTCATCCGGCACCGCGACGGCCGCTACAGCCAGTACGCGCACCTCTCCGCGGTCACCGTGAGCGCCGGCCGGCCGGTCAACGCCGGGCAGCGCATCGGCCGCTCCGGATCGACGGGGAACTCCACGGGACCGCATCTGCACTTCGAGGTCCGCACCGGACCCGGCTACGGGTCCGATGTCGACCCGTTGCGCTATCTGCGCGGGCACGGAGTGCGCATCTAGCCCACACGTGCACCGCGCTGACCTGGGGCTTGACGATTCGTCACGAGACTTCACGTACGAAGGCTTGACCCTGCCGCGCTCCGGGTGCTTAAACGTATCATCATGAAGAAGACGCGTCCCACGGTCCGCGACGTCGCCGCCCTCGCCGGGGTGTCCGTCGCGACGGTGAGCTACGTGGTCAACGGGCGGGACAACCGGATCGGCGCCGACACCCGCGAACGGGTGCTCGCGGCCGTACGGGATCTCGGCTACGTGCCGAACAGCTCCGCGCGCGGGCTCCGCAAGCGTCGCACCGAGCGGGTCTGCCTGGTGATCGGCTCGCTGGGCAGCCCCGTACAGGAGCAACTGGTACGCGATCTGCACGCGGCCGCGGAGGCCGACGGCTACGGCGTCCTCACCCTCATCGTCGACTCCCCCGCGCACGCCGCGCACGCGGCCCGGCTGCTCCGCCAGGGCCTGGCGGACGGCGCCGTCTTCTTCGACTCGGCGCGCCACTTCGGCGACTTCGGCGAGCTGGCCCGGGGCCGGCTGGCGATGGTCGTGGTCGACAACTCCGTGGCGCCGGACGGCTTCGACGTCGTGCGCACCCCGGAGTACGAGGCGTGCGGCGAGGCGCTGGACCACCTGCTCGCCGCCGGCCGCCGGCGGGTCGCCTTCCTCGGCCACCGGCACGACCTGGAGCTGGGCGACCGCTCCGCGCGGCTGACCGCGTACCGGGACGCGCTGCGGCGGCACGGCCTGCGGCCGGACGGCCGGCTCGTCGGCGCCGGCGCCGACAGCCGCGTCGAGGGCTACCGCGCCACCGCCGCGCTCATGGCCCTGCCCGAGCCGCCGGACGCGCTGTTCGTGGCCTCCGACCGGGCGGCGATCAGCGCGATCTGGGCGGTCCGCGACACCGGCCGCACGGTGCCCGCGGACGTGGCGGTCCTCGGCGTCGGGAACCTGGAGGAGGGCTCGGTGATCCGCCCCGCGCTGAGCACCGTGGGGCAGCGGCAGATCGACTTCAGCCGCGTCGCCGGGCTGCTGTTCGAACGGCTGGCGGCGGCGGAACCGCCGGCGGCCCGCGAGATCGTCCTGCCCTGGTCCTTCATACCCAGGGAGTCGACGTGAACGAGCGCGCGTCCGACGGACGCATGACCAACCGAATGCACGGCGAGAGGAGCACCCGCATGTCAGCAAGGCCAGCCACCAACGGTCAGTGGATGACCCGGCGCAGGATGCTGGGCGTCGCCGGCGGCGCCGCCGCGGCACTCCCCCTGGCCGCCTGCGGCTCGGGCGCGCCCGAGGCCGAGTCGGGCGGCGGCGGGGGCGGCGGCACGTTCCTCGCCTACTGGAACAACGCGCACGAGTACGAGGCGTACAAGGACGTCGTCGCGCAGTTCGAGAAGGACCACGGGGTCACCGTGGAGCTGCAGAAGTTCCAGTGGGAGGACCTGCGCACCAAGCTCGTCTCGGACTTCCAGTCCGGCAACGTGCCGGACGTGGTGGAGGAGCCGGGAAGCTGGGTGCAGGAGTTCGCGCTCAGCAAGGACGCGCTGTCGCTGCAGAAGTACCTCGACAAGGACGGCGCGAAGATCGGGTTCCCGGACGACTGGCTGGACGTCGCCGTCTCCGACAACACCCACGAGGGCCAGGTGTACGGCATCCAGATGCACTACACCTGCACGCTGCTGTTCTACAACCGCAAGATGCTCGACGACGCGGGCATCGAACCGCCCGCCACCTGGGACGACTTCCTCTCCGCCGCGCGCGAGCTGACCTCCGGCGACGTCAACGGCACGGTGCTCAACGACGGGCTCAGCTACTCCTACCCGTGGATGCTCCAGAACGGCGTGCACGAGTACGACGCGGACAGCGGCGAGCTGCTGCAGCCGCGCGCCGCCGCGATGGAGGCGATGCAGTTCCAGCGGGACCTCGTACACAAGCACAAGGTCTCCCCCAAGCCGACGACGTCCCTGGACGTGACGCGCGCCGCGAAGTTCTTCGCCGCCGAGCGCACCGCCATGATCCTCACCGGCCCCTGGGACATCCCGATCATCAAGCAGTCCAATCCGGACCTGGAGTACGGGATCGCGCCGGCGCTGACGGGCAAACGGCAGTCGACGATCGCGGGCGGCACCACGCTGTTCATCCCCGCGCAGGCCAAACGCCCCGACCTCTCCTGGGACTTCATCAAGCGGATCACCGCGCTGAAGACCGAGACCGCGGCGACCGAGGAGTCCAGCATGCTGATGCCGCGCAAGTCGTGGGCGAAGGAGCCGGCGGTCCAGGAGAACCCGGACGTCAAGCCGTTCACGGAGGGGCTGACGTACGCCGAGGAGTTCCGCACCGGCGTCTACACCACCGGCAAGGCGGGCGAGCTGGAGGACATCTACAAGACGCTCTACGAGAGCATGCTGATCGAGGGAGCCGGGGCGGAAGAGGCGTTCGCCGCCTACGACGACGCGGCCAAGAACATCCTCAAGGGCTAAGTGCACATGGCAACGCCGGCCGAACTCCCCCAGCTTCCGGAGCCCGTGGAGCTCCCGAAGCGCACGAAGCGCACCAAGCGCTCCCCGATCGCCCGGCGCCAGGCACGTACCGCGTACGTGTTCCTGGCGCCGGCGCTGATCTTCTTCGCGATCTTCTTCTACTACCCGATCGCCGACATCCTCAACACCAGCATGCTGACGGGCCAGCGGACCGACGAGTTCGCCGGGTTCGACAACTACACCAACGCCTTCGAGGACCCCCAGGCGCGCAACGCCTTCAAGGTCACGCTCCAGTTCGCCGTCGCCACCACCGTCGGCGCGATCGTGCTGGGCATGGGCCTCGCGGTGCTCATCAACCAGAAGCTGCGCGGCAGCCTGGCGTTCAAGCTCGCGCTGCTGGTGCCCTACCTGACGTCGATCGCCGTGGTCGGCCTCATGTGGCGCAACATCCTCGACCCCGAACTCGGCATCCTCAACCGGATACTGTCCGACCTCGGCCTGCCCACCCAGGAGTGGCTGAACACCCACCCGGTGGCCACCATCGTCGCCGTGACGCTGTGGATGACCACCGGCTACACGATGATCCTCTTCCTGGCCGGGCTCCAGGGCATCCCGGACGTGTACTACGAGGCCGCCAAGGTCGACGGCGCCAACGGCTGGCAGCGCTTCCGGCGGATCACGGTGCCGCTGCTCACCCCGACCACGCTCTTCGTCTCCGTGATGGCCGTGATCACCGGACTGCAGGCGTTCGGGCAGGCGTACATCATCACCCGCGGCGGTCCGGGAGAAGCCTCCGACCTCTTCGTCTTCCACATCTTCGAGCTGGCGTTCCGCGGCCGCAACTTCGGCTACGCGTCGGCGCTCTCGGTGCTCCTGCTGCTCGTCATCGTGGCCTTCACGCTGGTGCAGTTGCGCATCGGCCGGGACCGGGAGGTGCAGCACTGATGACCGCCAGGACGTACAAGACGATCGCCTACGTGCTGCTCACCGTCGCCAGCCTGATCACCGTCGTGCCGCTGCTCTACACGGTCTCGCTGTCCCTGCAGACCGAGAAGGAGATGCTGTCCGCGGAGTCGGTGCTCTGGCCGGAGTCGCCGCAGTGGGGCAACTACTCCACGCTCTTCGAGGAGGCGCCGTTCGGCAGCTTCATCCTCAACAGCCTGGTGGTCGCGGGCGCGATCGCGCTCTCCCACCTGATCTTCGACCCGCTGGTCGGCTACGTGTTCGCGAAGTTCGACTTCCCGTTCAAGAACACGCTGTTCGTCGCGATCCTCGCCACGCTGATGATCCCGCTCTTCGTCCGCATGATCCCGCTGTACGTGATGATGTCGGACCTCGGCTGGCTGGACAGCTACCAGGGGCTCATCGTGCCGTTCCTCATGGACGGCTTCGGCATCTTCCTCATGCGGCAGTTCATCCAGCCCATCCCCGACGACCTCATCCACGCGGCCCGGGTGGACGGGGCGAACGAGTTCACCATCTACTGGCGGATCATCCTGCCGCAGTGCAAGCCGGCGCTGGCCGTGCTGGGCCTGTTCACCTTCGTCTTCCAGTGGAACGAGTTCCTCTGGCCGCTGGTCGTGACGACCTCGGAGCGGATGCGGACGATCCCGGTGGGGCTGACCCAGTTCAGCCAGGAGCAGTTCCAGCTCTGGCATCTCACCGCCGCGGGGTCGGTCATCATGTTCGTACCGACGGCGCTGCTGCTCATCTTCAGCCAGCGCTACTTCGTCCGCGGAATCGCCCTGACCGGCCTGAAGTGACCCCCCACCCGACCGTGCGGAAAGGACCCCGATGCCCGACCGGCGTCCCCATGTCATCGTCGTCTTCACCGACCAGCAGCGCTGGGACACGACGGGCGCGGGCGGCAACCCGCTCGACCTGACGCCCGCGTTCGACCGGATGGCCCGCGCAGGCACGTACGCGTCGGCGGCGATCACCCCGCAGCCCGTCTGCGCGCCCGCCCGGGCGGCGCTGCAGACGGGCCGGTGGCCCACCGACACCGGCTGCTACCGCAACGGGATCCCGCTGCCGCGCGACGCCCGTACGCTCGCGCACCACTTCGGCGACGCCGGCTACACCACCGGGTACATCGGCAAGTGGCACCTGGCCGGCGAGGACCCGGTGCCGCCGGAGGAGCGCGGCGGGTACCAGCACTGGCTGGCCTCCAACGTGCTGGAGTTCACCTCGGACGCGTACCGCACGGTGATGTACGACGAGGACGGGGACCCGGTGCGGCTGCCCGGCTACCGCTCGGACGCGCTCTTCGACGCGGCGATCCGGTTCGCCGCCGACCACCACGAGGAGCCGTTCTTCCTCTTCCTCTCCCTCATCGAGCCGCACCACCAGAACGAGGTCGACGACTACCCCGCCCCCGACGGCTACGAGGAGCGCTACACGGGCCGCTGGCTGCCGCCGGACCTGGCCGCGCTCTCCGCGGAAGGCGGCACCGCGCACCGGCACATCGCCGGCTACTGCGGCCAGATCCGGCGCGTCGACGAGGGCCTGGGCCGGCTGCTGGACGCCCTGCGCAGCATGGACCTGCTCGACGACACGATCGTGGCGTTCACCTCCGATCACGGCAGCCACTTCCGTACCCGCAACTTCGAGTACAAGCGCTCCTGCCACGACGGTTCGATCCGGGTGCCGCTGGCCCTGCGCGGCCCCGGCTTCGCCGGCGGCCGGGTGCTCGACGCTCCGGTCAGCACCCTGGACCTGCCGCCGACCCTCCTGGACGCCGCGGGGCTCGACGTCCCGGAGGAGATGCACGGGCGCTCCTTCCTGCCGCTGGTCCGCGACCCGGATGCCGACTGGCCGGAGGACGTCTTCGTCCAGGTCAGCGAGTCCGAGTGCGGACGGGCGCTGCGCACCTCACGGTGGAAGTACTACGTCGTCGACCCGGCGGCCGACGGCTGGCGTACCCGCTCCGGCAGCAGGTACGTCGAGACGGCGCTGTACGACCTGGCCCACGACCCGTACGAGCTCGACAACCTTGTCGGGCTCGTCTCGCACCGCGCGCTCGCCGACGGGCTGCGCGCGCGGCTGCTGGCGCGGATCACCGCGGCGGGCGAGCCGGAGCCGGTGATCGAGGCGGCTCCGGAGCGGCGCGCGATGCAGCGCCGGGTCGATCCCACCGTGCACGGATTCAAGCTCGACGGCGTGCGCTTCGGACACCAGCGCAAGCACCCCTGAACCCCGGTGGGGCGAGCCCATGGCGGCCGCTCAGGCGGCCGCCATGGGCGGGCAGATGCAGCGGACGCGACCGCAGCGCGGGCACACCGGCACGAGCGCGGTGGCATGCTGCTGCTGGGGTTGGTGACAGGTCATCTCGGATCCTCCGCCCGGCTGTGAGAACGTGATCTCCTACTCGTTAGACGCACCGGGGAGCGATCAGGTTTATGGACAGCGGTGCCTGGGACGAACGCTATGCCGCGAAAGACCTCGTTTGGGGTGGTGAACCGAACCGCTGGGTGGCCCGCGAGGTGGCGGAGATCACGCCCGCGCGCGCCCTTGACCTGGCCGCCGGCGAGGGGCGCAACGCGCTGTGGCTCGCGGCCCGCGGCTGGCGGGTGACGGCGGTCGACTTCTCGCAGGTCGCGCTGGAGCGGGGCCGCCTGCGGGCGGCGGAGCTGCCGCAGGAGGCCGCGGAGCGGATCCGGTGGGTACGGGCCGACCTGCTGGAGTACGCGCCGGAGGAGGGCTCGTACGAGCTGGTGGTCGTGGCGTACCTGCACCTGCCGGGCGCGCAGCGGCGCCGGGTGCTGCGGCGGGCCGCCGCCGCGCTCGCCGGCGGCGGCGACCTGCTGGTCGTCGGGCACGACTCGGCGAACCTCACGGAGGGCACCGGCGGGCCGCAGGATCCCGCGGTGCTCTTCACGGCCGAGGACGTGCTGGCGGACCTGGCGGACGACCCGCTTCGGACCGTACGCGCCGAGCGGGTGCGCCGCCCCGTGGCGCAGGAGGCGGGGCCGCCGAAGGAGGCGATCGACGCCCTGGCCCGGCTGCGCCGGGCGCCCTGAGGCCGCCCCCGGACCCCCGGCCCCCGTGTGACCAGCCGTTGTTGACTTGAACCAATCTTCAAGTTGCACGGTGGGACACATGACGACTTCCACCGCCGTACGACAACGAACGCCCGCCGGCTACGACGATCTGCCGCGCCTCATGGGCCTGATGACCGGCGACGAGAAGCACGGCCCCGCCGCCACCTCCACCCTCGACGCCCTGTGGGTCCTCTACGACCGCGTCCTGCGGGTCACCCCCGGGACCGCCGAGGCGCCGGACCGCGACCGGTTCCTGCTCTCCAAGGGCCACGGCCCGATGGCGTACTACGCCGTGCTCGCCGCCAAGGGCTTCCTGCCCGCCGACTGGCTGCCGGGATTCGGCGCGTACGACTCGCCCCTCGGCCACCACCCGGACCGCACCCTGCTGCCCGGCGTCGAGATCGGCAGCGGCTCCCTCGGCCACGGCCTGCCGCTGGCCGTCGGCACCGCGCTCGGGCTGCGCGCCCAGGGCCTGTCCGAGCCGCGGGTGTGGGTGCTCGTCGGCGACGCCGAGCTGGACGAGGGCAGCAACCACGAAGCACTCGCCTACGCCGGCGCCACCGGCCTGGACTCCCTGCACACCCTCGTCATCGACAACGCCTCCGCCAGCCACGCGCTGCCCGGCGGCATCGCGGCCCGCTTCGAGGCCGCCGGCTGGTCCACCGCCACCGTCGACGGCCGCGACCACGAGGCGCTGTACGCCGCGTTCACCGCCCCGCACCCCGGGCGGGCGCGCGCCGTCGTCGCCCGCGTCGAACCCGCGTACGCCTGACCGTCCCGCACGCTCCCCGCGCCACCTCCCGCCTGGAAAGGACACCCGACCATGGACACGATGCGCGAGCGCTTCGCCTCCGTCACCTCCCGGCTGCTGGACGAGGACCCCCGGCTGGCCGTCGTGCTCGCCGAGATCGGCACCGACGGCTTCGCGGAAGCGGCCCGGCGGCACCCGGACCGCGTCATCAACGTCGGCATCCGCGAGCAACTGCTCGTCGGCGTCGGCGGCGGGCTCGCCCTGGCCGGGATGCGCCCGGTGCTGCACACCTTCGCCAGCTTCCTCGTGGAGCGCCCCTTCGAGCAGGTCAAGCTGGACCTCGGCCACCAGGACGCGGGCGCGGTGCTGGTCAGCGCCTACGGCTCGTACGACTGGCCGGCCGGCGGCTACACCCACATGGCGCCCGGCGACATCGCGCTGCTGGACACCCTCGACGGCTGGACGGTGCATGTGCCGGGCCATCCGGACGAGGCCGCGACGCTGCTGCGGCACGCGGTCGCCGCGGGCGACGACAAGGTGTACGTGCGGCTGTCGCAGCAGGCGAACGCGGCGGGCCGGCCGGTCGACGGCGCGGGGTTCCTGACCGTGCGCGAGGGCCGCGCGGGCGTGGTCGTGGCGGTCGGCCCGCTGCTGGACGACGTGCTGGCCGCGACCGAGGGCCTGGACGTGACGGTGCTGTACGCCACCACCGTGCGCCCCTTCGACGCCGCCGCGCTGCGCGCCGCGGTGGGCCCCGGCCCCGCGGACGTCGTCCTGGTCGAGCCGTACCTCGCCGGCACCTCCACCGCGTACGCGAACGACGCCCTGGCCGACGTGCCGCACCGGGTGCTGGGTCTCGGCACCGCCCGGGGCGAGCTGCGGCGCTACGGCACGGTCCCCGAACACCTGCGGGCGCACGGGCTCGACCCCGCGTCCCTGCGCGAGCGGATCGCGGCGTTCACGGGCCCCCGGGACGGGGCCAGGGCCGCGGCCTGACCGACGGGGGCCGGGCCGGTCAGGACTCGCCGGCCAGCTCCGGGTGCTCCGCGAGCAGCCGGGGCGGGGCGGCCTGGCGCCAGGAGTCGGCGACGATGATCTGCAGCTCGTCGCGGTCCTCCAGGGCGGCGATCCGCACCCGTACCCACGCGAACGGCGCCTCGTGGTCGGCGACCCAGAACTTCTCCGGCTCCGCGAGCGCGAGTTCGTCCCGCTCCACCTTGGGGCAGCGCACCGCGAACGACGTCTCGTCCTCCGGCAGGGTGAGGAACATCTTGCCCTTCACCCGGAAGGTGGGCATGCCCCACGCCAGCTTCTCCGCGGTCTGCGGCAGCGCGAGGGCGGTCTTGCGTACGTCCTCGGCGGTGAGGGTCATCGGTGCTCCCCCGTCGGTCACACGTGCTTGTCGAGCCAGTCGAGCAGGTCCGCCTGGACCTCGGCGCGGTTCGTCTCGTTGAGGATCTCATGGCGGGCCCCGGGGTACGCGCGCCAGGTCGGCTCCCGCAGCCCCGCGTAGCGGAAGTCCTCCAGCAGCTCGGCGACGTGGGTGAGTCCCTGGTTGCACGGATCCCGGTCGCCGACGGCGATGTGCACGGGCAGGTCGACGGGGATCCGGGCCACGTTGTACGGGTCGTTGATCTTCCGGGTACCGAGCACCCAGCCCAGCGACAGCGCGACGTCGAAGGGGAAGCCGCAGCGCTCGTCGGCGACGTAGGCGTCGACCTCGGCGGTGTCGCGGGAGAGCCACTCGAAGCCGGTGCGGTGCTCGTACGGGTCGTTGAACGACGCGAAGATCTCCGGCACGAAGTCCGAGAGCGCGCCGCGCCCGCGCTCGGCCGCCTCCCCCGCCAGCCGGCGCACCGCGGTCTCCGTCTCCACGCCCGGCAGGCTGCGCAGGATGCCGGTGAGCACGAGCCCCGCCAGGCCCTCCCCGTGCTCCTGGGCGTAGTCGCGGGCGAGCATCGAGCCCATGCTGTGGCCGAGGAGGACGAAGGGCAGCCCGGGGTGGCCGGCGCGGAACCGGTCGCCGACGGCGGTGAGGTCGTCGACGACGGCGCGCCAGGGGTCCGCGTCGCCGGTGCCGGTGACGCCGTAGCCGCCGGTGGCGGCGGCGGTGGCGGTGGCGCCGTGGCCGCGGTGGTCGGAGGCGGCGACGGCGTAGCCGTGGGCGGCGAGGAAGCGGGCGAACCGGTCGTAGCGCAGGCCGTGCTCCGCGGCGCCGTGCACGATCTGCACCAGCGCCCGCGGCCGGCCGTCCTCGGGCAGCCAGGTGTACGAGGCCACGGGCGTGCCGTCCGCGGCCTGGAGGTGGTCGGAGTGCATGCGGCTCGCCTTCCTCGCGATCGGTCGGGTCCGGAGCGGGACTTCCGGGGGTCCAGCCTCTCTCGCCGGGGCGCCGGACACCAGATCAGTCGTCGAAGGAGATCACGACGTGGTCCTCGACGGGCTCGTACCCGAGGCGCTGGTACAGCGCGTTGCTGGTGGGGTTGGCGAGGTCGGTGAAGAGGAGCACGTCGAGGGCGCCGGCGGCCGGCGCCGCGCGGCTGACGGCCGCGGTGACGGCGGCCGCGTAGCCGCGGCGGCGCAGCGGGGGCGGGGTGTAGACGGGCGCGACACGCACCATGCCGGCGACGGTCCGGGTGAGGCCGGCGTACGAGACGGGCCGGCCGCCGTCCTCCCAGAGCGTCGCGCCGCCGTAGGCGAGCCGGTCGGCGACGGCGCGGGCCGGGTCGCCCGCGCCGCCGCCGGACTCGGCGGCGAACTCCCGGGTCCACGCGACCAGCAGGTCCCGGTCGGCCTCGGTGGCGGGTCTGGCCCGTCCGGGCGGCGCCGGGTCCGGGGGCACCAGCTCTCCCAGCCGGTAGAGCCGGTGCCGCTCCTCCACGGTGCCGGCCGCGCCGGTACGCGCGGTCCAGGCGCCGGCGAACGCCTCGGCCGCCGCCCGCCCGGCGTGCACGCCCGAAACGGGCGGCCCCCCGGCGGCCCGCAGCTCCGCCAGCTCCACGGCGGCGGCCGCCGGCATCCGGGACAGCACGAGCGGATAGGGCGGGGTGGCCAGATACGCCCCGGCCACCCGTCCGTCCGGGGCCCGCCACCATCCGAACTCGGGCGTGCCGCCGCCGTACCGGTCGAGGCCGGCGGCGTCGAGCGAGGCGGTCACCGTCAGCAGGACGGTGTGCGGGGCGGGCTCCGCCCTCAGGAAGGGGCCCGCGGCGGCGGTGAAGGCGTCGAGGTCGTGCGTCGTGGTCCAGCTCATGCCCCACCCTGCACCGCCGCCGCGTACGAAAGCACCCGTATTTCCGTGTTCCGCCCCCGCGTTGGGGGCCCGGCGCCGCCGCCTCGCGCTCCGCCGGAGCCGGCTCAGGGCTGCGGGGCGGCCGGTTGCTCCACCTCCTGGATGCCGGGGCGGCCCGCCGTCACGTGGACCCGGGCGCGGGTGGTGACGGGGGCGCCGGGGGTGGAGACGTACGGGACGACGCGGTAGTCGGTGCGCCAGCTCTCCCGGGTCACCTCGCAGACGCCGTAGCCGCGCTGGACGTTGTGGAACTTCATGTGCGGGTTCTCCTGCAGCCAGACGCGGCCCCACTCGTCCTGGTCGGAGCCGTTGCCGCCGGAGGAGACGGAGGTGCCGAGGAACTCGACGCCGACAGTGGCGGAGGCGGGGTCGTCGAAGTCGTGCTTGAGGTCGGCGGCGACGCTGCGGTGGGCGTCGCCGGTGACGACCACGAAGTTGCCGATGCCGCGCTTCTCCACGCCGTCGAAGAGGCGCTGCCGCGCGGCGGCGTAGCCGTCCCAGGTGTCCATGCCGAACGCCTGCTCGATGCCCTCGGCCGAGTCGCCCTGCATGGTCATGATCTGGTTGGCCATCACGTCCCAGGTGGTGCGGGACCGGGTGAGCCCGTCGAGCAGCCACGCCTCCTGCTCGGCTCCGAGCATGGTGCGCGCGGGGTCCAGCCGGTCGTCGCAGTCGAACTGCCGCCCGTCGCCGCACGCCTGGTTGTCGCGGAACTGGCGGGTGTCGACGACGTGGAACTGGGCGAGGGTGCCGTAGGACAGCCGGCGGTAGAGCTGCATGTACGGTCCCGCGGGCAGCGAGGAGCGGCGCAGCGGCAGGTTCTCGTAGTACGCCTGGAAGGCGGCGGCGCGCCGGGCCGCGAACTCGGCGCCGCCGACGTCGCCGCCGTCGAGGCCGTCGGCCCAGTTGTTGTCCACCTCGTGGTCGTCGAGGACCACGATCCAGGGGTGGGCGGCGTGCTCCGCCTGGAGGTCGGGGTCCAGCTTGTACTGGCCGTAGCGCACCCGGTAGTCGGCGAGCGAGTGGATCTCGCGGGCGGGCAGGTGGCCGCGGCCGGCGGTGCCCTGGCCGCCGCCCTCGTAGATGTAGTCGCCGAGGTGGACGACGACGTCGACGTCCTCGCCGGCGAGGTGGCGGAAGGCGGTGAAGTGGCCGTCGGCGTAGTTCTGGCAACTGACGAAGGCGAAGGCCATCGAGGCGATGCCGGCGTCCGCGGCCGGGGCGGTCCTGGTGCGCCCGGCGGCGCTGACGTGCCGGCCGGTGCGGAAGCGGTACCAGTACTCCCGGTCCGGCTCCAGCCCCCGGACCTCGGCATGGACGGAGTGACCCAGCTCGGGTACGGCCCACTCCACCCCGGCGCTCCGCACCCGCCGGAACCCCGGGTCCTCGGCGATCTGCCAGGTCACCGGCACCTTGTACCCGGCCATCCCGCCGCGTCCGTCCGCCGCCAGCGGGTCGGGCGCGAGCCGGGTCCAGAGCACGGCGCCGTCGGGCTCCGGGTCGCCGGAGGCGACGCCGAGGGCGAACGGGTCGCCGCTGAAGCGGGGTTCGGCCCGGGCGGGCGCGGCGGACAGGCCGGCGACGGGCAGCGCGGCGGCCAGGGAGAACCCTGACCCGAGCGCGAGGAAACGGCGGCGGCTGAAACCCGGGGTGCTGGTGAAACGAGACACGGGGCCTCCCAGTGAGCGGTACCTGAGTCCTGAGCGACGCGTGGGGGGCCGACCCAACATAGGGGCGCGCGGGCGCGGTCGGGCACCTGTTGCGGCTATCTCGGCGGAATCGCGGGCCCGTTCGGGTACGCGCTGTCCGATATTGCTCGGCGCTTTCCGTCGTAGGTATAGCCAAAGAAGATGCGAACAGGTTGCCGGAGGCAGGCGCACGGGCAGGTTCGGCAGGTCACTGTCGAATCCCGGTCCCGAGGAGACAGAACATGACGCTCAAGAGGAACAGGAGTGGCGTAACTTCCCACAAAATGACTCCAGTAGAGGTCACTTTTCCGCCGATCTGGTGTCCGCTTCCGGCACGGCTGCACCCCGAGGCGGCCGGTCTGGACGACCACATCATCGCCTGGGCGCGCCACGCCGACCTCATCCGCGACGGGTCCGCCGTCGCCCACTTCCACCGCGCCGGCTTCGGCCGGTTCGCCGCCGCCGTCTACCCCCGCGCCGGCCGTCTCGAACTGGTCGCCGAGTGGCAGGTCTACAACTGGATCGTCGACGACCAGCTCGACGAGGGCCACATGGCCCGCACCCCCGCGCAGCGGCTGCGCACGGCCACCGAGCTGGGCGCCCAGCTCGACCCCGACCTCGACGCGCCGGCGCCCGCCGGGCCCCTCGCCGCCGCGCTCGCCGAGCTGTGGGAGCGTACGGCCAAGCCCCTCTCCCGCGCCTGGCGCGAGCGGTTCGCCGCGCACTACCGCGACTTCCTGTGGTACACGATCCTGCCGCACGCGGAACCCGCCCGGATCGCCGGCCAGACGCTCGCGGACTTCGCGCGGCGCCGGCGGCTCAATTCCGGCTGCGAGATGAGCTTCGACCTGATCGAGCCCGCGAACTCCACCGAGATCCCGGCCGCCGTCGCCGCCAGCGACGCCTACCGGGCGGTCCGGGACGCCGCCAACGACGTCATCTCCTGGACCAACGACATCTACTCGGTGCACAAGGAGACCGCCCGCGGCGACCACGACCACCTCGCCGCCGTGCTGTGGCGCCTCGAAGGCGGCACCTGGCAGGCGGCGCTCGACCGGGCGGCGGCCATGGTCGGGCAGCGCACCGAGGACTTCAGGTCCGCCTGCCAGGACGTACGCGGCATGAAGCCGCTCTTCGGCCTCGACCCCCACGGGTGGGCGGCGGTCGAGGACTCGCTCACCGACCTCGGCTCATGGATCGCGGGCAGCCTCGAATGGCACGGCTGGTCGCCGCGCTACCGGGAAGTGGCCACCACGAGGGCCGGCAGCGCACCCGCGTACATAGAGCCGCACCTGGGTTAGCCGCGGCTCAGCTCCCGCGCCACCACGCGACCAGCGTCCGCCACAGCGACGGCCGCCGCCGGCGGCCCGGCCCCGTACCCGCACCCGCACCCGCCGGAAGGCCGTCGGGCTGCGCCTCGGGCCCGGGGGTGGTGGCCTGGTCGGCCGGTGCGGGCGCGCTCGCCACCCCCGCGGGTACGGGCTCCTGCGCGGCCGGCGCCGGCGCCCCGCCGGCGGGCCCGGAAGGGCCCGGCACGGAAGCGGCGGGCACCTGCTCCCGCCGGACCGCGCCCGTGGCGGGGCCCGGCGGGGTGAAGGTCACCGGCAGCTCGACCAGTTCGCGGGAGAGCAGCGACGTGCGGTGCTTCAGCTCCTTCTCGTCGACCGCCAGGCTCAGGTCCGGCAGCCGCGACAGCAGGGTGTCGATCCCGGTGTCGGCGATGGCCCGTCCGATGTCCTGGCCCGGGCACTCGTGCGGCCCGCCGCTGAACGCCAGGTGCGAACGGTTCCCGTGCACCGGCACGTCGAGGTCGGGGCGGATCTCCGGGTCGAGGTTGCCCGCGGCCAGGCTGAGGATGAGCAGGTCCCCCGCCTTGATCTGCTGCCCGGCCAGCTCCGTGTCGCCGGTGGCGTACCGCCCGTAGACGGCGGTGAACGGCGGCTCGTCCCACAGCACCTGCTCCAGCGCGTCCGGCAGCGTCATGTGGCCGCCGGCCAGGTTGCCGCGGAAGCGGCTGTCGGTGAGCACCATGCGCAGGGTGTTCGCGATCAGGTTCGCGGTGGTGGAGTACGCGGCGATCAGCACCAGCCGCAGGTGCTCGACCAGTTCGTCGTCGCGAAGGCCCGACTCGTGCGCCACCAGCCAGGAGGCGAAGTCGTGCCCGGGCGCCGCCTGCTTGCGCTTCACCAGGTCGCGCAGCGTCTGCACGATGTAGTCGTTGCTCGCGATCGCCGTCTCGGAGCCCTTGACCATGTCCCGGGCGGCCTCGACCAGTTGCGGGCCGTACGACTCGGCCATGCCGAGCGCCTTCGTCATCACCAGCATCGGCAGGTGCTCCGCGAACTGGCCCACCAGGTCCGCCCGGCCGGTGGCCGCGAACTCGTCGATGAGCTGCCCGGAGAAGCGGGTGACGTGGCGCCGGATGCCGTGCCGGTCGAAGCGTTTCATGCTGTCGGTGACCGCGGAGCGCAGCCGCCGGTGCTCGGAGCCGTCGACGAAGGAGCACATCGGCACCCAGGTCACCAGCGGCAGCAGCGGGTTGTCCGGGCCGACCTGGCCGTCCCGCAGGAAGCGCCAGTTGCGCGAGTCGCGGGAGAAGCGGGTCGGATTGCGGGTGACGTCCAGCAGCTCGCGGTAGCCGAGGACCAGCCAGGCGGGCAGGTCGCCGTGGACGAGGACGGGCGCGACGGCGCCGTGCTCGGCGCGCAGCTTCTCGTACAGCCCGTACGGGTTCGTCGCCGCCTCGTGGCCGTCCATCCGGGCCGGGCCGCCGGTGCCGCCGGCGTGCGCGGGGCAGCCGGGCGGTGGCGCCGCGGCCTGGCCGGCGCTCTGCTCCTGCGGGTCTGCTGCCGGTACGGGATCGGATTCCGTCGTCACGACGCCTCCGTGGTCAGGGCTATGGAGTGCAGGAAGCGCACCAGGGACTTCAGGACGCTGCGGGAGGACTCCTGATCGCGGGCGTCGCAGGTGACGAGCGGTACGTGCGCGGGCAGGTCGAGCGCGGCCCGTATCTCGTCGAGAGAGTGGGACGGGGCGTCCGGGAAGCGGTTGACCGCGACGAGGAACGGCACGGCGCCCTCCTCCAGCCGGCCCAGCACGTCGAAGCAGGCTTCGAGCCGGCGGGTGTCGACCAGGACCACGGCCCCGAGCGCGCCCTCGAAGAGGCCCTGCCAAAGAAACCAGAAGCGCTGCTGGCCGGGCGCGCCGAAGAGGTAGAGCACCAGCCGCTCGTTGAGGCTGATCCGGCCGAAGTCCATGGCGACGGTCGTCTCGCTCTTGTCCGGCACGCCGGCGAGGTGGTCCACGCCCTCGCCGGCCCGGGTCATCGTCTCCTCGGTCGTCATCGGGTCGATCTCGCTGACCGCGCCGACCATGGTCGTCTTCCCGACGCCGAACCCGCCCACCACCACGACCTTGACCGACGTCGTCGCCGAGGCGGGCAGGAGGTCCTCGCTGCGCGGACCCACGACGGCGTCAAAGCTGTTCGAGTCCATCCATTACTTCCTCGAGGAGTCGCAGGTCTGCCACGGGCGGGACGGTGGAGCGGGTCTCGACCGCGCCCTCCGCCATCAGGTCCGCGACGAGCACCGCCACCGCGCTGAAGGGCAGGCGCAGATAGGCGGTCAGCTCGGCGACGGACAGGGGCGCGCGGCACAGCCGGACGATGGCCGCGCGCTCGGGCTGCATCCCGGGCGCCGGCTGCGTCCGGGAGATGACGAGCGTGACCAGGTCGAGTGCGCCCTGGGCGGCGGTGCCGCTGCGCCCGCCGGTGATGACGTAAAGCCGTTCGGGACCGTCGTCGTGCCACTCGTGGTCCGCTTCCTTCATATGGCCTGTCCGTCGCTCCGCGGTGGGCTTGTCAGATGGGCCCCGATGCGAGCGACGAGATCACGCATGCGCTGGCCCATGAGGCCCGCGTCGACTCCTTCGTCGGCCGCGACCGCCAGATAGGCTCCGGCGCCCGCGGCCATGAGATAGAAGAATCCGCCGCTCACCTCGATGACCAGCATCCGCATCTTCCCGTTGCTGTTCGGGAAGACGCCGGCGATCGACTTCGCCAGGCTCTGCAGCCCGGCGCAGGCGGCCGCGAGCCGGTCGGCCGTGTCCGGCTCGGTGCCGTGCTGGGCCATCCGCAGCCCGTCGGAGGACAGGACCACGACGTGCCGGGTCTCGGGGACGCTCTCGGCCAGATCCCGGAGCATCCAGTCCATGTCCGCTCGCTGCGCCACGTCAGTCCTCCTCGCCCGATGATGGATTCGACGATTCCGGTGCTCCGTCGCCGTGCCGGAGGCGGGCGGAGCGTTCCGGGCGTATCGACCCGGCCGCCTCGTCCTCGCCGCGGGCGGTACCGCCCGGCTCCTGCGGCTCCGCGGCCGCGGCCGCGTCCCCGCCCTGCGGCTCGCCCTCCAGGCCGCGGGTGAAGTCGCCGAGCCACAGGCCCGGTTCGACGCCGCGGCCCTCCGCCGCGCCGTTCTCGGTCCCGGCCGGGGACGCGGTTGCCGTACGCCGTCCGGAGGGCTGCCCGCCGGCCGCCGGGGCGGCGGGCGGCGCGACCGGGGCACGGCGGCGGCGCTGCGGCAGGCTGCCGGCCACCGGCTCGGGGTGCGCGGGCGGCGAGGGCTGCGGGCCCGCCTGCCGCGCCGGCGGCACCCGGTCCCGGCTGCGCTTGAGGCCCGCGCGCGCGTCGGCGCTGCCCTCGACGCCGGCCGGCGGCGGGGTGGGGTTGCGCAGCGGCCGCGGTCCCGAGGTGGCGCCGATGCCGTGGGCGGTGCCGGTGGCGGGCGTGGTGGTAAGCAGGACCTGCGGCACGACGAGCACCGCGCGCACGCCGCCGTACGCGGACGGGCGCAGCGAGACGCGGAAGTCGTACGTCTGCGCCAGCCGGCCGACGACCGCGAGCCCGAGCCGCGGGGTCTCGCCGAGGTCGTTGAGGTCGATGCCGGCCTGGGCTTCGGCGAGCATGTGCTCGGCGCGCTCGCGCGCCTCTTCGCTGAGGCCGACGCCGCCGTCCTCGATCTCGATGGCGACGCCCGACTGCACCTCGGTGGCGGAGAGATGGACCTTGGCGTGCGGCGGCGAGTAGCGGGTGGCGTTGTCGAGGAGTTCGGCGACGGCGTGGATCAGCGGCTCGACGGCGGAGCCGACGACGGCGACCTCGGCCACGGGGTGCAGTTCGACGCGCTGGTAGTCGATGATCCGGGACATGCCGCCGCGCAGCACGCTGTAGAGCGCGATGGCCTTGCCCCATTGGCGGCCGGGGCGGTCGCCGCCGAGCACGGCGATGCTGTCGGCGAGCCGGCCGACCAGCGCGGTGCCGTGGTCGAGCTTGAGCAGGTCGGCGAAGAACTCGTGCCGCCGGCCGTGCCGGTCCTCCATCTCCCGCAGGCTGCGCGCCTGCTGGTGGATGATGGCCTGCACCCGGCGGGCGATGTTGACGAAGCCGCGTTCGGCGGAGACGCGCAGGTCCTCGGCGTTCTGCACCGCCTCGACGACGGAGCGCAACGCGGCCGCGTGGGCGGCGCGCACCTGCGGGGTCAGAGACTTCTCCGCCTCTATGTCGGCGAGCACGTCCTCGGCGTACTCACCCCGCTGCAGCCGCGCGACGGCCTGCGGCAGCAGGCCCGCGAGCCGGATCATCTCGGCTTCCTGGGCGGCGAGCCGGCGCTCCCACGCGGCCTCGTGGTCCGCTTGCTCCGCGGACGGCGCGCCTGCGGCCCGCCCGCGGCGCTCGGCCTCGGCGGCGGCGAACGCGACCACGAGGGTGGCGATCGCGCCGCACACGGCGACGGGCGTACGCGCGTCGGCGGAGACGAGCGGCAGGGCGATGGCCGTGCTCACGACCACGACGGCGGTGGGTATCAGCCACCAGCGGACGAATCCCGTCCGCCGGCCGCCGGTGGCGGGTCCCGCTGGATCCATGAGCATCCTCAGGGTCGAACGACTGTGTGACGCCAAGCGGTCACGCTGAGCATCGCAAGCAGCTTAGTGCGCTCCGCTTGCCGCTGGCATAGGTTCTCCGCATGTCCAACCAACGCCTACCTCACGTTAGTTGACGATCACTCAGCGAACGGGTCGCGACCGTTTGTCAGCCAGTACCGAGCAGTTCGAGCACATCGGCATCCGTTAGCTGCTCGAACTCGTCGTACCAGAGCCCGACCGCGCCGAAGTCCGGCGGCGCGTACAGGCACGTCACGTCGTCCGCCTCGCCGCGTACGGCCCTGAGCCCGCCGGGCGACGCCACGGGCACCGCCAGGGTGAGCCGTGCGGGCCCCGCCGCGCGGGCCGCGCGCAGCGCCGCGCGGGCGGTCGCGCCGGTGGCGAGCCCGTCGTCGACGACGACGGCCCAGCGGCCGGCGAGCGCGGGTGCGGGCCGGCCGCCGCGGTAGAGCGACTCGCGGCGGCGCAGCTCCGTGACTTCCCAGCGGGCGGTCGCCGCGAGGTCACGCTCGGTGAGCCCGGCGCCGGCGAGCGCGTCGGGGTCGTAGAGCGGCGGGGCGTCGCCGGCCACCGCGCCGAGGCCGTACTCGGGGTGGTGCGGGTGGCCGATCTTGCGGACGAGGAGCACGTCGAGCGGGGCGCCGAGGGCGCGGGCGACCTCGTACCCGACGGGCACGCCGCCGCGCGGCAGCGCGAGCACCACGGCGTCCCGCGGGGCGCCGGCCCCGGGCCGGCCGTCCCGCAGCCGCCGGGCGAGCGCGCGGCCCGCCTCGCTACGGTCGTGGAAGCGCATGATCCCGCTCCGTCGGGGTCCCCCGGGTCACGTCACATTGTGCGACGGCCCGGGGCGTCACGCACCTCGCGCGCACGGTCCGGGGGTACGGGACCCGCCGCCGTCAGCGGCGGCGCAGGTGCACCACCGTGGCGTCGAGGTCCCCGTGCAGCCCGGTGTGCAGCCCCCGGTGCGCGAGCACCCCGCCCCGCAGCACCTCCCCCGGCTCGCCGCCGGCCAGCACCTCGTACTCCGCGGCCGGGTCCACCGCGGCGAGGCGCAGCGGCGGCAGCGACTCGTTGTAGCGCTGCGACTGCAGCCAGGCCAGGACGACGACCTCGTCGGCACGGTCCGGGTCGTCGCCGAGGACGTACTGCACGGCGCTCAGGCCCTCCTGCGGCTCCCGCAGCCGGTAGAGCCGGCCGAGCTGGACGGCGGGGCGGATCCGCTTGTAGAGCTCCACCCAGCGCCCGGCCTCGGCCAGCTCCTCGCCGCTCCACCGGGCGAGGTCGCCGCCGACGCCGAGCACGCCGGCCATGGCGCTGACGAAGCGGTAGCGCAGGCTGCTGACGCGGTCCTGCATCTGCTCGTTGGGGCTGTCGGTGACCCAGGCGGCGGTGACCCGGGCGGGGTGGATCTGGCCGATGCCGTGCTGGATGGGCAGCCGGTCGAGCGGGTCGGTGTTGTCGGAGGTCCACACCTGGTCCGTACGGGAGAGGATGCCGAGGTCGATCCGGCCGCCGCCGCCGGAGCAGGACTCGAAGGCGACGTGCGGGTGCGCGGCGCGCAGCCGGTCGAGGAGGTCGTACAGCCCCCGCACGTGCGGCACCGAGGGGTCGGTGTGCGCGCCCGGCTCGGTGAGGGAGCGGTTGAAGTCCCACTTGACGTAGTCGATGGGCGCGGAGCGCAGCAGTTCGTCGAGCTGCTCCCACAGATACGTCCTGACCTCGGGGCGGCCGAGGTCCAGCACGAGCTGGTGGCGGAACTCGGTGCGCCGGCGGCCCGGCCGGTGGTGCACCCAGTCGGGGTGGGCGCGGTAGAGGTCGCTGTCGGGGTTGACCATCTCCGGCTCGACCCAGATGCCGAAGTGCATGCCGAGGCCGTGGACCTCGTCGGCGAGCGGCTTCAGCCCGTCGGGGAAACGGTCGGGGTTGGGCGTCCAGTCGCCGAGGCCGGCCTTCGCGTGCGTACGGGAGCCGAACCAGCCGTCGTCGACGACGAAGAGCTCCACGCCCATCGCCGCGGCCCGCCGCGCCAGCTCGCGCTGGTGCTCCAGCTCGACGTCGAACTTGGTGGCCTCCCAGGAGTTGTAGAGGACGGGCCGGGGGATGTGCGCGTCCGGTACGACGTGCGCGAGCTGCCAGGCGTGCCAGGCGCGGGAGGCGGCGCCGAAGCCGCCGTCGGTGTAGAGGCCGGCGAAGACGGGCGCGGTGTACGACTCGCCGGGGGCGAGCAGGACCAGTCCGGAGTCGTCGTGCCCGGCGCCGCCGACGGCCTGCACGACGCCGTCGTCGAGCTGCTGGACGGCGATGCGCCAGGATCCCGACCAGGCCAGCGCGCAGCCGTAGACCTCGCCGTGCTCCTCGCCCGCGGTGCCGTCGTCCAGGGCGATCCAGGGCAGGTGGCGGTGGGAGGTGTGGCCGCGGCGGCTGCCGATGACGGTCTCGCCCGGGGTCAGCTCGGCGCGGGCGAGCAGGCTCTCGGCGGCCCAGCGGCCGTGCAGGTGGGAGAGGCGGCGGCGGTCGGCGCGCGGCAGGGTCCAGGCCGCGGAGTCGAGCCGCAGCAGCTCCAGCGCGGGGTCGCCGGGTCCGCCCTCGTGGACGGCGGTGGCCCAGCGCTCCAGCACGTCGGCCCCGGCACGCATGCGGTAGTGCAGGGTGACGGCGAGGCGGTGCACGGGGTCGTGGAAGGTGAGCCGCAGCACGCCGCCCTCGGTCTCGGCGCCGCGGAACTCCCACTCGCTGCCGCGCCCGCCGGCGCCGTCCGCGGCGCGTACGGCGAGCGCGGGCCGCACGAAGCGGGGGCCGCCTTCTACGGGGTACTCCTCGCGGCCGTCGAGGCGCGATTCGAAGGAGCGGAAGCGCGGCGCCGGTTCCGCGGCCAGCGCCTCGGCGTCGGCGAGGGTGAGCCGCGGTCCCCAGTGGAGGTGCAGCAACTCGTCGCGCCGGTTCAGCCGCAGGGCGTAGCTGCTGTGCGGGCCCGACAGCAGCCAGAGCCGACCGTTCCCACCGACCTCGACCATCTCATCTCCCATAACTCAACAGAGATACACAACATCGCAGCCGGGGGGATCCTTGTCCAGCGTGCCTTTGTCGTACTGTCGAAGTGCCCCGTCCTCCCGACGCTACGGAGCCCCGATGACGCAGACGACCGAGCCGGAGCTGACCGGTGTCCGCAACTTCCGCGACGTCGGCGGGCTGCCCACCACCGGCGGCGGCCGGACCAGGACCGGCCGGCTCTACCGCAGCGGCCACCTGGCCCACGCCACCGCCGAGGACACCGCCTTCCTCGGCTCGCTCGGTCTGCGCACGGTCTACGACTTCCGCAACGCCGCCGACATCCGCCTCGACGGCCCCGACGTCGACCTGCCGGGCGTACGGAACGTCAACGTGCCGCTCAACGACCCCGCGGAGGGCAAGGAGTTCTGGAAGCTGGTCCGCGACGGCGACATACCGACGCTGCGCTCGCTGCTCGGCGACGGCCAGGCGGCGGCGCGCATGGAGGACTCGTACCGGGACATGATCCTCAACCGCAACGCCGAGCACTCCCGGGTCCTGCACTCGCTGGCCGACGACGGCGCCCCCGCGCTGCTGCACTGCGCCGCGGGCAAGGACCGGGCCGGGCTGACCATCGCGCTCGCGCTGCTGGCCGTGGGCGTCGAGCAGGAGGCGATCGAGGCGGACTACCTGGAGTCCAACGCGCAGCACCGCCGCTACCGGGTCCAGCGCGGCGAGGGCGCGCAGGGCGGCACCTCGCCGGAGGTGATGGAGCTGCTCAGCCCGCTGTTCGACGCCCGGGCGAGCTACCTGGGCGCGGCCTTCGCCACCATCGCCGAGCGCTGGGGCACCGTCGACCGCTACTTCCACGAGGCCCTTCGCCTCAGCCACACCACCCGCGACCGCCTGCGCGCCAGCCTGCTGACCGGCTGAGCGCCGCGCCCGTCCGAGCGGGCGGGCGGGCGGAGGCGCTTCCCTGCGGCGGCGCCGCTACGCGATGTCCGCCGCCGCCTCCGCCGGCTCGGCGACCCAGCCCGCCGCGAGCACGAGCCCCGAGGCGCGGTGCACGGCGACGAACGCGAAGGGCCGGTCGTAGCGAACCAGCACGAGCTTCGCCTCCCGGTTCGGCAGCCCGGCCGCCGCGACGCCCAGCGCGGTCACCGCCGCGGCCCTGAACCCGACCGCCGTGAAGGTGGCGGTCGCGGCCTGCTGCGCGGACGTGACCGCGAGCGGCTCGCTGCCGGTGACGCCGGGGAAGTGGCCGCGGCTGTCGTCGGAGGCGGACTCCAGGCCGAACAGCCGGGGCATGGCCAGCAGATCGTGGTCGCCGGCCACGGTGAACGGCACGGTGCGCACGACCAGCCGGGGCTCCGGGTCCATCGACGCGTGGTACGCGACCTGCACCCCCGGCGCCCGCGTGCCCTCGGGCAACTCGCCGCCCGGCGTCAGGCCGTACGCGCCGGCGACCGCCTCGACGGCAGCGCCCGCGACCTCGCCGCCCGGCGCGCCCTCGGGGCCGAGGGCCAGGTGGACGTCGATGCTGTGCGCGCCCTCGACTTCGTAGAGCGTCAGCGGGCCGAGCGGGGTATCGGCGACGCGCAGCCGGTCGGTCCGGCCGTGGGCGTGCAGCAGCTCGTTCACCTCGCGCCCCGCCCAGGGCCCGTGGCGCAGTGGCGCCGCCCACTCCTGGTCGAACGGAAGGATCCAGTCGGTCCGTACGAGCAGCGCGGAGGCCAGCACCAGCCGGGTCCGCTCCGAAAGCTCCACGGGCATCGCGGGGATGAGCCCGTCGGTGCGCTCGGCCGCCCAGGCGTCCAGCGCAGTCCGGTCCGCCGCGGCGTCGCCGGTGAGCAGTCCGTGTACGCCGGGCGGCAGTTGCCCGGCCCACTCGGGTCGCAGCTCGATCCGGTCACCGCGGAACCAGAGCCCGAGCGCGGCGTCCACGCCCGTCATCCCGTCGAGGGCGGCGAGGAGTTCGCGCCCGGCGGCGGCCGCGTCCTGCGCGGGTACGCCGAGGGCGCCCTCCAGCTCCGCGCGGGCGGGCCCGTCCGCCGCCCCGGCGAGCAGCGCGGCCGGCGGCCACAGGCCCGCGGCGGTGAACACCGTGCCGTGGCCGTCTCGTACCGCGGCCCGTGCCCAGCGCGCCGTCATGGTTCCCACCGCGAGGACCGTCGACCGCGGGATCTCCTCACCCATGCGGGCAGCGTAACAACGACGCTCGGACGCTCAGCGGCCGGAGACCGCCTGCTTGGCCAGGGTGCGGCCGAACTCCCAGATGAGCCCGCCGCCCGCGTGCGCCTCGTCCATCACCGACGTGAACGCGTCCAGGAACCGCTGCACCTCCGCCTCCCCGATCACCAGCGGCGGCAGCAGCTTGATGACCTCCTGCCGGTCGCCCGAGACCTGGGTGAGGATGCGGTGGCGCTGCAGCAGCGGCACGACGATCAACTGCGCGAACAGCCCCTTGCGGGCGGCCTGGAGGAGCGTCCAGCGCCCGCGCAGCTTCAGCGACGCCGGCTTGCCGAACTCGATGCCCACCATCAGCCCGCGCCCGCGCACGTCGTGCAGCAGCTCGTACCGGTCGATCAGCCCGGCGAGCTTCGTGCGCAGCAGGTCGCCGGTGTGCCGGGCGTTCTCGACGAGCCGCTCGTCCTCCAGCACGTGCAGGGTGGCGAGCCCCGCGGCCATCGCGGGCGCGTTGGTGCCGAAGCTCGCCGAGTGCACCAGCACGCGGTCCATGGACGAGTAGACCTTCTTGAAGATCCACTCCCGGCCCAGGGTGGCGCCCACGGGCACGTACCCGCCGGAGAGCGCCTTCGCCACGCAGACGAGGTCCGGCTCGACGCCCTCCTCGTGGTCGTACGCGAAGAACTCCCCGGTACGCCCCATGCCCGTCTGCACCTCGTCCGCGACGAGCAGCCCGCCGTGCTTGTGCAGCAACTCCCGCGCCGCGCGCAGATACCCGGGCGGCGGGGCGTGCACGCCCTTGCCCTGGATCGGCTCGACCACGAGCGCCGCGACATCCCCGGCGCGCAGCTCCCGCGCCAGCGCGTCCAGGTCGCCCAGCGGGACCGAGGTGTCCGGCAGCAGCGGTGCGAAGCCGTCGCGGAACGCCTCGACGCCGTTGACGGAAAGCGAGCCGGTGGTCAGCCCGTGGAACGCCTGGTCGCAGTAGAGGACGCGCGGCTTGCCGGTCGCGTAGCGGGCGAACTTCAGCGCGGTCTCGACGGCTTCCGTGCCGCTGTTGGAGAAGAACACCCGGTCCAGGTGCGGCGCGTGGCCCAGCAGCTTCTCCGCCAGCAGCCCGGGCAGCGGCTGGCAGTCGAAGCGGGTGAGGTCGGCGAGGTCCAGGTCGAGCACGTCGTGCAGGGCCTTGCGGACCACCGGGTGGTTGCGGCCCAGGCCCATGACGCCGAAGCCGGCGAGGAGGTCGAGGTAGTCCCGGCCCTCCTCGTCGTAGAAGTACGCGCCCTGACCGCGCACGTACGTCTTGTCGAAGCCCAGCGTGTGCAGCATCCGCGGCAGTTGGTGGTTGAGGTACCGGGCGTGCAGGTCGTAGCGCTCTCCCCCGCGCTCGGCCAGCAGCGCCCCGATGTCGAAGCTCATCGGGTGCTTTCTTCCCTCTCCCTGGTACGGGCCGGCTCCCCGGCCCGGGCGGCGGGCACCCCGCCGACGGCGGCGGCGATCCGGGCCGGGGTCAGCCCGGCCGCGGCCAGGACCTCGGCCCGCGTGCCGTGCGGCAGGAACTCCTCCGGCAGGCCGAACGTGCGCAAGGGTACGTCGGATTCGGCGTCGCGCAGCGCCCGCCCGACGGCGGCGCCCACGCCCGAGGCGACGCAGTTGTCCTCCACCACGGCGACGGTGCGGAACCGGCCGGCCAGCGGCGGCAGGTGCCCGTCGACGGGCTTGACCCAGCGCGGGTCCACGACCGTGCAGCCCAGCCCCCGGGCGGCGAGCAGGTCCGCGGCCTCCAGGCAGACGGACGCCATGGCGCCGACGCCGACGAGGAGCACGTCCTCGCGCTCGTCGCGGCGCAGCACGTCCATGCCGCCGACACGCGCGAGGGCGGGTATCGGCTCGGACACCGTGCCCCGCGGGAACCGCACGACGGTGGGCGCGTCGTCCACGGCGACGGCCTCGCCCAACTGGGCGCGCAACTGGTCCGCGTCGCGTGGCGCGGCGATCCGCAGCCCCGGCACGACCTGGAGGATCGACATGTCCCACATGCCGTGGTGCGAGGCGCCGTCGGGTCCGGTCACACCGGCCCGGTCGAGCACGAACGTCACCCCGCAGCGGTGCAGCGCGACGTCCATCAGCACTTGGTCGAACGCCCGGTTGAGGAAGGTGGCGTAGACGGCGACGACGGGGTGCAGACCGCCGGTCGCCAGGCCCGCGGCGGAGACCGCGGCGTGCTGCTCGGCGATGCCGACGTCCCACACCCGCTCCGGGTAAGCGGCGGCGAACGCGGCCAGCCCGGTGGGGTGGAGCATGGCGGCGGTGATCGCCACCACGTCCTCGCGCTCGGCGCCGATGCGTACCAGCTCGTCGGAGAAGACCGAGGTCCACGACGGCGCGCTGGGCGGGGCGACCGGCTCGCAGGTGAACGGGTCCATGACGCCGACGGTGTGGAAGTGGTCGGCCTCGTCGTCCAGCGCGGGCTGGTAGCCGCGGCCCTTCTCGGTCAGGCAGTGCACGAGGACCGGCCCGTGGAACTTCTTGGCACGGCGCAGCGCGGACTCGACGGCGGCGATGTCGTGCCCGTCGACGGGGCCGACGTACTTCAGCCCCAGGTCCTCGAACATGCCCTGCGGCGCGAAGGCGTCCTTGAAGCCCTTCTTCGCCCCGTGCAGCGAGTCGTACAGCGGCTTGCCCACCACCGGGGTGCGGTCGAGCAGTTCCTTGCCCCAGGACAGGAAGCGCTCGTAGCCGTCGGTGGTGCGCAGGGTCGCCAGGTGGTCGGCGAGGCCGCCGATGGTCGGCGAGTAGGAGCGCTCGTTGTCGTTGACGACGATGACCAGCGGCCGGTCCCGGGCGGCGGCGATGTTGTTCAGCGCCTCCCAGGCCATGCCGCCGGTGAGCGCGCCGTCGCCGATGACGGCCACGACGTGGTCGCCGGCGCCCCGCACCTCGTTCGCCTTGGCCAGGCCGTCGGCCCAGCCGAGAACGGTGGAGGCGTGGCTGTTCTCGATCACGTCGTGGCCGGACTCGGCCCGCGACGGATAGCCGGACAGGCCGCCCTTGCCGCGCAGCCGGGCGAAGTCCCGGCGGCCGGTGAGCAGTTTGTGCACGTACGACTGGTGGCCGGTGTCCCACAGGATGCGGTCGGCCGGCGAGTCGAAGACCCGGTGCAGCGCGAGGGTCAGCTCGACGACGCCGAGGTTCGGCCCGAGGTGGCCGCCGGTACGGGCGACGGCGTGGACGAGGAACTCGCGGATCTCCCCCGCCAGTTCGTCCAGCCGCTCGGGCGGCAGCGCCTTCAGGTCGCGGGGGCCGCCGATGCTCTCCAGGAGCGGCATCTCACTTCCCTCCCGCTCGCGCTCCCCCTCGGGTGCGGTTGCCGCCGACGGTCTCCCGCGCGGCGCGCAGCGACTCCTTCAGCGACGAGGTGGTGGCGAGGATGGAGGTGGGCTCGTAGCCGCAGTGGGCCATGCAGTTGGCGCACCGGTCGTCCCGGCCGCGGCCGTACTTGTCCCAGTCGGTGTCCTCGACCAGCTCCCGGTACGTCGGCACGTACCCGTCGCTCATCAGGTAGCAGGGGCGCTGCCAGCCGAAGAGCGAGTAGTTGGGGATGGCCCAGGCCGTGCACGGGAAGTCGACCTTGCCCTCGAGGAAGTCGAGGAACAGCGGGCTGTGGTTGAGCCGCCAGCGCTTGCGGTTGCCGCCGGCGAACGCCTTCTTGAACAGCTCGCGGGTCTGCTCGACGCCGAGGAAGTGCTCCTGGTCGGGCGCCTTCTCGTAGGCGTACGCGGGCGAGATCATCATCTCGTCCACCTGGAGGTCGTCGTTGAGGAAGTCGAGGACCTCGACGACGGTCTGCGGGGTGTCGGTGTTGAAGAACGTGGAGTTCGTCGTCACCCGGAACCCGCGCCGCTTGGCCTCCTTCATCGCCGCCACGGCCTCGTCGAAGACGCCTTCTTTCGCGACCGACTCGTCGTGGCGCTCGCGCAGCCCGTCGATGTGCACGGCGAACGCGAAGTAGGGTGAGGGCTCGAACTTGTCGAGCTTCTTGCGCAGCAGCATGGCGTTGGTGCAGAGGAAGACGAACTTCTTGCGGGCCACGAGCTGCCGCACGATCTCGTCGATCTGCGGGTGCATCAGCGGCTCGCCACCCGCGATCGAGACCATCGGCGCGCCCGACTCCAGCACGGCGCCGACCGCCTGGGCCACCGGCATGCGCTGCTTGAGCACGCCCGCGGGATGCTGGATCTTCCCGCAGCCTTCACACTTGAGGTTGCAGGCGAAGAGTGGTTCCAGCTCCACGATCAGCGGGAACTTCTCCCGTCGCTTGATCGTCCGCTGCGAGAAGAGATAACCGGCAACCTTGAGCGATTGGCGCAGTGGCATGGCCATCAGGTTCGCCTCCTGGGGATCGTCACATGACGGTGCCATTCGAAAAATGCAGGAAGAACTGAGCTGAGCACGCGGTACGCGGTGATGCCACCGCGCAGCGTTCCGAAACGGACGAGTTCATGCTCGGGCGCGTCCACGACCACCCGTACGGCGGCCACCGGCCGGGTCCCGGAGGTCGCCGCGGCCGTGCGCAGCGTGGCGGCCGACTCCATGTCCGCGGCGACCGCGCCGCGCTCGCGCAGCGCCGCGCGGCCGGCCGCGCCGCGTACGACGTGGTCGGTGCCGAGCAGCAGCCCGGTGTGCACCCGGGCGTCGAGGAGCGCGAGGGCGTCGAACAGCGGCCCGTTGTCCGGGCAGCCGGTGGTCTCGGTGCCCTCGCCGTCCCGTACGGAGTCGGCGACGACGACGTCGCCGGGGCGCATGTCGGGCAGCAGCCCGGCGCAGAAGCCGGCGGCGATCACCGGCGCCTCCCGGTACGGCTCCTCCGCGAGCCGGCGGGCCACGGCCCGCACGGCCCGCTCGGGACCCATGCCGGTGCGCAGCACGTGGACAGGACCCGCACCACCGGCCGCGCCCTCGGGGCGGCCGGTGCCCGACGCCAGCGCCCGGCGCTCGATGCCGAGGGCGCAGACGGCGAGCAGCGGCGCGGGGGCGTCGGGCATCAGACCTCCCGGCCGTCACCGGCGGCCGGCGTCAGGCCGGCGGTCGCGGAGAGATAGCGGCCGAGCGCGGTGAGCGGGAAGACCATCCGGTACAGGTGGTAGTTGATGGAGAAGTCCCACGGGAAGCCGGTGCCGGTGAACTGCGGCTCGTCCCAGGACCCGTCGGGCAGTTGGGTGCGGACCAGCCAGGCGACGCCGCGCTCCACGGCCGCGCTGTCGTGCTCGCCCGCGGCCAGCAGCGCGAGCAGCGCCCACCCGGTCTGCGAGGCGGTGGAGTCGCCGCGGGCGATCCACTGCGGGTCCGGGTACGAGCGCAGATCCTCGCCCCAGCCGCCATCCTCGTTCTGCACGCTCTCCAGCCACGAGACGGCCCGCCGGATCGCCGGGTGCGACGTGGGCAGCCCGGCGGCGACCAGCGCGGGCACCGCGGAGCCCGTGCCGTACACGTAGTTGACGCCCCAGCGGCCGAACCAGCCGCCGGCCGCCTCCTGCTCGGCGAGCAGCCAGGCCACGCCGCGGCGGGCGTGCGGGTCGTCGCCGAGCTTCTCGCCGGCGAGCATCTCCACGACGTGCGCCGTGACGTCCGCCGACGGCGGGTCGATGACCTCGCCGAAGTCGCAGAACGGCAGCTTGTTGGGGAGCGCCGAGGTGTTGTCCGCGTCGAACGCGCCCCAGGCGCCGTTCTTCGACTGCATGCCCGCAAGCCAGCGCACGGCGCGCTCCACGGCGGCGTCGACGCGCGCCTGTTCGGGGTGGGCGACGCGGCGCAGGGCCAGGACGACCTCCGCGGTGTCGTCGGTGTCGGGGTAGTTGTCGTTGTGGAACTCGAACGCCCAGCCGCCGGGGGCGAGTCCGGGGCGGCGCACCGACCAGTCGCCGGTGGCCAGCACCTGTTCCGCCAGCATCCAGTCGGCGGCCTTGACGAGCTGGGGGTGGTCGGCGGGCACGCCGGCGTCGACGAGCGCGATGGTCGCCAGACAGGTGTCCCAGACCGGGGACTGGCACGCCTCGATCATCCGGACCGGGCCGTCGTCGCGCGTGTCTCCCGTGTCACTCGCGGCGCCGGTGCCGGCCGCGGGCTTCTCCGCGGCGTCGGTCCAGACCGCGAAGCGGTCCAGGGACTCGAGCCCGGCCTTCAGCACCGGGTGGTCCAGGTCGTAGCCGAGCAGGTTGAGCGCGATCACCGAGTAGACGGCGGGCGGCTGGATGCCGCCCCAGCAGCCGTCGCTCTCCTGGCGCTCGATGATCCAGCGGGCGCAACTGCGCAGCGCCGCCTTGCGCAGCGGGCGCACGGCGACCTTGCGGTACACGTGCAGCGCCCGGTCCAGCCGCTGGAAGAGGCCGTCCCAGCTCGTCGCCGGCGCCCGCGGCCGGGGTGGGTTGGGCACGGCGGGGTCGGTGTGCAGCTCGTCGAGGGCGAACGGGGCGGAATGCACCGGGCGCTTGGCGGAGACGACGGTCAGCGGCACGATCGTCTGCCGCGCCCAGCAGCCGAAGTCGTAGATGTTCAGCGGGAACCAGGACGGCAGGTAGATCAGCTCGGGCGGCAGCTCGGGCAGGTCCTCCCAGCGCCACCAGCCGAACAGCGCCAGCCAGATACGGGTGAAGACGCGGGTGGCGGCGATGCCGCCGTGCGCGCGCACCCAGGCGGCGGCCCGCGCCATGTGCTCCTCGTCGGGCGCGTCGCCGGCGAGCCGCAGCGCGACGTACGCCTCGACGGTGGCGGAGATGTCCCCGGGGCCGCCGTGGAACGTCGCCCAGGCGCCCTCCGCGCCCTGCCGGCCGCGGATGAAGCGGGCGGCGGCGCGGGTGGTGTGCTCGTCCCGTACGCCCAGGAACTCGCGGAGGAGCAGATCCTCGGCGTCCATGGTGACGTTGGTCTCCAGGTCGCCCTTCCACCAGCCTTCGACGTCCTGCCGGCCGAGCAGGTTGGCGCTGGCCCGCTCGACGGCCTGCCTCGCGGCCAGTAAGGAAGCCGCCGCCCCCGCGGGGGCGGTGTCGGTTGCGTTGCCGCCATCGGCAGTGGCTTTCATGCACACCCCTTTCGAAGGGACGTCCGGGCCCGGGGCCCGGGCGTCGGTGTCAGTGCCGGCGTACGACGACGAAGTCGGCGAGTGCGACGAACCGTTCGCGGATGTCGTCTGGCATCTTCACCCCGTCGAGCGAGGCGAGAGCGCTCTCGTGCTGCCTCTGTGCCTCCTCCTGAGTCCACCGGCGTCCCCCGGCTTCTTCGATCAACGCGGCCCGGGCAGCGAATTCTTCCTCGTCGAAGTCACTTTTTGCATCGGTATTCCGGCCGTCGGCGCGTTGGGCGTCGGCGGCGAGGGTCTTCGCCAGCTCGGCGGAGGCGGGGCCGCCCGCGGCCAGCGCGGCGCACACCGGCAGGGACTTCTTGCGCTGGCGCAGATCGCTCCAGGTCTGTTTGCCGGTGACGGCGGGCTCGCCCCAGATGCCGAGCACGTCGTCGACGGCCTGGAAGGCCAGGCCCAGATGGAGGCCGAAGCGCTCCAGACCGTCGGCCGCCTCGTCGCCGGCGCCGGCGAGCACGGCGCCGATGGAGCAGGCGCAGGCGAGCAGCGCGCCGGTCTTGTTGCCCTCCATCTCCAGGCACTCGGCGACGCTGACGCTCTCGCGGTGCTCGTACGAGATGTCCTGTGCCTGGCCGTCGATGAGCCTGCGGGTGGCGGTGTTCAGCCGGCGGGCGGCGCGTGCCGCCTCGGGCGTGTCGAGTTCCAGCAGCACTTCGCAGGCGAGCGCGAAGAGGGCGTCGCCGACGACGATGGCCTGCGCGGGACCGTACGCCTTCCACACCGTGTCGCGGTGGCGCCGCTGCTCGTCGCCGTCCATCAGGTCGTCGTGGAGGAGGGAGAAGTTGTGCACCAGCTCCACGGCGACGGCGCCGGGGACGCCCGTCTCCGGGGAGGCGCCGGCGGCCTCGGCGGCGAGCAGCGAGAGGAGGGGGCGTACGGCCTTGCCGCTGTCTCCGTCAGCGGGGTTGCCCTGCGCGTCGATCCAGCCGAAGTGGTAGGCGGCGACGGTGTCCATGGGGGGTACGAGCCGGTCGACGACGGTACGCAGCACGGGGTTGGTCAGCTCCCGGGCATGGTCCAGCAGGGCCAGGACTTCGGCGGCGCCGGGGGTGGCCGCGGTGTCGGTGTCCGGTTCTGGACGGGGCACGTTCTCTCCTCCGATGACGGATCTCAAACTGCTTCCAGCAGGTTCCGCGGCACTTCTCGACCCAGGCCGCCGAGGGTCTCGCGGACCGCGGCGAGGCCGCTGAGAACGGCGCTCTCCATGGTCGCGGGCCAGCCGGTGGCGGTCCACGCGCCCGCGAGTGCGAGGCCGGGC
This sequence comes from Streptomyces sp. WAC 06738, assembly GCF_003945505.1. Taxonomy (NCBI): domain Bacteria; kingdom Bacillati; phylum Actinomycetota; class Actinomycetes; order Kitasatosporales; family Streptomycetaceae; genus Streptomyces; species Streptomyces sp. WAC 06738. The sequence goes on along the minus strand of NZ_CP029618.1, from coordinate 7,893,922 downwards.
GCGTGGGTCCGGGGACCCGGGCGCAGCCGGCCGACGCCCGGTGCCGGGGCGAAGGTCGCGGTGCGCTCGCGGGTGACGAAGAAGTCGCGTACCTCGGCGCCGCGGGCGTCGGGCAGCAGCTTCGCCAGTTCGGGGAGGTAACGCTCGCGCAGCTCGGCGACGGGCCGCTCGATGTCGTCCTGCGCGGCGGACTGGGAGACCGCCACGTACTGGCAGCCCCGGCCCCCGGGGGTGTCGGCGAGGCCGGAGGTGTCCGTGCGGTCGAAGATCCACTGCACGGGGGTGTTGATCGCGGCGACGAACGGGGAGTGCAGCACCCGCCGGTCGTACACGACATGGAGGTTGAGGATGGGCGCGGTGCCGATCTCCAGCAGCCGGTCCTTGTGGTCGAGCGCACCGGCCGGCAGGAGCCCGTGCGCCTCGCGCTGGGGTACGGCGAGGACCACCGTGTCGGCGTCGAGCGTCGCGGGCGTGCCGCCCGCGCGTTCGGGGCCGGTGGCGACGTCGACCTGCCAGCCGCCGGCGGGGCCGCGGCGCAGCTCGGTGGCGCGGGTGCGCATCATGATGCGGGTGCCGGAGCGCTCCAGCCGGCGGCGGGCCAGCGTGTCGTGCAGTTCGCCGAGCGGTACCCGGGCCCAGCCGATGTCGGCGGCGCCGCGCTCGGTGAGCAGCCCGGTCCTGAAGACCATCGCGGCCAGCCCCAGGGAGACCTGCGGGGCGAAGGCGTTGAGGGTGGCGACGCCGACCATGTCCCACAGCGCCGAGACGGCGCGCGGCGACTGGCCGTGCTTGTGCAGCCAACTGGCGAAGTCCACGCCGTCCAGGGCGGGGTCCGCGGGGTCGAGCCGGCGCATCGCCAGCGCGGCGCGGCCCACGCTCGCGCGCTCCGCGAGCGACAGGTGGGGGTAGCGCGCGAGGCCGGCGGCGAGGTGCAGCGGGACCGGCAGGTCGGTGCGGCCGAGCGTGCCGGTGCGCGGGCCGGGGCCCTTGCGGGCCGTGGTGGCGGCGTCCAGCACGCGCACGTCCAGGCGCTCCTGGAGCGGCGCGAGTCCGGTGCCGCCGACCTGGTCGAGGAACCAGCGGTACGCGGTGCAGCAACGCAGGTAGACGTGCTGGCCGTTGTCGACGGACAACTCGCCGCGGCGGAAGGAGAAGGCGAGCCCGCCCAGGCGCGGCCGGCCTTCGAGGAGCGTGACGTCGACGCCGGAGTCGGCGAGTCCCATCGCGGCGGTCATCCCGGCGAGCCCGCCGCCGACGACCACGGCCCGCGGCCGTCTGTCCGGGCCGGGATCAGCCATCACCGGCCACCTCCCACCCGTATCGACACCCACTATGTCTGGCCCGCCACGCCGCGCCGCACACCTTGGCGGGCCGCGGCGCACCACCCTGCGCCCCGTGCGCCGCAGCGCACGCCCAGGGCGCCTCCGGGCGCTCCCGATCCGTCTCGCGCGCCGTGTTTACGGGGCCTTCCCCGCGTCCGTCCGGCGGGGCCGCGGGGGCACCGGACGCGGGGCTCACCGGGACCTCCGGCTCGCCTGCCGGGCGTCGACCCCGGCCAGGCCGCGGACCGCGACGTACGCCTTCTCCCGGCCCGGCAGCGACACCCGCCCGCGCAGCACGGCCCCGGGGTCGGCGGCGATCCGCTCCAGCAGCCGGTGGTAGATCCCGGCCATCGCGGCGACGCAGGCGCCGCTGCGCCGGTCGAGCATGGGCAGCAGCCGGTAGCCGTCGGCGAAGAGCGCGCGGGCGCGGCGCACCTCGAACTGCACAAGCCCGGGGAAGTCCGAGCCGGCCGGCGCGGTGTCGCCGTGGAAGCCCGCGGAGCAGCCGAACTTGGCGAGGTCGACCGCCGGCAGGTAGCTGCGGCCCTCGGCGGCGTCCTCGCGCAGGTCCCGCAGGATGTTCGTCAGTTGCAGCGCGAGCCCGAGCGTGTCGGCGTGGCCCGGGGCGCGCTCGGAGTGCCGGGTGCCGGGCACGGTGCCGAACACGCCGAGGGAGAGCCGCCCGATGGCGCCGGCCACGCAACGGCAGTAGTCCTTCAGGTCCTCCCAGGTCTCGTACTCCTGGCCGCGGACGTCCGCGAGGACGCCGTCGATCAGCTCGTCGAGCCCGCCGAGGGGGATCGGGAACCGGCGTGCGGCGTGGGCGAGCGCCACGGCGACGGGGTCGGTGTCGTCCTCGGCGACCTGGCCGGCCCGGATGCGGTCGAGCTGGCCGCGGGTCTCCTCCAGCCGGGCGCGCTTGGCCTCGGGTGGCAGCTCGCCGTCGCCGATGTCGTCCACGCGGCGCGAGAACGCGTACAGCGCGGACATCGCCAGCCGCTTGTCGTACGGCAGGAGCCTGATGCCGTACGCGAAGTTCCGGGCCTGCCGGCCGGTGACGGCCTCGCAGTACCGGTACGCGGTGAGCACCTGTGCGGATGCGTAGGCCGCGCGCGACGATGTCGTCACGGTGCGGTCACCCCTCTCGTCGCAGGGTCGACCCCACCTCGCGCAGCAGCCTGCGCCGGGTGGGCTTCGGGGGTCCGGGGAGCACGTCGTGACCGGCGGCGGCGACGGCGGCGAGGGCCGCGCGCCCGCCGGCCACGAAGCCGGCGAGCAGCAGCCGCAGCCGGCCGCGCACGCTGGCGACGAGGGGCGCGCCCTCGTCGAGGAGCCGCGCGGCGCGGTCGGCTTCGTACCGGATCAGGGCGCGCACCGGCTCGCCGGCGCTGGTCCTGGCGAGGTCCGCCTCGGTGACGCCGAAGCGGCGCATGTCCTCCGCCGGGAGGTAGATGCGGTCCCGGCCGAGGTCCTCTGCCACGTCCTGGATGTGCTCGACGATCTGCAGAGCGGTGCAGATCGCGTCCGAGCGCCGGATGCGCTCGGGACTCTCGGTACCGGTCACGGCGAGGACGAGCCGGCCGACCGGGTTGGCGGACAGCTCGCAGTAGCCCTCCAGCTCGGCGTAGGTCTCGTAGCGCCGGACCTTCTGGTCCTGCCGGTTGGCCTGGAGCAGGCCGTGGAACGGCTGCGGGGACAGCCGGTGGCGGCGGACCGTGGGCCGCAGCCGGCGCAGCAGGGGGTGGCCGGGCGTGGCCCCGGGGGTGAAGACCCGCTCCAGGTCGGCCTCCAGCGCGTCGAGGAGCGCGAGCGTGTCGTCGGCCTCGTCCGGGCCGAGGCCGAGGGCGGCGGCGTCGGCGCCGCCGGGGGCGAGGTCGCCGTCCCCGATGTCGTCGACGAGCCGGGCGTAGCCGTAGAGCGCCATGAGGTCCGCGCGCCAGGCGCGGGGCAGGAAGAACGGGGCCACGGGGAAGTTCTCGTCGGCGGCCTGGCCGAGTACGGCACGCGACGGAGCGTCGTCCGCCGGGGTCACCGGCGACTGCCCTGGGCTGCCGCCCCCGGGGAGCAGACGGCGGGCGCGCCTTGGAGCTGGGGTTTCGTCTTCGCCATAGCCGTCACGCCTCCCGTTCTACACCGCGGACCCAGATGTGCCCATTCCGGACACGCCGCCGCCGGCGTCGTGACCCCGAGCAGGTCCGGGCGACCCCCAAGCTCCCTTATCGCCCACATGCCGCCAAACAGCACCGGTCCAGCGTACGCCGTACAGGACGAAGACGCGGCATGCGGTGGTCACCTCAATCCGCGCGCGCCGGAAGAAGCGCGAAACGCCGTCGTGCGCAAGGCGTTTGCCGGTTCACACGGTGAGACCGTCCAAGATCATGGTGAGCGTGCGGGTGACGATCGCGTCCCGCTGCGGGGGCGGCAGGTCGCTCAGCGGCCCGTCGAGGAGGAGCATCGCCAGCCCGTGCACGGAGGACCAGGCGGCGAACTCGGCGCCGGTCCGTACGCCCGGTCGCATCACGCCGGCGGCGTCGAGGGCGTCCATGGCGCCGATGAGCAGCCGGAAGGAGCGGACGTCTCCCGGGTGGAGGTCCCCGACGCCCTCGCCTTGGTTCCACGGCTGCCGGTCCTGCTCGACGCGGCAGAAGGCCGCGCGGTACATGCCGGGCTCGGTGACGGCGAAGCGCACGTAGCCGAGACCGAGCGCCATGAGCCGGCCCTTGGCGGCCTCGGCGGGGTCCCCGCCCGGGGGGCCCTCGGTCTCGGCGATCACCTTCTCCATGGAGTCCGCCAGCCGCCGCTGCCCCTCGTCCTTGACCGCCTGCAGCAGATCGGCCTGGTTGGCGAAGTGGCGGTACGCCGCCGTCGGCGACACGCCGACGCGCCGGGCCGCCTCGCGCAGCACGACGGCCTCGGGCCCGCCGCCGCGGGCCAGCTCGGAAGCCGCGTCGACCAGCGCGTTCCGCAGGTCGCCGTGGTGGTAACCGGCCTTCCCGCTCCTGACCTCGCTCATAGTCGCATCATGCCTCATGTTGACAGCATTAACATCACCTGCAAGGGTCAATGTTAACGTCATAAACATGGGAAGGAGAGCACCGTGCTGACACGCATTGCGGAGCTCGTACTGCGCAGGACCCGGCTCGTACTCGCGCTCGCCGTGGTCGCGGTCGTCGCCATGGCGGCGCTCGGCTTCGGGGCCTTCGGCAAGCTCAGCGCCGGCGGCTTCAGCGATCCGGGATCGCCGTCGAGCAAGGCGCAGGAGGTGATCGACGACAGATTCGGGGGCGATACCAACCTGGTCCTGCTCGTCTCCGCCGAGTCCGGGGGGCTCGGCGGGGACGCGGCCCGCGAACGCGGTCGCGAGGTGACCGAGGGACTCCGGGCGGAGTCCACCGTCACCAGCGTCATGTCGTACTGGGACCGCGGCGGCGAGGGCCTGACGTCGCAGGACGGGAGCCAGGCGCTCGTCCTGGCGCATGTCGCCGGCGGCGACGAGAAGGAAGCCGACCACGCCAGGACGCTCACCGACGAATACGCCGGCACCCGCGACGGCGTCACCGTCAGGGCGGGCGGCGGGGCGGCGGTGAGCAACGACGTGTCCACGCAGGTCGCCGCCGACCTGGCGCTGGCCGAGGCGATCGCCGTACCCCTCACCCTCGTGCTGCTGGTCCTCGCCTTCGGCAGCGTCATCGCGGCGCTGCTGCCGCTGGCGATCGGGCTGGTCGCCATCTTCGGCACCTTCGCCGAGCTGTGGGTGCTGGGCAGCCTCACCGACGTCTCGGTCTTCTCCGTCAACCTCACCATCGCCCTGGGGCTCGGCCTCGGCATCGACTACGGACTGCTGCTGGTCAGCCGGTTCCGCGAGCAGTTGGCCGCGGGCGACGAGGTGCCCGCGGCCATCCGGCGTACGGTGGCGACCGCGGGCCGTACGATCGCGTTCTCCTCCGCGACGATCGTCGCCGCGCTCGCCGCGCTGCTGGTCTTCCCGCAGTACTTCCTGCGGTCCTTCGCCTACGCCGGCATCGGCGTCGTGGCCATCTCCGCGATCAGCGCGCTGGTGATCATCCCCGCGCTGCTCGCCGTCCTCGGGCACCGCGTCAACCGCGGCCGGATCCCGGGCGCGCGGGCCATGCGGCGGACCGACGCGCCGCTGTGGGGGCGGATCGCCGGCGCCGTCATGCGCCGCCCCGCGCTCACCGCGCTACCGGTCCTCGGCGTGCTGCTGCTGGCCGCCTCCCCGCTGCTGGGCGTCAGCTACGGCACCCCGGACGAGCGGGTGCTGCCGGAGAGCGCGCAGAGCCGGCAGGTGGCCACCTCGCTGCGCGAGGACTTCGCCGTCGACGACAGCACCGCCATCGACGTGGTGACCACCGGCGCCGTCGGCGGGCCCGACCTCACCGCGTACGCCACCGAGCTGTCCCGGCTGGACGGCGTCGCCCGGGTCGCCGCGAGCAACGGCACGTACGCCGACGGCGCGGCAGGACCGGCGGGCCCGGCCGCGGAAGCGCTCGGCCGCCCCGACGCGCAGCGGCTGACCGTCTCCGTGGAGCCCGCCCCCAAGTCGGGCGCGGCGCAGCGCCTGGTCGAGGACGTCCGCGCGGTGCCCGCGCCCGGCGGGGTGGAAACCCTGGTCGGCGGCACCGACGCGGAGCTGGTCGACGCCAAGGACAGCATCGGCAGCCGGCTGCCGCTGGCCGTGGGGATGGTCCTGATCACGACGTTCGTGCTGCTCTTCCTCTTCACCGGCAGCGTCGTCCAGCCGCTGCGGGCGGTCGTCCTCAACGCCGTCAGCCTGGGCGCGGCCATGGGCGTGATGGTGTGGATCTTCCAGGACGGCCATCTCAGCGGGCTGCTCGGCTTCACACCGCAGCCGATGGACACGGCGATGACCGTCCTGATGTTCTGCATCGCCTTCGGTCTGTCCATGGACTACGAGGTCTTCCTCACCAGCCGGATCAAGGAGCTGCACGACGCGGGCGCGGACCCGGCCACGGCGGTGACGAGCGGGCTCGCCCGCACCGGCCGGATCGTGACCATGGCCGCCGGGCTGCTGGCCGTCAGCTTCTTCGCCTTCGGCACCGGCCAGGTCAGCTTCATCCAGATGTTCGGCCTGGGCAGCGGGCTCGCCATCCTCATCGACGCGATCGCGGTCCGCGGCGTGCTGGTGCCGGCCGCGATGCGGCTGCTGGGCAGGCACGCCTGGTACGCGCCGCGCTGGCTGCGCCGGGTGCACGGCCGGGTGGGGCTGAACGAGGCCGGGCCGGGGCCCGCCGCGCCCGAGCGGGAGTCGGAGCGCGCCCCGGCCGGGGTGTGAGCGCCGAGGACGCACGGCAAGGGCCCCGCCGCGACACGCGGCGGGGCCCTTCTGCGCGTACGCGCGGCTACCGCTTGGAGAACTCCTGGTACTCCTTCAGCACGTCGTCCGTCGGCCCGTCCATCACCAACTCGCCCTTCTCCAGCCACAGCACCCGGTCGCAGGTGTCGCGGATGGACTTGTTGGTGTGGCTCACCAGGAACACCGTGCCGGCCTCCTTGCGCAGCTCGCGCAGCCGGGCCTCGGAGCGCTTGCGGAACCTCAAGTCGCCGGTGGCCAGCGCCTCGTCGATCATCAGCACCTCGTGGTCCTTGGCCGCGGCGATGGAGAACCGCAGCCGCGCCGCCATGCCGGAGGAGTACGTCCGCATGGGCAGGGTGATGAAGTCGCCCTTCTCGTTTATGCCGGAGAAGTCGACGATGCTCTGGTACCGCTCGCGGATCTGCTCGCGGGTCATGCCCATCGCCAGCCCGCCGAGCATCACGTTCCGCTCGCCGGTGAGGTCGTTCATCAGGGCCGCGTTGACGCCGAGGAGCGAGGGCTGGCCGTTGGTGTACACCTTGCCGCTGTGCGTGGGCAGCACGCCGGCGATGGCCTTCAGCAGCGTCGACTTGCCGGAGCCGTTGGAGCCGATCAGGCCGATGGCCTGGCCGCGGTACGCCGTGAAGCTCACCCCGCGCACCGCGTGCACCTCGCGCACCCTGGAGCCCTTGTCCCGGCGCAGGATGCGGTTGAGCGCGGCGGCGCCGCTGCCCTTGCCGCGGGAACCGCCCTGCACCCGGTACACGATGTGCACGTCATCCGCGATGACCGTCGGCACCCGCCCGTCGGCGGGCGTGTCGGTCTCGGCGCGGCTCGTCGGATGTTCAGCCACGGCCATATCGCTCCTCAGCCTTCCAGAAGAACACGAAACCGAACGCGCCGACCACCACGGCCCAGCCCGCCGCCAGCAGCCAGACGTTCGGCGGCAGGTACGCCTTCGGGAAGTCCCCCATGAGGGCGTAGCGCATGAGGTCCATGTATACAGCGGCCGGGTTCATCGCGACGAGGTCGGCGGCCCACTGCGGCGCGTCCGCCCGCACCGTCATCATGTACTGCAGCGGGAACATCACGCCCGAGCCGTACATCCAGGCGCGCAGGATAAACGGCATGAGCTGCGCGAGGTCCGGCGTGTCGCTGCCCAGCCGGGCCACGACCATCGCCAGGCCGGTGTTGAAGACGTACTGGAGCGCCAGGACCGGCACGATCAGCAGCCACGTCCACGTCGGGTACCAGCCGAAGGCGACCAGGATGACGGCCAGCACCGTCATGGAGTAGAGCAACTGCTGCAGTTGCTGCAGCGAGAACGAGATCGGCAGCGCGGCCCGCGGGAAGTGCAGCGCCCGCACCAGGCCCAGGTTCCCCGAGATCGACCGGACTCCCGACATCACGGACTGCTGGGTGAACGTCCAGACGAACACGCCCGTGACCAGGAACGGGATGTAGACGTCGTTGCTCATCCCGGCGCGGCCGCCGAGCAGCACCCCGAAGATGAAGAAGAAGACCGTCGCGTTCAGCAGCGGGGTCAGCACCTGCCAGACCTGGCCCAGCTTCGCCTTGCTGTACTGCGCGGTGAGCTTGGCGCGCGAGAAGGTCAGGATGAAGTGGCGGCGCGCCCAGAGCTGCCGCACGTACTCGGGCAGTCCGGGTCGCGCGCCGCTCACCGTGAGGCCGTACTTGGCGGCCAGCTCGGCCGGGGTCAGCCCGTCATCGGGATGGCGCTTGGGCGGAGCGCCCACTGCCGTTTCGCTCACAGTCGGTAACTTTCGTCCTCAGACACTCAACGGTACGAGCTTGTCAGATCACGGGCGGTCGTCCCAGCCGGGTCAGCCGCCACACCGTACGCCACTTCATGGGTCTGCGCGGCCCGCACGGCGCGCGCCAGCCCTCTCGGAAGCCTACGAGCCATGATTTCAGCACAGCCGGGGAGGGGCTGCGTGCCACTGTGAGCAGGAACCAGACACCGAGATAGACCGGGACGAGCGGCGCGGGCAGGTTCCGGCGGGCCAGCCAGACCCGGTTGCGGGCCACGTTGTGGTGGTACGTGGCATGCCTGCTGGGCGGCATCGTCGGGTGGTGCAGCACCATGTCGGCGCGGTAGTCGATGTGCCAGCCCGCGTCCAGCGCCCGCCAGGCCAGGTCGGTCTCCTCGTGGGCGTAGAAGAAGTCGTCCGGCAGCCCGCCGACCTCCTGGAACACCTCCGTGCGCACCGCGTTGGCGCCGCCGAGGAAGGTGGTGACGCGCGAGGAGCGCATCGGGTCGGAGGCGCGCAACCGGGGCACGTGCCGACGCTGCGTGACCCCGGTCTCGGGGTCGGCGATGCGGAAGCTGACGATGCCCAGGCGGGGGTCGGCGGCGAACGCCTCGCGCACCAGCCGGGCCGTGTCCTGTTGTGGCAGAAGACCGTCGTCGTCGAGAAAGAGCAATACGTCGACATCGCGGCCGCCCTCGCCGAACGCCTCGATGCCGACGTTGCGCCCGCCGGGGATCCCCAGGTTCTCGGGCAGTTCCACGACCCGTACGCCCTGCGGGATGTTCGGCACGGTCACGCCCTGGGCGACGACGACCACCTCGACCGGCGCGCCGTCCTGCTTGGCGACCGACTCCAGCAGCGCCCGCAGCTCCTCGGGGCGCTGCCCCATCGTGATCACGACGGCGCCGACCCTGACGTCCTCCGGACGCTGGGCCTCCGGCTGCCGGGGCTGGTGTTCATATGTCATTCGGCTCACCGCAACCTGCTGGAGGCCAGAATGCTGACCAGGTGGAGGAGGGTCTGCAGCATCGCTATCGCGGCGAGTACGGCGACACCGAGCCGGGAGAAGTAAAGGTCCCCCTTGATCAGGTCGAGGATCGCCAGCAGGAGGATGAGGAGTGACGCCTCGATCCCCAGGATCAGCCGGTGGAACTTCAGCGCCGACGCCGCCTTGCGGGCCACGGCGACTCCCGACGAGCGCGGCTCGGCCGCGGACTCCTTGACCGGCGGCAGGCCCTGCTGGTGGCGGGCGACGCCGACGAGGTCGGTCTCCGCCTTGATCAGCACGGCGCCCAGCGCGGCGAGGGTGCCGAGGAAGGCCCAGAGCCAGTCGACGGAGCCCTCGCCCCACGGGTCGGCGGCGCGCAGGCCGAAGCCCACCAGCACCGCGGCATCGCAGAGGTACGCGCCGACCCGGTCGAGGTACACGCCGCCGATGGAGAACTGCTGCTTCCAGCGGGCGACCTCCCCGTCGACGCAGTCGAGCAGCAGGTACAACTGGACCATCAGCACGCCCAGCAGGGCCCCGGCGATCCCGGGGACCAGCAGCGCCGGGGCGGCGAGGACGCCGGCGAGGGTCATGACGTACGTCAGTTGGTTGGGCGTGACCCGGGTGTTCACCAGGTGCCGGTCGACGCGCAGCGAGATCTCGCGCATGTACAGGCGGCCGGCCCAGTGCTCCCCGCTGCGCCGGTCCTTCACCCCCGGGGGGTGGACCACGGGCCGTAGCTCAGCTACCGATGGCTTTGGCATAGTCGGCGTAGGCGTCTCTGATCTCGTCGGTGGACAGGTCGAGGTGTTCGAGGATCGTGTACCGGCCGGGCCGGGTCTGCGGCGCGAACTCGATGGCCTTCACGAACTCGTCGTCCGCAAAGCCGATGTCGTCGGCCAGCACCGGCAGCCCGTGCCTGCGCAGCACCTGGGCCATCAGCAGTGCCGTCTCCCGGTCGCCGCGGAGGAACGTGGCGAAGGTCCCGCCGATGCCGCACTGCTCGCCGTGGAGCGCGCAGCGCTTCGGGTAGAGCAGGTCGAAGGCGTGGCTGATCTCGTGGCACGCGCCGGAGGCCGGCCGGCTGTCGCCGGCCACCGACATCGCGATGCCGCAGAGCACCAGCGCCTCGGCGAGGATGACGAGGAAGTCGTCGTCGCCGATCCCGCCGGGGTGGCGCAGCACCGAGTCGCCGGCGCTGCGGGCCATCGCGGCGGCCAGCCCGTCGATGGGCTCGCCGGTCTCGCGGTGGGACAGCTCCCAGTCGGCGACGGCGGACAGCTTGCACGTCACGTCGCCGATGCCGGCCCGGACGAAGCGCGCCGGCGCCTCGCGGATGACGTCGAGGTCGATGACGATCGCGATGGGGTTCGGCACGCCGTACGAGCCGCGGCCGGCGTCGTTGTCGAGCGTGGAGACCGGCGAGCAGAGGCCGTCGTTGGCGAGGTTGGTGGCCACGGCGACCATCGGCAGGCCGACGCGCGCGGCGGCGTACTTCGCCGAGTCGATGACCTTGCCGCCGCCGAGGCCGACGACGGCGTCGTAGCGGCCGGTGCGCTTGATGGAATCGGCGAGCCGTACGGCACCGTCGATGGTGCCGTCGGCGTCGGCGAACCAGTCGGCGCCGGGCAGCGCCGGCGCGAAGCGGTCGCGCAGCGCCTGCCCGGAACGCGGGCTGATGGCGAAGGCGAGCCGGCCCGACGGCGCGACACGCTGGTCGGAGAGGAGGTCGGCGAGGTCGTCCAGCGCCCCGGCCCGGATGTCGACCGTCAGCGGCGACGGGATCAGGCGGGTCAGTACCGGCACGCGATCTCCCTGCCCTTGGCGAGGTCGTCGTGGTTGTCGATCTCGACCCAGGCGACGTCGCCGATGGGCTCGACGTCGATCCTGAAGCCGCGGTCGACCAGTTCCTGGTAGCCGTCCTCGTAGTAGAGGTCGGGGTCGCGCTCGAAGGTGGTCTTCAGCGCGTCGGCCAGTTCGTCGGCCGCGCCGCCCTCGATGAGCGTGACGCCGATGTACTCACCGGTGGCCTCGGCCGGGTCCATCAGCTTGGTGATCTTCCGGACCCCCTTCTCGTCGGCGACGACCTTCATCTCCTCGTCGGCGAGCTGCTTGACCGTGTCGAGGGCGAGGATGATCTTTTTGCCGCCGCCGCGGGCGGCGAGCAGCGTCTTCTCGACGGAGACGGGGTGGACGGTGTCGCCGTTGGCGAGGATCACGTCGTGCCGGACCGAATCCCGGCCGCACCAGAGGGAGTAGGCGTTGTTCCACTCCTCTGCCTTGTCGTTGTCGATCAGGGTGAGCTTCAGACCGTACGTGCGCTCCAGGGCCTCCTTGCGCTCGTACACGGCCTCCTTGCGGTAGCCGACGATGATCGCCGCCTCGGTGAGCCCGATCTCGGCGAAGTTGCCGAGGGTGAGGTCGAGGACGGTGGTCTCACCGTCGACGGGCACCAGGGCCTTCGGCAGGGTGTCGGTGTAAGGGCGCAGACGCCTTCCGGCGCCGGCCGCCAGCACGAGGCCGATCATGCGGGTTCTCCTGTTTCGTCGTGTACAGCGGGGGCTCCGGAGGAGACCCAGAAGCGGATGCTCTCGGTGAGCACCACCAGCGCCACGGCCGCGGCGATGGCCGCGAGCGCGAACGTGAAGCGCGTGCCGGTCAGCAGGGCTGCCGCCAGCGTGACCGCCAGCACCCGTCCCTCGTGCCCGCCGATCGCCCGCACCAGCAGGCGCGGGGGCGCACCCGTGCCGCCGCGGATGCGGTACACGGTGTCGTAGTGATGGTAGGCGACCGCGGCCACCAGTCCGAATGCCGCGGGAAGCGCTCCGTTCACCTCGGAACGGGCCGCGAGCGCGAGGACGAGGCCGTACTCGGCGGCCCGGAAGACCGGCGGCACGAGCCAGTCCAGCGGGCCCGCGAGCGGCCGGGCGACGGCGAGTGCCGAGGTCAGGACGTAGCCGGCGGCGCCTATCAGGGGCCACCAGGTGCCGTACGGGGTGACGAGCGCCAGCGCCACGAGGAGCACGCCCCCGGCGGCGGCGAGGGCGGGCGCGGCGTACGGCGGCAGGGAGCGCACGGGGGCGCGCAGGGAGCGGGCGGCGGCTTCGGCGAGCGGGCCGGTATCGGTGAGCTCGTCCAGCGCCTTGAGGGCCTGCTCGGTGCGCGGGACGCGGCGCTTGAGCGAGCGCAGCACCCGGCCCGCGGTGGTGTAGGAGGCGGCGAGCCCCATGCCGATCAGCAGGACGACGAAGACGACGCGCGGGGTGGTGACGGCGGTGAGCACGGCGATCAGGGCCCAGCGCTCGCCGATCGGCAGCACCACCATGCGGCGCAGCCACACCGTCCAGCCGAGGCGGTCGAGCCGTTCGGAGAGGGCCGCGGTCGGGCTGGTGTTGGCCGCCGCGGCGGCGGTGCCGGCGATGGACTCGTTGAAGGCGAAGTCCACGACGTGCCGGCAGGTCTGCAGCACCATGGCGCCCAGCGCGAGGGCCCACACGTCGTCGCCGTCGGCGTTGGCGGCGCCGATGGCGAGGCCGGCGAAGTAGGCGTACTCCTTGGCGCGGTCGAAGGTGGCGTCGAGCCAGGCGCCCATCGTGGAGTACTGCAGCGAGTAGCGGGCGAGCTGGCCGTCGGTGCAGTCCAGCACGAAGGAGAGCATGAGCAGCACGCCGGCGGCGACGAAGCCGCCGCGGGTGCCGGTGGCCGCGCAGCCGGCCGCGAGCACGGCGGTGGCCAGGGAGGCGGTGGTGACCTGGTTCGGGGTGAGGCCGCGGTTGGCGCACCAGCGGGCGAGGTAGCGCGAGTAGGGGCTGATGAAGAAGGTGGTGAAGAACCCGTCGCGGCTCTTGACCGCGGCGCGCAGCCGGGCCTTCTCCTCGTCCACGGCGGCGACCGCGTCCGTGGCCTTCGCCCGCGCGAGGGCGTCCTCGGGTACGGCCGCCACCAGGACGCCCAGCTCAGGCCGGGCCAGCCGCTCGTCCGCCTCCGCGAGCTGCGCGGCGGTCTGCTCGGCGACGCCGTCCAGGGTGTGGCTGCGCATCACCGCGCGGGAGAGCGCGCTGCGGGCCGCGGGCGTCCGCGCCGCGACCACGCCGGGCACGGCCGCGGCGGGGAAGCGGGGGTCGGCGAGGGTGAGGCGCAGGCTGTGCCGGTGCCCGACGAAGCGGCTGTCGACGAGCGCGACCCGGCCGTCCTCGGGCAGCAGCGCGAGGACGGTGGCGGCGTCGGCCACGTCCGCGGCGGTACGCACGTCGTCGTAGCCCAGCGACCTCAGGTCGCTCTCCAGGGGGGACCCGTGGACGGGCGGGCCGATCAGGATTGCGGTCCGCAGACGAACTCACTCCTTGGCAAGCGGGGCGGCAGGCGGGACCGCCCCTCCCCCGTCCGGCCGGGCGGCTGTCGGCAGAGGTTAGCGGATCCCTGGAACCACGGGTTCACCGCCCGTTCGCCTCGACCGGGTGGCGATCATCATTTCGCAGCTCGCACCCGTGCTCCAAACCGGGGCGGTAGTGTTCCGGCATGACGTGGTTGATCACCGGCGGGGCCGGTTACATCGGCGCGCATGTCGTGCGGACCATGGCGGGTGCCGGGGAGCGGGTCGTCGTGCTGGACGACGTGTCCACCGGCAATCCGGCCCGGCTGCCGGCGGACGTACCGCTGGTGCGCGGTACGTTCCTGGACCGGCTGCTGCTCGACCGCACGATCGCCGAGTACGACGTCACCGGCGTGCTGCACCTGGCGGCGAAGAAGCAGGTCGGCGAGTCGGTGGAGCAGCCGCTCTCGTACTACCGGGAGAACGTGCACGGCCTGGGCGTGCTGCTGGAGGCCGTGGTGGCCGCGGGGGTCCGCCGCTTCGTCCTCTCCTCCTCGGCCGCCGTCTACGGCATGCCCGACGTCGACCTCGTCACCGAGGACACCCCCTGCCTGCCGATCAACCCGTACGGCGAGACCAAGCTCGCCGGCGAGTGGCTGCTGCGGGCCACCGGGCGCGCGCACGGGCTGGCGACCGCCTGCCTGCGCTACTTCAACGTCGCCGGGGCGGCGGCCCCCGGGCTGGCGGACACCGGGGTGTTCAACGTGGTCCCGATGTTCTTCGAGCGGCTGACCGCGCACCAGCCGATGCGGATCTTCGGCGACGACTACCCCACCCCGGACGGCACCTGCGTCCGTGACTACGTGCACGTCGTCGACCTCGCCGACGCCCACCTGGCGGCGGCCCGCCGCGTCGCCGCCCCGGCGGTCTCCGGCGACCTGACGGTGAACCTCGGCAGCGGCACCGGCGTGTCGGTGCGGGAGCTGGCCGACATCGTGGCCGAGGTCACGGGGCGGCGCGAGCACACCCCCGAGGTCCTCCCCCGCCGCCCCGGGGACCCGGCCCGCGTGGTCGCGTCGTACGACCTGGCGGCCAAGGAGCTGGGCTGGCTGCCGCGGCTGGACGTGCGCGCCATGGTCGAGTCCGCCTGGGAGGGCTGGCTGCACAGCCATCCGGAGGCGCGGCGCGGCTGACCAGCCGAGACGCCCGCATGAGCGTTTCCGCAGGTCAGACGATGAAAACCGACTTCATGTCAAGGTTTGGCGAATACCCCCTGCCCGTAGTTCACTGAGATCGTCGGGCAGGCACGAGGGCCTGTCCGCGACCGCCTGGGAACCGGAGGGCACGCGGCATGGGTGCAGGGCACGACCACTCCCACGGATCGTCCGGCGGCACGGCCTCCGCCGCCCACCGCGGCCGGCTGCGCATCGCCCTGCTCCTCACCCTGTCGGTGCTGGGGCTGCAGGTGGTCGGTGGGGTGATCACCGGCTCGCTGGCGCTCGTCGCGGACGCCGGGCACATGGCGACCGACGTGGTCGGGCTCTCCATGGCGCTGCTGGCGATCCACTTCGCGAACCGGCCGACGAGCGAGCGGCGCACCTTCGGCTTCGCGCGGGCCGAGATCCTGGCGGCGCTGGCCAACTGTCTGCTGCTCTTCGGCGTCGGCGGCTACATCCTCTACCAGGCGGTCATGCGCTTCATGGACCCGCCCGAGATCGAGGGCGGGCTGACCTTCGCCTTCGGTGCCGCGGGCCTGGTGGTCAACCTGATCTCGCTGGCCCTGCTCATGCGCGGCCGGCGGGAGAGCCTGAACGTGCGCGGCGCCTTCCTGGAGGTGCTGGCGGACGCGCTGGGCTCGGTCGCGGTGATCATCTCGGCGCTGGTCATCGTCACCACCGGCTGGCAGTACGCGGACCCGGTCGCCTCGCTCGCCATCGGCTCGATGATCATCCCGCGGACGTTCCGGCTGCTGCGCGAGGCGCTGGACGTGCTGCTGGAGGCGGCGCCGAAGGACGTGGACGTCTCCGAGGTACGGACGCACATCCTGGCGCTGCCGGGAGTGGTGGAGCTGCACGATCTGCACGTGTGGACGATCACCTCGGGGATGCCGGTGATATCGGCGCACGTGGTGGTGAAGGAGGGCGTGCTGCAGGCGGTGGGTCAGGAGAGGTTGCTCCACGATCTGCAGGGGTGCCTCGGCGATCACTTCGATGTCGCCCACTGCACGTTCCAGATCGAGCCGGTCGGACACGCGGAGCATGAGGCACATCTCTGTCATTGAGCCGTCACCGGTAAGGCAGACTGAATCAGGTGTCCCGCCGTCTCCGCCCGCCGCGGAGGCCGGGACGCCCGTGCCCCGGACGCCGTAGATCGGACGCAAAGGATGGTCATGCCGGCCGCTACCACCGAAGAGATCATGCTGGAGCTCGTCGACGAGAACGGCACCACGATCGGCACCGCCGAGAAGCTCTCCGCGCACCAGGCGCCGGGCCGGCTGCACCGGGCGTTCTCCGTGTTCCTCTTCGACACCGCGGGCCGGATGCTGATCCAGCAGCGGGCGCTCGGCAAGTACCACTCCCCCGGCGTGTGGTCCAACACCTGCTGCGGCCACCCCTACCCCGGCGAGTCGCCGCTCGCCGCCGCGGCCCGCCGCACCTTCGAGGAGCTGGGCGTCTCGCCCGCGCTGCTCGCCGAGGCCGGGACGGTCACGTACCACCACCCGGATCCCGCCTCGGGGCTGGTGGAGCACGAGTACAACCACCTCTTCGCCGGGCTGCTGCGGGCCGAGCCGCGGCCGGACGCGGACGAGGTCGGCGCGGTCGCCTTCGTCACGCCGGACGAGCTGGCCAAGCGGCACGCCGAGAACCCGTTCTCGGCGTGGTTCATGACGGTGCTCGACGCGGCCAGGCCGGCCATCCGGGAGCTGACGGGGCCGTCCTCGGGCTGGTGACGCCGGCGAGCGGGAGGGAGGCCCAGATCACCTTCCCGCCGTCGACGGTGTGCTGCACGTCGCAGGCGCCGCCGGCCTCGCTCGTGATCGCCTTGACCAGCAGCAGTCCCCGGCCGCCCGTCTCCTCGTCGTCCGCCTGGAGGGCCCTCGGGCGGTACGGGTGCTGGTCCCGGACGGCGACGCGGACCCAGCCGGCGCCGACCGACAGCTCGACGCCGATCTCCGGGGAGAGCACGCCGGCGTGCCGGACCGCGTTCGTCACCAGCTCCGAGACGATCAGCAGCACGCCCTGCAAGAGGTCGTCGCCGATGGGGACGCGCCGCCGGACGAGGAGGTCGCGTACGGCGTGCCGGGACTGGGGCACGGAGGAGTCGAGCGCCGGGGCGTCGAACTTCCAGGTGCCCTCGTACGCCGCCGGGACCACCTGGCCGGGCTCGGGTCTCAGACTGCCGCCGTCGCTCACCGCCGGCACCTGCTTTCGCCACCACTCACCCTCCGAGTGTTGGCAATCACCGGAGCCCAGCCCCCCATCGCGCAGAACTTGACTGGCTTTCGTCACCTTCCGACCGGCCGCGCAATGACCGGCCTGCGTTGAGATCGAAATAATCGGTTGCCGATTTCCGTTGAAGCGTCGTACCTTCGCAGTGCCCTGCAGTCGACGATTGGAGAAGGTGTTGCTCGTCTGAGGTCCCTACGGCACCGTGCCCGCGGCATTCCCCGTGTGCGGCACGTGCGACCTCACGGCTCGAGCCACCTTCCTCTCCTGCAGGGCACCCGGCCCCGCTCCCGTTCCACCCGGCTCTCCCAGGTCGCCGTCCGGTGCCGACGCCGCCCCGTCGCACCCCTTCGAGCCCACCGGGAGACGCCATGTCATTTCCCTCCACGCCGCGCGCCGCGGCCTCCGTCATCTGTGCCGGGCTGGCCTTCACCTGGCCCGACGGCACCACCGTCTTCGAGGACTTCGACCTCGCCGTCGGCCCGGGCCGCACCGGGCTGATCGGCCGCAACGGCACGGGCAAGTCCACGCTGCTGCGCCTGATGGCCGGGGAGCTGGCCCCCGCCGCCGGCACGGTCAAGGCCGCCGGCACGGTCGGCTACCTGCCGCAGAACCTCGTCCTGGACACCGCCGCGCGGGTCGACGAGGTGCTGGGCATCGACGGGGTGCGGCGTGCCCTGCACGCCATCGAGTCCGGTGACGTCGCCGAGGAGCACTTCACGGCCGTCGGCGACGACTGGGACGTCGAGGAGCGCGCCCGCGCCACCCTCGACCAGCTCGGCCTGGCGCACGTCGGCCTCGACCGCACCATCGGCGAGGTCTCCGGCGGCGAGTCGGTGCTGCTGCGGCTGGCCGCGCTGCTGATGCTGCGGCCTGACGTGCTGCTGCTGGACGAGCCGACGAACAACCTCGACCTGAAGGCCCGCCGCCGGCTGTACGCGGCCGTGGAGTCGTGGCCGGGCGTGATGGTGATCGTCAGCCACGACCGCGAACTGCTCGACCGCGTCGACCAGGTCGCCGACCTGCGGGACGGCGAGGTCGCCTGGTACGGCGGCAACTTCACCGCGTACGAGGAGGCGCTGGCCGTCGAACAGGAGGCCGCCGAGCGCACGGTGCGCTCCGCGGAGGCGGACCTGCGGCGGCAGAAGCGCGAGCTGGCCGAGGCGCACGAGAAGCTGAGCAAGCGCAAGCGGTACGCCGACAAGCAGTTCGCGAACAAGCGCGAGCCGAAGATCGTCATGAACCTGCGCAAGCGGGAGGCCCAGGTCTCCGCGGGCAAGCACCGCATCATGCACGAGGAGCGGCTGAGGGGCGCCAAGGAGCGGCTCGACGAGGCGGAGGCGGCGGTACGGGACGACGACGAGATCCGCGTCGACCTGTCGTACACCGCCGTGCCCGCGGGCCGGGACGTGCTCATGCTGCGCGAGCTGGAGCTGCGCTACGGCGCGCGGGTCCCGGCGCTGCAGGTGCGCGGTCCGGAGCGGATCGCGCTGACCGGGCGCAACGGCGCGGGCAAGTCCACGCTGCTGCGCACGATCGCCGGTCAGCTCGCGCCGGTGGCGGGCTCGGCCTCGGTGCACGTGCCGCTGCGCTACCTGCCGCAGCGGCTCGACGTGCTGGACGACGCGCTGAGCATCGTCGAGAACGTGGCCCTGCTGGCGCCCGCGGCGACCAACCAGGAGATCCGCTCGCGGCTGGCCCGCTTCCTCTTCCGGCAGGGCCGGGCGGACCAGATCGTCGGCACGCTGTCCGGCGGGGAGCGGTTCCGCGCCACGCTGGCGGCGCTGATGCTGGCGGACCCCGCGCCGCAGTTGCTGATGCTGGACGAGCCGACGAACAACCTGGACATGGCGAGCGTGCGGCAGTTGGTGAAGGCGCTGGAGTCGTACGAGGGCGCGCTCGTGGTCGCCAGCCACGACGTGCGGTTCCTGCGCGACATCGGGATCACGCGCTGGCTGGTGCTCGACGAGGAGCTGAGCGACATCGAGCCGCTGTAGGCAGGCGCACCCGGGACGCGCCCGCGGCGGGTCCCGGGTGCGCAGCCGGCCGTGAGAGGCTGCCGGTCATGAGCGAAGGCGAGCTGCGGTGCGACGTCGACGGCGGCGTGGCGACGGTGGTCATCAGCAACCCGGCCAAGCGCAACGCGATGACGCCGGACATGTGGCGCGCGCTGCCCGGGCTGCTGGCGGGGCTCGCCACCGACCGGGCGGTGCGTGCGGTGGTGCTCACCGGCGCCGGCGGCACGTTCTGCGCGGGCGCCGACATCGGCTCGCTGCGGACCGGCAGCGAGGGCACGCAGGGCCTCGCCGAGGCCGCGGAAGAGGCGCTCGCCGCCTTCCCCAAGCCGACGCTCGCTGCCGTACGCGGGCACTGCGTGGGCGGCGGCTGCCAGCTCGCGGCGGCCTGCGACCTGCGGTTCGCCGCCGACGACGCGCTCTTCGGGGTCACCCCGGCGAAGCTGGGCATCGTCTATCCGGCCGGTGCGACGCGCCGGCTGGTGCGTCTGGTGGGTCCTGCGACGGCGAAGTACCTGCTGTTCTCCGCCGAGTTGATCGGCGCCGCGCGGGCGCTGCGCACGGGCCTCGCGGACGAGGTGCTGCCCGCGGCGGAACTCGGCGCGCGGGTGGCGGAGTTCACCGCGGTGCTCGCGGCCCGCTCACAGCTCACCCAGGCGGCGGCGAAGGACTTCGCCGACACGGCCGGGGCGTACGGGGACGGGGGCGCGGCCGGCGACGCCGGGGCGGACGCGGCGCGTATCGCGCACTGGGCCAGGCAGGCGCGCGCGGCGGGCGACGCCGCGGAGGGCGTCGCCGCCTTCCTGGAGCGCCGCGAGCCGCGCTTCACCTGGTCCGTCTGACGGCCGCGGCCCCCGGGCGTACGAACGGGAGGCCGCGCCCCTTCTCGGGCTAAGCGTCCGCTCAGTAGCCTGGCGGCATGACGTCACTCCCGCCGCGCGCCGGCCGCCGCTGCCAACAGGTCCTCAACCCGCTGCACTCGGCGATCTACTTCGCGCCTGAGTTCACCGAGGAGTTCGCCGGGATCGGCATCGACGGCTGGCACGCGGCGTACTTCACCGCCCGGTCCGCCGCCATGGGCCCCGTCGGACCCGGCGTGGTCGCCGCCGTCTTCTACAACTACAGCCACAAGCTGGCCGCCCGGCACCTGCCCGCCGCCTGGACGGCCGCGGACCCGGCCACCGTGCTGGCGACCCGGCTGCGGGTCGCCGACGCCGTGCTGCGGCGGCTGCTGGGCGAGGAGACGATCGCCTCGCCCGAGCTGGCCGAGGCGGCGGAGCTGGCCCAGCGCGCGGCGGCGGGCGGCGGGCGCGCCGGGCGGCCGCTCTACGCGGCCGAGGCGGACCTGCCGGTGCCGGACGCCCCGCACCTGGCCCTCTGGCACGCCGCCACCCAACTGCGCGAGCACCGCGGTGACAGCCACGACGCGGTCCTGGCCCACGCCGGGCTCGACGGGCTGGAGTCCCAGGTGACACACACCGCCTCCGGGTTCGGCTTCACCCCGGAGTTCGCCCGGTACTCGCGCGGCTGGGAGCCCGAAGAGTGGGCCGCGGCGCAGGACCGGCTGCGGGCCCGCGGGCTGCTGGCGGCGGACGGCGAGCTGACCGAGGCGGGCACGGCGCTGCGCAAGGAGCTGGAGGACGAGACCGACCGGGTGGACCTCGGCCCGTACGCGCGACTGGGCGCCGCGGGCGTGGCACGGCTGACCGAGCTGGCCACCGGCTATACCACCGCCGCGCTGGCAGCGGGCGCGATGCCGAAGGACATCTTCGGCAAAGGCTGAGGTGCGGCCGGGCCGCGGAGCGGCGGGTGGCCGGTGTTTACGCAACGCTGCACCGGCTACCCGCAGTTCTCGACCCGAGTTGCGAGGTGAACAGCCATGCGAGCCATCGCCGACGTCTTGCGCATGATCGGCGGCGCCGTCGCCGCGATCGTGACGCTCCCCTTCCGACTGGCCGCCCGCCTCTTCGGCGCCGCCTCCCGGGGCGGCCGCAGGGCCCGCCGCCGCACCGTCTGACCACACCTCGGCCGGGGGCCCGCGCCGCGTCTTCGCCGCGGTCCGGCGCCCATCCGGCCCTGTTCCGACCCGCCGGGCGACCGGGGCAGGTCCCGCCGGGCGCCCGGCTGTCAGTCGGACCTGCCACAATGCACTCCGCCACAGATGACAGAAAGCGGGGCGGACGTGACGGCGTCGGTATCGATTGAGGCCAGGATCGCCGAGGAGCTCGGCGTACGCGAGCGGCAGATCACGGCGGCGGTGCGGCTGCTCGACGACGGCGCCACCGTGCCGTTCATCGCCCGCTACCGCAAAGAGGCGACGGAGATGCTCGACGACGCGCAGTTGCGCACCGCCGAGGAGCGGCTGCGGTATCTGCGGGAGCTGGAGGAGCGGCGGGCGGCGATCCTGGAGTCCGTGCGCGGGCAGGGCAAGCTGACCGAGGAGCTGGAGGCGCAGATCCGCGCGGCCGACTCCAAGGCGCGGCTGGAGGACGTCTACCTGCCGTACAAGCCGAAGCGGCGGACCAAGGCGCAGATCGCCCGCGAGGCCGGTCTGGAGCCGCTGGCCGACGGGCTGCTGGCCGACCCCTCGGTGGCGCCGCTCGCGGCGGCCACCGCGTTCGTGGACGCGGACAAGGGCGTGGCCGACCCGGCAGCGGCCCTGGAGGGGGCGCGGGCCATCCTCACCGAGCGGTTCGGCGAGGACGCCGACCTCATCGGCGAGCTGCGCGAGCGGATGTGGACGCACGGCCGCGCGGTCGCCAAGGTGCGCGAGGGCAAGGAGGAGGCGGGCGCGAAGTTCTCGGACTACTTCGACTTCGCCGAGCCGCTGACCGACCTGCCGTCGCACCGCATCCTCGCCCTCTTCCGCGGCGAGAAGGAGGAGGTCCTCGACCTCGCCCTGGAGCCCGACGCGCCCGGCGAGGCGGAGCA
The DNA here is from genome assembly GCF_003945505.1 of Streptomyces sp. WAC 06738. Taxonomy (NCBI): domain Bacteria; kingdom Bacillati; phylum Actinomycetota; class Actinomycetes; order Kitasatosporales; family Streptomycetaceae; genus Streptomyces; species Streptomyces sp. WAC 06738. The sequence continues at coordinate 7,871,801 of NZ_CP029618.1, read as the reverse complement.
GGAGGGCCCGTCGGCGTACGAGCGCGCGATCGCGGCCCGGTTCGGCGTGGAGAACCGGGGCAGGCCCGCCGACCCCTGGCTCGCCGAGACGGTCCGCTGGGCGTGGCGCACGCGCATCCTGGTGCACCTCGGCATCGACCTGCGGCTGCGGCTCCGCACGGCCGCGGAGGACCAGGCGGTGGACGTCTTCGCCGCGAACCTGCGGGACCTGCTGCTGGCCGCCCCGGCGGGGACGCGCCCCACGCTGGGCCTGGACCCCGGGCTGCGTACGGGCGTGAAGGCCGCCGTCGTCGACGCCACCGGCAAGGTCGCCGCCACCGCGACGGTCTACCCGCACGCGCCGGCCCGCAAGTGGGACGAGGCCCTTGCCGTCCTGGCCGAACTGGCGCGCGTGCACGCGGTGGAGCTGGTCGCGATCGGCAACGGCACGGCCTCCCGGGAGACCGACAAGCTGGCCGCCGACCTGATCGCCGCGGAACCCGAGCTGAAGCTGACGAAGGTGATGGTCTCGGAGGCCGGGGCGTCGGTCTACTCGGCGTCGGCGTTCGCCTCGCAGGAGCTGCCCGAGCTGGACGTGTCGCTGCGCGGCGCGGTGTCCATCGCGCGGCGGCTGCAGGACCCGCTGGCCGAGCTGGTGAAGATCGACCCGAAGTCGATCGGCGTCGGCCAGTACCAGCACGATCTGTCGGAGGCGAAGCTGTCGCGCTCCCTGGACGCGGTCGTGGAGGACTGCGTCAACGGCGTGGGCGTCGACCTCAACACCGCCTCGGCGCCGCTGCTGGCCCGGGTCTCCGGCATCGGCGCGGGGCTCGCGGAGAACATCGTGGCGCACCGCGACTCCCACGGTCCTTTCCGCAGCCGCGCGGCGCTCAAGGACGTGCCGCGGCTGGGGCCGAAGGCGTTCGAGCAGTGCGCGGGCTTCCTGCGCATCCGCGACGGCGAGGACCCGCTGGACGCCTCCGGCGTGCACCCGGAGGCGTACCCGGTGGTGCGGCGGATGGTGAAGGCGGGCGGCGCGGAGGTGGCGGCGCTGATCGGCGACACGCGGACGCTGCGGTCACTGAATCCGCAGGACTTCACCGACGAGCGGTTCGGGCTGCCGACGGTGACGGACATCCTCAAGGAGCTGGAGAAGCCGGGGCGCGACCCGCGGCCGGCGTTCCGGACGGCGGTGTTCAAGGAGGGCGTGGAGAAGATCGGCGACCTGCAGCAGGGGATGGTGCTGGAGGGCGTGGTGACGAACGTCGCCGCGTTCGGGGCGTTCGTGGACGTGGGCGTCCATCAGGACGGGCTGGTGCACGTGTCGGCGATGTCGAAGACGTTCGTGAAGGACCCGCGCGAGGTCGCCAAGCCCGGCGACATCGTGAAGGTGAAGGTGCTGGACGTGGACGTGCCGCGGAAGCGGATCTCGCTGACCCTGCGGCTGGACGACGAGCCGGGCAAGCCGGCGGGCGGCGGCGGCCGGGGCGGTGGGCGCGAGCGCGACCGGCAGGGCCCGCCGCGGCAGCGCGGCGGTGGCCAGGGCGGTGGCGGCCAGGGCGCGGGCGGCAGCCGGCAGCGCGGTGGCGGCGGCGGTGGCCGGCGCCGTGAGACGCAGCCGGAGAACAGCGAGATGGCGGACGCGCTGCGCCGCGCCGGGCTGCTCGGCGGCGGTGGCCGGAGCGGCGGCGGTGGCGGCAACGGCCGCCGCGGCAAGCGCTGATCGCCGCGCGGGCAGGACAGCAGGAGCACCTCCCGGGCCCCGTACGCCGCGCTGCGGTGTACGGGGCCCGGTCCGCGCCGGATCCCCGCCCGGTGCCCGGTCAGAGCCCCAGCAGACCCTTCGTCAGGGTCGCCGCGCCGCCGGCCAGCCCGAGGATCAGCACCAGCCGGCGCGCGGGTGCCTCGGGCACCCGGTCGCCCAGGGCGCGGCCGATGAGCGCGCCGGCGGCGACGGCCGCCGCGCACAGCGCCCACGCCGCGGCCGACAGGTCGGGCGGGCCCTTCGCGGTGACCGAGAAGATGTTGATGACGACGCCGTAGAAGAGCGCGTTCGGCACGAACTCCCGCACCGTCCAGCCTGCGTTCACGGCGTATAGCGAGACGGCGGGGCCGCCGATGCCCGCGGAGGAGTTCATGAAGCCGCTCACCGCGCCGGCCGTGACCGCCCCGCCGGTGCCGCGCAGGGACTCGGCGCGGGCCCCGGCCATGACGAGCCCCACGGCACCGCAGACCATCGCGCCCATGCCGGTGAGCAGGACGGGCGCGGGCAGCCGGGACGCGGTGACGGCGCCGATCGGCACCGTGCAGACGGCGGCGGCCAGCAGCGGCACCATGGCGCGTGGCCTGACCTGCCGCCAGACGGTGGCCAGGCCGAACGCGCTGATGGCACCCGCGGCGCAGTTGGAGAGCCGGACGCCCTCCGCCGGGCCGAGGACCAGCGCGAGCGCCGGCCCCGCGACCAGCGCGAGGCCGATGCCCGCGAGCCGCTGCACGGACGCCCCGAGCAGCAGGACTCCGGCCATGAGCAGGACTTCACCGGTCACAGCAGCCCGGCCAGCCGGTAGAGGACGAGGGAGCCGGCCACGGCGACGTTGAGGCTGGCGCCGGTGCCGACCATGGGTATCTCGACGGCCTCGTCGAGCAGGTCGAGCGCGTCCGGCGGGATGCCGTGCTGCTCGTGGCCGAGCACCATCACCGTGGCGCGGCGGGCGGCCGGCAGATCGGCCAGGCGCACGGCCTCGTCGGCGAGTTCGACGCCGAGGACGCGCTTGCCCGCGGCGCGCTGCCGCTCCAGCCAGCGCAGCGGGTCGCCGGTCCAGTGCACGCAGACGGGGCGGCGCAGCGTGTTGCCGCGGGCCAGCGCCTCGGGGACCCAGGGGAAGCGGGGCACGACGAGGCAGGCGCCGACGGCGTCACAGGTGCGCAGGAGCGTACCGAGGTTGGCGCCGTGGAGCGGCCAGAGCGGGGCGGCGTAGAGGTGGTCCCAGCAGGAGTGGGCGCGGGGGCGGCGGCTGCGCTTCACCTCACGGGGGGTGCGGGTGCGGATGGCCGGCGCGTCCCTGCCGGACCGGGCGGCCCCCGGGCGGGCGCTCATCGGCGCGGGGCGCGCGCCCCCCGATCGCTTGTAGTACTCACGCAATTCGACATGCGAACAGAGTAGCGATCATCCTCGGCTGTCCACCACCCCGCGCAGGCTCCCGACCGGTGCGGCAGACTGCCGTGATGGATTCCGAAGTCATCGTGCTCGGCAGCGGCATCATCGGCCTGACCACCGCGGTCGTCCTGGCGGAAGGCGGGCGGCGGGTCACGGTGTGGGCGCGGGAGCCGGCGGAGGAGACGACGTCTGCGGTCGCGGGCGGGCTGTGGTGGCCGTACCGGATCGAGCCGGAACACCGGGTCGCGGACTGGTCGGTGCGGTCGTTCGACGTGTACGCGCAGCAGGCGGAGCATGCGGCGGTGACGGGCGTGCGGATGCGGACGGGGCTGCAGCTCGGCGCCGAACTCGCCGGCCTCGGGCCGTGGCGGCGCGCCCTGCGCGACGTGCGGGCGGCCGACTCCGCCGAGCTGCGCGGGGAGTACGCCACGGGCGTGCGCGCGACGGTGCCGATCGTGGACACCGGCACGCACCTGGCCCACCTGCGCGACCGGCTGACCGCGGCCGGCGGCCGGGTCGAGCGGCGCGCCGCCGGTTCGCTCGACGAGGCCGGGCGCGCGGCCCCGTACGTCGTCAACTGCACCGGCCTCGGCGCCCGCGAGCTGGTGCCGGACCCCGAGGTGCGCCCGGTGCAGGGGCAGCTCGTGGTCGTGGAGAACCCGGGCGTCGAGGAGTGGCTGGTGTCGGCGTACAAGGACGCGACGGCCACGCTGTACGCGCTACCGCAGCCGTACGGGCTGGTGCTCGGCGGCACGGCCGTGGAGGACGCCTGGGGCATCGAGCCGGACCCCGCGGTGGCCGCGGGCATCGTGGCGCGCTGCGCGGCCATCGTCCCCGAGATCGCCAGGGCCCGGGTCCTCGGCCACCGCGTCGGGCTGCGCCCGGCCAGGCCCGCCGTGCGGCTGGAGGCGGAGCGGCTGCCGGGCGGGGCGCTGTGCGTGCACAACTACGGGCACGGGGGCGCCGGGGTGACGGTGGCGTGGGGCTGCGCCGAGGAGGCCGCCGCACTCCTGGAGGCATAGGACCCGCACGAGACCGCGTCTTCCCACAGACCCGGTACCTCCCCGCACACCCGCCCAAGGGTAGGCGGGCCCACCGACAGCCGAGTCGCCCTGCGTACAGCCTGGCCGCCGCCCCGGGTACAGCCCTCGTGCCCGCCTACGCGCCGAATGAGCGGCGTACGGCCGCACCGCCCCGCTCAGCGGCAGCGTTCGAGCGGCCTGCCGTCCGCCAGCTCGTAGACCGCCCGCTGGTCCAGCAGCAGCGGCACCAGCGCGCGCAGCGGCTGCCGCAGCTTCACCAGCGCGCCGCCGTCCGGCCGTTCGCGGACCTCGATGCCGTGCAGCGCCAGCTCGTCGCCGACCGCGCCGTACTGCGCGGCGTCGAGTTCGTAGCCGCACGCCGGGTCGTCGATGATCTGGCCCGGCGCGGGCGGCTCGTTGTCGGCGCCGCCGAGGTAGACGGGACCGGTGTCGGCGAGGCCGCGGGCACGGGCCGCCGCGGTCGCCGTGGCCAGCCGGCCGCGGTGGTCCGCGGCGTAGGCGAACGTGGCGTCGAGCGCGGTGAGCTGGGAGGTGACCCGGCGGCGGTGGTTGGCGGCGGGGTCGCCGCGCTCCTCGTCGGTGAGCGCCGTGATACGGGTCTCGACCAGCAGCCCGGCCGCGTGCTTGAGGCCCGCGGTGTTGCGCAGTATGCGCTCCTGCCCGTCGCCGGCGACCTGGCGGATCGGCTCGCCGGTCTGCGGGTCGGTCCAGATGCCGTAGACGCCGCTGCTGTAACCGGCCTCCTCGACGCCCGCGCGGACGTGGTCCTCGGTCAGGTGCCGGGCCTCGCGGTGGACGGCGTCGTGGGTGTTGAGGTTGCGCGGCCAGAGCGCGAGCACGTCCTTGACGTAGTACGGCTCGGTGGCGTCGAACTCGTGCAGGTCGTGGACGACGTCGGGGCGGTAGTCGCGGATGACGGCGGCCATGGCGCGGCCTTCCGCGGTCTCCAGGGCGACGTGGTCGCGGTTGACGTCGACGCCGTCGGCGTTGCCGCGGGTGTCGGCGGCGCGGCCGTCCGGGTTGGCGCTGGGGACGACGAGGACGGAGTTGCGGGCCAGGAAGCGGCGGGTCCCGGCGTCCTTGGCGTAGGCGAGGTCGCGGAGGCTGGTCAGGCACGCCTCGCGGCCGGCCGGTTCGTCGCCGTGCTGACTGCAGATGAGGAGCACGACGCTGCCGCGGGCGGCCTCGGCCGGGGTGGGCGGTCGGGAGGCGCCGATGCGGACGAGGTTCAGGGGGCGGCCCTGCTCGGTGGTGCCGATGCGGTCGACGGCGACGCGCCTGCTGTCCTCGGCGACGGTGGCCAGGAACTCCGCTTCTTCCTGCTCGCTGGTCCAGCGGGCGCCGCCGCTCTCCTCGAAGCCGGTACGCGGCGGGTTGGCGGCCTCGGCGGGCGGGCCGGAGGGCGGCGCCAGCACGACGGCCGCGACGCAGGCCGCGAGGGTGGCCGTGCGGAGCACGGTGAGACGGGGGGCGCGTAGGCGCATGAGCGGTCTCCCGGAGGCGGAGCGCGACGAGGGTGGCCAGAAGATAGCCGAGGGTGACCCGCCGCAGAAGCCTCCGCGCACGAACTCTCCGCGGCCGCCCGGCATCCGGAGGGCGCCGCGGTCTTTCACAGGACCGGTGAGACAGCAATATTGTTGGACCATGACCCAGGAGACGGAGGCGGCCGGGCTGACCGTGGACGAGCTGGCCGCACGCGCGGGCGTCACCGTGCGCACGGTCCGCTTCTACTCCACCCGCGGGCTGCTGCCCCCGCCGGTCATCGGCCCACGGCGGGTGGGGCGCTACGGCCCCGAGCATCTCTCCCGGCTCGCCCTCATCGAGGAGTTGCAGCACCAGGGGCTGACGCTGGCGGCGATCGAGCGGTACGTGCAGCAGTTGCCGCCCGGGCTGAGCGCAGAGGACCACGCGCTGCACCGCGCGCTGGTGGCCACCTGGGTGCCGGACGCGGAGACCGAGGTGAGCCGGGCGGAGCTGGAGCGGCGCGCGGGGCGGTCGCTGACGGACGACGACGTGGCGCGGCTGGCGGCGATGGGGGTGCTGGAGCGTACGCCGCCGGGGCCCGGTGTCTACGACGCGGGCTCGGGTACGCACGACGACGCGGCCGCCGCGTACGACACGGCATCCGGCGCGGACGGCGGCGGTGACACCTTCCGCGTCGACCCGGTGGTCCTCCACCTCGGCGTACGGCTCCTCGACGTGCCCATCCGGCTGGAGACCGTCCTCGCCGCCCGGGACGTGGTGCAGGAGCACTCCCGCGCGGTGGCCCGGGAGCTGACCCGGCTCTTCCACGACGAGGTGTGGGAGCCGTTCGGCGAGGCGGACCCCGACCCGGAGCAGGTCGAGACGATGAAGTCGCTCTCCGCGCACATGCAGCCGATGGTGGTGCAGGCGCTCGTGACGGCCTTCCAGCGGTCGATGAAGGCGGAGCTGCGGGCCTCCTTCCCGCCGGGCTGATCCCCTCCCCCTTCCCCGCGTCCCTCCAGGCGGAGTGACCTTGCGCGGGTACGCCCGTGACGGCTGAGGTCCGACCGGCGTTCTTTGCACAACGACATGTGCGAACCCCGCGGCCGCTCTTGCCCGGGCCCGTCGGTGTTGTCATGCTCATTCGCGTCGCAGTCGCAAACCGCCGTCCGCGCCGAGGAGTTGGAGCATGAGCGCACACCCCCGACGGGGACGCCGCTGGGCCCTCCCCGTACTCGCCGTCCTGCTCACCGCCGCGGGGCTCACCGTCCCCGGCGCCCTCGCCAGCCCGGAAGCGGAGCCGGACGGCGACCGCTTCAGCCTCGTCGGCGTCTCCTGGCCGGCCGGCGGCGGTGCGCTCGACGGTACGCCGCAGATACGCACCCGGGACGCCGGCACCGGCCGGTGGACGGCGTGGCGGTCGCTGGAATCCCAGCCCCGGCTGGCCGACCCCGGCGCGGACGCGCCGTCACGGGCCGCCACCGCGCCGCTGTGGGTGGGCGACTCCGACGCCGCCCAGGGCCGGCTGCTCCGCGGCGACGGCGGGACGGCGCCGCTGCCCGGGCGCGCCCGGCTGGAGCTCGTCGACCCCGCGGAAGGTCCCGGGGTGCCCGCGGAGCCCGCGTACACCACGACCGCCACGCGGCCGGCGATCATCTCGCGCAAGCAGTGGGGCGCCAACGAGTCCTGGCGCGACGGCCCGCCCGAGTACGGCACCAACACCCGGGCGTTCATCGTCCACCACACGGTGGACAGCAACGGCTACTCCTGCTCGGAGGCCCCGTCGATCATCCGCGCGATCTACCGCTACCACACCCGCACCAACGGCTGGAACGACATCGGCTACAACTTCCTCGTGGACAAGTGCGGCCGCATCTACGAGGGCCGCCGCGGCGGCGTCACCAAGCCGGTGACCGGCGCGCACACCCTCGGCTTCAACAAGAACACCAGCGGCGCCGCGGTCATCGGCTCCTACGGCTCGGCGTCCGTCCCCTCGAAGGTCACCGGCGCCCTGGCCCGGCTCTCCAAGTGGCGCCTCGACGTCGCCGGGCACACCCGCACCGGCAAGGTGAGGCTGACCGCGGGGAAGTCCAACGGCAAGTACGACAAGGGCGACTCGACCACCGTCTACCGCGTCACGTCCCACCGCAGGCTCTACCCGACCGCCTGCCCCGGCGCGAAGCTCTACGCCAAGATCGGCACGATCCGCACCATGCGCGTCGGCTGACGACAGCCCCGGCCGCACGCCGCGGCTCCCGCCCCGCCGGGACCGGCGCGGCGGGAGCCCGGCTCGCTCAGACGGCGTCCATGAACGGCTCGCCCCGCTCGGCCTTCGCCAGCAGCAGCGCGGGCGGCTCGAAGCGCTCGCCGTACGCCTCCGCCAGTTCCCGCGCCCGCGCCACGAAGCCGGACAGCCCGCCCTCGTAGCCGTTGATGTACTGCAGCACGCCGCCGGTCCAGGCGGGGAAGCCGATGCCGAAGACCGAGCCGATGTTCGCGTCCGCGACGGAGGTCAGCACGCCCTCCTCGACCAGCCGCACGGTGTCCAGCGCCTCCGCGAACAGCATCCGCTCCTGGAGGTCGCGCAGCGGCGGCGGCTCCCGGTCCGCCTTGGTGAAGTGCTCCCGCAGCCCCGGCCACAGCCGGGTCCGCTTCCCGTCCTCGTAGTCGTAGAAGCCCGCTCCCCCGGCCCGCCCGGTGCGGCCGAACTCGTCGACCATGCGGTCGATGACCGCCTCCGCCGGGTGCACGGGGTAGCTGCCGCCGGCGGCCTCGACGGCCGCGCGCGTCTCGTTGCGGATCTTCCGGGGAAGCGTGAGGGTCAGCTCGTCGAGCAGGGACAGCACCTTGGCCGGGTAGCCGGCCTGGGCGGCGGCCTGCTCGACGGTCGCAGGCTCGATCCCCTCGCCGACCATGGCGACGCCCTCGTTGATGAAGTGGCCGATCACGCGGGAGGTGAAGAAGCCGCGCGAGTCGTTCACCACGATCGGGGTCTTGGCGAGCTGCCGTACGAGGTCGAAGGCGCGCGCCAGCGCCTCGTCGCCGGTGCGCTCCCCCTTGATGATCTCGACCAGCGGCATCTTGTCGACAGGCGAGAAGAAGTGCAGACCGACGAAGTCCTGCGGGCGGGCGACGCCTTCGGCGAGCAGCGTGATGGGCAGGGTGGAGGTGTTGGAGCAGAGCAGCGCGTCGGACGCGACGACGTCCTGGATCTCCTGGAACACCTTGTGCTTGAGCGCGGGGTCCTCGAAGACCGCCTCGATCACGGCGTCGCAGCCGGCCAGCTCCGCCGGGTCCGCGGCCGGCGTGATGCGGGCCAGCAGTGCGTCCCGCTTCTCCTGCGTCGTACGGCCCTTGGCGAGCTGCTTGTCGAGCAGCCCGGCGGAGTACGCCTTGCCCTTCTCGGCCGCCTCGAGCGACACGTCCTTCAGCACGACCTCGATGCCGGCGCGCGCGCAGGCGTAGGCGATGCCCGCGCCCATCATCCCGGCGCCCAGCACGGCGACCTTCGCCACCCGCCGCTCGGGGACGCCGGACGGGCGGGAGCGGCCGGCGTTGACGGCCTGGAGGTCGAAGAAGAACGCCTGGATCATGTTCTTGGCGGTCTGCCCGACCGCCAGGTCGACGAAGTAGCGGGCCTCGATGACCTGCGCGGTCTCGAAGTCGACCTGGGAGCCCTCGACCGCCGCCGCCATGATGTTGCGCGGAGCGGGGAACGGGGCGCCGCCGAGCTGCTTCTTCAGGTTGGCGGGGAACGCGGGGAGGTTGGCCGCGAACTTCGGGTTCTGCGGCGTGCCGCCGGGGATCCGGTAGCCGGGCTCGTCCCAGGGCTGCCGGGACTCCGGGTGGGCGTCGACGAACGCGCGGGCGGCGGCGCGCAGTTCCTCCTCGGTATCGACGACCTCGTGCACGAGCCCGTTCTCCAGCGCCCGCCGCGGCCGGTACTGGGTGCCCTGGAGCAGCACCTTCAGCAGCGCGTCGGTGATGCCCATCAGCCGTACGGTACGGGTGACGCCGCCGCCCGCGGGCAGCAGGCCGAGGGTGACCTCGGGCAGCCCGATCTTCGAGCCGGGCGCGTCCAGGGCGACGCGGTGGTGGCAGGCGAGCGCGATCTCGTAGCCGCCGCCCAGCGCCGCGCCGTTGAGGGCCGCGACGACGGGCTTGCCGAGCGTCTCGATCCGGCGCAGCGCGTGCTTGACGGCCATGCCGGCGTCGAACGCCTCGCGCGCGTGCTCCCGGTCGATGCGGATGAGGTCGTGCAAATCGCCGCCGGCGAAGAAGGTCTTCTTCGCAGAGGCGAAGACGACGCCGCGCACGCCGTCCCGCTCGGCCTCCAGCCGGTCGGCGACGGCGGTGAGCGACCGGATGAAGTCCGCGTTCATGGTGTTGGCGGACTGGTTCGGGTCGTCCAGGACGAGGGTGACGACGCCGGTGTCGTCCTGCTCCCAGCGGATCGTGTTCGTGTGGCTCATGGCGATGAGGAGGTCTCCGTGTGGCGGGGGCGGGACGGGGTCAGACACGCTCGACGACGGTGGCGATGCCCATGCCGCCGCCGACGCAGAGGGTGGCGAGGCCGTAGCGCAGGTCGCGGCGCTCCAGCTCGTCGACGAGGGTGCCGAGGATCATGGCGCCGGTGGCGCCGAGGGGGTGGCCCATGGCGATGGCGCCGCCGTTGACGTTCACCTTGTCCGGGCTGACGCCCATGTCCTCGATGAAGCGCAGCACGACGGCGGCGAACGCCTCGTTGATCTCGATCAGGTCGATGTCCTCGATGCCGAGACCGGCCCTGGCGAGCGCCTTGCGGGTCGCGGGTGCGGGCCCGGTGAGCATGATCGTGGGCTCGGAGCCGGTGACGGCGGCGGAGACGATACGGGCCCGGGGGGTGAGCCCGTACCGCCGGCCGACCTCGGCGGAGCCGACGGCGACGAGGGCGGCGCCGTCGACGATGCCGGAGGAGTTGCCCGCGTGGTGGACGTGGTCGATCCGCTCCACCCAGTGGTACTTCTGCAGCGCCACGGCGTCGAAACCGCCCAGCTCGCCGATGTCGGCGAACGCCGGCTTCAGCTTGGCCAGGCTGTCGGCGGTGGTGCCGGGCCTGATGTGCTCGTCCCGGTCCAGGACGGTGAGCCCGGCGCGGTCCACGACCGGCACCACGGAGCGGTCGAACCGGCCTTCCTTCCACGCCTCGACGGCCCGCTCCTGCGACAGCGCGGCGAACTCGTCCACGTCCCGGCGGCTGTAGCCCCCGATCGTGGCGATGAGGTCGGCGCCGATGCCCTGCGGTACGAAGCCGACCTCCATGTTGGTCATCGGGTCGTTGAACCAGGCGCCGCCGTCCGAGCCGATCGGCACCCGCGACATCGACTCGACGCCGCCGGCGAGGATCAGGTCCTCCCAGCCGGAGCGGATCTTGGCCGCGGCGATGTTGACGGCCTCCAGCCCCGAGGCACAGAAGCGGTTCTCCTGCACCCCTGCGACGCTGTCGGGCAGCCCGGCGGCGATGGCCGCGATCTTGGCGATGTCGGAGCCCTGGTCGCCGTGCGGGCTGACGACGCCGAGCACGACGTCGTCGACGGCGGCCGGGTCGAGGCCGGGGAGGCGGCGGCGCAGCTCGTGGACGAGGCCGACGACGAGGTCGATCGGCTTGGTCCCGTGCAGGGCGCCGTTCGCCTTGCCGCGGCCGCGGGGGGTGCGGATCGCGTCGTAGACGTAGGCGTCGGTGACGGACGGCCTGGCGGTTGTGGTCACGGTTGGTGCGCCTCTCAGGAGAGCAGGGAGCGGCCGATGATCTCTTTCATGATCTCGGTGGTGCCGCCGTAGATGGTCTGGACACGCCCGTCGGTGAAGGCGCGGGCCACGGGGAACTCGCTCATGTAGCCGTAGCCGCCGTGCAGTTGCAGACAGCGGTCCGCGGTGCGTTTCTGCAGCTCGGTGGCCCACCACTTGGCCATCGAGGCGTGCACCGCGTCCAGCTCGCCGGCCGCCAGGTCCTCGATGCAGCGGTCGACGAACGTCCGGGTCACGGCGCACTCGGTGGCCATCTCGGCGATCTCGAAGCGGATGTGCTGGAACCGGCCGAGCGGCCTGCCGAACGCCTCGCGCTCCCTGACGTACGCCGTGGTGGCCTCGACCAGGTGCTCGGCGGCGGCGACCGCGGCGACGGCGATGGCCATCCGCTCCTGCGGCAGGTTGGTCATGAGGTGGCCGAACGCGCCGTCGCGCTCCCCCAGCAGGTTGTCCTTCGGCACCCGTACGTCGGTGAAGAACAACTCGGCGGTGTCCTGGGCTTTCTGGCCGATCTTGTCGAGGTTCCGGCCGCGCTCGAAGCCGGCCGCGCCGCGCTCGACGACCAGCAGGCTGAGCCCGTGCGCGCCGCCCTCGGGGGTGGTCCTGGCGACCACGACGACGAGGTCGGCGAGGATGCCGTTGGAGATGAACGTCTTCGCGCCGTTGAGCAGCCAGTGGTCCCCGCGGTCCTCGGCGGTGGTGCGGATGCCCTGGAGATCGGAGCCGGCGCCGGGCTCCGTCATGGCGATGGCGGTGATCAGCTCGCCGGTGCAGAAGCCGGGCAGCCAGCGGCGCTTCTGCTCGTCGGTGGCCAGGGAGGTCAGATACGGGCCGATGACGTCGTTGTGCAGGCCCACGGCGAGTCCCGCGGCGCCGGCGCGGGCGAACTCCTCGGCCAGCACGGCCGCGAAGCGGTAGTCGTCGTGGCCGCCGCCGCCGTACTCCTCGGGGACGGCGAGACCGAGCAGGCCCTGCCGCCCGGCGGCGCGCCAGGCGTCGCGGGAGACGATGCCGTCGGCCTCCCATCTCGCGTAGTGCGGGGTGACCTCCTTGGCGAGGAAGGTCCGCACGGTCTCGCGGAAGGCCAGGTGCTCGGGCCCGTACAGCCGGCGCTTCAACGCTCCTCCTGGGTCGGGGCGGGGGTGGGGGTGGGGTCGGAGAGGCCGGGGACGTCCCAGTCGCGGGCGACAGCCTCGGTGTCGGCGCCCGGGACGGCGGGCGGACGGCGTACGGCGCCGGGGGTGGCGGAGAACCGGGGCGCGGGGGCGGGCTGGACGGTGCCGTACTCCTCGGTGAAGGTGCCGCGGGCGGCGAGGTGCGGGTGGTCGCGGGCCTCGCGCAGGGACAGCACGGGGGCGACGCAGGCGTCGGAGCCGGCGAAGACCTCGGTCCACTCCGCGCGCGTACGCTCCCGGAACCGCGCGGCAAGCCGCTCGCGCAGCTCCGCCCAGGCGGCGGGATCGCCGCGGTCGGGCAGGGTGCCGGGGGCGCCGAGGAGGCGGACGAACTCCTCGTAGAACACGGGTTCCAGCGCGCCGACTGCCATGTACTGCCCGTCCGCGGTCTCGTAGACGCCGTAGAACGGCGCGCCGCCGTCGAGGAGGTTGGCGGCGCGGCGGTCGGTCCAGGCGCCGGCGGCGACCATGGCGTGGATCATCGCGGTGAGGTGCGCGGTGCCGTCCACGATGGCCGCGTCGACGACCTGCCCCTCCCCGGTGGTACGGGCGTGCTGCAGTGCGGACAGCACGCCGACGACGAGGTAGAGCGAACCGCCGGCGTAGTCACCGAGGAGGTTGGCGGGGACGGCGGGCGGGCCGCCGGCGGGACCGATCATGCCGAGCGCGCCGGTGACGGCGACGTAGCCGATGTCGTGCCCCGCGGTCTCCGCCAGCGGCCCCTCCTGGCCCCAGCCGGTCATCCGCCCGTACACCAGCCGGGGGTTGCGCGCCAGGCAGTCGCCGGGGCCGACGCCGAGGCGCTCGGCGACGCCCGGACGGAAGCCCTCGACGAGGATGTCGGCCCGCTCGGCGAGGGCCAGCGCGGCGGCGGCGCCGGAGGCGGACTTGAGGTCGAGGACGACGGAGCGCTTGTTGCGGTTGGTGAGGTCGTGCGCGGGGTCGATGCCGAGTCCCGGGCCGCCGGGCCGGTCGACCCGTACGACGTCGGCGCCGAGGTCGGCCAGGAGCATGGCGGCGAACGGCCCGGGGCCGATGCCGGCCAGCTCGACCACGCGTACGCCGTGCAGCGGGCCGTGCCCCGTGCTCCCCATCAAGCCCCCAGCGGTGTGACACCAACTGTGTAACACCAGAGATGATAAGAACACGTTTCAGTGGGCACAAGTGCGGGGACGCCCCGCGCGGGTCGGACACCGCCGCGGGGGCACGGAACGGGAATCCACCGTCAGGCGCGTATACGTGACGGCGCCTCATGAACCACCCTGGGTGCCATGGCAGACGAGCACCGGCCGCACGACCTCATCCTCTTCGGCGCCACCGGCTTCACCGGCGGACTCACCGCCGAGTACCTGGCGCGGCACGCGCCGGCCGGCTGCCGCTGGGCGCTCGCCGGGCGCGACACCGGCAGGCTGGCGGAGGTACGCGACCGGGTGGCCGCGATCCGGCCGGAGTGGGGCGACCTGCCGCTGCTCACCGCGGACGCGGCGGACCCCGCGGCGCTGCGCGGGCTGGCCGAGCGGACCCGGGTGGTGGCCACGGCGGTCGGCCCGTTCCTGCGCCACGGCGAGCCGCTGGCCGCCGCCTGCGCCGCGGCCGGGACGGACTACGCCGACCTGACCGGCGAGCCGGAATTCGTCGACCGGGTGTACGTACGCCACCACGAGCGGGCCCGGGAGACCGGAGCCCGGCTGGTGCACGCCTGCGGGTTCGAGTGCACGCCGTTCGACCTCGGCGTGCGCTTCACCGTCGAGCAACTGCCGGAGGACGTGCCGCTGCGCATCGACGGCTTCCTGCGCGCCGCGGGCGGGCTCTCCGGAGGCACGCTGGCGTCCGCGCTCGGGGTCGTCTCCCGGCCGCTGCCGGGCGCGCGCGCGGCGCGGGCCCGCCGCCGGATGGAACCGCGGGTGACGGAACGCCGGGTGCGGGCGCCGCTGGGCGCGCCGACGCGCAGCGGCGCGGTGCGTGCCTGGGGGCTGCCGCTGCCCACGCTGGAGTCGCGGGTGGTGGCGCGGTCGGCGGCGGCGCTGCCGCGGTACGGGCCCGACTTCCGCTACCGCCACTACGCCGCCGTCAGGCGGCTGCCGGTCGCCGCGGGCAGCGTGCTGGGCGCGGGTGCGTTCGCAGCGGCGGCCCAACTGCCGCCGCTGCGGAAGCTGATGGCGTCGCGGCTGGCGCCGGGCACGGGCCCGGTGGAGGAGCGCCGGGCGCGCAGTTGGTTCTCCGCCCGCTTCGTGGGCACGGGCGGCGGCCGGCGGGTGGTGACGGAGGTCAGCGGCGGCGACCCGGGGTACGACGAGTCGGCGAAGATGCTGGCGGAGGCGGCGATGTGCCTGGCGTACGACCCGCTGCCGGAGACGTCGGGGCAGGTCACGACGGCGCAGGCGATGGGCGAGGCGCTGACGGCACGGCTGGTGACCGCGGGGATGGGCTTCCGGGTCTGGGTCGCGTCGCCGTAGCGGGGCCGGGCGGGCCCGCGGTGAACGGGCCCGCGGCCCGCGCCCGTACGAGCCGGCGCCCCCGGTCCGTACGGCCTACTCGGGCGCCGTCTGTACTTCGAGGGCCGCGTCCCGCACCTCCCGCTCCGGGTGTGCGCGCAGGGTGCGCAGCGTGGCCCGCCAGGGCTCCGGCCAGCCCGCGCGCGTACCGCCGGACTTGGTGAGCGCGACCGCGAAGAGGCCCTCCGCTTGCCCGCCCGCCGCCGCCAGCGCGCGGGCCGCCTCCGCCCGGGCGTCCGACGCGCCCGGCCGGCCGTCCCCGTCCAGCCGGCGGCCCAGCGTGCCCGCCGTCGTCTCGGCGAGCACGGGGCGCCCCTCGTGCAGCGCCGCGAGGTCCAGCAGCGCCGCCGTCAGCTCCGCGGTTTCGGCCTCCAGGTCCAGGGCCTCCGTGCGCAGCACCGCCGCCTGCGGCACGAAGTCGTCGTCCGCCGCGAGTACGTCGGCGCACGCGTGCACCGTGGGCCGCAGCAGGGGGCGCAGGGTCCGTGTCCGCGTGGTCAGCCGCCACACCAGGGAGGCGAGGCGCCGGCGTGCGGGCAGGTCGCGGTCCTTCTCGGCGTCGGGCTGGCCGAGGGCGCGGACGCGGAGTTCACGCGCGGCGCGTACGACGGGCTCGCGCGCCGGGTCGTCCGCGGGGGCGTTGATCGCCAGGGTGACGAGGGCGTCGGCCGCGGGCTCCCACGTACCGCGGTTGCCGAGATCGGTGACCGCGCGGCACAGCACGTCCGCCGCGGTCGGCGACCACGGCGCCCAGCCGGCGAGGCTGGTGTACGCGGCCCAGGCGAGCCGCGGATCCTCGGTGCGGCTCGCGGCCTCCACCAGGCCCGCGTACCGCGGCCGGTACTCCTCGCGCAGGTCGCGCGGCTGCGGCCGGAGCAGCGGGAGCCGTACCTCCGGGTCGTCGGCCGCGGCCGCCTCCAGCATCCGCCACACCTCCGGCCTGCCGAGCAGGCCGCCGGCGAACGCCACGCACGCGGCGCGGACGTCGCGGTGCTGCTCGGGCAGTTCGTACGCACCCGCCACGAGCGCCGCCGCGCGCTCGGCCGGCAGCCGGGCGGCGGCGAGGCGGACGGCCTCCTTGCGGCTCGTCACCTTCGCGACGGACCCGTCGGGGCCGGGCAGCAGCAGCGGGCGCAGGGCCGCCTCGACGCGCGAGGGCGCCGCGTGCCGGGTGGCGCGGGTGGCGGCGTACACGGCGACGCGGGCGCGGTCGCCGCCGGCGTGCGCGAGCAGCAGCGGCAGCGCCTCCGCTGGCCGGTCGGTCCAGACCAGGGCGGCGAGCGCGGCCTCGGCGAGCACGAGGTCGTCCGCCCCGGTGTAGCGGAAGACGACGTCGAAGCCGTGGCCGGGTATGCGGGCGACCTCCGCGAGGGCCCGGGTGCGGTCGTGCAGCGGCAGCCCGGCGTCGGCCGCCGCGCGGGCCAGCAGCCGGGCGGCGGCGGCCTGCTGGGCGGGCGTCCAGCGCTCGGGCGTGATGACGGGCGGCGTCCAGGAAGCCCGCCGCGTCAGGAACCTGCCCCACGGCGGGGTGTCGCCGAGGACGCCGTCCAGCAGGTCCGTACGGCTGCGGGCGAGCACCGCGTACACGGGCGGCAGGACCGCCGCGGACGGCTCCAGCGCCAGCAGCCGGCCGACGCGCTCGCCGCGGCCCGCCCGCGGCTCCAGCCACAGCGACACGGCGGTGCTCACGGTCGCGTCGTTGCCGAACTGCACCGCCTGCCACAGGTATTCCTGCAGTTTGGGCATCCCCCAGGCGCGCCGCCCGAGCGCCCGCGCGAGCGCGAACGTCAGCCCGTGGTCGACCTTGTCCGCGCCCGCCTCCAGCCACGGTTCGAGGGCGTCGAAAACCTCGTGCTCCTGCCCGCGGCGCAGCGAGGTGTCCAGCCGGCCGAGGTCGGCGCCGCCGGTGTGGCCGGTGAGCCGGGTGATCGTACGGAGCGAGAAGCTCACCAGCTCGGGCCGCCCGCCCGCCGCGTGCTCGCGGAGCAGCGCGACCGCCAGCGTGCGCAGCGCCCCGCGGGTGAGCGACGAGGAGTCGCGGGCGGCGATCGCGTCGGCGGCGATGAGGTGGAGGTGGTCGGCCGCGTCGGCGGTGAAGAGCGCGGGATGGGTCCCGGCGAGCTGCCGCAGCGCGACGGAGCGCACCGGGTCCTGGTCGTTGCGCAGCCGCTCGGCCAGCAGCCGGACGGCGCTGGTGACGTCCTCGGGGTGGCCGGAGCGGGCGGCGTTGGCGACAAGGAGCCGGTACGCCTCGGCGCGCTCGTCGGCGTCCGAGCGGCGCAGGGCGGCGAGCAGTTCGCCGCGGGCCTCGGCGACGGGCAGGCAGGCCACCGCGCGCAGCACGACCGACGGATGCGCGTCGCGCTCCCGGGCCTGCGCCGCCATGCGGCGCGCCTCGGCCGCGCGGCGCCGGTGGGGCAGGGCGTCGAGGAGGCCGGGCGGGAAGTCGTCGCGGGTGGTGTCCCGTCCGGCCATGGCGGCGTCGAAGAGCGCCTCGCGGCGGGACGGCGGGGTGCGGCGCAGCAGGTCGGTGAGCGAGGAGGTGTTCTCCTGCCAGAGCCGGGCGAGTTCGGTCAGCTCGGGCGGCGCGGCGGCGACGAGCCGGTCGAGCACGGTGCGCGGGAGCCGGGTCGCGGCGGTCCCCCGGCGGCGCTCCGGGGCGAGCAGCAGGCGCAGGGTGCGGCCGGGGTCGGCGGCCACGAGCCGGTTCAGCCGCTCGTGCACGAGCGGCTGGAGCCCGCCGTGGCAGAAGCGCTCCAGCAGGTCCAGCACGCGCTCCGGGGCGGCGTCGGCGAGCGGGGCGACGACGCGGGAGTTCGCGGTCCACCACGCCGCCCGGCCGCCGCGCGCCAGCGGGGCCAACTGCCGCTCCGCCTCGTCCAGTACGGCCCCGGGGTGGCGGCCGGCGAGGGCGGCGGGGCCGCTGAGCGCGGGCCAGAGCGCGGGCAGCAGGCGGCGTACGGTCTCCTCCGTGCACGCGGGCAGCAGCCGCGCGGCCTCGGCGTCGCCCCACCGCTCGCCGACCGGCCCGATCAGCGCCTCCGCCACGGCGGTGCGGCGGCCGCGGACCACGGCGCGGACGAGTTGCCCGCGCACCACGGCGGGCGCGTCCTCGAACGCGGCGACGACGGCGTCGTCGGGCAGCAGGCCGCGCCGTACGGCCTTCATCCCCTGGGCGCGCACCGCGCGGTCGGGGTGGGCGAGCCGGGCGGCGAGGAAGCCGGTGTCGCGCCCGACGAGGGCGGCGAACGCCGCGAGCCGGCGGCCGTACCCGCCGTGACCCTCCAGCCCGTCGAGGAGCGCGGCCAGGTCACCGCGGCCGGCGGCCCGGCGGGCGGCGAGGGCCAGTTCGCCGAGGCGCCGCGGGTACGGCAGGGGTTCGAGGGCGCGGATGAGGTCGTCGGCGTGAGGCTGCATGGGACGGCATTGTTCCGTGCCGGCCGCCGCTCCGGCGCCGAATTCTTGTACGAGCCGGACCGCCGCCCGGCCGGGCGGCGGTCAGTCGAACGACGGCATCGCGCGGGTACGGGTGCGCTTGATCTCGTACAGGCCGGGCACGCCGCCCAGCGTCAGCAGCCCGTCCCACAGCCGCAGCGCGTCGGCGCCGCGCGGCGCGGGCGAGACGAGGGGGCCGAAGAAGGCGAAGCGGGCCCTCATCACTCCACCGTATCGAGGTGCAGGCGGACGAACCGCGGGCGGTACAGGGCGACGTTGCGGTGCACGTTGGCGGAGACGTCGTCGGCCGAGGCGGCCAGCCAGTTGACGTCGTAGCCGAGGAGCAGCCCGTCGCCGGAGCCGACGCCGGGATGTGCCTGCGGGTTGTACGCGGTGGCGCCGGAGCCGCCGGCCGCGTCCTCGGGCAGCGGCGCCGTGAACGCCTTGTCCGGCCCGTGCCACGGGCCCTCCGGGCGGCACGCCCAGTACGACGCGACGGTCGTCAGCCCGCTGCCGGCCGGCCCGCCGGCGTCCATCGTGAAGAGCACCCAGGTGTCCCCCTGCCGCACGACGCTGAACGCGCTGCCGACGCCCTTGCGTCCGCCGTCCCCCAGCACCGGCCGGGAGCTGGCCGCCTCCCGGCTCCACCGCTCGCCGTCCCAGTACCGCCACGCCGACCGGTCCCCGAGCCGGCCCACCGGCACCCGCGCGAGGTGCGCGCGGGAACTGCGCTCGGCCTGCTCGGGGGTGCGGCCGTCGGTGCCGCCCCATACGTACGTGAAGTCCCCTCGCCGCACCGCCGCCGCGCCGTAGACGAGGCGGTCGGCGGGGTCGGCGACCCGCGACTGGTCGTCGACCTGGGTGATGCCCTCCAACCGCAGGTCGGGCAGCGAGAGCGTGGCGACCTCGGTGGCCAGCGGCACGCCGTAGATCCACGGCTGCTGCGCCTCCTGCCGGTGCCAGAGCAGCACCCGCAGCACCTGCTCGGCGGAGCCGGGCGCCCGCGGCTCCACCACGGCGTGCACCGGCCAGCGCCACTGCCGCACCGGGGCGCCGGGTTCGGGGAAGAGGGAGGCGGGCGCGCCGGGGGCGCCGCCGAGGAGGGTGCGTTCGAGCCGGCCGTCCGGGGACATGACGAGGGCGGCGTTGCGGGTCCACGCGGGAGTGCCGAGGGAGGTGTCGCGCCAGGCGTGCGGCTGGCCCTGCTTGTTGGGCGGCGGCTGGACCCGGCCGAGGTACGGGTCGGAGACCAGCCACAGGGTGCGGCCGTCGGGCAGCCGGACGGAGTGGTTGCCGTCGCCGCCGGTCCAGTCGTCCGTGCGGGTGGCGTCGTCGCCGTAGCGCGCGAACTCGTCCGTCGTCGCGGCGTCGGCGCTCCAGCCGGAGACGGCCAGGCCCGTGCAGGCCCCGGCGTCATCGCCGGAGTCGTCGTCGGTGAGCACGACGAGGAGACCCACGACGAGCAGCAGGGCGAGGGCTATCCCGGCGCCGGCGGTCTGGCGTCGCTCCATCGGGGCACGGTAACGGGCGGGGCCGGTGATCCGTAAGGCACCCCGTGGGGCGCGGCCCGCGGGCGCCCGTAGGCTGGCGGCGTGGCGAAGCGAGACCTTGCGGTGTTCGACCTGGACGGCACCCTCACCGACACCCGGCACCGGCTGCACCACCTCGCGTCCTCCCCCAAGGACTGGGACGGCTTCTTCCGCGCGGCGCCTCTCGATCCGCCGCTGCCCGAGGGCGTGGCGCTGGCCCTCCAATGGGCCGGGACCTGCGAGGTCTGCTACGTCACGGGCCGCCCGGAGCGCACCCGCGGGTCCACCGTGGCCTGGCTCGCCGCGCACGGCCTGCCCGAGGGCCCGCTGTGGATGCGCCGCGCGGGCGACCGGCGGCCGGCCCGGGTGGCGAAGCCCGAACTGCTGCGCCGGGTGGCACGCGGGCGGACCGTCGCGGTGGTCGTGGACGACGACGAACTCGTCTGCCAGGCGTACGAGAAGGCCGGCTTCCCGGTCGTACGGGCCCGACTGGATGCCGCCCGCCGAGCCGCTGCGCGCGGCGCAGGAGGACGAGGGCCGCACGTAGCGTCCGCTCCCGCGGGCACCCGCGGGCGCGGTAACGCCCCCTCAATCCCTGGCCGGATCGCGGCCCGCCCCTCCCGCGCCGCGGCCGGGCGACTACGCTCGGCGCACATGACCTCCCGCGACGACACGGACATCGACGACACGGGCCTCGATGAGCCCGAAAAGACCGGAAACGCCGGAAAGACCGGCATAGCCGCGGCCGGCACCGACACGGGCGACCCCCACACGCCCGGCGCCGGTGACTCCGGTGGGACGGCGGGACTGCCCGGCCCGCTCGACGGCGAGGAGGGCGAGGACGGCGAAGAGCCGCCGCCGCCCCGGCTCACGCCGCGGCAGGCGCGCCGCGTCCGGGCCCTGACCTCCGCCGGCGTGATGGTGGCCGTCGGCGTGGCGATGGTGGTGCGGTTCCGGACGGAGGCGTCGCTGCTGACGTTCGCGCTCTACGGCGGCGCGCTCATCCTCTCCGGCACCGCGATCATGCTCAGCCGCGCGGGCCGCACCCGGGTCGCGATGGCGGTGCTGGCCGCCGGCTTCGCGTTCGTCGTCGCCGACCAGTTGCTGCGCTAGTGCCACCGCGGTAGAGGGCGGCCGGGGCGGGTAGGTCATCGGTAGTACGCCGAGTGGGGGGTTCGTTGAAGAAGAAGCACGCGGCCGCAGCGGCGGCGCTCCTGGTGCCCGCGGTCGCCGTCGCCGCGGTGCTGTTCGCCCGGTCGCACGGCGGCACCGAGGAACGGGCGCACCGCCCCCAGGCCCGCTCCTCCCCCGTCTCCCCGACCGCTTCCCCCTCGCCCACGCCCGCACCCGCCGACGAGCCGCCCGCGCCCGAGGGCCCGGTGCTCGGCGTGAAGCTGGACAACGCCGCGGCCGCCCGGCCGCACACCGGTCTGGAAGAGGCCGACGTCGTGCACGTGGAGCGCGTCGAGGCCGGCATCAGCCGGTTCCTCGCCGTCTACGCCTCCGGGCTCTCCCCGATGTCGTCGGGCCGGTGCGCAGCGCCCGCGAGACGGACCTGGAGCTGCTCGCGCAGTACGACGACCCCGTCCTCGCGTACTCCGGCGCGCAGTCCAAGCTCAAGCCGTACATCAACAGCGCCCCGCTGCGCCCCGTGCCGCCCGAGCAACTGCCCGGCGCCTACTTCCGCGGCACCGACCGCCCCATACCCCACAACCTGTACCTGCGCCCCGAGCGCGTCACCGACGCCGCCCCCGAACTCGCCGGCATGGACGCCGCGTCACTCTACGAGACCGGCGAGGCCCCGGCCGGCGGCCGTAGGACCGGCGCGCGCACGGTGGAGATGCCGGCCGCGAGCTTCACCTTCGACTGGTCGGCCGAGCGCCGCGGCTGGGAGGTCTCCATGGACGGCACGCCCGCCACCAGCGGCACCACGCGGCTCGCGCCGCCGACGGTGGTGCTCCAGGAGACGACCATCCGCAAGGGCGGGTTCGGCGACCGGTGGGGCAACAACTCGCCGTTCACCGAGACCGTCGGCTCCGGCGACGCGACGGTGCTGCGCGACGGCCGCGCGTACGCCGCCGAGTGGGACCGGCCGACGGAGGCGGACCGCACGGTGTTCACGACGCCGGACGGCGAGCCGATGCCGGTGGCGGAGGGCCAGGTGTGGGTCGTGTACGTGCCCCGCGGCTGACCGCGCCGGGCGCCGCTCCCGTCGTACGCGACCTCAGCCCGCGTCCATCCGCAGCACCGCCGCGCCCCTGACCCGGTCCGCCGCCAGGTCGTCGAGCGCCTCGTCCGCCCGGTCGAAGGGGTAGGGGGTGACGGTCGCACGCACCCCGTGCGCGGCCGCGGCGGCGAGGAACTCCCGTCCGTCGGCGCGGGTGTTGGCGGTGACGCTGCGCAGTACCCGCTCACGGAAGAGGTGCCGCTCGTAGTCCAGCTCCGGGATGGTGGTGAGGTGGATGCCCGCCACGCTGAGCGTCCCGCCGGCGTCCAGCGCCTCCAGCGCGACCGGCACCAGCTCGCCGGCGGGCGCGAAGAGCACCGCCGAGTCGAACGGCTCCAGCGCCGGCTCGTCGGCCCCCGCCGCGGTCGCGGCGCCCAGTTCCAGCGCGAGCCGCTGCGCCGCCCGGGAGCGGGTGCGCACGTGCACCTCGGCGCCCTCGGCGAGGGCGAGCTGGGCGGTCAGGTGCGCGGAGCCGCCGAAGCCGTAGAGGCCGAGCCGGCCGCCGGGCGGCAGGTGCGCAAGGCGCAGCGCGCGGTAGCCGATGATCCCGGCGCACAGCAGCGGCGCCAGGTCCTCGGCGGCGGGCTCCTTGGGCAGCGCGTACGCGTACGGGGCGGGCACCACGGCGTATTCGGCGTAACCGCCGTCCGCGTCCCAGCCGGTGTAGCGCGAGGGGGGGCACAGGTTCTCCTGGCCCCGCTCGCACCAGCGGCACTGTCCGCAGGTATGGCGCAGCCAGGGGATGCCGACGCGGGATCCGATGCGCCGTTCGGCGGCGGCGCCGGCCGCGACGACCTCACCGACCGCCTCGTGACCGGGCACGACCGGCGTCTTGTGCGGCGGGAGGTCGTGGTCGCGGACGTGCAGGTCCGTACGGCAGACGCCGCACGCCTCGACCCGGACCAGCAGTTCGTCGGGCCCCGGCTCGGGCACCGGCAGCTCCACCGGCTCCAGCCGGCCCTTCGCGGTGACGACCCAGGCCCGCATGGACGTCGGCGGCGTGGCTCCCATGCCCCCATCCTCGCGGGCGCCGGTTCCCTCCGTCCACGACGCGCCGGGCGGTGCACTCCCATGCGACCTCGGATGCCCCCGGCTGTCGGCGCGGGCGTGTGCCATCGCGCCACGCCGGGTACCCGCGGGTCGCACGCCCGCGCGGAGATCGGAGGTGATCATCGGCAGCATGCGCCGTGACCGGTGACCACCATGATCGTCGAAAGGACGTGCCCGTATGCGTATCGCATTCCTCGTCGCCCCCGAGGGGGTCGAGCAGGTCGAGCTCACCGAGCCCTGGCAGGCCGTCACGGAGGCCGGCCACACGCCCCGGCTGGTCTCCACCCGTCCCGGCCGGGCCCAGGGATTCCACCATCTGGACAAGGCGGACACCTTCGAGGTCGACCAGGTCGTCGCCGACGCCGGGGCCGACGAGTACGACGCGCTGGTGCTTCCGGGCGGCGTCGCCAACCCCGACTTCCTGCGGATGGACGCGGACGCCGTCTCCTTCGCCCGGGAGTTCTTCCGTACGGGCAAGCCGGTGGCGGCGATCTGCCACGCCCTGTGGCTGCTGGTCGAGGCGGACGTCGTCCGCGGGCGCACGCTCACCTCCTGGCCGAGCCTGCAGACGGACATCCGCAACGCGGGCGGCACCTGGGTCGACGTACCGGTCCAGATCTGCTCCGACGGACCGAACACGCTGGTCACCAGCCGCAAGCCGGGCGACCTGAAGGCGTTCGGCGAGGCGTTCCTGGCGGAGTTCGCCAAGGCCGCGCAGAGCTGAACCGGCGGGGGTCACCCGGATCAGCCCCCGGGGCGGATCCTCGCGGTCCGGGTGACGCGGCGGACGCTCCACTCGAAGCCGCCGCGGCACACCACCGCGTGCCGCTCGTCGGTCACCACGCCGTGGGTGCTGATGCGGGCCCGGTCCGCGGTGCCGGCGAGCACGGGGCGCAGCACCTGGACGGCGGACGAGCTGAGCTTGCAGGAGGCGATGAGCCGGCCGCGCGCGGGCGCCAGATACTCGAACGAGGCGGACGCGCCGAGCGGCAGCACGCCGTCCAGTTCGCCGGGCGCGTCGCCGGCGGAGAGGATCGCGGCCAGCGCGGCCGCGTCGACGAGGGTGGCGAGGCCGCTGGAGTGCAGCGAGCCGATGACGTTCCCGAGCACACCGGGGGCCTCGACGGCGACCTCGGCGGCACCGTCGATGGCGCGCAGCACCGTGAGTCCGGCGGTGCGGTGGGCGGGCACGGGCTCTAACAGCGAGCGCGCCAGGGCGGTGGCATCCATGGAGACATGGTGCCGGGGGCCGGCGAAGGCGGCGGGTCCGCCAGGCCAACTCCGGCTGACCGGCAGGTGCCGTACGGCCGTCGGGAGCCGGCCGCTCACTCCTCCTTGCGGGTGGCCAGGACCTCGTTCAGGTCGTACCTGACCGGCTCCTCCAACTGCTCGTAGGTGCAGCTCTCCGGCGTGCGGTCGGGGCGCCAGCGGCGGAACTGCGCGGTGTGCCGGAAGCGGGCCCCGTTCTCCATGTGGTCGTACGCAACCTCCAGCACCCGCTCCGGCCGCAGCGGCACCCACGACAGGTCCTTCTGCCCGCTCCACCGGCTCGGCGCCCCCGGCAGCCGCGCCGACTCGTGCGCCTCCTCCTTCGCCCAGTCGGCCCACGGGTGCGCCGCCTGCTCCTCGGGCGTCTCCATCCGCAGCGGCGCCAGCTCCTCGACCAGCTCGGCCCGCCGCTTCATCGGGAACGCCGCGCACACCCCCACGTGCTGCAGCACGCCTTTGTCGTCGTTGATGCCGAGCAGCAGGGAGCCGACCACCGGCCCGGACTTGTGCCAGCGGAAGCCGGCGAGCACCACGTCCGCCGTGCGCTCGTGCTTGACCTTGACGAGCACCCGCTCGTTCTGCCGGTACGGCAGGTCGGCCGGCTTGGCGATTATCCCGTCGAGCCCGGCGCCCTCGTACTGCTCGAACCACTCCCCCGCGACCGCCAGGTCCGTCGTCGCCGGCGCGATGTGGACGGGCGCCCGGGCGCCGGCCAGCGCGCGCAGCAGCGCCGCGCGCCGCTCGGACTGCGCGGTGTCCAGCAGCGAGTCGTCACCGAGGGCCAGCAGGTCGAACGCGACGAAGCTCGCCGGGGTCTGCTCGGCGAGCATCCGCACCCGCGAGTGCGCGGGGTGGATGCGCTCGGTGAGGGCGTCGAAGTCGAGCCGGTCGCCGCGCACGATGACGATCTCGCCGTCCAGGACGCACCGCTCGGGCAGGTTGGCCTGGAGCGCCTCGACCAGCTCGGGGAAGTAGCGGGTGAGCGGCTTGCCGGTGCGGCTGCCGATCTCGACCTCGGCCCCGTCGCGGAAGACGATGGCGCGGAAGCCGTCCCACTTCGCCTCGTAGAGCATCCCGGGCGGGAGCTTCTTCTGCGGCTTGGCGAGCATCGGCTTCACGGGGGGCATCACCGGCAGATCCATGTGCGCAACGGTAAGGCGGGATTCGGACATCCGCCTTACCGTTACGCACATGGGTGCAGCGATTCAGCTCCAGGCGGGCGACAGAACAGTGCGGCTGTCCAGCCCCGACCGGGTCTTCTTCCCGGCGAAGGGCTATACGAAGCTCGACCTCGCGAAGTACTACGTCGCCGTCGGCGACGGCATCGTACGGGCGCTGCGGGACCGGCCGACGACCCTCGAGCGCTATCCCGAGGGGATAAGCGGTGAGTCGTTCTTCCAGAAGCGCGCGCCGAAGAACACACCCGACTGGATTCCCACCGCCCGCATCACCTTCCCCAGCGGCCGGTACGCGGACGAGATGTGCCCCACCGAGCCGGCGGCGGTCGTCTGGGCGGCCCAGTACGGCACGCTGACGTTCCACCCGTGGCCGGTGCGGCGCGGCGACACCGAGCACCCGGACGAGCTGCGCATCGACCTCGACCCGCAGCCCGGCACGGACTACGCCGACGCCGTGCGCGCCGCGCACGAGATGCGCGCCGTCCTCGGCGAACACGGGCTCACCGGCTGGCCGAAGACCTCCGGCGGCCGCGGGATGCACCTGTTCGTGCCGATCGCGCCGCGCTGGACCTTCGTGCAGGTGCGCCGCGCGGTGATCGCCGCCGGGCGGGAGCTGGAGCGGCGGATGCCGGAGCAGGTCACCACGGCGTGGTGGAAGGAGGAGCGCGGCGAGAAGGTCTTCGTCGACTACAACCAGATGGCCCGCGACCGCACCATCGCGTCCGCCTACTCCGTGCGGCCGCACCCGCATGCGCCCGTCTCCGCGCCGCTGCGCTGGGAGGAGGTGGACGACGCCGAGCCGGACGACTTCGACCTGGTGACCATGGTGAAACGCTTCGCCGAGGTCGGCGACGTGCACGCGGACATGGACGAGCACGCCTTCGACATCACCTCGCTGCTGGAGCTGTCCGCGCGGCAGGAGCGGGACCACGGCCACGGCGACATGCCCTACCCGCCGGACCATCCGAAGATGGCGGGCGAACCGAAGCGCGTACAGCCCAGCAGGGCGCGGCCTCAGGAGTGACCGGGGGCGCGGGAGTGCACCGCCGGCGCCGGGCGGGGCGGCCCGGGCACGGGCCGCCCGGCCTGCGGCGTATGGCGTGATCGTAGACTCGGCGCATGCGATTCGGACTCCTCGGCACCGGCCCCTGGGCGGAGCGGGCGCACGGCCCAGGACTGCAAGCACACCCGCGGGCGGAGATCGCCGGCGTGTGGGGCCGGCGTCCTGAGGCGGCCCGTGCGCTCGCCGACCGCCTCTCCACGCGCGCGTACGAGGACGTGGACGCCCTCCTCGCCGACTGCGACGCGGTGGCCGTCGCGCTGCCGCCCGACGTGCAGGCGCCCCTCGCGGAGCGGGCCGCCGCGGCGGGCTGCCATCTGCTGCTGGACAAGCCCGTCGCCACCGAAGTGGCCGCCGCCAGGCGGGTGGTGACCGCGGTCGAGCGCGCCGGGGTGGCGTCCGTGGTCTTCTTCACGCTGCGCTTCCGCGACGAGACCGCGGGCTGGCTGGCCGAGCGGGCAGGCGAGGAGGGCTGGCTCGTGGGCCGCGCCGACTGGCTCTCGCCGGTCTTCGCGGGCGCCGACAGCCCGTACGCGGCCTCGCCCTGGCGCGGCGAGAAGGGCGCGCTCTGGGACGTCGGGCCGCACGCGCTGTCGATGCTGCTGCCGGTCCTCGGCGACGTGGACCCGGCGGTGCCCGGCGCCGTCACCTCCGCGCGCGGCCCGGGCGACACCGTGCACCTCACGCTGCGGCACGCCTCGGGCGCGTCGAGCACCTGCACCCTCAGCCACACCATTCCGCCGCAGGCGTCCGGCGTCACCGTGGAACTGCACGGCACTCCGGGCGTCCAGACGGCGCCGGACCGGGACGACGACGGACCCGTGCCCGCGTTCGTACGGGCCGTGGACGCCCTGCTGGAGGCGGCCGAAAGCGGCCGCCCCGACCCCCGCGACGTCCGCCTCGGGCTGCGCGTGACCGAAATCCTCGCGGCGGCCGAGGAAGGGCTGCCGGCCGCGGGCGAGTGATCCCGCGGTAGCCGCCGGGCCCGCGCCCCGGAAGGGCCGTGGCCCCGCCTCTGCGGCGGGGGCCACGGCTGTCACTTCCGGCCGCCGTCAGGACCCCGCCGGGGCCCGCGCGGCGGTACGGGCCGGGGGCACGACGCCGAGCAGGCGCAGCCGGTCGAGCGCCGTCTGCCGCGAGGCGATCCCCGCGGCCCCGGCCGCCCATTCGTCCCACTCCGGCCAGCGCGCGCGGTCGAACCCGGCGTCCTCGTACTCGTCCTCGGCGAGCAACTCCCCCACCGTGCGCATGCCCTCGGCGTCACCGAGCCCGGGCCACCCGAGGTACTCGGTCCGCCACGCCAGCCGGTTCCCGCCGCCCACGGAGCGGTGCAGCAGGTGGGCGTCGAACGCCAGCACGTCGCCCGGCTCCGTCGGCAGCACGGTCTCGGGCACCGGCCAGCCGGGGAAGCCCTGGTTGGCGGGGTCGAGATCGTGGTACGCGGCCAGCCGGCGGGCGTACGCCGGGTCGTGCGACCCGGGCACCACCCGCAGCGCGCCGGTCCGCGCGGTCCGCGGCTCCAGGTGGGCCAGGAACGTCACCCCGGGCACGTCCGGGCCGACGTCCGTGTGCCAGCCGGAGTTGCCGGTGAAGCACACCGCGCTGGGCACCGCGGGCACGGTCATCCGCCCGCACAGTTCCGCGGAGCCCTGGAAGAGCCGCGGGTCGTCGGCGATCAGCGACTGGCTGAAGGGCGTCCGGTCGGCGGCGAGCGGCACGTAGTCGCCGCGGATGCCGCCTTCGCCGTACGGGTCGGTGTCGGTGCCGAGGCCCCCGTAGGCGTCGGTGAGGGCGGTGGTCACCTCGGCGGTGAGCCGGTCGGTCTCCTCGTACGTGAGCAGGCCGCGCAGCACCACGTAGCCGAAGGCGCGGAAGTGCTCGATCTGCTGGTGGCTGAAGAACGACGTCATGACGGTGTCTCCTCTCGTCTCGATGGCAGGTCGTCTCGCGCATCGGACGGGAGGAGGGCCACGGGCCCGTCAGCGTCAAACGAATCCGGATCGCATGGCGCCCACCGTAGCCACGCGGGCCCGGTGTCCGCCACGGGGTTTACCCGTCAGCGGCGTTCGGGGGTAGGCGCGTACGCCACCGGACCAGTGCTTAGACTCGCCCCGACCACTGATCTTGACCGCATCGGGGGGTTAACGCCCATGGGCACGAAGAAGACCGCCGTCTCCACCGCCGCCGCAGGACTGACCGCGCTGCTGCTGGCCACGGGGTGCAGCGGCGGTTCGGACGACGACGGGGACGGCGCCGGCGACGAGAAGGCGCAACCCCGCCCGGTGATCAGCGAGGGCCAGGCCCGCAAGGTGCTGGAACGCTACGTCGAGACCAACAACGCGGCCAACGCCGCCCTGAACCGCAAGGCGCTCGGCGAGGTCGAGGGCGGCGCGCTGTACCAGCAGAGCCAGGCGCAGTACCGGCAGTTCCCCACGTACGAGAAGAAGTACCAGGCGCTCTACAAGAAGCCGTTCCGCTACCGCGCCGACGAGGCCCACTACTACATACCGGCCCGCGGCGACTGGTACATGGTCGACGCCCCGGTGGAGGGCCCCGGTTACGACGAGGGCGACCGCAGCCTGCTGGTCTTCGAGCGCGCCGGCGGCGGCACATGGAAGAACGTCGCGTCCGTCGGCATCCAGGGCCGGATCCCCGAGGTCGCCCGCGGCGACGGCGGCCTGCCCACCGTGCTGCCCGCCGGCACCGAGGTGGGCACGACCGCGCTCGACGGCCTGGACGACGCGGTCAACGACCTCTATGTGTCGGGCGGCAAGAAGGACGGCAAGCTCCTCGCGGACAGCGAGGTCCGCAAGAACATGGTGAAGGACCACGCCACCCGCCGGGACTGGATAAGGCCCGAGCACGACGGCTACTTCGAGACCGAGTTCGAGTCCGAGAACCGCAAGTGGGACGACGCGTACAAGCCCGCCTTCCCCGACGTCTACGCGCTCCGCACGGCGGACGGCGGTGCGCTGGCCGTCTTCAACTCCTACGACGCGCGCGTGGACTTCGCCACCCGGCCGGGCTTCCACATCATCCCGGGGGATGCCACCAGCCTGTACGTGAAGGAGAAGGAGCCGCTGGGCGTACGGGAGTACTACGCCGTGCAGAACGCGGCCCACGTACCCGACGAGGGCAAGGTCGAACAGCTCGGCGGCGAGGTGGAGATGATCGGCGCGAGCTGACCCGCCGCCCCCCGGTCCTCCTCCCCCGTTCCGCTCACCAGTCCGCCGGGTCCGGCGGCGGGAACTCCACCGTGACCGCCAGCCCGCCCTCGGGACCGGGCACCGTGGTCACCTCCGCGCGGTGCGCGGCGGCGACGGCGCCGACGATGGACAGCCCCAGCCCGTAGCCGCCGCCGGCCGCCCGCGGCTGCAGCCGCTGGAACGGCTCGTACAGGTCGGGGATGCGCTCCGCGGGAATCACCGGGCCGCTGTTGACCACCCGCAGCATCGGATAGCCCGTCTCCTTGACGTCCGTGGCGACCCGCACCCAGCCGCCGGGCGGCGTGTAACGCAGCGCGTTCTCCACCAGGTTGCCGGCGAGGCGGGCGATGAGCCGTCCGTCGCCCGAGGCGACCGCGGGGCGCAGCGAGGAGTGCAGGTCCAGCTTGCCGGGCGCGGCCCGGGTGCGGTCGTGCAGCACCTCCCGTACCACCCGGGCGAGGTCGACGGGCTCGGCGGCGACCAGCCCGCTCTGGCTGCCTGCCAGCGTCAGCAGGGCTTCGATCAGCCGCTCCTGCTCCTCCCCCGCGGCGACGACCCGCTCGCACACCGCCCGCAGCGACGCCGCGTCCGCGCCCGGGCGGGAGAGCGCCACCTCGACCATCGCGCGCTGGAGCGTCAGCGGCGTGCGCAGTTCGTGGGAGGCGTTGGCGACGAACCGGCGCTGGGCCTCGAACGCGGCGTCCAGCCGGGACAGCAGCCCGTCGAAGGTGTCGCCGAGGTCCTTCAGCTCGTCGTCGGGGCCCGCTATGGCCAGCCGCGCGTGCAGGTTGTGCTCGGAGATGCGCCGGGCCCGGCCCGCCATGATCCGTACCGGCCGCAGCACCCGGCCGGCCATCACCCAGCCCAGGGCGACGGAGACGGCGGTCATCAGGGCGAGCGCGATGCCGGACTGGGCGAGCAGTGCCTGCAGCGCGGCCTCGTGGCGCTCGGTGGCCACGTGCTGGATGTCCGGGTCGCTCCCGCCGCCGGTCTGGGTGGAGTCGAATCTGACGAGGACGCCCTTGGTGGCGTTGCCGCGGGCGACGAGCGCGTACGTGATGGCGAGCAGTGCGACGCCGGAGACGAGGAACAGCGCGCCGTACAGCAGCGTCAGCCGGAGCCGGACGGTCCAGCGGAGCCGGCGGCCGGCGCGGCGGGCGGGCTCAGATGCGGTATCCGGCATGGGGGACGGTCTCGATCACCGGCGGGTCGCCCAGCTTGCGGCGCAGCCTGCTGACGGTGACCTTCACGGCGTTGGTGAATGGATCCGCGCCGCCGTCCCAGGCCCGTTCGAGAAGCTCCTCGGCGGAGACCACGGCGCCCTGCGCGGACAGCAGCAGCTCCAGCACCGCGAGTTCCTTACGGGACAGGTCGAGCCGGCGTCCGCCGCGGCTGGCGAGGTGCTGCGCGGGGACGAGGGTCAGGTCGCCGCGGGTGAGGACCGGCGGCACCGCGTTCGACGGGCGCCGGCCGAGGGCGCGGATGCGGGCGATCAGCTCGGCGAAGGCGAAGGGTTTGGTGAGGTAGTCGTCGGCGCCGAGGCCGAGGCCGTCGACGCGGTCGGCGACGGTGATGGAGGCGGTGAGCATCAGCACCCGGGTGCGGCTGCCGTGCCGGGTCAGCACGCGGCATACCTCGTCGCCGTGGAGCCGGGGCAGGTCGCGGTCGAGCACGATCACGTCGTACTCGCTGCTCGTGGCACGGTCGATGGCCTCCTGGCCGTCGTACGCGAGGTCCGTGTCCATGCCGTCCTCGCGCAGTCCGGTGGCGACGGTCTCGGCCAGCTCCCGGTGATCCTCCACGATCAGCACGCGCATGCCGTCAGCGTGCCGGAGACCGCGTAAGCCCCCGGTAACAGCCGAGGTCACAGGGCTGGGCGGCCCGAAGGCGGAGCCCCCGCTGCTCGGGGGGACAGCAGGGGCACCGCGGTCTGCGTGGACGGATCCGCGTATCGGTGCACCGTGGCGCCTTCCCCCGGCCGGTGCACCGGTACGTCAGGTGGTGGCCAGCGCCTCGGTGGGAGGCAGCCGGGCGGCGCGCACCGCCGGGTAGAACCCCGCGAGGCCGCCGATGAGGAGCGTGGCCCCGATGCCGCCGGCCATCGCCCATATCGGCACCACCGTCGCCCAGTCCTGGGACGTGGCGTAGCCGACGGTCACGCCGATGCCCAGGACGACGCCGCCGAGGCCGCCGAGCGCGGACAGCAGCAGCGCCTCGCAGAGGAACTGGCTGCGGATCTGGCCGCGGGTGGCGCCCAGCGAGCGGCGCAGGCCGATCTCGGAGCGGCGTTCGAGGACGGAGATGACCATGGTGTTGGCCACGCCCACGCCGCCGACGATCAGCGCCACCCCGCCGAGTCCCAGCAGCAGGCCGCTGAGGGTCTCGTCGGTGGCCTCCTTGGCCGCCAGGGCGTCGGAGGGGCGGGAGACGGTGGCCTCGTTGGGGTTCTCCGGGTTGGCGGTGGCGCCGAGGACCGACTGCACGTCCGCGACGGCGGATTCGTCGGTCCGGGTGTAGATCGTCGTGGGGGTGCCGGCGAAGCCCAGCTCGTCCTCGGCGACGTCCCAGCCGACCAGCGCGGCCGAGTCCAGCTCGGGCACCAGCTCGTTGTACGCCGTGAGGCCCACGACCGTGAACCACCTGCCGCCCAGCCACACCTGCGCGTCGGGCCCCGCCTCGTAGATCCCGAGCTGCTCGGCGGCCTTGGGGCCGAGGACCACCGCGGGGTAGCGGCTGTTCGCGTCGTTCAGCCAGCGTCCTTCGGTGATCTGCAGCCCGACGGACTCGGGCAGGTCGACGCGGGCCGCGCTGACGCTGAGGCCGCCGGTCTGCTCCTCCGGGATCCGGTCGTTGCGGAAGACGTTGGCGTCGACCCGTCCGACGGCGGAGACGTTCTCGACCTCCGGGATGGCCCCGATCATGCCCACGGACTCCGCCGGGAGGCTGGCCTCGGAGCCCGAGAACGACTGCCCGGGGGTGACGGTGAGCAGGTTGGTGCCCAGCGCGTTCAGCCGGCGGTCCAGATCCTCCGTGGAGGAGGTGGAGATGCCGACGACGCCGATCATCGCGGCGATGCCGATGGCGATCCCGAGCGCGGAGAGGAAGACCCGCATGGGGCGCGAGCGCAGCCCCGAGCCCCCGACCCGCAGCATGTCCGCCGGGGTCATCCGGGCGGGCTTCGGCGGGGTGGGCGGCGGCGGTACGGGCGGCTGCGCGCGGTCCAGCTCCGCCGTCGCGTGCGGCGCGGTCATCGGACGGCCTCCTGGGAGAGCCTGGCGGCCGGGAGGGCCGCGACGGGGGCGGAGTCGTGCTCGATGCCGCCGTCCTTGAGGCGGACTTCGCGGGGCAGGGAGGCGGCGATGTCGCGGTCGTGGGTGATGACGACGACGGTGGTGCCGGCCTCGTGGAGCTGGTGCAGCAGCTCCATCACGACCGCCCCGGAGCGGGAGTCGAGCGCGCCGGTGGGCTCGTCGGCGAGGAGCAGGGGCGGGTCGCCGAGGACCGCGCGGGCGATGGCGACGCGCTGCTTCTCGCCGCCGGAGAGCTGGTGCGGCTCGTGGTAGAGGCGGTGGCCCAGGCCCACGCGGCGCATGGCACGCTCGGCGAGGCGGCGCCGCTCGGCGCGGGTCCGGCCGCTGTAGAGCAGCCCGTCGGCGACGTTGTCGAGCGCCGGGACGCCGGGGGCGAGGTGGAACTGCTGGAAGACGAAGCCGATCGTGCCCGCCCGCAGGGCCGACAGCTCCCGGTCGCTGAGCCGGTCGATGTCGTGGCCGTCGATGCGGACGGTGCCCGCGGAGGGGCGGTCGAGCGTCCCCATGATGTTGAGCATGGTGGACTTGCCCGAGCCGGACGGGCCGACGACGGCCAGCAACTCGCCGCGCCGGATGACGACGTCGGCGGAGCGGAGGGCGGCGACGTCCCCGTAGGTCTTGGTGACCCCGGTCAGCTCGACCACCGGATGGTCCGTGACGGTCACTTCGGAACCCCCACGGACATACCTTCCTCGACGCCGTCGCCGGTGATCTCGACGAGCCCGTTGGCGAACATGCCCAACTCGACCGGCACGGACTCCGTGCTCCCGCCGGCGGTGACCTTCTGCACCGCGTAGCCCCCGCCCTGCCGGGCGACCAGTGCGTTCACGGGCACCGCGAGCACGTCCTCGCGGGTGTCCGCCTTGAGCACCACGTCGACGGGCGCGGCCTGATAGCGGCCGAGCTTGTCCTGCTCGCCGACGGTCAACTGCAGGGGCAGCGTGGACTCCTGGTCCTCCTCCCCCTGGCCGCCGGCGTCACCGGAGCTGGAGCCCGAGGCGGCGGGCGGGGTGCCGATGTCCGTCACCTTGCCGTCCACCGTGGTGCCGTTGGGCAGTTCGACCTCGGCCTTGGTGCCGACCCGTACGAGATCCTCGA
Organism: Streptomyces sp. WAC 06738; assembly: GCF_003945505.1. NCBI lineage: Bacteria > Bacillati > Actinomycetota > Actinomycetes > Kitasatosporales > Streptomycetaceae > Streptomyces > Streptomyces sp. WAC 06738. The sequence goes on along the minus strand of NZ_CP029618.1, from coordinate 7,837,338 downwards.
ACTGCGCGTCCAGCTCCACGGAGACGACCCGCTCGGTGCCGGTCCAGTCGAGCACCGCGCCCTCGGCCTTGGCGCCGGGCCAGGTCTGCAGCGCGGCGACGCGCCGGGCGCTCTCCGCGGTCACGGCGTCGCCGGCCTCGACGACGCCGGTCTGCTCCCGGCCCATGTCCTCCTGCCAGGCGGAGACCGCGTCGGCGGTGTCCGGGCTGTACGTCTCGTCGACGGTGAACCCGGTGTAGCCGAGCTTGTCGAGGTTGCGTTCCAGCAGCTCGACGTCGCCGCCCTCGCTGCCGTCCGACAGAGTGCGGTACAGCGGGGTGTCGCCGTAGAACAGCGGGACCTTCTCGCCGTCGACGCTGTAGACGGTGTCGCCGCGCTTGATCGTGGAGCCCTCGTTGGGCGTCCACGTGACGATCCCGGCGCCCGTGTCCGCGGCGTCGCCGCCGGAGCCGGCCGCGGTTCCGCCGCCGCCTGCCGGCCGGCCGGTGCCGGTGTCCGCGCCGGGGTCGGCGCCGCCGGCCGCCGGGGCGATGGCCTCGACGGTGGACACGTCGCCGTAGCCCAGGGTGCCGTCCACGGTCTCGCTGCTGGTGAGCGTCGTCCGTTTCACCTCGGCCGTCGCGGCCGGTCCGGACGGGCCGGCGGCGGGCTCTTCCGAGTCCTCGCCGCCGAGCGCGCCGGTGGCGGCGAGCCCCGCCGCGGCGGCGACGCCGATCGCGATCACCACGATCAGCGCCATCCGCAGCTTGCGGCTCTTGCGCGCCGGCTCGGGGCCGCTCGGCGCGCCGTCGCCTTCGGCGGGCGGGGCCGCGGTGGCGAGTTCGCCGCCGGGACCGCCCCCCTCGGGGTCGCCGCCCGCGGTGAGCGGCCCGGGCGGGCGGACCTCCAGCGCGCCCGGGGGCCGTTCCCGCAGGTTCAGCTCCTCCGTCTCCTCCCTGCTGGTCACTGCGGGCCCCCGCCGATCCGCATCCCGCCGCCGGGGTACTTGTCCTGGCATGCCTGCCTGGCGGGCTCGAACGTCGTCGGGTCGGCGGCACCGATGTCGACGACCATGCTGTTGCCCTCGATCTCCGGGTCGGGGAAATCGGGCACGCCGTTCTGGCGGATGCACTCGGCCCACTCCGCGACCTTCTCGGAGTCCAGCGGCTCACCGCCGTTGGGGCCGCCCTGGCGCTGCGGCTGCTTGTCGCGGCAGGCTTCCTCCGCGGCCTTGAACTCGGCGGACTCCGGGTCGAAGCCACCCTGGTTGAACATGACGCCGCCGGTGTCCTGCACCGGGTCCTTGAACTCCGGCACCCCGTTGTCACGCATGCACTGCGCGTACTCGACCGCCTGGTCGAACGGGCTGCCCGGAGAGGCGGACGTGCCGCCGTCGGAGGAGGCGGCCTCGGAATCGTCGGAGCACCCCGCCAGCACGACGCTGACGACGAGTGCGGACGAGGCGAGCAGGGTCTGCGCGAATGCGCGTTTGCGTGTGGTGAACATGGGCCCAAGTTCTACGCGAGCGCCGGTCACAGGGCGGATACAGAACGCCGCCGACGAAGAGCGTCGGCGGCGGCCTTGATGAGAATTCCATGAATGCCGTTCTGTCGGCGGTGCTCAGCGCGCCGCGGGGACGCGCCTTTTCCTCAGAAGAACTTCAGGCAGGACTGCCCGAACCGGTAGTCGTGCCGGCCCTTTCGGTGCCGGCGGCGCCGTCGGCACCGTCGGAGCCCTCGCTCCCGGCCCCGTCGTGCAGCGAGATGGCCCGCCCGGGGCACCGGCCGGCGGCGGCCCGTACGGACCTGGCGAGCGCGGGCCCGGGGTGCGCGGTGGCGAGCAGCACCTTGCCGTCGTCCTCGGACTGGTCGAAGACCGCGGGCACATGCATCATGCAGAGCCCGGACCCCACGCACCTGGCGCGGTCGACCCGTATCTCCATCGTCGTCTCCTCCCCGGCCGCCGGTCACCAGGCGACCGGCAGCCGTTCCAGGCCGTAGGCGGTCGTGTGCAGCCGGAACGGCACCTCCGCGGCCGGCGCGGCGAGGCGCAGGTGCGGGAAGCGGCGCAGCAGCGCCGTGTAGCCGATGCCGAGTTCCATGCGGGCGAGCGCGGCGCCCAGGCAGTGGTGGATGCCGTGGCCGAAGGCGAGGTGGGCGGCGGGCTCGCGGGCGGGGTCGAAGCGGTCGGGGTCCGCGGTCAGGGCCGGGTCGCGGTTGGCGGTGGGCAGGGAGACGACGACGTGTTCGCCCGCCCTGACGAGCTGTCCGCCGACGGTGACGTCTTCCAGGGCGGTGCGGGGCGTGGGCGCATGCGGCACGGTCAGGTAGCGCAGCAGTTCGTCGACGGTACGGTCCACGGCCCCCGGGTCCGCCCGGATCTCCGCGAGCCTGCCGGGGTGTTCGAGCAGCACCAGGGTGCCGAGGCTCAGCATCCCGGAGACGTTGTCGAGGCCGGCGAGCATCAGGAGGACGCAGACGCCGCGGAGTTCCTTGTCGGTGACGTCGGTTCCGTGGTCCCGTACGAGCATGCCGAGGAACCCGTCGTCCGGGTCCCGGCGCTGCCCGGCGATGAGGGCGGCGAGGTAGCGCGAGAAGGCGGCGCCGGCGGCGGCCCGCGCCTGCCGGCCGCGGCCCTGGTCTAGGTGGTGACGGGCGCGGCGCAGGAACGCGTCGCGATCGTCGCGGGGGACGCCGATCAGCTCGCAGAGCACCGCGCCGGAGACGGGGGTGGCGAACTGCTCCACGAGATCGGCGGGTGGTCCCGCGCGCTCCACGGCGTCGAGGCGGCCGGCGACGATCTCCTCGATCCGCGGGCGGAGGCGGCGGATCCGGCGGACGGTGAACTCCGGGGTGAGCATCTTCCTCAGCCGGGTGTGCTCGGGCGGGTCGTAGTCCATGAGCTGCCCGATCATGTCGTCCGGGCGGTGGTCGTCGGGGTACGTCCCGTCGGCGCGCGCCGCGCGGCCGAAGCGGCGGCGGGTGGAGAACCGGACGTGGTCGCCGAGGACCTGGCGTACCTCGTCGTATCCGGTGACCAGCCAGACGTACTCCTCGCTGTCGCCGGGACCGACGTCGATCCTGGTGACGGGCCGTTCCGCGGCGATCGCGCGCAGCTCGGCGGCGGGGTCGAAGCGCGTTCTGCGGGTGTACGCGGGCGCGGGCCCGGGGCGGCGTGGCATCGGCTCCCCTACCAGGTGACCGGCAGCGCTTCGACGCCGTAGTTGGGCGCGAGCGTCCGGTAGCGCAGCTCTTCCGGCGGTACGGCCAGGCGCAGCCCGGGGAAGCGGTGCAGCAGCCGCGGGAGCGCGATCCTGAGCTGCACGCGGGTCAGCGGGGCGCCGAGGCAGTAGTGGATGCCGTGGCCGAAGGCCATGTGGGAGGTGACCTCGCGGGTGATGTCGAAGCCGTCGTGTCCTGCGCCGTCCCTGGCGGCGCGGTTGACGGCGAGCAGGGAGCAGACCACGACGTCGCCCTTCCTGATCACCGCGTCGCCTACGGGCACGTCGGCGAGGGCGGTGCGCGGCGAGGAGGTGGCGATCACGGAGACGTACCGCAGCAGTTCCTCCACCGCGCGGTCGGTCAGCTCCGGCTTCTCCAGCAGCAGCGCGAGCTGGTCGGGGTGGCCGAGCAGCAGCATGGTGCCGAGGCCGAGGGTGCCGGCGACGTTCTCGTATCCCGCGGCCATCAGCGAGGTGCCGATGCCGGTCAGCTCGGTGTCGCTGACGTCGTCGCCGTGCTCGCGGATCAGCATGCCGAGCAGGTCGTCGCCGGGGTCGCGGCGCTTGCGCGCGACGAGCTGGCTCATGTACCCGACGTACGCCTTTCCCGCGGTCATCTGCTGTCTGCGGCTGCGGTTGCCGGCCCGGCTGATGTCGAGGTTGCGGGCCAGCTCCGCCTGGTCGTCACGGGGCACGCCGAGCAGCGCGCAACTGACGAGCCCGGGGATGGGCCAGGCGAAGTGGCGCATGAAGTCGGCGGGCCGTCCCGCGCGTTCGAGGGCGTCGAGGCGTTCGGCGACGATCTCCTCGATGAAGGGCTCCAGTCTGCGCATCCGCCGGTTGGTGAACTCGGGGGTGAGCATCTGGCGCAGCCGGGTGTGGTCCGGCGGGTCGTACTGCAGGAGGTTGCCCTCCTGGATCTGGCGCCGCCGGTCCTCCTCGGTGTCGGCGGGCGGCATGGTGCTGAAGCGGTCGGCGTCGCCGAGGATCTGGCGCACCTCGGCCTGGCCGGTGGCGACCCAGTCGCGCGGGGTTTCGAGCAGCGGCGTCTCCCGGCTCATCCGGCGCAGCTCGGGCAGGGGTTCGAGACCGTCCCTGCGGTTGTGTACGGGAATCTCCGGTGACTTGGCCATGGGCGCGCTCCTTCTCCCTGAATTCGTGCGTCATTTCTGCACGCCGCCGGGGCTGAGGGCGCGCTTTTCCGGGTCGCACCGCGGGATACGGAATACGGGTTGCCGGATTCCGTATCCCGCAATGCCACGCTCATTTCTCCGTGGTCTCGCCGGGAATGCCCAGCCGCTCGGCGAGAATGCGGCCGATGTGCGCCGCGGGGGCGGATTTCAGCATTCCGAAGTGGTCGGCCTCGATCTCGTGCGGCTCGACGTTTCCGGCGACGTACGGCTTCCAGCTCTCGACGGCGTCGGCGACGGGGAGCCCCGCCGGGCGGTCCTCGGTGGCGACGAAGAGCAGCAGGTCGCCCGTCGTGCGGCGCGGGGTGTGCTCGGGGGCGAACCCGGCCGAGTTGCGCATGACCTGGTCCATCCGCGAGCGCAGCCGGCCGCTGACCCCGGGCACCGCGGCTTCGTCGCCGCCGGGGCCGAGGAGCCGGCCCCGCGGGGCGGAGGTGGCGGCGGAGCGGCCGGCGGCGTCCTCGTTGGAGAAGAGCGAGGTGCCGGCCCCGCCGTCGGGGTACGCGTCCAGCAGCGCGAGCAGTTCCACGCGCTCGCCCTGCTCCTCCAGCCGGGCCGCGACCGCCTGCGCGAGCATGCCGCCGAAGGACCAGCCGAGCAGGTGGTACGGGCCCTCGGGCTGCACGGTCCGCATCTCGTCGGCGTAGTCGGCGGCCATCTCGGCGACGCTCTTCGGCATCGGCTCGGGCCCGGCGAGGCCGCGCGCCTGGATGCCGTACACCGGCCGGTCCCGCGGGAGGTGCGGCACGAGGACCGCGTAGCTCCAGGCGAGGCCGGTGGCGGAGTGCACGCAGAACAGCGGCGCGCCGCTGCCCTGCTGTCGCAACGGGAGCAGCACGCCGAGGTCGCCGCCGCCCTCGGGGCGGCGGGCCTGCGCGAGCGCCGCGTCGTGCTCCTCGGCCTGCCTGTCGCGTACGGTCAGCAGCCCCGCGGTGCTCCACCTGGCGCGCTCGCCGGTACGCAGCATCCGCTCCCCAGCAGGGCCGTACGGGCAGGCAACGAAGTGCTCGCCGGTGAGCCGGGTGCTGCCGTGGTAGCCACGGGCGAGGGTGGCGCCGGCGACGTACAGGTCGCCGACGGCGCCGGGCGGGACGGGGCGGAGCCGGTCGTCGAGGACGTAGGCGCGGGTGTGGGGTCCCAGGCTGCCGGTGGGCACCTCGGCGGGCAGGGGCGCGCCGGGGGCGGTGCGGTGGTGCAGCCAGGGTCCCGCGGTGCCGGCCGGGCCGTAGCCGGTGACCAGCGCGGCGTCCGGGTGCCGGGCGCGCCATTCGCGGGCGTCGACGTCGGAGGCGGCGGCGCCGTCCTCGATGACGGTGACCTCCGCGAACGACGGGTCGCCTGCGGGCAGTTCCGCCAGGGTCCAGAGCAGGTCGCGGGTGGTGAGCGCACGGCGGGCGGCGCGGGGGTCGGGCTTGCCGAGCAGGACGCTCTCGCCGGCGCAGAGCGCGCGGAGCAGCGGGGTGACCACGGCCTCGACGGGGGCCCGTTCGTCCAGGGTCAGGTGCCGCGGGCCCTCGTCCGCCGCGCGGTCCGGGACCTCGTCGGCTCCGTCCGCGAGGTGGCCGACCAGCGAGCGGTGCTCGACCACGACGCCCGCGGGCACGCCGTGCGGCGTCGTGGAGTCCAGCAGCAGCGCGGCGTGGCCGGGGCGCGGCACCGCGGTGCCCGTCTCGCCGTCGGGCCCCGGTCCCGCGTACGTGCCGCGGGCGGCGGCCAGGACGGGATTGCCGAGCGGGACGACCGTCATCGCGTGGTCGGCGGGCAGCAGTCCTGCGGTGGTCGCGGTGCAGATCAGCGCGGCGGGCCGGTGGCCGCGCAGCGGCGCGAGCGCCTGCATCGGCCGGTCGGGTCCGGTGAACAGGCAGGCGGCGCCGGCCTTCAGCACCCCGAGGAGCGCGACGGCAAGCCGGGCGCCCAGCGGCAGCGCCACAGCGACGGTGTCCTCCGCGCCGACGCCGCGGGCGGCCAGCCGGCGGGCGAGCATCCCGGAGGCGGTGTCCAGCGCCCCGTACGTCAGCGCGCCGTCCTGGTCGGTGACGGCGACGGCGTCGGGGGTGCGGGCCGCCCGGCCGGCGAGGAGCCCGACGACGGTGGTGTCCGGCAGCGGGGCCGCGGTGTCGTTCCACTCCCGTACGAGCCGGTGGTGCTCTGCCGGGTCCAGCAGCACGTCGACGTCGCCGAGGCGTACGTCCGGGTCGTCCGCGACCTGCCGCAGTACGCGCACGAGGCGGCGGGCGAGCGCGGCGGCGGTGTCCGCGTCGAACAGCTCGGCGGCGTAGCGCAGATGGCCGTCGAGGCCGTCCCCCGAGCCGTCCGCGCGATACCACTCGCTGAGGCTCACCGACAGGTCCAGCTCGGACGCGGCGGGGCCGAGGTCGAGGCGGCCGGTGCTCAGCCCGGGCAGCTCGGAGGTGTCCTCCTCGCCGGTGGTGCCGTCGCGCACGTCGAGCATGACCTGCACGACGGGGTGCCGCGCCGCGGACGGCGGCAGCTCCAGCACGTCGACCAGGCGCTCGAATGGCAGGTCCTGGTGGCGGCGCGCTTCGAGGTTCGCCTCCCGTACGCGGCCGAGGAGTTCGCGGAAGGTGGGGTCGCCCGAGGTGTCGGTGCGCAGCGCGATCGGGCCGGCGAAGGGTCCCACCACGCCCTCCAGCGCGCCCTCCTCGTCCCGCCGCGGCAGCAGCGCGCCCACGGTGATGTCGGCGCCCGCGCCCAGCCGGGTGAGCAGCAGCGCGAGCGCCGCCTGCACGACGGTGAACGCGCCTTCGCCGGCCTCGTCCAGCTCCGTCAGCCGCTCGTGCACGTCGGCCTCGACGCGCAGCGGCACCTGCCCGGTGCGGTGCGTCGCGAGCTGGGGCCGCGGCCGGTCGGCGGGCAGCCGCAGCTCCGGGGCGAGCCCGGCGAGGGTGTCCTTCCAGTACACCAGTTGGTCGCTGATCAGACTCTCCGGGTCGTCCTCGCCGGCGAGGAGTTCGCGTTCCCAGAGCGCGTAGTCGGCGAACTGCAGCGGCAGCGGCGCGCGTTCGGGCGTACGCCCCTCGCGGCGCGCCCCGTACGCCGCCGACAGGTCGCGCAGCATGACGTCGAGCGACTCGTCGTCGGCGGCGATGCGGTGCACGACGAGGAGCAGGACGTGCTCCGTCTCCGACAGCGTGAACAGGGTCTGCGTCCACGGCGGTTCGACGGTGAGGTCGAAGACGTGCGCGGCGCGGGCCGCCAGCAGCTCCGGCAGCTCCGCCTCGGTGGCGGGGACCACCTCCGGCGCGGGCCGCGCGGCGGCCGGGCCGAGGACGCGCTGCCGCAGGCCGGCGCCGCCTTCGGCGGCGAAGATGGTGCGCAGCGCATCGTGGCGGGCCGCGATGTCGCCGAGTGCCGCGCGGAGCGCGTCGCGGTCCAGTTCGCCGGTGAGGCGCAGCGCGACGGACGTGCGGTACGCGGCGGAGTCCTCGGCGAGCCGGTCCATCAGCCACGTGCGCACCTGGCCGGCGGACGCCGGTACTTCGTCCGGGTGCTCGACGGCGCGCAGGGCGGGGCGGGTCTTGGACGCCAGCATCCGCGTCACGCCCACGGGGGTGGGGGCGCCGAAGAACTGCCGCATGTTCAGCTCGGCGCCGAAGTCCTCCCGGATCCGGCCGGCGAGGCGCATCGCGAGGCCGGAGTCGCCGCCGAGGTCGAAGAAGCTGTCGTCGGCGCCGACCCGTTCGACGCCGAGGACGTCGGCGAAGAGCGCGCACAGCGCCTCCTCGGTCTCACCCTCGGGTGCACGGCCGGTGGCGCGCTCGGCGAAGTCGGGGGCGGGCAGGGCGGCGCGGTCGAGCTTGCCGCTGGGCGTCAGCGGCAGGCTCTCCAGGGCGAGCACGGCGGCGGGCAGCATGTGCGCGGGCAGCCGGGCGGCGGCGTGGGCGCGCACGGCGTCGATGTCCGCATCCGGGCCGCCGGGGACGACGTAGGCGACGAGCCTCTTGTCGCCAGGGCGGTCCTCGCGTACGACCACGGCGGCGCGGGACACGTCGGGGTGGGCGGCGAGGACGGCTTCGATCTCGCCGGGTTCGACGCGGAAGCCGCGGATCTTGACCTGCTCGTCGGCGCGGCCGCGGAAGGCCAGTTGCCCGTCGGGCTTCCAGGCGGCGAGGTCGCCGGAGCGGTACATGCGTGCGCCGGGCTCGAAGGGGCAGGCGACGAAGCGTTCTGCGGTGAGCCCGCCCCGGCCGATGTAGCCGCGGGCCAGGCCCGGTCCCGCGATGTACACCTCACCGGTGACGCCCTGCGGCACGGGCCGGAGGAAGTCGTCGAGGACGTAGGTGCGGGTGTTGCCGATGGGGCGGCCGATGGGGGGCGGCGGGTCGGCGGGATTGAGGTCCGCGTCGAGGGGGGTGGCGGTGGTGATGACGGTGGCCTCGGTCGGGCCGTACGTGTTCCACACCCGCGCCTGGCCGGTCCAGCGGGACGCCAGGTCGGCGGTGAGCAGTTCGGCGCCCAGCACCCAGTTCCGTACGCCCGTGACCGCGGCCGGGTCGAGGACGCTCAGGAGGGACGGCACCACACTCGCCACGGACACCCCGGCGCTACGGACCATCCCGGCCAGCGCCGCGGGCTCCACCCGCTCCTCGTCCGACGCGATCGCCAGCGTGCCTCCCGCCGCCAGGGTGACGGCGACGTCCAGTACCGCGGCGTCGAAGCTGAACGACGCGAACTGCAACGCCGTCACGTCCTCCGCCATCCCCAGGACCGGACGCATCGCCTCGGCCAGGTTCGCCGGGCCGCGGTGGGGCACCGCGACGCCCTTGGGGCGGCCCGTGGATCCGGAGGTGTAGATCACGTACGCGAGCTGCCCCGGCTCCAGCACCGTGCCCAGCGGCTCCACCGACTCCGCCGCGATCTCCCCCGCGGCCTCGTCCAGCCGCACCGCGCCCTTGGGCGCAAGGTCTCCGGTACTCAGCACGACCTGCGCCCGGCTGTCGGCCACCATGAACGCCAGCCGCTCGGCCGGATAGGCGGGGTCGAGCGGCACATACGCGCCCCCGGCCTTCCACGCCGCGAGCATCCCCGCGACCATCTCGACCCCCCGCGGCAGACACAACCCCACCCGCGACTCCCGGCCCACCCCGAGCCGCCGCAGATACCGCGCCAGCCGATTCGCCCGCGCGTCCAGCTCCCCGTACGACAACTCCTCCGCCCCGCACCGCACGGCCACCGCCTCCGGCGCCCGCCGCGCCCGCGCCTCGAACCGGTCCAGCACCGAACCCGACGGCACCGCCAACTCCGTCGCGTTCCAGCCCGACACCACCGGCGTCCGCTCCCCGTCCGCCAGTACGTCCACGTCTCCCACCCGCACCGACGGGTCCGCCACCACCTGCTCCAGCACCCGCACCACCCGCCGGAAGATCGCCGTGGCGGCGGCGGGGTCGAACAGATCGGGCCGGTAGTCGAGTTTGCAGCGCAGCCGGTCCCCGGCCGGGGTCACGACCAGCGTCAGCGGGTAGTGCGCCGCGTCCCGGGACATACCCGAGGGGCGGATGGTGAGCGCGCCCGGACCGCCAGCCCCGGCGGGCGGCGGGGGGAAGCTCTCGTAGAGCACCAGGGTGTCGAAGACCGCGCCGGGGCCCGCGAGGCGCTGCACCTCCGGCAGCCCGAGGTGCTGGTGCGCCATCAGCTCCGACTGGCGCCGCTGGAGGTCGGCCAGCAGCTCCGTCACGGGCTGCCCGCCGTCGAGCCGTACGCGCACCGGCAGGGTGTTGAGCAGCAGGCCCACCATCGACTCGACGCCCGCCAGCTCCGCGGGCCGCCCGGCGGCGGTGGCGCCGAAGACGACGTCCGTGCGGCGCGCCAGCCGGGCCAGGACCAGCGACCAGGCGCCCTGCACCACGGTGTTGAGGGTGAGGCCCTCCGCGCGGGCCAGGTCCCGCAGGCCCTTCGTGACGTCCTCGGGGACGTCGCCGAAGACGTGCTCGGGGAAGACGGCCGCGCGCGCCGGGTCGGCGGGGACGACGAGCGTCGGTTCGTCGGCTCCCGCCAGCTCCGCCCGCCAGGCGGCGCGCGCCGCGTCCTTGTCCTGGCGGCCCAGCCACGCCAGGTACTGGCCGTACGACGGCACTCTCTTCAGCTTCGAGGCGTCGCCCCCGGCGGCGTAGACGGCGGACAGCTCGGTGAGCAGGACGGGCATCGACCAGCCGTCCATGAGGATGTGGTGGAACGTCATCACCAGCCGGTGCCGGTCCGCCCCGAGACGGACGAGGAGGAAGCGCATCAGCGGCGCGCTCGCCAGGTCGATCCGCTCGGCGAGCCGGCGCGCCGTGAGCCGGTCCAGCTCGGCCCTCGCGTCGTCCTCGGTGAGCCCGGACAGGTCCTCCTCCCGCCACGGCAGCTCCACGTCACGCGCGATGACCTGCACCATCTTCGCGCCGCTGACCTGCCGGAAGCAGGCGCGCAGCGCGGCGTGCCGGGCGAGGAGCGCCTGCCACGACGCGCGCAGCCGGGCGGGGTCCAGGGGACCTTCGATGTCCAGGGCGGACTGCACGGTGTAGACGTCGGGTCCGGTACCGGCGAGCGCCGCGTGGAAGAGCATGCCTTCCTGCAGCGGCGACAGCGGCCACACGTCCTCGACCAGGGATCGGCTCATCGCACTCTCCTCATCAACGGCTTCGCGCCGGTCGGCCCGGCTGGGACTGCTCGTCGGCGAACGCCGCTTCGAGCTCTTCGATCTGGTTCTGGGCGAGGTCGAGCAGGGGGAAGTCGGAGGGCGTATGCCCGCCGGCGTCCGGGTCCTCGGTGTGCGCGGCGAGCCCGGCCAGCAGCTCCAGCCAGGCGGCGCCGAGGCGTTCGGCGTCCGCGTCGGCAAGCAGCCCGCCGGCCCACGACAGGGTCACCGTCAGCGCCGGGCCCGCCGGCCCGTCCTGCACGACGGCGCCCGCCTCCAGCGCGTGCGCCACGGGCATGCCGGCGGCGGCGGAGCCGCCGACCGCGGTCTCGCCGGCCGGCTGCCAGGCGCGTACGGGACCCGCGGGGCCGGCGGCGGGGAAGCGGCCGAGGTAGTTGAAGCCGATCTGCGGCTGCGGCAGCGCCGCCATCGCCTCCGCCGTCTCGGGGTTGAGGTGGCGCAGCAGCTCGTGGCCGAGGCCGTCGCCGGGGATCTCCTGCGCCTGTTCCTTGACGGACTTCAGCAGCTCGCCGGCCGCGGCGCCCCCGGCCCGTACGCCGTCGAGGTCGATGCCCGAGATCCGCAGCCGCAGCGGGTGCACGCCGGTGAACCAGCCCACCGTCCGCGTGAGATCGAGGCCGCCGACCGGCTCGCGGCCGTGCCCCTCGATGTCCACGAGCACGCCGTCGTACGCGCCCGGCCGCCACCCCGCGACCGCCCCGGCGAGCGTGGCGAGCAGCACCTCGTGGACGCCGCAGTGGAACACCCCCGGCGTACGGCCGGCGAGCGTGGCGGCCTGGTCCGCGGGCACGGTCCAGGAGCGGTTGCGCAGCGTGGGGGCGGTGTCGACCGCCGGGTCGAGCGGCCGGTGGCCCAGCGGCGGCTCGGGCTCCCCGAGCAGCGCCGTCCACTGCGCCAGCTCCGCCCGCCGCCGCTCGCTCGCGGCCTCGGCCACGAGGGTGCGGGCCCAGCGGCGGAACGACACCGGGACCGGGTCGAGCACGGGCTCCTCCCCCGCGGCGGCGGCCTCGCACGCGGCCCGGAGGTCGGGCAGCAGGATCCGCCAGGACACCCCGTCGACCACCAGGTGGTGCACGGCGAGTACCACCCGCCCGACCCGGCCGGGGCCGGCGTCCAGCCAGACCGCCTGCACCATCACGCCCGCCGCCGGGTCCAGCCGCGCGACCGCCTCGCGGGCCACGCCGCTCGCCGCCTCGTCGAGACCGTCGTCGGGCACGCCCGCGGCGTCGATACGGGTCACCCGTCCCGCCGCGTCGTACGTACCGCGCTCGGCGACGACGAGCCGGGGAGCCGCCGCGTCGGACAGGTCGGTGCGGGCCCGGAGCATGTCGTGCGTGTCGAGCAGCGCCCCGAGCCCTGTGGCCAGCACGTCCGCCGTGAGGTCCGCGGGGGAGCCGACGACGGTCCACTGCGCGAACCGCCCGCCCGCGACGCCCTCACCGAGCCGCCGCATGACCGGGGTCCACGGCACCTCCCCGGTGCCCACGTCCGCCACCGCCGCCGCACCGTCCGCCGCCTGCACGACCAGCGCCAGCCGCTCGGGAGTCTTCTCCTCGAAGACCTGCCGCGGCGTCAGCACGTACCCCGCGCGCCGGGCGCGGGAGGCGAGCTGCATCGACGTGATGGAGTCGCCGCCCAGCGCGAAGAAGCTGTCGTCGGGCCCGACCCGCTCCAGCGCCAGCACCTCGGCGAACAGCGCGCACAGCGCCGCCTCCGCCGCCGTACTCGGCTCGCGGTCGGAGACCAGCCCGGCGAAGTCGGGGGCGGGCAGCGCCCCGCGGTCCACCTTGCCGTGCGTGGTGAGCGGCATCCGCTCCAGCGGCACGACGGCGGCCGGCACCATGTACTCCGGCAGCCGCTCCCGCACGTACTCGCGCAGCACGGACGGCAGTTCACCGTCGTCGTACGGTCCCGAGGGGACGACGTACGCGACGAGCCTGCTCTCGCCGGGACGGTCCTGCCGGGCGGCGACCACGGCCTGGGCGACGTCCGGGTGCGCGCCGAGCGCGGCTTCGATCTCGCCCGGCTCGATGCGGTGGCCGCGCACCTTGACCTGCTCGTCGGCGCGGCCGGCGAAGACCAGTTCGCCCCCGCCCGTCCAGCGCGCCAGGTCGCCGGTGCGGTACATCCGCTCGCCGGGCGTGAACGGGCAGGCCACGAACCGCTCCGCGGTCGGCCCGGGACGGCCGCGGTAGCCGCGGGCCAGGCCGGGCCCGGCGACGTACAGCTCGCCGGTGACACCGGGCGCGACCGGCTGCAGGAAGGCGTCGAGGACGTACGCGCGGACGTTCGCCATCGGGGCGCCGATGGGCACGGGGTCGGTGCCGGGCGTCAGCGGTGCGCTCATCGTGGCGCAGACGGTGACCTCGGTGGGGCCGTACGCGTTGACCATCCGCCGCCCCGCAGACCAGCGGTCGACCAGCCCGGGCGGGCACGCCTCACCGGCGACGACGAGGGTTTCGAGGGTGTCCGGCAGCTCGTCGGCGACGGCGGGCACGCTCGGCGGGACCGTCACGTGGGTGGCACCGGCGGCGCGGAGGGCGTCGCCGAGGGAGACGTGCGGCGGCAGTCCACCGGCCGCGGGGACGACGAGCGCCGCACCCGACAGCAGCGCCATGCACAGCTCGGAGACGGCGGCGTCGAAGCTCACCGACGCGAACTGCAGGACCCGGGACCGCGGGCCGACCGCGAAGCGGTCGATCTGTGCGCGGGCCAGATTGCCCAGGCCGCGGTGGGAGGCGACGACACCCTTGGGGGTGCCGGTGGAGCCGGAGGTGTAGATGACGTACGCGGCATGATCGGCCGTCAGCGGACCCCGCCGCTCCTCCGCCCGCAGCACCCCACCCGGATACGCGGCCACCTCGGCCGCCACCGCCGGATCATCCAGCACCACCGGCCGCACGTTCTCCGGCAGCACGTCCCGCGTCGCCGCCGTGCACAAGACCACCACCGGACCGGCATCCCCCAGCACGAACGCCAGCCGCTCGGCCGGATAGCCGGGATCCACCGGCACGAACACACCCCCGGCCAACGACACCGCAAGCAACGCCTCGACCAGCACCACCGACCGCTCCACCACCACCGCCACCCGAACCTCAGGCCCCACGCCGGCCGCCGCGAGATACCGGCCCAGCCTCCCCGCACGATCCCCCAGCTCCCCGTACGACAGCGACTCCCCGCCGGCCACCAGCGCCACCGCCTCCGGCGACCGCCCCACCTGAGCGGAGAACAGCTCGGGCAGTGGTGCGGCCGGGAGCGGGGCCGCGGTGCGGTTCCACTCACCGGTCACCAGCGCGCGGCTCGCCTCCGTCACGGCGGCCACGCGCCCTACGGGAGCGGCGGGGTCGGCCACCAGTTGCGCCAGCACGTGCTCGAAGGAGGCGAGGATGTCCTCCGCGCGGTCGCGGTCGAAGACGTCGGGGCGGTAGATGAAGTCGCCCTGGATGCGCTCGCCGGGGACGGCGATCAGCGTCAGCGGGTAGTGGCCGGTGTCCTCGGTGACGCCTGCGGGGCGGATGGTCAGCGCCTCGGGGTCGGGCGGACCGGCGGGCGGTGCCGGGTAGTTCTCGAAGACCACGAGCGTGTCGAACGTACCGCCCGGGCCCGCCGCCTTCTGCACCTCCTGGAGCCCGATGTGCTGGTGCGCCATGAGCGCCACCTGCCGCTCCTGAAGCCCGGCCAGCATGTCGGCCACCGGCTGCGCGCCGTCGAGCCGGACGCGCACCGGCAGGGTGTTGAGAAACAGCCCGATGATCGACTCCACGCCCGGCAGCTCGGGCGGACGGCCCGCGGCGGTGGCGCCGAACACCACGTCGTCCCGGCCCGCGAGCCGCGCCAGCACCAGCGCCCACGCGCCCTGCACCACGGTGTTCACGGTCACCCCGTGCGCCCGGGCCAGCTCCGCCACGCCCGCCGACAGCTCCGCGCCGAACTCGTAGCGCACCCGCTCCGGCAGCACCGGCGCCCGCACCGACTCCGCCGGCACGACGAGCGTCGGTTCGTCGGCCCCGGCCAGCTCCGCGCGCCACGCCTCCCGCGCCGCGTCCTCGTCCTGGCGGGCGAGCCACCCGAGGTAGTCGGCGTACGAGGCGACGGCCGGCAACCGGCTCCCGTCGCCCGCCGCGGCGTACGCGGCGGAGACCTCGCCGATCAGCAGGGGCAGCGACCAGCCGTCCATGACGATGTGGTGGTTGCCGACCAGGAGCTGGTGCCGGTCCTCGCCGAGACGCACCAGCAGGAACCGCAGCGGCGGCGCGGTGGTGAGGTCGAACCGCTCGGCCCGGTCCTCCTCCGTCAGCCGCCGCAGCTCGCGCGCCGCGTCGGCCTCGTCGAGTCCGGAGAGATCGGCTTCGCGCCAGGGCAGCGGCACGTCGCGGGCGATGACCTGCACCGCTTCGCCCGACGCGAGCCGGTGGAAGCTCGCGCGGAGGATGGGGTGCCGGTCGAGGACCGTCGTCCAGGCGGCGCGGAGCCGGTCGGCGTCCAGCGGGCCGTCGAGCGCGAGGGCGCGGCGGCCCTCGTAGACGTCAGGTCCCGCATCGTCGAAGTCGGCGTGGAACAGCAGCCCTTGCTGGAGCGGCGACAGCGGCCACACGTCCGCCAGCGCGGGCACGGCCGTCTCCAGTTCCGCCACGGCGTCCTGCGTGAGGGCGAGGAGCGGGAAGTCGGAGGGGGTGTGCCCGCCCGCGGCCGGGTGCGCGGCGTGGGTGGCGAGACCGGCGATCATGCGCAGCCAGGTGGCGCCCAGGCGGTCGGCGTCCGCGTCGTCCAGCAGCCCGCTCGCCCAGGAGAGCGTCAGTGTCAACTCCGGTCCGTCGGGCCCGTCCTGGACGACGGCCCCGGCCTCCAGCGCGTGCGCCACCGGCATGTCGGGGGCGACGGAGCCGCCGAGGGCGGTGTCGCCGGCGGGCTGCCAGGCGCGTACGGACGAAGCCGGCGCGGGGGCGGGGAAGCGGCCGAGGTAGTTGAAGCCGATCTGCGGGCGC
Source organism: Streptomyces sp. WAC 06738 (assembly GCF_003945505.1). NCBI lineage: Bacteria > Bacillati > Actinomycetota > Actinomycetes > Kitasatosporales > Streptomycetaceae > Streptomyces > Streptomyces sp. WAC 06738. The sequence continues at coordinate 7,821,306 of NZ_CP029618.1, read as the reverse complement.
GGCAGGGTGGCCATGGCATCGGCGGTCTCGGGGTTGAGATGCCGCAGCAGGTCGTGCCCGAGGCCGTCGCCGGGGATCGCCCGGACCTGCTCCTTCACGGACTTCAGCAGGCTGCCGGCGGTGGCGCCTCCGGCAAGGGCGTCGTCGAGGCGTACGCCGGAGGCGTCGACGCGCACCGGGTGGGAGCTGGTGAACCAGCCCACCGTGCGCGACAGATCCACGTCCCCTTCCGACTCCCGGCCGTGCCCTTCGATGTCGACGAGCACGCCGTGGTCCGTCGTGTCGGGGCGCCAGTGGACGACGGCCCCGGCGAGGGTCGCCAGCAGCACTTCGTGCACCCCGGTGTGGAACGCGGCCGGGACCCGCCCGGCGACGAGGGCGGCCTGGGCGGCGGGCACGGTCCACTCCCGGCGGCGCTGAGTCGCGGCGGTGTCGGTGGCGGGGTCGAGGGGGCGGTGGCCGAGGGGTGGTTCGGGGGTGGCGAGGAGGTCGGTCCAGGGCTGGAGTTCGTCGGTGCGGTGCCTGCTCGCGGCCTGGGTGACGAGTGCGTGTGCCCAGTGCCGGAAGGGGGTGGGGACGGGGTCGAGGGCGGGCTGCCGGTTGTCGGCTAGCGCGGTGCATGCGGATTGAAGGTCGGGGAGGAGAATGCGCCAGGACATGCCGTCCACCACGAGGTGATGAAAAACCAGGACCAGCCGTCCGACCCGCGACGGACCGGCATCCAGCCAGACGACGTGCACCATCGCCCCGTCGGCGGGGGCGAGTCGCGCGACGGCGGCACGGGCTTCGCGGGCGGCGAGCGCGTCGAGGTCGGTGGTGCCGGCGGCGTCGATACGGGTGACGAGCCGGACCGGGTCGACAGTGCCGCGTTCCGGGACGACCAGGCGGGGGTTCGCCGGATCCGAGACATCGGCGCGGGCCCGGAGCATGGCGTGCGTGTCGAGCAGGGCAGCGAGGCCGCCGGTCAGCACGGGGCGGGTGAGAGACGCGGGTGCGCCGACGACCATCCACTGAGCGAAGTCGGCGTCCGCCGCCCGTACGCCCTGCGCCCGCATCGCCGGCGTCCACGGCACCTCGCCGGTGTCCCGGGCGCGGGCGGGTGCGGGGAGAGCGGTCCGGGGGGCACCGGCGACGGCGGCGAGCCGTTCGGGGGTCCGCTGCTCGAAGACCTGCCGCGGGGTGAGCACGAGCCCTTCACTGCGGGCGCGGGAGGCGAGTTGCATGGAGGTGATGGAGTCACCGCCGAGAGCGAAGAAGTCGTCGTCCGCGCCGACCCGCTGGAGCGACAGGACGTCGGCGAAGAGGGCGCACAGCGTCTCCTCGGTCGCACCTACAGGCGCGCGACCGCTCGCCCGCTCCGCGAGGTCGGGCGCGGGGAGCGCGGCGCGGTCGGTCTTGCCGTTGGGGGTGAGGGGCAGCGCGTCGAGCACGACGACGGCCGCGGGGATCATGTGTTCGGGCAGCCGGGTGGCGGTGAACTCCCTTACGGCGTCGGTGTCGACACCGCCGACCACGTAGGCCACGAGGCGCTTGTCGCCGGGGCGGTCTTCGCGTACGACAACCGCGGAGTGCGACACGTCGGGATGAGCGGTGAGAACAGCTTCGATCTCACCGGGCTCGATACGGAACCCTCGGATCTTGACCTGCTCATCGGCGCGACCCGCGAAGTGCAGCAGCCCGTCGTCGGACCACCGGGCCAGGTCACCTGAACGGTACATGCGCGCACCGGGCTCGAAGGGGCAGGCGACGAAGCGTTCGGCGGTCAGCCCGCCGCGGCCGATATAGCCGCGAGCCAAGCCGGGACCCGCGATGTACAACTCGCCCACGACACCTGGGGGTACGGGCCGGAGGAAGTCGTCCAGCACGTAGGTGCGGGCGTTGCCGATCGGGCGCCCGATGGGCGGAGGCGCGTCGTGCGGCTCGATGTCCGCGTCCAGTGGGGTGGCGGTGGTGATGACGGTGGCCTCAGTCGGGCCATACGTGTTCCACACCCGCGCCTGGCCGGTCCAGCGGGACGCCAGGTCGGCGGTGAGCAGTTCGGCGCCCAGCACCCAGTTCCGCACGCCCGTGACCGCGGCCGGGTCGAGGACGCTCATGAGGGACGGCACCACACTCGCCACCGACACATCTCCGCTACGGATCATCTCCGCCAATGCCGCTGGCTCTTCGCGCTCCTCGCTCGACGCGATCGCCAGCGTGCCGCCCGCCGCCAGGGTGACCGCGACATCCAAGACGGCGGCGTCGAAGCTGAACGACGCGAACTGCAGCGCCGTCACGTCCTCCGCCATCCCCAGGACCGGACGCATCGCCTCGGCGAGATTCGCCGGGCCCTCATGCGGAACCGCCACGCCCTTCGGGCGACCCGTCGATCCGGAGGTATAGATCACGTATGCGAGCTGTCCTGGCCGCAGCGTCGTGCCCAACGGCTCTGCCGACTCGGCCTCAACCTCCCCCGCGGCCTCATCCAGCCGCACCGCACCCTCGGGCGCCAGCTCTCCCGTGCTCAGCACCACCTGCGCCCCGCTGTCGGAGGCCATGAACGCCAGCCGCTCCGCCGGATAGGCGGGGTCGAGCGGCACGTACGCGCCCCCGGCCTTCCACACCGCGAGCACCCCGGCGACCATCCCGACCCCGCGCGGCAGACACAGCCCCACCCGCGACTCCCGGCCCACCCCGAGCCGCCGCAAATACCGCGCCAGCCGATTCGCCCACGCATCCAACTCCCCGTACGACAACTCCTCCGCCCCGCACCGCACAGCAACCGTCTCCGGGACCCGCCGCGCCCGCGCCTCGAACCGGTCCAGCACCGAACCCGACGGCACCGCCAACTCCGTGGCGTTCCACCCCGACACCACCGCCGCGCGCTCGCGAGCGTCCAGTACGTCCACGTCCCCGACCCGCACCTCCGGGTCCGCCACCACCCGCTCCAGCACCCGCACCAACCGCCGCGCCAGCCCCTCCGCCTCGTCCGCCCCGAACAGATCCGGGCGATACGTCACCCGCACGTGCAGCCGGTCCGCCGGTACCACACCGATGGCCAGCGGGTAGTGTGTGCCCGCCATGCTGCGTACCTGGGTGATGCGGATGGTGTCGTCCGCGGGTCCGGTACCGGGAAGCTCCAGGTCGTTCCGCGGGTAGTTCTCGAACATCAGCATCGTGTCGAAGGTGGCGCCGGGCCCCGTAAGTTCCTGGATCTCCTGGAGGCCGAGGTGCTGGTGGCCCATCAGGGCCGACTGCCGCCGCTGCACGTCCGCCAGCAGATCCACCACCCGCTGCCCGCCGTCCAACCGCACCCGCACCGGCAACGTGTTGATGAAGAGACCCACCATCGCCTCGACACCCGGCAACTCCGCCGGACGACCCGCCACCGTCGCGCCGAACACCACGTCCGAACGGCGCGCCAGCCGCGCCAGCACCAAGGCCCACGCCCCCTGCACCACCGTGTTGACCGTCAGCCCCCGCTCACGCGCCCACGCGCCCAGGGCAGCCGTCGTCTCGTCCGTGAGCCCGACAAGGCACTCCTCCGGCACGACGGGTTCGCGTCCCGGGTCGGTGGGCACGACCAGCGTCGGCTCGTCCACTCCCGCCAGCTCCGCCCGCCACGCCTCCCGCGCCGCCTCCTTGTCCTGCCGGCCCAGCCAGGCCAGGTAGTCGCCGTACGAGGCGGCGGGTGTGCGACCTGGGTCGGTGCCCCCGGCCGCGTACACCTCGGAGACCTCGTTGAAGACGACCGGCATCGACCAGCCGTCGGCCAGGATGTGGTGGCTGGTGATGACCATGCGGTGCGCGCGGTCGCCGAGGCGGATCAGCAGGAACCGCAGCAGCGGCGCCCGCCCCAGGTCCATCGGCTGTCGCAGTTCCTCCGCCGCCAGCCGTGCCACCTCTTCCGACACCACGCCGGTGTCGGTCCCCGACAGGTCCACACTTCGCCAGGGCAGCGGCACGTCGCGCTCGACGACCTGCACCGCCTCCCCCGACGCGGCGAGCCGGTGGAAGCTCGCGCGCAGCGCGGTGTGGCGGGCGAGGACGGTCTCCCAGGCGGCGCGCAGCCGCCGGGTGTCCAGGGGCCCGTCGAGGGCCAGGACGCGCTGGCTCTTGTAGACGTCGGGACTGTCGTCGTCGTAGGTGGCGTGGAAGAGCATGCCTTCCTGGAGGGGTGACAGCGGCCAGATGTCCGCGGGCGCGGGCACGGCCGCTTCGAGTTCCTCGACGGCCTCCTGGGTGAGGGTGAGGAGCGGGAAGTCGGAGGGGGTGTGCCCGCCGGCCGCCGGGTCCTCGGTGTGCGCGGCGAGGCCGGCGAGCAGCTCCAGCCAGGCGGCGCCCAGGCGTTCGGCGTCCGCGTCGGCCAGCAGCCCGCCCGCCCACGAGAGGGTGATGGTCAGTTCGGGCCCGGCCGCCGTGTCGCGGACCGTGGCACTCGCCTCCAGGGCGTGGGCCAGGGGCAGGCCGGGGTCGGCGGAGCCGCCGACTGCGGTGTCGCCGGCGAGTTGCCAGGCGCCGACCGGTCCCGAGGGACCCCCTGCCGCGAAGCGGCCGAGGTAGTTGAAGCCGATCTGCGGCTGCGGCAGCGCCGCCATCGCCTCTGCCGTCCCGGAGTTGAGGTAGCGCAGCAGTTCGTAGCCCAGGCCGTCCCCGGGGACGGCGCGCGCCTGCTCCTTCACGGCCTTCAGCAGCGCGCCCGCCGCCGCGCCGCCGGCCCGTACGCCGTCGAGATCGATGCCCGAGACCGAAGCCCGCACGGGCCGGGCGCTGGTGAACCAGCCCACCGTACGCGCCAGATCGGCGTCCCCGACCGGTTCGCGCCCGTGCCCCTCGATGTCCACGAGCACTTCGCCGTACGCGCCCGGCCGCCACCCCGCGACCGCCCCCGCCAGCGTGGCGAGCAGCACCTCGTGGACGCCGGTGTGGAAGGCGACCGGCGTGTGGCCCGTCAGCGTCTGGGCCTGTCCGGCGGGCACGGTCCAGGTGCGTGAGCGCAGGGTCGCCGCGGTGTCGCGCGCCGGGTCGAGCGCGCGTGTGCCGAGCGGCGGCTCGGGCGCGCCGAGCAGCGCGGCCCAAGCGGCGGCCTCCGCCGTCCGCTCCGGCTGCCCGGCCTGCGCCGTCAGCTCCCGCGACCAGCGCCGGAACGACGTCCCCACCGGCTCCAGCTCCGGCTTCCGCCCCTCCCCCGCCGCCTCGCACGCGGCCCGCAGATCCGGCAGCAGAATCCGCCACGACACCCCATCGACGACCAGGTGATGGATCACGAGCACGATCCGCCCGATCCGGGCGGGCCCCGCATCCAGCCAGACAACCTGGACCATGATCCCGGCCGCCGGATCGAGCCGCCCGGCCGCGGCGCGGGCTTCGCGCTCCACGAGCGCGTCGAGACCGCCGCCTTCGGTGTCGTCGAGGTCGTCCGCGTCCGACGCGTCGATACGGGTCACGAGGGCGGCCGGGTCGACCGAGCCGCGCTTGCCGACCGTCAGCCGCGGGTGCGCCGCGTCGGCCAGGTCGGTACGGGCCCTGAGCATGTCGTGCGCGTCGAGCACCGCGCCCAGCCCGCCGGTCAGCGCCGCGAGCCCCAGGCCCGCCGGTGCACCCGCGACCGTCCACTGCGCGAACCCGGGCGCGGCGGCCCGTACGCCGAGCCGCCGCATGACCGGCGTCCACGGCACGTCGCCCACGCCGTCGTCCCGTATGGCGGACCGGCGCCGTGCAGATCCTGCGACCAGGGCGAGGCGCTCGGGGGTCTTCTCCTCGAAGACCTGCCGCGGCGTCAGCACGCACCCCGCGCGCCGGGCGCGGGAGGCGAGCTGCATCGAGGTGATGGAGTCACCGCCCAGCGCGAAGAAGTCGTCGTCCGCGCCGACCCGCTCCAGCCCCAGCACCTCGGCGAACAGCGCGCACAGCGCCTCCTCCGCCGCGCCCGCGGGCGCCCGGCCGGTCGCGCGCCCGGCGAAGCCGGGGGCGGGCAGCGCCGCCCAGTCGACCTTGCCGTTGACCGTCAGCGGCAGCTCGTCCAGGACCACCACCGCGGCCGGGACCATGTACTCCGGCAGTACGGCGGCGACGTGCCCGCGCAGTTGCTCCGCCTCGACGGGCCGGCCGTCCGGTACGACGTAGCCGATGAGCCGCTTCTCACCAGGACGGTCCTCGCGCGCGACGACCACCGCCTGCGCGACGTCCTCGTGGACGGCGAGGACGGACTCGACCTCGCCCAGCTCCACCCGGTAGCCGCGGATCTTCACCTGCTCGTCGGCGCGGCCCGCGAAGTGCAGCAGTCCTTCGTCCGTCCAGCGCGCGAGGTCCCCGGTGCGGTACATCCGCCCGCCCGGGTCGAACGGGCAGGGCACGAACCGCTCGGCGGTCAGGGCCGCGCGCCCCAGGTAGCCGCGGGCGAGGCCGGGCCCGGCGACGTACAGCTCGCCGACGACGCCCGGGGGCACCGGCTGCAGGAACGCGTCCAGCACGTACACCCGCCTGTTGGCCATCGGCCGGCCGATGGGCAGCACGGCGCCCGCCGTGTCGCCGGGGCGCAGGGCGTGCCACGTCGCGCAGAGCGTGATCTCCGTGGGCCCGTACAGATGCCGTACGGAGAGGCCGGGGCACGCCTCGCGGACGCGCGCGACCGCCGCGGCCGACACCACGTCGCCGCCGGTGAGCACTTCGCGCAGGCCGGTGAAGCACTCCGGGGACTCCTCGGCGAGCACCCGGAACAGCCCGGCGGTGACGTGCAGTCTGCTCACGCCCGCACCGGCCACGGCCCGGCGCACCCGTTCCGCGTCCACCACGCCCGGCTCGGCGATCACGACCCGGCCGCCCGCGGCGAGGGGCACCCACACTTCGTACAGCGAGATGTCGAACGCGTGCGGCGCGTGCATCAGCACCGCCTCGCCCGGACCCGCCTCCCAGCCGCTCTCGCCGGCCAGCACCGCGACGGCGCAGTGCGGCACGGCCACACCCTTGGGCGTCCCCGTCGAGCCGGAGGTGTACATCACGTATGCCACGTCGGCGGCGCCCACGGGCACGGGGGCGGCGGAGGGGCGGTCGGCGAGGGCGGCCGCCGTCGGCGGGTCGTCGAGGACGACGAGCACCGCGGCGGCGTCACCGGGCACCGCCGCCCGCGTCTCCCGGGTGCACACCACGGCCGCGGGGGCGGAGTCTGCCAGCAGGAACGCGACCCGCTCCGCGGGATAGCCGGGGTCCACCGGCACATAGGCGGCGCCTGCCTTCCACACGCCGAGCAGCACCACCGGCAGGTCCGCCGACCGCTCCATGACGACCGCGACCCGGTCCCCACGGCGCACCCCGGCGGCCGTCAGATGCGCCGCCAACCGCGCGGAGGCGGCGTCCAGTTCCCCGTACGACAAGGTCCGCGGACCGTCGGTCACGGCGGGCGCGTCCGGCGACCGTACGGCGTGGGCGGCGAACAGCTCCGGCACGGAGGCCGCGGGCAGCGGCGCCCCCGTGGCGTTCCACTCCCCCACCACGCGCGCCCGGTCCGCGGCGGCGATCATGTCGATCCGGCCCACGGGCGCCGCCGGATCCGCGGCGATCTGCTCCAGCACCCGCACCAGCCGCTCGAAGACGGTCCGTGCCGCAGCGCGGTCGAACAGGTCCGGGCGGTAGTCGAGCTTGAAGCTCATCTGCTCGCCGGGGGCGGCGACGAGCGTCAGCGGGTAGTGCGCCGCCTCCTGGCCGCCGGCCATGCGCAGGGCGAACATGCCGGGGTCGGGGGCCCCGTCAGGCGGCAGGGGGTAGTTCTCGTAGACGACGATCGTGTCGAAGACACCGCCGGATCCGGAAATCCGCTGCACCTCGGGCAGGCCCAGATGCTGGTGTGCGACGAGCGCGGACTGCCGGTCCTGGAGGGCGGCGAGCATGTCGGCCACCGGCTGCGCGCCGTCGAGACGGACGCGCACCGGCAGGGTGTTGATGAACAGGCCGACCATCGACTCGACGCCCGGCAGCTCCGGCGGCCGGCCGGATGCGGTGGCGCCGAACACCACATCCGTACGCCCCGCGAGCCGCGCCAGCACCATCGCCCACGCGCCCTGCACGACGGTGTTGAGCGTCAGCCCGCGGGTGCGCGCCAGCGCGACCAGGCCCACGTACAGCTCCTGCGGGATCTCGGCGATGAGGCTCTCCGGAGCCACGGGCAGCCGGCCGGGGTCGGCGGGTGCGACGAGGGTCGGCTCGTCGGCCCCCGCCAGCTCCGTGCGCCAGGCGGCCCGCGCGGCGTCCTTGTCCTGCCGCCGCAGCCACGCCAGGTACTCGCGGTACGACGTGACCGGAGGCAGCCCGCGCGCGTCACCGCCCGCCGCGTACACCGCGGACAGCTCGCCGAGCAGCACCGGCATCGACCAGCCGTCCATGAGCACGTGGTGGCTGGTGACGACCAGCCGGTGGCGCTCGGCGCCGAGCCGGACGAGAAGCAGCCGCAGCAGCGGCGCGGCGGCCGGGTCGAACCGCTCCGCCCGCGCGCGGGCCGCCAGCCGCCCGGCCTCGGCGAGCGCGTCCGCCTCCGGCCGGTCGGAGACGTCGGCCACCTCCCAGGGCAGCGTCACGTCCCGCGCGATCACCTGCACCGCCTCGCCCGACTTACGCCGCCGGAAGCTCGCGCGCAGCGCGGCGTGCCGCTGAAGCAGCGCCTCCCACGACGCCCGCAGCCGCTCCGGGTCCACGGGGCCTACCAGCTCCAGCAGCCGCTGGCCCTGGTAGACGTCGGGGCCCTCCTCATCGAAGGCGGCGTGGAACAGCAGGCCCTCCTGCAGCGGCGACAGCGGCCACACGTCCTCGACGGCGGATCGGGTCATCGCTCTGTCTCTCCTCACGGCGGATCGCTGACTGCGGCTTGGGTCTGGGGTGTGGGGTCTGGGGCTTGCGGGTTCACGGGGACGGGGTCACAGAAGGCCGTCTTCTGCCAGGTCGGCCTCGAACTCGTCCACCTCGTCCTGACCGAGGTCGAGCAGGGCGAAGTCGGACGGGGTGTGCCCGCCGGCCGCCGGATCCTCTGTGTGCGCGGCGAGCCCGGCCAGCAGGTCCAGCCAGGTGGCGCCCAGCCGTTCGGTCTCCTCGGCGCCGAGCAGACCGGCGGGCCGGCTCAGGGTCAGCGTCAGCTCGGGGCCGTCGGGCGTGTCGCGGACCACCGCGTTCGCCTCCAGCGCGTGCGCCACCGGCAGGTCCGGCGCGGCGGAGCCGCCGACCGCGGTCTCCCCGGCTGCCTGCCACGGCTCGGGGTCACCGACCGGGGATGCGGCGGGGAAGCGGCCGAGGTAGTTGAAGGCAATCTGGGGGCGCGACAGGGCAGCCACGGCATCGGCGGTCTTGGGGTTGAGGTAGCGCAGCAGCCCGTGGCCGAGGCCGTCACCGGGCACGGCCTGCACCTGCTCCTTGACCGCCTTCAGCAGCGCACCGGCCGCCGGTCCGCCGGCGCGCGCGTCGGAAAGATCGACGGCGGAGGCATCGAGGCGCAGCGGGTGGACGGCGGCGAACCAGCCGACCGTACGGGACAGGTCCATGTCCCCGAGCGGCTGACGGCCGTGGCCTTCGATGTCGACCAGCACGCCGTGGTGCGTCGTGTCGGGATGCCAGTGGACGACGGCCCCGGCGAGGGTCGCCAGCAGCACCTCGTGCACGCCGGTGTGGAAGACGGCGGGCGTACGGGCGGTAAGCGTCGCCGCCTGCTCGGCGGGCACGGTCCAGGTGTGCGAACGCATGGTCGCGGCGGTGTCGGTGGCGGGGTCGAGGGGGCGGTGGCCGAGGGGTGGTTCCGGGGTGGCGAGGAGGTCGGTCCAGGGCTGGAGTTCGTCGGTGCGGTGACTGCTGGCGGCCTGGGTGACGAGTGCGTGTGCCCAGTGCCGGAAGGGGGTGGGGACGGGGTCGAGGGTGGGCTGGCGGTTGTCGGCCAGCGCGGTGCATGCGGATTGGAGGTCGGGAAGGAGGATGCGCCAGGACATGCCGTCCACCACGAGGTGATGGGCGACCAGGACCAGCCGTCCGACCCGCGACGGACCGACATCCAGCCAGACGACGCGGACCATCGAACCGTCCTCGGGGCGCAACTGCGCCGCGGCAGTGCGGGCTTCGCGGGCGGCAAGCGCGTCGAGGTCGGTGGTGCCGGCGGCGTCGATGCGGGTGACGAGCCGGGCCGGGTCGACGGTGCCGCGTTCGGGGATGACCAGGAGAGGGTTCGCCGGATCCGAGACGTCGGCGCGGGCCCGGAGCACGTCGTGCACGTCGAGAAGGGCAGCCACACCGGCGGTGAGCACGTCGAGGCCCAGGACGGGAGGTGCGCCGACGACCGTCCACTGGACGAAGCCGGGAGCCGCCGCCCGTAGGCCGTGCGCCCGCATCACGGGCGTCCAGGGCGCGTCACCGACACCCGTGTCCGCGACGGCCGGCGCCGGCTCGGGCTCGGTGACCACGGCCAGCCGCGCGGGGGTCTTGGCCTCGAAGACCTGTCGGGGGGTGAGCACGAGCCCTTCACGGCGGGCGCGGGAGGCGAGTTGCATGGAGGTGATGGAGTCACCGCCGAGAGCGAAGAAGTCGTCATCCGCACCCACTCGTTCCACGCCCAGCACCTCGGCGAAGAGCGCGCACAGCGCGGCCTCGGTGGGATTCGCGGGAGCACGTCCGGAGACGCGCTCGGCGAGGTCGGGAGTCGGCAGGGCGGCACGGTCGATCTTGCCGTTGGGGGTGAGCGGCAGTGCGTCGAGCACGACGACGGCCGCGGGGATCATGTGCTCGGGCAGCCGGGTGGCGGTGAACTCGCGTACGGCGTCGGTGTCGACACCGCCGACCACGTAGGCCACGAGGCGCTTGTCGCCGGGGCGGTCTTCGCGTACGACAACCGCGGAGTGCGACACGTCGGGGTGGGCGGTGAGGACGGCTTCGATCTCACCGGGCTCGATACGGAACCCTCGGATCTTGACCTGCTCATCGGCGCGACCCGCGAAGTGCAGCAGCCCGTCGTCGGACCACCGGGCCAAGTCGCCGGAGCGGTACATGCGCGCACCGGGCTCGAAGGGGCAGGCGACGAAGCGTTCGGCGGTCAGCCCGCCGCGGCCGATATAGCCGCGAGCCAGGCCGGGACCCGCGATGTACAACTCGCCCACGACACCCGGGGGCACGGGCCGGAGGAAGCCGTCCAGCACGTAGGTGCGGGCGTTGCCGATCGGGCGGCCGATGGACGGAGGCGGATCGTGCGGCTCGATGTCCGCGTCCAGTGGGGTGGCGGTGGTGATGACGGTGGCCTCAGTCGGGCCATACGTGTTCCACACCCGCGCCTGGCCGGTCCAACGCGACGCCAGGTCCGCCGTCAGCAACTCGGCGCCCAGCACCCAGTTCCGCACGCCCGTGACCGCGGCCGGATCGAGAACGCTCAGGAGGGACGGCACCACACTCGCCACCGACACATCTGCGCTACGGATCATCTCCGCCAGCGCCGCCGGCTCCTCACGCTCCTCGCTCGACGCGATCGCCAACGTGCCACCCGCCGCCAGCGTGACCACGACATCCAGCACGGCGGCGTCGAAGCTGAACGACGCGAACTGCAACGCCGTCACACCCTCCGCTATACCGAGGACCGGACGCATCGCCTCGGCCAAATTCGCCGGGCCCTCATGCGGAACCGCCACGCCCTTCGGGCGACCCGTCGACCCCGACGTATAGATCACATACGCGAGCTGTCCTGGCTGGAGCGTCGTGCCCAACGGCTCTGCCGACTCGGCCTCAACCTCCCCCGCGGCCTCATCCAGCCGCACCGCACCCTCGGGCGCCAGCTCTCCCGTGCTCAGCACCACCTGCGCCCCGCTGTCGGAGGCCATGAACGCCAGCCGCTCCGCCGGATAGGCGGGGTCGAGCGGCACGTACGCGCCCCCGGCCTTCCACACCGCGAGCATCCCCGCGACCATCTCCACGCCCCGCGGCAGGCAGAGCCCCACCCGCGACTCCCGGCCCACCCCGAGCCTCTGGAGATACCGCGCCAGCCGATTCGCCCGCGCATCCAACTCCCCGTACGACAGCGCCACCGCCCCGCACCGCACGGCAACGGCATCCGGCGCCCGCCGGACCCGCTCCTCGAACCGGTCCAGCACCGAACCCGGCGGCACCACCAGCTCCGTGGCGTTCCACCCCGACACCACCGCCGCGCGCTCGCGAACGTCCAGTACATCCACGTCCCCGACCCGCACCTCCGGTTCCGCCACCACCCGCTCCAGCACCCGCACCAACCGCCGCGCCAGCGCCTCCGCCTCGTCCGCCCCGAACAGATCCGGCCGGTAGGTCAGCCGGACTTCGAGCTGGTCGGTGACGTCGACGCCGAGCGTCAGCGGGTAGTTGGTCGCTTCGCGGGAGTCCAGGACGTCGATGGACAGGGCGTCGCGGCCCGCGGTGTCCTCCGGCGGCCTCGGGTAGTTCTCGTAGACGACGAGGGTGTCGAAGGTCGCGCCCGCACCGCCCAGCTTCTGGACCTCCTGGAGTCCCAGGTGCTGGTGACCCATCAGGGCCGACTGCCGCCGCTGCACGTCCGCGAGGAGATCCGCCACCCGCTGCCCGCCGTCCAACCGCACCCGCACCGGCAACGTGTTGATGAAGAGACCGACCATCGCCTCGACACCCGGTAACTCCGGAGGGCGCCCCGCCACCGTCGCGCCAAATACGACATCCGAACGACGCGCCAACCGCGCCAGCACCAACGCCCACGCCCCCTGCACCACCGTGTTGACCGTCAGCCCTCGCCCACGCGCCCACGCCCCCAGAGCAGCAGTCGCTTCGCGCCCCAGCCGCGCCTCGGTCTGCTCCGGCAGCACCGCCGACCGCCCGGGATCCGCGGGCACGACCTGCGTCGGCTCGTCCACTCCCGCCAGCTCCGCCCGCCACGCCTCCCGCGCCGCCTCCTTGTCCTGCCGGCCCAGCCAGGCCAGGTAATCCCGGTACGAGGCGGCGCGCTTGAGCGCGGAGGCGTCGCCTCCCGCCTCGTACACCGCGGACAGCTCGCCGAGCAGCACCGGCATCGACCAGCCGTCCATCAGGATGTGGTGGGTCGTCATCACCAGCCGGTGGCGCCGGTCGCCGAGCCGGACGAGGAGCAGCCGCAGTAGGGGTGGCGTCGCGGGGTTCAGCCGCTGCGCGCGCTCCTCGGCGGCCAGCTTTTCGAGCCGGGCGGCGGCGTCCGGTCCTCTGGCACCGGACAGGTCGGCCTCGCGCCAGGGCAGCCGGACCTCGCGGGCGATGAGCTGGACGGCTTCGCCGGAGGCGCGCCGGTGGAAGCTGGCGCGCAGGGCGCCGTGCCGGGCGAGCAGCGTCTCCCAGGAGGCGCGCAGGCGCGCGGCGTCCAGGGGGCCGTCGAGGCCGAGGACGAACTGCACGGTGTAGAGGTCGGGGCCGGTGTCGTCGTAGCCGGCGTGGAACAGCAGGCCCTCCTGCAGCGGCGACAGCGGCCACACTTCCAGGGCCGGACGGGTGGCGGCGGTGTGGGTCTTCACCGGGACAGTCCTCCTTCGATCGTGCCGGCGATCTCTTCGAGCCGTTCGACGTCGTCCTGGCCGAGGTCGAGGAGGGGGAAGTCGGAGGGGGTGTGCCCGCCGGCGGCGGGGTCCTCGGTGTGCGCGGCGAGGCCGGCGAGCATCTCCAGCCAGGTGTCTCCGAGGCGTTCGGCGTCGGCCCGGTCCAGCAGGTCGGGCGGCCAGCCGAGGGTGAACGACAGCTCGGGGCCGGCGGCGCTGTCGCGGATGACGGCGTTCGTGCCCAGGGCGTGCAGTATCGGCATGTCGGGCGGGGCCGTGCCGCCGACGGCGCTCTCGCCCGCGGGCTGCCAGGCCGCCACGGGTCCCGCGCCACGGGCGGGGAACCTGCCGAGGTAGTTGAAACCCAGTTCCGGCTGCGGCAGCGCCGCCACCGCCGCGGCCGTGTCCGCGTTGAGGTAGCGCAGGAGCCCGTGGCCGAGGCCGTCGCCTGGTACCGCCTGGGCCTGTTCCTTGACGGCCTTGAGGAGCCGTCCGGCGGCCGGCCCGCCGGCGCGAACATCGTCGAGGTCGATGCCGTGCAGGTCGAGGCGGAGCGGGTGGACGCTGGTGAACCAGCCCACGGTGCGCGACAGGTCGAGGTTTCCGGCCGGCTCACGGCCGTGGCCCTCGACGTCCACCAGGACGGTTCCGCGTGCTCCCGGGCGCCAGTGGGCCACCGCCGCGGCGAGGGTGGCGAGCAGCACTTCGTGGACACCGCAATGGAAGGCGGCGGGCGTCCGGCCGGTGAGCGTCACCGCTTGGTCCGCCGGGAGGGTCCAGGACGCGTTCTGCAGCGATACGACGGTGTCGGTCGCCGGGTCCGGCGGACGACGGGTCAGCGCAGGTGCGCCGGCGCCCAGTTGTGCACTCCAGCGTTGAAGTTCGGCCTGCCGGTCCTTGCTCACCGCCTGCGCCGCAAGCTCCCGCGACCAGCGGCGGAACGACGTCGCCACCGGCTCCAGCTCCGGCTTCCGCCCCTCGCCCACCGCCTCGCACGCGGCCCGCAGGTCGGGCAGCAGGATCCGCCACGACACCCCGTCGACCACGAGATGGTGGACGAGGAGCGCGATGCGCCCCACCCGGGCGGGCCCGGCGTCGAGCCATACGGCGTGGACCATGACGCCGCTCGCCGGGTCCAGCCGGTTGACGGCCGCGCGCGCGGCCTGCTCGGCGAGCCCGTCCAGGTCGTCGACGTCCGCGGCGTCGATACGGGTCACACGGGCGGCCGGGTCCACCGTGCCGCGCCGCGCGACGAGGAGGCGGGGGGCCTCCTCGTCGGACAGGTCCGCTCTGGCCCGTAGCACGTCGTGGGTGTCCAGCAGTGCGCCAATGCCGCCGGCGAGCGCCTCGGGGCCGAGGCCCGCCGGGGCACCGACGACCATCCACTGCGCGAACTCCCGGCCCGCGGTCCGCGGACCGAGCCGGCGCATCACCGGCGTCCACGGCACCTCGCCGACGCCGCTGTCGGCGCCGTGCTCCGCCGCGGGCGCCGCCGCCAGGGTGGCGGGCACGGCCAGGCGCTCAGGGGTCCGCTCGTCGAAGACCTGCCGGGGCGTGAGCACAAGTCCGGCGCGGCGGGCACGGGAGGCGAGCTGCATGGAGGTGATGGAGTCACCGCCGAGAGCGAAGAAGTCGTCATCCGCGCCGACCCGTTCCAGTCCCAGCACCTCGGCGAAGAGCGCGCACAGCGCGGTCTCCGTCTCGCCCTCGGGCGGGCGGCCGGTGGCGTGCTCGGCGAAGTTCGGTGCGGGCAGGGCGGTCCTGTCGACCTTTCCGCTGGTGGTACGCGGCAGCCCGGGCAGCACGAGCACGGCTGCCGGCACCATGTAGTCCGGCAGCGCCGCGGCCGCCTCCTCGCGCACCCGCCGCGGGTCGACGTCCGGCCCTTCCGCGACGACGTAGCCGACGAGCCGCTTGTCGCCGGGGCCGTCAGCGCGCGCGACCACCACGGCCTCGGCGACCCCGGCGGCCTCCCGCAGCGCGGCCTCGATCTCGCCCAGTTCGATACGGTGCCCGCGGACCTTGACCTGTTCGTCGGCGCGGCCGACGAAGACCAGCTCGCCGTCGTCGGTCCAGCGCACGAGGTCGCCGGTGCGGTACATCCGCTCGCCGGGCGTGAACGGGCAGGCCACGAACCGCTCCGCGGTCAGCCCCTGCCGCCCCAGATAGCCGCGGGCGACTCCGGCCCCGGCGAGATACAGCTCGCCCGCCACCCCCGGCGGCACGGGCTGGAGGAACGCGTCCAGCGCGTACACCCGGGAGTTGGTGACGGGGCCGCCGATCGGCGGGGTGCCGCGGGGGTCGCGGATCCGGCCGAGCGTGGAGGCGACGGTCGCTTCGGTGACGCCGTATTCGTTGAAGAGCTCGCGGCCGGTGAGCCAGCGGCGGCGCAGCTCGGGCGACCCGGGTTCGCCGCCGAGGACGACGCTGCGCAGCTCCGGCAGGTCGGCGGGCGGTACTTCGGCGAGCAGCGTCGGAGTGGTGGCGACGTAGGTGACAGACTCGTCGCGCATCAGGCGGGCCAGCTCGTCGCCGGAGAGGTCGAGCCGGGCGGGTCCGAGCACGAGCCGGCCGCCGGCGCAGAGCACCGGCCAGATGTCGCTCATCGAGACGTCGAAGCTCGGCGACACCAGTTGCAGGACGCGGCTGCCGGGGCCGAATCCGTACTGCGCGAGGCGGTCGGCGACGAGGTTGCGCAGGCCGCGGTGGGAGGCGACGACACCCTTGGGGGTGCCGGTGGAGCCGGAGGTGTAGATGACGTACGCGGCATGATCGGCCGTCAGCGGACCCCGCCGCTCCTCCGCCCGCAGCACCCCGCCCGGATACGCGGCCACCTCGGCCGCCACCGCCGAATCGTCCAGCACCACCGGCCGCACGTTCTCCGGCAGCACGTCCCGCGTCGCCGCCGTGCACAAGACCACCGCCGGATCGGCATCCCCCAGCACGAACGCCAGCCGCTCGGCCGGATACTCGGGATCCACAGGCACGAACACACCCCCGGCCAGCGACACCGCAAGCAACGCCTCGACCAGCACAGCCGACCGCTCCACCACCACCGCCACCCGAACCTCAGGCCCCACCCCCGCCGCCACCAGATACCGGCCCAACCGCCCCGCACGAACCCCCAGCTCCCCGTACGACAGCGACTCCCCGCCGGCCACCAGCGCCACCGCCTCCGGCGACCGCCCCACCTGAGCGGAGAACGATTCGGGGGCCAGCGGCTCGGGCACGGGCGCCGCGGTGTCGTTCCAGCGGGTCGTGACCAGCGCGCGCCGCCGCGCGTCGATGGCGTGGAGGCGCCCGACGGGCGCGGCCGGATCGGCGACGAGCTGCTCCAGCACCCGCACGAAGGACGCGGTGACGATCTCGGCCCGGCTAGGCTCGAACACGTCGCGCCGGTAGAAGAGCTCGGCCCGCAGTTGCTCGCCGGGCCAGGCGATGAGCGTCAGCGGGTAGTGGCCGGCGTCCTGGGGCTCACCGGCGAAGCGGATGGACAGTGCCTCGGGGTCGTCGGACTCGGCGGAGGTGAGGGGGTAGTTCTCGTAGACGACGAGGGTGTCGAACGTGGCGCCGGGGCCGGCGAGCTTCTGCACGTCGGGCAGCCCGATGTGCTGGTGCGCCATCAGGCCGACCTGGCGCCGCTGGAGGTCGGCGAGGAGTTCCACCGCGGGACGGGCGGGGTCGAGCCGGACGCGGACGGGCAGCGTGTTGATGAAGAGGCCGACCATGGCCTCGACGCCGGGCAGTTCGGGCGGGCGGCCCGCGGCGGTGGCGCCGAAGACGACGTCGTCGCGGCCGGTGAGCCGGGCCAGGACCAGCGCCCAGGCGCCCTGCACCACCGTGTTGACCGTCAGGCCCTGCGCACGCGCCAGCTCCGCCACTCCCGCCGACAGCTCCGCGCCGAGCGTGAAGCGCACCCGCCCGGGCACCACCGGCCCTTCGAGCGCGTCCGGCGGTACGACGAGCGTCGGCTCGTCGGCCCCGGCCAGCTCGGCGCGCCAGGCGGCCTGCGCCCGGCCCTTGTCCTGGCGGCGCAGCCATGCCAGGTACTGCCCGTAGGAGGGGGCGGGCTTGAGCATCGACAGGTCGCCGCCCGCCTCGTACACCGCGGCCAGTTCGCGCAGCAGGATCGGCATCGACCAGCCGTCGATGAGGATGTGATGGGTCGTCACCACCAGCCGGTGCCGCTCCTCGCCGAGCCGGACGAGGAGCAGGCGCAGCAGCGGGGCCGCGGCGAGGTCGATGGGCCGGGCGCGTTCCGCGTCGGCCAGTGCCTGGGTCTCGGCGAGCGCGTCGGCCCGGGGCAGCGCGGACAGGTCCGCGTCCCGCCACGGCAGTTCCACCTCGCGGGTGATGAGCTGGACGGCCTCGCCGGAGGGGCGCCGGTGGAAGCTGGCGCGCAGCGCCGGGTGCCGGGCGAGGAGCCCGGCCCAGGCGGCGCGGAAGCGCCGGTGGTCCAGCGGCCCGTCCACGTCGAGCATGAACTGCACGGCGTAGACGCCGGGGTTGTCGGTGTCGAAACCGGCGTGGAACAGGAGACCTTCCTGCAGCGGCGACAGGGGCCACATCTCTGCCAGGGCGGAGCCTTTGGCGACGGCTGAAGGGTTCACCGGGTCAGTCCTCCTTGGAGCTTCGCCGCGATCGCTTCGAACTGGTCGATCTCGTCCTGGCCGAGGTCGAGGAGGGGGAAGTCGGAGGGGGTGTGCCCGCCGGCCGCCGGGTCGTCGGTGTGGGCGGCGAGCCCGGCGAGCATGTCCAGCCAGACGCGGCCGAGTCGGTCCGCGTCCGCGTCGGTCAGGATCCCGCCGGCCCAGGCGAGCGCGAGAGTGAGCTCGGGGCCCGCGGAGGTGTCGCGGACGACCGGATTGGCCTCCAGCGCGTGGGTGATCGCCATGCCGGGCGCGGCCGAGCCGCCGACGGCGGTCTCCCCGGCCGGCTGCCACGCCTCGACGCGGCCCGCGCGGGGGCCGGCGGTGAAGCGGCCCAGGTAGTTGAAGCCGACCTGCGGTGCGGGCAGGGCGGCCAGCACCTCGGCAGTCTCCGGGTTGAGGTGCCGCAGCAGGCCGTGGCCGAGACCGTCGCCGGGCACGGCCTGCGCCTGCTCCTTGACGGACTTCAGCAGCTCACCCGCGGCCGGGCCGCCGCCGCGGACCTCGTCCAGGTCGATGCCGCCGAGATCGAGCCGCAGCGGGTGGACCGCGGTGAACCAGCCCACGGTCTGCGACGGGTCGAGGTCGCCGAGTTCCTCCCGACCGTGGCCCTCCATGTCCACCAGCAGCCCCGTGTGCCCGCCGGGGCGCCAGCGCGCGACGGCGGCGGCGAAGGTGGCGAGCAGCACTTCGTGCACGCCGCAGTGGTACGCCGTGGGCGTACGGGTCAGGAGGGTGGCCGCCTGCTCCGCGGGCACGGTCCAGGACGCGCGGCGCTGGGTGCGCGCGGTGTCGGCGGCCGGGTCGAGCGCCCGCCTGCCGACCAGCGGTTCGGGCTCGACCAGCAGCTTCGTCCACTGCTCCAGCTCCGCCTGGCGCGCCTCGCCCGCGGCCTGGGCGACGAGTGCGCGCGCCCAGCGGCGGAACGACGTCGGCACGGGGTGGAGGCGGGGCGGCAGGCCCGCGGCCAGCGCCTCGCAGGCGTTCCGCAGGTCGGGCAGGAGGACGCGCCAGGACACGCCGTCGACCGCGAGGTGGTGGACGACGAGCGCGAGGCGGCCGGTGCGGTACGGGCCCGCGTCCAGCCACACCACCCGCAGCATCCCGGCGCCGGCCGCGGGGTCGAGCCCGGCCGCCGCCTCGGCCGCCGCCCTGCCGGCGGTCTCGTCCAGCTTCCCGTCGGGCACGTCGGCGGCGTCGACGCGGGTGATCAGCGCGGCGGCGTCGAGAGAGCCGGGCTCCGGGACGAGGATGCGGGGGTGCGGATCGGCCGGAGCGGTGCGGGCGCGCAGCATGTCGTGCGCGTCGAGCACGGCGGCCACGCCGCCTGCCAGCACCCCGTGCGCCAGCCCGGCGGGGGCGCCCACCACCGTCCACTGCGTGAACCCGGCGCCGGCGACACCCGCGCCGATCCACCGCATCACCGGCGTCCACGGCACCTCGCCCACGCCCGAGCCGCCGTCGGCATCCCCGCTGCCCGCGGGCGCCTCCCCGCCGGGCCCGGCGGTCTCCAGGGCCACGGCCAGCCGCTCGGGGGTGCGCTCCTCGAAGATCTGGCGCGGCGTCAGCACAAACCCGGCCTTGCGGGCGCGGGACGCCAGTTGCATGGACGTGATGGAGTCCCCGCCCAGCTCCAGGAAACTGTCGTCGGCACCGACCCGGGCCAGCCCGAGCACGTCGGCGAAGAGCGCGCACAGCGCCGTCTCCGCGGCGCCCCTCGGCGCCCGGCCGGTCGCCCGGCCGGCGAAGTCCGGGGCGGGCAGCGCCTTGCGGTCCACCTTCCCGTTCGCCGTCACCGGCATCGCGTCGAGCACCAGCACCGCGGCCGGCACCATGTACTCCGGCAGCAGCTCCGAGGCGTACGCGCGCAGCGCGTCCTCGGTGACGTACCGCCCGCCGTCCGCGACGACGTACCCCACCAGCCGCTTGTCGCCCGGCCGGTCCTCGCGGGCCACGACCACGGCCTGCCCGACCGCCTCGTGACCGGCGAGCACGGCCTCGATCTCGCCCAGCTCCACGCGGAAGCCGCGCACCTTCACCTGCGCATCCGCCCGCCCGGCGAACTCCAGCACACCGCCGCCGGTCCAGCGCACCAGGTCACCCGAGCGGTACATCCGCTCCCCCGGCGCGAACGGGCAGGCCACGAACCGCTCCGCCGTCAGCTCCGGCCGGTCCGCGTAGCCGCGGGCCAGGCCGGCCCCGGCGATGTACAGCTCGCCGGTCACCCCGGCGGGCACCGGGCGCAGGAAGCTGTCCAGCACGTACAGCCGCATGTTGTCGAGGGGCCCGCCGATCGGCACGGACGCCGGGACGGGCGCGCCGGGCTCGATGCGGTACGAGGTCGCGAACGTGGTGGTCTCCGTCGGCCCGTACCCGTCCACGACCACCAGCTCCGGGCACGCCGCACGCACCCGGCGCACCGCCTCCGCCTGCACCGCGTCGCCGCCGGTCCACACCTCGCGCAGCCCGCGCAGGCACTCTGGGTCGTCCTGCGCGAACAGGTGGAAGAGCGCGGCCGTCAGCCACATCGCGGAGATCCCGTGCCGCCGGATCAGCTCCCGCAGCCGCGCGGGCGTCACCACGCCGGACGGCGCGACGACGACCCGGCCGCCGGTCAGCAGCGGCGCCCACAGCTCGTACGTGGCGGCGTCGAACGTCTGCGGAGAGTGGAAGAGGACCCGCTCGTGGCCGCGGGCGAAACGGCCGTCGCGCGCGAGGTCCGCCACGTCGCCGTGCGTGACCTCGACGCCCTTCGGCAGCCCGGTCGACCCGGACGTGTACATCACGTACGCCACGTCGTCCGGACCGAGGGACACCGGGTCCGCGGCGGCAGAGGCGAGCAGTTCGGCGGCCGGGACGACCTGTGCCGCCGAGGTGCCCGGCTGCCCGTCCGCCACGGTCAGTACGGTCCGGCCGAGCGCCAGTTCGGTGCGCGCTGCCGGCCAGTCCGCGGCCACCGGGACGTACCCGGCGCCGGCCTTGGCGATGCCGAGGAGCACGATCACCAGCTCCGCGGACCGCTCCATCACCACGCCCACGAGATCCCCGCGCCGCACTCCGCGCGCGGCGAGCCCGCCGGCGACCCGGTCTGCGGCCTCGTTCAGCTCGGCGTACGTCCACTCCCGCTCGCCGTCGACCAGCGCGACTGCATCGGCGCACCGGGCCGCCCGCTCGCCGAACAGCTCAGGCAGCGCACCCTTTGCGCGGGGGCGGTCGGTGTCGTTGAAGTCCCGCAGCACCCGGGTCCGCTCCGGGCCGCCGAGGACGTCGATCCGGCCGACAGGCACCCCGGGGTCGGCCGCCATCCGCTCCAGGACGTGCACGAGCCGGTCGAGGACGGCGCCGGCCGCGGTGGCGTCGAAGGAGTCGAGCCGGTGGCTCAGCTTCAGCCGCAGCCCACCTGCGGGATCGGCGACCAGCGTGAGCGGGTAGTTCGTCTCGCCCCAGACCGCCGCCTCGGTGAAGCGCAGCCCCGCCGGAGCCGGACCGTGGGCGGCGTGCGGGTCGGCGGAGGCGTCGATGGCGTCGGAAGCGGAGGGGAAGTTCTCGAAGGCCATCACGGTGTCGAACGTCGCGCCCGGCCCGGCGAGCCGCTGGATGTCCGCGAGACCGAGGTGCTGGTGGTCCATCAGCGCCGCCCGCTGCGCCTGTACGTCCGCCAAGAGGTCCGCGACGCGCTGCGCCGGTTCGAGCCGTACACGCACCGGGACCGTGTTGATGAACAGCCCCAGCATGTGCTCCATGCCCGGCAGCTCCGCCGGGCGCCCGGCGACCGCGGCGCC
Source organism: Streptomyces sp. WAC 06738 (assembly GCF_003945505.1). Taxonomy (NCBI): domain Bacteria; kingdom Bacillati; phylum Actinomycetota; class Actinomycetes; order Kitasatosporales; family Streptomycetaceae; genus Streptomyces; species Streptomyces sp. WAC 06738. The sequence goes on along the minus strand of NZ_CP029618.1, from coordinate 7,799,385 downwards.
CAGCACCACGTCACTACGGCCCGCGAGCTGGCCCACGACCATCGCCCAGGCCGTCTCGATCACGGTGTTGAGCGTCACCCCGTGCGCACGGACCAGCCCGGCCAGCGCCTCTTCCAGGGCGGCGCCGGCGCTGCGCACGAGATCCCGTGAGGGGGCGTCGGCGGCGCCGTCACTCCCGGGGGCGACGAGTGTCGGCTCGTCCACGTCGGCGAGCGCCCGCCGCCACGCCTCCGCGGCGGTCTCCTTGTCCTGCCGGGCCAGCCAGGCGAGGTAGTCGCGGTACGGCGTCACGGGTGGCAGCCCGGCTGCGCTGCCCCCGGCCGCGTAGCACGCCCACAACTCGCGCCGCAGAATCGGCACCGACCAGCCGTCGAGCGCCAGATGATGGAGGGTGAGCACCATCCGGTACCGCTCGGCGCCCGTCCGCAGCAGCGCCACCCGCAGCAGCGGCGGGCGCTCCAGGTCGAACCGCCGGGCGCGCTCGGCTGCGGCGATCCGCTCCGACTCCGCCCACGCCTCGGCGGGGCCCAGCGCGGTCAGGTCTTCCTCGCGCCACGGCAGTTCGGCGTCCTCGACCACCACCTGCACCGGCCGGGCCACGCCGGGCAGATTCCGGAACCCGGCGCGCAGGCTGGCGTGGCGGGCGAGCAGCGCCTGCCACGACGCCCGCAGAACAGCGGTGTCGAGCGGGCCTTCCACGCCGAGCACGAGCTGTCCGACGTAAACGTCGGCGGCCTGCTCGTCGTAGACCGCGTGGAACAACAGCCCTTCCTGCAACGGCGATACCGGCAGCACCTCCACCAGCCCGGGGACGGCGGCCGACAGCTCGTCCCGTACCTCCGGCGCCAGGTCGACGAGCGGTGGCGCATCGAAAGCTCCGGCGGCGTCGGTCACGGTGGCCGCGACGGCGGCAAGCCGGGCGGGGGTACGGAGCTGGAACACCTGGCGCGACGTGAACGCCAACCCCGTCCGCTGAGCAGCCGACACGAGCAGCATCGAACGGATCGAGTCACCGCCGAGAGCGAAGAAGGAGTCATCGGCGCCGACGCGCTCCACGCCGAGAACGTCGGCGTACAGCTCACAGAGCAGCACCTCACGCGGCGTCGCGGGAGCACGTCCCGCACTCCCTTTCGCCTCCGGAGCGGGCAGGGCCTTGCGGTCGAGCTTGCCGTTGGGCGTGAGGGGCAGAGCATCGAGGACGACGACGGCCGCGGGGATCATGTGCTCGGGCAGCCGGGTGGCGGTGAACTCCCTTACGGCGTTGGTGTCGACACCGCCGACCACGTAGGCGATGAGGCGCTTGTCGCCGGGGCGGTCTTCGCGTACGACAACCGCGGCGTGCGACACGTCGGGATGAGCCGCGAGGACGGCTTCGATCTCACCGGGCTCCATGCGGAAGCCGCGGATCTTGACCTGCTCATCGGCGCGACCCGCGAAGTGCAGCAGCCCGTCGTCGGACCACCGGGCCAAGTCGCCGGAGCGGTACATGCGCGCACCGGGCTCGAAGGGGCAGGCGACGAAGCGTTCGGCGGTCAGCCCGCCGCGGCCGATATAGCCGCGAGCCAAGCCCGGTCCTGCGATATACAACTCGCCCACGACACCCGGGGGTACGGGCCGGAGGAAGCCGTTCAGCACGTAGACGCGCATGTTGCCGATCGGGCGGCCGATGGGCGGAGGCGCGTCGTGCGGCTCGATGTCCGTGCCCAACGGGGTGGCGGTGGTGATGACGGTGGCCTCAGTCGGGCCGTACGTGTTCCACACCCGCGCCTGGCCGGTCCAACGCGACGCCAGGTCCGCCGTCAGCAACTCGGCGCCCAGCACCCAGTTCCGCACGCCCGTGACCGCGGCCGGATCGAGAATGCTCAGCAGCGAAGGCACCACGCTGGCGACCGACACCCCGGCCTTACGGATCATCTCGGCCAGCGCCGCCCGGTCTTCGCGCTCTTCGTCCGACGCGATCGCCAACGTGCCGCCCGCCGCCAGGGTGACGGCGACATCCAGGACGGCGGCGTCGAAGCTGAACGACGCGAACTGCAGCGCCGTCACACCCTCCGCGATACCGAGGACCGGTCGCATCGCCTCGGCCAAGTTCGCCGGCCCCTCGTGCGGAACCGCCACGCCCTTCGGGCGACCCGTCGATCCGGAGGTGTAGATGACGTACGCCAGCTCATCGAGCCCGACCCACCGCTCCACCGCCGCACAGGACTGCGCCGCGATCTCCGCTGATGCCTCGTCCAGCAGCACGACCCGAGCCGCACCCGTGGGCACCTCCGCCAACGACCCGGCCGCGCCGACGACCACCGCGGCTCCGCTGTCAGCGATCATGAAGCCCAACCGGTCCGCCGGATAGCCGGGATCGAGCGGCACATACGCGCCCCCGGCCTTCCACACCGCGAGCATCCCCGCAACCATCCCGACCCCGCGCGGCAGACACAGCCCCACCCGCGACTCCCGGCCCACACCAAGCCGCCGCAGATACCGCGCCAGCCGATTCGCCCACGCATCCAGCTCCCCGTACGACAGCGCCACCGCGCCACACCGGACAGCCACCGCCTCCGGCCCTCGCCGCGCCCGCTCCTCGAACCGGTCCAGCACCGAACCCGACGGCACCGCCAACTCCGTCGCATTCCACCCCGACAGCACGGCCGCACGCTCGGTCTCGGCCAGTGCGTCGATGCCGCCGATCCGCCCGCCGGGGTCGGCGGCCATCTGCGCGAGCACGCGGACGAACCGGTCCGCCACTGCCTGCGCGGACCGCTCGTCGAATGCGTCCAGCCGGTAGTCGAGCCAGAGCTTCATGCCCTCGCCGGGCTCCACGCCCAGGGCCAGGGCGTACGTCGTCGACTCGCGCAGCCGGGACTCCGTGACCCGCAGGGGCTCCGGCGGCGCGCTCGCATCGGCGCCGTAGGTCCGGAGCGTCATCAGCGTGTCGAACATGGCGCCGGGCCCGGCGAGGCGCTGGATGTCCGCGAGACCGAGGTGCTGGTGCTCCAGGAGCGCGGTCTGCTGGGCCCGGACCACGTCGAGCAGTTCGGCGATCGTCTGCGCCGGGTCCAGCCGGACCCGCACGGGGACCGTGTTGAGGAACAGCCCGACCATGTCGGCCACGCCCGGCAGTTCCGCCGGCCGGCCCGCGACCACGCTGCCGAAGACGACGTCGCTGCGGCCCGCGAGCTGCCCCACGACCATCGCCCACGCGGTCTCCAGCAGCGTGTTCAGCGTGAGGCCGCGGCGGCGGGCCAGGTCCGCCAGCGCCGTGGTCAGCCCGGTGCCCGGTTCCGCGACCACCTTGCCGGTCCGTGCCGGTTCACCGTCGTGCCGTGTCGGTGCCAAAAGCGTCGGCTCGTCCACGTCGGCGAGCGCCCGCCGCCACGCCTCCGCGGCGGTCTCCTTGTCCTGCCGGGCCAGCCACGCCAGGTGGTCGCGGTGCGGCGTCGCGGGAGGCAGGACGGAAAGGTCGGCGCCCGCCGCGTAGAGGGTCCACAGCTCGCGCAGGACGATCGGCAGCGACCAGCCGTCCAGGGCGATGTGGTGGAGGGTGAGCACCATCCGGTACCGCTCGGCACCGACCCACAGCAGCGCCACGCGCAGCAGCGGCGGCCGCGCCGGATCGAACCGCCGCCCCCGCTCGGCGTCCGCGATCCGCTCCGACTCCGCCCGCGCCTCCGTGACGCCGAGCCCGGACAGGTCCTCCTCGCGCCAGGGCAGCCCGACGTCCCCGACGATCACCTGCACCGGCTGCGTCATGCCTGACGGCTGCCGGAAACCGGCGCGCAGACCGGCGTGACGGTCCAGCAGCGCCTGCCACGCCAGCCGCAGCCGGCGCGGGTCCAGCGGGCCGTCGATGTCCAGGATCAGTTGGCCGACATACGCGTCCGGCTCCTGGTCGTCGTACAGCGCGTGGAACAGCAGGCCCTCCTGCAGCGGGGAGAGCGGCAGCACGTCCACGAGCCCGAGCACGGACGCGGCCAGTTCCGCGCGCTGCTCGGCGTCGAGGTGCAGCAGCGGCGCGTCGGCGACCGCTTCGGCCGGGGCCGCGCCGTGGCCCGACGCGGCAAAGGCCGCCAGTCCCGCCGGTGTCCCGGCCTCGAACACCTGCCGGGTGGTCAGCGCCAAGCCCGCCTCGCGGGCGGCGGACACCAGCAGCATCGAGCGAATCGAATCGCCGCCGAGGGCGAAGAAGTTGTCGTCGGAACCGACATGCTCGACGCGCAGCACGTCAGCGAACAGCTCGCAGATCCGCTGCTCCAGCGGCGTCGCGGGGGCGCGCCCGCGTACGGGCCCGCCGGGCCCGGGTGGGGGCAGAGCCGAGCGGTCGACCTTGCCGTTGGGGGTCAGCGGCAGCGCGTCGAGGACCACGAGGGCGGCGGGCACCATGTGCTCGGGCAGCCGCCCGGCGGAGAACTCCCGGAGGTCATCCGCGTCCACGCCGCCCTGCGCCGCCACGACATAGCCGACGAGCCGCTTGCCGCCCGGCCGGTCCTCCCGCACGACGACCGCCGCCTGCGACACCCCCGGATGGGCGGCGAGCACCGACTGCACCTCGCCGGGCTCGATGCGGAAACCGCGGATCTTCACCTGCTCGTCGGCGCGGCCCACGAACACCAGATCGCCGTCCGCCGTCCAACGGGCCAGGTCCCCCGAGCGGTACATCCGCTCACCGGCCGCGAAGGGGCAGGCGACGAACCGCTCCGCCGTCAGCGCGCCCCGGCCGATGTAGCCGCGGGCCAGGCCGGCACCGGCGATATACAACTCCCCGGTCACGCCCGGCGGCACGGGCCGCAGCCGGGCGTCCAGCACGTGGACGCGGGTGTTGCCGAGAGGGCGGCCGATCGGGGGCGGCGGGTCGTCCGGGGCGATGTCGGCGGCGAGGGGGGTGGCGGTGGTGATGACGGTGGCCTCGGTCGGGCCGTACGTGTTCCACACCCGCGCCTGCCCGGTCCAGCGCGACGCCAGGTCCGCGGTGAGCAACTCCGCGCCCAGCACCCAGTTCCGCACACCCCTGACCGCAGCCGGATCAAGGACGCTCAGCAGCGAAGGCACCACGCTCGCCACGGACACACCCGAGTCACGGATCATCTCCGCCAGCGCCGCCGGCTCCACCCGCTCCTCGTCCGACGCGATCGCCAGGGTGCCGCCGGCCGCCAGCGTGACCGCGACGTCCAGCACCGCCGCGTCGAAGCTGAACGACGCGAACTGCAGCGCCGTCACACCCTCGGCGGCACCGAGGACCGGACGCATCGCCTCAGCCAGGTTCGCCGCGCCACCGTGCGGAACCGCGACGCCCTTCGGCCGACCCGTCGATCCGGAGGTGTAGATCACGTACGCCAACTGCCCCCGTGCCGACGGTCTGCCCAGCGGCTCCGCCGATGCCGCGGCGATCTCCTCCGCCGCGTCGTCCAGCGACACCACGCGCCCCGCCGACTCCGATACCACCCCCGCCGTGGCACCGGTCGTCAGCACGACCGTGGCTGCGCTGTCGGCGACCATGAACGCCAACCGCTCCGCCGGATACGCCGGATCCAGGGGCACATACGCGCCGCCGGCCTTCCATACCGCGAGGATCCCCGCGACCATCTCCACGCCCCGCGGCAGGCAGAGGCCCACCCGCGACTCCCGAGCCACACCCAGCCCCCGCAGATACCGCGCCAGCCGGTTCGCCCGCTCGTCCAGCTCCCCGTACGACACCGTGTCGGCGCCGCACCGCACGGCGCACACGCTCGGTGTGCACCGCGCCCGCTCCTCGAACCGGTCCAGGACCGTCCCGGACGGCACCGCGAAGGGCGTCTCGTTCCACCCCGACACCACCAGCCCCCGCTCCCCCGTACCCAGCAGATCCACGTCGCCCACCCGGACATCCGGGTCGGCGCGCACGCGCTCCGCGAATCTCACGAACATCCGTCTCAGTGCGGCCCCCGTCTCCGGTATGGACTCGGGAACCGTGCAAGCGGGCACCGCACATGGCGCCGCGCCCCCGGATATCGATCCGCCGTCCGCCCTGCCCGCCTTCCCCGAAGCGGCGAGCAATTCCACGGCCCGCCACTGGAGTTCGTCCAGCGTGCTCTCCGGAGCGATCTCCATGCGCAAGGCACCGAACATCTCCCCCTCGATGACCACGGCGACTTCCCGGTCGCCCATCAGCCGGTGAAAGAATCCCGCCGCCACGGCCGCCGCCTTTGTCGCGGACGCTTCGATGTGCACCGCGAGATCGAGGCCATCCGTGAATCGGAGATCCCATGTGCTGCCGGCGGTGCACGGTGTCACGTGCACCACGGGCAGGGCAGGGCTGCGCGAATCAGACATTCCTGAGGTCTCCACTAGCTCAATCAGGCAACGATGTTCATGGCGATTGCGGACTGCGCGTCCTGTGCCTGCGGTTGACGAACTCGTGGGGCTAGCGCGGCCCTGGGCCGTGCAGGACGGGACCGGGCCCGCCCATTCCGGGGCCGGGACCCATTCCCGGCCCGGGGCCGATGAGTATTCCCTGCGGCGGGCCGTCCATCATCGGGCCGTTCGGGGGCACCGGAGCCATCTCCGGGGGCGGGGCGTCGTTCTTCGGCCGGCGGGAGAACTGCGTGCGGTACAGCTCGGCGTAGAGGCCGTCGAGTTCGAGCAGTTCGTCGTGGGTGCCGTGCTCCTGGACCTGGCCCTGGTCGATGACCAGGATCTGGTCCGCGTCCCGGATGGTGGAGAGCCGGTGGGCGATCACCAGCGACGTCCTGCCCGTGAGCGCCGTCTTGAGGGCTCGCTGCAGTGCCGCCTCGGACTCGGAGTCCAGATGGGCGGTCGCCTCGTCGAGGACCACGATCGGCGGGGCCTTGAGCAGGAGCCGGGCCATGGCGATGCGCTGCTTCTCACCGCCGGACATCCGGTACCCGCGGTCCCCGACGAGGGTGTCGAGGCCGTCGGGCAGTGCCTCGATCAGGCTCCAGATCTGGGCCGCCCGGCAGGCTTCGATCATGTCCTTCTCGGTGGCGTCCGGGCGGGCGTACTGGAGGTTCTGCCGGATGGTGGTGTGGAACAGGTGGGCGTCCTGGGTGACCATGCCGACGGTGTCGCGGAGCGACGCCAGCGTCAGGTCGCGCAGGTCGTGGCCGCCGATCCTGACGGTGCCCTCGCCCGGGTCGTAGAGGCGCGGCACCAGGTGGGTGATGGTCGTCTTGCCGGCGCCGGAGGGGCCGACGAGGGCGGTGAGCTTGCCTCCGGGGGCGGTGAAGTTCAGACCGCGCAGGGTCCAGGAATTGTCGCCGCGCTGAGGGGTGGGGCCCGCGAGGGACTCCAGGGAGGCGAGGGAGACGTCCGCCGCGGACGGGTAACGGAAGGAGACTCCCGAGAACTCGATCTCCGGTGCGCTCGGCCGTGCACCGGCCGCGCTCGCGGCGGTCCGGTTCGCGCCGGCTCCGTTCGCCCCGGCCCCGTTCGCGGTGGCTCCGCTTTCTGTGGCCCGGTTCACGGCGACCGTGGGCAGGGCGTGGGCGTCCGCCTTCTCCTGGATGAGCGGCTTGAGATCGAGGATCTCGAAGAGCCGGTCGAAGCTCACCAGGGCCATCAGGATGTCCCGCTGGGCGCCGGAGAGCTGGTTGATCGGCGCGAGCAGCCGGGTGAGCAGGGTGGCGAGCGCCACCAGCGTGCCGATCTGGAAGACGCCCTCGATGACGAGGCCGCCGCCGAGCCCGTAGACCAGCGCGGTGGACAGGGAGCCGACGAGCATCATCGACAGGAAGAGCAGCTTCGAGTAGACCGAGGCGCGGACCCCGAGGTCGCGGCCCTTGCCCGCGAGGTCGGCGAACATGCCGTTCTCGGTCTCCGGGCGGCCGTAGAGCTTGGCGAGCAGCGCCCCGGTGACGTTGAAACGCTCACTCATGAAAGCGCCGATCTCACCGTTGACCTGCATGTGCTCGCGCATCACGCGCTGCAGCCGATGGCCGACGACTTTGCCGGGGAGGATGAAGAGCGGAAGCATCACCAGGCTGATCAGCGTGATCGCCCAGGAGAGGTAGAACATCGCGCCCAGGACGAGCAGCGCGGTCAGGCCCGCGGAGACGACGGTGGACAGCAGGGAGGTCAGCGCCTGCTGGGCGCCGACGACATCGGTGTTGAGCCGGCTGACCAGGGATCCGGTCTGGGCGCGGGTGAAGAAGCCGAGCGGCTGGCGCTGCACGTGGTCGAAGACCTCCGTGCGGAGGTCGTAGATGAGCCCTTCGCTGACCTTTCCGGAGAGCCACGCCTCGGCGAAGCCGACGACGGTCTGCAGGAGTGAGAGGAGCGCGACGGCGACGGAGATCCAGACGACGACCGAGGTGTCCCGCGGCATGATGCCGTTGTCGATGAGGTATTTGAAGAGGATGGGAACGGCCACCACGATTCCCGCATTGAGCGCGGTGACCACGAAAAGCACCGCAATTCTGAGTCGGTGCGGACGGGTGTAGGGAAGGATGCGCTTGGCCGTACCCTTCTTCACCTTCTGCCTGGTGACCGAATCCGGCCCGCCGGCGCGCATGATGACCGGCCCGGAGCCGCCAATCATGGCCACGAATTACCTCCAGTGTTCGTCGTCGGGCCGGGGCGTCCTAGCGGGCGGCGGCCTGCTCCTGCCTGTCCATCTCGTCGATCAGGCTCTTCGGCCGCATGTCGGTCCAGTTCTCCTCGATGTAGTCCATGCACGCCTTGCGGCTCTCCTCGCCGAACACGGACTTCCAGCCGGCGGGGACTTCAGCGAAGGCGGGCCAGAGGGAATGCTGGTTCTCATCGTTGACCAGGACCAGGAAAGTGCCGTTCTCGTTGTCGAACGGATTCGCCATGACCGCTCCCGTCGGTGGGGTTTCCTCAAGTCGGAATACACACTAACCAGGCGGGCAGAAGGCGACAAGGTTGGACAACCGGAAGGTGTCCAACTGTGAATTGTCAGCAGTTGGACGGGAGTTATTCGGGGGAAACGGAAAGGGCCGTCTCAGAAATGGGCCGGCGCGGTGCCGGGCTCCGCGAGCTTGGCCACCCGGACGTCCTCGCCCGGCCCGTCGTCGCTCAGTGGGAAGGCGACGGTCACGGCCAGCCCGCCCCCGGCTCTGGCCTCGGCGGTGAGCGTGGCGCCGTGGGCGGTGGCGATGGAGCGGACGATCGACAGGCCCAGTCCGTGGTGGCCGTCACCGGCGGTGCGGCGGAGCCGCTGGAAGGGGTGGAAAAGGCGCTCGACCTGGTCCGGCGGCACCGCGGCGCCGGTGTTGCGGACGGAGAGGTAGGCGCCCCCGTCCCGTATTCCCGTGGCGATCTCGACGCTGCCGCCGGGAACGTTGTAGTCGATCGCGTTGTCGAGGAGGTTGGCCACCAGGCGGTGGATGAGGGCCGAGTCGCCGGAGATACCGGCCGGTTCGATGGCCGAGCGGACGGCCAGCTCGCGCCGGCCGATCTCCGGCCGGAACGCGGGCAGGACCTCGTGGGTGAGCGCGGCGAGGTCGAGCGGTTCCTGGCTCTCCAGGCCCCGGTCGCTGCTGGAGAGGGTGAGGAGCGACTCCAGGAGCGTGGCCTGCTGTTTGCTGATCGTCAGCAGCCGCTCGAAGTTGGCGCGGAAGGACTCGAGGGTGGCGCCCCGGTCGATGAGGGTTTCCTCCAGCAGCGCGTGTTCGAGGGTGAGGGGTGTGCGCAGCTCGTGGGCCGCGTTGGCGACGAACCTCTTCTGCGATTCGAGTGCCGTCTCCAGCCTGCCGAGCAGCCCGTTGACGGTGTCGGCGAGGTCCTTCAGCTCGTCGGGCGGGCCGCCGGTGGCCAGACGCTCGTGCAGGTTGCGCGCGGAGATGTGGCGGATGGTGCTCGTCATGGTCCGCAGGGGACGCAGGACGCGGCCGGCGACCACCCAGCCGAGGCCGATGGCGATGACCGACATGATGGCGAGGGCGAGCCCGGACTGCATGAGCAGCCGGTCGAGCATCGCCTCCCGCTGGTGCCACGCCTGCTGGCGCATCCCCTCGACGATGCCGCTCTCCTGGCTGCCGAGATCCTCGTCGAGCCGGTAGGTGCGGGTGTCCGCCTGCGCGGAGGACTGGTCGGAGCCGTACTGCACGTCCTTGAACGTCACCAGCCCGCCGGAGGGGCGGGCGACGAGGAGGTACGTGATCGCCAGCAGCACGGCACCGGAGAGGACGAACAGCGAGCCGTACAGGAGGGTGAGGCGTACCCGGACCCGCCGGGGTGTGAGCTGTGCGGACAGCGCGCCGACGCGCTTCAGGACGGCCAGGTGCGGTCGCGACAGCCCCATGGGCGTACCTCAAATCCGGTAGCCGCTCCGCGGCACCGTCTCGATCACCGGGGGCAGACCGAGCTTGGAGCGCAGGCGGTTGATCGTGGTCTTCACCGTGGTGGTGAACGGGTCGGCCGCCTCGTCCCAGACGCGTTCGAGGAGTTCCTCCGCCGAGACCACGCGGCCCTGGGCGGAGAGCAGGCACTCCAGGACGGCGAGCTCCTTCGGGGTGAGCGTCAGGCGTTCGCCGCCGCGGGTGGCGAAGCGCTGGGCGGGGTCGAGCCGGAGGTCGCCGTGCTCCAGCACCGGGGGACGGCGGGCTGGGCGCGGCGGGCGAGGGCCCGCAGCCGGGCGACCAGCTCGGCGTAGGCGAAGGGCTTGGGCAGGTAGTCGTCGGCGCCGAGGTTCAGTCCCTCGACGCGGTCGATGATCGTCCCGGAGGCGGTGAGCATCAGCACCCGCGCGTGGTGGGGCTGGGAGACCAGTTCCTTGCACACCTCGTCGCCGTGGACGCCGGGGAGGTCGCGGTCGAGGACGACGACGTCGTAGTCGACGGTCATCGTGCGCTCCAGCGCGTCGGATCCGTCGTACACGACATCGACGGCCATACCCTCCCGGCGCAGCACCCGTGCCACCGAGTCGGCCAGCTCGGCGTGGTCTTCGACTACCAGAACCCTCATCAGCGGCACCTGCCGGAGGTCTCGCGGGCGCATGGCGAGGATGCGGCGGACGGGCGTTCGAGAACGGCCGTCACGGCTGACGATCCCCCACCTTGCGTCACACTGCGGTCACAGCGCTTCACTTCGTCGTGTCCCGTGCTCGGTTGGAACCGCATTCAGATTAGCGCGGCCGGGTGTAGGGCCGGGGTTTCAGCGGACGGGTTCCGGCCGTGCCTTCCTGCTGGTGGCGGGCGCGGGAGGCGGGTTCAGGCGGCGGCGAAGAAGTCGAGGACCGCCGCGTTGACGGCATCCGGCCGCTCCAGGTAGCCGTAGTGGCCGCAGCCGGGAATCTCGACGTAGGCGGCGTCAGGAATGGCGGCGGCGACCTCGCGTGACAGGTGCGGGCGGATGACGAGGTCGTCGCCGAAGCCGATGACCAGGCACGGGCGGGATATGCGCGGGTACGCACCGAGTCGGTCGACCGTCGTCTGCAGCTCCAGTTGCCCGCGGAAAGCCGACATGTCGACGGCTGTCATCTCGAAGACGTCGAGCCAGTCCCGGAGGGTCGCCTCGTCGTTCAGCGTCTGCGGGGAGAGGTTCTGGAGGGCGTTGACGTAGGCGGCGTAGCGCGGGGGGAGCTTCACCCCGCTGTCGCAGAGGTCGAGTTCGGCGGCGGTCATGGCCGAGACCAGGCCGTCGGCGCGCCCGGTGGGCGCCATGAGGACGGCCTGCCGGACCAGTTCGGGGCGGGCGAGGAGGAGTTCCTGGACGATGCTCGCGCCGAGAGAGAAGCCGACGACGCGGCACGGCGCGAGGTCCAGGTGCTCGATGAGCCCGGCGGTGTCGGCGGCCATGTCGGCGAGGGTGAAGCCTTCGGGGCAGGGGTCGCTCGGGGGCAAGCCGCGGTTGTCGACGGTGATCACCCGGTGGCCGGCGGCGGTGAGGGCGGGCACCTGGTGGGTACGCCAGATCCGTCCAGGGGCGCCGGTGCCGGTGACCATGACGACCGGTTCCCCCACGCCGTGGTCGTCGAAGCCGAGGGTGATCCCGTTGATCCTGGCGGTGGTCATCGGGCTCGTTCCTTTCCTGCGGGCGGTCTGAGGGTCCTGCGGCGGCCGGTGGCGCTGCGGCGGCGGATGCGTCCGCGGCAGCCGGGCGTCCGGCTGCCGCGGACGGCCGTCATGCCGACCGCTGCGTGAACCTGCCGACCTTGCCGACGACGTCCGCGCCGTGGATCCGCAGGGCCTGCTGGAGCGCGAACTCGGCCATGTAGCGCCGGAACTCGTCCGGCGGCTCCTCGGCGACGTTGAGCATGTGCCGGTTGGGTACGACGGCGGGGCCGCCGAGCCGGTCGACGGCGGCGGCGATCGCGTCGTCCATCGCGGCCGGTTCCACCACCTCGTCCAGGACCAGCCGTGCGTCGGGGTCGGTCACGGGCAGCCGGCGGTCCTGGAGGATGACCTGGCGGGAGATCCGCGGACCGGTGTGCCGGCCGAGCCGGAAGTTCCCGGCGCCCGGCACGATGCCCTCGCGGGCGGCGGGCAGGGACACGTACGCGTCCGAGGCGGCGAGCACGTGGTCACAGACGAGGAGCAGTTGCATGCCGCCGCCGATGGCGAAGGTGTCGACCGCCGCGATCCAGGGTTTCTCCACGGTGCGCGAGTGCCAGGGTGCGCCGCCGACGCCGCGCACCCCGCGGACGATCTTGTGGATGTAGCCCAGCTCGCGGCGGAGCAGGAAGCCCACCAGAGAGATCTCGCCCGCGTGCAGACTCTTGAGGTTGATGCCGGCGCTGAAGACGCGCTTGCCGCAGTAGCGCGGATGGGTCATCTCGCCGCCGCGCAGCACCGCGACCCGGACGCCGGGGTCGAGGAGCGCGAGGTCGACGGCGGTCTCCATGTCGTCGACCTGCTGCTCGTCCTCGGCGTTGAGGCAGTCGTCGCGGTGCATCGTCAGATGCGCCGCGCCGTCGCGCCGTTCGAGCCGGACGGAGCGGGTCTCGACCAGGCCGGTCTCGGTGAACCGCGGGAGCAGTTCCAGCGCGCGGGGCGTGGGGCGCAGCATGGCGTCGAGCAGGTGGGCGCCGGCGACAGGGGAGGCGAGCACGGCCCGCAGGAAGATGCCCTGGTCGATCTCGTGGCCTTCCTTGCCGGCCTGGACCCTTGTGCGCTCGGCGGCCAGTTGCCCGGCGGTGGGTACGAGGCCGGGGTACGCGACGGCGGCGGCGGAGACCAGGTCGGCGAGCCGCAGGGGTGTGGTGCGGCCGTCGGTGAGCCGGTCGTAGACGGCGTCCACGTGGGTGTCGAGGAAGGCGGTGCGCAGTGCACGGGCCTCGTCTTGTACACCGGCGGCGCGGGTCCGCTGGGCGGCCGTGCGGGCGTCGGGCGGCGGCAGGGCCGCGATCGTCTCCCCGGCGCGGGCGAGCGCCGCGCCGACGCCGGCCCAGCCGTCGCGGGCGGTGGCCGCCCGTACGTCCGCGATCACGAGTCCACCCGGGCGGCGTCCGCGCGCAGCGACCGGTCGCAGGCGGCGAGGTGCCGGCCGAGTGCGTCTTCGAAGCTGGTCGTGGTGGCGTCGAAGAGCAACTGCCGGCGGATGGCGACTTCCTTGCCGGACAGCCCGCCGGCCAGCCCGGCGGCCGCGGCGACGCCGCTCGCGGGGTCCGCGGCCAGGTCGTCGACGAGGCCCAGCGCCTGTGCCTCGGTGGCGTCGATGGGCAGGCCGAAGAGCACGGCCCGGCGGATGCCGGCGGCGCCGGCCAGTTGGACGAGCCGGTAGCTCGCCATTCCGGGCCAGGTGGCCTCCCCGTCCCGGGTGACGAGCAGCCGGGTGCCGGGGGTGGCGACACGGATGTCGGCGGCGAGGAAGGCGTCGAGCGCGGTGCCGCCGCAGTCGCCGCGGGCGACCGCGACCGTGGCCGCCGGCAGCCGTTCGAGCCGGCGCAGCGCCCGCTCCCACTTGCTGACCAGTTGGACGTCGAGCCCCCGGGTCCAGCCCGGCCCGGGCGTCCCGGTGACGTACACCGTGACCACGCCGGTGCCCTCGCCGTCCTCCGCCTCGTCGCAGACGGCGGCCAACGCCTTGACGGCCGCGGCCGTCAGCGGCTCGGCCCCGTCGATTCTCAACGTGAGCGTGTCGCTCATCGCATCCTCCGCTCTCACCATCGGACCAGGGCCGTTTCGATCGTGGAGCCCGGGCCCATGGTCATGAGCACGCCGTGGTCTCCGGGGTGGGTGACGTCCTCGTCGAGCAGCCGCTCGTACGAGAACAGGAAGGAGCCGCTCGACACGTTGCCGTAGTCGCGCAGCACGCCGACCGTGTGGCGGACGTCGTGGCGGGTGAGCCCGAGGTTGACGACGACGGCGTCGATCACCTTCTTGCCGCCGGAGTGCACCAGCCAGTGCCGGATGTCGCTGCGGCGCAGGCCGGTGTCCTCCAGCAGCCGGTCGACGACGAGTTCGGCGTGGGCGCCGACGACGTACGGGATCAGGGGGTCGAGGAAGAAACTGAACCGGTCCTGGCCGCGGTCCCAGTCGTAGCGCATCGCCTCCAGCGCCTCGGGGATGAGGCAACTGGCGAACTTCAGTACGTCCGGGCCCCGGGCACCGTCGGGGCCCACGAGGGCCGCGCCGGACATGAGCGCGACGGCGGCTGCGCCGTCGCCGAAGAGGCTGTTGACGACGGCGGTGCGCATGGTCTCGTCGAACGCGTACGCCGCGGAGCAGGCTTCGGCACAGAGGACGACGGCGAGTTCGCCCGGGTGCGCGGCGGACCAGCCGCTGACGACGTTCAGCGCGTTCAGCCCCGCGTTGCACCCCATGCCGACGATGTCGGAGCGGCTGCAGTGCCGGTCGATGCCCAACTCGCGGATCAGCAGCGCGCTGAGCCCGGGGGTGAGGAAGCCGGTCGACGTCACGCAGCACAGGTGGCGCAGGTCCGACAGCTCGTGGCCGGCGCTCTTCAGGCAGGCGCGGAGGGCTTCCGCGCCCATCTCGATTGCGGTGGCCTTATGTTTGTCGAGCAGATCGCCCTGCGGCTCGGAGTGCCGTACTCCGTGCTCGTCGGGGGCGGGCAGCGTCAGATGGCGCCGCTCTATCGCGCTGTTGAGGAAGACGGAGCTGATTCTGGGGTCGGTGATGCCGAAGGCGTCGAGCACCTCCTGCTGGGTGTACGTCGTGGGGGTGGCGGCGGTGCCCACCCCGAGGATGCGGGGCCGGTACGGACCCGGCACCTGTGCTGTCGCGGACCGCGGATCCAGGAGCTCCGCACTCTCCACGCCGGTGATCATCGGAAGGTCCACCCCCACATGCGCTTCTTGCTACGCGGTCGTTGTGCTCCGCTGATGCCGTTCACGTGCGGTCCTTTCCCACTGGATGCGGACGGTCGGGGAAGGGAGATCGGGAAGGACCCCGTGGTGTCACGCGGCCCTCGCCCCGGCTTCGATGAAGCGGGCGAGGCGTGCGGTGCCCTCGTCGATCTCCTCGGTGGTCAGATAGCTGGTGGAGAGCCGGAGGGCGCGGTGGCCGCCGCCGGCGCCGGGGTAGAAGTGGCTCATCGGCGTCCAGATCACGCCGAAGTCCTGGGCGGAGCGGATGAGCGCCGCGTTGTCGGCGGGGAACGGCACCTGCACGGTGAGGAAGAAGCCGCCCTCGGGCCGGTTCCACCGCACCCCCAGCGCGTGCCTGCGGTCGGCGGGCAGCCGCTCGTCCAGGGCTCGGAGCATGGTCCGCATGGCGTCTCCGTAGTACGCCGCCGCACGGGAGTTCAGCTCGGAGACGAGTCCCTGCGCGGCCAGCAGCGCGCCGGCGACCGCCGCCTGGCTCAGGGACGGGGTGTTGACCGTCACCATGCTCTTGATCTTGGCGAGTTCGTCGGCGAGCAGGCCGGTGGCCCCGGAGTCGTCGGCGACGGTCTGGTCGGCGACGGCGAAGCCGACGCGGGCGCCGGGGAAGACGGTCTTGGAGTAGGACCCGAGGTGGACGACGCACCGGGTGCGGTCGAGCGACTTCAGGGTGGGCGGCGGCGGTCCTGGGCTCACCAGCCGGTACGGGCTGTCCTCCAGGATGAGCAGGTCGTGGCGGGCGGCCAGGTCCAGCAGGTCCGTGCGGCCCCGCGGCGTGAGCGTGGCGCCGGACGGGTTGGAGTGGTCGGGGACCAGGTAGAAGGCGCGGGGGCGGCGGCCCCGCGCCTTCTCCGCCAGCACCGCCGCCTCGAGGTCCTCGGCGTGGAAGCCGTCTTCGCGCTCCTCCACGGGGTGCACGGCGACGTCGAGCAGCCGGGCCGCCCCGGTGATGCCGACGTAGCACGGGCTGGCGACCATCAGGACGTCGTCGGGGCCGCTGATGAGCGCGCGCAGCACCAGCAGCATGGCCTCCTGGGCGCCGACGGTCACGACGACGGACTCGGCCGGCACGTCGATGCCCTCGTCGGCGCGGAGCGATTCGGCGATGATCTCGCGGATCTGACCGGCGGTCGGGCCGTACTGGTAGAGGGCGGTGCGGATGTCCTCCGGGGTGCCGCCGCGGGCGGCCAGGTGGTCGAGGTAGGTCCGCATGTGCGTGAAGACCTGCTCCGTGTCGAAGAACCCGTCGTACGGCCGGCCGGGGGCGAAGGAGATCGCCTCGGGGTAGCGGAGCGTGATCTCGTTGAGGAAGTTCATCGTGTCCAGCAGGGGGTCGGACACGCTGCCGTGCAGCTCGGCCTTGCGCAGCGGGCGCGCGGCCGGGGCGGGCGTCGAGGGCGCGGCGGCGCCCGGCACCGGGAGGTTCGGCACGGCACCGGCGACGAGCGCTTCGGGACCCGGAGCAGCCATGGAATTCCCCTACGTGAAGGCAATTGACGACGTCTTCTTCCGGCGCTTAGAAAAGCACGCCCCCGCGTATTTCGACAACGCCGTCCAAGAGAGCAATCTGCACACTTGGACGCGCCCGAGCACACTTGGACAATTTCCGCGGTTGGACGTCCGTGTACGCGGACGTGGAAAAGCGGCCTGGGTCATCGGGGAGCGGGTGCGAGTTCGGCGTCTCCGCCGTCGGTCTCCGCGTCCCACCCGTCGGCCCTGAGTTTCGCCGCGATTCGGCAGACGTCGGACGGGTGCACGCGGCACCGTACCGTGAATCCGCCGCCCGCGGCGGCGTCCACCGACGCGCTCTCGGCATCCACGCCGAGGCCGGCGACCGCCCCGAGGAACCGCCCCAACTCCCCCGGGCGGCCCGGGACGGCCACGCGCAGCGCCGGGGTGTTCCCGGGGGGCTCCGGGCGGGCGCCGGGGATCGCGCCGAGGCCGGCGATGCCGCGGTCGAGCAGGTCGACGACCGTCCGCAGGCCCTCCTCACGGTCCCCGGTGCCCCGCCCGGCGAGCGCGTCGAGCGCCGGCACCAGCCGGGTCAGGTCGGCGTGCACGTTCCGCACGACCCCGGCGAGAGCCGCCGCGTTGGTCTCGATGATGTCCGCCCACAGCCGGGAGTCCCCGCCCGCGATCCGCGTGACGTCGCGCAGTCCCTGGCCGGCCAGCCGGGAGACTCCGGCTGGGTCGTCCCGCAGCCGGGCGGCCATCAGGCTGGCCAGCAGGTGGGGGACGTGGGAGGTGAGGGCGACGGCGTCGTCGTGGGCGCGGCTGGCCATCACCAGCGGGACGGCGCCGCACAGCTCGGCCAGCCGGCGACCGCGCTCCAGGGTCGCGGGGGAGGTGAGCCGCGACGGGGTGAGCACCCAGGGGCGGCCCTCGAAGAGGGTGCCGCGGGCCGCCAGCGGCCCGGAGCGCTCGCGGCCGGCCAGGGGGTGACCGCCGACGTAACGCGCGGGATGCGGCGCGGCGTTCAGCGCGGCCTGTTCCGGCACGGTCTTCACGCTGCCCACGTCGGTGTACGCGCGGGCGAGACCGCTCCGCTGCACGTCGACCAGCACCGCACCCACCTTGCTCGGCGGGACCGCGATCACGGCCAGGTCGACCGGCCCCGGCGGCTCCTCGGCGACCCCGGCGCCCAGGGCCGCGGCGGTGCGGGCGGCCGTGGCGTCGGCGTCGGAGAGGTACACGGCCACCCCCTGGCGGCAGGCGGCCAGCGCCACGGAGGTGCCGATCAGGCCGGTGCCCACGACGGCTATGGAGCGAATCACCAGACATCCCCTGCCCGAAAGAACCTGATCGAAGGATTGCGCTCGGAAGATCCCGCCCGAAAGCCGTGGAACGAATAGCGGAAACGGCGCAACAGCTTATGCACCGGGGGCCGCCGACCAACAGCAGTGGAGTCCAGAAAAAGACGTTCGTAGCCAGATTCACGGCCGGTCGCCTACAGTCCGGGAAACGCATGCCACTTCGTGACCAGGGGACAGTCATGCATGATTTCAGCGAGGCCGGAGTTCCGTTCGGCGACGTGGCCATCGACTACGTGGAGATGTACGTCGGAAGCCTGGAGGCCGCAGCTTTCGACTGGGTCGACAAGTACGCCTTCTCGGTCGTCGGCACCGGCGGCTCGCCGGAGCACCGCAGTATCGCGCTGCGCCACGGCCGCATCACCCTCGTACTCACCCAAGCCACGTCCGACCAGCACCCGGCGTCGGCCTACGTCCAGGAGCACGGCGACGGGGTGGCCGACATCGCGCTGCGCACCGCGGACGTACGGGCCGCGTTCGCCGCGGCTGCGGACGGCGGCGCCAGAGTGGTGCGCGAGCCCACCGCGCACGACGGCGACGGGCCGGCGGTGACGGCCGCGATAGGCGGGTTCGGGGACGTGGTGCACACGCTCGTGCAGCGCGCTCCCCGGGCGGGAGCGGGGCTGCCGGTGGGGTTCGCACCGGCGCTGCGGGAGGACGACGGCCGCGCGGACGCGGTGGGGCTGGACGAGATCGACCATGTCGCGGTCTGCCTGGACACCGGCAGCCTCGACCCCACGGTCGACTTCTACCGGCAGTCGCTGGGCTTCGACTTCGTCTTCGAGGAGCGCATCGTCGTCGGCTCGCAGGCGATGGAGTCGAAGGTCGTGCAGAGCCGGTCGGGCGCGGTGACGCTCACGCTGATCCAGCCGGACCCGACCGCGGACCCGGGCCAGATCGACGAGTTCCTCAAGGGCCATCAGGGCTCCGGCGTCCAGCACCTCGCCTTCTCCTCGGCGGACGCGGTGCGTTCGGTGCGCACCCTGGCGCGGCGCGGGGTCGCGTTCCTCACCACCCCGGGCTCGTACTACGACATGCTCGGCTCGCGGATCCCGTCGCTGAGCCAGGCGCGGCTGGCGGACCTGCGGGCGACGAACGTGCTGGCCGACGAGGACCACGACGGGCAGATGTTCCAGATCTTCACCGCCTCCACCCACCCGCGGCACACCCTGTTCTTCGAGGTGATCGAGCGCCAGGGCGCGCAGACCTTCGGCAGCGCGAACATCAAGGCGCTGTACGAGGCCGTGGAACTGGAGAGGACCGGCCAGCGTGGGCCGTCCCGGCGCTGACTCCCCGGGCCGCGCGGTCCACACGCTCGCGGACGTCGAGCGGGCCGCCGCCGCTGTCCTGCCGCCCGGGGTACGGGACTTCGTGGCGGGGGGCAGCGGCGCGGAGACGACGCTGGCCGCCAACAGGGCGGCGCTGGACCGGGTGTGCGTCGTGCCGCGGACGCTGCGCGACGTCTCCGGGTGCTCGACGGAGTCGACGCTGCTGGGGCGCACGGTGGCCATGCCGGTGGCGGTGGCGCCGGTGGCGTACCACGGGCTGGTGTGCGCCGAGGGCGAGACGGCCGCGGCGCGGGCGGCGAAGGCGGCGAGGGTGCCCTTCACGGCGAGCACGCTGAGCAGCGTGCCGATCGAGGAGATCACGGGCGTCGGCGGCACGGTCTGGTTCCAGCTCTACTGGCTGCGGGACACGGCTCGGACCCTCGATCTGGTGCGCAGGTCGGAGGACGCCGGCTGTACGGCGGTCATGCTCACGGTCGACGTCCCGTGGATGGGCCGCCGGCTGCGGGATGTGCGCAACGGGTTCGCCCTTCCCGGGGACGTGCGCGCGGTCCACCTGGCCGCCGCTGACTCCACGGCGCACCGGCGCCGCGGCGGCGCCTCGGCGGTCGCGGCGCACACGGCCGAGGCGTTCTCGCCGGCGGTCACGTGGGAGTCGGTGGCGGCGCTGCGGGCGCACACCCGGCTGCCGTTGATCCTCAAGGGCGTGCTCGACGCCCGGGACGCGCGCCGCGCGGTGGATTCGGGGGTGGACGCGATCGTGGTCTCCAACCACGGCGGGCGGCAGCTCGACGGCGCGGTGCCCAGCATCGACGCGCTCCCGGAGGTCGCCGCGGCGGTGGGGAGCGGCTGCGAGGTGCTGATGGACAGCGGTGTCCGCGGCGGGACCGATGTTTTACGGGCGCTCGCGCTCGGCGCCTCCGCGGTGCTGGTGGGGCGGCCGGTGATCTGGGGGCTGGCTGAAGCCGGTGAGACGGGTGCGCGGCGTGTGCTGGAACTGCTGGGCGACGAACTGCGGGACGCGCTCGGGCTCTCCGGCTGCACGGGCGTCACGGATGCCCGCGAACTGCGCACCGTAGGCGGTGCGATGAGCGGGTGGTGCGGGCGCGCGCCCTAGGCGTACGGCGCGCGCAAGGCTGCGGCCCGGGTCCGCCGGCAATGCGGTGGGCCCGGGCCGTCCAACAGCTTGTTTCGCATGGTTGGACACGCGTGGAATTTCGCCGACGGGACAGCGAAACGTGCGTGTCTTCATCCCAGCACCAGACGAAGACACGCACGCCGCGCAGGGACCACCCCCGTTTTCCGGCGGGGTCACCTGCCTTCCCTGCTGTCTCACCCGTCCCGCTTGGCCACGGCGGCTCCACGGCGTTCGGAATACGCCGCGATCACAGCGGGCGGGCGCTCTCGCGTTCCATCCGCATCGCGATGTCCTTCCAGATGCCGGCGCATTCACGCGCCAGTTGGGCGACGACGCCACGGCAGTGCGCGGGCACGTTGCCGATGATCTCCTCCCACTCGTCACCGCTGAGTGTGTGAATGTTGAGCAGCCGAAGGAGCGTTCGGCCGGTTTCACTCAGCCGCAGCGCCGGGTCGGCCTTCAGCCGGTTGACCGCCGAGCCGCGGTCGTCGACCGTTATCCGGACCGCCGCGGCCGTCGTCGCCACGCCCGCGGATACCGCCACCACCTTCGGCCTGCTCTCGATACGCGCCGTACTGCGCTGCCGCGGCACCGGCAGCGGGCCCTCCCCCCTGCGCATGCGGTTTCTGACGTCCCTGACCGTTTCCGGGGAGATCCCCGCGGCCCGGGCCACCTGCCGCAGCGACAGGCTCGGATTCTCGCTGATCATCCGGCTCGCGATCCTGCGCCCCTCGCTGCCGTTGAGGGGCCGTACGCGGCCGTCCTGGCCGACCCGGTGGCCGGTGGCGGCGGTGTCCGCCGACTCACGCCGGCGGATGGCCGCGACGGTCGCCGGGGCGATGCCCGTCACCGACGCGATCATCCGGTCCGACCACTGCGGATGCGACAGAATGATCCTGCTCGTGGCCCGCTTCCGGTCCGCCATGGTGAGCGGCAGCCCGTGGGCGATGTTCGACTCCACGGCGAGGACGAAGGCGTCCGCCTCGGTCCCGTCGAAGAAGCGGACGGCGATGGTGTCCTGACCGCGGAGCTCGGCGGCCCGCAGTCGATGAAGCCCGTCGATGACCCGCATGGTCGCGCGGTGTACGACGATGGGCGGTAGTTCGGCCTGTGCCTGCGCCAGTACTCTCACATGCTCGCGATCTTCTCCCGAAGTCCGAGGCGAGCCCGCTCTCCGTAAACTGCGGACGTCGACCTCGACCGGCGTCTGATCGAGATGCCCCTGCACGGACGTCAACTTCAATTCCTCCCCGATCCAACTTCCGGTGGGACGGGCCGTGGCCCGAACCCATTCGTGCGATTACCGGAACTCGAACAATCCCTTGACGCAGCCGTACTGATGTGGTCGCCGGCAGAACCGGCGACCGAGAGGTCAGACCTCTCGATACAGGGGATGTGGGGGTGATCGGAATGGTGTCAGACCGACGCGGACACCGGCTCCGCTGTCGACGCCATTCGATTCTCCCCCGCTACTCGCTTCGCTCCCGGACGAAGCGAGTGAATGTTCCCCCGTTCGGACATCGACTCTAACAGCGCCGTCACCGATCAGACACCCCACGCCTCACCGAACACAGTTCACCCCACCAGGCATTTGACATGTGCCGCCCATGGCCGTTCTTCAAAATCACAGCTCGCCCGGGGTGGAAGGCGAGAATCCGGATAAATGCCACCCCGGCGAGAGCCTGCGCCACGAATTCACAGAAAGGCTTTGCGGTGTCACACGTCGCATGAATCAAGACGCCTTGTCCCGCCGGCGGGACAAGGCGCGGGAGCGCGTCGGGCAATTACCGGAACGAAACATTCCGCAGAATGGGCGTCGGCGCGCACGGGTCGGCCACACCAACACCGCGCGGGTTCACGGGAGTTGCCCGCCCGCCGGTTATCCGGAGGCGTCCGCGGGCTCTTCCGCCGCCTCGTCCAGCATCAGGACCATCCATTCCATCAGCCCCAGACCGACGGCCTCGGCGGCCTTCTGCCACCGCACCCGGCGCTCCGCCACGACGCTCATCTGGACGAGCGACGCGCCAGCGCCCTCCGCGGTGACGCGGCGGCTGGCCCGGATCTGCTTGCGCAGCTCACTGCGGGTCCACCGGCCCCGCTCCGCGCGGGTCAGCCACTCGTCCTGTGCGCCGGCCGGCATCCCCGCGACCTCCGCGTGATGCTGGAAGCTGAGCTTGTCCCGCCGTCTCGAAGGATGGAATTTCCCCGCCACCCAGGCGTAGTTCCGAAGAGTCTGATAATCGAAAGAAGTCTCCGCCAGGGCGCGTTTGTAGCGGTCCGGGTAGTGGCTCCTGCCGTAGATGAGCCAGTCGCCGAGCCACCACGCCGAGGAATCCGCGATAACGAAGATCTGCCGCCCCAGATGGCTCCATTCGGCCAGCGGCAGGCCGGGCGGAAGGGACAGCGCCGTACGCCGCGTGGTGGAACGGCCGTTCACCGACAAGCGGTTGGGGGGACGCGACGGGGCCGGGGACGTCGGCGCCGGGGCCTGGCTCGCGGACGGGTGACCCGAAGCGCGGACCGCCGGGTTCGTCACGGGGCCGGCTCCGCGCGAATCTCCCATGGACATGCTGCGCACCTCACCTGCCGATCTGGGACGCGCTTCCTCGTCAACCCGACCGGACAACCGCCGGCCTGCTCCGCAGGGCCGCGGTCCGCCGACCGGGCCGCACGCGATCAACCGTGCTGGGCCCATCATCCGTGGCGGCAGGTTGCAGCGCGGTGACAGCGCTCCTCTCCTGTGCCTGCCTTCACCTCAACCACCGCTGCGGGTGGACCGTGGGTTGCACCGCGGTTACGGCAGGCGTTCCGGCGCAGTAACCCTCCCCCCGATCTACTTGTCACCAAACCCCGAGCCGACGGCGCCGGCCCCCTGCCGCGCCGGACGAGGAGGATCCATGGCCACCCAGACCCGGTACTGCGCCGAGTGCCGTGCGGCGTTCACCTGGACGAGCAGGAGCCCCAACAGGAGGTTCTGCGGGCCGCGGTGCAAGGCGCGGTGGTGGCGCGGCCAGAATCGGCAGGTCGCCGCGGGGGCCAACGGCGCGGCGCCGGGGGCCGAGCCGCAGGTGCGGCAGGTGCCGCGGGTGCCGGAGCAGCCGGCTCTCGGCACGGCGCACGCGTGTCCCCACTGCGGACTGCAGCTCACGGTGGTGAACGTGGTGGTCCCGGTCGGGGACGCCCCGGCGGTGGCCGGGGAGGACAGGCGCGCGAGGGTGCTCGCGGCGGATCACGGCTGAACGGCGGGCCGGGACAAGGGGGGTTCAGCCGTCGAGGGGGTGCAACCGCAGGCGGCCGAGGTGGTCCGGGTCGGCGATCACGTCGATGCCGACGATCGTGCCGTTGGCGACGGCGAGGGCGAACGCGATCCGCGGCCGCCCCTGCTGCATCCACACCAGCCCCGGCGAACCGTCCACCAGCGCCGGGCGGGCGGCCCTGAGCCGCCCCGTGAAGACGTCGGCCACCGCCACCGCGCCGCGTACCTCCTCCGCCGCACCCGCGGCCACGGCGGCGGCGTCGGCGCGGAGCACCACGTCGGGGTCGAGGAGCGCGACGAGCGCATGGAAGTCCTCCCCGCGCGAAGCGGCGAGGAACGCGCCGGCGATTGCACTCCAGCGCGCGGTGACGCCCCAGTCCGCCGGCACGCCCTTCTCCTCATCGGCGCTTGCGGCGTACGAACCGGCAGAGCGTGCGCCCGGCGCGTCCCCGGCGTGGTGCAGGCCGACCGCGCGGGCGGCCTCGGGGCCCTGCACGCGCCGCCGGGCCCGGAGCGCCAGTTGCCGGGTCGCGGCGGGCGAACGCCGGACGATCGGCGCGATCTCGTCGTACGGGACCGCGAACAGGTCGTGCATCACGAATGCCAGCCGCTCGGCGGGCGCCATCGAGTCGAGCACCGCGAGCAGGGCGAGCCCGACGGAGTCGCCGCGGAACCCTTTCCGGTGTTCTTCCGGCGCGTCCGCTCCCTCGGGTTCAGGCTCGCCGATTGCTGCTTTTTCTCCATTTAAGGGCTTTTCGTCTTCGACGGGATCCAGCGGACCCCTCCCCCTCGCCGCCCGGGCCCGGAGGATGTCCAGGGAGACCTCGCCCACGACCGTGCGCAGCCAGCCGTCGAGGCTCTCCACCCCGCCCGGTCCCGCATGGCTCACCCGCAACCACGCCTCCCGCACGGCTTCCTCGGCCAACTCGGCCGAGCCCAGAACCCTGTGGGCGACCGCGTGCAGATGCGCGCGATGCTCCTCGAACCGCAGGGTCAGGAACTCGTGCTCGTCCATCGGGTCCTTCCTCCGTTCCACCTGTCACCACCGTGACCAGCGAAGCGCGGCCGATGTGACAAGGGGCGGCCATGGTGCTCAGGTCGTGAGACGGCGTTGCCGTCCGCGCGGGGCCCGTGGTCCGATCGCCGCATGACTCGCCGCATCGTGATCGTCGGGGCCGGCATCGTCGGCTCGTCGCTGGCCCGGGAGCTGGCGGGGCGGGACGGATGTCATGTCACCGTCCTCGACCGCTCCCCCGCGGGCAGGCTGTACGGGTCCACGGGCCACGCGCCCGGCTACGTCGGCGTGCTCGGCGAGGCCCCGGTCCTCACCGAGCTGGCCCGCGCCACCGTGCGGATCTACCGGGGGCTCACGGACGACTACGACGCGACCGGCGGCGGCCGTGGGCGGGGCGGCGCCGGCTTCGAGGAGACCGGCTGCCTGGAGGTCGCCACCACACCCGCGGCGTACGAGACGCTGCGCGGGCGGGCCGCCGCCGCGGAGACCGCCGGGCTGGCCGCCCGGTTGGTGGGGCCCGAGGAGGCCGCTGCGCTGGCGCCGCGGCTCGTCGACCCGGACACGGCCGTGGCCGGGCTGCACTTCCCCGGCGACGGCACCGCCCGCGCCGGGCTGCTGACCGCGGTGCAGCGGCGACGGGCGGAGGCGCGGGGTGCGGAGTTCGCCGACGGCGCGGAGGCGACGGGCCTGGAGATACGCGCCGGGCGGGTGCACGGCGTGTGGCTCGCCGACGGCACGCTCGTGCCGGCCGACGACACGGTGCTCGCCTCCGGGATCTGGGGCCCGCTGCTCGCCACCCGGGCGGGCGTGGACCTGCCGCTGACGCCGGTGTCACACCCGTACGTCTACGGCGGACCGCGCCCGGCGCGGCATCCGCGCGGGCCGTTCGTGCGCTGGCCCGAGCACCATGCCTACGCCCGCGACCACGGCGACCGGGACGGGATCGGCACGTACGACCACGACCTGCGGCCGGTGGCACCCGCGGACCTCGGGGTGCGCGCGGAGGAGCCCTGGCCGGGCGAGCCGTTCGACGGGGCCGTGGCCGCGGCGCTCGCGCTGCTGCCGCCCGCGCACCGCTTCACGCCCGCCGTCCGCCTCAACGGGGTCTTCTCCGTCACCCCGGACAACCTGCCGCTGCTCGGCCCGTTCACGGGGCTGCCCGGGCTGTGGTCGGCGACGGCGATCTGGGTCACGCACGCGGCGGGCGCGGCGGCAGCGCTCGCGGAGGCGATGGACGGCGGCGAGCCGGGCGCGGGACTCGCGGCGCTCGCGCCCGACCGCTTCGCGGGCGAGCCTGCCGGGGAGCTGCGCCGCCGGGCGCTGCGCCACTACCGGGACATCTACGCCGCGGGGTGAGGCACCGACGGCCCGGCGGCCACGCGGAGTCGGCTCGGCGGCTCCGGAAGCGCGGGGCCGCTCCTGGGGCCTGTGGATAACTTCCGGCGCTGTCGGGCCGTCGCCGTAGGATCCCCGTGAGATCGCCGGAGGTGCGCAATGGCCGTGGACGAAGCCCCCGAAGCAGGCACGCCGCCGTGGCGGATGCTGCTCGCGTACGCGCGGCCGCACCGCTGGGCGCTGCTCGCCGGAGCGCTGCTGTCACTGGCGACGGGGGCCACCGGCCTCGCGCTGCCTCTGGTGGCGCGGTCGCTGATCGACGACCTGTCCCACGACCGCTCCATCGCCGGTGCGCTGATCGTGATGTCGGTGCTGGTGGTCGCCAACGCCGGAGTGGGGGCGCTGGGTTCGTACGTGCTGCGGCGCACCGCCGAGTCGGTGGTGCTGACGGCGCGGCGCCGGCTCAGCTCGTATCTGCTGCGGCTGCGGATAGCGGCCGTGGACCGCACGGAGCCCGGGGACCTGATGGCCCGGGTGACTTCCGACTCCACGCTGCTGCGCGAGGTCACCACCGACACCCTCGTCGGGCTCGGCACCGGCGGTCTGACCGCCGTGGCGACGCTGGTGCTGATGGGCGTCGTCGATCCCGTGCTGCTCGCGGTGACCGCCGGCGTGATCTTCGCGGCCGGGACCGTCATCGGCGTCATCGTGCCGCGCATCAACCGGGCCGCCAAGCGGGCCGCGGAGTCCGTGGGCCTCATGGGTGCGGCGCTGGAGCGGGTGCTCGGCGCGCTGCGCACGATCAAGGCGTCGGGCGCCGAGCACCGCGAGGAGCGGGCGGTGCACGAGGCGGCGGAGGAGTCGTGGCGGCAGAGCGTGCGGGCCGCCAAGTGGTCGGCGCTGGCCGGGAACACGGCCGGCCTGTCGATGCAGGTCGCGTTCATCACCGTGCTGGCGGTGGGCGGCGCCCGGGTGGCGACCGGGGCGATCGACGTCGGCACGCTGGTCGCCTTCCTGCTCTACGTCTTCTATCTGATGTCGCCGATCCAGCAGGTGGTGAGCGCGGTCGCGCAGTACCAGACGGGGGCCGCCGCGCTGGAGCGGATCCGCGAGGCGCAGCTCCTGCCGGCCGAGCCCGCCGCGGAGCCCGCGCCGCTGCCGGAGCCGGGCGCCGAGCCCGCGGCGCTGGCCTTCGAGGACGTCCGCTTCCGGTACGCGGACGACCTGCCGTTTGTGCACCACGGCGTCAGCTTCGCGATACCGCCGCGCGGCATGACGGCGTTCGTCGGCCCGTCGGGGGCGGGCAAGACCACCGTCTTCTCCCTCATCGAGCGGTTCTACGAGCCGACCGCCGGCCGGATACTCCTCGACGGCCACGATGTGACCCGCTGGGAGATACCCGCGCTGCGCGCCGCCATCGGGTACGTGGAGCAGGACGCCCCCGTGCTCTCCGGCTCGCTCGGGGACAACCTGCTGCTGGGCAACGCCGCGGCCGGCGAGGACGACGTGCGGGAGGTGCTGAAGACCACCCGGCTCGAGGAGCTGGTGGCGCGGCTGCCGCAGGGCCTGGACACCCTCGTCGGCCACCGGGGCACCAAGCTGTCCGGCGGCGAGCGCCAGCGCGTCGCGATCGCCCGCGCGCTGCTGCGCCGGCCCCGGCTGCTCCTCCTCGACGAGGCCACGTCGCAGCTGGACGCGGTGAACGAGGCGGCGCTGCGCGACACCGTCGCGGAGGTCTCGCGGGACACCACGGTGCTCGTCGTCGCCCACCGGCTGTCGACCGTCACCAGCGCCGACCGGATCGTGGTGATGGACCGCGGCGAGGTGCGGGCCGTCGGCACGCACGCCGAGCTGGTCGCCGGCGACCCGCTCTACGCGGAGCTGGCCACCACCCAGTTCCTCGCCGCGGCGGCCGGCAGCGCATGATGGAGGACGAACGACCGAGGAGGACCGCCGTGCGCCCTGAGCTGCAGATCAGCGCCACCAACCCGGAGCATCCCGCCGCGCTGCTCGACCTGCCCTGGGAGCTGCCGCTCGACGTCTGGCCGGAGGACTGCCTGGTCGACCTGCCGCGTGGCATCTCGCGGCACGTGGTGCGCTTCGCCGAGGCCGGCGAGGAGGTCGTGGCGATCAAGGAGGTGCCGGAGCGCGCCGCCCGCCGGGAGTACGAGCTGCTGCGCGACCTCGACCGGCTCGGCATCCCCGCCGTGGACGCGCTCGCGGTCGTCACGGGACGCACCGGCGCCGACGGCGAGCCGCTGGAGCCGGCGCTGGTCACCCGGCACCTGGTGGGCTCGCGCCCGTACCGGGCGATGTTCGAGACGACGCTGCGCCCGGGCACCGTGAACCGGCTGATGGACGCGCTGGCCGTGCTCCTCGTCCGGCTGCACCTGGCGGGCTTCGCCTGGGGCGACTGTTCGCTGTCCAACACGCTCTTCCGCCGGGACGCCGGCGCGTACGCCGCGTACCTGGTGGACGCCGAGACCGGGCAGATCCAGCCCCGGCTGAGCAACGGCCAGCGGGAGTACGACATCGAGCTGGCCCGGATGAACATCTCGGGCGAGCTGATGGACCTGGAGGCCTCCGGGGCGCTGCACCCGTCGATCGACCCGATCCCGTTCGGCGCGGCCATCGCCGAGCGGTACGGAGACCTGTGGCACGAGCTGACCCGGCAGTCGGTCTACCCGGCCGACAAGCGGCACTACATCGAGCGCCGCATACGCCGCCTGCACGACCTCGGCTTCGACGTCGCCGAGATGCAGATCACCCACTCCCCGGGCGGCGACACCGTCTCGTTCGTGCCGAAGGTCGTCGACGCCGGCCACCACCAGCGCCAGTTGCTCCGGCTGACCGGCATGGACACCGAGGAGAACCAGGCCCGCCGGCTGCTGAACGACCTGGAGAGCTGGATGGCGACCCAGGACGACTACGCGCCCGGTGACCCGCTCGGCGCCCGGCCCGAGGTGCTGGCGCACCGCTGGGTGCGGGAGGTCTTCCGCCCCACCGTGGGCGCGGTGCCGCCGGCCCTGCGCGGCCAGCTCGACCCGGCGCAGGTCTACCACGAGGTACTGGAGCACCGCTGGCTGCTGGCCGAGCAGAAGCAGCAGGACGTGGGGCTGGAGGCCGCGGTCGCCGACTACGTCGAGAACGTGCTGCCGGGCTCCGTGGCCGGTACCTCCGGCTGAGAGCACCCACCCCCGGCCGGCGGCGCCTCCGCGACGGAGAGCGCGGCCCGCGCCCCGTCCTGCGGCCCGCTGACGGCACCGCCGGGGCTCCCTGCCTGACGACGCCCGCTGCCGCCGACCGCACCCGGCGCGGTAGCGTCCGTCCATGCCCGGGATGTCGGCCGCCACCGCCGCGCTGCTGCTCGGAGCCGTCGTGGTGCTCTGCGCCGCCGCGGTGCTCATCGGCGTGCGCGTCGCGCGCAACCAGCAGTACGGCACCGCGCAGGAGCGCGCCGCGTACGAGACGCTGCACACCGCCTCCCTCGCCGGCCCCCCGCTGCGCGCCGGTCTCACCGCGGACACCGCCCGCCGCGCCGCCCCGCACCTGCGCGACCTCCTCGGCGCGCCCGCGCTCGCGCTCGCCGACGGCAAGGGCGAGCTGCTGGCCTGGGACGGCCCCGAGGGCAAGCCGGGCCACGACCACTCCGAAGCCGTCCCCGGAGCCGCGGCCCAGGTGACGGAGAGCGGCCGCACGCAGGTCATCGGCCCCCGCGAGGTGGCCTGCACCTGGCCGGACTGCCCGCTGCGGCACGCCGTGGCGGTGCCGCTGGCGGTCGCCGGCCGCGTCGACGGCGTGCTCGCCGTCTTCACCTCGCAGGCGTCCGCGGGCCTGGTGCGCGCCGCCTCCGAAGTGGCCCGCTGGGTCTCCGCGCAACTGGAGCTGGCCGAGCTGGACAGCTCCCGGGCCGCTGCCAGCGAGGCGGAGCTGCGGGCGCTGCGGGCCCAGATCTCCCCGCACTTCATCTACAACTCCCTCTCCACCGTCGCCTCCTTCGTGCGCACCGACCCGGAGCGCGCCCGCGAGCTGATCGTGGAGTTCGCCGAGTTCACCCGCTACTCCTTCCGCCGCCACGGCGACTTCACGTCCCTCTCCGAGGAACTGCGCTGCATCGACCGCTACCTGCTGCTGGAGCGCGCCCGCTTCGGCGGCCGGCTGGAGGTCTCGCTGCGGGTGGCACCGGAGGTACTGAGCGTGGTGGTGCCGTTCCTGTGCCTGCAGCCGCTGGTCGAGAACGCCGTACGGCACGGGCTGGAGAAGAAGCCGGGGCCCGGCAGGCTCACGATCACCGCGGCCGACGGCGGCAGCGAGGCGCTGATCAGCGTCGAGGACGACGGCGCCGGCATGGCGGCGGAGACGCTGGCCCGCATCCTGGCCGGGGATCTGGCCGAGCTGGCGGGGGACGCGCCGCGGGCGCCGGGCATCGGGCTGCGGAACGTCGACGAGCGGCTGCGCCAGGTCTACGGGGACGCCTACGGGCTCGTCATCGAGACCGCTCCGGGCGCCGGGACGAAGGTGCACGTCCGGGTGCCGAAGTTCCATCCGGACGCGGTGCAGAGCGGCCCCGGCGGGATGTGAGCGATAGACGGGTTTCGCTGCCGCCGCGCCCCGCATAGGGTTCCCGCATGCTGCACACTCTCGCCGTCGACGACGAGGAGCCCGCCCTGGCGGAGCTGGCGTACCTGCTGCGCCGCGACCCGCGGGTGGCCGAGGTGCAGACGGCCGGCGACGGGCAGCAGGCGCTGCTGGCCCTCGACCGGGCGCTGGCCTCGGGCCGTTCCGTGGACGCCGTGTTCCTCGACATCGGCATGCCGGGCCTGGACGGGCTGGCGCTGGCCCGGCTCATATCCCGGTTCGCGCAGCCGCCGCGGGTGGTGTTCGTCACCGCGCACGAGGACCACGCGGTGGAGGCGTTCGCGCTGCACGCGGCGGACTACGTGCTCAAGCCCGTGGCGCCGGAGCGGCTCGCGGAGGCGGTGCGCAGGTGTGCCGAGTCGGCCGCGGAGCCGGTGCCGGAGGAGCAGGCGGAGCCGGCCGGTGCGGCGCCGGCGGAGCGTGCGGCCGTGCCGGACGAGGTCATCAGCGTGGAACTCGCCGGTGTCACGCGGTTCGTGCAGCGCAGCGAGGTGCTCTACGCCGAGGCGCAGGGCGACTACGCACGGTTGCACACCGGCGGCGGCAGCCACCTCGTCCGCATCCCGCTCGCGACGCTGGAGGAGCGGTGGGGAGCGGCCGGCTTCGTCCGCATCCACCGCAGCCACCTCGTCGCCCTGCACCACGTGCGCGAGCTGCGCATGGAGGCGGGGCGTACGTACGTGGTCCTCGGCGGGCACATGCTGCCGGTCAGCCGGCGGCACACCCGCCAGGTCCGCGAGATGCTGGTCCGACATCCCCCCACGGCGGCGGTGTGACGTGGCGGGCGATCGGGGGATCTCCGCGGCGAAGAGCGGCACGTGGAAGAGCGGTACGCCCGGCGGCCGCGCAGCGAAGGCGAGTTCCCGGAAGAGCAGGACGCAGAAGGGCGGGGCGGGGAAGAGCGGCGCGCAGCGGAACGGCGACGCCGACGCCACCCCGCAGACCGGAACGCCCGGCTCCCGCGTGCCCCGCAGCCGCACCCCGCAGAGCACCGCCCCGCCCGAACCCCCCGAGCCGCCGCCCCGCGTGACCGTCGCCCACCCCCGCACCCTCGCCGCCCGCAGCTCCCAGCCGCTGCCCGGCAGCCGCGCCCTCGTCGCCGACGACCTGGGCCGGCAGACCCCGCTGGGCGACGTCTACCTCCGCTCCCTCATGCGCACCCAGCTACGCCTCGCCGCCTTCGTCGTCGGCGCCCTCGGCGTCGTGCTCGGCGCGCTGCCGGTGCTGCTGGCGACGGTGCCCAGCGTCCGCGACAGCACGCTGGCCGGCGTGCCCGTGCCGTGGCTGGTGATCGGGGTGGCGGTGCACCCGGTGATCCTCGCGCTGGCGTGGGTGTACCAGCGCCAGGCGCGCAAGAACGAGGCCGAGTTCGCGGACCTGGTCGAGCGGTCGTGACAGGGCACAGCACGTGAACACCCTCCAGCCCGCCATCGCCGTGGCCGTCGTCTGCCTCGCCACCGCCCTCTTCGGCGTGTACGGGCTGCGCCCCGGCCGCGCCACCTCCGACTTCTACGTCGCCTCCCGCGCCGTGACGCCGCTGCAGAACGCCTCCGCGATCGGCGGCGAATACCTGTCGGCCGCGTCCTTCCTCGGCATCGCGGGGCTCGTGCTCGCCTACGGCGCCGACATGCTCTGGTACGGCGTCGGCTACACCGCCGGCTACCTGGTCCTCCTCGCCTTCGTCGCCGCGCCGATGCGCCGCTCCGGCGCGTACACCGTCCCGGACTTCGCCGAGGCCCGGCTGCAGTCCACGCGCGTACGGCAGCTCGCCTCGGTGCTCGTCGTCCTCATCGGCTGGCTCTATCTGCTGCCCCAGCTCCAGGGCGCCGGGCTCACCCTGCGCACCGTCACCGGCGCCCCGCTGTGGGTCGGCCCGGTGGCCGTCGCGGCGGTGGTGATGACGACCGTCGCCTCCGGGGGCATGCGCAGCGTCACGGCGGTGCAGGCGTTCCAGTACTGGCTGAAGCTGACGGCGCTCGCGGTGCCGGTGATCTTCCTGCTGCTTGCCTGGCGCGCGGACGGCGCGCCGTGGCCGGACGCCGACGCGCCGCCGCGGTTCCGGGACGCGACGACGGTGACCGTGCACCAGGCCGTCGACGTACGCGTCGAGGATCCGGTACGGGTCACGGTGCACGGCCGGCTCGACGGCGAGCGGCTGGACGGCGAGCGGGTGCGCATCGGCCCCGGCGTGCACGCGATCGGCGAGGAGACCCGGGTCAGGTTCCCCGCCGGCGCCGACGTGCCGCACCCGGTGGACGAGGAACCCGTCGACGGCCTCAACTGGACGCGCCCGCTGTCCGGTACGGAACATCCCGGCTACGGCACGTACTCGCTGCTCATCGCCACGCTGCTCGGCACCATGGGCCTGCCGCACGTCATCGTCCGGTTCTACACCAACCCCGACGGCCCCGCCGCCCGCCGCACCACCTGGACTGTCCTGTGGCTGCTGGCCGCCTTCTACCTGCTGCCGCCGCTCTACGGCGCCCTCGGCCGCCTCTACACCCCCGAACTCCTCATGACCGGCCGCACGGACGCCACGCTGCTCCTCCTCCCCGACCGGCTGCTCGGCGGCGGCCCGGCCGCGGCGGTACTCGGCACGCTGCTGACCGCGGGCGCGTTCGCGGCGTTCCTCTCCACCGCCTCCGGCCTGACGATGTCGGTGGCGGGTGTGCTGGGGCAGGAGCTGGAGCGCAGACGGGCCCGGCGGGCGACGGCCCCGCCGGGCAAGGCGGCCGACGCCCGCGCGGAGGTGCGGGCGACCGTGCTGCGGCTGCGGCTCGCCGGGGTGGCCGCGGCGGCGGTGCCGTGCGTGGCGTCGCTGGTGGTCGTGGAACGGCCCGTCGCGGACGTGGTGGGGCTGGCGTTCGCGGTCGCGGCCTCGTCGTTCTGCCCGCTGCTCCTGCTCGGCATCTGGTGGCGCGGGCTGACCCCGCAGGGCGCCGCCGCCGGGCTGCTCACCGGCGGCGGGGCCGCGCTGGCGACGGTGGCGGCGACGATGTTCGGCGTGCAACCCGGCGGCTGGCCGGGGGCGTTGCTGGCGCGTCCGGCGGCGTGGACGGTCCCGCTCGCGTTCGCGGTGATGGTGGGCGTCTCGTGGCTGACGAGGCGCAGCGTGCCCAGCGGTACGGCGCACGCGCTGCTGCGGCTGCATGCCCCCGAGACCCTGGACCTGCCGCGCCGCCCGGGGCGTTCGGCCGGCTGACCGAAGGCGTACGGGCCGCCGCCCCACCGCGCTCGGGCGGCCGGCCCACCACGTACGAGCGCCCGGCCCAGCGCCTGCGGCCGCCGCCGGCGCACCGCTCACCGCCCGCCGTCCGGCCCGAACCACCGCCCGGCCGACCGCTCGTCGTGCCGTCGCTACCGCTCGGCGCATCCGCGCCGCCGTTCACGGCACCACCGGCGCGCGGCGGCTCGCGCGGCGGCCCGCGCGCTTCTACGGTGGCCGCGCCCGGCCCGTCCGGACACCCCCGTCCCCCAACGCGCCCCATGGAGGCCGCGATGAGCAGCACACCCCCGACCGGCAGATCGCCGGACGTGTACGAAGAAGTACAGCAGAGCGAGGAGTTCGGGGAGCTGCGACGCGCACACCGTTCGTTCGCGTTTCCGCTGACCATCGGATTCATCGCCTGGTACCTGCTGTACGTGCTGCTGTCGAACTACGCGGGCGACTTCATGGGCACCGAGGTCGCCGGCAACATCAACGTGGCGTTCGTGCTGGGCATCGCGCAGTTCGTCACCACGTTCGCCATCGCATGGTGGTACGCGCGGCACGCCGCCGCGAAGCTCGACCCCAGGTCCGAGCAGCTCAAGGCTGAGGTCGAGGGCCGGGTGGTCGGCAGTGGCACGGAGGTCGGGAAATGACGGGCGCCACCACGAACGCGCTGCAGATGGTCGCCCAGTCGGATCCGGGTGAGCACCGCACGCTGATCGTCACGCTGTTCTCGGTCTTCGTGGCGCTCACACTGGCGGTGACGGTGTGGGCGGGACGCAAGACGAAGGACGCCACCGACTACTACGCGGGCGGCCGTTCCTTCACGGGCTTCCAGAACGGGCTGGCGATCTCCGGGGACTACATGTCCGCGGCCTCCTTCCTGGGCATCGCCGGCGCCATCGCGCTGGCGGGTTACGACGGGTTCCTGTACTCCATCGGCTTCCTGGTCGCCTGGCTGGTGGCGCTCCTGCTGGTCGCCGAACCGCTGCGCAACTCGGGCCGGTTCACCATGGGCGACGTGCTCGCGTACCGGATGCGCCAGCGTCCCGTACGCACCGCGGCCGGGGTGTCGACCATCGTGGTGTCGATCTTCTACCTGCTGGCGCAGATGGTCGGTGCCGGTGCCCTCGTCGCCCTGCTGCTGGGGATCACCGGGGACGCGGGCAAGAACCTCATCGTGGTCCTCGTCGGCCTGGTGATGATCCTGTACGTCACCATCGGCGGCATGAAGGGCACCACCTGGGTGCAGATCATCAAGGCCGTGCTGCTGATCCTGGGCACCCTGCTGATCACGATCCTGGTGCTGGCGAAGTTCGACTTCAACATCTCCCAACTGCTGGGCGCCGCCGCGGACAACTCCGGCAAAGGCGCGTCGTTCCTGGAGCCAGGGCTGAAGTACGGGGTGACGACCACCTCGAAGATCGACTTCATCTCGCTGGGCATCGCGCTGGTGCTGGGCACCGCGGGTCTGCCGCACATCCTGATCCGCTTCTACACGGTGCCCACCGCGCAGACCGCGCGTAAGTCCGTGCTCTGGGCGATCGGCATCATCGGCGGCTTCTACCTGATGACCATCGCGCTGGGCTTCGGCGCCGCCGCGCTGATCAAACAGGAAACGATCATCGAGTCCAACCCGGCGGGCAATACCGCGGCACCACTACTGGCGGAAGAAGTCGGCGGCGGAGCGGGATCCACCGGAGGCGCGATCCTGCTGGCGATGATCTCCGCGGTCGCGTTCGCCACGATCCTCGCGGTCGTCGCGGGACTGACGCTGGCCTCGTCGTCGTCGTTCGCCCACGACCTGTACGCGAACGTCATCCGCAAGGGCAAGGCCACCGAGAAGGAGGAGATCGCGGCAGCGCGGATCGCGGCCGTCGGGATCGGCGCGGTCGCCATCCTGCTGGGCGTCTTCGCGGGCAGTCTGAACGTCGCCGGCCTGGTGGCCCTGGCCTTCGCCGTGGCGGCGTCGGCGAACCTGCCGACGATCCTCTACAGCCTGTTCTGGAAGCGGTTCACCACCCAGGGCGCGCTGTGGTCCATCTACGGCGGCCTGTTCACCTCGGTGTTCCTGGTGCTGTTCTCCCCGGTGGTCTCCGGCAAGGAGACCAGCATGTGGCCGGGCGTGGACTTCCAGTGGTTCCCGCTGGAGAACCCGGGCCTGATCTCCATCCCGGCCGGCTTCCTCCTCGGCTGGCTCGGCTCGATCCTGTCCAAGGACGAGGACGCCACCGGCAAGAAGTACGCCGAACTCGAGGTCCGTTCCCTCACCGGCGCCGGCGCCCACTAGGCACCGCCGCCCGGCCGGCGCGGGTCGTACCTGCGACCCGCCCGGCCATGCCGGTTCCCCGCCGGCATCCGAACGGCGGCCGGCCGGCGGTGCCCGAGCGCCTGCCGTCCGGTCGTCACCCACCCCCCTCCCCGGGGGCGGGGCACCCTCCTCCGCCCCGCCCCCTCCCCCCACTCCCGCGGGCCCGCGGGCTCCGTGCACCGCGGGCCCGCGGGCCCTCCCGGTGCCCGGCCGTCCCCTTCGCTACGCGACCGTCTCCTTCGCCCGTACCTGGAGCGCGTCGAGCGCGGCGCGCACCGCGGGGCTGCCGGTCGCGCCGCGCCGGGTGACGGTGAGGAACGTACGCGACGGGACGGGCACCCCGGTGATCCGCAGCCGCCGGATCGACGGCACGCCGGAGAACTGCGCGAGCCGCGGCACGAGGGCGACGCCGAGCCCGTGGGAGACCATCACCGCCGTCACGGTCCAGTCGCACGCCTCGTGGGTCACGTTGGGCCCGAAGCCGGCCGCGCTGCACGCCGCGAGCACGTGCTGCCGCGACCAGACGCCCGGGGGGCCGATGATCCACCGCTCCCCCGCGGCCTCGGCGAGTTCGATCGCCGTCCGGCCGGCCAGCGGGTGGCCCTCCGGCACGACCAGGTCGAAGGGGTCCTCGATGAGCGTGTGCTGCTCGAAGCGCTGGTCGCCGCGGGCCGGCGCCTCGGCGGACGCCTCCACCACGGCCAGGTCCGTCTCGCAGTCGAAGAGCAGGTCGTAGCAGTCGGCGGGCTCCGCTTCGCGCAGCCGTACGTCGAGCCGCGGATGCGCCGCGCGCAGCGCGCCGGCCACCGGCGCCAGCAGCCGGCACATCGCGCTCGGAAACCCGGACATGCGCAGCTCGCCGGCCGGCTCCTCGCCGAGCGCGTGCAGTTCGGCCGCCGCCCGCTCCCACTGCGCCTCGATGACGTCGGCGTGCGCGAGCAGCCCGCGCGCCGCGGGCGTGAGCCGCACCCGGCGGCCCTGCGGCTCCAGCAGCCGGACGTCCAGCTCGCGGGCGAGCTGCCGGATCTGCTGGGAGGCGGCGGAGGGCGTGAGGTGGAGTGACTCGGCGGCGGCGGTCACGGTGCCGTAGTACGCGACCGCGCGGAGCACGCGCAGCCGGCGCAGGTCAATCATGTAGGCCCTCCTTCACGATGCGCTCCATAAATCCAACCTAGACCTGAACGAATGAAACTTCCATGCTGAAGGGGCAAGGAACGCGGGCCCCGCTGGGGGGCCGCGCCGGACGAGAACCGCCGGAGCGTTACGGCGGGGAGGGGACAACACGTTGTTCGAGGGTCACTGCCCCCACTGCGGCTGGGCGGACAGCACGCCGTTCCACACGGTCTCGCGGCACC
Organism: Streptomyces sp. WAC 06738; assembly: GCF_003945505.1. Taxonomy (NCBI): domain Bacteria; kingdom Bacillati; phylum Actinomycetota; class Actinomycetes; order Kitasatosporales; family Streptomycetaceae; genus Streptomyces; species Streptomyces sp. WAC 06738. The sequence continues at coordinate 7,761,798 of NZ_CP029618.1, read as the reverse complement.
GCACCGGCGGGGGGATGACGATCTGGACCCGGTGCCAGTGCGGCTCCCTGCAGATGCGCACGGTGGACGCGGCCGGCGGCCGCATCGTCACGCGCGGGCGCCCGGCCCCGGACGCGGCGGGCGGGCCGTACCCCGGAATGGCGCGGCAGCACTCCGCGGCGCGGGTAGAAAGGTGCCATGACGGCTGACGAACCGGCGCCCACGGTCGCCGAGATGCTCCGCGCCAACGAGGCCAACTGGGACGCCCGCGCCCCCGTGCACACGCGCAGCGACTTCTACGGCCTCGACGGCTCCCGGGCGCCGGGCGACTGGTTCGCCCCCTTCGAGTGGGACGACCTCGGCGACCTGCACGGCCGGGACGTCCTCCATCTGATGTGCCATCTCGGCACCGACACGCTCGCCTTCGCCGAGCGGGGCGCGGCCCGCACCGTCGGCCTCGACTTCTCCGCCGCGTCCGTCGCCGGGGCGCGGCGGATCGCGGCGGCGGCGGGCCGGGAGGTGGAGTTCGTACGGGCCGACGTGCACCGGGCGCCCGAGGCGCTGGCGGGCCGGCGCTTCGACGTCGTCTACACCGGCAAGGGCGCGCTGTGCTACCTGCCGGACCTCGCGGCCTGGGCCGGGGTGGTACGGGCCCTGCTGCGGCCCGGCGGCATGCTGTACCTGGCCGAATTCCACCCGCTGCTCAACTCCCTGGGCCCCGCGGGCGACCCCGGCGAGGTGCCGGAGCTGCTGCTGCGCCACGACTACCTCGCGGGCCGCGGCCCCGTGCGCAAGGACTCGCCGCACACGTACACCGACGGCCCGCCGCTCACCGGCTCCTTCACCAGCTACGAGTGGCGCCACGGCCTCGGCGACGTGGTCACGGCGCTGGCCGGTGCCGGGCTCGCCGTCGACCTGCTGCGTGAGACGGACCTGCTGCCGTGGCCGCGGTTCGCGGCGATGGAGCGGGACCCGGCGAGCGGCTGGTGGCGGCTGCCGGCCACCCGGCCCGCGGTCCCGCTGCTCTTCGCGCTCCGCGCCACCCCCGCGCCCGTACAGGGGGCTTGATCCGGGGGCCCGTTCCGGGTGACGCTCGCCTGACCGCCGCACGAGCCCGGCGTACGCCACCCGCCCCCGCCCCCGTCAGGAAGCGCACCGTATGACGCAGCCCGCCCGCCGTCCCCACATCCTCCTCATCACCAGCGACCAGCAGCACTGGAACACCCTCGGCCGCGGCAACCCCGAGATCCGCACCCCGCACCTCGACCGGCTGGCCGCCCAGGGCACCGCCTTCGAGCGCGCGTACTGCCCCAATCCGACCTGCACCCCGACCCGCGCCTCGATGATCACCGGCAAGTACCCCAGCCAGCACGGCGCGTGGACACTCGGCACCAAGCTGCCCGAGGACCAGCCGACGCTCGGGCAGCACCTGGGCGGCGCGGGGTACGCCACCTCGCTGGTCGGCAAGGCGCACTTCCAGCCGCTCGCGAGCACGGCGGAGCACCCCTCGATCGAGTCGTACCCGCTGCTGCAGGACCTGGACTTCTGGCGGGACTTCCACGGCCCGTACTACGGCTTCGACCACGTGGAGCTGGCCCGCAACCACACCGCGGAGGCGCACGCGGGCCAGCACTACGCGCTCTGGCTGGAGCAGCAGGGCTGCGCGGACTGGCGGCGGTACTTCCGGCCGCCGACCGGCACCCTGGACCCCGGCGTGCGACACACCTGGCCGATCCCCGAAGAACTGCACTACAACGCCTGGATCGCCGAGCGCACCGGCGCGCTGCTCGAGGGGTACGCGGAGCGGGACGAGTCGTTCTTCTGCTGGGCCAGCTTCTTCGACCCGCACCCGCCGTACCTCGTGCCCGAGCCCTGGGACCGGATGTACGACCCGGACGCGCTGACCGTGCCGGAGGCGGTCGCGGGCGAACACGACGGCAACCCGCCGCACTTCGGCCTCACCCAGCAGGACCGGCCGGACTTCTCGCCGTGGCAGGAGTCGGGGCAGTACGTCCACGGCTTCCACTCCCACCTGCTGCCGGCCGCCGAGCGGCGCCGGCTGGTGGCGACGTACTACGGGATGGTCAGCATGCTCGACGCGTACGTCGGCCGGATCCTGGACCGGCTCGACGCGCTGGGGCTGGCCGAGGACACCCTCGTGGTGTTCACCACCGACCACGGGCACTTCTTCGGCCAGCACGGGCTCCAGGCGAAGGGCGCGTTCCACTACGAGGACCTGCTGCGGGTGCCGTTCCTGGTCCGGCTGCCCGGCCGGGTGCCCGCCGGGCGCGCCTCCTCCGCACTGGTGTCGACCGTCGACCTGGCGCCGACGTTCCTGGAGCTGGCCGGGCTGCCGGTGCCGCGGGAGATGACCGGCGTCAGCCAGGCGGAGGTCTTCACCGGCGGCGCGCCGAGCGCGCGGGACCACGTCATCTGCGAGTTCCGGCACGAGCCGACGGCGGTCAGCCTGCGCACGTACGTCGACGACCGCTACAAGCTGACGGTCTATCAGGGACGGACGTACGGCGAGCTGTTCGACCTGCGCGCCGATCCGGGCGAGACGCGCAACCTGTGGGACGACCCGGGGAGCGCCGGGCTCAAGTCCGAGCTGCTGCTCAGGTACATCTGGGCGGAGCTGGGCAAGGAGCCGATGTGGATGCCGCGGGTGGCGGCGGCCTAGGGTACGGGCGCCGGCGCTCCCCGGGGGCGGGTCAGTCCCGGTCGACGTACTCGCGCAGGTGCTGCGCCGTGAGCGTGTCCGCCTCGGCGACCAGGGCGGCCGGGGTGCCGGTGAACACCACCCGGCCGCCGTCGTGGCCGCCGCCGGGACCGAGGTCGATCAGCCAGTCGGCGTGCGCCATGACCGCCTGGTGGTGCTCGATGACCACCACCGAGTTGCCGTCGTCGACCAGCCGGTCGAGCAGCGCCAGCAGCTTGTCGACGTCGGCCATGTGCAGCCCGGTGGTCGGCTCGTCGAGGATGTACGTCGCCGCCTTCTCCGCCATGTGGATGGCCAGCTTCAGCCGCTGCCGCTCGCCGCCGGAGAGGGTGTTGAGTGGCTGGCCGAGGCGCAGGTAGCCCAGCCCCACGTCGGCGAGCCGGCCGAGGATGGCGTGCGCCTGTCCCGCGGGGAAGAAGCCGTGCGCCTCGGCGACGGACATCTCCAGCACCTCGCTGATGTTCTTGCCGCGCAGCGTGTACGTCAGCACCTCGGGCGTGTAGCGCCTGCCCTCGCACTCCTCGCACACGGACGCGACGCCGGCCATCATCGCCAGGTCGGTGTAGATGAGCCCGATGCCCTTGCACTTGGGGCAGGCGCCCGCGGAGTTGGCCGAGAAGAGCGCGGCCTTGACGCCGTTGGCCTTCGCGAAGGCGGTACGCATCGGGCCGAGCAGCCCGGTGTACGTCGCGGGGTTGGACCGCCGCGAGCCGCGGATGGGCGACTGGTCGGCGACCACGACGCCGTCCCGTCCGGCGAGGTAGCCGTGTACGAGCGAGGACTTGCCGGAGCCGGCGACGCCGGTGACCACGGTGAGCACCCCGAGCGGCACCTCGACGTCGATGTCGCGGAGGTTGTGCAGGTCGGCGCCCTCGACGGCGATGTGCCCGCGCGGCTGCCTGGGCCGCTCCCGCAGCCGTACCCGGTGCTCCAGATACCGGCCGGTCAGCGTGGTGGAGGCGCGCAGCCCCGGCACGTCGCCGCTGAAGGTGACGTGCCCGCCGTCGCCGCCCGCGCCGGGGCCGAGGTCCACGACGTGGTCGGCGATGGCGATGACCTCCGGCTTGTGCTCCACGACGAGCACGGTGTTGCCCTTGTCGCGCAGCCGCAGCAGCAGGTCGTTCATGCGCCGGATGTCGTGCGGGTGCAGCCCGGCGGTGGGCTCGTCGAAGACGTACGTGACGTCGGTGAGGCTGGAGCCGAGGTGGCGGACCATCTTCACGCGCTGCGCCTCGCCGCCGGAGAGAGTGGCGGAGGGGCGGTCGAGGCTGAGGTAGCCGAGGCCGATCTCGACCAGCGAGTCCAGCAGCCCGCGCAGGTTGTCGAGCAGCGGCCCCACCGACTCGGCCTCGATGCCGCGGACGAACTTGGCGAGGTCGGTGATCTGCAGGGCGGCGCACTCGGCGATGTTCCGGCCCTGGATCTTCGAGGAGAGCGCGGCGGCGGAGAGCCGGGTGCCGCCGCAGTCGGGGCACTCGGCGAAGACGACGGCGCGGTCGACGAAGGCGCGGACGTGACCCTGCAGCGCGTCGCGCTCCTTCACCAGCCACATCCGCGTGATCTTGGGTATCAGCCCCTCGTACGTGATGTTGTGGTTGCCGACCTTGACCTTCACGGTCTCCTTGCGGAGGAGGTCGTGCCACTCCTGGTCGGTGAAGTCCGCGAGCTTCTTGTCCGGGTCGTAGAAGCCGGAGGAGACCAGGACCTCCCAGTACCAGTTGCCGACGGCGAAGTTCGGGATGGTGACGGCGCCCTCGTTGAGCGAGAGGCGGCGGTCCACGAGCTGGTCGACGTCGATCTGCGAGACCTCGCCCAGGCCCTCGCAGCGCGGGCACATGCCCTCGGGGACGTTGAAGCTGAACGCGCCGGAGGTGCCCACGTGCGGCTCGCCGAGCCGGCTGAACAGGATGCGCAGCATCGCGTACGCGTCGGTGGCCGTGCCCACCGTGGAGCGGGAGTTGGCGCCCATCCGCTCCTGGTCGATGACGATGGCGGCGGAGAGGTTGTGCAGCCCGTCGGCGTCGGGCCGGGGCAGGTTCGGCATGAAGGACTGGACGAAGGCGCTGTACGTCTCGTTGATCAGCCGCTGCGACTCCGCGGCGATGGTGCCGAAGACGAGCGAGGACTTGCCGGAGCCGGAGACGCCGGTGAAGACCGAGAGCCGCCGCTTGGGGATGTCGAGCGAGATGCCGGCCAGGTTGTTCGCCCGGGCGCCGCGCACCTTGATCACGTCGTGGGTGTCGGCGGGGCTCGCCGCGCCGGCCGCGGGCCCCGGGCCCGGCGGATCGTTCTCTGCTGCTTGCGCTGAACACATGGGCGCGATTCTAATCAAACTTGACTAGCGACCGCTTCCGGGTTTTCTCCGGGCAGGGCGTCGGCCAGCGTCGGCACCGGACCGAGCGCGTCGAGCAGGCCGCAGCACCGCAGGATCCGGTGCGCGAGGCCGCCCTCGGGGCAGACCAGCCGCAGTTCCCCGCCGCGGTCGGCGGTGCGCATGCGGGCGCGTACCAGCAGCCGCAGTCCCGAGCAGTCGAGGAACTCCGTCCGGCACAGGTCGATGACCACGCGCGGCGCGGGCGCGCCGGTGATCACGTCGAGGTACGGCTCGAGGTCGAGCTGGGCGGCGAGGTCGATCTCGCCGGTCAGCTCGAGGACCGTGAATCCGTGCAGCCGGTAGCTCCGCGCGAAGCGCGATTCCACCCGGTCGGCGTGGTCGTCGCCGCCGGTACGCCACGAAGCTCCGGTCACGTCGTCTGTGTACACCACGTGCTCCCCCCACGGGGCCCGTTCTGCCCAGCCTGGGGGCAGGCAGCCGAGGTCATAGTCACCGGGGTCCTGGGTGGACCGCCAACCGTAGTGCGGCATGTCGGGACAGGGGCAAGGTTGGCGCAAACGAGCCGGTCAAGTTTCCCCCGACCGGGCGATTAATCCACAAACAGCTTGACCGATCCTCACACGATATGGCAATGGGCGATACCACATGAGACACGTCGGCGCGTAAGTCCACGCCGCGCCGCGCTTCCGTCCATGGCCGCGGTCGCCGACCGGCTGGTACGCCTGGGCAGTCGACGTCGTCCGAGGGAGCCGCCATGCCGCAGGAGACCCCAGCGCCAGCACCGCGCAGCCCGTCCGTACGCACGACGCCGCACCCCGGGCCGTACGCCCGCCGCCGGAACCGGCGCCCCCGCAGCCGCGCGCCGTGGCTCGCCGCGGCCGCCGGGATGCTGCTGTCCCTCGCCCCCGGCGTGCCCGCGAGCCAGGCCGCCGCGCCCAACCCCGCGCCCGTCACGGTCCCTTCGGTCCGCTCGTGGGAGGGCGGTACGGGCACGTGGGAGCTGACCGGGCAGAGCCGGATCGTGCTGGACCGCGGCGACGCCGGGCGCCTGGCCCCGACCGCGGCGATGCTCGCCCGTGAACTGGACCTCCAGGAGGGGCTGCGCCCGCGGATCGCCACCGGCCGCCCCGGCCCCGGCGACATCGGCCTGGCCCTCGGCGGCGGCGCCCCCTCCCCCGAGGGTTACGAGCTGGACCTCGCCGACTCCGCCCGGATCACCGCCCCGGACCGCCGCGGCGTGCTCTACGGCACCCGCACCCTGCTCCAGGCCCTGCGCACCAGCGCCGCGGAGCACCAGGTCGCCCGCGGGACCGTGCGCGACCACCCCACCCACGGCGAGCGCGGCACGATGCTCGACGCGGGCCGCCGGTACTACTCGGTGGACTACCTCAAGCAGCAGATCCGCCAGCTCGCCTGGTACAAGCTCAACACCTTCCACCTGCACCTGACGGACTGGAACGGCTACCGCATCGAGAGCGACGTGTATCCGGAGATCGTCGCGGAACAGCACTACACCAAGCGCCAGTTGCGCGACCTGGAGGAGTACGCGGCGCGCTACGGGGTGACGCTCGTACCGGAGATCGACCTGCCCGGGCACGCCGTCTCCATCGGCGACGCCCGCCCCGACCTGGCGTTCGCCTGCGAGTCGATGTCCCGGCCCAGCAACGGCTGGGAAGGCTCGGACCGCGGCCACTGGACCCTCGACTACACCAAGCCGGAGACGCGGCGCTTCGCCCGCGAACTGGTCGCCGAGGTCGCGGACGTCTTCGACAGCCCCTACCTCCACATCGGCACCGACGAGATCCCGCTGCGCCCGGCGCAGGAGGCGTGCCCCGAACTCGTCGCGTACCAGAAGAAGCAGGGCTACCCCTACCCCGGCGACGTGCTGGTGGAGTTCATCGACGACCTGGCCGGGGCCGTCCGCGCCGAGGGCAAGTCGGCACAGGTCTGGCAGTGGTGGGACTTCCAGCAGCCGACGAGCATCGACCCGGACAAGCGCACCGGGGTCACCGAATGGCTCTCGCCCCCCGGCGGCCGGGCCGCCGAGGGCTATCCGACCGTGGGGATGGAGGAGAGCAAGCTGTACATGAGCGCCGGGTTCGGCGCCACGCCCGGCGACTACGCCTTCTTCGACGTGCGCGACGTGTACCGCGACTACCCGTTCGAGTCCGCGCCCAACATCCTCGGCTACCGGATGGCGCGCTGGTCCGACCGCACCTACGACTACTCCGTCGGCTGGGTCGACTACTTCGCCCGCCGCCCGCTCGCCGTCGTCGCCGACCGCACCTGGGCGACCCCGGCCGGCTCCCCGGTGCAGCCGTTCCTCGACGCGTACGACCGCGTCGGCGACGCGCTGCCGGTCACGGTCTCGGATCCGGCGGACCCCGAGTCGCAGATCGGCGCCAACCCCGGTCTGTACGGACAGGAGGGCTGGACGGCGGCGGCCACCAGCGAGGAGAGCACCGGCGAGCCGGGCGGCGCGGCGCGCGCCGTCGACAACGACCCGTACACCCACTGGCACAGCGACTACGGCGCCGCGCTGCCGCAGCAGTTGTCCGTCGACACGGGCGCCCAGCGGCGTCTCGCCGGGGTGCGCTACATGCCGCGGCAGGACGGTGGCATCAACGGCCGGGTCGAGGACTACGAGGTGCTGGTCTCCGCCGACGGCGAGCGCTGGCAGACGGTGGCGGCGGGCAGCTTCCCCGAGGACCGCACGGAGTTCACCGTGCCGTTCCGGGAGGTGAAGGCGAGGCACATCGCGCTGAAGGTGCTCAGTGAGCACGGCGCGTCGGACACGTTCGCCTCGGTGGCGGAACTGGACGCCGTACGCGCCCGGTGAGCACCGCGGGGCGCGCCCCGGTGAACGCCTGATGGCGCCGGGGCGCACCCCCGGTGACGTACCGACATAACTGAAATACCCGGACAACCCTCACCCCCGGCGGGCGGTCTGATTCCGTGTCAGACCGCACCGCTGGAAGGGAATTCACGGATGAGGACTCGGGTACGCACCGCCCTGGCGATCGCCGCGGCGCTCGCCGCCGGCGCCGCGCTCGGCGCCCCGGCGTCGGCCGCGGGCCGCGCGCACGAACCCCGCTGGGAGATATCGCTCGCCGGCAGCCTGCCGGACGGGGCCCGGCTGCACTCGGTGACGTCCGCGGGCGGCAGCGCCTGGGCCGTCGGCTCCGACGGCCTCTACGAGGGCATGCCGGACGGCGTCGTGCTGCACTGGGACGGCCGGCGCTGGCGGGAGGCGGAGGACCCCGCGCTGCCGCCGGTCTTCTACTGGAACAGCGTCGACTCCGCCTCGCCGCGCGACGTCTGGGCGTACGGGTGGAACTACGACGACGAGTACGTCGTCCGCTACGACGGCCGGAAGTGGCGGCGGGTGCCGCTGCCGGAGCTGCCCGGCGGCGCGCACCACGGCTCCGCGGAGATCGCCGCCGAGCGCGGCCGCGTGTGGGTGGCGGGCTGGGAGTGGCTGAGCACGTACGCGCACGGCTCCTGGGAGACGGAGAGGCTGCCGAACGGGCTGGACGTGACCGACGTCGACGCGCGCTCCTCCCGGAGCGCCTGGGCCGTCGGTGGCTTCGCCCACGTCGGCCGGGAGAGCCGCCCGGTGGCGCTGCGCTGGCGGAACGGCCGCTGGACGGAGACCGAGGCCCCCGCCGACCCGGATCTGCGGCTGACCGGCGTCCACGTGGAGTCCGACCGCAGCGTCTGGGCGACCGGCCGGGTCCCCGCGGCCGATGGCGGGGGATTCGCCGAACCCAGGGTCCTGCACTGGAACGGCCGCCGGTGGCGGGACGTCACCGGCCCGGTGAGCGGGCTCTTCGCCGAGGCCCTCACCGGCGACGGCCGCGGCGGCATCTGGGTGTCGGGAGACCCGTACGGGTCGGAGGGCCCGCCGGTGCTCTGGCACTACGACGGCCGCCGCTGGACCCGCCACGAGGGCGCCACGGTGGCGGCGGGCGAGACGCAGTCGTACGAGGTCACCGCCCTGGCCCCGGGCGGGCGGCACGGCGGTCCCTGGGCCGTGGGCAGCTACGAGCGGATCGAGGGCACCACCGCGTACCAGTCCGAGCTGATCGAGCGGTTCGGCCGCCGCTGAGGCGTTAAATCGGTTGCCGCGCCCGGCCGGCCGCTGCTCCACTGACCGGGCACGGCAGACCCCTGTCCCAGGACCGAGAGGAAACGCGCATGCGCGCAGCGTTCATGTCCACCCAGCAGGCCATCGCCACCTACGCAAGGGACATGACGCTCCGTGCACACGCTGAACCTGGGAATCCTGGCCCATGTCGACGCCGGTAAGACCAGCCTGACCGAGCGGCTGCTGTACGCGGCCGGGGTCGTCGAGGAGGTCGGGAGCGTCGACGACGGCAGCACCCGCACCGACTCGCTCGCGCTGGAGCGGCAGCGCGGTATCACCATCAAGTCCGCCGTCGTCTCCTTCGCGCTCGACGGCATCATCGTCAACCTCATCGACACGCCCGGCCACCCGGACTTCATCGCCGAGGTGGAGCGGGTGCTGCACGTGCTCGACGGCGCGGTGCTCGTGGTCTCCGCGGTGGAGGGCGTGCAGGCGCAGACGCGCGTGCTGATGCGCACGCTGCGGCGGCTTTCGATCCCCACGCTCGTCTTCGTCAACAAGACCGACCGGCGCGGGGCGCGCGACGAGGCGCTGGTGCGCGACATCGCCGCGAAGCTCACGCCCGGCGCCGTCGCCATGGGCTCCGTCCGCGGACTCGGCACCCGGGCCGCCGCGTTCACCCCGTACGGCCCGGACCATCCCGGCAACGCCGCCTTCGCCGGCCGGCTCGCCGACGTCCTCACCCGCCACGACGACGCGCTGCTCGCGGACTACGTCGCCGACGAGGCGGCGGTGACGTACCGCAGGCTGCGCAAGAGCCTCGCCGAGCAGACCGCGGGCGCACTCGTGCACCCGGTGTACTTCGGCTCGGCCGCCACCGGCGCGGGCGTCGCGGAGCTGACCGCGGGCATCAAGGAACTGCTGCCGGCGCCCGCAGGGGACCCGGAGGGCCCGCCCGCGGGCACGGTCTTCAAGGTCGAGCGCGGTCCCGGCGGCGAGAGGGCCGCGTACGTGCGGATGCTCGCCGGCACGCTGCGCACCCGCCAGGAGGTGGCGTACGGCGACGGCGACCGCGCCCCCGTGACGGAGAAGGTCACCGGCGTCGAGGTCTTCGAGCAGGGCGCGGCGGTGCCCGCGGCCGGGGCCGGGGCGGGCCGCATCGCCCGGGTGCGGGGCCTGGCCGGGGTGCGCATCGGCGACGCGGTCGGCTCAGCCGTGGGCCGGGCGGCGGAGGCGCGGCGGCACCACTTCGCGCCGCCGACGCTGGAGACGGTGGTGGTGCCGGACCGGGCCGCCGACCGGGGCGCGCTGCACGCGGCGCTCTTCCAGCTCGCCGAGCAGGACCCTCTGATCGCGTTCCGCCGGGGGGCCGGTCCCGGCGGTCTGCAGGAGCTGTACGTCTCGCTCTACGGTGAGGTGCAGAAGGAGGTCATCGGGGCCACGCTCGCCGGCGAGTACGGACTGCCGGTCTCCTTCCGCGAGTCGTCCGTCATCCACGTCGAGCGGCTGGCGGGCAGCGGCTCGGCGTACGAGAAGGGCGACACGGACACCAACCCCTTCCTGGCCACCGTCGGCCTGCGCGTCGACCCCGCGCCGCCCGGCACGGGCGTGGTCTTCGCGCTCGCGGTGGAGCTGGGCTCGATGCCGTACGCGTTCTTCAAGGCCGTCGAGGACACGGTCCGCGCGACCCTGCGCCAGGGCCTGTCCGGCTGGGAGATCCCCGACGTGCGGGTGACGATGACGCACTCCGGCTACTGGCCCCGGCAGAGCCACGCCCACCAGGGCTTCAGCAAGGCCATGTCGAGCACCGGCGCCGACTTCCGCGGCATCACGCCGCTGGTGCTGGCGGACGCGCTGAAGCGCGCGGGCACCCGGGTGCACGAGCCCGTGCAGTGCTTCCGGCTGGAGGCGCCCGAGGACGCGGTGCCCGCGCTGTGGCCGGTGTTCGCGGCACTGGCCGCGGTGGTCGACGGGCAGGAGGTGCGCGGCGGGGTCGCGGTGCTGGAGGGCGAGGTGCCCGCGGCGCGGGTGCACGGCCTCGAGCGGCGGCTGCCGGGGCTGACCCGGGGCGAGGGCGTGCTGGAGACCTCCTTCGGCCGCTACCGGGAGGTGCGCGGTCCGGCCCCGGCCCGGCCGCGCACGGACCACAATCCGCTGGACCGCAAGGAGTATCTGCTGCACGTCCAGCGGCGGGTGTGAGAGGCGGTACGGGTACGGGTGGTGGCCTCCCGTACCCGTACCGCGGCTGTGTGCCCCGCCGGGTCCGGCGCTTCAGCGCACGAGCGCGGCGAGGGGTTCGCGGGCCAGGACGCGCACCGCCTCCTCGGCGAGCCGGCGGATGTCGCCGCCCGGCTTCTCGGGGTAGCGGTCGCGGCGGCGCGCCCAGGCGTCCTCGTAGGCGAACCAGTCGACGGGGGCGGGCTCCTCGCCGGTCGCCAGCGCGGTGTCGAGCGTGGCGAAGTAGGTCTTCCAGCGGCTGTGGTAGAAGTCGCCGAGCAGGCCCTGCCATTCGCGGTTCGCGTAGTCGTGCAGCCCGGCCTCGCTGCCGGCGCGCGGGCCCCAGGTGGTGATCAGCGAGCGCGCGTCGTACTCCAGCCGGTCGCGCTCGGCGCGGTCGGCGCCCCAGGCGCGGGCCTCGGCGAGATGCCGGCCGAGCAGGTGCTGCGCGTCGGTGCCCACCACCCGGTCGAGCAGCCGGATCAGCTCCAGCCAGGCGGCGGTGAGCTCGCGCAGCCGATCGCGGTCGCCGGCCTCGTACGCCTCCTTGATCCGCGCCAGCAGCGGGCGGCCGCGGTTGGCGAGCGCCTGTCTGGTGACGTCCATGAGGTCGTAGCGGTACGCGGCGGAGCGGCGCAGCCCGGGGGCGACGGCGAGGAGTTCGGTGAGGGCGCGGTCGAAGGCGGCGATGTCGTAGCGGTCCTCCTGCGGGCTCCAGGCGGCGGCGCTGCGGACGGTGAGAGCGGGGCGGGCGCAGAAGAGGCTGTCGGCCCCCTCGCTCCAGGAGTCGGCGCGCGTGGTGCCGTACGCGGTCTCGCGCAGCACCTGCCAGGCGGCGGCCGCGTGCGGGTCCTCGGCGCCGTAGCGGGCGGTGGCGTACTCGCGGAACCAGGCGTCGAGGTCGATCCGGCCGGGCGTCCAGGCGAGTTCGGTGAAGAGGGACATCGCGGCGGGGTTGTTGTCGGCGCCCTCCGGCATCATGGCGATACCGGCCAGCGCGCTGCCCTGCTTGTCGCGCCAGGCGGGGTAGAGCGCGGCCCAGTCGGGGGTGTTGGCGCCGAGTGAGGTGTGGCCGCCGAAGTTCCAGATGGAGCCGAAGGCGTAGGGGGTGCCGAGCCAGTCGGCCTCGCGGTCGGTGACGGTGGGGAACCGGTCGGAGAGGCCGTCGAGGATGAGCATGCGGTCGCGGTCGACGGCGTCGAGGATCTCCCGGCGCGGGTTGTGCTGCCAGCCGAGTATCGCCCAAAGGGCGTCGGGGTGTTCGCGCCGGAGTGCGGCCTCCACGGCGCGGGCTGCGGCACCCACGGGGACGTCGCCGGGGTCGCCGCCCTCGTGCAGCAGGTCCATCTTGTACAGGCCCGCGGGGCCGAGCAGATCGCGCTGGTGGCCGTAGAAGGCGGCGGCGACCTCGGCGAAGCGCGGGTCGCGCGGGTCGAGCCAGCCGGGGCGGTCGAAGCCGACCCAGCCGCCCTGCGGGACGACGTGGGCGCCGGGGTTCTTCTCCGCGAAGCCGTCGGGGACGGTGCCGAAGTAGCCGGGGAGCACGGGCGTCATGCCCAGTTCGCGGATGCGTGCGGTGATGCGGGCGCCCAGTTCGGCGCGGAGGCGCAGGAGCCGGGCGGAGACGGGGCCGCCGAAGTACGCCATGTTCTGCAGCAGCCACCAGGGCTGGTGCGCGGGGGCGGGGATCCAGGCGCGCAGTTCCTCGTCGGAGTAGCCGAAGGCGCGGAAGGTCTCGTAGTAGACGGCGTCGGTGCCCACGCAGACCAGCACCTCGTTGACGCCGTGCAGCGCGAGCACGTCGAGGGCGCGCTCCCAGGCGGCGAAGTCGCGGTAGGCGCCGGTGTAGCCCTCGTTGGTGTCGTTGTACGCGAAGCGGTGCGGCACGTGCGCCTCGCCGGTGAGGGGCGCGCCGGGGGCGGGCAGGCGCGCGGGCAGGTCGAGTTGGTCGCCGTTCCAGGAGATGTGCCCGCGGGCGGTGCGCCTGAGGTACGCGCCGGCGCCGGTGAGCAGCGCGCCGGTGCCGGTGGCGGCCACCGCGATCCGGCCGGGGGAACCGGTGACGCGGTAGCGGTCGGGACCGTCGGCGGGGAGCAGGGAGAGCTCGAACTGCCGGTGGTGACCGGGCAGCAGCCGGGCCAGCGCCCGGCGGGCGCCCGCGGTGCCGTCGTCGCCGCCCCCGTCGCCGTACGCGCCGTCGCCGCCGCCGCGCGCCGCGGCGGGCGCCGCGAGGCCGAGGGCCGGCAGCAGCACGGCACCGCCGGCGATCGACGTCCCTGCCAGGAAGTGCCTGCGGTTCACGCTCATCGGTTCCCTCCGGGGAAGTCGGTGCTCAGGGCCTCAGTGCTGGTGCGCAGGGCGGCGCTGGCCGGCCGCGAAGTACTCGGCGAGCGCGGGGTCCGGCGGCGGTACGTCGTACGCCGTGCCGCCGGTGCGCAGCGACCGGGTCGCGAGGACGCCCGCGGCGACGCTCATCCGGGCGGCCAGCGGCGAGGTGTCGGTGGCGTCGCCGAGGCGGACGAAGCGGCAGAACTCGGCGATGACCCGGTCGTCGGCCCGGCCGTGCGCGCCCTCGCCCGCGGGCACGCGGTGGATGGCGTCCGCGCCGGGGCGGTAGCCGGAGGGGCCGGTGTGCCAGACGCGGACCTCGTCGCCGGGGCGGTCGCCGAAGTTCTCCAGCCGGCCCTCGGTGCCGATGACGGTGTAGCTGCGCCAGTAGTCGGGACTGAAGTGGCACTGCTGGTAGGCGGCGATGACGCCGTTGTCCAGGCGCATGTTCATCACGGAGACGTCCTCGACGTCCACCACCGGGTTCAGGTCGCGGCGCGCGGCGGGGGGCCAGGTGTCCTCGCGGTGCCGGCCGGCGGGGCGGGGGGTGCCGGGCGGACGGCGGGGCAGGTCGCCGTAGAGCATGAGGGCCCCGAGGGCGTGCACGCGGCTGGTGTAGCCGCCGGCGAGCCAGTGGACGACGTCGATGTCGTGGGCGGCCTTCTGCACCAGCAGCCCGGTGGTGCGGCGGCGGTCGGCGTGCCAGTCCTTGAAGTAGTAGTCGCCGCCGTACGCGACGAAGTGCCGCACCCACACGGTGCGCGGCACGCCGATGTCGCCGCGCGCGACGATGTCGCGCATCAGCCGGACGACGCCCGTGTGCCGCATGGTGTCCCCGACGTACAGGGGCGTGCCCGTCTCGTACGCGGTGCGCAGGATCGCGTCGCATTGCTCGACGGTGATGCCGAGGGGCTTTTCGACGAAGACCGGCTTGCCCGCTTCGAGCGCGGCGCGCGCGACGGTCGCGTGGGTGTCGTCGGGGGTGGTGACGACGATGGCGTCGACGCCGTCGGCGTCCGCGGCGTCGAGGAGCCGGCGGTGGTCGGCGTACGCGACGGCGCCGGGGAAGCGTGCACCGACGCCCGCGCGCACGACCGGGTCGGTGTCGGCGACGGCCGCCACGACGGAGCCCACCCCCGGCCGGTGGGCGGCGTCGGCGAGGTTGCCGCGCAGCCCGAGGCCGACGACCCCCAGCCGCAGGTCCGTCACGATGCTCCCGCGCCCGCTCATGCCCGCACCACGGACATCCCCTGCTCCTCGAACTCGCGCGCCCTGTCCGCCGCCCGGTCGTCCGTGACGAGCACGTCGATGTCCGCCGGGGGACAGATCCGGGCGAAGGTGCGCACCCCGAGCTTGGTGGAGTCGGCGACCACGACGAGCTTCGCGGCCTGCGCGGCGAGCAGCGCGTTGATGCTCGCCTCGTGCTCGTCGCGGGCGCTGGCGCCGTGCTCGGCGTCGACGGCGTCGGCGCCGACGAAGGCGATGTCGAGGCGGATCTCGCGCAGGATGTGCCCGGCGAGCGGGCCGACCAGCTCGTACGAGGACGGCATGGCGACGCCGCCGGAGACGACGACCTTCACGCTGCGCCGCACGGCCAGCTCGGCGGCGATGTTGAGCGCGTTGGTGACGACGGTGACGGCGGGCTGGCCGTCGCCGTGGGCGCCGTCGCCCTCATCGTCGCCCCAGTCGGCGCGGGCGGCGAGCGCGCGGGCCACCGCGGCGGTGGTGGTGCCGCCGTTGAGACCGACGACCATGCCGCGCTCGACCATGGCCGCCGCGGCCCGGCCGATGCGCTCCTTCTCGGCGGCGTCCCGCCCGGCACGGTGGCGCAGCGGCAGGTCGTACGCCACGTCGTTCGGCACCGCGCCGCCGCGGGTGCGGACGAGCAACTGCTGCTCGGCAAGCTGGTCCAGATCGCGCCTGATGGTCGCCGCCGACACGGCCACCTCGACGGCCACGGCCTCCACGTCGAGCCGGCCGCGCTCGGCCAGCAGCCGCAGCAGCGCACCGTGCCGTTCGTGCTGGTTCAACCCGAATCCTCCCAGCTAGAATGCTTGAAGATGCTTGGAATTCTGCCTTAGCATGCACGATTGAACAATGCTTCTCACACAGGGCGGGGCGATGAAGATGACGTACGTAGCCGCTGAGCTGGCCGATCAGCCCGCGTGCTGGCGCCGGGCGACGGAGCTGGCGGGGGTGCACGGGCCGCTGCTGCCGCAGCCCGGTGAGCGGGTCGCCGTCGTCGGCTGCGGCACCTCCTACTTCATGGCGCAGGCCTACGCCTCGCTCCGCGAGGAGGCGGGCCAGGGCGAGACGGACGCCTTCCCCGCCTCGGGCTTTCCGGCGGGCCGGCGGTACGACCGGGTGCTGGCGCTGACCCGCTCCGGCACCACCACGGAGGTGCTGCGGCTCCTGGGCACGCTGGGCGGCTCGGTGCGTACCACCGCGATCGTCGCCGACGGCGCCACGCCGGTGGCCGAGGCCGCGGACGACACGGTGGTGCTCGACTTCGCCGACGAGCGCTCGGTGGTGCAGACCCGCTTCGCCACCACCGCGCTGACCCTGCTCCGCGCCCACCTCGGGGTGCAGCCGGCCACGGCGGTGGAGGACGCGGAGCTGGCGCTCGTCGAGCCGCTGCCGCAGGGGCTGCTGGCCGCCCGGCAGTTCACCTTCCTCGGCACCGGCTGGACCGTGGGCCTGGCGAACGAGGCGGCGCTGAAGATGCGCGAGGCGGCGCTGGCGTGGACGGAGTCGTACCCGGCGATGGAGTACCGGCACGGCCCCATCAGCATCACCACCTCGGGCACCGCGACCTGGATGATCGGCGACGCCCCCGCGGGTCTGGAGGACGAGGTGCACGCCACCGGCGCGCTCTGGATCACCGGCGGGCTCGACCCGCTGGCCGAGCTGGTCCGGGCGCAGCGGCTGGCGGTGGCGCTGGCCGGCGCCCGCGGCCTGGACCCGGACGAGCCGCGCCACCTCACCCGTTCGGTGATCCTCAGCCCGGCGGGCTGAGGACCACCGGGGACGGGTGGTTCAGAAGGGGCCCTGGAGGGCGCCGAGCCGGTCGGTCAGCCGCAGGTTCTCGGTGTAGTCGACGGGGCAGGAGATGACGTCCACCCCGTCGTGGGCGAGGGCGTCGCGCAGCGTGGGCAGCAGTTCGTCCGCGGACTTCACCGCGTGCCCGCGGGCGCCGAAGCTCTCCGCGTACGTCACCAGGTCCGGGTTGGCGAAGCGGGTGTGGGAGTGGCGCCCCATCTCCAGCTCCATCTTCCAGGTGATCAGCCCGTACTCGTCGTCGACGAGGACGAGCACGGTCATCGGGATGCCCTCGCGGACGGCGGTCTCCAGTTCCTGGGAGTTCATGAGGAACGCGCCGTCGCCGGTCATCGCCAGCACCTGCGCGTCCGGCCGGGCGAGCTTGGCGCCGATGGCGCCGGGCACGGCGAAGCCCATGGTGGACAGGCCGTTGGAGATGAGGCAGGTGTTGGGCTCGTACGTGGGGAAGAGCCGGGCCATCCACATCTTCCCGGCGCCGGTGTCGACCAGCACCACGTCCTCGCGGCCCAGCGCCTCGCGGACGTCGGCGACGACGCGCTGCGGGGCGAGCGGGAAGGACGAGTTGCGGCGGCCGTGCGCCAGTTCCTCGGCGAGCAGGCCGCGGATGAGCCGGCCGTCGCCGTGGAAGGTGCGGCCGACGGCCTCCGCGAGGCCGTCGAGCGAGGACGACGGGTCGCCGAGCACGCCGACCGCGACCGGGTAGTGGGAGTCGACCTCGGCGGGGAACTGGTGCAGATGCAGGATCTGCTTGTCGCCCTGCGGATTGATCTTGACCGGGTCGAACTCCTGCAGCTCGTACCCGACGCAGATGAGCACGTCGGCGTTGTCGAAGCCGAAGTTGGTGTAGTCGTGGCGCATGAAACCGACGGCGCCCAGCGCGTTGGGGTGGTCGTCGGGGAAGACGCCCTTGCCGTTGAAGGTCGTCGCCACCGGGATGTCGAGCCGCTCGGAGAAGCGGATCAGGGCGTCCTTGGCGCCCGCCCGGGTGGCGCCGTGGCCGGCCAGGAGGATGGGGCGCGCGGCGCCCGCAAGCACCTCGGCGGCGCGCTCCAGTTGCGCCGGGGACGGGGCCTCGGGGCGCGGCCGGTTGATGGGCAGCGGGTTCAGCGGCGGGTCGGGCACGAGGCCCTCTATGTCCTCGGGCAGCGCGAGGAACACGGCACCGGGCCGCTCGCTCTGCGCGGTCTTGAACGCCTGGCGCACCATCTCCGGCACCGCGCCCGGGGCCCGTACCTGCTGGGACCAGTCGGTGACCGGGGCGAACATCGCGGGCAGGTCGATGACCTGGTGCGACTCCTTGTGCACCCGGTCGAGGCCGCCCTGCGCGGCGAGCGCGACCACCGGGGTGCTGTTGGTGTGCGCGTCGGCGACGCCGAGGAGCAGGTTGATGGCCCCGGGGCCGAGGGTCGCGGAGCACACCCCCGCGCGGCCGGTGATACGGCCGTACATCTCCGCCATGAACGACGCGCCCTGCTCGTGGCGTACCAGGACGTAGTCGATGGACGGCGAGGCGTTGACGGCGTCGACGAAGCGGATGTTCTCCTCGCCCGGCACGCCGAAGACGTGCGTCACGCCCTCCGCCTCCAGGCAGCGCACCAGAAGGTGCGCCACGTCTTCGGGGGTGTCTGCAGTGCTCATGCCCCGAGCGTAACCCGCGGGCGCACGCGAAAGGCTCCGCCGGAATTCGGTCGGAGCCTCGGAATGCTATGCTGGGGAATTCTCTGCGCACATTCATAAATCGTGAACTAGCGCCGGGAGAAAGTGCGATGCGGGCATTCTATCCGTGCGGGAGTTGAATTGTCAAACGAGGTGTCGGACGAGGTGCAGCACGAGGAAATGCGACGGGAGCAGGAATTCCTTGACCTGCTCCGGCAGCGCCTCACCGAGCTGCGCGACGGCGCGGCGGCGGGGGTACGGGCGGCCCTGGCCCGGGACGGGGGCAACACCCTCCAGGCCAGACTGGAACGCGACGTGCTGGTGGCCGAACAGTCCGGGCTGCTGGCCGCGTTCAACGCAGGCGAGCAGGGCCTGTGCTTCGGCCGGCTGAGCTTCCGCGACGGCCGCGACCACCACATCGGCCGCATCGGCATGCGCGCGGACGACGAGGAGCGCACGCCGCTCGTCGTCGACTGGCGGGCCGAGGTGGCCCGCCCCTTCTATCTCGCCACCGGCCACACCCCGATGGGGCTGCGCCGGCGACGGCACATCTCCACCGAGGGCGGCCCCGACGGCCCCCGGATCACGAGTCTGCACGACGAGATCCTCGACCTCACCGACACCGAGCGGACCGGTCTCGAGGGCGCCGACGCCGACGCGGTGCTCCTCGCCGCGCTCGACGCCGCCCGCACCGGCCGGATGCACGACATCGTGCAGACCATCCAGGCCGACCAGGACCGCATCATCCGCGCCCCGCACCGCTGCGTCCTCGTCGTCGAGGGCGGGCCAGGCACCGGCAAGACCGCCGTGGCCCTGCACCGCGCCGCCTATCTGCTCTACGCCCACCGCGAGCAGCTCGCCCGCCGCGCCGTGCTCATCGTCGGCCCGGGCCCCGCCTTCCTCGGCTACATCTCCGAGGTGCTGCCCGCCCTCGGCGAGACCGGCGTGCTCCTGGCCACCCCCGCCGAACTCTTCCCCGGCGTCCACGCCACCGGCACCGACACCCCGGCCGCGGCGGCGGTCAAGGGCGGCACGGCGATGGCCGGCGCGCTCGCCGCGTACCTCCAGGACCGCCAGCGGCTGCCGGAGTCGACCGTCGTCATCCCGCACGAGGACGGCGAACTGCACCTCGACTACTGGCTGGCCAACGCGGCCCGCCGGCGGGCCCGGGACACCGAGCTGCCGCACAACGCGGCCCAGCCGCACTTCGCGTTCAACGTCATCGACGGCCTCACCCGGCAGCTCACCGACCGCCTCGGCGAGGACCCGTTCGGCGACGAGAACCTGCTGGGCCCGGACGACATCGCCCAGCTCGGCAAGGCGGTCGCCGCCAACGAGAAGGTGCACGCGGCCATCGCGGAGCTGTGGCCGCTGCTGACGCCCCAGGAGCTGGTCGCGGACTTCCTCGCCGAGCCCGTGCACCTGCCGGAGGCGGACGGAGAGTTGATCCGGCGCGCCGGCGGGCCCTGGACGCCTGCGGACGTACCGCTGCTGGACGAGGCCGCCGAGCTGCTGGGGGACGACGGCCCGGCGCAGGCGGCGGCGCGGGCGCGCGCCGAGGCGGAGCGGCAGGAGCGGATCGCGTACGCGCAGGGCGTGCTGGAGATGTCGTACGGCTCGCGCACCCAGGAGTTCGAGGACCGCGACGACGACGAGGCGGAGGTGCTGGCCGCGCACGACCTCATCGACGCCGAGCGGCTGGCCGAGCGCCAGGAGGAGGCCGACCACCGCACCGCGGCCGAGCGGGCGGCGGCGGACCGGACCTGGGCCTTCGGCCACATCATCGTCGACGAGGCGCAGGAGCTGTCGCCGATGGCGTGGCGGCTGCTGATGCGGCGCTGCCCGACGCGGTCGATGACGCTGGTCGGCGACCCGGCGCAGACGGCGGAGCCGGGGGCGTGCGGGGCGTGGGAGGCGATCCTCGGCCCGTACGTGGACAAGCGCTTCGAGCACATCACGCTGGGCGTCAACTACCGCACACCGGCGGAGATCATGGAGGTCGCGGCCGAGGTCGCGCGGGCGGAGAACCCCGGGTACGTGCCGCCGCGTTCGGTGCGCGCCACGGGGGTACGCCCCTGGGCGGAGCGCGCCGGACAGGCGCCCGGCGCCGTGCCGGCGGCGGTCGCGGCGGCCGTGGCCCGCGAGTCGGGCAGTTCGGGGCGGCTGGCGGTGATCGCGCCGCGGGAACTGCTGCCGGCGCTGACGGCGGCGCTGCCCGACGCGGCCTCGGGCGCGGCGCCGGACCTGACGCGGCCGGTGGTGCTGCTCGGGCCGCGGCAGGCGAAGGGGCTGGAGTTCGACACGGTGATCGTGGCCGAGCCGGCGCTCTTCGGGGGGAGTGACCTGTACGTCGCCCTGACCCGGGCGACGCAGCGCCTCGGCGTCGTGTACGCGGACGCCCTGCCGGCGGCGCTCGGCCGGCTCGCGTAGGGCGGTGAGGTCGGCGCGCCGCACCGGACCGGGAGGAGCCCGGTGCGGCGCGCCCGCCCGGCCGGGGGCCGGGCTGTCAGGGGGCGCTCACCCGCCGTGCGGCTCGCCGTCCGGCACCGCGGCCGGCGTGTCCGGGTCGCGGTGCGGGTCGAACTCGGCGTGCATCCTGCGGGTGTGGTCCACGTACCGCGGCGGGCCGGTGAGCGTCACCTCGGCGGTGAGCCGCGGCGCCGCGCTCGACGCGGAGAGCCGCAGCTCCAGCGCGCCCGGCTCCACCACCCGGCGCCCGTCGCGGCCGGTGAACGACGCCACGTCGGCGGGGACGACCGCCCGTACCCGGCGCTCCTCCCCCGCGTGCAGCGAAACCCTGGCGTAGCCGACGAGGCGCTGCACGGGCTGCACGACGGAGGCCACGGGGTCGTGCAGATAGAGCTGGACGACCTCGGTGCCGTCCCGCTCGCCGGTGTTGCGGAGGGTGAACGACAGCGCGAACTCGCCGTCGGTGGCGCACTCGCAGGCCGCCACCTCCAGTCCCGACCAGGCGAACGTCGTGTACGACAGCCCGTGGCCGAACGCGAACGCCGCGGTCGGGTCGACGTTGGACACCTCGTTCGCCTGGCCCAGCCGGGGCGCGAGATACGTCGTCGGCTGCGCCCCCGGGCCGCGCGGCACGCTGACGGGCAGCCGGCCCGAGGGGTTCGTCCGCCCGGCGAGCACGCCGGCCACGGCCGTTGTGCCCTCCTCGCCGGGGAAGAAGGACTGCACGATCGCGGCCGCCTCGTCCGCCGCCCGTCCGAGCGCGTACGGCCGCCCGGCAAGCAGCACGGACACCACCGGGGTCCCGCTCTCCAGCAGGGCGTCGAGCAGGTCCTGCTGGACGCCGGGCAGCGCCAGCGACTCCGCGTCGCAGCCCTCGCCGCTGGTGCCGCGGCCGAAGAGCCCGGCGCGGTCGCCGAGCGCCGCGATCACGACGTCGGCCTCGCGCGCGGCCCGTACCGCCTCGGCGATGCCGTCCGTCTCCGGGCCGTCGACGGAGCAGCCGGCGGCGACGGTGACGGTGGCGTCGGGGAACTCCCGGCGCAGCGCCTCGTGGAGCGTGGGCAGCCCGATCCCGACCGGGGTCTCGGGGTGCTTGACGCCGACGTGGACGGGGAACGAGTAGCAGCCGAGGACGGCGTGCGGCTCCTCGGCGTTGGGGCCGACGAGGGCGATCCGGCGCGGGCCGCGCAGCGGCAGCGTGCCGTCGTTGGCGAGGAGCACCACGGCCTGCTCGGCGACCTCGCGGGCCAGTTCCCGGTTGCCGGCGGAGTCCAGATCCACGGTGCCGCGCACCGCGTCGGGTTCCGCCTCCGCGCCCGCGTCCGCCAGCGCTTCCGGCACCGGCGACCAGCCGGCGTCCAGCAGCCCCAGCCGGACCTTCTGCGTCAGCACCCGGCGCAGCGCGCGGTCGACGAGGCCCTCGTCGACCCGCCCGTCCGCGAGCGCCGCGAGCAGCGGCGGCCCGAAGGTCTTGACCGTCGGCAGTTCCACGTCCACCCCGGCGGCGAGCGCGGCTCCTGCCGCGCCGGCCCAGTCGCCGGCCACGCCGTGCAGCGTACGGAGGAAGGAGATGCCGAAGTAGTCGGCCACGACGGTGCCGTCGAAGCCCCAGGTGTCCCGCAGCAGCCCGGTCAGCAGCGACGCGTCGGCCGCGGAGGGCACGCCGTCGGTGTCGGTGTACGAGCTCATCACCGACCCCACGCCGCTCTCCCGCAGCGCCATCTCGAACGGCGGCAGGAGCACGTCGGCGCGCTCGCGCTCGCCCACGGCGACCGGCGCGAGGTTGCGCCCGGCGCGGGAGGCGGAGTAGCCGACGAAGTGCTTGAGGGTGGCGAGGACGCCGGCGGACTGCAGGCCCTGGATGTACGCGGTGGCCACCGTGCCGACGAGGTACGGGTCCTCGCCGATGGTCTCCTCCACCCGGCCCCAGCGCACGTCGCGTACGACGTCCAGGACCGGCGCGAGCCCCTGGTGGACGCCCACGGCCCGCATGTCCCGGCCGATGGCCGCGGCCATCCGCCGCACCAGCGCCGGGTCGAACGTCGCGCCCCACGACAGCGGCACCGGGTACGCGGTCGCGCCCCAGGTCGCGAAGCCGGCCAGGCACTCCTCGTGGGCGAGGGCCGGGATGCCGAAGCGCCCGGCTGCCACGACCCGTTCCTGGGTACGCTGCAGCGACAGCGCGCCGAGCGCGGGGTCGACGGGCGCGGTGCCGAACGGCCGCGTCAACTGGCCGAGCCCTGCGGGCAGCAGCGCGCCGAGGTCGACGGCCTCCTCCATCTCGTGCTGGTACGGCGCCACTTCGCCGCCCTCCGCGGAGGCGCCGACCCAGACCCCGAAGAGCTGGGCGACCTTCTCCTCCACGCTCATGGCGTCGATCAGCGCCGACACGCGGGTGCCGGTGTCGTGTGCGGGGTCGTTCCACACGGGGGTGGCCGTGTCCGGGGCGTCTGCCCGGGGTGTCTCTACTGCCACGTTCGCGGTCACTTTCCTCCGACGCCCATGAGGCCCTGGACCAGGGCACGCCGGGCGAACAGGTAGACGAGCAGGACGGGAATCATCGACATGACCACGGCGGCCAGCAGCCCGGGCGCGTCAGTCCCGCGCTCGGTCTGGAAGTTGTAGAGGCCGAGCGTGATCACCTTGGTGGATTCGGACTGGGTGAGGACGAGCGGGAAGAGGAAGCCGTTCCACGCCTGGAGGGCGGAGAAGACCACGATGGTCGCGAGCCCGCCCCGGGAGAGCGGGAGCACGAGCTGGAAGAACATCCGCCGGGGACTGGCGCCGTCCATGGCCATGGCCTCGAACAGCTCCCTGGAGATGTCCCGCATGGTGCCGCTGAGGATCAGCGCGGAGACGGGCAGGCAGAAGGCGGCCGTGGGCAGGATGACGCCGATGAGGTTGTCGTAGAGCCCGGCCTCGCTGATGAGGTAGAACATCGGGACGATCACGGCCTGCAGCGGGATGGCCAGACCCAGCAGGAAGAGCCGGAAGACGCCGGTGGTGACCGGGCCGCGGCTGCGCACGATGGCGTACGACAGCGGCGGCACGAGCAGAAGCACGATGCCGACGACGCAGACGGTGACGAGCAGGGTGTTGAGGAAGTACCTGCCGAAGCCGGTGTCGAAGGCGCCCGTGAAGTTGCCGAAGGTGAGGTCGTCGGGGAAGCCGAGCGGCCCGCCCTGGGCGAAGTCCTGCCGGGTCTGCAGCGTCGCCGTGATCATCACGTACAGCGGCAGGGCGATGAGGAAGAGCCAGACCAGCGAGCCGGCACCGGCGAGGTAGTTGGGGCGACGCCTCATCACAGGCCCTCCGTGGTGCTGCGCATCTTGTCGTAGCCGGACAGCCGGACCATGATCAGCGAGATGACCGTCGCCGCCGCGACCAGGACGACCGCGATGGCCGCGCCCGCGCCGTAGTCGAAGCTCTTGAAGGCCCGTTCGTACATGTAGTAGGCGCTGATCGTGGTGTCGGTGCCCGGGCCGCCCTGGGTGAGGATCAGGACGGTCTCGAAGGTGGTGAGCCCGCCGACGACCATGAGGATCGTCGACGTCACGATCGCGTTGCGCAGTTGCGGCAGCGTGACGTGGAAGAACTGGCGGTAGCGGCCGGCTCCGTCGATCTCCGCCGCCTGGTAGAGCACGGGCGGGACGGCCCGCGCCGCGCCCTGGTAGATCAGGGTGTGGAACGGGGTGAACTGCCAGGTGCTGACGAAGGCCAGGACGCCGATCGCGGTCGCCTGCTCACCGAAGAGGTTGCCGTCCCCGAAGAGCCAGGTGGCCTCGGCGGGCACGCCGAAGTTGGGGTCGAGCAGGGCGCGCCAGACGACGGAGACGGCGGTGGCGGAGAGCAGCAGCGGGACGAAGTAGATGGCCGAGAGCACCGCGCGGTTCTTCTGGTGGCCCGCCGCCCAGACGCCGAGCATGATGCTCAGCGGCGTCTGGATCGCCACGCCGAGCCCGGTGAGCAGCAGGCTCAGCCAGATGCTGTTGATCATGACGGGGTCGTCGAGGACCCGCCGCCAGTTGTCGAGCCCGGTGAACTCCGGGTCGCCGATGCCGTCCCAGGCCATGAAGGACAGCACCACGACCATGAGCAGCGGTATGACGGCGAAGGCGGCGAAGAACAGCGTGGCGGGAGCCGCCCAGAGAAAGCCCGGGCGGCCCACGTCGGCCACGTTCGTGGTCCGCGTCCGGCGCCGCTCCTTGGCAGGGGCGGCGGGACGGACGCGCGTCATCTGTGTGGTCATGGCGTCAGGAGGTCGGCAGGGCCTGCATGGCCGAGATGAAGCCGTCCTCGTCGAGCTGTCCGTTGAAGAACTGCTGGACGGCCTTGTGCATGTCAGTGGCGGCGGACTGCGGATACGCCTGGTCCCAGGAGAGCTGGAAGTGCGGTGCCTTCTCGACCAGGTCGTACTGGAACTTCGAGTACTCGGGGCTCGCCGCCTCGTCGAGGAAGTCGGCGGTGTTGGTCGTGGTCGGCAGGTTGCCGATGGACAACTGGTCCTTGACGAACTGGTCGGAGTACATGAGCTTCAGGAACTCCGCGATGGCCTCGGGGTGCTCGGCCTTCTTCATCACCGAGTAGTAGTTGTTGGTGTTGCCCGCGAGGTTCGCCGGGTCGCCCTTGCCGCCCTCGACGGACGGGAAGGCGCTGTAGCCGAGGTCCTCGGCGGCGAACGCCTCGTCCAGGCTCTGCTGGGTGGAGTAGTACCAGGAGCCCATCAGCTCGAAGCCCGCCTTGCCCGTCGAGACGAGCTGGGGGGAGCCGTCGTTGGTGAACTTCACCGAGTCGTACGTGTCGCCGAACGCGCCGGCGTCGACGAGTT
The DNA here is from genome assembly GCF_003945505.1 of Streptomyces sp. WAC 06738. Lineage (NCBI taxonomy): Bacteria > Bacillati > Actinomycetota > Actinomycetes > Kitasatosporales > Streptomycetaceae > Streptomyces > Streptomyces sp. WAC 06738. The sequence continues at coordinate 7,736,120 of NZ_CP029618.1, read as the reverse complement.
CGCGGATCATGCCGAGCGCCCGCCGGCTGTCGTCGCTCGCCCACGCCTCCTTGTCGCCGTCGAGCGCCCGCTGGAACAACTCGGGTCCCGCGATGCGGTCGTAGAGGTACTGGAACCACATCTGGGTGGGCCACATGTCACCGCCGCCGAGCGCGATCGGGGTGACACCGGCGTCCTTCAGCTCCGCCACCGCGGCCAGCAGGTCGTCCCAGGTCTCGGGCGGCTCCACACCGGCGTCGGCCAGCACCTTCTTGTTGTGGAAGAGCATCACCGGCTGCGTGCCGCGCATCGGGACGCCGTACGCCTTGCCGTCCACCACCGAGGCGTCGAAGACCGACGGCAGGAAGTTGTCCTTCAGGCCCGGGTCCTTCTTGATGAAGTCGTCCAGCGGCAGCAGCAGGTCGGCGTCGACGAACGGCTTGATGCTGCCGCCGCCCCAGTGGAAGAAGACGTCGGGGGCCTGCGGGGTGCTGATGATCGTCTGCAGCTTCTGCTGGTAGTCGGCGCCCGGGATGGTGTCCAGACGGGCCTTGACCTCGGACGTCTTGTTGAACTCGTCGACGAGCTTCTTCTCCACCTTGTTGGTGGCGTCGCCGTAGACGAGGACGGTGAACTCGTTCTTGCCGGAGGCCGATCCGCCGTCGTCACCGCAGGCCGCCAGGGTCAGCGTGAGCCCCAGCGCCACGCCCCCGGCGAGTATGCGGGGCATCCGCCTTCGAGTCTTCATACGTACGCCTCTCGAAAATTTCGTCCAGATCACCGAAAGTCGATGTAGGGCTGGACAGTAGGCGAGCGACCGCAGACGGTCAACGGGCCTGCGGCCGCGCGACCAAACCGTTACCGCTGACCGTGCCTTATCCTTCGAACCATGCGTGAAGACGACGATGTGGACGGCCGTGTGACCCTGGCCGAGGTGGCGACTCAGGCCGGGGTCTCCCTCTCGACGGTTTCGAAAGTTCTCAACGGGCGGTCCGATGTCTCTCGGCCCACGCGCTCGAAAGTCGAGCAACTGCTGGAGACCCACGGCTACCGCCGCCGGGCCCAGGCCGCCCCGCAGGCGCCGCTCATCGAGCTGGTCTTCCACGAGCTGGAGAGCGTCTGGGCGATGGAGCTGATCCGCGGCGTGGAGAACGTCGCCAAGCAGAACCACGCGAGCGTCGTCCTCACCGAGAGCGGCACGCGGCACGCGCCGGACCCCGACTGGATCGAGGGCGTCCTGCGCCGCCGCCCGCTGGGCGTGGTGCTCGTCTTCTCCACGCTGCCCGACCGGGTGAAGAAGCAACTGCGCTCGCGCGCCATCCCGTTCGTCATCGTCGACCCGGCGGGCGACCCCGAGCCCGACGTGCCCTCCGTCGGCTCCGCCAACTGGGCCGGCGGCATGGCCGCCACCCGCCACCTCATCGAGCGCGGCCACCGGCGGATCGCCATCATCACCGGCCCCGAGGACATGATGTGCTCCCTCGCCCGGCTCGACGGCTACCGCTCGGCGATGGCCATGGCGGGACTCGACGTCGACCCGGCGCAGGTCCGCTTCGGCGACTTCCACGTCCAGGGCGGCTTCGACCACGCCATGGAGTTGCTCGACGGGCCCGACCGGCCCACCGCGGTGTTCGCCGGCAGCGACCTCCAGGCCCTCGGAGTGCTGGAGGCGGCCCGGCTGAAGGGGCTGAGCGTGCCGGACGAGCTGTCCGTCGTCGGCTACGACGACGTGCCCCTGGCCCAGTGGTCCAGCCCCGCGCTCACCACCGTCCACCAGCCGCTGCGGCAGATGGCGGAGGAGGCGGCGCAGATGCTGCTGCGCCCGCGCGAGTCCGGCAAGGGGGCACTGCGCATGGAGCTGGCCACCCGGCTGGTGGTACGGCAGAGCACCGCGGCGCCCGCGGAGCCGCCCCCCGGCCGGTAGGCACCGGCCCTCCGCTCCCCGGTCCCACCGGAGTCCCCGTTACGGCACCCGGGGCTCGCCTCCTCCGCTCCGGTACCGCGAGCGGCAACCTCCCGCCGTCCGGCGGCAACCCACGGCCGGAGCGTGCCGCCGCCACGCGGGCGCGCATCCCCCCACCCGCACACGTACCGGACGGAGAGCAGCACATGCGCACGCACAGGAGGAAGCCCCGCACCATGTCCGTCGTCGCCATCGCGACGGCCACCGCCGCCGCCACCGCCGCCCTGCTCGTCCCGGGCGCACTGGCCGACGAGCCCGCCGCGGCCGCGGCCGCCCCGATCGGCTTCGGCGCCGGCACCACCGGCGGGGCCGGCGGCCCGACCGTGAGGGTGTCGGACGCGGCCGCGTTCACCGCCGCGGTGCAGAGCGACGGACCGCGGATCGTCCAGGTCGACGGCACCATCCAGCTCGGCGGCATGACCAAGATCGCGTCCGACAAGACCGTCGTCGGCGTCGGCGGCAACGGCCGCATCACCGGCGGCGGCGGGCTGAACATCAGCGAGGTCAGCAACGTCATCGTGCAGAACCTGACGATCTCGGGCAGCGATGACGACAACGTCAACGTCCAGTACTCCACGGACGTCTGGCTGGACCACAACACGCTGACGGACGCGAGCGACGGCAACCTGGACATCAAGCGCGCGTCGGACGGCATCACGGTCTCGTGGAACCACTTCCACGGCCAGGACAAGAACGCGCTGCTCGGCCACAGCGACTCCAACGCCGGCGAGGACGCCGACGCCCTGCACGTCACGTACGCCTTCAACTGGTTCGACGGCACCAACCAGCGCAACCCGCGGGTCCGCTTCGGCAACCCGGTGCACGTGCTCAACAACTACTACGACGACATCGGCTCGTACGGCGTCGCCTCCACCGAGGACGCCGGCGTGCTGATCGAGGGCAACTACTTCGAGAACACCGAGGACCCCTTCCACCTCGGCGAGGCCAGCTCGGGACCCGGCACCATCGAGGCCCGCGGCAACCACTTCCAGAACTCCGGCACCGGCGAGGCCGGCGGCTCCGTCGCGGACATCCCGTACTCCTACTCCGTGCAGCCCGCGCAGGGCGTCAAGAGCACCGTGACCGGCGGCGCCGGCGCGGGGAAGCTCTGAGAGACGGCGCCGCGCGCCACGGCGGCCCGCGGGACACGTCCTGCCCCTCCCGCGGTACGAAGTCCCCCGCGGCGCGCGGCGCTTCACCTCCGTACGGCACCGCCGTCCGGCTCCCGGGCCCCGGCCCGGCGGGGCGGACGGCGGCCCGAACTCCCCTCCCCCGGGGCGAGGTTGCGGTATTCAACGGGAACGGCGCGCGGGTTATCCTCCTGCGGACCAGGGGCATCGCCCCGACCGTGCGAGCGCACGCACCGTTCCCCCACACCCTCAACCCCACCCCAGGAGGGTCATCATGAGAGTGCGTACCATCTCGGCGATCGCCGCCGGGTTCTGCCTCGCCGTCTCCGGCGTCGCCCTCTCCGCGGCCAGCGCGGACCCGCCCGCGAAGTCCGGGCAGGCGGCGGTCGAACTCACCACCGTGGCCGAGGCGGAGAACCCGAGCGCCGGTACCGCGGGCCCGGGCGACACGGTCTGGATCGCCGAACGCGCCGGCACCGTCCGCGTCCTCACCGACTCCGGCCTCGGAGAGCCCGTGCTGGACATCTCGGACGACACGACGACGGACGGCGAGCGCGGGCTGCTCGGCATCGCCTTCGACCCGGAGTTCGAGCACTTCTACGTCTCCTTCACGGACCGGGAGGGCACCAGCACCGTCGACGAGTTCGCCGTCGCCGACGGCGCCCTCGACCCCGGCTCGCGGCGCACCGTCCTCACCCAGGAGCAGCCGTACGCCAACCACAACGGCGGCCAGATCGCCTTCGGTCCCGACGGGATGCTGTACATCGCGCTCGGCGACGGCGGCGCGGGCGGCGACCCGCACGACTACGGCCAGAACCTGGACACGCTCCTCGGCAAGCTGCTGCGGATCGACCCGGGCGGCGGCGACCCGTACGCGATCCCCGAGGACAACCCCTTCGTGGACGACGCGGACGCACGGGACGAGATCTGGGCGTACGGGCTGCGCAACCCGTGGCGGTTCTCCTTCGACGCCGAGACCGGCGACCTGTGGATCGGCGACGTCGGGCAGAACCGGGTCGAGGAGATCGACTACGCCCCGGCCGACAGCCCCGGCGGCGAGAACTACGGCTGGGGCCGGATGGAGGGCTCGGAGGTCTTCGACGGCGAGGAGCCGGCGAACCACGTGCCCCCGGTGCACGAGTACGGCCGCGACGGGCTCGGCTGCTCGGTCACCGGCGGCTTCGTCTACCGCGGCGAGGCGATCCCGGACCTGGCGGGCCAATACCTCTTCAGCGACTACTGCGACGGCACCGTCCGCGCGCTCCAAGTCGAGAACGGCGAGGTCACCGGCGAGAGCGACCTCGGCGTCAGCGGCGGCGAGGTGATCTCCTTCGTCCAGGGCGGCGACGGCGAGCTGTACGTGCTGGACCTCGGCGGGCCGGTCCAGCGGCTGGACCCGGCCGCGTAGCACCGGCGACCCCGCGGGCCGCCGCAGCGCGGCCCGCGGGCACCGGTGACCGTACGGACCGTTCCGGTCGCGGGCGCGGGACGTTACCGTGCGGTAGATGAAGCGACCGGGGCTGAGTGACCTGACGGAACGGCGGATCTTCGTCACCGGCGCGGCGGGCGGCATCGGCCGCGCCACCGCCGCGCTGGCCGCGGACCGCGGCGCGGAGCTGTACCTCACCGACCTGGACGGGGACCGCCTCGACGCCACCGCCGCGCGGATACGCGCCCGGGGCGGGACCGTACGCTACGCGGGCGCCGCCGACATCGCCGACCTCGACGCCGTGCGGGCCGTGGCCGACGAGGTGCACGCCGCGGCGGACGGGCCGATGGACGTCGTGATGAACATCGCCGGGATCTCGGCGTGGGGCACGGTGGAGCATCTGGAGCACCGGCACTGGCGCGCCATGGTCGAGGTGAATCTGATGGGCCCCGTGCACGTCATCGAGGCGTTCGTGCCGCCGATGATCGCGGGTGGCCGCGGCGGGCATCTGGTCAACGTCTCCTCGGCGGCGGGCCTGCTCGGGCTGCCGTGGCACGCCGCGTACAGCGCGGGCAAGTTCGGGCTGCGCGGCGTCTCCGAGGTGCTCCGCTTCGACCTGCGCCGGCACGGCATCGGCGTCAGCCTGGTCTGCCCGGGCGCGGTGGACACGCCGCTCACCGAGACCGTGGAGATCGTCGGCGTGGACAAGGAGAGCAAGGCGTTCAAGCGGCTCCAGGCGGGCTTCCGCAAGCAGGCGGAGTCGCCGGAGGCGGTCGCCGGGATGATCCTCAAGGGCGTGGCACGCAACCGCTACCTGGTGCACACCTCCGGCCGGGTACGGGCCGCGCACGGGCTGCAGCGCGCGGCGCCGCCGCTCTACGCGCTGGCGATGCGGGCGATGAACTCCGCCACCCACCGGCTGCTGCGCCGCGCGGTCCTCGCCCCGCCCGGGCGGCCCGCCCCGGACGGCGACCCGGGCCCGCGGAAGGACGGGGGCGCGCGGTGAGCGCGCCGCGCATCGCCCCCGGCGGACGCCGCGACGTCGGCGCGGCCACCTGGCTGCTCAGCCGCGCGGCGGGCCGCGTCGCCGGCACCCGGCCGCCCGCGCTCTTCCTCGTCCTCGGCCGCCACCGCAGGCTGTTCCGCGGCTGGCTGCGGTTCGCCGGCCGGCTGATGCCCCGCGGCACGCTGCCGCGCCGGGAGACGGAGCTGGTCATCCTGCGGGTGGCTCATCTGTGCGGCTGCGCGTACGAGTTCGAGCACCACCGCAGGCTCGGCCGCCGGGCCGGGCTCACCCCCGCCGACGTCGCCCGGATCGAGGCGGGCCCCGGGGCGGACGGGTGGACGGAGCGGGAGGGCGCGCTGCTCGCCGCGGTCGACGCGCTGCACCACGACCGGGACCTCGACGACGCGCTCTGGCGGCGGCTGCGGACCCACCTGGACGAGCAGGGGGCCATCGAACTGCTGCTGCTCGCCGGGCACTACGAGATGCTCGCCACGACCATCGCCGCGCTGCGCCTGGCGCCGGACCCGGCCCGCTAGCGGGCCCGCCGCACCCCTCCCCTACCCCCGGCCAGGGGTAGGCATTCAGCCGTTCCACAGTTTTCCGACCAATTTTCTAGGAAAACCATTGACGCAGGCCAGCGCGGTACGCAGGATGGGGGGCATGTCCTCGACGCGGGCGCTCCTCTTCCGTCGCAGGCACGTCGACTTCTGTCACGTGGCCAGCGCCGTCTGCCGTCACGGCTAGTCGCCGGACGACTTCCTCCGTACCCCTGCCCCGCCCGCGCCGTGGCCGTCGACGTCCGCGCGCCGGTGGGCCGGCTCCCCCCTGCCCTCCGTTCCCGGGAGACCCATGTCCTCCTCGCCGTCCCGCCGCGCCTTCGGCGGACTGCTGGGCTCCGCGGCCACCGCGGCCGCCCTCGGCACAGCGGCCTCGCCCGCCGCCGCCCAGAACGCCGAAACCCCCTTCCGCGCCGCCGCCGACCGCACGGCGCGGCGTCCCAACATCCTCTTCGTCCTCGCCGACGACCTCGGCTGGGCCGATCTCTCCAGCTACGGCTCGCCGCACATCCGCACCCCGCACCTGGACCGGCTCGCCCGCCAGGGCGTGCGGTTCACGCAGGCGTACTCGGGCTCCGCGACCTGCTCCCCGACCCGCTTCTCGCTCTACACGGGCCGGCACCCGGGACGTACGGAAGGCGGGCTCGCCGAGCCGATCGCCGACAAGTCGGCGGGGCTGGAGCCCGGGCACCCGACGCTGGCGTCGCTGCTGCGCGACGCCGGGTACGCCACGGCGCTCATCGGCAAGTGGCACTGCGGCTACCTGCCCGACTACAGCCCCACGCGCTCCGGCTGGGACAGCTTCTTCGGCAACTTCGGCGGCGCCCTGGAGTACTACTCCAAGCTCGGCTCCGGCGGCGAGTACGACCTGTACGAGGGCGAGGTCGAGTACCGCGACCTGCGCTACTACACCAGGGTGCTCACCGAGCGCGCGGTCCGGCACCTGCACACCCGCGACCGGCAGCCGTGGCTGCTCAACCTCAACTTCACCACCCCGCACTGGCCGTGGATCGCCGACGGCGACGAGGCCGAGAGCGCCGAGATCGTCCGCCGCATCAAGGCCGGCGACCGCCGCGCCCTGTGGCACGCGGACGGCGGCTCGCTGGAGAAGTACCGCGAGATGGTCGAGGACCTCGACCGCTCCGTCGGCGAGGTGCTCGCCGCGCTGCGCGCGAGCGGCCAGGAGCGGGACACCCTGGTCGTCTTCGCCAGCGACAACGGCGGCGAGCGCTGGTCCCACCAGTGGCCGCTCTCCGGCGAGAAGGCGTCGTTGCAGGAGGGCGGGATACGCATACCGCAGATCGCCCGCTGGCCCGCGCGCCTCGACGGCGGCCAGGTCAGCCACGTGCCGCTGTACTCCCCCGACTGGACCGCCACGCTGCTGGAACTGGGCGGCGCCCGCCCGGCCGCCTCCCACCCGCTGGACGGCCGCAGCCTCGCCGGCTACCTGCTGCGCGGCGAGGACCCGCCCGAGCGGGACCTGTTCTGGCGGGTGCGCGGCGAGCGGGCGCTGCGCCGCGGCGACTGGAAGTACCACCGCGGCAAGGACGGCGCGGACCGCCTCTTCGACCTCGCCCACGACCCGCGCGAGCGGGCCGACAAGGCGTCCGTACGACCCGAGTTGCTGGCCCGGCTGCGCACCGCGTGGGAGGAGACCGACGCCGGTCTGCTGCCGTACCCCGCGCCGGCCGCCGGCTGACCGCCCGTCCCGCTCCGACCACCAGAAGGAGACCGACCGATGACCCACTCACTCCCCGCCCCGGCAGCCGGGGGCGAAGCCGCGGGCGCCGTACGCCATCTGCGCCTGGTGCGCGAGCCCGCGCGGCACGGCGAGCGCACCGCCGACGGCAAGCCGCTCCTCGGCTACGTCGTGCTGGTGCCGCCGGGCCTCGATCCCGCGGACCTGCTGGCCGAGGGCGCCGACGCCGCACCGCTGCAGCGGGCGCCGCAGAGCGCGGGACCGCCCGACGTGCCGCCCGGCGGCGGGCCCGTACGCATCGACGTGGAGCGGCGGGTGGCCGAGGTGGACGGGCAGCCGATGGACCTGACCTTCCTGGAGTTCGAGCTCCTCGCCCATCTCGTCGCCCACCCCCGCCGGGTGCACTCGCGTGAGTCGCTGGTGACCACCGTCTGGGGTTACAGCCACGTAGGCGACGGCCGCACGGTCGACGTCCACGTCGCGCGGCTGCGCCGCAAGCTCGGCGCGGCGCACCGGCACCGGATCGTGACCGTCCGGCGCATGGGCTACAAGTACGAGCCGATCGAGCCCTGACGCGCCCCTGTCCGCCCCCCCTCTCAGGTTCCCCCGATCCCGAAAGGCGAGCTCCCCATGGCCGCCCAGCTCCACCTCTCCGCAGCCCTCGACGACGCCACCTCCGACCACCGCCCCGCCGGTGCCGGCGGCGCGTGCCCCCCGCCGCCCTACGCACGCTGGACCCGGCTGGTGCACCTGGCCGAGCAGGGCGGCCTCGACTTCGTCACGCTCGACGGCGCGGGCGGGAGCGGGCGGCCCGACGTGCCGGCCGTGCTCGCCCGGGCGGCCGGCACCACCAGCCGCATCGGGCTCGTCTCCGCCGTCGCGGCGCTGCCCGCGGGGCGGCTCACGCCGCTGACGTCCGCGGCGGCGCGTTTCGCCGTCGACGGCAGGGCCGGCTGGCTGGTACGGACCGCGCTGCCCGGCACAGGCCCCTTCGGCGCGCAGCCGCACGGCCGCGGCGCGTACGCCGCCGGTCCCGGACGGCACCCCGCCGCCCGCCGGGCCCTGTCCGCCGCCCGGCTGCGCCGGCCGCACCGGCCGCCGGTGGCGGTGGTGCTCGACGTGCACGGTCCCGACCGGCGCTGGCTGCAGGCCGCCCGGCACGCGGACGTGGTGCTCCTGGACGCCGAGCACCCCGCCGCCGCCCAGGTCTGCCGCGCCGCGCTCAAGCACCAGGCGGCGGCCGCGGGCCGCGACCCGAATGCCCTGCGGGTGCTGCTGCGCCTCGGGGTGGACCTCGGCCGCGGCGGCGGGCGCGGGCTGCGGCCACGGGCGGAGACGCTGCACTTCGCCGGGCCGCCGGCCGAACTGGCCGGGCTGCTGGCGGAGTGGCACGCGGAGGGGGTGGCCGACGGGTTCCACCTGCTGCCGGCGCACGCGCCCACCGATCTGCTCGCGGTCGTGTACGGGCTGGTGCCGAAGCTGCGCGAGCGCGGGGTGTTCCGCTCCGGCTACCGCGGGCGGACGCTCCGCGAGCACCTGGCGCCGACCGCCTGACCGCCGGCCCCCGCGGGAGGACCGGGGCGCCGGCAACGCAGCGGCCCCGTACGGCTCAGCGAGCCGTGCGGGGCCGTTGCCGTGCATTCCCCGGGCTCCCCCGCCGGCGGTGCTGGCGCCGGCGGGGAGTCTCAGGGGGGCGTACGCCGGTCACGTACGCGCGCTTCCGTGACCCGGGCGGGCGCACGAGCGGCGGCCTCCGGGAGCCGGAAGCGGGGAGCAGGGCCCTTCGCACTCCTCCGGGTTAGCGAAGGGCCCTGCCCGTCTGTGTGGAGCCCGGTGCGGCCCGGCTTTCCGGCGGTCCGCTCACCGTCTCCCACCGATTCCTAGTATTCCCATCGGTGTGCTAGGAATTATGGAAGCAGTAGCCTCGTCGCGTCAACAGGTGCCCGGGGGTGGACCGGTCCCCGGGACGCGAGATCATGGACGAGTCCGTTCCCGGCTCAGCTGGAGGTACCGTGGCCGCGCCTTCGTCTTCCCCCGCCGCTGGTCCCGCCCGCCACGTCGTGGCCGTCGTCGGCGCGGGCGCCGCGGGGGCACTGACCGCGATGCAGCTCTGCGAGACCGCGGTCCGGCGCAGCACGCCGCTGGAGCTGGTGCTGATCGACCCGGCGCCCGAGGCGGGCCGCGGCGTCGCGTACGCCACCCCCGACCCGCGGCACCGGCTGAACGTCCCGGCCGGCGGCATGAGCTGCTACCCGGACGACCCCACGCACTTCGTGCGCTGGCTCCGCGCCCACGGCGAGCCGGCCGCCTCCGCCTGTGACTTCGTCTCCCGCCACCGCTACGGCGCCTATCTCGCCGACTCCCTCGGCCAGGCCGTCATCCGCGCCCACGGCACCGTCGCGGTGAGCAGGCTGCGGACGAAGGCGACGGGCTGTACGTGGACCGCCGGCGGGCGCGCCGCCCTGCGCCTCGCCGACGGTCGCACCCAGCGGGCCGACAGCGTCGTCATCGCCACCGGACCCGCGCCCGGCCCCCGTGGCTGGGCCCCCGCGGCCCTGCGCGCCAGCGACCGCTTCGTCCCCGACCCCTGGGCCCCCGGCGCCCTCGACGCGCTCACCGGGGACACCCACGCCGCCGACGACGTGCTGCTCGTCGGCACCGGCCTCACCGCCGTGGACATGGCGCTGAGCCTGGAGCGGTCCGGCCGCCGCGTACACGCCGTCTCCCGCGGCGGCGAACTGCCCCGCCCGCACGCCCTGACCGCGCTGCCGCCCCTCCAGGCGGACCCCGGCCTGCCCGGCCTGCCGCTGGCGGAGCTGCGCGCCGCCGTACGCCGCCACGTGGCCGCCGCCGTCCGCGCCCACGGCGACTGGCGCCCCGCCGTGGACGGGCTGCGCCCGCTGACGCAGGCGATGTGGGCCCGGCTCTCCGACGACGACCGGGCCGACTTCCTGGCCCGCGACGCCTCCCGCTGGAACGTCCACCGGCACCGCATGCCCCCGGCCACCGCGGAGTCCGTGCAGCGGGCGCTGGCGGCGCGACGGCTGCGGCTGCACACCGGGCAGGTGCGGGACGTCGCCGAGGGTCCCGGCGGCGGCCTGGCCGTCACCCTGAGCGGCGGCCGGACGCTGCAGGTCGGCTGGGTGGTCGACTGCACGGGGCCCGGGCTGCGCGTCGAGGAGTGCGCCGACCCGCTGTGGCGGGGGCTGCTCGCGGACGGCACGGCCACGCCGGGCCCGCTGGGCATCGGGGTGGCCACCGACGCAGGCCGGCTGCGCCCGGGCCGCGCCCCGGCGATACGGGCCGGCTCCCCCGGCGCCGCTCCCCCGCCGCTGTTCACCCTCGGCGCCGCCCGCCGCGGCGAGTTGTGGGAGACCACCGCCGTGCCGGAGATCCGCGTCCAGGCCGCCGAGGTCGCCGCCGCCGTGCTGGAGCCGCTGCGCGAGCCGGTACGGGGCCGGCGCCGGCCCACCGACGTCAACGGCCTGCCCGTCTCCACGCACGCCGCTGCCGCCGCCGCGTACCGCACGGGGCTCGAGCGGCTGCTGAAGGTCCGCGCCGGCGCCGAGACCGCGCTCGCCCGCGCCGTGGAGCTGGACCCCGGCTTCGCGCTCGGGCACGCCGCGCTCGCGCTCGTCGGGCACGAGTGCGGCGCCGACGTCGACGTGCCGCGGGCGCTGGCCGACGCGCAGCGCGCGGCGCGCGAGCGTGCGGACGAGCGCGAGCGGGCCTTCGTGGAGGTCGTCACCCGCCGGATCGCCGGCTCCGGCGGCGACGAGGCGCTGACCCGGCACCTGGCCGCGTACCCGGGGGACGCGCTGGCGCTGAGCGTCGCCGTGCCGACCATCGCGTTCTCCGGCGTCACCGACCTGGACGGCGCGATGGCCCGCCGGCTGGTGGAGCGCACCACGTCCGCGTACGAGGGGCACTGGTTCCACACCTCACTGCTGGCCTTCATGCGCCAGGACGACGGCCGCTTCGACGAGGCCGGGGAGCTGGCCCGCCGGGCGCTGGCCGTGGAGCCGGCCGCGGGGCACGCGGTGCACGCGCTCGCCCACGTGCACTACGAGACCGGGGCCCACGAGCGCGGGCGGGACTGGCTGGACGGCTGGATCGGCGACCAGGGCCGCGGCGCCACGCACCGGGCGCACTTCTCCTGGCACGTCGCGCTGCACGAACTGGCGCTCGACGACCCGGACGCGGTACGGCGGCGCTGGTTCGCCCAGCTGGCGCCGGGCCGGGTGAACGGGGTGCGGGCACTGGTGGACTCGGGGTCGCTGCTCTGGCGGGCCCGGATGTCGGGGTGCTGGACCGGCGAGCAGCCCGTGGAGGGCGTGCTGGCGGCGGTCGAGCGGGAGGTCGTGGAGCGGCCGGCGACGCCGTTCACCGCGATGCACAGCGCGGTGGCGCTGACCGCCGCGGGCGACCTGGCGGCGCTGCGCCGGCTCCGTACGCACGCGGCGGGCGCGGATCCGGTGCAGCGCGAGGTCGTGGCGCCGCTCTGCGAGGCGCTGGAGGCGGTGCTGGAGGAGCGGTGGCCGGACGCGGTGGCGCGGCTGGAGTCGATCCGCCCGGTGCTGCGCAAGGTCGGCGGCAGCGCGGCGCAGCGCGAAGTGGTGGAGGAGACGCTGCTCTTCGCGCTGGTGTCGGGCGGCCGGTGCGAGGCGGCCAGGCGGCTGCTGGAGACCCGGCTCGACCGCCGCGACTCCCCCGCCGACCACCGCCGCCTCGCGGCCCTGCCCGGTCTCGACTGACGTCCGTACGGCACGGCCGGCCCGTAGGGCACCGTCCCGCGGGCGGCGCCGTACGGGCCGTGCTCAGTCTTCCGCGTCCCCGGGCCGCAGCGGGCGCCAGTACTGGCGGGTGCCCTCCTCGCGCAGCACGTAGCCGAGGCGCTGCGCCTCCTCGCGCAGTTCCTCCGCGTCGGTGGCGTTCTTCTTCCCGAGCGCGTGCTCCCTGGCCTTCAGCACGGCGTTGGCCGCCGCGGACAGCTCCGCGGAGCCGCGGACCCAGCGGTGGTAGCAGCCCGCGTACGGGTCCTCGTGCAGCCACCGGTAGCCGTGCGCGGTGAAGCCGCGGGCGAGGTCGGCGGGCTCCAGGTCGGTGGGCCTGCGCAGCAGTTGGCGGGAGGCGGCGTCGAGGATCACCAGCCGGTCCTTGTCCAGGAAGGCGGCGGCGACCTCGGCGCGGGCCAGGATGCGGGACTCGCCGTCCTTGTCGATCCGTACGGTGTCGCCCTCGAAGGTCACGCGCATCGCCAGCACGTACACGAGGAGCCCGCCGGCCAGCCCCAGCACCAGCCCGACGACGGGACCCGCGACCGCGGTCCAGCCGTCGTCGAAGGAGGCCACCAGCTCGAACGGGCCGCGCATCGGCGCCCACTTCAGCCCGGCGACCTCGTCCGCGACACGCGGGACGAGCCAGCCGAGGAAGAGGCCGAGCGCCGGCAGCCCGGCGAGCAGCAGCAGGCGGTACAGCAGGCCCGGGCCCACCGTGGCGGCGGCGCGCTTGGCGAGGGGGGCGCCGGAGGGGCCGCCGCCGGGCTCACCGCCGGGTCCACCGCCTGGTTCGCCGCCTGGTTCGCCGCCGTCGCGGTCGTCACGGGACATCGCGGGTGCTCCGGAATCCATCGTCGGTCGTCCTTCCTGCCGGTCCCCGGCGACGCTACGGACGCGGGTCGCGGCGGCGGATCGGCCGAAGGTCTGCGGAGCGATGCGGCGGGTACGACTTTGGTCGCTTCCCCGGGCGAGGCCGTGAAGCCGCGGCGCGGAACAGAACCGGCCCCGGAGCCAGAGGGCTCCGGGGCCGGTGGACTCACCGCCTGATCACAGGGGCTGGACGGTGATGTTGCGGTAGCGGACCGCGTTGCCGTGGTCCTGGAGCCGGATGGCGCCGGCGACCGGCGTCTCCGGCTTCCCGGCCCCGGTGGGGCCGTCGACGGCGACGTCGTCCTGGACCTTGACGCCGTTCCACACCACCGAGATACGTGCGTCCTCGGTCTTCTTGCCGTCCGCGTCGAAGCGGGCGGCCCGGAAGGTGATGTCGTACGTCTGCCAGGTCCCCGGCGGCTTCGCCGCGTTCACGTCCGCCGCCTTCTTCTTGTAGATGGCGGCGGCGTCGTCGTTCGCCAGCGGGTCCTTGCCGTACGAGTCCAGGATCTGGACCTCGTACCGCTCCTGGAGGTACACGCCGCTGTTGGCGCGGTCCTGCCCGGTGACGTCCGGCGGCAGTTCGGGCAGCCAGAACTCCACGTGCAGCTTGAAGTCCTCGTACGCCTTCTTGGTGCGGATGTCGCCGCAGCAGACCTCCATGGCCTCGCCGTCGAGCAGCGGCCACTCCGGCGTCCTGCCGTCCACGTGCTGGAAGGCGGAGCGGTCCGCGCCGTCGAAGAGCGTGACGGGCTCGCCGCTGGGGTGGACGCTGATCATGTCGAGGTTGACGTGCCCGGTGTCGTCGCCCTCGTTGACGTAGCGGATGGTGTTCCCGCCCGCGCGCAGCGAGACCTTTTCGGTCTTGGTCGTCCACTCCTTCCAGGTGCCGGTGGACGCGAGCTGCGCCTGCTTCACCTTCGTGCCGTTGACGTACATGCTGACCGTCTTGGTGCCGGTGAAGGGGTTCGGGCCGTTGGAGTAGCGCAGTCCGACGTCGTAGGTGCCTCCCTTCTCGGTCGTGACGTCGAACGTGGTGGAGGCGCCCTTGGTGCCGTAGCCGGCGACGAAGCCGCGGCCGGAGTGGCCGGCGTGGTCGTCGGCCAGGTTCGCGCCGCCCTCGAGCCGGGCCTCCTCGGCCTCGTACGCGGTGGGCACGCGGTCCTCGTCACCGGGGATGCTGTTCAGCGTGTACCACGCCTCGGTGCTCCACAGCTCCTGGCCGCCCTCGGCGGTGAACGGGCGCGGGGAGCGCACGTGCACCACGTGGCCGGGCTTCAGGCCGGGGATCTCCAGGGTGACCTTCTTGCGGTCGTCCGACAGCTTCGCGGAGGTCACCGGCAGCGTCTCCTCGTCCACCTTGGGCCCGCCGTACTCGGGGGTGGGGACGTAGCGCCACTGGGTGACCGAGTAGCTCTCGGCGAGCGCGTCGGCGGTCGCCTGCGACAGCGGCTTGGTGTAGCTCATCTCGAAGCCGGTCTCGGTGGCGTCCATGGAGACGATGTCGAACGCCTCGTTCCCGCCGGGCGTCAGCTTCTGCAGGCCGTGCTGCAGCTTGCCCGGCTGGCCCCAGTTGCCGCCCGCGCCCAGGCCGCCGGCGTAGATCGCGCCGTCGGGGCCCATGCTGATGCGGTTGACGCCGGCCTCCAGGCCCTGGGTCATGCGGAAGACCGCGCCCTGGTACTCGCCGTCGACCTTCTGCAGGTCGGCCCGCTGGATGCCGCCGTAGGTGACGTCGCCGAAGAGGAGCTGGCCCGCGAAGGTGCCCTTGTCCATGTAGAGCGGCGTGCTGGGCGAGTTGGCTATCTCGTTCTGCGGCAGCCAGAGCACGGGCTGGGTGACGGGCTTGTCGTCGAACGGCCCGTCGGGGTTGGTGTAGTGATTGAAGAAGCGGTCCTGCTTGATGTGCAGGAGCTTCGACGAGGGCAGCCAGCCGCCCTGGTTGTCGAGGACGAACAGGTCGTCCTTCGGCCCCCAGCCGATGCCGTTGGGGGTGCGCAGGCCGCCGGCGACGTAACTGACCTTGCCCGTCTTGCGGTTGACCTTGATGGTCGTGCCGCGGTTCTCGGAGGGCTGCGGGTCGGTGGTGGCGCCGCCGTAGTTGATGGCGACGGACAGGTTCAGGTAGAAGAACCCGTCCTTGTAGAGCAGGCCGAAGGCGAACTCGTGGAAGTTGTCGCTGAACGGCCAGGTGGCGACGGTCTCGTACGCGTCGGTGACCTCGTCGCCGTCCTCGTCCTTCAGCCGCGTCAGCTCGTGCTTCTGCGAGACGTAGAGATCGCCCTCGACGTACTTGATGCCCTGCGGCTCCTTCAGGCCCTCGGCGACCTTCTTCACCGTCACCTTCTCCGGCGAGGTGTCGCCGGTGACGTTGTCGAGGAGGTAGACCTCGCCGGTGACGTTGTCGGTGCCGCCCCACGTGGTCACGGCGAGCCGGTCGTCCGGCAGCCAGTCCATCGCGGTGACCTGCGGCTCGAAGCCGTCCGGGCGCAGGTCGGTCAGCTTGAAGTCCGGGTGGACGCTGTTCAGCGGCAGGCCGTCGCCGGGCGAGTCGGTGTAGCCCTCGCACTCCTTGCGGCCCGGCGCGGTGACGCGGACGACGCCGGCGTCGGTGCTGAGCACCGAGTTCGGCACGGTGGCGAAGCCACTGGCTCCCGGGGGCTGCCAGGCCAGGGTGACCTGCTGGCCGCCGCCGCGCTCGAAGTGCTCGATGAAGAGCGAGTGGTAGCCGGCGGTCAGCTCGACGGTGCCGTCCTTGGGGGGATCGGTGCCGTGCAGCCCGTCGTGGTCGATGACGACCTGGTTGTCGATGAGCAGCCGCGCGCCGTCGTCGCTGGTGAGGCGGAAGGTGTACGTGCCGTCCTGGGGCACGTTGATGTTGGCGATGGTGTGTGAGACGAAGTTGTCCTCGAAGCCGAAGTCCCCGGCGGTCGAGAAGTCGATCTGCGGCATGAGCTTGTCGACGTTCGGGGTCTGCGCGGGCTTGAGCGTGCAGATCTCGTCGAGCGGGACCTGCACGTCGTACGTGCGCAGCGTCACGCCGGGCTCCTGCGGCGGGAGTTCGGCGAAGGGCTGGTTCTGCGGGCCCGGGGCCCGGTCGGGATCGGGTGCGGGATCGGCGCCGGCGGGTGCGGCCCAGACCCCGCCGACCAGGAAGGCCGCCGCGAGCACCGTGGTCATCCGTCTGCGGACACGGTGGTACAGCCGTGCGGACATTCGTTCCTCCAGACGCGGAAGGGGGCGGGAAGAACCTTCGGATTCCGGGCGGGTGCGGCGCTGAGCCTAAGGACTTCGTCCGGGCCTGTCCATAACTTTGTCATCAGAGAGAAAAAAGTTCCGGGACCAGCTCCCGGGCATCGCGGCGGGCGGGGAGCACGGCCTCCTCGGGCGCGGGCGTGGCCGGCCAGCGGGTGCGTACCCCCGTGTCGGCCCAACCGCCCACGGCGGCGAGGAACTTGTCGAGCGCCGGATTCGACAGGCCGCGGGCCTGGAGCGGCGCGATGTGCCGGCGGAACAGCTCGGCGAGCCGGCGCTCGACGTCCCGGGCGGCGGCCGGGTCGGTGTGCATCGACTCGTACCAGCGGACGGAGCCCGCCGGGGCGAGGGCGGCGACGTTGGAGTAACTGCCGTGCGCGCCACGGGCGATGCCGGTGGCGAGCAGGTGGCCGGGGACGAAGAGCGAGCAGCGCTCGGCGTACGGGCGTACGGCGGCGTACCAGTCGCCGTCGCCGCCCGCGGTCTTCAGCCCGACGAGGGCGGGCACCTCGTCCAGCAGCCGGCCGAGGAGCGTGGGTGACACCGGGGTCTTGGCGTGCGGCGGGTTGTAGAGCACCAGCGGCACCGGGTCCGCGGCCTCGGCGATCCGGGTGAGGAAGGCGACGGCCTCGTCGTCGGCGAGCGGCAGCCAGTCCGGGAGGATCACCTGCAGTGCGCCGGGGGCCAGTTCACGGGCGCGGCGCACCCGGGTGAGGGCGGTCTGCGCCACCGGGTGGGAGGCGCCGATCTGGAACGGCACGCCCGCCGCGGTGCACCGCTCGGCGAGCAGTTCGTTGATGCCGTCGAACTCGTCCTCGGTCAGGGTGTGGAACTCGCCGGCCGTGCCGTGCGCGTAGATCCCGTGCAGCCCCGCGTCCAGCAGCGCGTCCAGTTGCCCTGCCAGCCGGCCCCGGTCGATCGCGTCGTGCGCGTCCAGAGGCAGCAGCAGCGTTCCCCAGACCCCGGTGATGTCCTTCGCTCTGAGTGGTGTCATGCCTGGAGCGTACGAGCCCGGCGCGCGGCCGGAAGAGGCCGAGAAGCCCTAGAACCAGCCCGCGGGGAGCGTCGCGCCCCCGGCGCGGAGGTGGCGGAGGGCGGCGGCGATGGAGTGGCAGTCGAAGAGCGCCGAGTGCTCGGCGCCCGCGGCGGGCCGGGACAGGCCGAGGGCCTGCCAGAGCCGGCCGGAGTTGACCGAAGCGGTCTGCGGGGCGAGGGTGTTGAGCCAGGGGCGCACGTTGAGGAAGCCGTTGCCGAGGAAGCCGTGCGCGACCCGCTCGCCGCGGGCCCTCGCCCAGCCGACGTTCTCGCCGAGCACGACCATGTCGTTGCCGTAGGAGAGCACCGTGTGGCCCGCGCAGAAGCCGAGGAAGTCGCCGAGCGCCTCCGCCGGGGCGCGGCCCTCGCGGTCGACGGTCTCCTGGTCGATGCCGGTCAGCTCGCTGAAGTACGGGGAGAGCCGCGGGTTGACGACGGGGCGGACCAGGGTCTCGAACTCGTCCGTCACGGCGAAGTCCGCGTCCAGCCGCAGGGCGCCGATCTGCACGATCTCCCGCAGCTCGCCCGGCGCCGACCAGTCCCGCTCCGGCGCCCCCGGCCACGTGGTGAACTCCAGGTCGAAGACGATGATTGCCGGCACGTGGCCCTCCTCCGGTTGCGCGGCAGCCAGCGTACGGCCGCGGCCGCCCGGAACGGTCAACCGGGGTGGCCCGCCGCCGTGTCGCCCGCTCCGGGCCCGGGCGCGGCGGCGTCCGGGGCGGCGGCGTCCGCGGCGGCGAGGCGGGCGTCGGCGCGGTCCGGGGCGTACAGCTCGTCGACGACCATGGCGGCGGCGCCGACGAGGGCGGAGCGGTCGCCGAGCCGCGCGGTGACGACGTCGAGGTGCGCCGTGGTCCGCGGCATCGCGCGCCGGTACAGCAACTCGCGTACGCCGGTGAGGAACGGCACGGAGGAGAGCTCGCCGGCGATCATCAGCACCCCGGGGTTGAGGAGTGTGACCACCGTGACCAGCACCTCGCCCACCCGCTGCCCCGCCTCCCGGGCCAGCCGCACCGCCTGCGGGTGCCCGGCTGCCAGCAGGTCGCGCACGTCGGAGCCGGAGGCCGCGGGCACGCCGAGGCCGTCGAGCCGGGCGGCGAGCGCGTGCCCGCTGGCGACGGCGGCGAGGCAGCCGTACGAGCCGCACGTACACAGCGCCTCCCGGCTGTCGTGCAGTCGTATGTGCCCGATGTCGCCGGCCCCGCCGTCGATGCCGCGGTAGACGCCGCCGTCCACGACGACGCCCGCGCCTATGCCGGTGGACGCCTTGACGAGCAGGAAGGCCGCGCAGTCGGGGAAGCCGGCGCGCTGTTCGCCGTACGCCATGAGGTTGGCGTCGTTGTCGACGAAGACGGGGACGTCCGGGGCGCCGCCCAGCCGGGCGGCGAACGTACGCCGCAGGTGCCCGGTGAGGGGGTAGCCGTCCCAGCCCGGCATGATCGGCGGCTCCACCACCCGGCCGGCCGCGACGTCCACGGGCCCGGGCACGGAGAGGCCGATGCCGCAGACCCGCGCCGCGCTCTCGCCCGCCTCGGCCAGCAGCGGGCCGAACCAGCGGCACACCTCCGCCAGCACCGGCTCGGGTCCGTCGCCGATGACCAGCGGGCCGGTCTTCTCCGCGAGTAAGTTGCCCGCGAGGTCGAGGACGGCGGCGCGGCCGTGCCGGGTCTCCAGGTCGGCGGCGAGGACGACGGCGTGCCGGTCGTCGAACTCCAGCCGGGCGGAGGGCCGGCCGCCGGTGGAGGTGCCGGCCACCTCGCGGATCCAGCCGGCGCGGAAGAGCTGGTCGAGCCGGAGCCCGACGGTGGACCGGGAGAGCCCGGTGGCCCGCTGCAGCTCGGCGCGGGTGGGCGCCTCGCCGCTGCGGATGAGGCGCAGCAGGCGGCCCGCGCTCGCCGGGTTCGCCGCCATCGTCCCCGCTGCTCCCTTTCGTCGGCCGGTACGCGCCGCGCCGCCCCGGCGCGCCGCACTCCTCCCCCGGAGAACAGAAGTACCACGCGAGGCCGGTAACCGCCGAGCCGGGCGGTGTTGGCGGGAGGGGGCGGGGGCTCAGCGGCGGCGGCGTGCGCGGCGTACGGCCACGGCGACGGCGGCGAGCGCCGCCGCGACCGCGGCGCCGGCGGCTGCCCGCTTGGCGACGGGCACACCGGCGGTACGGACCAGGTCGAGCGGCTCGGTCCCGGGGGCGGAGGTCTCGACGGCGGGTGCGGCGGGCGCGAGTCCGGACGCGGGCTCGGCTCCGGCCCCGGGGTCGCGGACGGCACCGGCACCGGCGTCCGCCCCGTCCGCATCCGTGGCCGCGTCGGTGGCTGCCTCCGCGCCGCCGTCCGCCAGCTTCCCCGCCAGGCACTCCGCGAACCGCCCCACCAGCCGGTCGCCCACCTCCGCCAGCACCCCCCGGCCGAACTGCGCGGGCCGGCCCGTGACCGCCAGGTCCGTCACCACCGACACCCGCGTGCCGCCGCCGGTCTCGGTCAGCTCCCCCGTGACCGTTGCGCGCGCCGTGCCCGTGCCGCGCGCCTCCTTGCCGTTCGCGGACAGCACCATCCGCCGGCCCGCCTCGTCCTTCTCCTGGAAGGAGGCCGTGCCCCGGTACGTGAGCGTGATCGGGCCGACCTTCACCTTCACCGTGCCGCGCACCGTCTCGCCGTCGAAACTCTCGACCGCCGCCCCCGGCATGCAGGGCGCGATGCGCTCGATGTCGAGCAGCGCCCGCCACGCCTCGTCGGCCGGTACGGGAACGGTGAACTCGTGCCGCAGCTCCATGGCGGTCCCTTCGTTGCCGGGTTCGTCGTCATGCGTCGGCCGCTCCCCGCACCACCGCCGCCAGCCGTTCGAGCGCGGCCAGGCTGTGCCCGGAGACGAAGGCGTCGACGTGCGGCAGCACGGCGGCCATGCCGCCGGCGAGCGGCTCGTAACCGGGCCGCGCCTTGCGCGGGTTGGCCCACACCACGCGGTGCGCCAGCCGGTGCAGCCGGCGGGCCTGGGCGCCGAGCAGGGCGACGTCGCCGCGCTCCCAGCCGTCCGAGAGCACGACGGCCACGGCGCCGCGGGCCAGGCCGCGCTGCCCCCAGCGGTCGAGGAACGCCCGCAGGGTCTCGCCGAGCCGGGTGCCGCCGCTCCAGTCCGGCACGGCGGTGCCGACCGCGGCCAGCGCGGCGTCCGGGTCGCGGTGGGACAACTGCCGGGTGACGCGGGTCAGCCGGGTGCCGAGGGTGAAGACCTCGGTGGCGGGAGCGGCGCGGGCGGGGCGGCCGTGGCGGGCGGCGTGGGCGAAGCGCAGCAGGGCGTCGGCGTACGGGGACATGGAGCCGCTGACGTCGAGCAGCAGCACGACGCGGCGCGGCTTCCGCACGGGGGCGCGGCGGCGCAGGACCGCCGGTTCGCCGCCGCCGCGCAGCAGGTCCCGTACGGTACGCCGCGGGTCGACGGCGCCGCGGCGCGCCGGGCGGCGGCGGGCGGTGCGGCGCTGCTCGCCGCGGAGCGCGAACGCCGTGCGCAGCCGGTGCAGTTCGGCCCGCTCCGCGGGGGTGAGCCCGGCGATGTCGCGGTGGCGCAGCACCTCGGCGGAGCCGGCGCGGGCGGCGGCGGGCGCCGCGGGGCCGGTGCGGTCGCCGTCGTCGCCGGGCGCCTCGACGGCTGCGGGAGCGGTACGGCGGACGCGGGGCGGCGGTGGGGTACGGGGCGGGCGCGGGGGCGCCGCGCGGTCGCCGAAGTAGGCGGCGAACGCACGGTCGTAGGGCGTGAGGTCCTCCGCCCGGCCGCAGAGCGTGAGCCGGCCGGCCCAGTACACCTCGCGCCGCCCGGTGCCGAGCGCGTCCACGGCGCCGAGGAACGCCTGCACCCGCTCGCCGTCGGCCGGCACCCCCGCCTCCCGCAGCGCCCGCGCGAACCCGACGAGCACGGCGACGCCGTCGCCCCAGGCGCCGGCCGTGGCCGGGCCCGTGGCGGCGGCGGCCGGGTCCGGGACCGGGCGGCCGGAGCCGGGCACGCCCGCGTCCGGCCCGCCCCGGCCCGTACTCCGGCCCGTACTCCGGCCCTCGCCGCCTTCTCCCCGCTCCCCCACAGCGGTCAGCTCCCCCGGGCCGCCGCCAGCAGCCCCCGCAGGTCGAGCGCCACCGCCCGCTCCGTGTCCTCGCGGTACTTGAGCACCGAACCCAGCGTCGCCACCGCCAGGTCGGCGTCGAGCTCCGTCGCGCCGAGCGCCGCCAGCGCCTCCGCCCAGTCGATCGTCTCCGCCACCCCCGGCGGCTTGACCAGGTCCATGCCGCGCAACTGCTGCACCGCCGCGGTCACCTGCGCCGCGAGCCGCCGTGCCACCCGCGGGCGGCGGCTGCGGACGATCGCCAGCTCGCGGGCGTAGCCGGGGTGCGCGAACCAGTGGTACAGGCAGCGCCGTTTGAGCGCGTCGTGGACCTCGCGGGTGCGGTTGGAGGTGAGCACGACCACGGGCGGGGTCTCGGCCCGCAGTGTGCCCAGTTCGGGGATGGTCACCGCGTACTCCGACAGCAGTTCCAGCAGGAACGCCTCGAACTCGTCGTCCGCGCGGTCGATCTCGTCGATCAGCAGCACGCTCGGGCTCGTCCGCAGCGCGCGCAGCAGCGGGCGGGCGACGAGGAACCGCTCGCCGTACAGCTCGTCCTCCAGGCGCTCCGCGTCCGTGACGCCCGCCGCCTCCGCCGCCCGCAGGTGCAGCAACTGGCGTGGGAAGTCCCAGTCGTAGAGGGCCTGGGAGGCGTCGATGCCCTCGTAGCACTGGAGCCGGATCAGCGGCGCGCCCGTGACGCCGGCGAGAGCGGCGGCAAGCGCGGTCTTGCCCGCGCCCGCCTCGCCCTCGCAGAACAGCGGGCGGTGCAGGGTGAGGGCGAGGTGGCAGGCGGTGGCCAGGCCGTCGTCCGCGAGGTAGCCCGTGGCCTGAAGCCGGGCCCGCAGCTCCCCGACGGACGCGGGCCGCACGCCCGTTGCCGGTACGGGCCGTGCGGCCCCCGACGCGGGCCGCACGGCCTCCGGTGCCCGCGCGTCGCGGGCGCCGTCGTGCGGCCCGCGCCCCTCCGGCTCCCCCGCCGGCTCCTCACGCGCCACCGCGCTCGCCTCCTCGGGCACCGCCCGACCCGTCCCGGCCGCCCGTCACGCCGGCCCGGCCGCCGCGAGCACCGCCCTGCGGGTGAGCACCCGGGCGAGGTGCGCGCGGTATTCGGCGGAACCGGACAGGTCCGCCGCCGGACGCGTGCCCTCCGCCGCGGCCGCCGCCGCCTCCGCGACCGGCTCCTGTGTCGCCTCCGCCCCGGCGAGCGCCGCCTCGGCGGCCGCCGCCCGCACGGGCGTCGGGCCCATGCTCGTCAGCCCGATCCGGGCCTCGGCGATCCGCCCGCCCTCGTGCCGCACCGCGGCGGCCACGCCGACGAGGGCCCACGCCTGCGCCGCCCGGCTGAACTTCTCGTAGCGGAAGCCCCAGCCGTCGTACTTGGGCACCCGGATCGCGGCCAGCAACTCGTCCGGCGCCAGCGCCGTGGTCAGGTAGTCGGTGAAGAACTCCCGCGCCGGCACGGTCCGCGATCCGCCGGGTCCCACCGCGGTCAGCTCGGCGTCCAGCGCGAGCACCACCGCCGGCAGGTCGGCCGCGGGGTCGGCGTGGGCCAGCGAGCCGCCGAGGGTGCCGCGGTGCCGGACCGCCGGGTCGGCGACGGTGG
This sequence comes from Streptomyces sp. WAC 06738, assembly GCF_003945505.1. Classification (NCBI taxonomy): domain Bacteria; kingdom Bacillati; phylum Actinomycetota; class Actinomycetes; order Kitasatosporales; family Streptomycetaceae; genus Streptomyces; species Streptomyces sp. WAC 06738. Next base: position 7,712,729 of record NZ_CP029618.1, on the reverse strand, counting down.
CGGTGGCCGCGGCGAGCAGCCCGGCGTGGCGGCGTACCAGCGGGTCGGCGAGCACCTCGTGGTGGGTCGTCAGGGCGCCGATCACCAGCGCGTCGCCGTCGTCGCGCACGCCGCGCAGCTCCGGGATCCGGCCCGCGTCCACGACCAGGTCGGGGAAGGCGAGCCGCATCCGCAGCAGCGGCAGCAGGCTCTGCCCGCCGGCGAGCACCTTCGCCTCGCGCCCGGCGGCCCCGGCGTCGGCGAGGGCGCTCACGGCGGCGCCGACGGACTCGGGGCGTACGTAGTCGAATGCCGCGGGGATCATGCCGGGTCTCCCTTCCTGGCGTCCTGGATCGCCCGCCACACGCGCTCCGGCGAGCAGGGCATCCGCACGTCGGTGACGCCCAGCGGGCGCAGCGCGTCGACGATGGCGCCGACGACCGCGGGGGTGGAGGCGATCGTGCCGGCCTCGCCGACGCCCTTGACGCCCAGCGGGTTGGACGTGGCGGGGGTCTCGGTGCGGTCGGTGACGAAGTCGGGCAGGTCGGGGGCGGCGGGCACGTGGTAGTCGGCGAGGGTGCCGGAGACGAGGTTGCCGTCGTCGTCGTAGACGGCCTCCTCGTAGAGCGCCTGCGCGATGCCCTGCGCCAGACCGCCGTGCACCTGGCCCTCCACGATCAGCGGGTTGACGACCTTGCCGACGTCGTCCACGGCGACGTACGAGCGGATGCGGACCGCCCCGGTCTCCGTGTCCACCTCGACCGCGCAGAGGTGGGTGCCGTGCGGATACGAGAAGTTGTCCGGCTCCACGACGTGTCCCGCGTTGATCGTCGGCTCCATGCCGTCGGGCAGGTCGTGTCCTGTGAAGGTCGCGAAGGCGACCTCCTGGATCGTCTTCGTCGCCTCCGGCGAGCCGCGGACGGCGAACGTGCCCGCCGTGAACTCCAGGTCCTCCTCGCTCGCCTCCATCAGATGGGCCGCGACCCGGCGCGCCTTGCCGACGACCTTCACCGCCGCCTCGTGCACGGCGACGCCGCCGACGACGAGCGAGCGCGAGCCGTACGTGTCCATGCCCTGCGGCGCGATGCGCGTGTCGCCGTGGAGCACGTCGACGTCCTCGACGGGCACGCCGAGCACGTCGGCGGCGATCTGGCTCCAGGTGGTGGCGTGCCCCTGGCCGTGCGGGCTGGTGCCGGTGATCACCTCGACCTTGCCGGTGGGCAGCATGCGGATGCTCGCCGCCTCCCAGCCGCCGGCCGCGTACCGCAGGTCGCGCAGCACGCGGCTGGGCGCCAGGCCGCACATCTCGGTGTACGTGGAGACGCCGATGCCGAGCCGCACGGTGTCGCCGCGTTCGTGCCGCTCGCGCTGCTCGGCGCGGAGGGCCGCGTAGCCGAAGTGGGCGAGCGCCTTGTCGGTGGCGGCCTCGTAGTTGCCGCTGTCGTAGGTGAGGCCCGCGACCGACGTGTACGGGAACTCGCCGTGCCCGATCCAGTTGCGGCGGCGCAGCTCGACGGGGTCGAGGCCGAGTTCGGCGGCGAGTTCGTCCATGACGCGCTCGACGGCGTATGTGGCCTCGGGGCGGCCGGCGCCGCGGTAGGCGTCGGTGGGGGTCTTGGTGGTGAAGACGCCGGTGCAGTGGAAGGCGTAGGCGTCCATCTTGTAGATCCCCGGGTACATGAAGGCGCCGAGGATGGGGATGCCCGGGGTGACGAGCATGAGGTACGCGCCCATGTCGGCCAGCAGGTCGACCTTCATGCCCAGCAGCCGGCCGTCGCGGGTCGCGGCGACCTCGACGTCCTGGATCTGGTCGCGGCCGTGGTGGGTGGCGAGGTAGCCCTCGGAGCGGGACTCGGTCCACTTCACCGGGCGGCCGAGCCGCTTGGCGACGACGAGCGCCAGGGCCTCCTCCGCGTACACCTGGAGCTTGGAACCGAAGCCGCCGCCGACGTCCGGGGCGATGACGCGGATCTTCTGCTCGGGGATGCCGGTGACGACGGCGAGCATGACGCGCAGGATGTGCGGGATCTGGGTGGCGGAGTACAGGGTGTACTCGTCGGCGCCGGTGGCCGCGGGGGCGGCGACGACGGCGCGGGGCTCCATGGCGTTGGGGATGAGGCGCTGCTGCACGTAGCGGCGGGTGACGACGACGTCGGCGCGGGCCCTGGCGGCGGCGTAGTCCCCGCTCGCCAGGGGCCAGTCGAAGCAGCGGTTGGTTCCCTTGTCCGCGTGCACGAGCGGGGCGCCGTCGGCGAGCGCCGCCTCCATGTCGAGCACGGGCGGCAGCGGCGTGTAGTCGACCTCGACGGCCTCCAGCGCGTCCGCGGCGGCGTAGCGGTCGCGGGCGACGACGACGGCGACGGGGTCGCCGGCGTGGCGCACCTCGCCGACGGCCAGCGGCGGGTGGTCGGGGTGCACGATGTCCTCGGTGACCGGCCAGGCGCAGGGCAGGGAGCCCAGCTCGCCGTCGAGGTCGGCGGCGGAGAACGCGGCGACGACGCCGGGGCGTTCGCGCACCGCGGTGAGGTCGAGGCGGTCGATGCGGGCGTGCGCCATCGGGCTGCGCAGCACCGCCATGTGGAGCATGCCGGGCAGGGTGATGTTGTCGGTCCAGCTCGTCCGGCCGGTGACGAGCCGGGCGTCCTCCTTGCGCGGGTGGGAGCGGCCGATGGCGGGTGCCGCCTGCTCTGCGGTGGTCATATCGCGGCCTCCCCGCCGTCGCCGGCTCCGGCGTCCGTCCCCGTCCCCGCTCCGGCTTCGGCCGCGGCGAGGACCGCGCGCACGATGTTCTGGTAGCCGGTGCAGCGGCAGAGGTTGCCCTCCAGGCCGTGTCTGACCTCCTCGGCGGTCGGGTGCGGGTTGGCGCGCAGCAGGTCGCGGGCGGCGAGGATCATCCCGGGGGTGCAGTAGCCGCACTGCAGCCCGTGCTCCTCGTGGAAGGCGCGCTGGAGCGGGTGCCACCGGCCGTCCCCGGCCAGCCCCTGGATCGTCGTCACCTCCGTCCCGTCCGCCTGAACGGCCAGCATGGAGCAGGATTTGACGCTGGCGCCCGCCACGTCGACCGTGCAGGCACCGCAGTTGCCGGTGTCGCAGCCGACGGGTGTGCCGGTCAGGCCCAGGCGGTCGCGCAGGTAGTGCACGAGGAGCAGGCGCGGCTCCACGTCGTCCTCGTAGGTCGTGCCGTCGACTGTGACCGAGATGCGGCTCATGTGCCCTCCCCGGAACGGACGGGTCCGTGGCGCTGTGGTGTGCGCCACTGTAGGACCGCATCCGGGGCGGGGGAACTAGGCAGTCGTACGGAGGAATTCCCCGAGGCCCGCGACCAGCCGGTCGACGTCGTCGGCCGAACTGTACGGCGCGAGCCCCGCCCGCAGGCCGCCGCCGTCGCCGAGGCCGAGGCGGCGGGACGCCTCCAGGGCGTAGAAGGAGCCGGAGGGGGCGTTGACGCCGCGCTCGGCCAGAAAGCGGTACGCGTCCTCGGTGGTGCGGCCTTCGAGGGTGAGCAGCAGCGTCGGGGTGCGGTGGGGGGCGCGGGAGCGCAGGGTGACGCCGGGCACTCCGGCGAGGCCGTCCTCCGCGCGCAGCCGCAGCGCGTCCTCGTGGGCTTCGATCGCCGCGTACGCCCGGATCAGCCGCGCCCTGCGGTCGCCGCCCGCGGCGGGCTCGGGGTCGAGGCCGGCGAGGAAGTCGACGGCGGCGCGGGCCCCGGCCAGCAGCTCGTACGGCAGCGTGCCCTGCTCGAAGCGCTGCGGCACCGCGTCGGTGGCGGGCAGCAGCTTGTCGGGGGCGAGGCTGCGCAGCAGTTCGGGACGGGCGCCGAGCACGCCCAGGTGCGGGCCGAGGAACTTGTACGGGGAGCAGACCACGAAGTCCGCGCCGAGCGCCGCGGCGTCGACGGCTGCGTGCGCGGCGTAGTGCACCGCGTCGACGTGGACCAGGGCCCCCGCGTCGTGCGCCATCCCGGCCAGCTCCGGCACCGGCGGCCGGGTGCCGAGGAGGTTGGCGGCGGCGGTGACCGCGACCAGCCGGGTCCGCTCGGTGAGCACGGCGGCGAGGTGCCCCGGGGTCAGCTCGCCGGTGTCCGGGTCGAAGTCGCACCAGCGCACCGCCGCGCCCGCGCGCTCGGCGGCCTGCACCCAGGGGCGGATGTTCGCGTCGTGGTCGAGGCGGGTGACGACGACCTCGTCGCCCGGCCCCCACGCGCGGGCCAGCGTGCGGGCGACGTCGTAGGTGAGCTGCGTGGCGCTGCGCCCGAAGACGACGCCGCCGGCCGGCACCCCGAGCAGGTCGGCGAGGGCGGCCCGGGCGCCGGCCACGATCGCCTCGGCGTTGCGCTCGGCGGCGGTGACGTGGCCCTGGTTGGAGAGCGGGGCGGCCAGCGCCGCGGCCATCGCCTCGATGACGGGGGCCGGGGTCTGGGTGCCGCCGGGGCCGTCGAAGTAGGCGGTCCCGTCCTTCAGCGCCGGGATGCGGGCGCGTAGCGCGGCCAGGTCGTACGTCACGGGCGGCCTCCTGCCTGGTGCCGGGGGGATCACCAGTGTGCGCGCTCACCCCCGGCGCGCGGGAGACCGCCCGCGGCTCAGGCGACGGTGACCGGGTGCCGGACGACCGCGTCGAAGAGGTAGCCCTGGTCGTTGTGGACGGTCCGCTCGGGCTGGGTCCTGCCGCTCACGTCGGTGGCGCGGGCGCGTACGTCGGCGGGGCCCGGCTTCTCCGGGCGCCAGTCGGCCGACCAGCGCACCCAGCCGTCGGCGCGCGGTTCGTCGGCGAGCTTCGCGCGGCGCCAGGTGGTGCCGCCGTCGGTGCTGACCTCCACGGCCCGCACGCCGCCCGCGCCGGACCAGGAGCGGCCGGTCAGGCGGTGGGTCTCGCCGGCGGCGAGGGTGGCGTTCCAGGGCAGCTCGAAGGCGCTCTTGAGGGTCTGCCGGCTGAGCGGCTCGCTGCCCTCGGGCGGGTAGGAGGGGCCGAAGAGGCGGTAGAAGTCGGTGTTCCACGGGGAGTACAGCGGCTCGGCGGAGACCTGGAGGTCGCCGACCCACTTGATGGAGGAGATGCCGACCCACGACGGCACGAGCACGCGCACCGGGTGCCCGTGGTCGGCGGGCAGCGGCTCGCCGTTCATCTCGTACGCGAGGATCACGTCGTCCAGCGCCTTGGCCACCGGCAGCGGGCGGCGCACGTGGCCGAGGTTGACCCCGTCCGCCATATACTCGCCGTCCAGCCCGCTCGGCATCACGTCGACCGCGCGCCGGGTGATCCCGGCCAGCCGCAGCACGTCGCCGAGCCGGGCGCCGCGCCAGCGCGCGACGCCGACGGCGCCGAGGGTCCACGAGGTGCCGGAGACGGTGCCGCCCTGCTGACTGGCGAAGAAGCTGCGGCCGTTGCCCGCGCACTCCACGAACGCGGACCTGACCGCGGACGGCAGCGCCTTGAGGTCGTCGAGCCCGAACTCGGCCTCGCCGCCGCGGAGTCCGTCGCCCCAGACGCGCAGGCTCCAGCCGCCGGCGTCGAGCACGGGGGTGGCGGTGTGGTTGCGGACGAAGAAGCGGTCGGCGGGCGTGAGGTAGCCGGTGTCCTTCAGGGCGGGCCAGTTGGTCTCGGCGTTGGTGCCGCGGACGGTGAACAGCTCGGGCGGCAGCGGCTTGACGATGCCGGCGGCCCGGGGCGCGGCGGGCGCCGCCCCCGCGGGCGCGGCGCCGAGGGCGCCCAGCGCGCCGGCCCCGCCGGCGGCGGCGAAGAGCCGCAGCATGTCGCGCCGGGCGACGCCCGGGGTGCGGGCGTCGCCGTCGAGCCACTGGCGCAAGCGGCGGCGGTCGTACGAGGTCTCGTCGGACGGCTGCGATGTCGGCATGACGTCGATCATCCGGGCGGCCGTCCGCAGAAGGCCATGGCCCGTTTGTGAAGAACTCGTGAAACCACCCGTGGGGCGTACGGGCCGCGGACCGGGCGCGCACGGAAGCGAACCGGGGCGCGAGTGACGAGCGTTCGTGCGAGATACGGGCGCGACGGACCGCGCCTGCGGGTGGATTGCGGGCGCCGGGGGCGTAGCCGGGCGCGGCGCGGAGCAACTTCGGGCCGTGACCCGGGAGAACACACCGCGCGCGGCGCGGCCCGCCGTACGCGCCGCCGTGCTCCTGGCGGCGCTCGCCGCCGGCCCGGCCGCGGCCGCCGGCACCGTCCTCGCCGCCGGCCCCGCCGCCGCCGACGCCCCGCGGACCGCCGCCGTACGCGGGTGGGCACTGCCCGCCGACGGGTGCGCCCGCGTCGGCGCGGACCTGCCGCTGGAGGAGCTGGGGCGGATCGCGCGCAAGCGGGGCGTCGGGGAGGCGGTGCGCCAGGGGTGCGGCAAGAAGCCCTCGCCGACGCCCACCCCCACGCCGCCGTCCCCGACTCCCCCACCGTCGCCGACGCCCACGCCGAGGCCCACCCCGACGCCGCCCCCGCCGTCCCCCACGCCGTCGCCGGAGCCGCCCGCGCCCGCACCGCCGGAGCCGGCCGCGCCCGAGCCCGCCGCGCCGCCGCCCACCGCGCCCGTACCGGCCACGCCGACGCCCACCCCCACGCCCACGCCCAGCCGCCCGCCGAGCCCCGCCCCTCCCCCACCCCTTCGCCCTCGCTGCGGCCCCTCTACCACGAGCCGCCGCCCCGGGAAGCCGACGAGGGCACTTCGCCCGTGACCAGAACGCTGCTCTTCGTCGCCCCCGCGATCCTCGCCGCCGCCGCGCTCAGCGGCTCCGGCGCGGCGGCCCGCAACCGCTCCTGACCGCCCGCAGCCCGACCGCCGGAGGCAGCCCGTGTCCGAATGGCTCATGCTCACCCTCGCGATGGCCGCGGCCATCGCGGTCGTCGTGCTCATCACCGTCCTCCGGCACCGCCGCCCCGACGAGGAGTTCGACCCCACCGAGACCCCCGACGTCATCGAGTACATGACGATGATGATCGGCGTGGTGTACGCGATCGTGCTGGGCCTGGCGATCGCCGGCGTCTGGGAGGCGAAGGGCAGCGCGGAGGACTCGGTGCAGCGGGAGGCGTTCGCGCTGCACGAGACGAGCGAGCGGCTCGCCGAGTACCCGGCCCCGGTGCGCGAGGAGATCCGGGCGGACATCGCGGCGTACGTCGGCTACGCGGTGCACGAGGAGTGGCCGGCGATGCAGGACGGCGAGGGGCTGAGCGAGCGCGGTGACGCGCTGCTGGACGAGGTGCGGCGCGGGCTCTTCGCGTACGCGCCGGAGACCGACGCCGAGAACCGCGCCGCCTACGCGCTGGGCGACCAGATCGCCGCGGCCGAGGAGGCCCGCAACGAGCGGGCGCTGAACTCGGGTCCCACGATGCCGTCGCTGGTGTGGTTCGGGCTGATCGCCGGCGGTCTGGTGGCCATGGGCATGGTCTTCGCGCTGCAGATCCAGCGCTCGGCGCGCGAGTTGATCCTCGCGGGGCTGCACAGCGGGCTGCTCGCGTTCCTGCTCTTCCTGGTCTGGGAGTTCGACCAGCCCTACGTCCGTGACTCGGCGGGAATGCTGGAGCCGTTCACCACGCTCTTCCCGAAGGCCGCCGGCTGACGCTGCGTACGGAGCGGATCGACCTGTTCCAACTGCACCGCGTCGACGCGGACGTGCCGCTCGCCGACCAGGTCGGGACGTTGAAGGAGCTCCAGGACGAGGGCAAGGTGCGGCACATCGGGCTCTCCGAGGTCGACGTCCCCCAACTGCGCGCCGCGCGCGAGATCGCCACCATCGCCTCCGTGCAGAATCTCTACAACCTCGCGATGCGCCAGCACGAGGCCGTCGTCGACTACACCGCCGCCGAGGGCATCGCCTTCGTGCCCTACTTCCCGATGGCCGTCGGCACGCTGGCCGCGCCCGGCGGGCCGCTAGGGGCAGCGCACGATCTGGCCGGCGTACGACAGGTTGCCGCCGAAGGCGAAGAGAAGCACCGGCGCGCCGGACTCCACCTCGCCGCGCGCCACCAGCTTGGAGAAGGCAAGCGGCACGCTCGCGCCCGAGGTGTTGCCCGACTCGGTGACGTCGGTGGCGACGACCGCCTGCGGGGCGCCGAGGCTGCGCGCGAGCGGCTCGATGATCCGCAGGTTCGCCTGGTGCAGCACGATCGCGGCGAGGTCGGCCGGCGCCACGCCGCCGCGCTCGCAGACCCGGCGGACGATCGGCGGCAGCTCCTTGACCGCCCAGCGGTAGACCGCCTGGCCCTCCTGGGCGAAGACGGGCGGTGAGCCCTCGATACGTACCGCGGACCCCATGTCGGGCGCGGAGCCCCACACGACGGGGCCGATGGCGCCCGCCTCGCCGGGCCCCGCCGCGGGGGCGACCACGGCGGCGCCGGCGCCGTCGCCGGTGAGGACGGCGGTGGAGCGGTCGTTCCAGTCGGTGACGCCCGTCAGCTTCTCCGCGGCGATGACCAGCGCGCGGCTCGCGGCGCCGGCGCGGAGGGTGTGGTCGGCCTGGGCGAGGGCGTGGGTGAAGCCGGAGCAGGAGACGTTGACGTCGATGGCGGCGGGGGCGGGGATGCCGAGCCGTTCCGCGACCCGCGCGGCCATGCTCGGCACCCGGTGCTCGGCGGTGCAGGTGGCGACCATGACGAGGTCGACGTCCTCGGTCTTGGTGCCGGCCCCGGCGAGCGCCTTGGCGGCGGCGTGCGCGGCCATCATGTCCACGGTCTCGTCGGCGGCCGCGACATGCCGGGCGCGGATGCCGACCCGGCTGCGGATCCACTCGTCGTTCGTGTCGACGAACTTCGCCAGGTCGTCGTTGGTCAGCACCTTCCCGGGCTGGTAGTGGCCGAGGGCGAGGATCCGCGATCCGGTCATGGGCCGCCTCCGCTGGGGTGACTGGTCGTCCGCTGCCCTTCGAGTCTGCCCGGTGTGCCCCGGGTTGGGCAGTGGAGATCCATCAAAGCGGCGGCGCGGGTCTTTGGCGGGGTGTGCCATTGCCGCGCCGCCGCCTCGTCTCCCGTACGCCCTACGTGAGGGACTGCGGGTAGTCGGTGATGATGCCGTCGACGCCGAGACCGGCCATCCTGCGCATCGCGCCGGGCTCGTCGACGGTCCAGACGTTGATGTCCATGCCCAGCTCGTGGACGCGGTCGACCAGGGTCTGGTCGGTGACGGTGTACTGCGGGTTGACCTGGTCCGCCCACTCGCTCAGGGCGGCCAGCTCGGCCTCGGTGGGGCGGTCGGCGTCGAGGAAGCCGATGGGCACCTCGGGCATCAGGTCCTTGAAGCCCTGCGCGTCGTCCAGCTCGAAGGACTGGACGGCCAGTTGGCCGTTCGCCAGCGCGCGCTCCACGTAGGCCGGCCTGGCCTGGAGCAGCCCGGCCAGGTCGGCGGGGAGGCTCGCGTCGTAGTGCCCGCACGGGCTGATCTCGGCGAGCAGGCCGGACTTCCGGTCGATGAGGTCGATGACGCGGTCGACGGTGATGATCGGCTCGCCGGCGTACCTGGCCGAGAACCAGGAGCCGGCGTCCAGGCGGCTCAGTTCGGCCCAGGTGAAGTCGGAGACGCGGTAGCTCGGCCGGCCCGGGTAGACCTCCTCGATGTCGGTGGTCCGCTCCATGGTGCAGTCGTGGAAGTTGACGAGCTTGCCGTCCTTGGTGCGCTGCACGTCGATCTCGACGAAGTCGGCGTCCTGGCGGACCGCCAGCCGGGTCGCCGCCGCGGTGTTCTCGGGCGCCACGCCGGAGGAGCCGCGGTGGGCGATGACGTCGGGCCCGGCGGGCGCGGCCTGGGCGGCGGACGCGCCGGCGAGGATACCCGCGGCCGTCAGGGCCGCGACGACGGGCGCCGCCCGCAGCAGGGATCTCACGAGCTTCACAATTGACCTTCGCTCTCGTGGTGTTGGTGGTGCTGCCGAGGCTGAAGACGTGACGTTAAACAAGACGGACGATCACGTAAAGGGGCCGTGGTCGGGACATGACCATGCTTGCCCGGGGGTGCCGCGGATGCTGGGATGCGGTGTGCGCGTACGGTCCCGGCGGCCGGCGGTGCGCGGGAGAGGCGGAGCGATGCGGAGCGTACGGCGCGGTGGGAAGCCGGCCGGTCTGGTGGTGCTGGCGGTGCTGGTCATGGCGCTGGGAGCCGGGTGCGGTGCGCCCGGCCGGCAGGCGTCCGAGCCGGACGGCGGGCGGCGGGAGCACGAGGCGCCGGGGACGGAGCGGGCGCGGGAGGGCGGTCAGGCGCGCGGGAACGGCGACGGGCGCGGGGTGCGTGCCGTGGGCGTGGCGACGTACAACGTCTACCTCGGCGCCGACTTGAAGCCGCTGTTCGACGCCGGAAGCCGGGCGGAACTGGTCACGCGCGCCAGCGAGTTGTACGCGGCGATGGAGGCGACGGACTTCCGCGAGCGCGCGGCGGCCCTCGCGGACCTGCTGGCGGCGCGGGCGCCCGAGGTCGTGGGGCTCCAGGAGGTGGCCCGCTGGGAGAGGGGTCCCGCGGGCGGCGACCTGACGGTCCGCTACGACTTCCTGCGGCTGCTCCTCGACGAGCTGGCCGCCCGCGGCACCCCGTACCGTACCGTCGCCGCGAACGACAACTTCACCGGCCGGATGGCCGTCTCGGCCACCGAGGAGGCGCGCTTCACCGACCGGGACGTGATCGTCGTACGCGACGGGCCGCCCGCCTCCTCCCGGCCGCGTACGTCGCGCGCCACCTCCGCGGCGTACTCCGCGAAGGCCACCCTGCCCTCCCGGATCCCCGGCCTCTCCTTCGAGGTGCCGCGCGGCTGGTCGTCCGTGGACGTCACGGTGCGCGGCGCGACGTTCCGCTTCGCCACCACCCACCTGGAGGCGTTCGGCACCCCCGGGGTGCGCGCCGCCCAGGCCCGCGAGCTGGCCGCCGCGCTCGCCGGCTCGCCGCACCCCGTCGTCCTCACCGGCGACTTCAACTCCCGCCCCACCGACGCCTCCGGCGCCTACGGGATCCTCGCCGGGGCCGGCTACGCGGACGCCTGGACCGCGGCGGGCGGCGACCCGGACGGCGGCTGGACGGCGGGGCAGAGCGGGTCGCTGCTGGCCGGGGACGAACTCTCCCACCGCATCGACCACGTGCTGTACCGGCCGGACGGCGTGCGGGCGGTCACGGCGGAGGTGATCGGCGACCGGGAAGCGGACCGCTCGGCGCCTACGGGGTTCTGGCCGTCGGACCACGCGGGGGTGGTGGCCGGACTGCGGTTCGGCGGCGGGCGGTAGGCGCCGCCGGCGGCGGGCGGCTCAGCCGCGCCCTTCCTGCGGGGGCGCGCCGTCCCCCGGCCCCGCGTCCGTCGGTGCGGGGTCCGTCGGTGCGGGGTCCGGCGCGTCCTGCCGCGGCAGCGCCGCGCCCGCGGCCGTACGCCAGCGGTCGAGGAACTCCTCCGCGCGCGCCCGCGGCCAGCGCGGCTCGTACGTCCTGCCCGGCGTCCACCGCGGCACCGCGTCCGCGGCCGGCAGCTCCGGCTCCAGCGCCATCCGGGCCAGCGCCGCCGCGCCGAGCGCGGTGGCGTGCGGCGAGGGGTAGACGTCGACGGGCACCTGCGCGAGGTCGGCCTGCGCCTGCATCAGCGTGCGGCTGCGGGTGAGCCCGCCGTCCACCCGCAGCCGGGTGAGCGGGCCGCCGAGGTCCGCGGCGACCAGCCCGGTGACCTCCGCGACCTGGGCCGCGACGCCCTGGAGCACGGCGAGCACCAGGTGCTCCCGGCGGCTGGCCAGCGTCAGCCCGGCGAACGACGCGGTGGCCTCCGAGCGCCACCAGGGCGCGGCGAGCCCCGCGAACGACGGCACGCACACCACCCCCTCGGCGTCCTCGGCCGCGACCTCGTCCAGCTCCGCCGCCGAGCCGACCAGGCCCAGCTCGGTGAGCCAGCGCACCGCCGAGGCCGCCGTGTACACCTGGCCGTCCACGCAGTACGGGGTGGCGCCGCGGGCCCGCCAGGCGACCGAGGTGGTCAGCCCCGAGCCGGAGCGCACCGCGGCCCCGCCGGTGTTGGCGAGGAGGAACGCCCCGGTCCCGTACGTGCACTTGGCGGTGCCCGCGGTGAGACAGCCCTCGCCGAAGAGCGCCGCCTGCTGGTCCACCACGAGCCCGGCGACCGGCACCTCGGCGCCGAAGGCGGCGGTGGTGCCGGCCACCTCGTCGCAGGCCGTGATCCGCGGCAGCCCGGCGGGGTCGAGACCGAAGAGGGCGACCAGTTCGGGGTCCCAGTCGACCGTGTCGAGGTCGAGCAGCAGCGAGCGGCTGGCGGTGGCCGCGTCGGTGACGTACGCGCCGGTGAGGTGGTGCAGCAGCCAGGTGTCGGTGGTGGTGACGACGCCCCCGCGGACGCCGTTCTCCCGCAGCCAGGCCATCTTCGGTGCGGAGAAGTACGGGTTGAGCACCAGCCCGGTGCGCCGGGCGACCCACTCGGCGGCGTCCGCGCGCGCGTCGCACTGCCGCTGCGCCCTGGAGTCCTGCCAGCTCACCGCCGGCGACAGCGGCTTGCCCGTGGCGCGGTCCCAGGCCAGCACGGTCTCGCCCTGGTTGGCGAGCGCCACCGCGTCCACCGGCCGGCCCGCGGCCGCCACGGCCTGCCGCCCGGCGGCCAGCACCGAGGCCAGCAACTGCGCCGGGTCCTGCTCCACCCCGCCGCCCGGCAGGTAGTCGGGCGTCACCGGCACCTCGGCGACGGCGACCACGCCGCTGCCGCTGCCGCCGTCCGGCGCCTCCGGGTCGACGACGAGCGCCTTGGTGCCGGAGGTGCCCTGGTCGATGGCGAGCACGGTCGTCATGGCGGAGCGGGCCTCCTTGTGGTCACCGGGCGTGGGCGGGTTCCGCGGCCGCGATCAGATGGTCCATCAGCGCGAGCAGCACGCCGCGGACCGACTCGCGCTCGCGGGCGTCGAAGAGGACGATCGGGGTGGTGGGCTCCTTCAGGGTGAGCGCGTCGCGGATCTCCTCCGGATCGTAGTCCTGCTCGCCGTGGAAGCAGTTGGCGGCCACGACGAACGGCAGGTCGCGGCTCTCGAAGAAGTCCACGGCGGCGAACGAGCGGTCCAGCCGCCGGGTGTCGACGAGCACCACCGCGCCGAGCGCGCCGCGCAGCAGGTCGTCCCACATGAACCAGAACCGCTCCTGGCCCGGGGTGCCGAAGAGCATCAGCACCGCCACGTCCAGGGTGATCCGGCCGAAGTCCATGGCCACGGTGGTGGCCGACTTCTGCTCGATGCCGGACAGGTCGTCCACGCCCACCCCGGCCGCGCTCAGCCGCTCCTCCGTGCGCAGCGGCGTGATCTCGCTGACGGCGCCGACCGCCGTGGTCTTGCCCACCCCGAAGCCGCCGGCCACGAGGATCTTCACGGGCGGGAGGTAGGCGTCCCAGACGGCGTCCGGGGCCTCGGTGTCAGGCTCGCTCAAGGCCGCTCCTGATTCGTCGGAGGAAGTCGATGTTCATGGCGTCCGGATCGCTCATCGGCGGTCTGTGCTCGATGAGCCCCTGTTCCAGCAGTTGGGCCAGGAGGACGGCGGCGGGCGTCAGCCGCATCTCGATCCGGGCCGCCAGCTCGGCCACGGCGATGCCGGGCCCCGCGCACAGCCGCAGGATCGTCTGCCACTCCTCCGGGATGCTGCGCGCGTCGTCGGGCGGCACGGCGGCGCGGACCGTGGAGTGCATGGTGAACTGCTCACCGGGCGCCCGGTCGGTGCGCGATCCGGTGAGCGCGAACGTCCGTGTCCTGCGCGTTCCCCGTGGCGCGCTCATTACCGGATACGAGCCCTGCGGGACCCGACGCCGAGCTGGTGCTTGAACGCGCGGGCGACGCGGACGGTCTCGCGCATGGCGAGGCCGATGGACTCGGGACCCGAGGTGTAGACGACCAGGGTGCTGCCGTTGCCGCAGGCGGTGAGGATGAGGTGGCTGTGCTCCATGGTGATGTTCAGATGCAGGACGGACCCGCCGTCGACCGGCATCGACAGCCCGTCGGCGAGGCTGGCGAGGCCGGAACAGGCGGCGGCTATGGTCTGGACGTCCTCGCGGGTCCAGTCCAGGCCGTAGCCGCAGAGGGCGAGGCCGTCGTCGGCGAGCAGCACGAAGCCGGTGAGGTCCGGCACGAGTTGCAGGTTGTCGCGGAGGTTGTCGAAGACGGCCGCGTCCTCCGGGCTCGCGGGGATGACGTTCTTCACGTGCCTGAGGCTGCTCATCGGTCGCTGTCTTCCTCCGGGTCGGTCAGGGCTTCCTGAAGCTGGGTGAACGCCGACTCGATGCTGTCGAGCGGGCGCCGGTCCATGGCGGTGGCGGGCCGGCGCCTGCCGTCGCGCAGTTGGCCGGCCATGCTGGTGCCGGGCACGCGCTGGGGCAGCCCGCCGGCGCGGGCGGCGGGGCGCGCGGGCGCCGGTGCCGGCTCGGCCTCGCGGGTCGGCTCGGTGGCGATCTGGGGGGTGGCGGTGACAGGCAGCTCCTCGGTCGGATCGGGCAGGGATTGCGGTGCAGGCCGGGGGGCCGGCCCGGCGGCCGGTTCCGGGTGGGGCTTCTTGACGCGTACGGGCAGAGGTTCCTCGGGGCGTACGTGCTCGGGGGCGGCGGGCGCCGCCGGGGCGGCCGCGGTCGCGGGCTGTGGCTGGGGCTCGGCCGCGGGCCCGGCGGGTGCCGCCGGGGCCGGCGGGCGGCGCCGCTCCGGGTCCGGTACGCCGTCGTCCGCCGGACGGGCCGGTGCCAGCCCGGGCGCCGGGTCAATGGGGCGTACCGGACCGGTGGGCCCGCCGGCGCGCGCCGGCTCGCGGCGTACCAGACCGGCCGCCGTCGGCTCGCGCCGCTTCGCGGGCCGCGGCCCGGAGCGCCCCGGCAGCGGCTTGCGTACCGGGGTGCGGTCCGCCAACTGCTCGGGTGCGCCGGTCAGCAGCGCGGACGGCACCAGCACGACCGCCAGCACGCCGCCGAAGCGGCCCTGCTGGAGCGTGACCCGTACCCCGTGGCGCTGCGCCAGTTGCCCGACCACGAAGAGGCCGAGTTGGTCGGAGGACTTGGCGAGCACCGCGTACGGCGGCACGTCGAGCAGCCGCCCGTTGAGCGCCTCGAAGTACCAGTTCTCCGGCGCCCGCCCCTTGTCCTCGACCTCGATGGCGACGCCGGTGGCGGTGTGGGTGGCGCGGACGAAGACCTCGTAGCCGCTGGGCGAGTAGGTGGTGGCGTTCTCGATCAGCTCGGCGATCAGGTGGGTCAGCTCTCCGGCCACCTCCGGCACCACCCACGCCTCGGCCTGGAACTCCTTGGTGACCTGGGCGAAGCCGCGGGACTCGCCGGCGGCGTCGACGATCAGGTTGGCGATGTGCACGGGCTCGGTGTGCGGGTTGGTGACCGCGCCGCCGGAGAGCACCAGCAGGTTCTCCAACTGGCGGCGCACCCGCACGGTGAGGTGGTCGAGCTCGTACAGCTCGGAGAGCAGCGCGGGATCGGTGTCGGCGTAGCGGTGCTGCAGTTCGTCCAGCGTGCGCAGCACGGCGAAGATGAGGGTGACGGAGCGCATGGTGACGCCCTCGGCGAACTTCTCGAAGCCGTACCGCTCCTCGTGCACCACCCGCGCCGCCTCGACCACCTCCTCCGCCAGCCGGGCGACGACGTTGGAGATCTCGCCGAACTCGTCGGCGGCGGCGACCTGCGCGGGCAGCGCCGACAGGTCGACGTCCTCGCCGCGCTGCAGCCTGACGATCATCTGCGGCAACTGCCGCCGGGCCACGGCCAGGGCGCTGGAGCGCACCTCCTCGGCCCGGCGCACGATGGTGCGGCTGATCCACAGCACGGTGCCGAGCACGATCGCGACCAGCAGGACGCCGCCGGCGGCGATGGCGTACGCCGTCATGCGCAACTCGCCTGCCCGGTCCTCCGCGTCGTCGGCCAGCGCCTGGATCCGGGCGGTGGCCAGCCCGGTGAGGCCCGGGCCGAGGTGCTCGTACGTCTCCTGCCACCCGGCGGTCGCGGCGGGCAGCGTCACGGGGCTGCCGGATTCCCGGCTCACGCCGAGCACCGCGTCCTCGATCCGGGTCTTCTCCGCCCACTCCTTCGAGTCGGTGACGGCGTCGTAGCGGTCCTTCTCACCGTCGGGCAGCAGCGGGCCGGCCAGCGTCCCGTACGCGAACCGCTGGACGCCGACGGCCTGGACGAAGCGGGCGTGGTCCGCCGCGGTGAACCGGCCGTCCTTCGCACCCGCCAGCAGGGTGTCCTGGAGCGCCAGTGACTCGCCGGCCTGGAGCAGCGCGGTGAGCGGGCGGGAGCCCTGGGCGAGGCTGCCGTTGTGGGCGCGCACCCGGATGTGC
The DNA here is from genome assembly GCF_003945505.1 of Streptomyces sp. WAC 06738. Taxonomy (NCBI): domain Bacteria; kingdom Bacillati; phylum Actinomycetota; class Actinomycetes; order Kitasatosporales; family Streptomycetaceae; genus Streptomyces; species Streptomyces sp. WAC 06738. Next base: position 7,696,486 of record NZ_CP029618.1, on the reverse strand, counting down.
ACGGCGATGGTCTGCTCGATGGCGCGGGTGTACGCCTCCAGCGCCTCGTCCCGGTCCCCGGAGCGCTCGGCGGCGCGTTCGCGTACCCCGGCGAGGCCGGCGACGCCCCGCAGGGCGGCTTCGAGCGGCGGGCGGACGGCGCTGTCGGGGGCCTCGTCGGCCAGCTCGCGCAGCGCGAAGGCGGCCTCGTCGGTGAGGGCCTGCTGATTGCCGAGCTGGGCGGCGTTCACCGGGCCGCGGGCCCAGTGCAGCGCGGTCATCCGGCGCTCGGCCTGCAACTCGGTGACGAGCGCGAACGACGGCTGCTGGAGCCGTTCGAGGGTGTCGGCGTAGTCCTGCACGGCCCCGGCCCGGTTCAGCTCCCGGACGGCGCCGACCGCGGCGAGGGCCGCGAGAGCCGCCGTGACGACCGCGGCCAGGATGCGAAGGAGCGTACGCAGGCGCAGGGGGCGCCCGGCGGGGGCGGTGTGAGTGGTTGCGGACATCGGACCTCACGGAGCGCTGGTCGTTTGCGGTCGGGACGGTGCGCCGGGCCGCCGCCGGTCGCTCGCGGCGGCCCGGCGCGGCGTCACACCAGGTCCTTGCCGAGCTCTGCCATCTCGGGGTCGGCGGTGTAGACGGGTGTCTTGTACGAGCGCCGGCCGGCCGCCCACCACGAAACGGTGGCCAGCAGCAGGACGGCGGCCAGGGCCACCGAGGCGTAGTTGAACGTGTCCACGGTGACGGGCGACGCCTGCGGCAGACAGAAGATCACCGTGATCACGGCCACCCAGCACACCGCGATCCAGCCGATCAGCGAACTCCACTTGCCCAGGTTCCACGGCCCCGGCACGAAGCGGTTCTTCGCGCGCAGCCGCAGATAGATGGGGATGGCGTAGGCGGGGGTGATGCCGATGACGTTGATGGCGGTGACCGCGCCGTACGCGGTCGCCGAGTACAGCGACGGCAGCGCCAGGCAGAACGCGACGGCCACCGACAGCATGACCGCCCGGGTGGGCACGCCGGTGCGCGGTGAGACGCGGCGCCACATCTTCGAGCCGGGCAGCGCGCCGTCGCGGGAGAAGGCGAAGACCATCCGCGCAGTGGCGGCGGTCTCGGCGTTGCCGCAGAAGAGCTGGGCGCAGATGACGATGAGCAGCAGGGCTTTGGCGCCGCCTTCGCCGATGGCGTCGATGAAGATCTGCGCGGGTGGCACGCCGGTGCTCGACTCCTGGGTGCCGACGTAGTCCTGGATGGCGAAGGTGAGCCCGGCCAGCAGCACGAAGCCGGCGACCCAGGAGACCCAGATCGCCCTCACGATGCCCTTGGCGGAGCTGACCTGCGCCTGGGTGGTCTCCTCCGAGAGGTGTGCGGAGGCGTCGTAGCCGGAGAAGGTGTACTGGGCGAGCAGCAGGCCGATGGCGGTGACGTAGAACGGGTTGTTCCAGCCGGTGTCGTTGTTGAACTCGCCGAAGACGAAGCCGGCCGACTGGTGGTGGTCGGGGACGACGATCAGGACGCCGACGATGATGGCGACGCCGGCCAGGTGCCACCAGACGCTGATGGAGTTGAGGATGCTGACGACGCGCACCCGCAGCAGGTTCAGCGTCATGTGCAGCACCAGGATGACCGCGAAGATCAGCAGGGTCTTCTCGGCGGTGGGCTCGAAGCCCCACTGGAGGTTGAGGAAGGCGCCGATGAAGAGGGCGCAGCCGTAGTCGATGCCGGCGATGGCGCCGAGCAGGCCGAGCAGGTTGAGCCAGCCGGTGTACCAGCCCCAGCGGGGGCCGCCGAGCTGGTGGGCCATGTAGTAGAGCGCGCCGGAGGTGGGGTACGCGCTGGTCACCTCGGCCAGGCCCATGCCGACGCAGAGCACGAAGAGGCCGACGGCCACCCAGCCCCACATCATGACGGCCGGGCCACCGGTGTTGAGCCCGAAGCCGTACAGCGTCATACAGCCGGAGAGGATCGAGATGACCGAGAAGGAGATGGCGAAGTTGCCGAACGGGCCCATCCGCCGCGCGAGTTCCGGCTCGTAGCCGAGGTCGCGGAGATGGGCGTCGTCGTCCTTGCGCCGGGACGTGCCGGCGGTGCTGACCGGCGCTTGTGACATGGAGTGACCTCCGATGGGGAGTGGCAGGGGCATGACATGACAAAGGGGACGTGCCGGGTCACCCGCTGCCGAGGGCCGTCGAGCGGGCGCGTAAGAACTCGGCCTCCGCCAGGTCCTGCCGCTCGGGGTCCTCGGTCACGTACGCCCAGGGCAGGAGGGTGGCGTACGGGCCGAGGGCGGTGAAGACCCGGGCCGCCTCGGTGAACTCGCGGGCGGCGGTGAGCGCGTGGGCCAGGTGGTTGAGGTCCAGCACCGAGCGCACGTCGGCGTTGGTCACGTCGAACCAGCCGTCGAGGGCGCGCCGCGTGTCGCGCAGGATGTCCTCGCGGGACCACTGCCGGTGCACGAGCGCGTCACCGCGGCCGCGGCGGCGCTCGAAGTGGTAGTGCTCGGCGTGGGCGAAGAGCGGCAGCACGAGGAGGGGGGAGGCGAGCGGGGCCCAGGAGCCGACCCAGCGGGCGAAGTCCATCGCGTACGCCTGGGAGCCGCCGGCGGCCGAACAGATCTGCAGCACGCGGTGGTACGCCTCGCGGTTGTACCGGTCCCGCTTGACCACCTCGTCGAGCAGCCCCCACGGCCCGTACGGCAGCAGGTTCTCCGGCGGCTCCGCCCGGTGCTCGGGCCGCTGCTGCCGCACGTCGACCGTGGCCAGCGCCAGCAGGCACACCCACGGCACGGGATCCCCGGGATGCAGCAGCGCCGCCTCCCGGCACGCCTGCCGCGCGTCCTCCTCCAACTGCCCGGCGCTGGGATGCCGCTGCCGGTGCGCCTGCACGGCCCGCCCGACGGCGACCCGGGCCAGCATCATCCGCGCGTCGGCGCTCTCCGGCTCCTCGTCCAGCCAGATCTGCACCACCGCCGACTTGGCGGCCACCACGCCGAGCACCTGCGACCGCGCGGTCCGCGCCGCCCAGTCGGCACCGGTCCTGGCGAGCAGCGCGCGCATGGACATCCACCGGCCGACGCGCAGGTCGTCGACGACGGCCCGCAAGTCGTCGTCGAGCCCGGCGAGATGGTAGACGGGCCGGAACTCCCCGCCCCGCCCGGAACCGCGGGCCATCACCACCCCCCGCGCTGGACGCGGCGGGGCACGCTACGGCCGGGGCCGGGCGACAGGGAGCGGGGCGGACCGGCTAAGCGGACGCACCGCGGCGACTGCCATGCGATGTTCATCGAAACCTCGGGCACGCGCACGCGAGAGGTTGCGTGGTACTGGTGCGCGGCTTTCCTGCGTACGTTCGTGATGGGGTCGAAGGGATCGTAGCGACAGGAGGGCCGTCTATGTAATCAACCGACGAATGTTGCCGACTAGCAACGCAAGGTCCGGACCACCCACCACCGTCCGGCCCGCCCGCCGAATGCCGCGTTTCCCCACGAAGGACACCGGCGGCCCACGGCCCGTGTGCTCCGCGGACGTTACGCCGCGCCTGTGGCCCCGCTCGGCACCGGCTTCGCGTACCGGTGGCAGGGCACCGTCACCGGGCCGTCCTCGCCCTCCGCCTGGTAGGCGAACGGGCCCTCGTCCGTCCAGCCCTGCCGGGCGTAGAACCGGCGCGCCCGCGCGTTGCCCGTCACGACCGCGAGCCACACCCGGTCGTATCCCCGAGCGGCCACCCGCCGCTCCCCCTCGGCGAGCAGCAGCGCGGCGACGCCTGTGCCGCGGTGCTCCGCCGCGACGAAGAGCTGCTCCACCTCGTCCCCCGCGGCGGTGACGAACCCGGCGATCTCGCCGCCGACTTCCGCGACCGCCGTCTCCGGCACCCGCGCCGCCGCCCGGGCGGCGAACGACTCCGGCGTGCGCATCGCCACCAGCGCGTCCGACACATGCCCCAGGTGGGCGTCGCGCCACGCGCTCTCCCAGAGGCGCGCCACCGCCGCGGCGTCCCCCGGGCGGGCGGGCCGCAGCACCGGCTTCTCGTCGTGCGTCGTCATGCCCCCACGCTAACCGCGGCCTGTGACATCCGCCTCCGCGGCCCGCCCGGAGATCACCGGCGCGACGTACGGTGGCGCTACCGGCGAAAGGACGAAACGACATGGCATCCCCCGGCAGCGAGAGCCCCGCGTCCGGCGCGGACTCCCCCGACGGCGCCCCCGTCCGCGCCTTCGACGGCCCCGCCGGGCTGGAGTCCTGGCTCGACGAGCACCACGGTCTGCAGTCCGGGATGTGGCTGAAGGTCGCCAAGAAGGGGTCGGGAATCGCGTCCGTCACCATGGCCGAGGTCGACGATGTCGTGCTCTGCTACGGCTGGATCACCGGCCTGCGCCGACGGTACGACGACCATTATTTCCTGCAGAAGATCACGCCGCGCCGGCCCCGTAGCCAGTGGTCGCAGGTGAACGTGGACCGGGTCGGGGCCCTGACCGCGGCCGGGCGGATGCGCGAGCCGGGGCTCGCGGCGGTGCGGGCCGCGCAGGCGGACGGGCGGTGGGAGGCCGCGTACGAGTCGCAGAAGAACGCCGAGGTGCCGCCCGATCTCGCGGAGGCGCTGGCGGCCAGCCCGCGGGCGGCCGCGTTCTTCGACGGGCTCGGCAAGACGGACCGCTACCTGGTGATCGTGCGGCTGCTGCGGGCGCGGACGGAGGAGAACCGGGCGGCCCAACTGGCGCGGGCCGTCGAGATGCTGGCCGCCGGGCAGCGCCCGTAGCGCGGCGGCAGGCGACGCGACGGGCACGGCACGGCGGACGGCACTGCTGGGGCGGGCCCGGCGCGAAGGGCCGGGCCCGGGTCAGGGCTTGTGCGCGACGCCGCCGTAGACGTCGGTGGGCTCCGGGTCGGTGCCGGGCTCGGGGCGCCACAGCGGACAGGAGACTATCCCCGGCTCGATCAGCTCCAGGCCGTCGTAGTACGCGCTGATCTCGTCCGGGGTGCGCAGCACGTACGGGATGGCGCCGGTGTCGTCGTACCCCTGCTGGGCTTCCTGGAGCGCCTTGTCGGTCGCCGTGCTGTCGTAGTGCACGAAGTAGCTGCCGGAGGGCAGCGCGGCCTGCAGCCGGCGGACGATGGACTTGGCCTCTTCGTAGTCCTGGACGTGGCCGAGGATCCCCATGAGCATCAGGGCCATCGGCTGGGAGAAGTCGAGGGTCTTCCCCGCCTCTTCCAGTATCGCCTCGGGCTTGTGCAGGTCGGCGTCGACGTACGTGGTCACACCCTCGCGGGTGCTGGTCAGCAGGGCCTGGGCGTGCCGCAGCACCAACGGGTCGTTGTCGACGTAGACGATGCGCGACTCGGGCGCCAGCCGCTGGGCGACCTGGTGGGTGTTGTCGTAGGTCGGCAGGCCGGTGCCGATGTCGAGGAACTGGCGGATGCCTGCCTCGCCGGCCACATGGGTCACGGTACGGATCAGGTAGTCGCGCGACGCCCGGGCCATCGTCTCGATGTTCGGGGCGATCTGGCGGTACTCGTCGCCCGCCTGGCGGTCGACCGCGTAGTTGTCCTTGCCGCCCATCCAGTAGTTCCAGATCCGGGCCGAATGCGGCACGGTGGTGTCGATCTTGGCGAGCGCCCCCTCGGCGGGGGTGGACTGGCCTTCTGCCATCGGGTATCTCCTGCCTGCGGCGCGCGCATCGCTGCCGGCTGACGTACTGTCACTTCGCGGTCGTGCGGGGGGTGTTCTGCCGGTTTCCGCGGGGCGGATCGGGGCGGATCGGGACGGATCAGGCCGGTGGGACGGTGCCCACCGCGTCCGCCCGCGATCCGCGCCCGCGGCCGGCGAGTGGCCGGGTGACGGCCGGTCCTTCAGTCGACGAGGTAGTCGGCCTGGCCGTCCTTGGCGCCCTGGAGGAAGGCGACCATCTCTTCCCTGGTGTAGACGAGGGCCGGTCCCGTCGGGTCGGTGGACTGGCGGAGCGCGACGCTGCCGTCGGGCAGGCGCTTGGCCTCGACGCAGCTCCCGCCGTTGGTGCCGCTCCAGGGCTTCTGCCAGCCCTCGGTGCCGAGTTCGGTAGCCGGGATGCCGCTTGTGAAGGTGGGGGGGTCGGCTTGCATGGTCAGTACTCCTTACGCATCTCCACCAGGCGTGACCTGGTCCGGTCCACCGGATCGGCCTGGACGGCCATCCGGTCGAGTGTTTCCAGATACCCGACGACGTCCTCGGGCTGGTCGACGTAGACCGCGCCGGTCAGGTTCTCCGTGTAGACGATGTCGGGCAGTTCGGTGAAGCCGAAGCGGAAGTAGTGGAACGGGCCGAACGCGCCCGGGTGCGGCCCGGCCGAGAACGGCATGATCTGCATCTTCACGTTCGGCAGCTCGATGGCTTCGATCAGCCGGTCTATCTGGGCCCGCATCACCTCGGGACCGCCGACGGGCCGGCGCAGCACCGACTCCTCCAGCACGGCCCACATCGCGGGCGCCCTGGGGGCGGTCAGCAGGTCGGCGCGGGTCGTCCGCAGGGTCACCCGCCGTTCGACGTCCTCGTCCGGGGAGTTGGGAAAGCCGACGCGGAAGAGGGTCCTGGCGTAGTCCGCGGTCTGCAGCAGCCCGGGGACGTAGTGCGGCTCGTAGATGCGGATGACGGTGGCGTCGGTCTCCAGGCTCACGTACGCCCGGAACCAGTCGGGAAGGACGTTGCGGTACTTGTACCACCACCCTGGCTGGTTCGCCTCCTTGGCCATCCGGAGGAAGTCGTCGGTCTCGGCGCCGCTGACGCCGTAGAGGCGCAGCAGCTCGCGCACGTACGGGATACGGAGGCCGACTTCCGCCTTCTCCATCCGCCGCACGGTCAGCGGCGTGACGTCGATGGCGTCCGCGGCCCGGTCGAAGCTGACCTTCGCCTGCTCCCGCAGGTGCCGCAGCCGTTTGCCCAGGACCATGCGGAGCACGGTCGGGGCGCTGCCGCCACCCGAGCGTGTTTCGCTCACGTCCTTGACCTCCCGGCACGGCTACCCCGGGAGTGTGTCACGGACGGCATGACGGTGACAGGGGGTCCGCACACATTCTGAAATTATCAGGGCGATGCTTGCGGACTGCCGTTGTCGACGGCCATAGTGAGGGGACCTGCCGACCACGCCGACCGCGCTCACGCCCCCACCGCGGTCCGGCCGCACGGCAGTTGGCGACTCCAGGGACCCGGTGGCCGACCACCACCGGGAGGGGGCACATCCTCGACCGCGTACGAACCTCCGAGGAGCGCATCGTGAGCAGCAGACTGGGCCTCGGCCTGGGGCACGAACGCCATCCGTTGCTGGGCAAGCTGGTGCTGGACCGTACCTCCGGCCGCACCGGCGTGCTCCGCGCCATCTGCCCCGAACCCGAGACCCACACGGTGTGGTCGACGCCCGTCCTGCGTCAGGTCGCAGGCCCCCGGATGGCATGGCTGGTCCCGGTGGGGGGCGGCGTGGAGTGGACGACGACGCCGGACGCCATCGAGGAGGCGACGGCCTGAGTGCGAGCCCGGGGAGGAGCGCCGGACGGACCCGGCCGCGTGGTGCGGCGCGGCCGGGTCCGCCGTGCGTCGGCGCGAAGGGCTCAGAGTTCCCAGACGACGGGCAGGCCCGCGCTGGTGCCCTCGTCGGTGTAGTCGTGGACCACGTCCAGGAGTTCGGCCATGCGGGCCTGCCAGGCGACGTTCACCGGAAGGTGTTCCAGCTCGGCGAGGAGGCGGGCGTAGTCCTCGCACTCGATGACGTGGAAGAGGTCGGTGCCGCTGCGCCAGATGGTCCAGGAGGTGGCGCCGGCGCCGCGGATGGCCGCCGTCAGCTCCCCGGGGACCTCGCGGTGTGCGGCCTCGTACTCCTCGATGCGGTCGGCGCGGACCTGCGTGCGCAGCGCGATCCTCATGTGCCGGACTCCGGGGCGCGCAGCCGCAGGCCCTGCATGCCGCCGTCGACGGCCAGGGCGGTGCCGGTGACGGAGGCCGCGGCGGGGCTCGCCAGGTAGGCGATGGCGGCGGCGACTTCGTCGGCGGTGACCAGGCGGCCCATGGGCTGGCGGGCGTGGAGCGCGGCGCGTTCGGCGGCGGGGTCGGGGGCCTGGTCCAAGAGCCGGCTCACCCACGGGGTGTCCGCCGTGCCGGGGTTCACGCAGTTGACCCGGATGCCCTCGCGTACGTGGTCGGCGGCCATCGCCAGCGTCAGGGACTGCACGGCGCCCTTGGTGGCGGAGTACAGCGCGCGCTGCGGGAGGCCGGCGGTGGCGGCGACGGAGCAGGTGTTGACGATCGCGGGGTGCGCGGAGCGGCGCAGGTGGCGCAGGGCGGCGCGGGTGGTGCGTACGACGCCCAGCAGGTTGACGTCCAGCACGCGGTGCCACTCGGCGTCGTCGTTGTCCTCGACGGTGCCGACGGCGCCGATGCCGGCGTTGTTCACCAGGACGTCGATGCCGCGCAGTGCGCCGGCCGCGTCGCTGATCGCGGCGGCGACGGAGGCGTCGTCGGAGACGTCCGCGCGGTAGCCGCGCAGAGGCTGGGGTACGCCGTCGGGGTGGAGGTCGAGGACGGCGACCTGGGCGCCGCGCTCGGCGAGCAGCCGCGCGGTGGCCAGCCCGATCCCCGAAGCCCCGCCGGTCACCACGGCCTTGAGCCCGTCGAAGTCCTTCATCCTGGAATGGCCTCCTGTCATCCGACGACTGCCCCGGCGGGCGCCGACCCGTCCGGCACGGCGCACCTGTGCACGCAGCACGATCTGCATATTTACCAGATCGATCGTCGCCTGCGACACCCCGCGGAGTGAAGATCCGTCCACCCGGCGTGAATTGATCGGATCTCTGGCGGGGCTAGGACGGCACGCCCACGGACTTCCGCAGTGTGTAGAGGCAGAGGCTGAGCGCGTTGTGCGTGGTGTCGCCGCCGCGCTTGCGCTGCCACGCGACGTACAGCAGCGACCAGAGGAGCTGGACGATCCAGTCGGTGTCCAGCCGGCCGTCCAGCGTGCCTTCCTCCCGGCCGCGGTCGACGAGCCCGGCCAGCGCCCGGTCCGCCTCCGTCTCCTCGTCCCAGCCGTCCCAGTTCCACGTCCCGGCCAGCGAGTCGTCGAAGGCGATCGCCAGGCTGTCGCCCAGCTCGAAGTATTCCTGGCAGACCCGCTCCAGCGCGGTGAGCGCGGGGCCGTCGTCGGGGCGGGCGCGGTCGGTCGCGGCGGCGATCTTGTCGAGGACGTCCGCGCCGATGGCGGCGACCAGGTCGGAGCGCTCGGCGAAGTAGCGGTGCACCGTGGTGCGCCCGACGCCCGCCGCCGCCGCCACGTCGGCCAGCGAGGCCGTCGGATTCTTGGCGAGCACGGCGATGCCGGCGTCGAGGATGGCGCGCCGTGTGCGGGCCCGCGCGCCGGTGCTGCTCACTGCGGTGTCCATGCCCATACCGTACCGCCACCACCAGAATGGAACTCGCTTGACGAGAATGGAACATCGATGTTCTACTACCGGGCATGAGTGTTCCGGATAGTGTGCGCATCCTCTGGTCGTTCGCCAGGCCCCACCGGCGGGTGCTGGCGCTCGGACTGCTGCTGGCCCTGGCCGGCTCCGCCCTCGGCCTCGCGTCCCCGATGGTGACGAAGTGGGTGCTGGACTCCCTCGCCGACGACGCGTCGCTCGCCGGCCCGGTCGTCACGCTGCTGGTGCTGATGGTCGTCGGCGCGGTGCTCGGGCACCGGCAGTCGGTGCTCCTCGGCGCGGTCGGCGAGCGCGTGGTGCTGGACGCCCGCGAGTCGATGGTGCGCCGCTTCTTCCGGGCCACGGTGCCGGGCGTGACCGCCCGGCCGCCCGGCGAGCTGGTCTCCCGGGCCGTCTCCGACACGACGCTGCTGCACTCGTCGGCCTCGGGCGCGATCGTCGGCCTGGTCAACGGCGTGGTCATGCTGGCCGGCACGCTGGCGATGATGGCCGTGCTGGACCTCGTGCTGCTCGCGACCACGGTCGCGTCGGTGATCGTCGTGGTCGTCCTCTTCGCCGCCCTGATGCCCGGCATCGCGCGGGCCGAGGAGCAGGCGCAGGAGCACGTCGGCAGGCTCGGCGGGCGGCTCGAAGGCGCGCTGCGCGCGGTGCGCACGGTCAAGGCCAGCGGCGCCGAGGAGCGCCAGGCCGACCGGATAGCGCAGGAGGCCAGGTCCGCGGCCGACCACGGGCTCCGGGCGATCCGGCTGGAGGCGGCGGTCTGGGTGATCGCCTGGACGGGCATCGAGCTGGCGATCATCCTGGTCCTCGGCATCGGCGCGTGGCGCGTGGACGCCGGGTCCCTGGAGGTCTCCGGGCTCATCGCCTTCCTGCTCTACGCCTTCGGGCTGATGGGTCCCGTGACCGAGCTGAGCGAGCACACCTCGGAGCTGCAGGCGGGGATCGCCGCGGCCAGGCGCATCCGCGCGGTGGACGAGCTGGCCACCGAGGAGGAGCAGACGGGTGCCGCGGCGGGTGCGCCGGCGAAGCGGGCCGCCGCGCCCCCGGGCGCCGCGGCCGAGCGGGCGGGCGGCCGGTCAGGCGAAGAGGCGCACGGCGGGTGCCGCGGCGGTGCCGTGCTCGAACTGCGGGGCGTCACCGCCGCGTACGAGCCGGGCCCCGACCCCGCGGTGCGCGGCATCGACCTCGCCGTGCCGCGCCGCGGGCACCTCGCCGTCGTCGGCCCCTCCGGCGCCGGCAAGACGACCCTCCTCTCACTGATCCTGCGCTTCCTGGAGCCCCAGGAGGGCGAACTGGCGCTCGACGGGCGGCCGTACGGCGCGCTGAGCCACGCCGCGATCCGCTCCCGGCTGGCGTACGTGGAGCAGGACACCCCGGTCGTCCCCGGCACCATCCGGGACAACCTGCTCTTCTCCCGCCCCGACGCCGGGGAGGAGGACCTGCGCCGCGTGCTGAGCGACGTGCGGCTGGCCGAGAAGGTCGACGGCCTCGACGACGGGCTGGACACCGAGCTCTCCGCCACCGCCGTCTCCGGCGGCGAGCGCCAGCGCATCGCGCTGGCCCGCGCGCTGCTGCGCGACCCCGACGTGCTGCTGCTGGACGAGGCCACCGCCCAGCTCGACGCGCTCACCGAGGCCGCAGTCCACGCGTGCATACGCACCCGGGCGCGGACAGGCGCCGTCGTCACGATCGCCCACCGGCTGTCGACCGTGATCGACGCGGACACCATCGTGGTGATGGAGTCCGGCCGGATCCGCGCCCGGGGCACGCACGACGAACTGCTCGCCGCCGACGCGCTCTACCGCGACCTGGTGGAGGCGCTGCGGATCGCCTCGGCGGGGTCGGGGGCCGCTGCGCCCGCCGGTCACGCAGCGGCCCCCGTCACCGTCGTCGCCCCGGGTGCGCCTCAGCGCACCGGGTAGGCGTCGACGATGGTCTGGTCGACGGTCCGGCCTTCCGCGGCCGAGCCCTCGACGCGTACGGAGACGGAGTCACCCGCGCGCGGCCGCACCCCGGGCGCCGTGGCCAGCACGGAGCCGTCCGGCGCGGGCACGACCACCATCCGGTGCCAGCGGTCGCCGGAGTCCGTGGACACCCACATCCGCAGCGTGCCCTTCTCCTCGCGCAAATCGCTCCGGCTCTCGGAGGAGACCAGCCGGGCCCCCATCATCAGCGGGACACCGGCGCGCAGCGTGCCGTCGTCGCGGGTCGGCGGCCGGTGGTCGACGGTGAGCAGCCGCGGCTTGACGGCCGAGCCGCCGGGCGCGGGCCCGCGGGACGGGAAGGTCCAACTGGTCTCCGTCCGGCTGCCGAGCGGCAGCAGCGCGGTGTCCGGCCGCGACGTGTGCTCCAGACGGTACGTCGCGGGCCCGGACGGCACGTCGAAGAACGCGCTGCCCGGCTGACGCGGCCGGACCTCGGTGCCGTCGCGGTAGAGCCGCAGGCTCTGCTCGCCGAACACGCCGGTCGGCTCTTGCCCGTTGTGCTCGCCGTCGCTGAGGTCGACGGGCACGTTGAGGCTGCCGTCGTAGTGGTTGCCGGCGACCACCGCCGGTGCCAGCCCGCGGAACCACACGGGCGCGCCCTGCTCCCCGCGCTCGTACGGCGCCGTCGGCCCGCACATCGAGAGGCCGCCCGCGGACGGCGCGCGCAGGCAGTGCTGCCAGCGCACCTCCGGTCCCGCGGTGACCAGTTCCGTCCTGCGCCGCGGCACGTCCAGCGGCTCGCTGATTCCGTACGCGGCGTGGATCCGGTCGGTGTAGGCGAAGCGCGTCTCGGCGTACGTGTCGGCACCGCCGCGCAGCGAGCGGTAGTCGGACGTCATCCTGGCGAGGTCGCGGACCTCGGCGCGGGAGACGTCGTAGACCGGCGGGTCGGCGATCTTCTCGCCGCCGAGCACGAGCTCGTAGGCGTCCGCCTGCCGGCCGTGCGCCGGGCCCGTCGCCTTCAGCCGCCAGCGGGTCTCGAACGCCACGGTGCCGCTCTCGACCCCGCCGGTGGGCTGGAGGAACACCCGGCCCTCGGCGACCTCTTCGCCGCCGGCGTAGATGCCGTCGCCGATGCCGCTGCCCCGCTTGGCGTCACCGCGCTGGTAGTGGATGGAGACGTGCTCGACCTCGGTCTGCGCGCCCGCGACCCGCGCGGGCCGCAGTTGCTTCGCCTTGCGGGCGTCGATGGTGTACTCCATGTCCCGGTCGAGCATGACCTCGGGCGAGCCGGCGAAGGCGACCGTGGCCGGGGAGCCGTCGCGCGCCGGGGTCTCGACCTTCGCCATCACGCTGAGCGATCCGGGCAGCAGCCGGGCGGTGCCCTGGCCGTTCCCGTCCAGGTGCACGGACTGGGAGCCGCCGCCGCTGACGGGACGGTAGTCGTCCATGTTGGCGAGCCACACGGTGCCGCCCGCCCAGGGGTCTCCGTTGCGGTCGAGCACGGTGAGCCGGATGTCGTGCCGGGGTGCTTCGAGGTAGGCGTTGAACGGCAGGGTGACGGTGTCGCGGCCGTCGCGCTCCACCACGACCCCGCCGGCGTAGACGCGCGGCGGTGCCGCGCCGGGGTCGAGCCTGGCGGTGATCGTCTCCGTCTCCCCCGGCGCCACGGTGACCTGGGCCGGGCTGACGGTCAGCAGGTCGTCGGGGGCGTCGTCGCCGTAGACGTCGCGGGAGTTGTCGGAGAGGTCCAGGCGCTCGGGCTCGGTGCCGTTGTTGGTGACGGAGAACTCGACGGTGCGCGGCTCGCTGCCGCCGGGGTAGCGGAGGTAGCCGAAGTCGACGTTGCCGCGGTCGAAGGTGAGGGTGTCGGAGAGGGCGCCGGGCACGTCGAGCATGCCCGCGCCCGCGTACTGCGACTGCGTTCTCTCCGCCTCCCCGTCCGCGGTGGTCATGAGGGCGGTCTTCACCCGCTCCCAGCTCCAGTCGGGGTGCTCCTCCAGCAGGAGCGCGGCGGCGCCCGCGACATGCGGCGCGGCCTGGGAGGTGCCGTTCATCGTCGTGTACGGATCCGCCGTGCCGCCGCCGGAGCGGGCGGCGGTGATGCCGGAGCCGGGTGCGATGAGGTCGGGCTTGGCGCGGAACGTGGCGCGCGTCGGCCCGACGCTGGAGTAGAACGCCGTCTTGCCGCTCTCCACCGCGGCGCCGACCGTCAGCGCGCTGCGCGCGATGCCCGGCGACTGGATGGTGCCGCCGAACGGCCCCATGTTGCCCGCCGCCGCGACGAAGAGGGTGCCGGTGTCGGCGGTGAGCGCCTCCAGCGCGAGCGCGACCGGGTCGTCGCTCTCCCCCGGCTGCGCGCCGAGGCTGAGGTTCGCCACCTCGGCGCCCTGCTCGGTGGCCCACTCCATGCCCGCGATGACCCAGGACGACTGCCCCCGGCCCTCGTCGTCCAGCACCCGGGCGTTGAGCAGCCGGGCGCCGTGGGCGACGCCGCGGCGGGCGCCGTCCGCCGCCGCGCCGGTGCCGGCGACGATCGAGGCCACGTGGGTGCCGTGGCCGTCCGGGTCGCCGGTGGAGCCGCTGCCGGTGAAGTCCCGGGCGGCGGCGATCTGTCCGCGCAGGTCGGGGTGGTCGGCGTCGATGCCGGTGTCGAGCACGGCGACGTCCACGCCGGCGCCGCTCAGGCCGCTCTCCCACGCTCCGGGGGCGCCGATCATGCCGAGGTTCCAGTCGAGTTCCGTGGCCCGGACCTCGCGGTCGAGCCATACCTTCGTGACCCCGGCCGCGGCCCGCGGCCCGGCGGGGGCGGTGAGCCGGCCGGCGAAGCCGGCGGCGGCGTCCTTGGGCACGTCGACGGCGGTGGCGCCGATGCTCGGGAGCCTGCGGCTGTCCGCGGCCTCGCCGAGCGCGGCCAGCGGGCGCGGGCCGCGGACGATCAGCGGGAGGGTGTCGGTGGCGGCGTCGTCGTAATCCATCGCGGCCAGCGCGGTGACGTTGAACAGTTCGATGTCGAGGACGCCGGGTACCAGCCGGGCCACGGCGTCGGGGATGACGTACACGTCGGCGCCCTCGTGCAGGGTCGTGAACGACGTGCTCCCCCCGGCGCCTTCCGCGGGGGTCACGGAGACGGTGGGCCGGCCGTCGGAGACGGGGCCGAGGGTGACGGTGTCGCCCGTCACGAGGGTGATTTCGGTGCCCGGTCCGGCCGCCGCCGCGGCGCGGGCATCCGGTTCGGACGGTGCGGCGGTGGAGGCCCCCGGGGCGGCGGTGGTTGCGGTGGCGAATGCCGCGGGGTGTGACACTGACGATTCCGGCAGCGCTGTGGCTAGAGAAGGCACGGAGGCCAGCAACGAGGCGAGGCAGCCGAGCACGGCGGCGCGGACAGGCAGGTAACGCCGGGGCGAACGATGCATGACTTGGGTTGTAACCCGCTCGTCCGGCGCCAAGGAAGCGGTTTCCGTTGGCGACTTGTCGCCATGTCGGCCATTGGTCAGACAGGGCGTACGGCGGCGGGGGCCCGTGCGGAAGGAGCGTGAGAGACGATGCTGGAGCCGGCAGGCGTCGAACCGGCGGAGGAACGGGTGTACCGGCTGCTGGTCGGGCTGCACGGCGCGGACGCGGAGTCCGTGGCCGCGGAGCTGGGCCTCGACCGGCGGCGCGCCGAGTCGCTGCTGACCTCGCTGCAGGACAAGGGACTGGTGAGCGGCCCGGAGCAACGCCCGGGCGGCGGGGGGCACTTCGTGGCCGTGGCGCCGGACGTGGCGCTCGGGCCGCGGCTGCTGCGCGGGCAGGAGGCGCTGGAGCGGGCGAGGCGGGGGGTGACCGAGCTGGCCGAGGAGTTCCGGGCCGGCGGGCGGCGCCGCGACGCGCGGCAGCTCGTCGAGGTCGTCACGGGCGTGGCGGCGATCCGGCAGCAGATACGGGACCTCGCGTACGGCGCGCGTACGGAGGTGCTGGCGCTGTGCAAGGCGGGGCACGTGGCGATGCCGTCGGAGGACAACGACGAGGAGTTCGAGATGCTCGCCAAGGGGGTGCGTTACCGCGTCATCTACGAGCGCGCCCTGCTGGAGGAGCCCGGGATGCTGGGCAACGTCGCCCTGGGCGTCCGGGCGGGCGAGGCGGCGCGGGCGGCGAGCGCGCTGCCGGTGCGGCTGATGATCGCGGACGGGGCGCTGGCGCTCTGCCCGCTGGTGCCGAACGCGGACAGCAGGTTCGGCGAGCCGACGGTGGCGGTGGTACGCAGCAGCGCGCTGCTGGACGCGCTGATCGCGCTCTTCGAGAGCCAGTGGGCGGCGGCGTCACCGCTGCACGTCACCGGGGCGGGCGAGCTGGCCGGGCTCGGCGAGGGCACGGGGGCGGCCGGGCCCGCGCTCGCGGAGGACGAGCGCTATCTGCTGTCGCTGGTGGTGGCCGGGCTGGCGGACAAGGCGATCGCGACCCAGCTCGGCATCAGCCAGCGGACGGTGCAGCGCCGGCTGCGGGACATGATGGGCCGCGTGGGCGCCGACACCCGGGCGCAGTTGGTGTGGCAGGCGGCCCGCCGCGACTGGCTGCCGTGACGGCGGTGGCGAGGACGGCCGTGCCCGGCTGAGCGCGGGCCCGGGACCCGTATCCGTACGGCGGACGCACTTCGGGGTGCGCCCGCCGGGGCACGTGTGCCCGGACGCGGCGGACGCCCCGCCGGGGGACGTCCCGGCAGGACGCGCACCCGCACCGGTGCGGGCGGATCGCTCCGGCCGCACCGGTGACGGAGGGTGTCACTTCAGCGCGTAGGCCCGCTTCACCGTCTGCTCGACGCTGTTGCCCGCGTCGTCCCACGCCTTCACGCGCAGCGAGACGAAGCCGCCGTCGTCACCCACCGAGGGGTGCCGCAGCAAGACCTGGTAGCTGCCGTCCCACCAGGGCATCGCCACGGCGTCCTTCCAGGTGGCGCCGTCGTCGAAGGAGGTGGAGACCTCCATCCCCTTGATGCGCCGCCCGTCGAGCCCGTCCTGGTGCCGCGCCGTGATGCCGAGCGGCACCAGCCGCCCGCCGGGCGCCGCGCCCCGCGCGTCGGTCGGCACGTCGTAGTCCAGCTGCAGCAGCGGCAGCAGGTCCTGCTCGCCCGCCGCGGGGCGGTCGGCCGCGAACGACCAACTGGTGCGCGTGCTCACGCCCGTGCGCCACTCGGGGGTGGTCCTGTCCACCGCGAGGTCGAGGCGGTACGTGCCCTTCCCGCCGGTGCCGCCCGCGGGGAACGCGCCCCAGGCCGTGCGGCCCTCGGCCAGCTTCTCGCCGTCGCGGTAGAGCACCGCCGACGCCTTGTCCGCCGGGGTGCCGTCCCAGTCACCGCCGTCCAGACGGCTGTAGTGGCCCTTCTGGGAGTCGGCGAACTCCGGGATGCGGATGGTGAGCTGGTCTCCCTCGCGGTACGAGGTCAGCCCCTCCACGCCGCGCGGGATCGCGGGCCGCACCACCGGCGCGAACCAGCTCTCCTCGACCCGCTCGCCCGCCCGGTAGCTGCGGGCCTCCTGGATCATGCCTCCGGCCAGCGGGTTGAAGGTGTCGAAGGTGTAGCGGTGGTGGACGTTGTGGCGCCAGAGGGTGTCGCCGGCGCTCACGTACTCGGTGCGCTCGTGCGGGGTGGGCACGTGCCGCTGGTACTGGTTGATGGCCGTCCCCATCCACGGCCGCCAGCCGAAGCGCTGCTCCTTGGTCCAGGGGTTGCCGCCGGAGTCGCCGTAACTGGTCTGCACGGTGGCGGTGTTCGAGCTGTTCACCCGGTGCACCACCTGCTGGGGCACCTGCTGGTTCGCCACCTGCATCACGTCGTACATGTACGGGCTGGCGGGCGTGCCGCGCAGCTCGACGGTCGCCGGACCCCCGGCCGACGCCGCGCGCAGCCGCTCGCCGACGTCGTACCTGACCATCGCGCCGACCGCGGGCAGCCGGTCGCCGCCGGGCCGCCACACGCTCCAGCCGGGCGAGCCCTCCGGGCAGACGACGATGACGTACTTCGCCCCGGCGGCCGCGGCGCGGCGGACCGCGTTCTCGTCCTGCGGGCTCGCGCCGTCGACCAGGACGGCCGAGCGGGCGAGGTCGGCGCCGTCGTCGGCGAGGGCGGCGAAGTCCGCCTCCGTGCCCGCGCCGGCGTCGACCAGGGGAAGCTGCCGGGTGCCGTCCAGGGCCGGGGAGCGGCCCATCAGGCGTACGGCCTCGATGTCGGCGCGGCCCTGCGTCCCGGACCCGCGGACGGTCCCCGTGAGCATCGGGGCCTCCAACTGCCAGCGGGAGGAGACCTCGAAGACGCCCTCGCGGGCCTTGGCGGTCGGCGTCACGTACAGCTTGCGGCCGTCGACGCTGAACTCCATGTGCCCGTGGGAGATGCTGCGGTTGCCGAACTCGCGGTGGCTGTAGAAGCTCATGACGGCTTCCTGCACCGCCGGCTTCGGCGTCTCGATCTTCACCTCGTTGGCCTTGCGGGCGTCGAGCACGACGTCCAGGTCGCCGTCGACCTTGAGCTGCGGGTCGACGATGAGGCTGTCGACGCTGCCGCCCGGGATCTTGTCGGAGACCACCGCGTGCAGGAAGTACTCGCCCTCCGGCACCTCGACGGTGAGCGTCCTGCCGTTCGCGATGTACGTGACGACGTCGTAGCGGTCGTCCTCGCCGAAGAGCGTGACGGGGTTGACGAAGGCGGGCTGCCCCGAGCGGTCGATGCCGCGCAGCGTGACGGTGCGCGTGGGTGCCTCGCGGACGGCGCCGATGGTGGTGTGCACGACGGTGTCGCCCGCGGTGGCGGTCACGTACCCGCCGTAGCGGCCGGGGCGCAGCCCCGCCGGGTCGAGGGTGACCGGGACGGTCGCGGTGCCGCCCGCGGCGATCTCGACGGTGTCGCCGTCCGGCAGCCCCACGGCGTCGGCCGGGACGGGCTCGCCGTTCGCGGCCCGCAGCGAGGCGGCGAGTCCGAGCGTCACGGGCGCGTCGGAGGCGTTGGTGTACGTGACCTCGCGCCGCACCGGCTCGCCGCCCTCGTCGACACCGCCGAAGCCGAGGGTGCCGGTGGCGTACACCTGCTGCGCGTCGGCGCGGGCCGCGTCCACGCGCCCGCCGCCCTGCTCGTAGACCGTCAGGTCGTCGTGGTGCTGCGCGGTGCTGACCAGCGCGTCCTTGAGCTGCTGCGCGGTCCAGTCGGGGTGGCGCTGCGCGATCAGCGCCGCGGCGCCGGCGACGTGCGGCGCGGCCATGGAGGTGCCGGAGGCGGCCGTGTAGAGGTCGTCCACGGGCGTGCCCATGGCGGTGCCGGCCGCGCGGGCGGCGACGATGTCCACGCCGGGCGCGGTGATGTCGGGCTTCACGGCGAGGTCGCCGACGCGCGGGCCGCGGCTGGAGAAGCCGGCCAGCGACTCGTCGCGGTCGACGGCGCCCACGGTGAGCGCGGCGTCGGCGGCGCCGGGCGAGCCGACGGTGGCCGAACTCGGGCCGTTGTTGCCGGCCGAGGCGACGAAGAGGGTGCCGGTCTCGGCGGTCAGCCGGTTGAGGCCGAGGCTCAGCGCGTCGGTGCCGTCGGTGGCCGCGTCGGTGCCGAGGCTCATGTTGACCACGTCGGCCCCGGCGCCCGCGGCCCACTCCATGCCGGCGAGCACCTGCGACTCGGAGCCGAAGCCGTCGTCGCCGAGCACCTTGCCGACCAGCAGCCGGGCGCCGGGCGCGACGCCCTTGCGGGAGCCGCCGGAGCCGGCGCCGGTGCCGGCGACGGTGGCCGCGACGTGCGTGCCGTGGCCGAAGGCGTCGCCGGTGGTGGGGCTGTCGGAGAAGTTGCGGGCCTCGTCGATCTTGCCGGCCAGGTCCGGGTGGTCCGCGTCGACGCCGGTGTCCAGCACGGCGACCTTGACGCCCTTGCCGTCGTGGCCGCCCTGCCACACCTCGGGCGCGCCGATCTGCGCCACGCTGCGGTCGAGCGAGGCGCTGACCTTGCGGTCCAGCCAGATGCGCTCGATGCCGCCGGCGAGCTTCGGCCCGGCTGCCGTCCGGGCGTTCGCGCGGTCGTCGTCGACGGCCTCCCAGAGGCGGTCGGCCTTGTCCTTCCCGGCCTCGACGGCGCGGGCGTTCAGGCTGGGCAGCGCGGGGCCGGTCCTCACCCCCGGAAGTTCCGCGGCGTCGGCGCTGCGGGCGCCCTTCGCGTACGACACGATGAGCGGGATCCGCTTGCTGCGCCCGTCGCCGTAGCCCTGCTCGACCAGTTCCGTGATGTTGAACAGGTCGCGGTCCACGGCGCCGGAGCCGACGTAGGGGACCGCGTCGGTGGGGATGACGTGCAGGTCGCCGTCGATTTCGAGCTGCTCGAAGCCGCCGCCGCCTTCGGCGCCGTCGCGTGGCGTCACGGTGGCGGCCTGCCGGCCGTCGGGGAAACGCTCGAGCCGCACGCGGTCGCCGGTGACGAGCGTGACGGAGCTGAGCGAGGGGCCGGCCGCCCGGTCCGCGACCGTCGCGCCGCCGGGTGAGGCGGCTGCGTGGGTCGCGGAGGGCGCCAGCGTGACCAGGAGCGCGCCCGCGGTGGCGAGCGCCGGCAGCTTTACTCGTCGTAGATGCACGGGGAAAGCTTTCGGTCATGACGGGCCGGCTGTCACGATCTCTGCCGTGCCCGGCTTGCGACATGTCGCCTGTACGACAGCGGTCGCGGCCGGGGACGGGTGGCCCGGCGCCGGGTTCAGCCGGGGCTGTACCCGTTGCCCTGGTCGAACGCGGCGGGCGCGAAGTGGGCGAGCAGGGCGGCCAGTACGGGCTCGGGACGCTCGACGGGCGCGAGGTGGCCGGTACGGGGAAGCTCGACGAGGGCGGCGTCGGCGATGCCGTCGGCCAGGGCGCGGGCGTGCGCGGGCGGGGTGGCCACGTCGTCCCGGCCGGCGACGACGAGGGCGTCCACCAGGTCGAGGACGAGGCGGGCGAGGTGCGCCACGGTGCCGCCTGCGCCGAGCAGCCAGGCCGGGGACCGGCCGTGTCCCGGCAGGTCCCAGCGCACCACGCGGAACACCTGGGCGAGCGCGGGCACCTGGGCGTCCCAGACGGCGGTGGTGGTGCCGAGGGACGGCCCGAGGACCAGCACCGGGCGCCCCTCGGGCCCCTCGACGCGATGGTGCAGCAGGGGCGCGGCGGCGGGCCGGCTCCCGGCCCCCCGCGCCACGCCGCCGGACGCGCCCGCGCTCCTCGGCCCGGTCATCTCAGGCCGTCCTCAGCGGGGCCCGGGAAGCGGGCGGATGTCAAGGAAGACCGTCTCCCTCTCGCCCTGGAGATGCACGTCGAAGCGGTACGTGCGGTTCTCCCCGGCGCGCGCGAGCAGCGTCGCGCGCAGTTCCGCCGGCAGCGCGGCTACGGGGTCCCCGGCGGGCGGCGGGGCGAGGTAGGCGCGGGTGTACAGGTGGTGGGTGAGGCCGCGGGCGAAGAAGGAGAAGTGGAGGTGGGCGGGGCGCCAGGCGTTCTCGTGGTTGCGCCAGGGGTACGCGCCGGGGCGGACGGTGGTGAAGCGGTAGCCGCCGTGGTCGTCGGTGAGGCAGCGGCCGACGCCGGTGAAGTGCGGGTCCAGCGGCGCCGGATGCCGGTCGCGCCGGTGCGCGTAGCGGCCGGCGGCGTTGGCCTGCCACAGTTCCACGAGCTGGCGGCGTACGGACCTGCCCCTCCGGTCCCTCACCCGCCCGGTGACGGTGATCCGCTCCCCCACCGGCTCGCCCGCGTGCTGCCGGGTCAGGTCGCCGTCCCGTTCGGTGACGTCGGTGACACCGAAGACGTGCTGCGGTACGGGGCGAAGTCGCGGGCCGGGTGGTGCGGGGCGGGCGCGCCCGCGGCCACGGCCTCGGCGGTGGCGCGCTGGGCGGCGGCGATCTCGCCGGATATCCGGCGCTGCGTCAGGGGTGGTCCGGCGGCCACGGCTGCTGCACCTCCCGGGGGCGGGGCGGCTCCGGCGTGGTTCCCGGCACGAGGTGCCGCGTGCGCCTGGCGCACGAGTGTTCACATCGGCCCACCCGCCGAGTCTCCGCGCTCACCCCACCGGTGTCAACGCCCCCGCGCCCGGCGGGCCTTGCCGCCCCGGCGCGCCTCGTGCTCGCGGTAGAGGTCCTGGAGGAGCGCGACGGCGGCGTGCGTGGCCGGGTGCGGGTCGTGGCGGCGCCAGACGAACCGGACGGCGACCGGCGGCGCGTCGCGTACGGGCCGGTAGACGATGCCGTCGCGGCGGTACTGCGCCACGGTGCTCTCCGGGGTGAGGCCGACGCGGCGGCCGGTGGCGATGTCCGCGAGCCAGTCGTCGACGTCCCGGGTGTGCTCCACCGCCGGCCGGTCCGCCTCCGGCCACATCTCGGCGGTGGTGGTGCCGGTGCGGCGGTCCACCAGGACGGTGCGGTCGCGGATGTCGGCGAGCAGCAGGCTGCGGCGGCGGGCGAAGGGGTCGTCGGCGGCCATCGCGCAGTAGCGGCGCTCGTGGCCGACGACGGCGTCGGCGTAGCGCCGCTCGTCGACACCGGTGCGCACGATGGCCAGGTCGCAGAGCCCTTCCGCGAGGCCGCCGGTGGCCGAGTTGGTACGGATCAGGTGCAGCTCCACGTCCGGATGCCGGCCGGCCCAGCGGCGCTGGAACTCCGCGGTGTGCCGCCCCGCCGCCGACCAGGCGTGCCCGATGCGCAGCCGGGTGTGGCCGGTGGTGGCCTCGCCGACGAGGTCGTCCGCCTCGGCGAGCAGGTGCCGCGCGCGGGCGAGCACCTGGACGCCCGCGGTGGTCGGGGTGACGCTCCGGCTGGTGCGGTGGAGCAGCCGGACGCCGAGGATCCGCTCCAGCGCCAGCAGGGTGCGGGAGACCGCGGCCTGGGAGACGCCGAGATCGATGGCGGCGTCGGTGAAGCTGCCGGTGTCCACGATGGCGACCAGGCAGCGCAGGTGGCGTAGCTCCAGATCCATGACTTCAGCGTATAGAACGCGCCGCGCATGCATTTTGCGCATACGAACCGGGCGCGCATGCTCCGTGCCATGACCGCAGAACCGCAGCCCGCCGCCGTCCTCCCGCACGCCGGCCCGCGGGAGGACGCCGGAACCGCGGGACGTGCGGCGGGCGTCGCGATGATGCTCGGCAGCGGGCTGTCGAACCAGACCGGTGCCGCCGTCGCCGCACTGGCGTTCCCCGTCGTCGGCCCGGCCGGAGTGGTCGCCGTCCGGCAGTGGGTGGCCGGTGCCGTGCTGCTGGCGGTGGGCCGGCCCCGGATGCGTACGTTCACGCGCGCGCAGTGGTGGCCGGTGCTGGGTCTCGCCGCCGTGTTCGCCGTCATGAACCTCTCGCTGTACACCGCGATCGGCCGGATCGGGCTCGGCCTCGCGGTGACGCTGGAGTTCCTCGGCCCGCTGGCCGTGGCGCTCGCCGCCACCCGCCGCCGCACCGACCTGGCGTGCGCGCTGGCCGCGGGCGCGGCCGTCGCCGTCCTCACCCGCCCGCGCCCCGCCGCCGACTACGCGGGCATCGCGCTCGCCCTGCTCGCCGCCGTCTGCTGGGCCTGCTACATCCTGCTGGGCCGCACCGTCGGCCGCCGGCTGCCCGGCGTCCAGGGGCCGGCGGCGGCAGCGGCCGTCTCCGGCCTCGCGTACGTCCCCGTGGGCGCGATCGTCCTCGCCCACCGCCCGCCGACCGCCGCGGCCCTCGGCTACGCCGTCACCGCAGGCGTGCTCTCCTCCGCCGTCCCGTTCCTCTCCGACCTGCTCACGCTGCGCCGCGTCCCGGCCCGGCTCTTCGGCACGTTCATGAGCGTCAACCCGGTGCTGGCGGCGCTCGTCGGCACGGCCGTGCTCGGGCAGCGGCTGGGCCCGTACGAGTGGGCGGCCATCGCCGTGATCGTCACCGCGAACGCCGTCGTCGTCACCCGGGGCTGACAGGTCCGCTCCGCCCGATCGGTGGTGTACGACGCCTTGGCAGCCGCCCCGTACGGCGCCATGATCGCCCCCGGCGGCCGGGCGGTGTGCCCGGCCCGCCAGGAGTGATGTGCACCAGCGAGAGGAGCGGCTCATGTTTCGCAGGACATCGACGCTCGCGCGCACCGCGCTGCTTGCCGCGGCGGTCGTGATCACCCCGGTCACCGCCCTCGGGGCGGCCGCCGCGCCGCAGCAGGGCGCGGCGGCCGACCGGGCGCCGGCCGCCGCGGCCGGTACCCGCACCACCCAGGACCAGAAGGAGCCGGGCGACCCCAACACGAGCGAGACGGCGCGCGACGTCGTCTTCGCCATCCACGGCGGCGCCGGCACGCTCAGGCGCGAGGACATGACCCCCGAGCTGGAGCGGGAGTACCGCGCCAAGCTCACCGAGGCCGTCCGCACCGGGCAACGGGCGCTGGCGGACGGCGAGTCCAGCGTCGCGGCCGTCGAGGCGGCGATCAACGTGCTGGAGGACTCGCCGCTCTTCAACGCCGGCAAGGGCGCGGTGTTCACCACCGACGCGGAGAACGAGCTGGACGCCGCGATCATGGACGGCGCCACCCTCGACACCGGCGCGGTCACCGGGGTGACCCACATCAAGAACCCGATCTCGCTGGCGCGGGAGATGATGGAGAACTCCCGGCACGTGCTGATGAGCGGCGAGGGCGCGGAACGCTTCGCGCAGCACCGCGGCATGGACCTGGTGACCCAGGACTACTTCTTCACCGAGCGGCGCTGGGAGTCCCTGATGGCCGCCAAGAAGGGCGAGTCGGACTTCGACTTCGGCGAGACGGGCACGGTCGGCGCCGTCGGCATCGACGGCAACGGCGACCTGGCCGCCGGCACGTCGACGGGCGGGCTGACGAACAAGCCCGTGGGCCGCGTCGGGGACACGCCGATCGTCGGCGCGGGCACGTACGCGAAGAACGGCAACATCGCGGCGTCCGCGACCGGCACCGGCGAGCTCTTCATCCGCGAGGCCGTGACGCACACCATCTCGGCGCAGGTCGAGTACCTGGGCCGGTCGCTGTCCAGGGCGGCCGGGGCGGCGATCGACAGGACGGAGGCGCTGGGCGGAGACGACACCGGCGGGGTGATCGCGCTGGACTCCCGCAAGAACCTCGCGTTCACCTTCAACACCTCGGGCATGTACCGGGGTTACGCCACCGCGGACGGCGAGATCGTGGTGAGGATCTTCGCCGACGAGTGACGGGCCGGGCGGCGGGGGCCGGTCTCCCGCCGCCCGCTGCCACGGACCGGCGGACCGGCGGACCGGAGAGGGCGGCGCGCCGGGCGGCGGGGGCCCGTACGGTCCCGGGGCGTCAGCGGCCCGTGCAGCACGGCGTCGGCGCCGGCGCCTCGAACGGGATCAGCGTCTCCGCCGCCGCCGGGATCACCGCGAGCACCAGCCGCCCGTCGAGCCACTGCGGGCGCACGTGCCCGCGGGTGACCATCCGGGCCTCCCACGGCGGCCCGTGCGGCGCGCCGAGGAGCACGACCTGCTCGATCGCCGAGGCGCCCAGCAGTTCCCCGACCGTCATGGTCCCGGTCAGCGCGTCCGCCCCCGGGTACAGCACCGCGCGCCCGACGCTGCGCGAGGCGTGCTCGGCGGCGGCGCGGGCCGCCGCCGCGGCGGCCTCGCCGGGGCCGTGGCGGGCGCCGCCGGGCAGCCCCGCGACGGCGTGGCCGCGCCCGGTGAGCCAGCGCCACGCGGCGGCCGCGTCGGTGGCGCCGGCGAGGGCCAGGGAGACGGCGATACGGGGCCGCTCGCCCGCGACGAGGTGGGTGCAGCCGTACGCGGTGCGCGGCAGCCGCAGTTCGCCGGCGAGCGCGTGCAGCAGGTGGTCCGCGTCGCGCAGCTCGGTCAGTCCGGGGTCGGCGCCGAGGACGTAGGCGCCGCTCATGGGCGCGAGCGGGTCGCGGTACGGGCGGCGGGCTGTGCGCCCGGCCGGCGGTGGTCGCGGTGGCGGAGTCCGTGGCCCATGACGCCCTCCCAGTCGTGCCGGGTGCCGTGTCCTGACGCGGCGGCTCTGCCGAGGGTCGGGCCGCAAGATGAACGCCGCGCGTCCCGGCGGTGATCCCCGAAGGACCGTACGGCGGCGGCTTCGAGGGCAGCCGGGTGACGCCTCGGAACGCGGGCGGCAAGCCGCGGGGAGGCCCGCGCGGCGGATCGCCTCAGCCCCCCGCGGCGTCGAGCAGCCCCAGGTCCGGCGGTACCAGCGCCGTCGCCGCCACCAGGTCGGTGAGCAGCCGGTGGTCCGGCGTGCAGCCCCGCGGCTCCGGCGGCTCCTCGTCCGGTACCGCCGGCGACCGCCCCGCCGCGCGCGGCATCCGGCGGCGTACGTCCTCCACCCGGCGGGCGACCTCCGCCGCGTCCCACCGCTCCCCCGGCCGCAGGAACGCCATCACCTCAGCCGTCTGCCGGTACGGCAGCGGGTGCGGGTCCGGTTCGTGGCGCAGATACCGCTGCCCCAGCACCACCAGCACCAGCCGCTCGTCCTCCGACAGCGCCCATGCGGCCGGCGGCGGTGTGCCCGCGAGATCCCCCGGACGCGCCGGTTCCGGGCGGACCACGTACAGCTCCACGAGGTGTTCCCGGAAACCGGAGCCCTTGACGAACACCGGCGTGTACCCCGCGGTCAGCGCCAACCGGTCCGAGCCCGGCGGCAGCAGCCGGCCGCGCGGCAGCCGCAGCGCCTGCTGCCCGGTGTTGCGCAGCGTCCAGCCGCCCTCCAGACACGTCAGCTCGCCGTGCCGCCGGCTCACGCCCTGGTCGCGCCCCCCGACGTGCAACTCGACGTCCCCGCCGGCGCCCTCGTCCCCGGGACCGCGCCCGAACCGGACGGTCAGCCCGGGCAGGGGCGCCACCTCTATGCCGTCGGTGGCCGAACGCGCGTGCAGCGTGCCCGGCTGAGCGGGCGTCACGCCGCGGGCCAGGCTGTCGCGCCCGCTCATCCCCGGCGTCCTCGGATACGGTCCATCGCAGGTCCCCTCGGCCGCGGCCGGCTGCTGCCGACCGCCCCACGGTGCTCCCTGCCCCCGGGGACCCCTCCCCGCCGCCGGTCACGGGCCTGCGCGTACCGCCGGGGCCGTGCCGGCTCAGATCCTCGGCAGCTCTCCCGCGGCCGTCTCGGCGAGCCGGGTGGCCATCGCGCACAGCTCGTCCGGCGACTCGTCGTCGCCGTCGAGGGTGAGGTAGAGCAGTTCGACGGCCTTCTGGCCGTTCTCGTCGGGGTACTCGCGGTACTCGACCCGTACGGTGCAGGTGTCCTCGCCGTCGTACCCCGGGGAGACGACCGTGTCGCGGCCCGCCAGCCTGGTCACCCTGCCGTCCTCGCCGCTGAGGGGCTGGTCGCGGTCGTAGCGCAACTGGACCTCTATGTCGCGCGTGGTGCTGTACCAGTCGCAGTCCCAGTTGCCGAAGCCCACGTCGGGATCGCCGGCGTCGACGCCGGGGACGATCTCCAGCGCACGGGCGTCGAGGAGCCGGCAGGCGTCGAGCCAGAGCAGCGACACGTCCGGCGCCGGCGGGTCGCGGCGCGGCACGGCGCGCTTCTCGGCGCGGGCCTTGCCCAGCGTCTCGCTGGCGGTCCTGGCGGCGATGTCGGCCATGTCGCAGAGGGTCTCGACGCCGCCGTAGTCCCGGGCGGCCCCGCCGTCGACGTAGATCCAGATGCTGACGTCACGGTCCGCCTCGTCCGGCAGGACGAGCGCCCGCGCGCACTCG
The DNA here is from genome assembly GCF_003945505.1 of Streptomyces sp. WAC 06738. Taxonomy (NCBI): domain Bacteria; kingdom Bacillati; phylum Actinomycetota; class Actinomycetes; order Kitasatosporales; family Streptomycetaceae; genus Streptomyces; species Streptomyces sp. WAC 06738. Next base: position 7,669,490 of record NZ_CP029618.1, on the reverse strand, counting down.
TCGCCCTGCTGCGGCTCCTCGATGATGCCGATGCCGCCGAAGGTACGCACCGGGGCCGGCGACTCGGGCGCGGGCCCGGAGTCGAACTCGACCTGGACGTCGATGTGTTCGCCGTCCTCGCCCTGCGGGTAGACCAGCACGTCGCAGCGGTCGAAGTTGCCGTAGTCGCGGTCGCGCTCCGCGTACGTGCCGAACCGGGCGAACTCGCCGGGGTCGGTCAGCGCGCACGGGTCCATGGTGCGCTGGTCGCCGATGACCGATCCGGCGCGCGGCTTCTCGCCCCCCGGCGTGCCGCCCGGCTCGTCGTCGCCGTCGGCGGCGAGCCACCAGAACCAGGCGCCGGCCACCGCCGCCGCCGTCACCAGTGCGGTGCCGGCCGCGGCGGTCGCCCGCGGGTGCCGGCGCGGGGCGCCGAGGAAGCCGAACCGGCGCGCCCAACTGCGCTGCCCGGCCGCCTCCTCCAGCAACCGGCGGGCCTCGGTCGCGTCGGGCCGCCGGTCGGCCCGGCGGCGGAGCATCGCTTCGAGCGCACCGGCGAGCGGACCGGTGTCGCGCTCCCGGCGCAGCACGCCCTGGCTCACCTTCCACTCGCGCAGGGTGGACTCGTCCTCCTCGCCGTCGTCCTCGTCGTGGGGGACGCCGGTGACGGCCTTGTAGAGCATCGCCGCGAGGGAGTACACGTCCGAGCGGGGCACGGGCGAGCCGTTGACGACCTCGGGGGCGGCATAGTCGGGGGTGTAACTGAGCGGGCGGTCGGGCGAGATGGTCTCGTTGCTGCCGGTGCGCTGGGCGGAGTCGAAGTCCGTGAGCTTGGGCGTGCCGTCGTCGGTGATGACGACGTTGGCGGGCTTTACGTCGCAGTGCACGACGCCGTTGGCGTGCAGGGCCGCGAGCGCCGACGCGATCTGCGCCCCTATCCGCGCCGCCTTCTCGGGTGCCATCCTGGGCTGCTTCTCCAGGCTGCCGCCGGTGACGTGCTCCATCACCAGCCAGCAGCCGGAGTCCGGGCCCGACTCGATGAACTCCACGCCGTAGAGCGTGACCACGTGCGGGTGGGTGGCCTTCGCCTGCGCCCGGGCCACGCCGAGCAGCCGGGGACGCTCGCCGATGGCGCCGCCGCGTTTGAGCACGACCGGGCGGCCCAGTTGCTCGTCCGCGGCGAACCACACCTCGCCGCGCCCCTCGTCACCGATCAGCTCTTCGAGCCGGTAGCGGTCGCCGACAAGCTGACCCACGCGCACCGCGACTCCTTTCGCCCGTCTGCAGGGCGAAACTTATCGGCTGCGCGCGGCGCGGGCACGAAGTCTTCACGACTTCCCCGTGCCGGCGGCGCGGATGCGGCGAAAAGGGCGCTCAGCTCGAGAAATAGTCGTCCAGGAGTTCGAGATCGGGCGGCACCAGGGTCGTCGATTCCACCAGTCCGCGCAGCAGGTTGTGCTTCAGGACGCTGTCGCTCGGGCCGCCGCCGTCGTCGCCCCGGGTCACCTGGTACGGGAAGCCGCCGCGCGCCAGCCGCCGGCGGACGTCCTCGACGCGGTGCTCGATGACGCGCTTGGTGATCCCCTCCGCGCCGGGCAGGAAGGCCAGCAGCTCGGCCGCCTGCCGGTACGACAGCGGGCGCGGATCCGACTCGTACTGCAGGTACTGCTGCCCGAGCACGACGAGCACGAGCCGCTCCTCCCGGGAGAGCGTCCAGCGCTTGGGCGGCAGCGTCTCGGCCCGGTGCCGCGGCACCCGCCCCTCCTCGCCGGCGTCGGTGACGTACAGCTCGACGAGGTGCTCGCGGTGCCCCGAGCCCTTGACGAACAGCGGTGTGTAGCCGGGAGCGAGGGGGATCGGCTCGGTGCTCAGGTGCATGAGCCGGCCGCGGGGCAGCCGGACGAGCTGCTGCCCGGTGTTCCTCAGCCACCACGTGCTGCGCTGGTACGACAGCTCGCCGTGCCGGCGGCTGACGCGCAGGTCGTCCTCGCCGACGCACAGGTCGACCTCGTCCTTGTCGCGTCCGAAGCGCACGACCCGCTCGGCGCCGGGCGGCACCCGGATGCCGCCGGCGACGCTGCGGGCGTGCAGGGTGCCGGGGGGCGACGGCGCGGCGCCGCGCGCCAGGCTCTCTCGCAGGGTCATCGCCGGCCTCCGGAGCTCGTGACGGTACGTACCCCACCAGTGTCCCGCGCGGCCCGGGGACCGGTCCCCAAAGGGAGCCGGCCGCCGCGGGATCGCCCGGGGTTCAGCCGGGCAGGGCCTGGTGCAGCAGCTCCTGGAGGCGCAGCCCGCGGCGGGCGTCGAGGCCGCCGGGGCGGCCGGCCCGGACGGCGGCGGCGAACTCGCGGCGCAGCACGGGCCAGCACTCCTCGTGGTCGAGCCCCGCGGTGTCGTAGACGAGTTCGTCCCCCGGGCCGAGCAGCTCGACGCGGGTGCGGGCGGCGGGCAGCCGGACGCTGCCGGAGAGCGACGCCTGGCTGACGGCGCCGTTCTCGTGCTCGCAGGTCAGCTCGATCCAGCGGCGCGGGTCGCCGGTGCCCCGGACGGCTGCGATGGGGCCGACGGCGGCGTCGAGGAGGTCCAGCAGGTGCGGGCCGAGGTCGAGCAGGGCGCCGTGCTCGAGCCGCCAGGCGGTGGCGAACTCGCCGCCGAGGAAGGCGCCGTGGAGGTAGCAGGAGCGGGCGCCGGTGACGTCCGCGGCGGCGGCGCGGCGGAGGAAGTCGCGGGTGGCGGGGTGGTACCGCTTGGTGAGGACGAGCTGCGAGACGACGCCGTGCTCGGCGACCGCGGCGGCGACGGCGCGGGCGGCGCCGAGGCCGGGGCCGAGCGGCTTCTCCAGCAGCAGCGCCCTGCCCGCGGCGGCGGCGCGTACGGCCAGTTCGGCCTGGACGGCCGGCGGTACGGCGAAGGCGACGGCCTCGCAGCCGTCGAGCAGTTCGGCGAAGGATCCTGCGACCGCGGCGCCGTACGGCGCGGCCGCCTCGGCGGCGGCCTCGGGGCGGCGGGCCCAGACGGCGGTCAGCTCGGTCTCGGGTCCGGCGGCGAGCATCCGGGCGTGCATGGCGCGGGCCCAGGGCCCGGCGCCGGCGAGCCCGACCCGTACCGGCGGCGCCGGAGCCGCGGCACCGGCCGTCATCGCGCCCCGCTTCCGCCGCGGGCCGCGAGCCGTTCGTCCGCCCGTCCCGGCGCGTACAGGTGCTCCACCACCAGCGCCCCCGCGCCCGCGAGCCCCGCGGTGTCGCCCAGCCCCGGCGTGACGACCTTGAGGTGCGCGGTGGTGCGCGGCATCGCGCGCTGGTACAGCAACTCCCGCACGCCGGTGAGGAAGGGGGTGCCGGCGAGGTCGCCGACGATCATGAGTACGCCGGGGTTGAGCAGGGTGACGACCGTGGCCAGCACCTCGCCCACCCGCATCCCCGCCTCGCGCGCGAGCCGTACCGCGTCCGGCTGCCCGGCGGCCAGCAGGTCGCGCACGTCGGAGCCGGAGGTGGCGGGCACGCCCAGCCCGGTGAGCCGGCCGGCCAGGGCCCGCCCGCTGGCGACGGCGGCGAGGCAGCCGTACGAGCCGCAGGCGCAGAGGGCGTCCATCCCGTCGTGCAGCCGTACGTGCCCGATGTCGCCCGCGCCGCCGTCGATGCCCCGGTAGATACGGCCGTCGACGACGACGCCCGCGCCGATGCCGGTGGAGACCTTGACGAGCACGAAGGCCGCGCAGTCGGCGTACCCGGCGCGCTGCTCCGCGTACGCCAGGAGGTTGGCGTCGTTGTCCACGAGCACCGGCACGTCCTCGGGGCCCTCCGCGTGCTTGGCGAAGGACCGGCGCATGTGGTCCTGGATCGGGTAGCCGTCCCAGCCGGGCATGATCGGCGGCTGCACGACGAGCCCGGTGTCGAAGTCCACCGGGCCCGGCACCGAGATGCCGATGCCGCACACCTCGTCCGCGCCCCGCCCGGCCTCGGCGAGCAGCGGGCCGAACCAGCGCCCCAGTTCGTCCAGGACGGGCTCGGGCCCGTCGCCGACGCGCAGTTCGCCGGTGCGCTCGGCGAGCGGCCGGCCGGCGAGGTCGAGGACGGCGGCGCGGCCGTGCCGGGTCTGCAGGTCGGCGGCGAGCACGACGGCGTGCCCGGTGTCGAACTCCAGTTGCACGGAGGGCCGGCCGCCGGTCGAGACGCCGGCGGCACCGCGCAGCCAGCCGGCGGCCTGGAGCGCGTCGAGCCGGCCGGCGACGGTGGAGCGGGACAGTCCTGTGGCCTCCTGCAGCGCGGCCCGGGTGGTGGCCTCGCCGGTGCGGATGAGCTGGAGCAACTGCCCCGCGCTCGCCTGGTTGCGCATACCTCGTCCCTCGCTCAGCTCTTGTCCGCGCCGCTGGTCAGGCCCTCGGTGAGGAGCCGTTCCGCGGCGAAGAACAGCAGTACCACGGGGATGGTGAGAACCACGGAACCGGCCATGAGCACGGTCTTGGAGACCTCGATGCCGTTGGAGAGCTGCGCCAGGCCGAGCGAGACGGTCCAGCTCTCCGGCTCGGCGGCGAGGAAGAGGAGGGCGAAGAGGAACTCGTTCCAGGCGATCATGAAGACGTACAGCCCGGTGGCCATCAGCGAGGGCGCGGCCAGCGGCAGCACCACCTTGCGCAGCGTCTGCAGCCTGCCGCAGCCGTCGAGCGAGGCCGCCTCCTCGATGGAGGGCGGGATGGTGACGAGGTAGTTCTTCAGCATGTAGATGGAGACCGGCACGGTCTGCGCCACGTACACGATCGCCAGGCCCACGAGACTGCCGGAGAGGCCCATCCGCGCGAACATCACGAAGAGCGGGACGGCGAGCAGCGTGGCCGGGAAGAGGTAGACGGCCAGGAACATCGCGCTGACCTGGCGGCTGCCGAAGAACCTCAGCCTGCTGACGGCGTACGAACCGGGCACGGCGGCGGCGAGCGTGAGCACCACGGTGCCGAGCGACACCAGCGCCGAGTTGAGCATCAGCTTCAGGAAGCCCTGGCCGCCGTCCTCGGTCGGCTTGAGGACGTCCCGGTACGTCGTGGTCGTCAGCTCCTTCGCCGACACCCACATCGACCCGGGGTCGGCCAGCAGGGAGTCGATGGGCTTCAGCGACAGCACGACCATGTAGTAGAAGGGCACCAGCGTGATCAGCGCCAGGAACGCGATCACCACCCAGCGGAGGGTGCCGAAGAGGCGGTCCTCGAACTGTGCGCGCGTCATCACGCCTCCTCCTGGACCCGCTTGGCGAAGAACTTGAAGTAGATGCCCAGCAGCACCGTCAGCACGGCCGCCAGGACGAGCGCCTGGGCCGCGGCGGCGCCCACGTCGAAGCGCGAGGTGAGGAAGTCGTAGACGCGCACGGCGGCGACGTCGGTGCCGGCGCCGCCGCCGGTGAGCAGATAGACGTCGTCGAACTTGTTGAACGTCATGATGAAGCGCAGCACGCACAGCAGCGCGATCACGGGCATGAGCTGCGGCAGCAGGACGTGCCGGAAGCGCTGCGAGACCGTGGCGCCGTCCACGGTGGCGGCCTCCTCCAGGGTGTCGGGCACGGCCTGCAGCCGGGCGAGGAGGAAGAGGAACGCGAAGGGGAAGTACCGCCATATCTCGAAGGCGATGACGGTGAGCAGGGCCAGGGGTATGTCGACGTGCCAGCCGAGCAGGTTCACCTCGTACTGCCGGGTGGAGAGGAAGGCGATCGGGTCGTCCCAGCCGAAGGCGTCCCTGCCCCACTCGTTGACCACGCCGTACTGGGGGCTCAGCGCCACCTCCCAGACGAAGGCGACGGCGACGACGGGTGCGACGTACGGCAGCAGCATCGAGCCGCGCAGCAGGCCGCGGCCGCGGAACGGGCGGCGCAGCGCGAGAGCGGCGACGAGGCCGAGGAGCACGGATCCCGCGGTGGCGCCGACGGTGTAGACGAGGGTGGTGCCGAGGCTGGACCAGAAGCCGGCCGAGGCGAAGACGTCGGAGAAGTTCTCCAGCGACCAGTTGCCGAAGAGCCCCATGGACTGGATGTCGACGAGCTTGGCGTCCTGGAAGGCCAGCAGGACCGTCCAGAGGATCGGGACGATCACGACGACCAGCACCACCAGGAAGGTGGGGCTGACGAAGGCCAGTCCCGCGCGGTTCTCGCGGCGGCTCGCGGTCATGGGGCGGCGGGCGCGCGGCCGGCCGCCGGCGGGCGGGCGGGGATCCGCGGAGTTCGCCGCGGGGCGGCTGTCGATCGTCGTCATGTGCGGTTTCCTCGGTGAGGGTTCCTCGGGGAAGAGGGGCGGGACGGTCAGTCAAGGGAGGTCTTCAGCGCGTCGACCTCGTCGTACGCCTCGCGCGCGGCCTCCCCGGGACTCGTCTGTCCCGAGGTCATCGCGCCGACGGCCTTGGCGACGGGCAGTTCGCCGTTGGTGGCGCCGACGAGCGCGCCCTCGCCCTGGTCGATGCCCCACCGCTTCATGTCGCCGACACCGGCGACGAGCTGGTCGAGCAGTTCCGGGGAGAAGACCTCCTCCATGGACTTCCTGGTGTCGACGCCCATGTCGCTGGCGCGCCAGGCGTCGAGGTAGCGCTCGGGCTGGCCGGGGGTGCCGGTGCGGACCGGGATCTTGCCCTCGGGCGCCATGCCGAACCAGTCCTCGTAGCCGGCGCCCATCATGTACTCGATGAACTGGGTGGAGGCCTCGGTCTCGGCGGTCTTGGTGGCGAGCCACGAGGTGATCTCGCCGAACTGGGCGGGCTCCGTGCCGCCGGGGCCCTGGAGCGAGGTGACGATGCCGCTGTTCGCGGCGAGGAACCCGGGGTCGTCCTTGCACTCGGCGCAGCTCGGCATGGCGTCGTTGCGCAGTCCGGCCAGCTCGTCCAGGAGGAACGAGGACCAGATGATCATGCTGGACTGGCCGGCGAAGTAGGTGGCCCGGGTGGTGTCGACGGTCTGCAGCCCGGGCGGGCCGTACCGGCGGGCGAGGGAGTCGTACGCCTCGAAGGCGGTGCGGCACCGTTCGGAGTCCAGGCCGATGCCGCCGTCGCCGTCGACGAGGTCGCAGCCGTTGGCCAGGGCGAGGTCCTCGAAGCTCTGCTGGGTGAAGACGTCGGCGGGGTCGGTGGCGACGGATATCCCGTCGCGGCCCTTGACGTCCAGCGTCTCCGCGGCCTTCAGCAGGCTCGCGTAGTCGTCGGGGACGTCGAGACCGGCCTCACGGAAGAGGTCCTGGCGGTACGCGACGATCTGCACCCAGGCGTCGGAGGGCACCCCGAGCCGGGTGCCGCCGTCGGCGGTCAGGCGCAGCCCGTTGGCGTCGAAGGTGTCCTCGCCGAGCCGGTCGACGACCTCGGCGGGGATGCGGGTGTTCAGCAGCTCGTTGCTGTACATCTGCCAGGCCTGGCCGAGCGGTACGGCGCCGATCACGTCGGGCAGGTCGCCGGCGGCGGCGGCGGACATGATGAGCTGCGGGAGCTGGTTCTCGTCCACTCCGACCAGCTCGACCTCGACGCCGGTCTCGTCCTCGAAGCGGTCGATGACCTTCCGGGTGCTGGCGATGCGGTCGGTGAGACTCTCCTCCGACCACACGGTGATCTTCCGGTCGGGCTTGCCCGGACCGGAGGTGCCGGTGGCGCAGCCGGCGAGCACACCCATGGCGAGGGTGCTTGCGAGCAGGGCCGAGATCCGCGACCGCCGGGTCCACGTGCGCATGTTTCTGATCCTTTGACTCTTCCCTGGATCGACTTAAGCGTTGGCGGACTGCATCACACCACTACTTTTTCATGTTGACAAGACATAAGTCTGAGATATCTTCGACGCAAGTCGTTAACAGCCGTGCCCCCGATCAGCCCTACCGGAGCACCCACCGTGGAACGCGTCGTCCAGTTCACCGCCCCCCGCCAGGTCGAGGTCGCCGAGCACGAGAGCGCCCCGCTGCCGCCGGGCCACCTGCGGGTCCGTACCCGGTACTCCGGCATATCCGCCGGCACCGAACTCACCGCCTACCGGGGCACGAACCCGTATCTGACCCGCTCCTGGGACCCGGAGGCCCGGCTCTTCCGCGAGGACGCGGCGGGGCTTTCGTATCCGGTCGCCGGCTGGGGCTACTCCGAGGTCGGCGAGGTCACCGAGGTCTCCCCCGAACTCGCCGGCACCCCCGGCCTGCCCGCGGTGGGCGACCTGGTCTGGGGCATCTGGGGCCACCGCAGCGAGGGCGTCGTCCCCGCCGAGCGGATGACCGGGCACACGCTGCCCGCCGGGCTCGACCCGCTCGCCGGGTCCTTCGCCAGGGTCGGAGCGATTGCATACAACGCGGTCCTCGCCGCCGGCATCCATGTCGGCGAGGACGTCGCCGTCTTCGGGCAGGGCGTCATCGGGCTGCTCGCCACCCGGCTCGCCGCGCTCAACGGCGGAACCGTGACCGCCGTGGACGCCCTCGGCGCCCGGCTGGAGCGGGCCGCCGGGCACGGCGCGGCCCGTACGCTCAACGCCCGCACCGACGCCGTCGCCGAGGAGATCCGGGCGGCGACCGGGGGGCGGGGCGCCGACGTCGCCATCGAGATCAGCGGCGCGTACGCGGCGCTGCACGAGGCGGTCCGCTCCGTCGTCACCGACGGCCGGGTGGTGGCCGCCGGCTTCTACCAGGGCGACGCGGTCGGGCTGCGGCTCGGCGACGAGTTCCACCACAACCGCGTCCGGCTCGTCTGCTCCCAGATCGGCGGCGTCCCGCCGGAGCTGGCCGGGCGGTGGGACCAGCAGCGGCTGCAGCAGACGTTCCTGCGGCTCGTCGCCGACGGCCGCGTCGAAGTCCTGCCGCTGGTCAGCCACGTGGTGCCGGCGGCGGAGGCGGCGGAGGCGTACGCCCTGCTCGACGAGCGGCCCGAAGCCGCCCTCCAGGTCGTGCTGGAGTTCTGAGACCGCCGTGCCCGACCCCGCACCCCGCTCCGCGCACCCGCGCACACCCCCCGGCAGAAAGGCCGACCGCCCCGCCATGTTCTCCCTCGCGGCCCAGGAACAACTGCTGCCCGGCGACACCCTCCAGCAGAAGTGGGAGTTCGCGCAGGCCGCCGGCTACGACGGCATCGAGCTGCGCGCCCAGGGCGACCTGCGCTTCGCCGCCCGGCTGCCCGAGCTGAAGCGCGCGCTCGCCGACGGCGTCGTCATGCCCACCGTCTGCGTCGAGATGCTGCACTTCTTCGGCGACTTCGACGCCGGGCGGCGCCGCGACGCGGTGGCGCAGATGAAGTCGCAGCTCTCGGTGATCGCCGAGATCGGCGGCGTCGGCGCGCAGACCCCCGCGTCGTACGGGATGTTCTCCCGCCGGCTGCCGCCCTTCACCCCGCCGCGCGACGAGGCGGGCGATCGCGCCGTGCTCCTCGACGGGCTGGCCGAACTGGGCGAGCACGCGCGCCGCGAGGGCGTCACGCTCTTCCTGGAGCCGCTGAACCGCTACGAGGACCACATGGTCAACCGGCTGGCACAGGCCACGGAACTCATCCGCGCCGCCGGTCTGGACAGCGTGCGGATCGGCATCGACAGCTACCACATGAACATCGAGGAGGCCGACCCCGCCGCCGCGATCCTCGACAACGCGCCCTGGATCGGGCACGCGCAGGTCTCCGACTCCAACCGCTTCCAGCCGGGCGCCGGCCATCTCGACTGGCCCGCCTGGCTCGGCGCGCTCCGTGCCGCCGGCTACACCGGCTGGCTCGCCGCCGAATGCCGGCTGACCGGCGACCCGGCGGCGGCCGTCGCCGCCGTGCCCGGGTTCCTCCGCAGGGCCGGCGCATGACGGCGGCGCCCGCGGAGGGGCGGGGCGCGACGGCGCTGACGGCGGCGCCCGGCGACGGGACGGACGCCGCATCGTCCGGGCCCGTACGCGCGGACGACCCGTGGCGGGCCGCGGCGGCGGTGCTGCTGGGCAACTGGACGGGGACCTCCACCGTGCCGTCGCGCACGCTCTATCCGCACCAGTGGAGCTGGGACTCGGCGTTCGTCGCGATCGGGCTGCGGCACCTGTCGCCGCGGCGGGCGCAGCGGGAGCTGGAGATGCTGCTGGGCGCCCAGTGGGGCGACGGCCGCATCCCGCACATCGTCTTCAACCCGGCCGTGCCGCACGCCGCGTACTTCCCCGGCCCGGACTTCTGGCGCTCGGCGGGCTCCCCCGCCGGCGGCGGGGGCGGGGTCGCCGGTCCGGGCGCGGGGGCCCGGGCCGGGGCCCCGGCGCGCACCCAGACCTCCGGCATCGTGCAGCCCCCGGTGCACGCGCTCGCCGCGCTGCTGGTGCACCGGGCGGACCCGGCGGCCTCGGCGCGCCGCGGCTTCCTGGCGCGCGTGTATCCGCGGCTGCTCGCCTGGCACCGCTACCTCGCCGAGGACCGCGACCTGGGCGGCGCCGGTCTGGCCGCGATCGTCCACCCCTGGGAGTCCGGGATGGACAACAGCCCCTGCTGGGACGGTCCGCTGGCCCGGATCGAGCCGGCCCCGGCGGCGTCGTTCCGCCGCGCGGACCTCGACCACGGCGATCCGGCGGACCGGCCGACCGACCTCGACTACGGGCGGTACGTGCGGCTCGCCGCCGACTACCGCGACGCGGGCTACGCGGATGCGGGGGTGCGGCACGGCTTCGCCGTCGAGGACCCGTGCGTGAACGCGCTGCTGATCGCCTCCGAGGAGGCGATGGCGGAGATCGCGGCGGAACTGGGCGCCGACCCGGGCGGCCACCGGGAGCGGGCCGCACGGCTGACGGAGGCGCTGGTCGCCCGGCTGTGGGACCCGGACGCGGGCATCTTCCGCAGCCGAGACCTGCGGGCCGACCGGGCCATCGGGCAGTACAGCGTCGCCGGGCTCACCCCGCTGCTCGCCCCGGGACTGCCGCCCGCGGTGGCGCGGACGCTGCGGGACACCCTGGCGGGCCCGCACTTCCGCCTCGGGGAACTGCCGCTGGTCGCGTCGTACGACCTGGAGGGCGGGGCGTTCGACCGCACCCGGTACTGGCGCGGCCCGGCGTGGTTCAACACCGCCTGGCTGCTGGAGCGCGGCCTGCGCGGGCACGGCGCCGCCGCGACGGCGGACGCGCTGCGGCGCGCGGTGCTCACCGGGGCGGCGGCGTCGGGGTTCGCGGAGTACGTGGACCCGCTGACGGGCGCGGGCCGGGGCGCGCGGGGCTTCAGCTGGACGGCGGCGCTGGCGCTCGACCTGGCGTCGTCCGGCCGGGAGTGGCCGGGGGCGGGCGGACGATGAGCGACGGACGGGTCCTGCTCGCGCGGGACGGTACGTTCGCGGCGCTCACCCGCGGCGGCGGCGTCACGGGCCGCCGCGGTACGTCACCGGACGGTCTCTTCCGCCACGACGCCCGGCACCTGAGCCGCTGGTTGCTGACGGTCGACGGCGCGGAACCGGCGGTCCTCACCCCGGCCCGCGACGGCTCCCTCCCGGCCACGAGCGTCCTCACCCCGCCGGCCGTCCGCGACGCCCCGGCCCCGTACACGGTCTTCCGCGAACAGGCCGTCGCCTCGGGTCTCCTGCTGGAACGCCTCCGCCTGGTCAGCAACAGCCCGGACCGGGTGACGGCCCGGCTGGAGCTGCTGGCGGACGCGGACTTCGCGGACCAGTTCGAGCTGCGGTCCGACGGCCGCGCGTACGCCCGCCCGCCGGAGGCTGCCCGGGAGGCCGGGGAGCGGCCGGACGGCGTGGAGTTCACGTACCGCCGCGGCGAGGGGTGGCTGTCCCGTACGACGGTGAGGTGCGACCCGCCGCCGGACGAGGTGACGCCGGAGGACCGTCCCGGGCGCGGCGCCGGCACCGCCCGGCGGCTCGGGTGGACGCTGACCCTCCCGCCGCACGGCGCCGCGGAACTGGCGCTACGCGTCGAAGCCCGCCCGCACGGCGCGCCCCCTGTCGCGGACGCCGCGACCCCGGCACGGGCCGCCGCCGAACTCCGCGCCGGGATCGAGGCGTTCACCCGCCCGCCGGCGGCAGCGGACGCCGCCCTCCTCTCCCCCGCCGAGCGCGCCGCGCTCCGGACCGCCTGCGCGCACGGGCTCGCCGACCTCGCGCTGCTGCGCGTGCCCGCCGCCGGGCCCCGCGGCGAAGCGCTCCGGGTGCCGGGCGCGGGGATTCCGTGGTTCCTCACGCTCTTCGGCCGCGACTCGGTGCTGACCTCCCTCTTCGCGCTGCCCTACCGCCCCGCCCTCGCCCGCGACACCCTCCTCGCGCTCGCCGCCACCCAGGGCACCCGGTACGACGCCTTCTCCGCGGAACAACCGGGCCGCATCGCGCACGAGGTGCGCCACGGGGAGCTGGCCGCCTTCCGGCAGGTGCCGTACGGGCGTTACTACGGCTCCGTGGACGTCACCCCCCTCTTCCTCGTCCTGCTCCAGGCGTACGCCGAGGCCGCGCAGGACACCGCGCTCGCCGCGCGGCTGGAGCCGCAGGCGCGGGCCGCCGTGGAGTGGATGCTGGGCGACGGCGGGCTGGCCGAGCGGGGCTGGCTGGTCTACAGGCCCGATCCCGGCGGCCTGGTGAACCAGAACTGGAAGGATTCCGCGGGCGCGATCTGCTTCGCGGACGGCACCCAGGCCGAGGGGCCCGTCGCCGTCGCGGAGGCGCAGGGCTACGCGTACGACGCCCTCGTCCGCACCGCGCGGCTCGCCCGCGACGTCTGGGGCGACGCCCCGTACGCCGACCGCCTCGACGCCCTCGCCGCCGGGCTGCGCGACCGCTTCCACCGCGACTTCTGGCTGCCCGCGCAGGACTTCCCGGCGCTGGCGCTCGACGGCCGCGGGCGGCAGGTGGACGCGCTCGCCTCGGACGCCGGCCACCTGCTGTGGTCCGGGATCCTGGACCGGGAGCGCGGGGAGCGCACCGGGCGGCGGCTGCTCGCCGGCGACTTCTTCTCCGGCTGGGCCGTGCGCACGCTGGCGGCCGGTCAACGGCCGTACCACCCGCTGTCGTACCATCGCGGGAGCTGCTGGCCGCATGACAACGCCGTCATCGCCCTCGGCCTCGCCCGCTACGGACTCGGCGGCGAGGTCCGCACGCTGACCCGGGGGCTGCTGGCCACCGCGGAGGCGCACGGCTGGCGGCTGCCGGAGGTGCTGGCCGGTTACGCACGCAGCGACCACCCGGCACCCGTACCGTATCCCCACGCCTGCTCCCCGCAGGCGTGGGCGGCTGCCACGCCGCTGGCGCTGCTCACCGCAGTCTCCGGGGGCGGCGGAACCTGACGCCCGCCGCCTCCGGTCCCCCACTCCCGCGCCCCGCCCGCGCCGTGCCCCGCGCACCGGCGGGGCGCGGCGCCGCGCACCGGCCGGTCGCCGCGGCGCTCAGCGCCCGGCGGTCACCGCTCTTCCGCCGCGTCCTCCTCCGCCAGCATCGCCCGCGCCCGCGCCGCCCGTACCGCGGCCGAGAGACCGGCGATGTCGTACGCGCCGTGGTGGCGGCGCCCGTTGACGAAGAACGTCGGCGTGCCCGCGACCCCGCTGAGGTCCGCGGACTCCGTGTCCGCCGTGACGCGAACCGCGCCGCTGCCGGCCTGCAGCGACCGGCGGAACCGCTCGACGTCCAGCCCCAGGTCCGCCGCGTGCTCCAGCAGGTCCCGCGGCGTCAGCCGGTCCTGTGCGGCGAGCAGCCGGTCGTGCATGGGCCAGAACGCATCCTGCTCGGCCGCCGCCTCCGCGGCCTCGGCGGCAAGCTGGGCGCGCGGGTGCACGTCGGTGAGCGGCAGATGCCGCCAGACGTAGCGGATGTCGCCGAAGTCGGCGAGGAGTTCGCGTACGACGGGCTCGGCCCTGCCGCAGTACGGGCACTCGAAGTCGCCGTACTCGACGACCGTGACGGGCGACTCCAGCGGGCCGCGGATGTGGTCGCGCTCGTGGTCGACGGGCACCGCGAGGTCCACGACGACGGGCGTGGTGCCCAGGAGCGCGCGGATGCGCCGCGGCTTCGGCAGCCGGGCGGTGGCGAAGGCGACGAGCGCGGTCACGACACCCGAGCAGACGACGGCGGTGAGGATCCCTATCTTCGCCTGGGCGAGCTGCTCGCCGTGGAACGCCTTCGTGGCGATCAGCAGCGCGACCGTGAACCCGACGCCGGCGATCGTGCCTCCGCCGGCGACCGCCGCCCAGCCGACCGGCGGGCGCGTCCGGCCGCGGCTCAGCCACGCCGTCAGCACGGTGGCACCGACGATGCCGATCGGCTTGCCGAGCCCGTACGCCGCCAGGATGCCCAGCGTCACGGGCGAGGTGAACGCGCGTGACAGCAGCCCGCCGTCGAGCTGGATACCTGTGTTGGCCAGGGCGAACAGCGGCACGATCAGATAGCTGCTCCACGGGTGGTAGATCCGCTGCAGCCGCTCGTTCGGGGAGATCGCCGAGGCGATGCCCTGCCGCGCCTCCCGCTCCAGCTCCGAGGTGGGCTGCTCCCGGAACGAGCGGAACAGCCCGCTGGCCCGCTCCAGCTCGCTGCGCGGCGCGGGATAGGCGTACGTGGCGAGCCCGATGAGCAGCCCGACGACGACCGGGTCGATGCCGGACTCCACGAAGGCGACCCACATCGCGACGCCGAGCAGCGCGTAGACGGGGCCACGCCTGCTGCCGGCGGTGCGCAGAACCAGGATCACCGCGAAGAACACCACGCCGGCGAGCAGCGCGGGCCAGGTCACGGAGCTGCTGTACACGAAGGCGATGACGGCCAGGGCGACGAAGTCGTCGACGACGGTGATGGTCAGGACGAAGGTGTACAGCCGCCGCGGGAACCGCTTGCCGAGGAGGGCCAGCACGCCGAGGGCGAAGGCGGTGTCGGTGGACATCGCGACACCCCAGCCGGAGGCGGAGGAGTCGCCGGCGTTGATGCTCAGGTAGATGAGCACCGGTACGAGCATCCCGGCGACGCCTGCGACGAACGGCAGCGTCATCCGGTGCCGTTCCCGCAACTCCCCCATGTCGAACTCGCGCCGCGCCTCCAACCCCACGACCAGGAAGAACAGCGTCATCAACCCGGTGTTGACCCACTCGCGCAGGTCCATGCCGAGACTGCGGTCGCCCAGTTCGACGGACAAGTGGGTGTGCCAGAAGTCCGCGTAGCTGCCGGGTGCGGCGTTCGCCCAGACGAGGGCGATGACGGCGGCGGCGACGAGGAAGGTGGCGCTGCCGCTCTCGGTGCGGATGAACGTCCAGCGGGCCGAGGTGGTCGGACCGGCGTCCGTCGTCCGGTCATCGGGCGGGGCGGCGTCCGGCTGCGGCATGCTCGGTCTCTCTCGTCTCGCGAACCGTGGTCGACGCGAGGACGTGGGGCGCCGCCGTGGACCGATGTTACGCGCCGCGCACGCCCTGCCCCCGGTGCGCGGCGCTCCGGCACGGCGCCGAGGTCACCGCAGGCCCGGACCCTGGGTGTCCTCCGTCCAGCCCATGGTGCGCTGGACTGCTTTGAGCCAGTCCTTGTATTCGCGTTCGCGGGTGGTTTCGTCCATGCGGGGGGTCCATTCGGCGGCGCGGCGCCAGTTGGCGCGCAGGGTGTCGGTGTCGGGCCAGTAGCCGACGGCGAGTCCTGCGGCGTAGGCGGCGCCCAGGCAGGTGGTTTCGGCGACGAGGGGGCGTACGACGGGGGCGTCGAGGACGTCGGCGAGGGTTTGCATGAGGAGGTTGTTGGCGGTCATGCCGCCGTCGACTTTGAGGGAGGTGAGTTCGACGCCGGAGTCTTTGGTCATGGCGTCGACGATTTCGCGGGTCTGCCAGGCGGTGGCTTCCAGGACGGCGCGGGCGAGGTGTGCTTTGGTGACGTAGCGGGTGAGGCCGGCGATGACGCCGCGGGCGTCGTCGCGCCAGTAGGGGGCGAACAGGCCCGAGAAGGCGGGGACGAAGTAGGCGCCGCCGTTGTCTTCGACGCTCAGGGCGAGGGTTTCGATTTCGGCGGCGGTGGAGATGATGCCCATCTGGTCGCGCATCCATTGGACCAGGGCGCCGGTGATGGCGATGGAGCCTTCCAGGGCGTAGACGGCGCTCTGGTTGCCGATGCGGTAGCCGACGGTGGTGATGAGGCCGTTTTCGGAGTGGACGGGCTCGCCGGCGGTGTTCATGAGGAGGAAGGTGCCGGTGCCGTAGGTGGATTTGGCTTCGCCCTGGGCGAAGCAGGTCTGTCCGAAGAGTGCGGCTTGCTGGTCGCCGAGTGCGGAGGCGACGGGGGTGCCGGTGAGGGTGCCGGAGGTGGCGTGGCCGTAGACCTCGGCGGAGGAGCGGATCTGGGGAGGACTGCTTGGGGGACGCCCATGGCTTCGCAGATGCCGGGGTCCCAGTCGAGGGTTTCGAGGTTCATGAGCATGGTGCGGGAGGCGTTGGTGACGTCGGTGACGTGGACGCCGCGGCCGGGGCCTCCGGTGAGGTTCCAGATGACCCAGGAGTCCATGGTGCCGAAGAGGATGTCGCCGGCTTCGGCGCGGGCGAGGAGGCCGGGGGTGTTGTCGAGGAGCCAGCGGATTTTGGGGCCGGCGAAGTAGGAGGCCAGGGGCAGGCCGGTGGCGGCGCGGAAGCGGTCTTGGCCTTGGGTGCCGCCGAGTTGGCGGCAGAGTTCGGCGGTGCGGGTGTCTTGCCAGACGATGGCGTTGGCGACGGGTTCGCCGGTGTTCTTGTCCCAGAGCAGGGTGGTTTCGCGCTGGTTGGTGATGCCGATGGCTTTGACGTCGGCGCGGGTGATGCCGGCTTTGGCGACGGCGCCGTCGACGACTTGCTGGACGTTGCGCCAGATCTCGGTGGCGTTGTGCTCGACCCAGCCGGGCCTGGGGAAGATCTGCTCGTGTTCCTTCTGGTCCACCGACACGATCCGGCCATCGGTGTCGAACACGATGCACCGGCTCGAAGTCGTCCCCTGATCGATAGCCGCAACGAACGGGCCGGGGCGCTGCGGGGAGGGGGCGCTGAAATCGTCGGTCACGGTCTGCTCCTGCTCCGAAACGTCGCATCGGTCGCCGGGACCGTGCCGCTGCGCCGGCACCCCGGCCCGTGGTGAGTACATGACCAGCGCGGAATCCCGCCGTCAACGACGCCCTGCCGACATTGTCGAACGAATCTGCTGCACCCCGCTTTCACCGGCGGGGCACGGAGGCTTATGGTCGGCGCGTGCCAGGTCCGGTTCAGTCGGTTGAACGCGCGGCGGCGATACTGCACTTGCTGGCGCGCGGTTCCGGCCGCCTCGGAGTGAGCGAGCTGGCCGGGTCGCTGGGCCTGGCGAAGGGCACGGTGCACGGGCTGCTGCGGACGCTGCAGCAGGTGGGCTTCGTCGAGCAGGACCGGGACACCGGCAAGTACCGGATCGGCGACACGCTCCGCGACCTCCGCTCCGGCCACGTCGACGCCAACGAGCTCCGCTCCCGCGCCCTGAACTGGGCCGACGGGCTGGCCGCGAGAAGCCGTGAGGCGGTGCGCATCGGCGTCCCGGCGGACGGCCGGGTCCTCGTCGTCCACCACGTCTTCCGGCCCGGCGACCCGCAGCAGACCCTCGACGTGGCCGCGACGCTGCCGGCGCACGCGACCGCGCTGGGCAAGGTGCTGCTCGCGTACGACGTGCACGCCCCGGCGGCGGTGGGCGGCGGCCCCCCGGCCGCGTACACACCCAGGACGCTCACCGCGCCCGCGGCGATCCTGGCGGAGCTGCGGCGGGTGCGCGAGGCGGGCTGGGCCGGCGAGCACGGCGAACGGCGCCTGGAGGAGGCGGGGATCGCGGCGCCGCTGCGCGGCCCCGGCGGTCTCGTCGTCGGCGCGCTCGGCATCTCGGGGCCGGCCGAGCGGCTCTGCGAGCGCTCCGGCGCGCTGCGCGAGGACCTGGTGGGGCTGGTGCTCGGCACGGCCAGGTCGGTCTCGCGCGACCTGGGCGCCTCCCGCCGGTGACGGCCGCGCGGGACCGAGGAGACGAGACGGGCTGTCCGGGCGGGGCAGCCGGTACGGAGCGGGGGCGGCATGGTGCAGCGGTACGTGATGTCGGTGGACCAGGGCACGACGTCCACCCGGTGCATCCTCTTCGACGCCCAGGGCCGGCTGGTCTCCGTGGTGCAGCGCGAGCACAAGCAGCACTTCCCGCGGCCCGGCTGGGTCGAGCACGACGCCGTGGAGATCTGGCGGAACCTGCGCCGGATCATGCCGCGGACCCTGGCGGAGGCGGGCGCCGACGCCGGCCAGGTCGTCGCGCTGGGCATCGCCAACCAGCGGGAGACGACGGTGCTGTGGGACCGGCACACCGGCCGCCCGGCCGCCCGCGCCGTCGTCTGGCAGGACACCCGCACCGACGAGCTGGCCGAGCGGCTCGCCCGGGACCCGCGCGCGGACCGGGTGCGCGCGCTCTGCGGGCTGCCGCTGGCCACGTACTTCTCCGCGCCGCGGATCCGCTGGCTGCTGGACTCCACCCCCGGCCTCCGGGAGCGGGCGGAGCGCGGTGACGTGCTCTTCGGCACGATGGAGAGCTGGCTGATCTGGAACCTGACCGGCGGGCCCGCGGGCGGGCTGCACATCACCGACGTCACCAACGCCAGCCGCACGATGCTGATGAACCTGCGCACCTTGTCGTGGGACGACGAGTTGCTGGACTTCTTCGGCGTGCCGCGGGCGATGCTGCCGGAGATCCGCTCCTCCACGCAGACGTACGGCACGACCACCACCGTCGTCCCCGGCATCCGCATCGCCGCGGCGCTCGGCGACCAGCAGGCGGCGCTCTTCGGCCAGACCTGCTTCGCTCCCGGCGAGGCCAAGTGCACGTACGGCACGGGCAGTTTCCTCCTCCTCAACACCGGCGAGACGCCGGCGGCCTCCCGGCACGGGCTGCTGACGACCGTCGGCTTCAAGATCGGGGACGAGCCGGCGGTGTACGCGCTGGAGGGCTCGATCGCGGTGACGGGGTCGCTGGTGCAGTGGTTCCGCGACGGGCTGGGGCTGATCGGCAGCGCGCCGGAGATCGAGACGCTGGCGCAGACCGTCGACGACAACGGCGGCTGCTACATCGTGCCGGCGTTCTCGGGGCTCTTCGCGCCGCACTGGCACAGCGAGGCGCGGGGCGTGATCGCCGGGCTCACCTCGTACATCACCAGGGGGCATCTGGCGCGGGCGGTGCTGGAGGCGACGGGCTGGCAGACGCGGGAGGTGGTGGACGCGATGAACGCCGACTCGGGTCTGGCGCTCTCCGGCCTGCGCGTCGACGGCGGCATGACGGCGGACAACCTGCTCATGCAGTTCGTCGCCGACGTCCTGGACGTGCCCGTCGTCCGGCCGATGATGGCGGAGACGGTCTCGCTGGGCGCGGCGTACGCGGCGGGGCTCGCGGTCGGCTACTGGCCGGACCTGGAGGGGCTGCGGCGCAACTGGCACCGGGCGGCGGAGTGGCTGCCGCGGATGCCGGAGAGCACCAGGTCCGCGGAGTACGCCAACTGGCGCCACGCGGTGGGCCTGACGTTCGGCTGGACCCGTCCCGCACAGAGCCCGCCGCCGTCCGGGGCCGACGTGGTCGACCTGGTGCTGGCCGACCACCGCAGGGTGGAGCACCTGCTCAGCGCGGTGCGCAGCGAGGAGGCGGACCGGCGCACGGTGCTGCGCGAGCTGGCGGGGCTGCTGGTGGCGCACGTGGAGGCGGGCCGGGCCGCGGCGCGCTCCGGGGCCGGCTCGACGGCGTACGCGCTCTGCCCCGACGACGCCGGCCACGGGCCGGCGGCGCTCGCCCGCGCCCTGCTGGCGCTGCTGCGCCTGGAGGAGCCCGCAGGGCCGGAGTTCGACGCCGCGCTGGACCGGCTGGGCACGGTCGCCGCCGGGCACATCGCCGCCGGGGAAAGCGTCCACCTCAACGCGCTGCGCCGCGGCGCCTCCGCGCAGGAGCGCGCCGTCCTGGGCCGTGCGTACGCCGTGGCACGCGGGCGGCTGCGTGCCTCCGGCTGCGACAGCGCGGCCCGGGTCGCGGCGCTGGCGGGCGAGTCCGTGCCGTAGCCGCGCACCTCCCTGGCGTTCCGGTCAGGCGCCGGCGGTGCCGCGGCCGGTGACGAGGTCGTCGAAGTCCCCTTCCTTGGCGGCCCGCAGGAACGCGGCCAGCCCCGCGGGCCCGTAGACCAGTGCGGGGCCCTGCGGGTCCCGGGAGTTGCGGACCGCGACCTCCCCGCCGGAGAGCCCGGCCAGCTCCACGCACTCGCCGTTGGGGTTGCTGTAGTGGCTCTTGCGCCACTCGACGTTCCCCAGCCGGCCCGCGGGCACACCGTTCTCGACCTGCATGGCTGCTCCTTCCCACTGATCTTTTGCGTACTGTACTTGCGTCTGTGCTTGCGGATGCACTTACAAATGAAATTTCATCCAGCCATCACCCAGCGCTCGGAGCACGGTGGCGCACGGTGATCGAATTCCCGAACTGCCGTACGGGAACAGGCGGAAGGCCCTCGGACCGTGTGGTCCGGGGGCTGAGAGGGGAAGGTGCGGGCGGGGCCCGTCAGGTGGTGTGCAGGAGCTGCCGCAGGAAGGTGTCGGTGTTCGTCAGCTCCGTGGCCGGCGCCGCCAGCCGGTCGACGGCCAGCCGGTGCCGCTCGACGTCGTCGGCGTCGTCGAGGTAGAGCGCGCCGGTGAGCTGTTCCAGGTACGCGATGTCCGGCAGGTCCGCCTCGGCGAAGCGCAGCAGCGTCACCGAGCCGGCCAGCACCGTCGCCGCGGAGGTCCGCAGCGGCACGACGTGCACCGCGATCTCCGGGAACTCCGCGCTGTGCAGCCGGATCAGATGGCGTATCTGCTCGCGCATCACCGCGGGGCCGCCCACGCTGCGGCGCAGCGCGCCCTCGTCGATGAGCTGCCAGCAGCGCGGCGGGTCGGCCCTGGCGAGGAGCTGCTGACGGCGCTCCAGCAGGTCGACGCGGCGGGCCACGGCCCCGGCACTGTCGTCGGGGTACGTCAGCCGCGCGAGCGCGGCGGCGTAGGCGGGGGTCTGGAGCAGGTCCGGTACGCGGTGCGACTGGTAGCCGCGGATGAGCGTCGCGCCCTCTTCGAGCCCGAGGTACGTTTCCAGCCAGCGCGGCGTCAGATCGCCGTACTGCTGCCACCAGCCGGGGGTGTTGGCGCCGCGGGCCAGCGCGAGGTACGTTTCGCGCTCCCGGATGTCGGTGACCGCGTAGAGCGTGAGCAGGTCCGCGATGTCGCGCTCCTTGCAGCCGCCCTGGCCGCGTTCGAGCCGGCTCATCTTGGGCACCGAGGCCCGGATCGCCTGCGCCGCCGCGTCGAGTCCGACGCCACGCCTGACGCGCAGCCTGCGCAGCCGGGAGCCGAGGACGATCCGCCGGATCGTGGGCCCGCCCCGGCCGGGGTCCGCGCCGCCCCCGGGCAGCCGGCGCCCGCCGGCCACCGGTACTGACCCCGCCATCTCCCCTCCCCCGCCGGTCGGTTCACCATCCCGTCGCCAGCGCGGAATCATACCCGCCCGGGGCCTCTTTCCCGAACCTTCGTCCGGTTTTCGCCTACCGGATCGGACGTAGGGACCCGTTGCCCCGAGCGGGCGGCGTACGGAGGGGATCAGCCCTTCGCGCCCGGTTCGTCCGCGGACTCGTGCCAGCCGCCGACGACGATCCGGGCGAGCCGGCCGAAGAACCAGAAGACCAGCACGCCGAAGAGCGAGGAGACCAGCACCGCCGCGAGCAACTGCTCGGACTGCAGCCGCGACTGGTACAGGTCGATGAGCACCCCGATGCCGGGCTGCCCCTGGCGGAAGAAGAAGTCGCCGACGATGGCGCCGACCACGGACATCCCGGCGGCGATCCGCAGCCCGGTGAAGATGTGCGGCAGCGCGGCGGGCAGTTGGAGCTTCCAGAGCCGGGTCAGCCGGCCGGCGTTCTGGAGCCTGAAGAGGTCGTGGTACGAGGAGTCGGCGGAGCGGATACCGAAGAGCGTGCTGGTGAGGATGGGGAAGAAGGCGATGATGACGCAGACGAGCACCCGGGTGGAGAACCCGTAGCCCCACCAGAAGCCGAAGAGCGGGACCAGCGCGAGGATCGGCGTCACCTGCAGCACGACGAAGTACGGGAAGAGGGAACGTTCCAGCCACCTGGCCTGGCTCATCAGGATCGCCATCGCGATCGCCCCGGCCGCCGAGATGAGCAGCCCGAGCGAGGCGACCTGCGCGGACAGCAGCAGGGCGTCGAGGAGTTCGGCGCGGTTGTCGCCGTCGAGGAATCCCACGCGCACCACGTCGTGCGGCGGCGGGAAGAGGAAGCGCCGGTCCTCGGCCAGCACCACCATGCTGATCAGGTACCACACCCCCACGGCGGCACCGGCCA
This sequence comes from Streptomyces sp. WAC 06738, assembly GCF_003945505.1. Lineage (NCBI taxonomy): Bacteria > Bacillati > Actinomycetota > Actinomycetes > Kitasatosporales > Streptomycetaceae > Streptomyces > Streptomyces sp. WAC 06738. Next base: position 7,647,265 of record NZ_CP029618.1, on the reverse strand, counting down.
CCAGCACGGCGGGCAGCCTCCGGAGCAACGGGCGCAGGTTCATGGCTTGACCGCCACCAGCGCGTAGGCGTTTCCCTCGGTACGGTCCGGGGGCCGGGGGCGCCAGCGGTGCGCGACCACCACGCCGGGGTCGACCGGCTCCCAGCCGTCGATGATCCGCTCCAGCTCGGCGCGGCTGCGCTCCACCATCGGCGTCGCACCGCACGCCCACGCCTTGGTGAGCCGGCTCACCCGGGAGTCGAGTTCGGCGGATATCTGGGACACGGCGAGGTAGCTGCCCGGGACCACCCCGCGGCGGACCCGCGCCACCAGGTCCGCCGGGTCGTCCTCGTCGGGCAGGAAGTGCAGCAGCCCGACCATGAGCACGGCCACGGGCCGGTCGAGATCCAGGACGGCACGGGTGTCCGGGTGGGTGAGGATCAGCTCGGGCCGCCGGACGTCGCCCGCGAAGGCGACGGTGAGGATCCCGTCGGCATGCAGGGCCTGCATGTGCGCCACAGCGACGGGGTTGTAGTCGACGTAGACGATCCGGGTGTCGGGGGCGATGCCGTGCGCGATCTCGTGCACGTTGGGCATGCGCCGCTGCGGCAGGCCGCAGCCGATGTCGAGGATCTGGCGGATGCCGGCCTCCCCGACCAGGTAGCGCACGGCCCGTTCCAGGAAGAGCCGCTGGGCGCGGACGCGCATCTTCACGTCCGGCATGAAGGTGGCCTCGACCTCGTCCACCAGCGCGCGGTCCGGGCCGAGGTTGTCGCTGCCGCCGAGGTGGTAGTCGTACGTGCGGGAGGCGTGGGGGCCGTGGGGTCGGGCAGGGGCGACGTGCCGTGGGGCCCGCCGGCTATGCCGTTGTCGCTCATGTTCCTCTCCGCGTCGGCCGCGTACGGCCGTGGCCGTGCCGCCCCGCGGCGCGCTGCGGGCCGGGAGGGCAGCGTACTCCACCGCGCCGCCGCGGCCCGCGGTGCGCGGTCCCGGCGGTCGGGCGGCCGGTCATCCGCCGTGTCCGATCGCGGGGTCGAGGAACTCGTTGGTGACGACGTCCGCGGGCTTCAGGCCGTCCTTCACGGGCTTCTTCTGCTCGGCGAAGATCGGCTCGACGATGTCGATGATCTCCCGGACCCGCGCGGTCTCGAAGTTCCCGACGGTGGTGTCCTCGCCCTCGGCGTGGTCCGAGGCGATGCCGAGCCTCTTCATCTCGCCGATCCCGTACTGCGCGATGCCCTCGGTGAGCACGTCGCCGCCCTTGTACTGCCCGGCGATGTCCACGATGGTGGCGATGGCCGCGTCCGGGTCGCGGAGGTAGTCGACCTGCGACTGCTGGACGACCGGGATCAGCTTCTCCAGGCAGGGCGCCAGTTCGGCCTTCGCCTCGGGGCGGACGACGAGGGAGGGCCCGTAGATCGGGTAGCCGGCCTCGTAGACGAGCTGGCCCTTGATGGGCTTCATCCAGTCGTCGATCTCGTTCTCGAACATGTACGGGTCCTCGGCCGCGTACCCGGAGGAGGCGAGCTTGCCGCCGGAGGCCACGAAGCGCGCGGGCGAGCCGTCGAAGGAGCCGTCCACCTGGTCCTTCTTGAGGATCCCGGCGCCGGTCAGATACTCCATGTACGTGTCGCCGCCGGAGTACAGGACCGTGGTGTCCGACTTGCCGACGTCCTCGATGGTCTCGAACTCCGGGTACGTCTCCGGGTCCCAGTAGATCATCGTCGGGTCCTTCTCCAGCAGCGCCAGCACCGCGGTGGTGGGCTGGGTGGCGGAGAGCTGGACGATCTCGTCGAAGCCGCCGACCACACCGAGGTCGATGTCCTCGTCCGTGTACATCTGGGCGGAGGTGGCGGCGAAGCCGATCGCCGGGCCGCCTGCACGCAGTTCGAGCGAGATGCCGGTGTCCCTGCCGTCCGCGACCAGCGGCGCGGTGGCCCGTTTGCGGTCGGCGTCCACCTCGGGGTCTTCGCCGAGGAGCGCGTACAGCGGGCCGAAGGCGGTGGCGTTCGGCAGCCACGACGTCTGCACGGTCACGGTCTCGGGGCACACGCCGGCCAGGGAACCCGCGCCGCTCTTCGCGGGTGACTCCTTGCCGCCGGCCCCGCCGTCCCCGTCGTCTCCGCAGGCGGCCGTGGTCAGCAGCACGCCGGCGACGAGCGGCAGGGCTAAGGAGCGCAGGTGACGCTTGAGGTGCATCGCGGGTTCCTCCGGAGGGGGGTCGGGGGGCCGGTCGGTGCTTCGTACGGTGCTCAGCGGGCGGAGGCGCGCATGCAGGCGGACACCTCGGCCGCGATGCGGTTCAGCTCGGGGTCGTAGCGCAGGCTCTCGGTCCGCGGGTAGCCGAACGGGACGGTGAACTCGCCGCAGACGCGCCCGGGCCGGGGGGACATCACCAGGACCCTGGTGGAGAGGTAGACCGCCTCCAGCACGGAGTGGGTGACGAAGACGGCCGCGAACCGCTCGGCGGCGAAGAGCCGCAGCAGGTCGTCGTCCAGCCGCTCGCGGGTGATCTCGTCCAGGGTGCCGAACGGCTCGTCGAGCAGGAACAGTTCCGGGCGCAGGGTGAGGGAGCGGGCCAGGGAGACGCGCATGCGCATGCCGCCCGACAGCGCGCGGGGCCGGTGGCCGGCGAAGTCGGTGAGGCCGACCAGTTCCAGCGCGGCGTCGGCGCGCTTGCGCCGCTCGGCCCGCGGAACGCCGCGCAGTTCGCCGAAGAGCTCGACGTTCGTGCGCACCGAGCGCCAGGGCAGCAGCGTCGGGTCCTGGAAGACGTAGCCGAGGCGGTCGGCGCGCGCGGCCACGGCGCCGGCGGTGGGCTCGACGAGGCCCGCGGCGATGCGCAGCAGGGTGGTCTTGCCGCAGCCGGAGGGGCCCACGAGGGAGACGAACTCGCCGGCGCCGACGTCGAGGTCGACGGGGTCGAGCGCGCGGGTGCCGTCGGGGAAGCGCTTCTCGACGGCACCGAGGGAGAGCACGGGCCCCGCACCGGACACGGGCGCGGCCTCGTCGGCGTCGGCGACGGTCATGGGCCCACCTCCCGGCGCCCCGGCGGGTGGTCGGGACCGCCGGGCAGGTTCCTGCGCCGCGGCGGGCGCCGCGGGCTCGGGGCCACAGAGGCTACGGGATGGGAACGTGCCGCGGCACGCGGGGTGCCCTCCGACAGGGACAGCGGCGGACGCGGGGGCCCGGCGGTGGACCCGCGCGGCCGGCGCACCGGCCGTACGCGAAGCCGGCGTCAGCGGCCGTCGTGCGGGTGGCCCGGGTGGGCGGTGTGGCGCCAGACCTCCAGCAGCCGGGCGGCGGACCCGCCGATCGGGCCGACGGCGTCGGCGAGGACGTCCGGTGCGGGCAGCCGCGCGGAGGCGACGGCCGGCACCGCCTCCGCCGGATCGTCGATGGTCGAGGAGCACACCGCCAGCAGGTAGTCCGGCACCGTCAGCCCGGCGCCCGTCACACCGACAAGCGGCACGCCGACCGCCGCGACCAGCGGGAAGACGGTGCCCGGGATGCCGACCGCCGCCTCCGCCCGCGCCGCCGCCTGGAGCGACGGCACGTCGCTGATCTCGTACGCGTCCCACAGCTTGGGGTCCTCGCGCGGGTGCAGGCCGACGAGGATCCGCTTGCCCGCGGCCCGCAGCTTCCCGGCCGCCGCGAGCAGCAGTTCGGTGCCGGGCGCGGCGCCGCCGGTGCCGTCGGGGTGCGTGACGCTGGTGAGAACGAGCACGAGGCCGGGCTCGGGACGGTGGTCCGGCAGCGTGTCGGTCTGCGGCGAACCGACCACCCGGATCCGGCGCCGCACGCCCAGGTAGCCGCCGAACGCGCGCGCCTCGGCCGGCGAGGAGGAGGTGACGGCGCGCAGCCGGGGCCGCAGCAGCCGGGCGCCCGGGGCCTGCTGGGGCCCGAGGTAGGCCAGTGAGCCGGCCGCCACCGGCAGCCGCGGGAAGCGCGCGAGGCACTCCAGCGGCCAGTCACCGGCGCCGGTGACGACCAGCAGATCGGCGCGCGGCGCGGCCTGCGGCGTGGCGACGGGCACGGGGTCGCCGGGCTGGACTCCCGAGGTGTCGGGGACGAGTTGGGTGAGGCGTACGCCGCGCCGCCCGGCCTCCGCGAGGAGCGGCTTGACGTGGTACGTGCCCCACGGCTCGTTCGTCGCCACGAGCACCCGCAACGGGCGCCCGGGGCGCCCGGGGCCACTGCCCGCGGCCGGCGCGGGACCGGCGCCGAGCACGGCGAGGCCGGCGGCACCGGCCGTCGCGGTGAGCCCGCGCAGCACCCGGCGGCGGGACGGCGCGGTCCGGGGCCCGGCGCAGGCGGCCGGTCCGGCCGCGGCGGCGGGGACTTCGGGGAGGTCCGGGGCTGCGGGGACTCCCGTTTCGTACGTGGTGGGCATGGGCGGCACGCTAGGCAACGCCGCGAACTCGCGGGTGAACGCGGCACGAACAGCTTCCGCGCGGCCCGCCCCGCGACCTTTGGTCCAGACCTCTTGACGAAAGGTCTGGACCAACTTACCTTGTGCCGCAGCGCAACACGTACCTCTCCTGGCAACCCCACAGCCCAGAAGGCGAGCGTGTCATGCAGTCTGCGATCAGCCGGACGCTGCGTCTCTTCGGCATCGGCCTCACGCTGGTGCTCGCCGCCCAGCTCCCCGCCGCGGCGGCGACCCCGCCGGAACCGGCCGGGGCGGCGGCAGGAACGACGGCGGCGGCGCCCACGGCCGCCGAGACCTGTCCCACCAAACCCAGGCCCGCGGGCAAGGTCCTCCAGGGCTACTGGGAGAACTGGGACGGCGCCGCCAACGGCGTCCACCCGCCGTTCGGCTGGACGCCGATCACCAACCCCGATCTCCGCACCCACGGCTACAACGTCATCAACGCCGCCTTCCCCGTCATCCTCTCGGACGGCACCGTCAAGTGGGAGGACGGCATGGACAGCACGGTGAAGGTCGCCACGCCTGCCGAGATGTGCGCGGCCAAGGCGGGCGGCGCCACCATCCTCATGTCGCTCGGCGGCGCCGCGGCCGGCATCGACCTCAGCTCCAGCGCCGTCGCCGACCGGGTGATCGCGACCCTGGTGCCGATCCTCAAGCGCTACAACTTCGACGGCATCGACATCGACATCGAGACCGGCCTCGTCGGCAGCGGCAACATCAACCAGCTCTCCCCCTCGCAGGCCAACCTCATCCGCATCATCGACGGCGTGCTCGCCCAGATGCCCCCCGGCTTCGGCCTGACCATGGCCCCCGAGACGGCGTACGTCACCGGCGGCAGCGTGGTCTACGGCTCGATCTGGGGCGCGTACCTGCCGATCATCAAGAAGTACGCCGACAACGGCCGGCTGTGGTGGCTCAACATGCAGTACTACAACGGCAGCATGTACGGCTGCTCCGGCGACTCGTACCAGGCGGGCACCGTCCAGGGCTTCGTCGCCCAGACCGAGTGCCTGAACCGCGGCCTCGTCGTGCAGGGCACCACCATCCGCGTCCCGTACGACAAGCAGGCCCCGGGCCTGCCCGCCCAGCCCGGCGCCGGCGGCGGCCACATGACGCCGGGGCTGGTGTCGCAGGCATGGAGCCACTTCGGCGGCGCCCTCAAGGGCCTGATGACCTGGTCGATCAACTGGGACGGCGCGCGCGGCTGGTCCTTCGGCGACAACGTCAAGTCGCTCCAGGGCCGCTGACCGACGCGCCCCGGCCGCTCGTCCCCCACGGCGAGCGGCCGGGGCGGCACGGAAGTCCAACCGGTGTCCGAAAAGTCCAATGGATCGCGGCGCGGCGTCTGTTGTGCCGCGCCCCCCGGCGGGATCAGATGGATCTCATGCACGATCCGGCTCTCCCCGCCCACGAAGACCCCGCACCCGGCACCGGCACCCTGCCGCCGCGCGCGTGGTACGCCAGCTCCGACGCCGCCCGGCTGCCGCTGAACGGGGCCTGGCGCTTCCGGCTCTCCCCCACCGCCACCACCCACGACACATCCTTCGCGGAACCCGGCCACGACACCTCCGGCTGGGACGAGATCACCGTCCCCGGGCACTGGGTGCTCCAGGGCGGCGGCCGGCACGGCACGCCCGCGTACACCAACACCCCCTACCCCTTCCCGGTCGACCCGCCGCGGGTGCCGGCCGAGAACCCGACCGGCGACCACCTGCGCACCTTCGACCTGCCCGGCGGCTGGCCCGCCGCCCCGCTGCCCGCGGACGAGGCGGTGCTGCGCTTCGACGGGGTGGACTCGCACGCACGGGTCTGGCTCAACGGCACGGAGCTGGGCGAGTTCAAGGGCTCCCGGCTGCCGCACGAGTTCGCCGTCGGCGCACTGCTGCGCCCCGCGGGCAACGTGCTGGCCGTCCGCGTCCACCAGTGGTCGGCCGGCTCGTACCTGGAGGACCAGGACCAGTGGTGGCTCCCCGGCATCTTCCGCGACGTCACGCTGCTGCACCGGCCCGCGGGCGCCGTCCGCGACTTCTTCGTGCACGCCTCGTACGACCACGTGACCGGCACCGGCACCCTGCGCGTGGACTGCGCGCCCGGCGGCCGGGTCACCCTGCCGGAGCTGGGCGTCGACATCGCCACCGGCGAGTCCGTCACGCTCCCGGCCGAGCCGTGGACCGCGGAGGTGCCGCGGCTGTACGCGGCCGAGCTGGCCACCGCGGGCGAGCGGATCCCGCTGCGGGTGGGCTTCCGCACCGTCACCGTCGAGGACGGCGTGCTCAGGGTGAACGGCCGCCGCATCCTGCTGCGCGGCGTGAACCGGCACGAGTTCCACCCCGAGCACGGCCGCGCCGTCGACGAGGCGACGATGCGCGCGGACGTGCTGCTGATGAAGCGGCACAACGTCAACGCCGTACGCACCAGCCACTACCCGCCGCACCCCGCGTTCCTCGACCTCTGCGACGAGCTGGGGCTGTGGGTGATCGACGAGTGCGACCTGGAGACGCACGGCTTCGGTGCCCTCGGCTGGCGCGGCAACCCCGTCGCCGACGAGCGCTGGACCCCGGCGCTGCTGGACCGCGCCGCGCGCATGGTCGAGCGGGACAAGAACCACCCCTCGGTCATCATGTGGTCCCTGGGCAACGAGTGCGGCTCGGGCGCGGGACTGACCGCCATGGCCGACTGGATCCGCGGCCGCGACCCCGGCCGGCTCCTGCACTACGAGGGCGATCCGACCAGCCGCGACACCGACGTCTACTCGCGGATGTACGCCGACCACGACGAGGTCCGCCGCATCGGCGAGCGCACCGAGGACCCCCTTGAGGACCCGGCGCTGGACGCGCGCCGCAGGGCACAGCCGTTCGTGCTCTGCGAGTACGCGCACGCCATGGGCAACGGTCCCGGCGGACTGGCGGACTACCAGCCGCTGTTCGAGACGTACGAACGCTGCCAGGGCGGCTTCGTCTGGGAGTGGATCGACCACGGCATCGCCCACCCCGAGCTGGGCTTCGCCTACGGCGGCGACTTCGGCGAGGAGCTGCACGACGGCGCCTTCGTCTGCGACGGCCTGGTCTTCCCCGACCGCACGCCGTCGCCGGGGCTCACCGAGTTCGGCCACGTCATCCAGCCCGTGCGCATCGGGCCCGGGGACTCGCCGGGACAGGCCGTGGTCACCAACCTGCACGACTTCGCCGGCCTCGGCCACCTCGCGTTCTCCTGGTCGTACGCCGTGGACGGCGCCGAGACGGAGAGCGGACCGGCGGCGGTGCCGCCGCTGGCGCCGGGCGAGAGCGCGAAGGTCGACCTGCCCGCGCCCGGCGCCCCGCCCGCGGGCGAGGCGCAGTGGACCGTCACCGCGCGGCTCGCCGCGGACACCGCGTGGGCGCCGGCCGGGCACGTCGTGGCGCGCGGGCAGTGGTCCGCCGCGCCGCGCCCGCCGCTCGCGCGGCCGGCCGGGGCGGCGCCCGTACGCGACGACGCGCTGATCCGGCTCGGCCCGGCGGTGTTCGACGCGCGGACGGGCGAGCCGCGGACCCTGGCCGGGGTGCCCGTGGAGGGACTGCGGCTGGAGGTGTGGCGGGCGCCGACCGACAACGACCTCGGCGCCGACTGGCTGCCCGAGACCGAACTGGCGCGCCGCTGGCGCAAGGCGGGGCTGCACCGGGTGCGGCACCGGACGGACGCGGTGGAGGCCGCGGACGGCGGGCTGACGGTCCGTACCCGGGTGGCGCCCGCGGCCACCGACCTGGGCCTCGCCGCCGCGTTCCGCTGGACCGCGGACGGGGACCGGGTGGCGCTGACCGTGTCGGTGACGCCGGAGGGCGACTGGCGGATGCCGCTGCCGCGGCTGGGGATCCGCTTCGCGCTGCCCGCCGCGTACGGCGCGGTGCGCTGGTACGGCGGCGGGCCCGGCGAGGCGTACCCGGACACGGGCACGGCGGCGCTGCTGGGGCGCTGGACGGCGAGCGTCGACGAGTTGCAGACGCCGTACGTACGCCCGCAGGAGAACGGCGCGCGGGCCCGGGTGCGCTGGGCGGAGCTGACGGGCGCCGGGGCCGGTACGGGGCTGCGGGTCGAGGGCGAGCCGGAGTTCGCGCTCACGGCCAGGCGCTGGACCACCGCGGAGCTGGACGCCGCGACGCACCGCACCGACCTGGTGCCGGGCGACCGGGTGCACGTGACGCTCGACCACGCCCGCCACGGCATCGGCTCGGCGTCCTGCGGTCCCGGCGTGCTGCCGCAGTACGAACTGGCGGCGCGCCCGGCGGCGTTCACCTTCGTCTTCTCCGCCGCCGAAGGGCGCTGACGCGCGGGGCCCGCCCCGCCCGGGTCCCGGGCGGGGCGGGCCGTGGCGCCCGTCTTCAGGCCGGCGGCGCCGGCGGTTCCGTCACCGCGCCGGCGGAGCCGTCACGGCTGTCAGAAGAGCGAGTAGAGCAGCCGGTTCGGCGAACCGGTGCGCGGGTCCTGCACCTTGTTCGGCGTGGTGCCGTTCACGATGGCCTGGCTCACCTGGGCGGGGCTGGCCGAGGGGTTGCCCTGGAGGTACAGCGCGGCGACGCCCGCGGTGTGCGGGGTGGCCATCGAGGTGCCGGAGATGGTGTTCGTGGCCGTGTCCGAGGTGTACCAGCCGGAGGTGATGCTCACGCCGGGCGCGAACAGGTCCAGGCAGGTGCCGAAGTTGGACCACGAGGCGCGCCGGTCGGCGCTGTCCGTGGCGCCGACCGTGATGGCCTCGGGCACCCGCGCCGGAGAGTAGTTGCAGGCGTTCTGCGGCGTGCCGAAGATGTCGCCGTTGCCGGCGGCGATCGCGTACGTCACGCCGGCGGCCACCGACCGCTTGACGGCGTTGTCGAGCGTGGTGCTGGCGCCGCCGCCGAGGCTCATGTTGGCCACGGACGGGCTGGTGGCGTTGGCGGTCACCCAGTCGATGCCGGCCACGACGCCGGCGGTGGTGCCGGAGCCGCTGCAGTTCAGGACGCGTACGGCGACGAGCTTCGCCTGCTTGGCGACGCCGTACGTCTTGCCGCCGACGGTGCCCGCGACGTGGGTGCCGTGGCCGTTGCAGTCCTGGCCGTTCTGGCCGCCGCCCACGGTGTCGGTGCCGACCGAGGCGCGGCCGCCGAACTCGCTGTGCGTGGTGCGGATGCCGGTGTCGATGATGTAGGCGGTGACGTTCGCCGCGGTGGTGTTGTACGTGTACGTGGTGCTCAGCGGCAGGTCGCGCTGGTCGATGCGGTCCAGGCCCCAGGTGGCGTTGGCCTGGGTTTCCGCGGTCCGTACGACGGCGTCCTGCTCCACGTACGCCACCCGCGGGTCGCGGGCCACCTCGGCCGCCTCCGCCTTGCTCATCTCGGCGGAGAAGCCGCGCAGCGCGGTGCGGTAGACGTGCTCGGGCCTGACGTCCGCGGTGCCGGCCAGGTCGCGGGCCACGGAGCGGGTGTCGGCCTTGGCGACCTCGCCGTTCTTCAGCACGACGATCCACTGGCCGTCGACGGCCGTGGCGGCCGGGGCGAGCCGGAGGTCGCCGTCGGCGGGTGCGCTGTTCGCGCCGGTGCCGGCGGCCAGTTGGAGGCCGGCGGCGAGGCCGAGCGCGGTGAGCACGGTGGCCGCGCGGCGCAGGGGCGTGGGGGTGAGTCTCATCTCGTGCACCAGAACCTTTCGTTGACCGGATTACGGGCAATGAGGCGTAGTGCGGTGCGGGTGGCCCGCCCGGATACGGGCGGTGCCACGGCAGCGTCTCGCATGCCGGACGCGACCACAAGTGGCAGGTTCACGCCAAATACGGCCCGAAGATCCTGGTGGCGGCGGTGCGCGGGACGACCGGCGATGCTGACGGGGCTTCGGGCCCGGCTCGGACGGGCCTCAGGCCGGTACCGGCCCGGCCGCCGCGGCGGCGGTGGCGAGGGCGTCGTGCAGCGCGCGGGCGGCGGGCGGGATGGCCCGGGTACGGCTGCGCCAGAGCATCAGGTGCACGGCGGGGACGCCGGCACCGGCGAGGGGCCGCCAGGTGACCGCGCCGTGCCGTTCCAGCGGGTCGCCGACGACTCCGAAGTCCGGCAGCACCGTCACCCCCAGCCCCTCGGCGACGAGGTGCTTCGCCGCGTCGGGGGTGTCGGCCGCGTAGGCGGGCAGCGGCGGGCGGACGGCGCCGAGGCGGTGCAGCAGCCGGTGCACGAGGCAGCCGGAGCGCACCGCGACCAGCGGCTCGGCGAGCAGTTCCACGGCGCCGATCTCGTCCAGTTCGGCCAGCGGGCTGCCGGGGCTGAGGCACACCACCGGACGGCCGCGCAGCAGTTCGGTGTCGTGCAGGTCGGAGTACGGCTCCTCGCCCGCGAGCCGGACGACGAGCCCCAGGTCGAGCCCGCCCTCGACGAGTCCGCGGCGTACGGCGTCCTCGGCGCCCGCGACGATCTCCACCCCGGTCTGCGGATGGCCGGCCCGGAACTCCCGTACGGCCGGCGCCAGCAGCGGCGCGGCGACCGCGCCGCCGGTGCCGAGCCGGATCGACCGGCTGACCCGGTGCTGCTCGTCGGCGGCCCGCCGCAGCCGGTCCACGGCCTCCAGCACGGCGGCGATGTGCGGCAGCAGTTCCCGCCCGGCGTCGCTGATCCGGGCACCTGAGCGGCGCCGGTCGAGCAGGTCGACACCGAGTTCGCGCTCCAGGTTCCGTACGGTCTCGCTGAGCGCCGGCTGCGAGAGGTGCAGCGCGTCGGCGGCGCGCCGCAGAGAGCCGAACCGGGTCACCGCGGCCACGTATTCCAGTTGCTGTATGCGCACCCCGACTCCCTGCTCCGCCGCAGGTCGAACACCCTAGCGCGGGCGACGGACGGGAATTCGGGCCGCGGCCCCGGCCGTGACCGGAAATCGGCGTGAGGGGTTTCGCACATACGCCGGCGGCCGGCGGAAATGCCTTGTCACGAAGGTTTGTGAACGCGGTATTTCGAGTCCGTGTCACTTCGGGACCGCACACCCGGTCTCTGCCCGGTTGCCCGATTCTCCCGCCGGGAAACGGCCGATCGGCGATCCTTGAGCGGTGCCCGACCACCCCGCCGCGGACACCGCGGCCGCCGAGCCGTCCGACGACGAGATCTCGCGGCACATGCGGCTGCGGACGCGCTGGCTGACGGTCTTCCTGACGCTGGCGACCGTCATGCTGTCGATGATCGTCGCCCTGGTGGCTCCCGGCCGTCTGACGAACGAACGGTTCCTGGAGGCCGTCGCCACCGAGCGGCAGACCCCCGCGGGGGACGTCGCCCCGGGAGATACGGCATCCTTCGCCGCGAGGCTCGCCGGGCCGGCCGACAAGGTCCGGCTCGCGGTCGGCGTGGAGCCGGCGGACGCGCCGGTGACGTGCGAGCCCCGCTCGGTGGACATCGAAGTCCGCGCCGAGGGCGTGCCCGGCGGGGCCTGGCGGCGCACCTACCCCGGACGGCTCGCCCCCGCGTTCGGCGCCGCAGTGGACGTCTCCCGGCGGGCGCGGACGGTTCTCGTGGAGGTCACGCCGCACGCCGGGGCCCGGGCGGGCTCCTGCGCGTACGAGACCAGCCTGCTCCTGGTGGAGTCGGCGCGCGCCAGGGACGCGTGGATCGCCTGGCTCGCGGGAGGCGTCGCCGCCGTGGCCGCGATCGCGCTCGGCGTCCTGGCCATCCGCAAGCGCGACCTGTTCCGGAGCCCTCCGTGGCTCGGCCCCGACGCCGAGACCCAGCGCGCCCGGGCCCGGGAGCGGGCCGCGGAGCAGGGCATCGAGGACGCGCTGCGGCGCGGGCGGGGACGCCCGCGTCTCCCGGAGTCCCGGCCGCAGGACGGGGAGGACACGGAGCCCGTGCACGGGCCCGGCGGGCCGGAGACCGCGGCCGGGCCCGGCCGGCCGGCCGGGCCCGTCGCCGAACCCGACGCCCTGGTGCTCGCCGACCTGTGGACCGTCACCCACGCGCGGCTCGACAAGTACCACGGCATCGCCCAGACACAGGCCCGGCACGCCTTCCGCAACGCCCAGGTCGCCATGGGCATCGGCTTCGGCATGCTGGTGGGCTTCACCGTCCTCGCCCTGATCGCCGACTCCACCGCGACCAGCATCGTCGCCGGTGTGCTCGGCGCCTCGTCGGCAGCGCTCGCCGGGTTCATCGGGCGCACCTTCGTGCGCTCCCAGGAGTCGACGGTGGAGACCCTGCGGGCCTACTTCACCCAGCCGCTGGAGTTCTCCCGCTATCTCGCCGCGGAGCGCCTGGTGGACGGCGCGGACCTCACCCGCGAGCAGCGCGCGGAGATCCTCGGCGCGATCGCCCAGGCCATCGTCGCCCAGCCCGGTGCCCCTCCGCAGGACCCGCAGCAGCCGCAGAACCCCGGCAACGGCCGCTGACCCGCGGCGGGTTCCCCTTCTCGTACGGCCCCGGCCCCGGCCCGGCGCGGCGCGGAAAACTGCAGTGGTTCAGACCTCTTGACGCATTGGTCTAGTCCTTTTAACCTGCTCCGCAGCCTCAGAGGTGCCTGTCCGGGCGTGCACGCCCGGGCGGCCGCGCACGTGCCCCGCTCGATCGACACACCTCTACGGGAGGACATGAGCGTGCCGTTCCCCAGTCGCGCGAGACGCACACAGGCCGGCGGCTGGGCGGAGACCGGCGGCTGCTTCGACGACAACGGCAAGGAGTCCCCCGCCGGGTTCGACCCGGTGTGGCACGCCAAGAACCCGGAGCGCGGCATCGCCGGCGCGTGGGGCGTCCGGCAGGACGTCAGGGCCTGCTGAGCCGCCCCCGGTCCCCGCGGACCGCGGAAGGCCCGGCCCCCTCCGCCCGGGTCTTCCGCTCCGGCCGCGGCGGGCGCGTCACCCACCCCGCCACGCGCCCGCCGCCCGCTGCCGCCCGCGCCGTCACCGCGGGCGGCAGCGCCGTGCCCGCCGGGTCCCGGTCCCGGATCCGCCGGCCGTATTCCCGGATCCCGGGATTACGGGAATACGGAGCCCTCCTCCTGTTGTCGGCATGGGGAGGACCACAGACACCGGAGACCAGGAGGACCACGTGGCGGCAGCGGACGTGACGGCACCCGACGCGCAGGACGAGATACGGGGCCGGGCGGGCGGCTCCGCCCCCGTGCCGCTCTCCGTGCTGGACCTGGCCACCGTGGGCGCCGGGTACACCGCGACCGACGCGCTGCGCACCGGGGTGGCGCTGGCCCGGCTCGCCGAGGCGCGCGGCTTCCACCGCTACTGGGTCGCCGAGCACCACTCGATGCCCGGCGTCGCGTCCTCCTCGCCCGCCGTGATCCTGGCGCACCTGGCCGCGCACACGACCGCCATCCGGCTCGGCTCCGGCGGCGTGATGCTGCCCAACCACGCGCCGCTCGTCGTCGCCGAGCAGTTCGGCACGCTGGAGGCGCTCGCTCCCGGCCGCGTCGACCTGGGCCTGGGCCGCGCGCCCGGCACGGACGGCGCGACGGCGGCGGCGCTGCGCCGCACGGACCGGCTGCGCGAGGGCGCCGAGGAGTTCCCGCAGCAGTTGGCGGAGCTGATCAGGTTCCTCGACGACGACTTCCCCGACGGGCACCCGTACCGCAGGATCCACGCGGTGCCGGGCCCGGTGCAGGGCACGGCGGCCGGCGGGGTGCAGTCGCTGCACCGGCCGCCGGTGTGGCTGCTGGGCTCGTCGATGTTCAGCGCCCGGCTCGCCGCCGAGCTGGGGCTGCCGTTCGCGTTCGCGCACCACTTCGCCGGGCAGCACACCGGACCCGCGCTGGAGCTGTACCGCGAGGCGTTCCAGCCGTCGGCCGTGCTCTCCGCACCGTACGCCCTGATCGGCGTCTCGGTCATGGCCGCGGAGGACGCGCGCGAGGCGCGGCGGCAGGTCATGGCGGGGGCCCTGAACATGCTGCGGCTGCGCACCGGCAGGCCCGGTCTGGTGCCCTCGCCCGAGGAGGCGGAGTCCTACGAGTTCAGCCCGCTGGAGCGGGAGTTCGCCGACTCCTGGATCGGCAACGTGGTGTACGGCACCCCGGACGAGGTGACGACCGGTCTCGACGACCTGCGCAAGCGCACGGGCGCCGACGAGCTGATGCTCACCACGAACGTGCACGGACCCGCGGCGCGGCTGCGCTCGTACGAGCTGATCGCCGACGCCTACGGCATGCCCGCCACCGCGGCGGCGGAGAAGTAGCAGCGGCGGCGGAGAAGGTGCCGGGGCGGTGCCCGGAGCCCGGCCCCGTACGGGCTCCGGGCACCGCTCTCAGACGCCTTCGCCGAGCAGCGCGCCGGGGCGCTCCCGGCCGGCGGTGACGTCCACGCGTTCGCCGGTCTCCTCGTCCACGACGCCGACCCGGATGACCGGCGGCCGCGGGCTGTCGAGGCCGGCCTTCGCGTCCATCGCGAAGACCACGGACACCGGGCGGCCGGCGCCCTCGGCGCCGTCGGGACCGCTCTCGTGCAGGCCGGTGTAGCGCAGGAAGCGCCAGCCCTCGTCGTCCCAGTGCTCGCGCAGCCCGGAGCGGACGACGTGGGTCACCGTCTGCCACGCCAGCGAGCGTTCCAGCAGCTCGACGGAGCCCTCGACGGGCACCGCCTCGGGGTCGCCGCCCGGTCCCGCCCCGCCGTGCAGCGGGTTCCCGAAGAGCCGCAGCCGCAGCCGGCGCAGCGGCAGCCGGACGGCCCGGTCCGGGTCGCCGAAGAGCAGCCAGGCCAGCGCCGTGCTCGCGGCCAGCAGGCCGAGCGCGGCGCCGGGCCGGTCCCGCAGGGCCTCCCACCAGGGCCCGCCGGCCGGCGCCGGCAGACCGTCGGCGGCGAGTCCTCCGGCCAGCACGACCGCCCCGCCGGCCAGGACGAACCCGGCTCTGGCGAAGGCCCGTACGCCGATGGGCGCCTTGTCCCGCGCGGTGCAGCCGCAGGACGAGTCGGGCGCGGTGGCCCTGGCGTAGCCGAGGTACGCCGCGAAGCCCGCGCCCGCGAGCGCCGCGAGCGCCCCGGTGACCAGCGGCACCGGCAGCGCCACCAGCGCGAGCGCGACGAGCAGTTCCGCCGCCCCGACCGCGCGCAGCGCGACCGTGGCGCGCGGCAGCCCGCCGAGCTTGCGCTCCAGCACGGTGCCCGACGCCTGCACGGGGGTGTTGCGTCCGAACAGCTTGGTGCTCCCGCTCCAGCCGAGCACGCCGCCGACCAGCAGTGCGATCATGCTGCCTCCGTCCTCGAAGTGGCCGCGGCGGTCAGTGCCCGACCGTGATCCTGGCGATGTCGACCGCACCGTCCTTCGGCCGCCAGGCGCCGAGCACCAGCGCGTGCTGGCCCATCCGCACGCCCGACAGGTCGTCGGTGAGCGCGGCGCCCGCGTACGAGGCGGTGGAGCGGCCCGGGACGATGCGGCCGATCAGCTCGCCGCCGTGGTAGCCGAGCGCGAGCCGGTCCTTGCCGATGCCGCGGACCGTGACGTCGAGGTTGACGATGTTCACCCAGACCGCGTCGGCGGCGATGGTGCCGTCGGGCATCTCCAGGCCGCGGGCGTAGAGGCCGTCGCCGGTCTCGACGTCCTCGGCGGTGGTGGGGTGGAGCTTCCAGATGCTCGTGGCGTTGGTGAGCTGGATGCGGTGCCGTTCGCCGTAGGAGCCCTTGACGTGCAGCAGGGTGCCGCCGTCGATGCCGGTGATCAGGCCCTCGGCGAACGAGGTGGCGGCGACCGCCGGGTCGAGCGGCGGGGTGGGTGCCGCGAACGCGGCGTCGGGGTCCACCGCGCCGAGCGCCGTGGCGCCGACGACGGTGGCGCCGCCGAGTGCGCTGGCGGAGAGGAAGCGCCGCCGGTCGAACGTCGAGCCCGTTGCGTCCTTCATGGCCGCGCCTCCGTTCACTCGTAGATCCAGACGCCGGTCTTGCCGGAACTGAGGCTGGCGATCTGGGAGTACGCCGCGGGCGTCAGGTCCAGGATGCGGTTGGTGCGGCAGACGCCGTTGCAGCAGGACGCCTCGCCGCAGAAGCTCTTGGTCCGCGGGCCGCAGTCGGTGATGGTGATGCAGACCGCCGCCTTGGAGCACTCCTGGACGACGCGCATGACGGAGCCGCAGCCGCGCCGCGGGATGCCGCCCTCGCCGCACAGGTCGGGCCGGGTGATGTCCCAGCACGCCGCGGAGGCGTTCGGCCAGGCGCCGTGGTTCGAGGCGGAGCGGCAGTTGCCGCAGGCGCCGCCGCCGGCGGAGCCGCAGGGGCCCCAGGCGGCGCCGCAGCAGAACCAGGTGGCCTCGCCGCGCCAGAGGTAGTTCGTACTGCAAGCCATGTGTTCGAGCTCCCTTCAGATTGGCCCGTACATGACAGTCCGAAGTGCCATGTGGGGGTGGCGTACGGGTGCCGAGAGCCCGCCGGTCGGACACGGGTGGCGGACGGCCCGAGCGTGACGCGCCGCACACGGACCGTCAATCGGGCGCCGCGGCGCCAGTGGACCGGTCCTCTGGTGTAACCGCCGCGCAAGCCGCTCCGCACGGCCCCGGGCGCTCGCCGTACGGCCCCGGGGCGCGCCCCCGCGGCGCGGGCCGCCCCCGCCCCCGCGTGCCGCCCCGCGCTCCCCGCGCGCCGCTCCCCGGTCCGGTGGGACGTGACACGATAGGGGCAACCGGCGGACCACGCCGGGCAGTTGCGCCAGGAGCACGCAGGAGTACGGGAGAGGGGAGCCCGGTGACCGGTCTCAACAGGGGTGTCGGCAAGGTGGAGATCGCGCTGAAGTGGGACCCCAGCCCGCTCGGCGCGCCGCCCCACGACCTGGACCTGATCGCGGCGACGTACCGCGCCGACGACCCGCGGGGCGAGCCGGCCTACCTGGTCCACTTCGACAGCCGCTCCCCCGACGGCACGATCACCCTGCAGCGGCAGAGCCAGACCGGCCAGGGCTTCGGCGCCGACGAGGTGATGACGCTGGAGTTCGCGCGGATCGCCCCCGCGTACGGGCGTGTGGTCGTCGGCGTCGCGATCCAGCAGGGCGCCGGCCGGCGGACGTTCGGCGAGGTGGCGAGCACCGGAGTGCAGATCCGCGAGGGCTACGCCGAGCTGGCCGCCGACGACTTCGCCGGGGTGGCGGACGCGACCGCGGCCACCGTCGCGGAGTTCGTCCGCGAGCCCGCCGGCACCTGGCGGTTCCGCCCGGTGGTGCAGGGCTTCGACACCGATCCCGCGTCGTTCTCGGCCCTCATGGGGACCGTGGCGGGCGGTTGACGGCAGCCGTCCGCCCCGGGGGATGCCACCGCGCCACGCGAGGCCGACGGTGGCACCCCCGGGGGCGGGCGCTAGTGCCGCCAGGTGCTGAGTGAGTCGGACAGCTCCGCCGCGGCGGCCACGACGCGCTCGGTGATGTACCCCGCGCGCTCGTCGTCGATGCGGAAGTGCGGGCCCGCGACCGTGACCGCGGCGACGACCTTCTCGCCGACCCCGATCGGCGCGGCCACCGCCCACACGCCCTCGTCGACCTCCGCCTCGCTCTTGGACCACCCCTGCGCGGCCACGCCCTGCACCTCGGCCAGCACCGCGTCCCGCTCGGCGGCCGACGGCGCGGGCCGCAGCCGGTCGAAGTACCGCTGCGCCCACGCCTCGCCCATCGCGGCGAGCAGCACCTTGGGCCCGGCGCCGCGGTGCAGGCTCATGATCTGCCCCGGCTCGAACGAGAGCCGGATCGTGTGCTCGGGCTGGCTCATCTCCACGCAGGTCGCGAAGTCGCCCACGCGCCGGATCACCAGCGCCGCCTCGCCGGTGTCCTTCGACAGCCGCTCGACGAGCGGGCGGAGCACCTTGGAGACGGGGAACGCCTGCTCCGCGCTGCGGGCCAGCAGGA
Organism: Streptomyces sp. WAC 06738; assembly: GCF_003945505.1. Lineage (NCBI taxonomy): Bacteria > Bacillati > Actinomycetota > Actinomycetes > Kitasatosporales > Streptomycetaceae > Streptomyces > Streptomyces sp. WAC 06738. The sequence goes on along the minus strand of NZ_CP029618.1, from coordinate 7,629,076 downwards.
AGATCCGCGGCGAGAGCACGTACGTGCCGCCGCCGTTGTCCTCCACCATGTCCATCTCGCGCAGCAGCGAGACGAACCGGTACGCGGAGGGCACCGAGATGCCGACGGAGTGCGCGATCTCCTCCACGCTCAGCTCCGGCCCCTTCTCCGTGAAGAGGAGAAGGATCTTCAGCACCCTCCTGGCGCTGTCCACGCCGGGGGTCCGCTCCCGCCCTTCAGACACGATGCGCTCGCCCTTCTGTACTCGTGGTGTGGCCCCGGGGTGCGTCAGGCGGAGTACGTGCCGACGAGCCGGTTCTGCTCGATGACGCGATCGCCGTACGCGCTGAGGAACTCCTCGCGCGACGGTTCGCCCGCGACCGGGGTGTCGAGGGCGTACACCCAGAAATAGTAGTGATGGGTGCCGTGCCCCGGCGGCGGCTGGGGGCCCGTATACGCCTTGTCGCCAAGGGAGTTGGGGCCTTCGCGCACCGTGCCCGCAGGCCCGGGGGCGGTCACCGCGGGCGCGGCCGGGTCGATGCCGTAGACCACCCAGTGGGTGAAGCCGTGCGGCAGCGGTGCGTCGGGGTCGTGGAGGATCAGCGCGAGTTCCGCCGTGCCGGCGGGCACTCCGGTGATCTCGACCTCGGGGGCGGCGTTGCCGTGGTCGGCGGCGTGCCGGTCCGGGATCCGCTCGCCGGGGGCGACGCCGCGGACGGCGACGGCGAGGTCCTTGATGTTCAGGGGCATGGGTCTGGATTCCTCTCGGTGGCGGGACGCGGGCGGGGTCGGCCCGTCGTCCGGTCGAGCATGCGGACGATCTCGTCGGCGACGGTCCGGGGGTCCTCCTCGGGCACGTAGTGGTCGAGCCCGGGGAGTTCGACGGCGCGGAAGTCGGGGCGCAGCGCGCGCGTGGCGGCGAAGGCGCGCGGGGAGACGATCGCGCTGTGCTCGCCGCGCAGCAGGGTGACGGGTACGGCGACGGCCCGGGTCTCGGCGGCGAAGTCGCGGCGCAGCCCGTCGACGGTGCGGACCATGGCCGCGGGGTCGGCGAGCGGGCGCAGCGCCCCGTCCCGGCCGGCCGGGGCGTAGCCGTAGCGGCGCCGGCGGCGTACGGCATCGGCGGGCAGCAGGGGGTAGCGCTCGTGCAGGTACGTCTCGACGTCCGTGCCGGAGGCGAAGGTGCGATCGCCGCCGCGTACCCGGGTCTCCAGGGCGTCGAGCACGGCGGGTTCGACGTACGGGGTGTAGTCGACGGCGACGACGCCGGCGACCACGTCGGGGTGCGCGGCGGCGAGCACGACGGCGTTGCGGGCCCCGAGGGAGTGCCCGGCGACGACCACCGGGCCGATCCCCAGCGCCCTGACCAGCGCGAGCACGTCGGCGGTGTACGCGGCGGCACCGTACCCGGCGGCGGGCTTGCCGCTGCGGCCGTGGCCGCGCTGGTCGACGGCCACGGTCCGTACCGCGCCGCCCAGCAGCTCGACCACCGGGTCCCAGACGCCCAGGCTGGCGGTCGTGCCGTGGAGCAGCACGACCGCCGGCCCGGCGCCCGCGTCGCGCACGCAGAGCTCGACCTCTCCGGCGGCCACGAACGCCAGGCCCGGCGGCGCGTCAGGGGGCGCGGCGGGGGCGGCGTGCGGCTCCGGCCCGGCCGGCTGCGGTGCGCGGTTCACGGTCGGCTCCCGTCCGCTCAGACCGGCTTGATCGCGGAGAGCGCCTTGCGGACGCTCACCAGGCCGTCGACGATGTCGGCGCGCTTGGCGGCGACTTCGCCCTCGCCGTACTCGTACAGTCCGCCGCCCGTCTTCATGCCGAGCTTGCCCTCGGCGGTCAGCTCGGTGACCAGGGAGGAGACGCCGGTCTCGGTGGACAGATCGCGGTTCAGGTAGGAGCCCACGGCCTGGTAGATGTCCAGGCCCGCCATGTCGACCAGCCGCATCGGGCCGATGACGGCGAGCTTGTAGCCGACGCCCCACTTCACGACGGTGTCCAGGTCGCGCTGGGAGACCACGCCCTCCTCGACGAGGGCCATGCACTCGCGGAGCACGGCGTAGAGCACCCGGTTCTCGACGAATCCCGGCACCTCCTTCTCGACCACGGCCTCGTAGCCGAACGCCTCGACGATGCCGACGAGGCGGTCCTCGACGGCGGCGCCGGTGCGCGCGCCCCTGACGATCTCGATCATCGGGATGAGGTGCGGCGGGTTGGACCAGTGCATGCCGATCAGGCGCTCGGGGTGGGCCATGTCCACCGCCATGTCGGAGATCGGGATGCCGGAGGTGTTGGTCGCGATGATCGCGTCGTCCCGCACCGCGGCCTCGACCTGGGCGAGCACCGTCTTCTTCAGCTCCAGTTGCTCCGGCACCGCCTCGATGACGAGGTCGGCGCCCGCCAGCGCCTTGGCCTGGTCGCGTTGAAAGGTGACGGATCCGCCGGGGGTGACCGGCACGTCGAGGCGGTCGAGGTGCGCGACCACACCGGCGCAGGTCCCCTCCGCCCGCGCCAGGGCCTCCTCGCTCACGTCGTAGAGCCGTACGTCGGATCCGTAACGGGCGAGCAGCGCGGCGATGCCGGGCCCCATGCTCCCCGAGCCGAGGACGGCGCTGGTGGTGGGAATGCTCACGATGGTTCCTTTCGTGCCGTGCCGCGGCGGCTGCTGCGGCCGCGCGGGCGGGCTCAGCGGGCGGCTTCGAGCCGGTCGAGCTTGCGGTTGAAGTACATCCAGTAGTTCTCGCGGGCGCGTTCGGGATAGATGCGGCGGTTCTTCTCGACGCTCTCGGCCGCGTCCGGCGGGTCGTACGGCAGGCCGGAGCCGGCCAGGGCGAGCTGGAAGGCGGCGGCCTTCTCCAGGAAGATCCCGGCGAGCGTCGCGTCGCGGACGTTGCGGCCGGTGAAGGAGGCGCCGTGGTTGGCCTGGAGTACGGCGTCGGCCTCGCCGAGCACGCGGGCGAGGTCCCGGCCCAGCTCCTGGGTGGTGATGATGTGGCTGGTGGCGTCGAAGCGCGGGACGCCGTGCTCGGCGAACCACACGCCGTGGTTGTTCACCGGCTCGATCCGCCCCCGGCCGGCGCCGAGGACGGTGGCCTGGAACGGGTGCGAGTGGCCGACGACGTTGACGTCGGGCCGGGCGAGCATGATCTCGGCGTGCAGCGGCCATTCGAGGTGGCGCAGCCCCTGGCCTTCCAGGACGGTGCCGTCGAAGTCGATGAGGATGTAGTCGCCGGCCCGGACCTCCTCCATGCCGAGGTTGCCGCGCTTGAGCCAGAGCCCGCGGCCGTGCGGGTCGCGGTAGGACAGGTGGCCCATGGACATGTCGCCGTGGCCCTCCATCTCCAGGATCCGGTGGGCCCTGGCGAGGTTGTCGAGCACGTTGGCGACGGAGTCGTCCTGGGAGTACAGCGCATCGCTGGTCTGCATCGGGTTGCTCCTTCTCACCGGGCCTGGCCGGCCGCGGTCTGCGCACGCGCCTCGGCGGCGGTGAGGCCGCCGACGCGCTCGTGGACCCGGCCGCCGCTGGCGACGGCCACGCAGACGAACAGTTCGTCGGGGCGCGGCACGTCGGGTACGGAGACGGTGACGGCGTCGTAGTGGGAACGGACGTACACCTCGTCCTTGTACGCCAGCGGGATGTCCAGGGAGGCGCCGGCGGCGGCGGTCTTGGTCGCCGAGGAGATCCACGCCTCGCCGCCGCCGATCGCCTCGCGCAGCGCGTTGCCGAAGACGGTGGTGACGCAGGCGACGACGTGCTCCTGCTCGCCGGCCAGGCCGGCGAGACCGCCCTTGCCGTAGCTCTCCACCGGGGCGCCGAGGAGGGCCGCGGCCCGCCGGCCGAGCGCCGTCCCCAGCGCGGCGCTCGGCGCGGTGAGCGGGGACAGGTCGTCGGCGTACCGGCCGGCGAACGGGTTCCTGACCACGACGCCGCAGACGGCCTTGCGCAGCGGCACGGCGGCGACGGGGCCGTTCTCGTGCAGCGTCTCCTCGACCAGGCCGACCCAGCGCCGTACCTGGTAGTCCTTGGTCACCTGCTCCTCGGGGGTCATCGGGTCATTTCCTCTCAGGGGCTGACGGACAGCGCGTGGCGGTTGGGGTTGGTCGGGTCGTAGAGGGCGGTCTCGAGGTTCTCCAGCGTGAACTGGTTGCCCTCGGACATCGCGCGGGTGGCGGCGAAGTCGGCGGAGCGTCGCTGGCAGCGGTCGGTGAACGGCCGCTCCAGCTCCTCCCACCGGGCCAGGGCCGCCTCGACTTCACCGTCGGCGGCCTCGGTGGCGGCGACCGCGAGGGTGTAGGCGTTGGCCATCGCGCAGCCGGCGCCCTGCGCGAGGGCGGGGGGCATGGCGTGCGCGGCGTCGCCGACGAGGGCGACGGCGCCGCGGCGCCACTCGGCGACGGCGGTGGTCTCGTAGCCGTAGTACCGGGGGTCGGCGGCGGTGGCCGCGGCCCGGAGGACGGGGGTCAGCTCGGGGTAGGCCGACGTCCACAGGTCCAGGTCGATGGGGGTGCGGCTGCCCTGTTCGTCGGCGCGGGGCGCGCCGAGGGCGAGGTACAGCTCGCGGTCGTTGCAGGGCACGTAGAGCACCCGCAGGTAACGGGGTTCGAGGTTCCAGAAGTCGATGACGTTGTCCCACTCGCCGGGGCCGAGTTCGGCCTTGTGGCGCGGCACGAGGAACCGGGTGATCCCGTCGCGGGACTTCCAGCGCTCCTGCTCGAAGCCTATGGAGTCGCGGACCTTCGACTTCACCCCGTCGGCGCCGACGACGAGGTCGGCGTGGAGCGTCTCGCCGGAGGCGAGGGTGAGCCGGCCGCGCGGGTCCGCGGCGGCCACCTCGGAGCCGGTGCGGATCTCCACACCGGCCGCGAGCGCGGCGTCCAGCAGGCACTTGTGCAGGTAGGGCCGGGTCATGGTGCGCCAGGGCAGGCCGCCGAAGTCCTCGTGGGAGACGCTGGCGTGCTGGAAGCGGGTCTCGTAGTACGGGGGTGTCATCGAGTCGGCCATCACCGCCTCGTACGCGCCGATGGCCTTCAGCACCTTGAGGCTGTTGTGCCACAGGACGATGCCCGCCCCCTGCTCGCGCAGCTCCGCCCCCTTCTCGTGCACCCGCACCGACCACCCGCGCCGGGCGAGCGCCGCGGCGGCGGTCAGCCCCGCGAACCCGGCGCCGGACACCTCCGCGTGGCGCTTCCGCCTGTCAACCGTGGTTTCCATAGCTCCGCTCTCACTCGTCGTGCCGGCCGCCCGGGGGCGGCCGGCCGCGCCTTCAGTTGCCGGCGTCGTTCCCGGCACCGGACCCGGCGCCGGCCTTCGCGGCCTTCTCGACGAACTTCTCCTGGTGGACGTCCGCGACGCTGGGCGTGCTGCCCTTGAGCACGTCCTGGTCGGCGAGGGCGTCGATGGTCGCCTGCCACGCCTGCTTGTCCATGGCGCCCAGGCCGTGCTTCTCGGTGACGGCGCTGGTGAAGGTGTGGTCGATGTCCGCCTGGATCTGCCGCTCGAAGAGGTCGGCCTTGTCGCGGGTCTCCGGGGAGGACTCGGCGAGGATCTGGGCCGTCTTGTCCGGGTTCTTCATCACGTAGCCGAACGCCTTGATGTAGGCGTTGGTGAAGCGCTGCACCAGGCCGGGGTCGTTCTCGACCATGTCGTCGCTGGTGAAGAGGCCGGAGCCGTACGCCTCGTAGCCGTGCTCGGAGCCGAGCAGGACGTCGAGGGAGCCCTCGCCGCCGGCGGCGTCCTCCAGTTGCGGCACCTCGGCGTCGATGTAGCAGGGGACGGTGTCGACCTTGCCCTGGATCAGGTAGTTCTCGTACGGCGGGGTGACGCTGACCTCCTTGAGGTCCCCGCGGTCGATGCCGTTCTCCGCGAGCAGCGCCTGATAGAAGAGGAAGGTGGAGCCGGCGGCGTGGATGCCGACCGTCATGCCCTTCAGGTCGTCGATCGACGTCAGCTTGTTCTTCTCCTTCACCGTGCACATCGCCAGCGGCGAGGTCTGGTTGACCGCCGCCAGGGTGGTGACGGGCACCTCCTGGGAGCGCGCGGTGACGAGCGACGGCAGGTCGGCGAAGCCGAAGTCGGCGCCTCCGGTGCCGACGATGCGCAGCGCGTCGGGCGAGCCGGTGCCGGTCTTGATGGTGTCGACGTCGATGCCCTCGTCCTTGAAGTAGCCGAGCTTGTCGGCGACGTAGAACATGCCGTGGTTGCCGCGGAGTTGGTAGTCGAGCTGGATGGTGACCTTGTCGAGTCCGCCGTCGGCGGAGTCGCCTCCCGAGTCGCCGCCGCAGGCGGCGAGGAGAAGTGCCGCTGTCGTCGCGCCCGCGATACCGGCGACGGTTTTCCTACTCTTCCTGATTTTCTTTCCGGAGGGGAACATGATGGGCTCCTAGTGCAGGAGAGAATGCCAAGCCGGATTCAACGGGTGGTGTCGGCCGTGATGTGCGGGAATCGCTTGCGGAGCAGGAACTCGAGCAGCGACATCCCGTAATAGAGGATCAGGCCGAGCAGGGACACGAGGGTCAGGGCCGCAAACATGAGCGGGGTGTCCAGTTGCGTCGAGGCGAACTGGATGAGATAGCCGAGGCCGTTCTGGGCGCCGGAGAACTCCGCCACCACCGCGCCGATGACCGCGAGGGTGATCGCGATGCGCATGCCGGCGAAGAGGTACGGCAGCGAGGTGGGGATCTGGATCCGGGTGAGGATCTGGTTCCGCGACGAGCCCACGGACCGCATGAGCAGGAGCAGGTCCTGGTCGATGGCCTTGAGCCCGACGATCGTGTTCAGGGTGATCGGGAAGAACGTGATCACCACGATGAGCAGCAGCTTCGGCGCGAGGCCGTAGCCGAACCAGAGGATGAAGATCGGCGCCAGGGCGACCTTGGGGACGACCTGGAAGAGCACGATCAGCGGGTAGAGGGCGCGCTCCAGCCAGCCGAAGCGGACGATCAGCACGGCGAGCAGCACGCCGATGGCGAAGCTGAGCAGGAAGCCGTACAGGATCTCCTGGGTGGTGACCCAGGCGGCGTCGCCCAGCATGTCGCGCGAGCGCCACATCTCGGCGAGGAACTCGCTCGGCTTGGCCAGCTCGAAGCTGGAGATGCCGAAGACCTCGACGGCCAGCTCCCAGAGGAGGAAGGCGGCGACGAACACGGCGAGGCTGGGCCACGCGCGCCGGATCCAGGCGCGCACCGCGCCGCCCCCGGGCCCGCCGCCGGGGCGGCGCCCGGCCGGTTTCTTCACGTCGTCCTGTGCGAGCACCATGTCAGACCGTCGCTTTCGGTTCCAGGTGGCCGCGGAGCCGCCCCGTGTACTCGGTGAACACGGGGTCGTCGAGTACCTCGCGGGTGCGGGGCCGGGGCAGGGCGACGTCGAGCGTCTCCAGGAAGCGCCCCCGGTCCAGGCCCATCACGTGCACGGTGTCGGAGAGGAAGACCGCCTCGGAGATGGAGTGGGTGACGAAGACGACGGTCTTGCCGGTCGTCGCCCAGATCTCGGCGAGCTTCAGGTTCATCTCGTCCCTGGTGATGGCGTCCAGGGCGCCGAACGGCTCGTCCATCAGCAGGATGGCCGGGTCCATGGCCAGCGCGCGGGCGATGGACACGCGCTGCGCCATGCCGCCGGACAGCTCGTGCGGCAGCTTGTCCTCCGCCGCGGCGAGGCCGACCAGCTCCAGCGCCCGGCGCGCCGCGGGGGCGGCCTCGGCGGCGCGCTCGCCGGCGGCGATCTGCCGCAGCATGCTCGCGTTCTGCAGCGCGGACTTCCAGGGCAGCAGCGCGGGCCGCTGCGGTACGAGCCCGATGACGCGGTCCTTGACCGCGTCCGCGGCCGGCTGCCCGCCGATCCGCACGGTGCCCCGAGTGGGTTCGAGAATGCCGCCCAGAATTTTCAGCAGCGTGCTCTTGCCGCATCCTGAGGGGCCGAGCAGCGTGACAAAGCTGCCAGGGGTGATGTCGAGGTCCAGGTTCTCCAGAACCGTCTGTTCCTGCTCGCGCCGAGCAAAACTCATCGCGATACCCTGCGCTGAAATCCCCATGGATTCCATGGAAAGCTCCTCTCCGCGCATCAGAGCGACACCGGAGTTGGCCGATCGGGTTATCACTATCTAAGAATGTGTTATCAAGCACGTTAGGCACGTCACCCCGAGGCCGTCAAGAGAGGAAACATGGATTTCCCTCGGACGACCCAGCGCGGACACACGGAGGGGCGGCCGGTGCACCGGGGGTGACCCGGTGCACCGGCCGCCCCTCCGGTGCGGACGGCTCTGTACTGGCAGGTCTAGAGCGGGGTTTCCCGTACGCGGCGCAGCCGCAGCCGCGCGTAGACGCCGTCGGCCGCGGACAGTTCCGCGTCGTCGTGCGGCCAGAGCCGGCGCGGCGTGCCACCGTCCCCGCGGCAGGCCGCGGGGAGGGTGACGACGGCGCCGTCGCCCGCGGCGAACCGGCGCTCGGCGTCGTCCACCGCCGCGGTCAGCGCCGCGCCGCGCAGCCCGGCGGCGCGCAGCCGCGCCACCGTGGCGGCGCGGGTCTCGACGGTGCCCTTCCAGCCGCCGTCGAGGAGGGCGGCGAGGCCGGCGAGCGGGCGGGGTTCGAGGCGTTCGCAGGCGTGGACGACGAGGGTGGAGTCGCCGGCCGCCTCGCTGAGGTGCTCGCCGAGCCAGCGCACCGGCAAGTCGCCGACGGGCAGGGCCGGATCGGCGCCCGGGTGCTCCGGGCAGGGCACGACCCTGAGCCGCACGTCGGGCAGTTCCCCGGGCGCGGGGGCGAGCAGGAGGCGGGCCTCGCGGCGCGCCATCCGCGCCACGGCGGCGTCTTCGGGAGCGGGCGTCTCCTCGTTCGGCGCCGGTACGCCCCCTTTGTACGCCGCCCTCCGCTCCCCCGCCTCCCGCGCCGACCGGCCCGCGGTGACCGCGCGCGCGGCCCACTCCGCCGCCGCCGCGCACCCCTCCTCGCCGAGGGCCGCCAGATCGCCGGGGCGCAGCCCCGCCGTGATCCAGCTCCGCAGCGCCGCCGCTCGGGCGTCCTCGCGGACCCGCCGGTGCTCCGCCCGCGCGTCGCCGCCGTCCGGGGTGAGCGCGCCGAGGAGGTAACCCGCGGCCCACACCTCCCCGGCGGGTTCCGCGGGCATCGCCCGGGGCGCGGGCCCGGCCGCGCGGGCGGCGGCGGCGATCGTCTCGTGCGCCACGCCGAGCAGTGCCGACCAGGGGCGCCACGGCCAGGTGAACGGCTGCTCCGCCGCCTCCTGTTCGCCGCTGCGCCGGATCCGTACGTGGCAGCGGGACGCGACGAGTTCGACGGCGTAGCCGAGGCCGCCGTGGCGCGCGGGGTCGGTCAGCTCCGGGCCGTCCCAGTGGGCGGTGGCGACGGGCCCGTTCGCGCAGGCGACGGCGAGCCGGATGCCGTGGTGGTCGTTGCCCGCGACGGAGGGCCCGACGCCGTGGTCGAGCAGGTGCGGCACCGGCGCCACCACGGGGATGCCGCGCTCGGCGCAGAACACCGCGATGTGCTCGTCGTCGTCCCGGGTGTCGTCGGGGAACTCCGCGAGGTACGCGGCGAGTTCGCGCGCGGTCTCCGCGGGCAGCGCCAGGGCCAGCGACGGCACCCACTCCCAGGGCGCCAGCCGCACCGAGGCGTAGCCGCCCACGGCCGCCTGCCGTACCCGGTAGGAGTTGTACGGCGACACCCACAGGACACTCAGCGACACGGCCCGGTCCGGGTGCCGTTCGAGGAGCGCGGTGACGTGTCCCGCGAAGCCGGGGGCGAGGTGGGCGTCGTCCTGCACCACCAGGTGGTGGGTGGCGCCGGGCGCGACCGCCGCCCAGGCGGCCTTCGCGGTGCGCAGCGGGCTCGGGAAGCCGCCGGGGTCGGGGTCCCGGACGATACGGGCGGGCAGCGGCGCGCACTCGGCGGCGACCCGCTCGGCACCGGCGAGGCGCGAGGGGTGGCACATGACGACGGTGCTGAGCCGGACGGGCGGTCGCGTCATGCGAGCGCCGCCCGGCTCGGGCCCGCGGCATCCGCGTCCGCGGCCGGTCCGGCGCCCGGTTCCGCCGCCTCCACCGCGCCTGCCGCCTCCGCCGCACGTGCCGCGTCGACGATCAGCGCCTCGAAGCCCGTCAGCATCGCCTCCGCGGCCGGCTCGTCGATGAGGCCGGTGTCCACGGTCAGCGACACCGGCATGAAGTGCCGGCTGCGGTAGACGTGCCAGGCCAGAGACGTCTCCGACTGCCGTCCCAGCGTCTGCCACTCGATGACCGACTTCTCCGGCCGCACACCCTCGTGTTCACGCCGGTCCACCGACCGCGCCTCGGTGATCATGTCGCGCAGGTCGTTGTACCAGCAGGTGCGGTCCGTCGGCCGGCCGCGCCGCTCGTCCAGCCCGCGCAGATCGGCGAGGAGTGCCGACTTGTCGTAGTACGCGTGGTAGTACGTCTTCATCGCCGCCTGCGCCGCGCGCCGGGCCAGCGCCTCGAACGCGGCGGGCCCCGCGCCGGGTTCGAGCCCCGCGTCGAGCGTGAAGAGGCCCTCCAGCGTCACCGTGCTCACCGCCTCCCGCAGCGCGGGCTGGAACCGGTTGCTCACCATCACCTGGAACACGGCGCGCTCGTGCCGCGACTGCCGGGCCACCACCGCGGAGGCGGCGGCGAGCAGCACCGCCGAGGAGCCGATCCGCCGGCGCTCCTCCAGCGTCCGCAGCGCCCCCGGCAGGCTCGGCGAGGCGAGCACCGCCTGCCGGAACCGCGGGCTCGCCCCGGGCCGGCGCACGAACAGCCGCTCGGGGGCGTCGCGCAGGGACTCCACCCAGTGCCGCCGGGCAGCCGCGTCGCGCCTGCGGCCCTTCTCCGACGCCTGGAACCCCGCCTCCGCCAGCGGCTGGTGGCCGCGGCTCGCGGCGCGCAGCGCCGCGGGGCCGGCGCCGTGCAGCAGCTCGGTGAGGGCGCGGTGCAGCAGGGTCAGGCCCATCGCGTCGGTGGCGACGTGCGCGAGGACGAGCACGGCGCGCACCGCCTTGCCGTCGACGCAGACCAGCGCGGCGCGCACCGGCCACTCGCGGTCGTACGCGAACCGCACGGCGCGCCACCGGCGTTCCACGGCGTCGGCGAGCGCGGTGGCCGCGTCGGCGTCCTCGGCGTCGAAGAGGTGCACGTCGAACGTGCCGCCGCCGTCGAGTTCCTGGTGCATCGCGCCGTCGCCGTCCACGTGGACGCGGGTGCGCAGCGCGTCGTACACGGTGAGCAGCCCGCGTACGGCCTCGACCGCGCGGCCGGCGGGGACGGCGGGTTCGACGGGCACCAGGACCTTGACGTTGGTGCCGTGGTCGTCGGGTTCGGTGTCGAGCATCGCCCGCCGGATGGCCCACTGGCCCCAGGTCACGGGCCCGCGGCCCGCGGGCGCTCCGGCGATGCCGACGGTGACGGCGCGGGCGGTGTGACCCGCCACCTCGCTCAGTTCGGTACGCACAGGTCCCTCCAGTCACAACTGCGGTAGTCGATGCGGCCGGTCGTACGGCCGGTGGTGGCGACCGCGGCGGCGTATCCCGGTCCGGCCGGGAGGTCGGCGACGACGTACCCGGCGCCGCCCGCCGGCCGGGATACCCCGAGCGACGCCGTGACGGCGCCGGCGTCGCGGCGGAGGAAGTCGAGCAGCCGCCCGCCCGCGGCCTTCGCCCACGCCTCCTTGCGGGCCAGCAGCAGGCACAGCCGCCGCACCCGGGCGTCGCCCGCGGGCAGCGCGGCGAGCTGTGCCGCCTCGGCGGGGGCGAAGAACCGCCGGGCCAGCGCCAGCGGGTCGCCGTGCGGGTGCTCCGCCTGGAGGTCGACGCCGACGGGTACGGCGCCGCCGACGGCGACGAGGGCGCGCGGCCCCGAGCGGGACAGGTTCCACTCGCAGCCGCGGCCCGCACCGGTCAGCGCCGGCTTGCCGTGCGGGCCCGCGGTCCAGCCGATCTCCCCGGGCGGCAGCCCCAGGTGGCCGGCGAGGAGTCGCCGGGCGGCGGCGTGCGAGCGGAGCAGCGCCGTGCGGCGTACGGGGTCGGCGAGCCGTGCGGCGCGGGCCCGTTCGGCGTCGGTGAGCAGTCCCGCGGCGGGTTCCGCCGCACCCGCGTCGCCGGACAGGTCGACGTCCCAGACCCGTACGCCCCGGCCTCCCCCGGCCCCGCCCACCTAGGCCGCCTCCGCTGCGCGGCCGAAGCGCCGCCAGGCGGTGGCGAGCAGCAGCCCGCCGATGACGACGTTCCCGGCGGCCAGGGCCGCGAAGTACGCCTCGGCGTGGTCCACGGCGCGCGCGAGCAGCCCGCCGCCGACGTTGACGGCGCCGAGGTAGACGATGTCGGCGGCGATGGTGATGTGCCCGTTGCGTACCTGCTGCAGGCTCATCGTCACCATGTTCAGCAGCCCGAACGCCAGCCAGCTCGGCGCGACGACCGTCAGGTACTCGTCGGTGAAGGCGGCCGTGCCGGCGTCGTCGCTCATCAGCCTGCCGAGCGGCCCGGCGAGCGCGAAGCCCGCGGCGGCCAGGACCGCGTACACCATCAGCACGTACCGCACGCCCTCGCGCAGGACCGGCCGCAGCAGGTGGCTCTCGCCCGCGCCGAGGGACTGGTTCATGGTGATGGCGACGGCCGAGCCGAGGGCGATCGCGGGCGACAGGGACAGCACCTGGACGGCGTGCGCGCCGCCGTAGCCGGCCACCGCGTCGGAGCCGAAGTCCGAGAGCACCCACAGCGAGGTGTAGTTCATGCCGGCGATGAAGAGGTACGAGACCGCCACCGGCACCCCGACGGTGACCAGGATCCCCACCGTCTGCCTCAGCGGCTCGGCGGGGCCGCCGAAGCGCAGCAGTCCGGTGCGCGCCAGCAGCACCAGCCCCGACGTGAGGCCCACGACGGAGGCACCGGCGATGGACGCGGGCACGGCGAAGACGCCCATGTCCGCATGGAAGCCGAGGAGCCACACCCCGAGGACCTGCATCCCGGCGACGGCGATGGTGATGACCGACGCCGACCGCGCGCTGCCCCAGCCGCGCAGCGTGCCCGCGACCACCGAGGTGAGGACGGCGAGCAGGAACGACGCGGCGACCAGGCGGGCGAAGAGCACGAAGTCGTCGCGCGAGGCGGCGTCGACGTCGAGCGTCCCGGCCATCCGCGGTGCGGCCAGCGCGATGACCGCCGCGGCGACGGCGAAGCAGCCGAGGGCGATGGCCCCGATGCGTACCAGCGGCGGCTGCGAGCCGTCGCCCGCGTCGGCGCCGCGGCGGCGCGCGGAGACGACCTGGCTGCTGATCTCGATGCCCTCCTCCAGCGCCAGGAAGAAGAAGGAGATGGGGATGAACAAGGCGCGGATGTAGAGCGCGTCGCCGCCCATGTTGCCGAGCAGCGCCGAGATGGCGAACTGGGCGCCGAGGCCGGTGACGACGCCGAGGCAGATGGGGACGGCCAGGCCGCGCAGCCTGGCGCGCAGCTCGCCTTGCGGGGGCGGGGCCGGGGCGGCGCCCGGGGCCGGGTCGCCGTGCTCCTTGACGTCAGTCATCGAGGATCCTGCCTTTCCGGTGGCCCAGGGCGAGGTTGAGCCGCTGCACGGTGCCGGTGCCCTCCATGAACTCGAAGGCCCGGGCGTCGCGGTGCAGCTTGTCGAGGAGCGGGTGCTCCAGCCGGGCGCCGGGGCCGAGGAGCCCGAGGGCGTACTCGGCGGTCTCCAGGGCGAGTTCCGCCGCCCGGTACTTGGCGGCCGAGGCGACGGTGCCGTCCCCGGGATCGCGGTCGGCCTGCTCCGCGGCGGCCAGCACCAGCCGCCGGGTACCGGCCAGCCGGCGGCGCAGCGCGTCCATGGCGCCGGACTCGTCGGCGCGCAGCGTGCGGCGGTGGTCGTGGGCATAGTCCCAGGCGGCCTGGGCGATGCCGAGGGCCATGGCGGCGACGACGGGGCGGGCGCGGTTGAAGGTGCGCATCGCGCCGACGATGCCGCGGCGGGTGGCGGACAGGTGCATGCCGAGGATGTCGGAGCGGGCCACGGGCACGCCGTCGAGGCGGATCTCGCCGAGTCCGATGGCGCGCATCCCGGTGGTGGGCAGCGCGGTGGCGGTGAAGCCCGTCCTGGCGGGCTCGATCAGCACGGCGACGACGCCGACGGGGCCCGGCTTGATACGGGCGAAGACCACGCCGAGGTCGGCGCGGACGGCGTTGCCGATGTACTTCTTGACGCCGCTGAGCCGGTACGGGGCCGGGGCGCCGGCCCCGGTCCCCGTCTCCGTCTCCGTCTCCGTCTCGGTGAGCGCGGTCGTCAGCGCCGTGGCGTCGGAGCCGGCGTGCGGCTCGGTGAGCGCGAAGAACGTCCAGGTGGGGCGGGCGGCGAGGGTGGTGTAGTAGCGCTCCTTCTGGTCGTCGTCGCCCAGTTCCTCGGTGAGCACGCCGGAGAGGGAGGGCCCGGGGGCGGCGACCATCAGCGCGGCGTCGCCCCAGGCGAGGCGTTCGTAGACGACGACGCGCTCGACGCAGGAGTGGAGGTGGCAGGGGCGGCCGTCGACGATCAGCGGGTCGGGGTTGTACGCGGGCGGGAGGCCGAGGAGGACGGGGAAGTAGGCGTCGTGGACGACGGGGTTGAGGGTCCGCGGGTCGGCGCCGGGCTCGTCCATGGCCAGGGCGGTGGCGCGGAACGCCCGCGCGTACTCCTCGACGGCGGCGCGGAGCCGCGCGGGGTCGGGGGGCGGCGGCCGGTGCCCGGCCCGCGGCGGGGTGCGGATGGGGGTCGTGGTCATGGGCTCACCTCGGTGGCGTGGTGGCTGGCCGCAGGCTCCGCGGCGACGGGATGGACGTCGGCCAGCAGGTCGACGGCGCGGGCGAGCCGCCCGGGCCCGGCGTCGAGATACCCGGCGGCACCGAGCAGCCGCAGCACGGCACGCTGCGCCCGTACGAGCGCTTCGGCCGCGCGGAAGGCGCCTTCGGCGCCGGGCACGCCGGCGCCGCCGGCCGGGGCCCGGGGCCCCGGCGGCTCCGGGGCGCCGGCGCCTGCGGCCCGCCCGGACACGGCGTGGTGGCCCGGCCCGGTCGCGGATTCACCTGGCGGTGCGGCCACGGCGGTGCCGGGCAGTCCGTCGTCCGGGCCGTGTTCGAGCAGGAGGCGGGCCTCCAGGAGGTCCGCGGCGGCTTCGCCGAGCGCGGCGCGTACGGACGCGATGTCGGCCAGCACCTCGCCGCCCACCCGGCGGCCCGCCAGGTGGTCGGCCGCGGTGCGCAGCAGTTGCTCGGTGAGGCCGAGCCGGATCCACAGCACGCCCGTGGCCCAGGGTCCCGTGGTGCCGTCGCGGTGGCGGGCGTCGCGCCACACGCCGAGGTCGCCGGAGGCGAACTCCAGGGTGGCGACCGGCGCGCCGCCCGGCGCCTCTGCGGCGGCCAGCGGCAGCACGGCGTGCCCGCCGGGGCCCCAGGCGCGGGCGTCGGGGCCGAGTCCCGCGCGGAGTTCGGCGAGGGCCGGGGCCGGGCCCTCGGTCTTGGCGCGGGCGCGGCAGCGCAGCCCGAGCGCGGTGTCGAGCACGGGTCCCCGCTGCCGGGTCGGTCGTACGGTCACGTCCGCGCCTCCAATGCGCTCTGCCGCGGGAACGGGGTGGCGGGCCGGCCGCCGGCGGCGGGCACCGGCGTGAAGAGCGCCCGGCAGTCGTAGCCCAGGACGTCGTCCCGGTCGGCGACGGCGAGCGCGCCGCCCGGGTCGGCGGCGTACCGCAGCGCGGCCTCGTACCACGGCCGCAGCCAGCCGCCCGACCGCCGGCCGGGACGCCGGGCCGCGGCCGGCACGCGGCGTACGGTCAGCTCGGCGAGGTGCGGCCCGCTGCCGGTGCCGAGCACGAGGACGGCCGCGCCGCTGCCCGGCGGCAGCGCGTACCCGGGCTCGGGAGGCAGCGTCGACTGCTCCATGACGACGATCGCGGCCCGCCGCGCCTCGCCGCCCGCGATCCGGCCGCGCGCCAGCCGCAGGGCGGTGAACGCCCCGGCCGCGCCCTGGTCGTTGACGCCGGCGACCTGCGGCCGGCCGCCCAGCAGTTCCGCCAGCAGGCAGCCGGGCAGCACCCGCGCCTGGCAGTCCGGCACGGGGGTGACGGTGAGCAGCAGGTCCACGCCGCTGTCCCGGCCGCCGAGCACGCCGGCGGCCGCCGTCACGAGGTCCGGGTACGAGACCCGCTCGCCGCGCTCCAGCCAGGTCCGGTCGGGCAGCGGGCCGTAGACCGTCTCCAGGTCGTCGGCGTACTCCCGCAGGTCCGCGGCCGTGGTGCCGCCGTGGCCTGCCGGCGGCGGGCCGACGGCGGTCAGCCGCTCCAGTGCGACGGGCATCGCCACCGCCTAGCCCGCCGCGCCCGGTCCGGCGGACGCCTCGATGAAGGCGCACACGGCGCCGACCGTCTCCAGGTGCTCGGGCTCCAGGGTCTCGGGGTCGATCTCGATGCCGTGGTCGTCCTCCAGCGTCATGAGGAGTTCGAGGACGCTGGTGGAGTCCAGGCCCAGCTCCTCGAAGAGCTTCGTCTGCGCGGTGGCCTCGCCGAGGTCCTTGCGCAGCACGGCCTCCAGCGACTTGATGACTTTGGCCGCAAGGTCGGCCCCGGCCTCGTCGACGTGCGTGGTCATGCTCTGCCTCCTGAGGGGAACGGTGGTGCGTGCGTGCTTCGTACGGTGGTCGGGGGGGCGCTACGGAGCGGGGTCCGGCTGGCGCTCCAGCAGGTCGTCGACGGTGTCGCGGCGCCGTACGAGACGCGCGCGCCCGCCGGCGACCAGCACCTCGGCGGGGTGGCCGTGGCTGAGGAACAGCACGGGCGACGCGCTCGGCCCGTACGCACCGGAGCGGGCGACGGCGACGAGGTCGCCGGGCGCCAGGTCCGCGGGCAGGTCGACGGCCTTGCCAAGAGTGTCGTTGGGGGTGCACAGCGGCCCGGTGACGTTCCACGGGACGAGCGGTCCGCCGCCGCCGACGCGGTGCATGGGGAAGTTGCGGCGGAAGGGCGAGCCGATGCCGACGGCGGCCATGTGGTGGTTGGTGCCGCCGTCGCAGACGGCGAAGCGCTCGCCGCGCGACTCCTTGGTGTAGCGGACGCGGGTGAGGTACGTCCCGGCGGGCGCGGCGAGGTAGCGGCCCAGCTCCATCACCAGCCGGGTCTCCGGGTGCGCGGCGTGGAAGGCGGCGACGACCGGGTTGAGGCCCGCGGTCAGCTCACCGATATCGAGGTCGCTCTCGGCCGCGTGGTACGCCACGCCGAGGCCGCCGCCGACGTCGACCGTGCCGAGGCCGAACCCGAGCCGTCCGGCGAGCCGTTCCGCCAGCTCCAGGATGCGCCGGGTGTTCTCCACGATCGCGGCGGCGGCGAGGATCCGGGTGCCCATGTACGCGTGCACGCCGGTGACCCGGACGTTCCCGTACCGCCGCAGATCGGCCGGGGCGAGTGCGTCGAGCACTTCCTCGTCGATGCCGAACTGCCGCGGCTTGCCGCCCATCGTCAGCCCGCCGCCCTTCAGCTCGAACGCCGGGTTGACGCGCAGCAGCACCTCCGCGGTGGTGCCGCGGTGGCGGGCCTCCTCGTCGATGACGGCCAGCTCGGGCAGCGACTCGGCGATCAGCCGGGCGCCGGCCTTGAGGCAGGCGGCGATCTCGTCGCGGCTCTTGCCCGGGCCGAGGAAGAGCATCTCCGCGCCGGTGGCGCCGGCGCGCTGCGCGGTCGCCAGCTCGGCCAGCGACGACAGTTCGAGGCCGGCGCCCAGCTCGCGCATGGTGCGGGTGACGGCGAGGTTGGGGTTGGCCTTGAGGGAGTAGAAGAGGCGCAGCGCCGGGTGCAACCGCTCGCGCAGGCCGGTGTACTGGGCGCGCAGCCGGTCGGCGTCGTAGAGGTAGAGAGGGGTGCCGAACTCGGCGGCCAGGTCGGTGAGCGCGAGGCCCTGGCAGTGGGCGGCGGGCGTGGCGTCGGTCATCGTACGTCTCCGAACTCGGTCAGGCGCGCGGCCACCGCGGCGTCCAGGGCGTCGGCCGCCGCCTGGCCCGGGGCGGCGAGCAGGAAGTGGAAGCGGCCGTCCGCGGGGGCGGCCGGGGGCGCTTCCGGGCCGGCGAAGGCGGCGTTGACGGTCGCGTGGTTGTCGGGGAGCGCGCCGCGGCCGGCGGCGCGGTCGAAGAGCAGCGGGCCGAGGGCGGCGGCGAGCCGGTCGAACGGGACGGGCGCGGGCAGCCGGACGTCGTACTGCCGGGCGAGCACGACCGCGTCCGCGGGTACGCACTGCTCGTGCAGCCGGGTCTGGTACGTGGACATGTTGTTGCGGGCGTTGATCTCCAGCACCGGCAGCAGCGAGCCGTCGGTCCGTACGAGGGCGTCGACGCCCACGGGGCCGTGGTAGCCGTCGGCGGCGAGCCGCCCGCCGAGGAGCGCCGCGGTCTCCCGTACGACGGCGTGCTGCTCCGGGGTGAGCCGGGCGGGGAAGCGGTGGCCCTTGTGGACGCCGCCCGCGGTGAGCGCCTCCTTGACGAAGTCGAAGCGCACGGAGCCGTCCCGGCCCACGGTGAGGTGGTAGTTGAGGTCGGCGGCCTTGTCGGCCCACACCTCCACGACGACGGCGAGCCGGTCGTCCCCCGTGCGTTCCGCGCGCCGCCGCACCATCCGCACCACCTGCTCCAGCCGGCGCGCCCGGTCGGCGACGACGATGCCCTTGCCGGAGACGCCGTACGCGTCCTTGACGCCGACGACCGCGCCGTCCGCGATCCGGGCCGCGGCCTTCTCCGCCACGGCCTCGAACTCCGCGACCGACTCGCACTCCCAGCCCTCGGCCAGGGGCAGGCCCAGCTCGGCGGCGACCCGGCGGCTGTAGATCTTGCTGTTGACCCGCTTGGCGAGCGCCGCGGCCGGCAGCGCGGCGGCGAGCCCGGCCCGCCGGCACAGCTCCTCCTCGGCGGCGGACATCCCGTGCGGGAGGAGCCGGACGACGCCGAGCGCGCGCAGCCGGGCGAGCAGGGCGGGCGACTCCAGCGCCTCCTCGGTGACGGGCACGGCGGCCCCGCACCGGTCGGTGACCTGCACGTGCGGCAGGTCGAGGCCCAGGCCGCGCAGATAGTCCAGATAGCCGGGATCGGGCGCGGACTTGAGGATCACGTGGTCGCCCGCGCCGCCGAGCAGCAGCGCGAACTCGTCCATGCGCGCGACGACCGCGGAGGGCCCGTTGTCGCCGACGGCCGGCACGCCGGGCTCGCCGCGCGCCCAGTCGCGTTCGACCTCGATGTTGCCGAGCAGTACGAGCGGTGCGGCCGGGTCGCCGGTGCAGGCGCGCCGGACGCCGCTCATGAAGTCGTCGGCCGTCATGTCGTCCCCCATCTCGTGGCGTTCGTGGCGGTGTCCGTCGTGTGCGGCCCGCCGTCAGTGGCGGAACACCGCGGCCGCGAAGGTGGCGCCGAGCCCCACCGCGGCCATCAGGTAGCAGTCGCCCTTGCGGAGCCGGCCGGCGTCGCGCAGGGTCACGTAGTTGAGGAAGGAGTCGGCGCCGAAGCAGTGCCCGAGCTCGGCGACGTTGTCCAGGCAGATGCGCGAGCGCGGGAAGTCCAGCAGTTGGGCGGCCTTGGCCCAGGAGATGCGGTTGACGTTGTGCGGCAGGATCCACGCCAGGTCCTCCAGCCGGATCCCGGCCGCGGCCACCGCCTCGCGGATCACGGTCGTCAGCCGCTCCGCGTAGCGCCGCTCGAACTCCTCGCCGCGCGGAGGCGGGAGCTTCACGTCGTGGTATTCGCCGAAGGTACGGGTGACGTAGCTGCGCAGCACGTCCCCGCCGCCGCCCGCCGCCACCAGGCAGGCGGCCGACGACTCTCCCATCACGGTGGTGCCCGGGATGAGCTGCGCGGTGGGCCAGTCGGCCTTCTCCCCCGCGACGACGAGCGCCAGCGCGCCG
The DNA here is from genome assembly GCF_003945505.1 of Streptomyces sp. WAC 06738. Classification (NCBI taxonomy): domain Bacteria; kingdom Bacillati; phylum Actinomycetota; class Actinomycetes; order Kitasatosporales; family Streptomycetaceae; genus Streptomyces; species Streptomyces sp. WAC 06738. Next base: position 7,609,218 of record NZ_CP029618.1, on the reverse strand, counting down.
GGGTCGCCGTCCTCGGCGAGGAGCCGCCCGGCGAGGTCCACGGCGGCGAGTCCCGAGGAGCACGCCTGCTGGGTGACGGTGAAGACGGCGGCGTGCCCGAGGCCGAGTTCGTCGGCGGCGTCGTGCACGGGGTTCTGCGAGGCGCGGGAGCCGATGGGGATGGTGCGGGCGCTGACGACGTACGACACGCGGTGCTCGTTGCCCGCGAGCGCGGTCAGCTCGCGGGCGGCGGCCACCGTCATCTCGCGCAGCCCCGCGCCGGGCGCCATGCGGACGTCGCGGAGGCCGAAGTAGCGGTGGAACAGGGCGAGGTCGCGGTCGCCGACGCCGAGGCGGGGGGCGAGGTCGGCGATGGGCACCGATACGGGCGCGACGTGGGCGGCCACGTCGTACAGGGCGGTCATCGGGGGCTCCTTCCGGCGGCGGTACGGGACGGGGACGGCGGGCGGCCGGGGTCCCGCCGCGGCTCCGCGGTGCGGGTGGCGAGCGTTGCCGTCGCCCGTTTGTCGCGGGTCGCGAGGCCGGTGAACGCGAAGAGCACCCGGCCCCCGTCGCCGACCGCCTCGCAGCGGGCCACCGTGCCGTCGGCGGCGGTGCGGTGGCGGAGGCCGACCGGGGCGGGGGCCTCGGCGAGCACGGCGTCGTTGCCGGGGGCGAAGAGGTCGAACCGGCCGATGCGGACGGGCACCGGGACGGGCGCGCCGGCGGCGTCCTCGGCGGAATCGGCGGAGGTGAGGGCGGGGGTGGCGGCGGTGGCCCGGAGGAGGCTGTCCATGGCCAGCGCGGGGAGGAGGAAGTCCCGTAGCGGGCCGAGGTGCCCGGGGGACGGCAGGTGCAGCCGCGCGGAGCCCCCGGCGGGGCCCGTGCGCAGTTCGCGGAGCGAGTCGAACATGCCGCGGAGCAGGACCGGGGAACCGGCGAGCGCGTAGGCGTCGCGGGCGGGGACGAGGCCGTCCGCGGCGGGCTCGGGGGCGGGCCGGGGGCCGTACGAGCCGTCGAGGAGGACCGTCATCCGGCTGTACTCCTGCGCCGGGATGGGCCCCCGGGGCGGGGCGGCGACGACCACCAGGACGCGGCCGGGCGTCTCCGCCCGCGCGGTGACCAGCAGCCGCCGCGGCCACTGCTCCTCCGCCGCGCGCACGAACCGCGCGAACACCGCGTCCACGATGGCCACGGGCCGCCCGGCACCGACCGCGGCGGCGGCCTCGGCGGCGATCTCCATGAGGAACGTCCCGGGCAGGGTGGGCCGTTCGTCCACGCGGTGGTCGCGCACGTACCCGTGGCCGTCCAGCCCGAGGCGTACCTCCCAGGCCGTGCCGCCGCCCTCGGCGGGCGCGCCGGGGCCGCGGACGAAGGCCCCGGCGGGGGCCGGTGGCCGCGCGCCGGCGGCGCGCAGCTCCGGCGCGGCGGCGGCGAGCATGCGCCACTCGGTCTCCCCGAGCCACACGGAGGTGCGGGGGTCGCTTCTGCGGTGGAGCAGTTCGGTGCGGAAGTAGCGGCGGCCGAGGGCGTCGTCGAGGTGGGTGAAGTTGTCCTCGCGGGCGAGGTACGCGTCCTGGACCTGGGTGTGCGTCACCATCCCGCTCTCGGTCCACAGGCCGGAGACCAGGGCGTGCACGTCGGCGCCCGCGGTGGCGCGGGCGTGGGCGGCGGCGTGGGTGAGGAACTCGTTGGCGGAGATGTAGTCGGCCTCGCCGGGCCGGGCCACGACGGTGGTGACCGAGCTGATCGCCAGCCACAGCGCGGGGTCGTGGGCGGCGAAGGCGGCGCGGAGGTGGAGCCAGCCGCGCACCTTCACGTCGCGTACGGCCCGGAACTCCGCGGGCGTCTTGCGCCGCAGCGCCGTGGCCCGCTCGACGCCGGCGCCGTGCACGACGACGTCGGCGCCCCCGGCCGCGGCGATCTCGGCGGCCACTTCCCGCAGCGCGCCGGGGTCGAGCACGTCGCACTGCCGGTAGTGCACGCGGTCGGCGCCGTAGCGGGCGGCGAGCCGGCGGAGGGTGCGGCCGCGCTCGGCGGCTTGCAGCGCGCGGTTGTGACGGCGGTTCAGGTCGGCGAGCTTGGCGCCGGGGTGCTCGGCCATCAACCGCCGCAGCGCGGCGGGCCGGTCGGCGGGGGGTTCCGCGGCGTCCGCGGGGCCGGGGGCGGGTCCGGAGCCGAGCAGCCAGATCGCGGCGGGCCGGGACAGCCCGGCGAGCTGGTCCACGAGTTCCGCGGTGATGCCCCGGCCGCCGCCGGTGGCGACGACGACGGGCGCCCGCGGCAGCCGGGGCGCGGCGGGCCGGTCCCCCGCGGGCGCGAGCACGGCTTCGGCCCGTACGCCGCGGCGGTGGTGGGCGACGCCGAGATGCCGCTCGACGGCGGACTCCCGGCTCAGCAGGTCGAGCCCGGCGGGCAGATCCGGGGCGTCGGTGACGACGCCGTAGACGAGCCCACCGGGCAGATCGGCGCCGAGCGCCCGCACGAGCCCGGTGAAGAGCCCGGTGGCGGGGCCGGGCACGGGATCGCCGGGGTCGAGGACGAGCACGGCGAAGGACCCGCGGTCGCCGAGGGGTTCGGCGAGGAGGTGCGCGGCGGCGAAGGCGAGTTCCTGCAGTGCGAGCGAGGCCGTGGGGAGGGCGTCCGGAGGGCCCGCAGGCCGGGCGGTACCGGAGGTGCGCGCGTCGGCGACCGTGCCGGACGGACCGCGGGTGCCGTGGTCCACGGGCTCCGCGAGCCCCGGGGCGGCCGGGCGGCGTCTCGCGTCGAAGAGGACGCGCACGTGGCGGAGGTCGCGGTCCCTCAGGATGCCGGCCAGGTCCTCCGGGGCGTCGAGTACGTGCACATCCGGTGCCCGCCCCGCCTGTGCCGCGCGCGGCGCCGCGACGACGCAGCCCGGCGGCAGTGCGAGACCTGCCGGCGCCTCCGGGGCGTTCGTCAGCACCAGGGTGCCCGGCGGGAGCGCGGGCAGCGCGGTCCGTACCGCGGTGCGGTCCATGCGCTTCAGGCGCAGGACGTACGGGCGCAGCTCGCCGAGGCGTTCCGGGGCCGCGGGCGACTCCGGTACGTAGGTGAGCGCGGGAGTGCCGGGCGCGACCGGGGTCAGCTCCGCCGCCGCGTCGTTCGCGCGTACGGCGCGGTGCAGGGCGACGAGCCCTTCGGCGGCGTGGAAGTACGGCGCGGCCTCCGCCGCGCCCGGGGCCGCTTCCTCGACCGCACCGCGAGGAACACCCGGCCCGCCGGCCACCGCCGGCTCCCCCGCCGCGGCCGTGTCCGCCCCCGCGCCCGCGGTCGGCGAGACCCGCAGCTCCCCCAGCACCCGCAGGCCCCGCGCCTCCGCCTCCTCCCGGCGCATGAGGACCGCCGCCGCGGCCGTCTCCGTCGTGGTCATGCCCGCCGGCGGGGTCACCAGTTCCGCCGCCGCCAGCGTGCCGATCACCACCGCCGCGGAGAGTTCGCCCGCCGCGAGGTGGCGGCAGGCCGCCGCCAGGGCCGCGTGGGAGGAGTCGGGGCCGGCGTCCAGGGTCATGTTCGGGCCGTGCAGGTCGAGGAGCTGGGCCACGCGGGAGGCGATGATGTTGGGCATCAGCCCCGGCAGGGAGTCGCTGTTGCTCTCGGGCGCCAGCGCCCGTACACCCGCGGTCAGCGCGGACACGTCCCCCTCCGCCCGCGCCTCGATGTCGTCCAGGTACGCCCGCATCGTGCACGCCAGCGCCTGGCGCACCTGACCGCTGTGGCCGACGAACACCCCCGTACGGGCGAGGAGTTCCGGTTCCTCCCACCCGGACCGCAGGTCCAGGGCGCACCGCAGCGCCATGAGCTGGCTGCGGTCCAGCCGCTCCAGCACCGCGGGCGGCAGCCGCACGTCGAGCGGCGCGGGCGCCGGGAACGACGCGCCGAAGACCGGGCCCGGCGACGGCGGCTCCAGGGCCGTCGTCGCGACCACCACGACCGGCGCCGGGTCCGCGGCCGCGGGGGCGGCCGGGCCCGGGCGGTCGCTGACGACGACGTGCGCGTTCGTGCCGCCGAAGCCCATCGCCGAGACCCCCGCCGTACGGGCCCGGCCGTCCGGCGACGGCCGCCACGGCAGGGTCCGTACGGGAACGGTGACGTCGCCCGCGACGGGTCCGGTGTAGAGGTGCTGCGCGGGGATCGCCTCGTGGCGGAGCGCGAGCAGCGCGTGGATGACGTTGACCGCGCCCGCCGCCCAACCGGTGTGGCCGATCAGCGACTTGTTCGACGTCAGCGTCCACCGCCTGCCGGGCGCCGCGGCGGCCAGCGCCCGCAGCTCCGCCTGGTCGCCCGCGGCGGTGCCGGTCGCGTGGGCGACGATCCAGTCGACGTCCTCCGGGCCGACGCCGGCCGCCGCCCAGGCCCGTTCGAGGGCGATCCGCTGCCCGGCGGGGTTCGGCGCGTACACCGCCTTGCCGCGCCCGTCGGACGAGCCGCCGAAGCCGCGGACGAACCCGAGGACGGGATCGCCGTCCGCGAGGGCGCGCGCGTACGTCTTGAGCGCCACGACCGCGGCGCCGTCCGAGAAGAGCACCCCGTCCGCGCCGCGGTCCAGTGACCGCACGAGGCCGCCCCTGGCCAGCCCGTCGAGCTTCGCGAAGAGCACCATGGTCTGGGCGTTGACGGAGTACGCGCCGCCGCAGAGCGCGACGTCCGCGCGGCCTTCGCGCAGCGCGCGCATGCCGAAGTCGAAGCTGTAGAGGGACGAGGAGCAGGCCGTGTCGACGACGACGGTCTCCACCGGGTCCGCGATGCCGGCCAGCGCGTCGCGCACGACGCGGTACGGCGCGGTGCCGGCGAGGTCGGGCGATCCTGCCGGGTAGAGCGCGGCCAGCGGTTCCGGGTCCCCGGCCGCCGGCCCGGCCAGCAGCCGGGCGCCGTGCCGCAGGAGACTGTGCTCGGCGGCGTGGCCGCCGTCCGCGGTCATGCCGACGGCCGCGAAGGTGCGCGTACCGGCGTCGAGACGCACCCCGTCGAGCGCCTGGAGGACGCTGTGCCGCAGCCACCGGCCGCTCGGCTCGCGCTGCGGTGCGCGGTCGGCGGCGAGTTCGGCGCGCAGCCGGGGGTGGGGGCGCAGGTCGTGGAGGAAGCCGGAGGTGCGGGTGCACGTCTTGTCCGGCGCGGCCGGGTCCGCGGACCACAGCGCGTCGATGTCCATGCGGTCCCCGGGCTCGCTGAACTGCGGTACGCGGTCGCGCAGCAGGTCCCACAGCTCGTCGGGCGAGCAGGCGCCGGGCACCGCCAGGCCCATGCCGACGGCGACGATCGCGCCGGGGCCGGCGGGGGCACCGGCCGCGAGCGACGGCAGCGACCCTGTGGTGCGTACGGCCGCGTCCAGGCCGCGCGCCCGCAGCTCGGCCGCGGCGGCCTCGGCGGCGGCGCGGTCGGCGGCGGCGGCCTCGACGCGGTAGCGCGGCGTGCGGGGAGCGCCGCCCCCGGTGCCGTCAGCCATCGGCCCGTACGGCCGTGGGGGCGGCCGGGCCTGTGGTGCGGCCGGTCTCGTCGATGAGGCGGGCGAGATCACCGAGGGTGGACTGGAGGGCGAAGCGGGTGTCGTCGGCCACGTGGTGCAGGCCGAAGCGGTCGATCAGCGTGCTCAGCACCTCCATGCGCTTGAGCGAGTCGATGCCGAGGTCGCCTTCGAGGTCGGCGTCCGGGTCCATGGCCTCCACGGGGTACCCGAGCCGGTCGGCGTAGACCTGCTGAAGTGCGGCCAGCACGCCGCCGCCTGCCGCGGGCCCCGCGGGGGAAGGCGCGGGTAGGGGGCCGGGCCCTGCCGCGGCAGGGGGTGGCACAGCCGCGGTCGGGGGTGCGGAAGGGGCGGCCGGGTCCGCCGCCCGGCCGGACGCGGCTGACTCCGTCGCACGTACGGGTGCGGGACCGGGGACGCGCGCCGCGGGCAGCTCCCGCGCCGCAGGCGCCGGGACCGGTGCCCCCGCACCGGGGTCGGGCACCGGAGATGCCGTCGGTGCCGCGGGCCTCTCCCCCGTGGCCGTCGCGAGCCACCGGTCCGCGGTCTGCGTCCCGCAGCCCACCGCCTGCCGCACCAGTTCCCCGAGGCCCGCGCGGCCGCACTCCACCACCGACTCCAGCCCGTACGTCTGCAACTCGCGCAGCGCGGCGAGGAAGTCGACGGGCCGGGTCACCGCGGCGACCAGCGACGCCTTGACGTCGGTGTCGTCCCCGACGAGCCCGCCGAGGGCCGGCGAGTACAGGCGGCGTTGCGCCGGGCGCTCGGGGATGCCCTCGATCGCCGCCGCGAACTCCGCCTGGGCGGTGGCCAGCAGCGGGTTGTGGAACGGGTAGGGCGCGGTGAGCCGGACGGCCCGTACGCCGAGGACGTCGGCGAGCGCGGCGAGGCGGCCGAGGGCGTCCCCGGGGCCCGAGACGACGACGTGCCGCGGCGCGTTGACGACGGCGAGCCGGGCGCCCGGCAGCTCCGCGGCGGCGAGCAGCGCGGTGGCGCGGCGGGCCGGCAGGGTGAGCGCGAGCATGCCGCCGGTGCCGGCGGCGCCGTGCTCCAGGGCGCGGGCGCGGTGGGCGGCGATGCGGGCGCCGTCCGCGGCGGTGAAGCAGCCGGCGTGGGCGGCGGCGGCCATCTCGCCCATGCTGTGGCCGAGTACGACGTCGGCGGGCGCGCGCAGGTCGACCTCGCGGGCGTACACGAGCGCCGCGGCGTAGATCGCGAGCTGGAGCGCGAACGGGTCGGTCTCGGCGAGCCGGCGGCCGTCCGCGGCATCGGCACCGGCGTCGGTGAGCAGCGGCGAGATCGGGTCGTGGCCGAACTCGGCGGCGACGGTGTCGACGACGGCCAGCAGGTCGGCGACCGGGGCGCTCACCGGCCCGGCGAACGCGCCGGGCCGGTAGGCGCCCTGGCCCGGCAGCAGCAGTGCGGTTCTGAGATCCATCTCCGCCTCCCCTTCGCGTGGCGTGAGAACGGCAGCCGCGACCGCGGCCCCCGTCGGCACGGGGGGCGGCGCGTACGGCTGGGTGGTGGGTCAGTCGGCGGTGACGGAGAGGGCGCCGAGGCCCGCGATCCGGTGGCCGTGGACGGGGCCCGGCGGTCCCGCGACCGCGAGCGCGGGCATGCCCGCGGCCCGGGCGGCGCGCAGGCCGACGTCGGCGTCCTCGATCACGAGGCAGGACGACGGAGGCGCGCCGACGAGGGCTGCGGCGGTCAGGTACCCCTCGGGGCTGGGCTTGCCCGCGGCGACGTCCTCGGCGCAGACCAGGACGTCCGGCAGCGGCAGTCCGGCCGCCGCCATCCGGCTGCGGGCGACGCTCCGGGTCGCGGAGGTCACCAGCCCCCAGCGGCGCGGGGGCAGGGTGGCGAGCAGCCGCGGGGCGCCGGGTGCGGCGCGGACACCGGCGGTGTCGGTGCAGGACAGGTGGTCGAACCAGGCCAGTTCGCCGTACGGGTCGGCGTGCGGGGCCAGTTCGCGGATGACGTCGATATCGCGGCGCCCGCGCGAGGCGCGGATGACCTTCTCGGGGTCGAGGGAATGGCGCCTCGCCCACATGCGGGTGTGGCGGTCCATTGCGGCCGCGGATTCCACCAGTGTGCCGTCCATGTCGAACAGCAGGGCGTGGACGTCGAGCGAGCGCGGCCCGCCCGGGTCGCCGACGTCGCGGAATCCCACATTCAGCAGTGAATGCGTCCTGCTCGCACCCGCCCTGGCGCTTTCCGTGAACAACTTGCCGGTAACCATGCCCGCCCGCGCGGGCACGGGTGCTGCGCCTTCGTCGAGTTCGTTGCCGATTCGTCCCGGCTGTTGCGCGGAGTCCACCGGAATCTCCACGCGTGCCGCCTTCCACATAAGTACCTGTCCGTTCGGTGCAAGGTGAACTTCAGGCCGTGCAGCGAGGGTTATGTGGTGCCGTGTTCAGAGTGTGACGAACAGTAGTCGGGTGGTGACCGGAGGGCCATCGCACGTTCGGTTCTGCGTTCGAGCGAGCGTCATCGTACATGCAATCCGTTGGTCTGAACCATTCTTTTCTCGCAAAATATTTGCCGGACATGTCCCTACTCAGGCGGCAACGGCTGATGTTGCCCTTTTGTGCATCTCAACTGCCCCCTGTACAGGCGATGTCGCCGACGCGGAGGACGCTCTACGATGACGGCGACCGGCTCGGCGAGCGCGAGGAACCCCGGAAAGGACCCGGACGGCATGGCGCGGATAGAGCAGGGCAGGGTGAATGTCGACACCGGCCACGGATTCGTCCTCTTCCTGGTAGGAATGCGGATCAATTACCTCTGGAAGGTGCACAGATGGTGGCCGGCGTTCACCGCGATGCCGAAGCTGCTGGTGGAACTCGGCGAGGATCCGGAACTCGGGCTGCTCGGCAGCAGAATGAGCCGCAGTGGACGTACGATCACGGTCGTCCAGTACTGGCGGTCGGCGGAGCACATCGAGGAGTTCTCGAAATCTCGGGAACACCGGCACAGGTCGTACTGGAAGTGGTTCAACCGTGCCGTCGGCAGCGGCGGGGACGTCGGCATCTGGCACGAGCTGTACCACGTGCGGCCGGGTTCCTATGAGGCCCGCTATATCAACATGCCGGAATTCGGACTCGGCGCCGCTTTCGGCGCGGAACCGGGCCGCAGAGCCGAACCGGAATGAGCCCTGACGGCGGCGGGCGGCACCGGATCAGGGTAATGCGGCGCGGGGTTCGTGGATTTCCCCGGCGATGTCCTTGACGCTTGCGGACTCCACGGCCAGCGCCCCCGCGTGGCCGTTCCCCGGCGCCAGATCGACCAGGTGCCAGCCCGGCACGGCGGTGGAGACGTCGTCCGCGTCGAGGGCGCGGCCGAGGCCCACGCCGAGCCCCTTCAGGTACGCCTCCTTGCGCGTCCACAGCCGCGTGAACGCGGCGGAGCGCAGCGCCTCGGGCGCCGTCAGGACGACCGCGCGCTCCGCCGGGTGCAGCCGCGCCACCAGGCTCTGCTCGGGCGGCGCGGCCCTCACCGGCTCCACGTCGACGCCCACCCGGCCGGGCGCGACGGCGACGAGCACCAGCCCGCCGCCGTGCGAGAGGGAGAACTCCGGGCCGTCCGCGGGCCGTTCGAGCACCGGCCGGCCGTGCGGGCCGCCGCACCGGGGGCAGGCGCGCCGGCCGAAGCGGAGTGCCGCGGGCGCGGTGCCGGTCAGCTCGCCCAGCAGCCGGCGCAGTTCGGCGTGGGCGACGCCGTAGCGGATCCGGTCGGCCCGGCGCAGGAAGCTCGCGTGCCGCCGCAGCTCGGCGTCGTCGAGGGCCGACAGGTCCGGTTCGGCGCCGGGCCCGGCGTCGAACGCCCAGACCCGCGCGCCCGCGGGCAGCCCCGGCGGCGCGGCGGCGCCGGGCGTGACCCGTACGCCCGCGAGGGCACCGCCGGGCGCGTCCGCGACCCGCACCGCCGCTCCGGGCCCGTCCGGGGCCCCGCCTCCGGCCACCTCGGCGCCGCTCTCGACCGCGGCCGCAGCCGCAGCCCCAGCCGCCCCGACCGCTTCCCCGGCCACGCCCCCGTCCCGCTCCGGCCGCCGGCCTCGCCCGTGCTCCGCCATCGCCGTCCCACCCCCGTTTCGAACAGCCTCTCCGCGCCGCCCCGTTCGCGCCCGCGGGCGCTCAGGCGTTGCTCAGCGCGGGCCAGCGTATCCGCGTCGTACACACCGATACGAGCAGCGCGGACGCGGCGACGGCGCCCATGCCCCACGCCAGCCCCGCCGCGCCCGCGATGAAGCCGATCGCCGCGGGCCCGCCCAGCAGCCCCGTGGTGCCCATCGACGCCACCAGGGAGAGCGCGTCGGGGCCCTCCCGGGCCGCCGCGACGTACACGCACGGCGTCACGGCCGCGACGCCCAGACCGACGCACGCGAACCCGAGGAGCGCCGGCACCACGCCGCCCGCGAGCACCGCGACGGCGAGGCCCGTGCCCGCCAGCGCGCTGCCGAGCCTGACCACGGGGCCGTCGCCCCAGCGGGTGCGCCAGCCGTCGGCGAAGAGGCGGGCGACGACCATCATCACGGAGACCACCGCGATGCCCAGCGGCGCGATCTCGGGCGCCGCGCCGGCGACGTCCTCCAGGTAGAGCGTCGACCAGTCGTTCATGGCGCCCTCGGTGATGGTGCCGAACGCCATCGCGCACCCCATCCAGAGCGTGACGCGCGCCGGCAGCCGCCACCTGCGGCGCTCCTTCTCCGGCTGCCGGAAGGCGTCCTCGGCGGGCAGCCCGGTGCGGGCGACGGCGAGGAGCGCCAGGAGCAGCACCGCGGCCACCGCGAAGTGTGCGGCCATCGCCTCGGTCGCGGTCTGCACGGCGGACGCCAGCAGCGCGGCGGCCAGCGAACCGGCGCTGAAGGTGGCGTGCATCTTCGCCATCGCGGTGCGCTCGTGGATCTCCTCCAGAGCGGCGCCCTGCGCGTTCATCGCGACGTTCAGACAGCCGACGGCGACGCCGTCGGCCGCGACGACGACCAGCGCGACGGGGTAGTCGGGCGCCGCGGCGAACGCGGGCAGGAACAGCAGCAGGGCGCCGGCGGAGGCGAACGCGAGCCGTTTGGCGCCCATCGCCTTCATGAGGTGGGCGACCAGCGGGAAGGACGCCGCCGCGCCCGCGCCGCAGGCCATGAGCAGCAGCCCCAGCTCGGTCGCCGTCAGGTCCAGCTCGTCCTTCACCCGCGGCAGCCGGGACACCCAGGTGACGTACTGGAAGCCCAGGAAGCAGAAGAGCGCCGCGATGGCCACCTGGGCGCGGCGGAAGTCGTCGTGTATCCGCGGCATCGTCACCGGCCCGCCTCCCTGGACATGTAGACCGCCCACGGGCCGTAGCCGGCCGGGGGTGCCACCTCGTAGTGCGGGCGGTAGCCGCGGCGGGTCCAGAACGCCGCGGTGCCGGCGACGGCGACGAGGGAGATCCGGCGGAACCGCCGGGCGCGGGCGGTGGCGGTGAGCCGGGCGAGCAGACGTCCCGCGAGCCCGGCGCCGCGCAGGTGCTCGGCCACGACGATGTCGTGCAGGTGCAGGTTGTCGGTCGCGTGCCGGGCCTCCTCCGCGCCGCGCAGTTCGGGGCAGCGGAACGCCGGGTACGGCAGCGCCAGCAGGTAGCCCCCGGGCGCGCCGTCGGCGTCCAGCACGAAGCAGGTGCCGGGCGAGGCCCGGCCGCGGGACTCCAGGGCCGCGCGGCCCTCGGCGAGCGCCCGGTCGGCGTACGCGCGGTCCTCCAGCGCGGCGATGGCGCCCCAGTCGTGGGCGGCGATGTGCCGGATGCGCACGTCAGCCGGCGCGCAGGCAGGTGTGCGGTAGCGGACCATAGCCGTTGAACCCCCGGGTCATGTAACTGACGGCGTACGCACCGCTGGAGAGGATCCACACCGGATCCCCGGACGCGGCCGCCCTGGGCACCTGCACCGGTACGCGGCCCTCCGCCACAACGTCGTCGCTGTCGCAGGTGGGCCCGGCGACGACCGCCGGCACCAGCTCCGCGGCGGCGCCGTGGGAGGGGAACACCAGCGGGTACTGCAACCGGTCGACCTCGTACAGGCCGTTGAACTTGCCGCAGCTCAGGAAGAGCCAGTAGCCCCGCCCGCCGTCCGGGTGCCGGCGCGAGGAGAGCCGTGCGACGTGCGCCCGGATCGCCCCGTGGTCGGCGACCAGGTGCCGGCCCGGTTCGACGACGAAGCGCAGCGGGCCGCGGGCCGCGGCGCGCAGCCGCGCCATCCCCGCGCGGATCGCCGCGAACGTCTCGTCCAGCTCCGGCACCAGCGGCCGGCCGCGCAGGTCGCGGTAGCCGAGCGCGGGCAGGCCGCCGCCGAGGTTGACGTGGTCGAGGTGGATGCCGCGCCGGGCCAGGGCCGCGAGTACCTCCGCGAAGGTGTCGAAGGCGCGGCGCCACGCCGCGGCCGTCATCTGCTGCGAGCCGACGTGCACGGAGAGCCCGGCCGGGGTGAGCCCCGCGGCCCGCGCCCCGGCGAGCACCCGCACCGCCTCCTCCGGCGTGCAGCCGAACTTCCGGCTGAGCCCCCACAGCGCGCCCTCGCCGGTGGTGGCCAGCCGGCAGAACACCCGTGCACCGGGGGCGAGTGCGGCGATGGCCAGCACGTCCTCGGGGCTGTCGGTGGCGAAGTCGCGGACGCCGAGGCGGTGCGCGGCGAGGATGCCGCGGTCGGACTTGACGGTGTTGCCGTAGTGGATACGGGCCGCGGGCGCGCCGGCGCCGAGCGCCTGCGCCACCTCGCCGGGGCTGGCGGCGTCGAACCCGGCGCCCTTCTCCGCGAGCCGGGCCAGCACCTCGTCGACGGGGCACGCCTTCATCGCGAACCTGACGTCGACGCCGGGCAGCCGGCGCCGCAGTTCGTCGTAGCGCTCCTCGATGCCGGGCAGGTCGTAGATGATCCGGTCGTCGTCCGCGGCGGCGAGGGCGGCGCGCAGCCGCGCGGTCACGGCTGCGGTCGTCACGGGCGGGGCCGGCGGGGCCGGCCGCGGGGACCGTACCGCCGCCGTCACCGGCCGGCCCCCGGCACGTCCGTCGCCCTGCTCGCCCGCACCAGCGGCTCCCACGCGGCGATGAGCAGCGCGAAGTCGGCCATGTCGCGGGCGGCCTCCGCCGGCAGGCCGGAGGCGCGGGCGGCCAGCACACCGGCGAACTCCGCGTATCTGCCGCCGAGTTTGCGGTAGGCGATCTCCAGGGCGGTCAGCCGCATGACGTTCTCGTCGCGGTCGAGCCGGGCGCTGCGCGCGACCAGTTCGCCGACGGCGGCGGCGCGCAGGCGGTACCGGTCGTCGAGGAGCGCGGCACCGGCGGCGGCCAGTTCGTCGTAGACGACGTTGAAGTAGCGCATCGACAGCAGGAACTTGGCGAACCGCATCTGGTAGGCGGTGAAGCCGGCTCCGGTCTTCCGCTCGTCGGTGTGGTAGTTGACGATGTGCCGGTTGTGGAGGACGCCGGGCAGGGTGGCGTCGTGGACGAGGTGGAGGAGGAAGTAGTCGCTGCCGATCGTGTCGGTGGCCGGCGGCAGCGGTACGGCCTCGTACACGCCGCGGTGGAAGGCGACGTTGCACATGTCGACGCGCATCGGGTCGACGGCGCCGAGGACGGCGTGGTCGCCGCCGAACGCCTCTGTGCCCGCGCCCTTGAAGGACTCCTCGACCAGCGCCCGCTTGCGCTCCTCCGGCCAGTGCGGCGGCGCCCAGAGGCTGACGACGTCGTGGTAGACGGCGGGATCGAGGTCGTGGATCCCGGCGATGTCGACGGACATCTCGCCGACGAACGAGGCGCCGACGAGCGAGACGGGCTTGGGGGCGTGGAGCGGGTTCAGCGCGTCGGCATCGACCCGCCGGGCGGCTTCCGCGGCGGGCAGGCCGAGGGTGGCGAGTTCGTGGTGGACGGGGAAGACGGGCCGGCCGCCGGCGGTCTGGTAGCGGCTGTCGGAGTCCCGGCGGTGCACCGAGCCGCAGCCGAGGGCGGCGGCGAGGAGGAACGCGCGGTCGGTGCAGGCGCCGTACGAGACGGCGTCGGGCAGCAGCAGGCGCAGCAGCTTCCCTGCGCCCGCGACCCGGGCGCGGCGGAGCACGGCGGTGAGGAACGTACGCTGCTCGGCCTCGCCGAGGTGGTGCACGACGACCCCGGGCACGCGCGGCAGCCCGGCGACCGCGGCGGCGTGGCCCGCGCGGTCGCGGTCGGCGGCGGAGTCGAGGATCAGGAAGTGCACCTCGGCCCCGAAGTGGGCGGCGGCGTGGACGGCTTCCTCGTGGACGGCGGCGATGGTGGCCGCGCAGGCGCGGTTCGTGGGCAGCGTCAGGCAGATGCGTGCCACGTCTCCCCCGTCCGCTCCGGCTCCGCCCCGGCCCGGCCCGCTGCTGTCCCGCCGGGCGCGGCGTCCGGCGCGGGGGCGCGCCAGGAGTCGAGCCCGAGGAGCTTGCGGCCGAGGCCGGTGAGCGCGGCCGGTCCGTACCGCTCGGACTCGTGCCGCCGGGAGTCGCCGAGCAGGGTGGCGTTCCAGTCGGGGGTGCTCAGGGTGCGCCAGGACTCGACGCGCGAGTGGCGCAGCCGCTCGTGCTCCTCCAGGGCGGGCATCATCGCGAGGTACTGCACGGCGCGTACGCCGCTCTCCGAGGCGTTCGCGGCGACGCCGTGGGCCAGCAGCCCGTTCCAGATGAGCAGGTCGCCGGCGGCCAGTTCGGGGCGTACGACGGGGAACTCGGCGGGGTCGGTGTTCGGCCGGATCGGGTCGCGGCCGGCGGGCTGGGCGAGCTTCCACTTCTCGAAGTCGCGGAAGAGCTCGGGCGCGCACTGGAAGCCGCCGTGGTCGGGGCGGGTGTCGTTGAGCGCGATGATGCCCTGCACGCGCTGCGGGAGGACGGCGAGGGTGGTGTCGACGTCCCAGTGCAGCTCGATGTCGAAGCCGGTGTCGGTGGGCTCGATGAGGGTGCGGCTGCGGTTGCCGACGTTGGGCGGGTTGAGGTTCAGCCGGTCGAGCGTCACCCACAGCTCGTCGCAGTCCCAGACGTCGGCGAAGGCGTCGTAGACACGGCGGGTCTGGCGGCTGTCCCAGATCAACTGGTGCTGGTACGCCTCGACGAAGCCGTAGACGTGCAGGTCACGGTCGAGGTCGGAGCGGAACTCGCGGTCCTCGTACCAGGTCTCGGGGCGGTCGGGGTCCAGGCCCTGGAAGTCCCAGGCGAAGTCGAGCAGCAGGGCGGCGGCTTCGGCGGGTATCGCTTCCCTCACCACGACGTAGCCGTAGGTCTGCCAGTGGGCGTAGTCCTCGTCGGAGAGCACGCGCAGCGGCCGGGACTTGCGGATGTCGCGTAACGGGGTGCGGGCGAGGTAGGACTCGCCGTCGGCGCTGAAGTACGGGATGTCGGAAGCGGCACGGTACAGGTACGGGCCGGGGTCGGCCATGGAACGTCCTCCAGAAGTGGAACTCGTTGCGTGCTGCCGTCACACCGCGCCGGTGAGGACCTCGGCGGCGGCGATGCCGGAGACGCGCGTGGCCCCGTGGGTCGACAGGTGCACGGCGCCGAGCCGGTCCTCGGCGGGCAGCCCCATCTCGACGACGAGCGCGTCGGGCCGCCGCCGCAGCAGGTCGGCCAGGGCCTGCCACATCCACGGGTGGCGGGCGGCGTCGCGGACGACGACGACCAGCTCGCGGCCGTCGGCCGGGCGCAGCGCCCGGCCGTCGAGCACCTCCGCGGCGCCGCCCGCGGCGCCGGTCAGCTCGGACTCGCCGAGGCGCACCGACGTGGTGCCGGGGCGCAGGGCGCGCAGCGGCTCCGCGACGCCCCAGGGCGTACGGCCGTCGATGGCGAGGCTGGTGACGGGTGAGAACTCGACGACGTGCGGATCGCCGGCGAGCGGGAAGCGGGCCGGGCCCGCCGGGTCGTGGTGGACCCGGACGGCGCGGCGGGCGGCGACGAGACCGATCTGGTGGTCGGCCCCGTCACCGCCGCGGGGGTCGCCGGCGGGGACACCGCGGGTCAGCGCGGCGGACCAGGCGGCGAACTCGTGCACCCGGGCGGCGGCTTCCGCGAGCCGCTCCCCGGGCAGGCTGCCGTCGCGCACGGCGGCGACGATGGCGTCGGTCAGGCCGGTGGTGACGGACTCCTCGGCGTTCTCGCCGCCGACGCACACGGCGTCGACGCCGCCGGCGAGCGCGCGGACGGTGGCGCCGTCGATGCCGTACAGGTCGGAGACGGCGCCCATCTCGATGCCGTCGGTGACGACGAGGCCGGTGAAGCCGAGTTCGTCGCGGAGCAGGTCGCGGATGATGCGGGGGCTGAGGGTGGCGGGGAGGGTGTCGTCGTAGGCGGGGATGAGCATGTGCGCCGTCATGACGGTGCGTACGCCCGCCTCCATGGCGGCGGTGAACGGCGGCAGCGCGGTGCGGGCGATCTCGCGGGCGTCGGCGGCGACGTGCGGCAGGCCGTGGTGGGAGTCGACGCTGGTGTCGCCGTGGCCGGGGAAGTGCTTGGCGCAGGCGGCGACGCCGGCGGACTGCAGCCCGCGGATCCAGGCGGCGGTGTGCCGGCAGACGAGGTCGGTGCGGGCGCCGAAGGAGCGGACGCCGATGACGGGGTTCTTGGGGTTGGAGTTGACGTCGGCGGAGGGGGCGTAGTTGAGCGAGACGCCCATGGCGTGCAGTTGGCGGCCGATGTCGTACGCGACCTGCTCGGTCAGCTCGACGTCGTCGACGGCGCCGAGGGCGAGATTGCCGGGGCGGGTGGCGCCGGTGCCGGCCTCGATCCTGGTGACGTCGCCGGCCTCCTCGTCGATGGCGATGATCAGGTCCGGGTTCTCGGCGCGCAGCTCGGCGGTGAGGGCGGCCACCTGCTCGGGGTGGACGATGTTGCGGCCGAAGAGGACCACGGACGCCAGGCCCTCGCCGATTCTGCGGCGCAGCCAGTCGGGCGCGGTCGTGCCCACGAACCCCGGCTGGAGAACCGAGTTGGCAAGCCGGGCGAGTTCGGGGTTGTTGGCTGCCATGGAGACCTCCGCGGGAGCAGGGGCGGGACGGCGGCCGCGGCGGACTGCGGGGCCGTCCGCGCGACGGGTGCGAGTGGTGTGGAAGGCGGGTGGGAAGGGGCTGACGCGGCGAGGAAAGACTTGGTACAGACCAATGCCGGATACTGGCCTATACCAATCGGGAGTGTCAAGGAAGTCCGTGATCCGGGCAAAGGCGGAATGCCCTGCTCCGCAACGGTGGGCGGCCGGGGGCCGACCCGCGGGTGGCCTGCGGACCACGCTCCGGCGGGGCGGTGCACGGGCCCGCTCCCGGGCGGGAAGCCCCGGTCCTCCGCGGGTGTTGACGCTGACAGCCTTTGACAGATCTTGACCGCCGGGAGGCAGGAAGATGCTGACCTTCGACACCAGGACCTGGGAGCCGAGCGAGCGGCGGGTGCGCGGCAGCCTCGGCGGCGCGCTCGTGGTCGACAGCGGGGCCGCGCTGCTGGTGCGGGAGGCGGGCAGGCCGTACGTGACGTACGCCTTCCCGCGCCGCGACGTCCGCACCGACCTCGTGCCGGACGCGGTGCGGACGTACGACGGGGACCCCGATCTGGCGGACTACGTCTCGGTGCGGTGGTCGGCGCTCGACCACTGGTACGAGGAGGACGAGGAGCGGCTGGTGGGCCCGCAGGACCCGTACCACCGGGTGGACGCGGTGCGCAGCACGCGGCACGTACGGGTCGCGATCGACGGGCAGGTGGTCGCGGAGTCGCGCCGGCCGCTGGCGGTCTTCGAGACCGGGCTGCCGGCGCAGTTCTACCTGCCGCCCGAGGACGTGCGGCTGGAGCTCTTCGAGCCCACGCCGACGCGCACGGGGTGCCCGTACAAGGGCTACGCGTCCTACCGGACGTACCGCGGCCAGGGGACGCCGGAGCGCGCGGACGTGGCGTGGTCGTACGAGGAGCCGCTGCCCGAGGCCGCGCCGCTGGCGGGGTACGTGGCGTTCTACGACTCGGTGGCGGACGTCGTGATGGACGGGGTCAAGCGGGGCGGCTGACCGCGGCGGCCCCCGCCCGGGCGGGGGCCGCGGAACTGCGGCGGCGGCGAGCCGGCGGGACAATGACGGCGAGGTCGCGCACGCGGCGCGTGCGCGTCACGGCAGCAAACCCGGAGGTGCCCCATGGCCGTCCAGCCCACCGACCCCGTCGTGGCCGCCTTCGTCGCGGCGCTCAACGCCGGCGACAGGGAGGCGTTCTTCGCGCTCCTCACCGACGACGCGACCATGACCGACGACGGCACCGAGCGGGACCTGGCCGCGTGGACCGACAAGGAGATCTTCTCCGCCGCCGGCCACATGGACGTCGAGTCCGTCGCCCCCGACGGCCGGTCGCTCGTGGCCACGTACACGAACTCCACCTGGGGCGGCATGCGCACCCGCTGGTCCTTCACCGTCGACGGCGACCGCATCAGCCACTTCGACACCGGGCAGGCGTGAGCCTCAGGGCCCGGGCACAAACCTGCACCGGGTGGAGAAATCCTCCCGGGATACCCGTTTGCTACCGTGACGCCGTGGACGGCAAACCAGGGCTGCGCGAGCGCAAGAAGCAGCGGACCCGGGCGGCGCTCTCCGAGGCGGCGATCGCCCTGTTCCTGCGGCACGGCTTCGCCGCGGTCTCCGTCGCCCAGGTGGCCGAGGCGGCGGAGGTGTCCAAGCGCACGCTCTTCGCGTACTTCCCGAGCAAGGAAGACCTCGTCGCCCACCGCTTCGCCGACCACGAGACGGACGCCGCCCGCGCGGTACGGGCCCGGCCGCCGCGCACCGCACCGCTGGCCGCGCTCCGCGAGCACGTCCTGCGGGGGCTGCGGGAGCGGGCCACGGCCACCGGGCTCGACGACCGGCCGGAAGTCCGCGCGCTGTACCGGATGATCCTCGACACGCCCTCGCTGGCGGCCCGGATGGAGCGGTTCAGAACCGGCGCGGAGCGCGCGCTGGCCGACGCGCTGCGGGAGACCGCGGGCGTCCCCGAGCCGACCGCGCGGCTGGCCGCCGCCCAGATCGTCGCGGTGCAGTGGGCGCTGGCCCGGGAGAACGCCGAGCGGCTGGCGGCCGGGGAGTCCGCGGACGACCGCTATCCGGGCGCGGTGGCGGCGGCCGAGCACGCGTTCGTGCTGCTGGCGAACGGGCTGCGCCGGCTGCCGCGGACGCGCCGGCGCCGCGGCGGCCGTACCGGCTGACGTCTCGCCGGGACCTGCCGGGGAGCGGCCCGGGACCTGCCGGGGACGGGGCGCCTACGACACGATCGCCATCTCGCGGGCGGTGTCGTTGAGCCGCCGCCCGCCGGTCTCCGTGACGGTCACGATGTCCTCGATGCGTACGCCGAAGCGGCCCGGCAGGTAGATGCCGGGTTCGACGGAGAAGCACATGCCGGGCACCAGCGGCTGCTCCTCGCCCTCGATCATGTACGGCGGCTCGTGGGTGGTGGTACCGATGCCGTGCCCGGTGCGGTGGATGAAGTACTCGCCGTAGCCGGCGTCGTCGATGACCCGGCGCGCCGCCCGGTCGACGTCCTGGCAGGCGGCGCCGGGACGGACGGCCCGGAAGCCGGCCTCCTGCGCCGCGCGGACGACGTCGTGGATCTCCCGCTCCTCCGCCGTGGGTTCGCCGACGTGCACGGTGCGGGTCGTGTCGGAGCCGTAGCCGTGGACGAGGCCGCCGAAGTCGAGGACGACCATGTCGCCGTCGCGGATGACCCGTTCGCCGGCCTCGTGGTGCGGGTCGGCGCCGTTGGGGCCCGAGCCGACGACGGTGAAGTCGACCTGGGAGTGGCCGAACCGGCGCAGCAGCGCGGCCAGTTCCGCGGCGACGTCGGATTCCTTGCGGCCGGCGAAGCGCGCCTTCCTGATCTCCTCGTACGCGGCGTCCGCGGCGGCGCCGGCCGCGGCCAGCCGCGCCAGCTCGGCGTCGTCCTTGACGGCGCGCAGCATCGGCAGCCCGTCGGAGACGGCGACGTAGGCGGAGCCGGGCAGTTCGCGCTGGAGCCCGAGCAGGTGCAGGGCCCAGGCGTCGTCGCTGACGGCGTACCGGCCGCGGGGGTCGAGCAGCGGCGCGGTCACGGCGTACGGGCTGGCGCCGTCGGTCCAGTCGCGCAGGGTGAACGCGGGTCCGCCGGCCGCCTTGGCGGCGTCGCCGGCCTCCAGCTTCGGCACCACCAGCACCGGATCCGCCCCGGGGGCGAGCACGAGCAGGGTGAGCCGCTCGGTGACGGCGGGCGGCGCGTAGCCGGTGAGCCAGAGGAGGTCGGGGCCGGGGGCGACGAGCAGCCCGGCGAGCCCGGCGCCGGCGGCGGCGCGGGCGGCGTGCCGCATACGGGCGCGGTAGTCGTCGGCGGTGAACGGGGCGAAGTCGCCGGTCATACGGGCTCCTCGGGGCTTTTCTGGGCCTTCTGGGCTCTTCTGGTCTCTTCTGGGCCGGTCGGCGGGGTTGGCCGGGCTGCCATGAACGTACTCCCCGCACCACCGTGCTGCACGTAACGCAAGTCAACTTGCATTAGGAACCGCCCGGGTCGTACCTTAAAGCAAGACCTACTGCGTTAACCGGCTGGAGGCACCCCGATGGTTCTCACCCCTGACTTCTGGACGCTGTTCACCGTGTTCGCGGCCGGCGGCATGGCGCTCACCGCCGCGACCGCGGCGCTCGTGGCTGCCCTCCCCCGCCACCGCGCCGACCGGCCGGCGCCGCACTGACCTGCGCTACGTTGGCGGGATGCCGGAAAGCAGCCGCCAGCCCGCCGCCGCCGCCCGCAGAACGGGCGGCCGCAGCGCCCGCGTCCGCGCCGCCGTGCTGCAGGCGACGATCGACGTCGTCCTGGAGCGCGGCGCCGACGCGCTGTCGATCGCCGAGGTCGCCCAGCGCGCCGGCGTCCACGAGACGTCGATCTACCGCCGCTGGGGCACCAAGTCCGCCCTCGCCCTCGACGCGGTCCTCGACCGCACCCGCACCGACCTCCCCACCCCCGACACCGGCGCCCTCCGCACCGACCTCCTCGCCCTCCTCCACGACACCGCCGCCTTCGTCCGCACCCCGCTGGGGGGCCTGCTGCTGCGCATGGCGGTGCAGGAGGACCTCGCGGAGTACGAGGCGGCCCGCGACCAGTTCTGGACCACCCGGTTCGCGGTCGGCGCGACGGTCCTCGACCGCGCCGAGTCCCGCGGCGAACTCCGCCCCGGCGTCGACCGCCGCCTGGCCTTCGAGGCCCTGACGGGCCCCCTCCACACCCGCCTGCTGCTGACCCGCGAGCCCCTGGACGAGACCTTCCTGGAGGGCACGGTGGACCTCCTGCTGTCGGGCATCGCCACCTGAACACCCGCTCGGCACCGGGCGCTTCCACGCCGAAGGCACCCGGCACGGCGAGGGGGCGGCGGAATTCCTGCGCTCGCCTGCGGGATGTCCTTCGCGCGCCCGGCGCACGCATCCGTGCGCCCCGTCCCGCTCCCCTGGTGTATCCGTACCGGCGTGGCGATGGTGTGGTGTCCCCGGCGTGCGGGCGGGGCGCCGCCACCACGGAGGGGATCCGACCGCGGGGCGACGGTCCCGCGGGTCGATGGTGGAGCGACGGGTGGAACTACGGGCTCTGGGACCGCTGGAACTCTGGCAGGGCGAGCAGCGCCGCGACCTCGGTTCGGTCAAGGAGCGCTGCGTCTTGGCCGTACTGGTGCACGCGCGCGGGCGGTCGGTCACCGCAGAGGCACTGACGGAGCGCGTCTGGGACGGCTTTCCGCCGCCGAGCGCGCAGGGCACGCTGCACAGCCTGCTCTCGCGGCTGCGCAGCAGGCTGAAGCCGTACCGGGACGCGATCGAACTGGAGCGGCCCTCGCCCGGCGTCTACCGGCTGCGGGTCGGGCCGGGGAGCGTCGACCTGCTGCGGTTCGAGGAGTTACGGACCCAGACCGCGACGGCCGTCGCGCAGGGCGAGCGGTGGCAGGCGGTGGGGCTGCTGCGCACGGCGGAGTCGCTCTGGCGGGGCGAGCCGCTGGCCGAGTTCCCGGGGACGTGGGCGACCGCCACCCGCGCCCGGTTGCTGGAGGATCTGCACCGGGTGCGGGAGCAGCGGATCCGGCTGGAGCTGGAGGCGGGCCGGCACTCGGATCTGATCGGGGAGTTACGGGAATTGGTGGCGGAGAACCCGCTGGCCCAGCGGCTCGTCGCCTCCCTGATGCTGGCGCTGTACCGGTGCGGCCGGCACGCCGAGGCCCTCGACCTCTACCGCACCACGCACCGCAGGCTCGACGAGGAGCAGGGCATGGCGCCCGCCGCGGAGCTGCGCGACCTGCACCGGCGCATCCTGGAGCAGGACCGCGAACTGCTCGCCGCGCCCACGCCCGCCGCCGGCACCCCGGTCGACGCGGCGGTGACGCCCCCGCCCCGCACCAACCTGCCCCGCGACACGCACGACTTCACCGGCCGGACGAGCGAGCTGAGCCTGCTCCTCGCTGACGCGCGCACGGGCAAGGGAACGGGGCCGGGGGCGGCGGACGGCGGGCAGGAGAAACGGGCGTTACCGCTTACCGTGATCGAAGGGATGCCCGGCGTCGGCAAGACCAGTCTGGCCGTCCACGTTGCGTACGGGCTCGGCCCCGCGTACCCCGACGGGCAGCTCTTCCTCGACCTGCGCGGGTTCAGCGGGCAGCAGCCCTACGGTCCGGCCGAGGCGCTCGCCGTGCTGCTGCAGACGTGTGGGGCGCCGAATCTGCCGGACACCCTGGACGAGCGGGCGAGCGCGTGGCGGGAGTGGACGGCGCGCCGGCGGCTGCTCCTGGTCCTCGACAACGCCCGCGACGCCGCGCAGGTCGAGCCGCTGCTGCCCGCCTCGCCCGACTGCCGGGCGATCGTCACCAGCCGCAACCGGCTGCGACTGGACGGCGCCGAAGAACTGCACCTGGAGGTGCTGTCGGCGGCGGAGGCGGCGGAGTTGTTCACGCGTGTCGTCGGCGCCGCCCGGCTGCGGGGCGACGGCGCGACGCTGGCCGGAGTCGTCTCCGCCTGTGGCTGCAACCCGCTCGCCCTGCAGTTCCTCGCTGGCCGCTTCCGGCACCGCGGCTCCTGGGACCTCCCGCACCTCCTCGACCGGCTCAGCCAGGCCGCCGACCCCCTCGACGAGCTGGACCCCGCGGTGGCCGCCGCCTTCCGGCTGTCGTACGAGGAACTCAGCGCCCCGGCCCGGGACATGCTCTGCGCCCTGGCCCTGGCCCCCGGTCCCGACCTGCCGCCCACCGCGGTGCTGGCGCTCGTGGGCGCCGCGCCGGACGTGCCTCCTGCGGGGCCGCGGCGCAGCATCGACGAACTGCAGGACTGCAACCTGCTGGACGAGCCCGTACGCGACCGCTACCGCCTCCACGACCTCACCCGCGCCTTCGGCCTCCAGGCCGGCCAGCACGACCTGCAACCGGCCGCGCGGCAGGCGGCGTTCGACCGCCTCGCCGCCCACTACCTGACCGCGGCCCACCGCGCGACCCGCCTCGCCCATCCGCACCACCGCATCCTGCCGCTGCCGCCGGGCCTGGTCTCCCCGTACGCACCACAGTTCGCGGACGCGGACGTGGCGTCCGTCTGGCTGTCGGTGGAACGGGCCAACCTCCTGGCCACCGCCGCCCACGCCGCCACCGCGTCCCCGGCGACGGCGGCGCTCTTCCCGCACGTACTCGCCCCGTCCCTGGAGCGCTGGGGCGCCCGGGAGCCCGCGGCTGCCCTCTACGACGCGGCCCTCGGCGTCCTGCGCACCCGCGGCGACACGGCCGCCCTGGCCCGCACGCTGGTGGACCGGGCGGCGCGGCTGGCCAAGGAGAACCCGGAGGAGGCCCTGCGCAACGCCCGCGAGGCGCTGGCGGAGTTCCGCCGGAGAGGGGACGAACTCGGGTGTGCCGACGCGCTGTTGCAGGTGGCCAGGGCCCATGTCACGGCCGGGGACAGCGAGGCGACCCTGCGCGTGCTGAACGAGGCGCTGAGCCTGTACGCGAAGGGCGGCGACCGCCACGGTGAGGCCCAGTGCCTGAACGTCCGGGGACTCGCGCTCCGGTACGCCGGGCGGCACCGCGAGGCGGTGGAGACCGCACACGCGACGCTGGCCCTGCGCCGCGAGATCGGCGATCTCTACGGGGAGGCCATGGCGTTGAACAACATGGGGGAGCTCCGGCGCGGCGAGGGCGACTATGACGCCGCCCGCGCCTGCTACGAGCAGTCACTGGCCCTGATGCGGCGGTGCGGTGAGCGCGGTGACCTGGCCATCCTCTCCACGAACCTGGGCATCGTGCACCACGCGACCGGCCACACCACGGAAGCGCTGGCCTCCTTCCACCAGGCGCTGCAGAGCCACCGGGCGGCGGGTGACGCCCTGGGCGAGGTCCATGCGCTGACGAGCCTGGGCAACCTGTACGCGGAGTCCGGCCGGCGCAGCGAGGCCGTGCTGCACTTCGGTATGGCCGCGCGGCTGGCCGCGACGATCGGGAACGCGTACGAACGACAGCGGGCGCTGGTCGGGATGGCCGACGTACACCGGCGGTCCGGCAAGCTCACGGCCGCGCGCGAGACCTACGAACTGGGCCACCGGATCGCCGACGAGGCCGGCATCCCTCTCGGCAGCGCGCACGCGCTGGAGGGGTTGGCAAGGGTGGCGCTGGCGGCGAGCGATGTGGGCGAGATGAGGCGGTGCGCGGAACTGGCGATGGGGCTCTACCGCGCGCGGGAGGCGGACTCGGACGCGGACAGGGTGGCGCGGCTGCTCCGGGAGCATGGAATGACCGGCTCGTGATCAGATCAGGAGCCGGTCGGGAAGCACTGACAGAGCGTCAGACAGTGCTGTGTGCGCTGGAGCCGACGGGGGCGTGGGCGGGCTCCTGATACATCCACTGGTTCACTCCCGCGAAGACAGCAAAGGCGGCAATGGCGAGGACAGCGGGCGTGGCCAGGATGGCTATGGAGCGCAAGACGAACCTTTCATAGGGGGTTTTCGCAGCGACTGCCGTCGCTGCGAGAGCGCCGATCTTAGCGACCCGCTTTTCAGTCGGCAAATCACTTGACCCCCTTTACAGTTCCGGAGGGAACGTCCGAGGCCGGGGCCTCGAAGGCCGCCGTCAGGAAGGTCGTCAGGCGTTCCACGTCGTCCTGGCCCCGCGGGTCCGCCGGGGGTGGGCCCGGGTGGAAGTCCGTGAGGGTGCCGGACTGGTGGAGGGCCAGGAGGCCGACCATGGCGCGGTAGCGGTACGCGACCTCGGCCGGGGTGAGGTGGGGCAGCGCCGTCGTGAGGGCGTCCAGGTACTCGCCTTCCACCGGGGCGACTTCCGCGCCGAAGAGGCGGCGGATCGCCGGGTCCGGTTCGCAGACGACCCGGCCCAGGAAGCGGCGCAGGTCCGCGCCGCCCGCCCCGGCGTCGCCGACGTGCGCGCCGGTGGTGACGAAGGCGCGGACCAGGTCCGCCGCGCCCGGGGGGTCGGCGGCGGCGCGGAGTTCGCCGAGGAGGCGGCGGCGTTCGCCGTTCACGGCTGCCATCGCGCGTTCGACGACGGCGCGTAGCAGCCCTTCCTTCGAGCCGAAGTGGTAGTTCACCGCGGCCACGTTCGCCTCCGCGGCGTCGGTCACGGTGCGCAGGGAGGTCGCGGCGAACCCGTGCTCGGCGAAGAGCCGCTCGGCGGCGTCGAGGAGGCGGGTGCGGGTGGCGGTGGAGCGTGGCGTGGACATCGACCGGAGTTTAAACGCTCGCTTGAAGGCGGCGCCGATCCCGTGGTAAAGATTCAAACGATCGCTTCAATCGCTCGTTTGAATCTTCGGAGTGCCCATGCCGCCACCCGCCGTCGGCCCCGGCCGTCGCACCGCCGTGCTCACCGTGATGTGCCTCGCCCTCGCCGTGGTCGTCGGCATGCTCGCCTCGCTGCTCGTGGCCGTACCCGGCATGGCCCGCGACCTGGAGGCCACGGAAGCGGAACTGCAGTGGGTCATGAACGCCTACGGCGTCACCTTCGCCGGGCTCCTCCTCGCCGGCGGCGCGCTCGGCGACCGCTACGGGCGCAAGGGCGTCCTCCTCACCGGGCTCGCCGTCTTCGGCCTCGCCTCCGGTGCCGTCCTGCTCATCGACGACGTGACCCTCGTCATCGTTCTCCGGGGCGTGGCCGGGGTGGGCGCCGCGCTCGTCATGCCGATGACCCTCTCGATCATCACCGCCGTCCATCCGCCGGAGAGCCGCGGACGGGCCGTCGGCATCTGGTCCGGCGTCAGCTTCGGCTCCGCGCTGCTGGCCGTGCTGCTCGCCGGCGGGCTGCTGGAGGCGTACTCGTGGCGCTCGGTCTTCGCCGTCAACGCCGGGCTCGCCGCCGTCGCCCTGCTCGCCGCCGCCGTGCTCGCCCCCGCCTCCCGCGCCGCCTCCGCCGCGCCGCTGGACGTCGTGGGCGCCCTGCTCTCGGTGACCGGCATCGGCGCGGTGGTCTTCGGCATCGTGGAGGGGCCGGAACGGGGCTGGGCGCACGGCGCGGTGCTCGGCGGCTTCGCCGTCGGGGCCGCGGCGCTCGGCGCGTTCGTACGGTGGGAGCTGCGCACCCCGTATCCGCTGCTCGATCTGCGGGTGTTCCGGCTGCCCGGGGTCTCGGCCGGGTCGCTGGTCATCACGGCCGAGACGCTCGCCATGTTCGGGTTCTTCTTCCTCGGCCTGCAGTACCTCCAGGAGATCCTCGGCTATTCGCCGATACGCGCCGGGCTCGCGCTCGTCGCGATGGCCGCCGGCGCCATGGTCTTCTCCCCCGTCGCACCCGCGCTGGCCAAGCGGTACGGCATGGCCGTCGTCATCGGGCTCGGCATGGCGCTGATCGCCGCCGGGCTGCTGGTGCTGGCGGCCGTCGTCGGCGGCTCCGGCATCTGGGGCTTCCTCGTCGCCACCGCCGTCCTGGGCGCGGGCGTCGCCTTCGCGGCGACCCCGGCGACAGAGGCGATCGTCGCCGCGCTCCCGGACGGCAAGCAGGGCGTCGCCTCCGCGCTCAACGACCTCACCCGCGAACTGGGCGGCGTCCTCGGCATCGCCGTCCTCGGCAGCGTCTTCAACTCCGCCTACCGGAGCGAGGTCGGCCGGGCCGCCGAAGGGCTGCCGGACGGTTCCTCCGGCACCGCCCGCGACTCGCTGGCGGGCGCGCTGCGCGTCGCCGACGAGGTCGGGGGCGCGCGGGGCGCGGAGTTCGCGGGGGCGGCGCGAGAGGCGTTCAACTCCGGGATGTCCAGCGCCCTGGTCGGCGGGCTCGCGGTCGTCGTGCTGGGCGGCGGGGTGGCGGTGGCGCTGCTGCGGCGGGTCCGGTAGCCCGGGCCGGGGGGGGCGGGCGGGGGCCGGCACTCGCGGGAGGAGCGCTGGGCCCCGCCCCCTTCGTACGGCCCGTCAGCGCGTGTCCGGCTCCGGCCGCACCACCGCCACCGGGCAGTCCGCGTGATGCAGCAGCGCCTGGCTCACCGAGCCCAGCAGCATCCCGGTGAAGCCCCCGCGGCCCCGGGCGCCCACGACCACCAGCGACGCCTCCCGGCTCGCCTCGATCAGCGCCTCCCTGGGACCGCCGCGCAGCACGCGGCGGTCGACGGACACGTCCGGGCAGCGCTCCTGACGGCCCGCCAGCGACTCGGCGAGCACGCGCTCCTCGTTCACGGCCAGGTCGCCCGGCCCGCTCGCGTACGGCGCCGCCGGGTCCTGCGGCCGCGGGGCCTCGGCCCGCCACGGCGACCAGGCGTGTACGGCGACGAGTCCCGTGCCGCGCATCGACGCCTCGGCGAAGGCGAACTCGATGGCCGCGTCGCCGGACCGCGAGCCGTCCACGCCCGCGACCACCGGGCCCTCGCGCGCCGGGCCGCCCTCGCCGCGTACGACGAGCACCGGGCAGTGGCCGTGCGCCGCCAGGTGCACGGCCGTCGAGCCCAGCAGCAGGCCGGCGAACGCGCCGAGCCCGCGGCTGCCGACGACGGCCAGCGCCGCGCCGCGCGACTCCTCCGCCATCACCGGCAGGGTGTCGCCGGTGACGACGGCGCCCTCCGCCTCGACGTCCGGTTCCGCCTCGCGCGCGTGCCGTACGGCCTCGGCGACCACCTGCTCCGCCTGGTTGCGCAGCCCACCCTCGGGCGGGCCCATCGACGACGGCTCCAGCGGTACCCGCATCATCGGCCAGAAGAAGGCGTGCACGACACGCAGCGCGGTGCCGCGCAGCCGCGCCTCGCGGGCCGCCACGGCGACGGCCGCCAGGCCCTCGGCGGACCCGTCGACGCCCACCAGCACCGGTGCACTCACCATCGGCCTCCGTCAGCGCGCGCGGCGCGCGGGGCGCCGCTGGATCCACGTACGGTCACCAGACTTGCCCAGCGCCGCCGGTACCGCCAGCGGCGGCGGGTGAGCGGGTGAGCGGCGCCGTGCCCGCCTCCGAGGGCGTGCCGGGCGCGCGGGCTCACCCCCGCGTCAGTGGGCCGTCAGCGCCAGCGCCTCGTGCAGCTCCGCCGGGTCCTTGCGCACCTCGGGACCGCCCAGCCGGGCCGTGACCCGGCCCGACGTCAGCACCGTCACCGTGTCGGCGCACAGTGCGGCCGACGCCGGGCTCGGCGAGACCAGCAGCACCGCCAGCCCCTCCCCCGCCAGCGTGCGGACCAGGTCGAGGATCTGCCCCACCAGCACCGGCGCCAGGCCCTCCGTCGGCTCGTCGAGCAGCAGCACGCGCGGCGAGCCAAGCAGCGCGCGGGCCAGCGCGAGCATCTGCTGCTCGCCGCCGGACAGGTCGGTGCCGCGGTGGGTGCTGCGCTCGCCGAGCCGGGGCAGCAGGTCGAGCACCCGCTCCGGCGTCCAGGGGCGGACGGCCCCGCCGTCGCGGGGCGGGCGGTGGGCGAGGCGGATGTGCTCGGCGACGGTGAGCCGGGCGAACACCCGGCGGCCCTGGGGTACGAGGCCGACACCGGCGCGGGCGATGCGGTGCGCCGGGCGCCCGGTGACGTCGCGCCCCGCGACCTCGACGGTGCCGGTGGCCGGGCGCAGCAGGCCGGCGACGGCGTGGACGAGGGTGGTCTTCCCGGCGCCGTTGTGGCCGACGACGGCGTGCACGCTGCCCTCGGGGACATCGAGGTCGAGGTCGTGGAGGACGGTGCCGCCGTGGTAGCCGGCGGACAGCCCGGAGATGCGGAGCATGGGTCGGGTCACCTCTTGGCGCCGGTGTCGTGGGCGGCGGCGGCATCCGGAGTGCCGGCGGGCGCCGGGGCGTCGGCCGTGGTGGCGGCGTCCAGGTACGCGCTGCGCACCTCGGGCAGTTCGAAGACCTCCCGGACCGGGCCGGAGGCCAGCACCCGCCCGGTCACCAGCACCGTGACCGTACGGGCCAGCCGCGCGACCACCTCGGTGTTGTGCTCCACCAGCAGCACGGCGATGCCGTCGTCCAGGGAGCCGAGCACGTCGAGCAGCCGGACCACGTCCCGGTCGGTGAGCCCGGCGGCGGGCTCGTCGAGCAGCAGCACGCGCGGGCGGGCGACGAGCGCGGCGGCGAGGTCGAGCAGCCGGCGCTGGCCGTGCGAGAGCGAGCCGGCCGGCCGGTCCGCCACCCCGGCGAGGCCCACGTCCGCGAGCCGCTCCGCCGCCGCGGCGGCCAGCCGCCCCCGGCGCGCGCTCCGCCGCCAGGCGCCGCGGCGCTCGGGGTGGTGCCGCCAGGAGGCGAGCAGCACGTTGTCCAGGACGCTCAGGTCGGCGATGGCGGTGGGCTGCTGGAAGCTGCGGGCCACGCCGAGGCGGCTGCGCCGCGCGGGCGCGGTACGGGTCACGTCGCGGCCGAGGAAGGTGATGGAACCCTCGTCGGGCCGCTCGGTGCCGGCGATGAGGTTGAGCAGGGTGGTCTTGCCCGCGCCGTTGGGCCCGATGAGGGCGTGCCGGGCGCCGGCGGGCAGGTCGAGGGAGACGTCGTCGACGGCGGTGAGGCTGCCGAAGCGGCGGGTGAGACCGGCGAGTTCGAGGGCGGTGGAGGCTGCGGTGGATGCGGTCACGGGGTGCCCTTCCGTACGCGGGCGGCGGGGCCGGATGCGGTCACACGGCCGCCTTCCGTACGAGGAGCGGGGCGGCCGGCGGCGGAGGCCGCCGTCCGGCCCGTACGACGGCCGGGGCGAGCCGCGGCGCGCGCGGTCACGTCGTCCCCTTCCGTCCCCGGGCCGGCGGGCCCGCCTCCGCCGGTTCCGGCGGCTCCTGCCGGTCCTGCTGGTCCTGCTGGTCCTGCTGGTCCTGCGGCTCCGTGTCGCCCGGGCTGCGGGGCGCGGGCAGGCGCCCCGCGGCGCCGCCGTCGCCCTCGCCGTCCGCGGCGACCACGCGGGGTGCGCCGGACACGAGCCCGGCGAGCCCGCGCGGCAGCAGGTAGACCGCCGCAACGAACAGCACGCCGAGCAGCAGCGGCCCGTGGCCCGGCCACGAACCGGCCAGCCAGTCGCGGGTGTAGACGATGAGCCCCGCGCCCACCAGCGCGCCGATGACCGAGGTGATGCCGCCGATGACGGCCGCGAGCAGCGCGAGCGCGGCGATCTCGAAGCCGACGTCGGCCGGCGAGACGTAGCTCTGCACGGCGATGAGCAGCGAGCCGCCCGCGCCCGCGAGTGCGCCCGCGCCGACGTACGCCAGCAGCAGGTACCGGGTCACCGGGTGGCCCGAGGCGCGCATCCGCTCCTCCGCCTCCCGCGAGCCGGTGAGCAGCTTGCCGGCCGGCGAGCGCAGCAGCACCAGCGCGGCGGCGACGACGCAGACGGCGACCACGGCCGCGTACTGGTAGATCGCCAGCTCCTCGAAGAGCGGTTCGCCGCCCCAGAACGCCTGCGTGGAGGGGAAGCCGGCGAGGCCGTCGGTGCCGCCGGTCACGGACTTCCACTGACCGATGGCGATGGCGGTCAGCTCGCCGACCGCGAGGGTGATCATGAGCACGGTGGTGCCGCGGGCGCGGATCACCGCGGGGCCCGTCACGACGCAGAACGCGGCGGCGACGGCCGCGGAGATCACCACCTGCACGGGCCCGACCGTCCAGTCGTTCTCGGCGAGTTTGGCGGTGGTGTACGCGCCGACGGCGAACGGCGCGGTCTGCCCGAGGGTGGGCAGCCCGGCGTAGCCGGTGACCACGGTGACGCTCACCGCGAGCAGGCCGAGGGCCAGGGCGTAGCCGGCGAGGGAGAGCGCGTAGGCGTCGAGCATCGTCGGCAGCACGGCCAGCACGACGACCAGCGCGAGCAGCGGGGCCGCGGCGCGGACCGCCGTGGCGGTCCGCCCGGCGCCGGAACCCGCGGCTGCCGCTTGCGCGCCGCGCGCCGCCCGCATCCCCCGCCAGGGCCACGGCACTCGGGCCAGCCTGCGGCGCAGCCGCTCCGCCGGGTCGGGCGGCGGGTCGGCGTCGTGCTCCGGGCCGTGCGGCTCGGCGAGCCCGCGTCCCGAGCGCAGGATCAGCACCGCGGCCATGGCGGCGAAGAGCAGGTACGGCGCCCAGTCGGGGGCGACCGACACGCCCAGCGTCTGCACCTCGCCGACGCCGATGGCGGCGACCAGCGTCGCCCACAGCGAGCGGAGCCCGCCGAGGACGACGACCACGAGGGAGAGCATCAGCACGGTGTCCCCGGTGCCGGGACCGGGGCCGATGATCGGCGCGCCGAGCACGCCCGCGGCGCCGGCCAGCGCGCCGGCCGCGGCGAGCACGCCGGTGTGCACGACCCGGGGGCTGAGCCCGGTGGTGGCCAGCATCTCGGGGTCGTCGGCGGCGGCCCGTACGGCGGCGCCCGCGCGGGTGCGGGTGAGCACCCAGGTGCCGGCCGCGGCGAGGACGACGGCCATGACGATGAACCCGAGCCGGTAGGCGGGGTAACGGTGGCCGAGGAGGTCGACGGAGGTGTCCAGCGCGTCCGGGATGCGTACCGGCATCTCGTCCGCGCCGAACCCCTCCACGAGCAGGTTGCCGCCGATCAGCGCGAGGCCGAAGGTGAGCAGCGCCTGGTCCAGATGCCCGCGGCGGGCGAGCGGCGCCGTCGCGGCGGAGAGCAGGGCACCCGCCGCGCAGGCGGCCGCGGTGCCGGCGACGAGACCGAGGGCGAGGCCGCCCCAGGTCCCGTCGCTCAGCTCGGCGCCGGTGTAGGCGCCGACCGCGTACAGCGTGCCGTGCGCCAGGTTCAGCACCCCGGCGGTGCCGAACGCCAGGCTCAGGCCGGCGGCGACGACGAAGAGCAGCAGCCCGTAGGCGACGCCGTCGACCGCCGGCACGAGCTGGGCATCGAACGCCCCCATGTCAGTCGCCGAGCGTGGCCAGGTCCTGGACCGTGACGTTGGAGAGTTGCTTGCCGTCCTTGCGGACCTCGCGCAGGTACCACTTCTGCACCGGCGCGTGCGACTTCTTGCCGAACGCCCAAATGCCGCGCGGGCTTTCGATCTGGCCGAGGCTGCCGAGGGCGGTGTTGATGGTGTCCGAGTTCACCTCGCCCTTCTCGGCGGCCGCGGCGATGGCCATGTCGAGCACGGCGGCGGCGTCGTACGAGGCCACGGCGTACCCGGTGGGCGGGGTGTCGTGCTTGGCGGTCCAGTCGGAGACGAACTTCCGGTTGGCCTCGTTGTCCAGGTCCGCGACGTAGTTGGAGACCGACTGGATGCCGTCCGCCGCCTCGCCCTGGGCCTGGAGGATGCTGCCCTCGGTGAGCGAGCCGGAGGCGTACAGCGGCAGGTCGGCGACGTCGGACTGGGCGTACTGCTTGACGAAGTCGATCGCCGCCTTGCCCGCGTAGAAGGTGTACACCGCCTTGGCGTCGGACTGGGCGATGTCGGCGAAGTACGGGGTGAAGTTGGTCGTGTCGGGGAACGGCGTCCAGGTGGTCTCGCCGTCGGAGTTGGCCAGTTCACCGCCGATCTCGTCGAAGGTCTCGGTGAAGCCGCCGAGCTGGTCGTAGCCGCCCTGGTAGTCGGGGCCGATGGCGTAGACCGGGCCGTCGACCTCGTCCTTGACGTACTGGGCGATGGCGGTGCCGTAGTCCTTCGACAGGAAGCTGGTGTGCCAGACGCGCGAGACGTCCTTGAGCTCCGGCCGGCCGTTGGAGCTGACCAGCGGGATCTTGTTCTGCTCCAGCATCGGCAGCACGGCCTGGTAGGAGCCGTTGGCGACGATGCCGGTCATCACGTCGACCCGGTCCTTCTTCACCAGCTTGGTGGCCGCCGGCACCGCGGTGGGCGGGCCGTCCCCCTCGTCGCCCACCGACAGTTCGACCTCGCGCCCGCCCAGCTTGCCGTTGTGCGTGTCCAGGTAGAGCTGGAATCCGTTGCGCAGGTCGGTGCCCACGGCCTCGTACGTCCCCGAGAGGGCGGCGAGCAGGCCCACCTTCACCGTCTCGTCGCCGGAGCCGCTGTCGCCGCCGCTGCAGCCGGCGAGGGCCAGCGAGACTGCTGCTGCTGTGGCGGCGACGGCCCGGGTTCTGCTACGGCCGGGACGGCGTATGGATGCGTTGACGAACACGAAGGCTCCCGAGGGAAAAATATGAGGGATGGGCTGGGGGGGTCGGTCCGGGGGGTGTCGGGGGTGGGGGCAGAAGAGGGGCGACGACAGGCAGACGAACGACGGAGCTTGCGACCGGGCGCGCGGGCGGGGTGAGGGGGTTCCCGCCCGTGCGGCGGCGTCAGGAAGCGGGCTGCGAGTCGCGCAGTTGCGGGCTGAGGGCGTCGCCCACCTGGTTGATCAGCTCGGACATCATGTAGCTGACCTCGCCGATGTCGGCGTCCCTGTTGGTGGTGACCAGGAGGGACGCACCGCTGGAGACCGCCATGGAGAACATGTAGCCGCCCTCCATGGCCGTCAGGCTGTGCTCGACGGGGTCGGCCTCGATCAACTGGGCAGCGCCGGAGAGCAGGTTGACGATGCCGGAGGCGATGGCTGCCAGCCGGTCCGCGTCGTCCTGGTCCACCCCGGTGAAGGCCAGGGCGAGGCCGTCCACGGAGACGGCGATGACCTGGGTGACCTCGGGGATACGACGGGCGAAGTCACTCAGCAGCCAGCTCAGGTCGGCGGTGGATGGGGTAGTCATCACGTGCTCCGTTGCGAGTCGTCGTCTTTTGCGGTCCGGGTACGGCCGCTGTTCCTGGCGGTACGGGCACGGCCTCCGTCGTCGTTACGGGGACGGCCGTCGCCGTTGCCGTCGCCACCGCTGCCGCCCGTACCTGCCGGGCGGCCGCGATCGGCGGCCCCTCCGGCTCCCTCACGGCGGCCGGTGCTCCTGCTGATGCCCTGGGTGTACGCGGCCAGTACGTCGGAGATCTGCCGGGAGTCCCGGCGCTTCGTGGGCGCCGCCTTCCGCTCGCTCCGGCCGCCCGGCTTGTTCTCCCCGTCGCGCTTGGGGAACCGCGGCCACTGGTCCGCCGGCTGGCGCATCCGCACGGGCAGCCCCGAGGGGCTGACGCCGGCGACGCGGTCGGCCGGATCGTAGTCCGGGCCGAACGGCAGGTTGCGCCGCGCGCCACCGTCTCCGGCCTCCGCCTCCCGGGCGCCCGGAGCGGCGCCGCCCGGAGCGGCGGCGCCCGGAGCGGCGGCGCCCGGGGTCCCGCCGCGCGGGGTGGTGCCGCCGGGGGCGGCACCACCCGCGCCCGCCGCGCCGCGCCGGGGCGCGGCGGCGGCGACGGGCTCGTCCATCGGCTTGCGCGGGCCAGGCACGGCGCGGTCGGGGGCGGCGAAGACGCTCGTCTCCCCCTCCGTCAGCGGCCGTTCGCCCTCCGCCATCGTCTCCTCCTCGACGGCCACGAGGACCGTCGGCGGGAGGGTGACCTCGGCGATGGTGCCGGGGCCCGCGGAGGAGCGCAGCTCGACCACGATGCCGTGCCGGTCGGCGAGCCGGGCCACGACGTGCAGACCCATGGACCGCACGGCGCCGACGCCGGTCTGCGGGTTGGCCAGCCGGGCGTTCAGCTCGTCGCGGCGCTCGGGGGTCATGCCGACGCCCTCGTCGACGATCTGCACCACGGCGCGGTCCCACAGCCGCCAGACCGCCACGCCCACCTGCTTGTCGGGGGGCGAGAAGCGGGTGGCGTTGTCGAGGAGTTCGGCGAGGATGTGCGCGAGGTCGTGCACCGCGCGGGCGGCGATGCCGATCCCCTGCTCCACGATCCCCATGGCGACGCGCTCGAACCGCTCGATCTGCTGGGCGGCGGCGACGACCACGGTCGCGCAGGGCGCGTCCGATTCGCGTACCCGGGCGTGTCCGTAACCGCCCATCACCAGCAGGTTGTTGGTGTTGCGCTCCATGCGGATGGCGAGGTGGTCGAGCGCGAAGAGGATCTTCATCCGCTCCGGGTCGGCCTCGTCGCGCTGAACCGCGTCCAGCTCGGACACCATGACGGAGGTGAGCTGCGCACCGCGGCGGGCGACGCCGACCAGCGTCTCCGCGAACTGCTCGTGCGCGTGCGCCTGCTGGGCCGCGAGCCGTACCGCCTCGTGGTGGACGGAGTTGAACGCCTCGCCGACCTCGCCGATCTCGTCCTCGCCGGTGGTCTCCACCGGGCTGCCGGAGCTGTCGGCGACCTGTTCCGGCGTGGCGCCGCCGAGCGCGCCCGGCTGGGAGAGGTCGCTGACGATCTGCGGCAGCCGTTCCGTGGCCACCGAGTGCGCCGCGTTGCGCAGGTCGCGCAGCCGGCGGATGATCACGCGGCCGACCCGGAGCGCGAAGAGCAGCACGCCGATGAGCGTCACCAGCACCACGACGATCTCGATGACCGCCCACCAGATGAGCGTGGACCGTTCCTCGGTGACGTCCGTGTGCACGGCCTCGTTGACGCGGCGCTCCACCGAGCGCAGCTCGGTCAGCCGGTTGGCCGTGGCCTCCCTCCACTCGACGGCGGAGATGCCGAGCTTCTCCCCGATCGGGGTGCGGCTCACCTGGTCCTGCATCCCCTGCGCGGGCAGGGTGCCCGGAGCCGAGAGCGCGTGTTCCAGCCACGCGCGCCACTCCTGCGGACCGAGGGCGACGAAGGAGCTCATCGTCTCGAAGAAGCCGATCTCGGTGGCGTCGAAGGTGCGCCGGGAGGCCGAGGTGAAGCCGCCGTTGTCCAACGCCCTGAGGACCACGACCTGTTGCTGCGCCGCGTGCTCCTCGGCGCGCGCGAACGACGCGGAGGCCCGGATCCGGTCGGCGATGTCGGCGTCGACGCCGTCGGCCTGGGCGATGCCGTCCCGGTAGTCGACGAGGTCGGCGATCGTGATCCGGTATCCGAACGCGAGCGCGGACAGCGTGCCGCTGCCCGAGCGCGCCTGGGCACGCAGCGAGGGCAGTTCGGCCAGCGAGCGGTCGATCCGCTGCACGGCGAGATCGGCGTTGTGCGGCAGGGACTCGAGCTTCCTGCGCTTCTCGGTGTACTCCGAGATACCTGCGTCCGTGGCGTCTGTCGCCTTGCGGAACGCGGTGGCGTCGCCCTGGGAGGCGACCAGCGCGGTTGCGGCGGCACGTTCGTCCTGCAACCGGGCGGTCAGCTCCGCGGCGGACTCGGCGGCATCCACCATCTGCGCCAGCCTGTTGGCCTGGAACGCCTGGGTGGTCGCCGGCGCGAGCGCTCGCACGGAAAAGGCGATGGCCACCACAAGGGGAACGGCGACCAGGAGGACGAGTCGACGGTTGATCCTCACTACGCAACCCCTACGTCGGGGTCATGACACAGTAAAGCTGACACGGGATTACCTTGCGATGGGGAGGGTGTGACATGTGGGGGTCGGTGCATCCATCGCTCCTGCTGAGGGTGGGCTGAGCGATGTGTCTGATGCTAAGTCGGAAGTATAAGTTACGGGCGAGTACAACATCAAAATATGCACGAGGGAGATGCAATCTCTACCTGTGACCAATCCGTTTCGATCAGGTTCCGTCTGAAATTTCAGAGATGGTACGACAGTTCGAACCGGGTCGCGATCAAGTCCGCACCCCTCAGCCGCGCTTGAGCGCGTGCCCGCCGAAGCCGCTGCTGCGGTCGGGGCCCTGGTTCTGCTCCTGCCACCAGGCGTCGAACTCCGGCTGCCCCATCTTCTGCCAGTCCGGGGTCTCTTCGACCTGGGCCCGGCCCAGCCGGCGGCCGAGGGCGACCATGGCGGCGCCGACGGGGGTGCGGTCCGCGTCGTACGCGGCGGCGATCTCCGGCCAGCCGCCCCCGGCGCGGCAGGCGGCCTCCAGCGCCGTGGCGTCCTGCAGCGCCTTGACGCTGCCGCCGCCGGTGTGCGGCCGTACGACCGTGGCGGCGTCGCCCGCGAGCAGCAGCCGGCCCACGGCGAGCCGCGGCACCTCCAGGTCGTAGATCGGCTGGATGAAGGAATCCTCGGGCGCGGTACGCAGCACGCACCGGCCCCAGTACGGCGGGAAGTGCTCGGCGACGAGGTCGCGCAGGTACGCGGTGAGCTTCGCGGCGACCCGGCCCGGGGGCAGCGAGGTCGGGGTACGCAGGTCGAGCAGCAGGTCGGGGTCGTCCGGCGGGACGGCGTAGAGCACCCAGTTCATCCGGAAGCCGCCGCCCGCGGCGGGGATGAGGTACATCATGCAGTGGCCGCCGGGGAAGACGACCACGCGCGCCTCGGCGCCGTCCGTCTCGGGGTCGCCCGCGACCGGGGCCGAGGTGCCGCGCCAGCCGAGGTAGCCGGCGTAGTCGGGGGCGAGCCCGGGGAACATCGCCTCGCGGACCACCGAGCGGTACCCGTCCGCGCCGATCACCGCGCCGAAGCGCTCCTGCCGCCCGTCGGCGAGCTTGAGGGTGACGCCGTCCGCGTCCTGCTCGACGGCGGTCACGGCCGCGCCCGTGTGGTACGTGACCGACTCGGGCACCCGGTTGCGCAGCTCGTGCCAGAGCGAGCCCCAGTTGTAGGAGCGGAACGGGAAGTACTGCTCGGCGAACCCGTGGCCCAGCTCGGCGTCTCCGTCGCGGATCGTCCACACCCGGCGGTTCAGCCCCGACCAGGGCATCGACGAGTCCACGTACCCCGCGGCCTCCAGCTCCGCGAACCGCGCGTCGTGCAGACCTATGCCCACGCCGCGGTCGCGCAGCTCGCCGCCGGCCCGCTCGAAGACGGTGACCCGCCCCGCACCCGCCCGCGCCACCGCCTGCGCCGTGGCGCACCCCGCGATGCTCCCGCCCACCACGGCGACGGAGTCCTCGTCCACCACGGTCTCCCCTCTGTTCCTCGGGCCGGCACCGCGACGCTCCGCGCCGGGCCGGCTCTCCCGCACGTCCGGGCAACAACCTTCCCCAACGCGATCACCGCGTCAAGAGATCGGCGGGGCCCCAACCACCCCTGCGTACGGCCGAGTCGGGAGCCCGGACCCGCTCGCGGACCCCCGGGATCCGGATCGCCCGAGGACTACTTAGGCTAGCCTTACCTACTCGGTTCCGAACGGGGAGAAGAAGAGGTGGGGTGGCGGGTGGCTGCGGAGAAACCGTCGGGGCGGGACGTGCTGAAGGGCGCGATCGCGGGACAGCGGCGCGGTGTCGCGATCGGCTCGGTGCTGGCGGTCGGGCACCAGCTCGGCGAGGCACTGGTGCCGGTGCTCATCGGCATGGTCATCGACGACGCGGTCGCCGGGGACGACGCGGGCGCGCTGGTGCGCTGGCTCCTCGTGCTCGTCGTGGTGTACGTCATGCTCGCGTTCAGCTTCCGCCTCGGGGTCAAGGCGGCCGAGCGGGCGGCGGAACTCGCCGCGCACCGGGTGCGGCTGGAGCTGGTGGGCCGGGTGCTCGACCCGCGCGGCGGCGCCGAGCGCGGCCGGCTGCCGGGCGCGGTGGCGAACATCGCCACCGACGACGCCAAGCGCGTCGGCTACATCGTCATGGTCGTGACCGTCGGCGTCTCGGGGCTCGCGGGCGCGGCGGTCAGCGCGGTGGCGCTGCTGCTCATCTCCGTACCCCTGGGACTGCTCGTGCTGGCGGGCACGCCCGTGCTGCTGTGGCTGGGGCATCTGCTGAGCAAGCCGCTGGAGCACCGCAGCGCGGCCGAGCAGGAGCAGGCGGCCACCGCGTCGGGCGTCGCCGCCGACCTGATCGCCGGGCTGCGGGTGCTCAAGGGCATCGGCGCGCGGGACGCGGCCGTCGAGCGCTACCGGGCCACCAGCCGCGACTCGCTGGCCGCCACGCTGCGCGCCGCGCGCGCCGAGGGCTGGCAGAACGGCGTCGTGCTCGCGCTCACCGGCGGCTTCATCGCGCTGGTGGCGCTGGTCGGCGGCCGGCTCGCGCTCAGCGGCGACATCACGCTGGGGCAGCTCGTCGCGGCCGTCGGGCTCGCGCAGTTCCTGCTGACGCCGCTGCAGGTGTTCGCCTACGTCAACGCCGAGTTCGCCCAGGCGCGGGCGTCGGCGGCGCGGGTCGCCGGGGTGCTGGCCGCGGCGCCCGCCGTGGTGCCCGGCGACCGGCGGCTCGCCGAGCCCGTCCGGGGCGAACTGCGGCTGCGCGGCGTGGAACTCGGGGCGCTCACGGAGGTGGACATGGCGGTCGCGGCCGGGGAGCTGGTCGGGGTCGCGACGACGGAACCGGCCGCGGCGGAGGCCCTGCTGCGGTGCCTGGGCCGGATCGAGGACCCGGCGGCGGGGGTGGTGGAGCTGGACGGGGTCCCGCTGACGGGGCTCGACCCGGCGGAGCTGCGGACGGCGGTCCTGGTGGCGGCGCACGACGCGGACCTCTTCGCGGGCACGGTGGGCGAGAACGTCGCGGCGGCGGGCGCGGGGCAGGGTACGGCCGCCGCGGGCAGCGGGCCCGCGGGCACCCCCGGTACCGGAGCCGGCGGCGCGGGCGGCGGCGCCGGCCGTACCGGACCCGCGGACGGCGGCAAGGAGCCTGCCGGGGCCGCCCGTTCCGGGCCCGAGCCGCCCGGCCGCGATCCCGGACCGGCGATGGCCGCCGCGGCGGCCGACGAGGTGTGCCGGGCGCTGCCCCGCGGCAGCGAGACCGAGGTCGGCGAGGCCGGGCGCGCGCTCTCCGGCGGGCAGCGGCAGCGCGTCGCCCTGGCCCGCGCGCTGCACGCCGGGCGGCCGGTGCTCGTCGTCCACGACCCGACCACCGCCGTGGACGTGGTCACCGAGGCCCGGATAGCCGAGGGGCTGCGCGACCACCGCGCCGGGATGACCACTCTGCTGGTCACCAACAGCCCCGCCCTGCTCGCGGTCGCCGACCGGGTCGTGTTCGTCGACGCCGGCCGGGTCGCCGCCGAAGGACCGCACGCGGACCTCGTACGCGACGAGTCGGCCTACCGGGCGGCGGTGCTCG
This sequence comes from Streptomyces sp. WAC 06738, assembly GCF_003945505.1. Taxonomy (NCBI): domain Bacteria; kingdom Bacillati; phylum Actinomycetota; class Actinomycetes; order Kitasatosporales; family Streptomycetaceae; genus Streptomyces; species Streptomyces sp. WAC 06738. The sequence goes on along the minus strand of NZ_CP029618.1, from coordinate 7,569,555 downwards.
CATGACCGCGGCGCCCGGCGCGTACGACGACGCGCACGACGGCCCCGACGGGGCCCGGGGCCGGCACGGCGGCGACGCCCGCGACCTGCTCCCCACCGCCACCCCCGCCCGCACCCGCGCCGCCGTGCGCGAACTGCTGCGCCCGCGCCGGGCGCTGGCGTGGACCGCGTTCGCGATGATGGCCGCGGCCACCGCCGTCGGGCTGCTCACCCAGCCGCTGCTGGGCCACATCGTCGACCTGGTCACCGACCGCCGCGAGGCCGGCGCGCTCACGCTGCCCGTGGTGCTGCTGGTCGCCGTGGCCGCCGGCCAGGGCGTGCTGACCGCGATCGGCCGGACGATGGTCTCCCGGCTCGGCGAGACCGTCCTCGCCGAGCTGCGCGAACGGTTCGTCGAGCGCGCGCTGCGGCTGCCGCTCGACCGGCTGGAGAAGGCCGGCTCCGGCGACCTGACCGCCCGCGTCACCCGCGACGTCTCCCGCGTCGCCGAGGCGGTCCGCGGCGCGCTGCCCCAACTCGCCTCCTCCGTCCTGGCCATCGTGCTCACGCTCGGCGCGCTGGCGGTCCTCGACTGGCGCTTCCTCCTCGCCGCGCTGCTCGCGGTGCCCGTGCAGGCGTACACGGCCCGCTGGTACGTCCGCCGCGCGGTGCCCCTCTACGCGCGCGAGCGCGTCGCCACCGGGGCGCAGCAGCAGCAGCTCCTCGACACCGTCAGCGGCGCGGCCACCGTACGCGCGCACCGGCTGGAGGCGCTGCACGCCGGGCGCGTGGACGCCCGCTCGCGTGCCGCGGTGGACCTCAGACTGCGCGGGGTGCGGCTGCTGATGGGCTTCTACAACCGGCTGCACGTGGCGGAGTACCTGGGGCTCTCCGCGGTGCTGGTGGCGGGGTACGTGCTGGTGCGCGACGGCTCCGCGTCGATCGGCACGGCGACGGCCGCCGCGCTCTACTTCCACTCGCTGTTCGGGCCCGTGAACGTGGCGCTCGTGCTCCTCGACGACGCGCAGGCGGCGACGGCGGGCCTTGCGCGGCTGGTCGGCGTCGTGGACGCGCGCGAGCAGGCGCCGGCCGGACGGACGGGGCCCGCGGAGGGCCCGCGGCCCGCGGTCGGGGTGTCGGTGAGCGGCGTCTCCCACGCGTACGAGCCGGGCCGTCCCGTGCTGCACGGTGTGGACCTGGAGCTGCGGCCGAAGGAGAAGGTGGCGCTGGTGGGTGCGAGCGGGGCGGGCAAGAGCACGCTGGCCAAGCTGCTCGCGGGCATTCACGTCCCGGCCGCCGGGAGCATCGACGTGGGCGGCGCGGCGCCGGACGAGTCGGGCCGTACGGTCGCACTGGTCACCCAGGAGGTGCACGTCTTCGCCGGCCGGCTCGCCGACGACCTGCGGCTGGCCCGGCCGGGCGCCGGCGACGGGGAACTGCGCGAGGCGCTGGCCCGGGTGGGCGCGCTGGGCTGGGCCGAGGCGCTGCCGGAGGGGCTCGACACGGTGGTGGGCGAGGGCGGTCACCGGCTGACGGCGGACCGGGCCCAGCAGCTCGCGCTGGCCCGGCTGGTGCTGGCCGACCCGCCGGTCGCGGTGCTCGACGAGGCCACCGCGGAGGCGGGCAGCCTCGGCGCCCGGCGGCTGGAGGAGGCGGCGGAGCGCGCGCTCGAAGGGCGTACGGCGCTGGTCGTCGCGCACCGGCTGAGCCAGGCCGCGGCGGCGGACCGGGTCGTGGTCATGGAGGAGGGCCGGGTCGCGGAGAGCGGGACGCACGACGAACTGCGGGCCGCGGACGGGCCGTACGCGGCGCTGTGGCGGGCGTGGTCGGCGGGGCGCGCGGCGGACGCGGAGCAGGATGCGGAGCGGGTCGCGGAGCGGCAGGCGGGCGGCACCGGGCGCTCCGGGCCGTAGCGGATCGTGCGGATCACGCCTGCCCGTCGGCAGGGGTACGGGTACGGGCGCCGGCCCCCGGCCCGTACCGCCGCGGCCCTCAGACGGGGTGCGGGCGGCTGGCGCCGAGCGCGGCGGCGGTCGTGACGGCGCGCCACGCCTGGTAGCGGGCCGCCTCCAGCGCCACGTCGCCGGGCGGCCCCTCCCCCGAGCCGTCCGGGACGGGCTCCGGGCTGCCGGGCGGCACGATGATGCCGCCCCAGTGGAAGAAGACGTTGGCGAGGGTGAGGAGGCCGGCGCCCTGCCCGCCGTGGGCGGTGTCGACGGCCGTGAAGGCGGAGTACACCTTGTCCGCGAGCCCGCCCGCGGACGACAGCGGTCCCGTGGTGTCGATGAACGCCTTCACCTGGGCGGACATGTTCCCGAGCCGCGTCGGGGTGCCGAAGAGCACCACGTCGGCCCAGTCCAGGTCGTCGACGGCGGCCTCGGGCACGTCCGCGGTCTCGCCGCGGTGCCGTGCCCACTCGGGTCTCGCCGCTATCGACCCCTCCCCCGCCGTCTCCGGCACGCGGCGCAGCCGCACCTCCGCACCCGCCTTCTCCGCGCCCTCCACCGCGGCGAGCGCGAGGGTGTGCACGGTGCCCGTGGCGCTGTAGTAGATGACGGCCGCCTTGACGGGGCTCTCGGATTCCATGGGGGGCCTCCCACTCCGCGGTCCGGCTCGGGGATGGTTCACGATGGGGCACGCGCCTCGCCGGCGCGAGCCCTGTGACTAAGACGGACCGGCCGCCCCAAGTGTGAGACCGCGGCCGGCCTCACAGCCGGGCGGCCCGTTTCGTCCTAGGGGGAGACCTGTCACGCGACCGAGGGGCACTCGCACCATGACCACACCGTCCGCGCAGCAGCCCGGCCGCCTCGACCCGGGGCCCGCCGGGATCGCGAGCGAGCGGCGGCGGCTGACGAACCTCGCCTACCGGCTGCTCGGCTCCCTGGCCGACGCCGAGGACGTGGTGCAGGAGACGTACGCCCGCTGGTACGCGATGCCCGCGGAGCGGCGGGCCGCCGTCGTCTCCCCGGGGGGCTGGCTGACGAAGGTCGCGGGACGCGTCTGCCTGGACCTGCTCGGGTCCGCGCGGGTCCGGCGGGAGCGGTACGTGGGCGAGTGGCTGCCGGAGCCGCTGCCGGACCGGGCGGAGCTGGTGGGCGGCCGGGTGGGCGGGGCGGACGCGGACGCGGTGGATCCGGCGGACCTCGTGACGATGGACGAGTCGGTGCACATGGCGTTCCTCGTGGTGCTGGAGTCGATGACCCCGGCGGAGCGGGTGGCGTTCGTGCTGCACGACGTGTTCCGCTATCCGTTCCCGGAGGTGGCCGGGATCGTCGGCCGGTCGCCCGCGGCATGCCGGCAGTTGGCGTCGTCGGCCCGCCGCCGGATCCGTACGGCGCGGCGGCCCGCGGCGGCGGAGCACCACGCCTCGCTGGTACGGGAGTTCCGGCGGGCCTGGGCGGCCAAGGACATCGGCGCCCTGGTCGGGCTCCTGGACCCGGCCGCGACCTCCACCCCGGACAGCGGCGGGCTGGTGCCGGCGGTGCTGCGGCCCGTCGTCGGGAGCGAGGCGATCGCGCGGGGGCTGGCGGAGGTACGGGAGCAGCAGCCGGGCGTCGAGCTGCTGGAGCGTACGGTCAACGGGCAGCCCGGGTTGGTGGCACGGCTGGACGGGGTCACGGTGTCGGTGCTCGCGTTCGACGTGGCGGACGGGCGGATCACGCGCATCTGGGCGATGCGCAACCCGGAGAAGCTCCGCGCCTGGACGGCGGCCTGACCCCGCCGGTACGGGCCGGGGCGCGGCCCGTACCGGCGCTCAGCGCTCAGCGCACCCGCTGCAGCGCGCGCTCGCGGCGGGCGGCCACCTTCGAACCGGACTCCCGGCGCGCCATCCGGCGCAGCACCACCGGCGCCACCGCCAGGCCCAGCACCGCCCAGGCGCCGAGCACGCCCACCGTCTCGGCCTGCCGCCAGGAGTCGCCGAGTTCCACCGCCACCGCCGCGTCGGGCAGCATCGCGGCGCGCATGCCGAGCCCGAGCCAGTAGAGCGGGAAGACCTGCGCGGTCCACTGCAGCCACTCGGGCAGCGCGGTGATCGGGTAGAAGATGCCGGAGATCCCGATCAGCGCGAGCACCGGGAGCTGGATCAGGCCCTGCGCGCGGGCGTCGCCGAACACCGAGCCCAGCACGGCCCCGGCGGGCAGCGTCGCCACCATGCCGAGCGCGACGATCCCCGCCAGGTGGAGCCAGGCGCCCCCGTCGAGGTGCAGGCCGTCGACGAGGAAGAGCGCGGGGACGAGGAAGAGCGCGAGGTCGGCGAGGAGGCCGCCGGCGACGGAGACGACCTTGCCGACGAGGTAGCCGCCCATGCCGTGGGGGTGGCCTTGGCGCGCAGCAGGGTGCCGTCCTCCCGCTCGGCGGTGAGCAGTTGGCTCATGGTGACCATGCCGAAGGACACGTTCATGCCGAGGATTCCGGGGAGGGTCAGGGCACCGAGCATGAAGCCGGTGGAGCCGAACTCCCGCCCGCGCAGGAACCACAGCACGCCCAGCATCAGCAGCGGCCAGAAGAGGTGGCTGAAGAGCTCGGCACCGTTGGTGAAGGACTGGCGCAGCTCGATGGCGCCGCGCCGCAGCCCGGCGCGCAGCACGCAGGCGTTCACCGGGCGCCGCCTTCCGCCGCCTGTACGAGGGCGAGGTAGGTCTGCTCCAGCGACGCGCGCCGGACCTCCAGTTCGGCGATCTCCTCGCCGTGCCGCTCGAAGAGCCCGCGGACGAAGGCGGTGGAGTCGTCGGTGGCGTGGACACGGGGCCGGCCGCGGTGGCGCCAGCGGACGCGGTCGGCGCCCGCGATGCGGCGGGCGAGCTCCGCGGGGGTGCCGTCGGCGAGGACGCGGCCGGCGTCGAGGATGACGATGCGGTCGGCGAGGACTTCGGCCTCGTGCAGGTCGTGCGTGGTGACCAGGACGGTGGTGCCGGCGGCGCGCAGGTCCCGTACGAGACGGTGGAAGCCGCGCCGGGCCCCGGGGTCGAAGCCGGTCGTGGGCTCGTCGAGGAAGAGCAGGTCGGGGCGGCCGACGATGCCGATGGCGACGTCCAGGCGGCGGCGCTGGCCGCCGGAGAGGGTACGGATCTTCTGCTCGCCCCGGCCGCCGAGGCCGACGGCGTCGGCGAGTTCGCCGGGGTCCCAGGGGGTGCGGCCGGCGCAGGCGTAGTACGAGGCGAGGTGGGCGAGCAGTTCGCGGACGCGCCACTTGCCGTGATCGCGCCAGGACTGCAGCACGACGCCGACGCGGGCGCGCCACCGCTCGTCGCCGTGCGCGGGGTCGGTGCCCAGGACGGCGACCTCGCCGGCGGAGCGGGTCCTGAAGCCTTCCAGGATCTCGATCGTGGTGGTCTTGCCGGCGCCGTTGGGCCCGAGGAGGGCGACCGTCTCGCCGTGCCGGACGTGCAGGTCCACGCCGTGCAGGACGTCCGCGGCGCCGTAGCGCATGCGCAGGCCCTCGACCGCGACGGCCGCGGCGGCGCTCACAGCGCCTCCCGTACGCGCGCCGCGAGGGCGGCCCGGTCGACGCCCGCCAGGTCCAGCGCGCGGGGCACGGTGCCGACCTCGGCCTGGAGGAGGGCGTCCAGCACGTGCAGCGGCGTGAGGTCCTTCTTGCGGTGGGCGCCGGCCATCCGGTCGAGGACGAGCTTGAGCGAGGCGCCGAACTGCGGCCGGCGGCCGGGGTCGGGGGTGGCGCGCAGGTCGAACGCGCCGGGCGCGACGCCCGCGGCGCCGAGGCTGTGCGCGAACTCCCGGTCGAGCGCGGCCTTCAGCTCCGCGCGGCCGAGACCGGCGGCGGCCAGGACGCGCTGCGGCTCGGTGCCGTCCTGGGCGGCGACCGCGAGCAGCACGTGCCGCGCCTCCATGGCCTCGGAGCCGTCCTCGCGAGCCTCGGCCTCGGCGGTCAGGAGCACCGCCTGCAGATACCTGTCGAACGTGCTCATCCCCGCCTCCTCAGCGTCACGCCGGCGGCGATGAGCCGCTTGGCGTGCTTCTTGTGCACCGCCTGGCGCGTGACGCCGAGCGCCTCGGCGACCTGCGGCCAGCTCCAGCCGGTGCGCATCGCCCGCTCCACGGCGGCGTCCTCCAGCCGGTCGGCGAGGCGGCGCAGGGCCGCGACCGCCGCCAGCGCGTCTGCCGGATCGTCGTCTGCCATACAGGCAACCTAAGTTGACTAACGGCAGATAGTCAACCCGGGTTGCTTAGCATCGGGGAAAGCGGGCCCGCCTGTGCACACTCCTTGAACTCACCACGCCGCCACGGCCGTTGTGTGCGCATCCCCTTGACGGCGCGCCCCCGCGGGCGTAAACCGAATCAGGCACGAGAGAGCGCTCTCTCCCGCTTGAGCGTTCATTCCTTGAAGCCTGATCGAAGAGCCGACGACTCAGGAGACGTGACCCATGCGCGTACCCCCCACCGGTGACTCGCCCGCTCCGCCCGCCAGATCCGGCCCGTCCCGCCGCACCCTGCTCGCCGCCGCCGCGGCGGCGGCGGCCGCGGTGCCGGTCACGGGCGCGGCGGTCTCCCAGGCGACCGCGGCGCCGCGGCGGTCCGCGGCCCGGCCGCTCGCCGACCCGGACCTCGGGCCCAACGTGATCTTCTTCGACCCGTCCTCGCCCGACATCCAGGGGCGGCTGGACCAGATCTTCCGGCAGCAGGAGTCGGCGCAGTTCGGCACCGGCCGCTACGCGCTGCTCTTCAAGCCCGGCACGTACAACGGCCTCAACGCCCAGCTCGGCTTCTACACCTCGATCATCGGCCTGGGCCTCTCCCCCGACGACACGCACATCAACGGGGACGTGACCGTGGACGCCGGCTGGTTCCAGGGCAACGCCACCCAGAACTTCTGGCGCTCCGCGGAGAACCTGTCGCTCAGCCCCGTCAACGGCACCAACCGCTTCGCCGTCTCCCAGGCCGCCCCGTTCCGCCGCATGCACGTGCGCGGCAACCTCAACCTCGCGCCCGACGGCTACGGCTGGGCCAGCGGCGGCTACATCGCCGACAGCCGCATCGACGGCACCGTGCAGCCGTACTCGCAGCAGCAGTGGTACACCCGGGACAGCAGCATCGGCGGCTGGCTCAACGCCGTGTGGAACATGGTCTTCTCCGGCGTCGAGGGCGCCCCGGCGCAGTCCTTCCCCGACCCGCCGTACACCACCCTGGACACCACGCCGATCTCCCGCGAGAAGCCGTTCCTCTACGTCGACGGCGACGGGTACCGCGTCTTCCTCCCCGCGCTGCGCCGCAACGCCCGCGGCACCACCTGGGGCGGCGGCAGCCCGCAGGGACAGTCACTGCCGCTGTCCGACTTCCACATCGTCAAGCAGGGCGCCACCGCCGCGAGCATCAACGCGGCCCTGCGGGAGGGCAAGCACCTGCTGCTCACCCCCGGCATCTACCACGTCGACGCACCGATCGCGATCGACCGGGCGAACACCGTGGTGCTCGGCATCGGCTACCCCACGATCATCCCGGACGGCGGGGTGCGCGCCATGACCGTCGCCGACGTCGACGGCGTACGCCTCGCCGGCTTCCTGCTGGACGCCGGGCCGCAGAACTCCGACGTGCTGCTCCAGGTCGGCCCGGACGGCTCGGCCGCGGACCACGCGAACAACCCGACGACGCTCCAGGACGTGTTCATCCGCATCGGCGGGGCGGGCCCCGGCAAGGCGACCACCAGCATGGTGATCAACAGCCGGCACGTGGTCGTGGACCACACCTGGGTGTGGCGCGCCGACCACGGCGACGGCGTCGGCTGGGAGACCAACCGGTGCGACTACGGCGTCGTGGTGAACGGCGACGACGTGCTGGCCACCGGGCTCTTCGTGGAGCACTTCAACAAGTACGACGTGCAGTGGAACGGCGAGCGCGGCCGGACGATCTTCTTCCAGAACGAGAAGGCGTACGACGCGCCGAACCAGGCCGCCATCCAGAACGGCAGCCTGCGCGGCTACGCCGCGTACAAGGTCGCCGACGACGTGGGCCAGCACGAGGGCTGGGGCATGGGCAGTTACTGCTACTACAACGTCGCCCCGAGCATCGTGCAGGAGCACGGCTTCGCCACGCCGACGGGCTCCGGGATCAAGTTCCACCACATCATGGTCGTCTCGCTCGGCGGTCAGGGGCAGTACGCCCACGTGATCAACGACCACGGCGCACCGACCTCGGGTACGTCGACGATCCCCTCCAAGGTCGTCTCCTACCCCTGAGCCGCACCGGCGGGTGCGCGGGCCCCGCCCCCGGTCATGCGGACGCCGGGGGCGGGGCCGGGGGGTCCGCGGGCGCGGGCCTCAGGAGGACTCCCGTACGACGAGCGTGGGGCGGAAGACCACCGAGGGCGGCGCGGCGGCGGGCTCCCTGATCTGCCGCAGCAGCAGCCGCGCCATCTCGCACGCCATGTCCTCCACCGGCTGCCGCACGGTCGTCAGGGCCGGCTCCGACGCCTCCGCGGCCTCGCTGTCGTCGAACCCGACCACGCCCACGTCCTCCGGCACCCGGCGCCCGGCGCGCAGCAGCACCGGCACCACGCCCAGCGCCATCAGGTCGGAGGCGACGAACACCCCGTCCACGCCGGGGTGTTCCGCCAGCAGCCGGCGCATCGCCTCGGCGCCGCCCGCCCGGGTGAAGTCGCCCTCCGCCCACGGCAGTCCGGCCACGCCCAGCGCGGCGAGCGCGTCGCGGAACCCCTCCAGGCGCTCCTGCGCGGCCGGCATGTCCTGCGGGCCCGCCACCGTGCAGATCAGCCGGCGCCCCTGGGCGACCAGGCGCTCCGCGGCCAGCCTGGCGCCCGCGCGCTGGTCCACCTCCACGTACGGCAGCACCGCCGCCCGGTTCGGGCGGCCGGCCAGCACGGTGGGCAGCGCCGTCTCCGAGAGCATCCGGGGCAGCGGGTCGTCGGGGTGCGAGGAGATGAGGACGACGCCGTCGACGTGTCCCTGGCGCAGGTACGCGAGCACCTGCCGCCGCGACGCGTCGTCGTCGGCGACCATCAGCACGGTCTGCATCCCGGCCGGGCGCAGCACCTGGAGCAGCCCGCTGAGGACGCGGCCGAAGTGCGGGTCGGTGAACATCCGGCCGATGAACGGCGTGGCGACGTGGCGCTGTTCGCGCTCGGAGACCACCAGCGCGACGGAGTCGGTGCGCCGGGTGACCAGGGAGCGGGCGGCCCGGTTCGGCGCGTAGCTGGTGGCGGTGATCGCCTCCTCCACCTTGCGGCGCAGCGCGGCGTCGACGGTGGGCGAGCCGTTGATGACCCGCGAGGCCGTCGCCCGGGACACCCCCGCCACCCGGGCCACGTCCTCCAGGGTGGCGGGGCGGCCGGGCGGCCGGGGTTCTGTTGCCATGCAGCCTTTATACCGTCCGGCGGACGGCGGTGAGAGAGCGCTCTCTCCCGCGCCCGGGACCGTACGCCGCCGAAATGTGACGCGTCCGACACCGCGGGCGGCGCCCGCCCGCGGCGGCGGCGCGGTGCTCCCCGGGACGCCACCGCGCGGCTCTGCCACGGGACTTGCGCGAGCGCGCCGACGACGCCACGCTACCCGCCTGCGACCCGGCCCGGGCACCGGTTCCGGGTCGCGGATGCAGCATCATGGGGTGAAGTGCGTAGCCGAGACGACAGGGCACGATGGGCGAGATGATGCAACCCGGCGATTTCATGATGGCCACGAGGAGCCGCGGCTACTCGCCGCAGCAGGTCGACCGCGTCGTCGGCGACCTGCTCGCCGAGCGGGAGGCGGCCGTACGTCACGCCAGAGACCTGGAAGCGCGGGTGGAGGCGAGCGGGCGGCATCTGGCACAGCTCCTCGAACAGGCCGCCGCGCTGGGCCCGCAGACGTACGAGTCGCTGGGTGAGACCGCCCGCAAGCTCTTCCTGGACGCCAAGGCCGAGGCGGACCGGGTGCTCGCCCGGGCCGCGGAGGAGTGCCGGGAGCTGAAGGAGGCCGCCCGCGCCGCCGCGACCGAGCGCGCCAAGGAGTCGGAGCGGCACGCCGAGCGCATACGGGCCGACGCCGAGCAGCGGGCGCGCCAGCGGATCAAGCAGGCGCACGAGACCGCGGGGCAGATCGTCGCCGACGCGCAGCGGCAGGCGGACGCCACCCGCGAGGACGCCCGGCAGCGCGCGCAACAGGTGACGCTGGAGGCCGCCGCGCACATCGGCGCGCAGCAGGCGGCGCAGGCCGAGCGCGAAGGCAAGCTGGCCGGCGAGACGGGCTCGCGGCTGCAGGAACTGGAGGACGCCCTGGGGGCGGCGGAGCGGCAGGCCGAGGCGGTGCGCTCGGAGTATCTGCGGCGGCGCGACGGCAACGCGAAGTACGCGACCGGGCTGCTGCGCGAGGCGGAGCTGGAGGCGGCGGACCTGCGCGACCGGGCCTGGCAGGCCGCGGAGCGGATCGAGATCCGGGCGGCGGTGGAGCAGGAACGCTACGCCAAGCGGATCGAGGAGGCGCGGACGCGGCTCGCGGAGGCGCAGCAGTCGGTGGTCGCCATCGCCGACCCGGCCGGACGGCGCCTGGGCCGGCCCCAGGACCGGCAGCCCCAGGACCGGGAGCCGCAGGACCACCGGCCGCAGGACCGGGAGCCTCAGGACCGGCAGCCGCAACAGGCCGCGCAGGCACGGCAGTCCGCGCCCGGCCAGGAGGCCCGGGAGCCGCAGCCGCCCGCGCAGGCGGTCCCGCAGCAGCCGCAGCACCGGCCCCCGCCCGTGCCGCCGCAGCCGGCGCAGCAGCCCGCGACCGGGCAGCCGGGGCAGTAGCGCTCCCGCCGCCCGGCCGCCGCCCCGCGCCGGGGCCCCGCGGTGTCAGCGCTCGGGGACGAGCACCCCGGGGTTGAGGATGCCGGCCGGGTCGAGCGCCGACTTGGCGGCGGCGAGCGCCGCGGCGAAGGGGTCCGGGCGCTGCCGGTCGTACCACGGCCGGTGGTCGCGGCCGACGGCGTGGTGGTGCGTGATGGTGCCGCCGTGCGCCGCGATCGCCTCCGAGACCGCGGCCTTGATGTCGTCCCACTGCGCCACGGTGCTGCCCCAGCGCCCCGGCGCGATGACGCCGAAGTACGGCGCCGGGCCGTCCGGATAGACGTGCGTGAAGCGGCAGGTGACCACGCCCGCGCCGCCGGTGACCGCGCGCACGGCGCGGTGCGCCGCGTCGGTGACGGCGTGGTGGAGCGCGCCGAAGGCGTCCCAGGTGCAGGCGGTTTCGAAGGTCTCGGCGATCATGCCGTGCCGGGCGAGGGCGTCGCGCTGGTACGGCATCCGCAGGAACGCCGACCGCCAGGCCGCGCCCGCGCCGCCGCCGGCCCCCGGCTCGCCCGGCTCCCCGGCGCCTGGCCGCCCGCCCGGCTCCGCAGCACCGCCGGACTCGTCCCGTACGCCCGACTCCCCCGGCGCGTCCGGCGCGTCCGGTACGCCGCCGTGGTCACGGCACAGCTCCAGCGCCCGCGCGAGCCGGCCGGCCACCGGGTGGTCCGCGGACTCGAAGCCCAGCACCAGCACGCCACCGCCGCTGCCGACCCCCGCGTTGACCAGGGCCTCGGCCGGGTCGAGCAGCCGGCAGTTCGCCGGGTGCAGACCGCTCTGCGCGACCGCCCGGGTCGCCGCCACCGCCGCGGCGAAGTCATCGAAGCGCACCGACGCCCGCGCGCGCCACCGCGGCCGGACCTGGAGCCGCAGCCACGCCTCGGTGATCACCCCGAGCGCGCCCTCGCTGCCGAGGAAGAGCCGGTCGGGCGACGGGCCCGCGCCGGAGCCCGGCAGCCGGCGGGACTCGCCGGTACCGGCCGGCGCGACCACCCGCAGGGACTCCACGAGATCGTCGATGTGGGTGTGGAGGGTGGCGTAGTGGCCGCCGGCGCGGGTGGCCAGCCAGCCGCCGAGGGTGGAGAACTCGAAGGACTGCGGGAAGTGCCGCAGCGCCAGCCCCTGCGGGCGCAGTCGGGCCGCGAGCCGCGGCCCGTACACGCCCGCCTGGATGCGGGCGGCGCGGCTCGTCGCGTCCACCTCCAGCACGGCGTCCAGCCGCCCCAGGTCGAGGGTGACGGCCGGGCGCCCGTCCGTGAAGCGCGGCTCGATGCCGCCGACCACGGAACTGCCGCCGCCGTAGGGGATCGCGGCGACGCCCGCCCCGGTGCACCAGTCGAGCAGGTCGGCGACGTCGCGCTCGTGGCGCGGGCGGGCGACGAGGTCCGGCGGGTGGCGCAGGTCGCCGTGGAGGTTGCGTACGACGTCGCGGAACGCCTTGCCGTGGGTGTGCGCGGCGCGGTCCGCGGGGTCGGCGGAGCAGAGGCCGGCCAGCGCGGCGGGCGGCTCGACCCGGGGCGGGGGCAGGCCGAGGGCGGCGACGGGCGGGGGCGCGTGGTCGACGGGCTCGGCGCTCGACAGCAGCCGCACCCGGTCGAGCAGCGCGGCGAGTTCGGTGCCCCGCACGGCGTCCTCGACGGTGCCCCAGCCCCACCATGATCGCGTCATAGATCCCTCCTTCCCCCGCGCCCGGGGCCGAATCCGGCCGCATCATGGCTGGAATTCCCCCCACGTGATCACCCCTTCAGGCGTTTCCGCGGTCTTGACAGCGGCCGTGCGGCGGCGGCGCGGCATAGCCTCAAACGACGATCGACTGCCGGGGGGCAGGGTGTTACCAACGAGGGGCACCGCACGGTGACAGCACCGTGCCATCTGAAGGGGATGACGTGACGCACTTCCGACACGACGGCGGTTCCGCATTCCAGGACCCGCCGCCGCACGGCATGATCGCCGTCGAACACGTGGACAGGTCCCCCCAGGTCGTCGCGCTCGAAATGGGGCCGGCGGCCTCTGACCCGGAGGCCACGATGCCGCAATCGGACGCCCTTTCCCAGGCGGGTGCGCTCTTCACCGGACCGGACGGAACGGTGTGTTCACTGTCGTCGGCGGACGGCGGCCCCTGGCGCGGGCCCACCGTCGTCGCACCCGCGGGGAGTTGCCGTCCCGGCGCCCCCGTCGGGCTGGCCCACCGCGCGTCCGCCGGCCGGCTGGACGCGGCGTACGCGGGCAGGGACGGGTCGATTCAAGTCATGTCGTCCGTACGGGGCCGGGGTTGGCACGGCCCGGCGGCGGTCGCCCCGCCGGGGACCTGCCCGCCCGGCGCCGCGGTCACGCTCGGGCACCAGCGGACGCGGGACCAGTTGGACGCCCTGTGCACCGGGGCCGACGGCGCGGTGCTGACGTTGTGGGCCGCGGGCGGTGAACCGTGGCGCGGGCCCGCGCCCCTCACCCCGCCCGGCACCTGCGCGCCCGGCACCCCGGTCGGGCTGGGCCGGAGCGGTCCCGCCGAGCGGCTGGAAGCGGTGTTCGCGGGTGCCGACGGGTCCGTACAGGCGCTGTGGGCGGACGTCGACCACCCGTGGCACGGGCCCGCCGTCCTGGCCCCGCCCGGCACCTGCGCGCCGGGCACGGGGGTGACGCTCGCGTCCCAGGTCGACGCCGGCCGGCTGACCGCGCTGTTCACCGGCGCGGACGGCTCGGTGCAGGTCATGCTGGCCGACGGCGGCGGCCCGTGGACCGGTCCCGAGGTCGTCGCGCCCGCGGGCAACTGCGCGCCCGGCTCACCGGTCTCGCTCGCGTACGGGAAGTCCGCGGAGCGGCTGACCGCGATGGTGGCCGGAATCGACGGCTCGGTGCTGGCGCTGTCGGCGGGCGGCGAGGCGGGCTGGCGCGGTCCTGTGACCGCCGCCCCGCCGGGCATGTGCGCGCCGGCGACCGCGATCGGCCTCGGGCACCGGGCGGCGGCGCAGCGGCTCGACGCGGTGTTCGCGGGCGCGGACGGCGCGGTGCACGCCACGTGGACGCTGCGGGACGGGAGCTGGCGCGAGCCGGAGGAGATCGCGCCGCCGGGGTCCGCGGCGCGCGGGGCGGCCGTGTCGCTCACCCACCGGGGGCCCGTGCCCGGCGCGTGAGGGCGCGGGCGGAGCCCGGTGCCGCTCGCGGCCGGGCGTGGCCGCTGCCGCGGGGCGCCCGTGGCCGCCCTTCCCCGGTCCGGGACCGGCAGGCCGCCGCGACGGCGAAGGCGGGCCGGTCCGCGTCCGGTTGGCCGCCGCCACGGCCGCGCGGTGCGCATTCCTCCGCGTATGCCACGAACTTGGTGCAATCGGGACGCGCGCCCTCTCGGTAATCTGCTAATTCGCATTACCGCTGCCGCAACACCCCTTGACGGCCTTCCGCGGGCAGCTCTAGGTTCCTCGCACAGCAGTCAGGCAATACGCATTAGCTACCCACTGTGAAGGCCCCGACTCCCATGCCAGAAGCCCCCGGCAGGCTCACCCAGCGCGACATCGCCCGGCTCGCCGGCGTCAGTCAGACCACGGTCTCGCTCGTGCTCAACGACCGCCCCGACGCCGCCCGGATCGCCCCCGAGACCCGCGAGCGGGTGCTGCGCGTGATCCGCGAGACCGGCTACGCCGCCGACCCCATGGCCCGCCGGCTGACCAAGCAGCTCAACCAGATACTCGGGGTCTTCACCTACGAGCCCGTCTTCCCCAGCACCAGCGCCGACTTCTACCACCCGTTCCTGCGCGGCATCGAGGAGAGCGCCGAGCGCAGCGGCTGCGACCTGCTGCTCTTCACCTCCGCCCCGGTGACCGCCGGGCGGCGGCGCATCTTCCACGAGAACAACCGGCTGCGGGTCGCGGACGGCTGCGTGCTCCTCGGCCGCGAGATCCCGCACGAGGAGCTGAGCCGGCTGGTCGCCGAGCGCTACCCCTTCGTCTGCGTGGGCCGCCGCGACGACGCGGACGGCGGGCCCGTGCCGTACATCGGCGCCGACTACGTCTCCGCCACCGCCCGGCTCGTGGAGCGGGTGCGGGCGCTGGGGCACCGGCGGCTGGCGTTCGCCGGGCCGGGCGCGGGGGCGGAGTCGTCCGACGACCGGCTCACCGGCTTCCGGCAGGTGGCAGGATCCGCCGCGCCGCACCTGGGGGCGCACGGGGAGCCGGCCGCGGAGCAGTTGGAGCAGTTGCTCGACGCGGGGGTGACCGCGGTGTTCGTGGAGTTCCTGCACGACGCGGTCAAGCTGTACGAGGCGGCGGCGGCCCGCGGCCTGGACGTACCGCGGGATCTGTCGATGCTGGCGCTCGGCGACCCCACCGCGCCGGTGGACCCGCCGGTGGACTTCACCGGCTTCCGGCTGCGCCGCACCGAGATGGGCCGGCAGGCCGTCGACCTGCTCACCGGCATGCTGCACGGCCGGGCGGAGCACACCCGCCGGCTGCTGGACTGCCGCCTCGTCGAGGGCGTCACGCTCGCCGCCCCCGCCCGCTGACACCCCTGCCCGCGACCCACCCTGCCCCCAACCTCCCACTCAGCACCCCAAGGAGACCCATGCACGCGGACGTCCTCGTCGTCGGCGGCGGCACCGGAGGCGTCGCCGCAGCGCTCGGCGCGCTGCGCGCCGGCCGCTCGGTGATCCTCACCGAGGAGTACGAGTGGCTGGGCGGCCAGCTCACCAGCCAGGCCGTGCCCCCCGACGAGCACACCTGGATCGAGCAGTTCGGCGCCACCGCCTCGTACCGGGCGCTGCGCGACGGCATCCGCGACTACTACCGCCGCCACTACCCGCTCACGGCCGCCGCCCGCGCCAAGCCGGACCTCAACCCGGGCGCCGGGCACGTCAGCCGGCTCTGCCACGAGCCGCGGGTGGCCGTCGCGGTGATCGACGAGCTGCTGGCCCCGTACCGCGGCGCGGGCCGGCTGACCGTGCTGCAGCCCTACCGCCCGGTGGCCGCGGAGACGGACGGCGACCGGGTCGTCTCGGTGACGGTGGAGCGCCCCGGCGGCGGCGAGCCGCTGGTGCTCACCGCGCCGTACGTGCTGGACGCCACCGAGACCGGCGAGCTGCTGCCGCTGACCGGCACCGAGTACGTCACCGGCTTCGAGTCCGGCGCCGAGACCGGCGAGCCCAGCGGCCCGGACGAGGCGCAGCCGCTCAACATGCAGGCGGTGTCGTACTGCTTCGCGGTCGACCACGTCGACGGCGACCACACCATCGACCGGCCCGCCTCGTACGGCTTCTGGCGCGACTACGAGCCGGAGTTCTGGGGCGCTCCGCTGCTGTCCTGGCGGGCCCCGCACCCGCGGACGCTGGAGCTGGTGGAGCGCGAGTTCACCCCGAACCCGGGCGACGACCCGCTCGCCGTCGTCGCCGACCAGCGGCGCAGCGGCGGGGACACGAACCTGTGGACGTTCCGCCGGATCGCCGCCCGCGACCAGTTCGCGCCCGGGGCGTACGCCAGCGACGTCACGCTCGTCAACTGGCCGATGGTGGACTACTTCGAGGCCCCGGTCGTCGACGTGCCCGACGCCGCGGCCCGGCTGGCGGAGGCCCGCGGGCTGTCGCTGTCGCTGCTGTACTGGATGCAGACCGAGGCCCCGCGCCCCGATGGCGGCACCGGCTTCCCCGGGCTGCGGCTGCGCGGCGACGTCACCGGCGGCGGCGCGGACGGGCTGGCGATGGCCCCGTACATCCGCGAGTCACGGCGCATCCGGGCCGAGTACACCGTCGTGGAGCAGGACCTGTCGCTCGACGTGCGCGGCGGCAAGGGGGCGGTGAGCTACCCGGACTCGGTCGGCATCGGCATGTACCGCATCGACCTGCACCCCTCCACCGGCCGCGACACCTACATCGACGTGCCGTCCAGCCCGTTCGAGATCCCGCTCGGCGCGCTGCTCCCGCGGCGTACGGAGAACCTGCTGCCCGCCGGCAAGAACATCGGCACCACCCACATCACCAACGGCTGCTACCGCCTGCACCCCGTCGAGTGGAACATCGGCGAGGCCGCGGGACTGCTCGCGGCCCACTGCGTCGCGCACGGCCTCACGCCCCGTGCCGTACGCAACACCCCCCGCCTGCTCCAGGACTTCCAGCGCACCCTCACCGCCCACGGCGTCGAGCTGCGCTGGCCCGACATCAGCGGTTACTGACCGACGGTCACCCACAGAACCGACATCCGAGGAGGCACCCGCATGTCTTCACCCTCACGGCTTCGCACCCGGCCCGGCCGGGGAACCCTCGTCCGCGGCAAGCCCGTCGTCCTCGCCGCCGCCGGCCTGCTCGCGCTCACCGCGTGCGGCGGCTCCGACGGCGGCTCCGGATCCGACGGCGGCCCGGTCACGCTGCGCATGACCATCTGGACCGGCAACGAGGAGCATCTGAAGCTCCTCGACGGGATCGCGGCGGACTACCGCAAGCAGCACCCGGAGGTGAAGGAGATCAAGTTCGACACCCTGCCGGTCGAGAGCTACACCACCGCGCTGACCACCCAGATAGCCGGCGGCAAGGCCCCGGACCTGGCCTGGATCTTCGAGAACTCGGCGCCCGACTTCGTCGCCTCCGGCGCACTCGCCGAGATCGAGGACGACAAGGACGTACTGCCGGCGGCGAAGAAGCTCTGGCAGCACGAGGGCAAGCTCTACGCCTACCCCTTCTCCACCTCCCCGTTCGGCGTCTTCGTCAACACGGACATGCTGAAGGACGCCGGCCAGCCCACCCCGGCCGAGCTGATCGAGCAATCCAAGTGGACCTGGGAGGAGGTCGCGAAGGTCGGCGGCGCGGTACGGAAGGAGACCGGCGAAGCCGGCATGGTCATCCGCGACTTCGACTACAAGATGTGGGACAACCTGGCCACCGTCTGGGACGGCTGGGGCGCCGAGCCCTGGAGCGCGGACGGCACGACGTGCGCGTTCGACGAGCCGGAGATGACCGAGGCGATGACCTTCCTGCACGACGCGATCTTCACTGACGAGGCGATGCCCGCGCCGGGCACCACCGCCGACTTCTTCGCCGGCGAGGCGGCGATGACCGTCACCCAGATCAGCCGCGCCTCGCTGCTGGACGACAGCTTCGGCTGGGACTTCGTGCCGCTGCCGGAGGGTCCGGCGGGCCCGTACGACGTGATCGGGCAGGCCGGCCTCGGGGTGCTCGGCAACGGCGACCACGTGGACGAGGCCGTCGACTTCCTGGCGTTCATGACGAACGAGAAGAACTCCGCCGCACTCGGCCGCTACTTCCCCCAGGCCCGCGCCTCCCAACTGGACGCGGACACCCTCGCGAAGAGCAACCCGCAGCTCAAGCCCGCGCAGCTCGAAGAGGTCGTCATCGGCGGCATCGAGAACGGGAAGGTCAAGCCCACCCACACCAACCAGGCCGAGCTCTTCGACGCCGTACGCGCCGCGCTCGACCCGCTCTGGAAGCCGGACGCCGACGTGGCGAAGACGCTCCAGGACGTCTGCTCGGCGATCCAGCCGCAACTGGAGAAGTGACGGCGCCGCCATGGCGACCCTGGAACGCGCCCGGGCCAAGGCGGCGGACCCGCGCCCGCGCGGGGACGGCTCCCGGCGGCCCTTCTGGACCGCCCGCCGCCGGGACCAGTTGGCCGGCTACCTGTTCATCGCCCCGCAGTTGCTGGGCAGCGTCCTGTTCGTCCTCATCCCGCTGATCCTGGTCTTCTGGTACAGCTTCCACGAGTGGAACGTGCTGGCCGGCAGCTTCCACGGGGTCGGCGCGGACAACTACCGGGCGCTGGCCGACGACCCCAAGCTGCCGGGCGTGCTGCGCGCCACCGCGTTCTTCTCCGTCGGCCTGGTGGTGCTGAACCTGAGCCTCGCGCTGGCGCTCGCGGTGCTGCTCAACCAGAAGCTGCGCGGCAGTATCGTCCTGCGCACGCTGTTCTTCTCGCCCGTGGTGGTCTCGCTGGTCGCCTGGACGATCGTGTGGGGCTTCCTGCTGCAGAAGAACGGCGGCATCAACGCCGGGCTCGACCTGATCGGCGTCGAGGGGCCCAACTGGCTGCGCGGCGAGACCTCGTCGATGATCTCGGTGATCGTCGTGCAGGTCTTCAAGAACGTGGGCCTGAACATGGTCCTGTTCCTGGCCGCGCTGCAAGGCGTGCCGCGGGAGCTGTACGAGGCCGCCACGGTGGACGGCGCCGGGCGGTGGCGGCAGTTCCTCCGCATCACGGTGCCGCTGATCAGCCCGACGATCCTGCTGACCTCGATCATCACGGTGGTCGGCTCGCTCCAGGTGTTCGCCCAGATCGCCGTGCTCACCCAGGGCGGCCCCGGCAACTCCACCACGGTCCTCGTCTACTACCTCTACCAGCAGGCGTTCGAGTTCCACCACTTCGGCTACGGCGCGACGCTCTCCGTGCTGCTCTTCCTCATCGTGCTCGTGCTCACCGTCGTGCAGTGGCAGATGCGCAAGAAGTGGGTCTTCCATGAGTCATAAGCTGCCCCGGCGCGCCAGGCTCGTGCTCTACGGGGTGCTGCTGGTGCTCCTCGTCCCGTTCGTCTTCCCGACGTGGTGGATGGTGACGTCCTCGCTGAAGCCGGCGAGCGAGATCTTCGCGTTCCCGCCGTCGCTGTTCCCCGGCGACCCCGGGTTCGGCGCGTACGAGCGGGTCTTCGACCTCCAGCCGTTCGCGCAGCAGTACTGGAACAGCATGTACATCGCGGTGGTGGTGACGATCGGCACGCTCGCGGTGTCGTCGATGGCGGGCTACGCCTTCGCGCGCATCCGCTTCCGCGGCCAGAACGCGCTCTTCCTGGTGGTGCTCACCGGCCTGCTGATCCCCAGCGAGGTCACCATCGTGCCGCTCTTCCAGATGTTCAACGACTGGGGGCTGACGGACACCCACTGGCCGCTGGTCCTGGTGCCGATCCTCGGCGCGCCGAGCGTGCTGGCGACGTTCATCATGCGGCAGTTCTTCATCACGCTGCCGGTCGAGCTGGAGGAGGCGGCGCGGATGGACGGCCTGGGCCGCTTCGCCCTCTACTGGCGCATCGCGCTGCCGCTGGCGCGGCCGGCGCTGGCGGCGGTCGGGATCTTCACGTTCCTGCACAGCTGGAACCTGTATCTGGAGCCGATCGTGTACCTCTCCACGCCGGAGAAGTTCACGCTGCCGCAGGCGCTGACGCAGTTCACCGACGCCTACGGCGGCCCGATGTGGGACGTGCAGCTCGCCGCCGCGTCGCTGACCGCGCTGCCGGTGCTGGCCGTGTTCGTCTTCGCGCAGCGCCAGTTCGTGGAGGGCCTCGCGCACACCGGTCTGAAGTGACCGCCCTCCCTTCCCGTACGTTCCCTCCTGCCGCAGGAGCCGCGATGTCCTCGTCCTCATCCGCCCTGAGCCGCCGCGGCGTGCTGCGCGGCGCCGCCGCCGGCGGCACGGCGCTCGCCCTCGGCGGCCTCGCCGCCGGAGTGGCCGCCGCATCCGCCACCGCCGCCACCGCCGGCTCCGCTCCCGACGCCGCCGCGACGGCCGGCGGGCCGTCGTGGGACCCGGTCCGCTTCGGCTCGTCGTACACCGACCGCCCGCCGGACCCCGGCGCCGTCCTCCTCGGCGGGCCCGGCTTCGCCGTCCACGGCGACGGCGAGGGCGACGACACCGCGGCGCTCCAGGCCGCCGTCGACGAGGCGTCGCGCCGGGGCATCGCCAACAAGCTCGGTGACATCCTCGGCGGCGCCCGCGACTTCCCGCACGGCGACGGCGGCGGCGTCGTCCTCGTCCCCGCGGGCACGTACCGGCTGACCGGGCCCGTCGACGTGCACGACTCGGTGCGCATCGTCGGGTTCGGCGCCCGCCGGCCGGTGTTCGTGCTCGGCGCGGCCACCCCCGGGTACGCCGCGGGGACGGCGCGCGACGTGTTCTCCTTCCGGCGGCGGCCGGTCGGCGGGCCCGTGTCGTACGCGAACAACGACACCTTCGGCTCCGGCCTGGTCAACCTCGGCATCCGCATCGGCCCCGGCAACCCGGACGCGATCGCCGTGCGCTTCGGTGGGGCGCAGTCGTGCCTGCTCCAGGACCTCGACATCGACGCGGGTGACGCCCGCGCGGGCATCGACCACAACGCCAACCTGATCCACCGCGTGCGGGTGCGCGGCGGCGAGGTCGGGCTGCACGCGTACGCCGCGTCCGCGGGCTGGCAGACGACGCTGCTGGACTGCCGGTTCGAGGGCCAGCGCCGGGCGGCGGTGTCGATGTTCAACGACGCCAAGCTCGTCGTCGTACGGACCGTGTTCTCCGGTACGCCGCGGGCGTTCGAGTCGGCGCCCGGCCAGTGGCAGCACCTCTACGTCCAGGACTCCCACTTCGACGGCGTGAGCGACGCCGTCGCCGTGCTCAACGACAGCGACGCGCTGCCCGGCGCGGAGAACGAGCTGATCCGGCGCAGCAACCAGCTCACCCTCCTCGACTGCACCGCCGCCGGCACCGGCGACCTGCTGCTCCTCGCGCAGAGCGGCGCGCGCACCCGCGGCCCGCGGCCGTCCGGCAGGATCCGCGAGCTGACGTACGGGTTGCGCGTCGAGCACGCGCTCGGCCGGCGGGAGTCGCGGCGCGAGGGCGTGTACGCCGACCTCGTCCGCGGCGCGCCCGGCTCCCTCGTCCGCGCCGGGCTGCGCGCGGACACGCCCGCGCCGCCGCCGGTGCGCGAGTGGGTCAGCGTCGCCGACGTGGCCGCGGAGATGGGCCGGACGATCGGCGCGGGCGAGGACGACCTCGACGTCTTCCAGGCGGCGGTCGACCGGCACGAGACGGTGTTCGTGCCGATCGGGCAGTACCTGTTCACCGACACCCTGAGGCTGCGGTCCCGCACGAACCTGATCGGGCTGCACCCGCGGCAGACGTGGCTGCTCGCCGCCGACGGCCACCCGCACTTCGCCGACCCGGACGCGCCGCGCGCGCTGGTCGCCACCCCGCACGGCGGCCGGAACACGGTGAGCGGGCTCGGCCTGGACACCGCGCGGCGGACGGCGGGTTCCGTGAACCTGCTGTGGCGGTCCGGCGCCGGTTCGTATCTGGCGGACATCGTCACGCAGTTCGTGAAGTGGCATCCGGAGGACGTGCAGTCGGGCGACCCCGGCTACGCGTACCGCGGCGCGCACAAGTACGGCATCTGGGTGCGCGGCGGGGGCGGCGCGATGGCGAGTGTGTGGAGCATCAACGGCTGGGCGGAGAACGGGCTGCTGGTCGAGGACACCGACGTGCCGACGCGGCTGTACGAGGTGTCCGTCGAGCACCACGAGACGCGCGAGGTGGTGCTGCGCGGGGTCCGCAACTGGTCCTTCCTCGGCCTGCAGACGGAGGACCACATCTACGGCTGGCGCTCGCAGGCGGTGGAGATCGAGCGCTGCGCCGACGTCCTGCTCGCCGGCTCGGTGCTCTTCCGCGTCGCCACCGTGCAGGGCCCGTACCCGTACGCGGTCGGGGTGCGCGACTCGACGCGGATCACGCTGCGCGGCAACCGCGGCTACCGCGACAAGACCCCGGAGTTCACGCAGTGGGGCGCCGCGCTCAGCGACACCCGGACCGGAGGGACCGTGCCCGAGGTGGAGTTCACGCTCATCGCGACCTGATCACGTTCCGATCCGCCCGGTCACGGACGGTTTTGGTCCGGCGATGAACAGGCGTCGTTCAGGCCCGTGCCATCCCGCGCCGCCGTCACCGAGCACGGCACGGCCGACGAGATCGGCCTGGCCGCCGCCACCATCCGCGCCCTGGGCGGCTCGGTCCCGTACAGCGTGCTCGCGGGCAACGGCGGCGACGGCTGATCCGCGGCGACGACCTGACGTTTACACCGGCTGTACGAAGGTGGTCCCACCGCGCTGAGCCGGTCGGGACACCACGCGGGCCGGCCGGGGCGCCGTCCCCGCGGGACGTCCTCGCCCCGCGGCCCCTGACCCGGGGCGCCCGGCGGCGGGTGCGGAATCACGGTCCGGGGCGTTTCCCGCGCGCAGCCCGTAGGCTCGGGGGGCAAGAGCAGGCAGGAACCGCGTATGACCCCGTTCGACAAGCTCAGAGTCCGGCTCGCCCGCATCGTGCGGCGGGTCGGACAGGCCGCGCCGCCGCGGGACGCCGTCGTCCTGCGGTGGCTCGCCTTCGTGGTCGCGGCGCTCGCCACCGCGGTGCTGGTCATCGCGGGTACGGCCCGCTCCACCGTCGCCGACGCGGGCTTCTACCGGGCCGCGCTCGACCGGGAGCACGCCTACGACCGGCTCTACGACCAGGTGCTCGTCGACCCCGAGGCATCGGGCGTCACCCGCGACCTGCTCGCCCGGCTGCCCGTACCCGAGTCCGTCGTCACCTCGAACCTCAAGACCGTCCTGCCGCCGACCACCGCGCGGGCCCTGGCCGAGGATGTCATCGGGGACGCGGTGGCCTACCTGCGCGGCGAGAAGGACGACCTGACCCTGGAGGTCGACCTGCGGCCGGTGCTCGACAACCTGGGCGCGGTCGGCAACGTCCACTTCGCCGACGTCGTCGCGAACCTCCAGGACAAGCCCGCCCCCGACTACGCCGCCTTCCAGTCCGACCTGGGCGAGGCCGTAGACCGGATCGCCGACGGCGAGCGCCCCGAGGGCCTGCCGACCCTCGACCTCACCGAGGAGCAGGCGAAGACCGCCACCGACACCGTGCTGCGGGCCGTACCCGCGGACGAGCGGGCGGAGCTGCGCCCGCGGCTGCTCGCCGCGCTCGGTGTCGGGGACCTGGCCACGGCGCTCGCTGAGGTCGGACCCGCGCTCTTCTCCGGGCGGGAGGAGAGCGCGGCCTCCGCGCTGCGGAACACGGCGGACGGAGTGTCGTGGGACCTGGCCTCGGAGTTCGGCTCCGGCGACGGCGACGAGCTGGGCCCGGCGCGGGAGGCCCGCGCTTTCACCAAGCTGGGCCTCGGCTGGGTGCAGACCGGCGCGATCCTGCTGGGGCTGGCCTCGCTGGGCGTGCTGTGGCGGTACGGGCCACGCGCCCCCGGCCGCCGGCTGGTGCGCATCGGCGGGGCACTGGCATGCGGCGGTGCACTGACCTTCGTGCTGGCCCTGGTGGTGCGCGGGATGGTCGGCGGCAGCATCGCCGCCGCGCCGCGGAACTGGCCGGACTCCGCCGCCCGGCTCCTCGACGACGTACAGCACACGGCCCTCGACCGGCTCTACACGGTCGCCCTGACGACCGCGGCGGTACCGCTGACAGCGGGGGTCCTGCTGGCCGCCGGCGGCTGGCTGTGGCACCGCAGAGCGACCGCTCTCGCCGCCGCGCGGGCCGCAGCGGCCGAACGGGACGCGGAGGCGGCGGCGGGCCCGGAGCCGGCGACCGGGGAGGCCGGCGGGCCGGAGGCCGGTGCGACACCGGAGACGGATCAAGCAGACGGCGGGGAGGCGGGCCCGGCCGGACCCGGTGCCGCCTGGCCGCCCGTGCCCGCGCCCGCGTCGCCCCTGCCGCCGCGCTACCGCTGGGGCGCGGTCGGCCTCGTCGCCGCCGCGCTGGCCGGCGCCGTCTTCGTCCCCAGCGCCTTCGGCGGCGAATCCGACCGCCGCTGCAACGGACGCGAGGAACTGTGCGAGCTGCGCTACGACGAAGTGGCCCAGCTCGCCTCGCACAACGCGATGGCCACCTCCCAGGACCGCTTCATCGCCCCGCTGCAGGACCCGTCGATCACCGGCCAGCTCAACGGGGGTGTCCGCGCCCTGCTCATCGACACCCATCGCTGGGAGACCCCGCCGGAGATCACCGAGCGGCTGGCGGAGTCGGACTTCACCCCGACCATGCAGCGGCAGATCCGCTCCGTCCTCAACACCGTCGACCCGCCCCGCAAAGGCACCTGGCTCTGCCACGCCGTCTGCCGCGGCGGCGCGCTGCCACTGGTCCCGGAGCTGGAGAAGATCGGCGACTGGCTGGAGCAGAACCCGTCGGACGTGGTCACGCTGGTGGTCCAGGACGGCATCAGCGGCGCCGACACCGCCGCCGCGATGCGCAAGGCGGGACTGGAGGACGTGGTCTTCACACCCGACGACGACCCGGACAAGCCCTGGCCCACGCTCGGCGAGATGATCGACGCGGACCGCCGCCTGGTGGTGTTCGCGGAGAAGGCCGACGGCCCCGCGCCCTGGTACCGCAACTTCTACCGCTACGGCATGGAGACCCCGTTCTCCTTCCGCACTCCGGCCGAGATGACGTGCGCGCCGAACCGCGGCGGCGAGGACAAGCGGCTCTTCCTCATGAACCACTTCATCACCAACAGCGGCGGCAGCCGCCTGGACGCCGGCCACATCAACGCCCGCGACTTCGTGCTGGACCGGGCCCGCGAGTGCGAGCGGGCCCGCGGCCGGCCGGTGAACCTGGTGGCCGTCGACTACGCCACGATCGGCGACGCACGCGGCGCCGTGAACGCCCTCAACGACGAGCGCATCGCCCGCCACGACGACTGAGCGGCACCGGGGCCCCGGCGGCGGCAGGGGGCTGACGGCGTACGGGTGGCGTGCCGGCGCCGGGTGTACGCCGTCAGCCCCGGTCCGGCTCCCCTCCCCCGGCGGCGGCCGCGGCGTGGTGCGCCAGGGCCGTCGCCGTCGCGGCGGCCGCGACGAGCGCCACCAGTGGCGGGACGAGGAGCAGCAGCGAGGCCGTCCAGCGCAGCGAGGCCCACAGGCCCAGCAGCGCCAGCGACGGGGCGGCGAGGAACCGCGCCGGATGGCGCGCGGCCAGGTGCGCCGCGCAGATCCACAGCAGCCGGCCGCGCAGCACCGGCCGGGCGGCACCCAGGGACAGCGCCGCGGGCAGGGCGAGCAGCCCGGCCACCGCGCACGCGCCCCCGGCGGCCAGCGACGGCAGCAGCCAGGGGCTCTGCGACTGCTGCCACAGCGACAGCGCCGCCAGGAACGCCGCCGCCGGCACCGCGGGCACCAGTGTCTGCGCCGCGCCGAACCGCCACAGCGCGCGCAGCCCGCGCGCCCAGTCGCGGAGCCCCGTCTCGCCGTCCGCGGCGATCCGGTCGGCCGCGGCGGTGAGCGCGGCCAGCCAGGGGCCGGTGAGCACGGCGGCGACGAGTACGGAGACGGGGGTGACGCCCGGCGCGAGGAGCACGGCGACGGTGCCGGCGGCGCAGACCGCCGCACCCGCGACCGCCAGCGCCGGCAGACTCGGCCAGGCACCGCGCAGCACCCGCCGCAGCACGTCGTCCTCGGCGGCCGGCGACGGGGCCGGAGGGGGAACCGGGGCCGATGGCGTCGTGCCCGCCGTCGCGTGCCGCCTCATCCGCGCAGTCCCGCCTGCGCGATGCTCGCCACGAACGAGCGCTGGAAGACCAGGAACAGCGCCAGCACCGGCACCACCACCGCCGCGATCGCCGCGAACACCACCACCGGCGATCCGCCGTGGCTGGCCTGGAGGGTGACGAGCCCCACCGGCAGCGTCATGTTCTCCGGGGTGCTGAGGAAGATCAGCGGGCCGAGGTAGTTGTTCCAGACGGCCTGGAACGTCAGGATCGCCATCGCCGCGAGCGCGGGACCCGACAGCGGCACGATGATCCGGAAGAGGATCCACAGATGCCCGGCGCCGTCGATGCACGCGGCCTCGTCCAGTTCGCGCGGGATGGTGTTGAAGTACTGCCGGAAGAAGAAGATCGAGAAGACGTTGATCAGTGCGGGCAGCCACAGCGCGGGCAGCGAGTCGATGAGGCCGAGGTTGCGCATGAGCACGAAGACGGGGATGACCGTCATCTGCGCCGGGATCATCAGCGCGCTGAGCAGCACGAGGAAGATCCCGTCCCGGCCGCGGAAGGTGAGCCGGGAGAAGGCGTACGCCGCGAGCACGCTGACCAGCAGCGAGCCGACCGTGGCGATCACCGCGACCTGGAGGCTGTTGAGCGCCATCCGGCCGAACGGGATCGCGTCCGGCACGGCGGCGAAGTTGTCGGTGGTGAAGGGCCTGGGGATCCAGTTGGGCGGCAGCTCGAAGGCCGCCTCCTCCGCCGTGAGGCTCTGCACGACGAGCCAGACCAGCGGGGCGATCATGACGAGCCCGACGGCGACCAGGAGGAGTTCGAGGAGCAGAGGGGCCGGGCGTACGCGCCGGCGGCTGCGGATCCGTACGGTCACTGCTGGTGCACCCACTTCCGCGAGCCCCAGAACTGCAGCAGCGTGACGGCCATCATGATCACGAAGACCAGGATGGACACGGCCGCGGCGTAGCCGATCTGGAAGGACTGGAAGCCCTTCTGGTAGAGGTACATGACGATGGTGATGGTCGAGTTCTCCGGCCCGCCGTCGGGCGTGATGATCTGCACGGGGTCGAAGATCTGGAACGCCCCGATGAAGGTGACGACGGCGGCGAAGAAGATCGTCGGGGACATCATCGGCAGGGTCACCCGCCAGAAGACCTGGTGCGGCCGGGCGCCGTCCACGCGTGCCGCCTCGTGGAGTTCGCGCGGCACGGTCTGCAGTCCGGCGAGCATGATGACGAAGGTGAAGCCGATGGTGTGCCAGAAGTCGATCGCGATGATGGCGGGCAGCGCCCACGCCGGGTCGGTGAACCACTCGGGCGGCTGGACGCCGATCTCGCCGGCGTAGTGCGTGACGAGCCCGAACGTCGGGTCGAGCACGTACTTCCAGAGCAGCGCGACCGCGGCCCAGGAGATGACGAAGGGGAAGAACAGCGTGGTGCGGACGAAGTACGAAAGCGCCCTGTTCATCATCCGGTTGACGCCCATGGCGAGCAGCAGCCCGCCGCCGAGGTGGGTGAGGACGGAGGCGAAGGCGAAGACGAAGGTGTTGGCCAGCGCCTCGTAGAGCAGCGGGTCGGAGAACATCTCGGTGAAGTTGCCGACGCCGTTGAACTCGGCGGGGGTGAGCATGTCCCAGCTGAAGAAGGCCAGCACGATGGCGACGACGAACGGCCCGGCCACGAAGGCGAGGAAGAGCAGCAGCGCCGGGCTGAGGAACGCGTACCCGACCCACTCGCCGCGCCGGAACCGGCCGCCGCCGCGCCCTGCCGGGCGCGGGGCGGCGGCCCGCTTGGGCCGTGCCTGGGTCAGGGTCACAGCAGCCCGCTGAGCTTGTCGTTCGCGCTGCCCAGGGCCTCGGCGGCGGGCTGGTTGCCGAGGATGGCCGCCTGCCAGCCCTGGGTGATGGCGGCCTGGGCCTCCGCGCCGCGCTCGGGCGACGGGATGGGGGTGCCGTAGCCGAGGGCGGCGGGCAGGTTCTCGGTGCCGGCCGGGGCGTCGTCGGTGAACGCCGGTCCTGCGGCCACCGAGTTGCGGGCGGGGATGTTGGTGCCGCCGGCGGAGGCGTAGAAGGTGGACGCCTCCTTCGACATCATCCACGTGAGGAACTCCCAGGCGGCGTCCTTGTTCCTGGAGGCGCGCAGGATCGGCCAGCCGTCCCAGCCGACGGTGGCGCCGGCCCGGGTGTTGCTCGGCCAGGGCACGATGCGCACGGAGTCTGTGAGCCCCAGCCGGCGCATGTCGAGCGTGGCCCACCGGCCGGCGCCGAAGGTGGCGAGCTTGCCCTTCCGGAGCTGGCCCGCGGCGTTGAAGTTGCCGCCCGGCTTGGGCGAAAGTCCCGCGTCGATGAGGCTCTTGACGTACTCGGCGGCCTCGACGGCCGCGGGGCTGTCGAACGTCGCCTCGTCCCAGGCGGCGTTGTGGGTGCTGGCACCGTTGGTGAGCAGCCAGGGCATGATGTCGAGGAAGGGGAACGCGAAGCCGGCGGGCAGCAGGAAGGCGCCGGTCTTCGCCTTGATGCGCTCGCCTGCGGCACGGAAGTCGTCCCAGGTCCACTCCGCCTCGGGCAGGTCGACGCCGGCGTCGGCGAAGACCTTGGTGTTGCAGTACAGGACCGAGGTGTTGTAGCCGCCGGGTATGTAGTACGTCTTGCCGTCGGTGGAGCCGTAGGTCTCGGTCCACTCCCTCAGCTTGGGATCGGTGTCGGAGAAGTAGTCCTCGACGATCTTCTTGTCCCGGTCCAGGTACGGGTCGAGGGGTTCCAGGAGCTCCTTGGAGGCGAAGAGCCGCTGGCCCTCGGTGGCGACCTGGACGATGTCGGGGACCTTGCCGCCGGCGATCTGGGTGGAGACGGTGTTGGCGAAGTCGCCCCAGGTCTCGGCGGCGATGCCGCGGGCCTTGATCTTCACCTTCGGCCTGGACTTGTTGAACTCGGCGAAGAGCGCGTTGAACGCCTCCTGCTGGGTGGCGTCGCCCAGATACACGAGGTCGAGCGAGGACGAGTCCCCCGACGCCGACCCCCCGCACGCCGCCAGGCTCCCCGCGGCGGGCGCGGCGAGCGCCGCCGCGCCCAGCGACCGCAGCACCTGACGGCGCGACATTCCTCCCGGTCCGACCCAACCCATTGCGGCTCCTCTCGCTGGTCCTGCGCCGGTTTTCGGCAGCGCGGACTTTTCGGCATGTACGGGCGGAACAGGGCGTGAAATCGATTTCTTGCCTGATGGCCAGCCATGGAAGCAGCGCGTCGCCGCGGGGGTCAAGAGGCGTGCACGCGCAATCGCCGAACGGCTGCCGCGGGCGAGGCCGTTCAGGGCGGCACGGGGCGGACTTCCGTGCCGTACGCGGGCGGTCTGCCCCTCCGTGCGGACCGGGAGCCCCCTGCCCGTACGAGCCGGGCGCCCCGGGCCGTACGGGCAGGGGCGCCCGCTACGCGGGCGGCGGCGCGGCGGCCTGGCCCGCGCCCGCGGCCGCGGCGCGTAGCCGGACCGCGAGCGGCCCTCCGCTCCCCTCCGCGACCGACTCCCACACCGCCTCCGCCGCGGCCCCTTCCGGGCCCGCGGTGACGCGTACGGTCCCCACGTGCCCCCCGGCGACGACCGGCCAGCGGCCCGGCAGCGGGTCGAGTTCGACGGTCCCGGCGCCGGCGTCCACCACGGTCCGCGGCCACGCGTGCGCCAGCCCGAACGAGGCCATGGAGCGCACGTAGTGGTTGCCGCACTCCACCTCGTTGAAGGGATTGCGCACCCGGCCGTCGTAGCGGCCCCTGACGTCCGCCACCACGTGCTCCGCCGCCTCCCGGTCGCCCTGCGCGGCGAGCCCGAGGGCCGCGGTGTACTCCACGCCCGTCCACACCTCGTTGCAGTACGGAAACGGTCGCGTCGGCCGGCCGCCGTGTGGATACGTGCAGTTCAGCAGCCCGTGCTCGTCCCCGAGCGCGAAGGTGCGCAGATGGTTCATGTGCGAGTGGAACTCCCCGCGGTGGTTGTGCCGGAGCACGCTGCGCAGTGCGGTCCTGGTGTGCGCGGCGTCGAGCCGGTCGTCGAGGCCGCAGAGCACGGCGTAGGTGTGGCCGGCGAGCTGGTCGCCCATGCAGCCGGGGCCGATCTGCAGGTCCGGGTCGACGAGGTCGTCGGAGCCGACGTCGGGGTTGTCGCCGTCGTAGCGGATGCGCAGCCCGTCGGCGATGTTGTCCTCGGAGCCGGCGGGCAGCACCTTCTGCTCGTAGTACGCGCCGTTGAACAACTCGGCGTCCGTCCTGGCCGCGCCGCCGGCCAGCACCTCCGCACAGGTGGCGGCGAAGGCGTGGTCGCCGAGGGCCCGCGCCATCCGCTCGCAGGCGGCGAGCGCGGCCAGGTACCAGGACTGGTTGACGCCACTCGGCCCGTAGTACTCGACGTCGCTGGTGCTGTGCTGGCAGCCCTCCATCAGCCCGTCGCGGTCCGCGTCCCAGCCGAGCGGGATCCAGGCGAACTCGAGCGCCCGGCGCGCGCCCGGCCAGAGCGCCGCCAGCAGGTCGTCGCGCCCGGTCAGCCGCCAGGTGCGGTAGAGCCGGACGAGGGCGCCCATCTGCCCGTCGGCGGCGGCGATCCGCCAGCCGGTGCCCTCGCGGTCCAGCGGCAGCCCGGCGCGGAAGCTCATCATGCCGCGCCCGTCCAGCGCGTGCGCGAACTCGACCTCGCGCATCGTCCAGGCCAGGTCGGGGAAGAGCTGCTCCAGCGCGTACTGGTAGTTCCACACGTGGGTGCAACTGCCGTGGCAGCTCCCGTGGTCGGGGTTGCCGCCCTCCCACGCGAGGAAGGTGCCGTCGGCGATGCGGAAGCAGGTCTGCGTCTTCAGCACGGCGGCGTTGGAGAGCACGGCGTCCTGGACGGCGGGCGGCAGGCTGGAGGTCGTGACGGCCTCGACGTAGGCGCGGGTGCGGCGCTCGTGGTCCGGCAGCCGGGGCGCGATCCTGCGGACCACGTCGGCGGCGTCGGTGTAGCGGGTGGCGTAGTGGTTGCCGACGGTGTCGGCGCTGTGGCCGTAGTCCGGCGGGCCCTGGAAGCGGTGGCTCCAGCCGCGGCGGTGCGGGAAGTGCCAGGCGACGACGAAGGTGAACTCGCGCTCGGCGCCCGCCGGGAGGCGGTCGGAGACCACGAGGGACCCGGTGGGCACGCGGGCGCCCTCGGCGGGCTCGGCCAGCCGGCCGTCGGCGGCGAAGTCGTCCCAGAAGTCCAGCAGCGAGTCGCCCCAGGAGCGGCGCGCCCAGGTCAGCCGGTGGCTGGTGACGGGGTCTTCGAGGGCGGCGAGCGCCAGCGTGCCCCAGCTCTCGTCGCCCTCGGCGACCTCGGTGGTGTGGCCGGACAGCACGGTGGCGCCGTCGAGTTCGACGAGGCGGAAGGCGTTGCCCGCGGGCAGGCCGCCGGTGGGGCGGCGGCCCGCGACGTGCTGGAGGTTGCCGCAGACGTCGACGGCCAGTTCCCCGGCGCCGGTGTTGCGGACCGTCACCCGGTAGACGAGGGCGGGGATGCCGCTGGCGTCGGCGTCGCCGGGGACGAGCGGGTTGAAGACCCGCACGGTGGCCGCCACCGGCAGCTCCGGGTCGGTGAGCCGCACCTGGCCGAAGGGGTAGGCGGCGGCGAACTCGCCCTCGCGGAACCGGGGCAGGCCGTGCAGCGCGGACGGGCTGCCGCCGTGGCCCGCGTACTCGCCGGGGAGCAGCGCCGATTCGAGGACGCGGGTGAAGGACCCGGCGGCGCCCTCGGCGCGCAGGCAGAAGAACGAGTCGGGGGTGAAGCCCTTGGCGGGCCGGTTGAAGAGCTCCCAGTCGAGCAGTTGGCCGCGCCCGCCGAAGCCGATGGAGCCGGTGCCGATGCCGCCGACCGGCATGGCGATGTGGGCGAGCCGGTCGCCTCGGTAGCGGCGTACCACCGGCCAGGGGGTGTCGTGCATGGTTCCTCGTTTCCTCGGGTGCCGGGGCGGACGCCCGGGACGTACACCCCCCGTGTGCGCGGCGTACGTCCCCCGGGCGCCCGCTGGTAGGGGACCGTAGCCGAAATCGATTTCATCCGGCAGATGCCGTACGAGGTGATCGTGGTCCGATACGAGGGGACCGGGGCCGGAACGGGTGGCCGGTTCCGTTCGGCTACCGCCGCGCCGCGGACGGGGCCTGGCCGCCGTCCGGCGCCTCCGCGCGGGGGCGGCCGCCGGCCGGGACGGTGAGCACCACCTGCGTGCCGCCGCCCGGGGCGCGCGTGACGTCCAGCGCCGCGCCGACCAGCAGGGCGCGCTCGCGCATGCCGCGGATCCCGGCGCCCTCGCGGGCGGCGCCCACCCCGCGGCCGTCGTCCGCGACCCGCAGCTCCACCGCGGACCCGGTGCGCACGAGGCTCAGCTCCACCCGGTCCGCGGCGGCGTGCCGGACGACGTTCGTCAGCGCCGCCTGCGCGACGCGGTAGAGCACCAGCTCGACGTCCGGGTCCAGCGCCGGCAGCTCCGGATCGAGGCGCCGTTCCACCCGCATCCCGGTGTGCCCCGCGAGGTCCGTACCCAGCGAGGTCAGCGCGCTGACCAGGCCCAGGTCCTCCAGCACCCCGGGGCGCAGCCGGCGCGCCAGCCTGCGCACCTCCTCCAGGCTCTCCCTGGTGGTCTCCTGCGCCCGCCGCAGGTCCTCGCGGAGCGAGTCCGGAGCGCGCTCGGCGGCGCGCTTCAGCTCCAGCAGCACGGTGGTCATGCTCTGCCCGACCTCGTCGTGGAGCTCCTGCGCGATACGGCGCCGCTCGGCCTCCTGCGCCGACAGTGCGCGCCCGGTGCTGGCGGCGCGCTCGGCCTCCAGCCGGTCGAGCATGGCGTTGAAGGTGCTGATGAGGTCGGCGACGTCGCCGGTGCCCGGCACGGTGAGCCGCTGGCCGGGGCGGAGCAGGTCGACGGTGGCCATCAGTCCGGTGAGGCGTTCGAGCGGGGCGAGGCCGACGCGCAGCAGCGCGGCGTTGGCGACGAGCATGACGCCCATGCCCGCCACCAGGACCACGGCCTCGGCGAGCAGGACCGACGCGGAGACGGTCACGGGCGCCAGCATCAGCACGCCCGTGGCGGTGCCGAGCACCAGGGCGTTGAGCCCGAAGATCCGCCAGAACAGGGACACGGGGCGGGGCCTCCTCGGTTCGTACGGTGCGTACCACTATGTGCGATCGGCGGGCGGCGGCCGCGGGCGGGCCGGGCGCGGGAGGGGTTCACGAGGTCGTAGCAAGCGGTTACTTTCCGGAGGGACGGGTCGTACGGCTCCGGAGGAGGCAGCGCCATGGGTCTTGCAGGAAGCGGCCGGCGGCCGCGTCTCGTGCTCCTCGTCGCGCTGCTCGCGACGCTCCTCGCCGGGCTCCCGGCGCTCCCCGCGGGTGCGGCGGCGCCGCCCGCGCCGCCGCCGTCCGCGCGGGTCGTGCCCATCGACTGGCGGGACTTCGACGAGGGGCCGCCGCAGGGCGCGGACGCCGCGCGGCTGCGCGCGATCCTGGCCAACGCCAACCGCTACGCGCTGACGACCTGGTACGACGACCGCTTCGGCGACCAGGGCGACGAGGGCCTGCTGGACCTCGGCGGCACCGGCGAGCACCGGGTACGCCCCGTCGCCGCCGAGGCGTTCGCGCTCGCCGCCGCGCTGGCCACGGGCGCGTACGACGCGGCGGGCACCGGCGTCCCGGAGCCGCGGGCCCGCGCGATCGCCGTGCGCCTGCTCACCTCGGTGGCCGGGCACCACCGCGCCACCGAGGCGGGCGGCTGGGGCGACGCGTGGCAGAGCGCGCTGTGGGCGGCGATGGCCGGGTTCGCCGGCTGGCTGCTCTGGGACGACTTGGCGCCCGCGGAGCGGGAGTGGGTGCGCGCGATGACCGCGTACGAGGCGGACCGCTTCCGCGGCTACACCGTGCCGTACTGGAAGGACCGCGACGGCGTCGAGCAGACCCCCGGCGACAGCAAGGCCGAGGAGAACTCGTGGAACGCGATGCTCCTCCAGGTCGCCACCGCGATGATGCCGGAACACAGCAACGCGCCCGCCTGGCGGCAGGCGAACCTGGAGCTGATGATCTCCGCCTTCGCGCGCCCCTCCGACCTCGGCAGCAGCCGGGTGCTGCACGGCAAGCCGGTGTCCCGCTGGGTCGGGGGCTGGAACGCCGAGGAGGACGGCCTCGTCGTCAACCACGGCATCGTCCACCCCGACTACATGGCCACCGCCGTGCAGAACACCCATGCGGTCCTCACCTCCGCGCTCGCCGGCGAGCCCGCCCCGCGCGCGGCCCTGCACAACTTCGACGTCGTCTACGCCGCCCTCGCCGACCGGCGCTTCACCAGCCCGCCGTACGCCGCCCCCGGCGGCACGATGTACGTGCGCGGCTCGGACGAGATCTACTTCCCGCAGGGCACGAGCTGGGGCCCCTCGCGCCGGATGGACTTCGTCGCGATGGACGTGGTGGCGCGCGAGCTGCGGCTCGACGGCCTGGCGAGCACCGGCGGCGCCTACTGGGAGCGGCTGCACGCGGGCCGGGCGCTGGCGATGCAGGAGCGGCACGCGGACGGGCGGACGTACGCGCCCGAGGACGCGGACCCGTACCAGGGCCGGGAGGAGTGGGTGGCGATGCACGCGGGCTGGGCGTACCTGACGCGCTGGCTGGTGCACCAGGACGCGGTGGAGATCACGAACAGGGTGTACCCGGACGGAAGCTGAGCCCGCGGCCCGTCCCCGCCTGACCGTACGGACCGCGGGCCAGGCCCTGTCTGGCAAAGAGCGCCGTCCGCCCTGTGGGCGGGCTCCCCCACAGCGCGCAAGCGCGCGTGGGCGGTACCCCCAGGCGTCTGGTGCGTGCGATCGCAAGGCGGAGGGTCGACCGCATAGTGGGCCTATTCGGTCGATCCCGACAACGCAGCGAGCGTGCGTGCCAGGCTCCCCCACAGCGCGCTGCGCGCGCGTGGGCGGTACCCCCAGACGCAGGCGGGATTTGTCAGACAGGGCCTAGCAGCCGGGCGGCGTCGCCAGCACCGCCAGCACCGACTTCGTGACCACGTCGGAGATCTCGTCCGGCGCCATCTCCAGCCGGCCGGCGCGGACCTCCTCCGCGGCGCCGTGCAGGATGTGCTGCACGACGCCGACGAGCCAGGCCGTCGGCATGTCGGTGCGGAAGACGCCCTGGTCCCGGCCGCGGCGGACGAGTTCGCCGACGCGCGCCGCCGGCCCCTCGTGCAGTTCCCGCACCCGGCCCGCGGGCAGCACGCCCTGGGCGGCGGTGAGCAGCGCCGCGGACTCGGCGACCAGCGCCCAGCTCGACACCAGCAGCCGGCGCATCGCCTCGTACGCGTCGCCCGCCAGATCCACCGCCGCCAGCGTCCTGTCGCCGTCCTCCACCGCGTCCCTCAGCGCCGCGTCGACCAGGTCGGCGCGGGTTTTGAAGTGCCCGTAGAGCGTCATCCGCCCCACGCCCGCGGCCTTGGCGATGTCATCGGTGGTCGCGGCGGGATCGGAGCGCAGCTCCTCCCGGGCGGCGGCGACGATACGGGCGATGCTCCGCTCGGCGTCGGCCCGGCGGCGCGGGCGCGCGGCGGCCCGGGGGCGGGGGGAGGCGGTCATGCGGGCCAGCTTAACTCGTACGGGAATGTTTGCGTTACAGTCCTCGGTTAGAACTCGTACGCCAACGTACGAGATACCAGGAGGGCACTGATGACTTCGCACGAGGTCGGGCACACGACCAAGGAAGGGCGGCATCCCGCCCGCTGGCGCATCCTCGGCTTCCTCGGGGTCGCCCAGCTCATGCTCATCCTCGACGTCACGGTGGTGGCCATCGCGCTGCCGCACATCGGGTCCGACCTCGGTCTCGGCCGCGCGGCGCTGACCTGGACGGTCAGCGCGTACACGCTGACCTTCGGCGGGCTGATGCTGCTCGGCGGGCGGATCGCCGACCTGATCGGCCCCAAGCGCGTGGTCCTCGCCGGGCTGCTGGTCTTCACCGCGGCGTCCCTCACCACCGGGCTCGCCGAGTCCGGCGGCATGCTCGTCGGCGGGCGCATCGCGCAGGGCGCCGGTGCGGCGCTGCTGTCGCCCGCGGCGCTCTCGCTCGTGGTCACGCTCTTCGAGGGCGAGGAGCGCAACAAGGCCCTCGGCATCTGGTCCGCGCTCGGCGGCGGCGGGGCGGCGCTCGGCGTCCTCCTCGGCGGGCTGCTCACCGCGGGCCCCGGCTGGCCGTGGGTCTTCTACGTCAACGTGCCCATCGGGCTCGTCATCGTCGCCGTGCTCGCCGTGCTGCTGCCGAACCGGCCCGCGCCCGCGGAGCGGTCGCGGGTGGACCTGCTCGGCGCGGCGCTGGTGACCGCCTCGACGGCGACGCTGATCTACGGGCTCATCGACGCCGGCGAACGCGGCTGGCTCACCGCCCGCACCGGCGGGCTCGTCCTGCTCGCGGCCGTCGGCTACCTGCTCTTCACCGTCTGGCAGCGGCGCGCCCGCAGCCCGCTGATGGACGTGCGGCTGCTGGCCCGGCGGCCGGTGGCCACGGGCGCGTTCCTCATCCTGATGGCGACGGCGCTGATGGTGGCCGTGTTCTTCCTGGGCACGTTCTACTACCAGCACGCCCGCGGCTACGGGGCGCTGCACACCGGGCTGCTCTTCCTGCCCGTCGCGTTCGCGGCGATGGTGGGGGCGGACCTCACGGGGCGGCTGATCGGCCGGACGGGCGCGCGGGCGCCCGCCATCGCCGCGCTCACCGCGGCGGCGGCCGGACTCGCGGTGCCCGCGGTCTCGATGCGGCCGGTGACGGTCGCGATCGGGGTGACGGTCGCGGCGCTGGGCACGGGCGCGATGTTCGTGGTCGCGTCGGCGACGGCGCTGGGGCAGGTGGCGCCGCATGAGGCGGGGATCGCCTCCGGCATCGTGAGCACGTTCCACGAGTTCGGCGCCTCGCTGGGCGCCGCGGTGGTCTCCAGCGTGGCGGCGGCGAGCCTCGTCGGCAGCACGCTGGAGGGGTTCACGGAGGCGTTCACGGTGGCGGCCGTCGCGGCGGCGGTGTCGGCGGCGGTCGCGGGGGCGCTGACCCCGGCGCGGACGGCGCCGGCGGCCGCGGAGCCGGCGGCCTGAGCGGCCACCGGGACGGCTGGCTGAGCGGGCCGCCGGAGAACGGGGGGCGGCGGGGTGCGGCCACGGGCCGTACCCCGCCGGTCTCCCGGCCGGGGCGGTCCACCGCCCCGGCCGCGCCCCGGTGCGGCGTCAGGGTTCGATCAGGCCCGCGCGGATCGCGTACCGGGTCAGCTCCAGGCGGTCGCGCAGGCCCAGCTTCTGCAGCAGGTTGGCCCGGTGCCGCTCCACCGTCTTGGCGCTGATGACCAGCAGGTCGCCGATCTCCTTCGAGGTGTGCCCCTCGGCGACGAGCTTGAGGATCTCCTCCTCCCGCTCCGTGATCGGCCGGGCCGGCAGCGGATCGCCCTGCCGGGCGCGGTCGAGGTAACGGCGGATGAGGGCCGTCTCGGCGCCCGGGTAGATGAACGGCTCGTCGCGCAGCGCGGCCCGGCACGCCTCGACGAGGTCCCGGTCCGCGACGGACTTCGGCACGTAGCCGGCGGCACCGGCCTTCAGCGACTCGAAGAAGTACTGCTCGTTGTCGTGCATCGTCAGGATGAGTATCCGCAGCCCCGGCCGTACGCGGCACAGCTCGCGCGCCGCCTGGAGTCCGGTCAGCCGGGGCATCGCGACGTCCAGGATCGCCAGGTCCACGGCCACCGCCGGGTCCCGGGCGAGCGCCACGGCCTCGGCGCCGTCACCCGCCTCCGCGGCGACGGTCAGGTCGGGTTCCGCGTCGAGGATGAGCCGGATCCCGCGGCGTACGAGGGCGTGGTCGTCGGCGAGCAGGACGCGGGCCTTGACCGCTCGGTTCATTCACGGATTCCCTGGGGACGGTGGACGCAGCGGGCGGGACCGGGCCTGACCGGGGCTGCGACCGGCGGAGAAGACGACCGTCCCGGCACTGATGGTGGCCCGTCACGGGCCGGGCTGTCCATCCGTGCTGACACCCATGTTCCCGCCGTACGGCGGGATGGCACGATATCCGCTGCGCCGCGCGGGGGGATCGGCTGCCCGCATCCCAGGGGCCGCGGACGCGCGACATTCAGCGGAAGTCGGAAAGGGGACGGGCCGTGCCTGCTCCAAGGATGAGCACCACGCCACTGCCGGGCATCGGCGTGAAGTACGACCTCACCACTCGTGCGCAGAAGAAGCACCTGTCGGTGATCGCGCACCGGGACGGCACCCGGTCGATCAACGTCTACCGCTCCGACGACCCGGACGCCTGCATGCAGTCGCTGCATCTGAACGGCGCCGAGACGGCGGCGCTCATCGACGCGCTCATGCCCTCGCACCACAGCCCGAACCTGCTGCACACCACCGACCTGGGGCTGGTCGCCGAGCGCGTCGAGCTCTCGGCGACGTCGTACTGGAACGGCCGGGTGCTCGGCGAGACGCGGATCCGCACCGAGACGGGCGCGTCGATCGTGGCCGTGCTGCGGCGCGCGGAGGCCATCCCCTCCCCCGCCCCCGACTTCCGGTTCGCCGGCGGCGACACGCTCATCGTGATCGGCACCCGCGAAGGCATCGAGGCGGCCGCCGCGCTGCTCGGGCGGGAGTGAGCGCTTGCACTCCTACGCGGTTTTCCTCATCGAGTTCGGCGCGATCATCCTCGGACTCGGTCTGCTCGGGCGGTTCGCGGGCCGCTTCCAGTTCTCCCCCATCCCGCTGTACCTGCTGGCCGGGCTCGCCTTCGGCGAGGGCGGGCTGCTGCCGCTGGGCGCCAGCGAGGACTTCGTGGCGATCGGCGCCGAGATCGGCGTCATCCTGCTGCTGCTCATGCTGGGCCTGGAGTACACGGCCAGCGACCTGGTCTCGAACCTCAAGACCCAGTACCCCGCCGGCGTCGTCGACTTCACGTTCAACGCCCTGCCGGGCGCGATCATGGCGCTGCTGCTCGGCTGGGGCGGCGTCGCCGCCGTGGTGCTGGCCGGCGTCACCTGGATCTCCTCCTCCGGCGTCATCGCCAAGGTCCTCGGCGACCTCGGCCGGCTCGGC
This sequence comes from Streptomyces sp. WAC 06738, assembly GCF_003945505.1. Lineage (NCBI taxonomy): Bacteria > Bacillati > Actinomycetota > Actinomycetes > Kitasatosporales > Streptomycetaceae > Streptomyces > Streptomyces sp. WAC 06738. The sequence continues at coordinate 7,530,524 of NZ_CP029618.1, read as the reverse complement.
AACCGCGAGACGCCGGTCATCCTCAGCGTGCTGGTCCTGGAGGACCTGGCGATGGCGGTGTACCTGCCGATCGTCACCGCGCTGGTCGCCGGCGTCGGCATCGCGCAGGGCAGCGCCACGCTGGCCATCGCCCTCGGGGTGGCGGGCGCGGTGCTCTTCATCGCCGTCCGCTACGGGCGGCTGATCTCCCGCTTCGTCTCCAGCGACGACCCCGAGAAGCTGCTGCTCGTCGTCCTGGGGCTCACGCTGCTCGTCGCCGGGCTCGCGCAGCAGCTCCAGGTGTCGGCGGCGGTGGGCGCGTTCCTGGTCGGCATCGCCCTGTCGGGCGAGGTCGCGGAGGGCGCGCACAACCTGCTCAGTCCGCTGCGGGACCTCTTCGCCGCGGTGTTCTTCGTCTTCTTCGGCCTGCACACCGACCCGCAGTCGATCCCGCCGGTGATCCTGCCGGCGCTGGCGCTGGCGGTCGTGACGGCGCTGACGAAGATCGCGACGGGGCACTGGGCGGCGAAACGCGCCGGCATCTCGGAGAAGGGCCGCTGGCGGGCGGGCGGCACGCTCGTCGCGCGCGGCGAGTTCTCCATCGTCATCGCCGGGATCGCGGTCACCGCCGGGGTCGAGCCGGAGCTGGGACCGCTGGCGACGGCGTACGTGCTGGTACTGGTGATCGTCGGACCGCTCGCGGCGCGGTACACGGAGCCGGTCGCGCTGTGGGTGACGGCGTGGCGCGAGGCACGGCACGCGGAGCGCGAGGCGCCGGCGGCGGAGCACGCGGCGTCCCCCGCCGAGGCGGCGGACGCGCGGGCCGGCTCCCCGGGGGACGAGGAGGGGCACGCGGAGGCCGGTGCGGCCGAGGTGCCGCGGCTGCCCGCTCAGCGGGGTGAGACGGCCCCGGCGGAGGACGACCGTTCGCCGGGCAGCGGCGGCGTGTAGCGCAGCAGGACGAGCGCGGAGTCGTCGTCGAGTTCGCCCCCGCAGTAGACGCGCATGTCGGCGTTGAGCGCGGCGAGCACCTCGGCGGGCGGGTCGTCGGGGCCCAGGCAGCCGGCGTAGCGCGGGGCCAGCGGGTAGAACTCACCGGCGGCGTTGCGGGCCTCCAGGACGCCGTCGGTGACGAGGAGCAGTTCGTCGCCGGGGACGAGGATCACTTCGGTGGTCCGCGCGGAGGCGCTGTCGGGGGTGGCGAGGGGGTCGATCGCGGGGTCGGCGGCGGAGACGACGCCGGCGCCGCCGGGGCCGCCGGCTGCCCCGGCGGCCCCGTAGCCGCTGTCCGCGCGGTGCTCGGGGGCGGGGTCCCGCAGCAGGCCGAGGCCGATCGGGGGGTGCGCGGCGACGGGCACCTCGCGCACCTCGCCCGCGACGTTGCGGACGAGGGGCGGGGGGTGCCCGTACGACAGGAGCGTGCAGCGGCCGCCCGTGGTGACCTCCACCAGCAGCACGGTGACGAAGTCCTCCGGACCCGCCTCGCGCAGCACGCTGTACTCCATCCGGCGGCCGATCAGCGGCAGATCCCGCTCGTCGTGCCCGACGGCGCGGAAGACGCCGAGGGCGCCGCCGGCGATGCGGACGGCGGGCAGCCCCTTGCCGCGTACGTCGCCGATCACGGCACGCAGCCCGGAGCCGGTGCCCACGACGTCGTAGAGGTCGCCGCCGACCTGCGCGTCGTGCGCCGCGGACGCGTAGGTCGCGGCGACCTCGAAGGGCCCCACGCGGTGGGGCGGCACCGGCAGCAGCGCCCGCTGCGCCACGTCCGCGATCCGCTGCGCCCGCGCGAGCCGCGTCTCGCGGTCGACACGCACCGCCTGGAGGACGAGCCCGAGCCCGGTGGCGCCGACGACGGCGATGAACCGGGCGAAGAACCGGGCCTGCCCGGCGTCGTGGTTGTACCAGCTCAGCAGGGCGGACAGCACCACCCCGAGCGCCCCGGCGGCGACGACGGCCCGCCGCCCGCCGTTCACCGCGACCAGCACGGGGAGGATGGAGAAGAGGGCGCCGAGCGACTGCCCCCGGGCGGTCACCAGGTCGGCGAACGTGATGACGACGAAGAGCGCCGCCACGAACCACCGGGACGAAACGAACGCGGCGACGGACATCTCCCCAGCATGCGCGGCGGATCCCCGCCCTCGGGGACGGCCCGCCGGAAGGTACCCCCAGCGGCGGGCGCGGCGGCGGCGGCGGGCCGCGGAACGGCGCCCGCCCGGGGGCCGGCCGGGTGAAGGACCCGCGGGGACGGGTGTGGGCGGGCGTCACTCGGGTGGGCGAGGGGTGCCCGCGTCCAGGTGCAGGCGGGTGCCGGTGAAGCGGGCGCGCATGCGGCGGTCGTGGGTGACCACGACCAGCGCGCCCGCGTAGCCGGCGAGCGCCTGCTCCAGTTCCTCGACGAGCGCCGGCGACAGATGGTTCGTCGGCTCGTCCAGGAGCAGCAGGTCGACCGGCTCGGCGATGAGCCGGGCGAGGTCGATGCGGCGGCGCTGCCCGTACGACAGCTCCCCCACCCGCAGCCGCAGGTCCGCCGGGCGGAAGAGGCCGTACGACAGGAGTCGCCCGGCGTGCTCGTCCGGCGTGCCGGGGCGGTCGGCGGCGAACGCCCGCAGCACCGTGGCGCCGGGCGGCCACGCGGTCTCCCCCTGCCGCAGGTGCCCCACGCTGCCGGGCACCCGCACCGTCCCGGAGTCCGGCCGCAGCTCACCGGCCAGCACCCGCAGCAAGGTGGTCTTCCCGGCCCCGTTGGGTCCCGTGACCAGCAGCCGCTCGGCGGCCCCCAGGCGCAGCGACGGCAGCCGCAGCCGGTCCCCGACGACGACGTCCGCCAGTTCGGCGGCGGGCACCTCCGCCGCCGGTCCCGGGCCGGCCGGGGTGCCACCCGCGTCCGCGACCGCCGCGGCTCCCCCGCCGGGCGGCGCCGCGCCGGGGCCGCCGGACTCCAGCCGGGCGCGGAACACCAGCGGCTGCGGCGGGGGCGGGACCGGGTTCGAGGTGAGGCGGGCCACCCGCTCCTTCGCGTTGCGGACGCGGACCGCGGCACCGTGCGTTCTGCTGCGGGTGCGGAACGCGCCGTGGCCGAAGACCGCGAGCGGCTGCGACCGCGGGATCGCCGCGAGACGGGTCGCGGCGGACTCGGCGAGGCGGCGGTTGCGGGCGAGTTCCGCGCGCCACTCCTCGTACGCGCGCAGCATGCGGGCGCGTTCCGCGGCCTTCGCGGTGAGATAGCCGTCGTAGCCGTCGCCGTAGCGGGTGACCCGGCCGCCGTCGACCTCCAGGACCGTCGTCGTCAGCCGCTCCAGGAACAGCCGGTCGTGGGTGACCGCGACGACCGTGCCGCGGTGCGCGCGCAGGTGGTCCTCCAGCCAGCCGACCGCGCGGCCGTCCAGGTCGTTGGTCGGCTCGTCGAGCAGCAGGACCTCCGGGCGGGCCGCCAGGGTCGCGGCCAGCGCGAGGCGGGAGCGCTCGCCGCCGGAGAGGGTCCCCAGGCGGCGGTCGCGGGCGAGGGCGGGGAGGCCGAGGCCGGCGAGGGCGGCGTCGACGCGGGTGTCCGCGCGGTACCCGTCGCGGGTCTCGTACTCCTCGACGAGCCGCCCGTACGCGGCCAGCGCCGCGTCCAGCGGCGCGCCCGGCGCCGCTCCGGCGAGCCCCGACTCGGCCCGCCGCAGTTCCTTTTCGAGTGCGCGGAGCTCGGCGAGCGCCGTGTCGACCGCGTCCTGGACGGTGGCCTCCTGCGGCAGGTCGAGGCTCTGCGGCAGATAGCCGAGGCCGCCGGGGGTGACGAGGGTCGTCTCGCCCGTGTCGGGACGGGTCCTGCCGGCGAGGAGGCGCAGCAGCGTGGACTTGCCGGAGCCGTTGTCGCCGATGACGCCGGCCTTCTCGCCTGGGCGGACGGTGAGCGTCACGTCGCCGAGGACGACGCGCTCGCCGTAGCGCTTGGTGACGGTGTGGAGGGAGAGTTGTGCGGTGGTCATGAGGTGGATGCCCCTGTTCCCGGCCGTGGCCGTTCGCGACGGATCGAGGACGGGTCCGTACACGAGAGCGCGCCGCGGCGCCGCGCGGAAGGGCGGGGGGAGCGGGACTCGCGCACGGACGGGCGCGACGGCACGCGGAGCGTGGCTCTACGCGGTCGTGCGCCCGGCGGTGATCACAGAGTTCCCATACGCACAACCTACGGCACGCCGCCCGGCCCGGGCAACGGCCATTTTCCGGCGCAGACGGGGGCCCGGCGCCCTTGTAGAGTTCACCGCCAAGACGCGATGCCGCTCCGGTGTCCGGCGGCGGAACCGCCGGACACCGGAGCGGCATCCGTATGGGTGGCCGCCGCGCGGCGTTCGGCACGCCGGGCCGGAGGGTCGCGGAGGGCAGGGGTGGGAGTCATGGCGTACGGAAGACGCGTGCGCCGCCGGGGAGTTCCGGCGGCGTTAGTCGCGATGCTGCTTGCGGGCGCGGCGGCCTGCGACAGCGGGAGTGAGCCCGGGAAGAAGGCGACCGCGAGCAGGAGCGCGACGGCCGGCGGCGATACGGCGCCCACGCGGGCGCCGAGGCCCGAGGCCGACCCGGAGAAGGTCCCGCGCACCGCGGCGCAGGCGCGGCGGTTGGTCCAGGACGTCCTCGCCGAGCCGGAGCACTTCGGCCCCGGCACGGTGAAGGCGACGCCGTACGAGAGCGATCCGGCGCGCTGGACCGTGCTCGCCGAGGACTGCGCGTGGCGCACGGAGGGGCTTCCGGAGGACGTACTGGCCACGCGCACCCGCTACTTCGAGATCCCCGCCGCGGGCGGCAAGGGGGCCATGGAGGTCTCCGCCACCGTCACCGTGCACCGTACGACCCTCGACGCGGCGTGGGAGCAGGCGCGGATGCTGGAGGAGGCGGTCGGCTGCCCGGAGCAGACGCTGCGGGCCGGCGAGCGGCTGACGGGCCTGACGTCGCTGGCCCTCGCGTACGGCGAGGGCGCCAACGAGACGAGCGACGACGCGCTGTCGGAGCGCGGCGAGTGCGTGAGCGACAGCCGGGGCAGGCCGTACCCGTACACGTGGGACCAGTCGACGTTCGGCCCGGTGGTCGTCGGCGTGTCCGTCTGCGCCGGGGAGAAGACCGTCGCCGGGGACGTGGCGACCATGAGCGTCAAGCCGCTGGTGATGATGATGCAGCGGGCCCAGGACGCGATCGCCCGCGAGGACCCGGGAGACGCGGGAGACGCCGGAGACGGCTCACCGGGAACGAAGGAGGGCGACTGATGGAGCGGTTGCTCCCCTCCGATCCCGCGCACCTCGGCGGGAACCGGCTGCTGGGCCGGCTCGGCGCCGGCGGCATGGGCGTGGTCTACCTCGCCCGCACCCGGGCCGGCGCCCCGGCCGCGGTCAAGGTCATCCAGCCCGAGTACGCGGAACGGCCCGAGTTCCGGGCCCGGTTCCGCCGCGAGGCGGCGTCCGCCCGCCGGGTCGCCAGCCCGTGGGTGGTGCCGGTGCTCGACGCGGACACCGAGGCCGACGCGCCGTGGCTGGCCACGGCGTTCGTGCCGGGCCCCTCGCTGGCCGAGGCGGTCGAGGCGTGCGGTCCGCTGCCCGGCCACGGCGTGCGGGTGCTGGGCAAGGTGCTCGCGCGCGCGGTCGCCGCGGTGCACGACGCCGGTCTCGTCCACCGCGACCTCAAGCCGGGCAACGTGCTGCTCGCGCTCGACGGTCCGCGGCTCATCGACTTCGGCATCGCCCGGCCCACGGCGGCCGAGGAGACGGAGCTGACGTCGGACAGCATGGTCGTCGGCACGCCGGGGTTCCTCTCCCCCGAGCAGGCGCGGGCGCAGCGGGTCGGCCCGGCGAGCGACGTCTTCTCGCTGGGGTGCGTGCTGGCGTACGCGGCCACCGGCCGGCCGCCGTTCGGTACGGGCGCCGCGGACGCGCTGCTCTACCGCACGGTGCACGACGAGCCGGATCTGGGCGGCGTCGCGGACGAGGGGCTGCGGGCGCTGCTCGTGCGGTGCCTGGCGAAGGAGGCGGAAGGGCGGCCGACCGCGGCCGGGCTGGACGCCGAACTGGTCGCGGATGCGCCCGAGGGCGACATCGACTGGCTGCCGGACGCGGTGGTGCGGATGGTCGCCGAGCGTTCTGCGGAGATGCTGCGACTGCCCGGCGTGGAGCCCACCGAGGTCTCCGGGACACGTGCCGGAGACGCGGGGGACGTGGACACCACCGCGGCCCCGGCGGCCCCCGCCCGTCCCGGCCGCCGCCGGGTCCTCGCGCTGGCCGGCGGCGGCGCGCTCCTCGCCGCGGGCGGCGGAGCGGCGCTGTGGGCGGTGCTGCGCGACGACGGCGAGGCGCCCGCCAAGGCACGCGGCCCGCGCCGCACCCTCGGGCTGCACGCGGACCTGACGGGACCGCAGAAAGAAGCCGGGGCGGCCCAGGAGCGGGCCGCGCGGCTGGCGGTGGAGCAGTTCAACGCCCGTGAGAACGCGCCGTTCACGCTGGAGCTGACCGTCGCCGACGACGGCGGGGACCCGGCCCGCGCGCTCGCCGTCGCCCGGCGGCTCGTCGGCGACCGCGACGTGCTCGCCGTCCTCGGCCCGACCGGCTACGCCTCCGCCCAGGCGTCCCTGGACGCCTACGACGGCGCGGGGATGCCGCTGCTGACGGTCTCGGAGGGGTCGTACAGCGCCGCGCAGGCGGCGCTGGTCAACGGGGAGCCGAAGGCGTACTTCCACGCCACCGCTCTCAGCCTGCGGCCCGCCTTCACCACCGTGTACGTGCTCCTGGGCCAGGGCGCGGCGAACATCGGCCTGCTGTCCGACCGGGCGGGCGGGATCCGCGCCTTCGAGCACAGCACCATCGCGCACAACGCGGCGACGGGCGCGGAGCTGGGACTGTATCTGCGCGTCGTACCCGCCGCCGCGGACGCCGGTGCGCTGGGCCCGGTGGTCGCGGACATCGTCGACCACGGCGTCGACGGCTTCTTCTACACCGGCACGCCCGAGCGCGCCGCGGCGGTCGCGCGCGAGCTGGCGAAGCGCGGCTTCGACGGGCCGCGCTTCCTCGACGAGCCCGCGGCCGGCGGCGCGTTCACGGCCGCGGCCGCCGACGCGGCGGAGGGCTGGCAGGCGCTGACGCCGTACGTCGGCGCGGACGCCGATGCGGTACGGGACTTCGCCGCCGCGTACCGCAAGCGGTTCGACGGCGCGCCGGGGCCGTGGGCGGCGGAGGCGTACGACGTGACGCGGCTGATCGCCGACCGGCTGGCCGCGCTCGCGCGCAAGAGCAGGCGCAGGCCCACGCGCGAGGCGCTGGCCGCGTCGCTGACCGCCGCCCGGTTCAAGGGACTGACGGCCACGTACAGCTTCGACGAGAGCAGGGAGATCGAGCAGGGGAAGATCCACCACTACCGCGTCGAGGACGGCCGGTTCGGCTACGTCGGCCCGGTGGCGCTCCCCGGCTCCTGACGGGGTGGCGGAGGATGCGGGCGCTGCGGGCGGACGACCCGGACGAGCTGGGCGGGCACAGGCTGCTCGCCCGGCTCGGCGCGGGCGGCATGGGCGTGGTCTACCTGGCACGCGCGGGCGACGGCACGCTGGTGGCGCTGAAGGTCATCCGGCCCGAGCACGCGGCGAACCCGGCGTTCCGCGCCCGGTTCCGGCGCGAGGTGCGTCTCGCGACGGGGCTGACGGGCCGCTGGGTGGTGCCGGTGACCGCGGCCGACGCCGAGGCCCGGGCGCCGTGGCTGGCCACGGCGTTCGTGCCGGGGCCCGCGCTGGTGGAGGCGGTCGACGGGTACGGGCCGCTGCCGCCGTACGCCGTCGCGGCGCTCGGGGCGCGGCTGGCGGAGGCGCTGGCTGAGGTGCACGCGGCGGGGCTCGTGCACCGGGACGTCAAGCCGGGCAACGTGCTGCTCGCGCTCGACGGCCCGCGGCTCATCGACTTCGGCATCGCGCACGACTCCGGCTCGACCGCGCTGACGGCGCCGGACGCGGTGATCGGGACGCCCGGGTACCTGGCGCCGGAGCAGATCAGGGCGGGCGGCCGGGCGGGACCGCCGAGCGACGTGTTCGCGCTGGGCTGCGTGCTGGCGTACGGGGCCACGGCCCGCCGCCCGTACGGCACGGGCAACGCGGCGGCGGTCCTGTACCGCACGGTGCACGAGGCGCCGGATCTGGCGGGACTCGACGTGCTGCCGCGGGGACTGCGGGCGGCGATCACGGCGTGCCTGGCGAAGGCCCCGGACGACAGGCCGACGGCGGCGGAGCTGCGGACGGCGCTGGCGGCGGAGCCGGGCGCCGCGTCCGCGGCGCCCGCGGAGGGACCCGTCGACCCGCGGGTCCCGGCGCCCCCGCCGCCGGACGCGGCCACCCGGGTCCTGCGGGACCAGGTGGCAGGAGACGCCGGAGATGGCGGGCCGGCGTCGGAGACGCTGCCGTACGAAGCGACGGAGGCCGCGGGGCACGGCGCGGCGGGCCGGTGGACGGAGGCGGACGAACTCGCGGGTGAGCGCCGCGCGGTGGACGGCCGGGGCACCGGGGGCCGGGAGTCCGGCGGGGACGCGGACGACCCGCCGGAGCGCGAGGACGGCTCCGCGGACGGCCTGCCCGCCGGCCCCCACGACTGGCTGCCGTCGCCCGTGTTGCGGCTCGTCGCCGAGCGGTCCGCCCGGGCGCTCGACCCGCCGCCGCGGCAGAGCGCGCTCGCCGGCGCCGCGCCGCCCGGCGCGGTGGACACCGTCGCCGCGGGCCGGCGCGGGCCCTCCCGGCGGGGGTTCCTCGTCGTCGGCGGCGCCGCCGCCGTGCTCGCCGCCGCGGGCGGCGGGGCGGCCGCGCTCTTCCGCGACGGCAACGGCGGCGGGGACGGCGGCGCTTCACCGCGCCTGCCCACCCACGCCATCGCCCTGCACGCCGCCCTGACGGGTGATCAGAGCGCTGTCGGCGTCGCCCACGAGCGCGGCGCCCGGCTCGCCGTGGCGCTGCACAACGCCCGCGACGACGTCCGCTACCGGCTCGCCCTCGCCCCGTACGACGACCGCGGCGACCCCGGCCGGGCGGAGGACGTGGCCCGGCGGGTGCTCGGCGAGCGGTCCTTCCAGGCGGTACTCGGCCCGACCACCGCCCGCACCCTGCGCGTTGCGGTCCCGCTCTACGGCGAGGAGTCGCTGGCCGCCGTGAACGTGTCGGTCGACACCGAAGCGGCCGGGGTGGACAGGACCGACGCCCCGTCGCTCGTCGGCACCCGGCTGTCGGGCGCGTATCACACGCACCCGGTCCTCGACTATCTGACGCGGGTGCGCGGTGTGGTCCGTACCGCGGTCGTGCAGGACGCCGCCGCGGGCGGCGAGGTGCAGGGCGTGGTCGACACCCTGCGCGAGTCGCCGCCCGGGGAGGGCGAGGCGAGTTTCCATCCGGTGGCGGCGGCGGACGGGTTCGGCGCGGCCGTCGCCGCGGCGCTCGCGCGGCGGCCGGAGGCCGTCGTCTACGCCGGCGCCTCACCCGGGCGCGCGGCGTCGTGCGCCCGCGCGCTCGCCGCGGCCGGCTTCGACGGGCCGCGGACGTCGTTCGAGCCGGTGATGCGGCAGGCTTTCCTGCGGGAGGCGGGGGCGGCGGCCGAGGGCTGGGTCTTCGGCGCGCCGTACACGGCGGCGGAGCAGGCGACGTCGAAGGCGGCCCGCGCCTTCACGGCCGCGTACCGCGAGCGCTACGACGCCCCGCCGCCCCGCTGGGCCGCCGAGGCGTACGACGCCGTGGGCCTGATCGCCGCCGCGCTCGACGCGCTGGGCGGCGGCGCGGAGATCGTGCCGGGCCAGGTCGCGGAGCGGATCGTGGAGGTGAGCCACGCGGGCGTGGCCAAGCCGCTGCGCTTCACCGCGGACCTGGTGCACATGCTGGAACCGGACAGGACGGCGTTCCTCTACGAGGCCCGCGACGGAGCGTTCCGTTTTCTCGGCCGTCACGACCAGGTCACCTGATCATTCGAAACTTTCGGCCGCAGGATCCGCTCTCTGGATCTTCTCAACACTCCCCCGACGGGCTTGCGTTGCGCCTCTCTCGCGCATAACCGCCTGAGCTGCGGCGATATTTACCCGCCTCGGCGACACCCCACTGCAATGTTTCGGAATCACCGTCGAAACTGTTGACACCCTTCCCCGGCGGTTCAACACTGACGCACGACCCGTTCGGCGCCACACTGGCCCGGCGGCAGGCCCTCCCGCCTGCCGTCACGAGGAGGATGAATGAACACGAACGGCACCCCCCACGGCGTGAGCCGCCGGCAGTTCGTCGGCCGCGCCGGAGCAGTCGCCCTCGGCGCGTCCGCCGCCACGCTCCTGCCCGCCGGAGTCGCCCACGCGCAGACCATCACGACCAACCAGACCGGCAACCACAACGGGTACTACTACTCGTTCTGGACGGACGCGCAGGGCACGGTCTCGATGACGCTGGGCAACGGCGGCAACTACAGCACCTCGTGGCGCAACACCGGCAACTTCGTCTGCGGCAAGGGCTGGAGCAACGGCAGCCGCCGCAACGTGAACTACTCCGGCAGCTTCAGCCCGTCCGGCAACGGCTACCTCTGCCTCTACGGCTGGACCTCGAACCCGCTCGTCGAGTACTACATCGTCGACAGCTACGGCACCTACCGGCCCACCGGCGAGAACCGCGGCTCGGTCAGCAGCGACGGCGTCACGTACGACATCTACCGGACGATGCGCTACAACGCCCCGTCCGTCGAGGGCACGAAGACCTTCCCGCAGTTCTGGAGCGTCAACAGGTCCAGGCGGGTCGGCGGCACGATCAGCACCGGCACGCACTTCGACGCCTGGTCCCGGGCCGGGATGGGACTCGGCAACTTCAGCTACTACATGATCATGGCAACGGAGGGCTACCAGAGCAGCGGCAGCTCCAACATCAACGTCGGCTGAAACGAGGGACAACCGAGGAAGGCGGCGGGAAAGAGCCGCGGGACCGGCCCGCACCGGGCCGGTCCCGCGGTGTCGTGCCCCCCACCGTCACTCCTTGATACGCGCCCGGATCCAGACCCCGGCCTCCTTCAGCACGCCGGTGCCCGTCCACTGGTTGCCGTCGCAGGTGCCCTCCTTGAAGACCGCGCCCGAGCGCCAGTCGTCGGAGAAGTTCCAGTTGGTCCAGGAGATGCCCTTCTGCTTCATGAGGTCCAGGTACCGCTGGGACATCGCGAAGTCGTTCGCGCCCTCGCCCGCGTAGTCCTGGGTGCCGAACTCGGTGACGAACACCGGCAGCGCGTCGGCGGCGCGGGAGAGCGTCTGCAGGTACTCGTCCCCGTGTGAGGCGGCGTAGAAGTGGAAGGTGTACATGATGTTCTCGGCGTCGACCGGATTGTCGATCACCTCGCGCTCGTCCGCCCCGTCCGAGACGCCGAAGGAGGACCAGGCGCGGGTGCCGACGAGGACGACGCCGTCCGGGTCGTGCTGCCGGACTACGGGGATGATCTCCTCGGCGTACCTCTTGACCGCGCCCCAGCCGACGCCGTTGGGCTCGTTGGCTATCTCGTAGAAGACGTTGGGCTGGTCCTTGTACCTGCTCGCCATGTCGGTGAAGAAGCGCTTGGCGAGGGCGGTGTTGGCGTTGGGGTCGCCGGGGCTGAGCATGTGCCAGTCGATGACCGCGTACATGCCGCGGTCCATCGCCTGGTCGACGACGCGCTGGGCGAGGGCGGTGAAGCGCTCGGGGTCGGTCTCGTAGCCGTCTTCCTGTACGTACGTGGAGACGCGCAGCACGTCCGCGTCCCAGTCCTGCGCCAGCGCGTCGAGGGAGCCGTCGGTGAGGCACTGCTCGTACCACTGGGTGCCGTGCGAGCTCATGCCGTTCAACTGGACGGCCTGGCCCTCCTCGTTGCAGAGCCTGGTGTCGCAGACCGCCAGCCGGCCGTTCTCGGCGACGGGCGAGCCCGCCGGGGCCGCGGCGCGGGCGGCGGCCTGGGCCGAGGTCGTGCCGCGGGCGCCGCGGCCGGTCGCGGTGGAGTCCTCGTCGGCTCCCGCGCTGAGCTGCGGAGTGAGGGCGAACAGCAGCGCGGCGGTCGCGACGCTGGCGGAACCGAGCAGGAGGGGCTTGGTCCTTCGCATGGGGGGTCTCCAGTTTTGGGGGGTCGTCCCGTCCGGAGTGCGGATGGGCGTGGCCGGAAAGCTAAGGTCCTTTCCACACGCCGTCAAGACTGGAAGGAAACTTTCCTAACCACGCCCGGAGAGCGGGCCGTCGGCCGGCTACAGCACGAGGTAGAAGACGAGCGCCAGCGGCGCGACGACCGTGATGGTCAGCGCGATGATCCAGGCCGTGACGCCGAAAGTGCGGTCGTTGTCCATGTGGGCCTCCCTGGTACAGCCGAAAATCGGCCAAGAGGGGGGCGACGCCAGTATGCGCCGGATTGCGCGGGTGGTGGGGCGTTTTGCCCGAGCACATGTACGGCAAACAGGCCAGGGACGGGGGGCGAATCGGCCGCGCGAACCGCGGCCTGCTTGCATAATCGTCGGCATCGAACTGGAGGGGAACGCCAGTGCCATCCGACGGGTGTCCGCGGTGCTTCGCACCGCTCAAGGAGGACGGCAGGCCGAGTTGCGCGTGTGCGGCGGACGCGGCACCGCAATCGGATACGCCGACGACCGGCAGCACGCCTGCGACCGGGCAGCGCGCCGAACCCCGGCTGATCAGACCGTACGTCATGCGCGCGACCGAGGCCGGGGGCGGGCAGGACGCGGACGGGGGGAGCGAACCGGGGCCCGGAACCGAGCTGTTGCCGGTGCCGCGCGCGGCGTTCCTGCCGCAGGTGGTGCCGGGGAGCACGGTCGCGCGCATCGAGGCGGCGGCGCCGGAGCCGGATGACGCGGTGGCCGGGGGCGGGCACCGCCGCCGCCCCACCGGGCTGCTGCTCGCGGCCGGCGGGGCGGCGGCGGTGATCGCCGGGCTCGTCGTCACCGCCGGGCTGCTGACCGGCGGTTCGGAGTCGGACGAGGCGGGCCCGGGACCGGCCCGCATCAGCACCGGTCCGACCGGCGGCGGCGAGGCGGACGGGGGCCCGCTGGGCGGCGACGACGAGGGCGCACCGGCGGACGGTACGGGCGCACAGCCCGACGACCGCGCCGGGCGCGACCGCGGGGACGGAGACGTGCCCCCCGGCGGCCGCCGGGCCGCGGGCGACGACCACGCCGGCGACCTCGCGCCGGGCCGTACGAACGGGCAGATCGGCTCGATCGCCCCCACCGCCCCGCCCGCGCACGGCGCCTCCCACCCCCCGCCGTCCTCCTCCCCCACCGACGACGCCCCCGCCGTCCCCGTCCTCCCGCCGGTGCTCGGGCCCGGCGACTCGGGACCCGAGGTGACCGAACTCCAGCACCGGCTGCGCCAGGTCGGGCTGGGCCTGCTCCAGCCCGCGGACGGCGCGTACGACGACGGCGTACGCACCAGCGTGCGCACCTTCCAGTCGGTCAACGGCCTGGAGGAGGACGAGCGCGGCGTCTACGGCCCGGAGACCCGGCGGGAACTGGAGTCGCGCACGGACGAGCCCTGAGTCCGGCCGCGCCCGCGGGGCCGGACCCTGCCGGCGGCGAAGACCCGTGTCGGTCGCGGGGGTTGCCGCCCGGGTCGCCCTGCCTTAGATTGCGTTCACCATCTTGAACGATGGCTGACGACGTGAACAGGGGCCTGGACACGCGAGAGCGAGGAGAGGCCACCGTGGGCATATCCAGCGCCGGTCACGACGCCGCGGCGACCGCGGAGTTCCGCGAGTTCTTCGAGCACCACTACGCCGAACTCACCCGGCTGGCGAACTCGTTGAGCGGCGAGGCGGAGGGCGCCGACGACGTGGCGGCCGACGCGCTGGCCGCGCTCTGGCACCGCTGGGACCGGGTGCGCGCCGCCGACCACCCGGCCGCGTACGCCCGCGGGGTCGTCGCCAACCTCGTCCGCAGCCGCATCCGCAGCGCCGTACGCGAACGCCGCCGCCTCGCCCTGTACTGGACCGGCGGCCACGAGCACGCCGAGGGACCGGACGTGCCGGCGGTCGTGGACGTACGCGACGCGCTGCGCGGACTGACGTTCCGCAAGCGCGCCTGCGTCGTGCTGCGGCACGCCTTCGACCTCTCCGAGCGCGAGACGGCGCACACCCTGGGCATCTCGGTGGGCACGGTCAAGAGCCAGACCGCCAAGGGCGTCGCCCAACTGGAAGCGGCGCTGGCCGGCGGGGCTCAGCCGCCGTCCGGCCGGGTGCGCCGCGCGTAGGCGCGGGCGGCGCGGGCCCGGTCGCCGCAGCGGGTGGAGCACCAGTGGCGGCGGCCGTGGCGCAGCAGGTAGCGGTTGCAGGGGCTGGAGCCGCAGCGGGTGAGGCGGTCGGCGTCGGGCGCGGTCAGCAGGTCGGCGGCGTCGGCGGCGAGGACGGCGAGGGCGCGGTCGAGGATCTCGTTGGTGGGGCACGGCGCCGCGCGGTAGGGGCCGTTCTTCTCGTCCCAGTACAGCAGCGCGGCCGTGGGGGCGCGGCTGAGCGCGTCGTTGACGGCGGCCAGCGCCGCCGGGAGGGCGGGCAGCCCCTCGGCGCGGGCGGCGAAGAGCACCCGCAGATGCTCGCGCAGCGAGCGCAGTTGCGCCGCGCACATCTCCCGTATCCCGGCGTCCGCCGGGGCGAGGCCGTGCCCGGTGAGCCAGCGGTTGGCGTCCGCGGGGGTGCCGAGGAGGTCGGTGAACTGCCCCCGGGCAGCGCCATGGCGCTGTTGACGAAGTCGAGCGACGGGTAGTCCGCGGCCCCGGGGGCGGGGGTGGCGGTGAAGTCGCCGGTCGGGCTCTCGGGCATAGGTCTCATGGTACGGGTTGCCGCCATCCGTGAGGCAGGGCTATGGTCCTCACGGATAATCCATCTGCCATCCGTGAGGTTCTTCATGGCCGAAACCGGCACGTCCGCCGAGCAGTTCCCCGTACGCGTCCTCGGCGGGCCCACCGCCCTCTTCGAGTACGGCGGTCTGCGCTTCCTGACCGATCCCACCTTCGACGAGCCCCGCGTCTACGACGTGCCGGGCGGGTCGCTCACCAAGACCGCACCCCCGGCGGCGGCGCCGGCCGGGCTGGGCCGTATCGACGTGGTCCTGCTCTCGCACGACGAACACCCCGACAACCTCGACGAGTCGGGCCGGGCGCTGCTCGCCGACGTCCCGCTGACGCTGACCACGCCCGGCGGCGGAAAGCGGCTGGGCGCGGGCGCCAGAGGGCTGGCCGACTGGGAGACGGCCGAGCTGGACCGGCCCGGCGGCGGCACGGTCACGGTCACCGCCGTGCCCGCCGTCCACGGCCCCGAGCCGCGCGCGGTCGTGGAGGCCGCGATCGGGGAGGTCACCGGGTTCGTCCTCACCGGCGCGGGGCTGCCCGTCGTCTACGTCAGCGGCGACAACGCCTCGACGGCGGCGG
Organism: Streptomyces sp. WAC 06738; assembly: GCF_003945505.1. NCBI lineage: Bacteria > Bacillati > Actinomycetota > Actinomycetes > Kitasatosporales > Streptomycetaceae > Streptomyces > Streptomyces sp. WAC 06738. Next base: position 7,515,154 of record NZ_CP029618.1, on the reverse strand, counting down.
TCGCGGAGACGGCGGGGCGGTTCGGCCCCGTGGACACCGCGATCCTCTTCGCCGGGGCGCCGCGGGTGCCGGTGCTCTTCGGCGGCGAACCGCTGGTGCTGGACAGCGTGCAGGCCGCCGAGGCGGCCCGGGTCCTCGGTGCCCGCCGGGTGGTCCCCGTCCACTACGACAGTTGGTCGCACTTCACCGAGGGCCGCGAAGAACTGGCCGCCGCGTTCGACGCGGCCGGGCTGCGGGACCGGCTCGACTGGGGGCTGCGGGGCTGATCCCGGGAACCGTCCCGCCGGGCGCGCCCCGGCCGCCCCGGCCGCCCCGCCCGGTGACCGCCCCGCGCCGTCCGGCCGGGCCGGTCGCCGGGCCGCGGGTGCGGTCCGCCGCCGTGGCCCGTACCCGTACCCCGGCGGGCAGTCGGCGGGAGAGCGCCGCGTACCGTCGGCGCCGTACGCCCGAATCGCACACGTGTCGCATCCCCGAGTGAAGGACCCCCAGGTGACCACGACCGCGCCCGCCGGGCCCGCCGTCCGCACGCGGGCCCGCGCGCAACGCCGGGCCCTCACCGTCCTCTTCGCCGCCCAGGTCCTCAGCGGCGCGGGGCTGGCCGCGGGCGTGGTCAACGGCGCGCTGCTCGCGCAGGACATGCTCGGCTCCACGAGCCTGGCCGGGCTGCTCGGCGCGCTGGCCACCGCGGGGGCCGCGCTGGCGGCGGCCGTCGTCGGGCGGCTCTCCGACGCGTACGGCCGCCGCCCCGGGCTGGCCGCCGGGTATCTGGCCGGCGCCGTCGGCAGCGCGGGGGCCGTCGCGGCGGCGGTGGCCGGCAGTCCGGCGCTGCTGTTCGCGGCGATGGTCGTCTACGGCGCGGGCACCGCCACGAACCTCCAGGCCCGCTACGCGGGCGCCGATCTGGCCGCGCCCGCGCACCGGGGCCGCGCCGTGTCCACCGTGCTGGTCGCCACCACGCTGGGCGGGGTGGCCGGTCCCAACCTGGCCGTGCCCGCGGGCGATCTGGGCGCCGCGCTCGGCGTCCCGCGGCTGTCCGGGCTCTTCCTCGTCTCGGCCGCCGCGTACGGTGCCGCCGCCCTGGTGCTGGCGGTGTGGCTACGCCCCGACCCGCTCCTGCTCGCACGCGAACTCGACGCCGCGGAGGACGCCGCCGCGCCGCCCGCGGCGGAGCCCGGCGCGGCTCTCGGGGCGGAGCCCGGCGCGAAGCCACCGGTGGGACGGCACGGCCCGGGGGTGTTGCCGGGTGCGCTGGTCATGGTGGTCACCCAGCTCGTCATGGTCGCGATCATGACGATGACGCCGGTCCACATGCACGCCAACGGCCACGGCACCGCCGCCTCCGGCCTGGTCATCGCCGTCCACATCGGCGCCATGTATCTGCCGGCGCCGCTGTCCGGCTGGCTCGTGGACCGCCGCGGCCCGCTCGTCGTCGCCGTCGCCGCGGGACTCGCCATGCTGGCCGCGGGCGTGGTCGCCGCCACCACCGCCGGGTCCACCGCCGTGTTCGCGGTGGCCCTCGCGCTGCTGGGGCTGGGCTGGAGCCTGGGGCTCGTCAGCGGTACGGCGATGGTCACCAGCGCCATACCGCCCGCCACCCGGGCCCGTACCCAGGGCCTGGTCGACGTCGCGATCTCGGCCGCGGGCGCCGGCGGCGGGCTGGCATCGGGCGCGGTGGTGGCCGGCGCCGGCTATCCGCTGCTGACCGTGGGCGGCGGCATACTCGCGCTCGCCGTCGTGCCCGCGGCCGTCGCCGCGGCGGGCGGGATCAGCCGACGTTGACGCCGTAGTCGGTGGCGATGCCGTGCAGCCCCGAGGCGTAACCCTGGCCGACGGCGCGGAACTTCCACTCCCCGGCCCGCCGGTACAGCTCGCCGAAGACCATCGCGGTCTCGGTCGAGGCGTCCTCGCTCAGGTCGAAGCGGACCAGCTCGACGCCGTCGCTGCGGTTGACGACCCGGATGAAGGCGTTGCTGACCTGGCCGAAGTTCTGCCCGCGCAGATCGGCGTCGTGGATGGAGACCGGGAAGACGATCTTCTCGACCTGCGGCGGGACCAGGCTGAGGTCCACGTTGATCGACTCGTCGTCGCCGTCGCCCTCGCCGGTGAGGTTGTCGCCGGTGTGCTCGACCGAGCCGTCCGGGCTGGTGAGGTTGTTGTAGAAGATGAAGTGCTGGTCCGACAGCACCTTCCCGGAAGCCCCGCACATCAGCGCCGAGGCGTCCAGGTCGTGCGCCGCGCCCGTCGTGGTGCGCACGTCCCAGCCGAGCCCCACGGTCACGGCCGTCAGCCCCGGTGCCTCCTTGCTGAGCGAGACGTTGCCGCCCTTGGCCAGGGAAACTCCCACGATCACCCCTCCACCTCTGATGTCCCTTCGCCACCCTACAGGCGGTCGGCGCACGTGCGGAGACCTTCTGTCGTACGCCGTACGGGACGGGATCGGCCGGCCTCCCGGGGCGTACCGGAACGGCCGGACGTCAGGTACGCGCCCGCTGGGTGACGGCGATGCAGGCCAGGACGATCACCGCGGTCACCGGGGCGAGCGGGGCGAGGTGTTCGCCCATGAGCAGCACCGACCAGACGAGGGTGAGCAGCGGCTGGGCGAGCTGGAGCTGGCTCGCCCGCGGCACCCCGATGACGGCCATGCCGCGATACCAGAGCACGAACCCGCCGAACTGCGCCACCGCCGCGATGTACGCAAGTCCCGCCACCGACTGCCCCGTCAGGTCTGCCGGCTCCCGCGGCAGGGCCAGCGCGGCGACGAGGGCGGTGACGGGCAGGGCGGCGACGCAGCCCCAGGCGATGACCTGCCAGCCGGGCATGTGCCCGGCGAGCCGGCCGCCCTGGGCGTAGCCCGCCGCGCACAGCAGCAGCGCGCCGAAGAGGTAGAGGTCGCCGGTGCCGGGCAGGCCGCGGCTCTGGCTCAGCGTGAAGGCGAGCACCGCGAGGGCGCCGGCGCCGGCGGCGGTCCAGAACGTACGCGACGGGCGGCGGCCGGTGAGCGCGGCCGAGCAGGCGGCGGTGGCCAGCGGCAGCACGCCGATGACGACGGCCGAGTGGCCGGTGGTCGAGGTCTGCAGCGCCAGGGTGGTCAGCAGGGGGAAGCCGAGGACGCAGCCGCCGGCGACGGTGAGCAGCGCGGGCAGGTCGCGGCGCGGCGGGACCGGCGCCCGGGCGGCGGCGAGGCAGCCCGCGGCGAGCAGGCCGGCCAGCAGGCCGCGTACGCCCGTGGCCGTCCACGGGCCGAGGCCGTCCAGGGCCCAGACGGTGGCGGGGAAGCTGAAGGAGAAGGACACCACGGCGAGGGCGGCCAGGAGCGTGCCGGTGCGGACCGATATCGCCGCCGGCAGAGTAGCGCTATCTTGTGCTGTCATGAACGACAGTAGCAGTGTCGCGCAGTTGGTCGCGGCCCTGCGTGACGAGCTGAGCCGCTACTCCGAGGGCGAGAAGCTGCCGTCCAGCCGGGCGCTCGTGGCGCGCCACCGGGTGAGCCCCGTGACGGTCTCCCGCGCCATCGCCTCCCTCACCGCCGAGGGCCTGGTGACCTGCAGGCCGGGCGCCGGCGTGTTCAAGGCCCCCGCCCCCGGTCCCGCCCGCGCCCTCGGCGACGTCTCGTGGCAGGAGGTGGCGCTCACCGCGGACCCGCCGTACGCCGCCGTCGACACCGGCCCGCGCGCCGCCGACGCCGCCGGGGTGCTGGCCACGCTCGCCGCCCCGCCCGCGGAGGTCGTCGACCTGAGCGGCGGCTATCCGCACGCCTCGCTGCGCCCGGAGCGCGCGCTGGCCGGGGCGCTGGCCCGGGCCGGCCGGCGGCCCGGCACCTGGTCCCGGCCGCCGGTCGCGGGCCTGGCCGAGCTGCGTGACTGGTTCGCCCGCGACATCGGCGGCCCCGCCGGGCCGCTCGGCGCCGCCGACGTACTGGTCACCGCCGGCGGGCAGAGCGGGCTGACGACCGCGCTGCGGGCGCTGGCCGCCCCCGGCTCCGCGGTGCTGGTCGAATCGCCCACGTACCCGGGGCTGCTCGCCGTGGCCCGCGCGGCGGGGCTGCGGCCGGTGCCGGTGCCGCTCGACGCCGACGGCGTACGGGCCGACCTGCTGGCCGAAGCGTTCGCCGCGACCCGCGCCCGGGTGTTCGTCTGCCAGCCGCTGTTCCACAACCCCACCGGCGCCGTGCTGGCGCCGGGGCGGCGCGCGGCCGTGCTCCGCACCGCGCGCGCCGCGGGGGCGTTCGTCGTCGAGGACGACTTCGCGCGCCGGCTCGCGCACGCGGACGCCGCGCCGCTGCCGCCGGCGCTCGCCGCCGACGACCCGGACGGCGTGGTGGTGCACGTCCGCTCGCTGACGAAGGCGGCCTCGCCCAGCCTGCGGATCGGGGCGCTGTCGGCGCGCGGGCCCGTGCTGGAGCGGCTGCGCGCGGTCCAGGTCGTCGACAGCCTCTTCGTGCCCCGCCCATTGCAGGAGACCGCGCTCGAACTCGTCGGCTCCCCGGCCTGGGCGAGCCATCTGCGGGCGCTCGCGGGCGCGTTGCGCGAGCGCCGGACCGCCGTCCTGGCCGCGCTCCACGCCGAGCTGCCGGGGCTCGTACCGGACCGGCCGCCCCTCGGCGGCTACCACCTGTGGCTGCGGCTGCCGGACGGCGCCGACGAGGCGGCCGTGGCCGCGGCGGCGCTGCGCCACGGCGTCGCGGTCACCCCCGGGGCCCCGTACTTCACCGCCGAGGCGCCGGCGCCGCACCTCCGGCTGAGCTACGCCGCCGGCTCGGGCACGGCGCAGTTGCGCGAGGGCGTACGCAGGCTGCGCCGCGCGTTCCCCGCCGACTCGCCGCTCGCGGGCGGGGGTTGAGGGGGCGCGGCGGCGGGACCCCGCGACGTCAGCGGTTCAGCAGCGCGTCGATCTTCCGCTCCGCCGCCCGCCACGCCTGCGCGGGCGTCAGCTTCCCCTGCTCGACCGGCAGGATGCCCGCGTCGGTGATCTGCTGCTGGATCGGCTGGTCCTTCGCGCCGAGTTCGAGGGTCGGGATGCTCTTCGCGGCGATGGAGAAGATCTCGCCGGTCGGCGCGTCGTTGAAGTACGGGTGGGTGGCGTCCGCGACCTGCGGCAGCTCGTACGCGGCCTGCGAACTGGGGAAGCTCGCCCGCTTCTCGAAGAGCCTGGCCTGCTGCTCGGGCGCGGTCAGCCAGGCCGCGAGCCGGGCCGCCGCCTCCCGGTGCTCGCCGGCCTCGGGGACCGTCAGGAACGAGCCGCCCCAGTTGGCGGGCTTGGGCGCGGTGGCGATGTCCCACTTGTCCGCGGCCCCGGGACCCGCCTTCTCCTGGATGTAACCCAGCATCCAGGACGGGCAGATGACGGTCGCGAAGCCGCCCTCGGCGAAGCCCTCGTCCCAGGCGGGGGTGAACTGCTTGAGCCGGGCCGTCATGTCCCCCTGCGCCGCCTGCATCGCCAGGTCCCAGGAGACCTCGACGGCGGGACTGTCCTGGTAGATGACCTCGCCCTCGCGGCCGAAGTAGCGCACGGGGAAGCTGCTGATCGAGCCGTTGTAGACGCCGGCGGCCGAGTCGACGAAGGCGGTGCCCGCGGGGGCGTTCGCCATGTAGTCCGCGCCGACGCCGAGGTACTTCTCCCAGTCGGAGAACCACAGCGCGGCGACCTCCTCGCGGTCGGTCGGCAGCCCGGCGGCGCGGAAGAGGTCCTTGCGGTAGCAGACCGCCATCGGGCCGATGTCGGTGCCGAGGCCGACGGTCTTGTTCTCGTCGGTGGTCGCCTGGTCCCACTTCCAGGGCAGGAACGCGCCCTCGTCGACGCCGGTCGCGGTGCCGAGGTCCATGAGCCGGTCGGCACGGGTGGCGACGACCTCGCTGATGTTGCCGACCTCGACGGCCTGGATGTCGGCGAGCCCGCGGCCGGAGTCGAGGGCGTCGCGCAGCGCCGGGTAGTACTCCTCGTTGCTGGGCGCCGCCTTCTCCACGATGGTGACGTCGGGGTAGAGCTTCTCGTACTCGTCGTAGAGCCCGGCCTCCTCGAAGCCGAAGACGCCGAAGACGCCGACCGTCAGCGTGACGGGCCCGCCGTCACCGCCTCCCCCGTCCGGTGCCGCGGCGGGCGGGCCGTCGTCGAGCAGCGCGCAGCCGGCGAGGAGGCCGGCGGCCAGCACGGCGGCGAGACCACGGGACGTGCGGCTACGGGTGCGGTTGCTGGTACGTGGGCGTATGCGCATGGGACTCCCCCGGAAGCCGCCGCGCCCCCTCCCGGTGACGGGGCGCGGCGTGGCTTGGGAGCGTAGCGTGGGAGCGCTCCCGGGTCATCCCATCTGCACATTTTTCGATCGTCGCGGAACGGTTCAGTCCACAATCGCCCCGCAGGTGATGTTCAGCTCGGCCGCCGTGATCGACGCGGCCCGGTCGGAGGCCGCGAACGCGGCGGCGTTGCCGACGTCCTCGTACGTCGCCGTCCGGCCCAGCATCGTCGGCTCGACCAGCGAGGCGACCAGTTCGTCGCGGCCCGCGAAGTCCTCCGGGATCGACTCCGGGATCCCGCCGGTCTTCAGCCCGACCACGCGCACGCCGTGCGGGCCCAGTTCGGCGGCGAACTGCTTGCGCAGCATGTCGACGGCGCTCAGCGCGACCTGGAAGCCGCCGATGAAGTAGTCGTGCATCGGGTCGCCGACGCCGCCGAAGGTGAGCAGCACGCCGGACTTCTGCCGGATCATGTGCCGGGCTGCGGCCTTCGAGGTGAGGAAGGTGGTGCGTACGGCGTTGTGGACGGGCGCTTCGAAGTCGCTCAGCGTCATCTCGGCCAGGGGCGTGCCCTGGATGTCGCCCACGGAGACGAGGTTGATGGAGACGTCGACGCTGCCCGCCTCCTTGGCCACGGCGTCTGCGTGCGCGTCGACGGCGCTCTCGTCCAGCGCGTCGACGACGGCCGTCGACACCGTCCCGCCGGCCTCGCGCACGTCCGCGGCGACGGCCTCCAGGCGCGCGGGGGTCCGGCTGGCCAGGTGCACGGTGGCGCCTTCGCGGGCGAAGCCCAGCGCGACGGCGCGGCCGATGCCGCCGGCACCGTAGACGAGGGCGTTCTTGTCCTTCAGCAGCATGATGATCCTCACTTGTCGAACGCGGCTGTGATGGTCCTCAGTTGTCGAACGCGTGACGGGCGGCGGTGAGCCAGGTGCGCCACCTGTCCTCCTCGCGTGCGGCGGCGCCGGGCGGGGCGCCGTACAGGCGGGCGAGGAGGTTGACCGAGAGCGGGGCGCCGGGGGCCATCGGGAAGCAGGAGAAGGCGTACAGCGCGGGGTACGGCTCGGCGGCGCGCAGCAGGACGTAGCCCGGGCTCCTGGCCTCGACCGTGCCGGCCAGCTCCGGTGCGCCCGCGGGGGTGCGGAACGCGGCGCCGGCGGGGGCCGCCCCGATACCGAGGAGGCGGTCGAGGACGGCGGCGGCGCGGGGCCGTTCGGCGGCGGGCAGGCCGAGGCCGACGAGCACGCCGACGCTGCCGGCCGGGCGGCCGGCGAAGTGCGTGAGGTAGGCACGCAGGACGGTCAGCGACATCCGCCAGCCCTCGCCCGCCCCCTCGACCAGGTCCTCCCAGCCCTCGCCGTCGCGGCGGAAGCCGTTGACGACGCGGACGACGCAACTGCCGCCGCCCGCGGCCTCCACGAGGAACTCCGTGGCCAGCGGCGGCGCGTCGGGGCCCGCGGGCTCCTCGTAGCCGAAGCGGTGCGGCGGGTCCCAGCCGGTGACGGTGGCGTGCGCGGTCTCGCCGTAGGGCTCGCGGTGCACGGTCATCGCGCCGCCCGCGGCGGGGTCGATGTCGGCGGGGAAGAGCCAGGCGGCGTGTCCCGGCCCGGTGGCGATGGCGCGCCACACCTCGTCGGGGGTGCCGGGGACCGTGATCTCGTGGCTGCTGAGGCGGGCCGTGGGGTCGTCGTCCGTCACGGCCGCTCGCCGCCCTCGGCACCGTCCGGCGCCTCCGGTACGTCCGTCGCCTGCGCCGCGTCCGGCGCCTCCGGTGCGCCGGGGTCGACGCCCTTCGGCACGGGGTGGACGGAGACCGTCAGCCGCTGCCAGCGGCCGTCCGGCGCGGCCTCGTCGTGGTACTTGGAGACCAGCCCGTTGACCGCGGCCGTCAGCTCCTCGGCGAACGCCGCCCGGTCGCCCGGCGAGCGGAACCGCACGGCCGCGTCCAGCCCGTAGACCGGCAGCCGCTTGCGTCCGCGCACGGCGTTACGCGCCATGCCGCCGACCTCCGCGACGACCCGGGCCGCCAGCGCGACGACGTACGCCGCCGACAGCCGGTCGCCGTCCGGCCGCGGCCCCCCGGCGGCGGCTCCGAGCGCCTCCGGGGAGACCACGTACCCGGCGGCGCTGGCGACGAGCTGCCGCTCCGTCAGCCCGCCCCAGACGCGGGTGCCCGCGACCTCCACGAGGCCGTGCTTCTCCAGCAGCCGCAGGTGGTAGTTGACCCGCTGCCGGGGCACGCCGAGCCGGCTCGCCAGGGCGGAGGCCGAGGCGGGCGCGCGCAGTTCCGCGAGCAGCCGAGCCCGTACCGGATCCAGGGCGGCGGCGGCCGAGGCCGGGTCCGCGATGACGTCGATGTCCTCCATGCCGCCAAGACTCCTCTTGACAAATAAATTTGTCAAGGGCTGACCTGGGCACCCGCGCCCGATCGGGTACGCGGACACCCGGTCGGCGGGCCGGAATCCGGTTGCCGCGCGGGGAGCGCCGCTGACAGGGTCGTCGCCATGAAGGTCGTCACCGCCCCCGACGGGACCGCGCTCGCCTACCACGACTCCGGTGGCGACGGCGCGCCCGTCGTCTGCCTGCCGGGCGGGCCCATGCAGTCCTCCGCCTACCTCGGCGACCTCGGCGGGCTCACCGCGCACCGCAGGCTGATCCGCCTCGACCCGCGCGGCACCGGCTCCTCCGCCGCCCCGGCCGACCCCGCGTCGTACCGCTGCGACCGGCTCGTCGCCGACGTCGACGCGCTCCGCGCGCACCTCGGCCTGGACCGCCTCGACCTGCTCGCGCACTGCGCCGGCGCCAACCTCGCGGTGCTCTACGCGGCCCGCCACCCCGAGCGCGTCGGCCGGCTCGCGCTGATCACGCCGAGCGTCGCGGCGGTCGGCATCGACATCACCGCGGAGGACCGGCTGGCGGCGGCCCGGCTGCGGGCGGAGGAGCCGTGGTTCCCCGGGGCGTACGCGGCCCTGGTGGACCTCACCGCCGGCCGCGGCGGCGAACGCGGCGCCATCGCGCCGTTCTTCCACGGCCGCTGGGACGACGCGGCCCGCACCCTGGACGCCGCGTCCGGCGAGGACCGCAACGCCGAGGCCGCGGCCGCCTACGGCGCCCCCGGCGCCTACGACCCGCCCGCCACCCGCGCCGCCCTGGCCCGCCTCACCGCCCCGGCGCTGGTCCTCGCCGGGGAGGTGGACGTCAACTCGCCGCCCCCGGCGATGGCCGCGTATGCGGCCCTCTTCGCCAACGCCCGCTGTGCCGTCCAGCCCGCCGCGGGCCACCACCCGTGGCTGGACGACCCGGCGCTCTTCACGGCGGCCACGGCGGCGTTCCTGACCGGATCCCCCACGCGGGCGGAGGAGTTGCCGGCATGACGACGGAAGCACGGCAGGTCCGGGCGCGGCAGACCGCGGACACGGTCACCGTCTACCAGGCGTACGGGCCCGCCATCGCCGGACCGGCGCTGCGGGCGGGCACGTTCGTGCCGCCGTTCAAGCGCGAGCGGATGACGTGGATCAAGCCGTCGTTCCTGTGGATGATGTACCGCTGCGGCTGGGCGGAGAAGCCCGGCCAGGAGCGCGTGCTGGCCGTCGAGATCAGCCGGCGGGGCTTCGAGTGGGCGCTGCGCCACTCCTGCCTGAGCCACCACGACGGCCGCGTGTACGCCACCCGGGAGGACTGGCTGGCGGCGAAGAGGACCAGCCCGGTGCGGATCCAGTGGGATCCGGAGCGGGACATGGCGCTGCGGCCGCTGGAGCGGCGCGCGATCCAGATCGGGCTCTCCGGTCCCGCGGTCGGTGGGTACGTCGAGGAGTGGATCCGCGGGATCGAGGACGTCACGCCGCTCGCGCGGGAAGTGCGCGCGCTGCTGCGGGAGCGGCGGCGCGAGGAGGCGGCCGCGCTGCTGCCGCGGGAGGAGCCCTGCCCGCTGCCGGACGACGTCCTGGCCCGCATCGGCGCCGCGTAGGCGGTGACCTGCGGCCTCCCCCGCGTGCGGCGGCGGCCCCCGGTCCCGTAGGACCGTGGCCGCCGGTCCCCGGTCAGCCCAGGATCAGGGGGAGCTTCGCCGCCAGGGGGCCGAGGGCGGTGCGTTCCGCTGCGGTGGGGGCGCGGCGGCCGGTGGCGATCAGGAGGGCGTCGGTGTCCGTGAAGGACGCCGGGAACGCCGCGCCCGCGATCCGCTCCAGCAGGGCGCGGGTGTCGGCGAGGCCCGCGGCGGGCGGTCCCGGCACGTGCGGGAGGTGTGCGGTGAGGTCGAGGTGGTGCAGGGTCCACTCCAGGACGTACGCCGCGAGGTAGTCGCCCGCGGTGAGGACCATGTCCTGCGTGCTCACCCGCAGCGCCGGGTCGGCGAGTTGCGCGGCCCGGCCCGCGGCGGAGCCGACGTCGTCGAGGTGGAACTTCAGCAGCGCCGGGTCCTCGTACGCCGCCGCCAGCCGGACGGTGAGCGCGTCGAGGGGCTCCGCGCCGGTCGGCGGCTCGTCGCTGACGTGCCAGTAGCGCGCCGCGTCGACCGTCGGCTCGCCGTCGGCGGGGGTGACCAGGGTGATGAGCACGTCCTGCGCGTCGATCACGAGGTGGGAGACGAGGTCGCGGACGAGCCAGCCGGTGCAGCCGGAGGGCTGCGCGAAGTCCTCGTCGCTCAGGCCGGCGACCGCAGCGCGCAACGCCGCCCAGGAGGGCACGAATTGATCCACCTCGGCAACGTAGTCGGCCGCCGCGCCACCGGACAACCCGGTTTCCCGGCGCCCCCCGCTCACGCGCGCGGGGCTACGGCCGGAGCCTGGCGAACGCCTCCATGCGGCGCCGGTGGTACTCCAGGTCCTCCTCGTCGTGCCGGACGCCCCGGGCCACGGCGAGGGCGAAGTACGCGCCCTCGCGCCGCAGCCGGTGCCGCATCAACTGCGTCAGCGTCTCCTCGTCCAGCGCCTCGGCGGTGCCGCCGGCCTCCCGGTAGGCGTCGGCGAACCGGCGCGCGTCCGCCGGGTTCTCGCAGAACTCGTCGGCGAACTCCAGCGCCGCGCTGCCCACCTCCACCTCCGGCGGGGCGACGAAGGACTCGTCCCAGTCGAGCACGGCGACGATCCGCGCCGGGTCGCCGCGGTCGACCAGCAGGTTGCCGTGGTAGTAGTCGCCGTGCAGGGCGTGGCGCGGCAGCGCGCGGGCGGCGAACCCGGCCAGCCACATGTCCAGTTGCGGGTCGTGCAGCCGCGGGTCGTCGTACGCCTCGTCGCCGGCGAGGCCGGTTTCGAGGAAGTTCCGCCGTGGCCGGGGCGGCAGTCGTGCGCCGGCCAGCGCGCGGTGCAGACGGGCCAGCATGCGGGCCGCGGCCGTCGCGGAGCGTGGGTCGCCGCCGTCGGCCCAGACCCCGTCGACGTACGGCCAGAGCGACACCGTGCGGCCCTCGACCCGTACGACCGTGGCGCCGTCGTCCCGGCCCGGGATGGGCAACGGGGCGACCGCCTCGGGGCAGCCGCCGGCCCGCGCGGCGACCGCGACGCGGTGGCACCATTCCGTCTCCGCGGTGTCCTTGCCGTACGCGCCGATCCGCACCACGTGCGCGCCGACCCGCCAGGCGGCGGACTCCTCGCCGCCGTAGAGGCGTTCCGCGGGACCGGTGACGCCCGTCGCCTCCCGTACCGCCGCCGTCAGCGGCACCTCCACGAAGACCACGCCCGTTCACCTGCCCCTTTTCGCGCTACGACGCCCTCTCCCCGCATTCGATCACACGGCAGCGCGGTGGCGCCGCGCCATTTCCCGGCCACGGCACCGGCCCGCGCCCGCGGCCCGAAATCCCCTTGCGCCCCCGCGCCGCCGCTGGCACCCTGGCCGCCATGACTCACGGAAAGGCGCACACCGCCTCCCTCTGGTGACCGCGGTGACCTCTGCGCGCGGGGCTTCTCCCCGCTTCGACGGTTCACTTTCCTCTTCCCGCGAACGCCTGTCCCTCGCCGTCGCCCTGCGCGACGACTGGCTGGGGCACGCCTTCTCCACCCTGCCCGCGGACCGGCCGGCGGCGGAAGCCGCCGTCACCGGGCTCTACGGCCTGGCGGGCGCGCCGCCACCGCGGTTCGTCTGGATCCCCTCCCCCGCAGCGGCCCCGCCGGCGCTGCGGGACGAGCAACCCGCCTTCGCCCGCCCGCGGCTGCGGGCCGCCGACGCGCCCGCGCGCTGGGCGGACTGGCCCGTCGCCTCCCGGCTCGCGTCACTGCTTTCCGCGCTGCGTACCCGGCTCGACCGGCGCGTCCCGCGCCTCTGGCCGGTGGGGCACCGCCCGCGCCCGGCATGGCACCAGGTCGCGCACACCATGACGGCCGAGGACGCGCTCAGCGACGGCTACGCGCTGCGCGACGTCCTGTGGACCGCCGTCCACGACCCGCTCGCCGCCACGCTGCTCGACGGCCCGCGGCCCGCGATCCGCACCGCCCTGCTGCCCGCCGCCGGCGCCGGACCGCTCGGGCTCACCTTCCACGGCCAGCACGACGCGCACTGGATCGGGCACTACGACATCCACGCCCGCCTCGGCCTCGCCGCCTACCGCGCCTCCGACACCCGCCAACTCGCCCTGTGGGCCGCCCTGGCCCGCGCCGCCGGCTGGTGGTGGCCCGGTGAGGGGGTGTGCGTCGTCGCGGAGCGGCCCGCCGAGGTGCACACGGAGCCGCTGCCCGGCGCCCGCCACGGCGAACTGCGGCTGCACCACCCCGGCCGCCCCGCCGTCCGGTACGGCGACGGCGCCGAGGTGTACGCGCTGCACGGCACCGCCGTGCCGCGGTGGGTCGTCACGGAACCGACGGTGGCGCGGATCCACCGCGAGCCGAACGTCGAGGTGCGCCGCTGCGCCATCGAGCGCATCGGCTGGGACACGTACGCCGACCGGGCGGGACTGCACCTGCTCGCGGAGGCCCCCGACCCCGGCAACCCCGGGTCCCACCTGCACCTCTACCACGTGCCGCGGCGCGTGTGGGGCACACCGGGGCGCGTCCTGCTCGTCGTCAACGGCTCCGTCGAACCCGACGGGCGGCGCCGCCGGTACGGGCTGAGCGTGCCCGCCGGCATCGACGACCCGGTCGCCGCGGCCGGCTGGTCGTACGGGCTCAGCGGCCCGCAGTACGCACGGCTCGCCCGCCGCACCTGACGTGCGGCCCTCCTTCTCCTCCCGCCTGCTCCCCTTCTCCCACCCCGAGGTGATGCACATGACCACGTCCGCAGCCGTGACCCTCGCCGACCTCACCGCCAGGACCGGCCTCGACGTCCTCGCCCACCTGGAGCGCGAGGTGACCATCCCCGTCGTCGCCGGCCTCCAGGCGCAGGGCGACCTCATCGTCGTACCGCTGGCGCTCCTCGACGACGTCACCGTCCCGCCGCACACCCGCTGGACGGCCGTCCCCGCGGGCGGCGTCGAGCTGCTGCGCGGCGCCGCCGGCGGCAACCCGCACACGCTCGTCGCCGACCCCGGCACCTGCCGCTGGAGCCGGCGCGTGCACGACCCGCAGCGCCTCGCCCTCGGCGTCCTCGACGCCACGGCGGTCGCGTACCTCATCCACCCGGAACACGGCGGTACGGGCATCGCCCCGGGCGCGTACGTCATCCGGCGCCAGCGCGAACGGAGCGAGAGCACGGGGCGGTTGGGCAACCGGTTCATCGCGGACTGACGGCGGCCCCGCCCGGGGCGGCACGCCCCGGGCGGGCCCTGGTCCGCGCGGTGGGCCCCGGAGGTGGCTAAACCGGACCGGTTCCGTCGTTCGGGACCCTTCCCCTTCTCGTTCCGGTACGGTCCTGGCTTCGGAATCGGCCCGTAGCACAGGGGTGAACCAGTGGCGGACGACGTCGGCGAGCTGATCGAGCGGCTCGCCCTGTGGCGGACCGGGGACGGCGGCTACGACGAGGTGAGCCTCCGGGAACGGGCGATCGTCGCGCTCCAGGAGCGGGGACCCGAGGTCGTCCCGGTGCTCGTCGACCGGCTCGACGCCCTCCTCGCCGACCACGCCGCGCACCTGGAGCGGGTCGCGGCCGTCACCGCGGTGTGGGACGCCTGGTACGAGGAGGGCGACGCCCTCGTCGACGAGCACGGCGTGGGCAAGGTGTTCGAGCTGGAGCGGTACCGCACCGTCCCCAGCGACAGCCTCCCCCAGCGCGAGCCCCGCGACGAGCACTACCAGGACCCGTACGACCTCAAGCAGGGACTCGTGGAGGCGCTGCGCCGCATCGGCGACGACCGGGCGGCGCCCGTCTACGGCCGCGCGCTGCGCGACCGGGCCTGCATCCACTACGCCGCGACCGCGCTGCGCGGCACGCACCTCGACGGCGCCGTGCCCGCGCTGCTCGACGCCGCCGCGAGCATCGAGCCCGACGACATGGCCTTCCCCGAGGTGCTGCGCACGCTGGAGCACTACGGCGCCACGACGGCGCAGGTACGGGCCCGGTTCGAGGCCGAGTCCGGGCCGCAGGCCCGGGTCAGTCTCATGCACGTGATGAGGAAGCTGCCCGGGGACGGCTCCGGCCGGCCGGCGGACGAGGAGATCGCCGACGCGCTCGTCTTCCTCGCGATGAGCCGGTCGGCCACGGACCGGTACGGGGCCCTCAGGGAGCTGAAGACGCTCGGCACGCTCGACGCCCTGCCGGGGGACGCGGCGGACGCGCACGGCTCGTGGGACGCGGCCCCGGGCGGCGCCGTCATGGAGGCGCCGCCGCCCGCCGAGGCGATCCACGCCGCGATCGTCCTCGCCGCGCACGGCGACCCGCCGGGACACGACGGCGAACTCCGGCGCCGGCTGCGGCACATGGCCGAGGACGCCCCGGCCGCCGCCCGGGCCGTCACCGCCGTGCTCGCCCGCGAGCCGCGTGCCCCCGACGCCGAGCTGGAACTCGCGCTGCGGCTGGCCCTGCGGCTCCATCCCGACCGGGTGGCGGAGCACCTGCCGCTCCTCCGCGCGCTGCACGGGCTCACCTCGTACCCGCCGGGACGCGCGGGCGCGCTGCGCGCGCTGCGCCGCGACGGGATGCTGTTCGTGCTGATGCTGCACGAGGACCCGGTGCTCCGCGAGGAGGCCCGGGCGGTCTTCGAGGACGTCGCCGAGCCGGCGGACCGGGAGCGGTTCGCCGAGTACGAGGCGCTGCGGATGGGCACGTGGGGGCGGCTGGTGCGCAGGTTCAGGCGGCACTGAGCGGGCGGGTGCCGGCCGGCCCCGCCCGGGTCGGGCGGGCCGGGCGCCGGGCGTGCGCAGGGGCGTTGACGGTACGCACCCACCGTTCCGCCGCACTACCGGCGGGCTCTCGCCGGGTCAGTGCCCCGCGTCCCCGCCGCCGGTGCGGCCGGCCGCGAGGCGGCGGCGTACGGGGGCGTAGTGCGCCGTGACGGCCCGGGTGAAGGCGGCCGGGTCGCCGCTGCGCGCGGCGTGCACGATGCCCGCGTGCGCGGCGGTCGTCTCCGCCCGGTCCTCGCGCGTGGCCATCCGCAACTGCGGGGCGACGATGGCGTACACGTCCCAGAAGGCCATCGAGAGCTGCCCCATCAGATCGTTGCCCAGCGGCTCGACCAGCAGGGCGTGGAAGGCACGGTCCGCCGCCACGAAGTCCGCCTCGGCGCCGCCCGCGTCGGCGCGCATCTCCTCCACCAGCGCGTCCAGCGCGTCGAGCCGGTCGCCGTCGAGCCGGGCCACGATCCGCTCCGCCATGCCCCGCTCGAACAGCTCGCGCACGTCCACGAGATCGGCCATCACCTGCACGTCGCCCTCCGGGCCGAGCAGCCCGCGGAACGCGAGGCTCTCGACGAGCGCCGACAGGCTCAGCCCGCCGACGTAGGTGCCGTGCCCGTGCCGTACGTCGACGATGTCGAGGGCGTGGAGCGTCTTGACCGCTTCGCGGACGCTGGAGCGGCTGGCGCCGAGGGCGGCGCACAGGTCGGCCTCGGTGGGCAGCGGGTCGCCGGGACGCAGCCGGTTGGCGAGGATGTAGCGCTTGATGCCCTCGGTGACCTCCAGCCGGAGCAGGGATCTGCCGGTGGGCGTACCCGCCGCGCGGGCCGCGCTCGCACGGACTTCCCTGGCACGGGCTTCGGTCATGCGCGCGCTCCCGCCTCTTGACCCGCTTCGACCCCCGGGCTACGGTCACACGCTATCAGGCATCGGACATCAGACATCCGATCTCCCACTCCTCTCGCTCCGCACCAACCGCCTCTGCCTCCGCCTTCGTTGACATGCCGTACGTACCGGGAGGACGCGTGCCCCGCCGCAACCGACCCGCCGCCGGGCCGCGATGACCGTCGTCGCCGCGCTCGACATCGGCGGTACGAAGACCGCCGCCGCCCTGGTCGACCAGGACGGGCGGCTGCTGCACCGCCGCACCGCGCCCACGCCGGCCGCGGCCGGGCCCGCGGCGGTCCTCGACGCCGCGGCGGCGGCCGTGGCGGAACTCGCCGCGGCCGGCGGCCCGTACGCGGCCGTCGGCGTCGGCAGCGCCGGCGTGATCGACGCCGCGGCCGGCACCGTGCTCTCCGCCACCGCCGCGCTGCCGGGGTGGGCCGGCACCGCGCTCCGCGACGCACTCGGCCGCCGCCTCGGCGTCCCCGTCGCCGTCGGCAACGACGTGCACGCGCACGCGCTCGGCGAGACCTGGCGCGGCGCGGCGGCAGGACGCACGCACGTCCTGCTCGTCGCCGCGGGCACCGGCATCGGCGGCTCGCTGATCCTCGGCGGCCGGCCCCTGCGGGGCGCCCGCTCCGCGGCGGGACACCTGGGCCACCTGCCGGTCCCGGCCGCGGCGGGCCGCCCGTGCACCTGCGGCGGTACGGGCCACGCGGAGGCCGTCGCGGCGGGCCCGGCGATGGCGGCGGAGTACCAGCGCCGCGCGGGGGAGGCGGCGAGCGGAGACCCGGCCGCGGGCCGCGGTCTCGCGGTCGTCGCGGAGCGGGCGGCGGCCGGTGACGCGGCGGCGGTGGCGGTGCTGGCGGAGGGCGCCGCGGCGCTGGGCGAGGCGGTGGGCGGGCTCGTCAACGCGCTCGATCCCGAACTCGTCCTCGTCACCGGCGGCGTGAGCCGGTGCGGCCCGGTCTGGTGGCGACCGCTGCGCGCGGCGATCACCGCGACGGCGCTGCCGCTGCTGTCGGACGTCCCGGTCGTCCCGGGAGAGCTGGGAGACGACGCGGCGCTGCTCGGCGCCGCACGGCTCGCACTGGAGGCGATCGCGTGAGCGCGCGCAGCGACGGCGACGGCGACGGCCGGGATGGTGCTGCTCTTCTCGCGCGGCTGCACGGGCGGTTGGTCGTGTCCTGCCAGGCGTATCCGGGCGAGCCGCTGCGCGACCCCGACACCATGCGCCGCATGGCGCTCGCCGTGCTCGACGGCGGGGCCGCGGGCATCCGCGCGCAGGGGCTCGCGGACCTGCGGGCGATCCGGGCCGCGACCGGTGCGCCGCTCATCGGGCTCTGGAAGGACGGGGACGGCGGCGTCGTGATCACGCCCACGGCGGCGCACGCGCGGGCGGTCGCGGAGGCCGGCGCGGACGTCGTCGCCGTCGACGCCACGGACCGCCCGCGGCCGGACGGCCGGGACGTGGCGGAGTCGTTCGAGGCGGTGCGGCGGGCGGGCCGGCTCGTGATGGCCGATGTCTCGACGTACGAGGAGGGGCTGCGGGCGGCCGACGCGGGCGCCGACCTGATCGGCACCACCCTCTCCGGCTACACCGGCCGCTCCCCCGCCCCCGGCACGGGTCCCGACCTCGGTCTGGTGGAGCGGCTGGCGGCGGCGGTACGGGTGCCGGTGCTCGCGGAGGGGCGGATCGGGACGCCGGCCGAGGCGGCGGAGGCGCTGGCGCGCGGTGCGTACGCGGTGGTCGTCGGCACGGCGATCACCCACCCGACGACGCTCACCCGCCGGTTCACCACCGCACTCGGAGCCACCCGCGGGTGACGCATCCACCGGGCGCCGAGCGCCCGCCCCCTCGGCCGTCCGTCCCCGGCCCTCAGCCGTGGTACGTGATGTAGCCGTTGCCGTCCCGGTCGTCGGCGCTCTTGGTGTACCTGTGCACGTCCGCCCGGCTGCCGCTCGACTTGACCAGATAGATCGTGTCCTTGTCGTTGTTCCACATGAAGTTGCAGTTGTCGCGGTAGACGACGTTGTCCGCGTCCGAGTCGCGGCCGTTCCCGCCCCGCAGCTTCACGTGGTCACCGGGCTGCAGATAGTGGTTCGCGCGGAACTCGAACCGGTTCCCGGCCGCGTCCTTGACGACCCATCCCTTCAGGTTCACCGTCCGGCTGGACGAATAGTTCTTGATCGCCAGGTACTCCTTGTGGGTGTTCCCGCCGGAACACCTGTTGGAGTCCCGGCCGGGTGCGTCGTACTGGACGCCGCGGACCTTCAGCGGCGAGCTGTACTCGGCGGCCTGTGCCGGTGTGACGGCGAGCATCGTCAGCGCGCCGCCGGCGGCGGCGATGGCGGTGACGACTCCGTGGTTGCGCATGTGTGCGAACCCCCCATGTCTCGATTCGGCAGGAGGTTATGCGCGTAGCACCGCACGCGGGCGTGCCGAGAGGGCACCCGAAACGGCCTGCCCGGCCCTTGCGCCCCCCTAGGCGACGCCCAGCTTGGCGGCGTCCGGGGCGAAGACCGTCATCCAGTGGGGGGTGAGCCGGTAGAAGACGACTTCCTCGTCCCAGCGGAAGGCGTTCTCGCCGTAGAAGTCCTTGAAGTACGCGAGGAGTTCGGGCCACTCGGGGTCCGGCTCCCCCTCCGCGGGGTTGAGGGTGACCGCGTCGCCGTGGGTGAACACGCCGAGGTCCTCGCCGCGCATGTGCGCCACGCTGGCCGCGGGGCGGGCCGCGAGGTGGCGGGCCTTGGCCGCGGTGCGGGCGGTGCCGAAGTACCAGGTGCCGTGGAGGAAGTGGCCGTCGGCGCCGCTGATGCGGGGTTCGCCCTTGGCGGTCACGGTCGACAGGGCGAGGGTGCACATCCCGGTGAGGACGCGGGTGAGCTGTTCCGCGGTGAGCGTGCGGCCGGTGTCGATGATCGAGCGGAGATGGCCGGTGGAGCGGGCCAGCGAGGTGTCGAGCAGGTCCTGGAGGAGTCGGAGTTCTTCCGGGGTTTCGCGCATCCGGTCACCGTAGCGGGGCAGGAAGCCCTCGGCCGGGTGTCCGGGCGCCCGTCACATCGGCGTGTTCTCGCGGGTCAGATATATGAGAGGGAACGGGAGAGGACCGGGCTTTGACGAGTGAACACGACTGGCTGGCGGAGCGCTTCGAGACCGATCGGCCCCGGTTGCGCGCGGTGGCGTACCGGATGCTGGGGTCGGTCCCGGAGGCGGACGACGCCGTCCAGGAGGCGTGGTTCCGGCTCAGCCGCTCCGACACCGGCGAGGCGGAGAACCTCAGCGGCTGGGTCACGACGATCGGGGCCCGGGTGTCCCTGAACATGCTGCAGTCCCGCAGGTCCCGCCCCGAGGTGCTGGTGGACACGACGGACGCGGGCGATCCCCAGGACGAGCTGTCGCCGGATGATCCGGAGGAGGAGGCGGTGATCGCCGACTCGGTCGGGCTGGCGCTCCTCGTCGTCCTGGACACGCTGACGCCGGCCGAGCGGCTCGCGTTCGTGCTGCACGACATGTTCGCCGTGCCCTTCGAGGAGATCGCGACGGTGGTCGACCGCTCCCCCGCCGCCGCCCGGCAGCTCGCCGGCCGGGCGCGGCGGCGTGTGCAGCGGTCGACGCCGACCGCGCGGCGCGGGGAGTCCTTCGGTGTGTACGACGCCGCCGCTTCTCTCCCCTCGGGGAAGGCGGATCTGGCGACGGCGTTCCTCGCGGCGTCACGGGAGGGGAATTTCGAGGCGCTGCTGGCGATGCTGGCACCGGACATCGTGCTGCGTACGGATGCGGCGGCGATGCGGATGAGTCTGGAGGCCGGGCTGCGGGGAATGCATCCGATCACGGACGTGCCCGAGATCCGCGGCGCGGACGCGGTGGCGCGCGTGTTCGCGGGCCGGACGTGGAATCCGGCTCCGGCGCTGATCGACGGTGCGGCGGGGCTGGTGTGGCTCGTACGCGGGCGGCCGCATGTGGCGTTCCGCTTCGCCACGGAGAACGAAAGGATCACGGCGATCGACATCAAGGCCGATCTCGACGGTCTCCGCATCGCCTTCGAGTAAGCGCCCCGACTGCGGGGGCGAATGATAACAGGAACCTGCCACGACCGGGCTGCTATCAGCCGATCGAGGCGCGACCTAAGGTGTGTGCATGGACGAATCTACCGATCTCACCGAGCGGTTACTGGATTTATCACAGGGCTATCTGCGCACGGCCTCGCTCCATGCGGCCGCGGAGCTGCGGCTCGCCGATCTGCTGGCCGGGGGTCCGCGTAGCGCGGACGACCTGGCGGCGGAGGCGGGTCTCGACGCCCCCCATCTGGCGCGGCTACTGCGCTATCTGGCGGCGTTCGGGGTGTTCCGGCAGGAGGACGACGGCCGGTTCGCGCTCACCCCGCTGGCGCAGTTGCTGCGCTCGGATGTGCCGGGGTCGATGCGCTCGTACGTGGAGATGCACGGCCACGACATCTTCGTGCGGTCGGCGACGGGGCTCGCCGAGGCGGTCCGTACGGGTGGGAACCCGTTCGAGGCCGAGTTCGGGATGCCCTTCTACCAGTACCTCTTCGGCAACCGCGAGTTGGGCATGCAGTTCGACGCGAGTATGGCGTCGTTCTCCGAGGCGCTGAGCGACCAGGTCGCCGCGGCCTACGACTTCGGCTCCGCCCACTCGGTGGTGGACGTGGGCGGCGGCCGCGGCGGGCAGTTGCTGGCGATTCTGCGGCGCAACGCGCATCTCGAGGGCACGCTGATGGACCGCGAGCCGGTGGTGGCGGGGCACGTGCTGGACGTGCCGGAGCTGGCGGGCCGGTGGCGCGCGGTGGGCGGTGACTTCTTCTCGGCGGTGCCGGAGGGCGGGGACGTCTACATCCTGAAGCACGTGCTGGCGAGCTGGCCCGACGATCAGTGCGTGCGGATCCTGGAGGTGTGCCGGGACGCGATGCCCGACGACGGCCGGTTGCTCATGGTCAACGCGCTGGTGCCGGAGGGCAACGAGCCGCATCCGGCGAAGGACGTCGACATGGTGATGCTGACGGTACTCAACGGCAAGGGCAGGACGCAGGCGGAGTACGAGGATCTGATGCGCAAGGCCGGGCTGGTACCGGGGCAGGTGCTGCACGTCTCGCAGCACGCGGCGATCATCGAGGCGACGAAGTCCTGAGACCCGGCGGCCGGGGCGCGCGAAATGCGGCGCGGGCGGCCGGCGGCCCGGAGGGATCCGGGGCGCCGGCCGCCCGCGCCGTTCGCCGTGGTACGGGCGCGGCGCCCGCGGGCGCCGCGCGCGGCTACGGCTGGAGGCGGACGGCGGTCCAGCCGTCGCCGTCGCGGTCGTAGCGCAGCCGCAGGTGGAGCCGGTCCGGGCGGTGGGCCCAGAACTCGATGTCGTGGGGCTGCAGCCGGTAGCCGTAGAAGCGCTCGGGGCGGTCGAGGGCCTTGCCGTCGGCGCCGAGGCGGGCGGCTTCCGCGCGCAGCGCCGCCGGGTCGGCCAGCGGTTCGCTCTGCCGGGAGGCCACCGACATGGCGTGCAGCGGGATGGCCCGGGCCTGCCAGAGGCTGTCGGACTCGGCGAGGGGGACTGGCTCGACGGGCCCGGAGAGTTTGATCTGCTGGCCGGTCTCGCGCCAGTAGAGGAGTCCCGCGGCCCAGTTGTTCTCTTCGATCTCGCGGCCCTTGCGGCTGCTGGCGTGGCTGGTGAAGAGCACGCCGCGGTCGTCGATCGCGCTGACGAGGACGATGCGCGAGGAGGGCCGGCCGCGCTTGTCGGCGGTGGCCAGCGCGAGCGCCTTGGGTTCGCGGACCTGCAGTTCGACGGCGCGGTCGAGCCAGCGCTGCACGAGGCCCACGGGGTCGGCGGGCGGGTCGTCGTACTCGGGGAAGTCCGCGTCGTTCTCGACGGTGAGGCTTTCGAACTTGCTGGTGTGCATGTGGTGCCTTTCTGCGGTGGCCGCCCGCCGGGCGTACGCGTCTAGAGGAAGAGGGTGCCGCGTCCTACGGTGACGCCGTTGCCGCCGACGTGCACGGCGTGGATCCGGTCGCCGTCGCCTTCCGCGGTGGCGAGCATCAGGGAGGGGCGGCCCATCTCGACGCCCTGGAGTATCTCGACCTGTTCGCCGTACGCGGCGAGGCCGTGCCGGGCGAGGTGGATGGCGAGCGGCCCCGCGGCCGAGCCGGTGGCGGCGTCCTCGACGACGCCGTACGCGGGTGAGAACATCCGGGCGCGCCACTGCCGGCCCTGTCCCGCGAAGCAGTTGGCGGCCATGTCGGGGAACTCGGACAGGGCACGGTGGTCGGGCCGCAGCGCGGAGAGCGCGGGGACGCTTTCGAGGCCGACGAAGACATGCCGGGGGCCGTTGCGGTAGACCTCGACGGGGGCGACGGAGGTGTCGGCGCCGAGGGCGGCGAGGAGTTCGTCGGCTTGTGCGTAGGGCTCCCACACGGGGTGGGGCTGGCGCATGCTGACCTTGACGGCGCCGTCGTCGTCGGTGAGGTGGACGGGGATGACGCCCATCGCTGTTTCGAGCTGCAGTTCGTCCTGCTTGCGGGTCTCGCCGAGGGCGACGGCGGTGCCGAGCAGGGGGTGTCCCGCGAAGGGCAGCTCGTTGACGGGGGTGAAGATGCGGATGCGGGCGTCCCCGCCTTCGCCGGGCGGGAGCACGAAGGTGGTCTCGGAGAGGTTCATCTCCCGGGCGATGCGCTGCATCAGGTCGGGCGTCAGTTCCCTGGCGTCGAGGAACACGGCGACGGGGTTGCCGCTCAGCGGCTTGCGGGAGAAGGCGTCCACCAGCATGTAGTCGAGTTCGGGCATGTACGGCTCCTGACGGGCGGATACGGGTTCGTGGGTGGCCCCGGGTGGCGGGGTTCAGGTGGTGGGCACCGGGTGGCTCACCGGCCGATCGCCCCGAGCAGGGCGTCGCCGATGAGCCGGGGTCCTTCGACGGTGAGGACGGATTCGGCGTGGAACTGGTAGGACGCGAAGTGCGGGCCGCGCAGCGCGTCGATCTGGCCGGTGGCCGGGTCGCGGCTGACGCGGACGCGGCCGACGCCGGGGACGTCGAATGCGTCCGCGGGGCTGACGGCGGCGAAGGTGTTGTAGTAGCCGACGTGTTCGCGGCGGCCGAAGAGGTCGATGGCGCGCTGGACGCCCTGGTTGGGGCGGTCGCGGCGGACGAGGTCGAGCCCGAGGCGGAGGCTGAGCACCTGGTGGCTGAGGCAGACGGCGAGGAACGGGGTGCGGTCGCGGAGCAGTCCCGCGACGGCGGTGTCGAGCGCGGCGATCTTCGGGTCGGCGGTGGCGCGGGGGTCGCCGGGCCCCGGTCCCATGACGACGAGGTCGAAGCCGTCGACGGCGTAGGGCTCGTCGAAGCGGCGTACCTCGGCGGTGGGGCCGAGCGCTTCGAGCTGCTGGACCATCATCGCGGTGAAGGTGTCCTCGGCGTCGACGACGAGGACCTTCATGCCTTCCAGCGCGGGTACGGTCAGCGGTCGGGCGGCGGTGGCGGCGAGCCAGAAGTCGGCGATGCCGGTGTTGCGGCCGCGCAGCACGTCGCGGACGGCGGGGTGGTCGGCGAAGCCCGGAGTGCGGGGCGCGGTGCCGGCGGCCTCGGGCTCCGCGGCCGGTGCCGCGGCGGCCGCGGCGGCCGCCGGGGTGCGGGCCGGGTCCGCGGCGGTGTCCGCGGTGCCGTCCGCGCCGAGGGCGTCGAGCAGCGCGGCGGCCTTGGCACGGGTCTCCGCCGCCTCGCCCTCCGGGGACGAGTGGCGTACGAGGGTGGCGCCGACGGAGAGCGCGAGCCGCCCGTCGTCGGCGATGTCGGCGGTGCGGATGAGGATGGCCGAGTCGAGGTTGCGGCTGCCGGTGGGCTCGTCGCTGACGAGCGCGGCGATGCCGCTGTAGTAGCCGCGGCCGTGGGGTTCGTGGCGGGCGATGACACGCGCGGCGCTCTCGACGGGGCTGCCGGTGACGGTCGGCGCGAAGAGCGTTTCGCGCAGCACGTCGCGGATGTCGCGGGTGGTGTGGCCCTCGATGAAGTACTCGGTGTGGGCGAGCCGCGCCATCTCCTTCAGGGCGGGCCCGGTGACCCGGCCGCCCGCGGGGCAGATGCGGGACATCATCTTCAGTTCCTCGTCGAGCACCATGTACAGCTCGTCGGTCTCCTTGCGGTCGCGCAGGAAGGCGGTGAGGCCGTCGAGGGTGGGGCCGCCGGCGGGGTAGCGGTAGGTGCCGCTGATGGGATTCATCACGGCGCGGCCCTCGTGGACGGAGAGGTGCCGTTCGGGGGTGGCGCCGACGAACGTGCGGCCGTCGGCGTGGATGGCGAACGTCCAGTAGGCGCTGGGCTCCAGGGCGATGAGCCGCCGGAAGACGGTGAGCGCCGCGCGCGCGGGGTCGTCGCCGACGTCGGCGAGGAGGGTGCGCTTGATGACGAAGTTGGCGCCCTCGCCGGTGCCGATCTCGCCGGTCACGACGCGCCGTACGACGTCGGCGTACTCCTCGTCGGAGAGGTCGAAGCGGTGGCCGGTGAGCGCGGCGGGGGTGCCGGGGAGCCGCGCGAGGGTGTCGTCGAGCGGCACCGCGGCCTGCTCGGTGACGTTCATGGCGATGAGCGGGGCGCCGTCGTCGGGGGCGGCGAAGCCGCGTTCGGTGAGCTGCCGGTAGGGCACGACGAGGAGCGTGCGGTGGGCGGTGGCGGCCGGCGGTTCCGCGTCCTGGTCGGGCAGCGGGAGCCCGGCGAGCGTGGCGGGGTGGGTGACGTCGCCGAGGAGGACGTCGACGGTTCCCGGGGTGCCGCTCTCCGGCCGGTGCAGGAGGGCGTACGCGGGCGGGAGGGGCCCGGCCAGCAGCCGGTCGAGCAGCGCGGCGCCGGAGCCGGCGGCGGACCGGCGGGAACCGGGGGCGGTGGTCATGCGAAGATCTCCGCGCTCGGGACGACCATGCCGCAGCGCTGGGCCACGTAGTCGAGGGTCATGCGGTGCCGGTCGGCGGAGAAGTCGGCGACGGCGTCGGCGGCGAGGAACACCTGGATGTCGTGGGTGAACGCGTCGATGGCGGTGGCGAGTACGCCGACGTGGGCGTAGACGCCGCAGAGCACGAGCTGGTCCCGGCCCTCGGCGCGCAGCCTGTCGAGCAGGCCGGACTTGTGGAAGGCGCTGTAGCGCCACTTGGTGAGCAGCCAGTCGCCGTCGGCGGGGGCGAGTTCGGGGACGACCTCGCGGTCCTCGGGTGCGGTGCGCATGCCCGGGCCCCAGAAGTCGACGAGCAGGCCGCGCTCTTCCGGGGTCATGCCGCCGGGCTGCGCGGAGTAGGCGACGGGGACGCCGAGCCCGGCGGCGCGCTTGCGGAGCAGCGCCGCGTTGTGGACGAGCTGGCCGCGGACCGGCTCGGGGAAGGGGCGCAGGAAGAACCGCTGCATGTCGTGGACGACGAGCACCGCGCGGGCGGGGTCGGGGGTCCACGCCGCGAGGTTGGCCGGCAGGGTCTCTGCCGTCGGCAGCTCGTACGGGTCGATGGCAGGTATGCCGACCACGGTGGGGCTCCTTTCAGGGTGCGGTGGGTGCGCGGGCTGAGGGGCGGGGCCGCGCCGCCGGGGCCGGGAGGGCCCGGTGCCCGGTGTGGCTGTCAGCGGGCCTCGGCCCACGCGGCGACGAGCCGGTGGGCCTGGCCGGGGTTGAGCCGGGGGTCGCAGAAGGTGGTGCGCCGGCCGGCGGACCCGATGGCGGCCACGTCGGTGGCGCACTCGGTGACCGGGTCCGGGGTGGTCTCCAGGTGGAGTCCGCCGTTGATGCCGCCGGCGGCGCCGACGACGTCGCAGAACCCGTGGATCTCCGCGAGCATGGCGCCCATGAGACGGGTCTTCAGCCCGTCGGGTCCCGTGATGGTGTTGCCGTGCATGGGGTCGCAGATCCACACGGCGGGGTGGCCGGCGGCCCGCACGGCCTGGACGAGGGCGGGCAGCCTGCTGCTGACGAAGCCGGCTCCCATGCGGGCGATGAGCACGAGGCGCCCGGGGCTGCGGTCGGGGTCGAGGCGGGCGGCGAGTTCGGTGACGTCCTCGGCGGTGGTGCCGGAACCGATCTTGCACGCCACGGGGTTGACGACACCGGCCAGCAGCCCGACGTGGGCGCCGTCTGGCCGGCGGGTGCGCTCGCCGACCCACGGCAGGTGCGCGGAGGCGAGGTAGCTCGCGCCGGTGGCGGTGCGCCGCACCATCGGCGTCTCGTAGTCGAGGAGCAGCGCCTCGTGGCTGATCCACACCTGTTCCGCGTCCGGGCGGCCGGCGTTGACGCCGTCGAGTTCGCGAACGACGGCCTGGGCGGCACGGAAGCAGGTGAGGATGCGCCACGGGTCGTGACGGCGCGCCTGGGCGTCCGGCTCGGGGGCGTTGACCATGTGCCCGCGGTAGACGGGCAGGGTGGTGTCGCCGACCTGCTCGACGGGCTTGGAGCGGGGTTTGGCGAACTGCCCGGCCATGCGGCCGACGCGCAGGGCGGGACGGCCGGTGATCCCGGCCGCGGTGCCGGCGAGCGCGTCGAGAAGGTCACTCTTGCGCCGTACGTGGTACGGGGTGGACTCCGCGGGGTCCTCCGCGCAGTCGCCGGCCTGGATGAGGTCGGCGCGTCCCTCGGCGACGGCGGCGAGTAAGAGCCGCAGCCGCGCCGCGCCGTCGTCGGTGACGAGCGGCGGCGCGGCGTCGAGAGCCTCGCGCACCCGTCGCACCTGGCCGGTGTCCTCCCACACGGGTTGCTGGAGCGCGGGTCGTGCGTGGAAGTCCTGGACTGAGGTTGGCACGGTCTCCCCCTGCCGGGTGTGCGTGTCGAAGTTCGCGGGTGATGGGCCGGCAGCGGTCAGGTCGGGATGCCTTCGCGGCGTACCGAGGGCACTTCGATGCCCAGGGCGCGGAACTGCTGGCAGGGGTTCATGAACTCGCGCTGCTGCTTGATCTTGCCGTCCTCGAAGAGGAAGGAGTGCAGGAAGTGGTTGCGGTAGTGGCCGGGTTCGTAACCGGGGAAGAGGATCTTGCCTTCGCCGTCGCACTCCACCCAGAAGCGGTTGGGGTCCTGGGTGTCGAATATCTCGATGTTGATCCAGGCCCAGTCGGGGAAGCACTTCAGCGACCAGACGGCGTGCTCGCCGAGGGTGTCCCGGCCGCTGATGACGATGGGCTCGCCGGTTTCCGTGGTCCACAGGCCGCCGGTGCCGTCCTCGGTGAACAGCAGGTGCCGCTCCAGCCGGTCCTGGCCGCGGCAGTGCATGTACTTCTCGACGATGGCGCGGTTGTGGTCACGTACCTCTTTATCTGTGGACATACGTGCTCTCGCTTCCCTTTTACTCTGGAGGGCGGATGGGAGGGTATGAACCGTGCGGACTCCGTCGTCCCGAATACGGTCAACCGCCGCCGGGGACGTGGATGTCGAACGCCCTTTCGGCATCGGCGGTTTCCATGGAATTCCCGGTTAGTGCAGGGAACAGGACCCGCGCGTCAGCGGGTCCGGGCGGAATTCCATGACGGCCTTGGCACGCCGCGGGCAAACCACCGCGCGGGTCGGCTTCTCGGGACCTGGAGGCGCCGCAGCGGAGGTGCGGCCACGGTGGAAGATCGGACTGAAACACGCACCACCGGGTCGAGCCCCCCTTGTCCCTTGTACGGATCGGATCTACTCCAGCACCATATCCGCCCGCCGGGCCGTTTCAATACGAGCAAGCGACTCTGCGCGGATGCGTGGCAATGATTTGCCATTCTGATTCCGGCGGTATGTTCAATACGTCGCGCGGGCGCCGTGACGTGAATGTACGTCTTCATAGAGTACGGGTCGAAAACCGCTGGGGCGGCCCCCGGCGGGCCGGATCCCGCGGGCATTTGGGCGGGCGGGCGGCGGACGGGCGCGGCGGGGCGTACGCGTGGGGCGTGGGCGTGCCCGCGGGGCGCACGGGGCGGACCGCCCCCGGGGCGGTCTTGCGCTTCGCCGCCGGGTGCCCAAGACTCCCCTACGACATGTCAGGGGCACGGCAAAAACCGGGCCGCTGACGGTGTGTCTCACGGGCCCGTCACTTCGGGCCCTGGTTTCCCCCAGACCAGAGGAGACATCTGTGAAGATCCCTCGCACCACCCCCACCGGGGCTTCCCGCGGCAGACTGCGGTTCCTCACCGCGACCGCCGGCCTCGCCGCCGTGGCAGCGCTCGCGCTGCCCGCGGGTGCGAACGCACAGGAAGCCTCGCCCTCGTTCAGCGCGGCAGAGCTCCGGGCCGTCGACCAGGCGGTCGGCGACGCGGACGTCGCGGGCAGCGCCTGGTACGTCGACCGCGCCAGCGACACCGTCGTGGTCACCGTCGACAGCACCGTCTCGAAGGCCGAGGTGGCCCGGATCACCGAGGCGGCCGGCGAGCACGCCGGAGCCGTCGACATCAACCGCACCGAAGGCAAGTTCACCAAGTACATCGCCGGCGGCGAAGCCATCACCACCGGCGGCGCCCGCTGCTCGCTCGGCTTCAACGTCCAGAACAGCAGTGGTACCAAGTTCGCCCTGACCGCCGGTCACTGCACCAACATCGGCAGCTCGTGGTCGATCGGCACCAGGTCCGGCACCAGCTTCCCGACGAACGACTACGGCATCATCCGGCACTCCAACCCCGCCGCGGCGGACGGCCGGGTGTACCTGTACAACGGGAGCTACCAGGACATCACCAACGCCGCCAACCCCTCGGTCGGCCAGTCCGTCCGGCGTAGCGGCAGCACCACCGGTGTGCACGGCGGGTCCGTCACCGGCCTGAACGCCACCGTCAACTACGGCGGCGGCGACGTCGTGTACGGCATGATCCAGACGAACGTCTGCGCCGAGCCCGGCGACAGCGGCGGCCCGCTCTTCGCCGGCAGCACGGCCCTCGGCCTGACCTCCGGCGGCAGCGGCAACTGCTCCTCCGGCGGCACGACGTTCTACCAGCCGGTCGTCGAGGCCCTGAACGCCTACGGCGTCAGCGTCTTCTAACCCGGCGCAGCACACGCGGCACACGGCACCTCGCCCCGGCCGGCACCCGCCGGCCGGGGTTCGCGCGTTCCCGGGCGCCCCCGCCCCCGGCCGCGGTGACGGACCGCCGCTACGCGGCGCCCCCGGCGGCGGCCTCGCGGATCGCGCGGACCGCGGCGGTCGGGACGTAGTCCTCGGGCACGCCCTCGACCAGGATGATGTCGCCGTCGATGTGCCGCGAACGCAGCGGCGCCAGCTCCCGGTAGGCCGGCGAGTCCCACCAGGCCCGCGCCTCGGCGATGCCGGGGAAGCCGATCATGACCACGCCGCCGGGCCAGTGGCCCTCCTTCACCTCGTGCGGCGTGGCGTGCACGAGGAAGCGGCCGCCGTACGGCTCGAAGGTGGCCGGCAGCCGCTCGATGTAGTCGGCGACCTCCGGGTGGGGGGCGGCGTCCTGCAGCTTGGCGATGGCGTAGGCGGTCATGGCGGTCCTTCCGTTCCCTCGCGGTCCGTTCCTGCCGATCTTCGCAGCAGGGCGGACCGGGGTCGATTACCCGCCGGGTAAGGCGACCCCGGCACGCGGCGCACAGGACGCACCCGTCAGGAGGGGATCCAGTCCCGCTCGATGTGGGGGGTCTCGATGCTCAGCGCGCGCATGTGCTCGATCGGGTTGGTGTACTCGCGGCTCGCCAGGATCTGTCCGTCGCTGAGGGTGAAGCCGTGGATGAAGTGGTTCCGGTAGCGGCCGTGGGGATAGCCGGGGAAGCGGATGGTCCCCTCGCCCTGGCACTCGACCCAGATGACCGACGGGTCCTGCGTCTGGTAGATGTGCACGTCGTGCCATTGCCAGTCCGGCAGCACCTGCATCGACAACTCGCCGTGGCGCTTCAGCTTCTCGCGCCCCCTGACGACGATGGGCCGCCCCATGTCGGTGTAGAAGAGCGACGCGGTGCCGTCGTCGGTGTAGAGGGTGTAGCGGCGCAGCCGGGCCTCCGCGCCGGTCCGCATGTACTGCTCGACGGCCAGGAGGTTGCGGGCCCGCAGGTCGTGGTGGTCGGTGAACACCGGAGCGGCGGTGTCGGGTGGTCGGGACACGGACGGGGTCATGGCGTCTCCTGGCGCATGTGTCGGATGTGGACGGGGGTGCCGTGGGGAGAAACGCGTACGCAGCCGTGGGGGACGGATACGGACCTACGCGCAGGTCCCACGGCCGGGAGCCGGCCCGGCCGGGGCGGGTGCGGGGACGGCGCCGGAGAGCAGCCGGGGCCCGCCGGCGGATGCCGGCGGGCCCCTTCGGTCTCGACTCCGCGGTGTTCCCGTCGCCGGGACGCCGCGGGCACCGCTGCGTGCCCGCGCACCGAGTCCTCGTTCCGGCCGGGGCCGGTCGTGACCGGCGGCTCTACTCCCGGCGCGGCGGTGTGTAGGAGGGGCGGGAGTTGAGCTGCGCCACCTCGCTCTCGGCCTTCTGCCGGTACATCTCCATGATCTGCGTCACCTGGGCGCGGTCCCAGGTGTCGGGGCTCGTGGCCCGCTCCATCGCCCTGGCGGCCATGACGACGCCGTTGGCCTCCTCCAGCCGGGTGCGCTCGTACGCGGCCAGCCCCGCCGGCACGTCCCCGTCCGCCCGCGCCAGTTCGTACGCGAGCACCCGGGCGTCCAGGATGGCCTGTGCCGCGCCGTTGCCGCCCGCCGGATACATGGGATGGGCGGCGTCGCCGAGGAGCGTGACGCGGCCGCTGCCCCAGGCGGGCAGCGGGTCGCGGTCGACCATGGGGTACTCCAGGACGTCCCCGGAGCGCTCCAGCAGGTCGCGCACGTCGAGCCAGCCCAGCGACCAGCCCTCGTAGTGCGACAGCACCTCCTTGAGCAGACCCTCGCGGCGGTCGTCGATTGGGCCGTCGGCGGCCTCGGGCAGCAGGCCGGGCTCCGCGACCCGGACCAGACAGACCCAGTTGGTGCGGTCCTTGCCGATCGGGTACGCGACGAGGGTCACGTCGCCGTTGCTCGCCCCGACCCAGGAGCGGCCGGTGAGGAACGGCGGAACGCCCTCCGTCACGCCGCGCCACATCCGCTGGCCGGACCAGGCCAGCTCCCTCTCGTCGGGGTGCAGCCGGGCGCGGACCGTGGAGTTCAGCCCGTCCGCGCCGATCAGCGCGGTGGCCTGGAGGGTCTCGGCGGCACCGCTGTCCCGGTCCGTGAGGACGACCTCGACGCCGTCGCCGTGCTGGGTGAAGTCGTGCAGCCGGGTGCCGGTGCGGACGGCGCCGGGGCCGAGCCGGCCGCGGACCTGGTCCAGGAGCATCAGGTGCAGTTCGCCGCGGTGGATGCAGTACTGCGGCCAGTTGGAGCCGGTCGCCTTGCCGCGGGGCTGGGCGAAGAGCTTGTTGCCGGACTTGTCGGAGAAGAAGTACTCCGCGGTGGGCACGCCGAGTTCGGCGAGCTCGTCGCCGAGGCCCAGTTCGGTCAGCTCGCGGACACCGTGGGTGAGGAGTTGGATGCCGACGCCGAGGGGTTCGATGCGGCGGGCGCTCTCGACGACGAGGGAGTCGATGCCGGCGGCGTGCAGGCTCAGGGCGGTGGTGAGCCCGCCGATGCCGCCGCCGGCGATGAGCACGGGAGCGGCCATCAGGCGCCTCCCCCGGTTGCGCCGGAACGCCGGGTGAAGGCGTTTCCGGCAGGTGCGGGTTCGTGGTTGCGGAGGTGGACGGATAGCGTGGCCGGGTCCTCGGATTCGGTGCGTTCTCGGGTCTCGGTCATGCTTGGCTCCCTTGTGCTCAGTTGCTTTCCGGCCGGTTTCAGTCCGCGGGGCGTACGCGGTCGGAAACCTGGGATGACATCTGGTAGTACGAGGCGAGCTTGAAGAACTCCTCGCCCCTCGCCACCGTGCCGGCGTAGACGTACGTCGGGTCGCCACCGTCCACGGTCGGCATATCGCGGGCGAACTTCCCGACCTCGGGCGCTATCCGGGACGGCAGCAGATCCGGGTCCGAGGTCCGGGTGGAGAAGCACATGCGCTCGATCCGGGTGGTGTCCCAGCCGAAGGTCGGGTACATGGCGTACGAGGTGCCGATGAAATCCAGCATGTGCTCACTCGGCTCCGGCAGCCCCATGTCGCGCAGGGTGGGGATGAGGGCGTCGGGGCGGGTGTACTCCGGGGTGAGCCCGCTGACGTAGAGGTTCCAGCTACGGCTGCGGTAGTCGACGCCGATGGCGGAGACCTTGCCGTCGAGCCCGGCCTCGGCGAAGGAATCGGCGTGCGCGGCGAGGCCCGGCGGAATGGACGGCAGTTCCGCGAGCGCCTTCATGCTCTGCGGTTCGGCGAGCGGAAAGAACGTCACCGCTTTCCGGAAACCGCCGACGACGCCGAAATCCACCGCGTAGGCGTCGACGGGAAAACGGTCGCGGATCTCGGTGAACAATCCCGTGATCGCGTGGTCGGTCTCGTCGAGCAGACCGCCGGCGACCGCGGCGGCATAAGGGTCACCCGCCTCGGTGGGCAGAGTGAAGTCGAAGGCCAGCTCGCCCCGGTAACGCTCGCCCGTCCCCATGCTGAAGATGATGTGGGCGTCGTCCACGAGCCACTTGCCGAAGGTGTCCAGGGCCGGCCAGACCTTCTCCCGGGAACACGGCGCATCCACCAGTCTGGAGGTCTGCTCGACGGCCGAATAGATGGTTTCCAGCTTGGTGGCCTCGGGCATTCTTGCCTCCAGAGGGGTCGACCTCGGTTGAGTCATCGGAACCGCAAATTCCTAGCCGGACTGCCCGAAGCAGGCGTGGGCAAGGGTGAACACCCCGCTGTCGGCCTGGGAACACGCCTGGATCCTCCCAGCCCCCGCTTGCCGTTGACTTTACGATGGCTTGGCGATCGCTTGACAGCCGCGCCGCCGCCGGAAACGGAGTGCCGGGTAAACGCAGCCAGTGTGCGGCCGGGGACAATTAGTCGATTACCCGGCGGGCAGCGGCCGGAGGGCCGCGCATTCGCGGCGGTGGGACCGGCCCCGCCCCGAACGCGGGCGGCCGGCCGCCGGGGAGTCCCCGGCGGCCGGCCATCACCGCACGCGCCTCACGGCGCGGTTCGCCTCACGCCTTGCGGAGCACCGCTCCGTAGGCGTCGCACGCGTTCTGCGCCTCGCCTGCCGGGCGCCACCGGCTCACCGGAACCAGACCGGGGTCGACCGGCGTCCAGGGCGCCAGGATCCGCTCCAGCTCCGCGCGGTCCCGGTCGATCAGCGGGTCGCTGGCCCGGCGGAAGATCTCGATGACGTCGGGCACGCGCGGGTCGATGTCGGAGGAGATGTGGTTGACCGACAGGAAGCTGCCCGGCACCACCGCCTCGTGGATCCGGGACACGATGGCCGCCGGGTCCTCCTCGTCGGTGATGAAGTGCAGGATGCCCGAGAGCAGGACGCCGACCGGCATCGTGAAGTCCAGGGTGGACCTGACGACTTCGTCGAAGAGGATGGTGTCCGGGTCGCGCACGTCGCCCTCGAGGGCCACCGTGTACTCGCCGTCGGCCTGGAGGGCCGCCATGTGCGCGACGGCGACGGGGTTCTTGTCGACGTAGACGACCCGGGTGTCCGGCGCGATGCGGTGGGCGACCTCGTGGACGTTGTCGTAGATGTCCGTGGGCATGCCCCCGCCGATGTCGAGGATCTGCCGCACCCCGGCCTCGCCGACCCAGTACTCGACGGTGCGGTCGACGAAGAGCCGCTGCTCCCGCGTGAGCACCTTGAGGTCGGGCATGATGTGCTCGGCCTCCTCCAGCAGGTCGCGGTCGGCGTGCACGTTGTCACGGCCGCCCAGCGCGTAGTCCCAGAAGCGCGACGGGTGGGGCTTGCGCGCGTCCGGCAGCGGCATTCTCCCCTCGCGCCCGGCCTCGTTCCCGTCAACCGCCATGTCCGCCTCCGTACCCCCGGCCACCGGTCTCACTCGCCGCCGAGCGTGATCGAGGTGTCGATGAACTCGTTGGTCACCAGGTCCTCGGGGGTCAGCCCGTCCTTGATCGGCTTCTTCTGCGCCTCGAAGACCGGCCCGGCGAGGTCGATCAGCTCCCGCACCCGCTCGGTGTCGAACTCGCCCACGGGC
This sequence comes from Streptomyces sp. WAC 06738, assembly GCF_003945505.1. NCBI lineage: Bacteria > Bacillati > Actinomycetota > Actinomycetes > Kitasatosporales > Streptomycetaceae > Streptomyces > Streptomyces sp. WAC 06738. The sequence continues at coordinate 7,480,814 of NZ_CP029618.1, read as the reverse complement.
TTGCCCGGGTCGGCGACGAGGTCGAGCGCCCCCATCTGCTCCACCGAGTACTTCCCGACGCCCTTGGAGAACGGCTGGTCGGCCTTGAAGGTGTCGCGCAGCTCGATGACCTTGTCGATGACCGGATCCGGGTTCTCCATCAGGTCGACCGCGCCCTGCTGGATGACGGGAACGAGCTTCTTCAGGCACGGCGCCAGTTCGGCCTTGTCCGCCGGGCGGATGACCGGCGAGGGGCCGGGGTTCGGGTAGTACTCGTAGGCGAGCTGCGACTCGACCGGCTTGCCCCAGTCGGGCAGCTCCTTCTCGTAGATGTACGGGTCCTCGGTCGCGTACCCCGAGGTGGCGATGGCGCCGCCGGCGGCGACGAAGCGCGCGGGGGAGCCGTCGCCCGAGCTGTCGACCTGGTCCTTCTTCAGGATGCCCTTGCTGGTCAGGTAGTCCATGTAGGGCGTGGGGACGTAGACGACGGTGGTGTCGGTCCTGCCGATGTCCTCGATCGACTTCACGTCCGGGTGCTTCTCCGGGTCCCACATGATGACCTGCGGGTTCTTCGCCAGCAGCGACATCACCGCGAGCGTCGGCTGCTTGCCGGAGTTCTGGATCGCCTCGTCGAAGCCCTGGGGGATACCCAGGTGGATGCTGTCGTCCGTGTACATCTGCGAGGACGTCGGGTTGAAGCCGATCGCCGGGCCGCCCGAGCGCAGCTCCAGCTTCACGCCGGTGTCCTTGCCGCCCGAGGCGACAAGCGGCGCGGTGACCTTCTTGGCGTTGGCGTCGACGTCCATGTCGTCGCCGAGGAGCTGGTACATGGCACCGGCGGAGGTGATGTCCGGCCACCACGCCGTCTGGACCACGATCGTCTCCGGGCACTCCTTGCTCAGGTCCGTGGCGCCGCCGGCCTCGGCGGCCGGGGAGGCGCTCTTCTTGCCGTCATCGCCGCCGTCGTCGTCGCCGTCGCCACAGGCGGCCAGCACGGACAGCATCGCTACGGCGGCGGCGAGGGGGACCGCCTTTCTACGCACGTGGTGCAGAGACATGTGAGATCCATCGACGATCGGGCGGCCGGGGGCCGGTCGGGCTGACGGGGGGCCGGACTGACTGATGACTGATCATAGACATGCCTTCCGCGCATACGTTCGGCGCGCTCCCCCGTCGAGTTCCTTTTGCAACATCGGCGTTGGCGCGCCGGAGCCCCGTCGCTCCGTGTGGCCGCCCGCGTCAGCCGGGCGGCAGGGCGCGGCGGGCGTAGGCGCGGACGTCCGCGTCCGGGTCGGCGGCGACGGTGGCGAGCGCGGCGGCGACGGAGGCGCCGGCGGCCCGGTGCTCCAGCAGGGCGAGGACGGCGGCGCGGCGGACGTCGGCGTGCGGGTCGGCGAGCGCGCCGGTGAGGGCCGGTACGGCGCGTGCGGAGGCGGCGGCGCCGAGGGCGGTCGCGGCCCCCTTGCGCACCTCCCAGGCGGCGTCGCCGAGGGCGTCCGCGGCGGTCTCGTCGTACGGGGGCGGGCAGCCCGCGGCGGCCAGCGCCGTCAGCGCCCCGGCCCGTACGAGCGGGTCCTCGTCGCGCAGCAGCGGCGCGAGGGCCGCCGCGTCCGCCGCGGTGCCCAGCGCGTGCGCGGCGGCGACCCGCACCTCGCGCGCCGGGTCCGCGGCGGCGCGGGCCAGCGCCCCGGCGGCCCCTGCGGTGGCCAGGGCCCGTACCGCCTGGAGCCGCACGGCAGGCTCCGGGTCGGCCAGCGCGGGCGCGAACTCCGCCTCCCCGCCGAGCCGCAGCGCGCGCAGCACCTCCAGCGCGGCGGCCCGCACTCCGGCGTCGGGCAGCCCGAGCGCGGGCAGCAGCGCGGCGCGCAGGGCCGGGTCCGCGGGCAGCACCTCCACCAGCTCGCGCAGCGCCGCGGCGGCCCCGGCGCGCACCGCCGCGTCGTCGTCGGCGAGCGCTTCGGCGAGCGCGGGGCCCGCACCGGGCGGCGCCGCCTCGGTCAGCACGCCGACGGCCGCGCGGCGCACCGCGGCGTCGGGGTCGGCGAGGTAGGGCTGCAGCTCGTCGAGCGCGAACTGCTCCTCGGCGAGCGCCAGTACGCCGAGGATGCGCGGGTCGCCCGCGGGCGCGTGGGCCGCGGCCGGCGCACTGCGCGTAACCGGGGCGGGCCCCGGCGCGGCTTCGCCGCCGGCCCGCGCGACGGCTTCGCCGCGGACCTCGCCGAGGTGCCGCTCGGGCCCGCCGCGCGGCTCGTACCCGGCGACCGGCACCACGTACGGCTCGACCGGGCGGGCGGTGAACTCCATCGCGCCGGACGGCGACTTGCGCAGGTCAAGGTGGTGCAGCCAGCGCTCGTCGTCGCGCTCCGGGTGGTCGGTGCGCCGGTGGTACAGGCCCCAGCGGGACTCGGTGCGGGCCAGCGAGGCGCGCGCGGCCATCTCGGCGCAGTCGCGGATGAAGGTGACCTCGGCGCAGCGCATCAGCTCGTGTGGCGTCCGCGCGCCCATCGCGGCGATCTCCGTGCGCATCCGCTCGAAGCTCTCCAGCGCCAGCGAGAGCCGGGCGGCGCTCTTGGGCGGCGCGACGTAGTCGTTGACGAAGCGCCGCAGCTTGTACTCCACCTGCTGCTGCGGCGGGCCGCCGGCGTTGCGCAGCGGCCGGTAGACGAGTTCGTGCGCCTCGGCGAGCTGGTCCGCGGGCAGTTCGCCGCGGTACGCCTCGGCGCCCGCGGCGTCCGCGCCGGCGAGGTCGCCGAAGACGAAGGCGCCGATCATGTAGTTGTGCGGGACGCAGGCCAGGTCGCCGGCGGCGTAGAGGCCGGGGACGGTGGTGCGGGCCTGGGCGTCGACGCGTACGCCGGAGGCGGAGTGGCCGCCGCACAGGCCGATCTCGGAGATGTGCATCTCCACGTCGTGGGTGCGGTAGTCGTGGCCGCGGCCGGCGTGGAAGGTGCCGCGGGTGGGCCGTTCCGTCGTGTGCAGGATCGACTCCAGCGCGGTCAGGGTCTCGTCGGGCAGGTGGCTGACCTTCAGGAAGACGGGGCCGCGGTCGGAGGCGACCTCGGCGGCGAACTCGGCCATCATGTGGCCCGACCAGTAGTCGGAGTCGACGAACCGCTCGCCGAGCCGGTTGACCTGGTAGCCGCCGAAGGGGTTGGCGACGTAGGCGCAGGCGGGGCCGTTGTAGTCCTTGATGAGCGGGTTGATCTGGAAGCACTCGATGCCGGTGAGCGCGGCGCCCGCGTGGTACGCCATGGCGTGCCCGTCGCCGGCGTTGGTGGGGTTCTCGTACGTGCCGTAGAGGTACCCGCTGGCGGGCAGCCCGAGCCGGCCGGCCGCGCCGGTGGCGAGGATCACCGCGCCGGCGCGGACGACGACGAACCGGCCGGTGCGGGTGTCGAACCCGGCCGCGCCCACCGCCCGGCCGCCCGCGGTGAGCACGCGGACGGGCATCACCCGGTTCTCGATGCGGATCCGCTCGCGCATCTCGCGCCGCCGCAGCCGCCGGTAGAGGACCTTCTTGACGTCCTTGCCCTCGGGCATGGGCAGCACGTACGAGCCGGAGCGGTGCACCTGGCGCACCGCGTACCGGCCCTGCTCGTCCTTCTCGAACTTCACGCCGTACGACTCCAGCCGGCGGACCATGGCGTGGCCGCGGGTGGCGGTCTGGCGGACGGCCGACTGGTCGACGACGCCGTCGTTGGCGCGGGTGATCTCGGCGACGTAGTCGTCGGGTTCCGCGCGGCCGGGGATGACGGCGTTGTTGACGCCGTCCATGCCCATGGCGAGCGCGCCGGAGTGGCGGACGTGGGCCTTCTCCAGGAGGAGGACGTCGGCGCCGCGCTCGGCGGCGGTGAGGGCGGCCATGGTGCCGGCGGTGCCGCCGCCGACGACGAGGACGCCGCAGGTGAGTTCGGCGGCGTCGCGGAGTTCCGGGACGGCGGGGGCGGGGGCGGGGGCGGTCACGGGGTCTCCAGGTCCTCGGCCGGAGCCGGGTCGGCGGTCGCGGGGGCTTCGGCGGCTGCGGCGGTGGCGCTCCCGCCGGGATCCGCGGGGTCTTCGCGGTCCGCGGCGAGGAGGCGGCGGCGCAGCGCGACGGTCGCCGGGTCCTCGCGGGCGGCGCGGTCGCGCGGGCGCGGTACGTCGTGCACGGCGAGCCCGCCGGGGCCGCCGAGCCGGGCCACGCGGTCGCCGAGGAACAGCGCCTCGTCCACGTCGTGGGTGACGAAGACGACGGTGGCCCGGGTGCTGCCCAGCACCTCGACGAGCAGGTCCTGCATGCCCGCCCTGGTCTGCGCGTCGAGCGCGCCGAACGGCTCGTCCATCAGCACCGCACGCGGCCGGCCCGCCAGCGCCCGGGCGAGTTGCGCGCGCTGGCGCTGCCCGCCGGAGACGCGGTGCGGCAGGGAGGAGGACCGGTCGCCGAGGCCGACGCGCTCCAGCCACCGCAGGGCGGCGGCCCGCCGGGCGGCGCGCGGCTCCTTCCGCACGGCCAGGGGCAGTTCGACGTTGCGGCGCAGGGTGCGCCAGGGCAGGAGGGCGTCGTCCTGGAAGACCAGCGCCCGGTCGGCGCCGGGCCGGGTGACCGGCGCGCCGTCCTGCAGCACCTCGCCGGCCAGCGGCGGCAGCAGCCCGGCGAGCGTGCGCAGCAGGGTGGACTTACCGCAGCCGGACGGGCCGACGACGGCGAGGAGTTCGCCGGGCGCGGCGACGAGCGTCAGGTCGTGCAGCGCGGGCGCGCCGGGCCTGCCGAGGGTCGCGCCGCGCACCTCCAGCCGCACGCCCGCGGCCGGCCGCTCCCCCGCGGGCCGCTCCCCCGCCGCCGCGGTGCCTTCCGGGCGTACGGGCGCGGCGGCGGTCCGCTCTACGGTCTCGCTCACGCCCGTACCCCTTGACCGTCCGGCCGTGGCCGTCGTGTTCCGTACGCGGCAGCCAGCCGGTCAGCCGGCGGCCCAGCACCTCGATGGCGGCCGAGGTGGCCCAGCCGAGCACGCCGATGGTGACCATGCCGACGAGCACGCCGGGGTAGTCGAGGAGCGTGTAGTCCTGCCAGGTGCGGTAGCCGACGCCGTATTCGCCGGAGATCATCTCGGCGGCGATGAGGCAGATCCACGCCACCCCGATGCCGACCGAGAGACCGCCGAAGACCCCCGGCAGCGCGCCGGGCAGCACCACCGACCACAGCACCCGCCACCGGCCGCCGCCCATCGTCAGCACGGCCTCCTCCCACACCGGCGCCAGCGCCCGTACGGCGTGCCGGGTGGCGACGGTGACGGGGAAGAACGCGGCGGTGAAGGTGATGGCGACGATGCCCTGCTCGTTGGTGGGGAAGAGCAGGATCGCGACCGGCACCAGCGCGATCGCCGGGACGGGCCGCAGCACCTCCAGCACCGGGCGGATCACGTCGGACGCCACCCGGGAGCGGGCCAGCGCGACGCCGACGGCGATGCCGAGGACGGCGGCGAGCGCGAAGCCGGTGAGGATACGGGTCAGGCTGTCGGCCAGGTCCTGCCAGTAGTCGCCGCCGGCGAGCCGGTCGCGGAAGCGGCGGGCGACGTCCAGGACGGTGGGGAACTGCGCGAAGCGCAGCCACAGGTTGACGTCGAGCGCGGTGAGCACCTGCCAGAGGCCGAGGGCCGCGGCGAGCGAGGAGGCCCGCAGCAGCCGGGAGGCCCAGATCCGCCTCATCGCCCCGCCTCCCCGCCCTGCTTCGCCGCCGCGGCCAGCGCGGTCCCGTAGTCGACGATCTCGGCGCCCGGGTGGTCCCCCGCCCAGTCGCGGGCGGACTCGGCGGTGACGAAGGGGTGCAGGCCGGTGCCGTCGCGCACCCACGCGGCGCGGTCGGCGAACCAGCGGGTGCCGGTCGCGGCGTCCGGCACGAACACGGCCCGTACGCCGCCCTCGTGCTCCGCCGCGAACGCCAGCGCCGCCGCGGCGTCGGGGAAGGAGCGGGTGCGGTCCTCGCCGTCGAGCCACACCTCGGCGGTACGGACCACGCCTGCCGTCTCGGCGGTCTGCCGGTCGTAGCCGCTGCCGTACGCCTTGCGCAGGTGCGAGTCGTCGACGAAGTCGTCCACGTCGACGTCGCCGATGAGCTCCGCGTCCTGCATCAGCTTCACGTCGTCGCGGAACGCCTCGATGAGCGCCGGCTTGAGCGTGGGATCGAAGGTGGCGGTGCCGTCGGGGCCGTTGTAGAGGTGCACGACCTCGGGCGGCAGCCCGGTGGCGTCGGCGACCTTCAGGGAGGCGTCGAGCGGCTTGTCGTCCAGATAACGGCCCGCCTCCGTCTGCGCCTTGAGGAACGCCCGCAGCACGGCGGGCTCGTCGTCGGCGAACGACTCGCGCACCACCACGCCGTGGAACGTCGGCAGGTCGAGCCTGCCGCCGTCGTAGAGCGCCCGCGCGCGGTCCTGGAAGGCGAGCAGCCCCGGCCAGGCGACGAACTGCGACAGCGCGTCGACGCTGCCGCCTTCGAGGGCGGAGGCGCCGACGGCGGGCTGCTGGTTGAGCTTGCGGATGTCCTCCGCGGGGTCGAGCCCCGCGCGCTCCAGGGCGCGTACGAGGGTGCCGTCGGCCGCGGAGCCCTCGCTGGTGGAGACCTTCCTGCCCTTGAGGTCGGCGAGGGAGCCGAGACCGGAACCGGGCGGTACGACGATGGTGTTGAGGCCGCCGCGCATGTTGTAGCCGGTGACGGAGACGAGTTCGGTCGGGGCGTCGAGCTGGGCGCCGCGGTAGGCGTTGATGAGCAGCGGGAAGTCGCCCATGGAGCCGATGTCGACCTTGCCTGCGGTCATCTGGGCGGTGATGGGCGCACCGGTGGCGTAGTCCTGCCACTTCACCTCGTACGTGCGCCCGTCGCGCCTGCCGAGGGCCTTCAGCTCGCGCTCGAAGTAGCCGAGGGAGCGCAGCAGGGTGCCGGCGGTGACGGTGTTGATGGTCTTGGACTGGTAGCCGACGGTGACGGTGACGTGGTCGCCGTCGCTCGCGGAGCTGCTGCCGCAGCCGGCGAGGGCGAGCGGGAGCAGCAGGGCGGCGGCGAGGGGCAGGGGTGTGCGTGGTGGCATGACGGGCCTCTTCAGCGCAGGAGGTAGGGCATGTTGACCGTGACCGCGCCGGTGGGACAGCGCGCGGCGCACGGGCCGCAGTACCAGCACTCGTCGACGTGCATGTACGCCTTGCTGCTGTCGGGGTCGATGGCGAGCGAGTCGAGCGGGCACATGTCGACGCACAGGGTGCAGCCGTCGATGCACTTGGACTCGTCGATGGTCACGGGCACGTCGGCCCGCTGGGGCACCAGCGCCATGCCGGGCTCCTTCGCGTGTGGGCGTGTGGTCTGGGCAGGGGTTTTTGGGCGTACGGGGGTACGGGACGTACGGGCGCAACGGGCGTACGGGAGACGGGGGCGACGGGCCGGGGCGGGTGTTCAGCGACAGCGGTGCAGCAGTCCGCGCATGGTGATCCGGTCGCCGCGGAAGCGGACGAACTCCAGGTCGACGGGGCGGCCGTCGGACAGGTGGGTGAGCCGCTCCAGCATGAGCAGCGCGGCGCCGCGCGGCGCCTGGAGCACGGCGGCGGAGTGCGCGTCGGCGGTGACGGCCTCCAGGGTGATCTCCGCCGTGCCCAGCGGCTGCCCGGTCAGCTCCTCCAGCAGCCGGAAGATGTCGGTGTTCTCCAGGTCGGCGCCGAGGAGTCCGACGCCGATGTCCATGGGCAGGTACGTCAGGTCCAGGGAGAGCGGCAGTCCGCCGAGGCGGCGCAGCCGCTCCACGTACAGCACCTCGCCGCCCTCGGGCGCGCCGAGGCGCTCGGCGACGCAGGCGGGGGCGGCGACGGGGCCCGCGGTGCGGATCTCGTTGGTGACGCGGCCGTGCTCGTGGAGCGTCTCGGCCAGGCCCTGCAGCCGGTCGAGTCCGTGCGCGTACTTCTCCGCGACGACCACCGTGCCCAGCCCCGGCACCCGCTCCACCAGCCGCTCGGAGCGCAGCAGGTCGAGCGCCTGGCGCACGGTGTTGCGGGTGGCGCCGTAGTCGGCGCCGAGCTCCGACTCGTGCGGCAGCACGCCGCCCGCGTACGCGCCGCCGAGCACCTGGCCGCGGAGCAGGTCGGCCAACTGCCGCGCCCGGTCCGCGCGCAGCCGGCGGCGCCGCGCGGCGGCCGTGCCGTGCCCGCCCGCACCGCCGCCGGCCGGGCTCGGCCGGCCGGCGGCGGGCTGCTCTCTCAGGCGTGCTGCGGAAGGCATGACGGCACCATAGGCGCGCGCCGCGCGGAAGTGTGTTGCCGCAGTGTTGCGCCATCCCCAAGCGCCCGCGGTACGGGCCTGAGCTGGGACGACGCCGGGCGGCTACGGACTTCCGCCAGCCAGGGGCGCCGCTAGAACGTCACGTCGCTGCAGAAAAAATAGATCTGGTCCGCGTGCGACGCCTTCCAGATGGTGTAGACGATGTGGTGCCCGCTGCGGCCGGGCGCGCTGGCATTCGCGGTGTAGTGGTTGGCGGGACCGTACGGCCCCGCGGTGGCCACGCGCTCCAGGTCGGCCCAGTCGAGCGCGTCGGTCTTCGCGTCGTAGCCCTGCCGGGTCACGTAGACGTAGAGGTAGTCGGCGCCGTGGTACGCCTGGTCGAGAACGTCGACGGTGAAGTTCGTGCCCAGCGAGTCGGTCTTCCACGGGCCCGGGGTGTCCATGGAGTCGTAACGGCCGTCCTGGGTGCGGCCGGCGCTGCAGAGCTGGTTGTCGGGGATGTGGGCCTGGAAGTTGCCGCCGGTGCCCTCGCGGTAGAGGCCGTTCCAGTTCCACATGCCGTTGGTGTCGTGCTGCCACGCCTGCCAGCACATGGGGTCCTGCTGCTGCATGTCCGGGTTCTGGAAATCGCTTCCCCAGCGCTGCCAGCAGCCGTAGTTGCGGGAGACGGGGTCGGCGGCGGAGCCGTGGGCCTGGGCGGTGCCGCCGGTCCAGGGCGTCAGCAGGAGCGCGGCGGCGGCCAGGACGGCCAGGAGGGCGCGGACGGGCAGGCTCCGCGCGTCGGTGCGATCGTTCGATGGCGATGACACTGCGACTCCTCCTCCGGGAGGGGGTGGGGGGACATGGGAATGGGAGCGCTCCCATTTCCCGGACCCTGCCCGGCGGCGCCCGTACGAAACCTGCGCGGCGATGAGTTTCGGTCCCCCGCCCCGTCCTACCCCCGTACCCGATCGACGGACTTCCGAGGAGCGCCTCATGACCGCCACGTACACCTTCGACGTCTTCAGCAGCCTGGACGGCTACGGCGCCGCCGGCGGCGACTGGACCGGCTACTGGGGCAAGCAGGGCCCCGAACTGCTCGACCGCCGCCTCGGCCTCTACGGCGAGGAGCAGCGGATGGTCTTCGGCGCCCACACCCACCGGCTCTTCGCGCAGATGATCGCCGACAGCTCCGAGGGCGACGACGTGCGCGACCCGTGGGTCACCCGGATGACCCAACTGCCCGCGACCGTCGTGTCGACCACCCTGACGGAGCCCCTCGACTGGCCGGACGCGACCGTCGCGCGCGGCGACGCCGTGGACGTGGTCGCCCGGATGAAGGAGGAGTCGGACGTGCCGCTGCGCTCGCACGGCAGCCTGTCGATGAACCGGGCCCTGATGGCCGCCGGCCTGGTCGACCTGGTGCACGTCACGCTCTTCCCCGTGATCACCGGGCGGTCCGGGCTCGCTCCGATCTTCGAGGGCGCGGCCGACTTCGACCTCGACCTGATCGAGACCCGGACCCTCGACGGTTCCATCCAGGAGCTGATCTACCGGCCCACCCTGCACGGCTGAGCCCGGCCGCCGCCCCGGTGGGGGTCAGAGCAGGTTCCGGCGCTGGGTGCGTACGACCTCCTCCGCCTCCGCCGCCGTGGCCACCGCGGGCGGTGAGCCCTCCAGCGGCAGGCCCGCCGTCTCCGTCAGCAGCGAGACGGAGACGATGCCGACGACGGCGAAGGCCATCGTGTAGTACGCCGCCGCCATCGGCGTGTCCAGGACGTGCACCAGCCCCTCGATGACGGCGGGGGTGGTGCCGCCGAAGACCGCGACGGAGAGGTTGTAGCCGATGGCCAGCGAGCCGTAGCGGACCTCCGTGGGGAAGAGCGCCGGCAGCGTCGCCGACATGGTGCCCTGGAGGCAGATGAGGCAGGCGCCCAGCAGGAGCATGCCGCCGAAGACGGCGAGGACGGCCCCCTGGCGCACCAGGATGTAGGCCGGTGCGCTCACCACGAGGAAGCCGACCATGCCGATCATCAGCAGCGGTTTGCGGCCGATCCGGTCGTTGGCGCGGCCGACGAGCGTGACCACGGAGATCATCGCGACCATCGTGGCGATGACCACGGCGAGCTGCTCGGCGCGCGGCCAGTCCAGGACTTCCGTGAGATACGTCGGCATGTACGTGAGCAGCATGTAGTTCGCCACGTTGTACGCCGCCACCAGCGCGATGCACAGCAGCATCGTCTGCCGCTGCCCCGCCATGATCCGCCGCAGCTCCCCCGGCGTCTGCTTCCCCCCGGCCTTCCCGCCCTCGGTCTTCCGGCCCAGTGCGGGCTCGGCCTCGCCCGTCACCTCCGCCACGGTGGCCCGGCCCGCCTCGGACTTCACGAAGGCGGGCGTCTCCTCCAGCCGCAGCCGCAGGTAGAGGCCGATCGCGCCGAGCGGGCCGCCGATGAGGAACGGGATGCGCCAGCCCCAGGAGGCCATGCCGTCCTCGCCGATGCCCGCGGTGAGCACGAGGACGAGCCCGGAGGCGCCGATGTAGCCGGCGAGGGTGCCCATCTCCAGGAAGCTGCCGTAGTAGCCGCGCCGCTTGTCGGGGGCGTACTCGGCGATGAAGGTCGCCGCGCCGCCGTACTCGCCGCCGGTGGAGAAGCCCTGCGTCAGCCGGGCGATGATGAGCAGCAGGGGCGCCCACAGGCCGATGGTGTCGTAGCTGGGGATGAGGCCGATGGAGAAGGTCGCCGACGCCATCAGGATCATCGTCAGCGCCAGCACCTGCTTGCGGCCGACGCGGTCGCCGAGCGGGCCGAAGAAGGCACCGCCCAGGGGACGTACGGCGAAGGAGACCGCGAAGGTCGCCAGCGACAGTATCGTCCGGGTGCCCTCGCTGGCACCGGAGTAGAAGACGTCGCCGAGGGTGACCGCGAGGTAGGCGTAGATGCCGTAGTCGAACCACTCCATGGCGTTGCCCAGCGCGGCGGCCCGTACGGCGCGCCGGATCTCGGGCTCCTCGGTGACGGTGATCTCGCTCAGCCGCCACCGGGGCCGGAGCTTGGCCTGCGCCACGCGGAAGAGGAGGGGGTGGCGTCTTCGGGCCGCGGGATCCCGGGCCGTGCTGCCGTCGTTGTCCTGGGCCTCTGCGTCCATGAGATCCGGGGTACCACGCCGCCCGCCGCCATCGTCGTCAACGCGCCGCCACAGCCGCCGGTTCGGCCCTGGAGACGGCCGGGGCGGCCTCAGTTCGCCAGGTTGATCTGCGTCCTGATCGCGTCGAGGCCGAGGCCCGGGTGCGGCTTGCGCTGGCCCGGTACGCGCGGCTCGTCGCCGGGCGGGGCCGTCCACCAGCTCATGCTGCCCTCCTCGACGGTGCGCAGCAGGATGCCCTCGCGGATCGCCCAGGGGCAGACGGTGACCACGTCGATGCTCATCAGCTTCATGGCGGTGTGCGCGACCACCGCGCCGGCCAGCGACTGCCGCGCGCGGGCCGGCGAGATGCCGGGCAGCCGGGCGCGTTCCGCGGCGGGCAGCCCGCGTAGTTGCTTGACCGCGCGGCGGAGGTCCTCCTGCGCCATCGTGCGGGGGACGAACGGGCCGTGCCGCCCGGGCGCGGCGCCGCAGAGGCGGGCGAGCTGCTGCATCGTCCGGGAGGTGACGACGGTGGTACGGGGCGCCTCCCAGCGGATGCGCGCGGCCACGTCGCGCAGCCGGTGCCGCACGTGGCGGCGTACGGCCTTGACGGCGGCGGGCGGCGGCGGGTCGTGCCTGCCGAAGAACTCGCGGGTCAGCCGGGCGGCGCCCAGCGGCAGCGCGACGGCGAAGTCGGGCAGCCGGCTGCGGCCGCAGGCGACCTCGAAGGAGCCGCCGCCGATGTCGAGCACGGCCATCGGCCCGGCGCGCCAGCCCATCCACCGGCGGGCCGCCAGGAACGTCAGTTCGGCCTCCGTCTCGCCGGGCAGCAGTTGCAGGACGACGTCGGTGCGCTCGCGGACGGCGCGGACGATGTCGCGCGCGTTGGGGGCGTCGCGTACGACCGCGGTGGCGAAGGCGAACGGCTCCGCCACCCCCCAGCGCGCGGCCTCCTCACGCGCGGCGCCCACGGCGGCGGCCAGCTCCCCGACCGCCCGGTCGCCGAGCCGCCCGTCGGGGCCGGCGAGCTCCGCGAGGCGCAGTTGCCGCTTGGCCGTGTGCAGGGGCAGCGGCACCTGGCCGTCCGCGTCCGCGACCACCAGGCGCACCGTGTGGGATCCCGCATCGATCACGCCGACTCTCATTCGGCCTCACGTACCCCATTCGGCGGCATTTTAGACATCCCTCCTCTTCCGACCCGGGTGCCCCGGGCTCGCCGTACGCGCTCAGCGCAAGTCGAGCCGGCGTACTCGCCGCGGGCGGGCCCGCACAGCTCCTGGTTGAGCCGGGAGGGGATCCGGTGGCTCAGGCCGCGGTGGTCGAGGCGTACCCGCTGGAGAACGGGACCGCCCGGGTCGACCTGACGATGACGTCCTCGAAGACCGAGGCGGGGCGGACGTCGATGGTCATGCCACCGAGGATGCCATGCGGGGGCCGCCCGTCCGGGCGGCGGCGGCGCCCGGCCTCACGCGTGCGTGAGCTCCCTGACCTGCTGCGCCGCGCCCTTGTCCAGCGCGCAGTGCACCAGCGCCGCCGTGAACCGCGGGAGCTGCGGCTCCCCCACGAGCCGGGCGAGCCGGGAGGGGTCCTCCGGCAGGCCCACCTTGCCGGCGCCCTGCACGACCTTGGCGTCGATGTACGGGGCGGCCTCCGGCCAGACGCCCTGGACCTCGCGGAGGAAGATCGCCGCGCCCGCGGGGCCGAGGCCCGGGAACCGCCGGAGCAGCGCACTCATCCGGGTGGTGTCGCCGTCCGCCTCGCGGCGCAGCCGGCGCAGGTCGCCGCCGTAGGTGTCCAGCAGCAGCCGGGCGCCGTCGCCGAGCTGGGAGGCGGTGCTCTCGTCGTAGCGCCGGTAGCCGCCCTCGCCGAGGATCTGGACCCGCCGCCGCCAGGTGGCATCGGCCATCCGCTGCGGACTGCCCAGACCGGCCTGGAACAGCGCGCGGGCCGTGCCGACCGCGGCGCCGGCCCGGATCCGGGCGCTGAGCAGGCCGGAGAGCACGAGCAGTTGGTAGAGGGGCTGCGGGGTGTTGCGAAGCCGGATGCCCGCGTCCTCGGCGTACGTGGTCCCGTAGCCGTCCAGGAGAGCGTGCACCGTACGTTGCTGGTTCTGGGTCACCGTTCCGTCCTCCGGGCTCGCGGGTACCGCCGGCCGCGCGGGCCGCGGGACGCGGCGGTCCTCTGCACAACTGTGCCATCGCGGCGCCGGGACCGCCTGCCGGGCGGTGGCCGGCGGCGGCCGATCTTGCGGGCGCCTCCGCGGTGTGCGACCGTGCGTGGCGCGCGTAGCCGAGCGGGTACGCGACGTGTGTACCCGAGAGAGGTGGCCGCCCGTGAAGTTCGGGGTGTCGACGTTCCTGACCGACGAGGGCATCGCGCCCGCGGTGCTCGGGCGGGCGCTGGAGGAGCGCGGCTTCGACGCGCTCTTCGTCGCCGAGCACACCCACATCCCGGTGGACCGGCGCTCGCCGCTGCCGGCCGGCGGCGAGCTGCCGCGGAAGTACTACCGCACGCTCGATCCGTTCGTGGCCCTGGCGGCGGTGGCCCCGGTGACCCGGAACCTGCTGCTGGGCACCGGCATCGCGCTGGTCGTGGAGCGGGACCCGATCGTCACCGCGAAGGAGGTCGCCACGCTCGACCTGGTCTCGGGCGGCCGGGTGGCCTTCGGCGTCGGCGCGGGCTGGAACCGCGAGGAGATGCGCAACCACGGCACGGAGCCGCGCACCCGCGGAAAGCTGCTGGACGAGCGGATGCGCGCGATGATCGCGCTGTGGACGCAGGACGAGGCGGAGTTCCACGGCGAGTTCGTCGACTTCGACCCGGTGTTCTGCTGGCCGAAGCCGGTGCAGCGCCCGTATCCGCCGGTCTACGTGGGCGGGGGCGGCGAGCCCGCCTTCGAGCGGGTCGCGGCGTTCGGCGCGACGTGGCTGCCGAGCCGGGTGCCGGCCGGGGAGCTGGGCGGGCGGATGCGGCGGCTGCGGGAGGTGGCGGGCGACGCGCCGGTGGTGCCGTACTCCGCGTCGCACGAGCCGGCGGCCCTGGAGACGTACGCGGAACTGGGTCTCGAGCGGGTGCTGCTCGATCTGCCGACGCTGCCGGAGGCGGAGTCGCTGCGGGCGCTGGACGAGCTGGCGGCGGCGACCGCGGCGTACCGCTGACGCGGGCGGTACGGGCGGAAGGGGCCGCCGGGTGCGCGGCCGGGTGGTCAGCGGGTGAGCCAGGCGCTGAGGCGGGAGAGCCGCGGGATGTGCTCGCGGTAGTCGCGGCTGCTGCGGTCGAGCGCCTCCAGCAGGCGGGCGGAGCGGTGTTCGGTGTCGAGTTCGTCGAGGACCCGGTTGACGTCCGCGAGGAGCGCGCCGTACAGGAACCAGTTCTCCTCGTCGCGTCCCACGGTCTCCAGGAGCAGGGACTCCACCCGGTCCCGTACGGAACGGGCCGCGGACAGGTCCGCCTCCAGCCGGCCGGCCGCGGTCTCGGCGCTCTCGGAGACCTCCGTCGCGACCAGTTGCGCGAAGCTCACCAGCGCGTCGCCCAGGTAGGCGAAGAGGTCCTGGAGCGCCGCGCCCGCGTCGCGCGGGAAGAGCGGCTCCCCCTTCCGCCGGGCCTGCGCGAGGTCCGACAGGCTCCGGGTGAGGACGCGCAGCACCACCGCGCAGATCTCCAGCGTGTCGAGACCGGTGCGCAGGACCGCCCGGTGCATCAGGCCCTCGCGCACCCGGGGGTTGAGCCGCAGGCTGTCCTCGGCGCGGCGCAGCGAGGTGTCGACCTCGCCGACGAACTCGTCCAGCTCGCGCGCCGCCTCCAGCCGGTCGGCGGCGACCGACGGCGGGGTGACCTCGGTGAGCTGCTCGGTGCTGCGCAGCAGCAGGCGGCGCATGCGGCGGGCCAGGTCCTCGATGGCGTCGCCCGCGCTCTCCACCCACACCGGGGGCGCCAGCACCAGGTTGAACGTGAGGCCCACGACGGCGCCGGTGAGCGTCTCCAGGATCCGGGTGAACGCCGTGTCCCCCACGTGGGCGACGCCCAGGACGAGCATCGCGCTGATCGCCACCTCGGGCACGAACTCGCTCACCCGCACGATGCGCCCCGCGACCAGCGAGCTGAGGATGATCAGCCCGAGGCTCCACCAGCTCAGCCCGACCAGCGCGCTGAACCCGCTGGCGATCAGCACCCCGACCACGACGGCCGTGACACGCCGGATGCCGGTGGTGAGGGTGGCGTAGAAGGTCACCTGGACGACGAGCAGCGCGGTCAGCGGCGCCGTGAGCGGCTTGGGGCCGTTGGTGAGCTGGAGGGCGACGACGTACGCGATGGTGGCGGCCATGGTGGCGCGCACCGTCTGCGCCACGGCGGGCGCGCGGAGCCGCTCGACGAGTCCTGCCATGCGCGGGCGCCCCTTGAGGGCGTCGGCGGTGTACGACTTCAGCGCTCCTCCCGGTGACGTCGCGCGCTGCGCGCGCCGCGGCGGTCCGCCGCGGCGGCGGTGACCAAGGCCAAGGTCTCACAGCGAGCGCCCCGGCCCGGCGCGCGGAGCCACCCCCTCGGGTCCGCGTAGGCCGAGGGGGTGGCGTGGGGTGGTCCGGCGGGGGTCAGCCGCCGATCACCGCGCTCGACGGCACCCGGTCCGCCGGCACCGAGAACACCGCGACGTACGGCCGCGGATCCCGGCACGCGCCGCCCGCTCCCACCGGCCGCAGCCGCCGCGACGTGATCTCCAGCAGCAGGTCCTCGCCGCAGCCCCGCCCCGTGAAGGCGAAGCGCCGCGCGGGACCCGGCAGCTCCGAGTCGTACAGGCTCCCCAGCCTGCTCTCCAGCGCCGCGGTCGCCGCCGCCGGCAGCGGGCGCGCGAAGGCGCCGAACTGGTCCGGCTGGCTCACCTCGGCCGCCCGCGGCGCACGCCTGGCCGCGGCGCCGTCGAGCGGCGCGTACGCGAGGAGTTCCGCCGGTCCCGGCGGCCCCGGCGGGGCGCCGCCGATCCTCGGGTCCGTCCCGGCGTCCTTCCCCGGGACGGCGAAGACCGCGAGCACGTCCCACGGGCTGTCGCACGTCTCGTACGTCCTCGTGTCGGTGAGCCGCGCCGCGTAGCCGGTGTTCTCGTCGTACGTGAGCACCGCGCCTCTGGCGCTGGTGCAGCCGCTGCTCCAGCCCGTGGCGACCAGGACCTCGGCGTCCAGGTCGCGGGCGAGGAGCTTCCCGCGCAGCGCGCCGCCGATGCCCTCCTGCGGATACCAGCCGGCGAACGCCCGCACGTCCGCCGGCGTCCGCAGCAGCGTGCGGACCGCCGCGAGTCCGTGCCCCTGCTCGAAGTGCACGGTCTCCGCCCCGGGCACCACCGCGCCGTCGGCGCCGCCGGGGCCGGAGACGGGTGTGCCGTCCCGGCCCGCCACCGCCCACCACACGCAGCCCGCGAGCAGCGCGCCCACGACGATCGCCGCCGTGATCAGCCACGTGCCGCCGCGCGGCCGTATGCCTGTCTGAGCCCCCGTCATGCCGTTCCCCCTCGTTCCCCCGTACGCCTCTCGGACGGCGCCCCGCCCCAGGGGGTTCCCCCGTTCCCCCGGACGGGTACATGCGGAACCTCCGCGTCCCGCCGGGGCGTTGAGAGACTGACCGCGGCACCGCGGTCTTCGGTACGACGACCGGAACCGACGAGTCGGGCGGACGCCCGCAACCCGAGGTGGCATTCAGTGTCGATGTTTGATCGGATCAAGGACCAGGCGAAGGGACTTCAGCAGTCCCGGGGCGGAGCGCGGTCCGGGAGCCAGGGCTCGACGGGCTCGGGCGGTGGTTCCAAGGCCCAGCTCGTGAGCATGTTCAAGTCGCAGCTCAGCTCGATGAAGACGGAGCTGAAGAGCGGCGCGTACCGGGACGCCACCATGGCGGTCTGTGCGCTCGTGGCGGCGGCGGACGGGCACGTGCACCCCGCCGAGCGGGAGCGCATGGAGTCGATGATCATGACCAACGACGTGCTGCAGAACTTCCCGCCGGAGCAGTTGCGGCAGCGGTTCACCAAGCACCTCGACCGGCTCACGGTCGACTTCCATGCGGGCAAGGCGGAGGCGCTGCAGGAGATCGCCAAGGCCAAGAAGAAGGCGGCGGAGGCGCGGGCGGTGATCCAGACCGGATTCGTCATCGCCGGTGCCGACGGCCACATCGACCCGGCCGAGCAGCAGGTGCTCCGCGAGGCGTGCTCGGCGCTCGGGCTGCCGCCCTCGGAGTTCGGCATCTGAGGCCGGACGCCCGGCGGTTCGCGTGCCTCGTACGTCCCGGGGGCGTACGAGGCACGCGCGGCTTTCAGGTCCCGGTGCCGCGGGCCCGCCACAGGTCGCGCAGGAGCGCGATCTCCGCCATGTGGTGGATGAACTCCAGGTTGCCCGCCCACAGCACCTCGACGTAGGCGTTGTCGGCGTCGGAGGCGTACGGGTTCTGCGAGAAGCCGACGGTGTCCAACTGCTCCTCGGTGACGGTGGCGACGCTCTCGCGCCAGCGGTCGACGTCCGCCCAGAACCGCGCGAGCGCCAGTTCGGCGGAGGGCGTGAAGTCGACCAGCAGCTTCGGGTCCCGGCGCCGCTCGCCGAAGGTCCACTCCCAGCCGCCTGCGATGCCCGAGTGCAGATGCCCCAGCCGCCACGCGATGGTGGTGACCGGGGTCTCGTCGGGCTCCAGCGGGCCGGTGTGGGCGAGGACTTCGCGGACCCGCTCGACGCTCACGTCCCAGTCCCGGGCCACCTTCTCCACGGGCATGCCCCCGGCGACGTCCTGCACCACCCCGGCGTACTCGCTGTGCGGGATGTCCGCGGCGCCCTTGTCGAGCACCCACTCCCCCGGCCCGTACGCCCGCGGCGTGACCGCCTCCGACCGGCGCCGCACCGACCAGCAGCCGGGCACCGGCTCCCAGCGGAACTCCTCGTCGCCGAGCCCGGCGAGCCGCAGCTCCGCCGCCTCCCTGGCCATGTCGAACTGGTCGAGCAGCAGGCTCAACCGCCCGCTACCCGCACGTCCTTCCGCCATCCCCGTCTCCCTCCGCGGCCGCGATTCTCGCGGCGGCGCTGCGGACCCTAGCGACCGCAGGCCACGGAGGCGACGGGATTTTTCCGGGGGCGGGGGCTCGGTCAGCCGCGGTACGCCTCCAGCAGCCGCAGCCACACCTCGCTGATCGTGGGGTACGACGGGACCGCGTGCCACAGCCGGCTCACCGGCACCTGGCCGGCGACCGCGATGGTCGCCGAGTGGATCAGCTCCCCCACACCGGGGCCGACGAAGGTGACGCCGCGCAGGATCTCCTCGTCGACGTCGACGACCATGCGCGCCCGCCCGCGGTAGCCGTCCGCGTACAGCCCGGCGCCCGCGACCGAGCCCAGGTCGACGTCCACCGCGCGCACCCGGTGCCCGGCCCGTTCCGCCTCGGCCAGCGACATCCCGACGGCCGCGGCCTCCGGGTCGGCGAAGACGACCTGCGGGACGGCACCGTGGTCGGCGGTCGCGGCGTGCGCGCCCCACGGGTCCGACTCCAGCAGCGGCACGCCCTGCGCGCGGGCGGCGATGGCCGCACCGGCGATGCGCGCCTGGTACTTGCCCTGGTGGGTGAGGAGCGCGCGGTGGTTGACGTCCCCGACCCCGTACAGCCACTCGCTGCCCTCGACCCGCAGGCTGTCGTCCACCGCCAGCCAGGAGCCGGGCTCAAGACCCACGGTCTCCAGGCCGATGTCGTCGGTACGGGGCGCACGGCCGGTGGCGAAGAGGATCTCGTCGGCCTCGAGGGTGTCGCCGGCGTCGGTGGTCGCGAGGACCGTGCCGTTCTCGCGGACCACGGAGGTGACGGAGGTGCCGGTACGCACCTGGGCGCCGGCCTCGGTCAGCGCCTCGGTGACCAGCTCGCCGGCGAAGGGCTCCATGCGGTCCAGCAGGCCGCCGCCGCGGACGAGGACGGTGACCCGGGAGCCGAGCGCCTGCCAGGCGGTGGCCATCTCGACGCCCACCACGCCGCCGCCGACGACGATCAGCCGCCCGGGGACGACCGCGGAACTCGTGGCCTCCCGGCTGGTCCACGGCTTGACGTCGGCCAGGCCGGGCAGCCGGGGCAGCAGCGCGCGGCTGCCGGTGCAGACGGCGACGGCGTGCCCGGCGGTGAGCGTGCGCACCACGCCGTCGGCGTCGGTCACCTCGACGGTGCGCGGCCCGGCGAGGCGGCCCTGGCCGCGGTAGAGGTCGGCGCCGATGCCGTCGAGCCAGGCGACCTGGCCGTCGTCCTCCCAGTGCGAGGTGAACGCGTCCCGGCGGGCGAGGACCGCGGCCGCGTCCAGGTCGCCGGCCACCAGGCCGCTCAGCCCGGGGAGGCGGCGGGCGTCGGCGCGGGCGAGCACCGGCCGCAGCAGGGCCTTGCTGGGCATGCAGGCCCAGTACGAGCACTCGCCGCCGACGAGTTCGCTCTCGACGACCGCGGTGGACAGACCGGCCGCCCGGGTGCGGTCCGCCACGTTCTCGCCCACGGGGCCGCCGCCGATGACGACCACGTCGTACGCAAAGGATTCCGTTTTCACCATGGGGTCAGTGTGGCTGGTGGCTACGCGGGGGCGGCACAGCGGCCCCGCGGGGTGTGTCGCCCGGCGGCGGTCACCGCGCCCGGGCCGTACGGCGCCGTCAGTGGCCGTGCAGCAGGCGGGTGAGGAAATCGGCGGCGTCGGTGCTGGTGCTGGTGGCCGCGGCGAGGTTGTCCAGCGCCAGCCGGTAGCGGTCGACCTCGCCGGGCTTGTCGATGCGCACCGTGCCGGTGAGCTGGTCCAGGCAGACCACGTCCGGCAGTTCGGGCTCGGCGAACCGCAGCATCGTCATCGGCTGCGCCACCGCGGCCGTGCCGCCGGCCGCCAGCGGCACCACGTCCAGCGTGACCGTGGGGTGTTCGAGGTGCAGCCGGAGCAGGTGCCGCAACTGGCCCTCCATCACCCCCGGGGCGCCGACGGAGCGCCGCAGCGCGGCCTCGTCGAGCAGCACCCAGCAGCGCGGTGGGTCGGCGCGGGTCAGGGCCTGCTGGCGGCGTTCCAGCAGGTGCAGCCGGCGCTCCACGGTCCGCACCGGGTCGCGCGGGAAGCCGAGCTGGGTGATCGCGCGGGCGTACGCGGCCGTCTGCAGCAGGTCCGGGATGCGCTGGGACTGGTAGCTGCGGATGACGGTGGCGGCCTCCTCCAGGCCGAGGTGGGTCTCCGCCTGACTGGGTATCAGGTCGCTGTACTCCTGCCACCAGCTCGGCGCGTTGGCGCCGCGGGTGAGCGCCGCGAACTCGTCGAGCACGTCCTCGTCGGTGACGCCGTAGAAGTCGAGCAGCGCCGCGACGTCATGGTCCTTGCAGCCGCCCTGGCCCAGCTCCAGCCGGCACAGCTTGGCGACCGAGGCACCGATCTCGCGGGCGGCCGCCTGCAACTGGATGCCGCGGTCCTGGCGGAGCCGGCGCAGCCGGGAGCCGAGGACGGACCTGCAGACGGGCCGGCCGCCGCGCTCGTATTCGCCGGCGAGCGGGATCCCGGGGTCGTGCACCGCCGCCGTGGGCACCGTCATCGGTCCTCCGCAGGCATCCGTTCTCCGGGTGGTCCTTCGCCGTCGAGACTCACGCTACCCACGGAAGCGTAACGCGCTACAGGGGGCGAAAGCGCACCTTGGCCCGATCTTTGCGAGCGGCAGACATGCCCGCGGCCCGCGGCCCGCGCCGCGGCGGCGGGCCGGTGCCCGGGCCGCGGGCTACGGCTTCCGGCCGACCCCGCCCAGGACCGCCATCTCCACCGGGCTGCCCACCTCCACCGGCTCGGGCCGCCACAGCGGGCAGGACACCACGCCGGGCTCGACCAGTTCCAAGCCGTCGAGGTAGCCGGCGATCTGGGCCGCGCTGCGCAGGTGGTACGGCACGGCGCCGGAGGCGTTGTAGCCGGCGATGGCCCGGCTGTACTTCTCGTTCCCCTCCACGCCGTCGCGTATCGCCAGGTAACTGCCGGACGGCAGCGGGTCCATCAGCCGCCGCACCACCGACCTGGCCTGCTCGTAGCCGTCGACGTGCGCCAGGATGCCCATGAGGATGACGGCGACCGGGCGGTCGAGGTCCAGGGTGCGCGCCGCACCCGCGAGTATCGCCTCGGGGTCCTCGACGTCGGCGTCGATGTACGCGGTCGACCCCTCCGGGGTGCTGGTGAGCAGGCCGCGGGCGTGGGCGAGGACGAGTTTGTCGTTGTCGACGTAGACGATGCGGGAGTCGGGGGCCGCGCGCTGGGCCACCTCGTGGGTGTTGTCCGCGGTGGGCAGCCCGGTGCCGATGTCCAGGAACTGCCGTACGCCCGCCTCCCCGGCGAGGTGGCCGACGACCCGGCGCAGGAACTGCCGCCCGCTGCGGGCGAGATCGACGATCTCCGGGAAGACCTGCTGGAACCGGGCGCTGGCGGCGCGGTCCGGCTCGTAGTTGTCCTTGCCGCCGATCCAGTAGTTGAAGATCCTCGCCGAGTGCGGCACCGAGGTGTCGACGACCACCCGCTGCGTGCCGTCGCTGAAGGTTTCCTCTGACATGATCTCCACCGTCCGGGGTCGGGGGCGCGGCCCGGACAACGTAACCGAGGCGGCGCCCGTCGTCACCGGCGCCCGTCGTCACCCGCCTCCCGGCAGCCCGCCCGCCGCGCCCGCCGCGCCGGCCGGGCGGCCGGTCACGGTCCGTCGCCCGCGATGCTCCGGGACATCGCGAGGTGGCTCGCGAGCAGCCCGCCGTCCACCGGCAGGCTGACCCCGGTGATCCACGCCGCGTCGCCGGAGGCGAGGAACGCCACCGCCGCCGCGATGTCGTCCGGTTCGCCGACCCGGCCCAGCGGGTAGTGCTCCTCGACCCGGGCCAGGACCTCGGGCCGGCCGGCCCAGACGGCGGTGCGCACGGTGCCGGGCTCGACGAGGTTCACGCGCACGCCGCGCGCCGCGCTCTCCACGGCCAGGGTGCGGGTGAGGGAGACGAGCGCGGCCTTGGCGGCGCTGTAGGCGTGCTCGCCGTAGTGGCGTTCGGCGTTGACCGAGCCGATGTTGACGATCGCGGACCGGCCCGGGGCGGCGGCCAGCAGCGGCAGCGCCGCGCGGGCGCAGCGCGCCGCACCGTGCAGGGTGACCTCGAAGTCCTCGTACCAGTCGGGCTCCCGCCAGTCCTCGAAGCGCGGCGGGTCGCGGTGGACGGCGTAGGCGTTGTTGACGAGGACGTGCAGCCCGCCGAAGGACTCGGCCGCGTACGCGACCGCCGCCCGGACCGCCGCGCCGTCCGTCACGTCGCAGGCGAGCGCCGCGGCCGTACCGCCGGCGGCGCCGATCGCGGCGGCGGCCCGCGCGGCCCGCTCGCCGTCCCGGTCGGTGACCAGCACGCCCGCGCCCTCCGCGGCGAAGCGGCGGGCGACCGCCTCGCCTATGCCCTGCCCGGCGCCCGTGACCAGCACCCCGTATCCCTCGAATCGCTCCATCGGACCAGGTTAGAAGGCCGGTCCGACACGGCCTCGCCTCGCGCGGCGGCGGGCCGGCAGCGGCGAGGATGAGCCGGTGAGTGCTGCGGCGGCCGAGGCCCTGTCCGTCGTGCTGCTGGCGGCGGTGCTGGTCTGCGCGGTGGTACGGCCGTGGGGGCTGCCGGAGGCGGTGGTGGCGGTGCTCGCGGCGGGGGTCGCCCTCGCCACCGGGGCGCTCTCCACCGGCCACGCGGCCGACGAGGCGGCCCGGCTGGGGCCGGTCGCCGGGTTTCTGGCGGCGGTGCTGGTGCTCGCCCGGCTCTGCGACGAGGACGGGCTGTTCACGGCGTGCGGGGCGTGGATGGCGCGTACCGCCGCGGGACGGCCACGCCGGCTGCTGGCGCAGGTCTTCGTCCTCGCCTCGGCGATCACCGCGGTGCTCAGCCTGGACGCGACGGTGGTGCTGCTGACGCCGGTGGTGTTCGCGACGGCCGCGCGGCTGGGCGCGCGGCCGCGGCCGCACGTGTACGCCTGCACGCACCTGTCGAACTCCGCGTCCCTGCTGCTGCCCGTCTCCAACCTCACCAACCTGCTCGCCTTCGCCGCGAGCGGGCTGAGCTTCACCCGGTTCGCCGCCCTGATGGCGCTGCCGTGGCTGGCGGCGATCGCCGTCGAGTACGCCGTCTTCCGCCGGTACTTCGCCGTCGACCTGGACGCCGGCGCGACCGCCCCGGTCGCGGCCGCGGCGCCCGCCGTGCCGGTGTTCGCGCTGGCGACGCTGGCGTGCACGCTGGCCGGCTTCGCGGTGGTGTCGGCGTTCGGGATCGACCCGGCGTGGGCGGCGGGCGCGGGCGCGGCGGTTCTCGCGGTGCGCGCGCTGGCCCGGCGCCGTACCACCCCCGCCGCCCTCCTGCGGGCCGCCGCGCCGCCGTTCCTCGCCTTCGTCCTCGCCCTGGGGCTGGTGGTCCGCGCGGTCGTCGACAACGGCCTCGGGACGGCCCTGGGCCGGCTGCTGCCTTCGGGCACGGGACTGCTCGCGCTGCTGGGGACGGCGGCGCTGGCCGCCGTCCTCGCGAACGTGATCAACAACCTGCCCGCGGTGCTGGTGCTGCTGCCGCTCGCGGCCCCGTCGGGGCCCGCCGCGGTGCTGGCGGTGCTGCTGGGCGTGAACATCGGCCCCAACCTCACCTATACGGGCTCGCTCGCGACCCTGCTGTGGCGGCGCGTGGTGCACGCGCACGACGCGGAGGTGGAACTGAAGGAGTTCACCCGCCTCGGCGTGTACGCCGTACCGGCGGCCCTGGGCGCCGCGGTGCTGGCACTGTGGGTCTCGCTCACCGTGATCGGAGGAGGATGACCCGTGGCCGTGGTGGTGTGGATCGTCGAGGGCACGTGGCCCGCCTGCGTGGCCGCCGCGGGCGCGCACGCGCCCGAGGAGGCGGAGGTCGTCCTCCTTCACGTCGCCCCGGCGGACGTACCCGGCGCGGCGCACGGTGCGCTCGCCGGGCTGCTGGGCCGGGGCGGGCCCGCGCCCGGGCGGCCTGGGCACGAAGGCCCGGGACCCGACCCGGGCGAGCGGGTCGCGCGGCTCGCGGACGCCTCCGCCGACGAGCTGCTCGCCGAGGCCGCGGCCCGGCTGGGCCGGCCCTGCACCCTGGCCAAGCGCACGGGACGGGTCGAGCGGGAGGTCGTCGCGGCGGCGGCGGACGCCGAACTGCTGGTCGTCGCCCGGGACGGCGACCGCGCCCACCTGGGCCCGCGCAGCCTGGGTCCGGCGAGCCGCTTCGTCGTCGACCACGCGCCGTGCCCGCTGCTGCTGGTGTGGCCCGAGTCCGCGCCGGGCACGGCGACGCTCCCGCCGCCTCCGCCGCCCCCTCCCGGTCCGTAGGCGGGCCGGCCTACGCGTCCTCGCCGTAGAGGCGGGCGATGTCCTTCGAGTCGAGCCAGCCGCTGTACGCGGGCGACTGCGGCCAGCCCTCGGGCGAGTCCTGCCACTCCTCCCGCCGGCCGTA
Organism: Streptomyces sp. WAC 06738; assembly: GCF_003945505.1. Taxonomy (NCBI): domain Bacteria; kingdom Bacillati; phylum Actinomycetota; class Actinomycetes; order Kitasatosporales; family Streptomycetaceae; genus Streptomyces; species Streptomyces sp. WAC 06738. The sequence goes on along the minus strand of NZ_CP029618.1, from coordinate 7,456,035 downwards.
CGGCAGCACGTCGACGAGCGGGAAGGTGTGGCTCAACTGCTCGGTGCCGCGGCCGCTGGAGTGCCAGGTGCGGTAGACGGTGCCGCCGTCGCGCAGGAAGACGTTGAGCGCGAACCCGCCGCCCTTCGGGGCGTCGACATCGGCACCGAACGGGCTGTTGGCGGTGGAGTACCAGGTCATCTTGTTGCCGACGCGCTTCTTGTACGCCAGCGCCTGGTCGATCGGGCCCTGCGTGACGATGACGAACCGCGCGTCGTACGGATCGAGGAAGCCGAACCGGGTGAACTGCGCGGTGTAGCTCGTGCAGCCGCCGCACTGCCACTCCTTGTCCTCGAACCACATGTGGTTGTAGACGATGAGCTGCGACTTGCCCTCGAAGACGTCCACCAGCCCGACCGGCCCCTCCTCGCCCTCCAGGGTGTAGTCGGGCATCTCGACCATCGGCAGCCGGCGCCGCTGCGCGGCGATGGCGTCGAGCTCCCGGGTCGCGGCCTTCTCGCGGACGCGCAGCGCGTCCAGCTCGCGCCGCCAGGTGCCGGTGTCGACGACGGGCGGCAGTGCGTGGGCGGTCATGGTGCTCCTCCGGCGTTCAGGGATTGCCTTTCCGTACGGATGGACCGGCCGGCCCGGCGAAACTCATCGCGCGGCGCGATGGCACTCTGTCACGTACGGCATCTCACCCGGTCGCGCCACCGCGAGGAGGGCCCGTACCCGGTCCAGCAGCCGGTCGCGTACGGCGGGCGCCAGAGTGATCACGTAGCTGCGGGAGGCGACCATGTCGACGATCTCCGCCTCGGTCACCGGGTGGCGCCAGCGGAAGTCCCGGCGCTCGACGGGCCCGAACGGCGCGCCGATGCGGTCGGTCTGACGGTCCTCCGCGGGTGCGGGGGCGTACTCGCGCAGCAGCCGGCCCAGCTCCGCGACCCAGGGCACGGACTCGTCGCGGCTGTTCCACACCAGCGCGAGCCGCCCGCCGGGGCGCAGCAGCCGGGCGACCTCGGGGACGGCGCTTTCGGGGTCGACCCAGTGCCATGCCTGGGCGCAGACGACGGCGTCGGCGCTCGCGTCGGGCAGGGGTATCGACTCGGCGGTGCCGGCGAGGGCCCGTACGCCGGGCAGGACGCGGGCGAACTCCTCGCGCATGCCGGCGGAGGGCTCGACGGCGACGAGTTCGCGGCCCGGTGCGCGCAGGGCGCGGGTCAGCTTGCCGGTGCCGGCGCCGAGGTCGACGACCGCGCGGGCGGACTCCGGCACCAGCCAGGCGGTCGCCTCCGGCGGGTAGGGCGGGCGGCCGCGCTCGTAGGCGCCGGCGGCGGCGCCGAAGGAGCCGGCCTGCCGGCTCCGCTCGCGCCGCTCCCGCTCGCTTCGCTCCCGCCGGTTACGGCCGCCGGGGTCACCGTGCTCGTTCGGGGAGGTCATGCCCGCATCGTGTCAGGCGCCCGCCGGCTGCGACCGGGCGGAGAGCAGCCGGAGGGCGTCGGCGGAGGCGGGGTCGTCCGGGGTGTAGACCTCCAGCCGGTGGTCGGGGCTGTCGGGCTGCAGCCAGACCTGGTAGCCGACGTCGAGCGCGCCGACGGTGGGGTGCCGCAGCCGCATCGTGCCCACGGTGCAGTCGGCGACGTCGCCCGCGGCCCACAGCTCCGCGAAGTCCCCGCTGCCCATGGCGAGTTCGCCGATCAGCTCGGCGAGGCGGGCGTCGGTGGGGTAGCGGCCCGCGGTCAGCCGCAGGTACGCGACGTGGATGCGGGCCAGCTCCGCCCAGTTGGCGTGCTGGTCCCGTACGAGCGGGTCGAGGAAGAACATCCGGGGCACCGAGGGACGGCGGGCGGGGTCCCCGGGGGCGTCGAAGTCGACGTGCTCGGCGACGAGCGCGTGCCCGGTGCGGTTCCAGGCCAGCACGTCGCCGCGGCGGCCCAGCACGACGGCCGGCGTCGTCTCGGCCAGGGACGTCAGCAGCGCCAGCACCCGGGGGTGCGGCGCTTCGGGCGCCGGCCGGACCAGCCGCGGCGCGGCCGGCCGGCGGGCGAGGTTGTGCAGGTGGGCCGTCTCGGCCGGGTCGAGCCGCAGCACCCGGGCCAGCGCGTCGAGCACCTGCCGTGAGGCGGTGCCGGCCTGCCCCTGCTCCAGCCGCGTGTAGTACCCGGCGCTCACCCCGGCGAGCTGCGCCAGCTCCTCGCGCCGCAGCCCCGGCACCCGGCGGGCGGCGCCGTAGGTCCCGAGTCCGGCGGCGGCGGGCGTGACGCGGCCGCGGCGGGTCTTCAGGTACGTCCCGAGGTTCTCCAGCTCCATGGTCCCGAGGCTACGCCGGGGCGGGCGCGGGTGCGGCGGCCCCGGGTATCCCTGCCGGGTGTACCCACGGTGCGGGGATGGCTGACGGCCGGACGCCGGAGCACCGTCGTGGCCATGGACGTACAGCGGACTTCTCCCCCTGCCGCCCCCGGCGCGCGGGCCTGGCTCGGCCTGCTCGTGGTGCTCGGCCCGGTGCTGCTGGTCGCGATGGACGGCTCGGTGCTGTTCCTGGCGATGGCCTCGATCTCGGCGGAGCTGTCGCCGTCGGCGGACCAGGCGCTCTGGATACTCGACGGCTACGGGTTCGCGGTCGGCTCCCTGCTCATCGCGTTCGGCGGCATCGGCGACCGGTACGGCAGGCTCCGGCTGCTGCTGACCGGGGCGGCGGTGTTCGGCGCCGCCTCCGCGGGCGCGGCGTTCGCGCCGTCCGCGGAGCTGCTGATCGCGTTCCGGGTGCTGATGGGCGTGGCCGGCGCGACGCTGCTGCCCTCCGCGCTCGCGGTGCTGAGCGAGCTGTTCGCCGACGCGCGGCGGCGCGCGCAGGCCATCGGGATCTTCGCGGCCGCCTTCGCCGCGGGCTTCGCGATCGGCCCGGTGGTGGGCGGGCAGTTGCTCGCCCACTTCTGGTGGGGCTCGGTCTTCCTCATCAACCTTCCGGTGGTCGCGCTCTTCCTGCTGCTGGCCCCGCGGCTGCTGCGGGAGGTACGCGCCGGCGGGCAGGGCCGCGTCGACGTGCCGAGCGTCGTGCTCTCCGCCGCGGGCATCCTGCTGGCCGTCTACGGGATCAAGCGCGCGGCGGCCCACGGTCCCGCGGCCGTCCCGCTGGTCGCGGCCGGCGCCGGCATCGCCCTGCTGTGGTGGTTCGTACGCCGCCAACTGCGGCTCGCGCACCCGCTGATCGACCTCCGGCTCTTCCGCGACCGGGTGTTCGCGATCGCGGCGGTCACCGGGCTGCTGCCGCTGGCGGCCTGGTCGGCGGTGGCGTACCTGGGCGGCATCTACCTGCAGTCCGTACGCGGGCTCGGCGTCTTCGACGCCGCGCTCGTGACGCTGCCCGGCGCGCTGGTGCTCACGGTCACCTGCGTCGTCACCCCGGCGGTGGTCGCGCGCACCGGCACCCGGGCGGCGCTGCTCGCCTGCCACTTCGTCATCGCCGGCGGGCTGCTGCTGCTCCTGCCCACGGGGGTCTCGGGCGGCACGGGCTGGTACGTCGCGGCCACCGTCGTCGCGGGGGTCGGCTACGGCATCTCGTTCAGCGTGGTCGCGGACACCGCCGTCGCCGCGGTGCCGCCGGAGCGCGCGGGCTCCGCCGGGGCGATCGCCGAGACGAGCAACGAACTCGGCAACGCCCTCGGGATCGCGCTCCTCGGCTCGCTGGCGGCGCTCGTCTTCCGGCTGCGGGGTCCCGACCTGGCCGGGACGCTCACCGAGACGTTGCAGGCGCCGGGGATCACGGCGGCGGCGGCCGGTCAGGCGGAGTCCGCGTTCGTCACGGGGCTGCACGCGGCGGCGCTGGTCGCGGCGCTGCTGCACGCGGCGCTCGGGCTCTTCACGCTGCGCCACCTGCCGCGCCGTCGCCACCCCGCGCCGCCGCTGCCCGCATCGCTTCGCTGACCGGGGGCCGCAGGTACGCGTACGCCCAGGCGGCGAGGGTGGTGGGCGTAGTGGTGAGCACGTCGCGCGGCTGCTCGGGGCTGAAGTCGCGGGTGCCCGCGGCCATGCCGGCGACGGCCTCCACCGCGCCCGGCGGCAGCCCCGCCGAGCCCAGCGCGGCGCGTACGTCGGCGTCGCTGACGGCCTCCACCCGCACCGGGCGGCCCAGGGCCCCGGTGAGGATCTCCGCGACCTGGAGGAAGCTCAGGTCCTCAGGACCGTGCACGGCCTGGACGACGCGCCCCTTCCAGTCGCCGGCGAGCAGCCGCGCGGCGGCGACGTCGCCGATGTCGCGCGGGTCGACCCACGCCATGGGGCGCTCGGGGCGGAACTGCGTGGGGAGCACGCCGCGGGCCAGGTCGTCCAGGGAGAAGAGGAGGTTGCTGAAGAAGTAGGCGCAGCGAAGGTGGAGGGTGTCGGCCCCGGTGGCGTCGAGACTCTCCTCGATCCGGCCGAGCGCGTCGATGTGCCCGGCGCCGCCGCGCAGTTCCGCCCCGATGCTGCTGAGCAGCACGACCCGCGCGACGTCACCGGCGCGGGCGGCGTCGACGAGTCCCGCGGCGGTCCGCTCGGAGGCGGCGTTGGGGTCGGGGCCGGTGGGCTGGGTGGGGTCGACCCAGAAGACGGTCCGGGCACCGGCCGTCGCCTCGCGGACGAACGCCGTGTCCGTCATGTCGCCGGTGCGTACGTCGACGAGCCCGCGCGTCGCCGGGTCGAGACGCGCGGGGTCGCGGACGAGTACCCGCGGGCGTACGCCGGCCTGGAGCAGGAGGCGGACGACGCGGGATCCGACGCGGCCGGTGGGGGTGGTGACGACGATGCTCATGGGGCGGTGCCTCTCGTTTGCCGGGCTCCCCGCCACCGTAGGAAAGAAGGAGGACGGTTCCGGACCTCCTTCGCCCGGCGTGGGCGCATGATCGCCGCATCGCCGCATCCCGCACGGCCGCCGTGGCGGACGCCTCGCCGTCCCGGCACCTATTCCCGGTGTTCCCGGTATTCCCGGCCCGCACGTACCCGGGTGCCGCCCGCCGGGGCCGCGGGGGCCCGGGCCCTGCGGCGCCGGATCAGCAGCTCGGCCACCGCCAGGTTGACGATCCAGCCCAGGACCTGGCCGACCGGGATCACGTCCGTCACCGTGTCCGCCGCCGGGCCGCCCGCCTCCGTATCCCGGAAGGGTGCCCCGGCGATCAGCAGGAGGGGGACGACGGCACGGGCGGTGACGGCGAGGAAGGTGAGCGCGTAGTTGCGCGTCATCCAGCGGCGGTGGCTCTCGAAGTCCCCTCCGCGGGCGGCGCGGTAGGCGAGCCAGCCGGTGACCAGCCAGCCCACCGCGGGGATCGTCAGGCCGACCTGGGTGAGGACGCGGCCGGAGAGCAGTGCCGCCGGGATGCCCGTCAGCGCCGCCGGAAGCACCCCGGCGAGGAGATAGGTGCGGCCGAGCGCGCGGTGGACGCGGCGGCGGGTCCGGATCGCGGGGACGAACTGCAGCGGGCCGAGCACGAGCGCGACGAAGGCGGTGAGCACGTGGCCGACGACCACGCCGTAGTGCAGGTCGCCGCCGACGTCGAGGCGGCTGTCACCGGCGTCGAACGTCAGGTAGGGGACGACGAGCACCGTGCCCGCGACCGCGGCGACGACGGACAGGGCCCAGCCCCGGCGGGAGCGGGCGGGGGCCGCGCCGGCACCGCGCGTCCCGCCGGGGCGGCCGGAACCCGGCCCGGTCAACCGGACTTGACTTCGCTGCGGAGCACGCGGAGCGCGCCGACGGCCGCGGGCAGGGCGACCCAGACGAGGTCCGCGGTGAGCACCCGCAGCCACTCCCCGGCGGTCAGCCCGTGGTCGTACAGCTCGCTGAGGGCGAGGTTGAAGTCGACCCACGAGCCGGTGCTCTCCATGGCCGGCACCGTGTTGAACAGCACGCTGGAGAGGTTGGGCAGCACGAAGAACGCGATGATCGCGGGCGCGCTCGTCAGCAGCAGCATGCCGAACGCGAAGCCCATCATCAGCCCGCTCAGCAGGACGACGGCGATGTCGAGGTAAGCGCCCGCGCCGAAGGCCCAGGCTCCGTCGCCGTCGCGCAGCGCCGCGCCGAGCAGGTTGCCGACGGCGGCCGAGGAGAAGGTGATGCCGAGGACGAGTACGCCCAGGAGGAGCGTCGCGCACGCCTTGGCGAGCAGCACCCGCTTGCGGTCGGGCTCCAGGGTGAAGGTGACCAGCCCGGTGCGCTGGCTCCACTCCGTGGTCACGGTGAGGATGCCCACGACGGGGAGCAGGAGCTTCTGCGGGGTCTGCGTGATGTTGACGAACTGCTCGTACGTGAGGTCGCCGGGATCGGCGGTGACCACCATGACGGCGACGATCACCGGGGTGACCGCGAGGATGCCGATGAGCAGCCACGTGCCCGCCCGGGTGTCGCGGAGCTTGCGCAGTTCGGTGCGGAGGAGCCGGCCGAAGGGGATGCCGGTCCGCTCCGCGGCGGGTCCGGGCTGCCGCCGGTTCTCCGTGAGGTGAGTCGTCATCGTCCCGTTCCGCCCTTCGTCCTGCCGGTACGGCCCTTCGCCGCGCCGCCGCCCTTCGTCCCGCCGCCCGCGCCCGCTCCGTCCCTGGAGTGGCCGGCGGTGAGCCGGAGGAACATGTCCTCCAGCCCCGTCTGTCCCGCGGCGCGCAGCTCGGAGACCTGCACGCCGGCGGCGGCCGCGGCGGCCGAGACCCGCTCGGTGGACTCCGGGGTGAGGAAGCCGCCGTCCGCGGCGGCGGAGTGGGCGATGCCCGCGCCGGTGAGCGCGTCCGCGAGCGCGCCGTCGTCGGCGGCGCGGACGAAGGTGCCCGCGTCGGCGAGCAGGTCCTTCTTGGTGCCCTGCACGACGATCTTCCCGCGGCCGATGACGACGAGTTCGTCGGCGATCACCTCGACCTCGCGCAGCAGGTGCGAGGAGAGCAGGATGCTGCCGCCGCGGTCGGCGAAGTCGCGCAGCAGGCCGCGCATCCAGTGGATGCCCGCAGGGTCGAGGCCGTTGGCCGGCTCGTCCAGGATGAGCACCCGCGGATCGCCGAGCAGCGCGTGGCCGACGCCGAGCCGCTGCCGCATGCCGAGCGAGTAATCGCCGGTGCGGCGGCGGGCCTCGGCCGGGGTGAGGCCGACGATGCCGAGCACGTCGTCGACCCGCCCGGCGGGCAGGCCCATCATCATCGCGCCGAGGGTGAGGATCTCGCGCCCGGTGCGCCCGGAGTGCTGGGCGGAGGCGTCGAGCAGCACGCCGACGTGCCGCCCCGGCTCGGGCAGTTGCCGGTACGTGCGGCCGAGGACGGTGCAGCCGCCCGCGGTCGGGGGCGTCAGGCCGACCATCATGCGCATGGTGGTCGACTTGCCGGCGCCGTTCGGGCCGAGGAAGCCGGTGACCGTGCCGGGGCGGACGCCGAAGCTGACGCCGTCCACGGCCGTGTGGTCGCCGTAGCTCTTCGTCAGTCCTTCGACGTGGATGGCGTACGGCGGCGCTTCCCGGTTGTGTTGAGTGACCATGCGCTCATCGTCGGCACCCCCGCGCCGCCGGGCATCGGGCGCAGGGCGGCTGCCGGCGTACGCGGATCCGCGTACGCGAGCGGCGTGCGTACGCGCTCAGTCGGCGAGGCCCGACCGGAAGGCGAACACCACGAGCTGCGCGCGGTCACGGGCACCCAGCTTGGCCATCGTCCGGCTGACGTGGGTACGGGCCGTCGCGGGACTGATGACAAGGCGGCCGGCGATCTCGTCGTTGTTCAGCCCCTCCCCCACCAGCGCGAGGATCTGCCGCTCCCTGCCGGTGAGCGAGCCCAGCCGCGGATGCGGCTTCGACACCCGGGGCGCCTTGGTGACGAACTCGCGGACGACCCTGCGGGTCACGGAGGGCGACATCAGATTGCCGCCCTCGACGACGGCGCGGATCGCCTGGAGCAGGTCCACCGGCCTGGTGTCCTTCAGCAGGAAGCCGCTCGCGCCGTGGTGCAGCGCGTCGAAGACGTACTCGTCGTGCTCGAACGTGGTGAGCATGATCACCTTGGTGTCGGCCAGGGCGGGGTCCGCGGTGATCCGGCGCAGCGCGGTGATGCCGTCGACGCCGGGCATGTGGATGTCCAGCAGGACGACGTCCGGCCGGAGCCGCCCCGCGAGTTCCACGCCCGCGAGCCCGTCGGCGGCCTCGCCGGCGAGTTCCATCCCGCGCTCGTTCTCGATGAGGGCACGCAGCCCGAGGCGGACCAGGTCCTGGTCGTCGACGATCAGTACGGATATCACGGGGAACCTCCGGTCGGGAGACGGGCGCGCACCTCGAACGTGTCCGGTGGGACCAGCCCCGCGGTGAACTCGCCGCCCAGGTCGAGGACCCGGTCGCGCATCCCGGCGATGCCGGATCCGCCCCCGCCCCGGGGGGCTTCGCCGACGGGGTTGGAGACGGCGATCCGGATGCTCCCGGGCTCGTGGCGGATGCGCACCGTGGCCCGCCGGGCGCCGCTGTGCCGCAGCACGTTGGTGAGGGACTCCTGCACGATGCGGTAGCCGGTCAGCTCGATCGCGGCGGGCAGCCGGGGCGCGGCGCGGCCGGAGACGTCGAGGCGCACCTGCACGCCGGCCTCGGCCATCCGCTGCCGCAGGTCGTCCAGCCTGGTCACGCTCGGCCCGGAGCCGGGTGCGGCGCCGTCGCCGGTGCGGCGGATCACCGAGAGCGTCGCCCGCAGTTCCTCCAGCGCCTCGCTGCTGGTGCGGCTGATGGCCTCCAGCGCCACCTCCGCCTGCGCGGGCTTCTTCCCGAGTACGTGCAGGGCGACGTCGGCCTGCATCTTGATGGCGGCCAGCCCGTGCCCCACGATGTCGTGGACCTCCTGGGCCACGCGGAACCGCTCCTCGTCCGCGCTCCGCCGGATCGCCTCCGCCCGCGCCCTGACCTCGGCGTCCCGCCGCAGCCGCATCGCGTAGCCGAGGGCGAACGGGACGACGACCCAGGCGGAGACCGGGAGCGCACCCGAGAGCCCGAGCCCGCGGTCCCGCACGAGCAGATGGGGCAGGAGCGCGAGCAGCGCGGCCAGCGCGTAAGGACCGGCCGTCGCCGGGGGGACATGCCGGGCGAGGGTGTACACGGCGATCATGAAGACGGCGAGGATGGGGCCGTAGGCGTACCCGAGCAGGACGTACGCGGCGGTGCATCCGGCCGCCACCGCGAACATCTCCGCGGGCCGCCTGCGGCGCACGGCGAGCACGAGCGCGGCGGTCACGAACAGCGCGTACCCGCGGGCGTCGACGGCGGCGTCCGCACGCTCCGCTCCGCCGGCGACGTGCGTGCCGGCGAGCCCGGCCGCGGTGATCGCGGCGGCCAGGGCGGCGTCGCCGAACTGCGCTCCGGTGATCCTCACGGGTGGCCAGCCTGGTGCCCGCGGGGGTGCGGCCGCGTCCTCCGCGGGGAGACACCTTCGCTACTCGGATCCGCGTATGCCAGGACGCCGGCGTACGCGCACAGTCGCGCCTTACGCGGCCGGCGGGCGGCAGCGGCGGAGTTCGGGGGGCGGTTCGCCCGTGGTGAGTTCGGCCGCGATCAGGCGGCCGGCGGTGGGGGCGAGGGTGACGGCCGCGTGCATGACGGCGACGTAGGCGGAGCGGCCGGGTGCCGCGTAGCCGATGAGCGGGCCGTGGGGCGGCATCGGGCGGCGGCCCAGGCGGTGGTCGAGCAGTCGGCACGCCCCGGCGCCCCGGAAGGTGTTCCTGAGGTGGCGGAGGGCGTTCTCGGCAGCCCGCGCAGGCGCGTGGGGTGAGGTGCCGTCGACGCGCGGCAGGGTCATGAGGAGTTCGCCGTCGCGCACCTCGCGCACCTCGAACTCCGGTGTCGACACGATGGTCCTGACCAGGCCCGGCGGCGCCGCGACCCGGACCCGGAAGGCCGGGGACTCCGGTACGGGCACCTCGGCGGGCAGCGCCGCGGACAGCGCGGCGACGCCGGTGCCGGCGGCGAGGACGACCGTCGCCGCCGGATGGAAGCCCGTCGCGGAACGCGCTCCGGTGCCCCGGCCCGCCTCGGTCTCCAGCGCCGTCACCGGAGTGCCGAGGAGCACCGTCGCGCCGCGGGCGCGGGCGGCGGCGATCAGCGCGCGGGTCATCGCCTCCGGGTCGAGGCCCCCGTCGCCGGGGGTGTGGAGGGCGTGCGCGGGCGGGTCGCGGAGGTGGGGCTCCAGTGCCGCGATGGCGTCCCGTACGACCCGGTGCCTGCCCGGCACCGCGGGCGTGCCGTCCGCGCTCTGTTCGCCGGCCCACGTCAGCGAACCCGTCCAGCGGACCGCGTAGCCCGGCACCTCGGCCTCCAGCCGCCGGTGGTCGGCGAGCACGGACGCGCGCAAGTCCTCGGCGCCGCCGGGCCAGTCGCCGGCGGTGCCGCCGATCCAGGCGAAGGAGGCACCGGTGACGCCGGCGGCCGGGGCCGCCTCCCGGTCGAGCAGCGTCACGCGCACCCCGAGGCGCGCCAGGTGGTACGCCACGGAGGCGCCCACGACCCCCGCGCCGACGACGACGACACCGTCCCGCGGCGCGCTGGAGCTCCCGGACACCATGCGACCACCTCCCCGGCAGTGTCGCATCCGGGGCGCGGAGCCGCCCCGCCGGCCGCCCGTCCGCGTGCCCGCGCGGGGGGCGAACCGGTGTGTCAGTGCCCGCTGTTAGCCTCCGGCAATGACCTTAGGGGCCCTTGAGAGAACACTGCGGGAGCGCCCGGACGACCTGGCGTCCTGGCTGGTCTACGGCGACCGGCTGCAGGAGCGCGGAGACCCCCGCGCGGAGCTGATCCGGCTGGCGGAGCGGCGGGCGCGCGTCGCTCCGGGCGGCGGCCGGAAGGCCGTCGAGCGGGAGATCGACGCGCTGGTGGCGGAGCACCGGGAGAGCTGGGACGCGGAGCTGCCGGAGGGGGTCAGCGCCCGGGAGCGGCGGCACGGGTTCGCCACCGCGATCGCCGTCGAATGGGACGACGACGCGCCCATGCTGATCGAACAGGCCCTGCGGGTCGCGCCGTTCGCGACCGCGCTGAAGATCGTGCCGCCGGAGAGCGACCCGGCGGAGTTCGACTACTGGGACGACGACACGGACGAGGACGGCGAGCCGCTGCCGTCCGCCGAGGTCGAGGCGGGCACCCTCGCGACGCTCGACCTGGCCGCGTTCACCTCCGTCGACCTGTCCTATCTCCGCGTCGGGGCGCTGGGTGCCAAGGCGCTGGCGGTGTCCTCGTACTTCCGCGCCGAGGCGGCCGGGGGCCGGACCCTCGCGGCGCCGGCGGCGCCCGGCCGGATCGGCGCGCTCGACCTGCGGTACTGCCACGTCGGGGACAGCGGCCTGGCCGCGCTGGCGGCCAACCCCTTCTTCACCGGCGTCCGCCGCCTGCACCTCCAGCACAACGCGCTCACCGCGAAGGGGGTGCGTGCCCTGCACGCCTTCGGCGGCCTCACCGAACTCGACCTGCGTTACAACGCGATCGGCGAGGAGGGCGCCGAGGCGCTGCTCGCGGCGCCGTTCCTCGGTTCGCTCACCCGGCTGCTGCTCTATGCCGCGGACGTCGGCGACGCCGGCGCGCGCCGGCTCGCCGCCGCATCCGCACTCCCGCCCGTACTGCGCAGTTATTGGAGGAGCGTGTGAGCACCGAGCTCCGCGACCGGTTCTTCGCCCTGTCCGCCGCCGCCGGGCGGGCGCCCGCCGAGGAGGTCGACCGGTATCGCGCGCTGGTCGACGCCACCGACGCCGAGCCCGCCGCCGTGCTCGACGGGCTGGCGGTCTCCTGGCATCCGACGGCCCGGTTCAAGGCCGTCCGCTTCGTCGACGCCGAGCGCATCGACGCGGGCGTGCGCGACCTGTTCGCGCGGCCCAGCGAGGCGGCGCCGTATCTGGCCGCCGTCTTCGCGGACCCGCGGGAGATGTCCTTCCGTACGTACGAGAACATCCTCCCGCTCGACCGGCTCTTCGCCGACGCCGGGCTGGAGTTCGAGCTGACGGACCGCACGGAGTTCGCGGAGGGGGCGTACTCCTTCTCGATCGGGCTGCCCGCGGCGGCGCGGGCGCGGCTGGCGGGTCTGGACGGCCTCGATCTCTACGTGCCGCCGCTCAACAGCGGCTCCCGCGGCGGCGACCGCTTCATCTTCCACTCGGCCCTCCTCGCCGAGGCCCTGACCGAGGCGGTGGCGGAGGCCATGCCCCGGGCACGGCTCGACGGCTTCGCGCACGTCAACCCCGTCTTCCGGTGCAACCGCTTCGAGCCGGACGACGCCAACTTCCACCGCCACCGCGACACCCCGTACTACGACCGGTCGCGCGGGCACGTCTCCCGCTACACCGTGCTGCTGTACCTCACCGGCGGCACGGGCAGCCCCGCCCTGGACCTCACCGGCGGTGCCGCGCTCACCGACATCGCCCCCTTCACCTGCGTGATCTTCGATCAGCGGTACGAGCACGAAGGCGCCCCGTACCTGGAAGGCCGCAAGGTCTTCGTCCGCACGGAGCTGGTCTTCACCGCGCCGGACGCCGCGCACGACCCGGAGATCGGCGCCCTCTTCGCCAAGGCGTGCTACCTGACCGGCGAGAGCGTCTTCGCGCCCGAACTCGCCCGGTACGCCGACGACTACTACAACCGGGTCGCCGCCGCGCACTGGAGCGGCGACCTCGGCACGGGCGCGGCCGGCGAGCCGTTCCTGCACAAGCGGTTCCGCGGGCTGGACTTCGTCGCGAACGGGCACGACTTCTGGTTCCCCGCGTCCGGCGACCTGTCGCCGGCCGCGTGCGCGGCGATCACGCTGCTGGACTACTTCAACTGCAAGGTCGGCGACGAGGCGTTCCGCGCGGCGTGCGAGACGACGGTGGTCGAGGCCGAGGGCACCGACTGGATACCGGCGTTCCTGGAGGAGAGCGGCGGCACGTCACCCCTCGCGCCGTTCGACAAGAGCATGCTCTTCCCGGAGCCCGAGGAGTCCGCCACCGAGGACATGCCCGACTGCGCGTGCGGCATCTGCGACGGCGGCCTCCTCGGACCGCACTTCGACACCTCGCGCAACGCCGACGTGATCGGGCACTACGTGCGGGCGCAGGACGCCGCCAAGGCGGAGGTGCTGCCGGCGCCGGTGATGATGCTCGGCGAGGACGTGGTGCTCGACCCGGACCGGTTCGTCGTCGAGGGCAACCGCATCCACGTGCTGGGCGGCAAGGCGCCGGAGCCGGTGAACTTCGCCTCCTGCCAGGGCGGTCCGCCCGTGCCCCCGGCGGAGGACTTCGTCACCACGGCGGCGACCGTGGACGTGGCGCACTTCCTCGTGCCGCCGATCCTCTTCACCGAGCACGACGGCCTCTTCCACCTGAAGTTCGACTTCTTCCGCAACTCCTGGACGGTGGGCCACGAGCAGTCCACCGTCGCGGTGCCGATGGTCCGCCCGTTCAGCGAGGACGACATCGACGAGAACTGGGAGGACCACTACTACGACGACGAGGACGAGGACGAGGAGGAAGACGAAGTGGACGGGGAAGGGGAAGCGGAGGACAAGGAGTAGGCGGGGGCGGCGGCCAGTTCGCCCATCCGGGCCAGGGCGGTGATCCAGAAGCGCTGGCGCGCCTGCGCCTGGCCCACGAGGTAGGTGGCGCGCAGCTTGGGCGGCAGGTGCGGCAGCAGCCGTGCGACCACGTCGAGGTGCCGTTCGAGCTGCGACACCTCCGCGTTGGAGAACACCTGGTGCACCAGGTCGGTGTCGTTGGTGCCCTCCGCGGACGTCTCGACGGCCGCCGCCAGCCGGGCCTGCCAGCCCGCCAGGTCGGCGGCCAGCTCCGCCAGCCCGATCTGCGGCCGCTCCGCGAGCCGCGCCTCGAGGCCGGAGAGCGGCACCGGCGCGTACTCGCCGTCGCCGAGGTAGATCAGCCCCTGCTCCAGCGGCATGCCGGCGCGGTGCAGCTTGATGAGCCGTTCCAGGGTGCGCTTGGTGACCCAGTCGCGGCCCTCGTCGTCGATGTCGTTCTTCCACCATTCGAGGACGGTCTCGGCGGTCTCCCCGTACGTCGAGATCAGCCACTCGTTGGCCGGGATGTCCTCCGGCCGCACCTCGTAGCTGACCGTGAACCGGCTGGCCTGGGCGACGTTGTTGCTGCTGACGAGCATCTTGCGGCCCAGGTGGTAGGGCGGGTTCTGGAGCGCCACCTGCGCGCGCAGCCCGGGCAGTTCGCGGCCCGCGAGCGTCCACTCCTGGGTGATCTCCATCAGCTTCGCGTACGTCGCCTTGTCCTTGGGCCGGTTGTACTCGTCCCAGATGAGCACCTTCGGCTCCGGGTCGAGCAGCGACCTGGCGAGCATCGCCTCCAGCGCGCCGTCCGCGGTCGGCACGGGTACGCACAGGTCCTCGACGTTGGTCACCGGCAGCGAGAAGTACACCGGTTCGCGGCCGGTCTCCTCGCGGGCGACCTGCTTGGCGATCTCGGTCTTGCCGCAGCCGGGCGGCCCCTGGAGCAGCACCGCCCAGCGGTGTGCCGCGGCGGCCCTGAGGATGCGGCGGACCGGGTCGGTCACCGTGGCGGGGTTGGCGGCGCCGACCGCCGCGGCGATGGCGTCGAGGACTTCGTCCGTACGGTCCCGGCCCGGCGCGCCGCCTGCGCCCTCGGCGCCGGTCTCGACCAGCGCCAGCCGGCGGCCGTTGTGCAGCGGCAGCCCCCAGGCCAGCGGGAAGCCGGCGCGGGCGCAGTCGAGTACGTGCTGGAGGGTGCGCGGCGAGAGCAGGCCGCGCAGGTGCGGGTCGAGGGCGGCCCACTGCCGGAACACCTCGCGCAGGTCCCAGTCGGGGAACCGGGCGGCCAGCGCGTACCGCCACGCGGTGTCGTTGGCGGACAGCCGGAGGGTCACCATCCGGTCCAGGATCGCCAGGTCGGAGCGGCGCACGCTGGTCTCGGCGAGCGACTCGTTGTCGGTGAGGAACACCCCGACGCAGCCCAGCTCGCGCAGGTCGTACTCGCCGAGGGTCCAGTTGCAGGCCATCTGCATGAGCTGGGACTGGACGGTGTTGCCCGCCTGGAGGGAGTCGTCGACGAGGAGGACGAACGGGGTGCCGGGGGTGAGCTGGCGCATCACGAGCTGCCGCAGGGCCAGTTCGCCGCTGCGCTCGTCGCGTACGGGGGCGTTGATCAGCAGGTCGTCCGGGGCGAGGTTGGCCGCGGGCAGGACCACCAGGCCGGTGCCGGGGTACCGCTTCGGCACGTACGAGACGAAGGTGGACGTCTTGCCGATGCCGTGCTCGCCGAAGATCTGCCCGGTCTGGCCGGTGGCGATCATCGCGTCGATGAACTTCTCCAGCTTGGCGGCCGGCCCCTCCTGCGGCGGTTCCGGATACGTGGCGTTCGCCCTCCACCGCCTGCCCGCGGCGGGCGGTTCCGGTGATATCGCGGCGGGCGGTGTCGCGGCGGCCACTAGGCGTTTCTCCTCTGCTGTGGTTCGGACGTGACCCGGTGGCAGGCCATCGGGCGGTGGTGCCGCTCCGGCCAGTCGTCGCCGCCGTCGGTGATCAGCCAGATCCAGCGGTCGGGGTCGGCGGGGGTGACGTGGGGCGCGTAGCCGTCGGTGACGACGATCACCGCGTCGGGCTCGTGCGGGAAGGGCTTCCCGGCGACCTCCAGCCGGCCTTCCGCGTAGTCGACGACGCATCGGAAGTCCGTGCCGCCGCCGCCCGCCACCCGCTCCCCGGGCACGAACGGCATCACGGTGCCGTCGAAGGAGAGCCAGTGGCTCTCCACCCCGTCCGTCTGCCCGACCAGGGTGGTCAGCCACTCGACCACCGCGTCGGGCATGGACCCCGAGGTGTCGAACGCGACGAGCACCACCTTCGTCCGCTCCGGGCCGCGGCGGGTGAGCATCGGCTCGTGGCCGAGCGCGAGGACGATCGCGCCCTGCTTCTTCGGGTAGACCAGTCGTTCGCTCTCGGTGAGCTTGGAGGCGAGCACGTCGGTGAGCCACCGCTGCCACCAGTCGACCCGGCGCGTACGGGGCGTGCTGCCGCGCAGCTTGTCGAGTCCGAGGCGGCCCCACAGCCGGCTGAACCGCTCGCCGCCGTCCGCGGTGCGGTCGGCGAGGCCGAGCAGTTCGTCGCGGGCCGACCGGCCGCCGCGCAGCGCGGACCGCATCACCTCGCGGAGCACGTCGTCGCCGACCTGCCCGACGGTCTCGGGGTCCAGCGGGACTTCGGTGCCGGCGGCGCCGCCGGCGAGGTGCACGCAGGAGCCGGACGCCGGCGTGCCGGGGGCCTTCATACGGCGCAGTTCGCCGTAGACCGTCAGGTCGGTGCGGATGAACTCGTCGTACGGCAGCGGGGCCAGCCCCTGTTCCCGCAGGTCGTCCCGGTACGCGCGGTACACCGCGGCCGGGTCGACGCCCACCGGCCCGGGCGGGCCGCCGCCTTCCGGCACCGCCTCCGGTAACGCGGTGCGGCCCAGCCGGCGCAGCGCGACGTGGTTGATCGCCACCTCGGCGGCGAGCGTGAACACCGGGTCGGAGCGCAGTTCCTCGTCCACGTACAGGTGCCGGTGCATGAGGTGCCGCGCCTCGTGGAACAGCACGAACTTGACGCCCTCGAACTCGAGCGAGGCGAAGAAGTACGGGTTGTAGAGCAGCGTGCAGCGGCCGTCGCCGGTGGCCGTGACGGCGGCGGTGGGGATCGCGGTGGTGGCGAGGTGGCGGTGGCACTTCGTGTACAGCCACGAGGCCACGACGCTCTGCCCGGTGCCGAAGTCCAGCAGCGCGGCCTCCTTGCGGCGCCGCGCCTCCGCCACGACCTCCGGGTCCGCCGGCTCGTCCGCAACCGTCGCGGCGGCCGCGGCCGGCAACCGCCTCAGGTCGGGCGCGCCGTGCGTGCCCCGCCCGTCCCCCCGCACCAGTGGTCTCCCCTCGCCGCTCGCGGGCACGCTACCGGGCGCCGCGCGGGCGGCGTGCGGCGGGTTCAGAGCATGCCCGCGCAGAGCGCGAAGCCGCGTTCCGTGAAGGCCCAGTAGGTGTCCGAGCCGGGTGGGCAGGTCTGCGGTTCCGCCAGCGGCTCCACGCCGGTGATCCGGTACATGCGGTTGTCGATCTCGGGGATCTCGGTCTTGCTGCAGCGCGTCACGGAGAGCAGGCTCGCGGCGCTCTCCGACATGTCGTCGGCCGCGTAGAGGCCGGGGAAGCACTGCCCCGCCCGGAACTGCCGCGCGACGCAGACCGCGACGGCGGCGTCGCTGTAACTCCCGTCGCCGGGGTCGTAGTCGACGGAGAACTCATCGCGGGCCTCGCTGCGCGGGCACACCGGGTCGGCGAAGGTCTCGGTCCAGCGGAGCGAGGTCACCTTCATGTACGCCTTGCTCGAGTCGCAGGGCACGGGGTCCAGTTCCTCCACTCCGGACCACGGGTCCCACATGGCCAGGTTGCGGTCGGCGGGCTGGCTGATGCTGAGGCAGTCGCCCTTCTCCACCCCGGCGATCTCGTTCTTCGGCGGGGTGGCGACGGGGGTCGGGGTGGTGGGCGGCGCCGGGTCCTGTGCGGCGGGCGTACCGGCGGCGGGGGAGGCGGGCGGAGCGGAACCGCGGGCTTCGGGGGCGTCACCGGGGAGCCGGTCGATGAGGAGGGCGACGACGACGCCGAGGCAGAGCAGGACCGTCAACGCGGCGAGCCTGGCCGGTGCGCGGGACGGCAGCAGCGGCGCGGTGGCGGCCCTCTTGCCTCCGGTACGGACCGGGGTGGGCGCGGTCGTGGTGGCGCCCGGATCGCCGGGGACCGGGGCGGGCCCGGGGGCGCCGGCGCGCAGGGGGAGGGTCCCGGTTGCCGCCGCGGCGGCGTGCCCGCCCTCCGCGGCCGGTCCGGCCTGCTCGGACGGTTCCGCCTGCTCGGACGGTTCGGTAGGTCCGCTCCGTTCGGCCTGCCCGGGCCGTGCCGCCGGGTCCGGCGGGCCGGGCTTCCGAGCCGGTGGCGCCGGTGCCGGGCGGGCGTCCGCCAGCGCCGGGGCCGTCTCCGCCTCCGCCGCCGCGGCGGCGCCCGTGCGCTCGTACGCCGCGATCCGCTCCCGCCACTCCCCCGGCAGCAGCCCCGCGCCGCCGGCCGCGCCGGGCGCGTCGGCGACGCGGGCCGTCAGGTCCCGTAGCAGCTCCCGCACCGCGGGCCGGTCGGCCGGCGCCAGCCGGAGGCAGGGGCGGATCAGGTCGTCGAGCTGCGGGGGCAGCCCGGCGAGTTCAACGCGCGCCTCGGCCACCCTGACGAGCAGTTGCAGCGGCTCGCTCTCGGGGTACGGCGGGTGCCCGGTGGCGAGGTGGAAGAGCGTGGCGCCCAGCGCGTACACGTCGGACGCCGCCGTGCTGGGCTCGCCGCGGGCCTGCTCGGGCGAGGTGAAGGCGATGGTGCCCAGCGTGACCTGCGTGCGGGTGAGGTCGGCGGCGTGCGCGATGCCGAAGTCGACGACCTTCGGTCCCGCCGGGGGCAGCAGCACGTTCGACGGCTTGACGTCCCGGTGGACGACGCCCACGGCGTGCAGCGCGAGCAGCGCCTCGGCCACGCCCGCACCGACCCACCCGACCGCGGCGGGAGCTGTCAGCAGCCCGCAGTCGCGGACCAGTTCGCCGAGCGAGGGGGCGGCGACGTACTCCGTCGCCATCCACGGCACCGCCGCCTCCGGGTCCGCGTCGATGACCGCGGCGGTGTGGGGGCCGCCGGCCCGGCGGGCGAGCGCGATCTCGCGGGCGAACCGCGCGCGCTCCGCCGCGCCCAGCGGCGCGGTCTCGGAGAGCAGGGTCTTCACCGCGACCGGCCGCCCGGCGGGCGAGCGGGCCAGGAACACCTCGCCCATGCCGCCGCGGCCCAGGAGCCGCAGCACCTCGTACGGGCCGAACCGGTCGCCGGGGCCCGCTCCTTCGCCCGCGCTCACGCGATCACCTCCGTGCAGATGGCCCGGGTGCCGCTCTGGACCTTCCAGGCGTCGGCGCAGACGCCGTCGTCCGCGGCGGACGCCGGGTGGACGGCGGTCACGCGGGCCAGTTGCTCGAAAATCCGCGACGGGCTGCCGCCCGAGCAGTCGGTCTGGGACGCCAGGTTGGCGGCCCAGCGGCGCGAGGAGGAGACGGCGTAGCCCTCGTCGCGGTTGCCGCCGACGTACTCCCGGACCGGGAAGCAGTCGCCGACCTGGAAGTTGCGGTCCAGGCAGAGCCCGGTCCCGTAGTCGAGCAGCGACCACTCCACGCTGTCCGGGCCCCCGGTGCAGTCGTCGGACGTGCCCTCGGACTTGCCCGTGACGACGGTGGCGGCGCGGGGCGAGTCGCAGGGGACCTTCTCGGGGGTGGCCTTCTCGGGTTCGAAGCCGACGACGGCGTAGTGGACCGTCAGGCAGTCGCCCTTGCGCGAGGCGTCGATGAGCTTGGCGCTCGCCACGTCCTCCTTCGTTTCGAGCGCGGCGTGCGGGTCCTCGGGCTCCCGGTCCTTCTCGCCCTTCCCGCCCCGGCCGTCAGGCTCCGCCGCGTCGTCGGCGGGCGGGTCGCGGTCCGCGGCGCCGTCGGCGTCCGCCCCGTCGTCCGCGGCCGTCGGCGGGAGCTTCCGGCCGTCGTCGTCGGCCAGGGCGACGAGCACGATCGAGGACGCGGTGACGGCGGCGACCGCGGCGGAGGCGACCAGCCACGCCAGCCGGCGGCGGCGCGGGGGCCGCGCGGGCGCCGGTGCGGCCGGGGCGCCGCCGGGCGCCACCGCCGTACGGGCCACGTCACCGGCGCCCCGGGTCCGCTCTGTACCGCCGGACTCCGGCAGCGCGGCCTGCGGCGCCACGGACTCAGGCGCCACTGCCTCCGGGCCCGCCGGCCCCGTACCGCCCGCTTCCGCGCCCGGTGCCGCGTCCTCGCGCGCCTCCCGCTCCCGGATCGCCGCCAGCCACTCCCGCGGCAGCCAGTCCCCGCCGCCCGCCGCGCCCGGCCGCGCCGCCAGCCGGGAGCCGAACTCGGCGACGACCGCCGCCGCGTCCGGCCGGTCTGCGGCCTCCGCCCGCAGGCACGGCAGCACCGCGTCCGCCAGCTCGGGCGGCAGCCCGGTGAGATCCTGCTCGGCCCTGGCCACGCGGGGCAGCAGCCGGAAGAAGTCGGCGGTGTCCGCGTACGGCGGGCGGCCGGTGACGAGGTAGAACACCGTGGCGCCCAGCGCGTAGAGGTCGGCGGCCGGAGTGCTGGGCTCGCCGCGTGCCTGTTCGGGGGCGCTGAAGGCGACGCTGCCGAGGCTGACCGTGGTGCGGGTGAGGTCGACGGGGCGCGAGATGCCGAAGTCGATGAGGCGCGGTCCCGCCACGGGCAGCAGCACGTTCGACGGCTTCAGGTCGCGGTGCACGATCCCCTCGGCGTGGAGCGCCGCCAGCGCCTCCGCGGTGCCGGCCGCGACCCAGAGCGCGGCGTCGGCGGGCAGCGGGCCGCGGGTGCGGACGAGTTGGGCCAGTGACGGGGCGGGCACGTACTCCGTCGCCATCCACGGCACCGCCGCGTCCGGGTCGGCGTCGACGACGGCCGCCGTGTACGCCCCGCTCACCCGGCGCGCCAGGGCGACCTCGCGGGCGAACCGGCGCCGTGCGTCGTCGGTGACCGGGCCCCCGGAGTCCACCGTCTTGACCGCCACCGGGCGGCCGGCGGCGGAGCGCGCCAGATAGACCTGCCCCATGCCGCCGGCGCCCAGCCGTCTGACGATCCGGTACGGCCCGACCTCGGCCGGCGCCGCCTGCGGCACACCGGCCGGTGGTTCCCCCGTCATCCCCCGGTACTCCCCCCAAGTCACCCCGGCGCACGGCCCGTTCGGCGCGCGCCGGGAGCAGGTTACCCGCGCGGGCGCGGGCGGCGCCCGGCCCGTACCCCTCTCGGACGCGACCACCCCGACCTGCGGTTGCGCGCCGCCCGCGGCGACGCGCGGCGACCGACCCACGAGCCCCGGGAGAGGCGGGCCGCACCGGCGGCCACACGGCGAGGGCCACCCCGCTTCCGGCGGGGCGGCCCTCCGGCCGTCAGCCGCAGAACTCGGCCTCCAGGACCGCGTTCTCCCCCTCCTGGGCGCCCCAGTCGCCGTTCCGGTTCACGGTGAGCACGTGGCGGCCGTCGCGGGTCGCCGCGGCCCGGGACAGGGAGCCGGGCACCTGGCCGCCGTGGCCCCAGACCGTGACCCCGCAGGAGAGCCGGTCGGACCGGATGCCGAGGCCGTACGCCGCGGTGGGTGCGCCGCTCGCGCCCGATTCCTCCGACTCGATGGGCACGGTGGTGAGCATCTGGTCCACCTGCTCGCGGGGCAGCAGTTCCCCGCCGAGCAGGGCGGCGTAGAAGCGGTTCAGGTCGCCGGTGGTGGAGATGACCTGCCCGGCGGACCAGGCGACGGTGGGGTTGAACTCGGTCACGTCGTGGACCGGGGCGTTCGGGTCCTCCTCGTAGAGCTTGGAGTAGTGCCGGCCGTGGGGACGCGGCACCGCGGCGGAGGAGCCGGGCACGGAGGTGGCCCGCAGCTTCAGCGGCTTCAGGATCCACCGGCCGACCTGGGAGGCGTAGGAGTCGCCCGTGGCGCGCTCGATGACCATGCCGGCCAGGATGTAGTTGGTGTCGGAGTACTCCCAGCCGGTGCCCGGGGCGAAGAGCGGCGGGTGCGACAGACCGATCTCGACCAGCTCTTCCGGGGTGGCACCGTCGTAGCGGTGGTCGAGGAAGGACTCGCCGGTGAACGTGGCGAGGAAGCCCTCGTCGCGGTTGTAGTTGAAGATCCCGCTGGTGTGGTCGAGAAGCTGGCGCACGGTGATCTTGCGGCCGTCGTTGCCGTTGCCGCGGACGACGCCGGGGAGCCAGCGCTCGACGGTGTCGTCGAGCGAGAGCACCCCCCGCGCGTCGAGTTGCAGCAGCACCGTGGCGGTGAACGTCTTGGTGAGGCTGCCCACCCGGAATCGGTCGCGGTCCCGGCGCGGCTCGCCCGTCGCCAGGTCCCGCACCCCGGCGTTTCCGGACCACCGCTGCCGCCCGTCGCGTACCGCGGCGAGCGCGCCCGGGGTGCCCTCCGCGACGATGGCGTCCAGCGCCGCCTGCGTGCCGTCGTGCCCGGCGGGTAACCCGGCGTTCCGCTCCCCTGCGTCCAGCGCGGCGGCGGGTGCGATGCCGCCCGCGACCAGCGCCCCCACGGCGGCGAGCAGTGCCCAGCGGCGCCCCGTCGCACGTATGCCGTCGGTCATGTCGATCCCCCTCGGTCAGGTACGGCCCGCGGCGGTCGCCGCGCGCCGTTGACCGCAGTCAACCGGCGCGGCGGCCCCGGGGCGTCAGGGATCACCCCCACCCCGTCCCGGACGGCACCCTCAGCCACCCCGGACTTGCATACCCCCCAGGGGTAGTGTTATATCTTCCTCGCATACCCCCAGGGGGTATTTCTCTCAGAGGAGGCGTACTGCCATGTCATCCGTCAACCCCCGCCGCTGGTGGGCACTGCTCGTGCTCGCCACCGCGCAGTTCATGGTCATCATGGACACCTCGATCATCGGCGTCGCGCTCCCCGAGATGCAGCGCGACCTGGGCTTCTCACCGGGCGATCTGCAGTGGGTCTTCAACGCCTACGTCGTCGCCTTCGGCGGTCTGCTGCTCCTCGGCGGCCGGCTTTCCGACCTCTTCGGCGCCCGGCGCGTGTTCGTCACCGGATGGGGCGTGCTCATCGCCGGCTCCGTGGTGGCCGCCGCGGCGCAGAGCGCGGCGGTCGAGATCGCCGGGCGCGCCGTGCAGGGCGTCGGCGGGGCGCTCATCGCGCCCTCCGCGATGACCCTGCTGATGATCCTCTTCAGCCACGACCCGCGGGAGCTGGGCAAGGCGCTCGCGCTCTACGGCGCCGCGGCCCCGGCAGGCGGCACCGCCGGGGTCTTCCTCGGCGGCGTGTTCACCGAGTGGCTGAGCTGGCCGTGGATCTTCATCATCTACGTGCCCATCGGCATCGCCACCCTGCTCGCCACCGGCCTGCTGCCGTCCGTCCAGCCCCGCCGCGGCGGCGTGGACGTGCTCGGCGCCGGCGCCGTCACCGCCGGGCTGGCGCTCGCGGTCTTCGCCGTCGTCCGGGCCCCCGAGGTGGGCTGGGGCGCCGCCGCCACCGTCGTCCAACTGGCCGGCGCCGCCGCCCTGCTGGCGCTCTTCCTGGTGATCCAGCGCACCGCCCGGTCGCCGCTCATGCCGCTGGGCGTGTGGCGCACGCCGCGGCTGGCCTCCGCGAACCTGGCCATGGTGCTGCTCGGCGCCGCCTGGATTCCGATGTGGTACTTCCTCAACCTCTACCTCCAGCAGGTCCTCGGCTACGGGGCCTTCGCCTCCGGTGCCGCGCTGCTGCCCATGACCGGGCTGCTGATGGTCGTCATGACCCTGCTGTCCGCCCGGCTGCTGGGCCGGTTCGGGCCCAAGCCGCTGCTGGTCGGCGGGCTGCTGACGCTGGCGGCCGGGCTGCTGTGGCTGTCGGCGGTCGAGCCCACCGGGTCGTTCGCGGTCGACGTCCTGCCCGCCTCGCTCGTCGCGGCGCTGGGCATGTCGCTGGCGTACATCCCGGGGCTGATGGCGGCGATGTCCGGCGTCCCGCAGGAGCAGGCCGGGCTGGCGTCCGGCATCGTCAACACCACGTACCAGGTGGGCTCCGCCCTCGGCCTCGCGGCGCTGACCGCGCTGGCCACCTCGCAGGGCGCCGACCGCCTCGGCGACCTGCCGGCGCTCACCGACGGGTTCAGCGCGGCGTTCACCGGGGCCGCCGCAGTGGCGGCCGCGGGTGCGCTGCTCACCGCGCTCTTCATGGGCCGCCGCGGCAGCAGCCGTCCCGCGGCCGGCGCCGCCGGGGCGGACGCGGGTGCCGGTGCGGGTGCGGGTGCCGAGGAGGTACGCCTCTGACGGCAGGCCGCCGCGCCGCACCACCGGGGTACGGGTCACGGTTCACCGCCGCACGGCGGGGCCGGGCCCGTACCCCGCACGCGTGCTCGGGAGGAGTCCCGGGACCGGCGCAGTACAACTGAGCAGGCGGCGGTGACCGGACGGACACGGACCGTACCGGCCGGATCCCCTCCACCCGCACCGGCGGGGGGCGAGCCGCGCCAGCCGCGCGCGGAACCGGGCATCCGGCCCGGCCGCGCACCGACCGCGAGGAGGACCCGTGCCCACCGACTCACGAGTGTTCGCCGAAGGCAGCCGCGCCCTGCGCTACACGCTCGCCGGGATCGTGCTGCTCGCCCTCGTCTACGTCGCCGGCGTCTTCGCCTGGGGCGGGGCGGCCTGGTCCACCGCGCCCTTCCGCGGCGCGGCGGAAGCGCGCGAGCGCACCGTGGGCTCGGGCGAGTTCCGCCTCTCCACCTACGAGGAGTTCTTCGACCTGTGCGCGGCGGTGCAGACGAAGGAGGACGAGATCGGCGCGCTCCGGGACGAGCTGGACACCAAGCCGTCCGAGTACCGCACCGATCAGATCACCACCTCCCTCACCGCGCTGCGCGCCGCCCGGGCCGAGCTGGTCAACGACTACAACGCCAAGTCCCGGCAGGAGCACCGCAAGGCGTTCAAGGACGCCGGGCTGCCCGCCGAGCTGAGCACCGACGCGAAGGAGACCTCGTGCGCCGCCTGACCCGTATCCTCACCGCCCTCGCCGCCACCGCCGTCCTCGCGTTCACCGCCGCGGCCTGCACGGACGACTCCTCCCAGGCCCAGGAGTCGCGGACCAAGCAGTCCGGCTACGACCGGCTCGTGCAGCGCCAGCCGGCGGACGCGATGCGGTACTCCCCGACGCGGGAGACCATCAACAAGTGGGTCGACAACTGGGAGAAGCCCGGGAAGCTGTCGTACGTCTACCTGCAGAACGCCAACGGCGAGTACGGCTACTTCGTCCTCGAAGGGCTGCCGGTCTCGTACTGCGCCATGCTGACCCCGCCGGAGGACGTCGACTCCTCCCAGAACGGCATGGTGACGAAGACGGCGCCCGGCATGGACGGCGTCTACTACTCGGGCGGCCAGTGCAGCGCGTACTACGGCTTCGACGCCACCACGGGCGCGTACATGGAGTTCACCATCGGCAGCAACCAGAGCTTCTTCCTCTACGACCAGCCGATGACGCTGCCGGAGTTCCGCGACGCGACGCCGCTCGGCCAGACCCGCATCGAGGACGGCAAGCTCCAGCGCTAGGGTCTGTCGGTCCTCGACGGGTGCGGGGCCGCCGCGGCAGCATGTGCCGTGCGTCCGGCGGCAGGCGGCCGGGGCCGAGACGACGGGGGACGGCGCGTGAGCGAGGACGGGTTACCGCGGACGTACCGGATCAGCGCGGCCCAGGCCGGGGCGATGATCACGGCCGTGGGTCTCGCGTCGGTCGCCGGCGTCGTTCCCGTGCTGCTCGTCGAGGACGTCCCCTGGCAGATCCGCGTCGCCGCCGGCCAGGCCGTCCTGCTGCTCGCGGTCTTCCTCGTCCGGGGCGCCCTGCGCTGTGCGACCACCGCCGACGAGGCGGGCGTCAGGGTCCGCGGGGTGGTCCGGCAGCGCTCCCTGGCCTGGGCGCAGATCCAGGATCTGCGGATCGAGCCCAATCCGGGCGCCGGCACCCAGAGCCACGCGCCGGAGGTGCTCACCTGCGCCTACGGGCCGGACGGCAGCCGGCTCCCACTGCCGTACCTCGACGACCGCCACGTCGACGTCGACCGCGAGGTCGCCGCCCTGCGCGCGCACTGGGAGCGGCTGCGCGGCGCGGGCTGGGCACAGGACCCGGCCGCCGCCGCCCGGATCGACCGGCTGGTCGCACGGCGTTCGGCGATGGTGGTGGGCTTCGCCTGGACGTTCGTGTCGTTCTTCCCGCTGGTCGTGCTCATGCTCGTGCCGGTCTTCGTGAGCCTGCCGGATCCCCTGGAGACGGTCCTCGCCCCGTACACCGTCATGGGCGCCGGGCTGCCGCTGGTGTTCACGGTGACCGCGGTGCTGTCGTACCGCCGGCAGCTTCGCGCCCTCGACGAGCCGCGCTGACACCGCCGTTCGCGCGCCTCCCCGCGAGCATCCGCGCCGAGACGATCCCGGCTTCGCCCCCCGCGTGATCAGCGAGACCTTGGCAGAGACGGACGACCGCCGGCCGCCCGCCTCCTCAGCCCAACTCGCCGCGGCGGCGGGTCAGATACGCGGTCTCGGCGGTGTTGCCCGCCAGCTCGATCGCCCGGTCGTACGCCGCGCGTGCCGCCGCGCCGCGGCCCAGCCGGCGCAGCAGGTCGGCGCGGGTGGCGTGGAAGGCGTGATAGCCGGCGAGGCCGTCCGCGAGCCGGTCGACGGCGGCCAGCGCGACGTCGGGGCCGTCGGTCTCCGCGACCGCGACGGCCCGGTTGAGGGCGACGACCGGCGAGGGATCGATCCGTACGAGCTGGTCGTAGAGGGCGACGACCTGCGACCAGTCGGTGTCGCGCACGTCGCGCGCGGAGGTGTGCACGGCGTTGATCGCGGCGAGGATCTGGTAGCGGCCGGGGGCCTGCCCGGTGGCCAGCCGCTCGCGCACCAGCCGGTGGCCCTCGGCGACCAGCGCGCCGTCCCAGGCGCCGCGGTCCTGCGCGCCGAGGGGCACGAGTTCGCCGGCCGCCGAGATCCGGGCGGGGCGGCGGGCCTCGGTGAGGAGCATCAGCGCGAGCAACCCGGCGACCTCGCCGTCCGCGGGGAGCAGGGTGCGGACGAGCCGGGTGAGCCGGATCGCCTCGGCGGTCAGGTCGCGGCGCACCGGTCCCGCGTCCGGACCGGTCGGCAGATAGCCCTCGTTGAAGACCAGGTAGAGCACGGCGAGCACGCCGGAGACCCGCGCCGGCAGATCCTCCGCGGCCGGTACCCGGTAGGGGATGCCGGCCGCCTTGATCTTCGCCTTCGCGCGGGTGATCCGCTGCCCCATCGCCGGCTCCCGCACCAGGAAGGCGCGCGCGATCTCGGGCACGGTCAGCCCGCCGACCAGCCGGAGCGTCAGCGCCACCCGGGCCTCCGGTGCGAGCGCCGGGTGGCAGCAGGTGAAGATCAGCCGGAGCCGGTCGTCGTCGATGGCGCCGACGGCCTCCGGCGGGGTGTCGTCGTGGAGCATCCGGGCCTCCCGCTGCTTGTCGTCGCGCTTGCTCTCGCGCCGGATCCGGTCGATCGCCTTGCGGGTGGCGGTGGTGGTGAGCCAGGCGCCGGGACCGGGCGGCACGCCGTCGGCCGGCCAGCGCTCGACGGCGGTGGCGAACGCCTCGGCCGCGGCCTCCTCGGCGATGTCGAGGTCGCCGAAGCGCCGGGTCAGCGCGGCGACGATACGCGCCCACTCCGCGCGGTGCGCGCGGGCGACCGCGTCCCGTACCCCCTCGTCGCTCACAGGAACGGCCGTACCTCGACCCGGCGGTTGCAGGCCCTCGACCCCTCGGCGGCGAGCGCGAGGGCGACGTCGAGGTCGGGCGCCTCCATGACCCAGAAGCCGGCGAGGAACTCCTTGGACTCCAGGAACGGCCCGTCGGTGACCAGCGGCCGCTCGCCCCTGTTGTCGATGACGGTGGCGGTGTCGGGGGCGGCGAGGCCGCCGGCGAAGACCCAGTTGCCCGCGGCGCGGAGCCGGTCGTTGAAGGCGTCGATGGCGGTCATCTCCGCCTCGGTGGCGGAGGCGGTCCTGTCGTCGATCACGGAGACCAGGTACTGCATCGGGAGGTCCTTTCGGCTACGGGCCGCGTACGGCCGGGGGGAGGCGGTCGGGGCGGGAGACCGGGGCGGTGCGGTCAGCGCCCCGGGCCGGCCTCCTCACCGGCGTACTCCGGGCGGCCGGCGGGCCGGTAGACGTGTGCCGTGACGCCGCCCGGGAAGGCCCGGTGGTCCAGCAGGTCGAGCGCGGCGTCGGGCCCGTCGGAGGGGAACAGCCGCCGGCCCTGGCCGACGACCACGGGGTACGTGAGGAGCGTGATCTCGTCGACCAGGCCGTTCGCGAGCAGGCAGCGCAGCAGCCTGCCGCTCCCGTGCACCTGCACCTCGCCGTCGGCGCCGGCCTTCAGCTCCCGTACGGCGCTCACGGGGTCGCCGGAGAGGACGCGGGTGCCGGCCCACCGCGGCTCGTCGAGCGTGTTCGACACCACGTACTTGGGCTGCCGGTTCAGCGGGCCGCCGATGGGGTTGTCCCCGGGGTCGGGCAGCACGCCCCAGGAGCCGGCGAAGACCTCGTACGTCCAGCGCCCGAAGAGAAAGGCGTCGGCCCGCTGGTACACCTCCCCGAGATACGCCTCCGCCTCCCGCCCGAACAACGGCAGCGCCCACCCCGCCGCGCTCGAACCCGTCCCTGCGATCCTCGTCCGCCCGGCCGAGGCCCTGCATCACTCCGTCGACGGAGACGTTGGTGACGGTCGTCAGCTTCATGATCGTTCCCTTCTCCGGCCGCCCCGGCGGGCGCCCTCTCACCTCTTCCACGAACGCGCCCGCCCGGATCCGACACCGATCCCGCCGTGACTTGCCGCCCGCCGACGCTACCGCCGCAACGAACACAATCCGCGCAGCCGCGAGCACACCTTCACGGGCCCCCGGCCGCCCCGGCCCGGGAGCCCGCCGCCGCGCAGACAAACCCTGCGTGGACACAGCCAGGTGTACCTTCGTTGAAGGGGCTCACCGCCCATAACAAGGCGGGAGGCCACGGGGGGTTGGTGAGCAGGTATGGGGAATCGGCCGACGGACTGGCACGTACTCGATCTGGATGACGACCCGACGCCGGGTGATCCGGAGCGGGTCAAGCAGTTGGCGCGTGAGCTGCACGATTTCGCCGATGACGTGGCGGATGCGTTGCGGCAGATCAAGGGGATGGCCGGTGAGGACGCCCTCCTTCGCTGGGCGGGGAAGACCGCGAAGGCGTTCCAGGACGAGTTCGAGGAAGTCCCCAAGAACCTCAAGAAGCTCCAGCGCTCCTACGACCTGGCGGGCGATGCCCTGGCGGCGTACTGGCCGAAGCTGGAGCGGGCCCAGTCGCTGGCCGACAAAGCCCTGGCCAAGGGCCGGGAAGCCCAGAGTGATCTGACCGCCGCCAACGGCCGCCTTGACTCCGCGAATTCGTGGGTGGAGCGGGCGACGAAGAAGACCGAGGAGTACGACGAGAAGGAGGGCAAGGAGAAGCCCGACGAGTCCGAGGTACGCGCCGCGACCCGCAACGCCACCGACGCCAAGTCCGCGCGCGCCTCCGCGCAGACGGCCGTCGACAACGCCCAAGGCGGCCTCGAAGCCGCCAAGAAGATGGCCGCCGACGCGAAGAAGATGCGCGAGGACGCCGCCTCCGAGGCCAAGGACAAACTCGAAGAAGCCTCGGATGCCGGTATTCAGAACCGGAAGTGGTGGGAGAAGGCGGTCGACTGGGTCAAGGACAACTGGGACACCATCGTCACCGTCTGCAAAGTCATCGTCGCCGTCCTCGGCATCGTCGTCCTCATCATCGGCGGACCCCTCGCCTGGGTCGTCCTCGCCGCCGCCCTCGTGGTCCTCGCCGACACACTGATGAAGTACATGAACGGCGAGGCATCTCTGTGGGACGTCGCCTTCGCCGCCCTCGACTGCATCCCCGGCATGAAGGGCCTCACCACCCTCGGCGGGCTGGCCAAGATGGCCAAGGGCGGCATGAAGGCCATGGCGGGCATGAAGGCCATGAAGGCCGCTGTCCTCGGCCTGGCCAAACGCGGCGGCGACATGCTCGCGAACGGGGCCAAGGGGGCCTACAACCGCCTCAAGAACGTCATCCGCGGCTGCGGTGACCCGGTGGACATGGCGACGGGAAAGATGTTCCTGACGCAGACCGACGTCGAGTTGCCGGGTGCGCTGCCGCTGGCCTTCACCCGTCGGGCGGAGTCGGGTTACCTGGCCGGCCGCTGGTTCGGCCCCACCTGGACCTCCACCGCCGACCAGCGGGTGGAGGCCGAGGACGACGGCGTGGTCCTCGTCTCCGAGGACGGGCTGCTGCTGAAGTACCCGCATCCCGCCCGCGCGGACGAGGACGTCCTGCCCGAGGAGGGGCCCCGCTGGCCGCTGCGGCGTCTGGAGGACGGCCGCTACCGCGTCACGGATCCCGTCAGGGGCCACACCCGCCGCTTCGCCCCGCCCTCGGACGACGACGTCCTCGGCGCCGGCGTCGCCCGTATCGAGCAGGTGTCGGATCGTGACGGCCACACCCTCGACTTCGGCTACGACGAGGACGGCGCACTGGCCGGCATCCGGCATTCCGGTGGCTACCACCTCAAGGTCACCACGGCCGGAGACCGCATCACCGCCCTCGCCCTCGCCAGTGCCGCCGACGACGGCAGCGACGTCACCGTCAAGAGCTTCGCCTACGACGAGGACGGCAACCTGACCGAGGACGTCAACTCCTCCGGTCTCCCGCTGCGCTTCACCTACGACGAGCGGCTGCGCATCACCTCGTGGACCGACCGCAACAGCCGCCGCTACACATACACGTACGACGAGCACGACCGCTGCGTCGCGCAGCGCGGCGAGTCCGGCGTCCTCGCCCTCGTCCTCGCGTATGACGGCTCCGACCCCGCGTGGCCGGGCGCGCGCATTACCACGCTCACCACCCCGGAAGGCGCCACCACGCGCTTCGTGATCAACGAGAACACCCAGGTCATCGCCGAGATCAACCCGCTCGGAGCAGTCTCCCGCACCGCGTACGACGCGCACCACCACGTTGTTTCGGAGACGGACGCACTCGGCCACACCACCCGCTACACCAACAACCCGGCCGGCCAGCCGACCCGTGTGGTCCACCCGGACGGCACCGAGTCGGAGCTGACGTACTCCGACCTCGGCAGGCTCACCTCACTCCGGCTCACCGACGGCGCCAGTTGGTTCTGGGAGTACGACACCGGGGGCCGGGTCGTGTCGGTTACCGACCCGGCCGGGTCCTTCACGCGCTACGCGTACGACGAGTTCGGCCATCTCGCCGAGATCACCGATCCGCTGGGACAGTCGACGCACGTGAAGTGCGACGCCGCGGGGCTGCCCCTGACCATCTCCACCTCCGCCGGCCACCGCATCGTCCGCCGCCACGACGCGTTCGGCCGGGTGACCGAGGTGACGGATCAGCACGGCGGGGTCACCCGGCTGCGCTGGACGGTGGAGGGCAGACTGGCCGTCCGGACCGCGCCTGACGGTGCGCGGGAGACCTGGGAGTACGACGGCGAGGGCAACTGCGTCGGCCACCGCGACGCGCAGGCCGGCGCCACCCGCTACGAGTACACCCACTTCGACCTCCTCTCCGCGCGTACCGACCCCGGCGGGGCGACGTACCGCTACACCTACGACCCGCTGCTGCGGCTGACCGCGGTGGCCGACCCGGAAGGCCGGGAGTGGACGTACGAGTACGATCCGGCTGGAAACCTCACCGCCGAGACCGACTTCCACGGCGTCCGCATCAGCTACGGCCACGACGCCGCGGGCCGGATGTCCTCGCGGACCAACCCGCTCGGCCAGACCGTGGAGTTCGAGCGGGACTGGACCGGCCAGATCGTGGCCAAGCTCGTCGACGGCGTCGCCACGACGTTCGCACACGACCCGCTCGGCAGGCTCCTGCGCGCCACCGCCCCCGGCTGCGATCTGCGCCGCACCCATGACGTCCTCGGCCGGCTGACCGCCGAGACGGTCAACGGCCGCACGCTGGCCGTCGCACACGACGCGATCGGACGGCCCACGGAGCGCGTGACGCCCGGCGGCGGCCGTACCCGCTACGGCTACGACGAGACGGGGCAGCGCACCGAGGTGGACTTCGCCGGCCATGTCATCCGTTCGGCCTTCGATGCCGCGGGCCGCGAAACGACGCGGGCGATCGACGACGGCCTCCTTCTGGACAGCGCCTGGGACGCGGCCGGCCGCCTCGCCGAGCAGCGGGTGCACGGCCCCGCCGACGAAGTGCTGAGGCGCCGGTACGGCTACCGCGGCGACGGTCACCTCGTCCAGGTCGAGGACCACCGCGGTTCGCGCCGCTTCCGGCTCGACCCCGTGGGCCGGGTCACCGGCGTCGAGGCCGACGGCTGGCGCGAGGAGTACGCCTACGACCCCGCCGGGAACCAGACGCGGGCGTCCTGGCCCGAACAGTGGGCCCCCGACGCCCGGGGGTCCCGTGAGCTGGACAGCGGCCGGCTCGTCGGCGCGGGCCGGGTCCGCTACACGTATGACGCCGCCGGACGCGTCACCGTACGCTCCAGGTCCCGGCTGTCGCGCAAGCCGGAGGTCTGGCGCTACGAGTGGGACGCCGAGGACAGGATCACCGCCGTCACCACCCCCGACGGCACCGTCTGGCGCTACCTCTACGACCCGTTCGGCCGCCGCCTCGCCAAGCACCGGATGACGCCCGACGGCTCCGCCGTCGCCGAGGAGACCCTGTTCACCTGGGACGGGAACACCTTGGTGGAGCAGACCACGGTGACCGCGGGGCAGCCCCACCACGCCACCTTGACCTGGGAGTACGACGGGCTGCAGCCCGTCGCACAGGCGGAACGGCTGACGGCGGCCACCACGCAGGAGGAGGTCGACTCCCGCTTCTTCGCCATCGTCACCGACCTCGTCGGAACCCCGACCGAACTGGTCGATCCGCACGGGCAGGTGGCGTGGCGCGCCCGCCGCACCCTCTGGGGCCACACCCGCTGGCCCGCCGACTCCGCGGCCTACACCCCACTGCGCTTCCCGGGTCAGTACTTCGATCCGGAGACCGGTCTCCACTACAACTGCCAGCGCTACTACGACCCGGATACGGCGCGTTACGCGAGCCCGGATCCCCTCGGACTGACCCCGGCACCCAACCCGTACGCCTACGTCCACAACCCCCACACGTGGTTCGATCCGCTGGGTCTCACCCCGTGCTTCATCGGCCCGCTCGACCACGTGGCCCTCGGCCGCAGTACGCGCGGCGGCCTCCAGGTGCAGGACTTCGCCGAGGTCGTACAGGCCCGGCACTTCATGGATCCGGCGTTCGCCGCCACCTGGCAGGACGAGGTGGTCAACGCGATCGCCCGGGTGGGCCGCGGCGAAGGCCGCATCTCCTTCATGCTCGACGGCCTGCCCGCCGCGGGCGGCGGGCCGGCGCGCGCGCTGAACCGTGCGCTCAACGACGCCGGCGGCCTGCACCTGGCGGACGACGCCTTCGCCAACGGGCGCATCTTCGCGACCCAGTGGGAACTGATCCAAGTCCACAAGGCCGGCCTGATGGATAAGGTTGACTTCTACCGCTGGAACAGGAAATTCGACGAGTGGAGGCCCGTGACGTGACGACCGAACGGCGGGAAGAAGCGGTGCCCGAGTTCCGGGACGAGCGTCACTTCGGGCTGCTGGTCTACCGGCCCAACTACCCGTGCGCCGTCTTCCGCGGCACTCCGCCGCTGGAAGACCTCGACGTGGACGACACCCTCGTCGTACGGGACATCCTCTTCTCCGACCTGTGGCGGATCTCCAGTTGGAACGACCTCGGTCCCGTGCATCTGCGCCGGGCCGCGCCGCCGGAGCGGGCGGAACTGGAGGGCAGGCTCGGGGAGATCCGGGCGGGGCATGAGATCTACCTGCTGGAGGCCGGGTCGGTGGAGACGTACGTCATCGCGGGCGGTGTCACCTGGGCCGACTACGAACTGGAGTCGGCCCTGCGCGAGAGCCCGCTGCTCGAACGGGCCGCGGACCGGCGGGCCCCGGTCGACGGAGTCGTCCGGTACGGGCGCTGACTGTGCGGCCGTTCCGGGCCGGGGCCGGGGCTATCACCGTGGTGGGCGGGACGGCCACCAGGTCTTCTCGCCGAGGAGGGTGACCGCGGCCGGGATGAGCAGGGAGCGCACGAGGAAGGTGTCGATCAGGACGCCGATCGCCACCGCTATGCCGACCTCGGCGACCGTCACGTCCGGGATCTGGCCCAGGGCCGCGAAGGTGCCGGCCAGGACCAGGCCCGCGGCCGTGATCACGCCGCCGGTGGCCGTGAGGCCGCGGTGGACGGCCTCGCGGGTGGGGGCGTGTCGGCGTTCCTCGCGGACGCGCTCCATGAGGAAGATCGTGTAGTCGACTCCCAGGGCGACGAGGAAGACGAAGATGTAGACGAACAGGTCCGCGGCCACGCCGCCGAAGCCCATCACGTGGTCGAAGACCAGCGTCGCCAGCCCCAGCGAGGCCGCGAACGACAGGACGTTCGCGGCCATCAGCACCAGCGGGGCGACCAGGGAGCGCAGCAGCAGGGTGAGGATGACGGCGACGGCGAGCAGCACGAGCGGGACGATGCGTCCGGTGTCGTCCAGGGCCGCGCTGCGGTAGTCGAGCTGGACGGCGGGGGTGCCGCCGACGAGGGCGCCGTCGGTGACGCGGGCGAGGTCGGCGCGGAGCGCGCGGATGGTGTCGCGGGCGTCGTCGCCGTACGGGTCGACGTCCAGTTCCACGCGCACGGTGGGCCGCCCGGCGACCGGGTCGCCGGCCTCGGCGGCGGCGACCCCGGGCAGGGCGGCGGCGGTGCGTTCGGCGGCGCGGAGGGTGCGGGGCGCGGCGTCGGCGGGCAGGACGACGGTCAGGGGTGCGGAGACCCCGTCGGGGAAGTGGGCGGTGAGCACCCGCTGCCCGGCGGCGGACTCGGCGGACGGCGGCACCTTGTCCAGCGGGTCGGCGGAGGTGTGCAGCCCGGTCAGGCCGGCCGCGCCGGCGGCGAGGGCCAGGGTGGTGAGGAGCGCGTAGCGCAGCGGGCGCCGGACGACGCGGCTGCCGAGCGCGCTCCACATGCGGTGGCTGTCCGCGCCGCGCGGCTTGCCGGGGTACGGGCTGCGCGGCCACAGCAGCCAGCGGCCCGCGCACACGAGCAGGGCCGGCAGCAGCGTGAGCATGGCGAGCAGCGCGACGGCGATGCCGGACGCGGCCACCGGGCCGAGGCCGCGCAGCCCGGCGAGGTCGGCGACCAGCAGGCACAGCAGGCCGGCGACGACGGTGCCGGCGCTGGCGACGATGGCGGGGGTGGTGCGGCGCAGCGCCTCGGCCATGGCCTCGTGCCGGTCTAGGTGGCGGGCGAGTTCCTCGCGGTAACGGGCCAGCAGCAGCAGCGCGTAGTCGGTGGCGGCGCCGAAGACCAGGACGATGAGGATGGCGGAGGAGAGGTCCGTGACCGACAGGCCGGCCTTGGCGAGTCCGTACGCCGCGCCGCGGGCGGTCAGCACGGCGGCCAGCGCGGCGAGCAGCGGTACGAGCCACAGCACCGGGCTGCGATAGGTGAGGAGCAGCAGGACCGCCACGATCACCATGGAGGTGAGCATGAGCGCCGCGTCCACGTCGCCGCCGCTGTTGTCGACGCCGAGGGCCGCCTCGCCGGCGACCTGGACGCGCAGGCCGGAGCCGCCGACGCCGTCGAGCGCGGTCCGCAGCGCCGCCACGCCGTTCTCCAGCCGCTCGTCGTCGGCGTGCTCAGGCTGGATGCGTACGGGGACGAGCGCGGCCCGGCCGTCGTCGGAGACCACCGGCGCGCCGGGCCGCCCGACGCCGGGGGCGTCGACGGCGGCCAGCGCCGTGCGGCCGGCGGTGACGGCCGCGCGGTCGGCGCCGGTGAGCGGCCCCTCCTCCCGGCTGAAGACGACGAGGGCGGTCTCGGCCCGCGGGTGGTCGGCGTCGGGTTCGGTCAACTCGGCGACGACGCTGGACTCGTAGCCGCTCGGCAGGTACGCGGCGGCGTCGTCGCGCTGTACGTCGCCGAGCCCGGCGGCCAGGACGGTGCCGGCGGCGGCCAGCGCCAGCCACACGATCACCACGAGCCACTTCGTCCGCCGGAGTGTCCGGCCCAGCCGGGTGGGACCGGGGCGCGGACCCGGAGGCGGGGCGGGGTCGTTCGGGATCTTCGCGTTCGCTGCCATGAGGCCATTGAGCGCGAGGCGGGCCCGCGCGGGCATCGCCGCCGCGAGCGCATCGCCCCGCGCCCGTCTCACTCTCAGGGACCAGGCGCCGCCGCCGCGGATCGCTCCCGCGGACGGCGCCGGGCCGCGTGCCGTCCCCGTACGCTCGGGACGATGACCGCGACGCCCGACACCCCCGCCCTGCTCGCCGCCGCCCGCCCCGGGTCCGTGGCGGCGCTGGAGATCGCCGTCGTGGCGGCCGCGCTGGCCCCGGCGTTCCTCGACCAGGCCACCACCGACAGCTCCGCCGCCGGCTGGCTCGCCCTCGCCGGCTACGGCCTCGCCGCCGCCCTGGGCCTCGCCGTACGCAGGCGACGCCCGCTGGCGGCGCTGGCCGCGGTGCTGCTCGCGCTGGTCGTCACCGAGGTGGCCTGCGCGTGGGCCGAGGTGGGGCTCACCCCGCTGGCCGTCCTGCCGCTGGCGTTCGCGCTGTACGCGGCCGGGGCCCACGCGCCGCCCCGGCACTCCGCGCTCGCCCTGGCCGGCGGCGCGGCGCTCGTCGCCGTCGCCGTGGTGGTCAACCACGCCACGGCGGCCGACGACTGGCGCGGCGGCTCCGACGTGCTGGCCGTGCTCGCGCCGCTGCCCGCCGCCTGGGCGCTGGGGCTGGCCGCGCGCGGCCGGCGCGAGGAACTGGCCGCCGCCGAGCGGCGCGCGGCGGACGCCCAGCGCGAGCAGGCGCTGCGCGCGGAGCGGGCGGCGGCGGCCGAACGGGTGCGGATCGCCCGCGACATGCACGACGTCGCGGCCCACTCCCTCACGCTGCTCGTCCTGCACGCGGAGACGCTGCGGGCGCGCTCCGGCGAACTGCCGGACTGGGCGCGCGAGGGCATCGACGCCGTCGCGAGCGCGGGCCGGCAGGCGACGACGGAGATGCGCGACATGCTGGGCGTCCTGCGCGACCAGACCGGCGAGGCCGCCCCGCGCAGCCCGGCCCCCCGGCTGGCCGACGTGCCGCGGCTGGTGGCGGCCGCGGAGCGGGCGGGCGGCCGGGTGCGCCTGGAGATGGGCGAGCCGGCCGCCGCGCTGCCGCGTCCCGTGCAGCTCGCGGCGTACCGGCTGATCCAGGAGTCGCTCACCAACGCCCGCCGCCACGCGCCGGGGGCGGAGGTCGAGATCCGGGTCGGCGCCGACGCGCGCGGCGCCCGGGTGCGGGTCGACTGCGGCCCGCCGCCGCCCGGCCACACCCCCTCCCCCGGCAGCGGCGTCGGCCTCACCGGGCTCCGCGAGCGCATCGCGGCCCTCGGCGGCGACCTCACCGCGGGTCCGGCGCCGGACGGCCGCTTCGCCGTCACGGCCACGATCCCGGCGGCGGCCCCGGCGGATCCTTCGGCGGCCGCTTCCGCGGTCTCCCCCGCGACGTCCCCGGCGGGAGGGCCCGTCGGTGCCGAGCGCTGACCCCGGGGCCGCCACCGTGCGCGTCGTCATCGCGGACGACGAGCGCGTCGTACGCGACGGGCTGCGCCTGATGCTCGAAACCCGCCCCGGCTTCGAAGTCGTCGGCACCGCGGGCGACGGCGACCACGCCCTGCGGCTGGCCCGCGATCTCGCGCCCGACGTCCTCATGCTCGACGTGCGCATGCCGGGCCACGACGGGCTGTGGGTGCTGGCCCGGCTCGCGGAGCACGGGCTCCTGGACCGTACGAGGGTGCTGATGCTCACCACCTTCGACATGGACGAGTACGTGGACGAGGCCCTCACCGGCGGCGCCTGCGGCTTCCTGCTCAAGAGCGCGTCGTACGAGCAGATCACCGCCGCCGTCGAGGCCACGGCCGCCGGGGACGGCGCGCTGAGCCCGAGCGTCGCCCGCCGCCTCATCCGCAGCTACGCCGCCGGCCGCCGCACCCGCCGCACGGAGCTGGACCGCGTCGCCGGCCTCACCCCGCGCGAGCACGACGTACTCACCCTGATCGGCGAGGGGTTGAGCAACGCGGAGATCGCGGCCCGCCTCGTCGTCTCGGAGCACACCGTGAAGAGCCACGTCAGCCGCCTCCTGGCCAAGACCGGCTGCCGCGACCGCGCCCAGGCGGCCCTTCTCGCCCGCCGCATCGACTGACGCGGACCGCCGCCGCGGACCGCGCCGCCGTTCAGTCCGCGCGGCGGAAGCGGAACACCGCGTCCCCCGGGGCGCCGGTCGGGGTGGCCCGGAGGGTGTCGCCTTCGACCCGGACGTCGAGGCTCACCGGCACGTCGACCGTGACGCACGAGTTCGCCCCGGCGAAGGCGATCCGGAAGCCGTCGTCGCCCGTCGCCTCCACGGTCGCGCCGCCGCACAGGCTCGACGGCGGCGTACCGAGCGTGGCCTTGCCGCCGTCGAC
Organism: Streptomyces sp. WAC 06738; assembly: GCF_003945505.1. NCBI lineage: Bacteria > Bacillati > Actinomycetota > Actinomycetes > Kitasatosporales > Streptomycetaceae > Streptomyces > Streptomyces sp. WAC 06738. The sequence goes on along the minus strand of NZ_CP029618.1, from coordinate 7,417,930 downwards.
GCTGATCGTCGCGTTCTGTGCGAAGTGCGCGAAGCCCGCGGGCTGCGCGCCGTCGGCCGCCCATTCACCGGTGACCGGGTCGAGTTCACCGGAGCCGGAGCACCCGGCCAGCAGAGCGATCAGAACGGCGCAGCCCGCCGGGACTCGGCGCATCGGAAACCCCCCACAAGGTCACGGCCAGCCTACGCGGGGTCATCGCTCCCGCGGCACACGGATCAGCGTCTGCTGGCCGTTGGCGACGAGCTTGCGCACGCCGTCGGCGCGGTGCCCGAAGACCTCGAGACCGCACACCGTCAGGGTCCGCCCGGACTTCAGCACCGTCCCCACCGCCTCCAGGTGCTCGCCCACCGCGGGCGCCAGGAGATTGATCTTGTACTCGACGGTGAGCACGTCGGCGTCCTCGGGGAAGAGCGTGTACCCGGCGTACCCGCCCGCGCTGTCCGCGATCGCGCTCGTGGCGCCCGCGTGGAAGTAGCCGTGCTGCTGGGTGACTTCGGGCCGGGCCGGCAGCACGATGTGCACACGGCCCGGCGTGATCAGGGAGATCCGCGCCCCGAGATGGCGCATCAGCCCCTGCCGGTCGAAGCTCTCCCGCACCCGCTTCTGCACCGCCGGGCTCGCTTCCCCCGACTGCGACTCGTCCTCCACGGATCTCCTCCCGACGCGGCGCGGCGCGGCCGCCGGCTCCTCTCCGGCGGCCCCGAGTGAGGGGCAGCGTATCGACGCCGCCCCTTGTCAGATGCCATTCCCACGTGAGAATCCACAGAGACACTCACCTCACAGACCGCAGGAGCGCCGAATGACCTCTTCGCACCGTCTGTCCCGCCGCCATCTCCTCGGCGCCTCCGCCGCCGCCGGCGCCGCCGCGGCCCTCGGGCTCCCCGCCGCCGCCCGGGCCGCCGGAACGGCCGTCGCCCCCGGCGGGGTGGTGCCGATCGACTGGGCCCGGATCGGTTCGTACGGCGCCGACGACGCCGCCGGACAGCGGGTCAAGGCGATCCTGGCGGGCAGCGCGCGCTATCTCATCGGCCCCTGGTACGCCGGGACTTACCGCTCCTACCTCCCCGACGGCTACATCGACCTCCGCGGCACCGACGAGCGCGCCATCCGCCTGCCCGCCATGGCCGCGGTCGCCGCCACCACCGCCCTGGTCACCGGCGTCTACGACCCGCGCACCCTCTCCGCCGCCAACGCCACCATCCGCACCCGCAACCTGATCCGCACCATCGCGGCCCGCCACCTTGCCAACAACACCAATCCCGCCACCCGTTGGGGCAACGCCTGGCAGAGCGCCCTGTGGGCGTACTACACCGCCCTCGCCGGCTGGCTCTTCTGGGACGAGCTGGACGACCGGGAGCGCGGCCACCTCGCCGCGATGACGGCCTGGGAGGCGGACCGGCTCACCACCGGCAACGACGTCCACCTCATCGGCACCTCCGGCGAACAGCTCTACGAGAAGCGCCGCGACGGCACGGCCGTCACCCCCGGCGACAGCAAAGCGGAGGAGGACAACTGGAGCGCCGCCGTCCTCTCGCTGGCCGAGGCCATGATGCCCGGCGACCCGCGCGCCCCCGTCTGGGCCCGGCGCAACATCGAACTCCTGCTGGCCGCCGCCGCCTGCCCCGCGGACCTCACCGGCGGCGAGACGATCAACGGCATCGAGCTGTCCACCTGGCTGCAGGGCACGAACATCGCCGACGACGGCACCCTGGACAACCACCACATCCTGCACCCGCTCTACATGGTCGCGTTCGACCAGAGCCTCTACGAGGGCTTCGTCTACGGCCTCGCGGGGCGCACCGCACCGCGCGCCGCCCTGCACAACATCACCCGCGTCTACTCCGCCCTCGTCGACCTGCCCTTCCCGGCCCCCGACGGCACCATGAAGACCATCTACCAGCCGCGCAGCGGCGAGATCTACTACCCCGAAGGCAACGACTGGGGCACCCACTTCCCCTTCTACTTCGGCAACTTCGACCTGCTGGTCTCCCTCACCGCCCAGGACACCGGCATCGACCCGGCCGCCGCCTCCTGGGAGCGCCGCCACAACGAGGAGCAGCTCGCCATGATGGCCCGGTTCGACGACGGCCGCACGTACGGCCCGTCCGGCGAGAACACGTACTACGGCCGCGAGCACCGCATCGGCGCGATGGCGGGCCAGGCGTTCCTCACCCTCCACCTGGCCAGAAAGGACAAGCTGCGCTTCACGTAGCCCGGGCATGCGGGGCCTGAACGGGCCCCCGCAGATCTAGACATCGGATCTATCACCCGCAACTCTCCACCCCTGACAGCAGATTATCGATGCGCTGCCCATTGACATCCGATGTATCGGTTCCTACCTTCCGGGTCATCCGATGAATTGGAGCCGCGATGCACACCCCTCGCCCCCGCACCACGCGGAGAGTCACCGCACTCCCCCTGCTCGTCGCCGCCGCACTCGCCGCCGCCGCGCTGCCCGCCGGCGCGGCGGCGGCGCCCTCCGCCGCACCCGCCGCCGCGCCGCCGGCGAGCGGGCCCGGGACCGATCACGCCGTGGACGCCCCCTTCACGTCCGAGCGGACGAGCTGGTTCCGGCAGGACCGGTTCGGGATGTTCATCCACTTCGGCGCGTACTCCAACCTGGAGGGCGAGTACACCCGCCCCGACGGCAGCGTCTGCCGCGACGCCGAGTGGATCAAGCGGCAGTGCAGCATCCCGAACGAGGAGTACGAGAAGCAGGCGGCGACCTTCGACCCCGCCGACTTCGACGCCGAGGCCGTCGTCGGGGCGGCCAAGGACGCCGGCATGCGCTACATCGTCATCACCTCGAAGCACCACGACGGCTACGCGATGTGGCCGACGAAGGTCAACTCGTGGAACCTGCGCGACCACTCGGCGTTCGACAAGCGCCGGGACATCCTGGCCGAGCTGAAGAAGGCCGCGAAGGAGGCCGGCATCAAGCTCGGCTTCTACTACTCGATCTGGGACTGGCACGACCCGGACTTCGCCGACCCGGCGACGTTCCCGCGGTACGAGAAGCGCATGTACGCCCAGCTCAAGGAGCTGGTCGACAACTACGATCCGGCGCTGCTGTGGTTCGACGGCGAGTGGGAGACGGACAGGCCGCACAACCCCTGGACCGCGCAGGACGGCGAGCGGCTGGAGACATACCTCCGCGGACTCGACCCCGACCTCGTCGTCAACAACCGAGTCGGCAAGCGCCGGGTGACCGACGGCGACTACGGCACCCCGGAGCAGGAGATCCCGGGCGCGCCCGTCGACGGGCAGCTCTGGGAGTCCTGCATGACCCTCAACGGCCACTGGGGGTACGCCCGTTACGACGAGAACTGGAAGTCCAGCGCCTCGCTCGTACGCAACCTGCTCTCCACCGCCTCCCGCAGCGGCAACTACCTCCTCAACGTCGGCCCCGACGCCCGCGGCCGCGTTCCGGAGCCCTCGGTCCGGCGGCTCGGCGAGATGGGCGACTGGCTGCGCACCGCCGGCCAGGGCGACGCCGTCTACGGCGCCGGGTTCGGCGGGCTGGTCGAGCAGCCCGACTGGGGCTACGTCAGCCGCAAGGGCGACAAGCTCTACGCCTCCGTCACCATGTGGCCCGCCGCCGGCGGCGCCCTGCACCTCAAGGCCCGTACGGACATCGACGTGAAGTCGGCCCGCGTGCTCGGCTCCGATCAGCAGGTCACGGTCACCGAGGCCGGCGACGGCTACGACCTCACCCCCGCCGGCGGCGCCACCAACGAGGCCGCCACCGTCATCGAGCTGACCGTCGACCCCGGCCCGACGGCCGCACCGGGCCGCGGCACCGGCCTGAAGCAGGAGGTCTACGACAACCCCGCGCTCACCGGCACGCCGAAGGTCACCCGCACCGACGCGGACATCAACCACTCCTGGAAGTACACCGGTTCACCGGCGAAGAACATCCCGGCCGACGGCTTCGGCGTCCGCTGGACCGGCAGCGTCGAACCGCGCCGCTCCGAGACGTACACCCTGACCACGGTCTCGGACGACAACGTGCGCGTCTGGCTCGACGGCAAGCTCGTCATCGACAACTGGACGCCGCACGGCGTCAGCGTCGACAAGGCCCAGGTCGACCTTCAGGCGGGCACCCGCCACTCCCTCAAGGTCGAGTACGCGGAGCAGACGGGCGACGCCCACATGAAGCTCCTCTGGTCCAGCCCGGGCCAGGACCAGCAGATCATCCCGCGGCAGCAGCTCTACCCGAACTGACCGCCGCGGCCCAGAGGGACGCCCCGCCGCCGCTGCGGCGGGGCGTCCCCCCGCGGTCACGTGCCGGCCAGGTCCAGGGCGATGTCGGTGATCATGTCCTCCTGGCCGCCGACCAGCCCCCGGCGGCCCACCTCCACCAGGATCGTGCGGGTGTCCAGGCCGTAGCGGGCCGCCGCCGACTCCGCGTGGCGGAGGAAGCTGGAGTACACGCCCGCGTAGCCCAGGGTCAGGGTCTCGCGGTCGACGCGGACCTCGCGGTCCTGGAGCGGGCGGACCACGTCGTCGGCGGCGTCCATGAGGGGGAACAGGTCGCAGCCGTGCCGCCAGCCCATCAGGTCCGCGACCGCGACGAACGCCTCCAGCGGGCAGTTGCCCGCGCCGGCTCCCTGGCCGGCCAGGGAGGCGTCGACGCGGACGGCGCCGCTCTCGACGGCGACGACGGTGTTGGCCACGCCGAGTGCCAGGTTGTGGTGGGCGTGGATGCCGAGTTCCGTGGCGGGGTCGAGGACGTCGCGGTACGCGCGGAAGCGGTCGCGGACGCCGTCCATGGTCAGCCGGCCGCCGGAGTCGGTGACGTAGACGCAGTGGGCGCCGTAGGACTCCATCAGCCCGGCCTGGCGGGCGAGTTCCTCCGGTGCCGCCATGTGGGACATCATCAGGAAGCCGGCCACGTCCATGCCCAGGTCGCGGGCCGCCGAGATGTGCTGGGCGGAGATGTCCGCCTCGGTGCAGTGGGTGGCGACGCGCACCGAGCGGATGCCGAGGCGGTGCGCGAGCCTGAGGTCGGCCAGGGTGCCGATGCCGGGCAGCAGCAGGGTGGTGGGGACGGCGGTGCGGGCGGCGTCGGTGACGGCCTCTATCCACTCCCAGTCGGTGTGGGCGCCGATGCCGTACGTGATGCTGGAGCCGGAGAGGCCGTCGCCGTGGGCGATCTCGATCGCGCCGACGCCCGCGGCGTCCAGCGCGGCGGCGATGGTACGGGCCTGCTCGACGGTGTAGCGGTGGCGCAGGGCGTGCATGCCGTCCCGCAGGGTCACGTCCTGGACGTACAGCGGGGAGGCGGGGGTCTCGGTCACGGGGTGCTCACCTTCGCGGTTCGGTCGGCGGCCATCCGCTCCGCGGTGCGCAGCGCGGCGGAGGTCATGATGTCGAGGTTCCCCGCGTACGACGGCAGGTAGTGGGCGGCGCCCTCGACCTCCAGGAAGACCGAGACCCGCACCGCGTCGCCGGGCTCCGGCGCGAGGGCGCCGAGCGGGTCGTCGGCGGCGACGCGGTCGAACTGGACGCGCTGCTTGAGCCGGTAGCCCGGCACGTACGCCTGCACGGAGGCGGCCATCTCGGCCACCGAGTCCGCGACGGCGGCCTCGTCGCACGGGCCGACGAGGCAGTACACGGTGTCGCGCATGATCAGCGGCGGGTCCGCCGGGTTCAGCACGATGATCGCCTTGCCCCGGGCCGCGCCCCCGACCTGCGCCAGCGCCGCGGCGGTGGTCTCGGTGAACTCGTCGATGTTGGCGCGGGTGCCGGGACCCGCGGAGCGGGAGGCGATGGAGGCGACGATCTCCGCGTAGTGCACCGGGGTGACCCGGCTGACGGCGGCGACGACCGGGACGGTGGCCTGGCCGCCGCAGGTCACCATGTTGACGTTGGGGGCGTCCAGATGGGCGTCGAGATTCACCGGCGGTACGACGTACGGGCCGAGGGCGGCCGGCGTCAGGTCGACGACCCGGCGTCCCGCGGCCCGCAGCACCTCGTCGTGCCTGCGGTGGGCGCCCGCCGAGGTGGCGTCGAAGACGATCGCCACGTCCGCGAACTCGTCCAGCTCCAGCAGCCCGTCCACCCCGTCGTGCGTGGTGGCCACGCCGAGGCGGCGGGCGCGGGCCAGGCCGTCGGAGGCGGGGTCGATGCCCGCCATGGCGGCCATCTCCAGGCTGCCGGAGAGCCGGAGCACCTTGATCATGAGGTCCGTGCCGATGTTGCCGGAGCCGATGACGGCGACCCTCGTACGACCGGGCGTGCGGCCGGATGTCCCGTCGCTCATCGCGCCTCTCCCTTCCCGAAGGTGACCCGGACCGAACCCAGTCCGGTGATACGGGCCTCGAACTCGTCGCCCGGCGCCGCCGGCACCATCGGCCCGAGCGCGCCGGTGAGCACGATGTCGCCGGCGCGCAGCGGGTCGCCGGCGGCGGCGAGCGTGGAGGCGAGCCAGACGGCCGCGTTGAGCGGGCCGCCGAGGCAGTCGGTGCCGCGGCCCGCCGAGGTCTGCTCGCCGTCGCGGGTGAGCACCATCTCCACCGCCCGCAGGTCGACGCCGGTGAGCGGGACCGGCGTGCCGCCGAGCACGAACAGCCCGCTGGAGGCGTTGTCGGCGACGGTGTCGGCGTAGGTGATGTCCCAGTCGGCTATCCGGCTGTCGACGATCTCCAGCGCGGGCAGCGCGAAGTCCACGGCGCGCAGCACGTCGGCGACGGTGCTCTGCTCGTGCGGCAGCCCGGCGCCCAGGACGAGCGCGACCTCCGCCTCCACCTTGGGCTGCAGCAGCCTGCCGGCGGGGACGGTGCCGCCGTCCTGCACCGCCATGTCGGACAGCAGCGCGCCGAAGTCGGGCCGGTCGACGCCCAGTTGCCGCTGCACGGCGGGCGACGTCAGGCCGATCTTCCGGCCGACGACGCGCCGCCCGCCGCCGAGCAGCCGCTCGGTGTTGAGCCGCTGCACGGCGTACGCCGCGGCCGTGCCGGCGGCGCCGATGAGGTCGCGTACGGGCGAGCAGGGGACGCCGGTTCTGGCGGCGGCGGCGAGCGCGTCGGCGGCAGCGGCTACCGCGGCGGACGGCGGGGCGGCGCCTGTGGCCCGGGAGGGAGCAGGCATGCGGGCACTCCTGACGTGAGAGAGGGACGGTGCAGAAGGGGAAAGGAGGGAGGGGAGGGTGTGTCTCAGGCGGGCGCCACGGCCATCACCACGGCCTTCGGCTCGGTGAAGAACTCCCTGCTGAAGTTCCCCCCTTCGCGCCCGACCCCCGAGTCCCCGACCCCGCCGAACGGCGCGCGCAGGTCGCGGATGAAGAAGCAGTTGGCCCAGACCGTGCCCGCCTTCAGCGCCGCCGCCACGCGGTGCGCCCGGGACAGGTTCTCGGTGAAGACCATCGCGTTCAGCCCGTACGGGCTGTCGTTGGCGGCGGCCACCGCCTCCGCCTCGGTGTCGAAGGGGGTGACGACGACGACCGGGCCGAAGACCTCCTCGCGGTGGATCCGCGCCTCCGGCGGCGCGCCGGTGACGACGGTCGGGCGTACCGTCCAGCCGTCGCCCCGGCCGCCGGTGACGATGGTGCCGCCGTCGGCGGGCACGCCGTCGAGGTAGGAGGTGACCTTGGCGTGGTGTTCCGCCGAGGCGAGCGGGCCGAGCTGGGTGGCGGGGTCCTTGGGGTCGCCGGTGACCAGCGCTTCGGCGGCGGCGGTGAAGCGGGCCAGGAACTCGTCGTGGACCTCGCGCTGGACGTACAGCCGGCTGCCGGCGAGGCAGACCTGCCCGGCGTTGCTGAAGATCGCCTTGATCGACCAGGAGACGGCGGAGTCCAGGTCGGCGTCGGCGAAGACCACGTTGGCGCCCTTGCCGCCGAGTTCGAGGCTGACGGGGGTGAGGTTGGCCGCCGCGGCGCGGGCGATGGCGCGGCCGGTGCCGGACTCGCCGGTGAAGGTGATGCGGTCCACCCGCGGGTCGGTGGTCAGCGCCTCGCCCGCGGCCGCGGGCCCGTAGCCGTGCACGACGTTGAGGACGCCGGGCGGCATGCCCGCCTGGAGGGCGAGCCTGGCGAGGAGCGTCGCGGAGGCCGGGGTGTCCTCCGCGGGCTTGAGCACCACGGTGTTGCCCCAGGCCAGCGCGGGCGCGACCTTCCAGGTCTCCAGCATCAGCGGGAAGTTCCACGGCGCGATCGCCGCCACCACCCCGGCCGGCTCGAACCGGCTGTAGGCGTGGTGCCCGCTGTCCATGGGCAGCGCGTCGCCCGCCGAGAGCCGGGCGTGGTCGGCGAAGAAGCGGAAGTTCAGGGCCGAGCGGGGGACGTCCTTGGCGGTGCTGTCCGCGATCGGCTTGCCCATGTCGGTGGTGTCGGCGAGGGCGAGTTCACCGCGGTGCTCGTCGATCAGGTCCGCGAGCCGGTGGAGGATGGCGCCGCGCTCGGCGAAGCCCATCCGCGGCCACGGCCCGTCGTCGAACGCCCGCCGGGCGGCGGCGACGGCGAGCCCTGCCTCCTCCGCACCGCCGAGGGACACCTCGGCCCACGGCTCGCGGGTCCACGGGTCGACCGTGGCGAAGGTCTCGCCGGAGGCCGACCGGGTCTCCCTGCCGTCAACGATGTGCGGAATGAGGTCCATGGTCCTCGCCTTTCTGCTCCTGCTTCTCCTGGATGGTCACGTCGCCCGCGGCCCAGTGCGTGGCGGGCACCTCGCGGATGATCACGCGGACGCTCGCGGGCGGCGCGTCCGCGGTCCGGGCCACGGCCCGGGTCACCTCGGCGATGAGGGCGCGCAGTCGGTCCGGCGAGCGGCCTTCAACGAGCGTCACTTCGACCAGCGGCACCGGTCCCGCTCCTCTCGTGCGACGGGCCGGGGCCGGCTCCGCCGGCGAGCAGCGCGGCGGCCTCCCCGCCGTCGACGACCTCGGCGAAGACGGTGCCCATCAGCCGCAGGCTGGCGGTGTGCAGTTCCTCGACATACCCGGCGACGGCGTCGCGGGCGACGACGACCCGCAGGTCCCGGAAGAAGGCGTCGCGCACGGTCGACTCCACGCAGAAGTCGGTGCGTACGCCCGCCATGACGAGGGTGCCGACGCCGAGCCCGGCCAGCAGGCCGTCGAGCGAGGTGCGGTGGAAGGCGCTGAACCGCGGCTTGACCACCTCGTGGTCGCCGGGCCGCCGGTCGAGTCCCGCGACCGGCTCCGCGCCCCAGGTGCCGCGCCGCAGACCGCGCTCGCGGAGGAACGGGCTGCGCTCGGCGAGCAGCCCGACGGCGGCGTCGTCGGGCCACTCCATCCGCACCCACACCACCGGCCGGCCGCCGCTGCGGGCCGCCGCCACCAGGGCGTTGATCCGCGCCACCAGGCCGTCGGGGTCCGCGACCCGCAGCCCGGCCGCGGCGAAGACGCCGTCGGGGTGGCAGTAGTCGTTCTGGACGTCGATCACCACGAGCGCCGTCGTGGCAGACGAGGCCGTTGTGCTCATCCGGGCTCCCTGGGGGTGACGGTGAGGCCGGCGTGGGCCTCCATGGCGGCGTCGAGCCGCGGCCTGCTGCCGGAGGCGATGGCCTCGACGAGTTCGCGGTGAACGGCGGGGCCTTCGGGGTTGATCCGGCTGGGCTCGTCGGCGGTGACGCCGCGCAGCCTGCTGGCGACGAACTCCAGCAGCGAGACGTAGGTGTGGCGCAGGATCTGGTTGGGCGTGATCTCGGCGATCCTGCGGTGCAGCGCCCAGTTGGCCGCGAGGTAGTCGGCGGCGGAGAGCCCCTCGGCGGCCATCTCCTCGGCGAGCCTGCGCAGTTCCGCCAGGTCGGCGTCGGTGCGGTGGCGCATCGCCTCCTGCGCGACGAGCGGTTCCAGGGTGTCCCGTACCACCAGGCAGTCGGAGACCGACACCGAATCGCCGCTCAGCTCCAGCATCTTGCGGCCCAGCCGGACCAGCGCGGGCGGCGAGGCGACGAAGATGCCGCCCTTCACGCCGGGGCGTACGGAGACGGTGCCGCGGGAGACCAGCAGCCGGACGGCCTCGCTGAACGTGGCCGCGGCCACGTCGTACTCGCGGCGCAGGCTCTCCTTGGTGCCCAGCTTGTAACCGCTGGGCAGGGACTGCTCGGCGATCCGCCCCTCGATCCGCTTGGCGACCGCCTCGGCGCGGGATGACCGGCGCAGCTCGTCCGTCCCTGCTTCGCTGCTCAATGTCCTCAGCCCTTCGACTGGATGGAATGGGATGGCGAGGGTAGCGAGCGCCCGCCGGCGCCCCGCGCGGGCCCGGTACCGAGGCCGAGGCCCGGCAGCAGCGCGGCGGCGTTGCCGCCGAGGATCGCGGCCTCGTCCGCGGCGTCGAGGCCGATGCGGCGCACGGTCTCCAGCGGCCGGTCGTCCATGAGGTCGAACGGGGTGTCGGTGCCCAGCAGGACGTTGCGGGCGGTGACGTCCTCCACGAGCCGGGCGATGGTCCGTACGTCGAAGACCGCCGTGTCGTACAGCAGCCGGCGCAGGAACTCCGTCGGCTCGCTGCCGACCACCCGCGCCACCGGCTTGCGGTGCCAGCCCAGGTCGAGCCGCGCGCCGACGGCGTGCGCGCAGCCGCCGCCGTGGGCGAGGCAGAGGGTCAGCTCGTGCCGTTCGAGTACGCCGCCGAAGATCAGCCGGGAGACGGCGAGGGCGGTCTCCAGCGGATAGCCGAGGAGCTGGACGAGGTGGTAGTCGGCGAGCCGGTCGCGCTCCGAGACCCGGCTCGGGTGGAGCAGGGTGAAGCAGCGGCGCGCCGCCAGCACCGACCAGAGGTCCTCGTTGACCGGGTGGTCCAGCTCGCGGCCGGCGCCGTAGGTGCCCATCGTGGCGCCCACCAGGCCGAGTTCGTCCAGCGCCCGGGTGAGCTCCGCGGCGGCCCCCGGATGGCCGACGGGTACGGTCGCCAGCCCGTGCAGCCGGCCGCCGGAGCCCGCGGCGAACTCCGCCAGCGCGTCGTTCGAGCGCCGGGCCAGCTCCAGCGCCAGCGCGTCGTCCGTGGCCTGCGAGGCGAAGAGGAACGGCGGCGCGGCCACCACGTGGTGGTCGACGCCGGAGGCGTCGAGCAGGGCGATCCTGCGGTCCATGGCGTACTGCTCGGGCGGCAGCGGCACCGGCGCCCCCGCGGGCAGCCCGCACAGCGCCGGGTCCAGGGTGAGCACGTGGTCCGCGGCCCCGGACAGGTCCGCCCGCCCCTCCCGCTCCAGCGCACGCAGCAGCGGCAGGGGCATGGCGTGCGTATGGATGTCGACCACGGGCGCGGGGGGTGCGGTCCCCGTGCCGGTCAGCGTGTCAGTCACCGCGCGCTGCCATGTAGGTCTCGTACTCGTCCCCCAGCAGCGAGCGGATGAGCGCCGTCGCCGCCTCCGAGGTGCCGGCCTTCTCGCCGGTGCCGTAGATCAGCCGGGCGAGCTGCGACAGCAGGTAGGGGTGGAGCCCCAGGTGGTAGAGGCGGCGGAAGTCGCGCGCGGCGATCGCGGCGCGCTCCTCCTCGGTGAGGGGGTACGCGGCCAGGACCTCCGCCTCGGAGGTCTCGAAGCGGGCGCGCAGCTCGCGGTCCCACTTCAGCTCCTGCACCAGGTCGTTCGTCCGCAGCCGCGGATCGAAATGGTCGAGTGCCATCAGGTGTCCTTCTGTAGTGAACGGGCGGCGTGACGGGTGCCGGCGGTCAGTCCAGGTGCCACTGCACGGCGCCGACGCCGCAGCGCCACTGCTCGACCGCGACGTACCCCAGCGAGGTGCACGGGCGCGGCCCGATGGCGCCCATGACGACCACCCACGAGAGCAGCTCGGCGGTGCCGCCGGAGCCGGCCTGCTCCATGCGGTCGAAGGTCGCCTCGGTGAGGATCCGCTCGTGGTCGCCCTCCTGGAGCAGGTCGAGCCACCAGCGGTCGAACTTCTCGTCGATGTCCAGGTAGCGGGGCCCGCCGGGCTCGTGGCTGAGGCCGCCGGAGCCGAGCAGGCCGACGCGCAGCCCGTCGGGCAGGGCGCGGATCGCCTCGCCCAGCGCCTCGCCGAAGGCGTAGCAGGCGCGCTCGTCGGGGACCGGGGGGACGGTGCAGTTCTGCAGCACCGGCACGACCCTGACGCCGGTCTCGACGAGCCGGGCCATGGCGGTGGGCACCGAGAGGTTGTCGTCGAAGCGCAGGTCGCCGGGCTCGGCGCGGACGCCGGGGCCGGTGTCCCTGACGGCCTCGAAGAGGCGCGCCGCGACGCCCGGATCGCCGGGCAGCACGTAGTCCTCGACGCGCAGCCAGGGCTTGAACCACTCGTCGGGGCCGCGGTGTTCCGCCGCGAGACCGAAGGTGAAGTCGGCGTAGTCGCTCACCCGGGCGTTGGCGACGTGGTCGTTGCCGACGACGAGCAGCACGTCCGCGCCGGAGGCGACGACGGCGTCGTGCACGGCGTCGTACGCCTCGGTGACCACCCGGCGCTCGGGCTCGGGCGCCTTGTCGAACCAGCCGGTGAGGCCGGGCGTGTGGCTCGCGGCCAGGGCCAGGCATATCTCTGCCATTGCTCCTCTGCTCCTGTCGTGTGTCGTTGAACTGTCGTGCGGTGCGCGTGCGGTACGCGCCCGGGCCCGCCCGCCGGGCGGTGGGTCAGCCGGGGGCGAGCCGCTCCTCGATGGCGTCGGCGGCCAGTTCGGCGGCGGTGGCGTGCAGCCGCCGCCCCTCGTCCGCGGTGGCCGCGGCGGGGTCGCCGAAGTAGCCGCGCGGGGTGACGCGCCGGGCGTCGTCGTAGCCGCGCCGCCACACGGCGAGTTCGGAGAGCCCGTGGCCGGTGGCGGGCAGGGTGGCGCGTACCTCGTCGCGGACCAGGCCGGGGTGGGTGTGCAGCATCACCGACGTCTCCCACCGTCCGGCGTGCACGTCGATCTCGCCCGGCCCTGCGCCGCCCGCGGCGGATCCCGGCGAGGAGACGGCCACCCGGCCGCCGCGCGCCGTTCCGGCGGGCGCCGCGGAGGCGTGCACGGTCAGCGCCGGGTCGTCCGGGTCGAGGCCGAGCCGCTGCGCCAGCTCCGGTTCCATGACGAAGCTGATGTCGGCGCCGGTACGCTCCCGGCCCGCCCGTACGCCGGCGTGGACGGTGCGGTTGTGCAGCGCGTCGCCGTGGCCGGAGAAGCAGAAGACGTGCCGGAAGCCGTCGCCCGCCATGCCGGCGAACAGGTCGGCCATGACCTGCTCCATCAGCTCGGGGCGGATCCCGTACGAGGCCGGGAAGCTGCCGGAGACGACGTTGATGCCCCAGTAGTACGGCGGCACGATGAGCGCCTCGATGCCGCGTGCCGCCAGCAGCCGCCGCACCTCGCGCAGCCGGGCGCCGGGGAGGTAGACGTCGGTGCCGGCGGGCAGGTGCGGGCCGTGCTGCTCGATCACGCCGAAGGCCCAGAGCAGCACCGCACCGCCGCGGGCCGCGCGCTCGACCTCGTACCAGGTGAGCTCGGCGAGGGTGTCCGCGAACACGTCCGTCGCCGGGTCCGTTCCGGCGGGCCCGCCGGGCCCGGCCGGCCCGGTGGCCGTGCCGTCCACTCCGCCGCCCGTCACGGCCGGCCCCCCGCACCGGCCGCGGGGGCGGCGGAGTGGAAGGTCTTGGCGCGCTGCACCTGGCCGTAGACCGCCGCGCGCAGCTCGGCGAAGCGGGGCAGCGCGCGGGTGGTCAACTGCTCGCGCTCGGCGGGCAGGTCGACGGCGATGTCCTCCATGACCACGGTCGGCGAGGCGGACAGCACCAGCACCCGCTCGCCCAGGTAGACCGCCTCGTCGATGTCGTGGGTCACGAACAGCACCGTCATGCCCAGCTTCCGCCACAGCGAGCGGGTCAGGTCCTCCAGCTCCGCCCGGGTCTGCGCGTCCACGGCGGCGAACGGCTCGTCCATGAGCAGCACCTTCGGCTCGTACGCGATGGCGCGCGCGATGGCCACGCGCTGCTGCATGCCGCCGGAGAGCTGCCAGGGGTACGCGGCCGGGGCGTCGGCGAGCCCGACGGACTCCAGCGCCTGCGCCACCAGCGCCGCCCGCTCCGCCTTGGCGATCTTCTTCTGCTTCAGCGGCAGCTCGACGTTCGCGCCGACCGTCATCCACGGGAAGAGGCTGCGCCCGTACTCCTGGAAGACCACCGCCATGCCCGGCGGCGGGCCCTGCACCCGCGCGCCGCCGAGCCGCACCTCGCCCGACGTGGGCGCGAGCAGCCCCGCGACGCACTTCAGCAGCGTCGTCTTGCCGGCGCCCGACGGGCCGACGATGCAGGTCAGATCGCCCGCGCCGACGGTGAAGGTCAGGTCGCGGACGGCCTCGACGGTCCGCCCCGAGCCCTGGTAGACCTTCCGCACCCCGCGGACGGCGAGCGCGCCCGCGCTCTCCTCAGTGGCCGGGGCCACCTTCGTGCCGGTCATTTCTCACCTCGCTGCGACTGCCTCAGGCCGCGGTACCAGCCGAGGACTCGGGACTCGAAGAGGGCGAAGAGCAGCGACAGGGCGAAGCCGAGGAGACCGAGCAGCAGGATGCCGCTCCACATCTCCGGGATGGCGAACGACCGCTGGAACTGCACGACGGTGAAGCCCAGACCGCTGGAGCTGGCGAACATCTCGCTGATCACCATGAGGATGATCGAGATCGAGAGCGCCTGCCGCAGCCCGGCGACGATCTGCGGTGCCGCGCCCGGCAGCACCAGGCGGCGCAGCCGGGCGGTGCCGGTCAGGCCGTAGCAGCGCGCGGTGTCGGAGAGCACCTCGTCGATCGCGCGCACTCCTTCGACGGTGTTGAGCAGCACCGGCCACAGGGCGCCGGAGATGATCACCACGATCTTCATGGTGTCGCCGATGCCGGCGACCAGCATGAGGACGGGAATGAGCACCGGCGGCGGCACGGCGCGGAAGAACTCCAGAACCGGTTCGAGCAGCGCCCGGATCCTCGGCCGGGTGCCGAGGAGGACGCCCAGGGCGATGCCGATGACCGCCGCGCCCAGATAGCCGGCGGCCAGCCGGCCGAGGCTGGGCAGCACGTCGTCGACGATCCGGTCGGAGAACCAGGTCTCGGCGAACGCGGCCAGGATCTCGTCCAGCGTCGGGTAGTAGAAGTTGGTGCTGCGCGCGGCGAGCACCCACCACAGCGCCAGCAGCGCGGCGGGCAGCCCGAGGAGGTACGCCAGGTGCACCGCGCCGCTCTTCAGCAGCCGCAGCCCCCGGCGCCCGCGGCTCTCCGCGTCCGCGGCGGGTTGCACGGGTTTCACTGCTTTCACGGGCTGCCCGGTCTTTCCGGTCTTCGCGGTCTTCGTACCGGTGACGCCGCTCACGCGCCGGCCTCCGTCCGCACCGAGGTGTGCCAGGAGAGCACGCGCCGCTCCAGGAACCGGGCCAGCACGTTCACGCAGACCCCGAGCGCGCCGGCCACCAGCACCAGCGCGTACATGCGCGGGATCGCGTTGCTCGACTGGGCGCGGGCGATCTCGCTGCCGAGCCCGGGGCTGCCGATGATGAGCTGGGAGCTGACGGCCAGGATCAGCGCCACGGAGGCGGCCAGCCGCAGCCCGGTCATCAGGTACGGCAGCGTGGTGGGCCACACCACGTAACGCAGCCGTGCCCAGGGCGAGAAGCCGTAGCCGACGGCGGTGTCGCGGGCGACCGGGTCGACGTCGCGGACGCCGCTGAGCACCTGGAGGAGCACGGGCCAGAAGGCCGCGTAGACCACCAGCAGCAGCGTCGAGCCGAGGCCGGTGCCCAGCACGAGCACCGCCAGCGGTATCAGCGCCACTGAGGGGATCGGGCGGAGGAACTCGATGGTGGACGCGGTGGCCCTGCGCAGCACCTCGACGCCGCCGATGACCAGCCCCAGCACGGTGCCGGCGACCAGGGCGATGGCCAGGCCGTACGCCCAGCCCTCCACGGTGTCGAGCAGGGCGGTCCAGAAGACCGACGAGCCCAGCTCGTCGCCGAGCGCGCGGACCATCTCGCTGAACGGCGGCAGGTACTTGGCGGGCACCGCGCCCACGCGCGGCAGCAGCTCCAGCACGCCGGCGAAGAGGACGATGCCGAGGACGCCGAGCGCGGCGTCGGGCACGGCCTTCAGCCGGGCCGCGGGCGAGGGTGCGTGGGTGGCGGGGACGGCCGCGGCGGGCGGGTCCGGGGGCCGGTCCGCCGCCGGCGACGGCGCGGGCGGCCGCCCGGTGTCGGCGCTCTGGTGAACTCTCACGTCTTCTCCGGCATCTTTGGGGCTGGTGGGTCGGGTGCTCCTCGGGGCAGAGCAGGGGGCCGGCGGCGGCCCGGCCGCCGGCACGGGCCGGCGGGGGTGCGGCGCTCAGTCGGCGAGCAGGTCGTCCAGCGGGTCGAGGTTGTCGATCAGACCGGCGTCGGCGGTCAGTTGGGCCAGGCCGGCGATCTCGTCGCGGTCGGAATCGGGGTTCCAGCCGGGGAGCGTCAGGTCGTCGGTGAGGCCCTGGTCGAGGTCGAGGTAGGTGTTGAGCACGGCGCGCGCCTCGTCCGGGTGCTCCTCGGCGTAGCGCAGGGACTTCTGCAGCGCCTTGGTGAAGCGCTCGACGACCTCGGGGTTTTCGCCCGCGTACGACTCGGAGGCGAACCAGCCCGCGAACGGGAGCTGCTTGCCCATGCCGGCGTAGCTGACGGGCAGCGCGTGCCCGCCGTCCTTCTCCACGATGCTGATGAACGGCTCGCTCAGCATGGCGGCGTCGACGTTGCCCTTGTCGAGCGCGGCGGGCATGTCGGGGATGGGCACCTCGACGAGCTTGGCGGCGTCCCGGTCCAGTCCCGCGTCCTCCAGGCTGGCGCGTACGGCGACCTCGTTGATGCCGAGGAGGGTGTTGACGGCGATGGTCTTGCCCTCCAGATCGGCGACGTCCTCGATGCCGTCGTCCTTGGTCATGAGCTGGCCCGAGCCGTCGTCGAGCACGTCGTCGGAGGCGCGCGCCCCGACCGAGAGCATCGTCACCGGCACGCCCTCGCTCTTGGCGATGAGGAGGCTGACGATGTTGGAGTAGCCGAACTGGTAGTCGCCGCTGACGACCGCGGGGGTGATCGCGGCGCCGCCCTGGGAGTTCTGCAGCTTCGGGTTGAGGTCCTGCTCCTTGAAGAAGCCCTTCTCGATGCCGAGTTTGACGGGTGCGATGTCGATGATGGGAATGACCCCGAGGGTGATGTCCGTGGGTCCCGAGCCGGTGTCCTCTCCCCCGCCGTCCGAGCCGCAGGCGGTCGCGGCGGTGAGGAGGAGAGCGGCTCCGGCCGCTATGGAGAGGACTCTGTGACGACGGCGCAATGACGGCATACCGGACTCCCTGCTGCGTGAACGATCGATGGGGTGGCCGTCGGCGGCCGCTACGGGCACGGCGGGGACGGCGGGCGAGGGGGAATGACGTAGGCGTGCGGGACGGGCCGGGCGCCGCGTACGGCGGCGGGGGCCGGGGCCCGTGAGGGAGGAACGGGGCCGGGGCGGGGCGCGGTGGGTGGTGCGGCGCCTCAGCCGCCGACGGCGGTGACGGTGCCGAGCGTCGCGAACTCGGCGGAGATCGTCCGCCCGGGTTCGACGAACACGGCGTCGGTGAGCCCGCCGGTGAGCACGGTCCACCCTGCTTCGAGGGCGATCCCGCGCCGGGACAGGGCGTTGGCGGCGAGCGCGAGCGCCCGGGCCGGGTGGCCCTGGACGGCCGCGCCGGTGGCGGTGTCGACGACCACGCCGTCGACGGTGAGCGTGCAGGTCTCGGCGGCGAGGTCGAGCCCTGCCGGGTCCACGGGGTCCGCGGAGACGGCGAACCGGCACGACGAGGCGTTGTCGGCGACGACGTCGGGAAGGGCGAAGCTGAAGTCGCGGTAGCGGCTGTCGATGACCTCGAACCCGGCACGTACCTCCGCGACGGCGGCGAGCGCGCTCGCCTCCGTCACCCCGGGACCGGCGAGCCGCCGGCCCAGGGTGAAGACGATCTCGGGCTCGACGCGCGGGTGGATGGTCTCCGCCAGCGGTACGGGCTCCCCGGCCGGCAGCACCATCGCGTCCGTGAGCCAGCCGGTCAGCGGGGCGTCGATGCCCATCCGCCGCTGCTTCGCGGCGGACGTCAGCCCCAGCTTGACGCCGATCACCCGCTCCCCCGCGGCGACCTTGCGGGCCAGCAGCTCGTCCTGCGCGCGGTAGGCCGTGTCCAGGTCGAGAGCGGGCCACTCGTCGGTGATCCGCCCGCCGTCGCGACGCTCCCGCTCGCGGCGGAGCAGTTCGTCGACGGTGCGCTCGACCGTCCATACGCTCATGGGCCCCGCCTCCCTCCCGGACACGCGGCCGTGGGAACGGCCGCATCGATCAACGCGGTGCGCGCTGGTCCCTGAGTATGGGACAAGAAAACATTGCAATCAATAGATTGATAGCAATGAGTTCCGGAGCCCGCCGCCACCTGCGCCCAGGCACGGCCGCAGCTCGCTTCACCTCCGCATCCCCGCCCCACCCGCCCCGCCGCCCTGCGCCGCGCCCTGGTCCTCAGGGTCGGGGCGCACTCATGAGAACACCGGAGTTGCGTTCAGGCCGGCGGCCTGCCGACGGCAAGGAAGAGGCGCATGGCCGCGTTCCGCACCGGCGCGATCCGGCGGCGGGTGTGCACCGCGCGGTTCATCATCCGTGCGGCGCGCGCGAGCTTCTGGGTGGGCCCGCGGCGGGTCCGGTCGTAGGCGGCGAGGGCGTCTTCGACGCGCGTACGCGCGGTGAGTTCCCCGGCCAGCGTCACACCGTCGACCAGTGCCTCGCAGGCACCCCTGCCGAGGTCGGGTGTCATCGCGTGGGCCGCGTCGCCGACGAGGGCGACGCGGCCGCTGACGTAGCTGGGCAGGGGCGCGGCGAGGTCGTAGAGGTCGTTGCGCCGCACGCTCCCGCCGCCGGTCTCCGCCAGGTGGTCCACGACCCGGCGCACGCCGGGGTGCCAGTCGCCGAACCACGCCCGGAGGGCGGCCAGATCGCCGCCCGGCACGGGCACGCGCTCCTCCGCCGGGGCGCAAGCGAACCAGTTGGTGCTCCCACCCGCGCGCGGGAGCACACCGAACCGGGCCCGCCGCCCCCAGGTCTCGGTCATCCCGTCGGTGTCGAGGCCGGCGGTGCCGTGCCAGGCGGTCACGCCTGCGTAGCGGGGACGGTAGGCGTCGCCGAAGAGCACCGTACGGGCCGGGCTGCGCAGGCCGTCGGCGGCGATGACCACGTCGTACCCGGAGAGCTCGCGCACGTCGCCCACCGCGGAGCCGTAGCGGACGATCCCGGCGGAGAGCGCGTCCGCCAGCGTCTCCAGCAGTGCGGGCCGGGAGATGACGTGGACGGGGTCGCCGGCGCGGCGACGCAGGGCGGCCATGTCGACGTTCCCGATGAGTCCGCCGTCGGCGCGTACGAAGGTGCCGTACGACGCGGGCCGGGCGAGCCGCCGGGCCCTGTCGCCGAGTCCGAGGCCGTCGAGCGCCCGCAACGCGCCGGGCCACAGCCCGAGCGACGTACCGGCGCGGGGCAGGGCGGGGGCGCGTTCGCGGACCTCGACGTCCCAGCCGTCGGCCTGCAACTGCACGGCGGCGGCGAGGCCCCCGACGCCGCCGCCCACGATGATCGCTTTCCTGGACATGCGGCCAGGCTACTATGTTTGTAGTGGTCGTACTATTTTTATAGTGCAGATCACAGCAGGTCGACGAGGGGATACAGCGGATGCCGGGCAGGCGCGGAGAAGTGCTGGACGCGGCGGTGAAGGTGCTCGGCACCGGCGGGCTGCGCGGGCTGACGTACCAGGCGGTCGACACGGCGGCGGGCGTCCCCGCCGGCACCACGTCCAACCACTTCCGCAGCCGCGCCCTCCTCGTCACCGGCGTCGTGGCCCACCTCGAGGCACTCGACGCCCGCGACTGGAAGCGCTTCGCCGCCGCCCCGGCCGGCGGCGGCCCCGACGCCCTTGCCGACGCCCTGACCCGGACGGTCCGCCACGTCCTGGGCCCCGGCCGGCACCGGACCGCCGCGCGCTACGCGCTGGCCCTGGAGGGCATCGTCCGGCCCGAGGTACGGGAGCCGCTGAGCCGCGCGCGTGAGGCGATGATCGAGCTGACCTCGGCCTGGCTGGCGGAGGCCGGCTCACCGGTGCCGCGGGAGCACTGCCGGATCCTCTTCGACTACCTCGACGGCCTGATCTTCCACCAGGTCGCCACCCCGGAACCGGACTTCGACCCCGCACCGGGCATCCGCACGGTGCTCACCGCATTCCTGCCCCCGACCGCGCCGAACGAACGAGCCTGACAAACGGCCTGCCCCGCACCCGCCGAGCGGAGTCGGCGTTCCCGCCCGTCACGCGCCCCCATTGGTAACGCCCGCCTTCACTCGCACGAGTAGTCGCCGCTAACTTTGTTCGAGCGCCGGTGTGTCGACCACGCGACGGTGGAGGTGGCGTTGGTGGGAACTCGTCCGACGGATTGGCATGTGCTCGATCTGGATGAGGACCCGACGCCGGGAGATCCGGAGCGGGTGAAGCAGTTGGCGCGTGAGTTACATGACTTCGCCGATGACGTGGCGGATGCGTTGCGGCAGATCAAGGGCATGGCCGGTGAGGACGCCCTCCTTCGCTGGGCGGGGAAGACCGCGAAGGCGTTCCAGGACGAGTTCGAAGAGGTCCCCAAGAACCTCAAGAAGCTCCAGCGCTCCTACGATCTCGCCGGGGATGCGCTGGCGGCGTACTGGCCGAAGCTGGAGCGGGCCCAGTCGCTGGCCGACAAGGCGCTGGCGAAGGGCCGTGAGGCGCAGAGTGATCTGACCGCCGCCAACGGGCGTCTTGATTCGGCGAATTCGTGGGTGGATCGGGCGACGAAGAAGACGGAGGAGTACGACGGGAAGGAGGGCAAGGAGAAGCCCGACGAGTCCGAGGTACGCGCCGCGACCCGCAACGCCACCGACGCCAAGTCCGCCCGCGCCTCCGCGCAGACAGCCGTCGACAACGCCCAAGGCGGCCTCGAAGCCGCCAAGAAGATGGCCGCCGACGCCAAGAAGATGCGCGAGGACGCCGCCTCCGAGGCGAAGGACAAACTCGAAGAAGCCTCGGATGCCGGTATTCAGAACCGCAAGTGGTGGGAGAAGGCGGTCGACTGGGTCAAGGACAACTGGGACACCATCGTCACCGTCTGCAAGGTCATCGTCGCCGTCCTCGGCATCGTCGTCCTCATCATCGGCGGACCCCTCGCCTGGGTCGTCCTCGCCGCCGCCCTCGTGGTCCTCGCCGACACACTGATGAAGTACATGAACGGCGAGGCATCTCTGTGGGACGTCGCCTTCGCCGCCCTCGACTGCATCCCCGGCATGAAGGGCCTCACCACCCTCGGCGGCCTCGCCAGAGGACTGAAGGGACTCAAGGGCGGCATGGCCGCCGTCAAGGGCGGGCTGAAGAGCATGTCCGCCGGCATACGCGGGCTGGCTCAGGCTGCACGCACCACCCTCGGCGATGCCATGAAAGGCGCCTATTGCCGACTGAAGAACCTGGTGAGCAAAGGAACGACAGACCCTGTGGACCTGGCCACAGGCAGGATGTTCTTGGAGCACACCGACATCAGCCTCGCCGGAGCGCTGCCACTGACCTTCACCCGCAGAGTGGACTCTGCCTATCGCCTGGGATGGTGGTTCGGTCCGTCCTGGTCCTCAACCGTCGATCAGCACCTGGAGATCGACGAGGACGGAATACTCTTCGTCACCGAAGACGGGCTCATCCTTTCCTACGATCACCCGGCGGACGAGGTCGCGGACGTACTCCCCGACGACGGCCCCCGTTGGCCGCTGACGCTCACGGAGACGGGTGCCTACTCGGTCTCGGATCCCCGAACCGGGCTGCGCCGAACCTTCCTTCCGCCGCGAGACGGCATCGCCCCCGTCGCGGAAGTCTCGGACCGCAACGGCAACAACCTGACATTCGAGTGGGACGAGGCCGGTGCCCCCACAGGCATCCGCCATTCCTGCGGATATCACCTCAAGATCACCACCGATGGCGCTCAGATCACAGCACTCCATCTGGCCGGGGCGCGTGCGGACGGCAGTGACCAACTCCTCACCCGGTACGCCTACACGGCCGGAAACCTCACCGAGGTCACCGACTCGTGTGACGTCCCCTTCCGGTACGCATACGATGCCTCCGCCCGAGTCGTCTCCTGTACCGACACCAACCGAAGGCGCTACGACTACACCTACGACGACCAGAACCGCTGCGTCAGCGAGGGCGGCGAGGCAGGCCATCTCGCCTTCTCGATCGCGTACGCGACGGCCGGCGAGGAGAGCAGAGACCAGGTCACCACCGTCACCGATCCGACGGGGACGGTGTGGCGCTATCACGTCAACGCACGGTCCCTGGTGGTCGCTGAGGTGAACCCACTCGGCCACACCACGCGCTTCCAGTACGACGACGACCAGCAACTCGTCGCGCGCACCGATCCGCTGGGCCACCGCACCTCATTCACCCACGACAGGTTCGGCTGCGTCACCCGGATCGTCCGACCGGACGGCCTGGCCTGGACGGCGTCATACAACTCGCTCTGCCTCCCGGAGAGAGTGGAGGAACCGGACGGTGCCGTCTGGACGCAGACCTATGACGACCGGGGCAACCGGCTCACCGTGACCGACCCCGGCGGTGCGACCACCGGTTACGCGTACGACGACCGTGGGAATCCGGCCGAGATCACGGATCCCGCAGGCGGCCGGGTCCTCGTGCGGAGCGACCCTGCCGGCCTTCCCGTCGAGGTGATCGACCCGCTCGGGGCCTCGACCCGGTTCCGGCACGACGCCTTCGGGCGGCTCGTCGAGGTCACGGATCCCCTCGACGCGCGAACCCGGCTGACCTGGACACCGGAGGGGAGGCTCGCGTCCCGCATCCACCCCGATGGTGCGACGGAGAGCTGGACGTACGACGGCGAGGGCAACTGCATCCGGCAGCGGAATGCGGGCGGCATCGAGTCGGTCTTCGCGTACACGCACTTCGACCTGATGAGCTCGCGGACCGACGCAGACGACCGATCTCATCACTTCGAGCACGACCACATGCTCCGCCTCACCCGGGTCACCAACCCGCTGGGCCTCACGTGGAGCTACGAGTACGACGCGGCCGGCCGCCTGGTAGCCGAGACGGACTTCGACGAGCGCACGATCCGCTATGCGTACGATGCTGCAGACCGGCTCACCATGCGCACCAACGGTGCGGGGCGACGCGTCGCGTACAGCTACGACTCCCTGGGCAACGTCGTGCACGTGGAGACGGGCGACGGGCGGACCGCTTTCGAATACGACGCGTGCGGGCGGCTCACCGCCGCCGTCGGCGGGCATGCGCGTCTCCAGCGTGAGCGGGACGAACTCGGCCGTATCACCACGGAGACGGTCAACGGCCGAACCGTCACCTACCAGTACGACGTCTGCGGCAGAGCCGTCCAACGGCGGACCCCGATGGGTTTCGAGTCGGCCTGGACCTACGACCCCGCCGGCAATCGCACCAGGTTGCAGAGTTCCGGACACACCCTGCAGTTCCTCAGGGACGCACTGGGGCGCGAGACCGGCCGCCGGCTCGGCGACGCCCTCTCGCTGACGCAGTCGTGGAGCGCCGACGGCCGGTTGACCGAGCAGGTGCTGGAGTCGGCGGCGGGCATCGATCGCCGACGCGGCTACACCTACCGCCCGGACGGGCACGTCGTACGCGTGGATGACTCCGTCCACGGGCAGCGGCGGTTCGAACTGGACCCCGCCGGGCGGGTCAACGTCGTGCAGGCACGTGACTGGACCGAGCATTACGACTACGACAAGATCGGAAACCAGACACGTTCGCAGTGGCCCGCCGCGCTGGCGTCCGCGGACGCCGCAGGCACCCGGGACTTCGCCGGGTCACGTGTGGTCCGGGCCGGGCGCATCCGCTACGAGTACGACCGGCAGGGGCGGATCGTCCTGCGGCGAAAGACGAGGATCTCCCGCAGGGCCGATGTGTGGCGGTACACCTGGGATGACGAAGACCGCCTGACACAGGTCGTCACGCCGGACGGGACCCGCTGGCAATACCTCTACGATCCACTCGGGCGCAGGATCGCCAAGCAGCGGCTGGCCGAGGACGGATCGGTCGCCGAGCAGACCGACTTCACCTGGGACGGCGCCACGCTCATCGAGCAGACCACCGCGTCCCGGACCTGCCGAACCCTGTCACCGTGTCCTGGGAGTACGACGGTCTGCACCCACTGGCCCAGTCCGAGCGCATCACGGGGGCGGAAGCCCCCCAGGACGTCATCGACGAGCGCTTCTTCACCATCGTCACGGACCTGGTCGGCTCACCCACGGAACTCGCCGGCGAGGACGGCAGCATCGCCTGGCACGCCCGCTCGACGCTGTGGGGCGCGACGACATGGAACCGGGACGCGACCGCGTACACCCCCCTGCGATTCCCGGGCCAGTACTTCGACCCCGAGACGCAGCTTCACTACAACTTCCACCGGCACTACGACCCCGACACCGGCCGCTACACCACGCCCGACCCCCTCGGCCTGGCGCCGGCGCCCAACCCCTACGCGTACGTGCCCAACCCGTACACGTGGGCCGACCCGCTGGGTCTCGCCCGATGTACGCACTACGCGGATGTTTCCGTGCACAATCCCGACGGGTCGGTACGCGTGGAGTACTCACTCCGCAGCGGCTACCAGACACCGCAGGAACAGGCGCTCGGCTGGCCGAACGGCGCCATGGCGAGTCATACCGAGAACAGAGCGGCGCGTATGTCCGGCGGCTCGCCCACCCGGCCGATCCCAGGCGATCCGTACGCGAATCTCGCACCGGTGGGCCCAGGCGATAGTGTCGTCCTGAACGGGACGAGGCCGCCCTGCCCGCAGTGTATGGGGGCGATGAACCGCGCCGCGGAGGAGACGGGGGCGAACTTCGTCTACATGTGGGGCAACGGAAACTGGTGGCAAGCAGGAAGGCCGTTGGGATGAGCGCAGCCAACTGGACCGCACGTATCACCTCCGTCGAGATGAACGAGCCCGATCAGGTCCTGACCGTGGCTCTGGGTGAAGACAGCGACGGTGGCGGGCGCAACCTGATCCTGCAGTGCTCCCTGCAGCCGCCGGACGTACAGCAGACCGGGCTGGGGCTGGACACCTACTGTCTGATGAACGAAGAGGGAGCCGTACAGTACGGCGGCGTGACCGCCGCCCGCCTCCACAAGAACCGCCTGACGCTGAGCCTGGACGCGGCGGCCGCGGAGGAGTTGGGGCTCGGCTCCCGCGCCGACGACCTGCGCATCTCGCTGAAAGTGGGAGAGGACGCGGTACGGCTCCTCGCCGACGGACTGCGCCGCGTACTCACCTACGGCAACCCGGCCCAGCACCCGCGATCCCTCGAGCTGGAAACCGCATGAGCCCGGCAGACACGCCTGCCGATTCGCCGGCCGCTGCGCTGGCGGCGGCGAATCGGCAGGATCCGTGCGAGATGGTCCATCCCCTTTCCGCAGTCGGCTCCCGGGAGGAGATCCTCACCCGCGCCCTGGAGGTGTGGGTGATCAAGGCACGCCAGATGGGCTGGCGGGTCGAGATCGCCGAAGGCCACATGGACCCCGCGGCGGGGCTCTGCGGCCGGGTGGACGTGGAGGGCATCCGCTACGTGATCCGGTGCGGCCCCCGGCGCCGCGGCGTTCTGCTTGATGATTCCACCGGCCGGCCGGTCCCGAAGCCCATCCTCAAGCGGACGGTGTGGGCCGAACCGGTCGTCGAGGAACACCTCCTGACCGACTGAGTCTCTCCTTCCGTCCGCGGACATGCCCCCGGTGAGCGGGGGCATGTCCACACCGGGCTACAGGTCCGTGTCGCAGCAGCCGTCGCGGCGCATGAGGCGGCCGACGTCCAGCCAGTCCACGTCGGCGCGCGGGGTCGCCCGCGGTTCGAAGGAGCGCACCAGGTCCTCCTGCGCGAACGGCCTGCCGCCGCGCAGGACCGACTCGGTGCGCACCAGGGTGGCGAAGTCCGTGAACGGGTCGCCGTCGATCACCGTCACGTCGGCGTACTTGCCCGGCTCCAGCGTGCCGAGTTCCTGCGCCGCGCCGAAGGCCCGGGCCGGGAGCACCGTGGCGGTGCGGAGTGCCTCGGCCGCGGAGAGGCCCGCGCGGTGCAGGGCGCGCAGGGCGAGGTGGAGGTGGAGGCCCACGGGGACGAGCGGCTGGTCGGTGCCGAGGGCGACGGTGCCGTCCGCGGCCAGGATCCGGCGGTAGACGTCCGTCTCCGTGGCGAGGGTCCGCAGCTCCGCCTCGCTGGGCGGCTGTCCGGCGCGCTGCGTGACCGCCGCGGTGTCCCACGGCGGCATCAGCACCGTCACCCGCGGGTCCTCGGCCAGCGCCGGGTCGGCGCCGAGGAGCGGGAGCGCGGTGAAGGGGGTGGCGATGAGGTGGAAGTCGCCGGTGGCGGCGTAGATGTCGACGAGATCGGCGTACGCGCGCCCGGAGGCCGTCGTCGCGTGGCCGAACTCCAGCCGCTGCGTGGCCTGCAGATGGGTCGTCAGGTCCTGCCCGAGCTGTATGCCCGGCGAGCACAGGTGGCTGCCGCTGCGCACCCCCAGCCGCTCGTGCGCGAATGCCGCCGCCTCCGCCATCACCCAACCGGGCGCGCGCACATACGTCTTGACGAAGTCCCAGTCCAGCCCCTCCGCCCGCGCCAGCGAGCGCCGCAGCCCGTCCCGGGTGCCGTGGGCGCGGCCCATGCTGTACGCGACGCGCGCGCCGTCGAGCAGTTCGCCGGTGGCCAGCAGCCGGGGGCCCGCCAGTTCGCCGGCGTCGGCGGCCTCGCGGATGCGGGCCTGTTCGTAGGCGAAGCCGCCCAGCGACACCGCGGTGGTGATGCCGTACGCGAGTTGCAGAGCGGTCTGCCGGCCGCCGTAGGTGGACTGCCAGGGGTGGATGTGGGCGTCCCAGAGCCCGGGGATGACGGTGCGCGCGGAGGCGTCGACGCGGCGCTCCGCGGGGCGGCCGGCGCGGTGCGGTTCGACGGCGGTGACACGGCCGCGGCGGATGACGAGGTCGGCGTCGTCGCGTACGGCGTCCGAGGTGCCGTCCCAGAGCCGCCCGGCGTGCACGACGGTGTCGGGGGCGACGGGGCGGCGGTAGTCGAGCGGGATGCGGACCGTGCGGGCGGTGCCGGAGGCGACGTCGGCGATGCGGACGCGCCCCGCCGACAGGTACGCCACCTGCCGGCCGTCGCCGGAGAAGGACGGGTGGTCGGCGGCCTCGTCGGTCAGTTGCCGCGGGTCGCCGTCCGGGGTGCCGTCGGGCCGTACGGGCAGCAGCCACAGCGCGGATTCCGCGACCACCGCCAGCCACCGGCCGTCCGGCGACCAGACGGGGCCCGAGTCGTAGCGGTCGGAGATCGAGGTGTGCGGGGCGACGGGGTGGAGGCGGGCGGCGCCGGTGGCGGCGTCGACGAGGCGGATGAGGTTGTAGCCCTCACGGAAGCGCTGGTTGAGCCGGTTGCGGTCGCAGAGCGCGAGGTAGCGCCCGTCCGGCGACCAGCTCGGGCGGCCCGGCAGCCCGCCCGCGCCCAGCGGCGCGGCGAGCACCTTCTCCGTACCGGAGGCGAGGTCGGTCACGACGAGGTTGCCGGTCATGTCGATGCACGCGAGCCGCGTTCCGTCCGGGGAGAGCGCGGGGAAGACCCGGCCGCCGTCGGCGAGTACGGTCTCCTCGCCGGAATCGAGGTCGCGGCGGCGGACGGCGAAGAGGCCGTCCCGGTCGTCGGCGTAGACCAGGCCGCGGCCGTCGGGGGTCCAGGCGGGGGCGAGCACGTAGCGGGTCTTCTCCGCCTGGAGGACCTTGCGCGGGCTGCCGCCGCCGGTGACGTCCGCGGTCCAGAGCGCGCCGAGGGCGCAGAACGCCAGCCGGCGGCCGTCGGGCGACAGCGCGGGCAGGTGGACGGCGCGTACCCGGCGGACGCCGCCGTCGGCGAAGTCGTACGCCTTGGTGCGGTACCGCGGGCGGTCGACGGGCAGCGCGGCGGCGAAGGGGATGGTCTCCGGCCCGGCGGGAGCCGCGGGGTTCACGATGCGGAACTGGCCGCCGGCGGTGAGGAGCAGCGCGTCGCCGGAGATCCAGCGGGGCGGTACGGGCGACACGTCCGCGTCGCCGAGGTCGACGGGCGCGCCGTCGACGACGAGTGTGCACGACGCCGAAGGCGCGGCCGTCGTACGGAGGTACGCGAGCCGGCCGCCGGAGCCGACCGCCGGGGTCATCACCTGCGCCCCGGTGGTCTCCGTGTGCTCGGTGCGCACCTCCCCCGTGCCGTCCGCGGCCACGGAGGCGATGGTGCGGGCCGCGAGCGTCCCGCCGTCGCCGACCGCGGCACGGACGAAGAACACCCGCGCGCCGTCCGGCGACCAGGCCGGGTCGAAGTCCTCCCAGGCGCCGCCCTGGTGGGGGCCCTGCTGGCCGGGCAGCCCGGTGACCTGCGCGAGTTCGCCGGTGGCGACCGTGAGGATCCAGATGCGGTACGGGCTGCCGGCCACCGGGTCGCCACCGCGCTCCGAGCAGAACGCGATGCGGTCGCCGTCGGGCGACCAGGCGGGCGCGCGGTCGTCGTGGGGCCCGTCGGTGAGCTGGGTGAGCCCGGAGCCGTCGGGCCGCAGGGTCCACAGGTGGAAGCCGCCGCCGCGGTAGGCGCACACGACCAGGCGGCTGCCGTCGGGCGCGAACTGCGGGCGGTTGGGCTCCAGTCCCGCGGTGGTCAGGGCGGTCGCCTCGCCACCCTTTCGAGGGATCGACCAGAGGACGTTCTGCACTTCGGCGACGAGGCGGTCGCCGGCCGGGGCGAGGGTGGCGGAGCCGTTGGTGGCGGCGGTGAAGGAGAGAGTGCCGGCGGCGGCGCGCGGGGCGGCGGCGGCCGGGGTGTCGAGGACGGCGCCGGCGGTGGCCGCGGTGGCGGCGGCCGTGGCCTGGAGGAAGCGGCGGCGGGAGAGGTCGAAGAGCTCGGCGTCCAAGGGTCCTCCCGGGACTCGTTCGGTACAGGAGCAGTACGGGACGATACGGAGGAGTTCAGGGCGATACGGACCGATCGAGCGGGCGGCCCTGCGGAACGCCCGTCCGTCAGTTGTACGCCGCGGAGCGCGGGTGTTGTAGACCGCCACCGGTGCCGGTGGGGCGGATGGTGTCCCGGCGCGGGGCCGCTCCCGGCTTCCGGCGGAGATCGAACAGCGACTTGCGAATACCCCCTAGGGGTATTAACCTCGGGCGGGTGAGTGCGGCACACGCCCCTCGCGTTCCACCTGTCATCCCGGAGGAAGAACCATGAGCGAAGGCAACTCCTGCTGCTCCACCGACGGCAGTTGCGGCGGCGGCGCCACCACCGAGGCCGCCCCGCAGACCGGCACCGTCTTCACCGTCAGCGGCATGACGTGCGCGCACTGCGAGGCGTCCGTCACCAAGGAGATCTCCGCCCTCCCCGGCGTGACCTCCGTCAAGGCCGACGCCGCCACCGGGACGGTCTCCGTCCAGGCGGGAGCGGCGCTCGACGAGGCGCAGGTGCGCGGCGCGGTCGAGGAGGCGGGCTACGAGCTGGTGGGCCGGGCCTGATCCGCGGCCGCGGGCCGGGCGGTGATCCCACCGCCCGGCCCGCGGCCGCCTCCCCAACACCGGAGCGGGAGCGACCGCTTGACGCGGCCTCCCGCACGCGAAACGCTAAGTTCCTTAACGGCCGTCGTCGCGCCGGCCCGGTTCCCTGCCGGCGCGACGACTACGATGAGGCCGCGCCGATGCCGCGGCCCACCGCAGGGCCGGGCCCGAAGGGAGCGAGCGTGCGACGTCTGGGTGAGCTGGAGGCGGAGATCATGGAACGCCTCTGGGGCTGGGGGCGGCCCGCGACGGCACGCGACGTCCTCGCGGACCTGAACAAGACGCGGCCCCTCGCCTACAGCACGGTCAAGACCGTCGCCGACATCCTGCACCGCAAGGGCGTCCTCCGGCGTGCGAAGAACGGCAGGGCCTGGGTGTACGAGCCGACCCTGACCCGCCAGGAGTACACCGCCGCGCTGATGCAGGACGCGCTCGGCAGCAACCCCGACCCGGCCGGCGCCCTGATGAGCTTCGTGGAGCAGATGTCGACGGCGGACGTCGACGCGCTGCGCTCCGCCCTGCGGTCGGCGAACCTGCGGTCGGCGAAGCGGCGGGCCGGTCCGTGACCACCGTCCTCGCGCTGGCCGCGTACGCAGCCCTCGCCGGGGTGGTGGCACCGTACGCGCTGGCCGGGGCGCGGTGGGCGTACCGGGCGCCGAAGGTCGCGGTGGTCGTCTGGCAGGGGCTGATGGCGGCGTTCGTCGTCACCACCGCGTCCGCCGGCTACCAACTGGCCCTCGCCGAGCAGCACATGCACGACGGCCTCGTCGGACTGCTCAGCGTCTGCGGCCTCTCCCGGGCCGCCACCGGCAGCCCCGCGCCGACCATGGCGGACGCCCTGCTCCTGCTGCCGCCGCTCGTCGTCGTCCTCCTGCCGACCGGCTGGCTGCTGCACTGCCTCCGGCAGACGGGGCGCGTGCGGCGCCGCTCCCTCGGCATGCTCGCGCTCGCCGGCCGCCAGGACCCCGAGTACGGGGTGACGGTGGTGGACCACCCCGCCGCGGCCGTCTACTGCCTGCCCGGCAGGTCCGGGCGCATCGTGGTGACGCAGGGCGCCCTCGACGTGCTGACCGACGCGCAGTTGCGCGCCGTCCTGGCCCACGAACGCGCCCACCTCGACGGCCGCCACCACCTGCTGCACGCCACCACCCGCGCGTTCCGGCGCGCCTTCCCGGGTCTGCCGCTGGCCAGGCTGGGCCGCGAACAGACCGCGCTGCTGCTGGAGATGATCGCGGACGACCGCGCGATGTCGTCGCACCCGCGCGACGTCCTGGCGGCCGCGATGTACGAGGTCGCGGCGGGCCAGGCCCCGGAGGCGGCGTTCGGCGCCGGCGGCCCGGGGGCGCTGATCCGGCTGCGCCGGATACTGGCCCCGCAGCACAAGCCGCGCCGGGTCACCGGCTGGAGCCTGGTCGCCGCCTCCCTCGCCGCGCCGTTACTGCCGCTGCTGCTCGCCTGCGCCCCGGCGCTGGGCTGACCTGCGGGCGGGGCGGCAGCCCCGGCCACCGCCACCCCACCGGGCCGAGGCGTCACAGGCGTCCGCTAAGGTAATTAGCGGAAAACAGCCGACGGCCAGAGGTCGAGCCACGCAGAGGAGAGTTCGTGCTCCCTTCCCCGGGTCGCGAGGCGCCCGACAGTCCGCCCGCCGGCCGTTACCGGCCCCCGCTGGTGGCGGGCGTCGCGGCCGCGGCCGTCGCGGTCGTCTTCGGCTTTCTCTACGTCCTCGGCCTGCTCGTCGGCGGTGACGACATACCCTCGGGGACCCGCGTGCTCGACCTCGACATAGGCGGCATGAGCCGGGCGGAGGCGGAGGAGAAGCTGGAGCGGAACAGGGCGGAGCTGGTGCCGGACCGCCTGCCCGTGCGCATGGGCGACGAGACCGGCGAACTCGGCTCCCGGGCGGCGGGCGTCACGCTGGACGCCGAGGCGACCGTGGACGACGCCGCGCAGTCCGGCTCCGGCCCGCTCACCGTCATCGGCAGGCTCTTCTCCGGGGGCGGGGGCGACGTCGAGCCGGTGATCCGCGTGGACGGGGAGAAGGGCCGCGCGGCGCTCGCCTCCCTCGCCGAGTCGTACGACCGCGAGGTGCGCGACGGCTCGATCACCTTCCACGGCGGCGAGCCCACGGCCGTGCAGCCGCGCGCCGGCAGGTCGCTCGACGTGGACGGGGCACTGGCGGAACTTCAGGCCGCGGCCCCGGACCGTGAGGACGGCCCGCTGGCGCTCCCGGTGCGCGAGGTCGAGCCCGCGGTCGGCGCGGAGGAAGTCGACCGCGCCATGGCCGGGTTCGCCGCTCCGGCCATGTCCGGGCCGGTCACGCTCACCGTCCGGGGCGGCGGGGAGATCGAGATCGCCCCGGAGGTGCTGGGCGGCCATCTCGCGATGGAGCCGGACGACTCGGACCGGCTGACGCCCCGGCTCGACGGCCGCGGGCTCTTCCGCGCGCCCGAGGTGGCGGCCCAGGTGGAGCAGGTCTCCGGCGAGGCCGAGAACGCCCGGCTGCGCTGGGACGGCGAGCGGGTCGTCGTGGCCTCCGAGGCCACCGAGGGCCGCGAGATCACGCAGAAGGCGCTGGCGAAGGCCGTGCTGGAGCTGCTGCCCGAGGAGGGTGCGGACGCCCGTACGGGGCCGGTGGCCACCCGGGTCGACCAGCCGCAGCTCACCGGTGAGAACGCCGGCCGGCTGGGCATCAAGGAGCAGATGTCGACCTTCACCGTCGAGTTCCCGCCGGCCCCGTACCGTACGCAGAACGTCGGCCAGGCCGCGAAGCTGATCGACGGCTCGGTCGTCATGCCGGACGATACCTGGAGCTTCAACGACACCGTGGGCGAGCGGACGGAGGCCAACGGGTTCGTCGAAGGGATCATCATCCTGGACGGCAAGTACACGCGGGCCACCGGCGGCGGGGTCTCGGCGGTCGCGACCACCGTCTTCAACGCCGCCTTCTTCGCGGGCGTCGACTTCGAGGAGTACGGGGCGCACTCGTTCTACATCGAGCGCTACCCGGAGGGCCGGGAGGCGACCGTGGCCTGGGGCAGCCTCGACCTCAAGTTCCGGAACGACTCGGGCAACGCCATCTACGTGGAGGCGAGCGCCACGGAGGACTCCGTGACGATCTCCTTCCTCGGCACCAGGAAGTACGACGAGATCGAGTCGGTCAAGGGCCCGCGGACCAACGTGGTGGAGGCGGGCACCCGCAAGGGCGACGCGGACGCCTGCGAGCCGCAGACCCCGCTGGAGGGGTTCGACGTCGAGGTGGAGCGGATATTCAAGTCCGGCGGCCGGGAGGTCGACCGGGAGTCGTTCAAGACGACGTACACCCCGCGCGACAGCGTCACCTGCGAGTGAGCCCGCGCCGGGCGCGGCCGGGACGGCGGATGGCAGGTCGGCGGGTGAGCAATCAGCGGGTGAGCGGTCCGCCGAGGAGGTCCAGGACCGGCCCTGCGGCGACGCCGAGGGCGACGGAGACGGCGGCCGTGGCGTAGGCGGTCAGGGCGGCGGGCCTGACGAGCGGCCGCGGTCCGGGTCCGGCGGCGGCGAACGCCGGGCGGATCCAGCGCAGGTAGTAGAAGAGGGACGCCACGGTGTTGACCGCGGCGAGGACGGCGAGCCAGAGGTAACCGCCGTCGACGGCGGCGGTGAAGATCTCCAGCTTGCCGAGGAAGACCGCGGTGGGCGGAGTGCCCAGGAGCCCGAGCAGGCAGACGGCGAGGCTGAGCGCGAGGCCGGGGTGGGCGCGCAGCAGGCCGCGGTAGTCCGCCAGGGTGCGGGCGTGCGGCAGCGCGCAGACGACGGCGAAGGCGCCGAGGTTCGTCACCGCGTAGCCGGCGAGGTAGAAGAGCAGCGCCCGCTGGGCACCGTCGGCGCGGGTGGCCACGGCGACGGGCAGGAGCAGGTAGCCGACCTGGCTGACGGTGGAGTAGGCGAGCAGCCGTTTGACGTCGGTCTGGAAGAACGCGGCGAGGTTGCCGAGCGTCATGGACGCGGCGGCGAGC
The DNA here is from genome assembly GCF_003945505.1 of Streptomyces sp. WAC 06738. Lineage (NCBI taxonomy): Bacteria > Bacillati > Actinomycetota > Actinomycetes > Kitasatosporales > Streptomycetaceae > Streptomyces > Streptomyces sp. WAC 06738. Next base: position 7,384,379 of record NZ_CP029618.1, on the reverse strand, counting down.
ACCGCGACCAGTTCGTCCCAGGGCACGTCGGTGCCGGCGAGCGGCACGGCGGCCAGCCGGTGGAGCGCGGCGAGGGCGCCCACCTTGGGCAGGGTGGTGAGGAGCGCCGCGGCGGGCGCGCTGCTGCCCTCGACGGCGTCGGGCACCCAGAAGTGTCCTGGCACGGCACCGGTCTTGAAGAGCAGCCCGGCCAGCAGCCCGACGGTGCCGGCGGTCACAAGGGCGGCCGGGGCGCCGGGCAGCGCGTCGGCGAGCGCGGGGTACGCGCTGGCGCGGCCGGCCGCGTACAGCACGGTGATGCCCGCGAGCATGACGACGCCGAGCAGGGCGCCGGTGACGAAGTACTTCAGCGCCGCCTCGGTGCCGGGGGCGTCCCTGCGGAAGCCGGCCAGGGTGTACGAGGGCACGCTGGCCAGCAGGTACGCGGCGGCGAGCAGCAGCAGATCCTGGGCGCCGGCGAGCATCAGGGCGCCCAGGGCGGCGAGTTGGACGAGGACGTGGAACTCGCTCTCGCGCGCGTCGCCGCGGAAGGGCGCGAAGCCGAGCAGCAGCACGGTCACGGTGCCGGCGAGGATGACGATGCGGCCGGCCGAGGTCACGGTGTCGACGGCGAAGGCACCGTCGAAGGCGGCCATGGGCCCGCCGCCCGCCGCCACGGCCGCCGCGGCGATCCCCGCGGTACAGGCCGCCAGGCCCAGCGCGCCGACCAGCCACTGCCGCCGCCGCGGCAGCCAGGCGCCGAGCAGCAGGCCGAGCACGGCGGAGCCGGCGAGGAGCACTTCGGGCAGCAGGTCGAGCGGGTTCTCGTCCATGCCGGTCGCCGTCCCGCTCACCGGGCGACGAGCTCCAGCACGCCGCGCGAGAACGGCTCGATGACGTCGAGGACGAAGCGCGGGAAGACGCCGAGCACGACGGCGAGCGCCAGCAGCGGGACGATCGCCGCCGCCTCGTGCGCGCGCAGGTCGGGGAACGGCCGCGGCGTGCCGGGCGAGTCGGGCAGCCGCAGCGGGCCGAGGAAGATCCGCTGCAGCGCCCGCACCAGCAGCGCTGCGGTCAGCAGGATGCCGAGCACGGCCAGCACGGTCGCCACCGGGCGCGGGCCGAGGCTGCCGGCGAGGATCTGGAACTCGGCGATGAAGCCGGAGAACCCGGGCAGCCCGAGGGAGGCGAAGACGGCGACCCCGGTGAGCGCGGCGAAGGCCGGGGCGCGGGCGGCGACGCCGGAGTAGGCGCCCATGGCGTACGTGCGGCCGCGCTCGTGCAGCACGCCGGCGAGGAGGAACAGCGCGCCGGTGAGCAGCCCGTGACTGACCATCTGGTACGTCGCCCCGGTCACGGCGAGGCGGCGGGCGGCCGCGGTGTCCTCGCCCAGCGCGGCGGCGGCGCCGAGCGCCAGGAGGATGTATCCCATGTGGTTGACCGAGGTGTAGGCGATCATGCGCTTGAAGTCCGTCTGCGCCAGGGCCACCAGCGCCCCGTAGAGCACGGAGACGACGCCGACGACCGCGAAGACGGCCGCGTACGTGCGCCACGGCCCCGGCAGCAGCGGCATCGCGATGCGCAGGAACCCGTACGTGCCCATCTTCAGCAGCACCCCGGCCAGGATCGCGGAACCGGCCGCCGGGGCCTCGGTGTGGGCCGGGGGCAGCCAGGTGTGGAACGGCACCGTCGGCGTCTTGACCGCCAGGCCGAGGCCGATCGCCAGCAGCACCAGGGCGCCGTAGCCGGACCGCCCGGCCAGCGGGTTCTCCCCGGCCAGCGCGACGATGTCGAACGTGTGCGGCGTGGCGGCGAGATAGAGGCCGATGAAGCCGAGGAGCAGCGCGAGCGAGCCGGAGAAGGTGTAGAGGAAGAACTTCTGCGCGGCGCGGGCGGCGCCCGGGTGGCCCCAGCCAGCGATGACGAAGTACATCGCGACGATCGACAGGTCGAAGAAGACGAAGAAGAGGATGAGGTCGAGCGAGGCGAAGAGGCCGAGGCAGGTGGTCTCCAGGAAGAGGAAGAGGGCGGCGAACTCCCGCACCCGGCGGGTCTCGCGCAGCGCGTACAGCGCGCAGGCCGGGAAGAGGACGGCGGTGAGGGCGAGCAGCGGGAGCGACAGGCCGTCGACGCCGATGTGGTAGCCGATGCCGGCGCTGGGGATCCAGCGGGCGTTCGTCTCGTACTGGATGCCGCCGCCGGGGTCGTAGCCGAGCCACAGCGCGACGGTCAGCGCGAGGACGGCGGCGGACACGGCTGCCCAGGCGAGGAGGAAGACCCGGCGGCCGGCGGCGCGCGGTACGCACAGCAGCGCGCCGGCCGCGGCGGCGGGGAGGAAGACGATGGCCGTGAGCACGGGGGCGGTCACCTCACGAGGACGAAGACGGCGGCGAGGACGGTGAAGGCCGCGACGGCCTGGGCGAGGTAGGTGTGCGCCTGGCCGGTCTGCGGGCGGCGGGCGAGCCGGCCCAGCGCGCGGCTCAGCGCGCCGATGCCCTCGACGGCGCCGTCGACGGCCGCCTCCGCACCGCGGTCGGCGCCGCCGGCGAACCGGACGGTGCCGCGGGCGAGGCCGTCGACGCCGCGGTCGAGCACCCGGTCGTCGAAGGCGGCCAGCGCGGCGGCGAGGCGGCGCACGGGGCGTACGAGAAGGGCGCGGACCGCTGCCTCCAGGCCGAGCCAGGCGGACGCGGCGGCGGTGACCCGCGCGGGCAGGGGGCTGCGGCGGTCGCCCCACGCCCAGGCGGCGGCGGACGCGGCGAGGGCGAGGACGGCGGAGAGCGCCGGCTCCCAGGCGTACGGGGCGGCTTCGCCGCCCGCGCCGATCCGGTCGGCGACGGCGGCGCGCGGCCCGGGCAGGGCGAGGACGGCCAGGGCGGCGACGGCGAGGGCGAGCGCGGCGAACGCCGCCGCCCCGGGCACGGGGAGGGCGCGGGGGCCCTGTGGCCCTCCTTCGCGCCGTCCGGCCGCCGCCCCGGGCGGTGCCGGGGACGGGAGCCGTACGGGTCCGGGCGGGCGCCACACGTACCAGAGGGCTTTGACGGCGTAGACCGCGGAGACGACGGCCGCCGCCAGACCCGCCGCGTACAGCGCCGGGCTGCGCTCCAGCGCCCCGGCCAGCAGCAGGTCCTTCGCCGCCCACAGCGACAGCGGCGGCACCCCGGCCAGGCTCAGGGCGGCCACGGTGAACGCCGCGCCCCCGATCCGGTCCCGCCGGGCGACGCCGCGCAGCGCGGGCAGCGTACCGGCGCCGAACGCCGTCAGCCAGAAGCCGGCCACGAGGAACGCCAGGCTCTTCGCCGCGGCGTGCGCCATGAGTTGCAGGGTGCCGCCGGTGGTCGCGCTCGCGCCCGCGGCGAGCACCATGAAGCCGATCTGGGCGCAACTGGACGCGGCCAGGAGCTGCTTGAGGTCGCGCTGCGCCACCGCGACCAGGCCGAGGGCGAGCGCGGTGGCCGCGCCGGTCCAGGCCACCGCGTCGTCGCCCCAGCCGGAGGCGGCGAGCAGCGGCTGCAGCCGCAGCAGCAGGTACGCGCCGGCGACGACCATCGTCGCGGAGTGCAGCAGCGCCGAGACGGGACTCGGGCCCTGCATGGCGCGCGACAGCCAGAAGCTGTACGGGAGTTGCGCGGACTTGCCCAGCGCCGCGGCGACGACGCCCGCGGTCAGCAGGTGCAGCCAGGGGGCGGGCACCTCGTGCAGCCGGTCGAGCGCGAGACCGGACGCCTGGCCGGCGGCGAGGGCCGCACCCGCGGCGAGGTAGAGCCCCAGGTCGGCGGCCCGGGTGGTCACGTACGCGACGCCCGCCGCCTCGGCCCGTACCGGATCGTGCCACCGGAAGCCGATCAGCGCCCAGGAGGTGGCGCCCATGAACTCCCAGCCCATCAGCAGCGCCGGCAGGGTCGTGGCGGTGACGGTGACGAGCATGGCGCCGCCGAACAGCAGCATGAGGCCGAAGAAACGGGCGCGCGGCTGCCCGGCGCCGATGTCGCCGGCGCTGAAGACGAGCACGGCCAGGGTGACGGCGGCGACGGTCACCGCCATCGGCCCGGACAGCCCGTGCGCGCCGATCCCGAACGGCAGCCCCGCCAGCAGCGGCGCCCGCACCGCCGTCGGGGCCGCGGCGGCGTAGACCGCCAGGGCGAGCACGGCGGCGGAGGTGGCGACGGCGGCGGCGGGCGCGTACCGGTCGGCCCGGCGCCCGATCGCGGCGAGCAGCGTCCCGGCGGCGAGCGGCACGGCGACGAGCGCCCAGAGCGCCGCGCTCACCCCTTCAACTCCGCGGCGTCGTCGGTCATGTCGACCTCGCGGCACCGGAACAGGGCCGTGACCACGGCGAAGCCGACGGCCATCTCCACCGCCATCACCGTGACGGCCAGCACGACGAGCACCTGCCCGTCGGTGGCCGCGGGGGCGACGAAGTGCCAGACCGCGGCGGCGGCGAGGATGACACCGCCGAGCATCAGCTCCAGACCCATCATCAGCATCACGACGGACTGCTGGGAGAGCGCGCCGAAGAGCCCGACGGAGAACAGCGCGGCGGCCACGAGCAGGAGCGGCTCCAGCGTCACCGGCGTGCCCCCGGGCGTACGGGATCGGCGGGCCGGCGGGCGCGCAGGTCGTCGCCGAAGCGGTCGTACCGGCCCCGGCCGGTGGCGAGCACGACGGTGGCGGCGATGGTGGCGAAGAGCGCGAGGCCCAGCGTCATCATCGTCAGCATGTGCGGGCCCATGAGCGACTCGCCCAGGGCCATCGTCGGGTCGTCGCCGGGCTTCCCGCGCCGCCCCGGCCAGGAGGCCAGCAGGATGCCGGCGGCCAGCAGGACGAAGACGGCGGCGCTCACCGCCGCCGCGCCCCGCTTGTTGTGCAGCATCGACATGGGCAGCAGCCCGGCCGGGTTCATCATGAACATCACCATGAACACGGCCATGATGGACATCTCGATCGTCATCATGAGGATGACGACCACGCCCAGGTAGTCGAGGCCGAGCCGGAGGACCAGGCCGCCGACGCACAAGAGGGAGAGCAGCAGGGCGTACGTCGCCCGGGCCATGGAGTCGAAGCGGAACACCATCGCCCCGCTCGCCACCGCCGTCACGGCGAGCACCCAGAACACCGCGTCATCGGGCATCGGTCCGGCCTCCTTCCCTCATCGGTCTCTCATCGGCTCAGAACGACGACGGCGACGGCCAGCGCCTGCAGCAGGGTCACCGGCACGAGCACCATCAGCGCGAACTCCAGGTAGCGCTCCATGCGCAGCGTCGGCAGCAGCCGCCGGCCGGCCACCAGCAGACCGAGCACCGCGGCGGTCTTCAGCAGCGTCCACGCCCATGCCGGCAGCCACGGCCCGTGGCCGCCGCCGAGGAAGAGCGGCACGCTGAACCCGGCCGTGACCACCAGCAGCAGCCACCGCCCGGCCAGCAGCACCAGCCGGTCCACGCCCGCGTACTCGGCGGCCGCACCGCCCGCGGCGTCCCGCCCGAGGGGGTGGTCGAACGGGCCCCAGAAGGCCATCGCCAGCGCGCTGAGGAGGAACACGGCGAACGCCGCCGGCATCCAGACCGCGAACCACAGCCCCCGCTGCGCCGCCACCACTTCGCCGACCCGCAGCGACTCCGCGCCGAGCGCGGCGGTGGTGAGCGCGAACATGTGCGGCAGCTCGTACGCCAGACCCTGGGCGAGGAAGCGATAGCCTCCGACCAGCGACAGCGCCGAGTTCGGCCCCCAGCCGGCCAGCCACACCGCGGCCCACGCCAGCGCCTCCATCGCGTTGAACCACACCACGCCCACCACCGGATCCGTGACGGCCCGGAACCCCCACGGGAGCACGGCGCCGGCGAGCACGGCGGACACGGGGACGAGCGCGATCCCGATGCGGCCGAGCCACGGATCGTCCGCGGTCGTACGCCGCGGCTGCTGGCTCAGCAGCCGCAGTCCCGCGCGCAGCGGCGCCGACGCGGCGCGCAGGGGGCGGCCCCGGCGGCCGCCTGCCGCCGCGGCGGTCAGCACGGCGTCGAAGCCGGCGACGAGGGCCGCCGCGGCGGCGAGGGCGAAGGGCAGCAACACGACGGCCCACACGGGCGCGGGGTCAGCCACAGACGGCCACCGCCAGTTCGTCGAGGTCGGGGTCGAGGCTGGCCACGATCACGCGGGCGGACGTGAACTCGGCGCCGCGCAGCAGGTCGGGGAGGACGTCCAGGAGGGCCCGCGACGGCGGCCGCGGGCCGTCGAGCCGCCCGCGCGGTCCTTCCTGGCCGTACGGTGCCAGGGGCCGGTCGTCGTCGACGCCTGCGGCATGGCGCATGGCCTCGCCGAGCCAGGTGAGCAGCCGGTCGTACGCGTCACCGTCCGCGGCCAGCGCGGGACCGGTCACCCCGGACCGCCGCGCCCGCGCGGCGGGCAGCGCGCCGAGCCCGGCCGTCGACGCCCGCAGCACGCGCGACCGGCGCACGCGCCGTCCGAGCCGCCCCAGCCCCGCACTCCACTCCCGGGCCGGCGAGCCGCCGAGCACGGCGTCGCGCAACCGGCGGGCACGGACGGCGGGATCGGGCCATCCGGAGACCGCGAGAAGCCGCGCGATGCTGTCCAGGTGCGCGGCGCAGCACCGCCGGTGGGCGGCGCCGCGCACGACGTCCTCGCCGCGGGCCGCCCGCAGCCACGGCTCGTCCCAGTACGGCAGTTCCTCCGCGGCGGGCGTGGCGGTACGCACCTCGGCGTGCTGTACGACGTCCCCTTGCAGGGCGACGTCGAGCACGAGCCCGGCGGGCCAGTCGGTGAGCCCGGGCCCGAGCGGCAGGTGCAGCCGGTCGAGCCGGAGCCCGTCGCGGTCGTCGGCACGTTCGGCCATGGGCAACCCGGCGACGGGGCCGGCGTGATCGAGATGCGCCGCGTGAGCATCGTGCGCACCGTGGCCGCCGGGGCGCTCGTGGGTGCCGGCGCTCTCGTGGCCGTCGTGGCTCTCGTGCCCCTCGTGGCCGGGTTCGTCGCCTCCGTGGCCGCGGTGGTCCTCCCGGCCACGGGGGCCACGGGGGCTCTCGTGACCGCCGTGGTCGTCGTGAGCTCCGTGCCCCGCACCGGGCCGCCCCCGCGCGGCGCCCTCCCCCGGGCCCACATCACCGGCCATACCCCCGCCGCTCCCCCCGGCGGGTGCCGCCAGCGTCCGCAGCAGTCCGTCCAGCGCCGTCTCGACGCCGTCCGCTCCGGTCACCGTGGACCGGGACTTGGGGTACGGGATCTGCCGCCAGAGCGCGTCCGTCCACTCCCCCGCCCCGGCGCCGCCCGCCCCGACGACCAGCAGCGCGCTCGCCGCCGCCGGGCTCGCGGCCACCGGCCAGCCACGCCGCCGCAGCCCCGCCTCCACCGCCAGCCGCGTCTCCGTACCCCCGGGGTGGACTGCCGGCAGGACGGCGGGATGCCGGGTCCCCGTGCGGCGCAGCGCTTCCCTCAGGCCCACCGCAGCGCGCCCTCGCGCCAGGCATAGACGACGGCCGCGAAGAGGATGCCCAGAAAGAGGAACATCTCGACCACCGCCGGCGTGCCCATCTCGCTGACGACGCGCACCCACGGGTACATGAAGAGCATCTCCATGTCGAACGCCAGGAAGATCATCGTCACGGGGTACCAGCGCACATGGAACCGGGAGAACGCGTGCTCCGCGGGCGGCAGTCCGCCGCTGAACGGCCCCGACTCCAGCGCCCCCGACCCGCCCCGCAGCCACGCGCCCAGGCCGTGCAGCGCCGCGACCCCGCCGATCACCACGCCGAGCAGCACCGCCACCGGCTCCCATACCGCCACGCCGAGCATCATGCCCGACACATACCGTGACCGCCGGACGCCACGGCCGACCGCCGAGGGTGATGCGCCGTCATCTCAACGGATAGGCACACCGATCGCGCCGAGGCGGGCGTTCAGCTCCGGTACGGGCCGCTCGTGAGAAAGGCGTAGGCGAACCCCTCGCCCTCGCGGGGCTCGCGGGTCCAGGACCGGGTGGTGAGGGTGGGCAGTCTGCCCCGGGTGAGCGCGAAGCGCGGGAGCGAGAGCCCGAGTTCGGCCTGGAGGACCGCCAGCAAACGCGCTTCGCGCTCCTGCTCGGTCTCCTCTGGGCGGAAGAGCCGGGCGGGGTCCAGGGCATCGGGTATCGCGCCGGAGCACTCGGCCTTCGCGCCTCGTACGGTGAACGCCCAGAGCTCCTCACCCCGTTCGGCCACGGACAGGTGGAACACGGTCGGGCGGCCGGCTAAGTGGCTCGTCGGTTCGCGCCAGAGCACCACCGCGCGGCCGGCCGCGGAGGCGGCCGCGGCCGGAGAGCGGAACAGGCCGGTCAGGTACCGGTGGGAGTTGATGTCGGCGGCGAACGCCCAGCCTTCCGCGGTGCGGCCGACGGCGACCACGGGCCGGTCCTCCCAGAGCTCCACACCCTCCCGCTCGTGGGGACCGGGCGCCCCCCAGGACGCTCTGCGCGGATCCGCGGGCGCACTCAGCCCGGCGCCTTCTTCACCGATCAGGGCGGGCAGCCCGGCGGGGTCCGCCCCTTCGATCCAGACGACACGGTATCCGTCCCCCGGCCGCCGGTTCGCCGCGGGCTCCGCCAGCCAGGCGAGGCCCGGCGGGTCGAGGCCGGGCACCGGCTCGGGGGCGGGTCCGCTCTCCCCGGCCCGCGGGGTCGCCAGGATCTCCCGCCCGCGCTCGGGGGTGACCAGCGGGCCCAGCACGGGGTCGGCGAGGAGGCCGACCGGGGCGATCAGCGCGGGCCCGGGCGCCTCCCACGACGGCAGCGCGCCGCGCAGGATCCGCCACGCGTCGTCGGTCAGCCCCCAGCGGGCCGCCTCGCGGGCCCCGGCGACGGCCCGGCCCCAAGGGCCGGGGGGCGCGTAGACGTGGGTCCCGTTCCGCACCGCGTGCAGTACCGCCTCGGCGGTCTCCCGGTCGACGCCGCGGGCGACCATCATGCGGAGCCACTGGTCGTCCCCGTCCGGCCGTCCGTCCCGTTGTTCCGTCGTGGCCTCCACGGGCAGCAACTCCGGCTGGTAGCGGGGGTCGGCCACCAGCTCGCCGTAGGCCCGCGGGCTCCCCGGCGCCCGCACGTAGCGGAGCTGGTTCAGCAGGACGGCGCTCCCGGGCCGGCCGTAGGACACCGCCTCCTCGAGCAGGGGCAGCGCCTCCTCGTACCGCCCGCGCAGCGCCAGCCGGCGGGCGTCCTCCACGCGGGCGTCCTGGGCGCGGGTCGTCGCGTTCACGAAGTCGGCCCGCTCGGCCCGGCTGTGGTGGAAGTCGCGGTACATGGCCTCCAGGTAGACGCGGAACGACGGGTAGCGGTCGGGCTCTTCGCCGCTCCAGCCGTGGTAGAGGTAGAGCGCCCACTCGCCGTCCGGGCCGACGTCACCCGGATCGAGCAGCGCGTGCGACATGTCGGAGTCCGTCTCCAGCCGCAGCGCCCGCCGCCACATCCCGGCCAGCAGCACATCCTCCGCGCGCGGATCGTCGCCGAGGTGCTCCTCGTGCACGGAACTCTGGCCGTACGGATCCCGGAACCAGTCGATGTCCGCGGCACCCCCGAGCTGATGGACCCCGGCCGTCTCGTCGACGTGCCACCCGTCGCTGACGGCCAGGAACTCCCGGTACGACTCCGGCAGTCGCAGCCCCAGCCGCTCCTCGGCCGCGACGATCACCGCCTCCGCCGCCCCGGCCCGCCCCAGCGCGAAGCGGGCCCCCTCACCGCCCTCGTCCTCCTGCTCGTCCGCCCGCGGAACCCACTCCTCCTGCCAACGCCCCAGGAACCCGTGCCAGTCGAACCCGTCGCCGCCCATGCCCGGGATACTGCCACCCGGCACTGACAGCCCGGCCGCCGCCGCGATCGTGCTCCGCGGCGCTCAGCTCGGGTCGATGTGCAGGGGCGCGGGTTCGATCGCCCAGTCGAGCGCGAAGTCGGCGACCTCCTCCCAGCCGTCCTCGCCGCAGGTGTAGTGGCTGCGGCCGGGGAACTTCCGGTACGCGACGATGGCGCCGCCGTGCTTCTCGTTCTTCCGGTAGTTCTCGTGCTGCACGGCCGGCGGCAGGATGCGGTCGTCGCCGCCGGAGATGAAGAGCAGGGGCGCCCGGTCGCGGTCGGCGAAGTCGTAGGCCGTCGCGGCGTGCGGCGCGAGGTTGGCGAAGCCGCCCTGGAAGAGGAGCCGGCCGGAGACGGGGACCGCGTAGCGGTCGTAGACGGCCTTCGACTCCTCCTCGCTCATGTTGTTCGTGAACGCGTGGTGGAACTGCTTCTCGGTGATCGGCACCGCGCGGTTCTTGTTCGCCGGGTTGTGCAGGACCGGGAAGAGGGCCCTGATCTCGCTCACCGGCAGCGCCCGGATCCCCTTGACGGGCGCGCCGTCGATGGACACACCGACCGCGCCGTACCCGGCGCCGAGGAGGAGCTGCACGAAGGTACCGCCGAACGAGTGGCCGATGAGGGCCGGCTTCGTATCGAGCGCCGCCACCACCCCGGCCAGGTGGTCGAGGACCTCGCGCACTCCGAGCCCCGCCAGCGGCGAGGGATCGCGGCGCAGCGCCTCGACGCCGGCCTCGCCCGGCTCGATCCCGGGGTAGCCGGGCGTGATCACCTTCAGGCCGCGCCTCTCGTACCGGGTGACCCAGTGCTCCCACGACAGGGGCGTCATCCAGAGGCCGTGGATGAGTACGACCGTGTCGGGTGGTGATGCGGTCTGGTCCATCGTCCCGTCCGATCTCTCCGGCGCCGGCGTGCGCGCGGGCTCTCGCGCAGAAGGTTTCAGACTATTCGGACATCACAGGAAGGAGAGTCAGCGATTCGCCGCGAGCCGCCGGCTCCGGCTCCGGTCCCGGCTCCCTCGACGGGCGGTCCTGCCCGCATCCCCACGCTGGGGACCCGGGCCCCGCGTCACGCCGCCGAAGGGGCGATGGGGTGACCGGCCGGGAGGTCTCAGAGATCGCCGGGACGGGGCTGAGCCGGGGCGCCGGCGGAGTCCATGAGGATCGCGTGGGTGTCGTAGAGTCCCGGCGCACCCTTCGCGGGAACCTCGCAGCAGACCTGGACGATGCCGCTCGGCAGCACCGTGAACGTCGGCGGCTCCGCGTTCTTCGGCAGGTCGCGTACGAACCGGTCGACGCGGATCCGCTGCCCCTCTGTCAGATCCGACTTCTGCAGGCTGCCGACCGCCCCCTGCAGATGCCGGATCAGCAGGGCCGCGTCGTCGGGGTTCATCGCGGTCAGCCGGATCCAGGAGGAGTCGGTGAAGGTGAGGCGTACATCGGACTCCCCTTCGCTGTACGGCATCCGCCGCAGCTCCGCGACGGTGTCGCGCGGCACCTCCCACAGGACGTCCGCGGGGTCGATCGAGCCCACGGTGGTGCCGAGGAACACCAGGCGCCGTTCGGTGAGCGCCACGTGCGTGCGGTAGGTGTCCGGTCGGCGCGACGGGTCGAGCTGCCAGGGGGCGCCGCGCGCCACGGTGCCCGGGTCGGCCCACAGCACGGGGAAGTCGTCGACCTCGTTCTCCGGCTCGTCGGGCCGCCCCCGGACGGACGGGCTGCCGAAGGGGGAACCGCCGCCGCCGAGCGCGTTCGCGACGACGTTCAGGACGGCCGGGATGCCGACACCCAGCACCCGGCCCGTACGCCGCGCCGCCCGCTCCCCCGCAGGGCGCACGGTGAACTCCGGCCCCTCCGGCCAGCCCGCCTGCTCCTGCAACTCCCGCTGGATGTCGCGGCGCCCGGTGTCCCGGAACCAGCGCGCGCCCGCGACGCGCGGCGCCACGCCGGCGGCGAAGTGCACCCCCGTCCGGTACTGCAGGGTCTCGTCCCCGCCGGGATACCAGTCCATGCCGTCAGCCTCCCTCCATGGCTTCCGGCTCGGGGAAGGCCACGGACTTGACGATCTCCGCCATCAGCTCGCTGAGGTCGTCCCATTGGTTCATCGCGCTGGTGTCGAGTGTGAACACCGCAGTGTAGGGACCGGTGGGGAACGGGACGTAGACCTGGATCTGACCGGTGATCAGCCGCGTGTCCTCGCCGGTCCCGGTGTATTCGCCGTCGACGGTCAACGCCTTGACGGTGATCACGGCGACGGCCGGGCCGCAGGGCAGGTCGAGCCAGCGTACGTCGTGCTTGGGCCGACGCCCGAAGATCTCCCGCAGGCCGAGCGCCGCCACCTCGGCGCTGGTGTGGCCGGACTCCATCGCGGCGACGGTGAGCGAGCAGTGCGCGACACCGCCCTCCTCGTCGTCGTAGATACCGATCCCGGTGAAGCAGACGCCGTTGCCGGCCATCGCCTCCAGCACGGGTACGTAGATGGCACCCATCGCCTCCCAGAGTTGCCGGTCGCCCTCCGGGTAGATGTCCCGGACGAGTTCGGCGGCGGCCTCGGCGCGCTCGGCGGGGTCGAGGGTGAGGGAGACGGCGTGCATGCCCTCGGGGACGTGGAAAGCCATGGGCGGCGGCAGACCTGCTTTCGGCGCGTCGCGTGCCGTGTCGGTCCCGACCGGACCGGTCGCATCGCTCACGTCGCTCACCGGGCCGTGGCCGCGTTGTCGAAGGCGTCGCCGAAGCCGAAGTCGCGCTCCGCCAGCCCCTTGATCTTGAAGCCGGTGAGCGCGCCCTTGATGCCCGCGTCGAGGCCCCGCCCGAGGTTCGACATCGGCGCGATCAGCTCGTCCGCTTTGAGCAGCGGCTTGGCGATGAGGTTGAGACCCTGCGTGCCCAGCCACTGGCCCATGCGGATGTTCTGGTACGCGCTCTCCGCCGCCAGCATCATGCGGCTCCCGCCCGTGATGAGGGGGAAGGTCTTCGCCGGGCCGAACAGGATGAACATCTTGCCCCTCCCGACGGTCCCGGTGTACGCGCTGCCCAGCCTGGCCGCGCGCGCCACCGCGTTGGTGCCCCTCGCGAGCTCGGCGCCCGCGGTGACGCCCTTCACGCCGGGGATGACACCCAGCGCGTCGAGGCCGATGTCCAGCCAGCTGACGTCGGCGCCCGCAGCCATGGCGGTCAGGTGGGTGACCAACGCGAGCGCGCTGGTCACCATGGCGGCGGTGGCGAAGATGGCGCCGATGGGCTCGAACGGGGCGGTGATGATAGCGAGTACGCCGAGGATGCCGCTGAGGGTGCTCAGCAGGTCGCCGATGGCCTTGATGAAGTCGGCGTGGTCCTGGACCCAGTCGACCGCGTCCCCGAAGGCGTCGGCGATCCCGCCGGTGATCCGGTCGAAGAGCCCCGGCTCGTTGGGCGCCATGTCGCTGGCACTGTCGAGGTCGTCGGTGATCCGCTCGGCGGCGGCGCGGCAGCGGTCGCGGAGTTCTTCCGCACGGTCGATGACGCGCTGGAGCGCGTCGTCGGCGTTGTCGGACGCCTCCTCCTTGCGCTCCTTGTCCTTCTCGGCGCGCTTCTCGTCACGCTCCCCGTCGCTGTCCTCGACGGCACCGGCGGCGCCCTTCAGCGCCAGCTTGGCGTCGTCGGCCTCCCGCTGCCGCCGCTTGGCCTCGCGTTCGAGATCGGCGGCCTCGTCCTGGAAGCTCTCCAACTGGTGCGACCAGCGGTTGAGCGCGTGCGACGCCTTCTCGAAGGAGTCCCTGGCCTCCCGCAGCTTGGGCGTGACGTCGTCCGACACGTAGTCGGAGAAGGCGACGGCGGCCTTCCCCTTCCACGCGCCACACGATATTCGCTCCAGATCGGCAACGGTGTCGCGCAGCTCACCGGCGACGCCCCCGATCCGCTTGGCCAGACTCCGGGTGCGGTGCACGTCGCCGGGGGTCGGGTCGAACCCGAGGGTGGGGAAGCTGCGCGCGGGGTCGGGTGGTGCCACGGTCAGCCGGCCTCCGCTTTGGTGAGGGTCTCCATGAGGTCCTTGTCGAGCTCGTCGAACTTCGTGGCGATCTCGTCGATCATGTCCACGGTGGCGGCGGTGGTCTCACCGATCTGTGTGATGCCGTACTTCCACTCGTCCGCGAAGTCGTGCACCTCGTCGACCAGCTTCCCGTCCCCCACGGCGTCCCCGTCGGCACCGCCGATCACCTTCCGGACGTTCTCCATGCGGCGGGTGATCGTACTGAATGTCTTTCTGAGGTCCTCCATGACGGTGCCCCGGATAACCAGATCGCCCAACGCGAACGCCCCTCGTTCCCACAGGAGTTGATCGAAGGAGCTCAGCCTAGGACCCGAACCGGCCATCGACGGTCGAAGCCGCCATTCACAGGAAACTCTCATACACCCGGATACGGGCCGGGAGTGTGCGTCGGCGGCGGTGGCGGTCAGCCGGTGACGGTGCGGACGTGGGGGACCGCGCGGGCCAGGGCCAGGACGCCGGTCAGGACGATGGCCACGCCGACGCAGGCGGGGAGCAGCCACCAGCCCAGGCGGATGCTCTCGTCGAAGAGGAAGACGCCGAGAGCCAGGCTCACCGTGGCGTCGCCGATGGTGAGGGCCGGCTGGGAAGCGGCGAGGGAGCCGGCTTGCAGGGCGTTCTCCAGGAGGAGTACGGCGGCGATGCCGCAGAGGACGAAGCCGTAGGTCTGCCAGGTCGTCAGGAAGGCGAGCAGGCCGTCGTGGATCAGGGTGAAGGTGGCGGTCTTGAGCAGGGCGGCGGTCAGAGCGTTGCCGACGGCGGCCGCCGCGCCGAGGACGGCGGCGCGCAGCAGGCCGGAGGGGCTGCGGACGCTGACGGCGGCCGCGGCGGCCATCGCACCCAGGCAGGCGATCAGCGCGGGGATCCAGCGGGTCATCGGCGCCAGGTCCCGGGCCCCGGTCGGGGCGGCGGCGCCGAGCGCCAGCGCGAGTCCCGCGACCACGGCGGCCACGGCCCACCAGCCTTCTTCCGGGAGCCGGCGGTGGAGCAGGAAGGTACCGAACAGCAGGGCGAAGGGCAGTTCCAGGATGAAGACCGGCTGCACCAGGGACAACGGCCCGTTGGCCAGGGCCACCGCCTGGCTGACGGCCGCCCCGGTGACCCCGGCGATGCCGATGAGCCACGCCGGCTTGCGCGCCAGCGCGAGGAGCAGCCGCAGACCGCCGCCTTGGGGCACGGTGGCGGCGGCTTTGCGCTGGAACGCGGTGCCGGCCGCGTTGCTGGCGGCACCGAGGACCGCGAAGGCTACGGCGAGAACGAGCATGTCGGGTATCCGCGCGGTAGGTGCCGGCCGCCCTGCCGATCAGGGAGCATCTGCGTCACTACGTCCGGACCGTACCCCCCGGCACCCCCCACGGCCCTCCGGCTCGCCCTGGGACGCGACCGATATACCGCTTCACAGCCGTGGAGAACGGCGGGGAGCGGAAGGGATCGGGGGCGGACGGCTACCGGAGGGCGCTTTCGCCCCGGCACGCTACGGCGGTGTTATGTGCAATGCTCAGGTGCCGGTGCGAATCGGGACCTCAATCAATGCCGAATACGACGCAGTCCGATCCGGCCGGTCTCCGGGTATTCAAGCACCGAGTTCTCCATGGCGCCCTTTTCTCCTCCGTACCGGTCCTACGCCCACCACCTGGCGCCACGTCGCCTCCTGCGGGAGCAGGTCCAGCATGGCGTGGGCCAGGTCGGCGCGGGGCAGGGAGCCCGTGGTGGGGACGTTGGTGCCGATGCGGTGGTGGTAGTGGCCCGTGGCCGGGGTGTTGGTCAGGCGGCCCGGGCGGAGGGCCGTCCAGTCCAGGGGGCTGCGGGCCAACTCCTCCTCCATCGCCGCCGAGTCCGCGTACACGTCCCTGAACACGGCCCGTACCAGCGGGAAGACGATCCGCCTGGCCGGCAGTCCCTCGTCCGGCGCCGGCGGGCCGACCGGGGCCGCGCTGATGACGAGCGCACGGGTCATGCCGGCCGCCTGCGCCGCGCGGACCAGCGCGTGGGTGGCGGGTGCCAGGACCGCCGGGGCGCGGCGGGTGGTGGTGCCCAGGCAGGAGAGCACCGCGTCGCGGTCCCGGCAGAGTTCGGCCAGGGGTTCGGGGTCCGTGACGTCGCCGACGGTGGCGACGTCCAGGGCTTCGCCGGTCACCGGCAGCCGGGCGGGGTCGCGGACCACCGCGGTGACGTGATGGCCCTCGTCCAGGGCGCGGCGCACCACCAGGCGGCCGGTGGCGCCGGTGGCACCCAGGACCGTGAGCCTCATCCGTCCGCCTCTCCTCCCACGCGGGTCGGCGGTCCGGGCGCGGACAGGTCCGCGGCCACGTCCTCGTACGGGCGGATCTCCAGCCTCGCGCGCGCCTCCGCCGTCGCCATCCCCGGCAGCAGGTACCGCCACAGCGCCGCCACCCGCTCCGGCAGATCCGCGCGGCCCGTCGTCGCCTGCGACAGCACCTGGATGCCGAAGTACGCGCCCATCAGCATGTGGGCGCACTCCGCCTCGTCGACCTCCGGCAGGAGTTCCGACGCCGCGCGGGCGGCGGCCATCTGGCTGCGGAGGTGGTCGGTCCAGAGGCGGTGGAGGGTCGCGCCCTCCTTCTCCAGGCCGCTGCGCTCGAACGTCAGCCGCAGGCCGGCGCTGAGCACGACGTTGCTGCGGAGTTCGTGGGCGAGGCGCATGGTGACGTCGATGAGCCGCTGCAGCCCGTCGGCCCCGGGCGGGAGCAGCCACTGCTCGGGGCTCTGCTCGGCGAGTACGGCCTTGGCCAGCGCCTGCTTGGACTCGAAGTGGAAGTACAGACCGCCCATCGTGGTGCCCGCACGCTGCACGATCCGGCTGAGGCTGGCGCTGTCGTAGCCGTACTCGTCGAAGACCTCGGCGGCCACCGTGATGATCGCCTGGCGGGTCCGCATCGCCCGCGCCTGCCGCACTCCCGCCATGGACCTCTCCGACTCGAACAGGTGCTCCCGGAAGCCGCCCATGGTAGTGGCCAGGGGGGCAGGGGTGTCCGTCACCGGCCGGTCGGCCGGTGACGGACGCCGGCGGTGGTCAGCGGGTGATCTTGAGGACTTCGCCGCTGGTCCCGACCGAGTTGTTGGTCACGTAGATCTCGTCGTCCGGGCCGACGGCGACCCCCGAGGACATCGTCAGGCGGTCGCCGGTCTCGACCGGGGTGACGTCGCCTGTGCCGGTGTCGACCACGTTGATCGCGCCGGGCTTGGGGCCTTCGGGCCCGTAGCCGCCGGTGATCGTGAGCGCGACGAGGTCGCCGGACTTGTCCAGGGCGAGGTCGCTGACGGCCGTCAGGCCTTCGGCGAACACCACGGGGCGGTGGCCGGGTGCGATCTTCCAGATCCGGGCCGCGCCGGGCTTGAGGGCGCCCATGTCGGAGACGTAGACGGTGCCGTCGCGGGTCTCGACGACGCCGCCGGGTACGGCCTCGGAGAGCTGGCCGTTCACGGTGTTGCCGGGGAAGACGGCCTCGGCGCGTATCGAGCCGAACGCGGAGATGCCCAGCAGGTCGTTGCCCGCCGCGTCCGTCGCCAGGTAACCGCCCTTGCCGGTCTTGGCCAGCCGCCAGGCGTTGCTCTGCACGGACGAGGGCTCGTTCGGGGTGGGCGGCTCGCCGAGCACCCAGTCGGGGTCCATCCGCGTCTCGTAGTCGACGAGGTCGGCGATGGTGTGCCCGGCGGAGTGCCGCAGGGTGCCGAGGTGCTTGGCCCCGGCGCCGAGCCCCGCGCGGAACTCGTTGGTGTTGCCGCCGCCGTTGAGGACCACGTACCCGAAGGCGCTCGGCTCCACGTCGACGGGGCCGGTGGCCGAGATGGGCTGCTGCGGGTTGGCCACACCGGCGGCGAGAGACGGCAGGCCGTTGACGACGCGGCCCTGCTTCCGGCCGTCGATGCGGTAGACGGAACCGGTGGCGCCGACGCACTGCTTGCCAGCCTCGCAGCCCGCCTTGCCCTTGCCGGACTCGGCGACGAGTATCCGCCCGTGGCGGTCCACGTGGAGCCCGCGCGGGTTGTTCAGCTCATCGGCCACGACCTCGATCGCCGGTTCGGTCTCGTCGGCGACCGCGGGCGCCGGCAGCGTCACCGCGGTGACACCGCCGAGCACGCCTGCGGACAGGACAGCCCTCTTCCACTTCCTGTTCTTGCTCGACATCTCACTCCTTCTTGCCGCCGCATGGAGCGGGCTTGTTATGGGCAATCCGCGACACCATAAACACTGCCGCGGTATGACGTCGTGCATTGTTCGACTGCGCAGCGGGCGCAGTTGGACAACGCCCCGGTATTCAAGTGGCGCTCGAGCAGGACTCCGTTTCCGCGCGGGAATTGGACACATGACGGTCGGCGGTGTGCTGGCCTACCGTCGGCGAATCCGGGAAAGACGGGAACTCGCCTTACGGAGGAATCCGATGCCACCGCTGCCCCCCGCTCGTCTCGTCCGTGTCGTCGAAGGGATTCGCTCCGCACTGCAGTCGCTGACCCGCAAGATGGCGCCGCCGCCGTTCGCGCTCCTGGAGCTGGCGCAGGGCGCCATGGTCTCCCAGGCGATCTACGCCGCCGCCGAACTGCGGGTCGCGGAGGCGCTGGCGGACGGGCCGCTGCCGGTGGCGCGGCTCGCCGAGAAGACGGAGACCGACGCCGAGTCGCTGCGCCGGCTACTGCGCCTCCTCGCGACGTACGGGATCTTCACCGAGCGGAAGGACGGCCGGTTCGCGCTCACCCCGATGGCCCGGGCGCTGCTGCCGGACGCGCCGATGTCGATGAACGGCATCGCCCTGCTGATGGGACATCCCACGCACTGGGAGGACTGGGCGCACTTCGCCGAGGCGGTACGCACCGGAGAGCCGAGCCTGCCGAAGCTCCGCGGCATGGGCGCGTTCGAGTACCTGGAGGAGAACCCCGAGTACGGGGGTGTGTTCATCCGCGGCATGGGCTCGATGTCGGCGACGGAGACGGACCCGCTGCTCGCCGCGTACGACTTCTCCCGCTTCCGCACCGTCGTCGACTTCTGCGGCGGCCGCGGCGACTTCCTCGCCGGGGTGCTGCGCAAGTCGCCGAAGGCCCGCGGCGTGCTCTCCGACCCCCGGGTCGGGGAGAACGGCGCGGCCGCGTTCCTGGAGAAGGAGGGCGTCGCCGACCGGTGCACGATCGCGGACGGCGGGCTCTTCGACCCGGTGCCGGAGGGCGGGGACGCGTACGTCCTGAAGCACATCGTGCACGACTGGCCGGAGCCGCAGGCCGTGGAGATCCTCACCAACGTGCGGAAGGCGATGAACCCCGGCGGCCGGGTCCTCATCATGGAGATGGTGCTGCCGGACAAGCGCAACGCGCCGCACGCGGGCAAGCTCGTCGACCTGTGGCTGATGCTGCTGGTCGGCGGCCGGGAGCGGACCGAGGCGCTCTATGGGGAGCTGCTGGCGCAGGCGGGGCTGAAGGTGGAGCGGGTGGTGCGGACGCCCGCGGCCATCTCCGTGGTGGAGGCGAGCCGGATCTGAGCCCGCCCGGTGCGCCGGCGGGGTGCCGGGGCTCATCCCGGCGGCTGCCCGGCCGGCCGCCGGGTGGTGGCGACGACCCGGTGCCACAGGTTGCAGAAGCCCGAGGCCAGGACGAGGGTGGCGAGCTGGCTCTCGTCGAAGTGGCGGGCGGCTTCGTGCCAGACGGCGTCGGGGACGGCGTCCGGCCGGTCGCCGAGCCGGGCGGCGCTCTCCGCCAGGAGCAGCGCCGCCCGTTCGGCGTCGCTGTAGTACGGCGCGTCGCGCCAGGCGGCGACGGAGGCGATCCGCTCGGGCGGCTCCCCCGCGGCGCGCATCTCGGCGGCGTGCCGGTCGACGTTCCAGCTCGCCCCGTTGATCTGGCTGGTGCGCAGATAGACGAGGAGCAGGGTGCTCTCGGGGACCCCGGACCGCTTCAGTGCCTCGCCCAGTGCCCGCAGCGCCGGTACGGCACCGGGTACCGCGGCCGTGGGGCTGGCTATTCGCGCCTGCATCTCGCTCCTCGCTGTCGCACCGTAGGGTTCGGACGGCCGGAGGCCGGGCGCGCCGGGGCGCTGTCACGTCGGCCGGGTGCCATCCGTCATCTCCATGACGATCGGCAGCGGAAGAGTGTGACGGCGGCCACCGCCCCTGACACCTTCACCCCCAGGACGGAGAGCAACGATGAGGTTCCGCACGATGATCGAGCCCGCCGGCAACGCGACCGGGTTCGAGGTGCCGGGCGAGGTGGTCGACGGTTTCGGGGCGGGCCGGAGGCCGCCGGTGGTCGTCGAGATCAACGGCCACTCCTGGCGGACGCGGATCGCGCCGATGAACGGGCGGTACGTCGTCGGGGTGAGCGCGGCCCACCGCAAGGCGAGCGGGGTGGTGCAGGGCGAGGAGGTGGAGGCGGAGGTGCGGCTGGACACCGAGCCGCGGGAGATCGTGGAACCGCCCGAGCTGACCGCCGCGCTGGACGCGGAGCCGGGGGCGCGGGCCGCGTACGACCGGCTGGCGCCGACCCACAAGCGCCGCCATGTCCGCGCGGTCGAGGGCGCGAAGACGGCGGCGACCCGGGAACGGCGGGTGGCCAAGGTGCTGGCGGAGCTGGCCGGCGAGGAAGCGCCGGGAGGCTGACGGCGGGCGGCGCGCCGGCGGCGGGCCCCGGCCGGCGCGCGCGCCCCGCACCGCCCGGGCCCTGGGCGGTACGGGGCGCCGTCATCGCTGCGGGGTCACCGGCCGGGCGCCGGTGCTCTTCGTCAGCCGAAGGAGATGGGCTGGGCGATGGGGCCTATCTCCTGCTCCCAGGCCACGATCTGGCACTGCTCCACGGCGCAGTCCACCGTGATGGTCTGGCCGGTGCTCCAGTCCGTGGCCTGGAACTGCTTGCGCGCCACGTACTGGGCCGAGAAGGTGCCGTCCGCGGCCGCGGTGGTGTGGACGGTGTCCTCCGCGCACACGGTGTCGCGGACGCACTCGCTGACGCCGATCGCGCTGCCGGCGACGTAGCCGGAGCCGCTCACGGACACCGTCTGGCCGTCGGCGAGGCCGGTGCTCGGCGTCACCGTGACGGCCGGGGCGGCGGCCGCGGCGGGACTGGCCGCCAGGGCGCCCAACGCGGCGGCGGCGCCGAGGACTCCGGCGGTGGCCAGACGGATACGGCGTGCGGGCATGTGATCTCCCTGCCTCTCGGGTGTCGACTTCGCGGGGTTGTGCGGTTGACGGCTCCAGCGTCGGAGGTGACGCAGGAGCCGCGGTTGATCGCGAGTCGAAGTCCGGTCCTGCCGGGGTGTCACAATCCGCCGCTCCCGTACGTACCGGCGGGTCCCTTCACCTCTTCGGCCCGGCGCCGCCGAGGGGCACTTCGCGTACGCAGAGCGCGGCGAGCAGCGTCAGCGCGGCCGCGACGACCGCCGCCCAGAAGGCCGACCGCACGCCCTCCGCGGCCGCCGCGGCGGTGGGCACCCCGTGCTCGCCGAGGCCGCCGGAGAGCGCGCCCATGACGGCGACCCCGAGGGAGCTGCCCAGCGTGCGGCAGAGGGTGACGGCCGACGAGGCGACGCCCATCTCCCGTACGTGGACGCTGCTCTGCGCGACGGTGACGACGATCTGGGTGAGGAAGCCCATGCCGATGCCGAGCACCGCCATGAACACGCCCGTGGTCAGCCGGGAGGTGCCGGTGTCCAGCCGGGTGAGCAGGAGGGTGCCGGCCAGCATGAAGGCGCCGCCCGCCACCTGCGCGGACCGGTAGCCGCCGGTGCGCGCCGTGTACCTGCCGGAGAGCTGGGAGACGAGCAGCAGCGTGGCGAGCATCGGCAGCAGCAGGAGCCCGGACCCGGTGGCGGACAGGCCCTGCGCCGCCTGCTGGTAGAGCGGCAGGTAGAGCACGGCGCCGAACATCACGAACCCGGTGAGGAAGGCGAGCGCCGACATCAGCGCGAAGTTGCGGATACGGAACAGGCGCAGCGGCAGCACCGGTTCCGCGGCGCGGCGCTCGACGGCGAGGAAGCCCACCAGCGCCACGGCCGCGCCCCCGGCGAGGCCGAGGATCACCGGCGAGCCCCAGGCGTGCTCGCCGCCGCCCCAGGTGGCGGCGAGGACGAGGGCGGTGACCCCGGCGGCCAGCAGGGCGGCCCCGGCGTAGTCGGCGCGGACGGGCGCGCCCGTCCGCGGCGGCCGGGCCGGAACCCGGATCAGCAGGACGGCGAGGCCCATGGCCAGGGCCGCGAGCGGCAGGTTGATCAGGAACACCCAGCGCCAGCCGAGATGGTCGGTGACGAGGCCGCCGACGGGCGGGCCGCCGATCATCGACACCGCCAGCACGCTGGTGATCATGCCGGCGTAGCGGGCGCGTTCGCGCGGGGGCACCAGCGCGCCGAGCACGGACATGGCGCCCACCGCGATGCCGCCCGCCCCCAGGCCCTGGAGCGCGCGGAACGCGATGAGCCGGGGCATGTCCTGGGCGGCCGCGCAGAGCGCGGAGCCGGCGGCGAACACGGCCAGCGCGGCCAGCAGCACCCCGCGGTGGCCGTGCAGGTCGCCGAGCTTGCCCCACACGGCGGTCGTCGCGGCGGCGGCGAGCGTGTACGCGGTGACCGTCCACGCCAACTGCCCGGCGCCGCCCAGGTCGCCGACGATCGTCGGCATGGCGGTGCCGATCACCATGGTGTCCAGGGACGACAGCAGCAGCGCGAGCAGCAGTGGGAGCAGCGTGACGCGGACGCCGGCCCGGAGGCGGGCCCGCGGTCCGGGCGCGGCGCGGTCCGTCGTGGCGGCCACGGCCTAGCCGATCCTCATCGTCGCCATCATGCCCATGGCGGAGTGGTCGAGCATGTGGCAGTGGTACGGGAAGTCGCCGCGGTAGGTGTCGAACGACGCCTGGAGCTTCACCGTCTCGCCGGGCGCGAGGAACACGGTGTCCTTCAGCCCCGACTCGGCCGGCGACGGCGGCAGCCCGCCGCGCTCCAGCACCCGGAACTGCACGAGGTGCAGGTGGAAGTTGTGCGCGGCGACGCGGTTGGAGTTGGTGACGGTCCACACCTCGTGGGCGCCGTAGGTGACGGCGGCGTCCACCCGCCCCGGGTCGTAGACCTTCCCGTCGATGTACGCGGCGGGCGGTGTGCTGCCGTCCTCCGTCATGCTGAGGTCGACGGTGCGGCCCGCGGTGGGTTCGGGGCGGTCGGGCAGGGTGCGCAGCCGGGCGGGCACGGAGCTGGGGTCGGCGGCGGTGCGCACGATGTCGAAGCGCAGTACCTCGCCGGTCTGCTCCGGCGTGCCGGGGCCGGCGGCGTTGCGCAGCACGACGCTGCTGCCGACGGGGTAGCGGGAGAAGTCCACGACGATGTCGGCGCGTTCGCCCGCGGAGAGGAAGACCCTGTCGGTGGTGTACGGCGCGGTGAGCAGCCCGCCGTCGGAGCCGATCTGCTGGAAGGCGCCGCCGTCGGCGAGCCGCAGGTCGAAGGAGCGCACGTTGGCGCTGTTGAGCAGCCGCAGCCGGTATTTGCGCGCGGCGACCTGGAAGTACGGGTACGGGACGCCGTTGGCCAGCAGGGTGGTGCGGGTGCGGTCGCCCATGGCGTAGACGAGCCCGCCGGTGTCGTCGAAGCGGGCGTCGCGCAGGGCGATGACGACCTCGTACCGGCCGCCGGGCAGCGGCAGCGCGGACTCGGTGTCGTCGGTCAGCAGATAGGAGCCGGACAGCCCGCGGTAGACGTGCTCGGCCTCCATGTGGTGCGCGTGGTCGTGGTACCAGAGCGGGGCGTGCGGCTGCTGGTTGGGATAGAAGTACAGCCGCTCGGCGCCGGGGGCGATGGTGTCCATGGGGTGGCCGTCGTTGACCGGATGCACGGCGGCGCCGTGCAGGTGGACGGCGGTCGGCATGTCGAGGGTGTTGCGCTGCCTGATGACGACGGGCCCGCCGCGGCGGGCCCGGATGGTCGGTCCGGGGAAGTGGCCGTTGTAGGTGAGGACGTCGGTGGGCAGGCCCGGCAGGATCTCCTTCCGCACCTTCTTCATCGTGACGTGGTAGACGGACGCGCTGCCGACCGTGTACGTGGGCGCGAGGACGGGCGGTACCGGCATCGGGACGGCGAACTTCGCGACCGTCGCGGTGCCGGCCCCGGCGGTGTCTGCGGTCGCGGTGCCGGGGGCGTCGGACGCGGCCCGGTTCGCCGCGTTCGCGAGCGGGATCAGCCCCGCGCCCGTGAGCGCGGTGCTCCCGGCGGCGACGCCGACGGCGAGGGCCCTGCGGCGGGTGACCATGGTCTCCTCCAGCTCTGGACGTGCGTTCCCCGGGAACGGGAGCAGCCGCAGTCCAGCAGCACCGGCTCGCGTACGGGTCGCGCGGCGGCCGGTCCCGGACAGGGCCCCGGCGCCGTGTCAGCGGCGTGTCAGCGGGCCGTCAGATCGCCCTGGGAGCCTTCGAGTCGAGACAGCGGTCCCGTCGTCGTGCGCGGGCCGCGCCGCCGGACCCCGACTGCCACTGGAGGAGTCTGTGCTCATCAATCAGATCGTGCGCGCCGAGCGGGCGGGCGGCTCCGACACCCTGCTCGCGCTCCGCGAGGCGGTCCGCGACCTGCCGGTCGAGAAGGTGCCCGTCGCCAGTCTGGTGGTCACGTTCAGCCCGCGCGCCGCGGGCGTGGACGCCGGCTACGCGCTGGCGCTCTCCGAGGTGGAGGCCGAGCTGCCGCCCATCCTCGTGCACCGCGGGCGGATGGCCGTGATCGACGGCCGGCACCGGCTGCGGGCCGCCCGGCTCAACGGCGCCGCGTACATCGGCACGCGGTTCTTCGACGGCTCGGAGAGCGACGCGCGGCTACTGGCCGTCGCGATGAACGTGGCCCAGGGGCTGCCCCTGTCGCGGGACGACCGCATCGCCTCCGCGCTGCGCATCCTCACCGCCCGGCCGCAGTGGTCGGACCGCTCGGTGGCGGCCGTCGCCGGACTGTCCGCGCGGACGGTCGCCGAACTCCGCGGCCGCGCCCGGGGCCAGGCGCACGACGCGCCGCGGATCGGGCTCGACGGCAGGCGCAGGCCGTTCCGTTCCGCGCAGGGCCGGGAGCTGGCGGCGAAGCTGCTGGGCGAGGAGCCGGGGGCGTCGCTGCGGTCGGTCGCCCGGCGTGCCGGGATCTCGCCGGCCACCGTCGCCGACGTACGGGACCGGCTGCGCCGCGGCGACGACCCCGTACCGGTGGGGCAGCGGGAGGAGCCCGCGGCGGAGCGGCCGGCCCGCGAGCCGGCGCCGCCGCCCGTCCCCGCGCTGTCGCCCGGGGAGCTGTTCGTCATCTTCGACTCGCTCTGCCGCGACCCCTCGCTGCGGATGACGGAGACGGGCCGTACGGTCCTGCGCATGCTCGACGCCTGCCATCTCATCGCGCGGGACCGCGAGAAGATCACCGTGAACCTGCCGCCGCACTGCAGGGAGCAGTTGGCCGAGCTGCTGCGGGGCTACGCCGGGCTCTGGCGCGACCTGGCGGGTGAGCTGGGCGCGGGACGCGCAGCGGGGGCGGTCGGCGCCGTACGCTGACCGCCCCCGGGGACCCCGACGGCACGCGCCGCCCGGCGCGTGCCGTCACGCGTGGCCCAGCTTGAACCCCACCCCCCGGACGGTCACGACCCAGCCGCTGCCGCCGAGCTTGCCGCGCAGGCTGCTGACGTGCGTGTCGACGGTGCGCCGCGACCACGAGTCGCCCCAGACCCGCTGCAGGAGCTGCTTGCGGGGTATGACCGTGTCCGGGTGGGAGGCGAGCTGGCAGAGCAGGTCGAACTCCTTGCGGGTGAGCGCGACTTCCGTACCGCCGACGGTGACGCGGCGCGAGGCGACGTCGATGTGCAGCCGGCCGTGCCTGAGGTGCCGGCCGGCCGCGGGCTGCTGCGGCCGGGCGCGGCGCAGCACGGCTTCGATACGGGCCATCAGCTCGCGCATCCCGTACGGCTTGGTGACGTAGTCGTCCGCCCCGGCCTGGAGGCCGAGCACGCAGTCGAGTTCGGACTCCCGGCCGGTGACGATGATGATGGGCACGTGGCTCACCGCGCGGATGCCCCGGCACACCTCAAGGCCGTCGAGGTCGGGGAGTTCGAGGTCGAGGAGGACCATCTCCGTGTCCTGGTGCGCCCGCAGCGCGGCGCCGCCCTGCTTCGCCCCCACCGGCTCGTGCCCGTAGCGGCGGAGCTGGGCCATCAGCGACTCGCCCGTGTCGGGGTCCCCGTCGACCACCAGGATGCGCCGGCCGGCCGGCCCCGCGGCCGCCATGCCCGAGGGGCCGGCGGACGCCGGATCCCCGGGCACGGCGGTCCTGGTCACCGGCGGGCGTAGGTCGGGCAGCACCTGCGACGTCATCTGAGTCATGCCTCCCCCGTGTGGTGTGCTCGGCAGGTGGGCGGACGGGCCGCGGGCAGCGGCGCCGCACGCGGTGGTTACGTGCTGCGCACCCATGCGGAGTCGTGCCGGGTGAAGCCGATGTGCGGGTAGTAGTCCCGGGCGGCGGGCGCGGACAGCAGGACGAGCTTGGCCGCCGGGGCCTCCGCCATGGTGGCGTCGATGAGCGCGCGGCCCACGCCCGCGCACTGGTGGGCGCGGACGACGGCGATGTCGGAGAGGTACGTGACGTAGGCGAAGTCGGAGACGCTGCGCGCGAGGCCGATGAGCGCGCCGTCCTCGTCGCGCGCGACGACCACGAGGTTGGCCTCGCGCATCATCGTGGCCATCCGTTCCCGGTCGTCGACGGGCCGCCGCTCGCCGAGCCCCGAGTCCCGGTAGACCGCGAGCACTTCGTCGAGGTCGAGCGAGGCGCCCGCGGCGCGTTCAGTCTTCCAGTGCACCGAGCTTCTCCAATCGGTCGCGGATCACGTCGTGACGGGTGAGGAAGCGCTCCGGGCGCAGCTCGCCGACGGTGATGCCCTCGCCCGCGAGGGTGGCGCCGAAGTGCTCCCCGGTGGCCACCGTACGGTCGGCGGCCCGCTGCACGGCGCGGTACGCGCGCTCGCGCTCCGCGCCGTCGTCGGTCAGCAGCTCGGCGAGGACCGCGGAGCTGTGCACGAGTCCCGCGGTCTGGTCGATGTGGGCGCGCATCCGCTCGGGGTGCACCCGCAGCGAGGCGACGAGTTCGGCGGCCTTCGTCGCCTGGAAGTGCGCCACGGTCAGGCTGTCGGGCAGGATCACCCGCTCGACCGACTGGTGGGCGAGGTCCCGTTCGTGCCAGAGCGGGACGTTCTCCAGCGCGGCGGTGGCGTGGCCCCGCAGCAGCCGCGAGAGGCCGCAGAGCCGCTCGCTGGTGGTCGGGTTGCGCTTGTGCGGCATGGCGCTGGAGCCCTGGTACGCCGCGGACCTGCCCTCCTCCACCTCCGCGACCTCGGTGCGCTGGAGCAGCCGCAGCTCCAGGGCGAGTTGCTCCACGCAGGCGCCGAGGGCGGCGACGGCCTGGAGCAACTGGGCGTGCCGGTCGCGGGCGACGACCTGGCTGGGGCAGTCCTCCACGCCGAGCCCGAGGGCCGCGCAGACGTGCGCCTCCACCGCGGGGTCGATGAGCGCGTACGTACCGACGGAGCCCGAGACCGTGCCGACCGCCACCGCGTCGCGCGCCGCCGCCAGCCGGCGCAGCGACCGGTCGACGCCGAACGCGAAGCCGGCCAGCTTGTGCCCGAAGGTGGTGGGCTCGGCGTGCACCCCGTGGGTGCGGCCGATCATCGCCGTGTCCCAGTGCTCGAGCGCGCGGCCGATCAGGGTGCGCCGCAGCTCCCGGGCGGCCCCGGAGAGCAGGTCGCAGGCGGTGGCCAGGGTGTGGCCGAGCGCGGTGTCCACCAGGTCGTAGCTGGTCATGCCGAGGTGCACCCAGCGGGCCGAGGCGTCGGGCATGCCCTCGCAGTAGGCGGCGAGGAAGGAGAGCACCTCGTGGTCGCGCTCCTGCTCCAGCTCCGCGACCCGTGCGGCGGCGGGCACCGGCGCCCGGCGCATGTCCTCGACGACCCCGGCGGGGACGCGGCCGAGCCGTTCCTGCGCCTCGGAGGCGAGGATCTCGACCCGTACCCAGGTCTCGTACCGTGCCTGATCGGAGAAGAGCCGCCCCATGTCCGGCAGCGTGTAGCGGGGAATCATCTGTGCCACCCGTCCCGTCGTCGTTCCTCGTACGCCTCGGATTCAGTACGCCTCGAAGTACTCGCGCTGCTCCCAGTCGGTGACCTCGCCGGCCGGCGCGCCGGTCGCCGCGCACCAGGTCTCGAAGCGGTCGAGTTCGCTCTCCTTCAGCCGCGTCAGGCAGGCCGTCAGCGGGGCGCCGAGCAACTGCTCGGCGCGGCCCGCGCGGAACGCCTCGAACGACTCGCGCAGCGACTGCGGCACGAGGCCGGCGCCGGGGTCCGCGGGCGGGCCGGCGGCGCCGCCCTCCAGACCGTCGAGCCCGGCGAAGAGCTGCGCCGCGATGTTCAGGTACGGGTTGGCGCACGGCTCGCCCATGCGGTTCTCGATCCGGGCGTTGGCGCCGCCGCCGGCCACCCGCAGCATCGCGGTGCGGTCCTCCACGCTCAGCCCGATCCGCGTCGGGGCCAGGGTGTGGGCCGAGTGCAGGCGCCGGTAGCCGTTGACGGTGGGCACCGAGAGCAGGAGCAGCTCCCGCGCCCAGGACAGCAGCCCGTCGGTGTACGCCTTGCCCTCCGGGGACAGCCCGCCGGAGAGCCCTTCGGCGCCGAAGAGGTTGCGGCCGGTGGCCGACTCCCGTACGGACTGGTGCAGATGCCAGCCGCTGGGGTCGAAGGAGGGCAGCTTCGGCAGCGACATGAACGAGGCGTGGTAGCCGCGGCGGGCGGCGAGCCGCTTGGTGACCGTACGGAAGAGGAGCATGGCGTCCGCGGTGTCGAGCGGCGACATCGGCGCGAACGTCGTCTCGACCTGGCCGGGTCCCGACTCGTGCTCCATCGAGCGCAGCGGCAGGCCGAGCGCGGTGAGGCACTGCGCCAGCGGGTCGGCGACGGCGGCGACGGAGTCGTAGCGGAAGTCCAGGTTGAACTGGTAGCCCGCGTTGACGGCCGCGACCCGCGGCGCCCGGCCCTGGGTGCCGAAGCCGTTGCCCTCGTTGCCCGGCTCGTCGTCGAGCCGCCGGGTGAGGTACCACTCCGCCTCGAGACCGAGCAGCGGGTCGAGGCCGCGTGCCGCGTACCGCTTCTCGACGGCGCGCAGCACGGCGCGGGACGACAGCGGGTGCGGGCTTCCCTCGCGCAGGTACTCGTCCCCGATGACCCAGGCGGTGCGCGGCTCGGTGCCGGGCAGCACCTGGAAGGTGAGCGGGTCGGGCACCAGGATGAAGTTCCCGGCGCCCGCGATCTCCTCGACGCCGATGCCGGGGTCGCCGAGGAAGTCGACGGCGACGGCGTGCCCGGTGTCGAAGAGGAAGGGGCCGGGGCTGAAGTTCATGCCGTGGCGGAGCACGGAGCGGAAGGCCGGCACGGTCAGCGTCTTGGACCTGACGAGCCCGTGCGGGTCGCCGTAGACCAGGCGGACCAGTTCGAGCTGGCCCAGCTCGGCCTCGATCCGGTCGGCGACGGCGCGCTGGTCGTCGGTCCACAGGTCGTGGTCGGCGACGAACGACGGCCGCCCCACGCTCTCCTCGCCCGACGGCGAACGCCACTTTCTGGAGTACACGGCTCAGATCCTTTCGACGACGGGCAGGGCGGCGGGGGCGGGCGGCGGCTGGGCCGCCCACGGGGCCGGCAGCGCGCCGAGGTCGGTCTCCAGCCGCGCGGCGGTGGCGAGCACGAGCGCGTCGGCGCCCACGGGCCCGACCACCTGTACCCCGGCGGGCAGTCCCGCGGGGGTGAGACCCGCCGGGACCGAGACGGCCGGCTGGCCGGTCATGTTGAACGGGTAGGTGGCCGGGGACCAGGCGAGCCACAGCAGGTCGCGCGGGTCGGCGGCCCACCCGGGCGCGATGGCCCCGGCGTCGAACGGCTCGACCGGCACGGTGGCCATCGCCAGGATGTCGTAGCGGTCCATGACCGAGCGCAGCTTCGTCCGCAGGGCGTGGCGCACCTCCTCGGCGCGGATGACCGCGGTGCCGCTGAGGGTGCGGCCGTGGCGGACCACCTCCAGGCGGCCGGGGTCGCAGAGTTCCTCGTCCTCCGGTCCCGTGGAAGCCGCCTCCGCGGCGGCGAGGATGTCGACCAGCGCCGGGTACAGCCCGTCGCAGCGCACCTCGATCCGCTCCACGCGGTGCCCGCGTCCCGCGAACGCCGCCAGCGCCCGTTCGGTGACCTCGCGGACACCGGCGCCGGTCCGCTCGTACTCGATCCAGCCGACGCGCAGGCGCCGCGAGGAGCGCTCGGGGTCGAGGGAGCCGAGGGCCGAGTCGGGGTCGTACGGGTGCGGGCCCGCCGCGACGGCGGCCAGGGCGGCGGCGTCCTCGACGCGGCGGGCGAGCGTGCCCTGGTGGGAGAGGCGCTCGATGCTGCCGGGGACGTAGGGGATGCGGCCGTACGACGGCTTGTAGCCGACGACGCCGCAGAACGCCGCGGGGATACGGACCGAGCCCGCGCCGTCCGTGCCGAGCGCCCCGTCGCAGAGCCCCGTCGCCACCGCCGCGGCGGCGCCGCCGCTGGAGCCGCCCGCGGTGCGCCGGGGGTCGTACGGATTGCGCACGGGCGGGCCGACGCGGCCGACGGTGCTCGCGCTCCAGCCGTACTCGGAGGTGGCGGTCTTGCCGACGACGACCGCACCGGCCGCGCGCAGCCGCGCCACGGCGGGCGTGTCCTCCGGCGGGCGGGTGTTGGGGAGCAGCGAGCCGCGGCCGGTGGGCAGGTCGCCGGTCTGCAGCAGGTCCTTCACGGAGACCGTCACCCCGAGCAGGGGCCGCTCCAGCCAGGCGGCGGCGCCCCGCTCGCGGATGAGCACGTCCGCCTCCCGGGCCGCGCGCAGCGCGCCCTCGCCGGCGACGGCGACGTACGCGCCGGTGGTGTCGGCGCGGATGGCGTCCAGCACGGTCCGCACGTGCCGCTCCGCGGTGAGTTCGCCGGCGGCCAGCAGCTCCCTCAGCCGGGCGGGCCCCGGAGCGGGCCCCGCGCTCTGCCCCGCCGTCACGAGCGGCCGGTCGCTCTGCCGGCGGCCCCGGCGGTCCGCGCGGCGGCCGGAGCCCCCGCGATGGCGGCCCGGTGCCAGCCGGCGTCGAAGGCCGTGACCTCCACCGGCTCCCCGGCGGCGGCCAGTTCGGCGGCGAGGCCGGTCACCCGGCCGACGAGGCCGGACACCCGGTGCGCGGCGAGCAGGTCCTGCTCGTCGAAGGGGGTGCCGTCGCAGCGCAGCAGCCGCAGGTCGACGAACCCGTTGAACCGCCGCCCGGCGACCTCGACGGCCTGCGGCGAACGGATGGAGAAGCGGACCTTGTTGGTGACGTGGCCGTGGTGGTGCTGGTCGGAGAAGAAGGCGACGTCGGGGATGGTGGGCGGGACGAAGTGGTCGCGGGCCAGGACCTCTTCGGTACGCGGCAGGTTGCCCGCGATGAAGTGCCAGGAGTTGTACTGCATGCGCGACGACATCGCCCACGCCGCGTCCGCCATCGCGGTGGCGGAGTCGCCGAAGTGGCGGCGCGCCTCCGGGGCGGGCACCACGCAGCAGAAGTACTTGGTGATGTCCCAGCCACAGATCTCCGCCCAGCTCTCCGCCCTCAGCTTCGCGACGAGGGTGGGCAGCGAGCGCATCCCGCGGCTCATCGCGAAGTCCGTACGGAACACGTCCGCGCTGGCCGCGACGGTCTCGTACACCAGCGACTCCAGGCCGCTGCCGAACGCGCCGTGCGGCCGCGCCAGCCACCCGGGCGCCGCGGCGGCGGCGTCCGCCAGCGCGTCGAAGGTGCCGCCGGTCAGCGGCAGTCGCTCGCTGAGGCGGGCGCAGACGTCCTGCTCGTAGCGGTGCGCCCGGGCCGCCGGCGGGGCGGCGACACGCTCGATCTTGTGCATGAGCGCGCCGTGGATCTCGCGGTAGAGCTGGACCCGGCCGGGGAACGCCTTGCGGACCGTGCCGAGCGTCGTGGCGAGCGTGTCGAGCGCGGCGACGTCGGGCGCCGCCGCGTGCGGGAGGGAGGGGCCACCGGGTGCGGCGGCGTAGCCGCGTCTCACCCGCTCCAGCATGGCGGCCACGTGGTCGAGGCTGAGCTGCGTGCCGTTGGCCTCCTCGACCCGGCCGGGTCCGGCCGAGCGGATGAGGAGGACGAGGCAGACCAGGAGCTGCACGTCGTGGTCGGACCAGAGGTCGAGCGGCAGGCCCCGGAGGCTGCTCAGCGCGCAGTCGGGGTGCCCGGGGAAGAGGGTCTTGCCGGTGATGTTGTTCTGGTCGCGGAAGTTCGTGTACTGCTTCTCCTCCTGGTACAGGACGAACGGCGCCGTGCGCAGGGCCGCCTCCGTGGCCAGGTCGAGCAGTTCGTCGCGGCCCGCCTCGCCCTGCTCCGCGAGCCAGGCGCGGCAGTGCGCGACCTCGTCGGCGCGCCGGGCGGTGGCGGCGGCCAGCTCGCGCCGGTAGGCCCGCACGGCCCGGGCGGACCACGGCACCCGCAGGGAGCCGCCGACCAGGTCCTGCTGGCGCAGCGGGGGCTGCGAGGGGGCCCGTACGGCAACCCGGCCGCTGCGGGCGAGCGCCAGTTCGCCGGTGAAGACGGGCTCGTCGTCCGCCTCCCGGTCCGCCGCGCCGTCCGCGGCCGTGTCCGCGGCGGGCTCTCCGGTACGCCAGGTGAGGCCCCACAGCACCTTGAACGCGGCCTCCTCCGCCGTGCCGAGCGCCCGCAACTGCACCTCGGCGGGCACGTGTCCGTCGAGGGTGAGCAGGACGCCGACCGCGGCGCGCGGCCCCCCGGCCTGCCGCGCCCGGGCCCAGGCGCGCTCCAGCAGCCCGGTGAAGCCGGCGCCCGGCTCCCGTTCGCGGTCGGGCTTGGGGGTGGCGCCGGCCGGGCTGCCGAGGCGGCTGGGCCGGCGGCTGATGCGCTTGCGGGCGTTGGCGGCCCGGCGCGTTTCGCGCGACTCGTCGCGCGGTGCGGGGGCGGTCACGGGGCGCTCACCGGGGTGACCTCGATGTGGCTCCACATCGATTCGTCCGTGGGCGCCCAGTCCTCGTCGACGTAGATGCAGTCGACCGGGCACTCCAGTACGCACACGGGGCAGCCGGAGCAGAGCTCCGGGACGATCACGACGTCGAGGCCGCGGTCGAAGATGGCGCCGAACTCCTCGGGGCAGCTCCGCAGGCAACTGTCGCAGGTGATGCACTCCGACGTCTCGATACGCCGCGGGGGCTTCTTCCAGTTGGCGGCGCGGGACCGATTGGCGATCCGCTCGTTGCGCTCGGCGTTGGCGGCCGGTGCGTTGTCGTCGTTCACGGGTGGTCACCCTTCGAGTCAGCGGGGTGCGACCGCGGCGGGAGGCTCCGCAGTCCGGATGTCGCCGGCGGCGCTGCCGGCCCGGGGAATCTGAGAGGTGGTACGGGGCACGTGAGGTGCCGCGGTGCCGATGCTCGCCGGACGGTCTCGACCACTCCCGGAGCGCGGCTGGTGGTCCGCTGGACTCGGCGCCGACGCCCCGGGCCCGGGGGGTGACGTACGAGGCCCGGGGCGTACGTACGCGCGGCGGTGCTCAGCCGCGCGCGCCCGCGCTGCCGGCCCGCGCCGGCTCCGCGGCGGAGGTGCCCGCGGCCCCGAACCAGCGCCGCAGCGACTCCGCGAGGTCGCCGCCGTCGGGTTCCGCCCACGCGACGTACCCGTCGGGCCGGACCAGGACGGAGCCGAGCTGCCGGCTCTCGGCCCAGGCGCCGGGCTGCCACGAGCCGCGGACGACGTCCACCCGGTCCCCCCACCCGGCGGCGGCCGCGGCGTGCCGTCCGGACGGGCCGGTGTCGACCAGCACGCCCCGGCCCGGGTGCAGGAGTTCCACGGCGGTGGTGCGGCTGCCGTCGGCCAGCTCCAGCTTCAGGTCGGGCCGCAGGCGGACGCCGAGCAGCGGATGCCCGGTGGCGCCCACGTCGTAGGTCACCTCCAGGCCGCTGACCATGCCGGCGAGCGCGGTCGCCGCCGCGGGGAGGGCCGCCAGCTCCCGCATCACCTGCCGGATCGGCTCCATCTCGGGTCCGGTGAGGTAGAGCTGCGACTGCGCCAGGGTGCTGCGCAGCAGCCGCTGCCCGACCGGGTGCCGCTCCGCGTGATACGTGTCGAGCAGCCCCTCGGGCGCCCAGCCGAGGACCGTACCGGCCAGCTTCCAGCCCAGGTTGACGGCGTCCTGGACGCCCACGCTCAGCCCCTGCGCGCCCGCGGGCACGTGCACGTGGGTGGAGTCGCCGGAGAGCAGCACCCGGCCGCGCCGGTACTCGGCGGCCTGCCGGGTGGTGTTGGTGAACGCGCTCACCCAGCGCACGTCGCCGTGGTGGACGGACTGTCCGGTCAGCCGCTCCCAGGAGTCGGCGACCTCCTGGAACGTCGCCTCGCCGGTGCTGTGGTCGTGCGGCGGCTGGCCGTCGGGGTGGATGATGATGCGGTCCACGCCGTCCTCCAGGCTGATGGCCATCACCATGCCGCCCTCGACGCGCTCGCCGATGGGCCGCGGCCGGATGTCGCAGCCCGCGATGTCCGCGACGAACATCCCCCGGGTCGCCTCCAGTCCGGGGAAGTCGATGCCGGCGAGCTTGCGGACGACGCTGCGCCCGCCGTCGCAGCCGACGAGGTACTGCGCGTGGGTCTCCGCGGGCCCCTCGGGTCCCTCGGTCGCCACCACGATGCCGTCCGCGGTCTCCCGGAAGCCGGTGACCTCGTAGCCGCGCTCGATCCGCCCGCCGAGGGAGCGCACCCACGCGTCGAGCATGGCCTCGATGCGGTACTGCGGCACGCCGCGGGTGCCGAAGTGGACGTCGTCGAGAGCGTGGAAGTCGATCCGTACGCCGCCGAAGTGCCCCTGCGTGCCGATCTCCACCTCGCCCAGCCGCTCCATCAGCCCGCGCTGGTCGAAGGTCTCGGCCGCCCTCCGGGTGAAGCCCACCCCGCGGGACTCGCCGCTGGGCTCGCCCAGCCGCTCGTACACGACGACGTCCACGCCCCACAGCCGCAGTTCGCCCGCGAGCATGAGCCCGACCGGCCCCGCGCCCGCGATCACCACTTCTGTCATTACTGCCTCCAAGCCGAGATCCTGTGCAGGCCACTGCCTTTCACCGCCCAGAGCATGACTCCTGTACCGCTTCGTTCAAGTGGCGAATTGAGCAGTTGAACGCCCGCGGCGGCGGGTTAACGTGCGATCCCGGCAGGGAAGTCCCACGCGCGCCCGACAAGAACAGGAGCCGTCCATGGCCGCACATGCCCGGCAGAAGCTCACTACTTTTCTTGCATTCAAAGAGGACGCGGAAGAGGCGGTGGAACTCTATACGTCGCTGTTCGACGATTCCGAGGTGGTACGGGTCATACGCGCCACCGCCGACGAACCCGGCTGGAAAGAGGGCACGCTCCAGCACGCCGTATTCACGCTCGCGGGCCAGGCGTTCATGTGCATCAACATGCCCAGGCCGCCGGCCCGCGGGCACGACCACGCGCCCTGGGACTCCTACGCGTTCACGCCCGCCACGGCCGTCTACGTCCAGTGCGACTCCGCGGCCGAGTTCGACCGGGTCTTCGCGGCGCTCGCCGAGGGCGGCGAGGTGATCATGCCGGTCGGGACGTACGGCTTCAGCGCCAAGTTCGCATGGGTGAACGACCGGTTCGGGGTGTCGTGGCGCATCAACCTCTCCGAGTCCACCGCGAACGGCCGCGGGTAGGCCGGCCCATGACGACAGCGAGCGAGCGTCCGGACGGCGCAGAACGGCCCGTCATCGGCATCACCGCGGCCACGTCGGACATCAAGGTGGCCATCTTCGACATGCGGGCCACCTTCACCCCGCAGCAGTTCGTCGACCGCGTCGCGCGGGCCGGCGGCACGCCCGTGCTGCTGCCGCCGCTGCCGGAGGCCGCGGGCGCGGTCGCGGGACTCGACGGGCTGCTGCTGCTCGCGGGCCCGGACGTGGAGCCGGCGCGCTACGGCGCCGAGCGGCACCCGGAGACCAAGTCGGTCGACCCGGTACGGGACGAGGCGGAACTGGCGGTCATCGCCGAGGCGCTCCGTCTGGACGTGCCGTTCCTCGGCATCTGCCGCGCCCTGCAACTGCTCAACGTGCTCCGCGGGGGCACCCTCCACCAGCACCTTCCCGACCTCGTCGGGCACACCGGGCACTCCCCCGGGCTGCGCGACTACGGGGACCAGCGGGTGTCGCTGGAGGGCGGCAGCCGGATCGCGAAGGTCTTCGCGTCGGACGCGGCCACGGTGCCCTGCCACCACCACCAGGTGGTCGACGTGCTGGGCAAGGGCCTGCGGGCCACCGCGTGGTCGGTGGCGGACGGGATCGTCGAGGCCGTGGAGGTGCCGGACCACCCCTTCGGGGTCACGGTGCAGTGGCACGCGGAGGAGAGCGACGACGACCGCCCGTTCCTCGCCCTCGCGGAGGCCGCGCGGCACCACCGCGGGATCCGCGGGGCCCGCGGCGGCGGGGCCGGCGCGGCGGGCTGACGGACCGGAGCGCCCGCCGGGTGCGGTCCGGGGAGCACGGGGCCGGGCGGCGGCAGCCGTCCGGCCCCCGCGCACCACGGGGTCGCGCGCGGAGGCCGGGATCGGATGGGGAAGCTCCCGTCAGGCGCCCCACGCGCCTGCCACCTGGCGGGTGGCGACGTTCAGCCGGTTGAACAGGTTGGTCACACCGATCATCAGGACGAGGGCGGCGAGGCCCTTCTCGTCGTAGTGCTCCGCGACCTCGTCCCACAGCTCGTCCGGCACCGGGTCGCTGCGGTCGGCGAGCCGGGTGGCCGCCTCGGTCAGCGCCAGCGCGGCGCGCTCCGCGTCGGTGAAGTAGGGCGCCTCCCGCCAGGCGGCGACGGCGGCGAGACGCTCGTCGGTCTCGCCGCTCTTGCGCGCGTTGCGGGAACCCGAATCCACGCAGGTGCTGCAGCCGTTGATCTGGCTCGCCCGCAGATGGACGAGATCGAGGGTGGCCTTCGGCACGCTGCCGCCGAATGCCGCCTTGAAAGCGTCCTGAATGGGCTGCATGGCGTCAGGAAGAATCACTGCGGGATTCTTGATACGGGATTCCATCGGAATTCTCCTCCTCCGAAGATGCATGGATTGCTGCCGGCCGGGACGTCCCGTGCCCACAGCTATGACGTCCGGCGGCCGGGACATGTGACAGGAATGCCCGATGCCCGGCCGCGGCCCGTACCTGCGGCTACGCGCCCGCCTTGGCGGCGAGGAATTCCTCCCAGGTCCTGCGCCCGTCCTGGCCCTCGCCGTCCTGCACCAGGAGCTTGCCGGCCTTGATCTTGCCGAGCCCCGGCATCCAGAGCTGGAGCACCTTCTTGCGCCGGCTGCTGGCGTGCAGGTAGCGCTTGATCAGGTCGGCGGCGCTGGTCACCTCGGGCCCGGCCATGTCGGGGACCCGCCCGGCCGGCTTCCCGAGGGCCAGCTCGACCAGCCGGGCCGCGACCTCGTCCGGGTCGATGGGCTGCACCAGGAAGCCGGCGGGCACCGGCACCACGGGGAACCGGGCGCCGGACTTGGCGCCCTTGAGGATCAGGTCGTAGAACTGCGTGGCGCGCATGATCGTCCACGGCAGCCCGGAGTCCGTGATCACGCGCTCGGAGTCCCGCTTGGACTTGAAGTAGCCGAACGTCACGTCGTCGACGCCGACGATGGAGACGTACAGCAGGTGCGGCGCCTCCGGGAGGGCCCCGGCGGCACGCACCAGGTTGGCGGTCGCCTTCTCGTCGCCCTTCTTGTCGCTGGCGCAGTGCATGACGATGCGTACGCCGTCGAGCGCCCCGGCGATGCCCTGGTCCTTCAGCAGGTCGCCCTGGACGTACTCGACGCCGGGGACCTTCGCCGCGCCCTCCTGGGCGCGGCGGCTGAGGACGCGCACGTCACGCCCGGCGTCCCGGAGTCGCCAGACCACCTGGCGGCCGAGTGTGCCCGTGCCGCCGGTGACCAGAATCGGCTCTGACATCTGTTGTCCTCACATCCGTGGGTGGTGGGGTGACGGACGGGGGAATCGGTTCCCGCGCCCGGAGGGGGTCTGTGGTCACACGCCGACGTCGGCCCTGGCGGGGCTCACCGGGTCGCCGGCCGGCCGCTCCGCCGCGGCTTCGAGGCGTCCCGGCCACCAGACGCGGGGGCCGATGTGGAGTGCCAGCGCGGGCACGAGGAGGCTGCGGACCAGGAGGGTGTCCAGGAGGACGCCGACCGCGACCAGCAGGCCCTGCTGGAGCGACGTCACCGTGGGGACCAGCGCCAGCACGCAGAACGTCGCGGCCAGCACGACGCCGGCGGAGGTGATGACCCCGCCGGTGACGGTGAGTCCGGTGAGGACGCCCTCGCGGTGCCCGCGGGCGCGCACCTCCTCGCGCACCCGGGTCATCAGGAAGATCGTGTAGTCGACGCCCAGCGCGACGAGGAAGAGGAAGCCGAAGAGCAGCAGGCCCCGGTCGATGCGCGGGTATCCCAGCGCCTGGAAGAGCAGCGCGGCGGCGCCGACCGCGGCGGCGTACGAGAGCACGACGGACGCCAGCAGCACGAGCGGCGCGACCAGGGCCCGCAGCAGCAGCACGAGCATGACCAGCACCACCCCGAGGATCAGCGGGATGAGCAGCATCTCCTCGTCGGCCTGCGCGTCGGCGGTGTCGAGCAGCACGGCGGTGCGGCCGCCGACGACGGCGTCCGCGGCCTCGCCGCCGGCGTCGCCGAGCGCGTCCCGCATCCGCTCGACCGTGTCCTTGGCGGCCGGGGTGTCCGGGGCGTCGCCGAGGACGGCGGTGACCCGCGTCCAGCCGTCCCGGGATCCGGCGGCCTCGGCGGACTGCACGCCGGAGACGTCCTGCACGGCCCGCAGGGCGTCGTCCGCCCCGCCGTCCGGTACGTACACCTCCGCGGGCGCGGACGAGCCGGCCGGGAAGTGCGCCGCCAGCAACTCCTGGCCCTCGACGGAGTCGACGGTCTTGGTGAACTGCTCCTCCTGGGTCTGGCCGGTCTCCACGGTCATCGTCCCCAGGGCCAGCGCGGCGAGCGCGGCGGCGGCCACCGCCCACACCGCCCGGGGCCGGCGCGAGACGAGTCCCGCGACGCGGGTCCACACGCCGGCCTTGGCGGGCGCGGCGACGGCGCCGGGCTCGTGGCGCGGCACGTAGGGCCAGAACGGCCAGCGGCCGAGGATCACCAGCAGCGCGGGCAGCATCGACGTCATGGCGAGGAAGACCACGACGACGCCGATGGCCACGACCGGGCCGAGGCCCTGGGTGGAGTTCATGCTGCCGAAGACGAGGCAGAGGGTGGCGATGCCGACGGTCGCGGCGGACGCGGCGATGGCGGGCAGACAGCGGCGTACGGCGACGGCCATCGCCTCGTGCCGGTCCTCGTGCCGGTACAGCTCCTCGCGGTAGCGGGCGATGAGCAGCAGCGCGTAGTCCGTGCCGACGCCGACCGAGAGGATCAGCAGGATGTACGCGCTCTGCCCGTTGACCACGAGCCCCGCGTACTCGGCGAGGAGGTAGACGACGCCGCTGGCCACCTGGCTGGCGAGGAAGACGGCGGTGAGCGGGATCAGCCAGAGCACGGGGCTGCGGTAGGTGAGGAGCAGCAGGATCGTGACGACGGCCAGCGCGGCACCGAGCAGCGCCCCGTCCATGCCGGCGTAGATCTCGTCGTAGTCGGCGATGTTGCCGGCCTCGCCGGCGATCCGGACGTCCAGCCCCGCGGCGGCGCCGTCCTCGGCGATCGCCCGGGTCTCGTCCACGCCGTCGGTGAGCACCTTGTTGTCGCTCGGGTGCGTGCGCAGCGGCACCGTCAGGAAGGCCGCCTTGCCGTCCTCCGAGACCGCGGGCGCCGCGACCTCGCCCACGCCGGACTCGCCGGCCAGCGCGGCGCGGTCGGCGTCGATCTCGCCGAGGTCCGCCCGGGTGAGGCCGTCGCCGCGGGCGTAGACCACGACGGCGGAACTGCTGTCCTTGTCCGCGAAGTGCTCCTCGGCCAGCTCCACGGCCTGCGTGGACTGGGCGCTGGAAGGCAGCCAGGTCGCCGGGTCGTTGTCCTGTACGTCGCCCAGCTTGCTCGCCAGCGAGCCGCCCACGCCGACGAGCAGCAGCCAGAGCAGGAGCACGGCCCATTTCGTCCGGCGGCCGGAGACCAGCCCCGCGTACCGGTCCGTGATGCGGGAACGGGTGGTCAGGCCGGCACGTTCGCCGGGTGCCGCTTGGTGGGTTGCCATATAACGCTCGCTCGGGTGTCGAGAGCCGATGCCACGGCTCGGCCGGGGTGGGAAGGAATGGCGGACGCGTCGTCGCCACTCGGGTGCAAGGGGGTCGACCGCGGACGGCTGAGCCGGGCCCGGGCTCGCCGTCCGCCGCGGTCGTGGCAGGGGGGTCGGTGTGCCCCCGCTCCCGCCACGCCTGCTCTTCGGATCGTCACTGCTATGACGCACCGCACCGTGGAGATGTGACAGGTGCGGCGCGCGCCCCGCGGGCGGCGCCGGACGAGGGAGGCAGATGGCGGAGCGCGAGTTGCCAGCGCGGCAGTTCGAGAGGAAGCGGCCGCGCCCCGCGCGCACCCGGGCGGTGCTCCGGGGCGCGGGCGGGATCCGTCA
Source organism: Streptomyces sp. WAC 06738 (assembly GCF_003945505.1). Taxonomy (NCBI): domain Bacteria; kingdom Bacillati; phylum Actinomycetota; class Actinomycetes; order Kitasatosporales; family Streptomycetaceae; genus Streptomyces; species Streptomyces sp. WAC 06738. The sequence continues at coordinate 7,343,932 of NZ_CP029618.1, read as the reverse complement.
GGCGGGGCCCAGGCACTCGGTGAGGAACGCCAGCGCCCGCAGGTGGTAGGCGCGGGCCGTCCAGCCGAGGCTGATGTTGTGTCCTGCGCCGGGCTGCCGGTCCACCTGGACGCGCGGGCTCGCGGTGAACCGGCCCGCCAGGTCGGCGAGATCCGGCTCCCCGTGCCGCCACCAGCGTTCGTGCTCGGCGAAGGTGAGCCGCACCGGCACCCGGACCCGGGGCGCCAGCCGGGCGAAGAGCCGCGGCCAGCGCGGCAGTCCCGCCGCCTCCCGTCCCGGCATGGGCGTCGTCATGCCGCGGCCCGCGCGGAACGTGCCCGGCGGGTAGAGCCGCAGCGGCCCCCAGTGCCGCAGGGTGTCGCGCCGGGACGGGCCCGCCGCCGGGGTGGTGCCGGGCGGGGCCGCGTACCGGTGGCCGCAGCCGGAGACGTCCAGGCCGAGCAGCCGGTCCCCTGCGCCCGCCGCGGCGGCCAGCGACAGGGCCAGCTTCCCGCCGTACGAGTGCGCCAGCAGGAACGTCCCGGCGCCGGTCGGGTGCCGCTCCGCGAAGTCGGCGAGCCCGGCCCGCAGCAGCCGGGTCTGCCGCGAGAGGCTGACGCCCTCCGGCAGTTGGGCCGCCGAGCGGCCGTAGCCGGGGCGGTCCACGGCCAGCACGGCGAAGCCGAGCGTGGCGCCCAGTTCCAGCAGCGACAGGCCGGGGCGGGCGCGGGCGTCGAAGTACGAGGCCGTCATGCCGCCGCCGTGCAGGGCGACGACCGTCGCCAGGGGCGGCCGGTCCCCGGCCGGCTCGCTGAGCAGAGCCGACAGCCGGGTACCGGCCGCCTCCAAGACGACGGGCCGCGGGTCGGCGGTCACGCGCTCCGGCCGGCGCCGAACCAGCGGCCGAGGGCGGGCGCGGGGTCCTTCTCCGTGTCCCCGACGACCCATGCCACGTAGCCGTCGGGGCGTACGAGCACGGCGTCGGCGCCGGCGAGCAGGTCGTCGCCGTCCTCGGGCGGCTTGGCCACCGCGGTCACCACGTCGACCCGGTCTGCCCACGGCGCCGCGGCGCTCCTGAGGGCGGCGTCGTCGGCGAGGTCCAGCAGCACGCCGCGGCCGCCGCGCAGCAGCCGTACGGTGTCGGTGTCGCCGCCGGCGCCGGTGAGCGGGCGCTTGCCGATCCGGCGGCCGAGCAGCGGATGCACCGGGGCGGCGGAGTCGGGGCTGCCGGCGCCTTCGGTGCCGTCCGCACCGTCCGCCGCCGTGAGGTCGTAGCGGATGTCGAGGTGGCTCACGATGCCCGCCAGATGCCGCTTGACGTCGTCGTAACCGCCGATCAGCTCGGTGAAGAGCTCCCGCAGCGGGTCCGACTGCTCCCCGCCGAGGAACACGATGCCCTGCGCACGGGTGTTCATCAGCAGCCGCCGTCCGACCGCGTGCCGCTCCGTGTGGTAGCTGTCGAGCAGCCCGGCGGGGGCGGTGCCGCGGATCTCCGCGGCCAGCTTCCAGCCGAGGTTCGCCGCGTCCTGCACGCCGGTGCTCAGGCCCTGACCGCCGGCCGGCAGGTGGATGTGGGCGGCGTCGCCCGCGAGCAGCACCCGGCCCCTGCGGTACTCGCGGACCTGCCGGGTGGCGTCGCTGAACGAGCTGACCCAGTCGGCGCTGCCGCCGCTGATGTCCTCGCCGGTGATGTGCTGCCAGGCGCGCGCCACCTCGGCGAAGGTCACGTCGTCGTCGCGGTCGCGGGCGGGCGCGCCGTGCGGGCAGACGATGATGCGGTCCACGCCCTCGCGGAGCGGTGCCGCCATCACCATGCCGTTGGGCAGCCGCTCGCCGAGGAAGCGGGGCTTGAGGTTGCAGCCGAGCACGTCGGCCAGGAACATCGTGCGGGTCGCGGGCAGTCCGGGGAAGTCGAAGCCGGCGAGCCTGCGGGTGCGGCTCTGGCCGCCGTCGCAGCCGACGAGGTACGCGGCCCGCAGCCGCTCCACGCCGCCGGCCGTGGCGACGGCCACCTCCACGTGGTCGCCGTCGAGGAACCCGTCGGCGATCTCCACCAGTTCGGCGCCGCGGCGGATGTCCGCGCCCAGCTCCGCGGCCCACTCCTCCAGCACCGCCTCGGTCTGGTTCTGCGGGATGCCGCGGGCGCCGAAGTGGCCGTCCGGGAGCACCGTGTAGTCGAACTGCACGCCGCCGAAGTGCCCCATCGGGCTGATCTCCAGCGTCTCGCCCTGCCCGAAGCGGGGCAGCAGCCCGCGCTGGTCGAACGTCTCCATCGCGCGCGCGGTGAAGCCGAGTCCGCGCGACTGTCCCGTCGGCCGCGCGAGGCGCTCCAGCACCACCACGCGGGCCCCGCCGAGCCGCAGCTCTCCCGCCAGCATCAGCCCGGTCGGGCCGGCGCCGACGACGATCACATCTGTATCCACGTCGTCCCTCTCGTGTCCGTCAGGCCGGCCCGTGGTGCACGGGGGCCGGGGTGTGGGTGCGTTCCGTCCGCCGGGCCGCGCCGGGCGCGGTGGCCGCGGTGGCCCGGCCGTGCGGTTCGCCGGGTGCGCCGAACCACCGCCGGAGCGCCTCCGCCAGCCCGTCGCCGCGCCGGTCGCCGGCCCAGGCCACGTAGCCGTCGGGGCGTACGAGCAGGGCGCCGGTGCCGTCGAGTGGCCCGGCCGTGCCGTCCGCCTGCCGGGGCTCCGGTTCCGCGGTGACCACGTCGACGCGGTCCGCCCAGCCGTCCGCGCCGGCCGGCGGCGCGCCGCCGAGACCGAGCAGCAGGCCGCGGCCGGAGCGCAGCAGCTCCGCCGTCGTCCGCGGGGCGCCGGCCACCGGGAGCCGGGCGTGCGGCAGCCGCGCGCCGAGCAGGGGGTGCGGGGGGCCGCCGACGTCGTAGCGGATGCCGAGTCCGCTGACGGCGCCGGCGAGGGTGGTGCGTACCGCCTCGTGGCCGATGAGTTCGGTGAGCACGGTGCGCAGCGGGTCGTTGTCGTGCCCGCCCAGCAGGAGCAGCGCCTGCGCGCGGATGTTGCCGAGCACCGCGCGGCCGACCGCGTGCCGTTCGGTGTGGTACGAGTCGAGCAGCCCCTCCGGGGCCCGGCCGAGGACCGTGGCCGCCAGCTTCCAGCCCAGGTTGAAGGCGTCCTGCACGCCGAGGTTCAGCGCCTGGCCGCCGATGGGCAGTTGCTGGTGGGCGGCGTCCCCCGCGTAGAGGATGCGGCCCTGCCGGTACGAGGCGAGCTGGCGGTTGGCGTCGTGGAAGCTGTTGACCCACAGCGGGGTGCCGCCGCTGATGTCCTCGCCCGTCACCCGCTGCCAGGTGGCGCAGAATCCGGCGAAGTCCGGCTCCCCCGAGGCGCGTACGGGCGCGCCGAACTCGTGCACCATCACGCGGGTCACGCCGTCCTCGCGGCGGGCGGCGATCGCGAGCCCGCGGGGCAGCCGCTCGAACCTGCGGTCCGGCACGTCGATGCCCGCCACGTCGGCGCGGAGCAGCTCGCGGGCGGCGCCGTGGCCCGGGAACGGGGCCGAGGTCAGCCTGCGTACCGTCGAGTCCTGGCCGTCGCAGGCGACGAGGTACGCGGCGCGCAGCCGCACCACCTCGCCGTCCCTGCCGACGGCCTCGGCCTCGACGGAGTCGCCCTCCTGCGTGACGCCCAGCACCCGCAGCCGGGTGCCGCAGTGGATGTCGGCGCCCAGCGACAGCGCCCACTCCTCCAGCACCGACTCCGTCTTGGCCTGCGGCACCTTCCACTGTCCCGGGTACGCGCCGGGCAGCGTCAGGTCGAGGGGGATACCGCCGAAGTGGCCGCGGGTCGCGTTCGGCGGCCTGCCGACATCGGGGAGGAGCCCGCGGGAGTCGAAGATCTCCATGGTCCTCGCGTGCAGGGTGGAGGCCCGCGACTCCGTCGTCGGCCCGTGCCGCTGCTCGACGACCACCACGCGGACGCCGCGCAGGCTGAGTTCGCCCGCCAGCATCAGCCCCACGGGCCCCGCCCCCACGATGATCACCTGGGCGTCGAGCCGGGTGGTCCGTGAGGAACCCCCGGCCGGTGCGCCCGGGACGCCGTCCTGCGCGCTCATCTCAGGCCATCCGCTCCGCGTAGTCCTTGGCGTGCGCCAGGGTGGCGCTGCTGTTGGCGCTGAGCGCGCCCTGGACGTACGCGCGGGCGTCCGCCACGGTGGCCTGCTCGCCCAGGATGCGGGCGATGTTCTCGGTGTTGATCGTGACGGTGTGCTGGGAGGTGGCGGTGACGGCGCCCCCGTCGCCGTCCTCCTCGAAGGTCCAGATCCCCGTGTGCAGGGTCATCAGCGCGGGCAGCGTCACCTGCTTGTAGGCGATCCGGTGCGGCGCGAAGGCCACCCGGTAGGACTTGGTGGTGTGCGTCGAGCCGTCCTTCGCCCGGGTGTCCATCTCCAGGGACTGCAGCCCCGGGGTGTCCTCGCTGAAGCGCACGGTCGCCACGTGCGGCAGCCGCTCGGGCCACTGGCCGGCCTCGTTGATGAAGTCGAAGGCGTCCTTGGCGGTGCCCTCGATCCGTACCCCGTCGGAGAAGGAGAAGGTCAGCTCGGACCGGTCGGCGGCGTGCGCCCGCTCGACGTTCTCCTTCAGCGAGGCCAGCTCGCTGGTGCTGTTGGTGTCCACGGCCCGGTCGATCCAGGCCAGGTCGTCCGGGTCGTCGCCGATCGCCCGGTAGTCGTGCAGCAGCCGCACCCGCGACCCGCCCGCGCCGAGCTCCTCGATGATCCAGGTGCCGCCCATCTCGGCGACCGGCGGGGTGCTGACCTCCTGGCGGAACCGGATGCGGCGTTCCGCCGGGTACAGGAAGCGGCGCGACGTCCAGTTCTTGGCCGCGCCGTTGGCGGTGGCCCAGATCCTGATGCGCTCCTCGTCCGGCCCCGTCTCCTCCCGGTCGGCGTAGATCGTCGGCGGGAAGATCCGCGGCCAGTGGCCGACGTCGGCCAGCAGGGTGTAGATGGTGTCGGCGGGAGCACTGATCTCGATCGTGTGCTCGACCTCGCGAGTTGTCATGACGGCTGCTCCTTGCCGGGTCAGAAGTTGCCGAGGCCGCCGCAGACGTTCAGCGCCTGGGAGGTGACGGAAGCGGCGGTGTCGGAGGCGAGGTAGCCGACCATGCCGGCGACCTCGTCGGGGGTGCTGTAGCGGCCGAGCGGGATCTTCGCCTGGAACTTGGCGAGGATCGCGGCCTCGGTCGTCTCGTACGCGGCGGCGTAGCCCTGCCGCACCCGCTGCGCCATCGGCGTCTCGACATAGCCGGGGCAGACGGCGTTCACGGTGATGCCGGTGGGCGCCAGCTCGTTGCCGAGCGCCTTGGTGAAGCCGACGACGCCGTGCTTGGAGGCCGAGTAGGGGGCGCCGAGCACGACGCCCTGCTTGCCCGCGGTCGAGGCGATGTTGATGATGCGGCCGCTGTCGCGGTTCCGCATCCCGCCGAGGGTGAGCACGGCACGGGTCATGCGGAAGACGCTGTTGAGGTTGGTGTCGATGACGTCGTCCCACAGTTCGTCGGCGATGTCGGCGGTGACGCCGCCGCCGGACCTGCCGGCGTTGTTGACGAGGACGGCGACGTCGCCGAAGGTCTCGACGGCGGCCCGGACGAAGCTCTCGATCGAGTCGGTGTCGCGGACGTCGAGCACCTGGCCCTCGACGTCGTACCCCTTGTCCTTCAGGGACTTCACGGTGGCGACGACGCCGTCCTCGGTGCGGGCGCCGAGGAACACCTGGTAGCCCTGCGAGGCGAGCAGCGTGGCGACGGACAGGCCGATGCCGCTGGTCGCGCCGGTGACGAGGGCGACGCGTGCCGGCTGGTGTGTCATGGCTTCTTCCTCACTGTTCGCTCAGGCGGTGGTGGCGCGGGCCGCGGCCAGATGGCCGTTGACGAGGTCGATCAGGGTGCGGGGGGTCAGGTCGTCCGCCAGCGCGTCGTCGTCGAGGGAGATCCCGTACTCGCGCTCGATCTGGCCCGCGGTCTCCAGCAGCGCCAGCGACTCGTAGCCCAGGACCTCGAAGGTGGCGTCGAGGATGTCGCCGTCCAGGTCCGTGGACTCGTCGGCGCCCGCGGCCTGGAGCAGGACCCGCTTGAGGTCGTCGAGGGTGAAGGGTTTGTCGGTCATCGGTATCCGTCCGTCCGTCTCAGCCGGTGGTGGTCGGGTGGGCGCGCAGCACCATGGCGGCGTTGAAGCCGCCGTGGCCGCGGGCCAGTACGAGCGCGTGCCGCAGCGCCGCGGCCGGCCTGGCCTGGTGCAGCACGAGATCCAGGTCGTACTCGGGGCAGGGGTCGACGTGCACGGTGGGCGGGATGACGCCGTCGCGCATGGCCAGCAGTGCGGCCGCGACGTCCAGCGACGCGGCGCCGGAGTAGAGCCGGCCGGTCATCGACTTGGGTACGGTGACCGGCACCGCGCGCGGCCCGAAGACCTCGCACAGCGTCTCGGCCTCGGCCGCGTCCTCCTCGGGCACGCCCGCGCCGTCGGCGAAGACGACGTCGACGTCGCCGGTGTCGAGACCGGCGTCGGCGAGGGCGATCTCGATCGACCGGCGCAGCGCCCCCCGGTGTGCGTGCCCGGGGCCGGCCTCGGGGCCCGGTTCCAGGGTGGCGCCGTAGCCGGCGATCTCCCCGTAGCTCCGGGCGCCGCGGGCGCGGGCGGCGGCCGCGTCCTCCAGGACGAGGATCGCGCCGCCCTCCCCCGGCACGTAGCCGGTGGCGTCGCGGTCGAACGGCACGTACGCGCGCGTCGGTTCGTCGCGTTCGCTCATCCGCCCGGCGGCCAACTGCGCCACCCAGCCCCACGGGCACAGCGAGGCGTCGACGGCGCCGGAGACCACCAGGGGCGTGCCCTTGCGGATCTGCCTGCGGGCCTGCGCCAGCGCGTCGAGTCCGCCGGCCTCGTCGGTGACGACGACGCCGCTCGGCCCCTTCAGGCCGTGCCGGATGGAGATCTGGCCGCTGTTGACCGCGTAGAACCAGGCGAAGGACTGGTACGCGGACACGTACTGGCTGCCCTTGGACCACAGGCTCTGCAGCTCGTACTGGCCGAACTCGAAGCCGCCCGCGTGGCTCGCGGTGATCACGCCCATGTCCAGCGGGTCGAACTCCCCGGTGTCGACGCCCGCGTCGGCCAGCGCCCAGTCGGCCGCCGTCAGCGCGAGCCGCGTGACGCGGTCCGTCTGCGGCAGCAGCCTGCTGGGCAGGTGGTCGGCGTCGACGAAGCCGGGGATCTCCCCCGCAAGGCGCGCCGGATAGCCGGACGGGTCGAACCGGGTGATGCGGCCGATGCCGCTCTTGCCGCCGCGGGTGGCCGCCCAGTAGTCGGCGGTGCCCAGGCCGTTGGGCGCGGCGATGCCCAGGCCGGTGACCGCGACCGCGGTCATAGGGGGCTCCTCTCCGGGGAAGCGAGCACCATGGCGCTCTGGAAGCCGCCGAAACCGCTGCCGACGGTGAGCACGGTGTCCACCCGGTGCTCGCGGGCGGTCAGGGGCACGTAGTCGAGGTCGCACTCGGGGTCGGGGGTGTGCAGGTTGGCGGTGGGCGGCACGACGTCGTGCTGCATCGCCAGGGCGGACGCGGCGATCTCGATGGAGCCGATGGCGCCGAGCGAGTGCCCCACCATCGACTTGATCGAGCTGACCGGCGTCCGGTAGGCGTGGTCGCCGAGGCTCTTCTTGAACGCCTCGGTCTCGTGGCGGTCGTTCTGCTTGGTGCCCGAGCCGTGCGCGTTGATGTAGTCGACGTCCTCGGGGTTGAGCCTGGCCTCGTCGATCGCGAGCCGGATCGCCTCGGCCATCTCGGCGCCGTCGCGGCGCAGTCCGGTCATGTGGTAGGCGTTCGAGCGGGTCGCGTAGCCGGCGATCTCGGCGTAGATGCGCGCGCCCCGCTTCTTCGCGCTCTCCAGCTCCTCCAGGACGAAGAAGGCGCTGCCCTCGCCGAGGACGAAGCCGTTGCGGGTGCCGTCGAAGGGCCGGGAGGCGCGCTCCGGCTCGTCGTGGCGGGGTGTGGTGGCCTTGATCGCGTCGAAGCAGGCCATGGTGATCGGCGAGATCGGCGCGTCGGAGGCCCCCGCCACCATGATGTCCACGGAGCCCTCGCGCAGCAGGTCGACGCCGTAGCCGACGGCGTCGATGCCGGAGGTGCAGCCGGTGGACACCACGGCGGTGGGCCCCTGGCCGCCGACCGCCCAGGCCACCTCGGTCGCGAAGGAGCTGGGGACCAGGTGGTTGTAGAGGTGCGGGACGGCGTAGCGGTGGTCGACGAGGTCCAGCCGGCCCCCGTCGCTGACGACCCGGTACTCGCTGTCGAGGCTCATCGTGGCCCCGACGGCGCTGCCGACCGTCACCCCGACCCGGAACGGGTCGAGCCCCGCCGGGTCGAGGCCGCTGTCGGCGACCGCGTTGCGCGCGGCGACCACCGCGAGCTGGGCCGCGCGGTCCATGCGGCGTACCTCCTGCGGGCTCAGCCCGTGGTCGAGCCCGCAGAAGTCGATCTGCGCCGCGACGCGGGACCGGAACGGGGCGGGGTCGAAGAACGTGATGCCCCGGGTCGCCGTACGGCCCTCGCTGATCTCCTCCCAGAACTCCTCCCGGCCGACACCGCCGGGCGCTATCACCTCCATCCCGGTGATCACGACGCGACGCTGGGTCATGCGCCCGCCTCCCAGGCGTAGAAGCGTGTGGCCATGGCGTCGCGCGGCGAGCGCCAGGTCACGGGGTCGTACGGCTCGATGTACGGCTTCAGGTCGTCGCTGATGCGCACGAAGCGGGGGTCGTCCTTGGCCCCCTCGATGCGCTCTTCGCCCTCGCCGGACGCGAAGTCCTGGAGGTGGAAGTAGAGCCCGTGGAAGCTGAAGAGCTGCCGGCGCGTGGTGCCCATGCGCCCGGGCATGTCGGTCCCGTCGAACCGCTCGAACAGCCGGGCCACGTCGGCGGCCGAGTCCGGCGCCATCCGGGCCACGATCAGGGTGCTGCGGTGCATGGCTCTCTCTCCTCGTGCTGCTCGCGGGCGGTCACTCACCGGCTTTGCGGCTGTGCACCACGCGGTAGGAGTTCCAGTCCCGCTCGGTGGCCAGCGACTTGAGCGTCGCCTCCGAGTTGCGGCGGGTCTCCGACATGTCGGCCTCCGGCCGGGTGCGGTAGGCGTCGTGCGCCTCCTTGCTCTCCCACTGGGAGTAGACGACCGCGAAGGCGCCCTCCATGAAGCGGGCGCGCAGGCCGCGAAAGACCGTGTGGGAGCGGTAACCCGGCACGTCCACCAACCACTTCTGGCCCTCGCCCAGCGCCTCGACGAGCCGCGCCTGGTTCTCCTCGGTGGTCTTGAAGACCTCGATGACGGTGAAGTCGTCGCGATCGGGGGACACCTCGGTGACGCTTCCCTGGGAGGGGTGGCGCTGGGTGTAGACGATCTCGTTCTGGAGCAGCCGGATGGAGGTGGTGATCTCGCCGAAGACGGGCAGCGTGCGGTGCTTGAACTCCTCGCCCGCGTACCGCGCCTCCAGGTCCTCGCCGCTGCGCCACTGGATGAAGTTGGCGGTGCCGGGGCTCTCCTGGCCGGCGTGCACGGTGGAGGAGAGCCAGCCCTCGAAGGCGGCGGTGTCGACGATCTTCCGCATCTCCGTGATGAGCCGGTCCTGGTTCTCGGGCTTGTCGGTGGTGAAGAGGTTGAGGACGGTCAGGTGCTTGTCCTCGGGGGAGAGAATGGGCATGCCTGTCTCCTTGAGTCGGTGGAGAAGTGGGTTTCCGTAGGGTGCCGGGGGTCAGGCCGCGGGGCCGAACCAGCGCGTGAGGGCCTCGTCGAGTCCCGCCGCGCTCTCCCGGATCCCGGCGATCCAGGCGATGTAGCCGTCGGGGCGCACGAGGATCGCGGTGCTCTCCGGCAGCCCTTCGCCGGGCTCCGCGGCCACCACGTCGACCCGGTCGCCCCAGCCGCCGGCCGCCGCCCGGAGCCGCGGGCCGCCGGAGAGGTCGAGGAGCACGCCGCGGCCGGTCCGCAGCAGTTCGTACACCGTGGTCTTCGAGCCGTCCCTGACCAGCTCGGCGTCCGCCAGCCGGCGGCCGAGCAGGGGGTGGTCTCCGGGACCCATGTCGTGCCTGATGTCCAGGCCCGTGACCATGCCGACCAGGTGCCGCTGCACCTCGTCGTGCCGGGTCAGCTCGGCGAACACGTCGCGCAGCGGCGTGACTTCGTCGTCGCCGAGGTAGAGGATGCGCTGCGCGAGGGTGTTGGCGAGGATGCGCGCGCCGACCGGGTGGCGCTCCGTGTGGTACGTGTCGAGCAGCGCGTCGGAGGCCCGGTCCTTGAGTACCAGGGCGAGCTTCCAGCCCAGGTTGACCGCGTCCTGGACGCCCGCGCTCATGCCCTGCGCGCCGATCGGCAGGTGGATGTGGGCGGCGTCGCCGGCGACGAAGACCCGGCCGCGCCGGTACTCGGCGGCCTGCCGGCTCACGTCGGTGGTGGAGCTGACCCAGTGCGGGGTGGCGCCGGAGATGTCCTCGCCGGCCAGCCGCCCGAACGCCTCGGTGACCTCCGCGAAGGTGATCGGCTCGGTGCTCGTGCGCAGCGGCTCGCGGCGGTCGTAGTAGATGATGCGGCAGCGGTCGGGGCCGAGCGGCAGCACCATCACCATGCCACCGGGCACGGCCTCGCCGCTGAACCGGGGCCGCAGTCGCACCCCGGAGATGTCGGCGAACCGCAGCTCGATGGCGGGGTCCGTACCGGGGAAGTCGATGCCCGCGGCGGTGCGCACGACGCTGCGCGCGCCGTCGCAGCCGATGACGTACCGCGCCCGCAGGCTGCCGCCGTCCGCGAGGGTGAGGGTGACCCCCTCCGCGTCCTGCGCCAGGCCGGTCGCCTCGACGCCGCGGCGGACCTCGACGCCGCGTTCGCCGATCCAGCCCGCCAGCATGGCCTCCGTGCGCGACTGCGGAATTCCGCGGGCGCCGTAGGAACCGCCGGCGAGCACGCGGTAATCGAGGGGTACGCCGCCGAAGTGCCCGACGGGAATGACGTCCACGTCGCCGAGGCGGCTGAGCAGACCGCGCTGCGCGAATTCCTCTATCGTACGGGCGGAGAAGCCGAGCGCGCGGGACTGCCGCATGGGCTCGGTGAGCTTCTCCAGCACCGCGACCGATATTCCGTGCAGGCTCAGTTCGCCCGCGAGCATGAGTCCGGTGGGCCCGGCTCCCACGATGATCACATCTGCGTCATGATTATCCATCGTCGCCCAACTGTCGTCGTTCCCACTGGTGTCGGGACGAGTATGGGCAGGCGGCCGGTGAGCGGTAAAGACGAATCAGTACAGAACTCTGACAGGGAATTACAGAAGAACGTCAAGAATGTCAGAGGAAGCACATCCGCGCTTGGCCTGATATGGCTCCCTGCAGCATCCTCGTGCCATGACTTCCACCGAATCACCTGCCGTTCTCGAATTTCTCGACGCCACCGCCGTGGCCGGACTCGTGGATGCCTATCTGATCGGTCTCGACACCGCGGAACTGGACGACGACTGGGCCCGCGGGCTTTTCACGGAGGACGCGGCCGTGGTGTTCCCGATGAGCCGGCACGAGGGCATCAGGGGGATGGCGGAATGGCACCGCGCGTCGCTCGCCGCGTTCGCGCGCACCCAGCATCTCCACTCGCCCGTGGTGACCGACGTCCGCGGGAACGTGGCGAAACTGCGCGCGAACCTCGTCTCCACCCACGTGCACCACCCGGGCGGCGACCGGCCGCCGCTCTTCGTCACCGGCACCGGGGTGAGCGGCGAGGCCCGGCGCACGGACGACGGCCGGTGGCGGCTCACCCTGCTGGAGTTCACCGTCATCTGGCTGGAGGGGACGCCGCCCGGGAGCTGACCTCCCGGGGGCGGAAACGAGGGGCCCTGCCGGGGGCGGGATTCGTCGGGCAGGGCCTAGCAGTTGAGGCTCATCACCCGCTCGACCCGCAGCTCCACGACCACCCGTCCGGGCGGGTTCGGCGGCGCCGACCAGTAGCGCTCGGCGTAGCGGCGCACGCCCTCCTCGACCCGGGCGGGGTGGTCCGAGACCTCCGCGGGGCCCTCCAGGGTCACCCACCGGAAGCCGTCGACCTGGCACAGCGCGGTCGCCGCCCCCGGACTGGCCAGCAGGTTGCGGGCCTTGCGCGCCGTCCGCACCGTCAGCACCCGGACGAGGCCCGTGCCGGGGTCCCAGGTGAAGCGGACCGGCGCGAGGTGCGGGGACCCGTCCTGCCTGAGGGTGGTGAGCACGGCGGCGTGCGGCGCGGTCAGGAAGGCGGCGACCCCCGGCGTGACCCCGGGCAGGGCCGCGGGGACGGCCTCGGTTCCTTCCGGGCCGCGCGCCGCCTCGGGGCGGTGGGACAGCGTCATCGTCAGTCGATCCCCCGTACCACGTTCGGTTCCGTCGGATCGTCGTCGTCGCAGCCCGGCAGCCTGAGCATCGGGGCGGGCTGCGGCATGTCGGTCGGACGGATCACGGAGTCCTCTTCGTCCATAGTCCCCTCCTCGGAGTCCGTCGGCGGTCGCGCCGTCACAGCAGCTTCACGCGCAGCGCTAAGGGCTGGATGGAGAGGCGCCGGAAGACCGGCTCGACGCACCGTGGAACCGGGCTCGGGCACCGGCGCGGGGGCGGCGGTGCCGACGCCGGGCAGGGCCGCGCAGCGGCGGCCCAGGGCCCGTACCTCGTCGGCGAAGGGACCGGTGAGCCGGGCCGACGCCGCCGCGCGCTGCCCCCCCGGTGCCCGTCCGCCCACACCGCCGCCGCGCCGCGGGTCCAGCCGAGCCCGAAGTGCCGCCGCCCCTGGGGGCGGAGCACGGCGGCGAGCCCGTCGAGCCCGTCGAGGCGGCCGCCGAGGGCGCGCGGCACCAGCTCCGCGGCCCGCTCCACCCCGCCGGGGCCGGGAGTTCGCCGGGCTCGTCCGCCCGCGGCAGCGCGGCGCGCCCGTGCGGGTTGCGCGGCTTCCGCGGATCGCCGAGCGGCGCCTCCAGCCGGGCCGCGCGGTCCGCCGCCGGGCCGGCCGGCGGGGACGGGGCGGACGAGCTGTCGGTCACCGAGGCCGGACCGCGCTCTCCGCGTGCCTCTTCGCCAGGTTCATCGCGGCGACGCTGCTGCGCCCCAGCCGTTCCCTGACGCGCTGCCTGACGGCCGCGAGTCCGGTCCGGGTGCCGTCGAGGGAGCGGGCGACGTCCTCCTGGAGCACCACCTTGTGGTGGGAGACGATCCGTACGCCGTGGATCTCCGGCTCGATCGACCACTCGCCGGTGTGCGCGGCCATCAGCGACGGCATCGCGGTGTCCTTGTAGACGATCCGCCCCGCGTGCGGGAAGCCGAGGCGCACCGACTGCGAGCGGCGCATCCTGCCGTCGGGCGCCCGGATGTCCATGGCCATCGTCTGGACGCCGGGCCGGCGCTCCCGCAACCGCACCCGGGAGATGTGCGGGACCCGCCGCGGCCAGTGCGCCGCACGGTAGAAGAAGTCGTAGACGCGCTCCACGGGGCCGTTGACGTGGACGGAGTCCTCGCAGGTGAGCACGAGGTCGTCGAGGCGGGTCCAGCGGGCGGCGAGCGACTTGAGCCGCGCCAGCTCGACCCTGCTGGTGTCGTCCATCGCCCGCACCACCCAGGCGATGTCGTCGGCCGCGTCCCCGGCGACGAAGAAGTGGTGCCGCAGCGCGACCCGGGCCCGCCCGGAGCCCAGCGGCTCGACGCTCCAGCTTCCGACGACCGCGCTGACCGGCTCCGCCTGCAACTCCAGCCGGAACTCGACCCGTCTGCGTACGGCGTCGAGGGAGCGGACGAGGTGCCACGACCTGATCTCGCCCGCGGCGCTCACCCACATCCGCAGCCGCTGCACGCCGCCGTCGAAGGCGAGTTGCTCCACGTGGATGTGGTGCGGGAAGAAGATCGGCCATCGTCCCGCGTCGGCGATGAGCCCGTAGACCACCCCCGCGGGAGACGCCACTTCCATCCGCCGGCAGGTGCGGTGCACACCGCTCGTCGGCATGTGGTGCCCCTTTCCTCTGCCGGCGACCGGCTCTCGCCCGGCTCGGGTTCCGCTCGCGTCGTCGGCCCAGCCTGCGGCGCGGCGCTTGAGGCGGCTTCGAAGGGCCCTCGACCCGGCTCACCGAAGGTGTACGTGCCGGAGACGGGTACGTACGGACGGGTAGGTGCGTATGACGGGCCCGGCCGACGAGGGAAGGAAGGGATGAGCGCCGCCATGCGATCGTTCGTGCGAGCCCTCGGGAAGTGCGTGACGCGGGAGCTGTACCGCTGCCTGATGGCCTTCGGCATGTACTACACGGGCGCGATCCGGGAACCCGGGACGGCCCCGGAGCAGCGGCCCGCGGAGCCGGAGAGGCCACCGGCGGGGCCACCGGCGGGCCATCCGGAACGGCTCTGCCCCGGCATGGCCCTCACCCCGCTGGAGCAGGCCATCGAGCAGGAGCTGAACCGGCGGCCCTAGCGGCAGCGGCGGGTGGGGGGTCTCGGAGGCCCCGGTGGCCGGGCGGCTCGCCGGGCGGTGCGCCTCACGGCGGCACCGGCGCGGCGCGGCTCGTACGGGCCGGGGCGGCGGGTGACTTCGGAAGGCGTCCGGACGCCGGAGGGCGTACGGACGTCAGACTGCGTAACGGACGTCAGACGGCGTACAGGTCGAAGGTGGACGTCCGGCGGGGACCCGCGGCGACGTCGAGCTGCGGGTCGACGGAGAGCATGGCGTGGTGCAGACGCTGGAGCTGGGGCGACGGCTCGACCCCCAGGTCCTCGATCAGCCGGCGGCGCAGCCGCCGGTAGATCTCCAGCGCGGAGGCCTGGCGGCCGGATCGGTAGAGGGCCACCATCGCCTGGGAGTGCAGCCCCTCGTGCTGCGGGTAGCGGGCGACCAGATCGGTGAGTTCGGCGATCAGCTCGATATGCCGGCCGAGCCGCAGGTCGGCGTCGATGCACCGCTCCCGGGTCACCAGCCGGCTCTCCTCCAGCCGGGTCACCTCGATCTCCAGGACGGGGCCCACCCGGATGTCGACGAGCGCGGAGCCGTCCCACAGGTCGAGGCCGCGCCGGAAGAGCTCGGCCGCCTTCCGGTCGTCCCCGTGCTCCTCGACGGCCCGCTGACCGGCCGCCACGAGGCGTTCGTACTCGTAGACGTCGACCCGTTCAGGCGGGATCTGCAGGACGTAACCCCCGTACCGCGTGGCGAGGATGTCCTTCGCCGTGCCCGGGGCGTCGGGGCCCATGGCGGTGCCGAGGCGTCTGCGGAGCTGGAGGATGTAGGTCTGCAGTGTCGTCATCGCGCTCGCCGGCAGTTTCGTACCCCAGATCTCCTCCATGAGTGTCGATACCGGAACAACCCGCCCCGGATAAAGGGCGAGCAGTGCCAAGATCTGACGAGGCTTGCTGGCCGTGGGTACCACGGACGTCCCGTTGACCTCGGCGTTCAGCGGACCCAAAACCTTCATACGCACGGTTTCCTCCGTACCTCACCCGGCCGCCGCCGTTTCCGGACGGGCAGCCGGCCGTTGATGTCGATTTTGTCGCATCGTGGGACTCCGACGCTCTTCCGCCCGAGCCATGGCAGGAAGCACGGTAACAACCATCCCGCCTTCCCCCCATTGCCCCTGGATCGCTCTTCAAGCGGCTCTCCAATTCCGTTGGCCCGGAACTCAGGAATCACCACCTCCACAGACTTGAGCCTCATTACACAACGCCCTGGAAGCCGCTCGAGCAGACAAGCCGCAGCCTTCTCGGGGCCCTAAGATCCTCGTGGGGATAAACACCGCGAAGAACTCGATCAGTTCTGCCACCAGAGCTTTTTCGCAGGGAGCACTCGTTCCGGTTCGAGCCCAAGGGGCAAGGAGTAAAAGCGATGGAGTTTCGCATCCTGGGCTCCGTGGAGGTCCACGACGAGCGCACCGGTCTGCGCATCGTGCCGAGCGGAGCCAAGCAGCGCGCGCTGCTCGGTGCGCTCATCACCAAGGCGAACCGGACGGTGGGGGCCCGCCGGCTCATCGACGAGCTGTGGGCCCAGACCCCGCCCGCCAACAAGGCCAACGCCCTCCAGGCCCACATCCGCCGGCTGCGCCGGCTCCTCCCCCCTTCCCGCCCCGACGAGCCGCAGCAGGAGTGGATCACCACGTGCGCGGCGGGCTACGCGCTGCGCCTCGGCGGGGCGGCGACGGACGCGGGCCGCTTCCGGCGGGCCGCGCTGGAGGGTCGCTCACTCCTGGACCGCGATCCCGAACGGGCCGCCCGGCTGCTGCGGCGGGCGCTGGCGCTCTGGCGGGGCCCCGTCCTGGAGGGGGCACCGCTCGACATGTGCGCCGGCGAGGTCGCGCAGTTGGAGGAGGCGCGACTCGTCGCGCTCGAGGCGCTGTACGAGGCGTGCCTGCGGACCCGGCGGCACCACGAGATCACCGGCGAGCTGACCGAGCTGACCGTCCACCACCCGCTGCGGGAACGCTTCTACGACCTGCTGATGGTGGCGCTCTACCGCTGCGGCCGGCAGGCCGACGCGCTGAGCGTGTACGACAGGGCACGCGCCCGGCTCGCCCAGGAGCTGGGCATCGAGCCGGGGCCCGCGCTCCGCGGCCGCCTCAGCGCGGTGCTCGACCACGATCCGGCGCTCGATCCGCCGGACTGCGCCGGGCACTCGGGGCGGCTCGCCGTCCCGATGGGGCCCCTCCTCGACGCGCGGGAGCCCGGTGTGCGCACGGACGCCGCGGCGCCGCCGGACGGCGGTGACCGCGCCCTGCACGGTGAGATCGCCCGCCTGCGGCGTCACATCGACCGGCTCACCCGCGACCATCAGGCGCTGCTCCAGCGCTTCGACCAGCTCGCCGCCCGCCCCGCCGGCAGCCGTTGACCGACGGCCGCCCGCCGCGCCCCCCATGCGCGACGAGCGGCACGCGGACCCCATCGGTCATCCGTGCCGGGCCGGCGCCACCGGCTGCCTGACCATCCCGCGCCCCGGGGACTGCGTCCCGCGCGAGGTGAGGATGGCCCGCTGCAGCCGCTGCAGTTGGGGCGAGGGCTCCAGGCCCAGCTCCTCCACGAGGGTGGTGCGCAGCCGCTGGTAGGCGTTGAGCGCCTCGCCGCGCCGCCCGCAGCGGTGCAGCGCCAGCATGAACTGCCGGTGCAGGCTCTCGTGCGTGCGGTGCTGGTTGACCAGCAGCGTCAGCTCCGAGAGGACCTCCCGGTGCCGGCCGAGGCGCAGATCGACCTCCATCCGCCGGTCGAGCGCGCACAGCCGCGCCTCCTCCAGGCGGTTGATCTCCATCCGGATGTACGGGCCCGGCTGGACGTCCGCGAGGGCGGGCGCCGTCCACAGCGAGAGCGCGCTGCGCAGCAGCCGCGCGGCGGCGTGGAAGTCCTCCGCGTCGAAGGCGCGGTAGCCGGCGAGCACCCGGCGGTCGAACTCGCGGAAGTCGACGCTTCCGCCGCCGGTCTCCAGCCGGTACCCGCCCGGCAGGGTGACCAGGACGTCCTTGGCGGCCGCGCGGTCGCCTCCGCCCAGCTCCAGCGCCTCCCCGATGAGTTCGCGAAGCTGGAGGACGTACGTCTGCATGGTGGTGCGGGCGCTCCGCGGCGGGTTCTCGCCCCAGAGCTCATCGATCAGGACCGGTATCGGCACCATCCGGTCTGCGCGCAGCGCCAGCATGGCGAGCAGCTTCCTCGGTTTGGGTGCCGTCGGGAGAACGATTTTCCCCCGTATGTGCACTGCTAACGGACCAAGCACTTCGATGTTCATCGCTCCCCCATTTGTGCAGCGGACCACGCTTGACGTGCCCCGTGTCCACTGCTGCCCCTGATCACAGTGTGCACCGTGACGCGAATCACTCGATTAAAGATACGGAGCGGTCTGTTTGTCAATGCATCACCGTGTCGACAAAACTGTCACCCTTGGTGAAAGCTGCGTTGAGCTGCGGCGCCCGGAGAAGGCGCCGCTCTTTGGTGACATGTGATGTTCCGCACTACATGGGCGGGTTGCCGTGCTTACGTGCGGGGAGGTTCGCGTGCTTCGTACGCAACATCGCGAATGAGCGGATCAGTACCCGGCGGGTGTCCACGGGGTCGATGACGTCGTCCACGAGGCCGCGTTCGGCCGCGTAGTAGGGGTGCATCAGCTCCGCCTTGTACTGCTTGACCATGTCGGTGCGCTTGGCGTCGGGGTCGTCCGCGGCCGCGATGTCACGCCGGAAGATCACGTTCGCCGCGCCCTCCGCACCCATCACCGCGATCTCGTTGGTCGGCCAGGCATACGTCAGATCCGCACCGATGGACTGACTGTCCATCACGATGTACGCCCCGCCGTACGCCTTCCGCAACACCACCGAGATCCGCGGCACCGTGGCATTGCAGTACGCATACAGCAGCTTCGCCCCATGCCGGATGATCCCGCCATGCTCCTGATCCACCCCCGGCAGGAAGCCCGGGACGTCGAGCAGGGTGACGATCGGAATATTGAAAGCATCGCACATCTGGACAAAGCGGGCACCCTTCTCGCTCGCCTCGATGTCCAGAACCCCCGCGAGGGACTGCGGCTGGTTGGCCACGATCCCCACCACCTGACCGTCCAGCCGGGTGAGCGCACAGATCAGATTCGTCGCCCAGCGCTCATGCACCTCAAGGTACTCACCGTCATCGACGAGCTCCTCGATCACCCTGCGCATGTCATACGGGCGGTTACCGTCCGCCGGCACCAGATCCAGCAGCACGGCCCCGGACCTGTCCGCGGGGTCCTCGGCGGTGACCGCCGGAGGGTTCTCGCGGTTGTTCTGCGGCAGCATCGACAGCAGATACCGCACCTCCTCCAGGCACGTCACCTCGTCGTCATACGCGAAGTGACACACCCCCGAGGTCTCCGCATGCACATCCGCACCACCCAGACCGTTCTGCGTGATCTCCTCGCCGGTGACCGCCTTGACCACGTCCGGGCCGGTGATGAACATCTGCGACGTCTCACGCACCATGAACACGAAATCCGTCAGCGCCGGACTGTAGGCCGCACCACCCGCACACGGACCGAGCATCACCGAGATCTGCGGAATCACCCCCGACGCACGGGTATTGCGCTGAAAGATCCCCCCGTAACCGGCGAGCGCCGAGACACCCTCCTGAATACGCGCACCCGCACCGTCGTTCAGCGACACCAGCGGCGCACCCGCCGCGATCGCCTTGTCCATGATCTTGTGGATCTTCTCCGCATGCGCCTCACCCAGCGCGCCGCCGAAGATCCTGAAATCATGCGCATAGACGAACACCGTCCGCCCGTGCACCGTCCCCCAACCCGTGATGACGCCATCGGTATACGGCCGCTTCGCCTCCAGCCCGAACCCCGAAGCACGATGCCGCCGCAACGGCTCCACCTCACTGAACGACCCCTCGTCCAGCAGCAGATCGATCCGCTCCCGCGCAGTCAGCTTCCCCTTCGCCCTCTGCGCGGCGGTCGCCCGCTCACTCGGCCCCGCCTGAGCCTGGGCACGGATCCGGCGGTACTGCTGCATCCGTTCGCAGGCGACTCCGGTCTCGGTGCGGAGTCGCGCCGGCACCGGTTCCTGGACGGTCGTCATCAGATGTCCCCTCACTGCCAACTGTGCGGAGCGCGATAGGCGGCGGCGCGCTCCCACCGGCGCCAGCCGGCCGCGGAGTGCGGCATGAACTCGCCGGAGAGCCCGGCCCCGGTGCGCAGTCTCGACAGCAGGGCGACCGTGAGCGCGGCGAGTTCCGCCGCGTCCGCCGAGCCCCGCTCGACCTTCACCGCGTCCCGGTCACGCATGGGCCACCTCCTCGAGGTCCTCCCGCCACGTTCGGTGCCGCCGGTGCAGCACGGGTGGGCTCCGGCTCGACGCCGCCTCGTACGCCCCGGGTCTCCAACAGGACGCGAGCGCCGGTCCAGCGGACCGACGCACCGCCGCCGCGCCGCCGGGCGCTCACGCGCCGGCGGCGAGGCTGCCGCCCGGCTCCCCGGCGTCCCCGCGTCCCCGGAGCCGCTGCACGGCCCCGGTGTCGCCCGCCGCCTCCCGCGCGGCCAGCTCCGCGTAGCGGCGGTCCATCTCGGCGACGACCTCCCCCGCCCGCTCGGCACGGTAGTCGAGCTTCCCGAGGACGTCCGGGACGGCGATGAACGGCAGCAGATGGGCGAAGAGCAGCGACACCTTCTCCTCCAGGTCGTCGCCGTTCGACAGCGTGGCCGAATAGACCTGCACTCCGGTCCAGCAGGCGGAGACGACCCAGGCGGTTTCGGCAGGTGTGATGTGAGGAAGCAATTCGCCTTCCTCCTTGGCCTGTTCCAGGAGGCGGCGCGTTTCCGCCAGCCACGCGGGGATCACGCCGCCGCCGAACAGCCGCTGCATCTCCTGACCGAGGGAGAGCCAGGCGCGCGCGCTGATGACCGGATCCCGGCGTACGCGATAGGCGAGCGCCAGGCCCGTATCGATGACTTCCTGGGTGCGGTACTCCCTGGCCGGTGTGTCTATGTCGTTCAACTGCTCGGCCAGCACGCCCTCGGCGAGCGCACGCTTGGACGGAAAGTGAAAGTACAGGGCGCCTTTCGTGACACCGGCCCTGGCCAATATCTCGCTGACGGTCGCCGCTTCGTACCCACGCTCTCCGAAGACGGACGCAGCCGCAGTGAGGATCTGAGCCCGGGTGCGGATCGCTCGCTCCTGGCGCGCCACGAGGACCTCCTGGGGGGGTCGTTGCCCCGGACAGGTCCGGGACCGGGGACGACGCCGCCGGAACCGGGGATTCGCGCCCACGCCCCCAGAACGCACATCCACGATTGCCGCGAGCCCGCCGCCCGTTGCGGGAAGAGTTCCGATCATCCCACACGGACCGGTCACAAACGTGGCCGCTCGCCGTCGACTGCCCGGGACCGGCCCGTGCGCCGGTCGCGCGGGCGGCACCGCGCGCCGCACTCCCCCCGGTCGGGACGGAGCAAAGTGCGGGCAAATTCCTGCCCAAATTCGGGGCCGTAATCGCTTGCTCATGTCATGTACCGCACCGGTCCACTCGGGCGGCGCCATTGCGGGCGTATTCAAGCGACGGGCGCCGCCCTCCGGCCGGGCCGGCCTGCGGCGCACCAATTCGCCCGCACCGATTCCGCAAGTCGCCGCCTTGCGCACGGCTCATGGCGGGCCGGACCCGAATGCTTTCCGGGCCGGGCCCGCCTCAGGCGGCGCCCGCCCGCGTCACAGCAGCCGGCGGATCTCGCCCCGGACCCGGTAGAAACCGCCGGCCGCCGCGTGCAGGGCGTCCACGACGTAGCGCGCGCCGGGCTCCCGTATCGCGCGCGGGAACTGGACGTTCCAGGACGGGTGGTAGCCCTCGGACACCACGTGCACCCGCACGCGGCCGCCGTCCCGCACGCACTCCACGACGACGGCACCGGCGGGGGCGTGGGCGACGGTGTCCACGGCGGCCACCGCGGTGGCCGGTGCGTACGTGGGCAGCGCCGCGTCGAGCTTGACGTCCCGGGCCGTCGGGACCGTGCCCTGCTCCGCCGCGGAGACGGCCGCCTCGCTCGCGTCCACGCACACCAGCGAGCCGTCCGTGGTCACCAGGTACAGCCGTTCGTCGCGGTACTGCATCGACAGCGCGGAGCCGCCGCCGGTGCCGAGCTTCCAGAGCCGGGCGCCGTCCCGGTCGAAGCAGTAGACGGAGGACTGCGAGTCCCCCGCGAAGACGAACCGCCCGCCGGGCGAGGTGGCGCACGAGTACACCGCGCTGTCGCACGGGTACGTGGCCTCGATCGTGCCGGCGGTCTTCGACAGCCGCTGCACGACATGGTGCGCGGTGCCCGCGTACACCGCTTCGTCCTCCTGCCAGCCGAAGAGGACGCCGCCCCGGGTGGGCGTGTGCCACAACTCGCCGCTGCCGTCGGGCGCGTAGGCGGTGACCCCCTGGTGGTGGCCATGGTAGACCGCCCGCTCGTCGGCGCGGACCAGCCAGGCGTGCTGCCCGCGGCTGCGGCGGGCCCACTGGTGCTCGTCCTCGTGGTCGATGACGGTGAGCAGTCCCGCGCGGTCCGAGACGTTCAGCACGCCCTCGTGGATGTCGAGCCAGAAGATGTCGACGTCCGCCGCGATGTCGTACGCGGCGAACGGCAGCTTCGACGACAGGTCGTACACCCGGCCGTCGTCGCACCCCGCGTAGATCCAGAAGTCGTCGGCGACCAGGCACTTCACGCCGTCCGGCAGCCCGAACCTCGCGAGGACCCCGCCGTCGTGGTCCAGGGTGTAGACGTCTCCGGCCTGGTTGCCCACCCAGCAGCGCTCGTCGTCGACATGGATGCCGAACGCCGAGGAGCCCGTGCGGAACCGCCACAGCACCGGGGCCACCGCGCGCGCGGTGGACGGCGCCGAGGCCACGGAACGCCGGGTCACCGCACGCGGGGCCCGCTGCCCCTGCACCGCGGGCGCGTACCCCTTCCGTACCTTCTCCCCCACCTTCTTCGCGGCGGCCGCCTTCGCCTTCCCCTCCGTGGCGAAGGTCGTCCGCTGCGTCTGCCCGGCGGCCCCTATCCGCCCGTAACGCACGGTCACGGTCGGCCCGTCGACGCGCACCTCGTAGAACTTGTGCGCCCCGCCGCCGTCTTGCGACAGCTCCAGATACGTCGTCGACACCCCAGAACCGGCAGCCATGGCAGTCCCCTCCGCGAGCTGGGCCCGCCCCGTTCCGGCGGGCCCACCACTGCGCATATTAGGAGGGGCCACTGACATCGCCGGAGCCGCCGGAAGGAGGGAGATGACGGGCCGTCAGTCACGTTCCGACCCCCGGCAGAGGCCGAGTCCGCCCGCGGGTCACCAGCCTCGGAAGTCGTAGCCTTCGGCGGGCCGGCCGTGGCGGTCGTACGTGCGCAGCTCGCTGGGTTCGACCCCGCCTCCCGGGCCGGCCGCCGTGAACCAGTGGCCCGGCGAGCCCGCCGCCTCGACCAGCTTCAGGTCCGACACGGTGCCGTTCCTCCACACGACCTCGGCCCGGTCGACCCCCTCCGGCACGTGGCCGTAGATCAGCCTGACCGACGTCGCCCCCGCGTCGGGGCCCTCGTTGCCGTTGCCGTCGAGGAGGGTGCCGTCGACGCTGATCTCGTCGTCGCGGCCGGTGAGCACCTCTCCCTCCGCGGCCGGGCCGCGCGGGTTGCCGTTCTCCGAGAGGTAGAGGAAGTACCAGGACTTCCCCGGCCGGTAGGGCAGCTCGTCCTCGCCCTTGACCGGCGGGTAGTTGGCGCCGTTCTCGACCTCGAACGGCAACAACGTGTCGCTCTCGTACATCGCCTGGACCTGGTCCCAGACCTCGTCCTCGTCGGCCGCGGCCGCCCAGACGTCGACCTCCACCCGGAAGTCGTAGCCGTCCGCCGAGCCCTCGCCCAGTACCGCGTTGGACGGCTGCGTCACCCCGGCCTGGCCGGGGGACGAACTTCCCGGCGGGACGACGATGGCCGTCGGCTCCCGCATCCCGCCGGACTCGGGCAGCACTCCCAGCCCGACGGCGAGGAGGCCCCCCGTGGCCACGGTGGTGGCGCCCAGCGCCAGCCTTCTGCCGGTACGCCGGCGGCGCGCCGCACGCAGCACCGCGGCGGCCGGAACCGGGGTGACGACCACCTGATCCGCCGCGGCCGCGAGCCGCTCCGGCAGAGCTGTGTCGATGCCCTCTTCGTGCACGTCCCTCACCTCTCTCGGCCGCCTGCGCGCTCGCGGGTGCCGCCCGTCCGCCCTCTGGGGACGAGCGAGACCCGCAGCTTGGCGAGGCCCTTGGCGGTCTGGCTCTTGATCGTTCCCGTCGAGCACCCCATGGCCGCCGCCGCCTCTTCCACGCTCAGGTCCTCCCAGTAGCGCAGCACCACGGCCTGCCGCTGCCGGGGCGGCAGCGCGAGCAGTGCCGGCAGCAGCGCCAGGCGGTCGTCCGCCTGGGCGATACGGTCCGGCCCGGCCGGAGGCGCTCCTCCCGCGCTGCCGCCGCTGTGCCCGCTCGGCAGCTCGGCACGCCGGCCGGAACGGAACCGCCGCGCATGGGCGTTGAAGAGGATCCTGCGCACGTACGCGTCCGGATCCTCGGCGCGCGTCACCCGCCGCCAGGCGACGTACGCGCGCTCCAGCGCGGTCTGCGCGAGGTCTTCCGCGGCGTGCTGCTCCCCGGTGAGCAGGTACGCCGTACGCAGCAGCCGCGGCCACCGGCTCGCCATGAAACTCTGGAAATCGGTGTCCCGCTCACTCTGCTCGGCAGTCATGGGCACTCCC
Organism: Streptomyces sp. WAC 06738; assembly: GCF_003945505.1. Lineage (NCBI taxonomy): Bacteria > Bacillati > Actinomycetota > Actinomycetes > Kitasatosporales > Streptomycetaceae > Streptomyces > Streptomyces sp. WAC 06738. The sequence goes on along the minus strand of NZ_CP029618.1, from coordinate 7,319,728 downwards.
TTCACCCCTCACAGAGTCCAGGGGGCCCGTTCCGCGTTGCCCGGCCACGGGGGCGAGTTCCGCGGCGCCCTCTCAGCCGGCCGTGACCCGCGTGGCCGACGGGTGCCAGTCTCGTCTGATCAGGCCGTACACCCACGAGTCGGAGACCTCGCCGTTCACGACGCAGTCCTCCCGCAGCGTCCCCTCGCGGACGAATCCGGTCTTCTCCAGCACCCGGGCCGATGCCGCGTTGCGCGTATCGGCCTCGGCCTGGACGCGGTTCAGGTCCAGGGTGTCGAACGCCCACCGCAGCACCGCGTGTGCCGCTTCCGTCGCGTAGCCGTGGCCCCACATCGCCGGGTCGAGGATGTAGCCCAGCGACGCGCTGCGGTGGTCCGGGTCGAATGCCGTCAGACCGCACCAGCCGACGAAGGCGCCGTCGGACGCGCGGTCGATGGCCACCCGCGCCCCGGTGCCTTCCTCCGCCATCGTCCGGCACCTCGCGAGGAAGACCCCGGCGCGGGCGCGTTCGGTCCACGGCGGGGAGTCCCAGTAGCGCATCGCGTGGGTGCTGCTGTGCAGCGCGAAAAGGGGCTCCGCGTCGGCGCCGGTGAAGGGGCGCAGGCGCAGCCGGGCGGTGTGCAGCGTGGGAGTGGCCAGGGTCATGCGGACCATCTTGCGTCCTCAGGGGGCGGGCAGGGCACCGAATATCCGCGGGCGACCGGCGCGCCGGGGTCGCGGCCGTCGGCTCCGTGGGGCCATGGCGGCTGCCGGCCCCATGGCGCGGGAGCGCGGGAGACTCCGTACAGAGCAGTCCAGCGGGCGCGCCGGGCGGGGAGCCGCCAGGCTGGAAAGATATGAGAGGCGTGTGCGGTTCCCACAGGCCCCGGCGCCCCCTGCGCTGGGCGGTCACCGGCGCCGGGGCCGTGATCGCGGCCGTCGTGACCGTGCTGGCTCTCACCGGGACCCTGCCCTTCGCCGCCTCCCCGGATCCCGGCGAGCGGTCGCCGAAGGCGGCGGCCGATCCGTACGCCCCGGCCAAGGCGCTGCGGCCCGCCATCGTCGGCCGCAAGCAGTGGGGCGCCGATCCGCGGCTCCTCGACCAGAAGCCGCGCTACGCGGACTCCGTGCACGCCGTGGTCATCCACCACACCGGCCACCTCAACGACTACGACTGCGCGGAGAGCCCTCACTACATACGCGACATGTACGAGGCACACGCCGTCGGCAAGGGCTGGGGAGACCTCGGCTACAACTTCCTCGTCGACCGGTGCGGCACGGTCTTCGAGGGCCGCCTGGGCGGCGTGGGCCGCGCGGTGGTCGGCGCGCACACACTCGGCCTCAACAGGGGCACGACCGGAATCGCCGTGATCGGCACGTTCCCGGAGGGCGTGCCCGTACCGAAGCCGCTGCGGAAGTCCCTCGCGGTGCTCATCGCCTGGAAGCTCGGTCTCACCGGGATCGCCCCCACGGCCCGCACCCAGGTCGTCTCCACCAACAGCAACACCCGGTTCACCGAGGAAGGCTCCGTCTCGGTGCCGGCCGTCCTCGGCCACATCGACGCGTACGAGACGAACTGCCCGGGAGAGGCGCTCGTACGGCTGCTCCCCACCCTCAGAAAAGAGGCCGCCCAGGTGCAGAGCAAGGCGAAAGTGCTGGTCAAGAAGGACGCAGGACGGACCGGAAGCAAGAAGGCGAAGGACCGGGCGCGACGGGCTCCCGGCAGCGACGCCCGCCCCGCGGGCACCGCCCCGGGCGCCTGACCCGCGGAACGGGCCACGGGCCCCGGAAGGATCGTCATGAACCATTCGCCGTACCTGGTCAGTGACGTCATGACGCACACGGTCGTCGCGGTCGGTCCCGAGGCTTCTTTCAAGGAGATCGCCGAGGCGATGCACAAGTGGCGGGTCAGCGCGCTGCCCGTGCTGGAGGGCGACGGCCGGGTCACCGGAGTGGTGTCGGAGGCCGATCTGCTGCCCAAGGAGGAGTACCGCGACAGCGCGCTGTCCGTGGCGGACCGGGACCGGCGGCCGGGCGGCATCGTGAAGGCCGGTGCGGTGGTCGCGCGTGACCTCATGACGACGCCCGCCGTCTCCGTACGGGCCGACGCCACCCTCGCGGAGGCCGCGCGGGCCATGGCGCGGCGGCGCTTGAAGCGGCTTCCTGTCGTGGACGGTGAGGGGCACCTGACCGGCATCGTCAGCCGCGGCGACCTGCTGAAGGTCTTCCTCCGGTCCGACGAGGACATCGCGGAGGACGTGCAACGGCAGGTCCTCGACCCGCTGTTCCCCCTCGGCGGGGCCACCGTGCACGCACGGGTCGACAAGGGTGTCGTGACGCTCTCCGGCTGGTTCCGCAACACCTCGCTCGTACCGCTGGCCGCGCGGATGGCGCGGGCGGTCGAAGGCGTCGTGGACGTCGGGTTCCGGCTGGAGCGACCCGACGGCGCGCCCGCCGGGGACGGGCAGCAGGGCGGGCGGGGAGCGGCCTCCACGGGGTACGAAGGGGACGACGGCCCCGGGGACGGGACCGCGCCGCCGCCCGGGGAGCGGGCGTGATCGCACCGGGCGGGTTCGCCGCCTCCGCCGCGGCGCCGATCCGGGTCTTCCTGCTGGACGACCACGACGTAGTGCGGCGTGGGCTGCGGGACCTGCTGGAGGACGAGCCCGACATCCGCGTGGTGGGAGAGGCGTCGACGGCCGGCCAGGCCGTGGCCCGCGGCCCGGCGCTCCGGCCCGACGTGGCGGTCCTCGACGTCCGGCTCCCGGACGGTGACGGGATCGCGGTGTGCCGGGAGCTGCGCTCCCTGACGCCGGACCTCCCGTGCCTGATGCTCACCTCGTTCGACGACGACGAGGCGCTGCTGGACGCGATCCTCGCGGGGGCCGCGGGCTACGTACTCAAGCAGATCAAGGGCTCCGACCTGGTCGCGGCCGTACGCACGGTCGCCTCGGGGCAGTCGATGCTGGATCCGGCCACGACCCGCCGGCTGCTGGACACCCTCCGGGGAGAGCCCGGCGGCGCCGGAGCGGAAGGGCCGCTCTCCGATCTGGCGCCCCGGGAGCGGGAGATCCTCGGCCTGATCGGCGAGGGACTCACCAACCGGGAGATCGGTGAGCGCCTCTACCTCTCCGAGAAGACGGTCAAGAACACCGTCTCCCGGCTGCTGGCCAAGCTCGGTGTGGAGCGCCGCATCCAGGCCGCGGTGATCGCCTCGGAGACGGGTGTACGGCCGGACGGCGACGGCACCCGGGGCCGCTGACGAGGGCCGGGTCACCGGCCCGGTCATCGGCGGGTGAGGGGCGCCGACCAGGTCACGCAGGTGCCGCCCGCCCGCGGTGCGGTGACCGAGAGCCGGCCGCCGAGCTTCTCCGCGCGGTCGGCGAGGTTCGCGAGGCCGCTGCGCCTGCCCCCGCGCGGCATGCCCACCCCGTCGTCCCGTACCGACAGCGTGGCCGTGCCGTCGGTCACGGTGAGGACCACCTCGGCGGCGCCGGCCCGGGCGTGCCGGCCGACGTTGGCGAGCGCCTCCCCCAGCACCGCCCGGACGGCGTCGGCGACCTCCCCCGGCACGTCCGTGTCGATGAGGCCCTCCAGGCGGAGGGAGGGGGTGAACCCGAGCACCGGCACGGCGTCCTCCACGGCCCGGACGACGTGGGCCCGCAGGCCGCCGCCCGCCGTCTCCCGCCCGGCACGGAGGCCGAAGATCGTCGAGCGGATGATCCGGGTGGTCTCGTCCAGTTCGTCCACGGCGCGCAGCAGACGGACCCTGGCCTCCTCGTGCTCGACGAAGCGCAGTGCGCTCTGCACCGATATCCCGGTGGCGAACAGCCGCTGGATCGCGAGGTCGTGCAGGTCCCGCGCGATGCGGTCGCGGTCCTTCAGCAGGGCGATCCGCTCGGCGTCGCGCCGGCGGTCGGCGAGTTCCATGGCGACCGCGGCGTGCCCCGCGAAGGCGAGCAGCGGGCCGGTCTCCACCTCGGTGAACACGTCGAGCCGATCGCCGCGGGTGAGCAGGAGCACGCCCCTGACCCCCTCCCCGGCGACCATGGGGACGGCGACCGCAGGTCCGGGCCTCCGGGCGCCGGGCGACCCCGCGGTGATCCGCGGATCACGGGAGAGGTCGGTGCTCGTGAGCGGTCTCCCGGCCCCGGCGGCGGCTCCGGCGAACGATCCGCGGCGGGGCAGGAGCACGCCCTGGTACGTCTCCGCCTCCTCGCCGGAGGCCAGCGCCACCCGCAGGGGGCCCGAGCCGTCCCCGGCCAGGGCGAGGACCCCGAGATCCGCCCGCAGAATGCGGCGGGCCCGATCGACGATCATCTCCAGGACGGCGGGTTCCTCCAGCCCGGAGAGCAGTCCCTCGGTGATGTCCGCGATGGCCTCGAGCCACCGTTCGGTGAACCGCGGCGGGTCCGGCCGGCGTATCGTCTCGCCCGGCCGGCACCCGTACGGTCTCACGCTCCGTTCACTCACCGGCCCTCCACGATCCCCCATTCGTGCCCTCTTTCTCACATTAGCGCCAGCTTTCGCGACCTGCTTCCGGGGCGGCAAGGTCACGATGCGTCACACTCGCCCCACCCCGGGTCGGTCCGGCCACCCCCGCCGGGCAGGTCGGTGTACCCGATGGTCCGGTCGATTCCCCCCGGGGAGGCAGCAATGACAACGCGGCACGTGGTGGTCGGCGTGGACGGGTCGGATCCGAGCATGGCGGCCGTCCGGTGGGCGGCGGCGGAAGCGGCCGCGCGCCGGATCTCCCTGCGTATCGTCCACGCCCGGGCGTCGGCCACGGACAGCCGGCAGGCCGCCCCCGGCGGCTCGCCGCACGAGGACTGGGTCCGCGACCGGATCGCCGCCGCGTGCCGGGAGACGGCGGAGCGCTACCCGGAGGTGGAGATCACCGGCGGCGCGACGACGGAATCGGCGGTGAAGGCGCTGCTGGACGCGGCGCGGGACGGAGAACTCCTCGTCCTGGGGTCACGGGGCATCGGTGCGGCTGCCGGCTTCTTCACCGGCAGCGTGTCGCTGCCGGTGGTCGCGCACGTCACCGGGCCCACCGTCCTCGTACGGCAGGACTGGCACCCGGACACCGCGGACGGCGAACTCCCGGTGGTGGTGGGGGTGGACCTCGACCACGGATTCGACCCCGTGCTGGAGTTCGCCTTCGCCGCCGCCCACCGGACGGGCAGCCTCCTCCGGGTCGTCCACATGTGGCGGCGCTCGTCCATCTACGCCTACCCGTCGGCGCTGCCGGACCCGAGGGTCGGCGCCGATCTGAAGGCCGTGGCACAGGAGAACCTCGACTCCGCCCTCGCCGGCTGGCGGGCGCGCTATCCGGACGTGCGGGCGGAGCGCGTGCTGCTGGACGGCGAGGTGGCGCCGCGGCTGCTGGAAGAGGGTGCCGGCGCCCGGCTGCTGGTCGGGGGACGCCGTATGCACACGCGCCGGATGTTCCCGACGCTGATCGGCCCGGTGACGCACGCCCTGATGCACCACGCCCTCGCGCCCGTGGCCGTCGTCCCGCACGAATGACCGCGTGCGGGGAAACGGCAGCGCGAAGTCAGCGCTGACGCGGCATGCCGTCAGAGCCCGTCACGGCCGGGACCCGCTGTGCGGTCGGAACGGCCGCGCCCCGGCCGGTCTCCTCACATCCGGTCCGGGGACGGCCAGCCGTCGCCCGAACGCGCGCTCGGCCCCGTGGCCTCGATCGCCTCGACGTCCCGCCGGGCGACGTCCACCAGTTGCCGGCCGAGGTCGTCGAGCGCCCGGCCGGCGGCCAGCTCGTCACCGATCTCGGGCACGTCCGGGTCGGCCGGGTTCCTGTGCGCGTCCCCGTGCCCGGTGAACCGCCCGGCCGCGGTGTCCAGCACCACGCGCGCCGTCGTCGTGCCCGCCTCCTCGAAGAGCTGGAGGCCGACGTTCCATTTCACGGTGTGCGTCATCGTCTTCCCTCCGCGTCTCGGTGCGGAGCACGGAGTCGCAGCGCGCCCCGCCGTGCTTTCACCCCGGGTGGGAAAGCACCTCTGCCTCCACCGTGTGACGGCGGCCGCACCCGATCACAGGGCCGATGGTCCCCGCCGCCCGGCCACCCGGCCCCGTGATCACGCCGGAGCCGTCAGCCGGGCGGCTGCCGCCGGTACGCCTCCGCCAGCCGTTCGGCCATCAGGTGCTGGTTCCAGAGCTGCCCGGGGTCGTCGGGCATCGCCGCGTCATACAGCGCCAGGCGGGCTTCCGTGGGCACCCGCCACAGCCGGTCGAGCGCCTCGGCCGCCTCGGTCACCTTCAGCCCCAGGGCGGCGCGGGTCTCCGGCGGCAGGCTCTTCCCGGTGTGGACACCCCTGGTGTCGACACCGGGCAGGCCGGTCAGCCACAGGGCCGCCTCCGCACGGTCGAGCCCGGCGGCCTTGGCGAGGTGGGCGGCCGCGTCGGAGTCGAACGGCAGCGGTTCGCGCCGCTCCAGCTCGTCGGCCAGCCGGCGCAGCCGCTTGACCGTGCTCCAGCCCCGGGCCACCGGCCGGATGCCGGCGAACCCCTCCGGCCGGGGCATGTCGCCCCGCTGCAGGAACGCCTTGATCCGGTAGTTCCGGCCCGCCTGCGTGCGGGACCACTCGCCGAAGTGCATGGCGATGTCCAGCGGCAGCAGCTTGCCCTCCGCGGTGGACCGCGCCACCGGAGGGCTCTCGTCCCCGTCCTCCCCCGGGTCCAGCAGGCCGCGGTGGAGCGCCGGGTCCGTCAGGGGCGAGGCGGCCCAGAAGCGCAGCAGTGCGATCACCGCCGTGCGGTACGCGGCCGGGGTGACGGCGCTGGCGGCGCGGACGCCGAGGCCGCCGATGCGGCCGGCCAGCTCCGTCCAGTCGTAGTGACTGCCGTGCACCGCCCAGTGGGCCATGGCCGTCTCGCCGTCGATCGAGCCGGCGAGGAACGCCGCGGCCAGCTCGATCTGCCGGACCGTACCGCCGGTGCCCTCGGGGTAGTAGCCGACCAGCCCGTCCAGGGCTCCCTCCAGGTCGGGTTCCGGCACCTCCAGCAGCCGGGGGGTCTGCCGGTCGAGCACCTTCAGCAGCCGGTCGCGGTGCTGTATCCGGCGGTCGGTCTCCTGGAAGAACCCGGTGAGGCCGTCGAGGAGCAGCTCGTGGCGGACGTCGGGCAGCAGGGCACCGAGGGCCTTCCGCAGCTCCGCCGCCGAGGTGGCGGTCGCCGCCAGGAGGGCCCGTACGGTGTCCTCGGAGATCTCCCGCAGCGCCCGCGAGCCCGGCAGGTCGCGGGCCGTCAGGAAGTGCCAGAACGCCTTCGGCGGCATGCGCCGCGTGCCCGCGGCCATCGGGGACGGGCTGTTGACGATCCAGTCCTGGTCCATCATGTAGACCCGCCAGTGGGCCGTGCCGGTCTCCGGGTCGCGCGCGGTGACGTCGTAGCCGCCGTCCAGCAGCAGCCGCCGGTCGGAGCCCGGCACGTCGAGGAGCCCCCAGGGGAAGGGCGGCGCGGAGGACCAGCGGCCGTGCGGCAGGGAACCGGTCATCGGGAGGGCGGTGCCGTGGGCGCCGTCGACGCGGTGGTAGCGGACCTGTCCCGTGACGCGGTCGTAGGCGACCCGGAAGCCCAGGTGGGTGCCGTCGGTGCCGAGCGGTGTGGTGGCGGTGCCGGTGGCGACCGGCGCCAGCGACGAGTGCTCGATCAGCCAGCCCTCGTCCCTGCCCAGCAGGGACGGATCGAGGAACGCCGGCAGCCCGGGCTCGCCCAGCTCCCCGGTGGCCGGGTCGACGGGGCGCACCACCCGGGACTCCTTGTCCACGCCGGTGTACCACCAGTACGTGCGGCCGTCGTGGAACATGTGCCCCTCGGGGCCGACCCGGCGTTCGCCCACGGTGAGGAGCCGGTGGCCGGTGAACCGGCGGGCGCCGGGCCCCAGGAACGTGTAGCCGGAGCGGGTCTTCTCGCCGTACCGCCACTTCCACGAGGTCTCGTGCTCCGTGTGGATATCGGCCGGCGCGCCCGACCAGTACACGCTCTGCTCCTGGTTGACGGCGTGGAAGACCTGGAACTCGCCCTGGGAGAAGAGCGCGCGGACGTCGTAGTGGAACCGGGCGGCGCCCTTCGGCACCACCAGCCGGTGCTCCGCGATCCGGCCGCCGGGTCCGATCGCGACGGCTTTGCGGCGGTCGTGCACGGTCAGGACGGGCCAGCTCGCCCGGCACCAGTTGTCCTCGCCCTTCAGCTCGGCGGCGGCGATGTCCAGGGCGTCCCAGCCGAGTTCGTCGAGGATGCCCGCGCGGAGCGTCCTGGTCAGCGGCGCCACGAGGTCGACGGCGGCGAGCCGGTCCAGCAGGCCCGGCACCTCCGCCACCGCCTTCCGGGACAGCGTGCCGTAGAGCCAGTCGAACGCGTCGAGGGCGCTCTGCAGGGCGCCGGACGCGGCGCAGTCGAGACGGTCGTCGACGATCCTGCGGAGGAAGGGCCGCAGCGGCTCGATCGTCCACGCCCGCTGCCAGCGCTCGTCGGACCACTTGTCCTGGAGGAGGGAGCGGATCAGGGGGCCGGCGAACCGCTCGTCGGCGGTGAGCGCGGCCAGGTCGACACGGTCGTGCTCCCACCAGTGCCCCAGCAGCAGCTTCTGCTCCGGGTCCGGCACCGGGATGCCGGCCGCCAGGCAGCCGCCGATGACCGCGGCGTCGATGCGGTACTCCGCGGCGGTGCCGTTGCCGAGGCGCAGCGGGCCCTCGTCGGAGCCGATCCGCGCCGCCAGGCGGGGCAGCAGGTCCAGCAGCTCCTTCGGTGCCCTGGGGGGACGTTCGTCGGATCCGCGGTAGCGGCGGAGCATCGCGGTCAGCCACCGGCCGGTGTCCGCACCGAGGTGGTCGAAGGCGTCCGCCTCGGTGAGGAAGGCGATCCACCAGGCGTCCATCTCCGAGTAAGGAAGGTCGGCCAGTTGCCACACGAGCCGCCGCCGCACCGCCTCCGAGGTGGCGACGGCGGCGAGCCACGCCTTGCGCTGCGAGGTCCAGAAGCCGTCCGAGGCGCGCCAGAGCGCGGGCGCCTCGACGAGGTCCTCCAGTAAGGACCCGTGTTCCGCCGCCACGTCCAGGCCGGCCGCCTTGGCGAGTCCGGTGAGCTGCTTGAGCATGTCCGGCCAGGGCGGCAGGCCGCCGAGGGTGCGGCGTACGGCCAGCTCGCGCAGCTCCCGGTAGGCCGCGGCGGGGTCGCCCGGGCGCTTGCGGAGGTCCGCCACGTACGTCTTGATGTCCTTGACCGACAGCGCCCCGGCGAGGGCGAACTCCAGGAAGACCGCGCGCTGCCGGGCCGGGTCGATGGCCGGCAGGTGCCGGTCGGCCTGGCGGGCCCGGCCGAACATCATCGCGGCCTGCCGCTGCCGGCCGGCGGCGGCGAACGCCCGGCCGACCTGCTCCCAGTAGGCCGGGAGGTGGGAGTCCGGCAGCGTGGTGGCGATCTCGCCGTAGAGGTCGAGCGCGGGTCCCGGCCTGGGCCGGGCGAGCCGCTCGGCGCGGGCCATCCCGGGCGCCGCCGCGAGGGCCGCGTCGGCGTGGGCGGGGTCGTGGAGCACGGCCCATGCCGGGTAGCCGGGCTCGCGGCGGAGTCCGGCGGCCACCGGCGGGCCGGCGTCGGGTGCGGAGAACCCGGCGGCGGCCAGCACCCGGTCCTCGCCGGGCGCGGCGGCCTGTCCGCTCAGCCGGACCACGGGGCGGGCGCCCAGGAGCGGGTGCGTGTAGCGGCGCGCGGTGACCGGCTCGCCGCCGGGGGTGCCGGCGGGCGCCAGGCCCGTGTCCAGCGCGATCCGGTCACCGGTCATCGGTCGTCCTTCCCGCGTGGATCAGTTCTGCCATGCGTACACCTTCCGACCAGGCCACGGGGCCGACTTGGGCCAGCGGGACGGGCCGCTCCGAGGCGTCCACCCACAGCAGCCGTCCGGTGCTCGCGGGCAGGCCGGGATCGTCCGCCCCCAGCCAGTAGCGGGCCTGGAGCCCTGCGCCGCCCTCGGCGATGCGCACCGTCGCGAACCCGCCGCGCATGACGAAGCCGTACCCGGCGGCGCGGGCCGTGGCGTGCCGCAGCTCAGCGAACTCGCCCCCGGCGTAGTCGTCGAGGCCGGTGGCGCCGGGCTCCGTGCCGTCCGGCCGGTGGTGGATCTCGCGGGCGAGTTGCGGGATGCCCTGCGCTTCCGTACGGGCGTCGAGCAGGGCGCGCCACCGCTCCGCGTCGGACAGCAGGACCGGATGCGGCAGGGACACCGGGCCCACCGGCGGGCTGTGCGGCGTACCGTCCCGGGCCACCAGGCCGGTACGTCCGTCCTCGGCCACCTCCGTCAGCAGGCCCGTCCGCCCGCCGACGACAACCACGAGGTGCTCCAGGGCGGAGCGCCAGCCCGGGTCGGGCCAGACACGCGCCAGCAGGGCCGCGGGCACCGGTATGCCGGCCAGGAGCCAGGACTCCACGGTTGCCCGGCACTCCTCCTCGTGCCGCACCAACCGGTCGCGCAACTCGGCCAGTTTCCCGCCCGTCGAGCTGCCACGCACGGCTCTGGGGACCGACGGCAGCAGGCGGCCGCCGGACTTGCGGCATCTGAGGGTGGTTCCGTCCAGGGCCAGTTCGTGGCCGTGGGTGGCGGGATGCCACACGAGGGGAGTCGACATGCCCCGCATCGTGCCAGCCGCCTGTGACAACCACCGGGAGGCCCGTGACGATCAGCCGGGGCGGGGACGGGACACGCGCTCAGTCCCGGGCCTCCAGGAGCGCGCGGCGGAACTCCGCCGCGCTGCCGAAGCCGATCTCCGGGTCCTCGGTGAGAGCGTGGTCGATCACCTTCGCCAGCCGCTCGGGCACTTCGGTGCTCCGGTGGCGGATCGGGACGGCGGGGCTGTCCAGGACCACCCGCCACCGGTCGGCGCCCGCCGGGAAGTCGCGCGGGGTGGAGCCGGTGAGCATGTAGTACAGGCACGCGGCCGCGGACCAGACGTCGACCTCGGGGCGGGCGCGCTTGAACTGGAGCACCTGCTGCCGGGAGACGAACGACGGGCTGCCCGCGCTGGTGCCCGTGTGCGTCAGCCCGCTCAGCCCGGCGGCGTCGAACGCCTTCGCCAGCCCGAAGTCGCCGACCTTCGCGACACCGCCGTCCAGAAAGATGTTGCGCAGGCTCAGGTCCCGGTGGACGAGCCCGCGGACCGCGAGCGGGCGGCCCTGCCGGTCGTACGCGCGGACGTCCGCCTGGTGCGCGTACGCCAGGCCGTCCAGCACCTGGAGGGTGATTCCGACCGCCTGGTAGTCCGGCAGCCTGCCGCCCCGCCGGTGGACGAGCCCGGCGACGTCGCCGCCGTCGCAGTAGTCCATGACGAAGAAGTAGATCCCGTTCCAGCAGCCGTGGTCCTGCAACCGTACGAGATGGGGGTGGCGCAGCATCTCGACCGTCGACATCTCGCGCAGGAACCGGGCCCTGGCCGTCTCGCTGCCCGCGGCCCGCGGCAGCATCACCTTGAGCGCGCAGAGTTCGTCGGTCTGGTGGTCCCGGGCGAGGTACACCGCGCCCATGCCGCCCCGGCCCAGTTGCCGCTGGACGGTGTAGCCGCCGAACAGGTGGAGCCTCCTGGTGCCGTCGTCGGCGACCTGGAGGAGCTGCTCCATGACCCGCTCCGGGTCGCCCTGGCACGCGCCGCAGAGTTCGTCCACGGCGGGCCGGGCGGTGCGCTCGGCCGCGAGCCGGCTGCCGCAGGCGGCACAGTTCCCGTCCGCGCCCGGCTGCCGCCCCGGTTGCGGTTCCGACGCCGGCCGCGACGCCGGATCGGGCTCGGGCCCCGGCGTGGTTTCGTGCACCGAAGTCGGCCGCGTCGTACGGCACATCACGCAGCGGTCGCCGTCCTGCTCCCCGCCGATCGCCTTGCCGCAGGTGGCGCAGCGGGCGGGGACGCGGATGCCGACGCGCAGCCGGACGTCGCCGAGCCCGATCTCGTCCTCGTCCCGCAGCGCCCGCTCGGAGGAGAGCAGCCGGTCCGCACCGGGCGGCGGGCGGCCGGCGTCCCGCTGGCCGATCTTCTCGCCGTTCACGTAGGTGCCGTTGGCACTGCCGAGGTCCCGCACCCGCACATCGGGCGGGTTGATGTCCAGCAGGCAGTGGTGCCGGGAGATCCCCGAGTACGCCTCGTCCTCGGGAAGCTGGAGCGTGCAGCCGTCCGCCCGGCCGACGATGCAGGTCGTGCGCTCGTGGAACTCGTACGTCTTGCCGTGCAGCGGTCCCTGGAGCACCGTGAACGCCACCCGGGGGCCGCCACCCCTCTCCTCGCCGGCCGGCGGCCGGTCCGGGAGCAGCGCGCCGGGCAGGTCCGCGACCCCCATCTCGGCGGCGAGCGCCGCCCACGGCGGGGACGGGGTCTCCAGGACGGCCGCCAGGAGGTGGGGCAGCCCCACCGCGTCGTCGCGCCGCTCCTCCGCCAGTTCCTCCGCCCGGTGGAACAGTTCACGTGCGGCGGCACCGCTCTCCGGCATGCCGTCGGCCCGGGGGCTCCGCTCCGGCCGTGCCACCAGGGCGCGGAGCCGGCGCCGGAAGGCCGCGGTGTCCAGCCCGGCCCGCTCGAAGGCGGCCCTGAGTCCCGCCAGTTCGGCGGCCAGGTCCGCGGCGGGCTCCGGCTCGGCGTCGGCCACCGGCATCTCGCACGCCTTGCAGATCGCCAGCAGGAAGTGCACCGGCTCCGCCTCGTCCGCTCCGCCCATGGCGGCTTCGCCCAGGGCGAGCATCACGGCCAGGCCGACGCCGCCGCTGTAGGGAGCAGTGGTCACCGGGCGCTCCCGTCGTCGTGCGCCAGCGCCCGGAGTCCGCCGGCCACGCCCAGCTCGGCGGCCAGCTCACCCCAGGGCGGGGCGGGCAACTCCAGCAGGGCCCGCAGGAGTTCGGTCAGGCCCACGGCCGCGCCCGTGCCGGAGGCCCGCTCCCCCAGCTCCTCGGCCCTGCGGAAGACCTCGCGGGCGGCCGGGGTCCGGTGCATGACGCCGTCGCCCGAGCGGGTGTGGCGCGCCGCGGGGCGGGCGAGGCTCGTACGCAGCCGGCGGCGGAAGCGGGTGACCTCCAGCCCGGCGCGGCGGAACCGGCCGCGCAGCTCGTCGAGTTCGTCGAGCAGCGGCGGCAGGGTACGGATCAGGGCCGCGGCGGTGCCCGGCAGCTCACCGTCACCCAGCTTGCAGACCCCGAGCAGCAGGTGCGCCGGCTCGATCGCGGGCGCGTGGCCCAACGCGGCCTCCGCGGCGGCGAGCTGCCAGGCGAGCATGACTCCGGGCGAATGCAGGGGGGCGGGTCCCGCCGCCGTGCGGGCTCCGCCGGCCGGGCCGCCCGGGCGCAAGTGCTCCTCCCGGCGCGGGCGTACGCCGCCCTCCGGGCCCGGCCGCGCGTCGGTCCTCCGGCCCGGACGTACACCGGTCCCCCGGCCCGGGCCCGCGCCGTCCTTCCGGCGCTCCGCGGGGCCGCCCATCGCGCCCGCGAGCCCGCCCAGCGCGTCCGCGAGATAACCGGGGCCCGGCAGAGGGCCCTTCTGGATCTGGGCCGCGCACTCCAGCGCCTCCTGGTACCGGCCCAGGGTGGTGAGCACCCTCGCCTTGGCGGTGAGCGCCTGGTGGTAGCCCGGGTAGCGTTCGAGGGCCTCGTCCAGGCAGGCCAGCGCCTCCTCCCGGCGGCCGAGCGAGTTCAGGGTCAACGCCTTGTTGTGGAGCGCCCAGCCGTCGCCCGGGGCCACGGTCAGCGCCTTGTCGAACCACGTCAGCGCCTCCTCGTGCCGGTCGAGTTCGTCCAGCACCACGCCTCTGCGGATGTACAGGTCCCGGTCGCCGGGCAGGGGCTTCGCCGGCTCCGGCGCCACCCGGCGCGTGACGATCTCGTACACGGCCTGCAGCTCGCCCCGCACGCTGCGGAAGCTGCGCGGCCGCCGCTGCGGTTCCGGTTCCACGCAGGCGAGCACCAGCTCCCGCAGCCCCGCCGGGAGGTCGTCCGTGTCCGACCGCGCCCTGATGTGCTCGGCCGCGACGCTGCCGCTGACGGGCAGGTCGCCGGTGACCATCTGGTAGAGCAGCACGCCGAACCCGTAGACGTCGGTGCGCACGTCCACCCGCGCGCCGTACCTGGACTGCTCGGGCGCCCGGTAGTTGCGGGTGCCGCCGGGCACCATGTAGATGGCCCGCACCGCCGGCTTCAGCTCCGGCAGCCGGCCGCCCATCGCCTGTGCGGGGCCGAACACCTGGGCCAGCCCGAAGTCCGTGACCTTGAGCGTGTCGTCCGCGGTGACGAGGCAGTTGGCGGCTTTCACGTCCCCGTGCACGATGCCGAGGGTGCGGCCCGCGTACTCCATGGCGTCGCAGAACTGCAGGCCGAAGCGGAGCGCCCGCGCCAGGTCGAGCGGTCCCGCGGCGAGAGCGGCGCCCAGGTCGCCGCCGGAGACGTACTCCAGCAGCAGGCAGTGGTGGCGCTCGACCCGTTCGACCCAGAGCGCGGTGACGATGTGCGGGTGCCGGTCCAGCATCATCCAGGTCTTCGCCTCGTTGGCGAAGCGCTCCCGGTCGTCCTCGCTCCACGGCCGCGGGATGTTGAAGGTCTTCAGGACGTAACGCCGGTACCCGACGCGGTCGAAGAAGCTGCTGCGCCCGGCCGGTTCCACGATCGACACCGCACCGTGCGCGCCCATCCTGCGCTCCAGCACGCGGTAGGTGTTGTCCGCGCTCCGCACGACCTGCCCCAGCTCGAAGGCGTGCCGTGACGCCGGCCTGGCGGGCAGGCCCGCGAGCGCGGCTGCGGCCAGCGGCGAGGTCGGGTCGAGCCGGCCGGCGTACTCGTAGATGCGGCGGGCGACCTCGGGCCTGCCGGTCTGCTGGAAGCACTCGCCCAGCGCGAGGTGCGCGGCCACCAGTTCGGGGCGGAGGCACACGGCCTCACCGAGGGCCTCGATCGCCTCCTGGACGTTCCCCGCGGCCAGGGCACGGGTGCCTCTGTCGTGGAGACGCTCGTAGCCGTCCCCGGAAGAAGGCGCGTCGCGCACGCGCGTTCACCTGCCTCACACGGTTCATCGGCGGCGCCGCTGCCGCGCCTGGCGGGGCTGCCGCCGCGTTCTGGCGGACTGCTCGAGTGCCGAGCGGACGTCCTCGCGGTCCGGGGCCAGTTCGAGCGCACGCCGCAGCAGCCCCGTGGCCTCGGCGCGTTGCCCGCCCCGCTGACGGTAGCGGATCTTCGCGAGCAGGACGATGGCGTCCACGTCGTTCGGGCGGAGCGCGCGCGTGACCGCCAGGTGCTCGGCGGCGCTCTGCCACCGCTGCGCGCGGGCCAGCGCGACCGCCTGGTTGAAGTACTCGTCGGCGAGGGCGGCGACCTGCGCCAGCGGGCGCAGGTCGCCCCGGCACACCGGGCACTCGGGCACCAGCGCGGCCAGCGCCCGGCCGCACAGCGGGCAGTCGATCACGGCCACCGGCTACCTCCCGCCGGCCTGCGGCAGCCGGGGCCAGATCACTCCGGGTTCGCCGGCCTTGATCTCTTCCATCCAGCGCTCGATCCGTGCGGCCAGCGGCTGCAACTGGCTGCGGTAGATCCCGGCGAAACGGCCCGCGGCCTGCGGGTCCTCCGTGACCACGCTGCCCACCGCCTGGACGACCGCGGCCACCTCGGCGCGGAACTCCTCGGTCCGGCCCCGGTAGCGCCCCTCGGTGAGCTGGTCGATGTCCTGGAGCGCGCGGTCCAGTTCCTCCAGCTCCCGGTAGAGCATGAGCTGGATGTTCGCCGGGCTCGGGGGCGGCTGGTCGGCCTGGAACCGCGCGCGTACCGCCGCGCACCGGTCCTCGACCGCCTGGTTGATGCTGTGCCAGTCCATGCTGTTGCCCGACCGGTACGCCGCCATCCCGGCGGCGCGCAGCCCGGGGATGCTCTCCCGGTGCTGCTGCGCCTGACTGGCGTCGACGCGCGCGAGGTCGTCGCAGAGCGCGGCCAGCTCGACCAGCTTGTTCTCGAACTCCGGCATCGGCGGGTGCATCGGATCCGCGCCCGGCAGCCGGATGTTGCCGAGCAGCGTCTCGGCCTCGCGCAGCTTGTGGTGGCTCTTGGCCCGGTCCTGGCGCTGGTTGAGCAGCGCCGTGCACTCCTGGAGGAGCGCGTCCAGCCGCGGTCCGTAGCGCATGGCGTCCTCCGGCCTGGCGACCGCCCGCCGCTCCTGCCAGCCGGACCTGACCTCCAGGTACTGCTGCTGCAGTTCGTCCCAGGAGGGCACGTGTTCCCGCGGTACGGAGATCACCGCCCGGCCCTGCGCGCCGACCGTGGGGATCCGCACCTCCGCCTCGATCGACCAGTCGGGCCGGAACTCCAGCTCCAGTTCGAGCGGGGTGCCGGCGGGCAGCGTGCTGGGCAGGCCGTCGACGTCCACCTGGCCGATGGGGATGAGCCCTTCGTGCAGCCGGACCCGCAGCAGCACCCCCTGACCCGCGGTCTCCAGCAGGAAGTCGGTGTGGTGGGGCAGCTTGGTGCCCGCCTCGGCGATCCGGTACGGGCCCTCCGCCAGTTCCACGAAGAAGTCGTGCGCCAGCACGTCGCCCTCGTCGGTGGGCGGCGGCTCGTGGCCCGGCGCGACGGTGATCTGCCGGCTCTCGATCTCCTTTCCGCCCGCGACGACCGTGATCGTCAACTCGTTCTCCCCGTCGTGCAGCGCGACGTCGTCGAAGACGAACCTGCCCTCGGCGTCGGTCTCCTGCCGGTGGCTCTGGACGCCGTCTCCGGAGCGGAGCAGGACGTGCAGGTCGCCCGGCGCGGTGCCGTGCCCGCCCGGGTGGACCCGGCCGGTGATGTCGGTCGCGGGCAGGGTGGCCGTCACCTGGTCTACTTCGAGGACGCCCTGCCGGACGCCGGCGGCGCCCGCCTTGATGCCGGCGCCGACCGCGACGCACAGGTCGGGGTCGATCAGCCGCGGCTCGCGGCCGAACCTCTCCCGCAGCAGCCGGCTGATCATCGGCACCCGCGACGAGCCGCCGACCAGGACGATCTCGTCGAGGTCCGCGGGGCCGAGGCCCGCCCGCTGCAGCGCGGCGTCGCAGTGGTCGAAGGTGCGCTGCACGTCCTGCCGGATCAGGTCCTCGAACTCGGCGCGGGAGAAGGGCAGCTTGATGGTCATGGGGATGCCGGCGCGGTCCGCCTCGCCCTCCACGTAGATCTCGGTCTGCGTCTCCCGGGAGAGGAAGTGCTTCTCGGACTCCACCCGGACCAGCAG
This sequence comes from Streptomyces sp. WAC 06738, assembly GCF_003945505.1. Taxonomy (NCBI): domain Bacteria; kingdom Bacillati; phylum Actinomycetota; class Actinomycetes; order Kitasatosporales; family Streptomycetaceae; genus Streptomyces; species Streptomyces sp. WAC 06738. The sequence goes on along the minus strand of NZ_CP029618.1, from coordinate 7,302,527 downwards.
CCGGGCGAGCAGCCGGGCCTCCTCCGGTTCCTCCGGGTCGAGCCTGAGGTCGTACGCGGGCCGCTGCTCGGCCATCCAGCGCACGACGGCCTTGTCGAACTCGTACCCGCCCAGGTAGCGGTCGCCCTCGAAGGCGAGGTGCTCGAAACCGGCCTCCGGGCTCCAGGTCACGACGGACACGTCGAACGTCCCGCCGCCCAGGTCGTACACGAGGAACGTCCGGGGCCCGTCCGGCTGCTGCTCGTGGGTGGACATGAGGGCGGCGGCGAACGGCTCGATGAGGGTCTCCACCTTCGCCAGTCCGGCGTCGAGGCCGGCCTGCACCGTCTCGTTCTTCGCCCGCATCTCGAAGTACGCGGGCACGGTGACGACCGCCTGGTCCACGGGGACCTGAAGGACCTCCTCCGCGAGGTCCTTGAGCCGGCGCAGCACGTGCGTGGACGCCTGCTGCGGTGTCAGGGAGGCGTGTCCCGCGGTCACCCGCTGGTCGGTGCCCATGGTGCGCTTGAAGAACATCGCGGGCGGCGGCTGCCCGTCGTACTTGACCTTGCTCTTGGCCAGGCTGCCCACGACGGGCGTGCCGTCCTCCTCCAGCCACACCACCGACGGGGTGAGGGGTGCCTGGTACGCGTCGGTGACGATCAGGGCGCCGCCGACCGGCTTCAGCCGCCCGGTCCTGATCAGCTCCTGCTTGCCCGGGATGTCCGCGTCGGCGGGCACGGCGACGAGGCTGTTCGTGGTGCCGAGGTCGATCCCGATGGTGAGGCTCACTCCTGCTCCCCCTCCCTCTCCTGCTCTGTCTGCTCTGCCTGTTCTGCCTTGTCTGCCTGCTCTGTCCGCTCGCTCTGCCCGTCCTGCCGTTCGCGGACGGCCGGGGGGACGGCCAGGTACACGCGTGCCCGCTGGGCCAGCTTCCCGTCGGCCATCAGCAGTCCCGGCTGCAGCGTCTCGGCCACCACCGCCCGCTCCAGCCCCGCCCGCTGCTCCGAACCCACCACGTCGGCCCACATCTCGACCTCCTCGTACGGCTCACCCGCCGGGTCGAGGAAGCGCGCGCCCGAGCCCTCCAGGGCCTTCGCCAGCTTCGCCGTGAGGGACGGCAGCGCGTCGGCCGCGGTGGCCGGGGTGACGCCGTGCAGCCCGTGCAGCGCGTTGGCGACGTCCCGCGCGAAGTGCTCGAACGCGCTCTTGTGCTCGCCTGCCTGCCGGTGGGTCTCCGCCACCGCCGCGTCGGCGGCCTGCGCCCGCTCCCGCAGCAGCCGCCACACGACGCCCTGCGGGGGCTCGGGACGGGCGGCGAGAAGGCGCTCCTGCTCATCGATGCGCAGGGGGTCAGCGGGCTGCGTCATCGGCCCGCTCCCGCTCCGCCGGCCGCTCTGGCCGGTGGGTGCACAGCTCGGCGAGGAGGCGCGCCGCCGGGTCCTTGATGCGGTCCTCCGCGGCGTTCACCTCGGCGACCCGCAGGGTGCGGCCGAAGAGCGGGTAGCGGTCGGCGCGGCGCTCGATGCGCTGCCGCCGCTTCCTGACGTGGTTGCGGATCTCCGCCCGCCCGCTCACCTCCGGGCTGAGCGCGAGCACCTGGAAGGGGGTGGCGCGATAGGGGTTGTGCCCGTCGCGCCATGCCCACGGATTGTCAGTCATGCCTCATCTCCCCTGGTCGGCTGGGGCCCCGGATCGAGAGCAGGTTCTCGAGCGAGCGGACGAAACTCTCCAGCGACGGATCGGCCGCCGTGTACTCCCCCGCCTCGTCGAGGAGCTGACGGGCCCTGGCCAGCTCGCGGTCGCCGATGCCGAAGGCGGTGAGCAGGAACTGCGCCGACAGCGCGCTCAGCCACGCCCGGTGCCGCGGCAGCACGGTGCTCCGCAGCTCCGTGACCTCCGCGTAACGGGGGTCGTCGCCCATCTCCGGGTACAGCTCCAGCGCCGTCTCCACCTGCCGGCTCGCCCGCCCGGCGGCGCGTCTGGCCTCTTCCACCTCGGCCCGCGAGCCCAGCGAGTCAGGCGACGGCGGGGCCGTGCCGAACGCTCCGAACGACCGGAGTGCGAGGAGGAATTCGTGCCGCGCCAGCTCCTTCGCCAGCTCTCCCGAGGGCGGCCCGGCGAGGGCGAGTCCGGGCCGGACGAGCCGGTCCACGCGGTCGAGCAGCTCGTCCATCCGCCGGGTCGCGTACGGCTCGTCCCGCAGCCGCTCCATCCAGCTCCTGCCGGTGAAGAGCACGGCGCGCAGGAGGCCGTGACCTTCCGGGTCCAGGCGCAGCCAGGTCTCCAGGGTGTCCAGCGTCTCCGCGAACCTGCCCTCGGCGACGGCCTGGGGGACGCCGTCGAGCACGTCGCGCACCAGGTCCGCGCGGGCCTCCGCCACGATCGCGGCGGGGAACCCGGAGCCGGTCACGAGCCGCACGTGCCTGCGTGCGCGGCGCGGGTCGGTGATCCTGAACCGGGCGGCGAGGGTCAGATGGGGCTCCAGCAGGTTCCGCGGCAGCCGGGCACGCGCCTCCTCGACGACTTCGCCGGGCACCGGGACTCCCATGGCACCGGTGAGCCGCTCGTACGCCCGCCGCCAGAAGTCCGGGTCCCCGTGGAGCGTGGCCCAGTGCCGCAGGGCCTCCTCGAAGTGGCCGAAAGCGGCGTCGTCCCCGGCCGCCTCCAGGTCGTACGCGCGGGCGTGGTGCGCGATGGCGAGGTGGTGGACGACCTCGCTGTCCGCGCCGTCCGCAAGCTGCTCCTCCCAGAGCCGGACGGCCGTGCTCGTCCAGGGGTGCAGCTCCCCGTCCTGCCGCAGCGCCTCGTACGCGGACGCGGGCGCCTCGCCCGTGACCAGCCCGGACAACTCCTCCTGCAACCGCTCCAGTTCACCGGCCAGCCGCTCCAGCTCGGGCCCCGCCGTCATCGGCCGGCCCCCTCCCCGCTCCGGCGGGCGAAGCCGCGTCCCAGCTCGGTGCCCGCGAAGGCCGCCGCCATCGCCCGGAAGGTCTCCGGGCACCGGCGCCTGCCCAGCCCCTCCATCGCCAGCGCCCGGGCCTCGCCGCCGTCCTCGCGGCGCAGCGCAGCCTCGGTCGCGAGGGCGTAGACCTCGGGGACCATCGCGGTGTCGGGCAGCGCCCGGTTGAGGTCGAGCGCTTCCCGGCGCAGTTCGTCCGCAAGGTCGAGGTCGCCGCGCCGCAGCGCCCCGCGGAGGTGTCCGGTCAGCGTCTCCACCCGCTGCCTCGGCGTCGGGGCACGGGGCGGGGGCGCCCCGGCCGGGTCGTCCAGCGCGCGGAGGAGCGCTCCGGCGTCCGGGTACCGGTCGGTGGCCAGCGGGCTGAGCGCCCGCATGACGACCGCTTCGAAGGGGTGGCCCCGCACCTCGGGGTTGCGGATGCCGGGCGGCTCCGCGTCGCGCAGCTTCAGCCGTACGAGCGTGTCGGTGTCGGGGGCGGTGACCTCGTCCGGCGCGGCGGCGCGGAGCTGGTCCTGGTGCGGGAGGCGGCCGGTGAGCATCTGGTAGCAGATGAGGCCGAGCGCGTAGACGTCGGCCTCGGGGCCCGCCTCCCGCAACTGCAGCACCTCGGCCGGTACGTACCACACCGTCCCGCCGGCGGCGGGGGCGCGGCGCAGCACCGCGCTGACGCGGCGGGCGAGCCCGAAGTCGCCGATCTTCAGCGATCCCGACGCCGAGACCAGGATGTTGCCGGGCTTCAGGTCCAGGTGGACGACGCCCTGCCCGTGCAGGAAGGCGAGGCCCTGGCAGAGCTGGCGGGCGTAGTCGCGCACGGTCGCGACGGGGAGCTGGCCGCCGCGCAGCCGCCAGGCGAGGTCGCCCCTGGCCAGCTCCGTCACCATGTACGGCCGGCCGGTGGCGCCGTCCTCGACGCCGGCGTCGAGGCAGGTGAGGAAGCGGTCGCGGACCACCGGATCCGGGCACTTCTCCACCACCCCGATCGACTGCAGCGCCTCGCCGAGCAGTTCGGGCACCGGTACCGCGCGCTCGGCGTGGAAGAGCTTGACGCCCACCTGCCGGAGCGTATGGCCGAGGACGCGGAGTTCGGCCCGGTGGACCGTGCCGAACATGCCCCGGCCGAGCTTCTCGTGGAGCAGGTAGCGCCCGTCGAGCAGATCAGCCACCGCCGTTCACCACCGACAGCCGCTCACCGTCCACCACGATCCGCGCCCGCGCCACGGACTCGCCGCGGGCGTCGGCCTCGTCCAGCAGCCGCAGCAGCGGCGGGAAGACGCCGTCGATGTAACGGTTGACGCCGCGGGCGGCCTCCTGGCCGCGCCGCAGGACCGCCAGTTCCGCGATCCGCGCGGGCACGTCCTGCTGCCAGTACAGCTCCACGCCGAGCTGGGTCCCCACCCGGGCGGCCTGGCGGCGCAGCCCGCCGAGCGCGATGGCTTCGAGCTGGTCCTGCCGGAACGCCTCGAAGAGGATCACCTCGTCGATCCGGTTGAGGAACTCGGGCCGGAAGAACCCCTCCATGATCCGCCGCATGTGGGCGGCGTCGTCAGAGGCTTCGCCCGCGCCGTACCCGTACGGATCCGGGCCGTCGGCCGGGCCGGTGGTGCCGAGGTTCGAGGTGAGCACGATCACCGAGTCCCGGGCGTCGCGCACGGGTCCCGCCGGGTCGCTGATCTGCCCCTCGTCCAGCAGCCGCAGGAGGGCGTCGAGCACCCTGCCGTCCGCCTTCTCGACCTCGTCGAAGAGCAGCACGCGGCGGGGGTTGTCGCGGAGTCCGTTGGTGAGCTTGCCCTCGCCGAAGCCGACGTAGCCGGGCGCGGCGCCGATGAAGTTGTTCATCGACTCCTTGGTGTTGAACTGGCCCATCTCGAAGAAGAGCACGTCGTCCTCCGACCCGTACACGACCTTGGCGAGCACGCGGGCGGCCAGGGTCTTGCCGGTCCCGCTCCGGCCGCAGAACAGGAACCTGGCCAGGGGCCGGTCCTGGAGCCGCACTCCGCGCCGGAGCGACCGGGTGATCATTTCGAGGGAGGGGGTGAGGCGCTCGATGACCGACTCCCGGCCGACGAGGCGCTCGTGCATCCAGGCGAGCGATTCGTGCAGGGGCGGCATCTCCGCCAGGGCGTCCGCTTCCGGCTCCTGCGGCACGTGCTCCTGGTAGAGGGTGTCGGCGAAGCGGCGCAGCCGGGTGATGTCGATACGGGTGCCGCGCAGGAACCCGGCGGCCAGGCCGACGGGGGTGTCGAGCAGCGCGGCGAGCAGGTCGCGTTCGGCGACCAGCTCGCCGCGGCGCTGCGCGGTGACCGCGGCGGCCTTCTCCAGCGTGCGCGCGAGCGGTTCGTGGACGCCGTCGCGGGTCAGCGTCACCCGGGCGCCCGTGGCCGGGCCGGGTGCGCCGGAGGGGCCGGCGCCGTTGCCGGTGAGGGACGCGAGCTGGGTGCGCAGGGCGCGTACGTCGTGGCCCAGGAAGCCGCACCCCTGCTCGACCAGGCCGTTGGGCACGGCGGCCATGGCCTGGAGCAGGAGCGTGGTGGGCAGCGGGGCGGCCTCGGCACCGCCGCCCCGCGCGGCCAGTCCGGTCAGCTCGGCCAGCACCCGCCGTGCCCCCGGGCTGAAGCGGTCGGGCAGCAGCCGGCCGTCGTCGCCGAACACCTCGCGCGGCGCGGCCGGTTCCGCGCGCAGCTCCCCGATCGCACGGTCGAGGTCCACCCGGCCGTACCTGACCAGCAGTTCGGCGGCGGCGGGCTCCAGGCGGGCGAGGGCGGCGGCCAGCAGGTGCCGCTCGCCGGCCCCGGCCGGCAGCGCGCCGAGCAGTTCCCGGGTCTCCGGGGCGGCCGTCCCCGCGGTGAACTCCGTCGGCGGCAGCCCGGTGCGCGGCGGGCTCGTCGCGCGCAGCGCCTCGACGAACGCCTCCACGGGGATCCCGCTCCGGTCGAAGAGCCGCGCCGCCTCGCTTCCCGGCAGCCGGGCGAGCGTGATCACCAGGTGGGACGGCTCGACCCGGGAAGCACCGGTCTCGACGGCCGCGGCGACGGCACCGACGAGGCCGTCGGCCGCCGCCAGCAGCGCCGGATCCAGCCGGTCGATCCCCAGGTTCTCCAACGCCACGCCTTCCCAGAGCACTTACCCGAGTGAAGCGCCTCGTGAGTACGGCCCGGTCGGGCCTTCGACAGTGTTATATCTAGTGACACCTAGTTATACCTGCGCCATCTCGGGACCCTTCCCGAAGCGGGCCCGGTAGTCCGGCCGGAGCGCCGAACGAGTCAGGCGGATGGGATGCGCGAAACCATCGACATCGGGATCGAGTTGGGCAACACCGGCAGCGCCGTCGCGCTGGCGGAGGACGGCGGGGCCCGCGTCCTGAGGAACAACGAGTACCGGGACCGCACGCCGTCCGCGGTGTTCATGCCGCGGCCGGGAACGACCCTCGTCGGCCGCGCGGCGCGCGAGCGGCTGAAGGCGGCTCCAAAGGACGCGTACGCCGGGTTCGTGCTCAGGCTGGGCACGGCCGGCGAGCCGTACCGCTTCCACCGGGCGGGCGTCACCCGCACCGCCGAGCAACTGGCCGCAGAAGTACTCAAGTCGCTGTGCCGGGACGCCGCCCACGAACGGGGGGAGCCGCCGGCCGCGGCCGTGATCGCCGTCCCCGCGTCGTTCACGCCGGAGCAGCACGACGCCGCCCGCAGGGCGGCGGTGCTGGCCGGGCTCGGCGAGGACTGTCCCCTGCTCCCCGAGCCGGTCGCGGTCGCGCTCGCCTACGGCGCGGACGGCACCGCCCGCCGCGGCCCTTGGATGGTGTTCAGCATGGGCAGCAGCGGCTTCACCGCCTCGCTCGTCGGAGAGCGGGACGGGGGACTCCGGCTGCTGGGGCACGTCGGCGCACCGCACCTGGGCGGCGGGCACATCGACCGGGCCATCGTCGACGACCTGCTCGCGCCCGCCGTCGTACGCGACTTCGGGCCGCGGGACTTCACCCGCGGCAGCGAGCGGTGGCGGACGAACTTCGCCAAGCTCCAAGGGGCCGCGGAGGCGGCCAAGATCGAACTGTCGCGGGCCACGGAGGCGGAGTTGTACGTCGACCTCACGCTCGACGGCGGCGAGGAGACGTTCTCGTACACCCTCACCCGCGGCGCCCTGGACGACCTCGCCCGGCCGTCGTACGCGGAAGCCGTGGCGCTGTGCCGGCGCCTGCTGGCCGAGAACTCGCTGCTTCCGGAGGACGTCGACGCGCTGCTGCTCGCCGGTGGCGCCACCCTCGCCCCGGGGCTGCGCGAGCTGCTGGCCGATCCGCGCGCGGGCCTCGGCATCCGGGCCGACCACAGCCAGGACCCCACCACCGTGGCCGCCCGCGGCGCCGCCCTCCACGCGGGCACCGTGCCCCTCCCCGCGGCGGCGCCGGCCCTCGCCCGGGACGAGATCGCCGGTCTGCTGCGCGAGACCCGGGACGCGCTCAGCCGCTGCACCGGCCTGCTCGACCAGGCCGGGACCGGGGTGCCCGGCCGGCTCCGCGCCGCGGTGGCCCTGTTGCGGGAGACGGTCGGCCGGCTCGACGACGACCTCCGCCGCGGCGGCGCGGCCGGATGGCACACCGCCGCTCCCTCGCGCACCCGCGCCCTCGTCCTGCTGCGCCGGCTGCGGGACCGGCTGGCCGAACTCCACGGCGCCCTGACCGGGGACGCGGGCGGTGAGAGCCGGAGACCGGCCCCCCTTGGGACCGGTCCCGGACCGGGCCTGCCATAGTTCATGCCCCGACCGACCGACGGGCCCCTTCAGCCGACACGAGGTGAGGATCGTGCAGCAGCGCTACTCGCGGGACCGCGTGGCCGACTGGTGGCGGCAGTGGAAGCACCCGCGGGAGTTCCGCGTCGCCCCGGAACGGCTGGACGCCGACCAGCGCGAGCAGGTCGCCTCCCACCTGACGTCGCTCGACGCCGCGCTCGCGGACCTCGCCGCCGCCAGAACCGCCGCCCGCGAGGCCGCCGCCGCGCCGAGCCCCGCGGCGGCGTTCGACACCGGCCGGCTCGCGGAGGCGGCCACCGGGGTGTGGAAGGCCCAGCGCAAGCTGGACCAGCAGGACGGCGCGCCGCAGAAGACCTCCAGGCAGATCAGCAAGAGCGTGCGGACGGCGCGCGAGGCGCTGCAGGAGGGCATCGAGCTCAAGATCAAGGACCACGACGGGGAGGACTACGACCCCGGTCTTCCGCTGAAGGTCCTCTCCTTCGAGGACGACCCGTCCCTCACCCGCGAGGTCGTCCTCGAAACCTTCAAGCCCACCATCCACTTCCGCGGCGACCGCATCCAGATGGGCGAGGTCGTCGTGGGCAGGCCGCCTCGTCACTGACTCGCATGCGCCGCCGGCCGCCGGACCGGCAGGGAGACCAGATGCGTGAGACCATCGACTTCGGAATCGACCTCGGGACCACGAACAGCGAGATCGCGGTCTTCGCGAACGGCAGAGCCCGGATCATCAAGAACAACGAGAACTGGGACTACACCCCGTCCGCGGTGTGGATGCCCAAGCCGGGGATGATCCACGTCGGCCGACGGGCCCGTGAGCGGGTGGAGGCCGATCCGCACGACGCGTGCGCCGAGTTCAAGCTCCAGATGGGCCTCGAGGACGCCGCGTTCGCCTTCCGCCGGGCGGGCGTCTCCCTGACGCCCGAGCAGCTCTCCGCCGAGGTCCTGAAGTCGCTGCGCCGGGACGCCGCCCACGACCTGGGGGAGCCGCCGGCCGCGGCCGTGATCACCGTTCCCGCGTCGTTCGCGCTGAACCAGTCCAACGCCACCAGCAAGGCGGCGGAGCTGGCCGGGCTCGGCAAGGAGTGCCCGCTCATCCACGAACCGAACGCCGCCGCGCTCGCCTACGGCGTGGACAACGCCGCGGAATCCGCGTACTGGATGGTCTTCGACCTGGGCGGCGGCACCTTCGACGCGGCGGTGATGAGCAAGCGGGACGGGGAGTTGCAACTGCTCCAGCACGCCGGCGACCCGCACCTGGGCGGCAAGAACATCGACTGGGCCATCGTCGAGGAGTTGCTCGCGCCCGCGGTGGTACGCGACTTCGGGCTGCGGGACTTCACCCGGAGCAACGGGCAGTGGCGGACGAACTTCGCCAAGCTCAAGGCGGCCGCGGAGGCGGCCAAGATCGAGCTGTCGCGGGCCGCGGAGGCGGAGCTGTTCGTCGACCTCAAGATCGACGGCGACGAGGAGACGTTCTCGTACACCCTCACCCGCGGCGCCCTGGACGACCTCGCCCTCCCCGTCTACACCCAGGCCGTCAAGCTCTGCCGGGAGGCGCTGGCCCAGGGCTCGCTCCGTCCCGACCACATCGACCAACTGCTGCTCGTCGGCGGCGCCACCCTCGCCCCCGGGCTGCGCGAGCTGCTGGCCGACCCGCGCGAGGGCCTCGGCATCAGCATCGACCACAGCCAGGACCCCACCACCGTGGTCGCCCGCGGCGCCGCGATCTTCGCGGGCAGCGTACGCCTCCCGGCACCGCCGCAGCGCCCCACCGCCGGCACGTTCACCGCCGAGCTGATCTACGAACCGCAGTCGCTGGACACCACCGGGATCCCCGTCGCCGGAAAGCTGCGCAGCGCCGACCCGGTGGACTGGACCCGGTACAGCGTCTTCCTGCACAGCCCGGGAGGGGACTACCAGAGCCCGCAGGTCGCCCTCGACGCGAACGGCGGCTTCTACACCACCGTCGCCATCGAGGCGGAGGCCACGACCCGCTTCACCGTGGAGCTGACCGACGCCGCCGGAGTCCGCCAGAAGCTCACGCCGGACACGCTCTCCCTCACCCACACCCGCACGCTGCCGGCGGGTCCCGTCCTCACGCACTCGCTCGGCATCGGCAAGTACGACGGCACCTACGGCCCGATCGTGCGGAAGGGGGCGACCCTGCCGGTCCACGGCAGCAACAAGTACCGCACGACCATCGCCCTGACCCGTACGGACCCCGACGCGGTCATCCGCATCCCCCTCCTGGAGGGCGAGGAGCCCGACGCCAAGAACAACAAGGAGGTCGGCGAGGTGTCGTTCCGCCGCGGCGACCTGCGCTACGACCTCCCGGAGGGCAGCGAGGTCGAAGTGACCTACGAGGTCGGCACGATCGGGCAGGCCAAGGCCATCGTGGAGACGATGGACACGGAGTTCGAGGCCGACGTGCGGCTCCAGGGCGCCCAGCCGGAGCACGGGGAGCTGGTGGCCGGTCTGCAGAGGCTGGAGCAGCGGCTGCCCGAACTCGGGGCACGGGCACGGGAGTCCGGGTCCTCGGGCGCCGACGCCGTCCTCCGGGAGGTCTCCGAGGACATGGGGCGGCTGCGCAAGCAGGTCGACAACGCGGTCGCCGACCCGGGCGCCGCGCTGGAGTGCGACCAGCGCCTGCGGAAGCTGCACGCGCAACTCGACGACGTCGAGCGGGATTCCATCGAGGTCCCGCGGCTGATGCTGGAGCTGGGAGACGCGCTCAAGGAGTGCGAGGGGCTGCTCCGGCGCGGCGGCGGCGCGGCCGAGCGGCAGGAGCTGGAGCGGCTGCGCGGCCTGGTCAACCGGGCCATGCAGGGCGGCGGCCAGCGCGTCGCCGAGCTGGAGCGGCTGCTGACGCAGGCGCGGGAGCTGTACGTGGAGATCCTGAACAGTACCGGCCAGTTGGAGTACAAGATCTTCGAGGAGCTGTCGGGCAGCCGCGGCCTGATGGAGCCGCGCGCCAAGGCGGAAGCCGCGCTCGCCGAGGGCGAGCGCGCCTATGCCGCGCGGGACCGGTTCGCCCTGGGAGACGTGAACCGGCGGCTCTACGCGATGCTGCCCGCGCATGCCAGAGAGGCGCACGCCGACAAGGCGGCTGCCCGGGCCGACGGGGGGCTCCGGTGACCTCGACGGAACCCGCCCGGCAGCCGCTTCCCGGGTCCCGGCCGGCACCGGCCGGTGACACGGCGCTGCGGGTCGAGCTGACCGTGGCCCGGGCCGCCGCCGCGGCCCGGGCCGGCGATCTGGACGCGGCGCTGCGGGAGCTGGCCCAAAGCGACGACCCTGCGGTCACCGGCCACCGGGAGGTGGCGGACCTGCGGGCCCGTATCCACGCCCAGCGCGGCGACTGGGACGAAGCGGAGCGCTGCTGGCGGCAGGTGCTCGACGACCATCCGGACGACCGGTCCGCCACGGCCGGGCTGGACCGGATCCGGCGGCTCCGGCGGACGGGCCCGATGGCCGCGTTCGACCGCAGGCGCCACTGGCTCCTGCCCGCCGCGGCCGTCGTCCTCTGCGCCGGAGCGGTCACGGCGGCGGCCTGGGTGCTCCCCGGGGACCCGGCCGACGGCTCCGGGGACCGGCCGTCCGACGTCTCGGCGCCGGTGGCCGGGGCGGAGCAGCAAGCCGAGAAGGACGTACGGCAGGAACTGACCGCGGAGCGGGAGCGCGCCGCGGCCGCCGCCGAGACCCGCCGGGAGGAAGCACTCGACGCCCTCGCGGACGAAGTCCGTACGCCGGGGATCCGGACGGTGCGGCACGAGGACTCGGTGGAAGTGGTCTTCGAGCAGGGCCTGTTCTCCCGGGCGGCGGAGCTGACGGACGCCGGCGCCGCGGATCTGGCCCGGCTCGGCAAGGTCCTCGGCCGGCCCGGGGACATGCGCATCGAGGTGCTCGGGCACATCGCCGACGTCCGCGAGGCGCCCCCGAGCGGCGGTTCCGACACCTCCGTGTGGCGGGCCATGGTCGCCGCCCGCGCGCTCAGCGACGCCAGCGGCCGGCCGCTCACGGCCTTCTCCATCGCCAGCGCCGAGCAGCGTGACGCCCCGTACGAGACCGACGCGCAGAACCGCACGGTCACGGTCGTCCTCACCCCGCGCACCGCTTCGTGACCCGGCGCACGCGCCATCGACCCAGCAGCCCAGGGAGGTTGCCTTGCAAAGCGGGACCGCACCGGTGGCCGTGGAGCGCCTACGCGAGCTCACCGGCCCGGAGCTCTACCGGCGCAACGCGTTCAGGCTGACCGGCCTCCCGACCACCGCGACGCGGCAGGCGATCCGCCGGTGCAGGCAGCAGATCAACACGGCCGTACGCGCCGGGGTGGACATCCCCGCCGCGGGCGAGCTTCCGGTGCCCGGGCGGCGGAGTGCGGAGCAGTACGGCGCGGTGTTCGACGTCATCGACCATCCGCAGCGCCGGATAGTCGACGAGCTGTTCTGGATCTGGGACGCCCCGGGCGGCACCTGCGGCTGCGACCCCGCGCTGCATGAGGCGCACGACTCCGCGGTACGGGCCCACGCCCGGGTCCTGGACGAGGAGCTGGGCGGCCGTGCGGCGCCCTCCACGGGCGAGCCGAGCTGGGGGGCCGCGGCCGCCGGCTGGCGGCGCGCGCTCGAACACCCCGGCTTCTGGGGCCACGTGAAGCACCGCATCACCGCGCTCGACGACGTCCGGATCGGCCTCGCGGCCGTGCCCGTCCTCGAAGGAGAGGTACGCCGCACCCTGGTCTCCCCCGTGGCCGAGCTCGCCACCGGGGGCAGCGCACCGCACCGGGTGACGGCGCTCTTCGGCGCCTGGTCCTGGGCCGGGGAAAACCTCCTGGGCCAGGCGGTCGAGGGCCGCGTGGAGCCGGTGCTGGAGGCCGTGAGGACCGCGCTGGACCGCGCCCGCGACCTGCACACCGAGGACCCCGCCGCCGCGGCCTCGATCGTCGAGAGGGAGGTGCTGCCGCGACTGGAGGGTCTGCGCGCCTTCGACGGCGAGGGCGTGCTGCGCTCCGTCGCCAAGGTGCGGGAACGCACGGCCCTGCTGCTCAACAACTGCGCCATCTCCACCGACGGCGGGACACCGCTGCCAGCGGCGCAAGCGGCCCGGCTGCTCGACCTGGCGCTCGGGCTCACCGAGACCGAGGAGACCCGGCGGCTCGTCGCGGACAACCGGGAGCATGTGGAGTACCTGGCGATCCTGCCGGCGCTCGACAGGGCGCACACGCACCTGGAGGCGGACGAGCCCTGGAAGGCCGCGCAGGCGCTGCAGAAGGAGGTCCTGCCGCTGCTCGCCGGGCTTCGTACGAGCGAGGACAAAGGGGCACGGGACACCGCGGCCAAGTTCACCGACGGGACCGCGATCCTGCTCAACAACTGCGCCCTGGCGCTCGCCGACGACAGCTCGCCCGCCGCCGTGCGCACGCGCGCCGAATTCCTCGACCAGGCGCTGGAGCTGGCGGAGACCCGCAGGACCCGCAGGCTCGTCAGGAAGAACCGCCGCCAGGCCGCCCGGCACGCCCGCCTCGCCCCGTACTCCGACGCGTTCAGGTTCGCCGTGTCCGGCCTGGAGCGCGCCCAGCGGCTGCTGCGCGACAACAAGCCGGGCCGCGCCGCCGCGGAGATCGAGAGCCATGTGGTGCCGCACGTCGACAAGCTGGCCGAGTGCCGGGTCCGCAAGCTCCGGCGGCCCGCCGCCAACCTCGTCGACCAGACGGCGATCCTGCTCAACAACTGCGCCCTGGCGCTCGACCCGGTCAAGGTGTCCCCGAACGAGACAAGGCGGCTCCTCTCCGTCGCGCACGGGGTGGCCAGGAAGCGGAAGACGCGCGCGCTCATCATGAGGAACCGCGACGCGTCCTACTCCACGTTTGCGGACCACCGGCTCGACGGCCTCCCCCCGGCCGTGCAGCAGATCTTCCGGCGCCTGCCGCCGGAGCAGCAGGCCCAGTACCTGTCGCAACTCCGCGACCGCTGGTGAAAGGACCCCCGTCTCACCGGCGGCGGTCCGTGCCGTGGGCAGGGGCCCCGGGCGTTGTACAGCCGTGACCCGGGGCATGTCGCGTCTCCCCATGGTGCTTGGCGACGCCCCCGCCGCCTGCCGCCGTGCGGCGGCAGGGCCGGCGCCCGTGACGCTCGTCCCCGCGGCGGGGTCATCGCCGGTCCTGCCGGGCGGTCCCGTCGTCCCCGGCGGCAGGGTCGCGGGCGCTTTCGGGGGCGGGTGGCGGCGTGGCACCCGGGGGCTGTCCGCCCGGGTCCTGTGCGGCGCCTTCGCGGGTGCCCCTGCCGCCGTGCCTGGTGAGGTTCCGTACCGACGTCTCCAGGCTCTTGACCTGGTCGGCGAGGGCGGGCCCGGTGGGCCCCGCCCTCTCCCGCAGCAGCGACTCGATCTGCACGAGCCGCCAGGTGACGTCGCCGAGCCGTTCCCCGAACCCCGCGTCGCCGCTCTGTTCTGCGAGCAGCAGCCGTTGCAACTGCTCCGCCTGCACGGCGAGTTGACGGTTCTTGCGGTGCAGCTCCAGGAAGACGTTGACCTTGGTGCGCAGGATCCAGGGCTCGATGGGCTTGGCCAGGAAGTCGGCGGCGCCCACCGCGTAGCCGCGGTAGGCGTAGTCGGGGTCGATGCCCTGGCCGGTGAGCAGGATGATCGGGACGTCCTTGGTCTGGTCGAGGCGCTTGATGTTCGCGGCGGTCTCGAAGCCGTCCATCCCCGGCATCAGGATGTCGAGCAGGACGACGGCGAACTGCTGGCGCAGCATCGCCTTCAGGGCCTCCTCGCCGGAATGGGCGAACACCACGCGCTGGCCGAGCGGACCGAGGACCGCCGCGAGCGCGACCAGGTTCTCCTCCATGTCGTCGACGATGAGGATGCTCGCCGGGTCCGGGGCGGGCGGCGGCGTGGGCGGGGCGGCGGCGGTCGTCATGCGGCCCGTCCCGGTGCCGCCGGGTCGTCGCCGTCGCCCCGCGCGTCGCCTGCCGTCTCATCGGCCGGGCCGCCGTCCGGGGCCCGGCCGCCGCCGCCCGCCAGCCGGTCGTGCGACTCGAGTTGCTCGTAGATCGCCGTGAGCAGCCGGTCGACGTTGACCGGCTTCGGGACGTAGCCGTCCGCGCCCGCCTCGATGGCCTTCTCCCGGTCGCCCGGCATGGCCTTGGCGGTGAGCGCGATGATCGGCAGACCGGCGAGGCGCGGTGTGGCGCGGATGGTCCTGATCACCTCGTAGCCGTCGACCTCCGGCATCATGATGTCCATCAGCACCAGCGAGATCTCCGGGGAGCGGTCCAGGACGTCGAAGCCCTCGCGGCCGTTCTCGGCGTACTTCACGGAGATCCCGACCCGGCCCAGCATGTGCGTCAGGGCGAACACGTTGCGGATGTCGTCGTCGACGATGAGCACGTGCCGTCCGGTCAGCACCCGGCCGGGGCGGCCGCTGAGCCACTGCCGCAGCCGCGTCGTCTCGGGCCAGGTGTCCGCCGGCTCCCGGTCCGCGTGGCCCTCCGGACCCGCCGCTTCGGGTGCCACCGCCCCGGCGCCCGCCGCTTCCGGCCCGGGTGCCCGCGCCGCGGTACGGGCCTCCTCGCCCTCCGCACCCGCGGCGGGGGCGCGGGCCGCCGGCGGCGCCTCGCGCCGGCCGCCCGGCTCTTCGCCCCTGCCGTCCCGCGGCCGGCCGCGGTCCACCTCTGCCGGCCTCGTCCCCGGACGGCGCGGCTCCGCCGGTTCGAGCGCCGGCGTCGCGCTCCCCGAGGCGGCCGCCAGCGCCTTGCCGGGCAGTCGCGCCGGTACGTAGAGGGTGAACCGCGAGCCCACGCCCTCCTCGCTCTCCGCGTCGATCCGCCCGCCGAGGAGGCCGGCGATCTCCCGGCTGATGGACAGGCCGAGCCCGGTGCCGCCGTACTTGCGGTTGGTGGTGCCGTCGGACTGCTGGAACGCCTCGAACACCACGTCCAGCTTCTCCGCCGGGATGCCGATGCCGGTGTCCTTCACGGAGAACGCGAGCACCGTCTCCGCGTCGCGCAGCGTGTCCTCCGTGAACTCCTCCGACGGGACCCGCTCCACCCGCAGTTCCACCCCTCCCCTGCTGGTGAACTTCACCGCGTTGGACAGGAGGTTGCGCAGCACCTGCTGGATGCGCTGCTGGTCGCTGTAGAGCTCGGCCGGCACGTCGTCGCCCACGGTCACCTCGAAGCCCAGCCCCCGGTCGACCGTGAGCGGCCGGAACGTGGCGCGTACGTAGTCGAGGAGTTTGGCCAGCGGGATGCGCTGCGGGCGTACGTCGATCCGGCCCGCCTCCACCTTGGAGAGGTCGAGGATGTCGTTGATGAGCTGGAGCAGGTCGGAGCCCGCCTGGTAGATGGTGCCCGCGAACTCCACCTCCTGCTCGGACAGCCGCCCGTCGGCGTTGTCGGCGAGCAACTGGGCGAGGATCAGCAGGGAGTTCAGCGGGGTGCGCAGCTCGTGCGACATGTTCGCCAGGAAGTCCGACTTGTACTGGGACGACGTGGCCAGGAGCGACGCCTTCTCCTCCAGCTCCGCGTTGGACCGCTGCAGTTCCTCGGAGCGGGTGCGCAGCTCGGAGGTGAGCCGCTGCGACTGCGACAGCAGCGCCTCGGTACGGGCGTTGGAGAGGATGGTGTTGAACGAGACGCCGATGGTGTGCGCGAACTGGTCGACGAACGTGAGCTGGATCTCGTTGAACTTGCTGAAGGACGCCAGCTCGATCACGCCCAGCAGCCGGTCCTCGAAGAGGATCGGCAGGATGAGGATGCTGGAGGCCGGGGCCGAGCCCAGGGCGGACTCGACGGTCACGTAGTGCTGCGGGGCGTCCTCGATGAGGATCCGCTCCTTCTGCCGTACGGCCTGGGCGATGAGCCCGCGGATCGGGGACTCGGACTGGAGGTCCTCCCGGCCGCGGCCGCCGACCCCGTAGTCCGCGATGAGCTCCAGACCCTCGCCGTCCGGGGCCGAGGTGTCGACCCGGAAGAAGAGCTCGGAGTGCGCGTTCACCAGCGGCGCCAGCTCGCGCAGGATCAGGTCGGCGACCTCCACCATGTCGCGGTGGCCCTGCATC
The DNA here is from genome assembly GCF_003945505.1 of Streptomyces sp. WAC 06738. Lineage (NCBI taxonomy): Bacteria > Bacillati > Actinomycetota > Actinomycetes > Kitasatosporales > Streptomycetaceae > Streptomyces > Streptomyces sp. WAC 06738. Next base: position 7,285,791 of record NZ_CP029618.1, on the reverse strand, counting down.
AGTCCGGCGATGCGGGTCAGGTTGGACTCCAGCCAGTCCTTGGTGCGGGTGGTCTCACGCAGGTTGGAGACCATGCGGTTGACGTTGTTCTTCAGGTCGGCGACCTCGCCCTGCGCCTCCACGGTGATGGAGCGCGACATGTCGCCCTTGGCGACCGAGCTGGCCACCTCGCCGATGGCGCGCACCTGCGTGGTGAGGTTCAGGGCCAGTTCGTTGACGCTCCTCGTCAGCCGCTTCCAGTTGCCGGACACGCCCTCGACGCGCGCCTGACCGCCCAGGCGGCCCTCGCTGCCCACCTCGCGGGCCACGCGGGTCACCTCGGAGGAGAACGACGACAGCGTGTCCACCATGGTGTTGAGGGTCGTCTTGAGTTCGAGGATCTCGCCGCGTGCGTCCACGTCGATCTTCTTCGACAGGTCACCGTTCGCCACCGCGGTGGCCACCTGGGCGATGTTCCGCACCTGCGACGTCAGATTCGACGCCATGAAGTTGACGTTGTCCGTCAGGTCCTTCCACACCCCGGAGACCCCGTGCACCTGGGCCCGGCCGCCGAGTTTTCCCTCCGTGCCGACCTCGCGGGCCACCCGGGTGACCTCGTCCGCGAAGTCGCGCAACTGCTGCACCATGCTGTTCACGGTGGTCTTGAGTTCGAGGATCTCGCCGCGCGCGTCCACGTCGATCTTCTTCGACAGGTCACCGTTCGCCACCGCGGTGGTCACCAGGGCGATGTTCCGCACCTGCGACGTCAGATTCGACGCCATGAAGTTGACGTTGTCCGTCAGGTCCTTCCACACCCCCGACACGTCCCTGACCTGCGCCTGACCGCCGAGGTTCCCGTCGGTGCCGACCTCGCGGGCCACGCGGGTCACCTCGGAGGAGAAGGCCGACAACTGATCCACCATGGTGTTGAGCGTCGTCTTGAGTTCGAGGATCTCGCCGCGCGCGTCCACGTCGATCTTCTTCGACAGGTCACCGTTCGCCACCGCGGTGGCCACCTGGGCGATGTTCCGCACCTGCGACGTCAGATTCGACGCCATGAAGTTGACGTTGTCCGTCAGGTCCTTCCACACCCCCGACACGTCCTTCACCTGCGCCTGACCGCCGAGCATGCCGTCGGTGCCCACCTCGCGGGCCACGCGCGTGACCTCGTCGGCGAACGCGGACAACTGGTCCACCATCGCGTTCACCGTGCTCATGAGCTGACGGATCTCGCCGCGGGCGTCCGCCGTGATCTTCTGGCTGAGGTCGCCGCGCACCACCGCCGTGGTCACCTGCGCGATGTTGCGGACCTGGGAGGTGAGGTTGGACGCCATCAGGTTGACGTTGTTCGTCAGGTCCTTCCACACCCCCGACACGTCCCTGACGTGCGCCTGACCGCCGAGCATGCCGTCGGTGCCCACCTCGCGGGCCACGCGGGTCACCTCATCGGCGAACGCGGACAACTGGTCCACCATGGTGTTCACCGTGAGCTTCAGCTCCAGCAGCTCCCCCGCGGTCTCCACCGTCACCTTGCGGGTCAGGTCGCCGCTGGCCACCGCCGTGGTCACGGCGGCGATGTCGCGCACCTGCTGGGTCAGCCGGGAGGCCATGGTGTTGACCGCCTCGGTCACCGCGCGCCACGAGCCGGAGAGCCCCCGCACGCTGGCGCGTCCGCCGAGCCGGCCCTCGGTGCCCACCTCGTGCGCCACCCGCATCACCTCGCCGGTGAAGGTGGAGAGGTGGTCCACCACGCGGTTGAGCCCGACCCCGAGACTGCGCAGGTCGCCGTGGAGGTGGCGGGTACCGACGCGTAGCTCCATGTGCTGGTTCAGGTCCCCCTCGGCCACCGCCTCCAGCACCCGGGTGGCGTCCGTCATCGGCACGGCCAGGGCGTCGAGCAGGTCGTTCGCGTCGTGGACCATCTGGGCCCAGTCGCCCTGCCCGGTGCTCGCGGAGATCCGCTCGTCCAGGACGCCCTTCCGGGCCACCACCCCCCGCACCCGGCGCACCTCGGACGCCAGGTGCTCGTTGCGGGCGGCCACGCGGTTGAACGCCTCGGCCACCTCGCCCAGGACGCCCTCGCCGTCCTCCGGCACCCGCGCCGAGAAGTCGCCGTCGCGCAGCGACCTGAGCGCGCTCAGCAGCGGCCGCAGGCCGGCCGTAGGCACCGACTGCTTCTCACGGTCCTCCATCACGCCCATCCCTGCGCGCTCCCTGCTCCATGGCCGGCGGCCGGGCGGACGCTCCGGATCCGCTCCTCACCTCAAGAGGCTTTTGTCTACTATATTAGATTTTGTCACGATGAGATCTCAGGCAGGAGCCATTTGTGCAGGCCGTCTCTTCGGGCAGGCCCGGCGCGCACGACGGGTCCGGCGCAGGTACACAACTCCCGGCGGACCGGCGGTCGCCGGCCCGGGCCCGCGCGTTCGTGCGCGCCGTGATCACCGAGCGGGCGCTGGCGACCTCCTCTCCCGGGCCGCGCACCGAGGAGCTGGCGGACGACGCCGCGCTGCTCGCCGGTGAGCTGGTCACCAACGCGCTGATCCATGCCGGCACCCCGATGGAACTGCGCTGCCGGGTGGAGACGGACCCGGAGGCCGACGACGCGCTGACCGGCGCCCGGATCGACGTGTACGACCGGCAGCCGACCGCCACCGTGCCGGGCGCCACCGACGGCACGGGCAGCGGCCGCGGCCTCGGACTCCAGATCGTGTCGACCCTCGCCGACGCGTGGGGGGTCACCTACCGCCACACCGAGAAGGCGGTGTGGTGCCGGCTCGCCCTCCCCGCCCCGGGCGAGACGAAGGTGCCGGTCGGCCCGCTCAGCCCGGTGCTCTACCAGCAGCTCCAGGCCGCGGAGCTGGCCCACCCCCTCGCCCGTACCGAATACCGCGGCCAGGCCGGGGGCGGCGGGGGCGGCCGCGGCGGGACGCTGCTCGCGGAGGCCAGCGAACTGCTGGCCGGCCAGCTCGACGAGAACATGGTCGCCGCCCTGGCCACCCAGCTCATGGTGCCCCGGCTCGCCGACTGGTGCGCCGTCTGGCTGCTCGGGGAGGACGGCGAGATGCGGCTCAGCAGCGTCTGGCATGCGGACGAGCAGCGCATCGCCCCGCTCCGCCGCGATCTGGAGCCGGAGGCACCGCCGCCGAAGCTGTGGACCACTGGCACCCCCTGGCCCTGGCCGCAGAGCGCCGGCACGGAGGAAGGCGGCTCCGCGCTGGCGTTCTCCCTGGTCTCCGGCGGGACGTACCGCGGCACCCTGCTGATCGGGCAGGGGGGACCGCCCGAGATCACCGACTCCGTGGCCCACATCGTGGAGGACGTCTCCCGCCAGGTCGCCCAGGCCCTGGCCACCGCCCGCCAGTACACCCGCCAGACGAGCATCAGCCGGGCCCTGCAGCGCCGCCAGCTTCCGGCCACGCTGGGCAGGCTGCCCGGCATGGAATCGGCGATCGTCTACGAGCCCCACGCCAGCGGGCAGACCGTCGGCGGCGACTTCTACGACCTCTTCCCCACGGGCGACGGCCGCTGGTGCTTCCTCCTGGGCGACGTACAGGGCAAGGACGCCGAGGCGATGTCGGTGACCGGCCTCACGCGCCACCTGGTGAGGCTCCTCGCCCGCGAGGGCCACGGGGTGGAGTCCGTGCTGCGCTGGCTGAACGCGATGATGGCGGAGGACGCCGCGGAAACGGTGAGCGCCAGGGGGGAGGCGGCCCGGCCCCGCTTCCTCAGCATGGTCTACGGGGAGCTGACCCCCGACCCGAGCGCGGGCGGCGCCCACTGCCGCCTCGCCAGCGCCGGCCACCCGCTGCCGCTGCGGATGACCGCCGAGGGGGAAGTGGGCTCCGTGGTCCGCTCCCAACTGCTCCTCGGCATCGACGAGGACGCCGAGTTCAGCGCCGACACCTTCCGGCTCGCCCCCGGCGAGACCCTGCTGTGCGTCACCGACGGGGTCACCGAGCGGCGCGACGGCCAGCGCCTCCTCGACGACGACAACGGCCTCGCCGCGATCCTGCGGGACTGCGCGGGCATGGGCGCGATGGCGGTGGCCGAACGTGTCCGCCAGGCCACCCACGACTTCAGCCCCGAGCCGGTGGAGGACGACCTCGCCGTGGTGGTGCTGCACGCGGAGGCCCCGGCGCGGTGAGCCGCGGCCGGGCCGTCCTGCGACGCGCCCGCACACGGGCTCACGGGGCGGCCGGGGGGATGTTCTGGTTGAGGTGGAAGACGTTGTGCGGGTCCCAGATGCCCTTCAGCGCCGTCAGCCGGGCCAGCTTGGCGGCCGGGAAGGCGCGGCGGATGCCGCGGTGCCCGTCGTCGGCGGTGAGGGAGTTGACGTAGACGCCGTTCGCGTACGGGGCGAGCGCCGAGCCCGCGGCGCGGGCGGCGGCCATCCGGGCACCGTCCTCGGCCTCGTCCGTCCAGCGCGATCCGGCGCCGAACTCGAACATCGTGCCGCGGTGGCTGAACGCCGCGTCGGCGTCGGGGACGTCGGCGATGGCGCCGCCGTGCGCCTGCAGCCCGACCCCGGGCAGGCCGGCACCGCAGCCGGCACCCCGGAGGTCCTCCGCCCCGCGCAGCAGGAACCGCTCGATGGCCGCGGCCGGGAAGTCGCGCAGGTAGTGGGCGGCGGAGTAGCGGCGGTAGGCGTGGCCGCCGCTGGAGTCCAGGCTGGACTGCAGCTCCAGGTACGACGGCGTGGTGATCCGCGTCGCGGCCGGCCGGCCGAGCGCGCGGAACGCCGGCAGCAGCCGCCGCCCGCGCTCCGGGTCGCCGACCCACACGAACCCGACGGTGGCCACCGGGCCGCCGCCCGCCGGGCCGTCGGCGACGGAGGCGGAGAAACTCGCCTCGCGCGGTGCGACGGCGTTCAGATCGCGCCAGCCCTCCAGCACCGGCACGGCGTCCTCGGCGGGGAAGTCGAACTCGGCGACCAGCGTCCGCGTGCCCGTCCGGTGCAGGCGGAACTCGAACTCGGTGACGACGCCGAAGTTGCCGCCGCCCCCGCGCAGCCCCCAGAACAGCTCCGGGTGCTCGGTCCTGCTCGCCGTCACGATCCCGCCGTCCGCGGTGACCACGGTGTACGACTCGACGTTGTCGCACGCGAGCCCGTACTGCCTGGCCAGCCACCCCATGCCGCCGCCGAGGGTGAGCCCGCCGACACCCGTGTGCGAGACGTTCCCCGCGGTGGTGGCGAGGCCGTACGGCTGCGTGGCCCGGTCCAGCGCGCCGAGCAGCGCGCCGCCCTGGACGCGGGCCCGCCGCCGCACGGGGTCGACGCGCACGCCGCCCATGGGGGTCAGGTCGATCATCAGGCCGTCGTCGGGAACGGCGAAACCGGCCACGTTGTGCCCGCCGCAGCGGACGCCGATCTCCAGGTCGTGCTCGCGGGCGAAGCGCACCACGGCCTGCACGTCGGCGGCGCTCGCGGCCTGGACGATCATCCGCGGCCGGCGGTCGACCATGGCGTTCCAGACGGTACGGGCGGAGTCGTACCCGGCGTCGCCGGGGGCGAGGAGCCGGCCGTCGAGGCGGGCGGCGAGGCCGGCGAGGGAGTGTCCGGTGCGGGTACGGGTGTGTGTCGCTGTCGTCATGCCCCGAGCCTGACGCGGATCGGTACCCGCGGTAAGGTCCGATTCCATGCCCCGTATTCGGACCAATTCCAGCACAGCCGAGGATCTGCTCATCGAGCTGGACCGGGACCGCACCCGCGCCGAGCCGCTGCACCGGCAGGTCGCGGCGTCGATCCGGGAGAGCGTACGGGCCGGCCGGCTGCGGCACGGCGCGTCGCTGCCACCCACCCGCACGCTCGCCGCCGGCCTCGGGGTGTCGCGCGGGGTGGTGGTCGAGGCGTACCAGCAGCTCGTCGCCGAGGGCTATCTGACCAGCCGTGCCGGCGGCTACACCCAGGTCGCACTGGAGCAGGGCGGGACGGCGGACGGCGGACGCGAGGCGGCTCCCGCCGCCCCCGCGGGGGCGCAGGGCGCGGCACTCACCGTCGACTTCGGGTACGGGCACACCGACGTCTCCACGTTCCCCCGCGCCGCGTGGCTGCGCTCGGTGCGTACCGTCTTCGCCGCCACGCCCAACGAGCGGTTCGCCTACCTCGACGGCCGCGGCGTCCCCGAGCTGCACCAGGCCCTGGCCGATTACCTCAACCGCGTCCGCGGCACCTCGGCCAGCCCCCGGCACACCGTGATCTGCAGCGGGTTCGGCCAGGGCGTCTCCCTGCTCGTCCAGGTCCTCGCCGCCCGGGGCGCCCGCCGGCTGGCCGTGGAGGACCCGTCGCCGGACGACGACGCCCGCCCGCTGGCCGCCGCGGCCGGGCTGGACGTCGTGGGCATCCCGGTCGGTCCCGACGGCATCCGCGTCGAGGAGCTGGAGAAGGCCGACGCCGACGCCGTGGTGCTGACGCCTTCGCACCAGTGGCCGACCGGCGGGGTGCTGTCCGCGGCGGCCCGCGCGCGGGTGATCCGCTGGGCGCAGCGGCGCGGTGCGCTGGTGATCGAGGACGACTACGACGCCGAGTACCGCTACGACCGCGCCCCCGTCGGCGCCATCCAGGGCCTCGCGCCCGACCACGTCGTCTACTGCGGTACGGCGAGCAAGACCCTCGTACCCGGGCTGCGCCTCGGCTGGATGCTGGTGCCGCCGCACCTCGTGGACGACGTGGCCCGGGCCAAGCTGCTCGCCGACCGCGGCTCGTCGGTCATCGACCAGTTGACGTTCGCCGACTTCCTCGCCCGCGGCGAGTTCGACCGCCATCTGCGCCGTATGCGGCCCGTCTACCGCCGCCGCCGCGACGCCCTGCTGGCGGCGCTCGACGCCCGACTGCCGGAGCTGGTCCCGACCGGGGTCGCGGCGGGGCAGCACGTGGTGGCGTGGCTGCCGCCGGACCTCGACGAGGCGGCGGTCGTCGCCGCGGCCGCCCGCCGCGGCGTCGCGCTGCGCGGCGTCGCCCGCTACCGCCTCGACCCGGCCGGGCCCGGCGGCCTGATCTTCGGCTACGCGACGCTCTCCGAGCGCGCCATCGCGGCGGGCATCGCCGGCCTGGCCCGCGCGGTCACGGACGTCCGCGGCCCACGGGGCGCCGCCACGTAGGCCGCCACCGCGTTTGACCTTGTCGCGACGTCAGCGTTTCTCCTGGTGACAGCGGCCGGCGCGGCCGGCCACCGTCTCCGAGGAGGAACTTCATGGGTACGTCTCCCAGCCACAGCCCCGGCCGGGCCGCCGTCGAACTGCTGCGCGACGCGTTCGCCGCCCTCAACCGGAAGGACCTCGACGCGGGCACCGAGATGCTCACCGAGGACTTCGTGATCAACATCGCGGGGATGCCGTTCCAGATGCACGGCCGTGACGCCTGGCGGCAGAACGTGTCGGTGATGCGCGCGGCCTTCCCCGACTTCCGGGTCCGGATCGAGGACATCTTCGGCTCGGGCGACCGCGTCGCGGTTCTGCTCACCATGCGGGGCACGCACCAGGGCGAGTTCCGCGGCATCCCGGCCACCGGCCGGCGGGTGGAGTACACGAGTGCGGAGCTGTACCGCGTCGCGGACGGCAGGATCGCCGAGGAGTGGATCTACTCGGACACGGAGACGCTGATGCGGCAGCTCGACGGGGCCGGCGCCCCGGACGCGTAACCCCTCGCCCTCCCTGCCCGGGAGCCCGTCGGCCCGTTGTGCTACGCCTGCTGGGCCGGCTTCCTGAGCACTTCGGTCAGGGCCGAGATGCTGTGCTCGGCGTGGCCGGCCGCGGCCGCCCTCGCCACCAGGTCGTGCAGCGGGGTGAGCCAGGCGGTGTCGACGTTCGTCTCCCTGGTCAGTTCCTCGTCGTGGGCCGCGCCCGCGACGAAGAGGCCGACCGAGGAGGCGGCATCGCTGTAGTCACCGCTGTCGATTTCCCTGGCGTAGACAGGCAGCAGGGACTTGATCATGTCCAGCCACTTTTCGCTGAACCGCACCATGCTCGCCGCCTCCAGCCCTCGGGCCCGGAGGGCCGCGGCGCCCTGGAAGAAGCCGGTGAGCGCGGGCAGCAGCATGGCGCCCACGGCCATCTCGTACAGCGCGGCGAGGTCGGTCTCGTCCCCGAGATGGACGGTATCGCCGCCGAGCACTTTCAGCGTCTTCTCGTACTCCTCGAAGACCGTTCTGTCGCCGCTGTAATACAGCAGCGTGTCCGGCGCTCCCACGGCGGCGGGCACATTCTTCACCGCCCCGGCCAGAAACCGGGCGCCGCGGCCGGTGGCCCACGAGTGCAGGGCGCGGGCGCCGGCGGGCGACCCGCTGTTCAGGGTGACGAGGGCGCGCCCGGAGAGCGCCGCCGCGGCCGGCTCAAGGGCGGAGCGCGTGTCCTCGAAGGTGGTCAGGCAGGTGATGACCAGCGGGCTTGCCCCGACCGCGCGCTCCACCTCCGGGGCATGGACGGCTCCCCTGGCCACCAGCGGTGCCGCCTTTGCGGGAGTGCGGTTCCACACCGTCGTCGGGTGTCCGGCGTCGGTGAACGCTTCGGCCAGGGCCCGGCCCATCGCCCCCAGCCCTACGATCGTCACGGGTGTGCGGTTCTCCGCGGGCATGCGTCACTCCCTGAGTGGTCGGATGTGTGGGAAATCGCGCCTCGAATTCCGTCGCCGGCGCGGCACCTTCTATCCTGGGCCGCCACGCACATTCCCTCAAGTACCGACAATTCTGTTGGGTACCCACACTTTTGTCAGGGAGCATCGATGGCCAAGCGGACGTATATCTGCGGGCTCGACGCCGCCATCGCGGTCATGGGCGGGAAGTGGAAAGGGCTGATCCTGTTCGCCCTCGGTGAGGACGGGCCCCTGCGCTTCGGGGAGTTGAGGCGATCGGTGCCGGGCATCAGCGAGAGGATCCTGATACTTCAGCTCCGGGAGATGGAAGCCAGTTCCCTGGTGCACCGCGAGGTTTATCACCAGGTTCCGCCCAAGGTGGAGTACTCGCTGACCGAGTTCGGCAGTTCGCTCAACGCGGCGCTCGCGCCGCTCGGCGCGTGGGGCGAGGAGCACATGGAACGTATCGAGGCCATCCCCTAGCCCGCGGGGGCCGGTGCCCCGGGGCGCCGGGCGCCGGACGGGCCGTTAGCATCTGCGTCACTCAACGGGGGTGACGCGGTGATCGAGACGTTGTTCCGTACCGAGGACGTGCCGGCGGAGGACCGGGGGGAGGCGTTGCGCGAACACCTGTCCCGGCTGCACGCGCCGCTCGACCTGGCCGGCGGCCCCGTCGCCGACTACCACGCCGAACTCCGCCTGCTGAGGCTGGGGAACGCGTTCGTGTGGCCGTCGGTCTTCGGTCCCGTCGAGGTCCGGCGGACGCCGCGGCTCATCCGGCAGTCCGACCCGGAGGTGTTCCACCTCTCCATGATCGTCAACGGGACGGTGGGGGCCCACATGGACCGGCGGGACTCGGTGTTCGGACCGTACGAGTTCCGCACCAACCACTCCTCCCGCCCCGTCGACATCCGTACCGGGATCCGCGGGGACGTGGTGGAGGCCGTCAGCGTCGACGTGCCCAGCGCCCGGCTGGCACTCTCCCCCGACCGGGTCGACCGGGTGCTGGGCCGCAAGATGACCGGGCGCGCGGGGATCGGCTCCTTACTCGCCGGCTTCCTCACCAGCCTGACCGCGGAAAGCGGTGCGTACACGGCCGCGGATCTCCCCCGGCTCGAAACGGTGCTGGTCGACCTGCTGTCCGCGCTTCTGGCCCATGAGACCGAGGCCGAGGACCGGCTTCCGCCGGAGACCCGCTCCCGGACCCTGGCCCTGGAGATCCAGTCGTTCATCCGGCGGCGGTTGCACGACCCCGAGCTGACCCCCGGGGCCGTCGCCGCCGCGCACCACATCTCGCCGAGCTACCTGCACCGCCTCTTCCGGACGCACGTGCCCGGAGCCACGGTCGGCGGCTGGATCCGCCGTCAGCGCCTGGAACGGGCCCGGCTCATGCTCGGCGATCCGGCGCAACGGGCCCTGCCCGTCCACCTGGTCGCGAGCCGCTGCGGGTTCGGGCACCACGAGGTCTTCACCCGCGCGTTCTGCGCGGCCTACGGCCAGACGCCCCGCGACTACCGGCAGGCGGCCCTCACCCGTACGCCCCCCGCATCCCCGCCGGAGGCGAAGCCGGCGACCGACGCCGGCCGCGGCTGAGGACACGTCGGCCGGTGACGTCCGCGAGCGCCCCGCCTCTCGGCACGACCCGCCCGCGTCTGGCCGCTACGCGGAACCGGCCGCGTAGCAGGTGGCCGGGTCTTCGGTCGTGGCCGGCACGGTGGCGGCGATGACGGCGTCCAGCGCGTCCCGCGCGGCCGGCAGGCCCGCCACGGCCTCGTCGATGCGGTCACGCTCCCGGTTCAGGCCGGACAACATGCCGGGACGGCCCGGCGGGCCGCGGGCGTCCCCCTGATCCGGGACCCGGCTGCCGGTTTGCGATCGTCCCACCACCGCGTACGTCCTGACGGCCGGCACGGATCGCGTCACCCGTGTCCGTCCTCCGGGAGCCTCCCCCGCGCGTCACCCCGAACGCTTCGCGCCGACGGGCGCAAGTACGGGGTGAGAACGCCAAACAGGGAGGCGACGTGGAATCCGATGAAGAGCTGCTGAGCCGGGCGGCGGAGGACCCAGAGGCTTTCGAGCCGCTCGTCGCCCGGCACGCGAAGGCGCTGCACGGCTACTTCGCCCGGCGGGCGTCCGACGCCGCGGACGACCTGCTCGCCGAGACGTGGCTGCGGGCGTACTCCGCACGGGCCGGCTTCGACGCCGCCCGGGGCAGCGCCCGCGGGTGGCTGTTCGGGGTCGCCAGGCACGTACTGGCGCACCACTGGCGGGCGCCGGGGGCGCACGGGTCAGCGGCGGCCCAGGCGACGCTGGCCGGGGACACGGCGATCGACCCCTGGCACGCGGTGGACCAGCGCCTCGACGCCATCGCCGTCGCCTGGTCGCTGCGCGCCCGGCTGGCCGCCCTGCCGCCGGTGGAGCGCGAACTGCTGCTCCTCGTCGCCTGGGAGGAACTCACCCCGGTGGAGGCCGCGGCCGTGGTCGGTATACCCGCCGGCACGGCCCGCTCCCGCCTGCACCGGGCCCGGGCCCGGATGCGCGGCACGCTCAGCAACTCGCAGTGACCCCCGCGGACGGCACGGGGTGCCCGGGCCCGCCCGGCACCCGACGGCGATCACGACCCGGTAGGGGACGACGAACAGGAGACCTCTTATGAACATCCACGACGAACAGCTCGACTTCCCCGGCGCGGCCGAACTGGCCGAGGCCGGCCGGGTGGACCCGCCCGGCGCCGACGTCGTCGCCGCGGCACGGTCGGCGCTCCGCGAAGCGGTGCGGCAGGACACCGGCCCGCGGCCGGCGGAGTCCCCCGCGGCCGGCAGGCGCCGTCCCGCCCGGCGCCGGAAGATCCTCCTCGCGGCCGGCGCCGTCGCCGCCGCGACCGCGGCGGCGGTGGTCCTCCCGGTCGTCGCGCTCGACGGCGGCGCGCCCCCGGCGGACGCCTCGGCCGCCGGGTTCCTCAACAGCATGGCGGACCAGGCCGCCGCCGAGGGCTCCGGCGCCGCCGCGTACTGGAAGATCCAGACGAAGCACGTGCGCTACGACGGCTCGCGCGAGGAGCAGTCCGTGGTCCTCAGCCCCACCCACGTGGGCGCGAAGCCCCTGCGGATGACCTGGAACGTCGGAGAGGGGGAGGTCGACTGGGCGGGCCTCGCCGGCCTGCCCACGGACCCGGCGGCGCTGCGTGCCGCCCTCGCCGAGGGCGCCGAGGGCGCCAGGGCGGAGAGGCAGGTCCGCGACCAGGTGGAGCACCTGCTGACGTTCTCCCCCGCACCCGCCGAACTGCGCGCCGCGCTCTACCAGGTCCTGGCGGACTCGCCCGGACTGGAGCTGGCGGGTCCCGCGCAGGACAGCGAGGGCCGCACCGGCATGAAGATCCTCTTCAAGACGCCCACGTACGGCAACCTTCCGCCGGCGCAGACCCAGTGGATCGTCGACGAGGAGAACGGCCAGGTTCTCGAGACGGCGGAGATCGCCGAGGAGGACTTCCCAGGGCAGAAGGACTGCGAGCCCTCGGCAGGCGCCGACACCGAGTGCCTTCCCGCGTACGAAGCCGGCGACGTCATCGACCGGGAGACCTACCTCTTCAACGGTCCGGTCCCGGCCCCGGACCGGACCGGCACCGACTGACCCCCGCCACGACCGGGGCTCGAACCAGGCAGTGCCGCCGTGATCCCCTCGGCGGCCCTGCCGTCTCCCGCGGTCTCTCCCCTAGGATGACGAACGTGCGACCTGCGGAGATGCCCGGGGGTTCGCCCCGTCGGCCGCGACACCGGGACGGGGATCCCGACCGGTACGAGCCGGAGACGCCGGGAGTCACGGCGGACGGCAGGATCGAGACCGCCCTGCGCGTCGCCCAGCAGTACTACCTCCAGCGCGCGACCATGGGCGCCATCGCCAAGGAGCTGGGGACCTCGCGTTCCACGGTGTCCAGGCTGCTGAGCTACGCCAGGGACGCCGGGCTGGTGGAGATCCACATCCACCGCCCCCAGCCCCGGGTGGATGTGGTGGAGCGGCGGTTGCGGGAGCGGTTCGGCGTCCGGGCCCACGTGGCCCGGGTCCCCGCCGCCGCCACCAACGTCGAGCGGCTGGAGCTGACGGCCATCCAGGCCGCCCGGGTGATCAACTCCGTCTTCGACTCCGACATGGTCATCGGCCTGTCCTGGGGCACCATGGTCAACGCCATCAGCCGGTGCCTGATCCCGAAGCCGATCCACAACTGCCAGTTCGTGCAGTTGAACGGCGCCGGCAACTCGCGGGCCACCGGCACCCATTACTCCCACCAGATGTTCTCGGCGTTCGGCGCGGCCTTCGACGCCGTCGTCCAGCAGTTGCCCGTACCGCTCTTCTTCGACTCCGCGGAGACCAAGCGGGCGCTGTTCCGCGAGCGCGTGGTGCGCAGGGTCACCGAGTTGCAGCAGACCGCGGACGCGGCCCTGTTCAGCGTGGGAACGGTCGCCGACGGGATGCCGAGCAGTCCCTACATGGCCGGCTACTTCCTCGACGAGTCCGACTTCGCCTCCCTCGCCGAGGACGAGGTGGTCGGCGACATCGCCACGGTCTTCATGCGCGCCGACGGGAGCCATCACGGGGTGCGTCTCAACGAGCGCACCAGCGGCCCCGACCTCGACCGGCTCCGGGACGTGGGCCACCGGATCTGCGCCGTCTCGGGCGACCACAAGATCGATGCCCTGCGCGCCGCCCTCGCCGGGGACTACGTCACCCAGTTGGTGATCGACGAGAGCACCGCCGTCCTCCTGCTCGACGGCCCCGCCGCGCCGTCCGTCTGACCGCAGCGCCCCCAACTCCCCACCCGCGCACCGCAGGTGCCGTACGCGCTGGTCAGACGCACGATCGCGTCACGGTGCACATGTGTGCAGAGCACTGGTGAAACGTGCACGGCAGCAGGCATGGTGGCGGGCACCACCGGGCCCGCGAGCCGCCGGAAGAAGCGGGCCCCTCTCCCGTACCCCCTGTCACGGAGGTCTGTTCACCATGCCCAGCCACACGTACACCCGTCAGCTCCCGGTGGGTGAGCCCACCGACGTCCTCGTCGTGGGGAGCGGGCCCTCCGGTCTCGGCGCGGCGCTGGCCGCCGCCCGCAACGGGGCCTCGGTCCGTCTCGTGGAGCGGTTCGGGTTCCTCGGGGGCAATCTGACCGCCGGTCTCGTCGGCCCCTGCATGACCTCCTTCTCGCTGGACGGCACGGTCCAGCTCGTCCGCGGGATCTTCGACGAGTTCGTACGGCGCATGGTCCGGGTGGGCGGCGCGGTGCACCCCTCCGAGACCCGTTCCGGCAGCCCGTACTCGGGCTTCATGGTCTACGGGCACGAGGCGGTGACCCCCTTCGACCCGGAGGCGGCCAAGATGGTCGCGCTCGACATGTGCGAGGAGGCCGGGGTCGAGCTGCTGCTGCACACCTTCGTCGCCGATGCCCTCACCGAGGAGCGCCGGGTGACCGGTGTGGTGGTGGGCAACAAGAGCGGCCTCGGCGTGCTCCCCGCCACCACGGTCATCGACTGCACGGGGGACGGGGACGTCGCCGCCCGCGCGGGGGCGGGCTTCGACCTGGGCCGGGACGGGGACGGCCGGATGCAGCCGATGACCCTGTTCTTCCGGGTGGGTGACGTCGACGACGACGCGGTACGGGCCTATCAGGACGCGCACCCCGACGAGCGGTTCCCCTTCCAGGGGCTGGTGGAGGAGGCCGGCGCGGACGGCTCCTTCACCCTCCCCCGCCGGGGCATCCAGTTGTTCAAGACCCTGGAGCCGGGGGTGTGGCGCATCAACACCACGCGGGTCCTGGGACTGGACGGCACCGACGCCGGCGACCTCACCACCGGTGAGATCACGGCCCGCCGCCAGGTCGTCGAGCTGATGCGGTTCTTCCGCGACCGGCTGCCGGGGATGCGGAACTGCAAGCTGCTCGACACCGCCGCCACCATCGGCGTCCGGGAGACCCGGCGCGTACGGGGCGAGCATCTCCTCACCCTCGACGAGCTGACCTCGGGGCGGAGCTTCGAGGACACCATCGCGGTGGCCGGCTATCCCGTCGACATCCACAGTCCGACCGGGCCGAACGGCCCCTTCGACGACGGCATCCCGCCCACCGCCAACATCTACGAGATCCCCTACCGCAGCCTCGTCCCCCGGGACCTGGACAACCTGCTGCTGTCGGGGCGGTGCGTCTCGGCGACCCACGAGGCACTCGCCGCGATCCGGGTCATGCCCCCGTCCTTCGCGATGGGCGAGGCCGCGGGGGTCGCGGCCGCCCTCGCCCGGCGCGACGGGGTGCTCCCCCGCGCCGTCGACGTGCCCGAGCTCCAGCGCCTGCTCCTCGCCCAGGGCGCCTACCTGGGCCCCCGTTTCGAGTCCGCCGCCCTCCGCTGACCGTGCCGCTCCGGCCGGCACACCCTGAACGAAGGGACACGCCATGATTCGTCGCGTTGTGAGCGCCAGCACCGTGGGCACCGCCCTGGAGTGGTACGACTTCATGCTCTTCGGTACCGCCGCCGCGCTGGTTTTCGACGAGGTCTTCTTCCCCGGCCACGACCCGATGGTGGGGACGTTGTCCGCCCTCGGCACGTTCGCCGTCGGCTTCTTCGCCCGGCCGTTCGGCGGCCTCCTCTTCGGCCACTACGGGGACCGGATCGGCCGGAAGAAGGTCCTGGTGATCACGCTCTGCCTGATGGCGGTGGCCTCCACCCTCATGGGCGTGATCCCCGGTTACGACAGCATCGGCGTCGCCGCCCCCGCGCTGCTGGTGTTCCTGCGCATCCTCCAGGGACTCGGCGCCGGAGCGGAGTACGCCGGCGGGGCGCTGATGGCGGCCGAGCACGCACCGCCCGGCAAGCGCGGCCTGTACGCGGCCATTCCGCCCACCGGCAACGGGGTCGGCGTCATTCTGGCCGCCGCCGTCTTCACCCCGTTCACCATGCTCCCGGACGACCAGTTCACCACCTGGGGCTGGCGGATCCCCTTCCTGCTCAGCATCCTGATCCTGCCGGTGGGCCTGTACATCCGTATGCGCGTGGCCGAGACACCCGCGTTCGACCAGACCAGAGAGCAGGGCGAGCGGACGCCGACGCCGGCTCTGGACCTGGCCAGGAACGAGCCTCGGACGCTGCTGCGGTGTCTGCTCGCCAACATCGGCCCGAACGTCGCGACCTACGTGCCGAGCGTCTACGCCCTCACCTACATCGAGGACGACCTGGGCATGGCCGCCAGCGTCGGCACCATCGGGCTCCTCATCGCCAACTCGGTGAAGGTGGTCACCCTTCCGCTGTCCGGGGCGCTCTCGGACAGATGGGGCCGGAAGCCGGTCTTCGCGTCGGGAGCCGTGCTGTGCGCCCTTCTCGCCTTCCCCTTCTTCTGGCTGCTCGACACCGGCCACTCCTGGGTGGTGTGGATCGCGATGACCCTCATGCTCACCTTCGCCAACGATCTGATGCTCGGTGCCCAGGCGGCGATGCTCCCCGAGCAGTTCGACACCCGCGTGCGGTACACGGGCGTAGCGGTGAGCAGGGAGTTCGCCGCCGCGATCGCGGGAGGCACCCTGCCGTTCATCGCGGCCGCCCTCACCGCGGCCACCGGCGGCACGTGGGCGCTCTCCACGCTGATGATCTTCATGTGCGTGCTCTCGCTCATCGGGGTCTCCGGCCTACGGGACGGCCGTGAGCTCTCCTTCGTCGAGGAAGGCCCCCGGCTGGACAAGGCGCCCGCCTCCGCGACCTAGGGCCCGTCCTTGAGGACCCGGCGGCCGTCGGGGCGGCGATGGGTGTGGCCGGACTCGTCGAGGGTTTCCAGGAGGGGGATCGCGACGCGACGGCTGACGGCGAGGGCGCGGGCCACCTCGCCGACCGTGAACGGCTGGGGCAGCCCGGCGAGTTCGCGGGCCGCACGGCCCACGGACCCGGCGGGGAGGTGGACGGTGCCCACTCGTTCCAGCACGCCGCGGCGCACCAGGAGGCTCAGCGCCTCGGCGTCGAGGCCGAGTTCGTCCAGACGCCGGCGGGTCGGGGCCTGGAACGGGGCGGACCGCAACTCGTCCAGCAGCCGCTCCAGACCGGCGGCGACCGCGGCGGGCAGCCGGTCCGCCTCCTCCGCGCGGTACAGCCTGCCGTCGCGCAGGATCAGTCCGGCGCCGGCCACGGCGGCCAGCCCGGCCAGGGCGATGTCCGGCGGCAGCGCGAGGAGCTGGCGGGCGCGGGCGACCGGCAGCCCCGGGTCGGCGGGGTGGGCCCCGGCGTGTTCCTTCACCGCCGCGGCCAGGGCGGCGGCCAGCCGTTCCGCGTGCGCCCGGTCGAACAGCCAGCGTTCGCCGTCCGCGTCCACGGCGTAGCCCTGCGCGGCGAGCCGACCGCGGTCGCCCAGGCCGACGGCGGCCAGCCGAACGGCGGGGTCGGCCGGCTCGGCGATGCCGGCCAGCAGGCGCGCGCGGGTGGCGGCGGCTCCCCTGCCGGTCAGCGGGGGCGGCTCCGGGTCCAGCACGGTCGCGCCGGCCAGCAGCCGGGAACCCGGGTCGCGCAGCAGCAGCCGGTCGCCGACGTGGAGCGGCAGCGGCGTGCGCAGGGCGAGGCGGGCGGTATCGAGGCCGAGCGGCCGCAGCCGCGCGCTGGTCGCGGCGGTGCCGCAGTGGACCAGGGGTTCGGCCGGCAGCCGGGGAGGTGCACCGCCGTCGTCCGTCCCGCCCGCCGGTTCGTAGCGGATGTCCACGAGGTCCGTGGTCCACCAACGCCCGGGGGTGAGCAGCGCGTTGCCCCTGCGGACCTGATCAGCGGCGATGCGGCGGAGGTTGACGGCGACGCGGGCGGGGCCGGTCACCCGGGGAACGGCCTGGCCGAGGCTGTGCAGGCCGCGCACCTGCACGGCGCGGCCGGCGGGGGCGAGGTGCAGGGTGTCGCCCTCGGCGAGGGTTCCGGCGGTCAGGGTGCCGGTGACGACCGTGCCGGCGCCCGCCACGGTGAACGCCCGGTCCAGCCAGAGCCGTACGGGGGCCGCCGGATCGGGCGGCGGCCGGGCGGCGGCCAGTGCGTCGAGTTCGCGGAGAAGCCGGTCGAGCCCCTCGCCGGTACGGCCGCTGACGGCGACGGCGGGCGCGCCGGCGAGGCCGGTGCCGGAGGTCCGTTCCGCCGCCTCGGCGAGGGCCGGCGCGGGATCGGCGAGGTCCGCGCGGGTGACTGCCAGCAGCCCGGTGCGTACGCCGAACGCGTCGAGCGCGGCGAGGTGTTCCGCGGTCTGCGGGCGCCAGCCCTCCTCGGCGGAGACGACCAGCAGCACGGCGGGCGCGGTGGCGATGCCGGCGAAGGTGGTGGCCAGATAGCGGTGGTGGCCGGGCACGTCGACGAAGGCGAGGGCGCGCCCGCCGGGTGCGGTGGTCCAGGCGAAGCCGAGGTCGAGGGTGAGGCCGCGCCGCCGCTCCTCGGCGAGCCGGTCGGGGTCGGTGCCGGTGAGGGCGCGTACGAGCGTCGACTTGCCGTGGTCGACGTGGCCCGCCGTCGCGATCACCAGGCCGGGTGCCCCGGTCACGCCTCCTCCGGCGGCGGGGCCGCCGCGGCGAGGACGGCGGCGAGCAGTGTCGCGTCGTCCTCCTCCGGAACGGTCCGCAGGTCGAGCAGCAGCCGGTCGCCGTGGACGCGGCCGACGACGGCCGGGTCGCCGGTGCGCAACGGCACGGCGAGGGCGGCGGGCAGCGCGACGGCGGCGCTCGGCAGGGTGACGCCGGGTGCTCCCCCGCCGCCGACCCGGGCCTCGCTGGGCACCGCCTCGGCGGCGACGCCCCGTCCGGCGAGCCCGGCCGCCAGCGTCCCGGCGCGGGCGGCGAGTTCGGCTTCGCGGACGGCCAGGGCCCGTGCCACCGGGGGTTGCGGACCCAGAACGGTGGCCTCCAGCGCGGCGAGTGTCAGTTTGTCGACGCGGAGCGCGCGGGCCAGCGGGTGGGTGCGGAGCCGTTCGACGAGGTCGCGCCGGCCGAGCAGCAGGCCCGCCTGGGGACCGCCGAGCAGTTTGTCGGCGCTGGCGGTGACCAGCCCCGCGCCCTGGTCGAGGGAGGTCGCGGCGTCGGGCTCGTCCGGCAGCGCGGGGTGTGGCCGCAGCAGGCCGGAGCCGATGTCGTGGACCAGCGGTACGTCCAGGGTGGCGAGCCGGGCGACGGGCACGGAGGAGACGAAGCCGGTGGTGAGGAAGTTGGACGGGTGCACCTTGAGGACGAGGCCGGTGCCGGGGCCGACGGCGCGCGCGTAGTCCTCGAAGTGGGTGCGGTTCGTCGTGCCGACCTCGACCAGCCGGGCGCCGGTGCTCTCCAGCAGTTCGGGGAGGCGGAAACCGTCGCCGATCTCGACCAGTTCGCCCCGGCTGATGACGATCTCGCGGCCCCCGGCGAGGGCGGTGGCGGCCAGCACCAGCGCGGCGGCGTTGTTGTTGACCAGATGGACGGCCTCGGCGTGGGGGACGGCCTCGGCGAGGGCGGCCAGCGCGCCCCGCCCCCGCCGGGCACGTCGTCCGTCGCCGAGGCCGAACTCGACGTCGGTGGGGCCGGAGGCGGTCCGCAGCGCCTCGGTGGCGGCCGGGGAGAGCGGCGCGCGGCCGAGGTTGGTGTGCACGACGACGCCGGTCGCGTTCACCACCGGGCGCAGGGAGGTGGCGCTCCGGGGCAGGGCGGCGACGGCCGCGTCGGCGGCCTCTTCGGGGGCCAGCCCGCCGTTTCGTACCCGGTGCTGCGCCTCGGCGACCGCGCGCCGGACCAGGGTGCGCCCGAGCCGCCGTGCGGCATCCGCGAGCCGGGGGTCGGCGAGCAGCGCGTCGGTACGCGGAACGCGGCGCCTGGTGTCCGTCAACGCCGGCCTCCCCGGTGGCGTCCCAACAGCGTCGGAGCTTCTGGCGGAGGCGTATGGGAATCGAACCCACCCGGCCGGGGTGCCCGGCCGCATCGGTGTTGAAGACCGTGAGGGCCACCAGGCACCCGCCCGCCTCCGGCAGGGAGTCTACGTCCCCGCCCGGCGCCCCCTGTCCCCTGTCGGCGCAGGGGAGTTCGGGCGTAACGTCCGGCGGATGACCGTGCGACTGACCCAGTACGCGGCCGGCGGTGGCTGCGCCTGCAAGATTCCCCCCGGCGAACTCGACACCCTCGTCTCCTCGCTGAGCCTGACGGGCAGCCGCCCGGAGGACCCGGCCGCCGAACTGCTGGTGGGCCTGGAGGGCGGCGGAGACGACGCCGCCGTGGTCCGCCTCGACGATGAGCGGGCCATCGTCACCACGGCCGACTTCTTCACGCCCGTGGTGGACGACGCCTACGACTGGGGCCGGATCGCGGCGGCCAACGCGCTCTCCGACGTCTACGCGATGGGCGGCGCCCCGTGGGCGGCGGTCAACCTCCTCGCCTGGCCCGGGGACACGCTGCCGATGGAGCTGGCCGCCGAGGTGCTGCGGGGCGGCCGCGACGTGGCGCACGCGGCGGGCTGCCAGGTCTCGGGCGGCCACAGCGTGACCGATCCGGAGCCCAAGTACGGGATGTCGGTGGTGGGGATGGTCCACCCCGGGCGGATGCTGCGGCTGGACGCGGCCGAGCCGGGGCGGGCGCTGACCCTCACCAAGCCGCTCGGCAGCGGGGTGCTCAACGCCCGGCACAAGGCGACCGGGGAGGTCTTTCCCGAGGCGGTGGCCGTGATGGCCGCGCTCAACCGGGACGCGGCGAGCGCGGCGGTGGCCGCGGGCATCCGGGCGGGCACGGACGTCACGGGATTCGGGCTGCTGGGCCACGCGTACAAGCTGGCGCGTGCGTCCGGCGTGACGCTGGCGATCCACGCGGCGGCCGTCCCACTGCTGGCGGGGGCCGGGCAGGCGGTGGCGGACGGCTTCGTCAGCGGCGGCACCCGGCGGAATCTGGCGTGGGTCGGGCCCTGGGTGGACTTCGGCGCACTCCCGGAGGTGGAGCGGCTGTTGCTGGCCGACGCGCAGACCTCGGGAGGGCTGCTGCTGACCGGCGAGGTGCCGGGGCACCCGGTGATCGGCGAGGTGCTGCCGACCGGCGAGTCGCCCGTGGTGGTACGTGCCTGACAGTGCGGCTTTGGCCCGGACCGCCGCCGGGCGCGGCGGCTCACGGCCACCCCGGAAAGGCGATCGGCGTTGTATGTACACCGTCATTCTACCCGGGTAGAGTTGACCGCCGGTCAGCGCAGCAGGCTCCGCACACCGTTCCACGGGAGGACCACGTGGCGTCATCCACCGCCGTCGAGCACCGCGCGCTGGACGGAAGCGCGTACCGCCTCGCCGCCGACCTCGACCTGACGCGGCCCGCGACCTCCGTCGTCGAGGTGATCGCCGACGGCCGTCTCCACGAACTCACCGCCGGGCCCGCCGACCTGGCCGAGGCGGTGGCCGCGTCGCTGGGGATCACCGAGTTCGACAGCGAACTCTCCTTCCAGGGCGGCACGTTGCGTACCGCCACCACCAGTGAGTACGACGCCCAGTCGCAGCAGGTGGAGAACCCGACGCTCGTGGTCTGGCAGGGCCGGCGGTTCAGCCTGATCACCCGGCTCTACCGGGCCGCGCTCACCGACGTGCTGCTGCTCCTGCGCACCCTCGGCATCGCCGAGCACTCCGACGGCATCACCCTCACCCCGGACGCCGCCGCCGGCACCCGCCTGGCGCGGCCGGCCACGGTGCTCAAGGAGGTCCCGGCGCTCGGCCTGGTCGAGATGAGCCGGCCCACCCGCGAGCACACCGTGCAACTACCGCCCTGGCAAGGCGCGTCGGTCGCCTCGGGCGAGCTGTTCCGCGACTCGCTCTCCGACGGCCGCCCGTTCTTCGTGCTCTCCGGCGAGAGGGTGTGGGCGACCATCGTGCCGCTGGCCGACACCACCGCCGACCGCGTTCCCACGCTGGTCGACGGGCTCGACCTGCGGGCCGTGGGGTGACGTCGCTGATCGCCGCCACGGCGACGGGCGTGGTGCTGCTGGCGCTGCTCGCGGGCGCCGCCTCCCATCTGAGCCGGCCCGCCGCGCTGCCCGGCGCGCTCACCGCCCACCGGCTGCTGCCGCGCCGCGCCGTGGTACCGGCCGCGCGGGCGGCCACGGCGGCCGAGGGCCTGCTCGCCGTCGCCGGCACCGCCGCGCTGCTCGCCGGCCACCGCGCCGCGCTCGCCGCCGTGCTCGGCGCAGCCGCGCTGGTCTTCGCCTGCTACGCCCTCTATACCGGCTACGCCCTGGCGGCCGGGCGCGGCGGCCCCTGCGGCTGCTCCCGCTCGGACGTGCCCCTCAGTTCCTGGGTCGCCGGCCGGGCCTGGGCTTTCGCGGGACTGGCCGCCGTCGGCGCCGCGCTGGCGGCGGGGACCGGCGACCCGCCCGGGGGCCGGGCCGAGTGGACCACGGCGGCGCTGGCCGCCGTCGCCCTGGCGGTCCTGCTCTGGGTGCTGCCCGCCGCCATGGGCCGGCCCGCCGCGACCACACCCGCACCGGCCCGCAGCGGCACCGCCCCCGCCGTCGAAGGAGGCCACTGACCGTGGACTTCACCACCAGCGCCCTGATCCTCTCCTGGGTCGCCATCGCCCTGCTCGCCCTCGTGGTGTCCGGGCTGGTGCGGCAGGTCCACCAGCTCTCCCGGGGCGCGGTGGTCCGCTCCCCCGGGCGGCTGGGCGTCACGCCGGGCAGCTCCGCGCCGCACGCGGACGAGCTGCTGGCCGCGGACCGCGAGACGCTGCTGCTCTTCCTCAGCGCCGAATGCCGTACCTGCGCCGAGGTGCTGGCGGCGGCCGGCCGCCTCGACGGGCCGACCGCGGTGCGCGCCGTCTACGCCGGTGACGCCCCTCCCGCCACCGAGGCCGGCGTGCCGGTCACGGAGAACCGGCCCGACCTCTTCACCGCCTACGACGCGATCGCGACGCCGTTCGCCGTGCTCGTCGGCACCACCGGGCGCGTCGTGCGCAGCGAGCCGCTCGGCTCCGCCGACGCGCTGGGCGACCTGGTCGCCGCAGCCCCCCACCACACCAGTCAGCCGAGGAGCGCGTGATGACCACCCTCGACGATGTTCCCCAACTGCGCCGCTCCGGCGCCGCCGACCGGCCCGTCCGCCGCCGGAGCACCTCCTCGCTGCCGAGCCTGGCACCCCGGCGGCGTACCGTGCTCCAGTCCGCGACGGTCGTGGGCTTCGCCGCCCTCGGCGTCTTCGGGGCGGCCAGGGAGGCGTACGCCGACGGCTACGACATCTGGGAGGGCGCGTGCCCCTCCTACGCGTCGACGCACGACTGCTCCCCCGGCTGCGGCCCGAGCACCGTGCACGCCGCCGCCTGTGAGACGAGCGGCCCGCACGAGGGCTTCCACCGCAACGACGGCGTCACCTGGACCCTGCGGCCCAACCAGTGCTACTCCGGCTCCTACGACGGCTGGCTGTGGGCGTTCAGCGGCGCGTGCGGCGCCTGCGGCTGCGGCATCGAACGGCGCTGCCACGACGGCTACTTCAACTCCGGCTCCGGCTGGGTGCGTTCCATCTGCCGCTGGACCACCGACTGCGGCTGCGAGGGCGCCATCACCTGGCCCACGCTGCGGGACGGCTCGCGCGGCCCGGACGTCTACACGGCCCAGCACCTCCTGGGCTTCCACCGGTTCCCCACCGAGCCGGACGGGATCTTCGGCCCCGATACCGCGACCGCGGTAAGCGGCTTCCAGGAGGCCAACGGGCTGCGGGCGACCGGCACGGTCACCGCGACCACCTGGACCCACCTGGTGGTCACCGTCCGGCAGGGCGACTCCGGCGCCGCCGTCAGCGCCGCCCAGCGCCAGCTCGTGAAGCACGGCTACCCGCTGACCGTGGACGGCGCGTTCGGCGCGCTCACCGCGACCGCGACCCGGGAGTTCCAGCGCGGGGCCGGGCTGACCGTCGACGGGATCGTCGGCCAGCAGACCTGGCGCACCCTCGTCGGCGGGGCGTGAGTTGGCCCGGATCGGTACCGGACCGGCCAGACCGGCATGGCGCGGCCGGCTGACCGACCCGGCGGTGCCGATGCTCGCGCTCAGCAGCGGTGCGGTGGCGGCCGGCTGGTACGGTCCCCTGCTCACCTGGGCGATCCTCGGCGGGCTGGCCGGCTACTCGCTCTCCGGCTCCGTTTGAACGCGGAACAGCGCGCACGCGCTGGCCTCGCCAGGTTGGCGGGCCGTTCACCGGCAGACCACCGTACTGGGGGTCTTCTCCACCGGGCTGCTGCTCGGCGCCCTGCTCTCGGCCACCGTGCTGTGGCTTGCGTCCGGACTGGCCGCACCGGTCCCGGCGGACTGGCGCGCGGGGGCGACGGCCGCCCTCGGGCTGCTCGCCGTCGCCCGCGACGCCGGGGTGCTGCGCCTGCGGCTGCCGCAGAACGCGCGGCAGGTGCCGCAGGACGTGCTGCAACGCCATCTGGCGCGCGGCGCACTCCAGTTCGGGTTCGAGATGGGCACCGGGGTACGTACCTACGTGTCGGCGAGCCTGCCCTACGCCCTCGCCCTCGGCGTGCTGCTGGCCAACGACGCGGGCGTGGCGCTGGCGGCCGGCCTGGGCTTCGCGCTGGGCCGCGCGGCCACCCCCGCACTGCGGTTCGCCTCCGGCACCGGCGAGGAGTGGGACGACCGGCTGCTGACCCGCCTCCCCCTCCTCGGACTCGGCGCGGCGACGGTGGCGACGGCGGCCTGGGCGGTGCTGGCCCTGCGGGGCTAGACGCCGCCGCGTCGCCCGCATTTCCCTTTCTCCCGGAGGCGCAGGCGCCGCTTGCACTACGCGCGGTTGCCCCATCGCAGCCCGTGACGAAAATCGGAACGGACTCATCCGGAAAGGTACGCGCCGTCGGCAACGCGCGGATCTTCATGAGGCAACAGACGTTTGCAACCGCCGGGTGGCGTCGGTAAGTTCTCGGCACCCCACCCAACCCATCCGTGGCTGAACGTGCGTACGTGCAATTTGTTCCAGGAGCTGTCGGGGTAACGGAAATGAGCACATCGCGGTACAGGAAAACCCGTGGAGAGGTATGAGCCGGGCCTGTAGTTGAGTGGTCCATCATTCGCAAATCTACGGGGGAAGACTTTACGTGAACGATTCAGGCTTTCCGGACCTGGGATTTCCGCACCGTCCTCTCCCTCACCGATTCCCCGATCGCCCTGTGCCGGGGGCGCATCGTCTCGGGCCACGCCTCCTCACCGACGTGTGCGAAGGGGTGCTGACACGATGAAGATGGAGATCGCCTGGTGGGATCTGAAGGGCTCCCCCGCCACGGTCGAGAGCCTCAGGCAGCATCTGAACGAGGACGGTGTCGTCCACAACTGGCAGGCCGTCGAGGGGCTGCGGGAGAAGTTCTGGATCGCCGACCCGGACGGCGAGCGCTGGGGCGCGGTCATGGTGTGGGACGGCGAGCAGCCCGCCTCGCTCCCGGAGAACCTGGCCGCCTCCCTGGTCGGTTCCCCGATCACCCACCGGGACCGCTTCGAGGTGCAGGCCACGGCCCGGGGCGCGGGCGCCGTCCGTATCCGTGACTCCTCGCACCGGTACGTCGTCGTCGACGCCTTCGCCACCCAGCCGCTCTCCGGCACCCCGGTCGCGGTGTTCTTCGACGCGGCGGATCTGACGGACGAGCTGATGCGGCGCATCGCCAAGGCGATGAACCTGTCCGAAGTGGTGTTCCTGCTGCCGCCCAGGGCCACGGACGCGGACGTACGGGCGCGGATCTTCACCCCCGACGCCGAGCTCCCGTTCGCCGGGCACCCGCTGCTCGCCGCGGCGGCCGCGGTCGCGCTCGACCTGCGGACGGACCGGCTGCGGTTCGAGACGCGGACGGGTGTCGTGCCCTTCGTCGTCGACCGGACTCCCGCGGCCCAGTCCGGCGGCGGCGTGGCGTACGTCTCCATGGAGCAGCCGATCCCGGTCTGGGAGCCGTACGAGCACGCCGGGGCGCTGCTCGGCGCACTCGGCATCGCCGCCTCCACCCTCCCGGTGGACCTCTACCGCGACGGCCCCCGGCACGTGTTCGCCGGACTCCCCGACGCGGCGGCGCTCGCCGGGCTGCGCCCCGACCGCCGGGCGCTCGCCGCCTTCCCCGGCACGGCCGCCACGTGCTTCGCCCCCGAGGGCGAGCGGTGGCACGCGCGGGTGTTCCCGCCGGCCCACGGCGGCGCCGAGGAGGCGACCGCGGGTTCCGCCGCCGGCGCGCTCGCCGTCCACCTCGCGCGGTACGGCCTCGTGGCGTACGGGAAGACCGTCGAGATCCACCAGGGCGGCCACCTCGGCGGCCGCCCCTCGGTGATGTTCGCCGAGGCCACCCTCGCGGGCAGCGGAGAGATCGACCGCGTGCGGGTGAGCGGCCACGGCACGGTCGCCGCCGAAGGCACCATCCACGTCTGAACCACGCCGTTCCCTTGTCCAGCACCAGCCGAAAGGCCACTATGCCCAGGAAACCGACCCACCTCGACTCGATCGTCATAGGCGCCGGATTCGCCGGTATCTACATGCTGCACAAGCTCCGCAACACACTCGGCCTGAACGTGCGGGCCTTCGAGCGGGGGGCCGGCATCGGGGGCACCTGGCACTGGAACCGTTATCCGGGCGCGGCCGCCGACGTCGACAGCATCGCGTACCGCTACTCCTTCGACTCCGACCTGCTGCGGGAGTGGAACTGGAAGACGCGCTACGCGCCGCAGCCGGAGATCCTGGCCTACCTGGAGCACGTGGTCGACCGGTACGACCTGCGCGAGGACATCCAGCTCAACACCACCGTCGAGTCGCTGGCCTACGACGAGTCCTCCGGCCTGTGGACGGTACGGACCGACGGCGGCGAGGAGTTCACCGCCCGCTACGTCGTCGGCGCGCTCGGACCGCTGTCGACCGCGAGCTTCCCCGAGATCGAGGGGCGGGACCGATTCGCGGGCACGCAGGTGCACACCGGTGCCTGGCCGGAGGACCTCGACATCACCGGCAAGAAGGTCGGGGTCATCGGTACCGGCTCGACCGGAACCCAGTTCATCGGCGCCGCCGCCAAGATGGCGGAACACCTCACGGTCTTCCAGCGCTCCGCGCAGTACGTCGTCCCGGCCGGCGACGGGCCGCTCAGCGACGAGTTCATCGAGGACTACCGGGAGAACCACAAGCAGTTCTGGGAGAAGGCTTTCAACTCCCGTGTGGCCTGCGGCTTCGAGGAGAGCCAGATCTCCGCGATGAGCGTCTCGGCCGAGGAACGCGAGCGCAGGTTCCAGGAGAGCTGGGACGCGGGCAACGGGTTCCACTTCATGTTCGGCACCTTTGCCGACATCGCGTTCAACCCGGAGTCGAACGACGCCGCCGCCTCGTTCATCAGGTCGAAGATCAAGGAGATCGTGCGGGACCCGGAGACCGCGCGCAAGCTCATGCCGACCGACCTCTACGCGAAGCGGCCGATCTGCAACACCGATTACTACGAGACCTACAACCGCGACAACGTCACCCTGGTCTCCACCAAGGAGAACCCGATCGTCCGGATCACCCCGGCCGGCGTGGTCACCGAGGACGGCACCGAGCACGAGCTGGACGTGCTGGTCTTCGCGACGGGTTACGAGGCCATGCAGGGGAGTTACAACCGGATCGACATCCGGGGCCGCGGCGGTGTCTCGCTCAAGGAGTACTGGGGCGAGGAGCCGAGCAGCTACCTCGGCATGGCCGTGAACGGCTTCCCGAACCTCTTCACGGTCTTCGGCCCCAACAGCGTCTTCTCCAACCTGCCGCCCGCCCTCCAGACGCAGGTCGAGTGGATCGCGGAGACCATCGACGCCGCCCGGAAACGCGGGGCCGGCACGGTCGAGGCCACCGCCACCGCCGAGAAGGAATGGACCGCCATGTGCCGGGAGATGGCGGAGCACAGCCTGTTCGCGCAGACGGACTCCTGGATCTTCGGCTCGAACATCCCCGGCAAGAAGCGGCGCACGCTCTTCTACTTCGGCGGCATCGCCGCGTACCGGGCGAAGCTCGGGGAGATCGTCGCCGCGGACTACGAGGGCTTCACGCTCGACGGCGACGTCTCGCTCACCGCGCCCTGACGGGCGGTCCGCCCGCGAGCCGACGGGGTTTCGGGGCGGGCGTCCGGCGTCGCCCGCCCCGCCCCGCCCCCGTCACACCCACCGCACAGACCCGTAAGACCCACTTCGACGACGAGAGAAACGGACCATGCCGAAAGCCGACGCTCCTCCGCTGAGGGCACAACTCGACGCCCTGCTCACCGACTCCGACGGGCCATCCGGCCAACGCCCTCCGCTGGCCACTCGCGTGCGGTACGCATGTGTCATCCGGCGGTTCGAGTTCCTGCCGGTCATCCTCACCGTCTCCTTCGCACCGGCCCTGCTCTCCGCACACGAGTGGTCGGACGTCTACTCGCTCAACACGCTGCTGGGCGTGCTCTTCTCGGTCTCCGGCATGCAGATCGGGAACATGACCAACGCCCTGGCCGACCGCGAGCAGGACGCGCTGTACAAGTCCCGGCAGTCCGAGGCCATCTACGGCCTGGGAGTCTCGCGGGTCGTCGCCCACATCGGCGTATCGACGGCCATCAACTGCGTGCTGGCGGTATTCCTCGCCGTCAGGACCGGGCACTGGGACCTGCTGCCGCTGGCCGTCTTCGTCGGCATCCTCGGCTTCCAGTACTCGGCTCCCCCGCTGCAGCTGAAGGGCGCCGGCGCCTGGCAGCTCCCCACCCTGCAGCTCAGCCTCGTCTTCCTGCCGGGTCTGTTCGTCCTGCGCTCCTCCGAGTACGCCGTGGAATGGGGCAGCGTCGTGGCCCTGGCGGGTTTCGCGCTGCTTCTGGTCTCCCTCTTCGTCACCAGCCACGCCGAGGACTACATCGAGGACGAGAAGTTCGGGATCAGGACCTACACGGTCGCCTGGGGACTGAAGAAGACGATGTACATCCAGTCCTCGATGCTGCTCGTGGGCTCCGCGCTGCTCATCGTCGCGGTCTGGGCGACCTTCGGGTTCTCCTGGGCGTTCGTGCCGTGGATCGCCGCCTGGCTGGCGAGCCAGCGGCTCCTGTACACCGTCATCCGGGACGTGAGCGACAACACGCACGAAGCGGCGATCGAGGCGCTGCACAAGAAGTCGCTGATCGGTCCCTACCACGCCGCGCTGATGGGCTGGGCCACGGTGCTCCTGGCGGTCTTCGTCGTCATCGGACGGTGACCGCCCGGCGACCCCCCACCCGTCGTGAGCCACGCGCAGGGGCGCGGCCCCGCGGACGTCCAGGCCGCCGTCCCGGTCCTCACCGCTCGCTGATCCTCCCCACAGAAGTCCCCGCACAGCCGCTCAACCGTAGAGAAAGGTGGCAGCCGTCATGACCGAAACACATTCGCCCGGCATCGTCATCGCCGGGGCCGGGATCGGAGGACTGGCCGCCGCGCTGGCTCTGCACGCCCGTGGCCTGGAAGTCACGCTGCTGGAGGAGGCCGAGGAGATCCGGCCGCTCGGGGTCGGCATCAACATCCAGCCCGCGGCGATCGGCGAACTGACCGCCCTCGGGCTGGGCGGGAAGCTCGCGGCCACCGGGATCGCCACCCGCGAGCACCGCTACCTCGACCACAAGGGCGGGACCATCTGGTCCGAGGCCCGCGGCATCGCCGCGGGCAACGACTTTCCGCAGTACTCGATCCACCGCGGCGAGCTGCAGATGATGCTGCTCGACGCGGTGCGCTCGCGCCTCGGACCCGACGCCATCC
This sequence comes from Streptomyces sp. WAC 06738, assembly GCF_003945505.1. NCBI lineage: Bacteria > Bacillati > Actinomycetota > Actinomycetes > Kitasatosporales > Streptomycetaceae > Streptomyces > Streptomyces sp. WAC 06738. The sequence goes on along the minus strand of NZ_CP029618.1, from coordinate 7,256,559 downwards.
GTACGGCGACCCGGGTGCGTGGCTTCGAGCAGGACGCGGACGGCGTACGCGTCCACATCAGCTCGCGCTCCGGAGGCGAGTCCGGTATCGACGCCGGCGCCCTGATCGCCGGGGACGGCATGCACTCGGTCATCCGCGCGCAACTGCACCCCGAGGGGTCTCCGCTGCGCCGGACCCCCGTGCGGATGTGGCGCGGTCTCACCGAGATACCCGAGTTCATCGACGGCCGGACGATGATCATCGCCTCCGACGACCGGAGCAACCGGATGGTGGCGTACCCGTGTTCGCGGCCGCACGCCGAACGCGGCAAGGTGCTCCTGAACTGGGTGTGCCTGGCCGCGGACCCGGACTGGCAGGGCGAAGTACAGCTCAGCCCCGGCAGGTTCGAGGACCTGCTGCCGCACTTCGCCGACTGGGACTTCGGCTGGCTCGACGTCCTCGCGGCTCTGGAGTCGAGCGGGCAGGTCATGCACCACGTGATGGCCGACCGCGACCCGCTGCCCTCCTGGGGCGAGCACCGGGTCACCCTCCTCGGTGACGCCGCCCACCCGATGTACCCGATCGGCGCCAACGGCGGCACCCAGGCCATCCTCGACGGCGTCGCCCTGGCGGCCGAACTCGCCGACGCCGGCGACGACGTGCCGGCCGCGTTCAAGCGGTACGAGAGTGTCCGGCTCCCGGCCGCCAACGCGATCGTCGAGGCGAACCGCAGCATGGACCACTCCGAACGCACCCTGGCGGAAACCTCCGTCGACGAGATGGCCGCCGGCCTGGAGACCATCACGACCGACTACCAGGATGTCGTCGACCGCGCGTCGGCCACCCGGCACTGACAGTGCACGCGGGGGCCGGCGGCGGCCCTCGCCTTCCTGACGGAACGGCTCGCCCCCGCGGCATCGCCGCGGGGGCGAGCCGTTCGCCGTACCGTCATAAGACGAAGCCGGGGCCGAAGGTGCGGCAGCGCCGCAGCGCCGCCCGGCTCTCGGCGATGAGGTGCAGCCTGTTCACCAGACGCTCGACGTGGCGGTGCAGCTCTGCCGGGTTGAGGCCCGGATAGACGTCGGCGAGGATCGCCTGGTCCTCCGGGGTCACGCAGCGGTGGCGTTCGGTCCTGCGGTACGGGGTCGCCGTCTCGAACTCCTTGCGGCCGCCGCCCTGTCCGGGGCCGGACACCGAACGCTGCTGAGGATAGAAGTAGTTCGTCAGCCGTGAGAGCGCGGCCCAGATCTCGTTGAGGAGGGCCTGTTCACCCGGGGAGTCGTAGTGATGGTCGCCCGCGAGCTCGTGCAGCATCCGCCAGCTCTGCTGGCCGACGTGGTGGCTCCCCCTGCCGACCGGGCGGGCATGGGTGAAGGTCACCCGGCGCTGCCGGCACCAGCGGAGCAGGGCCTCGTCGATCTCGGCGCCGTGGCTCCCGCAGTCGAGTCCGAGCACCGGGAAGGGCAGGTTCCTGGCGACCACGTCCAGGGCGAGGGGTATCTGCCCGGCGCCCCGGACCGTCCGGATCTCGGTCCAGCCGGTGGCGATGTCGGTGGCGGCCACGGTCAGCAGGCAACTGCCGCCCGCCGTACCGCCGTCGTGGCGTACGACCGCGATCTCGAAGAACCCGGGGTGGCCGTGGTCCCACTCCGTCCAGGTGACGAGCGGGAGTTCACCGCGCGGCCGGGAACCGGGCCGCAGCCGCGGGGCGGTTCCGGAGGACTGCCGGTACGGGGCGAGACGGCGGGAGATCGTCGCCGCCGACATGGACATCAGCAGCTCGGCGGACTCGTCGTCGAGGGAGAGCTCGCGGTGGCGGCGCAGCACCGGCACCAGCTCGGGAAGCATCGGCGCCAGCCGCTTGCCCGCCGGCCGGTCCAGGATGGTCCAGCACAGCGTCAGCGCCGCGACGACCTCGGCGTCGTACTTCCTGCGCTGCGGGACCCTGCCCGGCTTGGGGCGTGCGGCGTTCAGCAGCGCGTTGCGGGCGTGGCTGCGGTGCCAGCCGGTCGCCGCGCACACCTTGTCGAGGATGAGGGTCTTCTCCCGCTTGTCGGCCCGGGCGTAACAGGGGGCGTAGGTGTGGGCGAGCGCCCTGCGCTCGGCGAGCGTCGCCGCGGACGCACCGGGCGGCGCGCCCGGCTCAGGCGGGAGGACGGCCGGACGGTCCCGGGCCGCGGCGGCCGGCAGCAGCAGCACGTTCAGCAACAGGGGCACCGGTGATCGTCTCTGGACCGCCCTGGCCTCCGGGCCGACATCCGTGGAACTGCCCGCTCCGGTCCGGACCCTGACCTTGACCGTGCTCATGGCTCCGCCCTCCGAAGGCTGCGGCCTCCCGGCGAGGCCCTTCAGCAAATCGTCGAATGAGCGCAAAGCCCTGGGTTGACAACTTCCCGAAACTTCCCGCGCAATTTCTTGCGTATGGAAACGCCTGGGCAGTGGTGCTCCCGGAGATCCGATCACGCTAGGTACTCATTACTTCACCGTCAGCAAAAAACCCTGCGGGTCGGGCACGGGAAACATGTCTGATCTTGCGCGCCTTATCGGGCAGGCGGCATATGCGTCTGTTTGCTGCTGCCGGTCCGCCGTATTAGGTTTGGTAGAGGCACTGCAGTCATATGCCACGGAAATCCGTGAGTCGATTGTGGTGGGTACCGACCGCCGCCGTGAAAGCGCCCGGCGCGGGGCATCTCCGGGCCGGTGCCGGTGAAGCCGGACACCCGGTGGCTGCTGGGAGGTCCGAAATGACGCGTGAAGCCGAAGCGCCCGGGGGACATTCCGACGCGCATGCGCCCCGCTATCTTCCGGTCGCCGAGCACGGTCTCATCGGTGACCTGCGCAGCGCGGCGCTGGTGGGCACGAACGGCACGATCGACTGGTACTGCTGCCCGCGCTTCGATGCTCCCAGTGTGTTCGCCTCGCTCCTCGACGCCGAGCGGGGCGGGTCCTTCGAACTTGCCGCGGACGTCCCGACACGCACGAAGCAGTTCTACTTCCCCGATACGAATGTGCTGATCACCCGCTTCTCCGCCGACGACGGGGTGGGGGAGATCCAGGACTTCATGCCGATCATGGACGATTCACGCGAGGCCGACCGGCACCGGCTGATCCGGCGTGTGGTGTGTGTCCGCGGATCGCTGCCTTTCCGCGCCCGCGTGGCACCCCGCTTCGCGTACGGGACGGAGCCGCACACCGTGCACGTACAGGACCGCCAGGTGGTCTTCGCGTCACCCTCACTGACCCTCGCGCTGACGTCGAGCGTGCCGGTGGAGGTCGCGGGCCAGGATGCCTGGTCGCTCTTCAAGCTGCGCGAAGGCCAGTCGGCCGTCTTCGCGCTCGACCGGGTCGGCGGCGACGTCCTGCCCCGCCACTGCCCCGAGGCCGAGGCGGAGAAGCAGTTCAACGCCACCGTCGGCTACTGGCGGCGGTGGCTGTCCCAGTCCCGCTACCGGGGCCGCTGGCGGGAGGTCGTGCACCGCTCCGCCCTCACCCTGAAGCTCCTCACCTACGCCCCGACCGGTGCCATCATCGCCGCACCGACCACCTCCCTGCCCGAGCACATCGGCGGACAGCGCAACTGGGACTACCGCTACGTATGGATCCGTGACGCGGCCTTCTGCGTGTACGCGCTGCTCAGGCTCGGCTTCACCGACGAGGCCCGGGCGTTCATGGGATTCCTCTCCGAGCACGTCCGCCTCGAAGCGGCCGGCGCCGCCGGCCCGCTGCAGATCATGTACGGCATCGACGGGCGCCACGACCTGCCCGAGCGGGAACTTCCGCACCTGGAGGGCTACCGGGGCTCGGCACCCGTGCGCGTCGGCAACGGCGCCGTCGGCCAACTGCAACTGGACATCTACGGAGCGCTCGTCGACTCCCTCTACCTCTACGACAAGTGGGGGCAGCCCGTCTCCAGCGCCTACTGGGACGGCATCAGCGCGCTCGTCGACTGGGTGTGCGCCCACTGGGACCAGCCCGACCGGGGCATCTGGGAAACCCGCGGCGGATCGAGGAACTTCCTCTACTCGCGGCTGATGTGCTGGGTGGCGATCGAACGGGCCATGCGCATGGCCCAGCACCGCGGACTGCCCGCCGACCTGGTCCGGTGGGGACGGTCCCGGGACGACATCTACCGCCGGATCATGCGCCACGGCTGGTCCACCGAACGGAACGCCTTCGTCCAGTCCGAGGACAGCCACCTCCTCGACGCGTCCCTCCTGATGATGCCCCTGGCGAAGTTCGTCTCCCCCACCGACCCGAAGTGGCTCGCCACCCTCGACGCCCTGGGCGAGGACCTGGTCTCCGACTCGCTGGTCTACCGCTACGACCCGCAGAGCAGCGGGGACGGTCTGCCCGGCGAGGAGGGGACCTTCTCGATCTGCTCGTTCTGGTACGTCGAAGCGCTGACCCGGGCGGGCCGCGTCGACGAGGGCCGGCTCGCGTTCGAGAAGATGCTCACGTACGCCAACCACCTCGGCCTCTACGCCGAGGAGATCGGCCACACCGGGGAGCAACTCGGAAACTTCCCCCAGGCGTTCACCCACCTCGCCCTCATCAGCGCCGCCTTCAACCTCGACCGCACCCTCGGCTAGCCCCGGCCGGGGCAGTCGGCTCCCGGGCCGGGACGTAGCCGGTGGCGTCGATCAGCCCTGCGGGACGATGCGGTACGTCACCCCCGCCCTGGTCGGCAGCCTGAGGGCGTCGCCGTCGGTGGAGAAGCCGGCGGGCCTGCCGTTGTCGCGGTAGACCCGGACCTCTCCGCGGAACGCCTCGTGCCGCAGCACCGCTTTCCCGCCCTTGGCCGAGGTGAGCCGGATCTCCGTGGGATCGCCGGCGCGCCACGTCGCACCCACCGTGAACGCGCCCCGGGCCTTCAGCCCGTCCACGCTGCCGTCCTCCCAGGCACCCGGCAGCGCGGGCAGGACGTCGATCGTGCCGAGGTGGCTCTGCAGCAGCATTTCGGCGATCCCGGCGGTGGCGCCGAAGTTGCCGTCGATCTGGTACGGCGGATGCGTGTCCCAGAGGTTGGGAAGGGTGCTCTGCCCGAGCTGCTGGGTGAGCAGCTTGTGCGCGCGGTCGCCGTCGAGGAGCCGCGCCCAGAAGTTGATCTTCCATGCCTTGCTCCATCCCGTGCCGTCGTCTCCGCGGGCGTTCAGCGAGACCTCGGCGGCTTCGGCGAGCTCGGGCGTGGTGGCCGGGGAGATCTGCCGGCCGGGGTGGACGGAGAACAGATGCGAGACGTGCCTGTGGTGCTCGTCCGGGTCGTCCAGGTCGGCCTTCCACTCCTGCAACTGCCCCCAGGATCCGACCCGCAGACCCGGGTCCAGCTTCTCCAGGACGGCTGCCGCCCGCTTGGCGAAGGTCTTGTCGCCGGTCTTGGCGGCGGCTTCCGCGGTGTCCGTGAAGAGGTGCCAGAGGATCTGCTGGGACATCGACGCGCCGGCGGTCGCCGGACCGATCTCCGGGGAGCGGCTGGGGGTGGCGACGAGGGTGCCGTCGGACGGGTCGGTGCGCAGGTTCCCGATCCAGAACTGCGCCGCCTCCTTCATCACCGGGTAGGCGACCTCGGCGAGGTAGTCCTCGTCGAGGGTGAAGCGGTAGCGGTCGTAGAGCTGGTCCGCGAGCCAGGCGCCGGACTCGGGGAAGAAGTACGCCGGGTGGTCCCAGGCGCCGGTGTGCCCGTAGATGTTGGAGGCGTGGTGGGCGACCCACCCCTGCCCGACCCCGAACATCTGCTTCGCCGTCACCCGTCCGGGCTCCCGCAGACCCTCGACGTACGCGGCCAACGGCTCTGCCGTCTCGGCCAGATTGGCGACGTCGGCCGGCCAGTAGTTCATCTGCAGGTTGATGTTGAGGTGGTAGTCCGCCTGCCAGGGCGGGGCCTCCATGTCGTTCCACACCCCCTGCAGGTTCGCCGGCAGCGAGCCCGGGCGGGAGGAGGCGGCCAGCAGATAGCGGCCGTACCGGAAGAACAGTTCCTCCAGCGCGCGGTCGGCCGCCGCCGGCCCTTCGCCGTACGTACGCAGCAACTCGTCGGTCGGCACCTCGGGCATCTCGCCGCCGAGGTCGAGCGTGACCCGGTCGAACAGCCCGGCGTGGTCGGCCTCGTGGTCGCGCAGCAGCGCGCCGTAGCCCTTGTCCGCGGCGTCGTCGGTCAGCGCGGTCACCCGGGCGTGCGGGTCCTCGCCCCGGTAGCCGGGGTAGTCGGCGGCGTAGTCGGTCCCGGCCGCGAGCACGAGCGTCACCTCGTCGGCGTCCCGTACGCTCACCGTGCCGTCCGCCCCGTCGGTGCGCGTACCGCCCTCGTTGAGCACCTGGAGCTGGGCCTCGTACGCGAGGCCGTTGCTGTGGAGCGCGCCGGTGACGGTGATCCGCCCGTCGTCGGCCGCGGCCGTGCCGGTCCGGTTGGCCGGGACGCCGATCCGGGAGGTGAAGTCCACCTGACCGGGCCGGTCGGCGCCGATGCGGGCGACGATGACGCCGTCTGCCGCGGTGGCGAAGTACTCGCGGGTGAACCGCACGTCGCCGGATCGGTAGGAGACCCCCGCGACACCCCGGCCGATGTCCAGCTCCCGGCGGTAACCGGTGACCGGCTCCGTCCGGTCGGGGAAGTCGAGCCGCAGGTCGCCGAAGCTCTGGTACGCCCCGAAGCGGCGGTGCCGGGGCGAGTCGGACGCGTGGCCGAGCGTGTCCCGCACGTACTCCGGGGAGACCTGACCCTCGTCCCGGATCCGCTGCCGGACCTCTTCCAGCGCGCCCGGCCGGGGCTCGTCCCAGTTGCCGAAGTTGTAGCCGGACACGCCGGGCCCGCCGGTCCACAGCGTCTTCTCGTTGAACTGGAGGCGTTCGGCCTCGACGCCGCCGAAGACCGACGCGCCCATGGCGCCGTTGCCGATCGGCAGCGACCGCTGCTCCCAGCCGTCATGCGAATCCGGGGCGGGCTCGTCGTACCAGAGAACGGAACCGGGGTCGGACCGGGACACGGCGGCATGCGCGGCCGGGACATCGGGTAACGGTGAGGGATCGACTGCCGTTGCGGGGACGGTGAGTGCCGCGCACAGCGCAAGCATGCTCAGTCCGGTCACGGTGCTTCTGCCCATCTGGCCGCTCCCCACACCTGGATACATCGGAGGTGTTACGGGAGTGTAGCCAGCGGACAGCGAATCGAACACCCCTGGCGTCCGGATGAGATCCGATGTCTGCGGTGCTGGCTGCGCCACTCGGTGCCGTGAGCCGCCCTGCGGAGGACGGTCAAGCGGCGGAGGCACCAGCCAGGCCACGGATCGACGGCGTTCGGGGGACTCGCCCCGCCGGCCTTCAGGTGCCGATCGCGCTGATGCTCTCGGCCATTTCGTCGAGCAGGTCCTGTAATTCGGGTCCCGTGCCCGTCGACGCCAGCAGGAAGCCGAAGAGCACGGCGACGATCGCGGGCCCGGTCTTGACCGAGCCGCTGCGCATCAACACGATCAGGATGATCCCCGTCATCAGCACCACGGACAGTGAAATCGCCACGCCTCATCACCTCTAGGGAGTGTCGTTTTCGATGGGGTCGTACCGGCACCCGACGCGTGCCCGGTCGTCGGCCGTGACCGGGCCCGCGGTGCCCTCGCCGCACAGACCGGCGAGGGCATCGCTGTCAGGCACCGCGCTTGTCGGTGAGGACCGGCCTCCGGTCGTCGGCCGGGGGCGAGGCGTGGGGCCGTTCGCCGCCTGCCGGCGCATCGGCGGGTCCCTCGACGGAGACGTGGGGCAGGATGCGGTCGATCGCCTTCGGCAGGTACCAGTTCCACTTCCCGAAGAGCTGCATGGCCGCCGGTACGAGGATCGTGCGTACCACGAGCGCATCGAGCAGGATGGCCACGGCCACCCCGAGCCCGAACTCGGCGATCATGCGCATGCCGACGAAGAGGAAGGCCGTGAAGACGCAGATCATGATGATCGCGACGGCCGTGATGATCTGCCCGGTGGCGGCCTGGCCGCGGCGCACGGCGAGGTTGTTGTCGCCGGTGTGGAGCCATTCCTCGTGGATGCGGCTGACCAGGAACACCTCGTAGTCCATCGACAGCCCGAAGAGGACGGCCAGCATCATCGGCGGCAGGAACGACTCCACGGGCCCGGCCGGGCCCGCGCCCAGGGCGGACGAGCCCCAGCCCCACTGGAAGACCGCGACCACGATGCCGAATCCGGCGCCGGCCGAGAGCAGGTTCATCACCGCCGCGGTGAGCGGGATGAGCACACTGCGGAACGCGAGCATCAGCAGCAGGCATCCCAGGACGACGACGATGGTGACGAAGAGCGGCATCTTGCCGCTCAGTTCGGACGCGAAGTCCTTGTGCACGGCGGTCTGCCCGCCGACGTAGACGGTGAGCCCGTCCTCCTCGTGGGCGGGGATCACGCGGTCGCGCAGCGTGTCGATGAGGTCCGACGTCTGTTTCGACTGCGGGGATTCGGTGGGGATGACCTGCATGGTGCGCACCGTCGCGGCGGGCGTGGCCGGAGGGGTCCGTACGGACGACACCCCCGGAACGGTCCCGATCTCCTCTCCCAGCCGGGTGAAGTCGGCCTCGGCCTGCGGGGAGGGGACCTTCGCGACGAGTTGCAGCGGGCCGTTGTGTCCCGGGCCGAAGCCGTCGACGAGGAGGTCGTATGCCTGGCGCGTGGTGGTGTCGGGCGGGTTGTTGCCGGCGTCGGAGGATCCCAGCCGCAGCGAGAAGAACGGGATCATCAGCACCACCATGACCACGGTCGCCATGATCGTGAGCGGTACCGGCCGCTTCTGCACGAATCCGGCCCACCGGGCCCACCTGCTGGAGACCCGGGCCTCACTCGGCCCTTCGCGCTTGAGCCGGGCGCGTTGACGGCGGCTGAGCACCCGCGTCCCGAAGAGCCCGAAGAGGGCGGGCAGCAGGGTCACGGCGACCGCGATGGCGAACGCCACCATGATCGCCGCCGAGAGTCCGATCCCGGAGAGGATGCTGAACCCGAGGACGAGCAGGCCGAGCATCGCGACGGCGACCGTACCGCCGGCGAAGATGACCGCCCGGCCGGAGGTGTTCATGGCCGCCACGGTCGCTTCCTGCGGGCTGAGCCCGGCCCGGATGCCGTTGCGGTAGCGGGCGACGATGAACAGCGCGTAGTCGATGCCGACGCCGAGGCCGATGAACGCGGCGATGATCGGGGCGGTGCTGGGGACGCTCATCACCTGGGTGAGGAGGTCGATCGCGAAGATCGCACTGCCCAGCGCCAGGACCGCGGCGATGAGCGGGATGGCCATCGCCACGAAGGACCCGAACGCGAACAGCATGACGATCGCCGCGGCCAGGATGCCGATCAGCTCGCTGCTCGATGTCGAGGGTTTGTCCAGCTCCCCGACCGCCTTCCCTCCGAACTCCACTTGCAGCGCGTCGCCGCGCAGCTCCGAGCCCAGGTCCACGACCTGCTCGATGTTCGCGGTGTCGAGGCTCTGGCTCTGCTCGGTGAAGGTGACCGTCGCGTAGGCGGTCTCGCCGTCGCGGCTGATCTGCGCCGACCCCTTGGGATCGAACGGCCCGGCCACCGCGCCGACCTCGGGCACGTCGGCCACCTCGGCCAGCATCCTGTCGACGTCGGCCTTGACGGCCGGGTCGGTGACCTTGCCGCTGGTCGCGTGGAGGACGATGGTGCTCGTGTCGCCGGAGGTGCGCTCGAACTCCGACGCCAGCAGCTCTGCGGCCTTGGTCGATTCGGTGCCGGGCAGGGTGTACTGCTCCGAGAAGGCGGAGCCGCCCGCGGCGCGCACGCCACCCGCCAGGACCGCGAGGAGCAGCAACCACCCGCCGATGACGAGGAACCGGTGCCGGAAGCACCACCGCGCGATCCCGCTCATCGGCTTCCGCCCGGGAGCCGGACCTGAGGGTTGTCGAAAGGGAGCACAACTCTGCTTTCGTGAGTAGGTCGGGTTCAGCGCCACACCGCGCCGCACGGCCCGCTCAGCCTTGTCGCACGGGCCTCCCTGCAGCTCACAGCCTGCCTCCGCGGCGGCCCCGCGTCGTCAGGCTGCGGATTGGTCCGGGCGTCCGGCCAGGGGGGTAGCGTCCGCCGGCATACAGTCCTGGATGTACGCGCGGGTGCGACCGTGGCCCGAAGGCACTCGCCGTGGTGCGACCGCCGTACGGGTCGGCGCGCACGGCCGGGGCGTACGGCCTTGTACGGTGGCTGCCTGCGGTGCCCCTTCAGACGTCCGCATGCGGAGGCCGGCGATGACGATTCGGGTGGTCGTGGCCGACGACCACATCCTCGTACGGGCCGGCTTCAGCGTGCTCGTGAACGCCGCGGCGGGGATGGAGGTCGTCGCCGAGACCAGCACCGGCCGCGAGACCGTGGCGGCCGGCCACCGGCACCTGCCCGACATCATCCTGATGGACGTACGGATGCCCGACATGGACGGCATCGAGGCGACCCGGCAGCTCCTCGGCGACCCGGCCACCGAGGCCATCCGGATCGTCATCCTCACCACCTTCGACCTCGACGAGTACGTGTTCGCCGCCCTCAAGGCCGGTGCCAGCGGCTTCCTTCTCAAGGACACCCCGCCCGAGCAGCTCCTCGCGGGCATCCGCACGGTCGCCGCCGGCGACGCCCTCCTCGCGCCGAGCGTGACCCGGCGTCTCATCCGTGACTTCGTCAGCCGCCCCGCCTTCGACTCCGGCGTCTCGCCCACCCTGCTCGACCCGCTCACGGAGCGCGAGCGGGAAGTCCTCGTCCACGTGGCCGCGGGACACTCGAACGCCGACATCAGCGCACAGCTCCACATCAGCGTCGCCACCGTCAAGACCCACGTCAGCCGGCTCTTCAGCAAGCTGCACGTGCACGACCGCGCCCAGCTCGTCGTGATCGCCTACGAGACCGGCCTCGTCGAGCAGGCCCGACGGCGATAGGCAGGCGACCGGGCGGCGGCCGGGCTCACCGGCGGAGGTGAGCGGACCTCGCATGGTCCCCGGCCGGGGCCGCTCAGGAGCCGGCCCCCGGTCCTGTCCGTGCAGGTCACGGAGGCGTGGTCGAGGGCTCGGGTGGCGCGGGCTCGTCGGGCGTCGTGGCGGTGGCCGGAGGGCCGGCTTCGTCCGTACGCAGCAGTGCCTGGACCCGGAAGCCGTCGCCGTGGGGTCCGGCGTGCAGGTAGCCGCCGAAGAGGGCCGCCCGCTCGCGCATGCCGATCAGCCCGTGACCGGCCGTGGCGGCAGGTTCCGCGGCGGAGCGGAGGACGGAGTCCTCCCGGCGGTGCGGTCCGAAGGGGCCGCTGTCGGTGACCTCGATGACCACCTCCTCGGTGCGGTACTCGATGCGGAGGGTGGCCCGGGTCGGCCCGGCGTGGCGTACGACGTTGGTGAGCGCCTCCTGGGCGATGCGGTACGCCGACAGGTCCACCGCGGCCGGAAGCCGGCGGGCCGTGCCGCGGACGTCGAGGCGCAGGTCGACGCCGGCGCTGCGGATCTGGCCGGCCAGCGCGGCCGTGTCGGCCAGCCCGGGGGTGGGAGTGAGCGCGGGGTCGACGGCGTCCTCGTGGCGCAGGACCTCGACGAGGAGCCGCATCTCGTGGAGGGCCTGCCGGGTGGTGGTCTCGACGATCCCGAGGGTCTCCGCCACCTGGCCCGGATCGCTCTCCATGACCATGCGCGCGACACCGGCGCGTACCGCGATGAGGCTCATCGAGTGCGCGACGATGTCGTGCAGTTCGCGGGCGATGACCAGGCGTTCGTCGATGGCGGCCTGGCGGATGCGGGCGGCGTGCTGCCGTTCGCGTTCGGCCTCTTGCTCCGCGGCGGCGGCGATCCTCTTCCGGCGCTCCCGGACGGCGAGGCCGGCGAACCAGCCGGCGCAGACGATCGCGACGTTGGCGACGAGCACGGCCGGCCAGCCCGGGGAGAAACGCCCGATGCCGACCCCGGCGGCCATCAGCAGGCCGGCGGCACCGGGGGGAACCCACCAGAACGCGTACTCCGTCGTCGCCGCGATGGTGTACCCGGTGAGGGCGACGCAGACCGACACCTGCGGTGCCCCGCCGAGCGCGGCGACCGCGAAGGCGAGGAGCGACGCCACGGCGAACGACGAGCGCGGGCGGAGCCGGCGGGCGGCGACGGCGAGGGCGGCGAAGACGGTGCCGGCGGTCCGCAGCGCGTGCACGCCGCCGGCGGCGTGGTGGGCGCCGCTGCGGGAGTCGGCCCAGAGCAGGCCGACGCAGAGCAGGACGGCGAGCGCGCAGTCGAGGAGGACCAGAGGGTGCGGGCGCCTGGTGAGAATTCGCTGGACCTGCCGTGCTGGAACGTTGCCGGACACGGCCTCAGGCTACTCACGGGGAGGCGGCCGGTTCGTCAGGTCACAGTCGTGTTCACCGCGTGCATCGCCGACTGTACGCGGGCGGCCCGTACATCTCTGGTCGCATCCGAAACCCTCCGGCGCGGACGCGGCCGGGACGGACGCCGGCGGAGCGGAGCCGGGGATCGTCCCGGCTCCACTCCGTTGTGCGTACGTGTCACTGGAACTGTGCGAAGAACCTCCAGATCTCTGCCTTGGTCCAGGTGGTGACGCCGCTTTCGTTGGGGGAGCCGTCGACCGGACCGGGGATGTGGCCGCCGTCGAACGCGGCCCATTGGACCGGGTACCCGGCACGGCAGCCCGAGTAGGTGGTGGTGATGTGCGTCCGGCTGCCCGGCGCGGGCTCACGCGGACTCTGGGAGGTGCAGCCGTTGTTGCTGACGAATTTGTCGCGCAGGGACCGTCCTTGCGCGATGTTGAGGACGGAGTCGCTGATGCCGTGGATTCCGAAGTAGGCGATGGGCTGGGTGCCGCCGCTGCATCCGCTGATCTGGGCGCCGGAGATGACCGCGACGGCCCGGAAGACGTTCGCCCGGCTGCAGGCGAGCGCGTAGCTCATGCCGCCGCCCCAGCTGAATCCGGTGGCGAATCGCTGTGCCGTGTTGACACAGAGGTCGCCCTCGATGACACGGATCATGTCGTCGACGAAGGTGACGTCCTCACCGCCCGAATTGGCCCAGCCGTTTCCGAGGCCCTGGGGGGCGACGAGGATGGCGCTGTTGTTCGACTGTTCCTGCTGGCCGTAGTAGGACCAGGCGGTCCCGCTCGTTCCGCCCGAGGCGACCTCGCCGGCGGTTCCGCCCCGCCAGTGGAACGCGAAGATCAGCCGGTAGGGGCGGCTGTTGTCGTAGTTGGCGGGGACCCTGAGGATGAAGCTGCGGCTCTGGCCACCGCTTTGAATCGTGTGCGTACCGCTCGTCAGGGTCGGAGGGCTGCCGCATCCGCCACCGCCGCCATCGGACGACAGCTTGACCATCTGCCATTGCTGGTTGGCACCGCCCCAGTCGGCGTACTGCACGACGTTGGCGCCGTCGGCGGTGGAGCCGTTCTGCACCTCCACCGCCTTGCCGCTGTTGCGGTTGATGAGCCGGACGTGGCCCGCATCGGAGTCGGCCAGGCGGAACTGCTGGTTGGTGCCGTTGTGGTCGGCCCACTGCTGGATCGCGGCACCGTCGGCGGTCGAGGCGCCGGACACGTCGAGGACCTTCCCGGAGTGCCGGGCCTTGAGCCGGTAGAAGCCGCCGCCGGAGTCCACGAACTGCCACTGCTGGTTGGCCCCGTCGTGGCGCGTCCACTGGCTGACCCGCGCGCCGTCGGCGGTGGACACCTCGGAGACGTCGAGCGCCTTGCCGCTGGTGCGATTGACCAGGACGTACCAGGCGTTGGTGTCCACCGTCGCCGCCGCGGCGGGCGCCGGATTCACCACGGCGAGCATGCCGATCGCGAGGGCCGCCGCCACCACGGCGGCGATCCGGGACCACCAGCGTTGTCTTCGTGGAGGGGCGGAGGAAGCCGCACCGTAGGTCGTCATCGATTCACCCTTTCGTTCGACAGATCCGCTCAGGTGCGGGTCCAGCGCTGGTTGTTCCCGTTCGAGCAGGAATAGAGCTGGATCAGGGTGCCGTTGGCGGTGCCGGCTCCGGTGGCGTCGAGGCAGAGGCCGGACTGGACGCCGACGATGGATCCGTCGGAGTTGAGGCGCCATTTCTGGTTGTCGCCGCCCCAGCAGCTATAGATCTGGACTCTGGCGCCGTTGCCGGTGCCGGCCGCGTCCAGGCACTTGTTGCCGTAGACCCGCAGCTCGCCGGCGTCGGTGGCGGCCCACTGCTGATTGGTGCCGCCGTGGCAGTCCCACAGGTGGACCTGGGTGCCGTCGGACGTGCTGGCGTTCGGCACGTCGAGGCAGCGGCCGGACGCGACGCCCCTGATCTGTCCGGAATCCCCCGGCGGTGTGGTGGAGCCGCCGTTGAGCGCGTTGAGGACGGCGGTGTAGGCCGGCTTCTTGCTGCCGTCGCCGTTGAAGAGCAGCGGCGTGTCCTGCGCCCGCCAGGAGTCGGTGTCGCGCACACCCCAGACGGTGATGCCCAGGCAGCGCGGGACGGCCAGGCAGTCGTTGGTCACGTTGGCGTACGTCGTGGGCGAGGCGCCCTGGATGTCGAGTTCGGTGATGGCCACGTCGACGCCGAGGGCGGCGAAGCTCTGCAGGGTGGTGCGGAAGTTGCTGTTGTACGGGCTGCCGCTGTTGAAGTGCGACTGGAAGCCGACGCAGTCGATCGGCACGCCGCGCTGCTTGAAGTCCCGCACCATGGCGTACACGGCCTGGGTCTTGGCCCAGGTCCAGTTCTCGATGTTGTAGTCGTTGTAGCAGAGCTTGGCGGCCGGGTCGGCGGCGCGCGCGGTGCGGAAGGCGACCTCGATCCAGTCGTTGCCGGTGCGCTGGAGGTTGGAGTCGCGCCGCCCGCCCGAGTTGCCGTCGGCGAACGCCTCGTTCACGACGTCCCACTGGGTGATCTTGCCCTTGTAGTGGCTCATCACGCCGTTGATGTGGTCGATCATGGCCTGGCGCAGCGTGCTGCCGCTGAGGCTCTGCATCCAGCCGGGCTGCTGGGCGTGCCAGGCCAGGGTGTGGCCGCGCACCTGCTTGCCGTTCTGCACCGCCCAGTTGTAGACGCGGTCACCCGCGCTGAAGTTGAACTGGCCCCGCTGCGGCTCGGTGGCGTCGATCTTCATCTCGTTCTCGGCCGTCACCGAGTTGAACTCGCGGCTCGCGATCGACGTATACGCCGAGTCGCCCAGCCTGCCCGAGGCGATGGCGGTGCCGAAGTAGCGGCCGCTCTGCGCCGCCGCGGCGCCGAGCGTGCTCTCCGCGGCGTGCGCGGGCGGCGGCGCGGCCAGCGTGCCGACCGCGCCGAGGACGCAGACGACCAACGCCAGCAGCACACCGCGAAGCTTCCGGCGAACGACGGGTCTGGGAAGGGCATACGAGCCCATGACTGTGCCTCCAAGGTAGAAGAGGCCGGGAGGCCGCCACGCGGCGTCGCGTACCTCTCCGACGGTGCGAAGAGCCACGACGCACTCGTGCGTACCTCACCGGGATGAAACGGGGTGGCACTGGTGCTGTGGTGCGCGGATCTGTCGTGCCGCAGTACGGGGGAATCTGTCGGTTCGAAATCTCGAACTATGGTCAGCCCCTCAGACGAGGATGATTGAGGGGTGGGCGTGGGTCGTCAACACTCTTCGCAGAAAAAGTTTCCGTTAACAGCTCGAAAATTTCGAACGGCCCGCGCCGTTCACGTGCTGGAGCGTGCGACGAGGTGGGTGGGGAGGATCAGGGAGCTGGGGTCCTCGCCCGCGATGAGCCCGGCGAGCATGCGCGCCATCTCGTTGCCCAGGGCTTCGATGGGCTGGTGGACCGTGGTCAGCGACGGTTCGGCGATCCGTGCGATGTCCAGGTCGTCGAATCCCACGACCGCGACGTCGGTGGGCACCGCACGGCCCGAGCCGCGCAGCGTGCGCAGCGCGCCGACCGCCATGTTGTCGTTGGCGGCGAACACCCCGTCCAGCTCCGGCTGCCGATTCAGCAGCATTGCCATGGCGGCGGCGCCGCTGGGTTCGGTGAAGTCCCCGTACTCCGGCGGGAGAGGCCGCAGCCCCGCGAGGATCATGGCCTCCCGGTAGCCGCGGTGACGCGCACGGCTCGCCTCGGTGTCCGGCAGCCCGCAAATCATGCCCACCCGCCGCCGGCCGCGGGCGAGCAGGTGCTCCGTGGCCTGGCGGGCGCCACCGGCGTTGTCGACGTCCACGTACCACGGCGGATCGAATCCCGCCGGGCGCCCGCCGAAGACGACGGGGACCTCCGCCTCCCGGGCGAGGTGGAGCACGGGGTCGTTCTCCCGGACGGCCATGAACATGGCGCCGTCGACCCCCCGGGCGCGCAGGAGTTCCGCGAGCCGCCGCCGGCTGCGCTCACTTGCCGCGAGGCACAGCATCAGGTGCAGGTCGGCCCCCTCCAGGGCGCCGGAGGCGCCGACGATCACCTTCGCGAAGAACGGGTCCGCGAAGATCGACGGAGCCTCGCCCGAGATGACGAGAGCGACCGCGCCTCTCTGGCGGGTGGCCAGCGCCCGCGCCGTCGTGTTCGGCACGTAGTCGAGTTCCCTGATGGCCCGCAGGACCGCCGCACGCTTCGCCGGGCTGACGTGGGGCGCGTTGTTGAGCACCCGGGAGGCCGCCGAGCGGGAGACGCCGGCGCGCTCGGCCACTTCGTCGAGCGTGGGCTGCCGGCGCGGCACGTCTGTCATGAATCCCGGGGCCTCTCCGAGCGTGGTTGCGAGGACGTCCCCCATACGCCGGGAGCGCTTCCAGTCCTGGGACCCTAACGACTGCCCGCCCTCCGGTGAAGAGTGGCCGCGCGCCAACTCTTGACAGGTTCCCATCAGCACCCACACGATGACCGGTAGCACTCGCGAATCTCTGCCACAAAATGGGAGCGCTCCCAAGACCGGCGCTCCCGTGCGCCACTCGTGCTCGGAGTGCGGCAGCCCGACATCGTCGCACCGTCATGCCGCGGGCTCAGGACGAGAGCCTCGCGGCGTTCCCCTTCATGAATGAGGTTCACCGATGCGCAAACTCATACGCGGGGCGGTAGCGGCGCTCCTCGCTCTGCCGCTCTTCCTGGCGTCGTCTCCATCCGCGCAGGCGGCGCCCACCCCGCTCGCCATGACCAGCGGCTTCTACGTCGACCCGAACTCCAGCCCCGCGGTCTGGGCGGCCGCCAACCCCGGAGACGGCCGGGCCGCCGCGATCCGCAGCTCCATCGCCGGTACCCCCATGGCCCGTTGGTTCGGTTCCTGGAGCGGCGACATCGGCTCCGCCGTGGGGTCCTACACCGGGGCCGCCCAGGCTGCCGACAAGCTGCCGCTCCTCGTCGCGTACAACATGTACGGCCGTGACGCCTGCGGCGGGCACTCGGGCGGTGGAGCCTCGTCGCCGTCCGAGTACGCCAGGTGGATCGACTCCTTCGCCCGCGGTATCGGCAGCCGTCCGGCGGTCGTCGTCCTGGAGCCCGACGCCCTCGGCGACTACAGCTGCATGTCCCAGGCGCAGATCGCCGAGCGGCAGAACATGCTCACCAACGCCCTCTCGCGGTTCCGGTCCAGCGCGCCGAACGCCTGGGTCTATCTCGACGCGGGCAACCCCCGCTGGGTCGACGCCTCGACCATGGCCCAGCGTCTGCACTCCTCGGGGCTGAGCCTCGCCAGGGGCTTCTCCCTCAACGTCTCGAACTACTTCACCACCTCCGAGAACGTGTCCTACGCCGGCGGCGTCAACCAGGCACTGGGCCAGCGCTACGGCTACAGCAAGCCGTTCGTCGTGGACACCAGCCGCAACGGCAACGGCTCGAACGGCGAGTGGTGCAACCCCGGCGGGCGCAAGATCGGCACGCCCACCCAGCAGGGAGGCGGCGCCGAGATGCTCCTGTGGGTCAAGACCCCGGGAGAGTCCGACGGCAACTGCGGTGTCGGAGGAGGCTCCACCGCCGGGCAGTTCCTGCCCGAGGTCGCCTACAAGATGATCTACGGCTACTGAGGCCGGGCACCGGGCAAGCCGCCCGGTCCGTGCACGGGCCCGCATGCCCGGGCCGACACCATCCGCCGCACACCGGACAGCCACAGGCGACCGCCCGTCCCGCGGCGAGCGGGACTCCCGCGGGACGGGTGCGCCGAAAGGAGCCGCAATGCTCACCCGATCACGAAGGCGACTGGCCCGCCTGCTCGCGGTGGCGGCCGCGGTGCTGGCGCTCTCCGTCGCCGCGCCCCACCAGCCGGTGGCGCAGGCCGCACCCGGCAGCCCGGCCGTCACCCCGCCGCTGGGCTGGAACAGCTGGAACAGCTTCGGCTGCGGCGTCACCGAGGACATGGTGCGCCAGGCGGCGGACGCCATGGTCAGCTCGGGCATGCGGGACGCGGGCTACGAGTACGTGGTGGTCGACGACTGCTGGTTCGACCCGCAGCGTGACGCGCAGGGCAACCTGCGCGCCCACCCCACGAAGTTTCCCAGCGGGATGAAGGCGCTCGGCGACTACATCCACAGCCGCGGCCTGAAGTTCGGCCTCTACCAGGTGCCCACCGAGCGCACCTGTGCGCAGCGCGTCGGCACGTTCCCCGGCTCGACCGGCAGCATGGGGCACGAGGTGCAGGACGCCCGTACCTTCGCCTCCTGGGGCGTGGACTACCTCAAGTACGACTGGTGCTCGCCCGCGGGCACGCGCGACGAGCAGGTCGCCCGGTTCTCCCTCATGCGCGACGCCCTGCGGAACACCGGCAGGCCCATCGTCTACAGCATCAACCCGAACAGCTTCCACGCGATCACCGGCTCCACGTACAACTGGGGCGAGGTCGCCGACCTGTGGCGCACCACCGAGGACCTGCTCGACATCTGGCAGAACGGCAACGTCAACAGCTACCCGATGGGCGTCGGCAACGTCGTCGACGTCAACGCCCCGCTCGCCGCCCAGGCCGGCCCGGGCCACTGGAACGATCCGGACATGCTGGTCGTGGGCAGGCCGGGGCTGTCGCTGACCGAGTCGCGGTCGCATTTCACCCTCTGGGCGCTGATGGCCGCGCCGTTGATGGCGGGCAACGACATCCGCACCATGTCCGCCGACGTCAGCGCGGTGTTACGCAACCAGCGGCTGCTGGCGGTGAACCAGGACCCCCTGGGCGCCGGCGGACGGCGGGTCCGCGACGACGGCGCCACCGAGGTGTTCGCCAAGCCCTTGTCCGACGGCTCGGTCGCCGTCGGGCTCTTCAACCGCGGCAGCAGCACCGCCACCGTCACCGCCTCGGCCGCACAGATCGGCCTGGCCGGCGGGGCGTTCACGCTCACCGACCTGTGGACCGGTGCCACGTCGAGCACGAGCGGCCAGATCAGCGCGAGCGTACCGGCGCACGGCGTGACGGCCTTCCGGGTCACCGGGGGCGCGCCGCTCGCCGCCGAGACCTCCCGGATCCGCGGCAACGGTTCCGGCCGCTGCCTCGATGTGGAGAACGCCGCCACGGCCGCGGGCGCCGCCGTCGTGATCTGGGACTGCCACACCGCCGCCAACCAGCTCTGGACGACGTGGGCCGGCGGAGAGATCCGCGTCTTCGGCGACAAGTGCCTGGACGCCGAGAACCAGGGGACCGCCAACGGCACCCGGGTGATCACCTGGACCTGCAACGGCCAGGACAACCAGAAGTGGAGCTTCGCCGCCGACGGTTCGATCCGCAACGTGCACGCCGGACTGTGCCTGGAGACGAGCGGTGCGGCCACCGCGAACGGCTCGCGGCTGGTCCTGGGTGCCTGCGGCGGCCAGGCCCACCAGCGGTGGACCCGTAGCTGACCCCGATACGACCGAGGAGGCCGACCCCCCATGTCCGAACCACTGCGCCCCTGGAGCCGCCGGAGCGTACTGACGGCCGCCACCGGCCTGGCCGCCGCGACCGCGCTGCCCCTCGCACACCCCGCCCATGCCCGGCCGGCCGCGGCATCCCCCGCCGCGGCGAACGCCGCGCTGGCGACGTACACGAACCCCGTCCTCTGGCAGGACTTCGCGGACATCGACATCATCCGCGTCGGCGACACCTACTACTACTCCGCCTCGACGATGCACTATTCGCCGGGCGCGCCCATCCTGCGCTCCTACGACCTGGTCAACTGGGAGTTCGCCGGCCACTCGGTGCCGGTGCTGGACTTCGGGAGCAAGTACGACCTGAACGGCGGCCGCGGCTACGTCCGCGGCATCTGGGCCTCCTCCCTGGGCTACCGCCCGAGCAGCCGCACGTTCTACTGGGTGGGCCAGATCGATTTCGCCCGCACCTACCTCTACACCGCCGCGTCCGTCGAAGGTCCGTGGACCAGACACGCCTCGCTCGGCAACGTCTACTACGACGCGGGGCTGCTGTTCGACGATGACGACACGCCCTACGTGGCCTACGGCAACACCGCCATCCACGTCGCCCAGCTCTCGCCGGACGCGCGCACCCAGGTCCGCTCCCAGCAGGTGTTCAGCACCCCGCAGAGCGTCGGCACCCTGGAAGGAGCCCGCTTCTACAAGATCAACGGGAAGTACTACATCTTCCTCACCCGCCCGGCCAACGGCCAGTACATCCTGAAGTCCACCTCCGGCCCCTTCGGCCCGTACGAGATGCGGCAGTTGCTCCTCAACCTGCCCGGGCCGATCGCGGGCGGCGGAGTGCCGCACCAGGGCGGCCTGGTGAGCACTCCGGGCGGACAGTGGCACTACATGGCCTTCGTCGACGCGTACCCCGGCGGCCGGGTCCCGGCGCTCGCCCCGATCACGTGGACCGGGGACGGCTGGCCCGTGCTGCAACTCGTGAACGGTGCCTGGGGGCAGTCGTACACCGCACCGCTGCCCCTGCGCCCCGTCGCACCGATGACCGGCACGGACACCTTCCAGGGCACCCGGCTGGGCCCGCAGTGGGAGTGGAACCACAACCCCGACACCGGCAGATTCTCCGTGGGCAACGGGCTGACCCTGCGCACCGCGACGGTGACCGACGACCTGTATGCCGCCCGCAACACCCTGACCCATCGCATCCAGGGACCCACCTCCACCGCCACGATCGAGCTCGACTGCTCCCAGATGGCCGACGGCGACCGGGCGGGTCTGGCCATACTGCGCGACTCCTCCGCCTGGATCGGCCTCAAGCGCGAGGGCGGCACGACGCGCGTGGTGATGGTCGACGGCCTGACCATGGACGGCAACTGGAACACCACCGGCAGGGGCACCGAGCGCGCGAGCGCGGGCTTCACGGGCAGCCGGATATGGCTGCGCGCCCGCGCCGACATCCGGCCCGGGAGCGGACGGCAGGCCCAGTTCTCGTACAGCACCGACGGCGGCGGCTTCAGCCCGCTCGGGCCCGCGTTCACGCTCAACAACGCCTGGCAGTTCTTCATGGGCTACCGGTACGCCGTCTTCAACCACGCCACCCGGGCACTCGGAGGCAGCGTGCGGGTGGCGCGATTCGACCTGGCGACCCCGTGACCGAGGCGCGGAGACGACCGCAAGGTGGTTCACGGACGTGACCAGTGTTCCTGGGACTGACAAGCGGGGAGGGATTTGATAAGACAGGTTCATGTCAATGAATCGACGGTCGTTCATGGGTGCGGTCGCGGCGGGCGCGGCCCTGGGAGCGAACGCGGGCGGACCCGCGGCGGCACTGGACACGGAGGGCGCGCCGTTCGGCCTTCCCGCCGGGGCGCGGGACGACGAGTACGACGGCTCCGACATGTGGCTGCGCTACGTGCCCGTCCGCGATCCGCACCTGCTCGGGCAGTACCGGCGGCAAGTGACCGCCGTCGTCGTGGAGAACGCCGACCGGAACGCTTCGTACCGCCACACACCGGACCTGAGCATGGCGCCGGGATCGGCCGAGCGGCTGATGGCCTCGACCCTGGAGGCGGCCAGGGAGGAGCTGGTCAGGGGCCTGAGCGGGCTGCTGGACCGGCCGGTGCGGGCACTCCCGCGACCCGGGGACGTCCCACCCGACGGCGCCGTCGTCGTGGGGACCCCGGAGAGTTCACGGGCCGTGCGCCGGTTCCTGCCGGCAGGCGAGCTGGAGCGCGCGGGCCGGGACGGCTTCGTCATCAGGTCGGTCTCGCAGGGGCGCCGGGCGTTCACCCTCATCGCGGGCACCACGGAAGTGGGCGCGCTGTACGGCACGTTCGCCTTCCTGCGGCGCATCCAGACGCACGAGCCGATCACGGACCTGGCGCTCACCGAGACCCCGAGGGTCGCCAACCGCCACCTGAACTACTGGGACACCGAGCGCCTCTACGCCGGCAACGACGAGGCGGGCACGGGCGGGCTGCGCGGCGAGAACGGCGCGATCTTCAACTTCGCCGCGACCGGTGCCAGTGCCCCGCTGAACCTGCCGGTCGTCCTCGACCGCTACCTCGTGGCGGCGCGGGCGATGGCCTCCGTCGGGATCAACGGGATCACCATCAACAACGTCAACGCCGACAACCGCTACCTCACCCCCGCGTACATCGCCCAGGAAGCCGCGCTGGCCGACGCGCTGCGGCCGTACGGGATCAGGCTCGCCCTCTCCATCCGGTACGCGGCGCCCCTGGACGGCCGCTTCGCACCGGACACCCTCACCGAGGAGCAGATGGCGCCCACGGACCCCGACTTCCGGGCCTGGTGGACGCGGAGGGCCCGGCGGATCCAGGAATCCATACCCGACTTCCTCGGTTTCACCGTGAAGGCCAACTCCGAGGGCCAGCCGGGCCCCCAGGACTTCGGCTACGACCACGGAGACGGCGCCAACGGCATGGCGACCGCCGTGGCACCTCTCGGCCTGAAGATCTACTGGCGGACCTTCGTCTACAACCCCGACGTCGACAGCGACCGGCTGAAGCGCGCCTACCTGGAGTTCGGCCACATCGACGACGAGGCCCAGCCCGACGGAACCACCGGCCGCTTCCTGGACAACGTGTTCCTCCAGACCAAGAACGGCCCCCTGGACTTCCAGGCCAGGGAGCCCGTCCACCCGATGTTCGGCCGGATGGAGAACACCAACCAGGCCCTCGAACTCCAGATCACCCAGGAGTACACCGGCCAGAACCGGATGCTCTGTTTCCTTGCGCCCATGTGGGAGGAGATCCTCAAGACCGACACCCACGCCACGGACGCGCGGGGCCGGCCCCTCGACAGGCGCCTGGTCGGCCACGTCGTGGACGGAACGGCCCAGGGCCACTCGGACACCGCCGTCGTCGGCGTGGCCAACCTGGGCAACGCGGACAACCTGACCGGACACCACTTCTCCCAGGCGAACCTGTACGCCTTCGGCCGCCAGTCCTGGGACTGGACCGCGGACTCGGCGGACATCGCCGCCGACTGGGTGCGGATGACCTGGAGCACCGACCGGAAGGTCGTCGACGCGATCGTCTCCATGATGATGGGCTCCTGGGAAGCGCTGGTGAGCTACCAGACCCCCCTCGGGATCGCCCACCAGTTCACCGCCGACGTCCACTACGGCCCCGGCCCCTCGGAATCACACCTCCCGCGCGAGGACTGGAACCCCGTCTACTACAACAAGGCGGACAGCGCCGGCCTCGGCTACGACCGCTCCCCCACCGGAAGCAACTTCACCGCCCAGTACTCCCCCACCCTGGAAGCGGCCTACTCGGACATCGACACCGTCCCCGAGAACCTCATGATGTGGTTCCATCACGTGCCCTGGGACCGCCCCATGAGCAGCGGCAGGATCTTCTGGGACGAACTCGTCCACCACTACTACTCGGGTGTCCGGTACGTCAGCGGCATGCGCCGCACCTGGGACTCGCTGGAACCCTGGCTCGACGCCCGACGGTTCGCCGAGGTCAGGGCGAAGCTGGCGCTCCACGAGACGGACGCGGCCGACTGGCGGGACACGTGCGTGAGCTACTGGCAGCGGTTCAGCGGCAGAGACGTCCGCGTACCGGACTGAACAGGACCGAACCGCGCCCGGCCGCCGGCACGGGCACCGCCGGCCGCGGTGCCCGTGCCCGCCTGTCCGCTAGCCGGTCGGGCCCGCGCGGGAGATCACTTCGCGGGCCCCGGCGGGGATGTCGCCCACGTCGAAGGTGACGTTGTCGCGGGCGACGTTGCCGCGCTGGCCGTCGACGATGCCGGTGATGGCGGGGTTGGTCGTGTAGTTGCCGACCAGGGTGAGGTCGCCGGTGCGGTTGCCGTTCTGGTTGTTGGCGTGCGCCCACTGCCCGGCGCTGCGGACGAAGACGTTGCGGCTGCCGCTGAGATAGCGGGAGCCCTCGTCGAAGTAGAGGCCGAGTTGCCCGCTGTTCTCACAGTAGTTCTCGTCGACGACGCCGCCCGGAATCGCGGAGAGGCTGTAGATGCAGCCGGCGTCGAACATCGTCTGCACGACGTTGCGCACGTGGTTTCCCACGACACGCACGTCACGCAGCGTCGTGGGAGTCTGGTAGACCGGCTGGAAGTCGTAGAGCCCGCGGTTGACGTACTCCGGGCTGCCGCCGGGATCGTTGGCGCCCCAGCCGTAGCCGATCCCGATGCCGGTGTAGGGCATGTCGGAGACGTAGTTGTGCTCGATGGCCAGTCCGGAGATGTAGCTGGCGAAGATGCCGTCCTGGTCGAGGTATTCGAGCGCCGTGGAGTGGATGCGGTTGTTCCTGATCAGGATGTCGCTGTTGGTCATGCGCGCGTCGGACGGGTGGTGCGCGTCCGGGCGTACCCCGCCGGCCACGATGCCGCCGCCGGCGCTCGCGGTGAAGGTGTTGCCGACGACCGACACGTTCTTGGCGCCCAGTCCCACGCCGGTGCCGTGCGCGTTGGCGTCGTTGCCGATGCCGAGGCCGACGGAGCCGAGGTTGACGAAGCTGTTGTCCTCGAAGCCGATGTCCTCTGCCGCCGACACCTGCACCGCCCCGGGCGCCTGTGCCCAGTCGTTGCGGGCGCCCTCGAAGCCGCGGCAGCCGACCGCGCACGAGGTGAAGGCGTCGGACGGCCGGTGGGGCTGGACTCCCGTGATGAACGCGCCCGTCTGCTGGTTGGCGTAACCGTTGGGGCTGCCGGGGTGCAGCCAGGTGGTGCCGGTGAAGGTCAGCCCTTCGAACCGCAGGTTGCGGGCCGGTTCGTCATAGGTGCCGCCGACCTCCAGCAGCGATTCCAGCCGCGGCAGCTCGACCTGCGCGCGTTGAATGTCCTGTCCCGGGAGCGGCTTGTAGTAGAGGGTGCCCGCGGTGGTGTCCAGGTACCACTCACCGGGCTCGTCGAGGAACCGCTTGGAGTTCAGCAGCGAGAACACGGGGGTACGGAACGGGGACTGGATGGTGTCGTACCCGTAGGTGTTGTTGTCCCAGGCCGGCTGCTGCATGACGACCTTCGAGCCGGTGATGCTCTGCACGGGGGCGAACCGGTTGGTGAACGAGAGCTTCGCCTGGAGTTCGATGCGCCGCTGGTCGGGCAGCGTGGCGAGGTAGGCGAGGTCCGGGTTGTCGAGGGTGAAGCCCGTCGCGTCGAGGGTGATGTCGGAGCGGGAGAGCCCGGTCCGCGCACGCTGTGCCGGTACGCCGTCGACGTAGAGCTGCCGGCTGTCGAAGCCGGTGCCGACGTCGGCCTTGTAGACGCCCGTCGCGGGATCGTCGAGTTCCCAGTCCGTGACCGGTTCCGCGCCGCTCACCACGGCTTCCGCCCCCGGTGCCGCCGTCCAGGTCACGGTGTGGCCGTCACGGCCGGAGTCGGCGGCCCCGAAGCGCAGCGGGGAGCCGAGACGGTGGATTCCCTTCAGCAGGCTCACCTTCACGTCGCCGTCGCCGCGGGCGGCGAGGTCCCGTGCCCGTCGCTGCGCCTCCTCCAGGGTCCGCAACGGCTGCCCGGCGGTCCCCGGGCCGTCGTCGGCGGCCCGCGGAGCGCCGGTGGGAGCGACGACGAGCGTGTGCTGCCGGGGTGCTGCGACGGACTCGGTGGGCAGGGCGGCGAGGAGTCCGGCGGCCAGGGCCGCGGCAGCCGCCGCCGCGCTGGTGCGTGCGTACCGTGCGCGATGTGGGGGCATGGCCGTGTCCTTTCTTCGCGGTGGGAGTCAGGGCCGGGCGTCGTGGGGCACCCCGTCGAGGTGCTGCGGCGGGGGGAGCACGGGAAGTCCGGGGTGGTGCGTGGCGGGGCGGCCGCGGTCCTCCACGGCCAGCAGTCGCCGTCCGGCGTACTCGGGCCGGACGTCGGGGCCTTCGCACGCGGCGGGGGGCTCGGGGCGTACCGCCACCGCGATCGCTTCTTCGTCGACCTCGACGCCCAGGCCGGCCGAGTCGCCGAGGACGAAGGCGCCGCCCTCGACCCGCAGGTCGAAGGAGAGGCCGACGGGCTCCCGCAGGTTCTGCAGTTCGCTCGCGAGGTGGTTGGGCACGGCCGTCGCGGCGTGCAGCAGGGCGATCGGAGAGCCGCCGATCGGGCTCACCGGCAGATCGTGGGCATGGGCCAGGGCGGCCACCCGCAGGAAGTGGGTCACGCCCCAGACCGCGGCCGCCTGCACGATGTCGACCGCGCCCTGCGCCAGAAGCGGGCGGTACTGTTCGAGCCCGGTGAGGTTCTCCCCGCTCGCCACCGAGGCGCGGATCCCCCGTCCCACGGCGGCCAGGCCCTCGGCGTCCCAGCGCCGGACGGGCTCCTCCACCCAGGTGAGGTCCAGGGTCTGCTCCAGCTCCCGGACGTGGCGTACCGCCTGCTTGCGGGTCCAGTTCTCGTTCACGTCGAGCATCAGGGCGGGCCGCATCCCGCGCCCGGCCCTGGTCAGCACCTCCCGTACGAGGGCCAGGCGGTCGCGGTCCCGCTCGATGTCGAGGCCGCCCTTGAGCTTGGCCGCCCGCAGACCGTGCTCGGCGTAGACCTGATAGACCGTCGCCAGGTCGTCGTCGCCGAGGGCGATGTCGAGGCCGGACGCGTAGGCGGGGACTCGCCGGTCCCGTCCGCCGAGCAGGCGCCACAGCGGTTCGCCGGCCGCTTTCGCCTTGATGTCCCACAGGGCGGTGTCGAGCGCGCCGATGGTCCCGAAGACGGTTCCGCCGTGGCCGGCCTTGAACGCCTGCCGGAGCATGCGGTCGTAGAGCGCGCCGACGCAGCGGGGATCCTCGCCGTCGACCGCGGGGAAGACGGCTTCCCCTGCCGCGTGGGGCCCCAGTCCGACGCCGGTGATCCCGGCGTCGGTGTCCACCAGGACCACCGGCACCGGCGTGATCCCGTCGGTGAGGACGCCGTTGGCGTCCCCGACGGGCCGGCCCCAGTCGAGGAAGGTCGTCAGCGTGCGATATCCGGTGATCCGCATGTCAGCCCTTCGTGGCGCCGGCGGTGATCCCGTCGGCTATCTGGCGCTGGAAGAAGAGGTAGATCACGAGGACCGGCAGGGCGGCGATCAGCACTCCGGAGGCGAAGGTGGGGATGTCGTCGGAGTACTGTCCGCGCAGCGAGGTGACGCCCACCATGAGCGTGCGGTGTTCGGCGGACGGCATCATCAGCAGGGAGATGAGTACGTCGTTCCAGCAGAACAGGGCGTTGAGGATGCCCACCGACAGCAGCGCGGGACGGCCGATCGGCAGCATGATCCGCCGGTAGACGCCGTACAGCGTGTTCCCGTCGACGCGGGCGGCGTCCACGATCTCGCGCGGGATCCCGGAGTAGTAGCTCGTCATCAGGAAGATCGAGAAGGGGAGGAACTGCGCGACGTAGGCGAGGATCAGCCCGGGGTAGGTGTCGATGAGGCCGGTGTCCGCCATGACCTGCGCGAGCGGGACCATGACCACCTGGAACGGAACGAAGAGCGCCGCGAGGAAGCAGAGGAAGAGCGCCCGTGACCCCCGGAACCGCAGGTGGCTCAGGGCGAATCCGGCCATCGAGCCGATCAGCAGGAGGAGCGCGACGGCGGAGGCCACCACGACGACGGAGTTGACGAAGTACCGGCCGAGCCCGACGCTCGTCCACGCCGTGGCGATGTTCTCCCAGCGCAGGGAGTCCGCCGGGGAGAACCGGTCGAGGATGTAGTCGCGGCGGGACTTCATGGCGACGTTGGCGGTGAACACCAGGGGGTAGACCGTCGCGAGGGCGAGAGCCGCCATCGGGACGGCGACCACCCAGCGCCTCCGGCGGGGGACGCGCATCAGTTCTCCCTCCCCGCGCGGCGGAGCAGCCCGATCTGGGCCAGCCCCACCACGAGCATGATGAGGAAGAGGACCGTCGAGGCGGCCGAGGCGAGCGCCGGGCGGTTCATCTGCCCCTGCTGGATCCAGATGTAGTACTCCGGCAGGTAGGTCGACCCCTCGGGCCCGCCGCTGGTCATCACGTAGAGCAGGCCGAACATGGAGGTCAGCATCCCGATCATGGTGGTGACGAAGACGAACTGGATGGTGCGGGACAGGCCGGGGACGATGACGTGCCGGATGACCCGGGCGAGCGACGCACCGTCCACGCGGGCGGCGTCGAGGAGGGTGGTGTCCAGCGTGGAGAAGCCGGCGAGGAAGACCACCAGGGCCATCCCGAACGTCGCCCAGACGTGCACGCCGACGACGGTGAACATGGCGACGTCCGGATCGCCGAGCCAGTCGACCGCACCGATGCCGGCCCTTTTCAGAAGGGAGTTGAGCGGGCCGTCGAAGGCGAGGAGGAGGTTGAAGATCGCGCCGACGATCACCGGCGAGAGGACGGCCGGGAAGAAGTAGACGCTCCGGAAGAGCCGGTGCCCCGGCACGCGCAGGAAGATGAAGGTCGCCAGCATGCCGGGGATCGCCACCGCGACGGGGAGCAGCAGCACCAGCAGGCCGACGTTCTCCAACGCGGTGCGGAAGAGCGGGTCGTCGAAGAGTTCGGCGTAGTTGTCCAGGCCGACCGGGGTCCCGTCGCGCGCGCCGTCGCCGGTGAAGGAGTAGTTCACGCCCAGGAGCAGCGGCCACAGCCGCAGCGTCGCGACGACCAGGACGGCCGGGGCCACCAGGACGTAGGGCGCGAGGCGCTCGGTGCGCTGCGGGCCGAAGGCACGCGGAGAGCCCGCCCCCGCGCTCGCACGGCGTGCGCGCCGCGGGATCTTCGTCCTGCCGGTCCGCTCGGCACCTGCCCGGCCGGCCGACGGCTGCGTGCCTCCGAGCAGCACGAGGTCAGCCCTTCCGGTCGGAGTCGGCCAGTTGCTCCAGCGCCTCGTCGACGCCGGTCGATCCGCTCAGTATCTGCTGCGAGAGCCTTCCCATCAGATCCAGCGTCTCGGTGGAGAGCGCGACGTGCAGTGCCGGTTTGCCGGCGCCGATCTCCGAGGTGATCGCGGACAGGGCCGGGCCGCCGTCCGACACGTCGACGGTGGTGTCGGAGACGACCGCGCCGGCGTCGGCGTAGAACGCCTGGAGCGCGTCCTTCGAGGTGAGGGAGCGCACCAGGTCCGCGGCCAGGGCCGGCTTCTTCGTCCACTTCGCGACCGCGTAGCCGATTCCGCCGTCGTACGGCAGGACGGGCTCGGCGCCGGCCTCGGCACGCGGAGCCTGCATGACGCCGATGTCGTCCGGGGCCAGGAACTCGCCGAAGTCCTTCCAGTGCCCGACGTCCGACATGAGCCCGACGACGTGCGCTGCCTTGCCGGACTGGAAGAGGGCGAAGGCGTCGTTGAAGAGTGCGGTCGAGTTGGCCCCTTCGTTGTTGAGACCGGCGTCGCCCGCCTCCTTCCAGAGTTCGAAGATCCGCCGCACGCGCGGGGAGTTCCAGTCCCGGTCTCCGGCGATCCAGGCGTCGTACTCGCGCGGGGTGAGGACGCCGGGACCCAGGCCGGAGAGGAAGAACTGGATGCCGAAGCCCTCCTTGTTCCCGAGGGAGAGGCAACTGGCGTCCGTCGCCTCGGTGATGGCTTCGCAGTCGTCGGTGAACTCCCTCCATGTGGTCGCCGGGCGATCGGGGTCGAGCCCGGCCTCTTCGTAGAGCGCCTTGTTGTAGTAGAGGGGGTGGCCCTGCAACGTCACCGGTGCGGCATAGGTCTTGCCCTTCGCGGTGAAGGCTTCCCAGCCGGCCAGCCGCTGCCTGTCCCCGGTGACGTACTCGTCCAGGGGAAGGAGGGCGTCCGCGCGGTCGCGTATCTGGCCGCCGCCGTTGAAGAGCATGACGTCGGGGCCCTTGCCGGCCTGAATGGCCGTGCCGAGCAGGGTGTAGTACTGGTCGAAGGGCTGGGCCACGAACTCGACCTTCACATCGGGGTGCCGGGCGGCGAAGTCGGCTTTCGCCTGCTCGATGTAGGAGGCGGCCGTCTCCTCTCCGGACTTCCAGTCCCAGACCACGAGTCTGCCGTCCGCGGTGCCGGACGACGAGCCGGAGCCCGCGCTGCCGCAGCCGGACAGCAGCCCGGCGACCAGGACGACCGACCACAGTGCTGGCCGCTTCATGTCGATCACTCTCCGTTGCTGCCGGAAGACGGCGGGCCATCGCCGATGGCTCGGAAACGTAACTCGTATGACGTATTACGTCAATGCCTCGTCGCGTATGATTGACCGTCTAGTCATGGCGCCGCGTGGTCGCGGGGCCGCCGGAGGATCCATGACGACATCCCGGTCAGCAGCCCGGAACAGCTCCCCGCCGCCCTCCTGGGCGCAGCGGCCGGCGAGCCTCGCGCGGGCGGTCACGGCCGAACTGGTGGGACGCATCGTCCGCGGGGAGCATCCGCCGGGGACGCCGCTGCCCCCCGAGCCCGCTCTCTGCGAGACCTTCGCCGTGAGCCGGACCGTCGTCCGGGAGGCCGTGAAGGTCCTCCAGGAGAAGGGGCTCGTGCAGGTCCGCCAGGGTTCGGGAACCACGGTGACCGCACCGGCGCTGTGGAACATGCTCGACGAGCAGGTCCTGGCCGCGAGCATCGCCCAGGACGAGAGCCTGGCGATCCTCGACGACCTCGTCGTCACGCGGCGCCTGCTGGAGTCCGACATGGCCAACGTCGCCGCCAGGCTGGCCACTGCGGAGGTCGTCGGCCGGTTGCGCACGCTGGTGGACCGGATGGACGAGCTGGTCGACGACCATGTCACGTACGCCGAGCACGACCGCGCCTTCCACGACGTGATCATGCAGTCGTCGGGGAACCGCATCGCCCGCGGAGTGGTGCGCGCGCTGGAGAGTCAGGTCGTCAACACCGCGCGGTACATGGGGCATCCGGAGCGTGCCATGTGCGTCGCGTCCAACCGCGGTCACCGCCGCATCTACGAGCGCATCGCCGCCCACGATCCGGGCGGCGCCGCCGAGGCGATGTTCACCCACATCACCGAAGCCTGGCTCGTCCGGCGCAGCGCGCCGGGCGACCCGGTACGGCTGGAGCGGTAGCGGGCGCTCCCGGCAGTCGCGGCGCCGCGGCGGCCCGCGAGCGGGCGAGCGGGCGTTCACGCCTCGTCTCCGCCACGCCGCGGTCCGAGGGCGTTCGCGCGGTACGTGTGTCCGGACAGCGCGGCGAACTCGATCAGGTCCGGCTCGGGCTGCTCGGGCCGGACCTTGCCGCCGCCGGTCAGATCGAGGACCTGGTAGCCGCCGCGGAACATACGGCTGCGGACTTTCACGGTCCCGTCACGGTCGGGGGTGAGGGAGAGCCGCGTGGCCCGGCCGCCGGTCCAGGCCGCACCCACCGTGTGGCCGCCGCGTCCGCGCAGCCCCTCGACACTCCCGTTCGGCCAGGCCGGCGGGAGTGCGGGCAGCAGGTGCAGTTCGCCGTGGTGGCTGTGGAGCAGCATCTCGGCGATGCCGGACGTCGCGCCGAAGTTGCCGTCGATCTGGAACGGCGGGTGCAGGTCGAACATGTTGGGCGCGAGCCTGTCCGGCGTCACGAGGTCGCGGATCAGGTCGTGTGCTCGGGCTCCCTCTTCCATCCGTGCCCAGAAGTTGATCTTCCAGGCGAGCGACCAGCCCGTTCCGTCGTCGCCGCGCAGTTCCAGGGTCCGGCGGGCGGCCTCGAAGAGCTCGGGTGTGCCGCGCTTGGTGATCTGGCTGCCGGGGTGCAGACCGTAGAGGTGGGAGACGTGCCGGTGGAACTGCTCGGTCTCCGTCCAGTCGTAGAGCCACTCCTGGATGTTGCCGCGGGCGCCGATCCGCGTCGGGGCCAGCCGCTCCCGGGCCGCCAGGACCTCTCCGCGGAAGTCGGCGTCCACGCCCAGGATCTCGCCGGCCCGGGCGCAGCCGTCGAACAGGTCGCGCAGGATCTGCATGTCCATGGTGGGGCCCGCGCAGACGGACGCGTTCGGGTGGTGGGCGAGCTCCGGCGAGTTGGACGGGTTGGTGACCAGCCAGCCCAGGTCCGGTTCCTCGACCAGCGTGTCGAGGAAGAACTGCGCGGCGCCCTTCATCGCGGGGTAGTTGGCGCGCAGGAAGCCGACGTCGCCGGTGTACTGGTAGTGATCCCAGATCATGGTGGCCAGCCATGCCCCGCCGGTCTGCCACATGCCCCAGAACGCCCCGTCCACGACCGAGGTGCCCCGCCACGCGTCGGTGTTGTGGTGCGCGACCCAGCCGCCGGCGCCGTACTGCACCCGGGCCGTCTTGGCGCCGGTCGCCGTGAGGTCGTCGATCATGGCGAACACCGGCTCGCTGCACTCGGCGAGGTTCGTCGAGCCCGCCGGCCAGTAGTTCATCGGCAGGTTGGCGTTGAGGGTGTACTTCGAGTCCCAGGGCGGGGCCATCTGGTCGTTCCAGATGCCCTGGAGGTTGGCCGGCTGGGTGCCTGGCCGCGAGGAGGAGATCAGCAGGTACCGGCCGTACTGGAAGAGCAGCGCGGAGAACTGCGGATCGTCGGCGCTCCCGTGCTGGGCGATCCGCACGTCCGTCGGCTGATCGGCCGCTCCGGTACGGCCCAGGTCGATCGTGGTCCGGCCGAACAGTTCCCGGTAGTCGGCCACGTGCCGGTCGCGGAGGTCGTCGTACGCGATGCCCTGTGCGGCGTCGAGGTGCTTGCGGGCGATGCCCCGGAAGTCGCCGCCCACGTTCCGGTAGTCGACGTAGCTGGTGCCGATGGAGACCAGCAGCGTGACGCTGTCGGCGCCGGCCACCCGGAGCGTGCCGCCCGAGCCGGACACCGTGCCGCCCTCGGCGACGGCTCTGGCCAGCGCGAGGAACCGGACCGAGCCGGCGATGCCCTCCATGCTGCCCGAGATCCCTTCCAGCGCGATCGTCGTGCCGTCGGGGCTGGACGCCGAGGAGCTCTGCGGGCTGGCGAACGTGGCCGTGAACGAGATCGAGCCCGGCGCATCGGCGGTCAGGCGCATGACAATCACCTGGTCCGGCGCACTGGCGATCACCTCGCGGTGGAACCGTACGCCGTTCGCCACGTAGGTCACCGCGGTGGTCGCGGTGGTGAGGTCGAGCCACCGCCGGTACCCGGACGTTCCCCCGCTGCCGGGAAAGGTGAGGGTGAGGTCGCCGACGGGCTGGTAGGCCAGCTCTCCGGCCGGCCGCCCGAGCATCGTCCGGTCGATGAGCGACTGCGCCTGTTCCCACTGGCCGTCGAAGACCAGTTGCCGGATCTGCGGCAGGGCATCGGCGCCCGCGGGGTTGGCGGGGTCGTAGGGACCGCCCGCCCAGAGGGTGTCCTCGTTGAGCTGAAGCCGCTCGGTGCCGACGTTCCCGAAGACCATGGCGCCGAGGCGGCCGGCCCCGACCGGCAGCGCGCGCAGCCAGTCCGAGCCGGCCGGCGCGTCGTACCACAGCGCCAGGTCGTCGACCGCCCGTACCTCCGGGGGTGCGGCCGAGTCGGCACGGGCGGCAGCCGTCCACGGGACGGGCATCATCACGGCTCCGGTGCCCGCCGTGCCGAGCCTGATCATCTCCCTGCGCGTCAGTCTCCGCATCCTGATCCTCCAGTGAGTCCTGGCAGAGTCCCGGCGGTTCCCTCGTCGCTCAGGTGACCGGCGGGCGACGGTGACGCCGCACCGGCGGCCCACGGCCGGCGCGGATCGGTACGGCGAAAGGCACGGTCAACGCAACCTCATCGGGCGTGACACGCGGGAGACATTAAATGTCCGAGGACACCAACACAACCCTTCTCGCGCAGACTTCACCCACACAAAAGGGAAAAACCTCTCTTCACACCCCTGTTGCACCGGATCCCGCCGAGCGGAGACCGCGCTCCACCGACGGCTCACCTACCCGGACATCAGATGTATCGTGCTGCGCACGATCCAGGAGGCCGAGGCTGGAGGCCGGGCGATGTCACTGACCGACAAGGCGATCAGGCGCATTCGGGAGCTGATCACCTCAGGGGAACTCCCGCCGGGTGCGAAGCTGCCGCCGGAGCAGCAACTCGCCGCGGAGCTGGGCCTGTCCCGGGGGCTGATGCGCGAGGCGGTCAAGGCGCTGGTCGTCGCCCGGGTGCTGGAGATCCGCAGGGGCGACGGCACGTACGTCACGACCCTGGAACCGAGGGTGCTCCTCGAAGGGCTGGGCTCCGCCGTCGAACTGCTCCAGGGTGACACCCTGCTGGAGCTCACCGAGGTGCGCCGGCTCTTCGAGCCGGTCGCCACCGGCCTGGCCGCCACCCGCATCTCGGCCGACGAACTCGCCGGGGTGGCGGGACATCTGGCCGCCATGCACGCGGC
Source organism: Streptomyces sp. WAC 06738 (assembly GCF_003945505.1). Classification (NCBI taxonomy): domain Bacteria; kingdom Bacillati; phylum Actinomycetota; class Actinomycetes; order Kitasatosporales; family Streptomycetaceae; genus Streptomyces; species Streptomyces sp. WAC 06738. The sequence goes on along the minus strand of NZ_CP029618.1, from coordinate 7,222,137 downwards.
GAGGGACGACGTCGAACTGCTCAACAAGCACGACGCGGCCTTCCACCAGGCGGTCGCCTCCGCCACGGGCAACCAGACGCTGGCGAGCCTGCTGGAGGGGATCTCCGGCCGGACGGTACGGGCCCGGGTCTGGCGCGGGATGGTCGACGGGGACGTCGCCGACCGGACACTCGCCCAGCACCAGGAGATCTACGACGCGCTGGCCGCCGGAGACGCCGCGCTCGCCGAGGCCGCCGCCCTCATCCACGTCAGCACCACCGAGGCGTGGCTCCGCAGGCATCTCACCCCCGCGAAGGACGCGTCGCGCCAGGAGACCGGCGCGTGAGGGTGCGACTGGCCTACGGCGAACACGGGCTCGGCATCGAGGTTCCCGAGACGGCCACGGTCGTCGCGCCGGTGCACCGGTCCGGCGCCCGCGACCCGTCGGCCGTGCTGCGTACCGCGCTGCGCGAGCCCGTGGCCGGACCGCCGTTGCGCGAGCGGGTGCGCCCCGGGCAGACGGTGGCGATCTCGGCCTGCGACGGCACCCGTCCGCAACCACGGCACCTGATGATCCCCGCCCTCCTCGCCGAACTCGACGGCATCGTCAGGACCGAGGACGTGGTGATCCTGGTCGCCACCGGCACGCACCGCGGCAATACCGACGCCGAGCTGCGCCGGATGTTCGGCGACGCCGTCGTGGACACCGTGCGGATCGTCAACCACGACGCGACCGACCGCGCGGGCCTCACCTGGATGGGCACCCACGGTGCCGGCGTGCCGGTGTGGCTCAACAGCGAGTGGGCCGCGGCGGACGTGCGGATCACCACCGGCTTCGTCGAGCCGCACTTCTTCGCCGGCTTCTCCGGCGGCCCCAAGCTCGTCGCGCCGGGGCTCGCGGCGCTGGAGACGGTCCTCGTCCTGCACGACGCCGCCCGCATCGCCGACACGCGCGCGACGTGGGGCGTCACGCACGGCAACCCGGTCCATGACGACGTGCGGGCGATCGCGGCGGGCACCGGCGTGACGTTCGCGCTCGACGTCGTCCTCAACCGCGGCCAGGAGATCGTCGCCGCCTTCGGCGGGGATCTGCCGGCCATGCACGCCGCCGCCACCGCGGAGGCCGCGCGGACGGCGATGCGTCCGGTCGGCACCCGTTACGACGTGGTCGTCACGACCAACTCCGGCTTTCCGCTTGACCAGAACCTCTACCAGGCGGTCAAGGGCATGTCCGCCGCGTACCAGGTGGTGCGTCCGGGCGGCACGATCATCTGCGCGGCCGAGTGCCGCGACGGCTTCCCCGACCACGGCTCGTACCGGGAAGTCCTCTCCTCCGCACCGTCGCCGCAGGCGCTGCTGGACGCCATCGGCGCCCGCGCCGAGACCGTGCCGGACCAGTGGCAGGTGCAGATCCAGGCGGCCATCCTGGCGCGTTGCCGGGTCGTCATGCACACCGACGGCCTGTCCGCCGCCGACCTCGCGGCCGCCCATCTCGAGCAGACCGGAGACGTCAGCGCGGCCGTCGCCGGGGCACTGGCGGCCGCCGGCCCCGCAGCCCGTCTGTGCGTGCTGCCCGAAGGGCCTCAGACCATCCCGTACCTGCGCGAGGCGATCGCTTCATGAGGCCCAGGCCGCCGAAAATTTCGACCCCCAAATCGAAATTGGTCCGCGAAGGGGGTTGACGCGCCGGGCCGACCCTCCAATCATCCATGTCTGAGAGTTCGACCATAGTTCGACATATCGAACACTCGGGGCCTCTACGGCCTGCGATCCGCGCAGGCCGCCGCGCACGGCAGCACTCGCACAGCCAGTTCTTTCGTTCCGGTGAGGCTCTCCCCGCGCGTGTCCGGACTCCCGGGCACACGACGCCCGCGTGGCGGGCCCCTCCGGCTGAGCCGCGATGGAGAACCCCCATGCCTCTGTCGAACCAACGCCGGCGTACGCCTCTCGTACGGGCCGCCGCGGCCGTTCTCTTCGGCCCTGCCCGGGCCGGCGCCGCCTGCTGAACCGCCCGGGACGCCCCGGCGCGTCGCGCCCCGGCGTCCGCACCGCAGATCCCTTCCCCCCACAGGAGTGTCTTCGTATGTCCATGAAACGGCGCACCGCTCTGAGCGCCCTGCTGGGCGTGGGTATAGCCGGAACGACGGGCGCGGCCTTCCCGGCCGCCGCCGCACCGGCCGCCGCCCGCCCCGCTTACAGGCCCGGCCTCCTCCGGCAGGCACCGGCCCAGGACTTCGCCATCGGGGTACGCGAGTACAACTGGTCCCGTGGCGGCCGACGGCTGTTCACCAAGATCTTCTACCCGGCCACCGGGACCCCCGGCGGCAATCCCGTCCCGAACGCCCCGCTCGCCGACGGCGTGTTCCCCGTCGCCCACTGGAACCACGGCGCGTACGGCAACTCCGACTCCTACGCCTCGCAGACGCACGCGATAGCCTCCGCCGGCTTCATCTGCCCCGCCCCCTCGATCAGCGACAACACCAACATCGGTTCCGTGTACGGAGGCGAGTGGTCGAAGGACGTCTCCGAGGTCATCACCCAGACCCTGGCGCTGAACGACGCCTCGGGCAGCCCCTTCGCCGGGCAGATCGACACCGCGGCCGGCGTCGGCGTCTCCGGCCACTCGATGGGCGGCATGACCGTCCACGGCCTGCTGACCAAGTGGCCGGACGACCGGATCAAGGCCGCCGTCCCGGTCGCCTGCGTGGACATGGGCGACCCGGCGGGGCTGGACGCCAACGTGCTCTTCATCCACGGCGACCAGGACCCCACCTGCCAGTACGGCCTGGCCCGCCAGGCGTACGGGGAACTGTCCGCCCCCAAGGCGTTCCTCACCCACGTCGGCGCGGACCACGCCGCGTATCTCAACCCGGGCTTCCGGACCTTCGATCAGACCCAGAACACCCTCGTGGACTGGTTCCGCTGGAGCCTGTACGGCGACACCGCCGCCCGCGACCGCCTGCCCGCGGGCGCCACCGCACCCGGCACCCGCTGGGAATCCGTCCTCGCCTGAACCACCGGGCCCGGTGCGGCTCCGGCCGCACCGGACCCTCGGCACCGTTTCCGGACAGAGCCGGACGGCCCTGTCTCCCTCCACCGGAACACAAGGAGCAGCCATGCCCAGCACCTCCCGCAGGCGGCGTACGCGCCGCCGCGCCTGGTCGGCCGCCGCGGCCGTCACGTCCGCCGGTCTGGCGGCGGCCGGCCTCCTGGCGTTCCCCGGCAGCGCCCACGCCGCCGACACCCTCGGCGCCTCGGCGGCCGAGAGCGGCCGCTACTACGGCGCCGCCGTGGCACCCCATCTCCTCGGCGAGGCGAACTACGCCGCCACGCTGAACCGCGAGTTCAACAGCATCGTCGCCGAGAACGTCATGAAGTGGGATGCCACCGAGCCCAGGCGGGGCCAGTTCACCTTCCAGGGCGGCGACCAGCTCGTCGCCCACGCCCAGAGCAACGGCATGTCCGTACGCGGCCACACCCTGGTCTGGCACGCCCAGCAGCCCTCCTGGGTGAGCGGTCTGACCGGTGGCGACCTGCGCCAGGCGATGCTCGACCACATCGACGGAGTCGCCGGTCACTACGCCGGGAAGATCGACTCCTGGGACGTGGTCAACGAGGCGTTCGAATGGGACGGCAGCCGCCGCCAGTCCAACCTCCAGCAGCAGATCGGCAACGGCTGGATCGAGGACGCCTTCCGCGCCGCCGACGCCGCCGACCCCGGCGCGACGCTCTGCTACAACGACTACGGCACCGACGGCGTCAACGCCAAGAGCGACGCCATCTACCGCATGGTCCAGGACTTCCTCGCCCGCGGCGTCCCCATCGACTGCGTCGGCTTCCAGTCCCACCTCGACTCGAACTCCGACCTCGGCAGCTACCGGCAGAACCTGCAGCGCTTCGCCGACCTCGGCGTCGACGTGCAGATCACCGAGCTGGACATCGGCGGCTCCGGCACCGCGCAGGCCAACGCCTACCGCACGGTCACCGAGGCGTGCGTGGCGGTCTCCCGCTGCACCGGCATCACCACCTGGGGCATCACCGACAAGTACTCGTGGCGCGGCCAGGACACCCCGCTGCTGTTCGACGGCAACTACCAGAAGAAGCAGGCGTACAACGCCGTACTGGAAGCCCTGAACAGCGCTCCCTGACGTCCGGCGTACGCCGTCCCCCACGGGGCCGGGCCGTTCTGCCGAGCGCAGCTCGCGGGGCGGCCCGCCCCGGCACCCCACGGAAGGTTCACATGCCCAGACACGTCAGAAGGTATCTCGCGGCGGTGGTCTGCCCGCTGCTCGTCACCGCAGCCGCCGCCACGCTGCCGTCGCCGGCCGCGGCCGGACCCGCCGGGGCGGACGGCACCCGGCAGGCGCAGTTCCAGCAGGTGACGCTCGCCAAAGGCGCGGGCGAGACGGGCGAGCCGATGTCGCTCGCCGTGCTGCCCGACCGCTCGGTGCTGCACACTTCGCGCGACGGCACCGTGCGGGTCACCGATCCCCAGGGGACCACCGGGGTCGCGGGGAGACTCGATGTGTACTACCAGTTCGAGGACGGTCTGCTCGGCATCGGACTCGACCCCGGCTTCACCGACAACCGCTTCGTCTACCTGTACTACTCGCCCGCGCTCGACACCCCGCCGGGGGACGCACCGAGCACCGGCTCGCCCGCCGACTTCGCCCGCTTCGAGGGCCTCAACCGGCTCTCCCGGTTCACTCTGAACGAGAACCGCACCCTCGACCTCGGCAGCGAGAAGACGATCCTCGAAGTGCCGACCAACCGCGGCCAGTGCTGCCACACGGGCGGCGACATCGACTTCGACGCCGAGGGCAACCTGTACCTCACCACCGGCGACAACTCCAACCCCTTCGCCTCCGACGGCTACACCCCGATCGACGAGCGCGGCAACCGCAACCCGGTGTTCGACGCACAGCGGTCGGCGGGCAATACCAACGACCTGCGCGGCAAGATCCTCCGGATCAAGGTCGCCGACGACGGCTCGTACGACATCCCGGAGGGCAACCTCTTCGAGCCGGGCACGCTGCAGACGCGGCCGGAGATCTACGCCATGGGCTTCCGCAACCCCTACCGGATGAGCGTCGACCAGGAGACCGGCGTGGTCTACGTGGGCGACTACGGCCCCGACGCCGGGGCGGCCTCCGCGAGCCGGGGTCCGGGCGGCATGGTGGAGTTCACCCGGGTGCCGGCGCCGGGCAACTACGGCTGGCCGTACTGCGTCGGCAACAACGTTCCCTATGTGAACTTCGACTTCGCCACGGGTGCCTCCGGCAGCGCGTTCAACTGCTCCTCGCCCACCAACGACTCACCGAACAACACCGGCCAGAGCTCCCTTCCGCCGGCCCAGCCGGCGTGGATCCCCTACGACGGCGGCTCCGTGCCAGAGTTCGGCAACGGCTCGGAGGCGCCGATGGCCGGCCCCGTCTACCGCTACGACCCGGACCTGGACTCGGCGGTGAAGTTCCCGCAGGAATTCGACGGTGACTTCTTCGCCATGGAGTGGGGCCGCCGCTGGATCAAGAACATCGCCGTGAACCCCGACGGCAGCCGCGGCAGCATCAGTGCCTTCCCCTGGTCCGGCACCCAGCCGATGGACGCGGCGTTCGGCCCCGACGGCGCCCTGTACGTCCTGGACTACGGCACCACCTGGCACTCCGGCGACCAGAACAGCGCCCTGTACCGCATCGAGAGCGTCTCCGGGGCCGCAGGGTCACCGACGCAGGCGGGCTGACCGGGCACGGCCTGCACGGCACCCGGACCAGCCGGCGCCGGGCCGGGCGCTTCGCCGCCCGGACCGGCGCCGGGACGACCCACCACGGAAGGGAACATCCACATGTCCGAGCTCCCGACCCGCCGGACGCTCCTCGGAGGAGCCCTGGGTGTCGCGGCGCTGCCGGTCGTGACGGCTCCGGGCGCCGCGGCACTGCCGCTGCCGGCCCCGGGCCCGTCCGCGGCTTCCGGCGACCCGTACGAAGTCCTCGTCTTCTCCAGGACGGCGGGCTTCCGCCACGACGCCATCGACGAGGGGATCACCGCGCTCCGGGAACTGGGAGCGGAGAACGGCTTCCAGGTGACCGCCACCGAGGACGCCACTGCGTTCACCGGCGACAGCCTCGCGCGCTTCAAGGTGGTCGTGTTCCTGAACACCACCGGCGACGTGCTCGGCGCCGCCCAGCAGGCGGCGTTCGAGGGGTACATCGCGGGCGGCGGCGCGTACGTCGGCGTCCACTCGGCCGCCGACACCGAATACGACTGGCCCTGGTACGGCGGACTGGTCGGCGCGTACTTCCACTCCCACCCGCAGATCCAGAGCGCCACGGTCGTCGTCGAGGACCGGACGCACGACGCGACCGCCCACCTCGCAGCGACCTGGCAGCGCACGGACGAGTGGTACAACTACCGCACCAGTCCCCGCGCCGGCGCCCATGTGCTGGCCTCGCTCGACGAGTCCAGCTACAGCGGCGGCACCATGAACGGCGACCACCCCATCGCGTGGTGCAAGGAGTACGCGGGAGGTCGCTCGTTCTACACGGGCGGCGGGCACACGGCCGAGTCGTATGCCCAGGCGGACTTCCGGCGCCATCTGCTCGGCGGCATCCGCTGGGCCGCGGGCACCGCAGGATCCGGCATGTGACGCCCGGAGGGCCCCCGGATTCGCTGGGAGGGCGCCCGGGCCGGGATCCGTGCGGTCTCCGGGGTGCTCCGAGGGTGGTGGACAGGCCGCGGCGCGAGGTTGGTGGACCCCGCGCCGCGGCTGCTCCGGGAGGTTCGAAATTTCGCATGCCGTTCGAAGATTCGCAGGCCGTCGGCAAGGGGGAGAAACGACAGGCCACGTCGGGGCCGACCGCGCGGACCGGGAGCCATTCGACCGGCTCGGCCTGCGGTGGCACGCCGGGAGCGGTCCGATTGTTTCGAGCCGAGCAACGAATCATGCGAGAATCCTTGACGCCGTTCGCCGGTTCTCTATCATCCTCACTGCCCGATACTTCGATCCTCGTTCGATATCACGAACCGATCGACATGACAGTCCGGGCAGCCTCTGACCGGGCCGACCGGAACCGCTTGCTCAAAGATGAGGAGGTTCCCATGCGCAGACGAAGTTCCAGCCGCACACACCCGTTGGTGGTCCTCGCCACCGCGGTCGCGGTCCTGATCGCGTTGGCGCCGGCGATCGGCGCCGGCCCGGCTCAGGCGGCAAGCAGCGGCGCCTTGCGCAGCGCCGCATCCAGCCGGTGTCTCGACGTGGCGAACGCCAGCCAGACCGACGGCGCGTTACTGCAGATCTGGGACTGCTCCGGCGGGTCCAACCAGCAGTGGACGCACACGGACAGCAACCAGCTCACCGTGTACGGAAACAAGTGCCTGGACGTCCCCGGCCACGCCACCACGCCCGGTACCCGGGTGCAGATCTGGTCCTGCAGCGGTGGCGCGAACCAGCAGTGGCGGGTGAACTCAGACGGCACGGTCGTCGGCGTGGAGTCCGGGCTGTGCCTGGACGTCTCGGGCGCGGCCACGGCCAACGGCACGGCGGTGGTGCTCTGGACGTGCAACGGCGGCAGCAACCAGAAGTGGACCGGCCTGTCCGGGACACCGGGCGACGCGTGTGCGCTTCCGTCGACGTACCGGTGGTCGTCGACGGGTGTGCTGGCGCAGCCGGCGAACGGGTGGGTGTCGCTGAAGGACTTCACCAGCGTGGTGCACAACGGCAAGCACCTGGTCTACGGGACGAAGGTGTCGGGATCGACGTACGGCTCGATGGCGTTCAGTCCCTTCACGAACTGGTCGGACATGGGTTCGGCCGGCCAGAACGGGATGAACCAGGCCGCGGTGGCCCCCACCCTGTTCTACTTCGCGCCCAAGAACATCTGGGTGCTGGCCTACCAGTGGGGTCAGTGGCCCTTCATCTACCGCACGTCGAGCGACCCCACCAACCCCAACGGCTGGTCCGCGCCGCAGCCGCTCTTCACCGGCAGCATCTCCGGCTCCGGCACCGGCCCGATCGACCAGACCCTGATCGCCGACGGCCAGAACATGTACCTGTTCTTCGCCGGTGACAACGGCAAGATCTACCGGGCGAGCATGCCGATCGGGAACTTCCCCGGCAACTTCGGCTCGTCGTACACGACGATCATGAGCGACTCGACGAACAACCTGTTCGAGGGGGTCCAGGTCTACAAGGTCAAGGACCAGAACCAGTACCTCATGATCGTCGAGGCGATAGGGGCGAACGGGCGCTACTTCCGCTCGTTCACCTCCTCCAGCCTGAACGGTTCGTGGACCCCGCAGGCCGCGAGCGAGGGCAACCCCTTCGCGGGCAAGGCCAACAGCGGTGCCACCTGGACCAACGACATCAGCCACGGTGACCTGGTCCGCACCAACCCCGACCAGACCATGACCATCGACCCCTGCAACCTGCAGTTCCTCTACCAGGGCAAGTCCCCCAACGCGGGCGGACCGTACGACCAACTGCCCTGGCGGCCCGGCGTCCTCACCCTGCAGCGCTGACCTGATCCACGCCGGTCGCAAGAGGGCCCCAGCCGCACGCCGGCTGGGGCCCTTCCCTTCCGGCGCCCTCCGTCACGGTCACGCCGGTCCGGATCCGCCGCCCACGGCGGAACGCGGGACGGGCGGTGCCGTCGACGCGCGGGTCACCAGCTCCGTGGCCAGCTCGATGTGGTGGGACTCCACCTTCTCGCCGTTGGCCAGGCGGAGGGCGGTGCGCAGGGCGACCCCGCCCATCTCCCTCAGCGGCTGGCGTACGGTCGTCAGCGGCGGCGACGCGGTCCGGGCGAGGAGCGTGTCGTCGAAGCCGACCACGCTCAGGTCCTCGGGGACGCGCAGGCCGCGGGTGCGGGCGGCCTCGATGACGCCGAGGGCGATCTCGTCGTTTCCCGCGAATATCGCCGTCGGTTGCTCGTCGAGGTCCAGCAGTGCCGCGGCGCCCGCCAGGCCGGCCCGGTACGTGAACTCCCCGGGCCGGACGTAGGCGGGGGGCACGGGTGCTCCGGCCGCCTCCATGGCGGCGCGGTAGCCGTGCGCGCGGGCCTGGTTGCAGGCGGCCATGGCCGGTCCGCCGAGGTGCGCGACGCGGCGGTGGCCGAGGGAGAGCAGGTGCTGGGTCGCGGCCAGGCCGCCGGCGAAGTTGGTCGCTCCGACGCTGTTGACCCGGTTGTGCGGCAGGTGGAGCGGGTCGAGCACGACCGCGGGAAGGCCGGCGCGGGCCAGGGCCTTCAGGTGCGCTTCGGTGTAGACGCTGGTGACCCCGATGAGGGCGCGGCGGCCGGCTGTGACCAGGTCCCGGGCCCAGTGCGGGGCATGGGACGAGGTGCCGATCACCACCGAGGCCCCCAGCTCGGCGGCCGCGTCGGCGATGCCTTCCACCGCCTCGGCCACGTACGGTCTGAGGCCGCCCGCGAACTGCACTTCGATGGTCGGACTCCGCGGACCCTCGGTGTGGCGGAACACGGGTGCGAAGTAGTCGTGCCGGTGCAGCAGTTCCAGGACCCGGGCGCGGGTCTGCGGCGCCACGTCGCTTCGGTCGTTGACCACTTTGGACACGGTCGCGACCGAGACCCCCGCCGCCCGGGCGATGGTCGCCAAGGTGGTGCGCCTAGCGTCCGTCGGCATCGGCTTCCCCCTGCTGTCTCTCCACCGGCGTCGTGAGCCGCCGGTCGTGGCCGACCACACGGGTGGGGCCGGTCAACCGTACGGTAACCCGGCAGGGGAGATCCGCAGAGGAGGTGCCGACGAGCGCCTCGACCTCCCCCGGTTCGACGATCCGCCGCAGGTCCCGGCCGGTGAACGCGGTCCGGTCGGCATGCACCTGGAACCGGATCCGCGCGCTCTCGCCCGGCTCCAGCCGGACCGGGAAGAAGCCGGCCAACTGCCGGACGGGGCGGGTCACCTGGGCGACGACGTCGCGCAGATACAACTGGACGACCTCGTGGCCGGCACGGGCACCGGTGTTGCGCACCCGCACCGACACGGCGAACTCACCGTCGGTGGGTATCTCCGCCGCGCTCACGCGCGGCTCGTCGACCTCGAAGGTCGTGTACGACCTGCCGTACCCGAAGGGGAACAGCGGCGTCGGGTCGATGCTGCTGATGCCGTGGGTGTTCCCGCCGAGCGGCGGCTGCAGGTACGTGCCGGGCTGACCGCCCGGACGGCGGGGAATCTGAACCGGCAGCTTGCCGGCGGGCTGGACCCGGCCGGAGAGCACGCCGGCGACCGCCGCGGCGCCCTCCTGGCCGGGCATGAACGCCTGGACCAGACCGGCGGCGCGGGGATGCACCTCGCCCAGGGCGTACGGGCGGCCGGAGACCACCACGACGACCACGGGCGTTCCGGTGGCGAAGAGCTCCGCGAGCAGATCGGCCTGGACGCCCGGCAGCCGCAGATCCTCGGCGTCGCAGCCCTCGCCGGACGTGCCGTTGCCGAACATGCCCGCGCGGTCGCCCACCACCGCCACGCACAGATCCGCTTCGCGGGCCGCGGCCGCCGCGGCGGCGAAGCCGGAGCGGTCGTCGCCCGACACCTCGCACCCCGGCTCGTGGCGGATCCCGGTCTCCGGGAGTTCGCGGCGCAGCGCGTCGAGGACCGTCGGCGCCGCCACGCCGAGGCCCAGGCCGGGATGGCGGGGCAGGACGTGGTTGGGGAAGGCGTAGCAGCCCATGAGGGTGCGCGAGTCGGCGGCGCACGGCCCGACCACGGCGAGCCGGCCCGGCGCGGTACGTCCGGCGCGAAGGAGCGGCAGTGCGCTGCCTGCGTCGAGCAGGACGACGGATCGCTCGGCCAGCTCCGCGGCGAGTTCCCGGTTCTCCGGCGAGTCCAGATCGACCTCGGCGGCCCCGGCGACCGAGCCCTCGGGCGTCCAGCCGGGGTCGAGGAGCCCGAGGCGGACCTTCTGCGTGAGCAGCCGGCGCACCGCCCGGTCCACCAGGGACTCGGACAGCTCGCCCCGGCCGACCCGCTCGACGAGATGCGGGCCGAAGCCGAGCGTGTCGGGCAGTTCCACGTCGATGCCGGCGCTGAGCGCCAGTACACCCGCCTCCTCGGTGTCCGCGGCCACCCCGTGCATCCCGGCCAGGAACGCGACCGCCCCGTAGTCGGAGACCACGGTGCCGGTGAAACCCCAGTCGCCGCGGAGCAGATCGGTGAGCAGCCAGGAGTCGATCCCCGCCGGGACCCCGTCCACCTCGGAGTACGCGTTCATCACGGAACGGGCCCCGCCCACCGCGATCGCGGTCTCGAACGGCGGCAGCATGACGTCCGCCAGCTCGCGGCGGCCGAGGGGCGCCGGCCCGTGGTTGCGGGCGGCGCGGGACGCGGAGTAGCCGGCGAAGTGCTTGAGGGTGGCGATGACGCCGGCACCCTCGAGCCCCGCGACGTAGGCGGCGCCGAGCATCGAGATCAGGTACGGGTCCTCCCCCATGGTCTCCTCGACGCGGCCCCACCGGTAGTCGCGGACCACGTCGAGGACCGGGGCGAGACCCTGGTGCACGCCGACCGCCCGCATGTCCCGCCCGATCGCGGCCCCCAGCCGTCGCACCAGCTCCGGGTCGAACGTCGCCGCCCACGCGAGGGCCGCGGGATAGACCGTGGCGCCGTAGGTGGTGAACCCGGTGAGGCACTCCTCGTGGACGAGCGCGGGGATGCCCAGCCGGGAGCCCCGCAGGACGGTGTGCTGCGACCTGACGAGCTCGGCGGCCCCCTCGACCGGGGTCACCGGCCGGCTGCCGTACACGCGGGTGAGATGGCCGAGGCCATCCCTGCACGCGTCGGCCAGGGGAATGCTCCCGGACTCGAAGACCTCCTGGATCGGCGCCACGCGCGGCGCTCCGGCCCGCCCGGCACCGTCGTCGCCCGTGTGCACCGTGCCGTTGCCGCTCCAGCGGCTGCCGAGCTGCGCGACCTTCTCCGCCACCGTCATCTCGGCCAGGAGGGCCTCGACCCGGTCCGCCACGGGCAGCGCCGGGTCCCGCCAGCGGGGCGCGCCACGGCCCGTGACCGGTAGTGATTCAGCCGTGGGCATCGCGCACTCCTCTGCACTCGATCCGCGAGTCTCGAAAATCTTTCGATCCTTGCGAGGTTGCCTCAAGGTCACTTCCATTCGAGCGTACGCGTACAGACCTTGCCCTACAACGGACTTACACATGCCTTGACAGCCAAATGCTCGATACCTAACTTGCACCCACCAGGTTCAACAGAAGCAGGATTTCGAAAACTTTTCAGCCCTGGCCCGCCGGAAGCTGACGGCCCTTCGAGTGCGGAGAACACCCATGGAGATCCATCTCTCTCGTCGTACCCTCCTCGGCCTGGCGGCCGGTGTGCCGGCGTCCGCGGCACTCGCCGCCTGCGGCTCGTCCGGACCCGGCAAGGGCGCCGACGGCGGCACGGCCACGTACTGGCACCTGAGCGGCCAGCCCCAGGAAGGCGTCAGGACCGGCGCGGTGGAGCGGTTCAACGAGGCCAACCCCGACGGGCGGATCGAGGTCACCACGTTCGAGAACGACGCCTACAAGACGAAGATCAAGACAGCCATCGGGGCCGGAAAGGCGCCCACCGTCATCTGGGGGTGGGGCGGTGGCACGCTGCGCAGCTACGTGGAGGCCGGCCAGGTCGACGACCTCACCCCGTGGTTCGACCAGAACCCTGAGATCAAGAACCGGCTCTTTCCGTCCTCGTTCGGCGCGGCGACCGTCGACGGCAAGATCTACGCGATGCCGTTCGAGAGCGTGGAGCCGATCGTCCTCTTCTACAACAAGAGGGTCTTCGACGACGTCGGCGTGGAGCCGCCCGAGAGCTGGGACGACATCATGGCCCTGGTGCCCAGGTTCAACGCGGAGGGCATAGCGCCGTTCTCCCTCGGCGGCCAGTCCCGGTGGACGAACATGATGTGGCTGGAGTTCCTCTTCGACCGCATCGGCGGCCCCGAGGTGTTCCAGGCCGTCTTCGACGGCGAGAAGGGCGCCTGGTCCCACCCGGCCGCCATCGAGGCGCTGACCAAGGTGCAGGACCTGATCAAGGCGGACGGATTCATCAAGGGTTTCTCCTCGATCACCGCGGACTCCAACGCCGACCAGGCGCTCCTGTACACCGACAAGGCCGCGATGATGCTGCACGGCTCCTGGTCGTACGGCATCCAGCAGGCCGAGGGCGGAGACTTCGTCTCCGGTGGCGGCCTCGGCTTCATGAACTTCCCGCCCGTCGAAGGCGGCAAGGGCGATCCGGGCAACTCCGTCGGCAACCCCGCCCAGTACCTGTCCATCTCCTCGAAGGCCAGCGCCGAGCAGAAGAAGATCGCCAAGGACTTCTTCGCCACTGGTGTCCTCACGGACGAGGAGGTGAAGGAGTGGATCGACACCGGGGCGGTGCCCATCGCTAAGGGCTCGGAGAAGCTGCTGGCCGAATCCGAGAGCGCCGAGTTCCTTCAGTTCGTCTACGGCATCGCCAGCAACGCGAAGACGTTCGGCCAGTCCTGGGACCAGGCGCTCAGCCCGACGGCCGCCGAGACGCTGCTGGACAACATCGCCAGGCTGTTCCAGTTGTCCATCTCGCCAGAGCAGTTCACCGACAACCTCAACGAGGTCATCGGCAAGTGAGCACCCTCACCGGCTCCACGGGGCGCGGGGACCGGCGCGGCATCCTGCCCTGGCTGGCGGTTCCGGCCCTGCTCTTCTTCGTCGGCTTCGCCGTCGTCCCGCTCGTCGGCGTCCTCCTGCTGAGCTTCACGACGTGGGACGGGATCGGCGGCATCCACCCGTCCGGGCTGACCAGTTGGCGTGCGGTGCTCACCGACCCCGGGCTGCCGCACGCCCTCTGGGTGACGTTCCTGGTGATGGCCGTCTCCTGGGCGGTACAGACACCGGCGAGCATTCTGCTCGGCACCTTCCTGGCCGGCCGCCAGCGCTACCGCGCGGTGCTGAGCCTGATCTACTTCGTCCCGCTCCTGCTCAGCTCCGCGGCGATCGCGGTCGCGTACAAGGCGCTGCTGGACCCCAACTTCGGGCTGGGCGCCGGGCTGGGGACCGAGTGGCTGAGCAAGGACTGGCTGGGGCGCCCCTGGCTCGCGTTCGGCGTCGTCGTCTTCATCGTCTCCTGGCAGTTCGTCCCGTTCCACTCGCTGATCTACCAGGGGGGCGTCCAGCAGATCCCCCAGTCCCTCTACGAGGCCGCCCAGCTCGACGGCGCGGGGCGGATCCGCCAGTTCTTCAGCATCACGCTGCCGCAGCTCAAGTACACCATCATCACCTCGTCGACGCTGATGGTGATCGGGTCGCTCACCTTCTTCGACCTCATCTTCGTCCTGACGGAGGGCGGCCCCGGAGACGCCACCCGGGTCCTCGCGCTGGACATGTACAAGCGGGGCTTCCAGGCCAACCTGATGGGGCCGGCCAGCGCCATCGCGGTCGTCCTCGTCCTCATGGGTCTCGCCATCGCCCTGCTCCTGCGCCGGCTCGGCGGCCGGGACGCCGGTGACAGCCAGCTCGAGGGGGTCTGACGTGACCACCACGCTGACCAAGCCGCGACCGCGGCAGACCGCGCCCCGCGAGCGGCGGCGACGCCCCGGTCCGGCCGCCCGCCGGAGCAACTGGCTCGGCGGTCTGGCCGGATGGCTCTGGCTCGCCGTCGTCGTCGTACCCCTCTACTGGATCCTCATCACCAGCCTCAAGGCCCAGAGCAACTACTACGCGAGCAACCCGCTGGCGCCGCCGGACGAGCCCACACTGGAGAACTACGAGCTGGTCCTGGAGTCCGACTTCATCAGCTACTTCGTGAACAGTGTCGTGGTCACCGCGGGCGCCGTGGTGCCGGCGGTGACGGTCTCCTTCATGGCGGCCTACGCGATCGTGCGCGGCTGGCGCCTGCGCTTCCTGCGCGTGGTGAACGGGCTGTTCCTCATGGGCCTCGCCATCCCGCTGCAGGCGACGGCGATCCCGGTCTACCTGATCATCATCAAGCTGCAGCTCTATGACAGCCTGCTGGCGCTGATCCTGCCGTCCATCGCCTTCGCCATCCCGCTGTCCGTGCTGATACTCGCCAACTTCATCCGGGACGTGCCCAAGGAACTGTTCGACTCGATGCGGGTGGACGGGGCCACCGAGTGGGGAACACTGTGGCGCCTGGCGGCCCCGCTCACCCGGCCGGCCATCCTCACCGTGACCATCTTCAACGCGCTGACCATCTGGAACGGATTCCTGCTGCCGCTGATCCTCACCCAGAGCCCTTCCCAGCGGACTCTGCCCCTCGCGCTGTGGACCTTCCAGGGCGAGTACGGGGTGAACATCCCCGCGGTCCTGGCCGCCGTCGTCCTCACCACCCTGCCACTGATCGTCCTTTACGCCTTCGGCCGCCGCCAACTGCTCAGCGGTCTGACCGCCGGATTCAGCCGGTGAGCCAGAGCGGCCGGCTCCGCTCCACGGCGCCCGGCGACCCGAAGGGAGCACCTCCCGTGCGTACGTACGACAATCCCGTGATCAGCGGGTTCCATCCCGATCCGAGCGTGTGCCGGGTCGGCGGCGACTACTACCTGGTCTGCTCCAGCTTCGAGTACTTCCCCGGGCTGCCGCTCTTCCACAGCAAGGACCTCGTCCACTGGGAGCAGATCGGCAACGTGCTCGACAGGCCCGGGCAACTGCCGCTGCCGCTCCCCGGCGCCAAGGCGTCCGGCGGCCTCTACGCCCCCACGATCCGCCACCACCGCGGCCGTTACTGGGTCATCAACACCAACATCGACGGCGGCGGCAACTTCGTCGTCTCGGCAGCGCGGCCGGAGGGGCCGTGGAGCGACCCGGTGTGGATCGACCTGCCCGGGATCGACCCCGATCTGGCGTGGGAGGAGGACGGCACCTGCTGGAGCGCCTTCTCCGGGCCCGAAGGCGGCATCAACCTGGCCAGGATCGACCCGGTCGAGGGGGAGGTGCTGGAAGGTCCTTTCGCCACCTGGTCGGGCACGGGCCTGAAGTTTCCCGAGGCGCCGCACCTCTACCGCATCGGCGACTGGTGGTACCTGCTGATCGCGGAGGGCGGCACCGAACGCGGCCACAGCGTGTCCGTCGCCCGCAGCCGCTCGCCGCGCGGCCCCTGGGAAGGCGCACCCGCCAACCCCCTGCTGTCCCACAGCGGTACGGCCCACCCGATCCAGAACACCGGCCACGCCGACCTGGTCGAGGCTCCCGACGGGGGTTGGTGGATGGTGCTGCTCGGCGTCCGGCCCCGGGGCTTCACCCCCGACGTGCACGTGCTCGGCCGCGAGACGTTCCTCACCCCCGTGGAGTGGACGGAGGACGGCTGGCCCGTCGTCGCACCCGTTCCCGAGAACCACCCGGCACCGGGCGGCGCCTGGCACCCCGTTCCGGCCCCGCCCGCCCGCGACGACTTCGACGGCCCCGCCCTCGCGCCGCACTGGATCTCGCCGTTCGCCCGCCCGGAGGAGTCCTGGTCGCTCACCGAGCGCCCCGGCTGGCTGACGCTCAGCGCCACCGGCACCACCCTCGACCGCCCCGGACACACGTTCGTCGGCCGCCGCCAGCAGCACCACGACTGCCGCGTCACCGTCGCCGTCGACCCGGGTACGGGACGCGGCGGCCTCGGCGTCCGCCTCGACGAGGCCCACCACTACGAACTGGAGGTCGGGAACGGGGAGGCCGGCGTCGTCGCCCGCATCGGTCCACTGCGCCAGACCGTGGCCACCCGGCCGGTCCCGCCCGGGCCGCTGACCCTCACCCTCGCGATCCGCACGTCCCGCCTCGTGCCCGCGTCGCCCGAACTCACCGACGCCGCGGCCACGGGCCCCGACACCCTCGCCTTCTGGCTCGGCGATCCCGGCGCCCCGGACGCCCGGCTCCTCGCCGAACTGGACGGGCGCTACCTGTCCACCGAGATCGCCTGCGGCTTCACCGGCCGCGTCATCGGCATGTACGCCACCGAAGGCACGGTCGCCTTCGACTGGTTCGCGTACACCCCGGCCTCCCCGCCCTCCGCGTGATGCCCGGCCGCATCGGCTCCGCCTCCCGCGCCGCCGGGCAGCGCGAAATCCAGCGGCCCCCCGGGCCGGCGCATCCGTTTACAGCCCGGAGGAGGAGCGCTAGCCTCCTCATCTGGGAGCGCTCCCAAACGTATGATGTCCACGGGCCCACGCTCTCCCGGCCGACCCCTCCGCCGGCGCCCGAAGGAACACCTCCATGCCTGGTCCACGATCCGGCACATGCAGCGGCCTGCCCGCAGACTGCCGAGAACCGGAGGAACGATGAAGAAGGTGCTTGTCCTCGTCGGCGACGCGGCCGAGGAACTGGACACGATGTACCCGGTCTTCCGCATGCGCGAGGCGGGCCATCAGGTGGACGTCGCGGCGCCGACGCGCCGGGACGTGCAACTGGTGATCCACGATTTCGAGCCGGGGTCCGACGCCTACACGGAGAAGAACGGGCGCAGGCTCCCCGTCGACCTGGCGTTCTCGGAGGTCGATCCGACGGGGTACGCGGGCCTGATCATCCCCGGTGGCCGCGCTCCCGAGTACATCCGCCTCGACGCCGACGTCCGCCGCATCACGGAGTACTTCTTCGCCCGGAACCTGCCCGTGGGCACGGTGTGTCACGGACCGCAGGTACCGGCGGCCTACGGCCTCCTGAAGGGGCGTAAGACGGCTGCGTTCGGGCCCCTGGCCGCCGACATGGAGAATGCCGGCGCGACGGTCGTGGACGGGCCCGACGTCGTCGACGGGAACATGGTCTCCTGCCGGGGCTGGCCGGATCTGCCGGAGTGGTCACGGGCGTTCGTGGCGGTTCTCGACCGCTCCGCCGGCCCTGCCTGACCGCCGTCGCATGAGCATTCCCGTGGGCGGCGCGCGCCCGGACGGCACGAGGACGACGCACACCGGCATCGAGGAACGGATGGTCAGGACCGCCGGATCCGAGACCTGTGTGCGCGAGGCGGGTTCGGGTCCGGCCGTCGTCCTGCTGCACGGCTCAGGCCCGGGTGTCTCGGGTGCGGCCTGGGACCCCCTCATGGCTGCCATGGCGCCCCGCTTCCGCGTCATCGCACCCGACTTCGCCGGCTTCGGGCGGAGCAGGCTGCTCCCCGGTCCCGCGGCCGACGGGGAGCACTCCTACGGCCGCCGGGTGTGGACGGCGCAGATCCTGGAGCTCCTGGACGAACTGGCGCTGGACCGCTGCGCCGTCGTCGGCAACTCCATGGGCGGCGCCATCGCGCTCTCCGTGGCCCATGCCCGGCCGCGGACGGTCGCCCGGCTGGCGGGGATCGGCACCCTCGGCGTCGACATGCCGCTGCCGCCGGGCCTCGACCGGCTCTGGGCGTACCGCCCCGGGCGCGCGGCGGCCCGCGGGCTCCTCGAACTGCTCCACGTCGACGAGGCGTTCCGCACCGCCGAAGCCGTCGAGGCACGGCTGGCCGCCACCCTCGAGCCGGGTCCGCTCGAGGCGTTCGCCGTCATGTTCCCGCCGCCGCGCGAGCGGTGGGTCCGTGACCTCGCGCTGACCGCCGGCGAACTCGGGCGGATCCGGGCGCCCACGCTCCTCGTACACGGCACGGAGGATCGCGTCGTGCCGCTGGAGTCCAGCACCCTGCGACTTCTTCACCTGCTGCCCGATGTGCGGGCGCACCTGTTCGGGGCGTGCGGGCACGCCGCACCGGCCGAACGACCGGCGGAGCTGCACCGGCTCCTGACGACCTTCCTGGAGGAGCCGTGAACGGCTTCGCGTTCCCGCACCCACCCGCCCGGATGATCTGACGCGCCAGCCCCCGGACGCCGTCGCCGCCGGATCCAGCCGTTTGCGAAGGCCACCTTCCCTTTCCCGCCGGCAATGCCGGAGCCGCATTCCATCGAGAGGCCCCCCACATGAAGGAACGACACCGCAAACGCCCACGCGCCCTCGTAGCGCTGGCCATGGCCCCCTTACTCGCGGCCGGCGCCCTGACGGCGACCGCGTCCCACGCCCGGGCCGCCGAGCAGGACGCCTTCGCGAAGGTGACGCTCGACGACGGCACCGCCGATCCCATGGAGCTGGACGTCGCTCCGGACGGCCGCGTGATCTACATCCAGCGCGGCGGCGCCGTACGCGTCTTCGACCCGGCGACCCGGTCCACCGCCACCGCCGGAAACCTCAAGGTGTACACCGGCGGTGAGGACGGGCTCATCGGGCTGGCCCTCGACCCCGGCTTCGCCACCAACCACAGGATCTACCTCAACTACTCCCCTGCCGACAGCGCCGCAGACGTCAACAGGGTGTCCGGCTTCACCCTTGAGGGAAACACGCTGGATCTGTCGAGCGAGCAGCGGGTGATCGACATCCCCGCCTACCGGGACCGGACCTACCCGGAGCCCGGCCACACCGGCGGCGGCCTGGAGTTCGGCCCGGACGGCACCCTCTACATCGGCACCGGCGACGACACCGCGCCCAACCTCGACCCGGCCTGGCGGGGCTACGCCCCGCTGGACTGGCGCCCGGGCCATGAGATGCAGGACTCGGCGCGCACCGCCGGCAACACCAACGACCTGCGTGGCAAGATCCTGCGCATCCGGCCCACCAGCGGCGGCGGATACACCATCCCCGACGGCAACCTCTTCCCCGTGGGAACGGCGAACACCCGCCCCGAGGTCTACGCCATGGGCTTCCGCAACCCCTTCCGCTTTTCCGTGGACCCCGCCACCGGCGCCGTGCACATGGCCGACTACGGGCCCGACCGGCGCGGTGTGACCGACGCCCGCGGCCCCGCGGGCCTGGGCGAGTACAACGTCATCACCGAACCCGGCAACTACGGCTGGCCCTTCTGCCACGGCAACAACCAGCCCTACGCCCCCTACAACCCCGACACGGGCCAGACCGGCCCGAAGTTCGACTGCGCCCACCCCGTCAACGAGTCCCCCAACAACACCGGTCTCACCGAGCTGCCACCCGTCAAGAAGCCCGGCATGTGGTACGGCTACGACGCCTCAGCGGAGTTCCCCGAACTCGGCACGGGCGGTATCGCCCCGATGGCCGGACCCGTCTACCGCTTCGACGCCGGCAACCCGTCCGGCACCAAGTTCCCGCAGTCGTTCGACGGCTCGGCGTTCTTCTACGAGTGGGACCGCAACTTCATCAAGGAGATCCGCTCCGACGGGAGCGGCAACCTGGAGTCCGTCAACGCGTTCATGTCCGGCACCGGGTTCATCAGGCCGATGGACATGACGTTCGGCCCGGACGGCGCGCTCTACCTCCTGGAGTGGGGCAGTTCCTTCGGGGGCGGAAACAACGACTCCGGCCTCTACCGCATCGACTACCTAGGCGCCGCAAGCGCCGGGGCCTAGGGTACCGGCCGGCACCCTCGCTCCCACCAGCGGTCGGGCGGCCCGGCGGTTCTCGCCGGGCCGCCCTGGTGTGCAGGGTTGGGCCGGGGCCGCGTCCTACGCGGCGCGGCCGATCCCGCTGCGGGCGGCGGCACGTCTGATGTCACGGGCTTCCGGCCCGGTGATCACGCCGTCGTCCATGAGCGCGTCGGTCACCTCCCTCACATAGGTGAGGAACTCGCCGCGACTGCTCCACTCCTGTTCATCCAGGATGCGGTCGTTGATCGTGCACCCGCCGCCGGCCTCGTGGTTCTTCACCCCGCTGTCGACGTCGCCGACGACCACCGTCGCCCGCTGATCGGGAGTGGCGCACTCCCCCGGATCGACTCCGGACTTGCCGAACTCCATCCAGTTGACCCGCACCTGACCGTCCGGGAAGACGAGGTACAGCGGGAACGTCCCCTCGGTCGGCTTCAGGTCCACCGTCACGTTCTGCCAGGTCGCAGCGGACTCCGCGAGTACGATGCGCGCGTCGTTGCCCTGCTCGGAGGAGTCCGCGACGTGCGCGCCGCCGTCCTCGTCGAACCGGTACCAGGCGACGTTTCCACCGCCCACGTCACCGCCGGGGGCGGCGGTCAGCGACTTGATCTCTCCCGGCGCCAGCGCGCGGTCGAAGATGTGGAAATCGTCGACCGCGCCGTCGAGCAGCGGGTCCGCCGACCACTGGGAGTCGCCGATCCAGTTCTGCGCCGTGGGGCCCAGATCCGACGGGTCCAACGTGATGTCGTCGTTGGTCCCGATCGGTTCTCCGTTGAGGTACAGCGTTCCCGTGGTGCCCGACAGCGTGACCGCGACGTGCTGCCAGCCGTCGGTGGGCAGCGCCTGCGAGCCTTCGATCTGCTGCTCGCCGGAGCCGGTCGTCATCGCGAACCTGAGCTTGCCGGTGCCGCCGGCGCTCGGCGTCAGGAACATGTAGTTGCCGGTGCCGGAGCCGAAGTCGAAGATCCGGGCCCAGCTCTGGCCGCCGGACCAGTTCACCCATGCCGAGGCGGTGAAGTCCTCGGCACCCTCGACGATGCCCGTGGGCAGTTCCACCTTCTCCGACTCGCCGGACCCGCCGAGCCGGACGGCGTTGCCGAAGCCCTCCGGGCCGCCGGCCCGCGGCACCTCGACGTTGCCCTCGATCTGCGCGCTGCCCAGCAGTTCGCCGTCGGGCGCACCGCGCCGTACCTCGACCGTGGCGTCCTCGGCCGCCGCCGCACGGAGCGTCACGTCGCCGATGCCGTCGAGGTTGTAGGGGTCGTACGACGCCCAGGCGCCGTCCCCGGCGGTGATCGCCTCACCGCCGCCGGTCTCCTCGTCGTTCGCGTCGCGGACGCTCACCTTCGACGAGTCGCCGAAGTGCTCGACCTCCTTCCGCGTCTGCTGCAGGAAGTGCGTCACCCCGCCGGTGAGCGCAGGCGCACCGGACTCGCCACCGAGGTCGGTGTAGCCGGCGGTCACGGTGAGCGCGATGTCCGCCGCTTCGCCGTGCTCCGCGTCGCTCTGGGTCGCGAGCACCCCTTCGCAGCCGTTCTGTGCCTCGCCCGGATGCACGTGGGCGTTACCGCCCTCGTCGTGGTAGAGCCCTTGCTGGACGGTGACGCGCTCGCAGTCGATCGCGTTGCCGGAGCCGTCCTCGGCATCCGAGACCGAGACCTTGAAGGGGATCTTGTCGCCCCAGTCGAAGACCTGGCCGTTGTGTGGCAGTTCCACGGTCACCTCGGGACGGGTGTTCCCCGCGGTGATCGTGACGTTGGAGCTGCTGGAACGTCCCGACGGGTCGCTGACCGTGAGTTGCGCGGTGTACTCGCCGGGCTGGGTGTAGGTGTGGGTCGGGTCGGGTTCGTCCGATGTCGTACCGTCACCGAGGTCCCAGGTGTACGTCAGTTCGTCGCCGTCCGGGTCGTGGCTGCCCTCGCTGGAGAAGGCGACGTCCAGCGGAGCGGGCCCGGAGTCCTTGTCGACGGCGGCCTTCGCGACGGGGGTGCGCGCACCCTTGGTGTAGTTGATCTTGTAGAGGCCGGAGTCCGGGTTGACGTTCGCCCCGCCGTAGTTGAAGTCCATGCCCCACTCGATCAGGTACATCGCCCCGTCAGGGCCGAACTCCATGTCGTGCGGGCTGCGGAAGGTGGTGTTCGGCATGAACCGCTCGAAGCTCTTGTAGTCGCCGTTCTCGTCCAGCCGGAGCGCGCCGATCCACTTGCGCGACCATTCCATGACGAAGACCGCGTCGTCGTAGTACTCGGGGAACTGCCCGTCTCCCAGCAGTTCGGGGTCGTAGTGGTACACGTCGCCGGCGTACGCGGAGCGCCCGCCGCCCTGGGGGAGCTCCGGGAACTGCGGCGACTGCCCGTACGGGTACCAGACGAAGGCGTCCTTGGCCGGCGGGACGGTCTCCAGGCCGGTGTTGAACGGGGACCTGTTGGCGGGACCGTTCTCGCAGTCGAAGGACTCACCCGGGGTGCCCGAGGCGAAGTCCCATTCGCGGTACGCCTGGTTGTCTGCGATGCAGTACGGCCAGCCGTAGTTGCCGGCCTCGCGGATCTGGTTCCACTCGTCGTAGCCGCGCGGGCCGCGGTCGGCGTTGTCGCTGCCCGCGTCGGGACCGACCTCGCCGGCGTAGACCCAGCCGGTCTCGTCGTCGACGGCGATCCGGAACGGGTTGCGGTGGCCCATCGTGTAGATCTCGGGCCGTGTCTTCTCCGTGCCCGGCGGGAACAGGTTGCCCTCCGGGATGGCATACGTGCCGTCGTCCTCGGGCCTGATCCGGAGGATCTTGCCGCGCAGGTCGTTGGTGTTGCCGGAGGTGCGGCGCGCGTCGTACGAGTGCTTGGCGTCCTCGCTGTTGTGGTCGTCGTGGACGCGCCCGTCGATCGGGGCGAAGCCGTTCGAGGCGAAGTGCGCGGTGTCGTCGCCGGTGGAGATGAAGAGGTTGCCGTCGGGGCCGAACCTCATCGAGCCGGCGGAGTGGCAGCACACCTCCCGCTGGTGCGGGATCTCCAGCAGGACCTTCTCGGACTCCAGGTCCAGGGTGTCGCCGTCGGCGGTGAATCTGGAGACGTGCTGCACCTCGGGCGACGGTGCGCTGTAGAAGAGGTAGACCCACTGGTTCGTCTCGAAGTCGGGATCGAGGGCGATGCCCAGCAGCCCGTTCTCGTTGCCGCGGTGGACCGGGATCTGCGCGGCCGTCTGCACGGCGCCGGACTCGGGGTCGTAGAGCTTCACCGTGCCGCCCAGCTCGACGTAGAAGACGCGTCCGTCGGGGGCGACGGCCAGCTCCATCGGGTTGGCCGTGTTGTCGTCCAGCGCGACCTTCTCGAAGGAGGACTCCGTCGGGCTCCCTTCGCGGGGCTCGCCGCAGTCGCCCTCGGCGGTGCCCGCCGCCCACTCGATGCCGCCGAGGATGTGCCGGCGCAACTGCGGCTCGTCGTAGTCGTCCGGGCTGTGGCCCAGCGCCGAGTACCAGGTCCGGCCGCCGTCGAAGGCGGAGCACCAGGCGATGGGGTGGTCCTCGCCCATGGCGTCCGGGCCCGGGTCGTACGTCGACTCGTCCAGCGTGGCGAGGACGTGGACGTCCTCACGCGGATTGGCGGTGAAGTTGTACCACTCGTCCTCGCGGACCCATGCGGCCGGGAGCCCGGCCGTCGACGGGTGGTCGGGGTCCTCTATCCGTACGGTCGCCTCCTGGAACTGGTCGGCCCCGGAGGGGTGGCTCTTGAAGAACGCGCCGCCCATGAGCTCGGACCACCAGGGCCAGTCCGTCTTGTCCATGTTCGACGACGAGTGCAGCCCGGCGAAGCCTCCGCCGCGCTGGATGTAGCGCTCGAACGCGTGCCGCTGCCCGGTGTCGAGGGTTTTCTCACCGTCGGTGAAGAAGACCACGGCCTCGTACTGCGCCAGCCCTTCGTCGGTGAAGACCGAGGCGTCCTGTGTCTCGGTGACGGTGAAGCCGTTCTCCTGGCCGAGTTGTTCGACAGCCGCGAGGGCGGACGGGATCGAGTCGTGCCGGAAGCCGGTCGTCTTGTGGAAGAAGAGCACGTCGTATTCCTGCTCGGCGTCCTGTGCCGCGCTGGTGGCCATTCCTGGAAGGAACGAGACCAGGAGCGCGATCACCACCGTGAGCAGGGCGTATCTATGGCGTTGTCGCATAGTCCTCTCCGTCGCTTCGTGGCGGGTGCTGACCGAAGAATTCAGGGGGTGCGGTGGTGCCCGGCGGACAGCCCGGCGAGGAAGGACAGCCCGTCGACGGCGATCGCGTCCTGGCTCGGTGCCAGTGCCCGCCAGATCGAGGCGGCCGTCGCGATCGTCTCGTTGTCGCCGGTGAACGACTCGATCACGAGCGGCCCCCGGTAGCCGGCGGCGTCGAGCGCGGTGAGGATGCCCGGCCAGTCGAGGTGGTCCGCGCCCGGAGCACCCCGGTCGTTGGCGCATACCTGGACGTGGGCGATCCGGTCGCCCGCCCTCCGGATGGCCGCCGGGATGTCCTGCTCCTCGATGTTCATGTGGTAGACGTCCAGGGCCACCCCGCAGCCTTCGGCCGGCAGCCCGGCCAGCGCCTCCAGCGTCTGGTCGACGGTGTTGACCACGCTCGTCTCGTACCGGTTGAGGGGCTCGACCGCCACGGTGACGCCGGCTTCGCGCGCATGCTCGACCACCGGGGCGAGGCCGTCCCGCACCTGCGCGTAACAGGCGCGCCGCTCCGCGTCGTCCATCCGCCAGGTGCGCCCCACCGAGGCGTACAGCGGGCCCGCGACGACCGGCGAGGACACGGTGGCCGCCGCGTCGACCACGCGCCGCAGGAGATCTTGCGTGGCGGCGATCGTCTCCCCGCCGGCGGCCACCAGCTCGCGCCCCGGTCCCATCGCCACGACGAGGGTGGCCGACAGACCGAGCGAGTCGAGCAGCTTCGCCGCCCGGCCGGGATCCCAGTCGCCGACGTTCTCCACCGGGAGCTCGATCACGTCGAAGCCCCACTCCCGTACGCGGGGTGCCAGCTCGGCCAGCCTGCGGTCGGTCAGGGGCGAGGTCCACACCCAGGTGTTGACCCCGAACGTCCTTGTCGCCTTCATCGGTTCTCCCCTCGCGATTCCGTTCGTCCACCGCACGGCGGAGCCGGACCTCTCACCGGAGTGCCCGGCCGGCGCCGCCGACGCCGAGGTACCTGCTCTGCAGGTCCGGCCGGTTGAGCAGGTCGTCGCCGCTGAACTCGGCCTCCAGCCGGCCGGACACCATGACGAGCTGCCGCCGGGCCATCCGGACCGCGGCGCGCAGGTTCTGCTCGACGACGAGTACGGCCACCCCCTCGTCGACGAGGTGGTGGACGACGTCGACGAGGACGTCGACGATCGTCGGAGCCAGCCCTTCGGACGGCTCGTCCATCACGATCAGGCGCGCGTTCAGCAGCAGCGCCCGTCCCACGGCGAGCATCTGCTGCTCACCGCCGGAGAGGGCGGCACCGCCGTGCTTCTTGCGCTCGGCCAGCCGCGGGAAGAGTTCGTAGACCGCCTCGGGGGTCCATCGCTTGGCGCGTGCCCGCCTGGCCAGCATCGCCAGGTGCTCGTCGACGGTGAGCGACGGGAAGAGCCGCCGGCCCTGCGGGACGTAGGCGATACCGGCGCCCGCGATCTTCTCCGGCGTCCGGCCCTCGACCCGCTCACCGCGCAGCCTGACCTCCCCGCCCGACGCCGGAAGGAATCCGACCAGGGTGTCGCAGAGCGTGGTCTTCCCCATGCCGTTGCGGCCGACGATCCCGACGGCCTCGACGCCCATGCTGAAGCTGAGTTCCTCCAGGACCACGGAGGCGCCGTAGCCGGAGCGCAGCCGGCGAACGTCGAGAAGGGGGGCCGTGCTCATAGCGGTGCCTCCGTGCCCAGGTAGATCCGGTGGACGTGTGGATCACCGCGTACCTGGGCGGGGGTTCCGGCCGCGACCTGCTCCCCGTCGGCCATCACCACCACCCGCTGGGCGATGCTGAATGCCACGTCCATGTCATGCTCGACGAGCAGCAGGGTCAGGTCCTCGTCGAACGACTCCAGCAGCTCGACGAGGCGTTCGCGCTCGCCCCGCGACAGGCCGGACGCCGGTTCGTCGAGCAGCATCACGTCCGGCCTCGTGGCGATGGCCATGCCGAGTTCCAGTTGCCGCTGCTGCCCGTGGGCCAGTTCTCCCGCCGTGGCGTCGAGCTGTCCCGCCAGCCAGACCCGGCGCGCCACGTCGGCGGCCTCGTCGCTCATCCGCCGGTCGGTGGACGACCGCCACAGTGCCCGGTGCCGGCCCCGCACTCCGGCGAGCGCGAGGTAGATGTTCTCGCGTACGGTGAGGCCGGCCAGGGCCCGGGCCTTCTGGTACGTCCGTGCGACGCCCAGCCGGGGGCGGTAGCGCGACGGCCGGTGGACGCACTCGACGCCCTTGATGAGGACGGATCCGCTGACCGGCGTCACCTCACCGGCGATCACGTGGAACAGGGTGGTCTTTCCGGCTCCGTTCGGGCCGATGACTGCCAGCCGCTCGCCCCGCGCGACGGCGAGGTCGATGCCGTTCAGGGCGAGCAGCCCGCCGAACGCCACCGTGAGCGCGCGGACCTGGACGACGGGCGCTCTGCCGGCCGGCTCGGACGGCACCGTGCTCGTGTGGGCCATGACCGGGATCTCCTATCGCTGCGGGGCGCCGTCGACGACGGGGATGGCCTTGCCCTCCCAGGGCAGGTCCCGCTTCTCACACGCCGGGAAGTCCCGGCCCGGCGACGGGGTGTCCGGGCTGAACGTGCCGCCGAAGGTCTGGTCGACGCCGGGCACGATGGCCACGCTCTCCTGTACGACCTCGCCGGAGTCGTCGACGACGAGGCGCGAGAGCCCGACGTCGACGACGCCGCTGCGGTTCTCGTCCAGGCTGATGCTGCCGTGCGGCAGGTCGAGGGTGAGACCGGCGACGGCGGCCTGGAACGCCCGGGGGTCGGAGATGTCGCCGTCGACCGCCTTCAGTCCTTCGACCAGCGCCACGCCGGCCGTGTAGTACCCGTAGAAGAAGCCGAAGGCCGCGGCGGTGGACGGCGGGGCGGGGTCGTTGCCGCTCAGCGATCCCGGTATCGACTCCCACGTCTCGTCGGCGGCCGCCAGGTATTCCTTGATCTCCGGCGTCCGGATGTCGCCCGGCAGGGTGGCGAAGCCGCCGATGTGCGCGCCGGCGATGTCGGTGCCGAGCGCCTGGGCGAGGTCCGGGTTGAAGAAGAAGTTGCCCGCGTGCTCGTCGCCGGTGAGGTCGCCCTTGGCGTTGACGAACGCCTCGAGCGCGGCCTGCGTACCGGTGCCGCCCACGGCCCAGAAGTAGCCGTCCACCTCATCCGGGTTCGGGAGCTGGGAGATGTAGGAGGAGTAGTCGGTGGTGCCCAGGGGCGGGAACACCCGGTGGGTGATCTCGCCGCCGACACCGCAGAAGTCGGCGATGAAGCCGGCCGCCGAGGTGTGGCCGAAGCTGTAGTCGTCGGCGATGACCGCGACCTTGCGCCAGCCCTCCTCGTGGTAGAGCAGGTCGCCGAGGCCGGCGTTCCAGATCGCGCCGTCCCCGTAGAATCGGAAGTAGTTCGGCGCCTGGACCTGCAGGGTCTGCTCCTGCGAGCCGGAGATGCCCGCGAAGACCGTGAGGTCGGGCTTGCCCTTCGCGTACTCGGCGACGGCGATGCCCTCGTCGCCGGAGAGCGGGCCGATGATGACGTTGGCTCCCTGCTGCTCCACCAGGCGGCGTACCTCCTGGAGGATGCGGTCGGCGGTGTCGTCGCCGCAGCCGATGCCGACGAGTTCGATCGGGGTGCCCTCGACCTCCGCGCCGCTGAAGCCCTTCAGCGCGCTGGTGGACGAGTTCGGGCTCGCGCCGGCGAAGCGGGCGAAGGCGAGCGTCGTGCCCGCGGCCACGTCCTCGTGGAACCCGCCGAACGGGCCCTCGCACTGGCCCAGGATCCCGAGCCGGACGCCGTCGCCGTCCTTGGGCGAGAACTCGGACGACTGCTCGTCGGCGGGCAGCCCGGAGGAGCTGTCGTCCCCGCTGCATCCGGCGGCCACCAGAGCCAGGCTCGCCACCATGGAGAGTGTCAGTGCCACGGGGCGTCTGAGTGCACTCATGATCGTGTAACTCCCAGTTCCTTCTCGGTCGTACGGGTGGACGGCGCTTCTCCGGCGGACGGGTCCCGCCCTGTTCCGGCGCGCGGCCGCGGGCCGGGGCGCAGCCGCCGGGCGATTCCGGTCAGCCCTTCGGGAGAGAGCATCATGATCAGCAGGACGATCACTCCGATCACGGTGTTGAACCGCGCCTCGGTGATGCCGATCCGGTCGATCAGCGGCAGATCGCGCAGGTAGGTGAAGATCAGGACGTAGACGAAGGCACCGAGCCAGGCGCCCTCGAAGGACGAGATGCCGCCGATCACCGCGATGATCAGCAGGATCAGGGTGGGTCCGATCGCGATCGACGCGGGGTCGATCTGGCCGTTCCACCAGACGTTGAGCAGGCCGCCCGCCCCGGCCACGAACCCGGCCAGGGTGAAGGCCAGCGTCCGGTGCAGCGGCACGTTGAACCCCAGCGACGCCATCCGGACCGGGTCGTCGCGGACGCCCTGCAGCGTCAGCCCGAACCCGGTCCGCCCGACCGCCCGGAAGCCGAGGTAGGCCAGCACGGAGAGGCCGAGGCCCGTGTAGTAGAGCCGCACGGGCGGCCCCAGGAGGTCCGGCCGCTGGATGCTGGTGAGGCCGCCGGGCCCGGAGATCTCGACGATCTGGGCGAACACGTAGTAGCCGATGACGGCGTAGACCATCGTGAGCATCAGGAAGTAGAGCCCTGTGGTGCGGCTGGCGAGGGCGCCGAGGACGAACGCGGCCGCGGTGGTGACCACGACGGCGAACGCGACCGCCGCCCAGGGATGCCAGCCGAGGTTCAGGCCGCGGGCGCCGGTCTCCTGGGCCGCGTTGCCGAACATGAAGCCGGCGATGCCGAAGAGCAGGAACTGGGCGAGCGAGGTCATCCCCCCGTACTTGGCGAGGAAGACGATGGTCGCCGCCGCCAGGCCCAGGATGAGCGTCTGCGTCATGACGAAGTTGACGAAGTACGCCGTCGCCAGATTCGGCAGGAGCAGCAGGACGACGACCAGGGCGGTCCCGAGGAGGTTGCTCCGGGTCAGCAGATGACGCGCCGTCATGCCGGTCTCCCGAACAGTCCGTAGGGCCGGATCGCCAGGACCAGCGCCAGCAGCACGAAGGTCATGATGATCGCGTAGTAGGAGTACTCGCTCGGCAGATAGGCGGGCGAGAACGCGACGACGGTGCCGTACAGCAGCGAGCCGGCCGCGGCGCCCCGGAGCGAGCCGAGGCCGCCGACGATGACGACGACGAGTGAGTTCAGCAGCCAGTTTCCGTCGGTGCCGGGCGCTGCTCCGGCGAAGGAGGCCCCGAGCACACCGCCCACCCCGGCGAGGAACGATCCGGCGAAGAACGTGATCGCGAAGACCAGCTTGATGTTGATGCCGAGTCCGCGCACCATCTCGCGGTCGTCCACGCCGGCGCGTATCACCGTCCCCATGCCCGTCCTGGTGAGCCAGAGCCACAGCAGCATGCCGACCAGCACGGCCACGCCGAGGATGAACAGACGGGTGACGGGGTAGCGCTCGCCCTGGACGGAGAAGAAGTGCGTGACCGCACCGGGCCAGACCATCGTCTGGGCCAGCCCGCCGAACTCACGCAGCATCTGGTCGGCCAGGACGACCGTCAGGGCCAGCGTCATCAGCGCCTGGCGCAGTTCCTGGCCCTCGTTCCACTGCAGGAAGAGCTGCTGGATCGCCAGCCCGGCGACGGCCGCGACGCCGGCGCCGGCCAGCATCGGCACCAGCCAGTCGAGCATGCCGACCTGCGCCGGTTCGATGTTGCGCGACTGGCCGACCATCGCCTCCTGCACGCGGATGGCGAGGTACGCGGCGAGCAGGAACAGGGAGCCGTGCGCCATGTTCACCGTGCGCATCAGACCGAAGATGAGGGTGAAGCCGGACGCCGCGACGAAGAGGAGCCCCGCGAAGGTGACCGCGTCGAGCACGGTGACGAGGAACTTGCCCGGGTCCTGGGCCGCGGGTCCGGCCGGTGTGCCGTCGGCGAGGAACGCCACCCACACGGCAACGGCGGTGACGGCCAGGCCGACCGCCCAGACCGGCAGCCTGCGCAGCGCCGTGCGCCCACGTGGTGCCCGGTGTCCCGGCCCGCGCCGCGGGCTCGCGTTCGGGGCGCTTGCGCCTTTGCGCGTACGGGCGCTCCCCTCTTCCGCATCGTCGTCTGCTGCCTGTGGTGGGTCGATCCGGGCAGGCTTCATCCATTCCTCCCGTTGCTCGGTGCCGTGAAGCGGCGCGTGTTCTGGTTCCCCCGGGCGGGCACACCGCGCGTCGCCTCACGCGCCCGGTCGAGGCATCCGCCGCCGGTCAGTTCGCGGCGGAGCCCTGCTCGCGGAGCTCCTCGTAGTCGGGGACCGCCACCCGCGCTCCCCCGTCCATCGCCGACGCGTGCGCGCAGATGCCCACGGACGTCCAGTTCGCCGCGGTGACCTCGTCGATCGCGGACGCCCGCTCCTCGACGATGCTCCGGATGAACTCGTGTGCCAGATGCGGGTGCGAGCCGCCGTGGCCGCCGCCCTGGACGAAGGAGAGATGCTCGTTCTCGTCGTCGTAGACGCCACGCGTCGTGAACGGAGCGATCTGAGGCGGCAGTCGGTGCCCGAAGTCCGGGATCGCGATGCTCTTCGGCTCCTCCCCGGTGTGCAGCACATGCCCGGAGCCCTGCGTCTGCTCCCATTCGAAGCTCGCCCGGCTCCCGAACACCGTGAAGCTCTCCACGTACTCACGTGCCGTCTCGAAAAGCGAACGCGCGATCTCGGCGCCGACGGGTGTACCGCGGAGGGTGATCAGGGCGCTTTCGACGGCGAACGGTGAACCGTACTTCTCGGCGAGGCGCGGGGAGATACGGCCGGAGCCGATACACACGACGCTCTCCGCCAGCGCACCGGCGAGACTCAGCACCGGACTCACCGCGTGCGTCGCGTAATGCATGGGCGGCAGTCCTTCCCAGTACCCGGGCCAGCCCGCCATTTCCTGGTAGTGGGCGCCGCGCAGGAACTGGACCCGGCCTATGGTGCCGTTCGCCACGAGATCGCGGACGTGCAGAAACTCGCGGGAGTAGACGACCGTTTCCATCATCATGTAGTTCCGGCCCGATTCCCGGACGGCGGCGACAATCTCCCGGCATTCGTCGAGCGTCGTGGCCATCGGCACCGTACACGCGACGTGTTTGCCGGCCCGGAGGGCCGCAATGGTGTGCTCGGCGTGTTCCGGAATCGGGGTGTTGATGTGGACGGCATCGATGCCGGGGTCCCGCAGCATCGCGTCGAAGCTGGTGAACCGGCCCGGGACACCGAAGTGATCGGCGACGTGCGTCAGCGCCGTCTCGGTGCGCTGGCAGACGGCCGCCAACTCGGCATCGGGGTGGGCCTGATAGATGGGGATGAACTCGGCACCGAATCCGAGGCCGGCAATCGCCACCCGTACCTTCTGCGTCATCGTTGACCTCCCATGGCCGTGTAGATTACGAACGGCGGCGGAGACCAAGCCATGCGTTATCCCGCAGTCTGGCTTAGAGTTTTTACATGCCCGCCCACCGGACTCGTCACGTCGCGCTGCTGGTCGAGACCTCGAACGCGTACGCCCGCGGTGTGCTGGTGGGCGTGAAGAAGTACGTCGAGGCCCACCCGGGCTGGTCGATGTATCTCGCCGAGCACAGCCGCCACGAGACCGACTTCTCCTGGCTCGAGGACTGGCAGGGCCACGGCGTACTGGCCCGCATCGAAAGCGCCGAGACCGCTTCTTTCATCCGGCGGCTCGGTCTGCCCACCGTCGATCTCAGCGCCGCCCGGCTCGTGCCCGAACTACCCGGCGTCGAGACCGACGACGGCACGATCGCGCGGTGGGCCCTCCGGCACTTCGAGGAACGCGGACTGCGGCACTTCGCCTTCTGCGGCGACGAGAGATTCGGCTGGTCCCTGAAGCGCGGCGCCTGGTTCGCCGAGCACGTGCGCGAGCGCGGCTCGGTTCCGCGGGAGTTCCGGATGAAGTCCACGGGCATGCGCGCCGCCGACCGCGAACTCCTCGCGGAATGGCTGCGCGGCCTTCCCAAACCGGTCGGTGTCTTCGCTTGCTATGACATTGCCGGTCAGGAAGTGCTGGAGGCATGCAAGACCGCCGACCTGGCGGTGCCGGACTCGGTCGCCGTCATCGGTGTCGACAACGACGAACTCATCGGCAACCTCACGACCCCGCCGCTGTCGAGCATCGAGCCCGACACGACGCGGACGGGATATCTCGCCGCCGAGCTCCTGGACCTCATGATGCAGGGCCGCGCCCTCGAACCGGGCCTGCGCCTGATCGAACCGACCCGGCTCGTCACCCGGCAGTCCTCGGACATCCTGGCCGTGGACGACCCCCTCGTCGCCGAGGCGCTGCGGTTCATCCGCGACCGCTCGGACCAGAATCTCGCGGTCACCGCCGTCCTCAGGCATATCGGGCTCTCCCGACGGGCGCTCGACCACCGTTTTCTCCGGAGCCTCGGCCGGACCGTCCACGGCGAGATCGTACGCGTCCGGGTGGCCCACGTCGCCGAACTGCTCTCCTCCACGGACTGGACCCTCCAGCAGATCGCCCAGCGCCTCCGCTTCAGCCATTCCGAGTACATGAGCGTCGTGTTCAAGAAGCACACCGGCAAGTCACCGGGCCAGTACCGCCGGTCGGTGAACGGGTCCGTCGCCCGCCAGGCTTTCTGGAGTGAGTAGCCGCACGAGTCGGTGACGAAATACCGGCCGGAGTCCGGGATTTCGTGGTCGGAACGCGGGCACCGCCGGCGGGCCGGATCGCGGCAGAGGGACTCTTCCTTCAGGTCAGACGGATGACGTTCCAGGACATGGGCTCCAGCACGGCCCGCAGGACCCCGCCCGACAGCTCCGTGCCCTGTGCCCCGTGCGGGGTGACACGGTCCGGGTCGGCGGCGGTGTTGCGGGCCTCGGGGTCGGTGTCGGAGAGCACGCTGTGCTCGGCGACGCCGGTCACGCCCATCCCGTGCACGGCGATCTCCACCGGGAGCCCGGCCTGCTGCGCCCGGTTGACCGCGAAGACCGTGACGGCGCCGCTCGCCTCGTCCCGTACCGCCGTGGCGTGCAGCAGCGGGACCCGGCCGTAGCGCGCGGTGTCGTACGCCGGGGAGTCGGCGCGCACCTCCAGGACCGTGCCCCGGCCGTGGCGCGCCGCCTGCGCGAAGGGATGGAACGTGGTCTGCCGCCAGGCCGGGCCGCCCGGCTCCGTCATGATCGGCGCGATGACGTTGACGAGTTGCGCGAGGCAGGCCAGCTTCACCCGGTCCGCGTGCCGCAGCAGCGCGATCAGCAGCGAGCCGACGACGACGGCGTCGGTGACGCTGTAGCTCTCCTCCAGCAGCCGCGGGGCCTCGGCCCAGCCGGGCGGGTTCCGGTCGAACTCGGCGTGGAAGCGGCGCTGGTACCAGACGTTCCACTCGTCGAAGGAGAGGTTGATCCGCTTCTCCGACTTCAGCCGGGCCCCTACGTGGTCGCAGGTGGCGACGACGTTGTCGATGAAGGACTCCATGTCCACGGCCGAGGCCAGGAAGGAGCCGCGGTCGCCGTCCACTTCCTCGTAGTAGGCGTGCAGGGAGATGTAGTCGACCAGGTCGTAGCACTCGGTGAGGACCGTCCTCTCCCACTCGGCGAAGGTCGGCATGGCCTGGTTCGAGCTGCCGCACGCGACCAGTTCCAGGCCCGGGTCGATCTGGCGCATCGCCCGCGCGGTCTCGGCGGCCAGCCGCCCGTACTCCGCCGCGGTCTTGTGGCCCGTCTGCCACGGCCCGTCCATCTCGTTGCCCAGGCACCACAGCCGGATGCCGTACGGCTCCTTGCTCCCGTGCGCGATACGGAGGTCGGCCAGCGCGGTGCCCTGGGGGTGGTTGGCGTACTCCTGGAGCTCGACGGCCTCGGCGACGCCCCTGGTGCCGAGGTTGAGGGCCAGCACGGGTTCGCAGCCCGTCTTGCGGAGGAAGTCGGCGTACTCGCCGAGCCCGAACTGGTTGCTCTCCGTGGTCTGCCAGGCCGGGTCGAGGCGGCGCGGCCGGTCCTGCCGGGGGCCGACGCCGTCCTCCCACTTGTAGCCGGAGACGAAGTTGCCGCCGGGGTAGCGGACGGCGGTCACCCCCAGCTCGCGGACGAGGTCCAGCACGTCCGTGCGGAGCCCGGCCGGGTCGGCGGCGGGGTGGCCGGGCTCGTAGATGCCCGTGTAGACGCACCGGCCGAGGTGCTCGACGAAGGAGCCGAAGAGCCGCGGGCCGGCCTCGCCCACGGTGAAGGCGGGGTCGAGGGTGAAGCGTGCGGTGGCGCTCATGGGTTCCTCTCTCTGGCTGCGGGGCTCGGTTCGCTGTGCGGCTGTCGTCACTTCCCCGCGAGGCCGGTGTGGGCGACGCCGCGGACGATCTGGCGCTGGAAGAGGGCGAAGACCACCAGCAGCGGCAGTCCTGCCATCACCAGGGAGGCCATCACCTGGGAGTAGCGGACGCCGTAGCTGGACTGGATGTTGACGAGGCCCACGGGCAGCGTCATGCCGTTCGGGTCGGTGGTGACCAGGAAGGGCCAGAGGAAGTTGTTCCACGTGTGGATGAAGACGAAGATCGAGACCGCGGCGAGGATGGGCCGGGAGAGCGGCAGCA
This sequence comes from Streptomyces sp. WAC 06738, assembly GCF_003945505.1. Taxonomy (NCBI): domain Bacteria; kingdom Bacillati; phylum Actinomycetota; class Actinomycetes; order Kitasatosporales; family Streptomycetaceae; genus Streptomyces; species Streptomyces sp. WAC 06738. The sequence goes on along the minus strand of NZ_CP029618.1, from coordinate 7,187,046 downwards.
CGATCGTGAAGAACACCCGCCAGCGCCCGGCGCCGTCGCAGAAGGCCGCCTCCTCCAGCTCGCGCGGCACCCCTTCGAAGAACTTCACCAGGATGAACACCATCGCGGGCACGGCGACCTGCGGCAGGATCACGCCCCAGTAGGTGTCCACCAGACCGAGCGCCGCCATCTCCGCGAAGAGCGGCGCCATCAGCACCTGCGGCGGCACCATGATGCCGGCGAGCACGAGAGCGTAGAGCGCCTTCCGGCCGCGGAACTCGGTGCGCGCGAACCCGTACGCCGCCATGGCGCACAGCAGCACGGTCAGCAGGGTGGTCATCACCGAGATGTAGAGGGTGTTGAGCATCCAGCGGGGGATGTCCCCGGCCGCCCACACCTTGTCGTACGCGTCGAAGGTGATGCTGGAGCCGATCCAGGTGAGCGGGGTCTCGACCTCCTCGCCCATGGGCTTGAGCGAGGTGGCCAGGGCGTAGGCGAGCGGCAGCACCCAGGCGGCGGCGAGGACGAGTGCGGCCAGCAGCATGACGACGCGGCCCCGCGTCCAGCGCGGCCGCCGGCCGCCGCCGGTGCCGCCGGCGGGGGTGGGCGCGGTGGAGGAGACCGGGTCCTGGCGGGAGGTGTCGGCCGCTGCGCTCATGAGGTGCTCTCCTGCCGTGTCCTGCGGGCGAGGTGCAGGTGGATGAGGGAGACGAGGACGATCAGGGCGAAGAAGATGTACGAGGCGGCGGAGGCGTAGCCGATGCGGTAGCCGGTGAAGCCCTCCTCGAAGACGTAGAGGAGGGTGGTCCTCGTGGCGCCGTCCGGCCCGCCCTGGGTCATGATATAGACCTGGTCGAAGATCTTGAGCGAGGCCAGCAACTGGAGGATCACCACCACTCCCGTGGTGCGCCGCAGCATCGGCAGGGTGATGTGCCACAGGCGCTGCCAGGCGCCGGCGCCGTCCAGCTCGGCCGCCTCGTAGAGGTGCTGCGGGATGGACTGCAGTGCCGCGAGGTAGAGCAGGAAGTTGAAGCCCACGGTCCACCAGATCGTGGTGATGACGATGGAGAGCATCGCGTACTGCGGGTCGGTGAGCCAGCCGATGCCCGGGTGCAGGCCGAACTCGGCCAGCAGTTGGTCGGCGAGGCCGAAGTCGGCGGGATAGATGATCCACAGCCACAGGAGCCCGACGACGCCAGAGGGCAGCAGGTACGGCGCGAACCAGCTCAGCCGCCACAGCCAGTCCACGAACCGCAGGCCGTGCGCGAGCAGTGCCATCACCAGGCCGAGCAGCACCAGCGGCACCGTGGACAGGAGGGTGAACCAGACGGTCTGCCAGAGCGCCTCCCACATGTCGGGATCGGAGAGCGCCTCGGTGTAGTTGTCGAACCCGACGTACTCGCCGCCGCTGCCGGTGATGTTGTCGCTGGTCAGGCTCATCTTGATGCCGAGCACCACGGGCCAGACCAGGAAGAGGGCGTAGAGGGCGAGGAAGGGCGCGACGAACATCAGCCCGTGCTCGAAGCGGCCGTGCCGGATGGCGGTGCCGCCGGGTACGGGGGCGGGGGCGCCGGTGGCGTCGTGCGCGGCGGTGGTGTCCGGTTCTGTCCGCGCGGGTGCGGTCATGCCTGATCACCTCCCGGGGCCGGGATGTCGCCGAGCGGACTGGGCGTGTCCAGCAGCTTCTTCAGGCCCGCCCTCGCCTCGGCCAGGGCGCTTTCCGGCGTACGGGATCCCGTGAACACTCCGGAGAAGATGTGCCCCAGCTCCAGCCACATGAGGGAGGCGGAGCCCGCGAACCAGGCGGGCGGGTCGAGTGCGACGTAGTCGATCACGTGGCGGTACTCGGACTGCGGTTCCAGCTTCAGGTAGGCGGGCTTGCTGAGCGTGGGGGTGTACGCGGGTATGTGCCCGCCGCGGGCCCAGTCGGCCGAGTGCGTGAGCATCCAGGCGACGAACCGGTGGGCGGCGCGGTTGCGCTCGCCGCCGCGGTCCCCCTGGTGCGGCAGGACGAAGGAGTGGGAGTCGGCCTGGGCGGCGGGGCGGCCGAAGAGGTTCGGCACCGGGGCCATGGAGAACGGCAGCTCGGTCTCCAGATACGTGCTGACCTCCCAGTCGCCGTTGAGGGCCAGGCCCGTCTCGCCCGCGTTGAAGATCCCGACACTGCCCTGGTAGTCGGCGACGCGGACGGCGAGGCCGTCGTGGGTGAGCATGCGCATGAACTCCAGTACGCGCAGGGCCTTGTCCTCGTCGAGGGTGAGGCGGGTGCCCGTGTCGTCCAGGAGGGTGCCGCCGGTCTGCGCGTAGAAGGTGGCGAAGACGCGGGCGGGGCCCGCCGCGTCCGCGCCGGTGGTCTCCATGACCAGCGGCGGCCGGCCGGTCACCCGGCGGATCGCGCGCAGCGCGTCGACGAACTCCCCGGCGCCTTCCAGGGTCTTGATCCGCCCGTCCGCCCGCAGCAGCCCCGCCTGCTCGCAGATCTCGGTCTGGTAGTAGAGCACGAGGGGGTGGGTGTCGAGCGGTACGGCGTACTGCTTGCCGCCGATCGCGCCGCGGTCCCAGATCTCCGCCGGGAAGTCCCCGGGCCGTACTCCGTATGCGGCGAGCAGGTCGAGGTCGAACGCGTCCAGCAGCTTTCCGGGCCCGAAGCCCGGCAGCCGCGCCAGGTGCAGCACCGCCACCTCGGGCGCCCGGCCGCCGGCGCCGGCCATGCCGAGCTTGGTGTAGTACGGCGCCCCCCACTCCAGTTGGGCGGCGTCCAGCGCGATGCCGGCGTGCTCGGCTTCGAACGCGTCGAGCATCGCCTGCATGGTGACACCGTCGCCGCCGCCGAACAGGTGCCAGTAGCGCAGCGGCGTCTTGCCGGACGCCACGGAGGAGGGCGCGGCGCAACTCGCCGTGCCGGCCGCGCCGGCGCCGGTGAGCGCGACGAGCCCGGCGAGCCCCGCGGCCGAGCCGAGCAGACGCCGGCGACTGGGTGGGGGGTCGGAGGGAACGGTCGGAACAGGAGGCGGTGGGGACATGAACGGCTCCTTGCCGGAGGCGAGGTGGTTCGTAATTTCGAACAACGACCGGCTTTCCGGACGGAAAGTAGGCTCGAAGCGTGCCCACGTCAATGCCGGAGCAGCCGCCAATCCCCTCCGGCGTACTCCGCGGGGAACGCGTTTCTGCGGGGCGGAGACGGCTCCACGGAAGCCGCACGTCTCGTCCGGGTCGCCCCTCCTGACGTTGCACTTCCGGCTGCTTGCACCGCGGCCGGCGTCCACGCGATCACTGCCGTGGGGAGTCAGCCGCCCTGAAGTAATTCGTATTAGCACCTTGACGGCGCCTCCGGGCCCGAAGAGTCTGTCCGATCAGCAGGACGGCCACGCACCGTCGGCTTCCCGCCGCTCTCATGACCTCCAGGAGACGCCCATGACGTACGGATCCCCGCTGTCGCGCCGCGCGCTCATCACGGCGGCCGGAGCAGCCGGCCTCGCCGCCGCCATGCCCGCCCCTCACGCATGCGCCGCCGGCACCCTGCCGGCACTGCCGGCCCTGCCTCCGGGCTCGCCCTCCCGGCGCGCCTTCGCCGCCGGCGAACAGCGCTACGCCCCCTATCTGGTCAGCCTCGCCCCGATGGCCAACGACGTCGAGGACGACGGCTTCATGGGCGGCGGCTGGTGGCGATCGCCCGCGGCCCCGTACAACACGCGAGTCCAGGAGCACGTCTACACACTGAGCTGGTTCCTCACCCAGAACCGCTCCTGGAACCCCTACCGGGGCGACTCCGCCCTCCTGACACGCCTCGACGCGGCGCTCGGCCACTACCTCGGCCTCCAGCACTCCGACGGCTCATGGCCGGAGTACAGCGCCGGCGAGCACTCCCTCGCCGCGACCGGCTTCGCCCTCGGCTACCTCAGCAAGACCCATGTGCTGCTGAAGGACGCGGGGCTGCTTCCCGGCCGGCGCAGCCAGATCGCCCGCGCCCTGCACGGGGCGATGACCTGGCTTCTCGATCCGTCCAACACCCGCGCCTGGCAGGCCCCGATCAGATACACCAACCAGGTCACCGCCGGACTGGCGGGGGCCGCACTGGCGCTCAGAACCAACCCCGACGGAACCCTGCGCAGCCGGTTGAACGACGCCTTCGCCCGCATGGCCGGGAACGGGCAGGGCCCGGCCGGCTTCTTCTACGAAGAGGGCGGGATGGACATGAACTACAACTTCGAGGTCATGCTGCCCGAGATGGCCGACGCCTGGCGGCAGTCGCACAACGGGCACCTGGTCACCATGGCCCGGAAGTACACCGACTGGCTCGGCTACAACCTGCTGCGGGAGCCCGACGGCTCGGGCTGGTTCTGCAACATCGCCCCTTCCTCCCGTACCAGCACCCTCGCCTACGACGACACCCGCCCCGACCCGGAACGCACGGCGCTCAACAACCAGTTCGTCCCCCTGGTGCCCGCGCTGGGCGCGTTCATGTCCGCCCGGGAGGACCTTGCGTCCGCCCGCGGCGCCTGGGCCGAGGACCCCTCGCCGGTGGCCGGGCTCACCAAGCAGAACACCTCTCCGCGGATCCTCACCCACGCGATGTACGACGAGAACTACCCGACGCGGTCGGCCAGGACCCGGGCGATCAAGGCCGTCCCGTACCTCGCCTCGGCGAACTTCACCGAGCACCGCACCGACCAGGGCCAGGACTTCCTCTACATCCGCCGTCCCGGCGTCTACCTGGGTGCCTACCTCGGTGCCCGGCCGACGAGCAGGGCCCGCACCGGCCTCAGCTTCCTGTGGCACCCGGTCGCCGGGACCGTCATCCAGTCCCTGAACGACAACAACCACGGCGTGTGGGCCACCGTCCTTCCCGGCCAGGCACCGGACTCCAACGGGCCCCAGGCCGGGCAGTTCTTCGGCGGCAGCCCCTACGCCTTCCGCTTCGGCACTCCCAGCGGGTCGGTCGTCACCGACGTCGAGGTCGGCAGCGGACTGGTCCGGCGGTCCGTCCGGGCCGACTCGGCGGCGACCGAGACCGTGCCGCTGATCCTCCGGGCTTCCGACCGCGTGGTGTTCAACGACGGCACCGCCCTCTCCTGGGGAGGCTCCGCCTCGGCCACCGCCACCGGCATCGACGTGCACCGCAACTCCGGCGTGATCCAGATCCGCTGGGGCGCCGCCCGGAACGCGAGCATCGCCGCCGCCTCCCTCATCTACCTGCGCGACGGCAGCAGGCGGATGCACATCCTGAAGGTCCCGCACGACGGTTCCCTCGACGTCGGCATCCGGCTCGCCTACTGACGGCCCGGCCGGTCCGCCCTCCCGGCGGACCGGCCGCGGGACCGGTGGCCGACCGGCGGCCCGCTCGCGGACGGACCGCAGAGTACGTGCCGGTTCAGTCGCCGGAGGGGTCCGGCAGGAGCTGAGCCGCGAGCGAGCGTGCCGTGGCGGTGAGGGTGGCCGCGTCCATCCCGGTCCGGCTCATGAACACGAGCCCTTGCTGCGCGGCCAGGAGGGCGCGCGCCAGTGCGATCGGATCCGCTCCGGCCGGCAGGTCGCCCTCGCGTTGGGCGCGGGCGACGCAGTCGCCGATCAGCGCGGTGGACGTCTCGTAGGTGCGGTGGGCGTGGTCGAGGACCTCCGGATCGGCGTTGCCGAGTTCGCAGGTGCTGTTGGCCATCAGGCAGCCGCGCCGCGTGCCGGTCGGGTCGTCGGTCGGTGCCTCGAGGAGCATGCGTAGTGCGTCCAGGGCCCGCGGAGCTTCGGCGAGGGCTTCCCGAAGACGGCGGTGGTTGTCGTCGGTGTAGCCGCGCAGCGCCCGGAGGAAGAGCTGCCGTTTGTCGCCGAACGCCGCGTACAGGCTGCCTTTGCCCAGGCCGCTGACCCGCATGAGGTCTTCCAGCGAGGTCGCGGCGTAACCGGCGTCCCAGAACTGGTCACGGACGGCGTTCAGCACCTGCTTCTCGTCGAACGATCGCGGACGTGCCATGCATGCCAGCATACGGATTATTGACCGTACGGTCCACCATGCTTATGGTGGACCGTACGGTCAAGAACTCCGTGGCACGTCCTACGCACCCAGGGAAGCGGGAAGCACATGGGAAAGCTGGAGAACAAGGTGGCGATCGTGACCGGCGGGTCGCGGGGCATCGGGGCCGCGTCGGCGCTGGCGCTGGCCGGCGAAGGGGCCGACGTCGCGATCAGCTACTCGTCCTCGGCGGACCGGGCCCAGGCCGTGGTCGCGGAGCTGGAGGCCAAGGGAGTGCGTGCGGCGGCTTTCCGGGCCGACCAGGCGGACGCGACGCAGGCGGCGGGCCTGATCCGGCGCGTGGCCGAGCGGTTCGGGAAGCTGGACATCCTGGTCAACAACGCGGCCGCGGGCGGTGGCGGCCCGGTCGACAGCGAGCTCGTCGACCAGGCCGCCATCGAGCGGCAACTCGCCGTCAACTACACCGGCGTGGTGGCCGGGGTCCAGGCGGCGGTGCCGTTGCTGCCCAATGGCGGGCGGATCGTCGGCATCAGCTCGGGTGTGGCCACTCGGGCGGGTTTCCCCGGGATGGCGTACTACACCGGCACGAAGTCGGCCCTGGAGGGCTTCAGCCGGGGCGCAGCCCGCGATCTGGCGCACCGGGGCATCACGGTCAACGTCATCCAGCCCGGGTTCATCGACACCGAGGGAAACCCCGCCGACAGCCCGGCCGCGTCCATGTTCCTTCCGACCACGGCGATGGGGCGGTACGGCAGGCCCGAGGAGATCGCCGCAGGCGTCGTCTTCCTCGCCAGCCCGCAGGCTTCGTACGTCACCGGCGCGGTGCTGAGGATCGACGGCGGATACGGCGCATAGCCCGGGCTCGACTGAGCCGGCCGGCTGCGCCCGCCGAGAACGTGCCGCCGGCCTACGACCCGGCGGAGGAGACCCCGGCCGCCCACCCCGCGGTGCCGGTACGCGGATCGTCAGGCGGGGGGCTCCTCCTGGAGGGCACGCACCTCGATCCTGCTGCGCAGCGCCCGCGACGCCTGCTTGGTCCATTCGATCGCGACGTCGTCGTTCTCGGCCTCGATGATCCAGAAGCCGCCGAGGTACTCATCGGCCTCGGTGAACGGACCCGGTGTGAGCACGGGGCCGTCTCCGGAGTAGTCCACCGTGGTCGCGCTCGACGGCGGCTGCAGGCCGCCGGCGGTCACGAACGCGCCCGCTTCCTGCACGGCGGTGTTGAACGCACCGACCGCGGCCATGATCTCTTGCAGCTCCGCCGGGTCCATGTCCTCCATCGTCGGCTCCTCGGCAGAGTCGTGCGGGAGGCTCAGGAAGTACTTCGTCATCGTCGTCTCCTCGTCGTACGGGCCGGCGGCCGCTGTCTCGATGCCCGAAACGCTAGGCGGGGCCCGCCCCCCGACGCATCAGTCATCGTGACCGGTGTCCGGGAAGCCGGCGACCGGCGCCGAGGACGAGACGAGGTGGGCCAGTTCGGCGCGCCCGGTGACGCCGAGCTTCGGGTACGCCTTGTAGAGGTGGTGGCCGACGGTCCGTGGGCTGAGGAAGAGCTGTGCGGCGATCTCCTTGTTGGTGTGACCGCCCGCGGCCAGCCGTACGACCTGCAGCTCCTGCGGGGTCAACAGCGTGAGCGGGCCGCTGTGCTGCGGCTCGTCGCCCCGCTCGCCGAAGGCGGCCAGTTCGCCGCGTGCCCGTTCGGCCCAGAGCCGCGCGCCGAGCCGCTCGAACGCGGACAGCGCCGCCGCGAGATGGCCGCGGGCCTCGGCACGGCGACGGCGGCGCCGCAGCCACTCGCCGTAGACGAGTTGGGTGCGGGCGCGCTCGTAGGGGCCGCCGTGCCGCTCGTGGAGCCGCAGCGCCCCGGCGTACAGCGCATCGGCGTCGGCGTCGTCGGCCAGCAGGGCCCGGCACCGCAGGACGAGCCCGGTGGCGACCGGGCGGTCGACGTGCTCAGCCCAGTGCCCGAAAGCCGCCAGTGGTCCGTGGGCGCGATCCGGCATGCCGCCGCGCACGGCTGCTTCCACCAGATCCGGCACCGCCCGCACCAGGAGGTCACGGCCCGCAGGTCCCCGGGACACGTGCGCGAGCCGGTCGAAGGCGTCCCCGAACCGCCGGGCGGAAAGGTCCAGCATCCCGAGGCCCCACGCCGCGATCTCGGCATTGACCCGGTGCCGGGCGCAGGCTCGCGGCAGCACCTCCTCGGCAAGAGCCCGGCAGCGGGCCTCGTCACCCGACACGGCGTGCAACCACACCTCCACCGACCGGTGGGCCAGGCTCTCGGTCGTGTTCCCGAGCTCGTCGCTCACGGAAACGCCTTCCGCCGCACACGCGCGGGCGTCCGCGAACTCGCCGCGCAACAGCCGCGCCACGGCAAGCACGTTCAGGGTGTACGGGACCCACCCCAGCGCCCCGGAAGCCCGCACCACGGCCAGCATGTCCTCGGTCCCGGCGATGACGGCGTCGTCGTCGGCGATCATGAGCCCGCCGAACCCGGCGGTGATGCGCCGCATCAGGTCGTGCCCGCCACCGCCCGCGGCGGCGTGGAGATCGCGCATCGGGCCGACGGCCCGCTCCGGGCGTCCGGCGAAGAGCTCCGCCCACCCGGCAAGGGCGGCGACAACGGGTGCCCAGTGCGCGGGCGGGGTGAACCCGCGCATCAGATCCGCCGCGCGCCGCAGGAGGTCGTGCGCCGCCCCGTGCCGGGCGGCGTGCGCGGCCTCGTAGAGCGTGAGCGCGGCACGCTCCGGATCGGTGTCGCGCACCAACGCGGCGGCCTCGAGCGTCAGTTCCGCGTCGGCCCGCGGCGAGGTGCGTTCGTACTCCACGGCGCCACGCGTATAGATGGCATCGGCCCGGACGCCGGCGTCGGCGGTGAGTGCGAGCGCTTCGGCCGCCAGCCGGGCGGCGCGGTCGGCCTCGCCCGCGTCGAACGCGGCCTGGCTCGCGCGGGCGATACGCCGGGCCTTCAGCTCCCGGTCGGCACTGAGCCGCCCGGCGCGTTCGTAGGCGGCGCACACCGCCATCGCGCCGCCCCGGTGCCAGGCCCGCTCCGCCACGCCTTCGAGTTCGGCGGCCACCGCCTCGTCGGGTCTGGTGGTGGCGGCAGCGAGGTGCCACGCCCGGCGGTCGGCATCGGCGTCCGCGCGCAGCGCCTCGGCGTACGCGCGATGCACCTCGATCCGCCGGTGCAGCGGCGCGTCCTGGTAGGCGGCCGCCCGTACCAGGGGGTGGCGGAACGTGATCCGGCTGTCGATCCGGACCAGCCGGTCGCGCTCTGCGGGCGCCAGGTCGCCGGCGGCGCCACCGAGGGATTCGATCACGTGCAGGATCGTCGCGAGGGGCGCCGCCGTGTCGGCTGCCGCCACCAGGAGCGCGCGTCGGGTGGGGTCGGGAAGCTCCACGATCTGGTGGCGGAACGCCTCCTGCACGCGGCGGGTCACCGGCAGCGGGCCGACCTGCCCGGCCGGGTCGGACTCGTCGGCATCGCGGGCCGCGAGCCGCGCCGACCCGAGCTCGATGATCGCCAGGGGATTGCCGCCGGACTCCGCGAGCACCCTGCTCCGCATCCGTTCGGCGAGTTCCGGCGCGTGGTCGTCGAGCAGCCGGGCGGCCTCGGTCGCGGCGAGGCCGGACAGATCCGCGACCTCGACGCCCGCGGTCGCGAACGGCAGCGACGTCTCGCGCACCGCGAACAGCACCGCGATCGGGTCGGCCACGAAGCGGCGGGCCGCGAACAGCAGCGCCTCCGCGGAACCCTGGTCGAGCCATTGCAGGTCATCGACCACGCACAGCAGCGGGGAACCCTCGGCCAGATCGGCGAGCAACGACAGGGTGCCGGCGGAGATCAGGAACCGGTTGGCGTCGTCCCCCTCGGCCAGGCCGAAAGCGCAACGCAGCGCCGCCGCCTGGGGAGCGGGCAGCGCGTCCAACCGATCCAGGTGGGGAAAGAGGAGTTGGTGCAGACCGCCGTACGCCAGCTCGTAGTCGGACTCGATCCCGGCCCCGCGGACCACCCGCATGCCCTCGGCCTCGGCGATCGACACGGCGTGGTCGAGAAGGACCGACTTCCCGATCCCCGGTGCGCCCCGCAGGCACAGCGCCCCGCTGCGTTCGTCGCGCGCATCCGCCAGCAGGCGCTGAACCCGCGCCTGTTCGAGGTCCCTTCCCACCAGCGACATGCGGGCCCCCCAGTCTGCGGAATCCGACGCCGAGCCGGTTCACGTAACCTCTCATGCGGCACAGTCCGTGAAGAAGGGTGGGGTATGCGTCGCGGCATTGTCGTCGTGGTGGCCGTCATACTTGCCGGTTCTCCGGCGGTCGGGGGGTGCGGTGACGGCGCAGGCGAGGTGAGTTGCGATCCGCAAGCGAAACCCACGCGGGAGGACGGCGCCGCGGCTACGGTCCTGACCTGCCGGATCGATGGGACGTTGGTGCGCTCCAGCATTCGGCTGAAGAACGAATCATCCGTCACTTCCCGTGTATCTGCGCAGATCCGGTTCGTCGACCCCTCCGGTGAGGTCCTCGACCAGGACACGGTCGGCCTCGGCCTGAATCCCGGCGAAGCCCTGAATGCCGGGGCGTTCGGTACCTACGGCCAGGCCGAGGACATTCGGGTTCGCGTGGCAAGTCTCTCCCGTTCGCCGAGGTGAGGCGCGCACCTGCCGGGCCGTCAGGGCAGGGAGGTGAGGAAGGTGAGGAGGGTGGTGGCGAGTTCGGCCGGGGCGTCGAGCGGGGCCAGGTGGCCGGCGTCCGGGAGGGTGTGCAGGCGGGCGCCGGGGATGAGTGCGGCGAGTTCGTGGCCGCGAGGGAGCGGCACCCAGCTCGTGTCGTCCTCGCCCCAGCAGATCAGGACCGGCAGGTCGATCGCGGAATAGCCGGGCCGCATGGCGTCGGTGTAGCGCCGGTCGTCCAGGCGCTGGGTGAGCTGGCGGTAGAAGGCCGCGCGGCCTGCTTGGCCGAGCCAGGGGGCGATCAGTCTGTCGAGGTCGGCCGGGTGGAGGCCGGGGCTGCTGGCGGACTGCACATACTCGCGTACCACAGCTTCGTGCACGGGGAGCGGGAGCCGGGCGAAGACCTCGGCGTGCTCGCCGACCAGGGCGGAGAACGGGCTGCCCCAGGGCGGCAGGGCGACGGCGTCGACCAGGGCGAGGGCGCGGTAGCGGGCGCCGCGCAGGAGATGGGCGCCGAGGGCGACGGCGCCGCCGGAGTCGTGCGCGGCCACCAGGGGGCGGGTCAGCCGCCAGTGGCCGAGGAGGTCGGTGAAGACCCGGCTCATCGCGTCCAGGGAGAGGTCCTGGCCCACGGTCGCCTCCGAGGCGCCGTAGCCGGGCATGTCCCAGACGTAGACCTGGTAGCGGTCGGCCAGCGCCCGGGCGACGGGGCGCCAGACGTACGACGAGAACGGTGTGCCGTGCAGCAGTACCAGCGGCTCCGCATCCGGCGCGCCGAGCCGGTCCCACCGGACGACGCCGGAGGTGCTCTCGAAGGTACGGGACAGGTGCCAGTCCGCCATGCGGTCCACTGTAGGTGTGGGAGGTCCGGGGCCGGTCGAGGGTGGGCGTGGTCGATTCGGCCGGCCGCCGGCTGTCCTCGCGGTCGCGGACACCGCGGGGCTACGCGGGCGGACGCTCCGGGCCGTCGGCGCCGAGGAGACGGCGCAGTGCGGTGGGCGGGTGGCCGACGTGGGTGCGCAGCGTCCGGGTGAGGTGGGCGTGGTCGGCGAAGCCGAGATCGGCGGCGAGGCCGGACAGATCGGACTCGCCCGCCTCGATGCGGTCGAGCGCCCGGTGGATGCGCACCTGAAGACGGAACTGGCTGAGCGTCCGGCCGTGGTGACGGTGGAAGATCCGGCTGAGGTGGTGCGGTGAGACGCCGACCGCGCGGGCCAGTTCTGCCGGGGAGAGCCCGGCCGGGTCGGCGGCCAGCAGATCGCGGGCGTCGCGCACGATACGCCGCTGGGCCCGCGCCGTGGCCGGGCGCTGCGCCCCGGCGGGCCGCGGGGCGGGCTGCCGCAGGACGGCGGTGGCCAGCCGGATCGCCTCTTCGAAAACGGTGAAGCGGTCCGCGCCGCGCCGGGTGTGACGCAGCAGGAGGCGGTGGCGCAGTTGGGTGCGGCCGTCGACGACGACGGGCCGGTCGGGCAGGGCTGCGCCCCCTGCGGTGAGGTCGTCGAGCAGGGGCGGGTCGAGGGTCAGGACGGTGCACATGTCGCGGGCGCCGGCGCGGTGGGCGATGGTCTGCTCGTCGCCGGGGGCGGCGGCGAAGGCGCTGACGGGGTCGAGGGTTGCCTGCCAGCCCCGCAGCCGCACGGCGTACGAGCCCCGGCGGCCGAGGACCAGCGCGTGCCGGGCGTGGGCTTGCACGGGCCACCAGCGGTCGGTGGCGGAGTGCATCCGCTGCTCTTCGAGGGTGAAGCCGTCATCCCGGGCCAGAGGCATCGTGTGCCGCATCGCCACATCGTAGGCCGGAGTGCGGATGAGCACGGATGAGCACGGATGTTCAAGCCGGTGCCCCGCGGCCGGGCCGAGACTGTCGCCCGGGGAGGACCCCCACTCCGCAACCGTACGAGAGGACACCGGCGATGATCCTGCGTGACTGGAGCGCCACCGCCACCCCCGAGGGCGCCAGGAAGTACGCCCGGCACTTCTCGACTGCCGTATTGCCGCGGCTGCGTGCGCTTCCCGGCTTCCGTACGGCCTTTCTGCTGACCCGGACCGACGCGGGGCTCGTGCGCATACGCGTGCTGACCGTGTGGGAGTGCTTCGACGCCGTCCGTGCCCTCGCCGGCCCCGATCCGAGTGTCGCCGCGGTCGAGCCCGCGGCCCGGTCCGCCGTTCTCGACTACGACCGCACCGTCACCCACTTCGAGATCGCCGACCTGCCATCGGCGGCCTCGGACGCCCTCCCGTGACCGGTGCGGAGCCCGGCGCGGCCCGGCCGGACCTCGGCAGGGCTCGCGCGGGCTCGGCGGGCGTCGTGGGGCCCGAGGTCGCCGGTGAGTGTCACGTGGCGGCGAGGGCTTCCGTGGGGGGCAGGCGGGCGGCGCGGACGGCGGGGTAGAAGCCCGCGAGCGCGCCGATGGCGAGGGTCGCGCCGACACCGCCGGCCATCGCCCACAGGGGTACGACGGCGGGCCAGCCCTGGTACGAGGCGTAGCCGGCGGTGACGCCGATGCCCAGCAGGACGCCGCCGATCCCGCCGAGGGCGGACAGCAGCAGCGACTCGCAGAGGAACTGGGTGCGTATCTGGCCGCGGGTGGCGCCCAGCGAGCGGCGCAGGCCGATCTCCGCGCGCCGCTCCAGCACCGAGATGACCATGGTGTTGGCCACCCCGACGCCGCCGACCAGAAGCGCCACCGCGCCGAGTCCGAGCAGCAGCCCGTTCAGCGCGTCGTCGGTGGCCTCCTTGGCCGCCAGCGCGTCGGAGGGGCGGGAGACCTCGACGGAGGTCGGCTCCTGCGGGTTCGCCGTGGCGCCGAGCACGGCCTGGACGTCCTCGACCGCCGTTTCCTCGGTGCGGGTGTAGATGGTGGTCGCGTAGCCGTTGAAGCCGACCTCCTGCTTCGCGGCCGGCCAGCCGATGAGGGCGGCGGCGTCGAGTTCGGGAGCGAGCTCCGTGGGGGCGAGCAGGCCGACGACGGTGAACCACCGGCCGCCCAGCCAGACCTGCACCTCGGGTCCGGCGGCGTGCACGCCCAGTTGGGCCGCAGCGTCGGGGCCGAGTACGACGGCCGGGTAGCCGGTGTCGGCGGTGTTCAGCCAGCGCCCGCCGGTGACCCGGGCGCCGACGGTCGCGGGCAGGTCGGTGCGTGCCGCGTAGACGCCGATGCCGCCGGTCTCCTCAGGCGGTATGCGGTCGTTGCGGTAGACCCGGCCCTCGGTCAGGCCGACGGCGGAGACGGACCGGACGGGAGCGATGTCGCCGATCATCTCGGTGGCCTCGGCAGGCAGGTGGGCCTCGCCGCCGCCGACGGTCTCACCGGGCGCGACGGTGAGCAGGTTGGTGCCCAGTGCGTCGAGCTTGCGGTCCAGTTCCTCCGTCGAGGACGTCGAGATGCCGACCACGCCGATCATCGCGGCTATGCCGATGGCGATGCCGAGCGCGGAGAGGAACACCCGCGTGGGACGCGAGCGCAGCCCGGAGCCGCCCGTGCGCAGCACGTCGAGCGGGCTGAGCCGGGCGGGCCGGGGGCGCCGGGCGGGGGCGGCCGGTGGTGCGGTGGCGGTCATGGCCTTGCCTCCCGGAGGGCGCGGCGGTCGCGGGCGCCGGGACGGCCGGCATGTGAGAGGCCGGTGCGGCCGCCCCGGCCGGCGATGTCGGTCTCGATCCGCCCGTCCCTGAGCCGTACCTCGCGGGGCAGCGCGGCGGCGATCTCCCGGTCGTGGGTGATGACGACGACGGTCGTGCCGGCCCGGTGCAGGCCGTAGAGCAGCTCCATCACCGCCGCCCCGGAGCGGGAGTCGAGCGCACCGGTGGGCTCGTCGGCGAGCAGCAGCGCCGGTGCGCCGGCCACCGCGCGGGCGATGGCGACGCGCTGCTTCTCGCCGCCGGAGAGCTGGTGCGGCTCGTGCCCGAGCCGGTGTCCGAGGCCGACGCGGCGCAGCGTCTGCTCGGCCAGCCGGCGCCGGCGGCGCAGCGGCCGGCCGCTGTAGAGCAGCCCGTCGGCGACGGCGTCCAGCGCCCGTACCCCCGGCGCCAGGTGGAACTGCTGGAAGACGAAGCCGATGGCGGTGGCCCGCAGCGCCGACAGCTCACGGTCGGTCAGCTCGTCGATGGCGTGGCCGTCCACGCGGACGGCGCCGGTGGTGGGGCGGGCGAGGGTGCCCATGATGTGGAGCAGGGTGGACTTGCCGGAGCCGGACGGGCCGACGACGGCGAGGAGTTCGCCGCGGCGTACGGTCAGGTCGGCGCCGGTGAGGGCGTGCACGTCCGCGTACGTCTTGGACACGCCGTGCAGCTCCAGCACGGGGGTGGCGGGGGCGCCGTTCACGTCGGTCACTTCGGGACCCCCACGACCATGCCGGCGCTGACGCCCTTGCCGGAGACCTCGACCATGCCGCCGGCGAAGATGCCGAGCTCGACGGGCACGTACGCGATGCCCTTGGCGCCGACCGTCTCCAGCGCGTAGCCGCCCTCCTGGAGCGCCACCAGGGCGTTGATCGGCACGGCGAGCACGTCCTCGCGGGTCTCGGCGGTGACCGTGACGTCGACGGGCGCGGCCTCGTAGCGGCCCAATTCCTTCTGCTTCCCGACCGCCAGGGTGACCGGCAGCGTGGCCTCCGCCGCGGTGCCCGGCGCCGCGTCGCCTCCGCCGGCGTCGGCGGGCTCGGCGGTGGCCGCGGTGCCCACGTCGGTGACCTCGGCGGCCACGGTGGTGCCGTCGGGCAGCTCGACGGTGCCCTCGGTGCCCTCGTCGACCAGATCCTCGTACTGCACCTCCAGGTCGACGGTGACGATCCGCTCGGTGCCGGTCCACGTCAGGATGGACCCCGAGGGGGCGCTGCCGCGTACGGCCTGGACGTCCGCGATCCGCCTGGCCCCGCCGGCGACGACGGCGTCCCCGGTGGCGACGGTGCCGGTCTGTTCGCGCCCGAGGTCCTCCTGCCAGCTCTCGACGGCGCTCGCGGTGCCGTCCGTGTACGTGTCGTCGACGGTGAAGCCGGAGTGGCCGAGCGCCGCGAGGTTGGCTTCGAGCATCTGGACGTCCTTGCCCTCGGCTCCCACGTCGAGGGTGCGGTAGAGGGGGGTCGAGCCGTACAGCAGCGGCACCTTGGCCTCGTCGATGCTGTAGACGGCCGCGCCGCGCTTGACGACGTCACCGGGGTCCGGCAGCCAGGTGACGACGCCGCTGCCGGCCGCGGCCCCGTCGCCCTGCCCGTCCTGGGAGGAGCCGGAGCCGGCGGACCCGGCCGCCGGGCCGGAGGAGTCGCCGCCGGTCGCGGGCGGTGCGGGGGCGGCGGCCTGGACGGCGGTGGCGGTCCCGTAGCCGAGGTTGCCGTCGACGGTCTCGGTGCGGGTGAGCGTGGTGCGTTCCACCTTCGCCGTCTTCGGCGGGGCGGACGGCGCGGTCGCCTCCGGCTCGCCGCCGGCACCGCCGAAGGCGCCGGTGGCGGCGATGCCGACCACGCACGCCACGGTGACGACGGCGGCGCCCGCCCCGACGGCACGTGCCGAACGTCCCCCGCGGCGGCTCCGCTTCGGCGCCTCGGGCGCCACGGTGCCGGTCCCGGCGCCGTCCTCGAAGCCGCCGCCCTCGACGGCACCGCTCTCGACGGCACCGCCCTCGAAACCGGCGTCCTCGGCCGCACCGTGCTGCCTGCCGGTGTCGTCCCCGGGGGTCACCGGTCGCCTCCGGAGCCCACGACGAGCTTGTCGCGGCAGGTGTCCAGCGCGCTCTGGTAGTCGGCGTCCTCCGTCGGCATGGCCTGGGGGTCGATGCCCTCGGGGCCCGGGTCCTCCATCGCCACGCCGTTGTCGCGCATGCAGTCGGTGAACTCCTGCAGCGCCTCCGGGTTCTGCTTGCTCTCCCCCGCGTCCTGCAACGACTGCGGGGCCACGTCACGGCAGGCGTCGAGTCCCTCGCTCAGCGCCTTCCGGTCGGCGCCGCCGCCGACGATCTCCTCGAGGTTCAGCTTCCCCGTCTGCGGATCGGGGTCCTCCATCTCGATGCCGTTGGCGCGCATGCAGTCGACGAACTCCTGCGCCTGCGCCGCGTCGTCACCGTCCGAGTCGTCCTTGGCGCCGCCGGACTTCCCGTCCTCCACGGTGGCCACCTGAGAGCTCTCGTCCCCGCCGGATCCGCAGCCGGCCAGCAGCCCCGTGGACGATACCGCCAGCGCCGCCAGCAACGCCGCGGTCGCCCGCATGCGTATCCCATTCCTGTTGCGCTTCATCGCCGCTCCTCCTCGTCGCTCTTCGCTACGAGCGGCGATGCTGGCAGCCCAGCCTGGCCGTGCTCTGCGCCGCGCCTCGACGGCGCCTGAAAGAAAGCTGGAAGTCACGCACGAGCGCGGAGTACGGGCGGAATCGGCCGCCTCACTCCACCGGGAGCAGCAGCCGGAAGACCGCCCCCGAACCGGCAGGCCGGTCGGCCAGCTCGATGCGCCCGCCGTGCGACTGCGCCAGTCCGGCGGCGATGGCGAGGCCGAGACCGCTGCCGCCGCGCGGGCGCGCCGTGTCGGCCCGGTAGAGCCGCTCGAAGACGTACGGGGCGTGCCCGGCCGGCACACCGGCGCCGGTGTCGGCCACCTCCACCACCGCGGCCGCCGTCCCCGCGGCTGGTCCGGTGCCCGCCACCGCGACGACGCCGTCCCCCGCGTTCCGGCCGGCGACCGGCTGAGGGCCCCTGCCCACCGGATGCCCGCCCGCGGCGGCCCGTCCCACCCGCACCGTGATGACGGCGTCCGGCGGGGTGTGCCGGTCGGCGTTGGCCAGCAGGTTGCCGACCACCTGCCGCAGCCGTAGCGGGTCCCCGGGCACCACCACGGGCTCGGGCAGGCCCGCGTCGTCCAGCCCGGCCAGGCGGATGTGCCGCCCCGGCGACCTGGCGTGCAGATCGCGCAGCAGGTCCGCGCAGAGCTCCAGCATGTCGACGGGGCGCCGCTCCAGCCCGCGCTGCTCGTCCAGCCGCGCGAGCAGCAGCAGATCCTCCACCAGCACGCCCATCCGCTGTGCCTCGGCCTCGATCCGCCGCATCGCATCCGCCGGGTCCCCACCGCGCCGGTACAGCTCGGCGAAGCCGCGCATCGACGTCAGCGGCGTACGCAACTCGTGGGACGCATCCGCGAGGAACCGGCGCAGCCGCTGCTCGGACAGCACCCGGGCGGCCATCTCCGCTTCCACCCGGGCGAGCATCGCGTTCATCGCCCGGCCGAGCCGGCCCGGCTCGGTGTGCACGTCCGCGTCGTCCACCCGGCGGGAGAAGTCGCCTGCGGCGATGGCGCCGGCGGTCACCGTCATCCGCGTCAGCGGCCGCAGGCCCACCCGGACGACCAGCGCCGCGGTGACCGCCAGCACCGCCAGCACACCGGCGGTGACCGCCAGGTCGATCAGCAGCAGCCGCTCGTACGTGGCCTGCACCGTCGCCAGAGAGGTGGCCGTCACCGTCAACTCGTCATCCTCGTCGGCCCCCTTGGGCCCCACGGCCACGCGCCAGTCGGCGTCCCCCTCCTCGGCGGGCACCGTGAACGGCGGGTCGCCGGCGCGCGCGGCCAACTCGGCGCGCTCCGGCAGCCGCGGCCCCGGCGACTCGGCCTCCTCGGGAAACTGCTCGATGCCGCCGTCCCCGGCGACCGCGTAGATCCGGGTCGTGGCCCCGGCGCGCTGCGACAGGATGTGCCCGGCCGAACCGCCGTCGCCCAGGGGCCCCGCCTTCAGCTCCGCGATGCGCTCCCGGTCGAGGGCCGACGAACTGCCTGTGTTGGCCAGTTGCTGGTCCACGCGGTCGACGAGGTACGCCCGCAGCAGCAGCAGGGCCGCACCGTTGACGGCGACGAGGGCCAGCGCGGCCAGCGCCGCGGTCACCACCGCCAGCCGCGCCCGCAGCGTCCAGCGGCGCCAGCCCCGCGCCCGCAACCGCGGCCTGCCGCGCCGCGGCGCCGGGGCGGCAGGCGGCGGTGGCCGGTGCGTCAACTCCCCTCCCGCGGCAGGCGCAGCGCGTAGCCGACGCCGCGCACGGTGTGGATGAGCCGCGGCCCGTGCGCGTCGAGCTTCTTGCGCAGGTGGTAGACGTACGACTCGACGATCCGGCTGTCGCCGCCGAAGTCGTAGGACCACACCCGGTCGAGGACCTGTGCCTTGCTGACCACGCGCCCGGCGTTCGCCAGCAGGAACCACAGCAGCCTGAACTCCGTCGGCGTCAGCTCCACCAGGCGCCCGCCGCGGCGCACTTCGTACGCGCCCTCGTCCAGCTCCAGATCCGCGTAGCGCAGCACCTCGCTCTCCGCCGGCGCGGCCGGCTCCGCCGGGACCGCCCGGGTACGCCGGAGGATGGCCCGGATCCGCAGCACCACCTCCTCCAGGCTGAACGGCTTGGCCACGTAGTCGTCACCGCCCGCCGTCAGGCCGGCCACCCGGTCGGCCACCGTGTCCCGTGCCGTCAGGAAGAGCACCGGCACCTTCCCCCCGCCGGCACGCAGCCGCCGGGCCACCTCGAACCCGTCGATGTCCGGCAGCATCACGTCCAGCACCACGAGCCCCGGAGCCTTCGCCTCGGCCGCCGTCAGCGCCTCGAACCCGCTCGCCGCCGTCCGCACGTCGAACCCGACCAGCCGCAGCGTCTGCGACAGCAGGTCGCGAATGTTCTCCTCGTCATCGACGACAAGGACGGTGGCGGGGGCGTCAGGACTGGGGGTCACACCTTCCGGTGTAAAGGAGAAACCTCAAAGAACCCTGAGAGCTACCTGAACACCACCACAACAAGACCCGGGCGCCCGGCCCTTGCCCCGCACCGGGGACCACTCCCCCGGCGCCCCGGCCCCTGCTCCAGGTGAGGCACGGGTGCCGGGCACGGGGTGATGGTGTGCCCGAGGGGCGCCGACACCCGCTCAAGCGCGTGGGGCGGCGCCTTGCAGCAGGGTGTCGATGATGCGGGCGGCGAGGGTATCGGGGTCGGCGCCGTCCGCGTTGCCGTGCAGGGATTCCCCGATGAGCGCGTAGTAGACCCTGCGCACCCAGTCGAGGTCGGCGGCTTCGTCGATGAGCTTGTCGTCCTGGGCGCGCTTCAGCAGGGCGATGCATCTGCGAGCGATGTCCTGATGGAGGACAGCGGCCTCGCTGTCCGGATCTGCGGGCAACTCCAGGGCGGATCTCCAGGCGCTCTTCACCTGGAGCACGTTGGCGGTGATCCGGTGCATCGCCACCAGAGGCGGCGCGGTGTCCGGCCGGCCGTCCTCCACCGCCTGGGCGAGCTGGCGGGCCGCGGACGTGGCCAGCGCCTCGATCAGCGCCTGCCGGTTGGCGAACCGCCGGTGGATCGTCGTGCGGGCCACTCCCGCCGCCGCCGCGATCTGCTCCATGGAGGCTCCCGGCTCCTGGGCGAGCAGTTGCTCGGCCGCCTCCAGGATCGCGCGCACGCTCCGCTCCGCGTCCGCCCGCAACGCTCGTGCCGCCGTCTCACCCATCACGCCTCCACCACCAGGGGAAACACCATACATCCGTGACGCCGTCTCCCTCATATATGCATCAGCGATGTTGCAGTTAGCTCAGTTGATGATACATAATCCTCCCAGTTAACCTCGGCTGAAGGAGAACTCATGCACAGCACTGCCCTCGTCACCGGAGCATCGTCCGGTCTGGGCGCGGAGTTCGCCGCGCAGCTCGCCGCACGCGGACACGACCTGGTCCTGGTGGCGCGCTCCGGCGACCGCCTCGCCTCCCTCGCCGAGCGCCTCACCGCCGAACACGGCGTCCGCGCCCACGTGCTGGTCCAGGACCTCGCCGAGCCGGACGCGGCCCGCCGCATCGCAGGGCAGCTCACCGCCCGCGATCTGAGCGTCGACTTGCTGATCAACAACGCCGGCTTCGGCACCTGCGGCCGCTTCGAGGAGATACCCGCAGCGCGCGACCACGACCAGCTCATGGTCAACGTCGTCGCACTCGTCGACCTCACCCACGAGCTGCTGCCCGGCATGCTGGAACGCGGCCGCGGCCGGGTCGTCAACGTCGCCTCCAACGCCGGCTTCCAGCCTGCCCCGTACTTCGCCGTCTACGGCGCGGCCAAGGCGTTCGTGCTCAACTTCGGCCTCGCCCTGCGCCAGGAGTACCGCCGCCGCGGCATCCGCGTCCTCACCTTGTGCCCCGGCCCGGTCGAGACCGCCTTCTTCGACACCATCGGCACCCGCCGAGCAGCCGTCACCGGCTCCATGACCACCCCCGAGCCCGTCGTACGCGCCGCACTGCGCGCGCTGGAGCGCGACCGCGCCTACGTCGCCCCCGGCCTCGGCAACGCCCTGACCGCACACCTGGCACCCCGCCGCCCCCGCACCCTGGTCGCCGCCATCTCCGAACGCATCACCCGCAAGGTCCTGACTCCCCCGGCCCCCACCCCGGCACTGCCGGAACACACCGCATGAGACCTACCGAGACGCAGGCGCCAACCGGCTTACCGAATTTCGTCACATATGTATAAACAGTATGTCCAAGGGGCTAGTTGACCTTTTGTCGAGCCCGAGTCGACGCCTGTACCGTAAACCCAGCCCGCCGCATCACGACCACGTCGAGGTGGTCGCCAACGGGGGTGTGGCGCTCGCCGCCGCCGGGGCCTGTGGCGGTACCCCCAGCCCTTCGCCGACTGGAGCACGCGCCCCCGCACGCTGACTCCGACCTGAGTATCGGAGGTTGTGGCCGTGACGCGGATCGGCGTGACCGGACACCGGGACATTCCCGCCGCCGCCCTGGAGTCCGTGCGCTCGGGGATCCGGGCGGCGCTGTGCAGGCGCGGCGTGGTGGCAGCGCTCAGCAGTCTCGCGGCGGGTGCCGACCAGCTCTTCGCGGACATCGCCCTGAGCTGCGGCGTCCCCGTCACCGCGGTCATCCCCGGCATGGACTACGAGCGGAGCCTCGGCACCGGAGACGCGCTCACCGCCTACCGCCGGTTGCTGACGTCGAGCGTGTCCCAGGTGCGGTTGCCGCGCGAGGCGAGCGACGAGGCGGCCTACCGCGCGGCGGGGCGCTGGATCGTCGATCACGTCGACTCCATGGTCGCCGTCTGGGACGGGTGTCCCGCGCGGGGGCCGGGCGGCACGGGGGATGTGGTGGCGTACGCGCACCGCGCCGGTGTCCCCGTGACCGTGGTGTGGAGCCCCGGGGTGCGCCGGCGGTGAGTCCGCCGCGGCCCTCGCGCCCCGCGGGCCGGAAGCCGTCAGGAGCCGAACCGCCCCAGCCAGTCGGTGTGCTGGGGGGAGACCAGCCGCTCCGTCTCCGCCACCGCGTCCGCCCAGCACTCCTCCGTCACCGTGGTGCCCATGGCGACGCGCATCCCGTCCAGTTCCTGCTCGATGTGGGAATGGGCGTAGGTGAGCGGCCGGTGCCGCCGCACCTCATGCCAGGCCACCGCGGCGGCCGCGGCCGCGGAGAGCAGGCCGGTGAGGTCCCAGCCGCCAGTCATCCCCAGGGTGCGCAGCACCGCCGCCAGCAGCGCGAAGAACGTCAGGCCGGCGGTCACCGCCGACCAGCGGACGGCGGACTGGTGCTCCTGGACTGATTTGTTCCGGTACCAGACGAGCTGTTCCAGCACTCGTTCCCGCAGGTAGAAGTTGCGGCGGGCCTCGAAGGACCCGGCCCGTACCGCGCGCATGGCCGGGGTGATCTGCCCGGTCCCGAGCAGGTCGGAGGTGGCGCGGGAGTCCTCCCATCCCACTTGCCGCAGTTCGTTGAGGCGTTCCTCCAGGCGTTCCGCGAACAGTGCCTCCGGGTTGGGCACACCGGCGTGGAGGGGACCGCCACGGACCATGTAGTGCCACGCCAGCGACTTGACGGTCTCGGCGACGGCCCGGTGCACCTGCCACGCGGCCCGCGCCCGCCGGCGGGCGGTGTGCAGCCCGACGGCGATCGTCAGCCCGTACAGGACCGCCGCGAGGGCGGTCGGCGCCCGGCTGTCCATCTGCTCGGCGACCATCGCCGCGGTGGCGGCCAGAAGCAGGATCGTCAGATGCCGGCGTAACGACTGAAAGGATTCCCGCTGCCGGGCGATCGCCTCGAGGTCGTTCACGCGGAACAGCGGCGGAAGATCCTGGTCACGTAATGTGGTACTCGGCCCCGGAGTTCTCGCAGCGGCCATTCCCGCCCCCCACCCACGAAGGTGCCTTCGCTCCTACCCGCCTTGTGGGCTAATCACTCGGGCCCTGTCCACTTCAAGTCCACCACGGTGCTATACACTCCGTGCTCCCGGCCGGGGTTTTCCGGCAGGAATCGTCGGACAGTTCCAGTCCTCTCCAGGTGATCGGCTGAAGATCCCAGGCTGAGCCGGGGCGGCTGGCCCGAGCCAAAGGTCTGGATTCATGCGCCTTCCAGTGACCGCGTTGAAGCGGCGATCTTCCACCCCCCGGCCGACGAGCAAGCAGCACGTCCCTCTTTCTGCCGTTGATCCCGACTGCACCGAGGCACTGCGTTCCGCCTGGCGTGTGACGGACTTCGCGGGCACAACGCCCACGAGGCCGATCACCTTCGACTCGGCGCTCTGACCCCGTCCTGCTGCCGCCCGATCGGGTGCACCGTGACGTCGCGGAATCGCGGTCACTCCCGGTGAGAACAGCAAGACCCTGCTAACACGGCACGTGCGGGCTTCGGGACGCGGCGAAGCCTGGGACACTTGAGTGTGACGAGCATCCCGACCCGCCCTCCTCTCCGGCAGGTTGTCCTCAAGGTGCACAGCAGATGCGACCTGGCCTGCGATCACTGCTATGTGTACGAGCACGCCGACCAGAGCTGGAGAGCGCGGCCGGTCGTCATCTCCGAGGACACGGTCAAGCACGTCGCCCACCGGCTCGCCGCCTACGCGGAAGAACGGGCCCTCGACTCCGTCTCGGTGATCCTGCACGGCGGCGAGCCCCTGCTCGCGGGTCCCGCCCGGCTCCGCAGCACGTGTGCGGAGCTCACCCGGACCATCACCCGGGTCGCCCGCCTCGACCTTCGCATCCACACCAACGGCGTTCAGCTCGGCACCCGCCATCTGGAGGTTTTCCGCGAGTTCGGCGTCAAGGTCAGCGTCTCCCTCGACGGCGACCGGGCCGCCAACGACCTCCACCGGCGCGACCGCAGGGGCACAAGCAGCTACGACCGGGTCGTCCGCGCGGTCCGGCTGCTGCGCACGCCGGAGTACCGTCACCTGTTCGCGGGTCTGCTCTGCACGGTCGACCTGCGTAACGACCCCGTAGCCGTGCACAGGGCGCTCACGGCGCTCGACCCACCCCGTATCGACTACCTGCTGCCCCATTCCACCTGGGAGAGCCCACCGCCCCGGCCGGACGCGGGTTCCCCGACGCCGTACGCCGACTGGCTGCTGAAGATCTTCGATGTATGGCAGCGCGAGGGCCGCAGCGTCCGGGTGCGCACCTTCGAGTCGGTGCTCAGCACCCTGCGCCACGGCCCCAGCCTCACCGAGGCCATGGGGCTGGCGCCCTCGGACCTGGCGGTGGTGGAGACCGACGGCTCGTTCGAGCAGGCTGACTCGCTCAAGACCGCTTACCACGGGGCGGCGGCCACCGGATACGACGTCTACTGGAACGGCTTCGCGGAGTTGGCCGAGCATCCGGGCGTACGGGCCCGTCAGTCGGGCATCGACGGGGTCAGCGCCGAGTGCCGCCGCTGCCCGGTGGTGGAGTCCTGCGGCGGCGGCCTGTACGCGCACCGGTACAGCGCGGAGCGCGGCTTCGACAATCCGTCCGTGTACTGCGCCGACCTGCGGGCCCTCGTCGACGGGGTGGCCGAACGGATCACGGACAGGACCCCGAGTCCGGCGGTGTACAGCGACGACGAACTCCGCTTCGCCCAGGAGCGGCAGACCCGCGACCTGCTCGCCCGGCTGCACCACCGGCACGCCGGGACGGCGGACTGGGACGAGGCGTGGCGGCTCCTGGTGCGCCTCGACTCCGACGAGGCCGCAGCCCTCCAGCTCAACGCCCTGCTCGCCCACCCCTACGTCCGCACCGCCCTGCGCCGCGCTCTCTCCGGGGAGGAGCCGGCCGACGCCGGCCTGCTGCCCGCCATCGCCATGGCCGCCGCCGTACGGGCGCGGGCGGAGGCGGCGCTGACGTGGGACCACGCGACGCCGGAGCTGCACCTGCCGACACTGGGGACGTTGCGGCTGCCCGGTCCCGGCATGGTCGGGGTCCGGTCCTCCGGCGGCCGGATCACCGTGCGGCGGGGCCCGGACTCCTCCGGCACCGGCGACCCCGAGCGGTGGCGGCCGCTGCGCTCGTGGGACTCCGCGGCCGGCCGGGACGGCTCGACCGGCCCGCGCCTCCTCGTCGACGACGCCGATCCGTACCGCGACTGCTTCCCCTTCCCCGCCGCCGGTCCGCTGAGCCCCGACGACCTCGACGCGTTCCTCGAACGGCTGGCCGGCGGATGCGCCCTGCTGCGCGAACGCACACCCGGCTGGTGGGAGAGCGACGGCGCCTGGCTCGTCACCACCGTCACCCCGCTGGCGCCGGGTGCGGGACTGAGACTGGGTGCCCACGGGCTGGGTGCGCTGGGCGTGGCCGTCGACGTCGACCCAGCGGAGTTCGCCCGCGCCCTGCCGCGTGTCGCGCGGCGGGCGAGGTTCGCCGCGTTGCGGGAGTCGGCGGACCTGGCCGTGCCCGGCAGTCCCGCCGAGCGGCTGCTGGACGAAGCGGACGACTGGGTCGGCAAGGCGTCCTTCTGGCAGCGGGACCGGGCCGGGGGTGCGGCCCGCCGCGGCGACGCGCTCGGCCGGGCCGGCCGGGCCCTGGTGCGGCTCGGCACCCGGCCGCGACGCGAGCTCACGCCGAACGGCGCGGTGCTGGCGGGCGGCCTGTGGACGCAGTGGGCCGAGCAGCACGGCCATGTCGCCCGGCTGGCCGGATTCTTCCGCGGGCTGGGCGTACGGGAGGGCGGCTCCCTCCTCGTGCACGCCTCTCTGGGCGGCAGCGGACTCTCTCCCGACGAGGTGCGGGACGCGCTGCTGGACGCCCTCGGCCCTGACGGCACCCTGGTCGTCCCGGCCTTCACGCCGGAGAACTCCGACACCTCCTCCGCCCACCGCGCACGTACCGCGGGCATGAACGAGCGGGAGAAGGCGCGATTCCGTGCCTCGATGCCGCCGTTCGAGCCCGAGACCACCCCGTGTCCAGGCATGGGAGCGTTGGCGGAATGCGTGCGCACCACGCCCGGTGCCGTGCGCAGCGCACATCCCCAGACCTCGTTCGCCGGCCTCGGACCACGGGCGGCAGAGCTGCTCGACGAGCACGACGTGACCTGCCATCTCGGGGAACGCTCGCCGCTGGCCCGGCTTTACCGGGACGGGGCCCAGGTGCTGCTGCTGGGTGTGGGGTTCGAGGTGTGCAGCTCTTTCCACCTCGCCGAGTACCGGATGAATCCGGCCCGCCCCCTGCGAACCTATCGCTGCGTGCTGCGGGAGAAGGGATACTGGTTCGCGTACGAGGATCTCGACCTGCACGACGAGGACTTCGGCGAGATCGGCCGCATGCTGCCGCCAGAGCTCCTGAGTGTCGACCAGGTGGCCGGAAAGCGGGCGACGTTGTTCGGCATGAAGGAGGCGGTCGACCGCGCGGTCAGCCATATGGCCGCGTCTCGCCGTTGAGGCATGTGGGAGGCGGACCGTACGTGGGGGGCGGGATACGGGGCAGGCCACCTTCCTCTGCCCGGACAACTCCGCCGGCGGGAGGGCCAGCCGTCCGGAGGCGGTCACATGGAGACAGCGTGGTGGGAGCGGGCGGCGGACAACCAGCCCTACTTCTTTCTCAGTTACGCGCACATGCCGCGCTGGGAACAGGGCGGCGGCGATCCCGACCACTGGGTGCACGTCCTGTACAAGGACCTGTGTGAGAACATCATGCATCTCACCGACCTGCCTGCGGGCGCGCCCGCCGGCTTCATGGACAGGGAGCTGCGGTCGGGAGAGGGCTGGTCGGAGAAGCTCGCCGAGAATCTCGCCACCTGCCGGGTCTTCATCCCGCTGTTCTCGCCCCGCTACTTCGGCAGCGAGATGTGCGGCCGGGAGCTGTTCGCGTTCAACCAGCGCCTCGTCGAGGCCCGGACCAGCGGGCTGGGTGCCATTCCCGCCATCGTGCCCGTGATGTGGACACGCGTCGACTACAGCCAGCTCCCGGAGTCGGTAGGGCACCTGCACATCGACAACTCCGCCTTCGGCGGCACCCACGCCAACGAGGGCCTGTACCGGCTGATCAAGCTCAACCGGCGGCGGGACGAGTACCAGGAGACCGTCCTGCAACTCGCCGAGCACATCGTGCGCGTCGCCCAGGAGTCGCCGCTGCCGCCCGGCACCCCCCGTGACTACCACGCCACGCCCAGCGCGTTCAAGCCACGCGGCCAGAGCCCCCGCCGCATCCGGCTGACGGTCGCCGCCCCCACCCGGGACACGATCCCGGAGCACCGCGACGTCCGGCCCTACGGGGAGCGGGCGCAGGACTGGAACCCCTACCACAGCGAGGCCACCCGCCCGCTGTCGGAACACGCCGCGGAGCTGATCCGCTCGCTCGACTACCGGGTCACCGTCTCCTCCCTGGACGAGTCGGACGCCTCCCTCGTCGCGGAGAGGGAGCCCGGCGTCGACGGCACCCCGGTCGGTGACGACGAGCCCAACCAGCCGCACGTCCTGATCGTCGACCGCTGGGTGGTCACCGCCAGGAAGCACTGCGACGAGCTGAGGCGCTTCGACGACCACGCCCAGTCCTGGATGAACGTGGTCGTTCCCTGGAACGACTCGGACGTCCAGTGCCACAGCGCCGAGGGCCTGGAGCTGCGCCGGTTACTCGAGGACCTGCTGCCCAGGCTGCTCGACCGGGGGCGGCGCGCCCCCTGGCACCGGGCCGTCGACGGCGTGCCCACGCTGAAGGAGTTCACCGACGTGCTGCCGGCCGTCGTGGCCCACGCGGCCGGGCAGTTCTTCAAGCACGCGCATGCACATCCCCCCACAGGGCCGCACGTCCCCAGACCCCGTCTCCTGGGCCCGGCACCGCGGACCGCCGCCCCGGGCCCCCACGAGGGAGGAGAGGAATGACGACCCGACCCCAAGGACGGATCATCACCTTCTACTCGTACAAGGGCGGCACCGGCCGCACCATGGCCCTCGCCAACGTGGCGTGGATCCTCGCCGCCAACGGCAAGCGCGTACTCGCCGTCGACTGGGATCTGGAGGCCCCCGGGCTGCACCGCTTCTTCCACCCGTTCCTTGACGGCAACACCCTGGCGTCGACCACCGGCGTCATCGACATCATCACCGAGTACTCCTGGGCCGCGACGACCGGGCCGCCGCGCGTCGGGGAATGGCACCGGGAGTACGCCAGGACGGAGGACCACGCGGTCTCCCTCAACCCCGGGCGGCTCCGCTGGAGCTTCCCCGAGAACGGCTGCCTGGACTTCCTGTCGGCGGGCCGGCAGAGCCGCGAGTACTCGGCCACGGTGACCTCCTTCGAATGGGACAACTTCTACGAGCGGCTCGGCGGCGGCCTGTTCCTGGACGCGCTTCGCGACGACATGAAGTCCCTGTACGACTACGTCCTCATCGACAGCCGCACCGGCCTGTCGGACAACGCGGACATCTGCACGATCCACATGCCCGACGTGCTGGTCGACTGCTTCACGCTCAGCGACCAGTCCCTCGACGGTGCCGCGCTGGTGGCCCAGAGCGTGGCGGGCGGCTACCGCGGCCGGGAGATCCGGGTGCTGCCGGTGCCGATGCGGATCGACGAGGGTGAGAAGGACAAGATGGACGCCGGGCGCGCGTTGGCCCGGCTGAGGTTCGACGGGCTTCCCGCCGGGCTCGACGGGGAGGAGCTGACCGCGTACTGGGGTGCCGTGGAGATCCCGTACCGGCCGTACTACGCCTACGAGGAGACCCTGGCCACCGTCAGCGACGAGCCGGGGCTCGCCAGCTCCCTCCTCTCCGCCTTCGAACGGCTCACCGACGTGATCACCGAGGGTGACGTGGATGCCCTGCCGACCATGCCCGAGCCGGTGCGACTGCGGTGCAAGGACGCGTTCACGCGGCGCCGGCCGTCGGCTACGAGGACCGACGTCGTGCTCGTGTACGCGGCCGAGAACCGGATGTGGGCCGACTGGGTCGAGTCGCTGCTGACGCGCTCCGGCTGCCAGGTCACACCGATCGACCTCTCCGTGAGGGCCATGGAGCAGCCGGACGGCCCGGCCCGCACGGTGGTGCTCTTATCGAAGTCGTTCTTCAAGGCCCGGGGCAGGGAGGCCACATGGCGCGCCCTGGCCGAGACCGATCTGGGCAACCCCCAGGGCGGACTGGTCGCGCTGCGCCTCGACGACGTACACGCACCCGGCGCCTACCCCGACCGCAACCTGGTCAGCCTCCGGGTGGACGAGGAGGCGGATACGGCGAGCGTGCTGGGGGCCCTGGACCTGCCCGCCCTGCCCGCCGACACCGGCCCCTCGGCCTGCCGCTACCCGGGCAGTACGCCGCGGATCTGGAACGCCCCCCAGCGCAACGCCGCGTTCACCGGCCGCAACGTCGTCCTGGAGAGGATGCGCGACCAGCTCAGCAGCGGCATGTCGGTCGTCCTCCCGCGGTCCCAGGCGCTGTTCGGACTCGGCGGGGTCGGCAAGACGCAGGTGGCCATCGAGTACGTGCACCGGTTCATGGCGGAGTACGACCTGGTGTGGTGGATCTCCGCGGAGAACACCGACAACGTGATCGCCTCACTCGCCGAGCTCGCCGCCCGGCTCGGCACGCACAGCGGCGAGAACATGGCCATGGCCAGCCGCGAGGCCGTGCGGATGCTGTCCCGCGGGGAGCCGACCAGCCGATGGATCCTCGTCTTCGACAACGCGGCCGAACCGGAGGCCCTCACCGACTACTTCCCCTCGGAAGGCAGCGGACACATCGTCATCACCTCCCGGAACCAGGCGTGGGCACAGCACGGCGACTCGCTGCCCATCGACGTGTTCCTCCGCGAGGAGAGCGTCGACCACCTGATGAGCCACGACGCCAGGCTCACGGCGGAGGAGGCCGACCGGGTGGCGACCGCCGTGGGCGACCTGCCGCTCGCCGTGGTGCAGGCGGCCGCCTGGCTCGCGGAGACGGCGACTCCGATCGAGGACTACCTGCAGCAACTGGCGGAGCAGACCACCGCCACGCTCAGCCTCAACCAGCCCGCCGACTACCCGCATCCGGTGGCGGCGACGTGGAACATCTCCATCGCCCGGCTCAAGGAGCGCTCCCCCGCCTCCGTACGGCTCCTTGAGCTGTGTGCGTTCCTGGCGCCCGAACCGATCTCCGCCCAGCTCCTCTACAGCAGGGAGATGATCGACGCGCTGAAGCCGTACGACCCTGCGCTGCAGGAGAAGCTGGTGCTCGGCCGCGTCATCCGGGAGATAGGCCGGTTCGCGCTGGCCAAGATCGACCAGGTGAGCAACTCCCTGCAGGTGCACCGGCTGGTGCAGGCGGTCGTTCGCTCGCAGCTCACCGAGGAGGAGCAACGGGAGGCCCGGCACCTCGTGCACACCGTTCTCGCCGGCGCCCGGCCCGACGGCGAGGAACCGATCGACGACCCCGAGACGTGGCCGCAGTTCGGCATCATCTGGCCGCACCTGCTTCCCTCGGACACGCCCCACTGCGTCACCCACGAGACCCGCCGGCTGCTGATCGACCGCGTCCGCTATCTGTGGAAGCGCGGCGACTTCCCCCGTGCCCAGCAGCTTGCCGAGGAGGTCCTCGACGACTGGCGGCCGATTCTCGGCGAAACGGACGTCCAGTACCTGTACCTGCGCAACCAGCTCGCCAACGTGCTGCGCTCCCAGGGGCGGTACGTCGAGGCGCGGGACATCGACACCGAACTCCTGGAGCAGCAGCGCCAGGCTCTCGGCCCCGACCATCCGCACACGTACGTCACCATGTCCAGCCTGGCCAGCGACCTGGCCGCGCTCAGCTCCTACGGCCGCGCGGCGGAGCTGGCCCGCGAGGCGCACGAGGGCTTCAGCCGGATCTTCCACAGCTCCCACCGGCGCACGCTGAGCGCCGCCAACAACCTGGCGCTGGCCCTGCGCCTGGACGGCCGTTACCGCGACGCCCTCAAGCTGGACCAGGACGTGCTGGACATGCGCAAGGAAGTCCTCGGCCCGGACCATCCGTACACCCTGGCGTCCGCCGAGCGGCTCGGCCGCGACCTGCGCGAGGTCGGCCGCTACGCGGAGGCCGTGGCACTGCTCCAGCGGACGTACGAGGCGCACACGCGAGTCCTCGGCAAGGACTTCCCCGGCACCCTGCGGTGTGCCAAGTCCCTCGCGGTATCGTTGCGCAGGAGCGGCCATCTGGAGGAGGCCCGCCGGCTCACCGCCGCGACCCGGGCCCAGTACAGGGCCCAGTACGAGGAGGCGACTCCGGACTCGCTCGCCTGCGACCTCAACATGGCCGCCGACCTGTTCGCCGCCGACGAGCGCGAAGCGGCGCGTGAGGTGGCCAGGGAGGCCATCGCCGAGTACACGAAGGTGCCCGGCGAAGCACACCCGTACACCCAGGCGGCGCTCAACAACCTCGCGATCTTCCACTGGGGCTGCGGGGACGACGACGAGGCCGAGACGGTGTTCCGTGCCGTGCTGCCCCGCATGACGGAGGTGCTCGGTGACGTGCACCCGCACACGATGTTCTGCGCCGTCAACTACGCCAACGTGCTCGCCGGTCAGCGCCGCTGGGAGGAGGCGCGGAAGCTGGAAGCCAAGGCGGTGGAGGTGCTGGGCAGCTCCCTCGGTCGCCACCATCCGGAGACTCTGGCCATCGTGACCAACGCCGCGCTCACCCTCAAGGCCCTCGGGCACACGGACGAGGCCCGGGTGATGCGCGACGAGGCGATGGCCGAACTGCGGCGGCAGCTCGGCGAGGACAACGGGATGACGAAGCTCGCGGGCGACAGCCGGCGCATCTACCGCGACCTGGAGCCCCTCGCGGTGTGAGTCCCCGACGCGGCCGGCGTGTCCGACAGCAGCCAGGCGATGGCCTCCGGCAGGGCGCGCAGCGCCGCGAAATGGGCCGCGGCGGGGTCGAGCACAGCCGTGGCCCGGGCGATGCGCCCGGCGAGCCAGGAGTGGTGCGCCACGGGGGAGAACGCGTCCTTCCTGCCGTGCCACAGCAGCACCGGCACCTGGATGTCCGCCGGGTCGAAGCCCCAGTCGGAGATCAGCGCGAGGATGTCGTCGACCCATCCGTACGGCGATCTGCGCAGCGCCTCGCGATAGTTGCGCAGCAGCATGGCCCGGATGCCGCGGTCCGAGACGATCTGCCGGTCCTCGTCGGTCAGATCGCCGCGCAGTTCGTTGAGCAGCCGGGCCGGGTCCTCGCGGATCGCGGCGGAGCGCGGAATGAGCCGGGCGACGAACCGCTCCGGGTCGGTGGCGGCCGTCCGGAACACCCGCACGTTGCCGGGAGCCATCCCCTCGTACCAGTCGAGCCCCTCCGCGTCCCGCGGCGCCAGCCCGACCAGCGCGGCGGCCCGCGTCACCCGCCGTGGCAGCAGCGCGGCGCAGGCCAACGCATGCGGAGCGCCCCCCGACCGGCCCGCCACGACGAAGCGATTCAGCCCCAGCGCGTCGGCGACCTGGGTCACGTCCTCCACGACGTCGGCCACGCGGCGCCCCGGCCTGCGGTCGGAACCGCCGTAGCCGGGACGGTCGTACGAGATGAGCCGGATACCCCGCTGGTAGAGGAACATGGGCCGTGGCCGGGGCCCGACGCGGCACCCCGGCATACCGTGCAGCAGGAACACCGGCCGCCCGGACGGATCTCCTGAGCACTCCACCCGCAGTATCCGGCCGTCCGTCGTCCGGACCCGGTCGGGCGCCGGCACGACATCATGCACAGCGCATCCCCTCCCCGGGGCCCGAACTGGGGCCACCTTCCCAGAAGTTCCCGCCCTCTCCGCCCGCGAAACGACCCGCGTACCGCCCGAGCCGGCCGGACTCCCGGGCTCGTTGCGACCTCCTCACCCACCTCCGGCTCGTCGTGTCTGCGCCGTGCCGTGGCAGGCCGGGTCGAGGCCGCCGCGGCTGTGCCTGCGCCCGGTTGAGGGTCCGCGCGCCGTCACTCCGTGGGCGGTACGCACCGGCTCGTACCGCCGGTATGGCCAGCCGGCGTCCAATCGGCGTCCAGACCTCCTGCGTAGCTTGTGGCCTGCTCTCCAACCACGAGGGGGAAAGCCAGTGATAGGGATCAGGAAGAGAGCCGTTGCGGCGGTCGCCGCACTCTCCGCTGTCGCGGCGCTCGCCGTGGCCGCCCCGGCCGCCGGCAGCTCGGCCTCGCAAAGCGCCGCCGGCCTGCGCGGCTTCGGCATCTCCAGCGACGGCACGCTCATGGCCACCTTCACCACCGACCGGCCCACCGTGCTCGACTGGGTCCGGGTCGTCACCGGGCTGAAGGGCGACACAGCCCTGCTCGGTATCGACTACCGCGTCCAGGACGGCACCATGTACGGCCTCGGCGACCAGGGCGGGATCTACACCATCAGCACCCCGCCGCAGACGCCCGACGTGGTCGTCACCAAGGTCTCGCAGTTGCAGGTCCCGCTCTACGGGAAGAACTTCGGTTTCGACTTCAACCCCGCCGCCGACCGGGTGCGGGTGGTCAGTGACAACGGCCAGAACCTGCGGCACAACCTGAATGATCACACCACCGTCGAGGACCTCGTCCTCACCACGCCGCCCGGCGGCACGACACGGGGCGTGACCGCTTCCGGCTACACGAACAACGATCTCAACAACCAGACGGCCACCACCCTGTTCGGCATCAACACCAGCACCGACCAGGTGGTCATCCAGTCCCCGGCCAACAACGGCACGCTCGCCCCGACCGGTTCGCTCGGCTTCGACGCCGGCCCGAACGCGGGCCTGGACGTCTACGCCGGCCTCGTCAACGGCAAGACGAAGACGAACACCGCCTTCGCCAGCCTGCAGCCGGCCGGCGGCGGCGCGTACTCGCTGTACGACGTGAACATGCTCACCGGCGAGACGACCAGCCTGGGCCAGTTCCCCCTGGCCATCAGCGATATCGCCATCCAGCCCGACACCGCCTGAACGAGGCCCGCGGCCGCCGGGCCGCCCGCCGCCCAGGCCGCCCGCACCACCCCGAGCCCGCCCCGGTCCGTATCCGGGGCGGGCCCCGACTCGTGCCCCGGCGGTAATCCGGAGCGTGCCGGGCTTCGAACTGCTGGACGACATGGTGCGTCTGCAGAATCCTGTGCCGCGGGGGGTCACGCACGGGGCGAGCGAGGGGGTACGACATGCGGGTGCAGGTGCTGGGGCCGCTGGAGGTGTGGCGGGACGCGGTGCGCATCCCCCTCGGCACGCCGCAGCAGCGGGCGCTGCTCGGGCTGCTGGTGCTCGCGGACGGCCGGCCGCTCTCGCGCGGCGAACTGGCCGAGGCGCTGTGGGGCGACGCCCAGCCGCGCAGCGCCGCGAACCTGATCCAGACGTATGTGAAGCGATTACGCCGGCTGCTGGAGCCGGACCGGCCGGCGCGCACCGCAAGCGAGTTGCTGCCGCGGGTGGGCGAGGGGTACGCGCTGCGGATGCCCGCCGCGGACGCGGGCGGCCCGGACGCCGACGGCGTCGACCTCACGCGCTTCCGCCGGCTCGCAGCGCAGGGGGAGGCGGCGGAGCGCGAGCACGGGCCCCGGCACTCGGCCCCGCTGCTGGGCCAAGCGCTCGCGCTCTGGCACGGGCCGCCGCTGGCGGACCTCCCGTTGCTCGCCGGGCATCCGGCGCTGGTCGCGCTGGCGGGCGAGCGGCGGACGGCGGTCGCCCGGTACGGGACGGCGATGGTCGCGTCGGGAAAGGCGGCAGAGGCGCTGCCGCTGCTGGTGGAATATGCGGCGCGGCATCCGCTGGACGAGGGCACGCAAGCGTGCCTGGTGCGGGCGTACGAGGCGGTGGGACAGCGCGATCTCGCGTTCGCCGCGTACCTCGACACCCGGCGCCGGCTCGCTGACGAACTGGGCGTCGACCCGGGGCCCGAGCTGACCGCGGCGTACACGAGGCTGCTGCAGAAGCCGGCCGGCGCGGGAGGCGGGCGGATGCGGACGACGCCGTACGCCGTCGGCAGCGGTGCGCGGGGCGGGGCGCCGCCTTCGGCGGGCCGCCCGCCGCGGCCGGAGAACCCGCAGCCTCCGGCGCCGCGGTCGACGGCGCGGCAGGCGGCCGTGCCTCAACCGGTGCCCGTCTGGCCGGCGCCTCCTCCCCCGCACCCCGTGCCGTCCCAACTCCCCGCCGATGTCTACGGCTTCTCCGGCCGCGGCGCCGAACTGCGCGCGCTCGACAAGCCGCTGTCGGCCGGACTCGGGCCGCTGCCGATCCTGGTGATCTCCGGCACCGCCGGCACGGGCAAGACGGCGCTCGCCGTCCACTGGGCGCACCGCGTCAGCAGCCGCTTCCCCGACGGCCAGCTCTACGTCAACCTCCGTGGCTACGACCCGCAGAGCCCGCTGCCCTGGGCGGACGCCCTCACCGGCTTCCTGCGCGCGCTCGGCCTCGGCGGAGCGCACATCCCCCTCGACCCGGAGGAGCGTGCCGCCCGCTTCCGCACCGAGGTGACCCGGCGGCGGATGCTCGTCGTACTGGACAACGCGCTCTCCGTGGAGCAGGTACGCCCCCTCCTTCCCGGCTCACCCTCGTGCGCCGTCCTCGTCACGAGCCGGGACAGCATGGCGGGCCTGGTGGCACTGCACGGCGCCCGCCGCCTCGCCCTGGGGCCGCTGCCGCGGCGCGAGGCGATCGCCCTGCTCCGGCGGCTCATCGGGGAGAGAACGCCGGCGGACCCAGCGGCCTTCGCCGCGCTCGCCGAGCAGTGCGCGCGGCTGCCGCTGGCGCTGCGGGTGGCGGCGGAGCTGGCGGCCAAGCACCCGGGGGTGGCGCCGGCGGAGCTGGTGAGGGAGCTCGGCGACCACCGGCGGCGCCTGGACCTCCTGGACGCGGGCGGCGACCCCCGGGCGGCCGTTCGGTCGGTGCTCTCCTGGTCCTACCGGCACCTACCGCCCGCCGCCGCACGCGCGTTCCGGCTACTCCACCTGCACCCCGGCCCGGACTTCGGCGCACGGTCCACCGCGGCGCTGCTCGACGTGCCCGAGGACGACGCCACCCGGCTGCTCGATACGCTGCATCGCGCGCACCTCGTGCAGTCCCCGCGGCCGGGCCGCTTCGCGATGCACGACCTGCTGCGCGCGTACGCGGAGGACACGGCGCGGCGGCACGACCCCGACGAGCACCGCGGGCTCGCCCGTATCCGTCTCTACGACCACTACCTGGCCGGTGCGATGGCCGCGATGGACCAGCTCTACCCGGCAGAGCGCCACCACCGCCCGGCCGGCGCCCGCCCGCTGCCGCCGGCACCGGTGGGCGAACCCGCCGAGACCCGCGACTGGCTCACCGCGGAACTGCCGGTGCTGGGCGCGCTGTGCGCCGCGGCAGCAGCCGGGCCGCTGCCGGAGTACGCGGTCCGCATCGCGGCCACACTCTTCCGCCACCTCGACGGCGGCCTGCACGCGGAAGGGCTCTCCTTCCACACCCACGCGCTGCACGCCGCGGAACGTACCGGCGACGTCTCCGGCGAGGCGCACGCCCTCACCAGCCTGGGCGCCGTCCACTGGCGACTCGGTGAACACCTGCCCGCAGAGGAATACCTGGAGCGGGCCATCGTGCTGCACCAACGCTCCGGCGACCTCTCCGGCCTGGCCCGCGCCCTGTCGAACCTCGGCAACGTCCACTGGCGACTCGGCCGGCTCGACGGCGCCGCCGACTGCCACGAACGTGCGCTCGCCCTCTACCAAGAGGTCGGCGACCAGGTCGGCCAGGCCCGCACGCTGACGAACGTCGGCAACGTCAGTCTCCGCCGCGGCGACCTGTCCGGGGCCGCCGCCCACCAGCGCCGGGCACTGGCGCTCCACGCCGTCACCGGCGACCGTCCCGGCCGCGCCCGCACCCTGATGTTCCTCGGCCGCATCCAACTGCGGCAGGGGCACCTGACGGCCGCCGCCGAGCACCTGCGCCAGGCACTCGACCTCTACCGCGCGCTGGGCCACGAGGGCCGCGAGGCGTACGCGCTGAGCGCGCTGGGCGACCTGTACCTGGCGCAGGAGCGGTACGCGGACGCCGCCGACCACCACCGCAGAGCGCTGCGGCTCTTCGGCACCACCGGCGAGCGCTACGGCGAGGCGGCGGCGCTCAACGGCCTCGGCGAGGCCCTGCTCGGCGCCGGCCGCCCGGCGGAGGCGCTCGTCCACCACGTACGCGCCGGGGAGGTCGCCGCCACCACCGGCGAGAGCGCCGAGCAGGCCCGCGCCCACACCGGCGCGGTCCGCGCCCGACGCCGCGCCGACGACGCCGCGAACACCACCGCCACCGCCACCGACCGGTCGTGACGGCTCTCCGCCGGCAGCGGTGGAAGGACCCGGGTCCACGCTCGACGCGAGCCGCCACACCCCGGGATTCGACCACGCCGTCCACAACAGCCGCCTGATCGCCCGGGGCGAAGAGCCGTCACGCACCGGTCTCCGGCAGTGAAGGCGCGACACCACGCCCTGCTCCTCAGAGCGTGTTTGCGATCCCGGATCCTGGCCGACTTTGGACTCCCGGCCAGGCTCCGACGCTGGTATTCCGTACGTACACCGATCGAGGCGGAGGGCGAATGGCTGTCATTGGTGCCACGACCGCCGACGGACACGGCGTGTTCGATGTTGAGGTTCCTGTCCCAGGCGCTCGCTCGGACTCAGCAACCACCGCGTCCGTGAGCGAGTTCTCCCATGAGTATGGACCCGCTCTCGGCATTGCCGGTCTCGAGGTGCTGAGCGTTGTCCCCGCCCAGGACGTGGTCAAGGTGAAGATCAATGTGAAGTGGGACAGCAGTCTACGTGTGAGGGTGTGCGCCGCGGCGTTCTGATCCGAGGAGAGGCCATGGCATGGGCGGTGCAACAGGTCCGCGGCAGCGGCGTTGTGGAAGCAGCCGTAAGCATGGATGTGGGACGGGACTCCGTCGTGATGGCCTCGGTTACCGAGGTGGACGCCTCGGGGACGCCGTTCATCGGCGCGGCACCGGTCATCGTGCAGTCGGTCGTTCCCAATGACGGATTCGTGGTTCGTGTTCGCGCATGGGCAGGCTGGCCCCAGCCGATCGATGTTCGAATCACTGCACTGAACCTGAGTTCGGATCCGGGCGCCTTCGAACGGCATGACGGCGTCGATGTATACAAGGGCGCGTTCGTTCACCGCTTCGACATACCTGGAGCGACACCGCAGAGCAGTTTCATCGCCTCGATAGCTGAATACCACGGCGCTCCACACATGGGAGCGGCGATGCTGCAGGTGCACTCCGTGGCTCCTCGATTCGGAGAGGTTCTTGTCGCGGGAAACGTGGACTGGCATGAGCAGTTGCCGATTCGCCTGACGCTCGTCGGCAAGCGACCCTGAAACGACTGCCAGATCGGCCCGCCACTACGGGGTCAGTCGCTCTCGCGCTCACATGTCGTGCTCGTACCGGATCAGCAGGAGGTGCGAGAGAGGGCGCCGCCTTCTGTGTGCAGGACGAACTCCAGGCGGACGGAGGCGGTGCGGGGGATGACCAGAGCAACACTCTGCCGCGGCTGCCAGGTGCGCGGGAGCAGCACGTACTGGTCGGCGGATTGGATGACGAGTACGAGGCCCTCGTAGCGGTACGGATATCCCGATGTGGCGTCGGCGCAGCGCAGTTCTCGTACACCGGGTGCGTCGATGCTGAGGCTGCGCTCGCTGCGCAGTACGGCCGTGGTGGAGGTGGGCAGCCGGGCCACCAGCTGTTGTGCGCGCGCCCGGCCGACCGAGGCGGCGTAGTCGGTGGCGGCCCAGATCAGGCTGAGGCCGACGAGCACGAAGACGACGGCCCATTCGGCGACGGCGGCCCATTCGGGGCGAGGAGCGAGGCGGTGCTGCGCGGGCGGCTGAGGCTGAGGGGCCCGCTGCCCGTCACCCGGTTCATCGGGATCCTGGGTTGGGGTCGGCGGGTCGGGGCGCAGGGCGTCGGGGGGCAGTGTGCGGCGCAGTTGCAGGGCGTATGCCAGCAGGATGACGCCGATGGCGAGGCTCAGCGGCGCTATGGCGAGGTGGTGGCGCAGGAAGAAGTCGTTGTCGAGCACGGTCCAGAAACCGCTCAGGGCAAGCAGGGCGCCGGTGGCTCCCAGCGCGGGCACCAGGACGCGCAGGGCCGGGGAACGAGCGCCCGCGGCGAGGCGGGAGCGCAGCAGGTCGTGGCCCCAGAAGGCGGTGAGGCCGACGGTGGCCGTGACGACCATGGGCACGAAGAGGGCGTCCACACTGATGACCAGGTAGTCGGTGGTGCCCAGCCCGAGCAGGGTGGCGTCTACCCCGAAGTAGGCGTAGAACCACCAGGCTTGGTTGAGGCCGAAGTAATACATCAGCCCGGTGACGAAGCTGGTGGGGGCGACGACCGCGCCGAACAGGGCTCCGAAGCGGCGCATGCCGGGGAGCGGTCCGGCGTTGGTCGCGTCCGGCGCCTGGCCGTCGGCCGGCTCCGTCATGACGGCGAGGCCGGGGAGGAGCCACTCTGCCCGGCATCCAGTCCACCCGTGTCCTGTCCGCCGTCGCCTTGGCCGGCGTCCTGCCCTTCCGAGCTTTGGCCTGCGTCCTGACCCCCGATTTCCTGCCCGGCGTCCTGGCCGGCGTCGTCCCCACCGTCGGTGGTGGTTCCAGCGGACGTGTCGGTCGGCGGTGAGCAAGGAGCCTGGATCTCGATGGGGATGATGTCGCCCACGTAATACGGGTTGCGGGGAGGCACCGCCCGGAGAAACACGCAGGGGGCCGATCCGCCACCCTCGACGGGGCGCCGGACCAGGGCGACGCAGTCCGTCCCACCGCACTGAGGTCTGAAGTAGTCCTCCTTCAGGTCCTCCCACCCGCGCTGTCCGTCTTCGTCGTAACCCAAGTTGCGGCCCGTGAAGTTGATCTCCGGCAGTGTCATGGGCGACCCCTGCCCGACCTCGCCTCCGCCCCCTCCGGTGCCGCCCCCGCCGTTGGTGCTGCCGCCGCCTCCGACGACACCGCCCCCGCCGCCGCTGCCGTCGCCGGAACCGGTGTCGGTGCTGCTGCCTCCTGCGCTCGCGCTCCCCGCACTCGCCCCTCCGCCGGAGGATAAGCCGGCCCCGCCTGGACCGTCTCCCGCTTCATCACCGCCTCCGTTGCAGGCGATCAGCGGGACGCACAGGAAAAGCGGCACAGCCCAGCGCGCCGCTCGCCTCCAAGTCATCATTTCTCCCCCGTAGCCTCGAAAAGTATCCGTACCGGAAGAATGGCACCTTATTTACCGACGGTCCATCCTCGTGCAGGGGCGCATCCGCCAAGGGTTCGGGAACCTCCGCCCGCACCCTGCGCGGTCCGGCTGCCGTGATCTTTGTAAAGGCTCGTGTCAGTTCCGCGCCCTGCAGCAACTTGGCAACATCGACTCGCGCGGCAACATGGTCGAGGGCTACCAGACGGGCAGCGACCGCTCCGGAGGTTTCATCCGACCCGGTGGGCCGTCCAGTACGCGCTCGTCTCGCTCTTCGTGCCGCCTTCGGCGGGAGGACTCTGGTACGCCTTCATGGCCTGCCACTTGTCGACCTTCGCCTCACCCGGCCAGGGAGACTCGACCGACAGCGGATTCTTGCTGATCGGATCGTTCTTGTCCCGGTACTCGTAGTAGACCCTGAGCGGTATGCCCTTGAAATCCCGCTGCTTCCGCGCCGACCACTCGAGCTTGAGCGTCTCCGGGGTCATGACCCCGGAGATCGGTCCCGACAGGATGGTGAGTTGCTGCTCGGTCTCGTAGCCCACGCGCAGGAGCCGGGCGAACTCGCCGAGGCTGCCGAGCGCAATTCCCACCGGGCCGAGACTGCCGAGCACTTCCTGCCCCTTGCCCCTCACGCAGCGGCGGCGTCTGCGCACTGTCCGTCGCGGTGATGGCGAAGAATGCCTGTTGCCTCAGGCAGGACCGGCCGCCGCTGCGGGATTGTTCACGAACCCCCAGACCGGGTACCCGGGCGCCATGCCTGCTTCCAATCCCGATCCCGACCCCGACCGCACCACCGGCCTGGAGCCCGGTGGGTCGGTGCCGCCGGGTGAGACTCCGCCTGCCGAGGGCAGCACGCCCGGGGCGGGGCCGGACGAGGCGCACAACCCGACGAAGGGCTGGGCGAAGGGTCCGCTGTTCCTGATCGGGCTCGTGGTCGTGTTGTTCGCCGTCGGTTACGTCGGGTTTGCGCTTGCGCTCACCCGCTGACGCCCGCTTCGCCCCCGTCCAAACAGGGTGACGAGCCCTGCGCGCGCCCCTCGCCGGGGCCCCCGTCCTGATGGGCGGCCCGGGCGGCGTCAAAGGCCCGTGCCGACGGCGGACGCCAGCGCCAGGCCGTAGTCGACCTGGCCGCCCCCGGCGGCGAACAGCGCCGTCACGGGAACCTGCAGCCGCAGCGCCCCGATCAGCTCCA
Organism: Streptomyces sp. WAC 06738; assembly: GCF_003945505.1. Taxonomy (NCBI): domain Bacteria; kingdom Bacillati; phylum Actinomycetota; class Actinomycetes; order Kitasatosporales; family Streptomycetaceae; genus Streptomyces; species Streptomyces sp. WAC 06738. The sequence goes on along the minus strand of NZ_CP029618.1, from coordinate 7,145,922 downwards.
GCCGGCCGGCGGCGAACGCGACCAGCATCATCAGAGCCAGGCTCCAGGCGTGCACGCCGGCGACGGCGCCGAAGCCGGTCGCCAGCACCACGCCCACGCCGACCGCGGCCACGTACCGCACCGAGTGCCACACCGACCGGTAAACGGTGGCCTGCAACGCCAGCAGCGTGGTGAACGGGGCGAAGGTGGTCACCTGCGGCGGCAACAGCCACGACGCCAGTGTCCACGCGGCCACGACCGCCGCCACCGACTTGCCCAGGAGCAGAACGTCATCCCGCTCGTACCCCGGGCGACGCACCGCAGCGTGCACGAATTCCAGAACACCAGTGATCCTCCGCCGCACCCGGTACGGGTATCCCCGACGGCCGTGCGGAAACGAAGACGGCCGTGGGGCCGGAGCGCTGCCGGTCCCCGGGGGCGCCGCGCGGGCGGTGCCCCGGGACCGTCGCCGGGGCCGGCCGGCCCTCACTCCGCCGCTGATGCCCCAGCCGGCGAAGAACTCGTCCACCCGGCGGTTCGACCGCTGCCGGCGGCATCGTCCTTTGCACCAAGAGCGGCGCCGTCCGCACTTCGGCGGACACGGACCTCCCGCTCCGGCCGGGGCGGGACCACGTCCTTCCGGGTGTCAGCTCGGCTCGTGGGCCCGCCCGCGGGCCGCCTACGTCACGTGCGGCGGTTCTCCCCGCCGAGGCCGAGGGCGTCGGCGATCGCCTGGAGGTTGCCGTACTCCCCGTCGGGGAGGCGCTCGGCCAGCTCCGTCAGCCGGTCCGGGGCGTTGTTGCTGCGCAGCGTCTCCAGCACCGCCTCGCGGTCGGCGGGATAGACGGCGCGACCGAGGTTCCGGCCCAGCTCGCTGCGGATCTCGACGCCTGCCGCGGTGATCCCCGGGGGCGTGCCCCCGACGAGCGTGGTGCCGGGTGCGCGGTCCGTCTCCGGCTGATCTTCTCCCGGTGGCTGCAGTTCGCGCTCTTCCTCCGCGCGGATGGACCGGTTCGCGCGCAGTTCGCCGCTCATCTCCTTGGCGATCACGTCGTCGCGTATCGCGCTGGTCTTGTTCCTGCCATGTTCGGCCATGTCCGCCTCGCCTCCCTGCGTGCTTGAGGCGTGAGCCATACGTGCCGGGTTCCCAGAAGTGCCCGGAAGAACCGGAGATCCCGGGACGCGATGGCCACGCGGAAACGACGGCGACCGCGGGGCGGGGACGCCCCGTGATCCCTGCATGACCGGACTCCGGCTGGATACCCTAAATGCATGCATAACGTGCCATACGAGCCGACCTTGCCGGTCGGCCGCGGAGAACTGTCCGCGGCGACGCTCGCCTACCTGCGGGGCGACTCGGCCTCGCTGCCCCACGCGGACGGCCCTGCGCGCAGCGACCCGTACGGCGACGACCTGCAACTGGCCCTCTACCTCTGCTACGAACTCCACTACCGGGGATTCGCAGGCGTAGACGACGAGATGGAGTGGGACGCCGCCCTGCTGGCCTTCCGCCGTACGCTGGAGGACCGCTTCCTGACGGCGCTGCGGGAGGACGCGCCGCTGCCCGTGGATGTCGACACCGCCCTCGCGGCGCTGCTGGTCGAACCCGTGAAGGGCGACTCCATCTCCCACCACCTGCGGGACGACGGCACGATGTGGCAGCTACGGGAATACGCGGTGCAGCGCTCGCTCTACCACCTGAAGGAGGCCGACCCGCACGCCTGGGTGCTCCCGCGCCTGCACGGGCGGGCCAAGGCGGGCATGGCGGCGGTGGCGTACGACGAGTTCGGTGCCGGCCGCGGCGAGCGGGTACACGCCCGGCTGTTCGCCGATCTCATGCGGGACCTTTCGCTCGACCCCGGCTACGGGCGTTATCTGGAGGCCGCCTGCCCTCAGATGCTCGCCGTCGTGAACCTCATGTCGCTGCTCGGCCTCCACCGCAGCCTGCGCGGTGCGCTGGTCGGCCACTTCGCCACGGTCGAAATCACCTCCTCCCCAAGCTCCCGCCGGCTCGTGCAGGCCATCGAGCGGCTGGGCGCGGGCCGGGCCGCGGAGCACTTCCACCGCGAGCACGTGGAGGCCGACGCCGTCCACGAGCAGGTCGTACGGCACGAGGTGGTGGCCGGGCTGCTGGAGGCGGAGCCGCAGCTCGCGGCCGACGTGACCTTCGGGATCGCCGCCACCGGGCTGGTCGAGGACCGGTTCACCGAGCACGTCCTCGGATCGTGGCGCGCCGAGCGCTCGTCACTGCGTCTCCCCCTCTAGGACACCTTCCCGCCATGCGGGCGTTTCATCCGGAATGTTCGGGTACCCGAGGTGTGGCTCTCGGTGCCTCGACGGGCCTGAACAGGACGGAAAGGCCGGTGGTGATCCGTGCACAGCGCCCGAGACGAATCCCCGTGCCGGCTGCGCGTCCAGCGCACGGGCCCCCTGCTCATCGAGGGCCCGGTGGAGGTCATGCTCGACGACGGCACCGTCGCCGTCTCCGACCGCTTCACCGTCGCCGTCTGCACCTGCCGGCGCAGCCGTACCTACCCCTGGTGCGATACCAGCCACCGCCGCCGAACCGCGGACTGACCCGGCCGTGACACGGTCGCGGTCGCCGGCGGGGCAAGCGGTCCCCGGTTGGACGGGACCCGGGCCTGGTAGCGCCGATCCCCACCGGAGGCCACCATGAGCGAAGCGAAACGTGAGACACCGCACCCGGCCGAGCAGCACCCGCGGCCGGAACTGCCGGCGCAGGACCAGCCCCACCCCGGCTGGACCGGCCCGATGGACCCGCCGCCGGACCACGGCGAGGACACCTACCGCGGCGCCGGGCGGCTGCAGGGACTCAAGGCCGTGATCACCGGCGGCGATTCCGGCATCGGCCGCGCGGTGGCCATCGCCTACGCACGCGAAGGCGCCGACGTGCTGCTGACCCACCTGCCGGAAGAGGAGGACGAGGCCCACGAGACGGCCGGCTGGGTGAAGGAGGCCGGGCGCAAGGCCGTGACCGTCCCCTGCGACATCCGCGAGGAGAGCGCCTGCGCCGATCTGATCGGCCGGGCGGCAGAGGAGTTCGGGCGCATCGATCTCCTGGTGAACAACGCGGCTTACCAGATGTCGCAGCCCGACGGGATCGAGGCGATCACCACCGAGCAGTTCGACCGGGTGATGCGCACCAACCTGTACGGGATGTTCTGGCTGTCGAAGAAGGCCCTGGCCCACATGGGCCCAGGCGGGGGCATCATCAACTCCGCATCGGTGCAGGGATACAAACCCAGCCCGCACCTGCTCGACTACGCCATGACCAAGGCGGCCATCGTCGCGTTCACCCAGGGGCTGGCCCAGATGCTCACCGACCGCGGCATCCGCGTCAACGCGGTGGCCCCCGGCCCGGTGTGGACGCCCCTCATCCCGGCCACACTGCCCGACACCGTCCACTTCGGGAAGCAGTCACCGCTGGGCCGCCCGGCGCAGCCGGCGGAGATGGCACCGGCGTACGTGTTCCTGGCCTCACCGGAATCCGGCTTCATCACCGCGGAGATCGTCAACGCCACAGGCGGCACCCCGCTGCCGTAGCGGACGGCCACCGGCCCCCGGCGGTGGCCGGCCGGTCGTCGCGGCGATCGCCCCCGGCGGCGTCTCCTGGACCTCGGCCGCGATCCGGGCGGTGTGGAACGCGGTGCCGCTCGCGTAGCGACACGGCGACGTCTTCACGGTGACGGCGGGTCGTCGCCCAGGTGGTGGAAGTCGTCCAGCAGCACGATAGCCACGGCGTCGGCCGCGGCGGCGCACCGCTCGTACTCCTCCTCCGACAGGGCGCCGGACGTGTGCCTGACCAGGCCGATCGACCCGAGGACGTGGCCGCGGAACCGCAGCGGGAAGGCGTACAGCGCGCCGGCGTCCGGCGGCGTCCGCCCCGGAGGCCGGAGCGCCGGCCGGCGCTCCCCGGGACGGCGCAGGTCGGCGGCGACGGGGCGGCCCAGGGCGGTCGCGCGTACGGACGGTCCCTCACCCGGTGCGAAGTGCCGCGCCTCCAGGTCCAGCGCAGCGGCGTCGGAGGCGTAGCACACGTGCTGGTGCGGGCCGTGGCCGAGCAGCGAGATCGTCACGGCGTCCATGGCGAGATCGCCGCGAAGCAGCCGGCACAGCCGACCGGGCAGCCCGCCCGGTCCGCCGCCGGCCGCGGTGTCGAACACCGACTGCCGGACGGTGAAGGGGTCGTCCATTCCTCTTACTCGATACGAGACGACGTCTACTGGTCACCGCCATGAGTACCCGCGGTACGGCATTCAGTCACCCCGTCTTTCCCAGCGGAAACGGGGTCCGTACGCCCCCGGGGGTTCGCGCGTGCCGTACGGGGCACTCGGGGTGTGTCTCGTCGACGTCGAGGAGGTCGCCATGCCCGTCGCCACGTTCTGCCTGGTCGCGGTGGACTGCCCGGATCCGCGCCGGTTGGCCGAGTTCTACCGCGGGCTGCTCGGGGGCGAGGTGAAGGCGTACAGCGACGACTGGTACGACCTCTTCGCGCCGGACGGGACCCGGCTCGCCTTCCAGCGCGCGCCCGGCCTCCGCCCGCCGGACTGGCCGCGCGCCGACCAGAACTCGCAGCAACTCCACCTCGACCTGCGGGTCACGGATGTCGAGGCGGCGGAGCGGCACGCCCTGGAGCTGGGCGCCCGGCCGCTGGACACGGACGACGACGGGGGCAGGCGCGAGTTCCGCGTGTACGCGGATCCGGCAGGGCACCCGTTCTGCTTCGTCTACGGGTCGTGAGCGCCGGGTCGGGTACCCGGGCGAGGCACACGTACCGACCCCGGAGGTGAGTCGATGAAGGCCGCCGTATGGCACGGCAAGCGGGACGTACGCGTCGAGGAGGTCCCCGATCCGTCGCTGAAGCACCGCACGGACGCGGTGGTGCGGATCACCTCATCCGGACTCTGCGGCTCGGATCTGCACCTGTACGAGATCCTGACCCCGTTCATGACGCCCGGGGACATCCTGGGACACGAGCCGATGGGCGTGGTCGAGGAGGTCGGCGACGAAATCAGGAACCTCTCGCCCGGTGATCGGGTCGTCGTGCCCTTCCAGATCGCCTGCGGCGACTGCCACATGTGCCGGCAGGGGCTGCAGACCCAGTGCGAGACGACCCAGGTGCGCGAGCACGGCATGGGTGCCCGGCTCTTCGGCTATACCAAGCTCTACGGTGCCGTCCCCGGGGCGCAGGCCGAGTACCTGCGCGTGCCGCAGGCGCACTACGGCCCCGTGAAGGTGCCCGAGGGACCGGCGGACGACCGCTACCTCTTCCTCTCCGACGTGCTGCCCACCGCGTGGCAGGCGGTGGAGTACGCCGGCATCCCCGAGGGCGGCAGCGTCGCCGTCATCGGTCTCGGCCCGATCGGCGACATGTGCTGCCGCATCGCGCTGCACCGGGGCGCCGGGCAGGTCATCGGCGTGGACCTGGTCGACGAGCGGCTGCGGCGCGTCCGCGAACGCGGCGCCGAGGCGATCGACCTGCGCGACGAGAAGGACGTGGCCGCCGCCGTCCGCGACCGGACCCGGGGGCGCGGCCCCGACGCCGTCATCGACGCGGTGGGCGCGGAGGCACACGGCAGCCCCGCCGGCAAGCTGATGCAGACCATCGGCGGGCTGCTGCCCCGCAAGCTCGCGGAACAGGTGGCCGGCAAGGCGGGCGTGGACCGGATGGCCGCCCTGTACTCGGCCCTCGACATGGTGCGCCGCGGCGGAACGGTCTCGGTGATCGGCGTCTACGGCGGCGCGGCCGACCCGCTGCCGCTGCTGACCGTCTTCGACAAGCAGCTCCAGCTCCGCTTCGGCCAGGCCAACGTCCGCCGCTGGGTGCCGGACATCCTGCCGCTGCTGGAGGGCGAGGACGTCCTGGGCGTCGACTCCTTCGCCACCCACCATCTGCCGCTGGAGCGCACGCCCGACGCGTACGACATGTTCCAGAAGAAGGCGGACGGTGCGGTGAAGGTCGTGCTCGAACCCTGAGCCGGCGCACAGCCGGCGTCCGCGCTCCCGCTCTCCGGGCGGGAGCGCGGACGCCTCTTCACGCGTGCCGTGCCGCCGGGGCGCCGGGCGGGAAGCGGTCCCACACCCGGTGCCGCGTCAGCAGTTCGGTGATGTCGTCGAGCACCGCCTGCGGGTCGTCGGCGACCACGACTCCCGGTGCGTCCGGCGGGCAGCCGGCCGCGTCGAGTGCCCGGTCGCTGTCCGCCCAGCCGCCGAGCGGCTTGGCGTGCCGGTACGCCTCGGCGAGGAACTGGGCCAGCCGCGGGTCGGTGCCGGCGCCTGCCGGGTTCTGGCCGGCCTTGGCGTCCCGGGCGCCGTAGGCGTCGTCGCCGGGCCGCGGCGTGCCCGCGAGCAGTACGGCGTCGAATTCGACGGACCGGGCGTTGGCGAAGGTCCGGTCCACGGCGACGGGCTCGCCGCCGCCGCCCTCCAGCCGGCCGGCGCGCGGCGCGACCACCAGCGGCACCATGCCGGCGCCGAGGACCTCGGCACGAATCGCCCGTACGGAATCCAGGGCGGTGTTCTCGTCCGCGACGATGGCGATGACGCGGCCCGTCACCGGCCACTGCCGGCCGATCTGGGCGAGCGCCGGGGAAGGGCGCACGTCCGCGGGCGGCGCGGCCGGCGCGGGTGCGGGCAGTCCGAGGCCGGCGGCGACCTGGGCGCACAGCTCCGGGTCGATCTGTGCGAGAACGCGCAGGTTGCGCTCCCGGATCACTTCTTCTGCGCACTTGCTCAGCTCGAAGGTGTACGCGCCGATCACGTGCTCCCGCTCCGGCGGGGTGAGGCTGAGCCAGAACCTCCGGGCGTGGCTGGTGTGGTCGGCGAACGAGGCTGGCGCCTCGCGGACCTTGGCGCCCGCGACCGGAACGGGGACCTCCACGTATCCGCGGTCGGCGGCGCCGGCCTGGAACGGGCAGCCGCCGTCGAGGGAGTTGGGGCGGTAGGGCGCGATGCCGGAGTGCACGGCGGTCTGGTGCATGGCATCGCGCTGCATGTCGTTCACGGGCGCGTGCGTGCGGTTCACCGGGAGCTGCGCGAAGTTGGGCCCGCCCAGCCGGCTGATCTGGGTGTCGAGGTACGAGAAGAGCCGGCCGGCCAGCAGCGGGTCGTCGGTGATGTCGATGCCGGGGACGAGGTGACCGGGGTGGAAGGCGACCTGCTCGGTCTCGGCGAAGTAGTTCACCGGGTTGGCGGTCAGCCGCATCAGCCCGACGGGCCGCACGGGCGCCAGCTCCTCCGGCACGATCTTGGTCGGGTCGAGCAGGTCGATGCCCTCGAAGGTCTGCTCGGGGGTGTCGGGGAAGGTCTGGATGCCCAGTTCCCATTCGGGGTAGGCGCCGGCCTCGATGGCGTCGGCCAGGTCGCGGCGGTGGAAGTCGGGGTCCACGCCGCCGAGGAGCTGGGCCTCCTCCCACAGCAGGGAATGCACGCCGGCCGTCGGCTTCCAGTGCCACTTCACCAGTGTGGTGCCGCCGTCGGCGGCGACCAGCCGGAAGGTGTGGATGCCGAAGCCCTCCATCATCCGGTACGAGCGTGGGATCCCGCGGTCGGACATGTTCCAGATGGTGTGGTGAGTGGCCTCCGTGTGCAGGGAGACGAAGTCCCAGAAGGTGTCGTGCGCGCTCTGCGCCTGCGGGATCTCCCGGTCGGGGTGAGGCTTGCCCGCGTGGATGACGTCCGGGAACTTGACGGCGTCCTGGATGAAGAAGACGGGGATGTTGTTGCCGACGAGGTCGAACGTTCCTTCGACGGTGTAGAACTTCGTCGCGAAGCCGCGCGTGTCGCGCACGGTGTCGGCAGAGCCGCGGGAGCCGAGGACGGTGGAGAAGCGCACGAAGACGGGCGTCTCGGCACCCTCGGCGAGGAACGCCGCCTTGCACAGCGGCGTGGCGGTGCCGTAACCGCGGAAGACCCCGTGCGCGGCGGCGCCCCGCGCGTGGACGACGCGCTCGGGAATGCGCTCGTGGTCGAAGTGCGTGATCTTCTCACGCAGATGGTGGTCCTGGAGCAGCACGGGCCCGCGCGGGCCGGCCTTGAGCGAGTGGTCGCTGTCCGGCAGCCGCAGACCCTGGGCCGTCGTGAGATAGGCGCCCGTCTGCGCCCGCACCGCGGCATCCGCGGCGACGGGGTCGCCGGTGGGCGAGTACATCTCGGGACCGGCCTGGTCGGGAGCGGGCGGGAGGGGCTCGCGGGGGGTCGTCGGCTCGTCGGGTGCGGGTGTCCCGGAGTGAGCGGGGGTACGCGCTGTCGCGCCGGGACCGTTGTCGTTCGTGGACGGCATCGCGGTTCCTCGTTCCTGTCGGACCTCGGGCACCGCCCGGGGTAGCCCCCGCATTGCGGCTCCAAACGCCGTGAGGTCCAGACTTCCACGATTCGTACGGGTTCATCCCGATGAGATCCCCCAGCAGTGGCGCGGGAGGGCACCGGGGCGGGGCGGGCGGCGTCCGGTCGTGCGAGGGGCCGCGGCGGCGTCATCTGAAGAAGTCGTCCGCCGCACCCCCGTTTGCGTCGCCTGGTGCCGGGCAGGCGGACTTACGTGCTTCGGACCAGAGGCACGCCGCGGGAGTCCTCGGCTTCTCATCGTGGGCGCTCCGGCCGGCCGGCGGTCCGGAGCGTCGTCGTTTCCGGCTTCCTCACCGCTGACGCGGTGCGGCGCCGCCGCCGTCCTCCCGCGAGACCTGAACGCTGACCACCCGCCCGAGGGAGGCCCCCGTGGCGTACATCCGGGCACGGAGCGGGAAACACCCGCACGACGACGCACCCGACACCTCCGCACAGTTCCACCGGCTCTCCGGCATGGTCGAAGGGCCCGAGAAGAAGGCGCTGCGACAGGACGTCGTACGCGCCTGGATGCCGATGGCGCAGCGGCTCGCCCGCCAGTTCAGAAACCGCGGCGAAGCGCTGGAGGACCTGGAACAGGTCGCACACCTCGGCCTGGTCAAGGCCGTCCGGCGATACGACCCGGCACGCGGCAACGCTTTCGAGAGCTACGCCGTGCCGACGATCGTCGGTGAACTCAAGCGCCACTTCCGCGACCACATGTGGGGCGTCCACGTGCCCCGCCGGGTCCAGGAACTGCGCAACCGCGTCCGCAGCGCGAGCATGGCACTGGCCACCACCGCCGACGACCGCTTCCCGCCGGCCGCGGACATCGCCGAGGAGGCCGGCCTCACCGAGGACGAGGTACGCACCGGTCTGCAGGCCCTGGAGAGCTACGCCACCCTCTCCCTGGACGCCAACCTGACCGACACCGGCGACGGCTACTCGCTCGCCGACACCGTCGCCGGCACCGAACCCGGCTTCGACCGCGCCGTCGACCGCGAAGCCGCACGACCCCACCTGAGCCGCCTGCCGGAACGCGAACGCGAAATCCTCTACCTCCGCTTCTTCTGCGACATGACCCAAAGCAGCATCGCCGAACACCTCGGCATCTCCCAGATGCACGTCTCCCGCCTGATCAGCAACACCTGCGCACACATCCGCGAACGCGTCCAAGCCGACCGGACCGCAGCCGCGTAGGCCCGGAGAAGCGCCCCGCCGCCCCGGCCGCGTCGCCTCGACGCCACCGCCCTTGCGGTATCGCACCGCCTCTTGGAGAGCGCCCAGGACGTCAGGACGCCGTCGCGCCGCCGCCGCGAACGGCAGGACCAGGACTGGGAACGCGCCGCGAGCACGTGCCGGTTGCTGCAGGCCCGGCTCTCCCGCGTCGCCGAGGCGGAGCGGCTGCTGCGCCCGCAGGACGGTCGACTGCCCGGCGCCGGCGGCAGGAACGTGCTCAACGTCTCGTACCTCGTCGCCCGGGAGCGCGAGCACGGGTTCGTCACCTGCGCACGCGAGCCCTCCCGGCCGGGCGTACGCATCGAGGTCCACGGCCCCTGGGCGCCCTACTCCTTCGCCGACCCGGAGCCGGCACCGTGACGGCGCCCGCCCCGCGGCCCGCACCGGCGCCCGCGGCACAACGGCGGGTCAGCCTGGTCGACCTGCTGGACCGGCTGCTGGGCACCGGTTTGTCGTCATCTCCGGCGACCTCGTACGCAGTGTCGCCGACGTCGACCTGGTCCGCATCCGGCTGCACGCCCTCCTCACCTCCACCGCGACCACGACCGGGCCCTCATTCCCGGGCGACGGCCTCTCCCCGCCCGCGTACGGCCGGAGGGAGCCGTGACCGACCACCGGCTGGACCTCGCGGCACGGCGTCTCGCGTGCCGGCCTGGGCCTCGACCTCGGCCCGCTGGGCGGCCTCATCGACGACATCGGCCCGCCCCGCTGAGCCCCACCGCCATACGCCGCGAAGGCCGAGCGCTACCCCGACCGGGCCGCACCGGATCCCCCGCCCCCGGCGGCCGGCCGGGCGGCTTCCCCGGAGCGATGTTGAGTCGCGCGGATCGGGGAACCCGGCAATGACGACGGCCCCCGCCCGGGGCCCGGCATCGGGAGGTGGAGGCATGGCGCGGCGGCATCGATTGATCAAGGTCGGGCCTGGGCGGGTCTGGGACGTGCTTGCCGACGGCCGGCGGTACGCGGAGTGGGTGGTGGGCACGGCATCGTCCGAGCCCGTACGCGGCCGGTGGCCGGAGGTCGGGGCGGCGATCGGCTACGAGGTGCGCCTCGGCCCGCTGCGGTTCGCCAACGAGACCGTCGTCCGCCGCTGCGTGGAGGGCTCCGTGCTGGAGCTGGAGGCCCACGCCGGCGGGCTGGGCACGGCCCGGATCGCGCTGGAGGTGCACCCGTGGGGTGAGAACACGCTGGTGACAGTGGACGAGCACCCGCTGCGCGGCGCGGCCGGTGCGCTGCACAATGCGGGTGCCGAAGCGGTGATCCAGCTACGCCACCGTACGATGCTCGCGCGCCTGGCCCGCCTCTGCGAGGCGGAGGCCGAGCCTCGCACCCCGGCGGAGGCGGGCTCCGGTCCCGCGCGGTCGAGCGGTGGGACGCAGACCCGTGTCTGACGCGGTGGTGGTCGGAGCCGGCCCGAACGGGCTGGTGGCGGCCAACGTGCTGGCGGACGCCGGCTGGGGCGTGACGGTGCTGGAGGAGCAGCCCGTGCCCGGCGGGGCGGTGCGTCACGACCGGGGCGTGCACCCGGACTACGTCAGCGATGTCTTCAGCTCCTTCTACCCGCTCGCCGCCGCGTCCCCGGTGCTGCGCCGGCTCCGGCTGGAGGAGTACGGCCTGCGCTGGAGCCACGCACCCGCCGTGGTGGCCCACCCCCTCACCGACGGCCGGTGCGCCGTGCTCGACCGGAGGGCCGACGTCACCGCCGACTCGCTCGAAGCGTTCGGTCCGGGCGACGGCGCAGCGTGGCGACGCCTCTACGAGCTGTGGGAGGACGTCCGGGCGGACGTCCTGGAGGCGCTGTTCACCCCCTTCCCTCCCGTGCGGCCCGCAGTGCGGCTCGGCCGCCGGCTCGGCGCGGCAGGTGCGCTGCGCCTGGCGCGCTCGCTGACGCTCCCCGTGCGGCGGCTCGGTGAGGAGGAGTTCGCCGGTGAGGGCGGGCGGATCCTCCTGGCGGGCAACGCGCTGCACGCCGATCTGCCGCCCGAGGCGGCGGGCAGCGGCGGGTTCGGCTGGCTGATGACGATGCTCGGGCAGTCGTACGGCTTCCCCGTCCCGGTCGGCGGCTCGGGCGAACTCGCCCGCGCGCTGGTCGCGCGGCTTGAGGTGCACGGCGGTACGGTGCTGTGCGGCCGGCGCGTGACGGAGGTCGTCGTCCGCGGCGGGCGGGCCGTCGGGGTGCGTACCGCGGACGGCGAATCCGTGGCCGCTTCCCGCGCCGTGCTCGCCGACGTGTCGGTGCCCGTGCTGTACGGCGAGTTGGTCGCCGCAGAGCACGTGCCCCGGCAGGTTCTGGCGGACGTACGCCGATTCCAGTGGGACTTCGGCACGTTCAAGGTGGACTGGACGCTCGACGAGCCGGCGCCCTGGCAGTGTGCCGGAGCGGCGGGCGCGGGCACCGTCCACCTGGCCGACGGCGTGGACGAACTGACCCGGTTCGCCGCCCAGCTCGCCATGGACCGGGTCCCCGACCGGCCCTTCCTGCTCTTCGGCCAGATGACGACCGCGGATGCCACCCGCTCCCCCATCGGCACCGAGTCCGCCTGGGCGTATACCCATCTGCCGCAACGCATCCGGGCCGACGCGGGCGAGGAGGGCATCCGCGGCACGTGGAGCCGGCACGAACAGGAGGTCATGGCCGACCGGGTCGAGCGGCAGGTCGAGCGCTTCGCGCCGGGCTTCCGTTCCCTCGTACGCGCCCGTCGCGTCCTGGCGCCGCCGACCCTTCAGTCACTCGACCGCAACCTGCACGGCGGTGCGATCAACGGCGGCACCGCGGCCATGCACCAGCAGCTCTTCTTCAGGCCGGGCCCGGGCACAGGCCGCCCCGAGACCGCGGTGCCCGGGCTGTTCCTCGCCTCCGCCGGCGCCCACCCCGGCGGCGGCGTCCACGGCGCCCCCGGCGCCAACGCCGCGTGTGCCGCGCTGCGGTGCCGGACGCCGGCCGCGCTGACGGCGGTGCAGCGCCGCCTCGCGGGCCGCGACGGTACGAGGGGCAAGAGGCGGGGCGGACGGGGGGCACCGTAGCGATGAGGAGGTACCGATGAGGCCGACCGCCGCAGGCAGGCCGCTGGGGCCGCGGGGGCGGAGTCCGCTGGCGGGCCGTACCGCCGTGATCACCGGGGCGGCCCGGGGCGTGGGCGCGGCTCTCGCCAGGGAACTGGCCGGCCGCGGCGCCCGCATCGCCCTGCTGGGCCACGAGGGCGCGGCTCTGGACGCCGTGGCGAGCACCCTGCCGACGCCGTCGCTCACCCTCGACGTGGACGTCACGGACGCGGACGCGCTACGTAACGCGGCACGGGCGGTACGGGACCGGCTGGGCAGGCCGTCGGTCGTCGTCGCCAACGCAGGCATCGCGCAGGCCGGTCCGTTCGAGACGGCGGACCTCCGGTCGTGGCGCCGGGTGATCGACGTGAACCTCACCGGCAGCGCGTACACAGCGGCCGCGTTCCAGCCCGATCTGCTGCTCACCCGCGGTTACTACCTCCAGATCGCGTCCACCGCCGCACTCACGGGCATGCCCCTGATGAGCGCCTACTGTGCCGCCAAGGCGGGAGCCGAGACGTTCGCGCACGCGCTGCGCGCCGAGACGGCCCACCGCGGGATGGCGGTGGGTATCGCCTATCTCCACTGGATCGGCACCGACATGATCGATGAACCTGACCGGGTCCCCGCCCTGCGCGAAGTGCGCACACTCCTCCCGCCCCCGGCCCGCCACGTCTCCTCTGCCTCTTCCGCCGCGGCCCGTCTTGCGCAGGCCGTCGAGGACCGACGCACGGCCCTCTACGTCCCCTCCTGGACACGTGTCGTCCAGATCGGGCGGATCGCGTGGCCGGACATGGTCGCGCTCCGGGCACGGCTCCGTTTCAGCGGCCCGGGAGACCGGCCCATCGAGCAGACCGGCCCGCTGGGTCACGGCGGCGCCGCCGACCTGGCCGCCGGCCGGTGACCGGCACCGCTCCCGTGCGTGCCAGGAGGAAGAATCCGCACCTCAGACCTCGCCTCCGACGCCCACTCCAGCTACACCGTCGGCGAGGTCATCGCCGTCACCGGAGGCATCGTCGACACCCGCTGACCGCAGTCCACCACCGGGCGGGTGCCCATGAGCAAGACGGAAGCGAGAAAGGAGCACCCGATGGCCGACGCGCACCAGGATCTCCCGATCGAGGACTACGACAACCTGCAACCCGGCGACTTGCAAGGGCGCATCCGGTCGCTGAACAGCCAGGACCTGGAGCTTCTGCTGGCCTACGAGCGCGAACACGCCGACCGCCGCCAGGTGATCGAACTGCTCCTTGCCCGGCTGCGTCAGGTCGAGGCCGGGTCGAGGCCCTCCTCCGGCGGACTCGGCGGCGCCTCGGTGGCCCCGCCCCCGCAGGGCACCTCGCCCGTCTCCCCGGACACCGCCGCCCCACCGATCCACCCCCCGCGCCACGGCACCCCGCAGCAACCCGGGCGCCCGCAAGGCGACCGCCCCTGAGCGCGGCGCGGTGGCGGAGCGCGTATGCCCGGCGCAGCCGGCACCCGGGTAAAGAAGCGACGCAATGGCCGCGCCTGCGGCCATGAACGCGCCGGGCCGGGGAAGGGGAGCACTATGCCACCTCCCCGCTCTCCCCGTGGGCGCCCCGACGGGCCGCCCACCCACCGCCTCGCCGTGGAGATGGAGAACGCCGTCGATGAGGACGAGATCTCTTCCGATCTGCTTGTCCACGTAGCGCGCCGGCTGATCGACCTGAGCGAGGAAAACGCGCAGCTCAAAGAGGCCATCGAGAACCGGCCCGTGATCGACCAGGCACGCGGCATGCTGATCGCCGTGCTCGGGGCGCACGAAGACGAAGCGTGGCACGTACTGCTGGAGACCTCCCAGCACGCCAACGTCCCGCTACGGCACGTGGCAGAAGCCCTCATCGCCTCCGCGGCCGGTCAGCCGATCCCCGAAGACATCAGATTTCCCCTGCGCAACACCATGAACAAAGTCCGTCGGCACGGGCAAGCCGGCAACACAGACGAGCGCGGCAGGTGAGCCCTCCGCCCACCACGGGGGTGGGGCACCGTCCAAGCCGGACAGACCGTGGAAGTCGGCGTCGAAGGCATCGGTTGCCCGCGGTCCGAGCGGCGTCGCCCCTGCGGCCGGGGGCGCCGGACGTCAAGGATGCGGGAGCCGGAGGAGGTTGAGGTGGTACTCCTCCACCTGGGTCAGGTGGTGCTCGGCAAGCGTGGCGAGCATCTCCCGGTACGCCGCGGGTAGCGCCCGGTGCATGTGCTGCGGCAGGCTGGTGAGCGTATGCGAGGCCAGCAGCCGCGCGCCGGGGCACCGGTCGGCCACCTCCGCCGGGTCCGCGCAGGCCCACCGCATCCGGGCCTCGACCTTGCTCAGTGCGTCGTGCGATTCCTGCGCCCCGACGATCCCCGGGCCCGCGGTGTCCAGTGCCAGCAGGGAACCGGGGAAGCGCGCGGCGATCAGGTCCACCACGCCGTGCGCCTCCGTTTCCGTGAGGAAAGGCAGCACCGCCTCCGCGGCGAGGAAGTACGGGCCCTCGCCGCCGAGCGCGACCGCCTCGTCCGCCCACGATGCGCCGGTCACCGAGGCCGCCGCCGTTCTGCGGCGGCCGGTGTCGGCGAAGAGCTTCCGGCGCAGGGCGATCACGTCGGGCAGGTCGAACTCCAGCCAGCGCGCGGTGCCGTTGTCGACGCGCTCGAAGCGCGTGTTGAGACCGGCGCCGATCTCGACCACCGTGCCGTCCGGGTGGGCGGTGAGGAAGTCCCGTACCCACGCGTCGAACAGGGCGGTGCGCAGCACCGTGCCGGCCAGGCTGGGCAGGCCGTCGAAGCGGGCGAAGTCGTAGTCGAGCGAGGCGACGATCTCCTCGGCCCGCGGGTCCCGCAGGGCGGGTTCGGTCTTGCGGCTTTCCACGGCGCGTCCGTACAGCGGGATCAGCAGCGTCTCCTGGACCGGGCCCAGGTCTGCCTCGTATCGGGTCATGGTGTCTCCTGCGTGCGTGTAGGCGGCCTGACGGATCGCGGTCATCGAAGTGACAAAGGCCGCGTTCAAAGGCGCGTACCAGGTGCCGCGGTACGCGATGGGTGGCGCCGTGCGTCCGGCTCAGCTCTCCAACTCGCGCAGGTAACGTGCGAACTTCTCCAGCCCGTCGATGTTGCGCGGGCCACTGATGCCTTCGTTGTAGTCGAGGACGAAGAAGTTGCCCTTCCGGACGGCCGGCAGATGCCTGGTGTGAGGGGAGGACTTCAGGAAGTCGATCTTCTTCTCGGCGGGCAGGTCTCCGTAGTCGAGGATGATGACGACCTCGGGCTCGGCTGCGGTGACGGCCTCCCAGCCGACCTGGGTCCAGCGCTCGTCCAGGTCGGCGAAGATGTTGCGGCCGCCGGCGGTGGCGATGATGTCGGTGGGCGGAACTTGGTTGCCGGCGGTGAAGGGCTGGTCGGTGCCGGAGTCGTAGAGGAAGACGGGCACCGGGTCGCCCTCCGGTGCCCGGGCGGCGACCGCCTGTGTCCGCTTCTTCAGGCCGGCCACGACCTTGTCCGCCCTGTCCTCGACGCCGAATATCCGGCCCAGCCGTTCGAGGTCGGTGTAGAGGGCCTCGAACGGGGCGGCGCGCTCGGGGTGTCCGGGGTAGTTGTAGCAGCTCTCGGTGTGCATGAAGCTCTGGATGCCGAGCTTGTCGAGGATCTCCGGGGTGATGCCGCGCTCGTCGCTGAAGCCGGAGTTCCAGCCGGCGACGACGAAGTCGGATCTGGCCTGGACGACCAGTTCCTTGTTGAGCAGGTCGTCGCTGAGCATCTTCACCTTTGCGTACTCCGACGCCCACGGTGACTCGGTCACGGGCGGGTTCGCCGGGGGCATCACGTAGCCGTGGACGTGCTCGGTGAGGCCGAGACTGAAGAGTTTGTCCGCGCTGCCGCCCTCGTAGGCGACCGCACGCTGCGGACGGGTGTACTCGACCGGCTCGCCGCAACGGTTGACGGTGGCCGTACGCGCGCTCTCGGTACCGGTGTCGACCTCGGCGCCGCACCCGCCGAGCAGCAGAGTCCCGGCGAGGGCGGGGCCGAGCAGGGCGCGACGCCGGAGGGGCAGGGTTACGGGCATGACGGTACGCCGCCTTTCGGAACAGGTCGATCGAGTGAGTAGAGGAGTTGCGGGGCACCGGTGAACGGGTGCGGGACGATGTCGGCGGTGACGCCGAAGACGGCCGAGACCTGCCCCGCGGTGAGCACCTCCGCGGGCGGCCCGGCGGCCACCAGCCGCCCCTGGGAGAGCATGGCGATCCGGTCGCAGGCCAGGGCGGCGAGGTTGAGGTCGTGCAGCACGACGAGCACGGTGAGGCCGGAACCCTTCAGGTACGACAGCAGGTCGACCTGGTGGCGGACGTCCAGGTGGTTGGTCGGCTCGTCCAGCACCAGGATCTTCGGCTCCTGCACCAGCGCGCGGGCGAGCAGGACGCGTTGCCGCTCGCCGCCGGAGAGGGTCAGTACGCTGCGCCCGGCGAGGTGGCGGATGCCGAGCTGTGTCATCGCCCGTTCGCACAGCTCGCGCTCGCGGGGGCCGAGCGGACGGTTGCCGCGCAGATGCGGGGCCCGGCCCAGAGCGACGACCTCGGCGACGGTGAAGTCCAGCTCGACGGTGCCGTCCTGGGTGGTGGCGGCGACCGTTTGGGCACTGCGGCGCATCGTCAGTTCCGTGAGATCGTCCCCACCCACCCACAGGGCGCCGGAGGTAGGGCGAAGTGCGCGGTAGACGCACTTCAGCGCGGTGGACTTGCCGCTGCCGTTGGGGCCGACCAGGCCCACGACCTCGCCGTCGGGGACGGTCAGGGACAGCTCGCGCACCAGGTTCTTGCCGTCGGTGACCACCGAGAGCCCGTCCAGCCTCAGTTCCATGTCAACTGCCTCCGAACACATAGCTCTTGCGGCGCATCAGAGTGAGGAACACCGGTACGCCGACAAGCGCGGTGATCACGCCCAGCGGCAGCTCACGGGGCGCCACCAGGGTCCGGGCGACCAGGTCCGCCCAGACCATGAACACCGCCCCGGCCAGGGGCGCGACGGCCAGCACGCGGGAATGAGAGGCGCCGACCACCATGCGCACCACGTGCGGCATGACCAGACCGACGAAGGCGATCGCGCCGCTCACCGCCACCATCACCCCGGTCACCAGCGCGACCAGCACCAGCAGCGCCCTGCGGTGCCGGTCGGGGCTGACGCCCAGGCTCGCCGCGCTCTCGTCGCCCAGCGCCAGCACATCCAGCGCCCGGCCGCTGCGGTGCAGCACCAGCACGCCGAGCAGCACGGCGGCGGCCACCACCGGCAACGCCCCCCAGGTGGCGGCGCCGAAGCTGCCCATGGTCCAGTACAGGACGGTAGCGGTGGCCTCGCTGTCCGGGGCGAAGTAGACGATCACACTCATCACGGCCTGGAAGCCGAGCGCCATCGCCACGCCGGTCAGCACCAGGCGCAGCGGGGCCAGCGCGCCGCCGCGGCCGACCGCGGCGGCGTACACCAGCACGGAGGCGGCCAGGGCACCGAGGAAGGCGCCGGCGGACACGGCGTAGATGCCCAGTGCGGCAAGACCGCCGGTGACCGAGACGGCCACCGCACCGACCGACGCCCCCGACGAGACCCCCAGAATGAACGGGTCGGCCAGCGGGTTGCGCACCAGCGCCTGGACGGCGACGCCCATGGTGGCGAGGCCCGCGCCCACCAGCGCCGCCAGCAGCACCCGGGGCGTACGGATCTGCCAGACGATCTGATACACCGTCACCTCGTCGGCCTCGACCCGCCCGCCCGTGAGCGCCGCCCACAGGTAGCGGGCGGTCTCGCCGGGGGCGATCGTCGCGGGCCCGAGACCGATGGCCGCCACCACCGACACGAGCAGTACGACGAGCAGCACGGCACACGCGACCACCGGGCCGGTGCGGGACGCCGGCAGGCCCCTGCCCCGTACGGGCTCTTCGGGCTCCTGCCCCGCGGCCACCGCGTCCGTCGTCGAGGTGCGTATCACGCCGCCACCTGCCACCCTTCGGTGTTGTTGGAAATGATTACCATTTTTATAGCATGCCGTTCTCCCCTTGCCCGCCCCCGGACTCGGGGCTTCGGCACCGCGTGTACTCGACGTGCCGGGCGACGCGCGGGACGGCGGGCAGGCTCGTGGTTCCTTGCTCATGCGGGCGCCCGGCGGCGGGAGAAGTCACGGGCGGACGGAGTCAGGGCCGCGGCGGCGGGGGCGAGGAAGCAGACCAGTGCGCAGACGGCGAGCACCGGCCGGAGGCCGAAGGCGTCGATGGCCGGCGCGATGAGCGCCAGACCGGCGGGGGCCAGCCCGTAGGAGACGAGGAAGTCCAGCGAGGAGACGCGGGCCAGCCTCTCCGGGGCGACCTCGCGCTGGATGGCGGTGAACCAGGGGACGTTGAACAGCTCGATACCCAGCCCGGCGGCAAGGTAGGCGGCGACCACCACGGCGGGGTGGACGGGGAACACGAGACTCAGAGGCGCCACACCGTACGCGGCGAGGGCGGCGAGCGCCGCCCAGCCTTGCGCGCGGGGCCGCCAGTGGACGATGACCAGGGCGCCGGCGAGTGCCCCGGCGGTGTAGGCGGTCAGTGCGGCGGCGAGGACCGCCCCGGTGCCGTAGCGGTCCCGGCTGACCAGCAAGGCGACGCCGGTCGCGGAGTAGCCGGTGAAGATGACGGCGGCCAGTGCGCCGAGACCGGCAACGAACCAGGGGTGACGGCGGGCTTCGCGTATCCCGTCCGTGAACTCGCCGACGAAGGAGTCCCGTCGGTCCGCGGCCGGCCCTCCGGCCCCGGTGCCTCGCCCCGGCACCAGCGCGGCGACCAGCCAGAGCAGCCCGATGCCCAGCAGCAGTCCGCGGATGTGCAGGACCGGGGCCAGCAGCGCCGCCAGCCCCGGGCCGATCAGCGTGCTGACGCGGACCGCCAGCGTCATCGCCGCGTTGGCCTGCTGCCTGCGGCCCTCCTCGACGACCTCTGCCGTCAGCGCCTGGAACGCCGGCCGGCAAGCACCCTGCCCGGCGCCCGCCACCGCGGCCGCCGCGGCCGTCAGCGCCACCGACCGGCCCAGCCCCGCGGCGAGCAGCGGCGCGGAACCGGCGGCGGCCAGCCCGGACCACAGCACGACACCGCGGCGCGAATGCCGGTCGGCGAGCACCCCGCCGACCGGCACCGCCGCAAGGAAGCCCACCGTACGAGCCGCCAGCAGCAGCCCCAGCTCCGCGGCCGTCAACTCCCGCTCCAGCACCGCCAGACCGAGCACGAACGGCAGCGCCCACGTCGCCAGCCCGGACGCCGTGGCGCCGCACCACCGCCGCGTCGCACAAGACGAGCGGCCTGTTTCCCTCGCGCACGCCTGTCCGGCACGGCCAACGGTCGGCGACGGAGCGCACCTCAGCGGCCTACCGTGTCGGCCTCGGCGCCGTCTTCGGTGCCGGTCAGGGCGAGATGACCGCCCTCGTCGAGCGGAGTCGGCGTGCGGATGGTGTGGCGCAGCACGCCGGTGGAGGCGTCGACGATGTGGATCTCGCCGTGCCCGCCGCGGGTGACGGCGACGAGGTCGCCGCCGGGCGAGGCGGCGACGGCGCGTCGTTGGACTCCGTCCCAGGGCGTGCCACCGCGGCGGGGCGCTCCGTTCATCGGCGGCAGCGCGAGGCGGGCCGCCACCGAGGGCCCGTCGGCCGCGGCGGTACGGGGGGACGCGGACGGCACCGGTCCGGTGCCGGTGTTCAGGAGGATCAGTTCGTCGCCGTCCGGGTGGATGCGGGTGAAGGCCGCCCGGCCGGCGGCGAGGGCGAGCCGGAAGACGAGGCCGGGGCCGAGTTCCACCCGCCCCGTACGGCCGCTGTCGAGGTGGTGCCACCAGGCGTCGTTGGGCCACTCCGGCCAGCGCTCGGGGCCGGTGGTGTCCACCCGGACGGTGCTCCACAGCACGCGCCCGCGCGGGTCCAGGCGCAGGTAGTAGCCACGTCCTCCCCCGCGTCCTGCGGTGTCCCAGGACAGCGGGGACTCGGCCGTCAGGGTGCGGCCGTCGCGCCGGGCGCGGTGCACTCCTGCGCCCGTGGCGGTGAACAGCCGCTCCGCGGTGGGGTCGACCGCGTCACCGTGGCCGTCGCCGGGGAACAGAAGGCGCTCGTACGGCTCGGCTCGCGGGCAGCCTGGTCCCGCGTCGAGCAGGTCGTGCAGTCGGTGCGCGGCCAGCGCACCCGGCATCCGGTGGCGGAGGACGACGAGCGGATCGTCCGTGCCGAGAAGGACGACGCCGGGCTCGTCGACACGCGTGCGCACACGCACCGCACGGGGCCGGTGACCGCCGGACTCGCGTGGAGCGTACGGCCGTTCGGGAGCGAGGTCGACGACGGTCGTCAGATCGCTCCACGGTTCCCAGGACCTGCCGCAGCCGGTGGTGACGGCGAGGTGGCGGCCCGTGGGGTCGGCGGCGATGTGCTCCGCGGGCACCGCGACCGGGGCGGTGGCCGCCACCAGCGGCCGGCCCTCGCCGGGCGCGACGGGGTCGAGAACCACCACCTCGCCGGCCAGGTCGTCGACGAAGGCCACGCGCCCGCCGGACAGGCGCAGGAAGCCGGCGTGCTCGGCGAGGTGGCGGCCGTCCAGCCGTGCCAGCAGCCGCCCGGCGTACGGGTCGTACACGTACAGGCGGCCGGCGACGTGGTCGGCGACGACAAGTTGCAGGGCGGTCACGAGGCTTCCCCGGGGTCGGCGGTAGGCGAACGTAATGAAAATGATTATCATGCTTAACGCTGTGGTGGGGACCCGCTCCGCCACCGCAGTCCAGCGAGCCCGCCGACAAGAGAGCCATCGCCATGCATCGCCTGCGCCTGTCCGTCCTGTCCCGTGCCGCCGCCCTGACGGTCGCCGGTGCCCTGCTGGCCGCCGGCTGCGGCGAGTCCTCGTCGTCCGACGAGGACTCCGGGCGGGGAGCCGGCAGCCCGGCCGCCGAACTGCCGCCCGTGAAGCCCGTCGCCCAGGCGGACCGGGTCACGGACGTACGCGGCGTGGAGGTGGCGCCCGAGCGGGTCCCGAAGCGGATCGTGTGCCTGGTCGCGCTCTGCGACGACATGCTGACCGAGCTGGGCATGGTGCCCGCGGCGACCAACTCGGAGATCCTGGCCCACCAGGATTTCCTCGGCGGGGAGAAGGCGGCGGAAGTCCCGGTGATACCCGGGGGCTTCCTCGCCCCCGAGGTCGAGGCGATCCTGTCCCACGAGCCCGATCTGGTGATCGGGCTGGAGGACACCCACGGCAAACTCGCCCCCGCGCTGAAGGGAGCGACGACGTTCTGGCCGGTGCAACCGCAGGACTGGCAGGACAGCGTGTCCTACCTGCGGGACCTCGCGGCGCTCACCGGCCGCGGCGAGCGGGCCGTGGCGGCGGAGAAGCGCTTCCGGGGCAAGCTGGAGCGCGCGCAGGAGAGCCGGAGCGAGAAGACCGCGCTGGTCATCTTCGGCAGCGACGCGAACTTCGGCGTGGCGGCGCCCGGTCGCGACATCGCCGCGGGGCTCTTCCCGCAGATCGCCGAGTACCCCTGGCGGGACCGGGGTGTGGAGGGCACGTACAGCCTGGAGGAGATCCTCGCCAGGGAGGTGGACGTGCTCTTCGTCGAGACCATCGCCTTCGGCGGCGCGGAGGTGAAGCTCTCCGAGAAGATGGCCGAGAACCCGCTGTGGGCGCAGATCCCGGCCGTGCGCAACGACAAGGTGATCGAGGTCGACCCGGAGGTGTGGGCGAAGGGCCGCGGCACCCGGTCCCTCGGCATCGTGCTGGACGAGGCCACGGCCGCCCTGCGATGAGTCCGGCCGTACGGGGGCCGCGCGGCCTGGTGCCCGCCGCCGTGGTCCTGCTGGCCCTCGCCGCACTGTGCGCGCTGAGCCTGGGCACACCGACCGTGCCGCCGGCCCGGCTGCCGGGCGCGCTCCTCGGCGAGGGAGCCCGCGGGGGTGAGGCCGGCTTCGAAGCGCTCGTCGTTCGGCAGATCCGGGTGCCGCGCCTGTTGCTGGCGCTGACCGCCGGAGCCTGTCTGGGCGCGGCGGGTCTGGTCCTGCAGGAGGCCCTGCGCAACCCGCTTGCCGTGCCGGAGATGCTGGGGGTCTCCTCCGGGGCCGCCATCGGCGTCGCCGCGCCACTCGTCCTGGCCCTGTCCCTGCCGGGCTGGCTCCATCCGATGCTGGCCGTTTCCGGCGCGGCCGCCGGCGGGGTCCTGACGCTGATCGCCGCCGGATTCGGCCGCAGTCCCGCCGCGGTGCTGCTCACCGGCGCCGCCGTCAACGCCGCGCTGCAGGGCGGGCTGCTGGTGCTGATGGTCATGGCCGACCAGCTCGACCTCCAGCTCATCTACCGCTACATGCTGGGCAGTTTCTCCGGCCTGACGTGGCAGTCGTGGACGGGGGTGTGGCCCTGGCCGGCCGCGTCGGTGCCGCTGCTGGTGCTGTGCGCTCCGGTGCTCGCGGTGCTGCGGCTGGGCGACGAGGACGCCGGCGCTCTCGGTGTACGGGTGCGGCGGGCCCGGATGGCCGCGCTGGCCGTGGCCGTGCTGCTGATCGCCCCGGTGGTCGCGGTGTGCGGTCCGGTGGCGTGGGTGGGCTTCCTCGCTCCGCACCTGGCGCGGCGGCTGCGGCCGCGGGCGGGCGTCGTGCGCGTGCTGCCGTGGACCGTGGTCTGGGGCGCCGTGATCACCGTATGGGCCGACCAGGCCGCGCGGTTGGCCCTGATGCCGGTCGAGACTCCCGTCGGGGCATGGACCGCGCTGATCGGCGTACCGGCCGGCATCGCGCTGCTGCGCACCGGGCGCCGCGGTGACCGGCGGGACGGGCCGCGGCGGTTGCGGTACGGCTCGGAGCGAGCGGGTCGCGGGGCGGCCGCTTCCGAAGCCTCCCCGGCGTCGGGTACGGACGCGGCGGCGACCGGCGCCGCGGGCGCACGCGTGCGGGCGCCCGTACGGTCCCTGCCCGCCGGCAGCGGCACCGCCGCTGACGCGGGCGATCGTGGCCCGGCCGACGGGGGTGCGGGATGAAGGCCCGTACGGCGTACGGTCCCCGGCTGGTCCTGGGCGGCCTCACGGCCGCCGTCCTGGTCGCCGCCGTGGCCGGCCTCCTCGCCGGGGGCGCCGTCGCACCGGGCGAGGTGTGGCCCGCGCTCACCGGCGGCGACGTGGACCCGACGACGCGCCACGTCGTGTGGCGACTGCGGGTGCCGCGCGTCCTGGTCGCCCTGGTCGCGGGCGCCTGCCTGGGACTCGCGGGGCTGGTGCTCCAGGCCGCGCTGCGCAACCCGCTGGCCGGCCCCGAGGTCACCGGCGTCACCCCGGGCGCCGTGCTCGGCGCCGTCGCGGCGTCCGGGGCGGGTCTTGCCGGGTGGGACTCGCCCACCGCCGTCGTGGTCGCGGCCGTCGCCGGCGGCTGCGCCGGGGCGGGTCTGCTGTGGCTGCTGGCCGGCCGGGACCGCGCCGACCCGGCGGCCGTGGCGGTGCACGGTGTGCTGGTCTCCGCCGTGCTCGGCGGCCTGACCGCGATGGTGCTGCTCGTCGCGCCGGGTGAACTGGGCAGCGTCGTGCAGTGGCTGGTCGGCACCACGGAGGCCCGTACGTGGGAGCACTGGGCGCTGCTGTGGCCGTGGGCGCTCGCGTGGGGCGCGGCGGCCTGGCTGACGGCGGGGCCGCTGATGCTGCTGCGCTGCGGCGAGGACGTGGCGCGGGCCGCGGGACTCGCCTCGTCCCGGGCCCGGGTGCTCGCCCTGGTCTGCGCGGTGGGGCTGACCGCGGGTGCCGTCGCGGCCGTCGGCGCACTCGGGTTCGTGGGGCTGCTGGTGCCGCACGTGGCGCTCGCGCTGCTCGGCGCGGATCTGCGCCTCGCCCTGCCCGGGGCCGCGCTGGCCGGGGCGGTCGCCGTGTGCGGCGCGGACGCCGCCGCCCAACTCGCCTCCCGTGCCGCGGTGTCGTGGGGCGCCGAGCGTCTGAGCATTCCCGTGGGCGCGGTGACGACGGCGGTCGGCGCGGCCGTCCTGCTGGTCGTCGCGCGCCGCCACACGACCGAACTATGACCCCGTACGGGCGGGGGCCCGCGCCGTCGCGAGAGCCCGCCCGCGTATCCGTGAGGAGCACGACGTGACCGAGCCCGCGACCGCCGCATCCGCACCACCGGCTCCGGGTCCCGGCGAGGGCGACCCGCCGGCCCTGGAGGCGGACCGGCTCGGCTTCGGCTACCCGGGGCGGCGGGTACTCGACGGGGTGAGCCTCACCGTGCGCCCCGGCGAACTCGTCGCGCTCGTCGGCCTCAACGGCTGCGGCAAGAGCACGCTGCTGCGCCTCGCCGCGGGCATGCTGCGGCCCGATGCCGGGCGGATCCGGGTGGCGGGCGCGGACGTCTCCCGGCTGCCACGCCGGGCGGCGGCGCGGCGGGTCGCGCTGCTGCACCAGTCGGCGCCCGCCGTACCGGGGATGACGGTGCGTCAGCTCGTACGGCAGGGCCGGTACGCGGCCCGGGGCCCCCTCGGGATGCTGCGGGACGGCGACGACGCGGTGAGCCTGCGCGCGATGGCGGACGTCGGCGTCGACGGCTGGGCCGACCGGCCGGTCGACGCGCTCTCCGGCGGCGAGCGTCAGCGCGTACGGCTAGCGCTCGCGCTGGCGCAGGACGCCCCGCTGCTGCTCCTGGACGAGCCGACGACGTACCTGGACCTGCGGCACCAACTGGAGGTGCTGCAGTCGGTGACGCGGCTGCGCTCGGAGCGCCGGATGACGGTGCTCATGGTCCTGCACGACCTCGGTCTCGCGGCCCGGTTCAGCGAGCGGCTGGTGGCGCTGCGGGACGGGCGCGTGGCCGCGGACGGCCGGCCGCAGGACGTGGTCACGCCGGAGCTGCTGCGGGAGGTCTTCGGCGTCGAGGGCCGCGTGGGGCGGGACCCGGTGCACGGATGGCCGGTGTGCTATCCCGACACACCCACCCCTCTTGCGTATGAAAATCATATTCATTAACGTGAGCGCAGCGCTCAACAGGGCG
This sequence comes from Streptomyces sp. WAC 06738, assembly GCF_003945505.1. NCBI lineage: Bacteria > Bacillati > Actinomycetota > Actinomycetes > Kitasatosporales > Streptomycetaceae > Streptomyces > Streptomyces sp. WAC 06738. The sequence continues at coordinate 7,120,328 of NZ_CP029618.1, read as the reverse complement.
CTGACCGTCACCACGTTGGGAGGAACCCCATGGAGCAGGAGCAGCCGGTCTTCAAGCCGGTGGAGGAGCCGGGCCAGCTCGCCCACCTGTCCGCCACCCACTCCAACGCCCTCGTCGAGAACCCCTTCGACGACGAGCAGGAGTAACCGGCAGACGCGGGCCCGCCCGGAGCAGCGCCCGGGCGGGCCCGTCCCGTTCCGTACGCGGCCCGTCGGGCCGCCCGCACCGTGCTCCCCACCCACCGGCCAGGAGGAATGTTGCCCCGCCCCCGACTCGCCCCCGGCGTGGACGTCTTCGACGTCCCCGGGCGGCCCACCGCGGTCCGCACACCCGACGGCGAGTTCCTGCACGTCGACGCCGAACCCGGCGCCGTTGCCCGGCTGCTGGCCGAGCTGGACGGCACCGCCGGTGCACGGCCGGGCGGCCCGGCGGCGGCGGACGAGGAGGCCCGGCGGCTGCTCACCGCCTTCGCCGACGCCGGCTACCTGGACCCGCCGGCCGTCTGGCCGGCCGAACGCGCGGGCGTCCTGCTGCTCGGCGACGCGGAGTTGACCGGGCCGCTGGCCGGCCTCCTCTCGGCCGCGGGCGCCCGGCCCCGCGCCGGTACGCCGGAGGAGGTCGCCGCGCTCGCCGCCGGACGGCTCCGGGGCGGCCCGGCGACCGGAGGCGTATCGGTGACGGCGCCCACCGCGGCCCCCGTCGCGGCTGTCGTGTGGTGCCTCGACCGGCCGGTGCCGGCCGGCCTCTGGGACGCCGCCGACCGGTTGCCCGCGCGCGGCATCGCCTGGGCCCGCTCTCACCGGGAGGGCCTGCAGGCGTGGGTCGAGCCGCTCGCCGCGGGGGCGGGGGACGTTCTCGCCCGCCATGTCCGCGCCCGCAGGCTCGCCGCCACCCCCGCGCACCGGGAGCTGGCCGCGTACTGGGGCGCCGCCTCCGCCACCGGTCCGTGCCCGGGCGGCACGGCGGCCGGTGCCGCGTTCGTCGCCGCTCTGCTCGCCACCGACTTGACGGCATGGGCGACCGCGGGCGTACGCACCGGGCGGTCTCCGGGCGGCGCCGGCCTGCCCGCCTCCCGCCGGCTGCGCCGGCTCGACCTGCGCGACCTGTCGGTCTCCGAACACCCCGTCCTGCCCGTGCCCGCCGTGGCGCCGCTGCCGACCGCACCGGAAGGCGCGCCGGGCGCGGTGCCTGCCCCGGCCCGGCCCGCCGGCCCTGCCCGGATCGCATGAGCACCACCGCCTCCGGGCCCGCGCTGTGCCATGCCGACGTGCCCGTCCCGGACGGCACGGTGCTGGCGACCGACTACTGCCTGCCCGCGGGCGCGGGGCCCTTCCCCGCCGTGCTGGTGCGCACTCCGTACGGCCGTGTCGCGCACCATGCAGAACTGCGGGCCTGGGCCCGGCACGGATTCGCCGCCGTCGCCCAGGACGTACGCGGCCGGCACGGGTCCACCGGCACCTGGCGGCCGTACCTGCACGAAGCCGCCGACGGCGCCGTCGTGTTGCGCTGGCTGCGCAGCCGTCCGTGGAGCGACGGGCGCGTCGTCGCCTGCGGCACCTCGTACGCCGCCCATGCCGCGCTCGCCACCGCGCTGGAGCCTCCGGAAGGCCACGTGGGGCCGCCGGACCCGCCGGATCCGCCCGACGCCGTCATCGCCGCCGTCCCCGCGCTCGGTCTGGCCGAGACCGCCCGCGAACGCGGCGGCGTGGAACGGCTGTACGCCCGGGCCGGCTGGTGGGCGGCGCACGGCGACCGCCGCGACAGCGACCCGGGCGCCCTCGACCGGGCGCTGGCCGCCGACCCCCGCCTCCTGGAGCACCTGCCGCTGCTCGACCTCCCGCGCCGTCTCGGCCGCCCGCTGCCCGCCTGGCCGCTGCTGTGGGACGCCGCCTCCGCCGACGTCGCCGGCCGTGCCCGCGACGCCCGGACGCCGCTGCTCGCCGTCGGCGGCACCCACGATCCCTTCGCGGCCGACACCGTACGGCTCTGGCGGGCCTGGGGCGTACGGACCGGGGCCGCGGCCCGGCTCCTCCTCGGCCCGTGGGGCCACGGCCTCACCGCACAGCCGGGCCCCGGTGCCCGCCCCGCCCACCGCATCGGACTCGGCGCCCTCTACGTGCGGTTCGCCCGCGCCGCCCTCGCGGGAAGGCTGCGTGGCCGCCGCGGCGCGGCGGGGGTCGGCGACAGCGACGCCTGGCTCGACGCCACGCGCTTTCCCTCCGCCACGGCCGTACCGCTGAACGGCGGGCCCTGGGGCATGCGGACCGTACGGGGCGCCGCCTTCACCGCCGACGTCGCCCGGCCGGTGCGCTCCGACCGCCTCGACGTGCCCACCGGCGGCGTGCCCGACCGCTGCCTGATCGTCTCCGCGCCGCTGCCTGCCGGCCTCCACCTCGCCGGGAGCGCGGAAGCCCGTATCGAGGGCACCGCGGACACGCCCACCGCCGACTGGGCCGTCCGTCTCACCGCGCTCACCGCCGACGACACGGCACACCCCCTGGCCGCCGGAGTCGCCCGCCGCGAGCACGACGGCCCCGGGCAGACCTGCCGCATCCGCGTCGAACTCGGCCCGCTCGCACGCCGGCTGGCTGCCGGCACCCGGCTGCGCGTCGAAGTCGCCGGCCACCACTTCCCCGCCCACGCCCGCAATCCGCACACCGGCCAGGACCCCGTACGCGCCACCGCTCTGCGCCCGTCCCGGCGGACCGTCGTCACCGCGGGCTGCCGCCTGCTGCTGCCCGTACTCGGCGCATCCGCCGCCGCTGCCCGTTCCGTCGACCCGGCCGAGGAGACAACCCGGTGAACCCGCCGCTGCCGCTGGACGCACTCGTCGACCCGGTCTGCGGCCTGGTCCGCTCCGTCGCCCCCGTACCGCATCCGCCCGGCACCCCCGCCCGCTACACGGCGATGACCGCCGACGTCTCCGACGCCCGCCGCCTCGGCGCCTGGCCCGCCGACCGCGTCGCGCTCGGCACCACGTTCGGCGACCCGGACGGCGCCCGCGTCGCCGCCGTCGCCGAGGCCGTCGAGCGCTACTGCGGCAACCGCGTCCCCCCGGCCGGCGAGCCCGGTGCCCCCCTGCGTACCACCGCCGCCCGCCTCGTCGCCGAAGGCCGGGCACTTCTCACCCCCGGCGAACTCCCGTCGTACGCGGACTGGCAGTACGGCCGGCCCCGCTTCCCCTACCGGCCGCTCACACCGGCCACCGAGACGCTGTGGGCCCGCGGGCGCGAACGGCTGCCCGGCGGCGGGGAACGCGACTGCTGGGCGCCGGTGGCGCTCACCCACCTCAACTGGCGCCAGGGCGAACTGACCGGCCTGCCCCGCACCCACCACCTCAACTACGCCGGCATCGCCACCGGCCGGGGACGGGCGGACGCCGCCGAGCGCGCGCTGCTCGAAGTCGTCGAACGCGATGCCCTCGAACTGTGGTGGCATCTCGGCGGCCCGGCCCGCGGCATCGACCTGGCCACGGTCCCGGGCCTCGCCGCGGACCTGGAGGGCTCGCCGCTGCGGGCCTGGGTGGTGGAGATGCCGGGCGACTTCGCCCCCGCCATGGCCGCCCTCGTCCACGATGCCGAACGCGGCCTGTACGCGGCCGGGTTCGCCTGCCGCCACGACCCGGCAGAGGCCGCCCGCAAAGCCGTCCTGGAGGCCGTCCACACCTGGGTCTTCACCCAGGGACTCACCGAACCGGACGGCTGGGTCTTCCGCGCGATCGAGGCCGGCATGCTCGCCCGCGGGCTCTACCTCGACCACCGCACCGACCGCCGCTACCTCGACGACGCAGGCGAGGACTTCGCCCGCGTACGTGACCTCGGCGCGCACGTCCAGGTGTGGCTGGACGACCGGCTCGCCCCGCTGGCACGGCGGTTCACCGACCCCGCGGAGACCGTCCCGATCGGCGCCGTCGCCCCCGGCTCTCCCGGGCTGCTGCACCGGCGCCTCGCCGAGGGCGGACACCGCGTGGTGACCTTCGACCTGACCACGCCCGACGTGGCGGAGACGGCGCTGCGCGTGACCCGTGTCCTGGTCACGGGCCTGGTGCCGAACGCGCCCGCCGCCTTCGCGTACTACGGCTGCCCGCGGTTCGCGGACGCCGCCGTGGCCCGCGGCTGGCGCACCGAACCCCCGGCGGGACCGGCCGACTTCACGCTCGCCCCGCCCCCGCACATGTGAGGAAACCGGATGACCACCTCTTCCACCGCCCGGGCAGGCGCCCCCGGCGCGGGCGGCCCGGAACCGGAGCCGGCGGAACAAGGCCCCGGGGTACGGCCGGACGCCGCCGGAACACGTGCGAACGCCCGGCTCGTCGCCGCCGCCCTCGCCGACGCCCGCTCCGGCCGCCCCGTCGAGCCCGACACCCCTTCCGGTCCCGCCCGGCAGCGCTGGCGGGAGCCCGCCCGCCGCGTGCCCGCTGCCGGAGCGGGGGACGTCGACCTCGACACCGTGCTCACCCTGTCCCTCGCCGCGGGCAAGCCGGCCCGCGCCGGGACCTCCGGCGGCAACGCCGCTCCCGCGCACGGCACTCCGGGCGCGGCCACCGCCGGCCTCCACACCGGCCGCGCGGCCGCCAGGCCGCGTGCCGCCGCCTCGGCCGGAGGCCGCTACCCGGTCCGCGCCCACCTGCTCGTCGGCCCCGGCTGCCCGCTCCCGCCGGGGCGCTACGCGTACGACCCGCTGACCCATCGGGTCCACCGCCGCGGTCCGGCTCCCGGCAACGCCGCCCGGGGCGTCGTCGCCGTCCTCACGGTGGCCGCGCAGCGCACCGTCTCCCACTACGGCCACCGGGCCTGGCCGTTGCTGCTGCTGGACACCGGCCATGCCGCCGCCGCGCTCGCGCTGGCATCGGTGGGCACGGGTCACGCGGCGCGGGTGTGCCTGGACGCGGACGGGGCGCTGCTGGCCGCGGCGGCGGGCCTGCCCCCGCCCGGGAGCTGGCGGGACCTGTGGCCCGGTACGTCGCCGGAACACCCGCTCGCCGCCGTCCACATCCGCCCCGGAGCGGCGGGACCGGGGACATCCGGCATCCCGCCCGCGGCGGCGGAAACCGGCACGTACGACGCGCCGCCAGGGCCTGCCGGGGCCCCGGACGGCGACGTGTGTCCGCTCGCCGCGTGGGCTGCGGTTCGGCTCCCGGCGCCACCCGGGGCCGGGCCGGCGGCGGGCAGTCCGGTCGGCCGCCGTACCGCGGCCGTACTGGGCGCGCTCACCCGCGCCCCTCATGCAGGGGACCGGCCGGCCTGGTGGCGGGCCCGTCCGCCGTGGCAGGGCGGTCGCGTCGAACCGCCCTGCGCGCAGGGCGCCTTGCCGGCCGCCCTTCGACGCCGGCGCAGCGCGTTCCCGCCGCTCGCCGGAGAGCCGGAACGGACCGCGCTGGCCGCCGTGCTGCACGCGGCCGCGGCCGCCTGCCCCTCCGGGCCCGCCTGGTGTGCCGCGGTCGGCGGCCGGAACCCGGGCCTGCTGGCCCCGGCCGGCGGCGCCGGAACGGGCGTCGTCTCCCCCGCGGCGGGCGACCGCGACCACACGGACCGGAACCTCGGCGACCGGCGCCCGGACAGCCACGGTGCGGGCGGGGATGAAGCCTTGCTTGTGCCCGGCCGCGCCGGCCCCGGTTCGCGCCCGGACCGCCCCGAGGAGCCGGGCGGCCATGCCGTACGGGAGGAAGCGCGCCCGTACGAGGGCGCCGCGCCCGCCCCGCCGTTGCGTCTGATGGCCCGCGGCGAGGCGCGCCCCGCGCTCGCCGCCTGGGCGGCCGGGCAGGGCTGGCTCGCCGGTGCCGGGGCCGTTCTTCTCGCCCGTAGCGCCCCGGGCGACGCATCGCCCGCCGGTGTGCGCGCCGTGCACCTGGCCGCCGGGTACGCGGCCGCCTCCGCCGAAGTGACCGCGGCCGCACTCGGGTTGCGCAGCCGGCCCGTCGGCTCCTGGCAGCGGGCGGACCTGGGCGCGGCGCTCGGCGACGCCCGGGGCGAGCGGTGGGTCGTCCACGGCCTCGCACTGGCCGCGCCCGAGGACGCCGCGCAGGTGGGGCGCAAAGGTCCCGTACCGGCCTCACCCGCGCAGGCAGCGGCGGGCACCTCAGCCACTCCCGATCCGAACACCGCAGGGAACGAACGCCGATGATGCTCCACCCCGAGCTGCTGCGCGCCGCCCGTACCGCCCCCGGCCCGCTGTCGGGCGCCACCGCGCTGCTCGCCGCCGTCACCGCCGCCCACGTCGCGCAGGCCGCGCTCCTGGCGGCGGCGCTCGCCGACATCGCCTGCGGCAGGGACGACCGGCTGCCGGCCCTGCTCGGCGCGGTCGTCGCCGTCGTCGCGCTGCGCGCGCTGCTGACCTGGCGGCAGCGGATCGCCGCGGCGGACGCCGGGGCCAGGATCCGGCTGCGGCTCCGCGACGAGCTGGTCGCGCGACTCGGGCGGCTCGGCCCCGCCCACCGGTCCGCCGCACGGGCCGGGGCGCTGCGCGCCACCGTGGTGGACGGCGTGGAGGGTGTCAACGCCTACCTCTCCCGCTACCTGCCCCAGCTCGCCGTCGTCGGCCTGGCCACCCCCGCGCTGCTGGTCTGGGTGGCCGTCCTGAACCCCGCCGCGGCAGCCGTACTCACCGCCGCCGTCGCGCTGGCCCTGCTCGCCCCGCGGCTGTGGGACCGTGCGCTGGCGGGCCGCGGCAAGGAGCACTGGGACACCTACGAGCACCTGGCCGCCGACTACCTGGAGGCGCTGCAGCACATGCCGGCGCTGCGCGCCGCGGGGGCGGTGGGCAGCAAGCGCGCCGCGCTGGAAGAACGGTCCGGGCAGGTGCACCGGGCCACGGTCGCCAAGCTCCGCGTCTCCCTGGTGGACACCGCGCTCACCGACCTGGCCATCCAGGCGGGCACGCTCGCCGCCGTCCTGCTGGCCTGCACCTCCGCCGCCACCGGTGCCGCCGCCGGGGGTGAGACGTACCTGCTGCTGATGCTCACCTCCGAGTGCTTCCGGCCGCTGCGCGACCTGTCGCGCGAGTGGCACGCCGGCTACCTCGGCGTCTCCGCCGCCGACGGCATCGCCGCCCTGCGCACCGCCCGGCCCGCCACACCCGACAACGGGACACTGCACCCGGCCTGGACGTCGGCGCCTGCCCTGACCTTCGCCGACGTGACGTTCACCTACCCCGGCGCCGCCCGGCCTGCCGTGGACGGGGTCACCTTCACCTGCGAGGCCGGGCGCACCACCGCCTTGGTCGGCCCGTCGGGGGCGGGCAAGACCACCCTGCTCGCACTGCTGCAACGGCAGCACGACCCCGACACCGGCGCCGTGCTGCTGGACGGCACCGACATCCGCGACCTGGCACTGGACGCGCTGCGCCGCGGTATCGCCGTCGTCTCGCAGGACACGTACCTCTTCCACGCCTCCGTCGCGGACAACCTGCGCCTGGCCCGTCCCGGCGCGAGCGACGACGAACTGGCCGCCGCGTGCCGCGACGCGGGCGTCCACGACGAGATCGCGACGCTGCCCGGGGGGTACGCCACCGTGCTCGGCGAGCGCGGCGCGACCCTCTCCGGCGGCCAGCGCCAGCGGCTCGCCCTGGCGCGCGCACTGCTCGCGGACGCACCCGTGCTGATCCTGGACGAGGCCACCAGCGCCGTCGACGAGGCCCGCGAGAGCCTCATCACCGAGGCCCTGCGGCAGGCCACGCAGGGCCGCACCTGCCTGGTCGTCGCCCACCGGCTCGCCGCGGTACGGCACGCCGACCGCGTCGTCGTGCTCGACCACGGCCGTCTGGACGCGGTCGGCGACCACCGCAGCCTGGCCGGGGCCGGGGGCACGTACGCCGAACTCGTCGCCGCCGACCTGCGGTCCTGACCGGAACGGGAGAAAGAAACCATGACGCCCCAGCCGGCGACGGACACCCGGTCGACCCACACCGCACCCCCGCACAGCCGCCCGCCGGCGCCCGCGCGGGGGGCGCTGCGCCGCCTGCTGCCCGCCCTGCGCCCGCACCGGGCCATGGCGGCGCGTACCGCCGTCGCCTGCCTGGCCGACCAGACCTGCCTCGTCGTGCTCGTCACCTGGCTCGCGTACGCCACCGGGCGCGCCGTCATCGACGGCACCGGCCCGGACGGCGCCACCATCGGCGCCCTCACCGCGCTCGTGCTGCTGCGCGCGTTCGCCACCTGGCGGCAGATGGACCTCTCCCACGACCTCGCCTACCGCGTCCTGGCCCGGCTCCGTGTCCGTGTCTACGACGGACTGGCCCGCAGCGCCCCCGCCCGGATCGCGGGGCGCCGCAGCGGGGACCTGGCCGCCACCGCCATGAACGACATCGAGGCCCTGGAGTTCTTCTACGCCCACACCATCGCCCAACTCCTCGCCTCCGCCGTGGTCTTCGCCGCGGGGGCGGCCGTACTCGGCCTCCTCGACCCCTGGCTGCTGATCGCCGCACTCGCCGCCGCGGCGGCACTCCTGGCGCACTCGCTCCTCGGAACCGCGGGCCGCACGGCGCGCGGGGAGATCACCAGGGCCGCGACCGCGCGGCTCTCCGCCGACGCCGTGGACACCGTCGACGGTCTGCGCGAACTCCTGGCCCACGGCGCCCTGGACCGGCGGCGCGCGGAGCTCACCGCGAGCGGGCGCCGGCTCACCGACGCCCAGCGCGCCGAGGCCGGGCACGAGGGCGCCTTCGCCGCCGTCCAGGACATGCTGGTCGTCCTCGCCCTCGTCGGCGTCCTCGCGGCCGGAGCCGCCACCACCGGCGACGGCCGGCTGCACGGCGCGTGGGCACCCGCCGCCCTGGCCCTCGCCCTGTCCGTGCTCTCTCCCGTGGCCGCCGCCGCCGACGCCCTGCGCCAGGCCGGCACCCTGCGCGCCGCGGCGGCCCGCGTCCACGCCGCCACCTCCGCCCCCGCGGGCGCCCCACCGCCGACGCACCCCCGGCCGCTGCCGCCCGGCCCGCTCGGCGTGCGACTGCGGAACGTCCACGTCGACTACGGCGCCGGGCCCGTCCTGCGCGGTGTGGACCTGACCGTGCCGGCCGGCTGCACGCTCGCCCTGGTCGGCGCCTCCGGCGCGGGCAAGACCAGCACGGCCCACCTGCTGGCCCGCTTCTGGGATCCCCGCTCGGGCACCGTCGAACTCCTCCCCGCCGACGGCGGCGACCCCGTCGACGTACGCCACCTGCCGGACCGGCACCTGCGCGACGCCGTCGCCCTCGTCGGCCAGGACACCGCGCTCTTCCACGGCACACTGCGCGACAACCTCCACCTCGCCGCACCCGCCGCCGACGAGAACCAGCTCGAACGAGTCCTGCGCCAAAGCGGCGTCGACCGCATCGCCGCCACCCTGCCCGACGGACTCGACAGCATCGTCGGCGAACGCGGCGCCACCCTCTCCGGCGGCCAGCGCGCCCGCGTCGCGCTCGCCCGCGCCCTGCTGGCCGACCCCAGGATCCTCGTCCTCGACGAGGCCACCGCGCATGTCGACACCGCGGGCGACGCCGAACTCGCCTCCGCCCTGGCCGCCGCGTCCACGAACCGCACCACCATCGTCATCGCCCACCGCCCCGCCACCATCCGCCGCGCCGACCGCATCGCCGTCTTGGAGAACGGCCAGGTGGCCGAAGAGGGCACCTGGCATGAACTGACCCAGCGGGAAGGGCCACTCACCCGGATCCTCGAAGCCCCGGCCGCACCGGCCGGCGACACCGCATGACCGGAGCACCACGGTCCACAGCACAGCTTCCGAGACGCTGCGTCAGGGCTCGCGGCATGCGCCAGGTGTATTGATCACGGTTGATCGTCTTCCACCTTTCCCTTGCAGGCGGCACGACGGCGGGCCCTGGGAAGCACACGCTCCCGGGAGCCCGTTCGTCTGCAAGCCCCCCGGCCCGGCGCCGCGGGCCGGTCGGGGGGCGCGGGTTCGGCGCCGGAGGCCCGGGTCACCGGGGCCGTCGTCGTCGCTCCCGGAGTCGCCCCCGCATCCTGCGATCAGACCCAGTACCGCCGCGGCCCCCGACCTCACCCCGATGAGGCGACGTCGAGCAAGAGGACCCTCCGGGGCGGGCTTGACACATAACTTAGTTAATTAGCACACTGCCTATGTGCTTGACGTCGAGGTGCTGAAGGCGCTGGGAAGCGAGAAGCGTCTGGCGATCATGGAGTGGCTGCGGGATCCCACCGCGCACTTTCCGCCACAGCGTGACGGCGACCTCGTCGAGGACGGAGTCTGCTCGGTGTTCATCGCCGACAAGCTCGGCGTGAGCCAGCCCACCGCGAGCGTGCACCTCAAGCTGCTCACCGGAACGGGTCTGCTGCGCGCCAAGAAGGTCAAGCAGTGGACCTTCTACCGCCGCGACGAGCAGCGCATCGCCGAGGTCAAGCGGATGTTCGACGAAGGATGGTAAGAGTGCCCCAGCAGTACGCAGCCACCTCGCAAGACGCTCAGGGCGCCGACCCTGCGGACAGTTCCGGCACGGATGCCTACGTGCGGCTCGTCTCGCTCCTCGACGCGCACGGCGCCCGGTACCGCGTCATCGACCACGTCCCCGAGGGACGCACCGAGGTGGTCAGCCGGCACCGCGGCCACCCCGTGGCCCACGCGGCGAAGTGCCTCGTCGTCATGGTGAAGACCGGCAAGCGCACCAGGCGGTACTTCCTCGCCGTCGTCCCCGGCGATGCCAGGGTCGACCTGGAGGGGCTGAAGGACCTCGCTGACGGCACGTACGTGTCCTTCGCGTCGGCGGAGAAGGCCGAGGCTCTCTCGGGCAGCGTCAGCGGCACCATCCTGCCGTTCAGCTTCGATCCGGATCTCGAACTCGTCGTCGACCCACGGCTCTTGGAGCATCCCGAGATCTTCTTCAACGCCGCACGGCTGGATCGCTCCCTGGCGCTGAACACCCAGGACTACCAGGATCATCTGCGCCGCATCGGCGCGCGGATCCGTCCGATCACCGCCGGGGAAGCCTGAGCGATCGCATCACCGACGAGCGAGAGGTTCGACAGATGACCTGGACCGCCCCGAAGCCCGGCCTCACACACACCTCCCGACTGCTGGTCGACGACGACCTGACGGTTCCTGCGGTATCGGACGCGCTGCCGGGCTTCGCCGGCATGCCCCGCGTCTTCGCGACGGCGTATCTCGTCGCCTTCGTGGAGAACACCTGCATCGAGGCGGTCGCTTCGCTGCTCCCGGAGGGGAGCAAGACGGTGGGCACTCATGTGGACCTCAGCCACAGCGCGGCGACCCCGGTCGGCATGGAGGTCACCGCATTCGTCGAACTGGTCGAGGCGGAAGGGCGGCGACTGCGCTTCGCCGTCGAATGCCGGGACGCCCAGGACGTCATCAGCAGCGGACACCACGAGCGGCACGTCATCGACGCGTCGAAGTTCGATGACCGCATGGCCGCCAAGGCGGCCGCGGCCCGCTGATGCCGGCGGGGACGGGCTCCGGACTCGGGGCGTCAGCGGAGGACCACTCGCCCCCGCCCGCGCCGATGTCCGCATCGGTGACTGCTGCCCCCACCCGCCGGCGACCGGACGGGGCAAACGTTGCCTGATACGGCACTGGAATCGGCGGTGACCGCGCATCGAAGCGAAGGCCATCGCTTGCCGATCGGAGTTGGTGATCCTCGCCGTCCGCCCCCAGGACCGTGTCGAGGCCCTCGCCGGGCTCCGGGTCGGCGACGACAGGGTCGTGGTCAGCGTCATGACCGGTGTCGCCATCAGCGAGCTGCGCCGCATGCTGGGCACCGATGCCCCCATGGTGCGCGCCATCCCGTTGCCCTCTGCGCGCGAGCGCCGGTCCGTCACCGTGACCTGCCCCTCCCACCCTGCTGTGGACGACCTCTTCGGCGGCCTCGGTGGGACGCTCCCCGTCGCGGACGAGGCGACCCTCAACGTTTTTCAGGCTCTGACGGCCACGCTGACCACCCATTACCGGTACCTGGCCACGCTCTCCGACTGGGCCACCCGTCAGGGCATTCCTCCCGAGGGCGCGGACCGCTACCTCCGTGGTCTCTTCCAGGGCGTCGGGCGTGCGCTGGGCGACGACACGCGCTCGTTGCAGCAGCTCGCGAGCGACCACGAGACACCGAGAGGGCTCAACGAGCGCCTTCGCACCACGTGGTTCGACGCGGCCAATGCCGAGGCCCTGGCCCGGGCGCTCGACGCGCTCCTCGCAGACCTCGGGTAGGCACGTCGGCACAGGGCCCGCGCACCCCCTGCCCGTCCAGGCGAACGCGCGCTCGGGCAGGTGGTCCGGCTGCCGGCGGCGGCCCCGGGGGACCATCATGTGGTGGCGCTGTCCCGCCGTGAGCCGGAACTGCCGGGCGCCGACACGGCGTACGCGGACGCCGCGGGGCCGGTGATGTCGTGGTGTATGCCGGTAGGGGCAACGAGATGGCCGCCCGCCCGCCCCCGTCCGCGCACTTGGTGCTTCACCCTGCCGGCGTCCGGTCGGCGGCGAAGACGTACAGATACGGGAAGTGCGGCCGCAGCGTCCCCGCCGACGCCGCCCGGGCCAGGGCCAGGGCGCCGTCGGCGGAGTTACCTCGCGGCGGGGTGAAGCGGGCGTCGGGGAGCAGGGTGCGCACGGTGTCGCGGAAGGGCTCCATGAGCAGGTCGGCGGCGTCGAAGAGGCGGCCGCCCCAGGAGAAGACCGGGTCGAGCCCGGTGGCGGCGGCTACCGCGGACTGGCCGAGATGGCGGCCGGCCTCGGTCCAGATCCGGGCGGCGACCGGGTCCCCGGCGCGTGCCGCGTCGCCGACCGACGGGGCGAACGAGGCGAGGTGGTGCGCCGCCGCGTTCCCCTCGTAGATGAGGGCGACGAGGTCCAGGGGGTGGCCGAAGCGGGCCGTCATGCGCTCCAGCAGGGCGGTCGACCCTCCGGGCCGGCCGTCGTGCGCGCGCAGCGCCGCGTGGAGGCCCTTCCGGCCGATCCAGGCGCCGCCGCCGTGGTCACCGAGCAGGTGGCCCCAGCCGTCGGTCTGGTTCCAGACGCCGTCGAGGTCGGTGCCGAGTGTGATGATGCCGGTGCCGGCGGCGATGACGACGCCCGGCTCGAACCCGAGGGCGCCGACGTGCGTGGTCACCGCGTCGCCCGCGACGACGAGCGCGCCGAGGCCGAACCGCCCGCGCAGCGTGTGCCAGAGCTCGCCGGGGTCGCCGACCAGGCCAGGCAGCCCGGTGATGCCGACGGCCATGCCCGCGAGCCGGTCCACGGGCGGCCCGGGGTGCGCCGCGCTCCCGACGAGGCCGGTGATCCGTACGGCGAGTTGGTCGAGGTCGACCCGGCCGTTCTTCCGGGGTACGGGCGCCACGTCCTCCCCGTACGAGCGCCCGCCGCCGGACTCGATCCGTACTCTGATCCCGCCGCCGCCGACGTCGACGCCCGCGAAGCCCGCTGCGCTCATCGGGTGTTCCCGTTCAGCGCGGCGACGGCCGCCCGAACGCCGGGGTGGTCGGCGAGCGCGGCCTGCGCCTGCCCCGCCGGGCAGCCGGTGAGCAGCCGTACGAGGGCCTCCGGCAGCCGGCCGTCGGCCTCGGCCAGCGCGGATCGGCAGGTCGCCTCGTCCTCGTCGGTGGCCGCGACGAGCAGGGCGACGGCGCGATCGCGGAGCTTGGCGTTGGTGGCGACGAGGCCGACCATGAGGTTGCCGTACGTACGCCCCGACTTGATCATCAGCGCGGTCGAGAACGAGTTGAGGATCACCTTGGTGGCCGTGCCCGCCTTGAGCCGGGTGGAGCCGGTCAGCGCCTCGGGTCCGGTGTCGGCGACGACGCCGATGTCGGCCGGATCGAGCAGCGAAGCCTGGGGGTTGCAGGTGACCAGCACCGTGAGCGCGCCCGCGGCGCGGGCGGCGCGCAGTGCGCCGGCGACGTAGGGGGTGGAGCCGGAGGCCGTGATGCCGATCGCCACGTCGGCCTCACGGAGCGCGGCGGCGTCGGCGGCGCCCAGCGCCTCGGCGTCCTCGCGGTCGACCGAGGAGTCGGCGAGGGCGGCGGGGCCGCCGGGGAAGTGGGCGGTGAACAGCTCGCGCGGCGCGCCGAACGTGGGGGTGATCTCGGTGGCATCGAGCACGGCGAGGCGTCCCGAGGCGCCGGCGCCGAAGTAGTGGACGGTCCCGCCGCGTCCGAGCCGCAGGTGCGTCTCGTCGACGGCCCGGGCGAGTTGGGCGGTGGCCGGGCCGACGGAGGTGACGGCCCGGGCGTCCTCGTCGTGCAGCCGCCGCAGCACGTCGCGGGTCGGCAGGCTGTCGATGTCGGCGGTGCGCGGGTTGCGGCGCTCCGTGGGCGGTACGGCCGGGGTCATCGTGCTCCTCGTCGGTCGTGGGCGTGGTTGTCGTCGGTCGGCGGCTGGGCGAGTGCGTCGGCCTGGTTCGCGTACGCGGTGAACAGCCGGCGGGACTCGGCGGCGAGGTCGCCGAGGTCCGCGGGCGGGGGTGCCGGTCCTTCGCGGAGGAACTGCTCGGCGCGGTACCGCAGTTCGTCCTGCAGCTCGCGCTCGGCGGCTGCGCCGCCGGGCTCGGCGAGAGCCCGGTCGAGGCCGCGCGCCCACAGCGCCCAGCGGTCGCGGTAGTAGCCGCCGACGAGCCCGCTCCAGTGCCGGCCTGCGTAGTCGTCGAGAGTCCCGCCGGCCGCGGCGCCCCACACCGTGACGATGCGGCGGGCGTTGTCCCGCAGCACGTCGGCGTCGGCGGGCCCCGCGGCCCAGGCCAGCGCCTTGGACTCCCAGTGCCGGAAGGTGTATTCGGGCCGGCAGGCGAGCATCCGGTCCAGGTCGTCGAAGACGCGCAGGAACCGGTCGAGGTGCGGTCCGCTGCCGGCGCCACGGTGGACGGACTCCGCCACGGCGTCGAGGTGGTACCGGTCGGCGACCCGGGCCACGAACGCGATGCCCGTCTCGACGAGGTCGTGCCCCAGTGGTCCCGCGGTCAGCCCGGGGTCGCGCTCGGCGGCCTCGACGAGCCGCTCCCAGGCCGCCGCCAGCGCGGCCGGCTCGTACCAGAGGGTGCGGGCGACGTCGGCGCGCAGTTCCGGCAGTCCGCCGTGCACGGGCGCGTACGACGGCCTGGCGGTGAGGATGCCGTTGTACTGCTCGGGGAAGATCCGCAGGCCCCGGGCGTCGTAGACGGTGTCCAGCAGGCCCCGCCAGGCGGTCCGCAGGGTGCCGGTGTCGCCGCGCCCGCCGTAGCGCCGGTCCACGAAGTCGTCGAGCCAGGGGCCGACATCGGAGGTTCGGTGCCAGAGCTGGTCGGCGGTCAGCTCGAAGAAGACGGGGTTGTTGCGGGTGGCCTCCATGGCCAGGCCGAGTCCCGCGGGCGGGTGCGGCGCCGCCAGCGCGGCGTCCACCGCGGCGGGCACCCCGCGCAGGTCGGCGACCGGGTCGGTCCGGCCGCCGAAGCTGAGCAGCGCGCACCACAGCCAGGGCTTGCCGGAGAACCCGTCGAGGCGTTCCCACTGCGGGTCGTACTCGGCCCACAGGTCGGCCACGACCATCCGGTCGTCGGGGATGGCGTCGAGGAAGGCGGCGACGCGGTCGCGGGTCCAGAAGTCCCGCTGGTACGAGAATGGCCAGGCCTGCATGATCCAGACCGCGTCCGGGTCGGCGGCGCGCAACCCGGCGAGCGTCGCGTCCGCCACGGCGCCGGGGAAGGCGGGGTCGGCGTCGACGGGGGTCATCTCGATGAAGGGATCGGCCGCGTACCGGTGGTCCGTGCCGTACAACTCGGCCTGTGCGCAGGCGGCTTCGGTGCACAGCCTGGTGTACAGCGGGTCGGCCGGGTCGAGCACCCAGGTGTCGAACCCCTGCCAGCCGCGGCGGTGGGCGCGGGCCGAGGCGGCGATCGCCCGCGGGACGTGCCCGGTGAAGGCGGGCAGCACGGGCGTCATGCCGAAGGCGCGCTCGCGGTCGAGGATGCGGGCGCCGAGGTCGCGGTGGCGGGTGATCCAGGAGGCGGGCAGCGGTCCCGCGAAGCCGTCGAGGCAGCCCATGTACTGGAACGGCAGGTAGCCGGGCCCGCCGAGGAAGTCGCGGATCGCACGGTCGTCGAGGCCGGTGCGGGAGTAGGCGGCGTACAGCGCGGCCTCGTGGCCGGTGACGGCGAGCGGCATGGTGATGCCGTGGAGCGCCATCCAGTCGATCTCGCGCTCCCAGTCCGGCCAGTCCCAGTAGGGCATCGTGTAGCTGAACGTGCAGAAGTTGAGGTAGTAGCCGTCCTGCACACGCGCCTCGCCGCACCGTCGCGGGCTGTCCGGGAGGGACGTGACGGGCAGTGGCAGCTCGGTGTCCCAGCCGACGGTCAGGCGGCAGCGGTCCCGCAGGTAGTGGTGAAGCCCGACGGACGCGCTCACCCCGTCCGTCGCGGAGACGGTGAGCACGCCGCCGGCAGCTTCATAGGCATAGCTCCGCAATTCCCGGCCTAGTGGCGCGAAATGGACCGCATCGGCCGCCTGTGAGCCGAGGACCCGCTCGGCGAGGCCGCGGACGGCCACCGTCCACTCCGGCGTCTCCCGCTCCCCGTCTCCGGTCGGCATCGCAACGTCAACCCCTTGATGAATTAGTTACGTACGGATCGTAATTAATATGCTAGCGTACCCGCCACATCCTCGAGATCAGGGGTGCCGAGAGAGGGGTGTCGTGGAGGACCAACTGGTCGCCGCCGGAACGCGGTTCATGCGGGAGGTCAACGCCGCCGCGATCCTGCGGCAGTTGCGCACCGGGCCCAGCATGAGCGTGTCCGCGCTGGCCAAGGCGGTGGGCCTGTCCCGGCAGGCGGTGAGCCGCTCGCTCAACGCGCTGGTCGACGAGGGGCTCGTCGAGTTCGGCTCCCTCGACCGCAACTCCGCCCGCGCCGGGCGGCCCGCGCAGCTCGTCCGCTTCCGGGCGGAGGCGGGGTACGTGCTCGGCCTGTCGGTCAGCCCGCAGGACCTGCGGGTCGCGGTCTCCGACCTGGCGGGAACGGTCGCCGCGAGCGAGGTGGTGCAGCTCGGCGCCGGGGTCAGCGGCGAGGTGGCGGTAAAGGCGCTGCTGGACACGGTGGAGCAGACGCTGGCCTCGACGGAAGTCGCGGCCGGCGACGTCTGGTTCGCCTCGGTGGGCGCGTCCGGGATCGTCGACCCGGCGACGGGGGTCATCAGGCTCATCCCGAGCATGCCGGGGCTGACCGGCGACATCCTCGTACGCCGCCTGAAGGACGCCCTCGGCTGCCCGGTCTACGTGGACAACGACGTCAAGCTCGCCACCCAGGGCGAGCGTTGGCGGGGCGCGGAGCGGCGCGAGGACTCGCTGGTGATGGTCCACTGGGGCGAGCGCGTCGGGGCCGGCATCGTGCTGAACGGCGAGCTCCACCGCGGCGCCTCCAACGACGCCGGGGACCTCGGCTTCCTCGATCTGTTCGCGGACGGGCCGGGCGCCGGGCCCGCCGGCGCGGCCCGGCGCCCGCACGGGCTCGGCCCGTTCGAGGGGTGGGTCGGCGGCGCGGAGATCGTGCGGCTGGCCACTCGGGCCGCGGAGCAGGCCGGCGACGACGCCTTCCGGGACCGCCTCGACGCCGCGGGCGACCGGGCGTTCGACGCCGTTCTGGACGCTGTCGTCGACGGCACGCCTGCGGCCCTGGAGACGGTCGACGAGGTCGCCCGCCGGTTCGCCAAGGGCGTCGCCGCGATCCGGGTCATCCTCGACCCGCGGCTCGTGGTCATCGGCGGGCCGATGGCCCGGTGCGGCGAGACACTGCTCGCCGCCGTTCGCAGACATCTGTCCGACCACGAGCTCGACCAGCCCGCGTTGGCGGTCTCGACGCTGCGGGAGCACGCCGTCGTGCACGGTGCGGTGCACCACTCGCTCGACGAGATCGAGCGGACCAGGTTCGGCCTCGTGCCCGGCGCCCGCCAGGAGGCCCGTTGAGCACGCGCCACCCCCACACCCACACGCCCCCCGCCTCCGACGCCGCCCGGCGCCGGTGTCCGGCAGCACCCGACAGAGGAACACAGAGGAGGACGGTCATGCGGATGACGGCACCAGCCCGGAGGCAGGCGCTCGCAGCGCTCGGCACCGCGGCGGCACTCGCCCTGACGGCCTGCGCGGGAAGCGGCGGAGCGGAGGGAGACACCAACGACGACGTCGACGCGTCGACGACCATCTCCGACGACCCTGTGACACTCACCCTCGCCTTCACCGACGACCCGCCCACCGAAGCGCTCATCGACGGCTTCGAGGAGAAACACTCCAACATCACGATCAAGACCCAGCAGACGCCGTTCAACGACTACGTGAAGTCCATCAAGCTGGGCATGTCGTCGGACAACCCGCCGGACCTCGCGCAGTACAACCCCGGCGCGATGAACTCCCTGGTCCCCGCCGGACTCATCCAGGACCTCGGCCCCTGGTCGAAGGAGTACGGCTGGCAGGACAAGTTCCCGCCGGCGAGCCTGGAGGTGCTGAGCTCCGACGAGTCGGCCAAGCAGTTCGGCACCGGCAACCTCTACGCCGCGCCCGGCGCCCTCTCGGTGCTCGGCGTGTTCTACAGCAAGTCGGCCCTGGCCGACGCGGGCGTGCGGGACGTGCCGGCGACGCTGGCGGACTTCGAGGACGCGATGGGGCGGGTGAAGGACGCCGGCCAGACCCCGCTGAGCCTCGGCGCACTCCAGGTCGGCGGCTTCCAGCTATGGAACGCGCTGCTCAACGTCACCGGCGACGTCGCCTCGTACCGGGACTGGGTGTACGGCAAGCCGGGCGCCACGATCGAGAACGAGGACGCGCGCAAGGCCGCCGAGAAGCTCGCCGGCTGGATAGAGAAGGGCTACGCGCGCGAGTCGGCCAACGCCACGGCCGACACCGACGCGCAGGCGGACTTCGCCGCCGGCAAGAGCGCGTTCCTCGTCACCGGCAACTGGGCCGCCGCGGCGCTGGAGGCCGAGATGGGCGACGACGTCGGCTTCTTCCCCATGCCCTCCCCCGAGGGCGGCACGGCGAAGGTCGCCTCCGGCGCCAGCGTCGCGTACGCCATCTCCTCGAAGTCGGAGCACCCCAACGAGGCCGCCGCCTTCCTCGACTACCTCCGCTCGCCGGAGGCGGCGAAGATCCAGTTCGACACCGGGTTCATGCCGGTCGACACCGAGGCGGAGCTGGGCGCCGAGGGCGTACGGAACGAGATCGCGACCGCCTTCGCGCCGGTGGCGCAGGCCGACGGCATCGTTCCGTTCCCCGACTACGCCTCCCCCGGCATGATCGACAAGCTGACGCCCGGCGTCCAGGGCCTCATCAGCGGCAAGACGACCGCCGACGACTTCCTGCGCTCGCTGCAGGAGTCGTGGAACGAGCACCATGGCTCATGACCTGAGCACGCCGGCCACCCTGCCGCGGGCCGCGGAGGCCCGCGGCGGGCGCCGCGCCGCAACCGGGCGCGCACGCCGCGCCCCCGGGCGCGGGCGGCGGTGGCGCGGCTGGCTGTACGTGCTGCCGGCGCTCGGCGTATATCTCGGGTTCGCCATCTGGCCGGCGCTCAACACGCTGCGCCTGTCCTTCTTCGAGTGGGACGGCGTGCTGGCGCCGACCTGGGCCGGGTTCGACAACTACACGCGGATCTTCCAGGACGAGGCCCTCTACGAGGCGATCCTGCACAGCCTGGTGCTGATCGTCTTCTTCTCGTTCGTGCCGGTGGTCGTCGGGCTGCTCATGACGGCCCTGCTGCTGGGCAAGGTGCGTAAGGGGATGACGTTCTTCCGGATCGTCTTCTTCCTCCCCCAGGTGCTGCCCCTGGTCGCGGTCGGCGTCACCTGGCGGTGGCTCTACAGCGAATCCGGCGTCGTCAACCAGCTCCTCGACCTGGTCGGCCTCGGCTCGCTGACCCGGCCCTGGCTCGGCGACTACGACCTGGCGCTGATCGCGCTCGGGCTGATCGGGACCTGGACGATGAGCGGGCTGTGCATGATGCTCTTCCTCTCCGGCGCGCAGAAGATCGACACGGCGCTCTACGAGGCGGCCGTCCTCGACGGCGCGGGCCCGTTCCAGCAGTTCCGCCACGTCACCCTCCCCGGGCTGCGGCAGGAGATCACGATCGCCGGAGTCATCACCACGATCGCGGCCCTGGCCAGCTTCGACCTCGTCTTCGTCACGACGAACGGCGGCCCGGCGGGGCAGACGAACGTGCCCGCCCTGCTCGTGTACCGGCTGGCGTTCAACGAGGGGGACATCGGCGGCGCCAGCGCGCTCGCCGTCGTGCTGACCGTGCTCGTCGTCGCCGTCGTCAGCGCCATCCGATATCTCGCCCGGGACAGGAGTCGAGCATGAGCGGCGGTGTGAGCGCCCGGCCCGGGCCCAAGGCCCGCGGCACGCGCGCCGGGAGCGGCGTGACGGCCAGGGGCACGAGCCTGCGCTACGGAGTCCTCGTCGCGCTCGCGGCCATGGTGCTGCTGCCGTTCGCCGGCATCGTGCTGGCGGCCCTCCACCCGCAGGGCGAGCAGGTCGGCGGGCTGAGCATCCCCGGCGAATGGTCCTGGGGGAACTTCCAGCAGGCCTGGGAGCGGGGCAACTTCGGCAACCTCATGCGGTCCAGCCTGCTGATCGCGGTCTGCGTGGTGCCGCTGGCGGTGACGCTGGCGACGCTCGCGGCGTACGGACTGACCGTGCTCCAGGCGTGGGGGAACCGGACGCTCTCTGCCGGGTTCGTGCTGGGGCTGACGCTGCCGGTGGAGCTCGTCGTGGTGGCCCTCTACTACAACCTGCGCGAGGTCGGCCTCACCGACTCGTACAGCGGCATCATCCTCGCCGAGGTGGCGCTGTTCATGCCGTTCGGCGTGTACTGGATGCAGGCGCACTTCTCCGGCATTCCCAGGGAACTCGTCGAGGCGGCGCGCATCGACGGCGCCCGGGATCTCTCGGTCCTGGTGCGGGTGCTGCTGCCGATCTCGTGGCCGGCGATCACCACGCTGTCGGTCCTGTACTTCATGTGGTCCTGGAACCAGTTCCTGCTCGTGCTGGTCATGATGCAGGACCCGGACCGCCGCACCGCGCCGACCGGTCTCGGGCTCTTCGTCGGCCAGTACTCGACGAACATCCCCCTTCTCGCCGCCGCCAGCCTGATCGTCATCGCCCCGATCGTGCTGGTCTACCTCACGTTCCAGCGCAGTTTCGTCAACGGCATCACACAGGGCGCGATCAAAAGCTGAGGGCTGCCGGGCGGCCCCTTCCGGGAGGTGATAGAGCGAGCGGGGCCAGGGTGACTCCTGCAATCACCTCGTCGGCCACGAGCCGCAAAAGGGGATCGAGACCCTTGCTGTTACGCGGACGACGACTGATGTGCCAGGACGTACTTCACCCACGACCAGCTCGATCGTGACCCGCCGACCGGCTCGTAGCCGTGGATCTCAGCGCTGATGCCCCAGGGTCGTGGCTGGTGATCGTCGCTCGGACACGTTCGCCGGGGTGGAGGTCACCGAGGGGGCTGGTTCTTCGGGCACCGGGGGTGTCCTTCTGTCGTCGGTCCCAGGGGGGCCGGGGTTGGCGTGGGTGTGGCCGGTCGGAGGCCAAGCCGAACTGTATGCGGCCACCCGCGGGGCATACCCCCGGCCCGCCCACCAAAGAAGGGCACCGAACCACGGTGAACAGCTACGAACAGTTAAGCGAGAAGTTCAGGCTCTCGACGACGCCTCCGGGCCGCACCCTCGGACTCACCGCGGCGCGCAAGAAGTCTCCGAGTCGGCCGTGACGAGACCGGGTTGGCGCTGGGGTTTCGTGAACGCCGGTCTCGTCTGGAGGCTGTCGTCGGTGAGCCGTCCCTTCAGGTGGTGGCCATGATGCGGGTTTGGTAGGTGGTGTAGCTGGGGTAGCGGCCGGCCATCCACAGCACGCCGAGCGGCTCTCCCGAGGGCAGGCCGCGGGGGGAGACGGGGCGTACCTGCGGTTCGCCGGAGCCCGCGGTGATGGCCTTCTTCCTCCAGGTGGCGCCGTGGTCGGGTGTGGTCCAGCGCTCGATCTCGTTGACCTTGCCGATCTCCCGGGACAGCAGCACGACGGACGGGTCGTCGTGGTCGAGGGTGATGCCGCCGGAGTAGTTGGGCTCGCTCGTGTCTTCGCTGATGCTGTCGCCCGCCGCGGTGAGTTCGTAGTCGGTGAACGCACTGCCGTCGAAGCGGGCGTAGTGGTAGCGGTGGTCGGTGTCGGTGGGGAAGACCGCGTAGGTCAGTACGGGCCGGCCGTCGCCGTCGTCGGCGATGTCGTGGATCCAGGCTTTGCCCCCGCCGGAGGCGAAGTCGTAGACGCAGGTGGTCTGGTCGGGGGTGACCGGGGTGCCGAGCGGGCCGATCCGGCTTCCATCCGCGCGGAAGAGGGATCCGTTCCGGTAGTACATGTAGTAGATGCCGGTGTCGACGTTACGGGGGTGGCCGTCCGTGAAGGCGAAGTGGATGGTGTCGGTGTCGTTGGAGGCGATCTTGACGTAGGGGCGCTGGCCGGGCACGTCGACCAGGCTCTGGGCCGGGGTCCAGACGTCGCCGCCGGTGGTGGTGGAGTAGGTCGGGTTGGCGTTGCCGCCTCGCCAGAACAAGTAGAGCTTCTTCCCTTCGGCGGCGAGCTCGACCGGGTTCGGATACGTGTAGCCCCAGCCGCCCGCGATGTTCGTCGGCACCGTCTTCAGCGGTTCCCAGCCCTGGCTGATGTCTTCGGCGGCGACGGAGCGCCGGTAGTACATCTTGTCGCCGCCGTGGCCGGAGAAGAACACGACGACGCGGCCGTGGCGGATGATGATGGAGGGGTTGTTGTGGTCGTCGATCTGGAAGCCGCTGATCAGTGTCGAGGTGGTGGAGCCACCGGTGTCGTGGTCGTACTGGGTGACGTTGATGTCGCCGGCGGCGGTGATGTAGCCGACGTAGGTGCGCCGGTGTGTGCCGCGGTGGTGCACGGCCCGGGGGTCGCCGAACCAGCACCAGGCGCCGCTGGGCGCCAGCGCCTTCGTACCTGCCGCGACAGGTCGCCGCGTCGAGGGCGTGGCTGCTGCGGCGCCGGCAGGCAGGGCGCCGAGCCCGGGGGCGGCTGCGGTGGCGACGAGGGCGCCCAGGAAGGTGCGGCGCCCCGGGTACGGCGGACGGGGGTTGAGTGCGGGCATGCGCGAGGTCTCCTTCGGCAGGTGAAGTGAGCGATCTTGGCGCTGACCGGCCCTGCGGTCTGCGGTCGGGGTTCGGCCGGCCGCGTCAGGGCAACCGGCAGCGGGGGGTGAAGGGTGAGCGCCGTTCCCGAAAGGGCCCGTGGGCTCCTCCGGGCCGACGACGCGGAGGGCTTTGCCGTCGCCCCGGTTACCGGGCCGACCTCGTGACGAGCAACGCCCAGTCGTCGGCGGCCGTGGGCCCGGGCGGGAGGTGCGCGGCGCCCTGGGCATCGGTGATGCCGACCGAACCGGCGGGCGTGTACCGGCCGGTCCTGGGGTCGAACCACTTCAGGGTGTAGGTGCCGCGCGTCAGGCCCGTGAGGGTTCCGGTGTAGGGCTCGCCTCCGTCGATGCGGTGCGGGTAGTACACGACGGTGGTCGAGCGGTCGGTGGTGGTCGACGCGAACGCGATCTGCGTATCGGTGGGCGCGTCGCCGGCCCACGTGAGGGCGTTCGGAGCTGGTGCCAGGCGCCACCACGGGAGAGCGGTGAAGAAGGACTTCAGGTGGCCCATCTGCGCGGCGCCGGGCAGCAAGAGCCCTTCGTTCCAGGGAGTGCTGCCGAAGTTCTGGCAGTTCTCGTTGGCGTCCTGGGCGGTCCAGCACGTCCACCAGACGCCGGCGGCACCGTAGTTGTTGCCGGCTGCCCCGCCTACCCTGGCCTTCCACGCGCTTTCCCGGGTCTGCCAGTTCTGCACTATCGCGTGGTTGTCCCAGTAGACGTCGATGCCCTCGTAGTTCGCTTCGGCCTCGACGACAGGGCGGGTCGGCGTTTTCTGGTATTGCTTCAGCCAGTAGTCGGCGACGCCGTCGACCCTGTTGTGTCCTTCTTGCAGTGTGACGAGTCCGTACCATTTCTGGTCACGGGGCTGGATGCCGCCGCCCGCGTAGATCGGGTAGTTGTGCAGCGACGCGGGCTGCTGGTACGGGTCGGTCTCGGCGAAGACCTGGGCGACCTGCTCCCAGCACTGGGCGCAGTTGCCAGGGTTGTCGAATTCCTGGGCCGTCAGCCAGACCATGGGGTAGGCCGCGTAGCGGGCCACCAGGTAACGCGCCAGGCGCTTGTACTCGGGCAGTTGGTCCTCGGTGGCCTCGGTCAGGCTGCTGCCCACGCCCATGGCGAGCGCGTCGACGATGCCCTTGTCGGCGATGTACTCGATCCGCCGGTCGACATCGTCCCAGAACTTGGGGTTGAGGGTGTGGAAGGTGCTGTCGAGCCAGGCCGGCCCGCCTTCGTTCCGGGTGCCGTCGTGGTTCGCGAAGGTCTCGTTCCAGATGACGTTGAAGCCCTGCTTGTCGCGGGTGTCGACGACGCCTTTGAACTGGGAGGCGAACCGCGGGTCGTTCGACTCGCCGTACCTGGTCTGGCCGACCAGGTTGCTCTGTTGGTTGTCGCCGAGCCAGAAGAACGGAGTGCCGTCCGCGTAGGTCATATAGCGGTTGTTCGCGCTGGTCTTGAGGAAGCCGTGCCGGTAGATCGGAAGGTCACCCTCGTACGCCCTGGCGTCGATGGTTCCGCGGTGCTCGTCCAGCCCGCTGTCCGGCCTGTCGGTGCTGGTGGTGTAGGTCCAGCGCCCCGGGGAGGGCGGGGAGAACCGGACCCGCCAGGTGTCGCCCCCGTCCCAGAAGCCGGGCATGGTCAGCCGCCGCCCGCCTGGCCCGGTGAAGGTGGCGGTCAGGTTCACGTCGCGGTACGGGTCCGCGTATTCGACGGTGCTGTGCAGGGGGATTTCGACGGGTCGCCAGGTCTCGGCGGTCAGTCTCGGTCCCTTGGCCGCAGCCGGAGCTTCCGATTCGAAGGCTGTCAGCAGCGCAGTGGACACCGCTGCTGCCATAAGAGCAGCGGCGAAGGGTCGCCAGCGGGAGAGCATACGTTCCACACCTCTCTTTGAATCGATTCATTCACAGGGCGGAGTGCGGCCCCTTCCGTACCGGCTCGGGCGCGGGTCGTTGAGGGGCTGTGTTCAGGTGCCGGACGCGGACCGGGTGCGGCGTTCTGCCGTGATCTGGGCGAGGGTGTCCAGGTAGGCGGTACCGAAGCGGTCGTCGGGTTCGAGGTAGCTGTCCTCGGTCCACTCGTTCCACGCGTTGATCAGCACTGCCGGTGCCCCCGCGCGCTCGGCGACCTCGATCGCCTCACGAAGCGCGGTGCCGAAAATCTCAGGGGAACGGTCCGCGGTGATGCCGGTGTACGGGTAGCCGCGATCCCGGTCGTGGTCCCAGCGTTCGGTGCGCGGGCTCGGGTCCCACCCCACCGTGACGTTGGGCAGATACGGCACCGCCTCCTGGCCCAGGTAGTGCGGCCACGCCTTCGCGGCCTTGGCCGCGACATGCGCGTACGGGGCGGCGGGGAAGCGGTCGAAGCCGTGGTCGTCGTGGTGCCACCACGTGTAGTGGGTGGTGCTGTCGGCACCGAGCGTGGTGAGGACGTCCGTTCGGTTGTCGACGAACCGGGTGGAGACCAGGTTCAGGTGAATGTCGATCCCGGCGTCGGCGGCCCGGATCCGGAAGCTGTCCAGCAGTCCGCGGGTGGCCGCCACCCCTCCTTGGGCCTGGAGCAGGTCGGGGAGGTCGTAGATCGAGAAGTAGGGGCGGCCGTCGATGCGCCAGTACGCGGGGTGCGTCAGGTAGTGGTCGATGACGTGCTGGGTGGCGCGCTCGAAGGCGTAGGTGCTGGTAGGGGCGTGGAACCAGGTTGCCGGGCCGCTGGTCGTGTCAGGCACGGTCGACGGGTACAGGTCATGCCAGGGATGGTTGGCCCACATGAGTGCGAACCGGAAGTCGCCGCCGTCGAGGCACGGCAGCAGAGCGTCATCCAGGAATCGGTTCAGGTAGGGGGCGTCGTCGTACCAGTACCAGTCGAGGATGAAGCCATCGAGCCCGGCATTTCGTGCGGCTGCTACCTTGCGGCGGCCGGCGGCCGGGTCCGCCTCGTCCGTCGCGCCCCATATCGGGGTGCGCGGCCAGTGGTGTCCGGGGAAGTGCGGCTGGGCCTCGCGCAGTACCTCCCACTCGGTCCAGCCCCGGTGGACGAGGACATCGTTGCGCGGGTCGGCGTGGTACTGCGGGAAGTAGTAGGCGAGCAGGTCAGTCGGCAACGGTTTCTCCTCCGTGGACGATGAGGCGGACGACTTCGTCGACCGAGGAGTCGGCGGTGTGCCGGATACCGGCGACCTCCCCCAGCCGAAGCACCATGATCCGGTCTGCGGTTTTCCACACCTGCTGGAGGTTGTGGCTGACGACGATGACGCTTGTCCCCCTGTCACGCAGATCCCGGATCAGCGTGAGCACCCGCTCGGATTCCTGCACGCCGAGGGCTGCCGTCGGCTCGTCCATGATCACGATGTGGGCGCCCTGAAGCAGCACGCGGGCGATGGCGACCGTCTGGCGCTGGCCGCCCGAGAGAAGGCTCACCGGGACGCGGACGCTGGGAAGCCGGAAGGTGAAGTCGCGCAGGACCTCCTCCGACTTGGCGATCATCGTCTTGCGGTCGACGAAGGGGCCGCGGCGGGGCTCTCGCCCCAGGAACAGGTTCGATGCGACGTCCCGGGTGTCCACCAGGGCCAGGTCCTGGTAGACGGTGGCGATCCCGGCCTCGGACGCGTCGAGCGGGCCTTTGAAGCGCCGCTTGGTGCCGTCCACTTCGATCGAGCCCCCGGGATCGGGGTCGTAGGCGCCCGAGAGGAGCTTGATGAGTGTCGACTTGCCGGCACCGTTGTCTCCGACGACGGCAAGTACCTCGCCCTTCTTGAGGTCGAACGAGACGCCCTTGAGGGCGCTGACGTGGCCGAAGCTCTTGCTGAGGTCGCTCGTACGCAGCACCGTGGTGGACTGTCCGGCTGCGGTGGTCATCGGCGGCTCTTCCTCTCTGCGATCGCACCGAGCACGACAGCGAGCACGAACACCAGCCCGCGGACGAGTTTCTGGGTGTAGGAGTCGACGTCGAGAAGGGTGAGGCCGTTGTTGAGTACGCCGATCAGCAGCACACCGGCGAGCGTGCGCTGGATGCGGCCGGCGCCTCCGCCCAGGCCGATGCCGCCCAGGAGCACCGCCGCCAGGACGTCGAACTCCGCTCCCTGGCCGAACGTCGGCCCGCCCGAACCGGCGCGCCCGGTACTGATGATGCCGGTGATGCCGGCGAGGACCGCGCACAGGACGAGAACCGCGACGTAGAGCGGACGCACCCGGATGCCCGTGCGCTGGGCCGCGATCTCGTTCCCCCCGGTGGCGTAGACGTGGTAGCCGAACCGCGTGTAGCTCAGGACCACGTACAGCACCGCGTACAGCACGATCATGACGATGAGGGGGGCGGGGAGTCCGAGCGGGCGGGAGTTGACCGCGTCCTGCAGGGTGGTGTCGGTGACCACCACGTTCTCCCCGTCGGTGATCTGCAGGGACAGACCGTAGACGGCGATGCTCACCGCGAGGGTGGCGATGATCGAATTGATGCCGACCCCGACCACGAGGGTGGCGTTGACAGCGCCGACGGCGAGGCCCACGAGAAGACCCACGGCGAGGGAGGCCCAGATGCCCAGCCCCCAGTTCTGCAGGGCGGTCGCGGTCATCACCGAGGTGAGTCCCTGCGTCGCGCCGATCGTGAGATCGAGCTGACCGGCTATCAGGGCGACGGTCATGCCCGCGGCGAGAATGCCGGTGACGGCGATCGCCTGGCCGATGTTCAGCAGGTTCCGCTCGGTGAGGAAGAATTCGGAACTCACCGAGAAGTAGATCACCAGGGCGAGCAGCGCCAGGTAGATCCCGAGGTCCAGCGCGAGGCCGGCCCAGGAGCGGCGGCGCACTGTGGTTTCCGCCGCGG
Source organism: Streptomyces sp. WAC 06738 (assembly GCF_003945505.1). Taxonomy (NCBI): domain Bacteria; kingdom Bacillati; phylum Actinomycetota; class Actinomycetes; order Kitasatosporales; family Streptomycetaceae; genus Streptomyces; species Streptomyces sp. WAC 06738. The sequence continues at coordinate 7,092,401 of NZ_CP029618.1, read as the reverse complement.
TCCCCGCTCCGCCCCCGTCCCCGGGGCCGGGGGGCGCGAGGCCCGCGGTCTTGTGTGTCGTGGTCATCGGTGTCCCTTCGGGATCCGCGCACCAGCAGTTACTTCGCGCTGGCGTCGTCCGGGTAGTACTTGTCGACGTTGTCGGCCGTCAGCACGCGGTTGACCTGGTATTCGGCGAACTCTTCGTCGCGCAGTGTGGCGATGGCGGCCTCGACCCAGTTCCAGCCCTCGGCGTAGGGCTGGTAGTCGATGGCGCCGATCAGCATGTCCTGGTTCGCCCGGTCGCGGAGCGCGTGCCGGGCGGCCGTGTCGCCGCCGTTGGCCACGGCAAGGATGTCCTGGTCGCGCCGGCCGGACTTGGCCGCGTTCAGCGCCCCCACCACGGGCTCGTCCCCGTAGCTGACGACGGCGACCACGTCGTCGGGGTGTGCGGTGAGAAAGTCGGTGAAGGTGTCCTGCGCCGCCGCGGTCGGGTCGGTGCCGGGCGGGACCAGGCGGAAGGTGTCGGACTTGGATACGCCCCACTCCTCCTGCGCCTTGGCGAATGCGGCGTTGACGCGGGCGTCGCACGGCGGGCAGTTCCCCGCACTGATGCCGGCGACGATCAGCTTCCTGCCCTTCCAGGCGCTCTTCTGCTTCTCCTCGACCGGGCCGGTGAGCTGCTCGACGGCGAGTTCGCCGACCTGCCGGTCGTTGATCCCGAAGTCCTCGGCGCCCTCCATCGCGCCGTCGATGAGCAGGACCGGGGTCTCGTCGCGCTTGGCGGCGGCGATCGTCGGGGCGTTCAGGCTGCTGCCTCCACCGCCTACGAGGTCCGGTTGTCTGACGGCGAGGTCGTCGTACTTCGACTGCGCCTGGTCGTACTTGAAGGCGAGGTCGGCCTCCATCAGGTCCACGCCGTAGAACTTTGCCGCGGCCTTCATCCCCTGCGACCAGCTCGCGAAGAAGGGGAAGCTGGTCGAGGGGTTGATGAACGCCAGCCGGTACTTCTCGTGTGTCTTGGGCACCGCGTACAGCGACCGGACCTTGTGGGCTCCCGTCGCCTTGGCGACCTCGGCCGCGGCGTATGAACCACTGCCGCCCTTGACCATGTCGCGGGAGCCGTTCTCCCCGCTGCACGCGGTCAGCGCGAGGGCCGCGGACGCGACGACGATGAGCCCGCGCAGACGGCGACGACTCGCGATTTCAGGCATGTTGAGTCCTCTTCGTTGCAGGTGAAGGGGGGTGTAAAATTTGGAACGATTCAACGCCGTTACGGTAGAGAGCCGGGTATGGGCCGTCAAGGGTTTACGCACGGCCCCGGTGAGAAACGAGGTTGAGTGACGCGTGCACGCTGAGAAGATCCCGCCGGCGCCGAGCCGGGTGACGATCAGGGATGTCGCCCGAGCCGCCGGGGTGGCTGTGGGGACGGTGAGCAACCTGCTCAACGCGCCCGACAGGGTCACACCCGACAAGCGGCGGCGCATCGAGGCCGCGATCCAGGAGTTGGGCTACGTGCGCAATGTCGGCGCGGCCACCACGCGTGCGGGCCGCAGCGCCGCCCGTACGATCGGCCTGGTCGTCGTCGACGTCGCCAACCCGTTCTTCACCGAGGTCACCCGGGGCGCCGAGGACGCGGCGAACGCCGCGGGCCGCCTGGTCATCCTCTGCAACTCCGACTCCGACTCCAGCAAGGAACGCCGGTACCTGCAGGTGCTGGAGGAACAGCGGGTGCTGGGCGCACTGATCTCCCCGGTCGCCTCCGACCGGCGCCGGCTCGTCTCGCTACGGGAACGCGGCATGGCGGTAGTGCTCCTCGAACGCCAGCACCGAGGCTTCTGCAGCGTCACGGTCGACTCGGTCCAGGGCGGCGACCAGGCGGTGAGTCATCTGCTGGACCTGGGCCACCGGCACATCGCCTTCGTCTCCTCCCGCCTGTCCGTGCCGCAGTTCAGTAACCGACTCAAGGGAGCCCGAGAGGCTTGCCGACGCGCCGGTTTCAACCCCGACACCGTCCTGGTCCACCTTGAGTCACCACATCTGGACGGCCGCAGTGTTGGCCGGCAAGCGGCACGGCGCATCCTCGACGAACAGCTCCCCGTCACTGCGGTGTTCGCCGCCGCCGACCTGATCGCCCTCGGCCTGATCAATGAGCTGATGTCCAGCGGACTGTCGGTCCCCGGCGATATCTCTGTCGTCGGCTACGACGACATCGCCGACGCAGCCCACGCACCGGTTCCCCTCACCACTGTCCGGCAGCCGATGCGCGAACTGGGTCGTCTGGGCAATGAACTGCTCATCGCCGAGGCGACCGACCTGCGGCATCGGCACCGCCAGCACGTCCTCGGCACCGAACTGATCGTCCGCGGCACAACCGCGACGCCCGCCACGGCACGGTGACCGGCAGCGCGTCGCCGAACACTCCAAGGCTGCATCCAGCGGAAGCGGCACCCTCGCCTGGTCGGCACATCCCCTGGGACCGCGTGGACAACCGTCTTCCAGGACGACATATCCACCAGGTGGGACCGTCTCGCCGACGCTCTGCAGGAGGTGTACACGCGGCTCGGCGACCGGCAGCGGCTGGTACGGAGTGCAAGTTCTTCGAGCCCGCCTTCTACGGCACCGACGTCCCGGACTGGGGCACCCTCTACGCGCACTGCCTCAAGCTCGACGAGAAGGTCACCGTCTGCGTGGGCACCGGGCACCACGCCCCGGCACCGAGACCAGCACCTGGCGACAGTTGCGGTTCGCCGGGCCGTCCCTCCCTGCAGGCCCCTCTACACCCGCTTCGACCCAGAGCCCTCCCGTGGCCAGCCCTCCGCCCTGGCCTGGGGGGAACCGGTACGGTCCATCCTTCTCCAGGCCGGGAAGATCACTGGACACAGCGTGGCGAGCAGATACACACCGCCGGCCGCCAGCAGCGTGGAGGGCAGGCCGGCCGAGTCCACGAGCAAGCCCGCGGCCAGTCCGCCCAGCGGAGTGACCAGTTGCACCGAGGCCGTTGTCGCGCTCAGCACGCGGCTGCGCAGGTCCTCCGGGACCGTCTCGTACGTCACAGTGGCCACGATGGGGTTGAGTACACCGAAGGCGAGACCCTCTACCGCCATGGTCAGGGCCAGCGGGGTGAAGGTGTCGGTGAAGGCGGCCATCACGAAGCGCGGCAGGCCCCCGATGAGAAAGGCGATCGTGAACACGGGCCACCGCCGAAAGCGGCTGCCCACCGCCCCATAGACCAGCGCTCCCGTGAGAGCGCAAAACCCGAACGCCGCGTTCAGCAGACCGAGATCGACGGCACCATCCAGCTCTTCACGGGCATGCGCCGGCAGCAGCACGGCGCTCCATCCTTGGTCGAGGCCCCTGGTGACCAGCGTCATCAGGCACAGGCTCAGCAGCAGCGGCGTGGCCGCCACGAAGCGGTACCCTTCCGCGAGTTCACGACCGTAGGCACGCAGCGACGTCGGCTCGGCCCGTCGTTGGGCCTGCACCTCTGGCAAGCCGCGCACTCCGAACGCGAACAGGGGCGCGGCCACGGCGAAGGTCGCGGCATCTACCAACAGGACGTTCTCGGCTCCGAGTAGGGCGATCAGCACACCTCCGAGAGCCGATGCCGTCAGCGCCGCACAGCGTGCCGCACCGTCGTACAGCCCGGCGGCCCTGTTCAGCGGCATTCCGGCGCGTTCGGCGAGCGTGGGCAACAGGACGCCGCGAGCGGTTTCACCCGGCGCACGGAACATCCCTGTCATCGCCATCAGCACGCACAGCATCCAGAACTGCAGGATGCCGGCGAACTGCAGAAGCGGGATCGCCGCGACGGCGCCCCCGCAGGCGAGATCCGAGGCGACACTCACCCGCCGTCGGCCCATCTGGTCGATGACCGGACCGGTGACGAGCGCAGCGAGCACTGCGGGCAGCAGTGTGCAGAACGCGACGATCCCGGCCTTGGCGGCGCTGCCCGTGCTCTGCAGCACGAACCACGGCACGCCCATGTACGTGAGGCAATTCCCGGCGATCGAGACGAGGTTGGCGGCAAGAACCATTGCCAGAGGACGGCGATCAACCGTCCCGAAGTCTTCGGACACTGCGGTGGTCTCCCATAGGGGGAAGCGCCCACCGTGAAGGAAAGCAGTTCAGCCGGTGGGCGAAGCGAAGTGGTCAGCGTCTGGCGCGCATAGCGAGGCGCACCGCGATGCGGTGTTCACCATCAGCGCCTCCCACACTTCGCCGGGATGACCACCCGGCAACCTCCACGCATTCTCACCTCGGACACCGGCCCTCCGCAAAGACGACCGCGGGAGGGCGTTCGATCCGGGCTAGTCCTTGCCGTCGGGGAGTGCTTGATCACCGCTGGCCCAGATTCGATGGTGCGCAGCACGCCGTCCTGCCCGCTCGACGGCCAGAAGGCCGGGCCGTGCGGCAGCAATGGCACTGGCGCCGGAGGGCAGGAACGAAACGTGGCCGCCGTCACGGCTCGCCCTGCACCCCGTCGCACAGCTCGACCGCGCTGCCACTCACGCGCCTGCGGGGAACGGTGGAAAGTGCTCGTCCGGCAGCCGGTCCCCGAGATGAGACCGAGAAGGTCGGTGACGGGGTGGTGCGCCGCCTTTTCCGGGGCGTAGCGGGTGTCGGCGTCCATGTAGATGGTGACGTGGGCGATACGCGGGTCGTCGGTGGCGTTGGCGTTCGCGCTGTGGGCCAGCAGAGAATGGTGGAAGGTGCAATCACCGGCCCGCAGCGGCACGGTCACGCGCGGCCGGTAGGCCAGCTCGGGGGCGAGGGAATGCAGGTCGTCGTGATCGCCCAGGTCCTGAGCCCGCAGCCCGGTGAGGTGCTGGCTGCCGGGGATGAAGGTCATGCAGCCGCGCTCGGCGGGCACGTCGACGAGGGCCACCCAGGCGGAAAGCGCATGCCGTGAACCTTGGTGCGGCCAGTACGGCTCGTCCTGGTGGTACTCGGTCGCGGCGCCGTTGTGCGGTGCCTTGATCAGAAGCTGGTCATGCCACAGCCGCAACGGGACTCCGGCGAGCCGGGTGGCGATGCCCGCCAGATCTGGGTCGAGTGTGAGCTGACGCAGTGTCTCGTCGTGCTGCCAGAGCTGCAGGAGCTGGGTGAAGATGTCGCCCGTGCTGGTGCCGAGCTCACGCAGCCGAGCCTCGGCGTCGAGCGCTGCACCTGCGTAACGTTCCGCCTCGGCCCGGGAGAGTACGCCGGGCAGATGGACGAAACCGTCGCGGCGATAGGAAGCGATCTGCTGCTCCGTCAGAGATTCGGGGGTGGTCTGACGCGAGAACGTAGTCGATGTCATGGGCCAACACTGGCAAAGACGCCGAGGGCGGAACAGCACGGAACCGCTCGCGCTGTAGCACAATCACGTCATGCACCAAGTGCGCAGAGCAGACGTGTTTCCGGTCGGGCAGCAGCATGTGGTCGCCGGCCAGTACAACCTGACAGCGCCCTCTGCCCCGCACAGTCACGACTTCCTGGAGTTGGCCGTGGTGACGGCCGGACGTGCCACCCACGTCTCGGCAGCGGGCGAGCTGGAGTTGACCCGTGGGTCCGCCGTCCTGCTACGGCCCGGCGACTGGCACGGCTACGCCGACTGCGCGGACCTCACCGTCTACAACGTCTACATCGGCCCCGAAGTACTCACCCGCGAACTCGCCTGGCTGCGCGCCGACCCGGGTTTCTCCAGGACGCTCTACGACACCCCCGATGCACTGCGTCTTGAGGGCGCGGACCTCGCCCTCGCGGAGACCTGTCTGGAACAATTGACAGCCGACCGCGCTCGGAGAGCGACATCGCGCGCAGTACAAGCCGGCCTGCTGTTGTGCGTCCTGGGCGGCGCCATGCCGCAGCAAGGCGCCGACGTGCCGGCCGATCCGCACCCGGAGGTGACGGCCGCCGCCCGCCGCCTCGAGCACGACCTCACCGCCCCCTGGACTCTCGAACGCCTCGCCGCCCCTTCGGGGCTGTCGCCAGGGCGACTGGCCCGGCTGTTCGCACGCAGGGTCGGCGTTGCGCCGATGGCATACCTGGGACGGCTGCGCGCGGAGCGAGCGGCCGCACTGCTCATTGAGACCGATCTGCCGGTGGCGGCGATCGGCCGCCGCGTGGGATGGCCAGACCCCAACTACACAAGCCGCCGCTTCCGCCACCACTACGGTCTGAGCCCGGCCCAGTACCGAGAGCGCTTCCGAGCACGGTAACCCCGGTAACCCCGGACAAGGACGGATCGTTCGCTCCGAATGCTGACCGGCTCCGTCTCGAAGGGCACACCACAGGTCGCGCGCTTCTTCCGTCCTGCCCTGCCCGGAAAGGCACGGAGGCGGAGCGGGTCTAGTCGTTGCGGCCGTAGAAGAGCCGCCCGCCCGCCGTGTCCACCAGGTACAGCACGTCCTGCCCGCTCGCGTTGCGGCGGACCGCGAGGCGGTCGACCGGCAGGCCGGGGGCGACGGCTGCGGCGGTCCATGCGCCGCCCGACTCGGTGGCGACGAACGCGCGGTCGGCGCCGGACTCGGTGACGTAGTAGACGCGCTTGCCCTCGTCCGCGTCCCAGGTGATGCCGAGCGCCGCGCGGGTCCCGGATCCGCGGTGCACCATCTGGCGGGCCCATGCGGTGCCCTGGGGGTAGGCGTAGCGGACCTCGAAGCTGCCCCCGTCCTGCGGCCGGTAGCGATACGCGACCCTGGGCGCCGCGCCGTTGAGGGTGAGCTTCGCGCTTTGCACGGCCGGCCCGGTGTAGGTGTTGTCGCTGCTGTAGGCCTCGCCGGGGCCGAGGGGCTGGAGCACGTCGGCGGTGGCCGGGGAGACGGGCGCGGTGACGGCGGCGCCCCGGGAGTCGGTGAACGCGCCGGTGGCCGGGGTGTACTTCAGGTACGACAGCTCGTGCCGGAACGCCGAGGACGGGAAGCGGCTCCACTGGAAGAGCAGGTGTACGTTCCCTGCCGTGTCGAACTGCAGATCGTCCGGGTAGACGGCGCGGCCCGCTGCGCCGGCGAAGACCGCGGCCCTGCTCCACCGCGACTCGGCGTCGTGCCACCGGTAGAGCCTGCCGGTGCGGCGGTCCGCCTCGTCGATCCGGGCGATCAGCCACACGTCGCCGTCGGGGGCCGTCGCCACCACCGGATACGTGACTCCGGCGCCCTGGTCGGGCAGGTCGGCGGAGTGGTCGACGGGGGCGGAGCCGGTGGTGTCCGAGCGGAAGTACCGCCAGGGGTTGTTGTGCATCGAGGCGAAGACGTGGAACCTGCCGCTGCCGTCCCGGGCGATCGACGGCTGGTTGTGGCCGACGTCGTCCGTGAACTCGGCCTGCGCGCCGCCCCGCATGACCGGGATGCGGGTCCATCTCCCCGCCGGGTCGCGGCGGGCGATCGCGACCTTGTGCGTGCCCGCGGAGGAGCCCGGCTCGTCGAAGGCGAAGTACGTGTACTCGCCGGCGCCGCGGTAGGTGGCGACCGGCGTCCACCAGGCGGCCTGGTTGGAGGAGTCCATCGGATACGGCACCAGAACCGGGGCGGTGGGAGCTGCGGGAGCGGCCTGCGCGCGGGCGGCGGGGCCGAGGAGCGCGGCGGCCGGAGCAAGCGCAGCGGCGGTCAGCAGGCGGCGTCGGGCTACGATGAATGAGGCATCCATATTGCGGGAGAGTCACGCACAGAATGGATGCCGTCAAGGGATGGGGCGGGGGCAAGCGCGATCGACCGCGGTGCGCGGGCCGAAGGGGACAGCAGCTCGTGCAGGATCCTCCTGCGATCATGTGGTTTCCCACGTGACGGCGTCGCGAGGGTCCTGTGGTGCGGTTGAGCGCCCTGGGCACGGTGGCTGTGGACGCCCGGGACACGACCGGCGCGAGGCATCAGGGGGAAACGCGCAGGACGAGCTTGCCGCGGGTGCGGCCTGTTTCGGCGCGGCGGTGTGCCTCGGCGGCCTGCGCCAGTGGCATGACGTCCTCGACCTCGACCGATACCTCTCCGGTGTCGATGAGCCCGCCGATCCGGCCCATCGCGTGGCCGTCGGGCTCGACCAGGAACCCGGTGGCGCGCAGGCCGCGGGATCGCGCCTGTGCCAGCAGCGCGGGGTCAACGCCGGAGGGCACGGCGACGAGCAGGCCGCCGGGCCGCAGTACCGGCAGGGAGCGGGTGCTGGTTGCGTCGTGGCCGTCACCGACAAGGTCGATGACGACGTCGACGCTGTCGTGGTCGATGGCGTCCTCGAAGCGCTCCCGGGTGTAGTCCACCAGTTCATCCGCGCCGAGGCTGCGCAGCCAGTCGTGCTTGGCAGCACTCGCGGTGCCGATGACATAGGCGCCCAGGTGCCTGGCGAACTGCACGGCGAAGTGCCCGACGCCGCCGGCCGCGGCATGGATGAGTACGCGCTGCCCGGCCTGCACGTCGGCGGTGTCGACCAGGGTCTGCCAGGCCGTCAGCGCCGCCAGCGGGACGGCCGCGGCCGTATCGTGGCTGAGCGTGGTCGGCTTGCTGGCGAACTGCCGCGACGGGGCGGTGACGTACTCCGCGTAGGCTCCAGCCTGCCGCGGGAACCACGGCATTCCGTACACCTCGTCGCCCACGGCCAGGGTGGTGACGCCGAAACCGGTCTCCTCCACGATGCCGGACACGTCCCAGCCCAGGATCACGGGCGGCGGACCCAGCGTTCCCGGCATCCCGCCGTTTGCGCGGGTCTTGTAGTCCACCGGATTCACTCCGGCCGACACGACCCGCACCAGCACCTCGGTGGGCAGCGGCTGCGGCCGCGCGATCTCCACCGTGTGCAGCACCTCGGGTCCGCCGAACTCGTCCAGCCCGATCGCACGCATGGTGGGGGCGGTCATACTGCTTCTCCTGTTCCCGGCCGTTCACGGCGCCGATCTGCTGCTGGAAAGTCAGGTCGTCCTCAAGGTGCCAGTCCTCGGTGATCCTTTCGGTGCCGACGCGCTGGACGCCCACGGCGATGAAGCCGGCCTCCTGGCCCCGTCCGCGCACTCCGTCGTAGCCGCCGGTGCCCGCCGCCCCCACAGGCGCGGAAGCGGCCGATCCGCACAGTCGTCTGGTGGACGACTGTGCGGATCGACTGGTGCCGAAGGCGGTCGTCATACGGGTCCTTGCCAGCCGTCAGCGTCGTTGGCACGGCGGAAGCCGAGGTTCGCGGCGGCGGAGTCGGCGGTGTTGCTGGGCTGTGCGGTCCTCGTCGCGGGCCACGGGGGTCGTGGACGGGCGCACCGGCGGCGCGGGCCGCGTAGGTGCCGGGTCGAAGCTGTCGGCGCGCCTCCCGGACGTTGGTCCGGGGCGGGCCGGCCTCGATCCGGTGAAACGAACGCGTGGGCCGACAAGCACATCAGACGGGAGCGGCGTTATGCTTCGGCAACCACTGGGCGAGTTCCTTCTTGATTGCGGTGTACTCAGGTCGTGTGGCGAGGTTGGTCCATTCGAGCGGGTCGTCTGAGTGGTCGTAGAGTTCCTCGCCGCCGTCGTTGTAGCGGGTGTAGCGCCAACGCTCCGTACGGATGGAATGGTTTCCCTGGCCGAAGGTGGTCAGGGCGGGTCGTTTGCGTTCGGCGTCGGGCTTCCTGAGCAAGGGGACAAGGCTGGCGCCTTCGATCTCGGCGCGTTCGGGAAGCCCGCAGAGTTCGGTCAGCGTCGGATAGACACCCATCAGGTCGACGGCCTGATCGGAGCGGCTGCCCGGCGTGGTCACCCCTGGTGCGACGATCATCAGGGCGTTGCGGGTGGCCTCCTCCCAGAGGGAGAACTTGCGCCAGTGGAGCTTCTCACCGAGGTGCCAGCCGTGATCGCTCCAGAGCACGAGGACGGTGTTGTCCTTCCAGGGGCTGGCGTCATAGGCGTCCAGGATGCGACCGAGCACCGCGTCGGCGAAGGAGATGGACGCGAGATAGCCCTGGACGGCTTGGCGCCACTGGTCGTGCTCGAGCACCTTGCGGTGGTCGCCGTTCGGCTTGGCCATGTGCACAGCGGCCGGCGGGACGTCGTCGAGATCGTTCTCGTTGATCGTCGGCAGGGTGATGGATTCGAGCGGATACAGGTCGAAGTACTTCTGCGGCACGTACCAGGGCAGATGTGGTTTGGATATGCCGCATGCGAGGAACAACGGTCCGTCCTGGTCGCGGGACAGCTCTCCGGCGGCCCACTCGGCAACCTTCATGTCGGCCATTTCGGCGTCGGCAGCGTCCACCGGGCCCCAGTCGAAGTGGGCCGTGTTGGGGATTCCGTTGAGCGGGCGACCGGGTGGCAGCGGGTCCGGCGGCCGGTCTTGGGACTGCGACGGAAAGTAGGTGTCCCAGCTGGCGGGATCCATGAACTTGCCGTGGTAGATCTTGCCGCCGCCGATCGCGCGGTATCCGTGGGCACGGAAGTGCTGCGGGAGTGTGACGGCGTCCTGCAGGCGCGGGGACTCTCGCCATGGCTGCTCGTTCGTGTAGATGCCCGAGGTGGAGGGGCGGAGGCCGGTCATGAGGGCCGCGCGGGACGGGTTGCACAGTGGCGCCGGGCAGTGGGCGTTGGTGAACGTGATGCCGAGGCTTGCCAGCCGGTCGAGGTTCGGCGTCTTGACGTCCGGATGACCGCCCAGAGGGCCGATCCAGTCATTCAGGTCGTCTACGGCGATGAACAGCACATGGGGGCGTTCTGGTTTACCGCGGGAAAGCGTGGGCGCTGCTGTCAGTCCGGCCGCCGTGGCCGACGACAGTGCCAGAAACCGTCTGCGATCCAGCAACGACTTCTCCATCTGGACGGGCGCAGCGTGGGCTGCGGAGGTGGGCGTGGGATTCCGCGGGCGCGAATGCGCCGTCTCAAGGCGCGGGTGGGCCTTCCGCAGCGGCGACGAGGAAGGTTCCACTGGCACCGTCGTGTCGAGCCGCGATGTGTCCCGGACACTGGTCCTAGGCGGCGGCCTGTGCAGGTGCGGGTTGGTCACCGTACAGGCGCTGCAGCCGGGCCAGTTCCCGTTCAAGGCCGGCCCGCACCTGCGCGTGTGCCGGGTGGTCGTACACGTTGTGCAGTTCGTCGGGGTCGTTGTGCAGGTCGAACAGCTCCCATTCGGGTGGGAAGACGCGGTCGGAGGCGCCGGGGACGCCCAGGCCCTCGCCGTAGTAGAAGATCAGCTTGTAGCGCTCGGTGCGTACGCCGTAGTGGGCGCGGACGTGGTGTGCGGAATCGTCGTGCATCCAGTAGCGGTAGTACATCGAGCGCCGCCAGCCCTTCGGGGTGCGGCCGCCGAACAGCGGGGTCAGGCTGCGTCCCTGCATCCGCTGGGGCACGGCGGTGTCGGAGATGCCGGCAAGGTCGAGGAACGTCTGCGCGTAGTCGATGTTGAGGACGATCGCATCGCCGGCGGAGCCGGGGGCGATGCGGCGGGGGTAGCGGACGAGCAGTGGCATCCGCAGGGACGGCTCGTACATGAACCGTTTGTCGAACCAGCCGTGATCGCCGAGGAAGAATCCCTGGTCGGAGGTGTAGATGACGAGGGTGTCGTCGGTCAGGCCCCGGGCGTCGAGGTGGTCCAGCAGCCGGCCGACGTTGTCGTCGACCGAGGCCACGCAGCGCAGGTAGTCCTCCATGTAGCGCTGGTACTTCCAGTCCAGTTCCTCGTCGGCGGTGAGGCCGTCGGGCACCGGTTCCTTGAGGTCGGTGGCGGTGAGGTCGCGGGCCACCCGCATTTTCGCCGCGGCCGCCGCCGCGGAGCGGTCGGCGTAGTCGTCGCGCAGGGTGGCAGGCTGCGGGATGGTGTCCTCGTACATGTCGGCGTGTGTCTCGTCCGGCCGCCACGGGCGGTGCGGTGCCTTCTGGTGGACCAGGAGGCAGAACGGACGGCTCGGATCGCGCTGGTCCAGCCAGTCCAGGGCGACGTCGGTGATGACGTCGGTGGTGTAAGCCGGTGTAGGAGATCCGGCCTTCGGGGGTGATGAGCTGCGGGTTGACGTACGGTCCCTGCCCTTGCAGCACGGCCCAGCGGTCGAAGCCGCGGGGGTCGTGGAGGCCGCCGTGGCCGAGGTGCCACTTGCCGAACAGCGCGGTCTGGTAGCCAGCCGCCTGCAGCAGCGCGGGGAACGCGCTCTGGGTGGCGTCGAACGGCGTGTCCAGGGTGGTGACGCCGTTGACGTGGCTGTACGTGCCGGTGAGGATCGCGGCGCGGCTCGGGCTGCAGATGCTGTTGGTGCAGAAGGCGTTGTCGAACCGCATGCCCTCGCGGGCGATCCGGTCGATGTTCGGGGTTTCGTTGATCGCGCTGCCGTACGCCGACACCGCGTGCGTGGCGTGGTCGTCGGTCATGATGAACACGATGTTCGGCCGTGAGTCGGCGCCGGCACGTCGTGGCAACAGGCTCAGCGCGGCCGCGCCGGCCACCCCCGACACCATCGTCCGCCGGCTGACTGCGTGATCACTCATGTTCAGGATGCTCCCGTCGCGGTTATCAGCTGGGTGGAGCCGGATGTGAAGGAGACGCGAACGGCTCCGCAGGATCGCCGACGGCGGCCTGCCATCGCTCCGGCTCCTCCGATAGCCGGGCCACGCCGACGTGGTGGGCAGCGGACGACGGGGTGGCCCGCGCCCCTGAGCGGCGGTCGTCGGCGGTGAGGAGCACGATGTCGGGCCGCTCCGCCGGGCCGCCGCCGTCGGCCCCGTCGTCACTTACGTGCCGGGACGCGATGGGCTCCACGGTGACTCCATATCCGACCCGGTCAAGTTGATGTACGCAGATAGGCTAGGAGGCAGGCCACGTCGGGCTGTCGGGTTCACGGCAAATGCCGGAGCAACCGAAACGAGGCTTTCAAGAGTCCGTAACAGTCGTCTCCGGCGAGCGGCCATCGTGCCGATGACGGCAACCCGCTGTGTCATACAGACGGCAGGAGAATCGGCAGCTGCTGCGTGGACAGGCGCTGGTCGCCGGGCACGGGCGGGTCACGCCGAGTTCTTCGATGTCGGGCCCAGCCGGGTGCGCTCGGCCACCGCGACATCGCCCGCTGGAACCCACCGCAGGACTGGATCATCTCCCGCCACCAAGACGGGCACAGCAAAATGCACCCGTTCCTCACTCCAGGTGAGGCCCGGGTGCCGATCACGCCTGCCCGCGAACCAGCGGTCGTGGGGTAATTGTGTGTCCGAGGGGCGAGTTGACCACTACACCCACGTCCTCGCACGGAGAACATCACTGGCCTTGGGCTAATGCGCTTCCTTGCAGATTCCATCGTCTCGCCGGATGAAGGCAACGACAGCCCTCTGCCGCTCGGACGCGTGACAGAGGGTTGTCGCTTCGCCAAGCGCCGGGGGGAGCGGGCATGCCACGGCCACCAGCTGTTCTCGTGACGGCAGCGATGGACGCAGACGACGCCAGCGCCATGCCCGTGCCGGCATCCAGACGGATCAGCTCGTCGCCCCTTGGGAGCCAGCCGCGCTCGTACCGCTCTATCGGGAACTGCAAAAAGCATTCGAGGACAGCAAGAACGAACCCGGCGCGGCGGATTTCTACTACGGCGAGATGGAGATGCGCCGCCACGACCCCCGCACCCCGGTCGCCGAACTGGTCCTGCTCCACCTGTACTGGGCGTTACCAGGCCACGCTCCCGGGCGATTGGCTGGCTCCCCGACGCCGTCGCCGCCACCGTGCTGCTGACGATGACCCTCGGCCTGCCGGGCACCCTCGCGAAACCGCATCCGCCCGGCGCAGGCGTCATGGGTAAGCAGGACCCAGAACTGCACGCCGCCTTCGCTGAGCGATTCACCGGGGCCCGCGCACAGGAGGTCGCCGACGTCGTCGACTCCGACCTCTTCCGCTCCAGCGGCCAAGACCTAACCACCGTCGGCCACTAGGCCGTCTCTTCCGGATCACCTTTCAGCGGTCTTGTCCGGCCTGGATACGGTGACGGCATGACCACAATCCTGCGGCACCCCCGACCTGGATTCATGTGGGATTGGTGGGCGGTGGACGCTCAGGGCTTCCTCGTGCAGTTCAATGGCGGGCCGGCTCCTGAGCATCTGCTGGTGCATGTGGATCGTGTCGACGCCGCAGTTGCATGGGCCGAGGAGAACCGTCCCGCATGGTTCAACGATGCTCCCCCATCGCTTCACACCTTCAACTGCAACGGCGAGCTGCCGGTCTACACCCGCAGCAGCGTCCCGAACTCCCCGTTGCGGCTGTCCGACGCCCCGGCAGCCATCGCCGACGTTGCGGCCCTGGTTGAACTGCACAAGGCAGTGGGAGACTCCTGGACGGTCTACCTTGACGAGGGCTGGGTCTAGGCAGCCGCTGGAGCTACCTGTCCGACCAGATGAAGATGGCGGCGATGTGGAGTCCGGCAAGGTAGCTGGTGGCGGTCTTGTCATAGCGGGTGGCCAGGCCGCGCCACTGCTTGAGCTTGTTGATGCACCGCTCGACGGTGTTGCGCTGCTTGTAGGTCTGGCGGTCCAGGGTGCGGGGCCTGCCGCCGGCACGGCCTCGGCGCTTGCGGTTGTCCTGCTGGTCGACGGGCTCGGGGATGACCGCCCGGATGCCGCGCCGACGAAGATGGGTGCGGAGCGCGCGGGACGAATACGCCCTATCGGCCAAGACCAGCTCCGGTGTTGTTCTGGGTCGGCCGACCCGTCGGGGCACCCGAAGGCGCGCCATAACGTTGGGGAATGCGGGTGCGTCACCTGCCTGACCAAGGCGTAAGGACGAAGGTGAGCGGGCGGCAGCGACTGTCGGCTGCGAGGTGGATCTTGGTGTTCAGTCCGCCGCGGGACCGTCCGAGGGCGTGGTCAACCGGCTCGCCGGCCGCAGCCCCTTTTGACGGGCCCCGGCGGCGTGCTGGTGGGCACGGACGATCGTGGAGTCGACCGCGACGGCCCAGTCGAGGTCGCCTTCGGTGTCGGCCCGGGCGAGCAGGGCGGTGAAGACCTTCTCCCATGTGCCGTCGGTGGCCCATCTCCCCAGGCGGTTGTGGGCGCCCTTCCATGAGCCGAAGTGCTCGGGCAGGTCCATCCAGGGTGTCCCGGTGCGGTACTTGAACGCGATCGCGTCGATCACCTTCCGGCGATCACGCCACCGCCCGCCCCGCTTCGGAGTCCTATCCGGCAGCAACGGCTCGATCCTCGCCCACCGGGCGTCAGTCAACGACACACCAGCCCAACGATCAGATGATCGGAAGGCTACTGCTCAACTTCCTTGGCGCTGCTGACGCTCTCGACATCGCCGCACGCGCCTGGCGTACTGCCCAGCCTGCGACCTCTGCGCGCGATCAATCGAAAGCACCTGGGGATCTGCCGCCCGCTCGTACAGCTCAACCTCGAAGGAGTCTGCGTCCACCTCGACCAGACGAGCCAGGGCATCCCGATCCTGCTCAGCCGTCGGACGCGCTCGGACCTCGTCCCTCCACACCTGACCGCTCGCCTCGGCTTCGTCCACCTCCCCAATGTATGTGCGCGCGGCAGCGTGCGAAGTCCGCCCGACCCAAGGTCCGGAAGAGACGGCCTAGACCGAGAGGGTCTTCCGATTCACCGACCCCGTCCTCGTCGGTCTGGCTGCGCTCGCGATCCGTGGCCGCGTCAAACGCTAAGAACCACCGCCACCCAGCCGGCTGGCACTCAGTTTATGCCGCAGCGGGCAATCACCGAATACGGTGATCTTCCCGCGGGCGCCGTGGCCCGCGGCGCCTGCCAGTGTTGGCCGGTCTCGCGCCCGCCGCCGCGGCGCCGTCCTCGACTCCGGCAGACCGGTACTCCCAGCCGGTGGTGCGGGTGACGTTCTCGGCAGTCAACGTGAGTAGGGCGCCGAAGAAGTCCGCCCGCGTGGTCGTGGTGGTGTACCGCGTCGAGAAGTGAAGGTCCTGGGCGGTCTGAAGCGTAAGCCGCTCAAGCCTGGTTCCTCGCACCTCAAGGTCCAATTCCGGAAGCACGGCAAGACGCTCACGGGGTGGGTCATCTTCGACTGCGCCGATCTCTACCAGCAGTACTGAATCCGAAGGCCGGAGCGAGCCGCGCACGGTGGCGTGCGCAGTTCGCCTCCGCGAGCGGTCGGCGTCTACGTCAGTCGAAGACCTCCACCAGTGCCACGCTCTCGGCCGGCGACAGCCACCCATCGCCAGCGTATTTCGCCTCGTACCACACCGTCCCGGTCGTGCGTGGGCGGTCAGTGAAGGCGAGCGTGCCGTCTGGAGACACAGTGGCGGTGCCGAGGGAGACTCCGGCGGGGTCGGCGAAGGTGGAGCGCCTCAGCGATACGGTTGTCCCCGCGCCGAGCCACGTCGTTGGCGTGAGGGTGCCCGTGATGGTGATCTGCTGACCCCGCTTCGCGGTCTCGGGACCGTCTAGCAACAGGGTGCTCTCCTGCCCGGCGGGGTCGTCCAGCACCTTCAAGGTGAAGGGGCCCGAGCTGTAAGTGGTCACCACCGCGAAGAGGCGGCTGTGGTCGGGGGCCCAGGCGAGGCCGCCGGTCACTGTTCTGTCCGCGCCGAGGTCAATCGCCTTCAGCGGCGCGTCGTAGCCGGGTCGGTAGACCCATGCGTCGTCGTGGCGTGCGTCGGAGCCCAAGGCGAGCGTGCCATCGGGAGCGAACGCCACCGCATTGGGATAAGCGTCGGTGGTGTAAAAGCCGTCGTGCGACAGATCCGCGGTGCGGAACGCCTGGTGGTCGTAGGGCGACGCGCACGCTAGGACGACCTGCCGGGCGTCCGGTGTCAGCGCGAGTTCATTCAGGCTGGCGCACCCATACGGTCCTGGGCCGTGGCTCCTCACCTGCTCGACCGCCCGACCGGAACTCACGTCGTACCTCACGAGGGTGGCATCACTGAAGTGGTCGGCGGCAACGAGGGTGCTCGGATCCTCGGGCACCGCGGCGATTTGGGGAGGACCATCGAACGTGCGGGGCGCCTGCGCCCGGGTAACCACCGGCTCGGGCCCGCTCAGGTCGAGGGAACCGAGGTCACCGCTCCAGGTGTCGACGGAGTAGCCGAACCATACCTTGCCACCCGCGAGGGCCAGCCACGTCGGGCCAGCGTAAGCGCCAGCACCCGTGCCGGTGTCGTATCGGGCGGTCTCCTGCAGCGTAGCGGTATCGATCTCCGCGATGGCGCCGGCGTCCCGCAGTGCCACGTAGAGCGTGTTGGAGTCCTCGGAGAGCGCAAGGCCCCAAGCGCCTGCCGCGCCGGAGAACTGCTTCACGACCTGTCCGCTGTAGTCCGCCACTACTACCTGGCCGCCAAATGGATCAGTGATGAACACCTGCCGATGGATGCCATCGACGGCCATATCGCGGTACGAACTGATGGGCAGCTGTGTGCTGGTGTCAGCGGCGGCCGGCGCGCCCCCTGTGCCGATCAGGGAGATCGTGCTGATCACGGCGGCCAGTAAGGCGCTCATCACGCGCCTACGAATAGACACTGGGCAAAACCCCCTCAAATATGTGTGCCCCGTTACTCAGTTCGACAAACGCTCCTGAAGAGCTGCTAGCCTACCTCTACTAATGACTCGATCAGCATTCCTCAATTGCGCGATCTCATCGGCCCCACCCAAGGGATATGAGGAGATTACGTGTTGCTGGCAGTCGGCTTCCTGGGCAAAGAATGCAGTAACGGGGATGTTCTGATCGAGCTGCCCCATCGCCGTTAGGCAGGTATGCGCACACTTCAGCGCGATTTCAGCGTCGCCGCTGGAGCGATATAGCGCCGCATAGCGTAGCCCAAGCGCCGCGTAGAATGAATGAATCTCCCTTGGATCGATGATTTCTTCATCAGAGGACTCATCAAACTCCGGGAATCCTGACAAAGAGTCCACGCAGTCCTGAAATTGCCGCTGTGGAACTTCATCATTCCAGAGGTATGCGAGCAGACGAATCACCGTGTCGATATCACTGTCGCGCCCTTGGCCATCGCCACGCAGCCCAGTGAATACCTGAGCCATTCGCTCCGCGCACCCCGCAACGCACACACCAACCTGACCTTGCGACTGCCCTCGCAGGGCCGTTGCGACGGCCTCATCCTTGACGCGATTCAGTGTTACAGGCCGCCGTACTTTCTCACCCGCAGTCGATCTGCTTCTCCCATCTTCTCCTCGAAGTGTTCCATAGCGCGCCGAATCCCTCCCTCTCGATCTGAAGGCGCCGGCCAGCCTGGTGTCCTGCGTGCAGAACACCACAGTTACCCAAGCGCACCGGCCCCTGTCAGGCCAAACGCCCCACATCAATCAGTCGAGTTCAGGTGCGTCGCTTTCTGCACGTTCGCCATGATTCGCGCCACAGCATATTCCATGCCAGCCTCCCGCGCATAACTAATTGCCCGCTCGGCAAATTGATTCTTTTGTTCTTCCAGTCCAAGGAATGCGCTGTAGACGCTCGCCAACTCCAGCCTGGGAAGCGAATTCCAGGGCCACAGATCGAGCCTCTCGAACTCGGCCTCATTCTCCAGCAAATTCAGCAGCTCACCCGGCCCTGAAATCGCCAGTAGAAATTCAGAGCAAAGATCTGACAGAAGCGAACGTACTACGGACCCGACTTCGAAGTCCGAACCATCTCCCCTCAATTCGAATCGGCCCTTGCCAGGGTTTCTGAGACGATAGAGCTTGCCGAGCGACGCCGCCACAATGAATTCCCGACGGGAGGCTGATACGGAACTGAGGCCCGGAAGGCCGAGGTTCAGAGTGACGTCGAACCGGTACGCTCCCCTGGTCGCTGTCTTCTCAGGATGGAACACGACGCCCCGAAGGAGTCGATCCATGCGGATGGCTACCCTTCCCTTCACATGAAAGCCATGCTCGCGTTTCAGGGGATCAACTGCGCCGACAATTAGCTGTTTGAATTCCTCATTCATCAGCCAGCCACCCTAATGAATCCTGTGGTATGAAATCGTTCCACTCTTCCCCACGCGATATACCCAGAGCTGTCCCGCTCCCGCGGGGACGCCCATCTCCTGCTCGTACAGGCCGAGCTCCTTTCGACCCCGCCGAATCTGAGCACGACTATCGGGCTTCAATTCGATGGGCACACGAACGCCAGTCGCGGGGTCAGTGTACCCGCCATCCGGGCGCAGACCGCTTGGCAGCGTGAACTCTCCTTCATACCCGAGGTGTCCACGGCCACCCATCACGTCGCTGAAATCTTGGTGCGCCTGACGGCCCAACGCGGCAGCAGAGTTATTCCCACTGGTACACGAACGTGCATTGTGGACTAGGACCGGCATCTCGCCGGCCAGTGCATAGTACGTGTGGATGTCGCGGATGGTCAGGTCGTGGGTGGTCTGGCGCTTGGTGTAGTGGTCGGCAGCCTGGACGGTGGTGGTGTCGCCAGTGGCGGTACGGATGGTCGTGCCGGGGAGGAGGTCGCCAGCGTCGATCCATTCGCCTGCGTACTCGGCCCAGAAGGGGTGGGTGGTGGTGGCGGTGAGCTGACCCGTTTGCCCGTCTTCTGTGGTGAAGGTGAGGCGAACGAACTTCTTGTCGTCGTGGGTGGTGATGAGTCGTTTGACGGTGCGGGTGGTGGTTTCTCCGGTGTCGGGGTCGGTGACGACGACGCGGTCACCGATCTCAATGTCTTCGATCCGCTTGGTTCTGCCGTCGGCGAGGAGTACCCGTGTGCCGGGGGTGAAGCTGTGGCACTTCCCGAAGGTCTTCTTCAGGAGCTTTGCCCCACCCTTGAGGAGAAGACTTCCCGCCTTTCCTATGCCTGGGATCAGTTCGGGGGCTTCCGCCAGGCACCCCAGGCTCGGGTCGGTCAAGCATTCTTTCCAAGTGGCGGGGTCTGGGAGCAGGAACGATGTGGCGAAGATTCCCGCCTTGTCGAACCATGAGTACTCCTCGGCAGGAGGAGTCTGGTCGCCGAGCCACATGTAACCGAGGGCCTTGTCCGGGTTCTTCAGGTATTTGATCTTGCCGAAGAGGTCGAGTTCTCCCGTGTCGGCGTTTGCGATCCCCTCGTAGAGTTCCCCCTCGAAGGTGAAGGCTGCCCGGACCCCGCCTGTGGGTTCCCCGTCGAAGGAGAGGGTTCCGTCGGCGCGGGTCTCGTTGCCGGTGCCGCAGCTGACGTCCAGCGCGCCAGACCCTTCGCCTCCGCCGCAGGCGAGGCGGTGGCCGTCGAGTTCGATGTTCGTGGTGGGGTTGCCACCGGTGAAGGCGTAGCGATTGCCGGTGGTGGGGTCGGTGCCGAGTTGCATGTCCGCGAGCGCGCCGTTGTAGGTGTCGCGGGTGAGGAAGCGGTTGAGGCCGGGGCTGTAGTTGCGGAAGCCCATGTCGTAGGTGCTGGTGGCGGCGTCCCAGCGTTTGGCGTTGTACCGGTAGGGGTTGAAGGCGTCCTCGTCGGGATTCGCCGGGTCCGGCTTGTCGATGCCGGTGAACTCGGCGTCGTTGTCGGTGCCGTAGGCGGTGTAGCCGTAGGTGGCCTCGGTGTTGCCGTCCTCGCCGGTGACGGTCTCGACGTCGGAGTGGCTGTTGTAGCCGTAGACGCCGAGTTGCTGGGTGCCGCCGGGTTTGTGGGTGATCTGTGACAGGCGTTGCCCCCACGGCCCGTACTGGTACGACTTGGTGATCCCGGATCCGACCCGTTCGTCGAGGACTTCCTTCGACACGCCGAGGTAGGTGAAGTCCGTCGTCTCCGGACTGGAAGTGCCGGCACCAGTGGTCTTGGAGGTAGTGCGGTCCAGGGGGTCGTAGGTGTAATTCGTAGTCGCCGTGGTGCCGTTTTCCTGGAGCTTGGTGTGCTCGGCGACGTGGTCGAAGCCGTCGTAGGCGTTCTGCTCAAGGATCTTGCCGTCGGCCGTGACCGCCTCCAGGCGGCCGTAGGGGTCGTAGGTGTAGGCCGAGGTGACTCCACCGGAGCCGTCACCGGTGGCGGTGGCCTGCTGCAGCCGGTTGAGGTTGTAGTCGAAGCGGGTGTCCACACCGTCGACGGTCTGCTCGACGACGTTGGCGTTCGCATCGTGAACGTAGGTCTCGATCCCGGCGCCCAGGCCGGCCTTGTCGAGCTTGGCGATGCGATCCACCGGGTCGTAGGTGTAGGTGCTGGTGGTGTCTGCCAACGCGCCGGTGTCGGCGTTCATGCGGCTGAAGACGTCTTCTGCCTTGTTGCCGTTCGGATCCCAGTCATAGGCGTGGGAGGCAACCAGGGCGCCGTCGTTGGTCTCCCGGCTGCTCTTGAGCGCGCCGTTGGCGTAGTAGTCGTGGTCGAGCAGGTTGCCGTTGGCTTTGGTCTCGACATCGACCATGCCACGGGGGGTGTAGGTGTAGCTCGTGGTCTTGCGGGTCGGGTCGGTCTCCGAGGTGGTGTCGGCGATCTTGACGGTCTCGAGCAGGTTGCGTGCGTTGTAGGTGTAGCCGGCCCACTGGTCGGGGTGCGTGGACGTCTCCGGTTGGCCGTTCGCGTCATAGGTGAAGGCGGTGGACTTCTTCTCCTCGCCGGCCAGGTTCTCGGTGACCTTCGCAAGCTGGTTCAGCCCGGTGTAGACCATCGTGTAGGCATCGATCCGCGTGCCGGACGAGGTGTCGTCGACGTCGGTCAGGTTTCCGTTGCGGTCGTAGCGGTAGCCGAAGACCTTCTCCTCAGCGTCAGCTGCCGCATCGTACGAGCGGACCAGTTTGACGGCGTCCGCGCTGACGGTTCCCTGGCCGGTTCCGGAGACCGTGATCGACTTGGTGCCCTGCTTGTAGCGGTAGGTGCCGAGCTTCACCCAGCGGTTGGCGTTCTCGGCCTGGTCGATCTTCTTGGTCGCGGGGCCGCCGCCGGCGTGGTCGATGCGGTAGGTGGCGGTGCCGGCGTCCGACTTGGCCGGGTACTTGGCGTAGGCGGTGTACTGGCCGTCGCGGGGGATGACCGTCTGCCAGGTGAACGTGCCGGTTCCTGACGTCTGGCTGCGATGGTTGAACCCGGTGTCCTTCGGATCGCCCGAGAGCGCGATGGACTTCGACGCCTTCCAGGACCCGGAGGTGGAGGTGTGCTGGGTGTCGGAGTTGTCGACCAGCACCACGGCGGAGCCGTCGGGGACGCCGGAATCCTTCCTGGTCTGCAGGGACCCGTCGGGGTAGTAGGCCCAGTCCATCGGGCGTTCGGAGGAACCGCCTGCGGAGATCAGCCGTCGGCTCTTCTGCTGGCCGAGGTCGTTGTAGTCGTAGCGGGTGACGATGTCCCACGGGTCGGTGGAGGTGCGGATCCAGCCGTTGTCGAAGTACTCGTAGGTGGTCTCGTTACGGACCGTCTGGCCCTCCGACGGCGGCGCCGAGACCGTCTTGACCCGTCCGACCTCGTCGTAGAGCGTCTCGGTGTAGACGTCCGGGTTGTTGTAGCGGGCGTCGTTCGGGTCGTAGGGCTGGTGCTGCCGCCACGGCCGGTTCAGCTCGTCGTACTTGGTGACCGCGGTGAAGTCGTCCGCCGTCCCAGTAGTGGCGACGCCGCGGGGGGTTTCGACCTTGGTGCGGTTGCCGGCCTGGTCGTAGGTGAACTTCGTGGTGCGTACCGTGCCTGCGTCGGTGTCGTAGGGGACGCGTTGGGCGATGGGCAGGCCGCGTTCGTCGTAGTCGACTTCGGTGGTCTTGTCAGCCTGGTCGGTTGTGGCGATGACCAGGGAGTCTTTGTCGTAGGTGGTTGTGGTGGTTTCGCCGGCGGCGTCGGTGACCGTTTCCGGGCGGTGGTTGAGGTCGTAGGTGGTGTGGGTGGTGAAGTCGGTGGTGTCGGGGGTGGTGTTCTTCTTGGGGTCGATGACGTGGGTGACGTTGCCGACCTCGTCGTAGCGGTAGGAGAGCTTGTCGCCGTCGGCGTTGACGACGTCCGTGAGCTGGTAGATCGCGTCGTAGGTGTTGGTGGTGACGAAGTCGTCCGGGTTGTCTGCTGTCACGACGCCCTTGGGCTCGGTCGTGGTGAGGAGGTTGCCGACGCGGTCGTAGGTGTAGCGGGTCTCCCGGCCGGTGGTGTTGTTGTCCGGGGCGGTGGCCGAGGTGGTCTGGTCGGCCTCGTCGTAGACGGCGGTGGAGACGGCGCCGTTGGGGGCGGTGGCGCGGGTGATGTTGTCGTTGGCGTCGAAGACCGGCGCGGGCGTGGTGATGAACTCACCCGCAGTCTTGGGTACGACGCTCTCGCCGGGGCGGCCGTAGGTGTCGTAGGTCTGGGTGGTGGTCTTGTCCAGGGCGTCGATGACCTTGAGGACCTGGCCGCGTTCGTCGTAGACGAAGTCGGTGCCGTTGCCCTTCGGGTCGGTGATCAGCCGGGGGTAGCCGGTGGGGGTGAAGTCGGCGTTGGTGGTGGTGTTGTTGCGCGGGTCGGTGGCCGTCTGGAGCTGGCCGTGGCCGTCGTAGGTGTAGCGGGTGGTGTAGTCACCCGCTTCCGCGGTGGCGGTGCCCTTGGGGTCGGTGACGGTCAGCAGGTTGCCGTACGCGTCGTAGGTGAAGGTCCAGGTGCGGCCCTCGGGCGAGGTCTTGTGCCACAGGTCCTTCACGTACTCGTCCCCGACGCGGGAGGAGTACTCGTACGCGGTGGCGTTGTCGGGGGTGGCGCCGTCGGTGCAGACAGCGGGTTCGGGGACGCCGCCTGCGGCCTTGTTCTGCTCGGCGTCGCGTTGCCAGAGGGGGTAGCCGGTGGTGGGGTCGTAGCAGTAGGCGGTTTCGGCGCCGTTGTTCTCGCGGAGGTAGGTGACGTTGTTGTCCGCGTCCCAGGACATCTGGGTGGTCTCGTTCTTGGCGTTGGTCAGCGTCACCGGGCGGCCGAAGTCGTCGGTGGTGTAGTCGGTGACGTTGCCTTCGGCGTCGGTCAGCTTGGTGTCCGTGAACTTCGGGTTGTCCGCGGGGTTGTCCGCGTCGCCTGCCGCGTACGTGAACGTGGTGTCGTTGCTGCGCCGGTCGGTGATGGTCTTGGTCCACCAGTGGTACTTGGGGTCGTCCCCGGCGCTGGGAGCGCTGTATTCGAGCCGCGTGGTGTTCTGGCGTGGGTCCTGGACGCCGGTGAGTTTGACGTTCTTGTTGCCCTGGTCGGCGTCGTAGGTGAAGTCGAATTCCTTGGGCTGTGCGCTGCCCGCGCCGTCGACCATGCGGCCCAGCAGGCCCTTGGTGGTGTAGTAGAAGGCGAGTGTGCGGCCGGAGATGTCGGTGACCGACTTGATGTGGTCGTAGATCTTGGAGTTGTTCAGTTTCCCCGTGCCGGCGACCTGCTTACCTGTGTCGTCGATGTAGTCCCACGTCGTGTCGCCCTTCTGGTAGTACTCGACCTCGAGGGACTTCCGGCCGGCGGGGTCGGTGATGTAGTCGAGGAACTTGGTCGGCTTGTTGTTGGACTTGCGCTCGGTATACGTGTAGGTCTGCGTGTTGCCGTTGGGGTCGATGACCGAGGTCAGGTAGCCGTCGCAGCCGAAGAGGAACCGGGTGCCGTCCGGGCGGGTCGCCGTCCAGGCGTCCGGGATCGGGTCCTTGGCCGGGGTGCAGTCCAGGTCCTGTTTGGGTGCGAGCTTGTAGTGGACGCCCGCGGGGGCTTTGAAGGTGCCGTTCTCCTGCTTGCGGAAGATGTGGGTGGTGCCGTCACCGTCCGGCCAGCGGACCTCCGTCGGGCGCGGGTTGGGGTGGAAGTCCAGCGGGGCGCCCAGGCGTAGTGGGCCGGCGGCCTGAGCGGACCAGCCGTGGCCGGTGATGGTGTCCGAGGTGTCGAGGGAGTTGTAGGCGACGCGGAAGAAGGTGTTCAGGCCGCGGCCGGGGTTGGTGAAGGCGTCGTAGGACCACACCGCGTTACCGGCAGCGGTGTTGTTCATCACCGTCGAGCCGGCGCCGGTGGACGTGCCGGTGTAGGAGTAGAACTTCTCCAGGCCGAGTTCGTCGGAGGTGGGGTCCTCGACGGCGACGCGCTGGGTGAGGCCGGGGATGCCCTCCTGGTCCGACAGCCACCTCTTCACGTCACCGCGGTAGACGTCCCAGGTCAGCTGATAGTCGGTGCGCTTGTTGCCCGAATCGGAGTTGATTGGCGTCGTGACCTGCGCGATGACGGTCTTTTCCGTGCCGGGCGGGATGCTGGCCGGCAGGCCGGTGACGATCGGCTGTCCGAGGCCGGGCGGGGTGCTGCCGTCGGGCAGGGTCCAGCGGTATGACAGCCCCCATGTGCCCGGGTTGGCATTCAGGGTGAAGTCGGTGGTGTTGGTGAACGTGACCTTGACGTTGTAGGTGCTGTTCGGCGTCATCCGCTGCGGCGTGTCAGGTGCGTAGTACGTCGACTCGGCGGTCGCGTCGACGTAGATGACGCGCATCAGCGGGCCGAGCTGCTGGTCCTGGGCCTCACTGGAAAGCCACAGCGACCGCTCCCGCGGCCCGGTGGCGGACTCGTTGGCCAGCTTGACCATGGCGCCCTTGTTGGTGTCGGGCGTGCTGACCCAGCCCTTGACCATCGTCGTGGCGTCCCACCAGTGCCGGCCGACGTCTTCGGTCCACTGCGGCACCGTGTCCGAGAGGGTTGCCGAGAAGTCTCCGCCGGGCTTGGTCCAGGCGGTGGTGGCGTTGGCGTTGTTCCAGGTCGCGGTGGTCTCATCGAAGCTGCGGTCGAGGGGGCGCAGTTCGTAGACCGCGCCGGTCGACCCCTCGTCGCGGGTGGTCTCGGTGCCCCACATCTGCAGTTGGGCTTCGAGGACGGTCGCGGTGGCGGGGATGGTGGAGGTGTCGAAGTCCAGCGCGGCGCGGGTGGTGCCGTAGGTGTCGGAGTTGTTGCCCACGGACAGCCAGTTCTGACCCACGTTCCAGGAGTTGATCGTGTCCTGGTTGGTGTTCGGCTGCGCCGAGGACAGCGTCGTATCCGCCACCGCCCCGCCGGTCGAGCCCTGGATGAGTTTCATCGTCCGGCCCGCTTTGGGGATGCCCACGATCCGCGTGGGCGAGCCCAGCAGGTCACCGTCTGCCGTCTTGACCGCGATCTGGTAGTAGTACGACTTCCCGATCTCCGGACCCGGATCCGGCGACGGCGTCGCGGTCGTATCGGTGAAATTGTCGGCGGTCCGCTCACCGATCGGGGCGATCAGTGTGGCCGCGGAGGGGGTGAACGCCTGCTGGGTGGAGCGGTGGATCTGGTACTCGACGAAGTCCGCCCCCGCATCGGTGGTGGTGTTGGTGTACGGCTTCCAGTGCAGCTCCGGACCGGTGCCGTGCACGACCGTCGGGGAGTCGAGTGCGGTGCCGATGCGGCCGTAGGAGACCGTGAGCCTGGGGATGGTGGACGTCTCGCCGCCGTAGGAGCCGTCGCCGGCCTCGTACCGCGGCCCGCCGCGCGCGTCCTCGCCCCTGGGGGCTTCGTCGTACGCCTTGAGCACGAAGCCGTTGTTGGGCAGGGTGCCGTTCACCCACTCCTGCACCGAGTTCTTCACCGGGAAGTTGTGCCACTGGTTGTACTCGCCGGGGTCCTTCCACAGTTCCGCCCGGTTGACCAGCCGCACCGCGTCCGCGACGTTCTTGCTCGACGCGTCCCCGGTGTCGCCCAGCTTGATCGTGTTCGCGGTTCCCTTGGCGTAGCTCAGCTCCTCCGTGCCCAGGTCCACCCACCGGCCGGTGGTCCCGCGCTGGTCCACGGTGAAGTTCGTTGTGCCGCCGCGGTGCTTGATCTCGTACGGCGCCGCCGACGCCGCGTCCGCCACCCCGGGGATGTACACGTCCGTGAGGTAGCTGGCGGTCTCGGGAACATCGGGCTGCCAGGTGTACGACTCGCCGGTGGCCGAGTTCTGGTTGTAGCGGTAGTCGGACTCGATCCCCGCCCCGGCCACCCGGGTCCAGTCGCCGACCGCGGCCGTGCCGGCGCGGCCGTCGTCGAGCTGCAGCTTCGTACCCGACAGATCGCCCAGCAGGTTCTTGGTGCTGTCCCAGGTGGCTGTCGTCTCGTCCCAGGGTCCGGTGGCCTCGTGCGCCTCGATCTTCACTTTCTTGCCGCCGGTGGTGTGCGTCTGGTCGTAGTACAGGCTCAGCCGGGCCGAATCGACGGTCACGCCCGCCGGGATCTCGTTCAGCGGGAACTTGATCAGCGAGCGGGCCACACCAGTCGGCGTGGTGCCCACCTGCAGATCCCACGCCTGCCTGAAGTTCACCCCGGGCTGATCGGAGAGCACCATGACGTCCTGGGACTGGGACGGCGACGGCGCAATGGTGATGGTCGGGTCGACCTTCACCGGGTACTGCCGCTCCTTCGCGGCCAGCCACCCCGCATCCGGCGTCAGGGTCAGCAGCCACTGCTTCCCGTCCCGGCTCAGCTTCTGCGTGACCTTCGGACTCCACGCCTTCCCGTACGGGGAGGAGGCGTCCTTGGCCGCATCCGTCATGAACGGCGCCGGGATCACCAGCACCGGATCCGGGCTCGTCTCGTGGAAGAACGCGACCGAACCGTCCTTGCGGGACTCGGGTGTCAGACCGTCGGTGACGTCCATGGTGAAGGCGAACGACACCGGCCCGTCGGGCCGCTCGTGAAGGACGATGTCCTCCTTCACCTCCCCCGTGCCCACCCGGTATGTGAGGTCCGCACCGTTCACGGCGTCGGGGTAGGTGACGGTGCCGCCTTGGGCCCGCGGCTTCAGCTCACCGCTCGCGTCCTTCAGTCCGAACGTCACGGACTGGCCCAGCTCCGCCTCGACCTTCAGCAGCCGCTCGGCTGAGTGACCGAAGTAACTGCGGGCGAGGTTGGTGGTATTGGCGTACGCGTAGCCCTTGGCGTCGGACTCCCTCACCGCGGTGTCGATCGCCTTCCAGGCGCCGCCACGGGTCTCGTATGACGTGGGCGCGGCGGCCAGCTCCGCCTCGACCCCGCCGTCCGACATCCGCCAGAACCGCGCCTCCGGCGTACGGCGACCGGTCAGCTCCTTCACCCGCTTCGCCGCCCGCTCCGCCTTGCCCGGGGGCAGCTTCTCCCGGCTCGCAGGGTTCTGGCTGTCGCTCGACGGCGGCTCGTCGTCATCTGGATCGTCGTCGGTGAACCAGTCTCTGACCGTGTCGACGACACCGCCCGCCCCGGGCGTGGAACCCACCGCAAAAGCCGGCTGCGGCAACAGCGTCACCAAAAATGCAGCCGCCACCGCCGACGAAACGAACCGCCCCAGCCGAGCCTTCATTCCGCACCCCTTCACGCCATTTCCCCGCGCGTGAATACACGCGGAAAACGGCACGCCGAATAACCGGACGGACAGATGCCCGGCCAGCACAACGCACGCAATGCATGGGGGGTAGCCGCCCGATCTTCAACGGGCGGTGGTGTACCTGTCAAGCGATGGGCGATACACACTCAAATCAACTCAAATACATGTGCCTGGGGAGCGTGTAGTAACACCGTGCAGACGCAGTGAATCCATCAACTGCCCTGGTCAACACACCACGGCGACCTGCTTCCGCAGTAGAGCCCTGCCCGAATCTGAGACTCACCCAACGCGCCGTGAATTCTCGCCAGAAAAGGAGAAGAGGCCCCTGCGCTTCCCCGAGAGGCGGGCGTGTGACACTCTCGGCCTGCCAGGAATTCAGCGCCCGAAGGCGAAGGGATCCTCACCCATGCCTACCGCGACGACCGCGGAAGCCGAAACGGATAACCCGCACCCGCCACCCGTACTCCTCTCACGGCACCGCCGAACTCTCACCGCTGCCCTTACCGCCACCGCGCTGGCCGCAGCCGCCCTCCTCGGCCACACCCTCACCCGCAACGACGACGCCCCACCCGGACAACGCCCCGCGCCCACCGCCCCGGTGACGTACACCGTCGACGGCGAGGGCACCGCCCAGATCACCTACGTCGCACGAGGTGCCACCGGCACCACGGTCCAGGAAGCAGCCCTGCCCTGGCGCAAGTCCGTACGCGTTCCCCTCGGCAGAACCCCCACGATCACCCTCATCCTCCCCGACCACGGCGGCCAAGCCACCTGCACCCTCGCCATCCGCGGCAACCACGCCCAACGCTCCACCGCCACCGGCCCCCACGGTCGCGCCACCTGCAGCGCAGAACTCCACCGCCACCGCTGACCCGCGGCACGATAGGAAGGGGAAGCACATGGCGGATGGTGGGCCGTTCCTGCTTGCCTGGGGGCTGTGAGCAACCTTCTTCGGCTGGATCGTCGCCACGAACTTCCGCGGGGCCGCCCTCCGCCTGCACCTCCACACCACGCTCATCAGGCCGGAACGACTGAGCCACGTGTCGTGGCCAGGACTTCGCCTCCTGCGCGCAGTGGCCGGGGTGTTCGCTCTGATCGGCCCGGTCGTCCTCGTCTCCAGGCGGTGAACGTCCTACCCCGAGAGGGATGGCATCTGCCCGAACTGCCCCAGCAGCCGCTGCCCTTCACCGCGTGGGCCCGGCATGGTCGTGGCGTTCTGGACGTGGGCGCGGCCGGGTGGTGAGGAGGAATAGGCCGGGCGGATCGGACGGCCCGGTGGTGCACCCCCACAGCTCCATCCGCCCGCCGTACAGCGGCCGATACTCCACCGTGTCCACCAGTACGCACCCCTCCCCGAGCTCAGGCAGCGCCTCTCCCGGCCCGTGCTGATCAGCGCCACCGGCGCGTAGTGGGACTGCACGCAGCTCACCACCGTCACCTGTCCGAGGCGAGCAGCACTGGCCGGCCGCTGGTGAAGTCCGGCGACTCGTCAAGCCGCTCGAAGCCGCTCTCCACACGCTCAGTGACGTAGAACTGGCTGTAGTCGATGTTGATGATCCCGTCCCGACGCTCCATGGCTTCTCCCCACATCGCCGCTAAGGATGAGCCACTGTATGGCGCCGCTGTGACAGTCCTGACTCCGCTGATCCGCAAGGTTCTGCCTCACACCTGCAAGCTCGAAGTCGAGCGGGATTGGAGAGCACCGGCGTTGGGACTACGAACGCATTCCTGTCTCGCCTCGGGCAGCGGGGTAGTCGGACCAGTTGTCGCCGGTGAAACGCGCCTGGCGGTTAGCGGTGCCGGGGTAGGGGCGGGCGAAGGGGAGTCCGACCGCACCACTCACAACTCATCGCTGCTGTATGGCCAGGTGGTCAGCAGTTGGCCTGTGCGAAGGCCGCGGTGGGCAGCGGGGCCCGAGTGTCCTCCCAAACGATGTAGATCCCGTGCTCGCGCTCGAGGAAGCGCAGGAAGGCGACGTCGGCGAGCCCCTGGCCGGAGTAGACGAAGCCCGGCACCCCCTCCTTTGCGCCCACGCCTCCCAGATGCGGCATGCCCGGTTCGTAATAGGCCAGCACCTGGCCATCACGGGCGTAGCCGATCTGGCGCTCGCCATTGGCGCTGCGGAACACCGTGTACGCACGCGTGCCGCGCGACAACGCCGGCAGGAAGGCCGTGGCGCTGGTGGAGACGTCCTCGATGGCATAGGCCCAGCCGGAGACCGCGCCGGCGCGGACGATCACCTCTGGATGGGAGAGGAATCCCGCTTCCGTCAGGCGCGCCACCAGCGCCTCGTCCTCCCAGTCGAGAAAATCCAGGTCGCCCAGGTGCCCGTCCTCCGGCCACATCTGGAGTTCGGCGACCGCGTCACTGGTCAGCTCGTGAATGTGCTCGAGCTTCGCCCCCATCCGCACTAGCAACTCACGCGGCTCGATGCCCTCGCACAGCGTGAAGGTGTAGCCCAACTCGTACTCGGTCGCTATCCACCGCAGCCCGCTCGACACGTCCGCTCTCCTCGCAGCCGACAACTCACGCTGCAACGTAGCCCAGCCAGCCCTCATGCAGCGACCACGTAGGCGGGTACTCAGCAGCGGCCTGCGCGGCCGGACGGCCGCGGCGGCGTACGCGTCGCTGGAGCGCGTCGAAGGCCAGCCGGCCCTCGTCGGGAACCACCAGTTCGCCGTCCAAGACCAGTTCCTCCCCTAGCGAAGCCGCAGCCGCGGTGATGTCCGGGAACGCTTCGCCGAGGTTCGCCCCGGACGGGACTGGACGAAGGTGTGGCCCCTGCGGGCGACGTCCAGGGAGTTTTTCGCAGCGGCTAGTACTCCAGTGTGACTTCGCGAGCCTCACCCACGGTGGTGCCCGCGCCGTGGACGAGCAGCAGATCATCCGGTTGGACGCCGAGATCGTCGAGCGCGTGGAAGGCCCCGCTGGACGCGCGCGATGGACACACAGACGGTAACATTAACCGAATTGTCGCATTTCTGCCTTCTGAGAAGTCCGGCACGCGAGAGGCGCCCAATGCCCAAGAGCCCCAGGAAGCAGAACCAGCGCCCAGCACTAACGGTAATAGTCCCCGAGGAACCGCCAGAACTCACCCCCGAGGCCGCCAGAGCACTGCTGTCCCTCCTGGTGAAGGCGCACGAGCGCTCCGGGGACAGCGCCCCGACCCCTCCCACTCCCGCTCCACCGGGAAAATCTACTGCTCACCAAATGGACAATCCAGGCAAACGGGGGACTTGAACCCCCACGCTTGGCCGTTCGATAAAGCCGCTGGTCAGAGCGCCACCCGGCGGCATCTTGACCTAGAGCCGCCATCGGTCGCCAAAGGTGTCCACACGACAAAAGCCCTGGTCAAAGGGCGGACCAAGGCCGATTCTAAAGTGTCCGAGGGGGACTTGAACACTACACCCACGCTCTCACACGGAGAACGTCATTGCCGTTGAAGTGATCGATGCCCCTCCCCTGCAGACCCACCTGCTTCGGTCTGACCTGCCGGAACGGCAATTCGTCTACACCTGATCGTCTGGTTCAGGCGGTCGGATCTGGAGCAGGTTGGAGATGCCGCCCTGGTTCACACAATCCTGTGCGAGGTCGTGCACATGCCAGTAATAGTCGAGATCTGGTTCGCCGGCGTTCACGGTGGTCTCGACCGGTGTGTAGCGGCGGAGCGGAGTCGAGACGTCGTGAAAGGGGAAGCCGAAGGTGTCCACCGTCAGGATCGAGAGCGGATCCTTACCGTTCCAGTCGATCCGGACACGCACCTCGTACTCCGCGCTGCCGGTGGCACCAGCGGTGGTGCGGACCAGCGCCATCAGATCTGCGATGGCGCACTCGATGGCTGAAGACTCGACCTGCCAGCCCTCGAAATAACCGTCCCTGCTTCTGTGCCCACCAACAGCAGCCGCGAGGGTCACCGAGCCGTCGTGATGGATGGTGACCCACGACTCCTTCCACGCTGCATGCTCACTCGTTGCTGTGTTGACGGCAATCCAACGGCGCAGTCCGGGACGGGGGTTGGATCGATCCACGCTCTCCAGCGGATGGATGCCTCCGCGTCCTGCATAGACCAGGGCCAGCTCCGCGGTTCTCTCCAGGACGACTCGTGCCTCGTCGCGGGACAGTCGGCCCGCAAGGCGGGGGATGCGGGGGTGAGCAGCAGCGATCAACCATGCGCGCCTGTCGGCATCGCGTCCGGCAGCAGCCTCGTCAACCAGCGCGTCCAGAGCCTCGGTTGCGTGGCGGCGTTCGTCGAACCGGGCGCGGTACATGGCTTCGATCTGGCGCTCTTTCATCCACACCGTGTCGGAGTCGTTGCGCACTGGTGCACCGAAGTACTCGTGCCTGTAGATCAGATGGGGTCCATCGACGCTCGACGGGACCTCCACCACCACCGCTCGGTTGCCCGCGGACTTGAGTCGGTGCACACGCAGATCGAAGACCGGCGGCGAGATGGCGGTGATCGCAGCGCTGCGCAAGGCGCGCTCATGGGCCTCTTCGAACTCGCCGACATCGACACGCTTCGCCGCCGCCTTTTGCTTCTCATGGACGCCGTAGACGATCATGCCGCCGCCGCTGTTCGCCATCGCCGCAACGTCCTTGGGAAAATCCGTCTGGGATATCCCCCTCGCCGGGGGCAGTTCGGACTTCCAATCCAGGTCCGTGGCCTCCGCTACGCCGGCTGCCACCGCGGCATCGAGGAGTTCATCGGTTATCGGGCCAGGTGTCATGCCGAGCGCACGGTGAAGCGCAGTGAAGCTCATCCAACGATGATATGCGCACCCGTTCTCGCAAGGCGCCGCAGCAAGCCACGACGTAGGGACCCGCCACCCAACCACCGCGCCGACCCATCGCCGTATACGGAGAGCGCTTCCAGCTCGGTTCCGAGCTCGGATGGTCGATCGTTTTCAGGGGACCCTGCACTGTGGCCTGGCGGATGAAGCTCGCATTGGCCCTGGGTAACGGCCCCGGCGACCACAGGCTGCAAGTGCGGTGATGGACTCCGCGCTCACTCCTCGAAGAGGTCAGCCTGCGTCCAATGTGCCGGGGCGGGTTCGCCGGAGTAGAGCAGCCCTTCCAGGTGTGCCGCATCTTCGTCGTCGAGGTCGAGGAAGAGGCGCAGGGTCGTGCCGAGAAGCTCTGCGTAGGGAAGCAGTGATCGGGCGCCTGGAGGGCTCGCCGTGCGAGTTGTGAAGTTGCAGCGCAACGGGGTCCTGGTCGGCGTCAGGGCGAGTGCCTCGACCACTCCCTCTTCCTGGCCGAACGCCGCGCTGATCCCGTCGAGTTGCGGGTCGTGAGTGACGTCCTCACCGGGCGCGTCGTAGCCGATGCTGCGGTTGGTCATCAGCATGCGGATGGACGTCAGGGCGATGGAGAAGCGACTGGCCCGATCGCGAACCTGGGCGAGCAGGGGTGCCGGGTGTTCCTCGGGGAAGTCCAGTTCTTTCCGGCTGGCAGCCAGATAGGCGGTAAAGCCGGGCCCGCACAGACCCAGGCGCCCGTTATCGACGACCCAACGCCAATCGGTGCCCGAGTCGGGGGAACGGCGGCGATCGTCGACGATCATGCAGACATGGCCCTTCCAGATCTGGATGGCGCTGCGCATCAGGTGCTGGAGGTTCGGCGTGTCGCGTACGTCCGTGCCCAGTAGTGTCTTGGCAGTCACGAGCGGGCGGATACGTCGCCAGAAGTCTTCGTCGGGAATCTCTCGTGAGCCGAGCAGGAGACTGAGTGAGGTCTCATCCAGGGTCGAGCGGACAGGTGCGTCGCCCGGGAACTCCAGAAGGGAGCGACCGCTGCCTTGCCACATGGCGGCCATAAAGGTGGCCATCCGGCGCGAGACGGTCGGCACTGTTCGCCGCGTAACCTCGGACAGAGCTTCCCGGGTGGGGTCGGTCCTTCCTGCGCGCGCCGCCTCCACGCCGCTCCCGACAGCGGTCAGGAAGTGCTCCACTCGGTCTTGACTCATGATCCCCCGGCCGCCTTCGACGATCGCGTCGGAGGCGAGAGCGGTCGGGGAACGTGTCAGGGTGTGCGCCGGCAAGGCACCGAGCCCGGAAGGATCAAGGATGAGTGTGTCATGCTCCTCCGCCACCGCTTCCAGACGGGCTTGCGAATGATCAACATCCACTTGCGCCAGCGGCACCACCAGGGGCTGCTGCTCGCGCTCCAGGAGCATCACATCTGATGCGAGTAGATCCGGGTCCGCCGACGCGCGGAGGTAAATGCGCCGTTCTCCCTTGCGTGTCCCCGAGTTCCACGTCATCAACAAGTCGGGCACATAGGAGTGGTTGAAGAAGTCCGTTCGGATGATCCTGGCTTGGGGGTGAATGAGCAACAGCCGCCTCTGGATGACGTCCTTGACGCGCTCGACAGCCTGGCGTGGATCAGGGTGGTCAAGCGCGCTGTCGATCTCGGGCGCAACAGGCGTCACCATGAGGTCCCTCCCTGGCTGCTGTAGAACTGCGCGACGACACCTCGCCAGTCATCGAGCGGGACGAGCCTCTCCTGCTTCTCGGACAGCACCACCAACCAGAGCCGCTTGGACAGATCCTCGACCACCTCGTTCTTGATCAGCTCCGCGGCTTCGGCGCGGTCAGCGGCGCCTAACGCCCGCTGTGCTTCAAGGAACACCGCCTCGCGGATGATCTCGGGGGTGGTGAGCTGATGCCAGTCGTTCGCGCGGAACGGTGCCCAACTGATCCACATGAAGTGATCACCCAGCATGTACTCCTGACTGAGCGCCACATAGCACTTCGCCAGGAAGCTCTTGTACTCCGTCCCCTGATCGCTGGCGTTCTTGCGCCACTTGACCTCGGCGCAGAACATCTCGCCGTGCCACTCGCCGCCACGCATGACGCCGCCCAAGTCGAAAGAGAACGGCTTCCGGTTGCCATGGGGCCAGCACAGAGTCAGCTTGCTGGCCCACACCCCCTCGGTGTTGGGATAGGACTGCGATACCCGCATCGTCCCTTCGAGCCATTGCTTGGCCCGCCGTACGGCCTCTGCACCGACCAGGTGCGCCTCTTCGCCCGGCACAGTCGGAGCATATCGTCAAGATTGGGTATTCAACACACCACAGGGCGTCCCTGCAAAGATCACTTACAGCGGCTAACACAATGAGGTGGATCGGCCCTGGTGGCCGCTTCCAACACTGGAGTTGAGTGTTCGATCCGGAGTGGAGACACCGCCGTGGATCGTGTCGGATGAGCTGTGGGACCGTAACGAGCCGTTGCTGCTGCAGCGGGAGCGGCGCTTTCGGTATCCCGGGCCGCAGGCCGTTGCCGGACCGGGAGGTGCTGTGCGGGTTCCTTACGTGCTGCATATCGGGATCCAGGGGGAGTACCTGCCACAGGAGCTGGGCTTCGGTTCGGGCATGACGTGCTGGCGCCGGCTGCGGGCGAGCATACTGGGGCTGTTCCGCAGGCAGATGCAGTTGTCGAGGTGCTCGTTGTCCCTCCGTTGCCGTTCGTGAGCAAGTCCCTCGACGGCACGACGGCGATATGGGTGCGGGATCGGCTGGACGGGTTGTGGCACGACGAGGACTTCGCCGGCTGGTATCCGCGCGATGGCCGCCCGGGGCTCTCGCCCGCTCAGTGGGCGACCGAATGCGTGCTGCAGTTCCTGCTCGGTCTGTCGGACCGTCAGGCAGCCGAGGCGGTCCGCTGCCGGATCGATTTCAAGTTAGCGCTGGGCATGGAGCTGGACGATCCCGGTTTCCACCACAGTGAGCTGGCTGACTTCCGCGAGCCCCTAGCCCAGGGCAACCACGCCGACCGCCTCCTCGACCTCGCACTCGCCCGCTTGAAGCAGGCCGGACTCATACGCGAACGCACCACCCAGCGCACCGCCTCCACCCACGTTTTTGGCCGCGGTGCGCGACCTGACCCGGCTGGAGATGGTCACCGAGGCGGTCCGTGCCGCGCTGGGAGAAGTCACCCGCAGCGCCGGGCACCTTCTGGTCGGCCTGGTCGACGAGGAGTGGGAGGACCGCTATGGCCGTCCGGTCCGCCTGGGCAAGAAGACCGCCCGGTTCAAGACCAGGATCCCCGCCGCCGGCGACGACGCCTGCCGGCTGCTGGAACACCTCCAACAGCGTGGGCCGGGCTACCGGCCCGCAGGCCGAGGGATGGTACGGACTTGTCAATACTGCTTCACCCGAACGAGTGGCTTCCGGTTCCCTTCCACCACTGTGCGTGCAACGGTCGAAATGACGTACCCGGGTGTTCGATCCCCGGCTTGGTCAGGTAGCGACTGCGGGGAGGTTCGGCATGGCTTCGTCGGGCGCGTTGCCGCTATTCGCCCCGCCTGCCGACCCTGGCGCGCTGGGCAGGTGGGTGGGCGGCCAGGTGACCGAGCCGAGGGCCCAGGATGGGTTGCGGTCTTCTACGGGCGGGTGTCGACGGAGGACTTCCAGGACCCGGAGACTTCGAAGGGCTGGCAGTTGATGCGGGCGCAGGCGCTGGTCGCCGGGCACGGGCGGGTCACCGCCGAGTTCTTCGATGTCGGGCACAGCCGGGTGCTGCCCTGGCCCCGCCGCCCGGAAGCCGCCCGGCTGATCGACGCCCTAGCCGATCCGGACCGCACCTTCGACGCGGTGGTGATCGGCTCCAGCGAGCGTGCTTTCCACAGCAGCCAGTTCGCCGCCATGGCCCCACTGTTCGAACACCACTAGGTGCGGTTGTGGCTGCCCGAGTTGGGCGGCCCGGTCGACCCCAGCCTGGCCGGGCACGAGGAGCTGATGATCCTGCTGGGGATCCTGTCCAAGCGGGAGATCACCCGCGCCCGGCTGCGCGCCCGGACCGCCATGACCGTCCAGGCCCGCGAACAAAGACGCTACCTCGGCGGCCGGCCGCCCTACGGCTACCGGCTCACCGACGCCGGCCCGCACCCGAACCGGGCCTGGGCACGCCGCGGCGCCCGCGCCCAACGCCTGGAAGCCGACCCCACCACCGCACCCATCGTCTCCTGGATGTTCGCCCAACGCCGCGCAGGCAAGAGCGTGGCGCGCATCGCCCGCGCCCTCAACAACGCGGCGGTGCCGTGTCCGTCGGCCGCCGACCCGGAGCGCAACGCGCACCGCAGCGGCACTCGGTGGACGCTGACCGCGGTGCGCGCAATCCTGGCCAACCCCCGCTACACCGGCCGACAGGTGTGGAACCGCCAGCGCACCGACCAGGAGCTGATCGACCCGGCCAACACCGCCCTCGGCCACCGCGACATCGCCCGCTGGAACCCACCACAGGACTGGATCATCTCCCGCGAGAAAGCCCACCCGGCTCTGGTCAGCGAGGCCGACTTCGTCGCCATCCAGGGCACGCGGGCCACCACCACGACGCCGGGACGCACCTACCTGCTCACCGGGCTGCTGCGCTGCGGCATCTGCGGTCGGCGGATGGAGTCCTGCTGGACCAACGGCCGCCCGGCCTACCGCTGCCGCCACGGCCACACCAGCGCCACCCGCCCCGGCACGGACCGGCCACGGAACGCCTACATCCGCGAGGACCGCATCCTTGCCCGCCTGCCCGCCCTGCTGCTGCGCCTCGGCCACCCCCGCACCGGGGACCACTCCCCCGGCGACCCCTCAGCTAGAGCGGCGGCGGACTGGCTGCGCACCCGGGGCATCAACCTGACCTACGACCCGGCGGACAGCTCCCTGACCGCCGGCACCCCGACGAGAGAAAGGATCATCGTCGGCTGACCTTCACGCCCGCTGACCAGCACCGGGACCGGCCACAACACAAACGCCCGTCCCCCGCCTGGGCGAGACACGGGCGCCAAACCGGCATGCCCTAATTTCGGCAGATATGTACAAATAGTGTGTCCGAGGGGGGACTTGAACCCCCACGCCCTTAACGGGCACTAGCACCTCAAGCTAGCGCGTCTGCCATTCCGCCACCCGGACCGGGTTGCCGTGCCGCGGCAGAGAGCCGCGGGGCACGGCCAACGATACCAAGGATTCCCGGGTCGTTCGCACCGGTATTTGGTTACGGTGCGTGGCCGTTCGTTGCGGGTGGTGACGGGGCGGGCCCCGGCCCGCCGGTGGGGCGGCGGGCCGGGGGGATTCGGGCGGCGGGCGCAGGGCCCCGCCGGGCCGGGGTGGTGGGTGGGGTGGGGCGGGGTGGGGTCAGGCGCGGAGGTGGTGGAGGTGGGTGGCGGAGCGGCGGGCTGTGCTGAGGGAGCCGGCCGGGTTCGTGTCGGGGTTCACCGCGTCGTCGCGTTCGACGAGCCAGTTGTGGTACTTGCGGTACCGGCCGCCGGTGACCGTGCCGATGAAGCGCTGGTAGTCGATGTCCCCGTCGCCCACGTCGGTCATGTGGTAGCCGTCCTGGGACGCCGCGTCGTGCTCGCCGTCCTTCACGTGGAACAGCGGGAAGCGCCGCGGGGCGGCCGTGACGTAGTCCAGCGGGTCGAACGGCGCAGGGGTGCCGTCCGGGCGGACGCTGAAGCGGTGGACGCCGGTGTAGGCCCAGTAGATGTCCATCTCCATGAACACCAGGTCCGGGTCCGTCTCGGCCAGCATCAGGTCGTAGATGCGCACCGTCGGGTCGTCGCTGCAGAAGCCGAACTCGTTGCCGTGGTTGTGCTGGTAGAACCGCAGGCCGCGGCGGTGGGCCGCCGCGCCGTAGGCGTTGAACTCCGCCGAGGCGCGCCTTACCCCGTCGACCGTGGTGCCGTAGCGGAACGGGCCGTCCCAGGTGCCGACGTACGGGAGGTCCAGGGCCTCGGCGTCGTCGAGGACCTGCTCCAGGCTGGTGGCGAAGGAGTAGCCCGCCGGGTCGCCGACGTGGTAAGCGACGTGGCTGCCGATGCCGCGCAGGCCGTGGTCGCGGGCCAGGCGGCGGAGCTGGGGCAGGGTGAGGGGGCCGTTGCCCTGGGTGTAGCCGGCGTACTCGACCTGGTCGTAGCCGTACCGCTCCAGGGCGTCGAAGACCTTGGCGAAGCCGGCCGTGCCGATCTGGTCGCGGAGGGTGTAGAGCTGGATGCCCAGGTTGCCCCGGGGGACGGCCGGGCGGCCGTGGCCGGCGCCCCGCGGCTGCGCGGTGGCGCCGGCGGCGCCCGCGGTGCCGGCGATGGCCGCCGCCGTGGTGCCGGCCGCGACTCCGAGGAATCTGCGTCTGTTGACGGCGTGGTCGAGTTCGTCTCTGTTCTTGGTGGACA
Organism: Streptomyces sp. WAC 06738; assembly: GCF_003945505.1. Classification (NCBI taxonomy): domain Bacteria; kingdom Bacillati; phylum Actinomycetota; class Actinomycetes; order Kitasatosporales; family Streptomycetaceae; genus Streptomyces; species Streptomyces sp. WAC 06738. The sequence continues at coordinate 7,053,232 of NZ_CP029618.1, read as the reverse complement.
TGGCAACGCTCCTTGACGGGGATCGGCTAATCGAGACCGGCGAGCGACAGCAGCAGCGACTTCACGTCGGTCGCCGGTACGGGTCCCGAGGTCGCCCCCGGCCGGGTGGTGAGCAGCACGGGGCCGTCGCGCTCGTCGTCCGGGAGGCGGCCGTGGGTGCCGCGTACCGGGGCGGGGTCGAGGGGGACGACGGCCAGGCGGTAGCGCATCCCGGCCTTCTTGCGGGCGATCGCGGAGACGGCCCGCAGACGTACGTACGGGTCGGTGGGGTCCATGAAGAGCTCGGCGGGGTCGTAGCCGGGCTTGCGGTGGATCTCGACGAGCTGGGCGAAGTCCGGGGCACGGTCGTCGTCGAGCCAGTAGTAGTACGTGAACCAGGCGTCCGGCTCCGCCACCGCGACCAGCTCGCCGGCGCGCGGGTGGTCCAGGCCGTGGGCCTTCTTGCCGGAGTCCGAGAGTACGTCGGCGACGCCGGGCAGCTTGGTGAGGATCTCCCGGGTGGCCTCGACGTCGGCCGGGTCGCGGACGTAGACGTGTGCGATCTGGTGGTCGGAGACCGCGAAGGCGCGCGACGCCCACGGGTCCAGGTACTCCATCCCGTCCTGGGTGTAGACCTCCAGCAGCCCGGCCTTGCGCAGCGCGCGGTTGACGTCCACGGGCGTGGTGGCCTGGGTGATGCCGTACTCCGAGAGCACCACGGTCTCCGCGTCCGCCGCCCTGGCGTCCGCCAGCAGCGGCGCCAGCGCGTCGTCCAGCTCGCGCGCGGCGGCGTGCGAGCGCGGGTCGTCGGGGCCGTAGCGCTGGAGGTCGTAGTCGAGGTGCGGGAGGTAGACGAGGGTGAGGTCGGGGCTGTACGCGTCGAGGATGTGCCGCGAGGCGTCGATGATCCACTGCGAGGAGACGATGCTCGCCGTCGGGCCCCAGTAGTTGAAGAGGGGGAACGTGCCGAAGGCGGCGGTCAGTTCGTCGTGCAGCTCCGGCGGCCGGGTGTAGCAGTCGGGCTCCTTGCGGCCGTCGGCGTAGTAGATCGGGCGCGGGGTGACGATGTAGTCGGTGTCCATGCCCATCGCGTACCACCAGCCGACGTTGGCCACGGTGTAGCCGGGGTACGCGCGCCGGGCGGCCTCCCAGAGCTTGTCGCCGCCGACGAGCGCGTTGTGCTGGCGCCACAGGAAGACCTCGCCCAGCTCGCGGAAGTACCAGCCGTTGGCGACGATCCCGTGCTCCGCCGGCGGGGCGCCGGTGAGGATCGTCGACTGCACGGTGCAGGTGACGGCCGGCAGCGGCGGCGTCAGCGCGCTGTTCGAGCCGGCGTCGGCCAGCGCGCGCAGGTTCGGCATGTGGTCGAGGAGGCGCGGCGTGAGGCCGACGACGTCGACGACGACCAGCCGCTTCGGGGGCGTCATGGCAGCTCCTTCAGGCCGAGCGAGGTGAGCAGGTCGCGGGCGACGGACAGTTCGGCGGCGATGCCGTCGGCGAGCTGTGCGCGGCTGCGCGGCCGCAGGTGTGCGGGCAGAGCCTGCCAGGTGTACGTCTCCACTTCCAGGTGTCTCGTCAGCGGCGCCGGACCGCCGACGAGGCGCGCCAGCGTCTCCTCGAGCACCGGCGTCGTCGCCGTCAGCGGCGGCTCCAGCGGCGCGTGCAGCGGTACGTGGAAGTGGGCGCGCCACGGGCCGTCGTCGGGGAGGCCGCCGGCCAGCGCCTCGTCGAGGTCGTCGGTGGCCCGTACGGTGCCGTCGGCGGCGCGGATCCGGGTCTGGTGGAGGAACCGCGGCTCCGCGAAGGCGGCCAGCGCGGTCCGTACCCCGGGATCCGCGGGCCGGTCGGCCACCAGGGCCGCGGAGAGCTGGGACTTGACGATGGGCAGGCCCGCGCCCGTGATGCCGGCGATGGCGGTGGCCGGGTCCTCGAAGGACGTGGCCAGATGGCAGGTGTCGACGCAGACGCCGATACGCTCCGGCGGCGGCGCGCCCTCCGCGGTGAGCGCGGCGACGGCGTCGGCGGTGGTCTCGACGGTGCAGCCGGGCTCCGGCTCCAGGCCGACGCGGATGGAGCGGCCGGTCAGCTCCTCGATGGCGTCGAGGCGCGCGGCCAGGGTGCCGAGCGCCGTCAGCGACGCCTTGCGGGCGGCGTCGTCGAAGTCGGTGCGCCAGGCGAGCGGGAGGGTGGAGATGGTGCCCTCGGTGACGTCGTCGGGCAGCAGCGCGGCGAGCAGCCGGGCCAGCTCGACGGTGTGGTCGAGGCGCTCGGGCTCGGTCCAGTCGGGGCGGTAGACGCGGTACTTGACGACCTGGTCGCCGAACCCCTGGTACGGGAAGCCGTTGAGGGTCACGGCCTCCAGGCCGCGCTCGTCGAGCGCCTTCTTCAGCCGGCGCAGCGCGGCGGGGTCGGAGCCGAGGGTGCGGACGGCGTCGCGCGCGAGCCACAGGCCGATGCCCAGCCGGTCGCGGCCGAGGCGGCGGCGCACCGGCTCGGCGTGGTCGCGCAGTTGCGCCATCACCCCGTCGAGATCCTCGGCGGGATGCACGTTGGTGCAGTACGCGAGATGGACGAGGGAGCCGTCGGGGTGTCGGAACCGCATGGGTCAGCTTCCCCCTCGCAGGATGGAGTTCCCTTCGTACGTGGCGCCGCCGGCCTCGGGCTTCTCCGGCTCCAGCTCCAGCCGGCCGCTCTGGCCGTAGAACTCCACCGGGTTCTGCCAGAGCACCTTGTCGACGTCGGCGTCGGTGAAGCCGGCGGCGAGCATGGCGTCGGCGGTCTTGCGGGTCTTGAGCGGGTCGCTCTTGCCCCAGTCGGCGGCGGAGTTGACGAGCATCCGCTCGGTGCCGTACTCGCGCAGGATGCGGACCATGCGGTCCTCGTCCATCTTGGTGTCGGGATAGATGGAGAAGGCCGCCCAGCAGCCGCTGTCCCGGGCGGCGGCCACCGTCGTCTCGTTGAGGTGGTCGAGGATCACGCGCTCGGGCGCCAGCCTGGACTCGCGGACGACGTCGAGCGTACGGGCAAGGCCCGCTGCCTTGTCGCGGTGCGGCGTGTGCACCATGGCGGGCAGCCCGTGGTCGGCGGCCAGCTCCAACTGGGCGGCCAGCGCGTGGTCCTCCTCGGGGGTCATCGAGTCGTAGCCGATCTCGCCGACGGCGACGACGTGGTCCTTCAGCAGGTAGCGCGGCAGCTCGTCCAGGACCGGCAGGAGGCGCGGGTCGTTGGCCTCCTTGGGGTTGAGGGCGAGCGTGCAGTGGTGCGCGATGCCGTACTGGGCGGCGCGGAACGGCTCCCAGCCGAGCAGCGAGTCGAAGTAGTCGTAGAAGCTCTCCGGGGAGGTGCGGGGCTGCCCCAGCCAGAAGGAGGGCTCGACGAGGGCGCGCACGCCCGCGTCGTACATCGCGGCGTAGTCATCGGTCGTGCGGGACGTCATGTGGATGTGCGGGTCGAAGATGCGCATCACACCTCCTTGCGGGTCAGGGCGAGGATCCGGTCGAGGTCCGCCGGCACGGCGCGGCCGGCGGCCGTCCGCTCGCGGGCGTAGTCGTCGAGCATGCGGGCGAGTTCGCCGTCGCCCGCGGCGCGGTCGGCGAGACCGGCGATCTCGTCGGCGGGCACGCCGGTGAAGAGGCACTTGAGGACGGCCTGCCGCCAGGCGTGGTCGCCCAGGTGCTCGGCGGCGTACGGGCCGAGGGCGGCGGCGACCAGGCGGGTGTCGTTGGTCCGCAGCGCGTCCTCGATCAGCGGTACGGCGCCGGGGCCGAGGCCCAGGTGCGGCAGGGCACGCAGCACGGCTCGGCGTTCCGCGGCGTCCCCGCGGTCGTAGACGCGGGTGGCGACCTGCTCGTCGGCGCGGGCGGCGTGCAGGATCAGCACGCGCACGGCGTCGGCGGCCCCGGCCCCGGCGCGGCGGCGCGCGGCGGCGAAGTGGGCCTCCCAGGCGAGCAGTCCCGCGCTGGGTCCCGGGGTGCCGGCGGCGGCGTCGGCGAGGGCGGCGGCGAGCCATTCGCGCGCCTCGGGCGCGAGACCGGCCTCGACGGACGCGCGCAGGGCGGCGACCGTCGCGGCCGCCGGGGCGGAGGCGGCGGCGGGTGCGGCGGGGTCGGTAGCGGGTGCGGCGGGGTCGGGGGTCACCACTGCGCGGCTCCTTTCACTCGGGTCACGGATGCGGCACGCGGCGCGCGGGTCCCGGTGAGCCGCGCGGCCCCGGCGGGCCGGCGGGCCCCGGGCGGCCGGGCGGCGGTGGCGGGCAGGTACGGCGGGCCGGGTTCGTACGGGAGGCTCAGCACGGCACCGGCCCCCTCGCCCGCGCCTCTTCCTCCGCCGCGCGCAGGAAGCGGATGGAGCTGCTCGCCAGCTCGGGGCCGGCGTGCGAGTGCCGGGGCAGCTCGACGCTGATCAGGCCCTGGTAGCCGGTGGTCTGCAGGGCTTCGAGCACCGAGGGGAAGCCGATCTCGCCCTCGCCGAAGGGCAGGTGCTCGTGCACGCCCCGGCACATGTCCTCGATCTGCACGTGCGCGAGCCAGGGCGCGGCGGCCCGTACGCAGTCGGCGGGCAGCGCCTCCTCCAGGCACTGGCAGTGCCCGATGTCGAGGGTGAGCGCCAGCGCCGGCGGGTCGTCCAGCTCCCCGCGCAGCCGGTGGAACCCGGCGAGGTCGTACAGCAGATGGCCGGGCTCCGGCTCGATGGCCAGCGGCACGCCGGCGGCGTCCGCGGCCTGGAGCACCGGGATCAGCTCCTCGCCCAGCCGCTTCCAGGCGTCCGGCTCGGAGACCCCGTACGGGCGCGTGCCGCTGAAGCAGTGCACGGCGTTGGCGCCCAGCTCGGCGGCGACGTTCACGGCGGTGCGCAGCAGCCGGGAGCGTACGGCACGGGCCTCGGGGTCGGGGTCGAGCAGGGTGGGGTGGTGCTTGCGGCGCGGGTCGAGGACGTAGCGGGCGCCGGTCTCGATGGTCACCGCGAGCCCGTGCCGCGCCAGCAGCCGCCGCACGGTGGCCGTGCGGGCGGGCAGGTCGGGCGCGAGCGGGTCGAGGTGCATGTGGTCGAGGGTGAGCGCGATGCCGTCGTAGCCGAGGTCGGCGAGGAGCGCGACGGCGTCGGTCAGCCGCAGGTCGGTGAGGCCGTTGGTGCCGTAGGCCAGGCGCAGCCGGCTCATGTGGGGCTCACCTTCCGCGCGAGCCGGCGGGCGACGGGCACGAGGGCCAGCAGCGCGGCGGCGCTGCCGGGCGCGCCGGCACGGGCGGCGAGGGCGGACTGCAGCGGGATCATGGCGCGGATGCCGCCGCCGACGGCGCGCTGGGTGAGCTGCGGGCTGGGGTTGAGCGCGGCGTGCAGGTACGGGCGGACGGCGGTGGCGGCGTACGCGCCGGCGAGGAGGTCGCCGGGGGTGAGCGCCAGCCGGGGTCCGGTGGGTGGCGGGGCGCCGTCCGCCCGGGGGTGCGGATCCGGTTGCGGATACGGGTCGTTGCCGCGGCGCAGGGTGGCGGCGACGGCGGTGGTGACGGCGAGGCCGACGAGCGGGACGGCCGTCGACCCGCCCTCGACCTCGCGGCGGGAGACGACGGTGACCGCGTAGGTGTGGACGCCGAGGAGCACGGCGGCGGCGAGCGGTCCGTCCGCCCAGCCGTCGCCGCCCTGGAGGTGGCGCAGGGCGGACGGGGCCGTGCCGGCCGGCGGCGGGGCCCCGCGGGCAGAACGGGCCTGGGTGGCCGCGGCGCCGAGGAGCAGGTCCAGGGTGCGGGCGGCGGCCATCGCGGCGGGGCCCGCGGGGGTGTTCTTCAGCTTCAGGTCGTACGCCCACACCGCCCCCGCGAGCGCGGTGGCGAGCGCGAGCGGGCGGCGGCCCGCGGCGGCGGCCAGGCCGAGGCTCGCCGCGGTCAGGGCGGCGGCAGCGGCCAGGGCGGCGCGGGGGGTGATCCGGCCGGAGGGCAGCGGGCGGTGCGGGCGCTCGACGGCGTCGACGTCGCGGTCGGCGTAGTCGTTGAGCGCCATGCCCGCCTCGTAGAGGCAGAGGGAGGAGCCGATGGCCAGCGCGGTGCCGCGGTTGGGCCGCAGCCCGGCGGCGGCGGCGCCGGCGAGGGCGTCGCCGGGGACGGTGAACAGCGCGGAGACGCGGAGCAGTTCGACCCAGGCGCGCATCTGCGCGGCAGGCGACGCGGGCTGCTTGCGCCCCTGGGCGCTGCGCGCCTGCGGCTCGATCGGCCCGGCGGTACGCGGCCGGCGCAGCACGGCGCCGGGGACGGCGGCGGCGAGCAGCGCCACTCCCCCGGCCACGGCGGCGGCGGGCCCGCGGCCCGGCGGAGCGGCGGCACCGTCCCGCCGTACCCGCGCGGCCACCCCCGCGGCGGCCGCACCCAGCAGGACCCCGGAGACGGCGGCGACGGGCGCGGCCCGCCGGCGCCGGACGGCTGCTCCCGCGCCCAGCGCGAGCATCCCGGCGGCGCCCGCCACCGCGGCGGCCGGCGCCGCCCGGCGGGCCCGCGCGATGGCGACGGCGCCCAGGACACCCGCCCCGGCCGCACCGGCGCCCGCGCCCAGCGCGAGCAGCCGCATGCCGCCCCGCCGCCGCACCCGCTGCGCCGCGCTCATCGCGCGACCCGCAGGCGCTCCGCGACCGAGAGCAGTTCCCGCCACTGGTCGGCGAGCCCGGGCGGGCCGCCGTCCGGGTCCTTGAAGAAGAAGCCGAGGCCCGGCACCGGACCCGACATCCCGGTCTCGTGGGCGCGGGCGACGATCCGGACCAGGTCGAGGACGAGCGGCGCGGCGAGCGCGGAGTCGCAGCCCTGCCAGATGGTCTGGAGCACCATGCGGGTGCCGAGGAAGCCGTCGAAGACGACGTGGTCCCAGGCGGTCTTCCAGTCGCCGAGGGCGGGGACGTCGTCGATGTGCACCTCGCCGTCGACACCGGCGCCGAGGGAGTCGACGAGCACCCGCTCCTTGCCGACGTTCTTGGCCGCCGCGGCGGCCGGGTCGCCGGCGAGGTTGGCGCCGTCGCCGCCGCCGAGGAGGTTGGTGCCGGACCAGGCCCGTACCTCCAGCGCGCGCTGGAGGAACATCGGCGCCAGCACGGAGCGCAGCAGGGTCTGGCCGGTCTTGCCGTCGCGGCCGGCGTACGGCAGGCCGGAGGCGGCGGCGAGCTCGCGCAGCCGCGGGTGGTGCATGCCGGTGGAGGGGGTGAAGTTGACGTACGCGCAGCCGGCCTTCAGGGCGGCGGCGGCGTAGCAGGACGAGGCGGGCAGCGCGTCGCCGGCGGCGACCGGCTCGGTGGAGGCGACGTTGACGACGACGGCGCGCGCGAGGTTGCGGCGGCGGACGAAGTCGGTGATGTCGGCCGCGTAGGAGTCGATGAGCGCCTCCTCGTCGTACGGTTCGCCGGGCTCCGGGCCGCCGTTCCTTATCTCCTCGTCGGCGGCGGCCAGCTCGGCGGCGACGGCGGCGGGCAGCCCGTGCGGGAGTACGCCGCCGGCGGCGAGTTCGTCCGCGCGCTTGGGCAGCGGGGTGCAGGCGACGTCGTGGCCGCCGAAGACCAGCCGGGCGGGCGCCGGCAGCCCGCAGTCGGCGAACGGCGCGGTCTCGGTGACCATGCCGGCCGCGGGGTGGAGTCCGGCGGCCAGGGCGGCGCAGCCGGTGATCACGGTCGTGGCGACGGAGCCGCGGGCGCCGATGAGCCAGACGCCGGTATCGGCCGTCACCGGGTTCGCCGGTTGCGGCGCTGTGTCTTGTCTGTGGACCGTCACGGCTGCTGCCTCCCACGTGTGTTCAGTTCAGATACACGGTGCGCCCGTGGGCGGGAGGCGTCGTGACCTCCCGCCCACGGCGTTCACGGGAGATCCTTCACCAGGATGTTGCGGAACGACACCTGGTCGTCCGCACCGTGGTTCTGGATCCCGATGTGTCCGTCCGCAAGGCTGCGGGCGGGGTCGGTGTTCGTGAAGTCGTTGATCTTCACGTCGTTGAGCCAGATCTGCAGGCGCTCACCCTCGACGCGGAGTTCGAAGGTGTTCCACTCGCCGGGCGGGTTGAGCGCCTCGTCGCGCGCGGCGATGTCGGCGGACTGGAAGCCGTAGACGGCGCCCGTGGTCCGGTCCGGGGAGTCGGTGGCGTCGATCTGGATCTCATAGCCGTTGTTCACGGCCGACCAGGGGTCGTCGGAGGGCGGGAACCCGATGAAGACGCCGGAGTTGTCGTCGCCCTCCATGCGCCAGTCGAGCTTGAGGGAGTACGAGCCGAACTGCCTGGCCTCGTACCACAGCATGCCCATGCCGCCCTCCGAGGTCAGGATGCCGTCCTCCAGGCGGAACGAGCCCGGCCCGGCCTGCTTCCAGCCCTCGGTGGAAGTGCCGTCGAAGATCGGAGTGTAGTCGCTCTCGGCAGAACTGCAGTCCGATTCGACGGCCCCGGCGGCGTACTGGATGCCGCCGAGCAGATGGGCGCGGAACTCGGGCTCCGCGTACGACTCCTTGGTGTGGCCGAGGCCCGTGTAGAAGGACCGGCCGCTCTCGTAGGTCTGGCACCAGGAGATGGGGTGGTCGCCGCCCATGTTGCCGCCGCTGTACGAGCCCTCGTCGAGGGTCGCCAGGACGCGGGCCTGCTCGCGCGGGTTGGTGCGGTAGTTGTACCACTCGTCGGTACGCACCCACTCGTCGCCCAGGTGCGCGGTGGCGGGGTGGTCGTGGTCCTCGACCTTCACCGTCGCCTGCTGTATCTGCGGGTGCGAGTGGAAGTACGCGCCGACGAGGCCGCCGTAGAACGGCCAGTCGTACTCGGTGTCGGCGGCGGCGTGCACGCCGACGTAGCCGCCGCCCGCGCGCACGTAGTTCTCGAAGGCCCGCTGCTGCTTGGCGTCGAGCACGTCGCCGGTGGTGGAGAGGAAGACGACGGCGTCGTACTGCTGGAGGGTGCCGGGCGTGAACACGCCGGCGTTCTCGGTGGTGTCGACGGTGAAGCCGTGGTCGGCGCCGAGCTGCTTGATGGTCTCGATGCCGTCGGGGATGGAGTCGTGGCGGAAGCCGGCGGTCTTGGAGAAGACGAGCACGTGCTCGCCCTCCGCCTTCTTCCCCGGCTTCTCGGCGACCGCGGACGTGCTCATGGCCAGGGTGGTCAGTACGACCGCCGCCGTCGCGAGTGCGAGGCGTCCGGGAGCTTTCACAGTGCGCTCCTTGAGGGTCTCGTCGGGTGGGACGCCCCGCCGGCCGGAGCCGGCGGGGCGGTGGGGGGAGCTATCCGGTGGTGAGGGTGAAGTCGTCGACGTCGTACAGCGGGTCCGTACTGCTGCCGGCGAAGACGAGGTAGAGCTTCGTGGTGCCGTCCGGGGCGCCCGACAGGGTCGCCGTGACGTCCTGGAACGTGTCCCATCCGCCGGTGACCGGCACCTCGGTCGAGCCGAGGAGCGTCCCGTCGGGGGCGCCCGCGCGCACCTCCAGGGTGCCGCCGGCGCCGGCGGAGGAGATCCGGGCGGTGAGCCCGGTGACGTCGGACAGGACCCAGGGCTCGAAGGCGATCCAGTCGCCGGCGTGGATGTCGCCGACCGTCTTGCCGCCGTTGGCCGCGGGCTTGCTCTGCGGCGCGACGCCCTGGGAGCCGTCGTAGTGCTCGGCCTGGCGGTGCTTGGGCTGCAGCTTGGCCTGGTCGGTCCCGGTGAGGGCGGACTGGCCGCCGCCTCCGCCGTCGGTGTACGTGGCGGTGAGGCCGCCGTAGAGGTTGGCGTTGGGGTCGTGCTCGCCGTCCGCTGCGGTCTTCAGGGTGCCGCTGCAGCCGTTGGCGCTGGTCATCTCGTGGCCGTGGGAGTCGTGGCCGAGGATGTAGGCGACCCGGACCTTACCGCAGTCGACGCTCTCGTCCTCCGGGTCGGCGACGGTGACCTCGAAGGGCACGTCGTCGCCGAAGGAGAAGGACTGGCCGTCCCGCGGCAGGTCCAGGGTCACGGTGGGCGCGGTGTTGCCGACGGTGATCTGCACGTTGGCGCTGCCGGTGAGGCCGCCGGGGTCGGTGGCGGTGAGGGTGACGTTGTACGTGCCGTTCTCCGCGTACGTGTGCGCGGGGTCGGCCTGGTCGGAGGTGGCGCCGTCGCCGAAGTCCCAGGAGTACGTCAGCTCGGTGCTGTCGGGGTCGGTGGTGCCGGCGGAGGAGAACTGCACGGCCAGGGGTGCCTGTCCGGAGGTCTTGTCGGCGCTCGCCTCGGCGACCGGCGAGGCGCCGCCGGTCATGTTCTCGATGCGGTAGAGGGCGGAGTTCTCGTCGCCGCCGAAGTAGCCGGTGCCGTAGTCGAGGACGTAGAGGGCGCCGTCCGGGCCGAAGTCCATGTCCATGACCTGCGTGCCGGACCAGGGGAAGTCGTTGATGGCGGCGACGGTGCCGTCGCCGCCCTGCTCGATCCGCTTGATCCACTTGCGGCCGAACTCGCCGGCGAAGAAGTTCCCTTCGAATTCGGCGGGGAAGGCGACCGCGGAGCCGTCGTCGACCTCGTCCTGGCGGTAGACGGGGCCGCCCATCGGGGACTCGGAGCCGTTGCCGAATTCGGGGACGGAGTTGCCGTCGTAGGGGATCCACGCGGGCTGGGCGGGGGGCAGTTCCGTCAGGCCGGTGTTGTGCGGCGAGTCGTTGACGGGCGCGCCGCAGTCGAAGGCCGCCCCGGAGGCGCCGGAGCCGAAGTCGTAGTCCTTGTACGCGTCGTTGTCGCCGGTGCAGTACGGCCAGCCGAAGTTGCCCGCCTCGGTGATACGGGCGAACTCGACCTGCCCCGCGGGCCCGCGGGTGTCGCTTGCGGTGCCGGCGTCGGGGCCGTAGTCGCCGACGTAGACGGTGCCGGTGGCCTTGTCGACGCTGAGCCGGAACGGGTTGCGGAAGCCCATGGCGTAGATCTCGGGGCGCGTCTTCTCGGTGCCGGGCGCGAAGAGGTTGCCGTCCGGGATGTCGTACGAACCGTCCGCGTCGACCTTGATCCGCAGGACCTTGCCCCGCAGGTCGTTGGTGTTGCCGGCGGAGCGCTGGGCGTCGAACGCGGGGTTGCGCGTGGCGCGTTCGTCGATGGGCGTGTAGCCGTCGGAGGCGAACGGGTTGGTGTCGTCCCCGGTGGAGAGGTACAGGTTGCCCTCGGCGTCGAAGTCGATGTCGCCGCCGGTGTGGCAGCACAGGCCGCGGGAGGCGGGCACGTCCAGGACCGCCTTCTCGCTGCCGGTGTCGAGGGTGCCGTCGTCCTTCAGGACGAAGCGGGAGAGCCGGTTGACGCCGTCGAACGGCGCGAAGTCGGCGGCGCTGCCGTCCGACGGGGCGTCGCCCGCCGGGGTGTCCAGGGGCGGGGCGTAGTAGAGGTAGACGAACCGGTTCTGCGCGAAGCCCGGGTCGACCCCGACGCCTTGCAGGCCCTCCTCGTCGTGGTTGTACACGGCGAGCTTGCCCGCGACCTTCGTCGTACCGGCGGCGTCCGTGAGCCGTACCGTTCCGTCGCGCGAGGTGTGCAGCACGGACCGGTCGGGGAGCACCGCCATGGTCATCGGCTCGCCCATCTCGGGCTCGCCCTTGGCCAGCGTCACCTGCTGGAACTCCGCCGCGGCCGGGGCCTCGTGGTCCTCGCCCGGGTGCGCGGCGCCGGTGGCGGACGTGCCCAGCACGAGGGCCGGCGCGGCCAGCAGGGCCGCCACCGTCCTCGTGAGCGTTCTCCGGATCTTTCTGGTGTGCACCTGATCTCTCCTGCCGAGAGTGGGGGGTTTATGTCAGGGACATCACAGGAACGTAACCGCCTTTTGCAGGATAGAGAAGCCCTTTGACAGGACTTCAGTTATCTTCATCCTTGATAAGGACAAAGTGCCCCCCGGACATGCCGGAGCGGCCCGGCGGCGGGTGCCGCCGCCGGGCTGCGCTCCGCGCCGCTGCGGCGGTCAGTCGCCCCCGAAGGCGGCGTCGAACGACGCCTGCGGAGGCTCGAAGTCGAGCGCCTTGAGCGCCCGCAGCGCCTCCGGCGCGCCCTGCAGCCGGTCCATGCCGGCGTCCTCCCACTCCACCGAGATGGGCCCCTCGTAGCCGATCGAGCGGAGCATCCGGAAGACGTCCTCCCACGGCACGTCGCCGTGTCCGGCCGAGACGAAGTCCCAGCCGCGGCGCGGGTCGCCCCAGGGCAGGTGCGAGCCGAGCCGGCCGTTGCGGCCGTCGAGCCGCTTGCGGGCCTCCTTGCAGTCCACGTGGTAGATGCGGTCCTTGAAGTCCCACAGGAAGCCGACCGGGTCGAGGTCCTGCCAGACGAAGTGGCTGGGGTCGAAGTTCAGCCCGAAGGCGGGCCGGTGGCCGATCGCCTCCATCGCCCGGTGCGTCGTCCAGTAGTCGTACGCGATCTCGGACGGGTGCACCTCGTGCGCGAAGCGCACGCCCTCGGCGTCGAACACGTCGAGGATCGGGTTCCAGCGGTCGGCGAAGTCCTGGTAGCCGCGCTCGATCATGTGCGGCGGGACCGGCGGGAACATCGCCACGAGATGCCAGATCGACGAGCCGGTGAAGCCGATGACGGTGTCGACGCCGAAGGCCGCCGCCGCCCGCGCGGTGTCGGCGATCTCGGCGGCGGCCCGCTGCCGGACGCCCTCGGGCTCGCCGTCGCCCCAGATCCGGGCCGGGAGGATGGCCTGGTGGCGCTCGTCGATGGGGTGGTCGCAGACCGCCTGGCCCACCAGGTGGTTGGAGATGGCCCAGCACTTCAGGCCGTACTTCTCCAGCAACTGGTGGCGGCCGTCGAGGTAGCCGGGCTCGTTCAGGGCCTTGTCCACCTCGAAGTGGTCGCCCCAGCAGGCGAGTTCGAGGCCGTCGTAGCCGAAGTCGCGGGCCAGCCGGCAGACCTCCTCCAGGGGGAGGTCCGCCCACTGGCCGGTGAACAGGGTGAAGGACCGGGGCATCGTGTGCTGCCTCTTTCTCCGGAGTGCCTCCGGGGGTGGTGGGCTGATCCGGGTGGGGTCAGGTGGTTTGACCGGCTTGCACCACGGGCGTGAAGACGGCGTTCTTCTCCGCGCTCTCCTCGACGGCCGCCAGCACCCGCTGGACCTGCAGCCCGTCCGCGAAGGACGGCGCGGGCTGCGCGCCGGTGGCGATGGCGTGGACGAGGTCGCGGGCCTGGTGCACGAAGGTGTGCTCGTACCCGAGGCCGTGGCCCGGCGGCCACCACGCCTCCAGGTAGGGGTGCTCCGGCTCGGTGACCAGGACCCGCCGGAAGCCGGCGGTCTCGGCCGGCTCGGCGTGGTCGTGCAACTGCAGCTCGTTCAGGCGCTCCAGGTCGAAGGAGAGGGAGCCGTGCTCGCCGTTCAGCTCCACCGACAGGGCGTTCTTGCGGCCCGCGGCCATCCGGCTGACCTCGAAGGACGCCAGCGCGCCCGAGGCCAGCCGGCCGGTGAACAGGGCGGCGTCGTCCACCGTGACCGGACCGCGCTCGCCGCCGCCGGCCGCCGCGCCGGAGAGCCCCGCCGCCGCCGACGGCAGCGGCCGCTCCTTCACGAACGTCTCGGTCTGCGCCGAGACGCCCACCAGCGGCTCGCCGGTGAGGAACTGCGCGAGGTCGACGATGTGCGCGCCGAGGTCGCCGAGCGCCCCGGAGCCCGCCTTCTCCTTCTGCATCCGCCAGGCGAGCGGAAACTCCGGGTCGACGAGCCAGTCCTGCAGGTACGTCACACGCACGTGCCGCAGCGCACCCAGCCGGCCGCGGGCGATCAGCTCGCGCGCGTACGCCAGGGCCGGCACCCGGCGGTAGTTGAAGCCGACCATCGCGAGCTGCCCGCGCTCCCGCGCCCGCGCCGCGGCGTCGACCATCGCCTCGGCCTCGGCGACGGTGTTGGCGAGCGGCTTCTCGCACAGCACGTGCTTGCCCGCCTCCAGCGCGGCGATGGCGATCTCCGCGTGGCTGTCGCCCGGCGTGCAGACGTCGACGAGCTGCACGTCGTCCCGGGTGATGAGCCGGCGCCAGTCGGTCTCCGCGGCGGCCCAGCCCATCTTGCGGGCCGCCGTGGCCACCTTGTCCTCGTCGCGGCCGCAGATCGCGGCCATGACGGGAGTCAGCGGAAGGTCGAAGACGCGGGCGGCGGTCCGCCAGCCCTGCGAATGGGCCGCCCCCATGAACGCGTAGCCGACCATGCCGACGCCGAGCGCGGGTGCGGTCGTGTCGTGGGACATAGAACTCCTTGTCAGTAGGCTGCTTCCGGCGCGCCGCAGCGGTCGTTCCGGCAGTTCCGGGCGTGCGGCTCCTGGTGCTGGCTTCCCGTCAGTTGAAGCCGGTCGGCAGGTACTGGTCGATGTTGTCCTTGCTCACGACGGCGGAGTACAACGTGATCGACGCCGGGATCTCGAACTCGGCCATGCCCGAGACGCCCTTCTGCTGGCCGAGGGCGCGCGCGAGGTCGATCGCGGACGCGGCCATCGTCGGCGGGTACAGGACGGTGGCCTTGATCACCGAGTCGTCGGCCTTGATGGAGTCCATCACGGCCTTGGAACCGGCGCCGCCGACCATGATGAACTCGTCGCGGCCCGACTGGTCGATGGCGCGCTTGACGCCGACGCCCTGGTCGTCGTCGTGGTTCCACATGGCGTCGAACTCCGGCACGGCCTGGAGCAGGTCGGACATCTTGCGCTGGCCCGACTCGACGGTGAACTCGGCGGCCTGCCGGGCCACCTTCTCGATGTTGGGGTAGTTCTTCAGCGCGTCGTCGAAGCCCTTCGTGCGCTGCTGGGTGAGCTCCAGGTTGTCGAGCCCGGCCAGCTCCACGACCTTCGCGTTGCTCTTGCCCTTGAGCTGCTCGCCGATGAACCGGCCCGCGTTCAGGCCCATGCCGTAGTTGTCGCCGCCGATCCAGCAGCGGTACGCCTGCGGGCTGTTGAAGATCCGGTCCAGGTTGATGACGGGGATGCCGGCCCGCATGGCCTTCAGCCCCGCCTGGGTCATCGCCTTGCCGTCGGCCGGCAGGATGACGAGGACGTCGACCTTCTTGTTGATCAGCGAGTCGACCTGGCCTATCTGGGTGGCCGTGTCGTTCGAGCCCTCGGTGATGTCGAGGGTGACGTCCTCGTACTTCTCCGCGCGCGAGCGCGCGTTGTCGTTGATGGCGTTGAGCCAGCCGTGGTCGGCCTCGGGGCCGGCGAAGCCGATGGTGACCGGCTTGCCGGGCTTGTCGTCCGAGACGTTTGCCTGCTGCTGCTCGGAGCCGCCCTCGTCGTCGCTGTCGTCATTGCTGGTGCAACTGGTGAGGAAGGCGGCGGCGGAGACACCGGCGGCGCCGAAGAGCATGTTTCTCCGGCTGAAAGGCGATTCTGGCATGTGAGTACGACCCTTCATTGCGTCGAGGATTTACGCGAAGTGTGGTGCTGGATAAGGACGGCGGCGACGATGATCGCGCCCTTGGCGATCTTCTGTACGTCGCTTTGCACGTTGTTGAGCGCGAAGAGGTTGGTAATGGTGGTGAAGACGACCACGCCCAGCACCGAGCCGAGGATGGTGCCCCGGCCGCCGCTGAGCAGGGTGCCGCCGATGATCGCGGCCGCGATGGCGTCCAGTTCGTAGAGGTTGCCGTTGGTGTTCTGGCCGGAGCCCGCGAGCACGATGAGCATGAACGCCGCGATGCCGCAGCAGAGCCCGGACAGGCCGTACAGCAGCAGGCGCTGGCGCTTGATGTCGATGCCGGCGAGCCGGGCGGCCTCGGGGTTGCCGCCGACCGCCACGGTGCGGCGGCCGAAGGTGGTGCGGTTGAGCAGCACCCAGCCCAGGGCGGCGACGCCGAGGAAGATGAGGACCAGGTACGGGATGCCGAGGATGCGGGCGTCCGCGTTCCCGAGGTCCAGCACGGCGTCGACCTCGACGATCTGCGTCTGGCCGTCGCTCATCTGCTCGGCGAAGCCGCGCGCGGAGGCGAGCATGGCCAGCGTGGCGATGAACGGCACGAGGCTGCCGTACGCGATGAGGACGCCGTTGACCAGGCCGCAGCCTATGCCGACGGCTATCGCGCAGAAGAGCATGCCCGACAGGCCGTAGTCCTGCGTCGCCTGCGTCGTCGCCCAGACCGAGGCGAGGGCGACGATCGCGCCGACCGACAGGTCGATGCCGCCGCCGATGATGACCAGCGTCACACCGATGGTGACGACGCCGATCGCCGACGACTGGGTGAGGATCAGCCGGAAGTTGTCGACGTCCAGGAACTGGTCGGGCTTGGTGAGGGCGCCGACCGCGACCAGCAGGCCGAGCACGCCGACCAGCGCCAGGAGTCTGAAGTCCAGATGGCTGTGCCAGGCGGCGGCGTTGCCGTTCCCCTGAGGCTTCTCCGGCGCCGGGGCGGAGAGCGAGTCCGATTTGCTCAACACTTACGAGGTCCCTTCCATGACGAGGTCGAGCACCCGGTGCTCGTCGAGATCCCGGGCCGGGGCGGTGTGCACGACCTGGCCCTCGCGGAGTACGAGGACGCGGTCGGCGAGGCCGAGGACCTCGGGGAGTTCGCTGGAGACGAGCAGGACCGCGACGCCTTCGTCGGCGAGCCTGCGGATGAGCGCGTACAACTCGGCGCGGGCGCCGACGTCCACGCCGCGGGTGGGCTCGTCCAGCAGCAGCACCCGGCAGTCGCGCAGCAGCCAGCGCGCGAGCACGGCCTTCTGCTGGTTGCCCCCGGAGAGCGTGCGGACGGGGGCGTCGGGGTTGTCGGGGCGCAGCGAGAGGTCGCGTACCGCCTGCCGGGCCGCGGCCCGCTCCCCCGACCGGTCCAGCCAGCCGCCGGTGGAGAAGCGGGTGAGCGAGGAGATGGAGACGTTGCGGCTGACGGACTCCGTCATGAGCAGCGCCTGCGACTTGCGCTCCTCGGGGGCCAGCCCGATGCCCGCCTTGACGGCGGCGGTGACGCTCCCGGGGCGCAGCGGGCGGCCGTCGACGAGCACCCGGCCGGCGGTCGGCTTGCGGGCGCCGAAGACGGTCTCCAGGATCTCCGAGCGGCCGGAGCCGACCAGGCCCGCGAGCCCGACGATCTCGCCGGGGGCGAGCTTGAGGTCCACCGGCGCGAACTCGCCCTGCCTGGCGAGCCCTTCGAGGGTGAGCACGGGGTCCTTGCCCGCGCCCGGCGCCTCGGGCCGCTCGGGGAAGACGTGCGCGACGTTGCGGCCGGTCATCAGGGTGACGATCTCGTTGGTCGACGTGCTCTGCGCGGGCAGCCCGCGGGCGACGGCACGGCCGTCCTTGAGCACGGTGACACGGTCGCCTATCCGGCGGATCTCCTCCAGCCGGTGGGAGATGTAGATGACGGCGACGCCCTGCTCGGTGAGGTCGGCGACGATCCGGAAGAGGTTGTCGACCTCGTCGGGGTCGAGCGCGGCGGAGGGCTCGTCCATGACGATGAGCTTCACGTCGTGGGAGAGCGCGCGGGCCATGGAGACGACCTGCTGGCCGGCGGCGGAGAGGTCGCCGACGATGGTGGACGCGGAGATCTCCGGGTGGCCGAGCCGGGCCAGCAGGTCCTGGGCTGCGGTGTGCGCCTCGCGGGCCTTGATGAACCCGCCGGAGGCGCGCTCGTGGCCGAGGAAGACGTTCTCCGCCACCGACAGGTGCCTCACCAGGTCGAGTTCCTGGTAGATGGTGGAGATGCCCAGCCGCATGGCGGCGACGGGCGACTTCAGCGCGGTCTCGGCGCCCTGCCAGACGATGGTGCCGTCGTCGGGCTGGTGGGCGCCGGCCAGGACCTTGATGAGGGTGGACTTGCCCGCGCCGTTCTGGCCGAGCAGGCAGTGCACCTCGCCGGCCACGACGTCGAGGTCGACGCCGTCGAGCGCGCGGACGCCGGGGAAGGATTTGGTGATCCCCGTCATGGTGAGCAGGGGTGTGGCGGGGGTGGGCGGCGTATCTGACGTAGGCGCCATGTACGGATCTCCTCGGCGGTGCTCCGACTGCGGCTGCGCAGGGGCAGGTTGGGCAGGGCGGAGCGCAAACGGGCGGGTTCACCGGGCGGTGCGGGTGGTGCGGTGGAGTGGTCGGAGGGCAGCGGCGTGGTGCGGGGGCCTGCGCGGGTGGTGCCGCGGTCGGCCGGGGGTGCTGCGGGTGGTGCGGGTGGTGCTCTCGGTGCCTGTGGTGCTGGGGCGGTGCGTGGGTCGTACGGGGTGGTGCGGTGGGTCGGACCTGGGGTGGTGCGGGCCGTACGGGTGGTGCGCGGATGTCCGCGCCCGGCGTCAGGCGGGCGAGAACAGGTGGTCGCTGGTGAGCCGGGCGGCGCCGATCACGCCCGCGGTGGGGCCCAGCTCGCCGAGCACGATGGGGAGGTTGCCGGTCGCCAGGGGCAGCGACTGGCGGTAGACCTGGGTGCGGATGGCGGCGAGGAGCGTGTGACCGAGGCCGGTGACGCCGCCGCCGATGACCACGAGCCCGGGGTTGAAGAAGCTGACCAGTCCTGCGATGACCTGGCCGGTTCGGGTGCCGCCCTCGCGGATGAGGTCCAGCGCGACCGCGTCGCCCGCGGTCGCCGCCGCGGCGACGTCCTTGGCCTCCAGTTCGCCGGTCTCCTCCAGCCGGGCGGCCAACTGCGCGGACCGGCCCTCGCGGGCGGCGTTCTCGGCGTCCCGCGCGAGGGCGTAACCGCCGAAGTACGCCTCCAGGCAGCCGCGGTTACCGCAGGCGCACGGGCGCCCGTCCACCTCCACCTGGATGTGGCCGATGTCGCCGGCGCTGCCGTTCGTCCCGCGGTAGACCTCGCCGCCGACGAGGATGCCGCAGCCGATGCCGGTGCCGATCTTGACGTAGAGGAAGTCCCGTACGGCACGGGCGACACCGGCGTGCTGCTCGCCCTGGGCCATGATGTTCACGTCGTTGTCGACCATGACGGGGCAGCCCAGCTCCTGGCTGAGCGCCTCGCGGACCGGGAAGCCGTCCCAGCCGGGCATGATCGGCGGCGCGACCGGCACGCCCTCGGGGAAGCGGACGGGACCCGGGACGCCGATGCCGGCGCCGTCGAACCCCTCCGCCACCCCGGAGGCGCGGAGCTTGGCCGCCATCGCCAGCGCCTGCTCGAAGACCGCTACCGGGCCCTCGCGCACGTCCATGGGCTGGGTCAGATGACCGAGCACCTCCAGCTCCGCGTTGGTGACCGCCACGTCGATGGAGGTGGCGCCGATGTCGACGCCGAGGAAGCGCAGCGAGGGCGCGAGGCGGATGTTGT
Source organism: Streptomyces sp. WAC 06738 (assembly GCF_003945505.1). NCBI lineage: Bacteria > Bacillati > Actinomycetota > Actinomycetes > Kitasatosporales > Streptomycetaceae > Streptomyces > Streptomyces sp. WAC 06738. Next base: position 7,034,108 of record NZ_CP029618.1, on the reverse strand, counting down.
GCGACCTGCGTCCGCCCCGTGAGGCGGCGAGGCCGTCGGCGACCACGAGCCCGGTCTGCAGCAGCCGGTCGATCTCGACCGCCAGCTTGGACCGGGACAGTTCCACCTGGTCGCCGAGCTGCGCCCGGGAGTTCGGCCCGCCGTCACGCAGCAGGCGGAGCAGTCGCGCCTGGTGCGCGTTCGCGGGCCGAGCTGTCATGCGCCTCACGCCACTCCTCCCCGGCCTCGCGTACGTCGTTCTCGTACGCCGTTGTCGGCTTTCCGAGGGGAACGTAGCAGTGCTTCGCCACTGAGGGAAGAAGTTCTGCAGGAATCGGTATCTACTTTCTCCACCATCAGGACAAAGATGGGGTCGCCATCGGCGGCGTACGCTGACCGGCATGGGTCGGGTGACGGTGCGGCGTCCGGTGGTGCGGGTGCGCGGGGGGCGGGTGGACCGGCGGGCGGACACGCTGGTGGCGGAGGAGCCGCTGGAGATCCGGCTGGGGGGCCGGGCGCTGGCGATCACGATGCGGACGCCGGGTGACGACTTCGCGTTGGCGACGGGTTTCCTCGTGAGCGAAGGGGTGCTGGCGCGGGGGGCGGAACTGGCGTCGGTGACGTACTGCGCGGGGGCGGTGGACGGCGCGGAGGGCGGCAACACGTACAACGTGGTGGACGTGCGTCTGACCGCGGGCGTGGTGGCGCCGGACGTCTCGCTGGAGCGCAACGTCTATACGACGTCGTCGTGCGGGCTGTGCGGGAAGGCGAGCCTGGACGCCGTCCGCACGACCACACGCTGGCCGGTCGGCGACGAGGGCATGCGGCTCACACCCGGGGTCCTGGCCGCGCTGCCGGACCGGCTGCGGGCGGGGCAGCGGGTCTTCGACCGCACCGGAGGGCTGCATGCCGCCGCCCTGTTCACCGAGGACGGAGAGCTGATCGACCTGCGCGAGGACGTGGGGCGGCACAACGCCGTGGACAAGCTGATCGGGCGGGCGTTGCAGCAGGACCGCCTCCCGCTCTCCGGCGCCGTGCTGATGGTCTCCGGTCGGGCCTCCTTCGAACTGGCGCAGAAGGCGGCGATGGCCGGCATCCCCGTCCTGGCCGCGGTCTCCGCGCCCTCCTCCCTGGCCGTCGACCTCGCCGCAGAGACCGGCATGACGCTGGTCGGCTTCCTGCGCGGGGACACCATGAACGTGTACGCAGGCGAACACCGCATCGCGCTCTGACGCACCCCGGGGGCGGGTAGACAGTGTCCACCCGCGTGGTAGACACTGTCCACCATGACCGCGGACACCCGCGCGCGCCTGCTGGAGGCCGCGCTCGAACTGCTCGACGAGCGAGGCGTCGACGCCCTCACCCTGCGCGCCATCGCCCGTCGCTGCGGCGTCTCGCACGGCGCCCCGCTCAAGCACTTCCCGCACCGCGCGGCGCTGCTGTCGGCCGTGGCCACCCAGGGCTTCCGCGAGTTGCAGGACTGGGCGGGCGAGGCGCTGGCGAAGCTGCCGGCGGACGCGAGCCCGGCCCGGCGGCTGCGCACGGGCACGCGCGCGTACGTGGAGTACGCCGTGGCCCGGCCCGAGATGTTCGCGCTGATGTTCCGCCGCGACCTGCTCGATCCGCAGGACCGCGAGCTGGGCCGCGCCTCGCTCGGCGGCTTCGAGAACCTCGTCCGTCTCGTCGAGGCCCGGCAGGCCGAGGGCTGGCGGGCCGACGCGGACCCGCGGCTGCTCACCGGCGCGCTGTGGTCCGCCCTGCACGGCACCGCCGAGCTGTGGTCCTGGGGCTCCCTGCCGCTGGCGACCGGCGCGGCGACCATCGACGACGTACTCGACGGCCTCTGCGAGGCGTTCGAGATCGGCCCACCCACCGCACGACGAAAGCGAAGCACGCCATGACCACCACCCCTCCCCCGGACTTCGACCGGGAGACCGCCGTCCACGCGCGGCCGGGCGAGCCCGGCACGTACGACACGGACCTGCCCGGCGCGTGGAAGGTCGGCCAGGGCATCAACGGCGGCGTGCTGCTCGCGGTCACCGCCCGCGCGCTGGCCGCCGAACTCGGCACCCCCCGCGACGACCGCCCCGGCCACCCGGATCCGCTGTCCATCTCCGCGTACTACCTCTCCACGGCCACCGCGGGCCCGGCGGTCGTCCGCACCGAGACCATCCGCCGCGGCAACTCCGTCTCCCACGGCGGCGCGGAACTCCTCCAGCAGGAGGACCCCGCCGCCGACCCGGCCCCCCGGCTGCGCGTCCTGGCGGCCTACGGCACCCTCGGCGGTCAGCCCGACGACGTCAGGACCTCCGCGAAGCCCCCGGCCCTGGCGCCGGTGGAGCAGTGCATAGGCAGTGACGCGGCCCCGCCGGAGTTCCGCGCGGAGTCCCCGATGCTCACCCGCGCCGACCTCCGCCTGGACCCGTCCTGCGTGGGCTGGGCGGTCGGCGCGCCGTCGGGCCGGGGCGAGATGAAGGGCTGGTTCCGCCTGCCGGAGGACCGCGACCCGGACCCGATGCTGCTGCTGATGGCCGTGGACGTGCTGCCCCCGGTGAGCTTCGACCTGGGCGTGATCGGCTGGGCCCCGACGCTGGAACTGACGGCCCACGTACGCGCCAGCCCGGCACCGGGCTGGCTCCGGGTGATCCACACGACCCGCAACGTCGCGGGCGGCCACATGGAGGAGGACGCGGAGATCTGGGACTCGGCGGACCGCCTGGTGGCCCAGTCCCGCCAACTGGCCCGCCTTCCCCGGCAGTCCTGACCGGGGCCGCCCGCTCCCGCCGGAGATCGCCGCCCAAGCCGGGCGGTTTCGTCGCGCTGCTCCCGGTGGGGAGGTGTGAAGCCCGTTCGGGGGCCGGGGAGTCGGTGCCGGCCTTCGCCCGGGCCCGCCCCGCTCTCCCGCCATGTCCGCCGGCTCGGGGCGGGGTTGACACGGTGCGTCATGTCCATGACTGTCGAGCCTTCGGCGACGTGCATCCGTTCCGGGGGCGCAACGCCGACGACAGGCCGCCGACACGGAGGTACGTGGATGGGGGAGCCGACGTTCGGACTCCTGGGGCCGCTGCGGGTGTGGGCGGGAGGCGTCCCCGTCCGGATCGGGGGGCCGAAGCCGAGGGCGGCGCTCGCCACGCTGCTGCTCCAGCCCGGCCGCTTCGTCTCCGTGGACGTGCTGACGGAGGTGCTGTGGCCGGGCGGGGCGCCCCCGTCGGCCGTGGCCAACGTCCGTACGTACGTGCGTAACCTGCGCCGGGCGCTGTCCGCCGCGGGGATCTCCGCCGCGGGGCTGCGGACGGAGCCGTCCGGCTACGCGTTCGACGTCGCACCCGACGACGTCGACATGCTGCTCTTCGAGCGCCACCTGGACCGGGCGCGCGCGGCCCGCGACCGGGGCGACGACGTCGCGGCGCTGCACGACTACGAGACGGCGCTCGGCCTCTGGCGCGGCGGCGTACTGCAGGACGTACCGGCCAGCGTGGTCTGGGACCCCGGCGTCACCAGGCTGGAGGAGCTGCGCGCGACCGCGGTCGACGAGTGCCTCGGGGTCCGGCTGCGGCTGCGGGACTACGCGCTCCTCCTCGCCGAGCTGCGCTCCCGGCTCACCGAGGATCCGCTCCGGGAGGACCTGTGGCGCATGCTCGTACGGGCGCTGCACGACTCGGGCCGTACGACCGAGGCCCGCTCCGCCTACGCCGAGGCCGAGCGCGTCCTGGCCGCCGAACTCGGCACCGAGCCGAGCAGGCCGCTGCGGGCGGTCGGCGAGGAGGTCAACGGCTACGCCGGGCGGCGCCCCGCGGTGGCGGTCACGCCCGTGTACCAGTTACCCATGGACGTACCGGACTTCACCGGCCGGACGGCGGAGATCGCCGCACTGGAGAAGCTGCTGTCGGCGGCCGACCGGCGACCGGTCGTCGTGGCGATGTCGGGGCCGCCGGGGTCGGGGAAGTCCGCGCTGGCGGTGCACGTGGCGCACCGGGCCCGCGCGGCGTTCCCCGACGGCCAGCTCTTCGTCGACCTCGGCGGGCTGAGCGACCGGCCGCGCGACCCCGCCGACGTCCTGGCCGAGATGCTGCGCGGCCTCGGTGTCGTCGACAGCACCGTCCCCGCCGAGCGGAGCGAACGGGCCGCGCTGCTCCGCTCGCGCCTGGCGCAGCGGCGCTTCCTCATCGTCCTCGACGACGCGGCCGACGGCGCGCAGGTACGCCCCCTGCTGCCCGGCACCGGCGGCTCGGCCGTGCTCGTCAGCTCCCGCCGCCGGATGCCCGATCTGCCGGCGCACCACTTCTCGCTCGGCGAGCTGAAGCAGGAGGAGGCCCGCGCCCTGCTGGGCACCGTCGCCGGCCCCGACCGGCTGGTCGACGACGCGGCCGGGGCGGACCGGGTGCTCGCCGGCTGCGGCTCGCTGCCGCTGGCCGTACGGATCGCGGGGTCGCGGCTGGCGAGCCGGCGGTCCTGGACCGCGGCGACGCTGGCCGATCTCCTGCAGGACGAGCGCGGGCGGCTCGACCAACTGCAGGCGGGCGAGCTGGAGGTGCGGGCGAGCGCGGAGCTGAGCTACCGGCACCTGCCGGAGGCCGCGGCCACGGCCTTCCGCGCCTTCGGCGGGCTGCCGGCCGAGCCGGTGGGCGGCTGGCTCGTGGCCGTCGCCATGGGCGGCGCCGCCGACGACGCCGCCGAAGCGCTGGCCACCCTGGCCGACAGGCACCTGATCGAGCCCGTGGGGACCGACGGCCTCGGGCTGCCGCGCTACCGCATGCACGACCTGCTGCGCTGCTACGCGCGCGAGCTGGCCGACGCGGACACCTTCACGGTGCGCCGCCGGCAGCAGCTCCGCATCGTCGACGCCCTGACCGCACTCGCGCGGAGTGCGAACGCGGCCATGCCCACACGATTCCTCGGCGTGTTCGGCGCGGCGGCCCGGCCGGCCGGGGCGGGCGCGGAGATCATGCGGGCCGTGCGGGCCGCGCCCGTCGAGTGGTTCGAGACCGAACGCCGGATCCTCGTCGCCACGGTGGAGTCCGCGCTGCGGCTCGGCCGGGTCGCGCAGGCCGCCGACCTCGCGCTGGAGCTGGCGAGCTTCTTCGACCTGCGCGGCTACTACGGCGACTGGCTGCGTACGCACCAACTGGTGCTCGACGCGATACCGGCCCCGTCGGACGCGCGGGCCGCGGCGCTGCTCCGTAACATCGGGCAACTCCACCTCTACCGCGACCGCTACGCCGACGCGCTCGACTCCTTCGTCTGGGCCCGCGCGATCTTCGCCGCGGCCGGCCACCCCGCCGGCGAGGCGATGGCGGCGGCGGGCGAGGGATCCGTACACCGGATCCTGGGCGACCTCGACGCGGCGCTGGCGACGTTCACCGACACGCTGCGCGGCTTCCGGGAGGCCGGCGACCGGCACGGCGAGGCGGTCGCGCGCAACGCGATCGCCTCCGTCTGGCTGGAGCGCGGGGACCCGCGCGCCGCCGCGTCGTGGCTGGACGGAGCGCTGGAGCTGGCCCGGGACCTCGGCGACCGCCACCGCGAGGCGCAGGTCCGCCGCCGTATCGCCGTGCTGCACGATCTGCGCGGCGAACCGGACCTGGCACGGGCGGAGCTGGAACGGGCCCTGGACATCTTCGGCGACCTCGCCGACACGCACTGCGCCGCCTACGTGCAGGAGAGCATCGGCGAACTGTGCCTGCGCCGCGGCAACGCGGGCGAGGCGTCGGCGCTGCTCGCCGACGCGCTCGCCGTGCAGCGGCAGTTGGGCGACCGGCGCGCGGAGGCGAGCCTCGCCTGCCTCCTCGGTGAGCTGCACCGCGCGACGGGCAGGGAGCAGACCGCGCGGCACTACTTCCACCGCTCCCTGTCCACCTGGCGGCGGCTGGAGGCGCACGACCGGGCCGAGGTGGTGCACGCGAAGCTGCGGGCGCTGCGCTCCGGCCCGGGATGACGCGCGTAGAGCGAATGCGGCGGAAAGCAGGCGCATTCGCTCCACGCGGGCGCGTCAGCAACCGTTCGTGCTCTTCAGCCGCCGGTCGAGGTAGTCGTACCAGGTGACGCCCTGGACGACCGCGACGACGACGGAGCCGTTGTGGATCTGCTCGTAGTGCAGGTGGGGGGTGAAGTCGTAGATGGCGGACGTGGCGCCGACCTTCCCGATCACCTGGCCCCGCTTCACCTGCGCGCCGCGCCCGACGTTGCGCTCCTTCAGATGCGCGTACCGGGTCCGCCATCCGTCGCCGTGGGCGATGACGATGGTGTTCCCGTAGCCGTCGCCGGTGGAGTAGTACGACGCGACGACCGTGCCGCCCGCGCTGGCGAGCACGCGGCGGCCCAGGTCGTCGGGGGTGCCCTGGGCGTTGTAGTGGTTCCAGTCGATGGAGTGCGCCGGGCCGTGCCCGCGCCAGTTGTTGCCACGCCAGACCTGGCCGCAGATGAACGGCATCCTGAAGCCGGGCCGGGCCAGCGGTGCCGCCGTCTCTGACTCCGTGCCGGCCTGGGGTGCCGCGACGGCGACCGGCGTCGCGACGGCCACGGCGGCGGCCACGCACACCGCGGCGAACAGTCGGTGGAATCGTCTGCGCATGGTTCTCCCCTTCTCGTCGGTGACCCGGCGATTGAAGGGGGCGCCGATACAAAGCGGATACACGGGGGCGTTCGCATACGGTCACGGCCGGCTGAAGCCCTGCGGCGGCGGCCGGTCGGACTACCGGCGGAAGGCCGGTCCGACGGGCAGAACACGATCTGCCCGACGGCGCGGCGGGGTGTGGGCCCCGTTGCGGCGGTGGTACGGATGGCGTCGTGGAGTGGTTTTCGTCTGACGGGTACTGGCTCAGCCGGCTGGTTTTCCAGCGCGGGCTCGCCCTGCTGTACGTCGTCGCCTTCGTCGCCGCGGCGCGGCAGTTCCGGCCGCTCATCGGTGCGCGCGGCATGCTGCCCGTGCCGCGCTTCACCGCGCGGGTGCCGTTCCGGCGGGCGCCGAGTCTCTTCCAGGTGCGGTACTCCGACCGGCTGTTCGCCGGGGTCGCCTGGGGTGGTGCGGCCCTGGCGGCCGCCGTGGCCGGCGGGGCGGCGGATGCGGTGCCGTTGTGGGCGGCGATGCTGCTGTGGGCGGTGTTGTGGGCGCTCTACCTGTCGATCGTCAACGTGGGACAGACGTGGTACTCGTTCGGCTGGGAGTCGCTGCTGCTGGAGGCCGGGTTTCTCGCGGTCTTCCTCGGCAACGACACCGTCGGGCCCCCCGTGCTGGTGCTCTTCCTGCTGCGCTGGCTGCTCTTCCGGGTCGAGTTCGGCGCCGGGCTGATCAAGATGCGCGGCGACCGGTGCTGGCGGAAGCTGACCTGCCTCTACTACCACCACGAGACCCAGCCGATGCCCGGGCCGCTGAGCTGGTTCTTCCACCATCTGCCCCGGCCCCTCCACCGGGTCGAGGCCGCCGCCAACCACGTCGCCCAACTCGGGCTGCCCGTCCTGCTGTTCACGCCGCAGCCGGTCGCCACCTTCGCCGCCGCGGCCATCGTCGTCACCCAGCTCTGGCTGGTGCTCTCCGGCAACTTCGCCTGGCTCAACTGGATCACCATCCTCGTCGCCCTCACCGCGATCGACGGGCGGTTCGTCGCCGACCACACCCCGCTGCCCGGCCCGCCCGGGTTCGGCGCCACGCCCACCTGGTTCATCGTCGTCGTCTGCGCCGCGACCGCCGTCGTCCTCGCGCTGAGCTGGTGGCCCGCCCGCAACCTGCTCTCCCGGCGGCAGCGGATGAACGCCTCGTTCAACTCCCTCCACCTCGTCAACACCTACGGCGCCTTCGGCAGCATCACCCGCGTACGGCACGAGATCGTCGTCGAGGGCACGGCCGACACCATGCCCACGGCGGCGAGCGAGTGGCGGGAGTACGGGTTCAGGGGAAAGCCAGGCGATCCACGGCGGTTGCCGCGGCAGTTCGCGCCGTACCACCTGCGGCTCGACTGGCTGATGTGGTTCGCGGCGCTCTCCCCCGCGTACGCGGAGCGGTGGTTCGGCCCCTTCCTGCTGCGGCTGCTCGACGGGGACCGCGACACCCTCCGGCTGCTGGCCCACAACCCCTTCCCCGGCACCCCGCCGGGCAGCGTCCGCGCGCGGCTCTTCCGGTACGAGTACACGGACTGGGCGGAGCTGCGCCGCACCCGGGCATGGTGGCGGCGGGAGTTCGTCCGCGAGTACGCCCCGCCCGTGACCGCCGGCGAGCGCAGCGGCCTCAGCCCGTGAGCCGCTGCAGCCCCACCACCCGCAGCAGCTCCAGCCGCTGGTGCGACTCGCTGCCCGGCCGCGCCGTGTAGACCACCAGCCGCTGGTCGTGCTCCGGGTTCAGCAGCACCTCGCAGTCCAGCTCCAGCAGCCCGGCCACCGGGTGGACGAACCGCTTGACCTCCCGGCGCCGCACCGCCACGTCGTGCGCCTCCCAGAGCGCCGCGAACTCCGCGCTGCGCGCCCGCAGCCGCCGTACGAGACCGGCCACCCGGGCGTCGTCCGGCCGCCGGGCGACGGTGGCCCGCAGGTCGGCGACGGCGCGGCGGGCGACGTCCTCGCGGTCCTCCGGCGGGATCAGCGCGCGGCTCTCCGGCTCCGTGAAGAACCGCCAGACGATGTTGCGCCCGTCCCCGGCGCGGTCGGCGGTGTCCCCGGACAGCGCCCGCGACAGGGCGTTCTGCGCCAGCACGTCGCCGCAGTCGGCGAGCACCTGGGCCGGGGTGTCGGTGAGCCGGTCGAGGATCAGCAGCAGCCCGGGGCGCACGTGCGCCCCCGCGCCGCGGGCGCGCGGCGGCTCCTCGCCGGCCAGGTGGAACAGATGGTCGCGCTCGTCGTCGCCGAGGCGCAGCCCGCGGGCGACGGCGGCGAGCATCTGGCGCGACGGGCGGGAGCCGCGGGCCTGTTCGAGCCGGGTGTAGTGGTCGGCGGACATCCCGGCGAGCTGCGCGACCTCCTCGCGCCGCAGGCCCGGCGTGCGGCGCCGCGCCCCGGGCGGCAGGCCGACGTCCGCGGGGGTGAGCCGGGCGCGGCTGCGGCGCAGGAAGTCGGCCAGCTCCGTTCTGTCCATGGCCACCAAGGGTGCCGCAGGGGTGCGCCCGCAGCCAGGGACCGCCCGTCCCCGGATGAAGCCGTCTCTCCCGCCGCGGGCACGCCGGCCGCAGGGTGGCGGGGACGTCGGCGTACGAGGAGCGGAGTGACGATGAGCGTGCTGGTGACGGGAGCGACGGGGGCGGTCGGGCAGCGGTTCGTACCGCGGCTGCTGCAGTGGGCGGGCGGCGAGGAGGTGCGGCTCCTGGTGCGCGACGAGGAGCGCGCCGTGCCGCTCGCCGGGCGGGGCGCCCGCCTCGTCGTCGGCGATCTGCGCGAGCCCGGCGACCGGCGCCGGGCGCTGGCGGGGATACGCGACGTGGTGCACGTCGCCGCGGCGTTCCGCGACGTGCCGGACGAGGAGGCGTACGCCGTGAACCGCGACGCGACGCTCGCCCTCGGCGCCGAGGCCGCCGCGGCGGGCGTGCGCCGCTTCGTCTTCACCAGCACCAACCTCGTCTACGGCGCCGGCCGCGGCCGCCCTGCCGTGGAGACCGACGAGCCCCGCGGGGACGGCCCGCTGGCCGGCGCGTACCCGCGGTCGAAGACCGCCGCCGAGAAGGGGCTGCTGGAACTCCACCGGGACCGCGGCCTCGACGTGCGCGTCGCGCGGCTGGCGTTCGTCTACGGCGAGGGCGACGGGCACCTGGAGGCGTCGCTGCGCTGGACCCCGCACATGGCCGCGCACCAGCGGATCCAGATGGTGCACCAGGCGGACGTCGCCCGGGCGCTGTGGCGGGTGCTGAGCGCTCCGGGACTCGCCGGGCGGGTCTACAACGTCGCCGACGACGCGCCGGTCAGCGCGCTGGAGCTGCTGCGCCTGGTCGGTGCGCCGGTCCCGGAGGGGATGGCGGAGCGGGCGTCGGACGACCCGTGGCACGGGGTGGTCTCGAACGCGCGGATCCGCGCGGAGCTGGGCTTCCGGCCGCTGTACCCGTCGCTGTGGACGGCCCGGGACGCGGGGGCGCTGTAAGGGAGAGCCGCGCCGGACGAGAAGGCCGGGCCCGGTCCGTACGCCGCCGCCACCCGCGGCATACGGACCGGGCCCGTGCACTTTCGCCGTCCCCGCCCCGCGCCCGCGCGCGCCGCGCCATGCTGGACCCGCCACTCCTTTCCCGCCGGCCGGGCGACGTGCGCCCCTCGCAGAGGTTCCGTGCAGAGGTGATGGAGGATCGCGGACCAGCGGCCTCCTCGGGTACGGTCGCCGCGCCGGGCGCCCCACCGTCTGAGGAGAGTAAAGCGTTGCGCGAGTTCACCGTGCCTCCCCTGGCAGACGCACCGAAGTCGGGGGGGCTGGCGGACGCGGTCTTCCAGCGGGCCGCGCAGGATCCCGGGCAGATCGCCTTCGCCCGCAAGGTCGGCGGCGAGTGGCGGGACGTGACGATAGGGGCCTTCCGCGACGAGGTGCTCGCCCTCGCCAAGGGGCTGCTGGCCGCGGGGCTCCGCTTCGGCGACCGGGTGGGGATCATGTGCAGGACCCGGTACGAGTGGACCCAACTGGACTTCGCCCTCTGGTCGATCGGCGCCCAGGCCGTGCCCGTCTACCCGACCTCCGCCCCCGACCAGGCGTACTGGATGCTGCACGACGCCGGTGCCGTGGCCTGCGTGGTCGAGAGCGCGGACCACGCGATGACCGTCGGCTCGGTGATCGACAAACTGCCCGGGCTCAAGCTGCTCTGGCAGATCGACGAGGGCGCCATCCAGGAGCTGAGCGCCGCCGGCGCGCACCTCGACGACGACGTGGTGGAGCGGCACCGCCTCGCCGTCACCCCGGACTCCCCCGCCACCGTGATCTACACCTCCGGCACCACCGGCCGGCCGCGCGGCTGCGAGCTGACCCACGCCAACTTCATGGCCGAGGCCGACAACATCCTGCTGCGCTACGAGGCCCTCTTCCGCCCGTACCAGGGAGAGCCCGCCACGACCCTGCTCTTCCTCCCCCTCGCGCACGTCTTCGGCCGGATGATCCAGGTCACCGCGGTCCGCGGCGGGGTGAAGCTCGGCCACCAGCCGGACCCCTCGGCACAGGTGCTGCTCGCGGACCTCAAGACGTTCCGGCCCAGCCTCATCCTGGCCGTACCGCACATCTTCGAGAAGATCTACGCCGCGGCCCGCCGCAAGGCCGAGACCGAGGGCCGGCTCGCGGTCTTCGACAAGGCCGCCGACGTCGCCGTCCGGTACGCCGTGGCCCGCGAGGACGCGTCCTTCGGCGTGGGCCGCGGGCCCGGCCCGGCGCTGCGGGTGGAGCACCAGGTGTTCGACAAGCTGGTGTACGCCAAGATGCGCGCGGCGCTCGGCGGCCGGACCCGCTTCGTGTTCTCCGGCGGCTCGGCCATCCAGCGCCGGCTCGGGCTGTTCTTCGCCGGCGCGGGCATCACGGTCATCGAGGGCTACGGCCTGACGGAGACCACCGCCGCCGCGGTCGCCAACCCGCCCGAGCGCCCCCGCTACGGCACCGTCGGCATCCCCATCCCCGGCATCACCGTCTACATCGCCCCCGACGACGAGGTGTGGCTGCACGGCCCGCAGGTCTTCAGCGGCTACATCGGCGACCGGCCGGGCGCCGCGGACGCGCTGCGCGACGGCTGGCTGGCCACCGGCGACCTGGGCAGCCTCGACGAGGACGGCTATCTGACGATCACCGGCAGGAAGAAGGAGCTGCTGGTGACGTCGAACGGCAAGAGCGTCTCGCCGGTGCCGCTGGAGGAGCGGGTGCGGGCGCACCCGCTGGTCTCGCAGTGCCTGGCGGTCGGCAACGACCGGCCGTACGTCGCGGCGCTGGTCACCCTGGACCCGGACGGCGTGGCGCACTGGCAGCTCATGCGCGGCAGGCCGTCGATGACCCCGTCCGAGCTGGTCAGGGACGGGGAGCTGGAGGCCGAGATCCGGCGGGCGGTGGTGGCGGCCAACACCCAGGTGTCGCCGCCGGAGTCGATCCGGACGTTCCGGATACTGGCCGTGCAGTTCACCGAGGAGCACGGGCTGGTGACGCCGTCGCTGAAGCTGAAGCGGAAGGCGATCGAGAAGGCGTACGCGAACGAGGTCGAGGCTCTTTACCAGACGTAGGCCCGGTCCGGATGGTGATCGAGGGAATGCCACGGCGGCCGATCGCGGTTAGCGTCGGGAGGGCGAACCGCCTGTACGCACTTTTCGACGAAGAGGGATGCATCCCACGTGAGCAACGTTCCGACCATCACCCTCAACAACGGCGTCACGATGCCGCAGCTCGGCTTCGGCGTCTGGCAGGTGCCCGACGCCGAGGCCGAGACCGCGGTGCGCACCGCCCTCGACGCCGGTTACCGGAGCATCGACACCGCCGCCATCTACGGGAACGAGGCGGGCACGGGCAAGGCCCTGACCGGGTCCGGCCTCCCGCGCGAGGAGCTGTTCGTCACCACGAAGCTGTGGAACTCCGAGCACGGCTACGACGCCGCCCTGCGCGCGTTCGACGACTCGCTGCGCCGGCTGGGCCTGGACCACGTCGACCTGTACCTGATCCACTGGCCGGCGCCGGCCAAGGACAAGTACCTGGACACCTGGCGGGCCCTGGAGAAGCTGTACGCGGACGGGCGGGCCCGCGCCATCGGCGTCTCCAACTTCCAGCCCGCCCATCTCCAGCGGGTCCTGGACGAGGGCACCGTCGTGCCCGCGCTGAACCAGGTCGAGCTCCACCCCGACTTCGCCCAGGCCGACGTGCGCGCCTTCCACGCCGCGCACGGCATCGCCACCGAGGCGTGGTCGCCGCTGGGCCAGGGCAAGGGGCTTCTGGACGAGCCGGTGCTGCGGGAGCTGGGCGAGAAGCACGGCCGCAGCCCCGCGCAGATCGCACTGCGCTGGCATCTGCAACTGGGCAACGTGGTCATCCCCAAGTCCGTCACCCCGTCGCGGATCCGGGAGAACATCGACGTCTTCGGCTTCGAGCTGGACGACGCCGACATGGCCGCCGTCGCGGGCCTGGACGCGGGCAACCGTATCGGCGACAACCCCGACGACGTGAACTGACGCACCCCTCCCCGCGGACGGCCGGTCGTCCCGCTCGGAACCGTTGCACCCGCAACCGCGTCTGAGGGGGCGACCGGAAGTCGATCATCGAGGGGGAGTCAGATGGCTGCACGGCCCGGACGTGAGCTCGACTGGGACGGCTGCTTCAACGTACGCGACCTCGGCGGGCTGCCCGCGGCCGGCGGCCGCCGCACCCGGCCCGGTGCGCTGGTGCGCGCCGACAACCTGGACGGGCTGACCGCCGCGGGCTGGGCCGCCGTCGCGGAGCACGGCGTCCGCACCGTGGTCGACCTGCGCAACGCCATCGACCACCGGCCCCGGCTGCCCCGCCCGGAGGGCATCGGGCTGGTCCGGGTGCCCGTGGACGAGCTGGCCGGGAACGTGCGCTGGTGGCGCGAGTGGGGCCACCTCGAAGGGACCCCGCTCACCTGGGCCGCCTATCTGGAGTACGTGCCGCAGGTGGCGGCGTCCGTCGTCCGCGAGGTCGCGGCGGCCCCGCCGGGCGGCATCGTGGTGCACTGCACCGCGGGCCGGGACCGCACCGGCTTCGCCTCGTTCGTGCTGCTGACGCTCGCCGGGGTGGCGGCGGCCGACATCGCCGCCGACTACCTGCTCAGCGGCCCCAACCACCGGCGGGCCGCGGCCGCCCTGGGCCACCCGGACCAGACGCTGGAGATCGCCGAGATCCAGGCCCGCTCGGGCCGTACCGCCACGCAGGTCATCACCGACACGCACGCGACCTTCGACGCGGCGGCGTACCTCGCCAAGGCCGGGCTGCCGGACGCGGCGGTCGCCGCGGCCCGGGAACGGCTGCTCGCGCCGGGGTGACGCGGCGGCCGCGGGCGTCAGCTCGCGCCGTGCTCCGGGGCGACGTCCTCGATCCGGCGCGCGAGGTCGAAGTCCAGCTCGGTGACCCGGCCGCCCACGCTGTGGGTGTTGACGGCGATATCGAGGGTGTTGTAACCGAGCGTGAGCATCGCGTGGTGCCCCAGCTCCTCCTGGATCCGGGAGACGTCCGCGACCATCGCCGCGGCGGGCGGGTGCGAGTCGAAGCGGTACGTGCGCGACAGCAGCTCCCCCTCGGCCACCGACCAGCCCGGAAGCCGGGCGAGCCGGTCCTCGGTGTCCTGCGGGGAAAGCGGTTCGACGGCCATGCGAGGGGCTCCCTTCGCGGCGGGGCGGTTCCCGGCCGACAGTACCCCGCGGAACTCGGTTACCGTCGATGACATGACGACCCCCGGTCTCCCCGTCACCCCAGGTACGCCGGCCGGCGGCACGCCCCGCACGGGCGGCCCCGACGACGTCGCCGCCACCGCGGGCGCCCTGCTGCGCAACTGGCGGGAGCGCCGCGGGCTGAGCCAACTGGAGCTGGCGCTGCGCGCGGACTCCTCGGCGCGCCACATCAGCTTCGTCGAGACCGGCAGGTCGCGGCCGAGTCGTGCGATGGTGCTCAAGCTCGCCGAGCACCTGGACATGCCCGTACGCGAACGCAACGCGCTGCTGCTCGCCGCCGGCCACGCGCCGCACTACCCCGAGACCCCGCTGGACGACCCGGCGATGGCCGAGCTGCGCCAGGGCGTCGAGCAGCTCGTCGCCGCGCACGAGCCGTTCCCCGCGGTGGTGGTGGACGGCGCGTACAACGTGGTGGCCGCCAACCGCGGCATCCTGCTTGTCCTCGACGAGGTGCCGGAGGAGCTGCTGCGCCCGCCGCTGAACGCGATGCGGCTGACGCTGCACCCCGACGGGCTGGCGAAGAAGATCCGCAACCTGCCGCAGTGGCGCGCCCATCTGCTGCACCAGATGGACCGCCAGCTCTCGCTGGTGCGCTCGCCCGCGCTGAAGGAGCTCTACGACGAGGTGGCGGCCTATCCGCTCCCGCCGGAGGCGGGCGACGAGGAGGTCGAGGAGGTCGGCGGCCGGGCCCCGTTCGCGCTGCCGCTGCGGGTGGCGCACGACGGGCACCTGCTGTCGTTCGTCTCGACCATCTCGACCTTCAACACGCCCATGGACGTGACGGTTTCGGAGCTCGCGCTGGAGACGCTGCTGCCCGCGGATCCGGAGACGACGAAGTACCTGCGCCAGCAGCTCGGCTCCTGACTTACCCGATCGGGGCAGGGCCATTCCCACCCACAAGCTTTCATAAACCTTTAGCAGGGCCTTATTTGACGGAAGGTCCGCCGTCGCGCAAGATCGGCGTGAACTGCCGGTCCCTTCCAGCGCGCCGGCGCCCGAAGGGAGCCCGTCATGGCCAGCCGTCGCGAAGTCCTTGCCACGTCCGCGGTCGCCGTCGGCGCGACCGCCTTACCGCTCTCCGCCGGCGCCCCCAACGCCCGCGCGGCGGTCGCCGACCCCGACCCGACCCGGCCGCCGGGCCGCGGCCCGAACGTCGTCCTGATCGTCCTCGACGACCTGGGGTACGGCGATCTCGGCTGCTACGGCTCGGAGTTGATCGACACCCCGCACCTGGACCGGCTCGCCCGCCAGGGCACCCGCTTCACCCAGGGCTACTCCGGCGCCCCCGTGTGCAGCCCGTCCCGCGCCGCGCTGCTCACCGGCCGCGTACCGCCGCGCACCGGCGTGCGCAAGGTGCTCAGCCGGGACGACTCGCAGGGGCTGCGGGCGGCGGAGAAGACGCTCCCCGGCTATCTGCGCGACGCGGGCTACCACACGGCCGCCATCGGCAAGTGGCACCTCGGCCGGCTCGACGAGAACCACCCGTCACGGCACGGCTTCGACTCGTACTTCGGCGTCGACGCGATGTTCTCCGAGGACTCGTACCCCACCGAGATCTGGCGCGACGGCGCCCCCGTGGGGACCCTGCGCGACGACGCCGACCTGGCGACGCTGACGCGCCGGTTCACCGACGAGGCGATCGACGTGATCGACCGCGCCGGGAAGCGGCCGTTCTTCATCTACCTCGCCGAGACCATGCCCCACCTCCCGCTCGCCGTGGAGCCGGAGTTCGAGGGCCGCTCCCGCGGCGGCCTCTACGGCGACGCCGTCGAATCCGTCGACCACCACCTCGGCCGCCTCTTCCGCGCGCTGGCGGACCGCGGCCTCGAACGGGACACGCTCGTCATCGTCGCCAGCGACAACGGCCCCTGGTTCGAGGGCTCCACGGGCGGGCTGCGCGGCCGCAAGTCCGGCTGCTACGAGGGCGGGGTGCGGGTGCCGTTCCTCATGCGCTGGACGGGCACCGTCCCGCGCGGCCGGGAGTCGCACCAGGTGGTCTCGTTCCTCGACGTGCTGCCGACGCTCTGCGGCCTCGCGGGCGTGGTGCCGGACCCCGGGGTGAAGCTCGACGGCACCGACCTGCGCACGGTGCTGCGGGGCGAGCGGCTGCGCGAGCGCCCGCCGGTGCCGTTCTTCCTCGGCCGGCACGCGGCGGCGGTACGCGACGGCCGCTGGAAGCTGCACGTCCGGCGGGCCGGACGGAACCAGCGCTTCCTGCCCGAGCTGTTCGACCTGGAGGCCGACCCGCGCGAGGTGGCGAACGTGGCCGCGCGCCGGCCCGAGGTCACCGAGCGGCTGCGCACGTACCTCGCCGCGCTGGAGGAGGACGTGGCCGCGGAGCGCCGCCCCGCGGTGGCGCTCACCGCGAAGCCCCCGCTCTTCGCGGGCCGCGCCAACACCCTGCGGGTACGGCTGTCGCGCGCGCTGCGTCCCGGGGGCGGCGGCGGCAAGGCCAGGGTCTCGGTGACGGTCGCGGTGCCGGAGGGCTGGACGGCGACGACCGTACGGAAGGCCGTCGACCTGACCGCCGCCCCGGTGGTCGAGATCGATGTCACCCCGCCGCCCGCGGCGGGCGCACCCGCCGGGCGGCTGCGCGGCCACCGGCTCACGCCCCTGGTCGTCGTCGACGGCCGGACGGTGACCGGCGCCGACGTGCAGGTGTACGCCGTGCCGCACGGCCGCGACGCGGCCCTCGCGCTCGACGCGGGACCCGACGGCCGCCCCGCGCTGCCCTCGTACCGCCATCTGACCCCCGCCACCGCCTGGGACCGGGCCGCCGGGTTCGGCTGGGTCTCCGCGCCGCCGCAGTCCCGCGCCCACGCGGGACCCGACCCGCTGCGCCGCGGCGTGGTCCGCGACCGGTCGGCGGCGGTGCTGCGGCTGCGGCTGGCCGCGGGGCGGCGCCGGATCTCGCTGCTCCGCGGCGACGACAAGCGGCCCACGCACGGTTTCACGGTGGCGGCGGACGGCGAGACGGTGATCGAGCCGGGCCCGCGGCTGCCCGCGGGGGCGTACCGCTGGGAGGAGTTCGTCCTCGACGGCGGACCCGAAGGCCGGACGATCGAGCTGGGGCTGAGCGGCACCGGGGGCAACAGGTGGACGCTCGTCGCGCTGGTGGTGCACTGACGCCGCCGGGTCCCCGCCCCGGCGCACCCGGGGCCGTCCAACCCGGCCGCCCCGCCCCTGACTTGCCCGAATGGCACCCGGACGTCCCCTCCCGTACACCTTCATAAACCTGTAATACGCTCTTATTTGACGCAGGGGCCGCCGAAGTCCGAGGATCGGCGGCACCTGCCGGTCTCCCTACGCGCCGGCGTCCGAAGGGAGTCCGTCTTGGTCAGCCGTCGCGATGTCCTCGCAGGATCGGCAGCGACGCTCGGTACGAGCGCGTTATCCGTCTCGGTCGGCGGGCCCCACCTGCGGACCGCGGCCGCACAGCCGGCCCGGCCCGCGGGCGGCGGCCCGAACGTCATCATGGTCCTCCTGGACGACCTCGGCTACGGCGACCTCGGCTGCTACGGCCATCCGCTGATCCGCACCCCGCGGCTGGACCGGCTCGCCCGCCAGGGCACCCGCTTCACCCAGGGCTACTGCGCCGCCCCCGTGTGCAGCCCCTCGCGCGCCGCGCTGCTCACCGGCCGCGTACCGCCGCGCACGGGCATACCGGACGTGCTGAGCCGCGACGACCCGCACGGTCTCGGCACGGCGGAGCGGACCCTGCCCGAGTACCTGCGCACCGGGGGCTACGTCACCGCGGCGATCGGCAAGTGGCACCTCGGCCGGCTCGACGCCCACCACCCGGCGCGGCACGGCTTCGACTCGTTCTTCGGCGTCGACGCGATGTACACGGCGGACACGTACCCCACCGAGGTCTGGCGCGACGAGCAGCCCGTGGAGACGCTGAACAGCGACGCCGATCTGGCGACGCTCACCCGGCGCTTCACCGACGAGGCGATCGACGTCATCGACCGCGCCGGCGACCGGCCGTTCTTCATCTACCTCGCCGAGACCATGCCCCACCTCCCGCTCGCCGTGGAGCCGGAGTTCGACGGCGTCTCCCGCGGCGGCCTCTACGGCGACGCCATCGAATCCGTCGACCACCACCTCGGCCGCCTCTTCGACGCGATCGCCGAGCGCGGCCTCGACCGGGAGACGCTGATCATCGTCGCCGGGGACAACGGCCCCTGGTTCGAGGGCTCGTCGGGCGGGCTGCGGTCCCGGAAGTTCGAGGTCTTCGAGGGCGGCGTGCGGGTGCCGTTCATCGCCCGCTGGACGGGCACCGTGCCGCGCGGCCGGGAGTCGGACGACGTGGTCTCCTTCCTCGACCTGCTGCCGACGGTGTGCTCGCTGGCCGGCGTCGAGCCGGAGCCGGGCGTGCCGCTGGACGGCACCGACCTGACGGCGACGCTGCGCGGCGCGCGGCTGCGCGAGCGCGCGCCGGTGCCGTTCTTCCTCAGCGCGCGGGCCGCGGCCGTACGCGACGGCCGGTGGAAGCTGCACGTCCGGCGGCGCGGCTCGGACCAGCGCTATCTGCCGGAGCTCTACGACCTCGACGCGGACCCGCGGGAGTCGGTGAACCTGACGGCGCGGCAGCCGGAGGTGAGCGCGCGGCTCCAGGAGTTCCTGACGGCGCTGGAGGAGGACATCGCGCGCGAGCAGCGCCCGCCGGTCGAACTCACCGCGGACCTGCCGCTCTTCGCGGAGCGCCCCAATGCCGTACGGGTACGGCTGACCCGCGCGCTGCGCCCCGGCGGCGACCCCGTGGCGGAGGTGACGGTGTCGCTGGCGGCGCCGGACGGCTGGGCGACGACGACCGTACGGGAGGTGGTGGACCTCGGCACAGACCCGGTGCTCGACGTCGAGGTCACCCCGCCCGCCGCGGTCGCCGCCCCCGCGGGGCGGCTGGCGACGTACGAACTGACGCCCCGCGTCGAGATCGACGGCCGGACCGTGACCGGCGAGCCGGTGCGCGGCTACGCCGTGCCGCACGGCGACGACGTGACCCTCGCGCTCGACGCGGGCCCGGCCGGCTCCCCGGTCACCCCCTCCTACCGCGCCCTGACGCCCGACTCCTCCTGGACGGAGGAGGCCGGCTACGGCTGGACGGGCGGAGCGCCGGCACCGATGTCCCGCGACCGCGGCGCCCCCGACGTCTTCCGCCGCGACATGGTCAACAACCAGCCCGCGGCGCTGCTGCGGCTGCGCCTGCCCGCCGGCCGGAGCACGGTCTCCGTGCTGCGCGGCGACGACGACTACGCCACGCCCGGGATCGTCGTCGCGGCGGACGGGACGGAGGTGCTCACGCCGGGACCGCAGGTGCCGGCGGGCGCGTACCAGTGGGAGGAGTTCGTCCTCGACGGCGGGGCGTCGGGCCGGGTGACCGAACTGCGCGTCGGCGCGCCGGAGACCGCGAACTGGAAGATCGTGGCGCTGCTGGTGCGCTGACGCGACCGCGGGCCGCCGCCCCGGCGAGTGGCGGGGCGGCGGCCCGTACGTCCGGGCGGTCAGCGCCCGGCGGCGGCCCGGAGGCCGCGCAGCAGCCCGTACTGCACGACGGCGAAGCCCAGCACGACCGCCGCCTGCATCGGGATCCACACGTATCCCGCGGTGGTCGGGTCGAGTACCCCGGTGACGAGGACGACGACGCTGGCCACCGCCCACGCGACGTTGATGTCGACCACCAGCGCCACCAGACGCGCGGGCGGCACGGGCTTGCGGGCGAGCCAGGCGACGTCGGCGGCGTAGAGGACGAGCACCGCGCCGAGCACGAGCAGCAGCCCGCGGTCCACGCCCAGGAGGTCGGCGACGGGCCCGGAGAGGGCCAGGTACGCCAGCCCGTTGGCACCGGTGACGACGGCGTCGAGGCCGAGCCAGCGGCAGAGCGTGATCTGCGGGGTGGAGGCGGCGGTCGGGGAGACGGCTGCGGACATGACGGATCACCCTCCGTAGGACGTAGGTACTGGTCAGAGCCGGAACCCGGGCCGGAGTGCGCCGGTCCGGGCTCCGATACCCCTACGGTGCCCGCCCCCGCTCCGCACGTCGATTACCGGCGAGGTAATGTCCGGCTCCCCACGGGCCGGCTCTGAGGCGGGCGACCTGCCGGTTTCGGCGCTATTGCGGTGCCGCGTCCGTGGCCCTACGTTTCCGGAAGCGGCCCGTGCCCGGCCTGAGATGAGACGGCGATGGAACTGGAACTGCGGCATCTCAAGCTCGTGCGCGCCATCGCGGAGACGGGGAGCCTCACCCGGGCCGCCGGCCGTCTCGGTCTCGCCCAGTCGGCGATCAGCGCGCAGCTCAAGCGCATCGAACGGGCCCTGGGCGGCCCGTTGTTCGTACGCGACCGGGCGGGCGCCCGGCCCACGGCCCTCGGCGAGCTGGTGCTCGACCGGGCGCAGGTGCTGCTGCCCGCGGTGCGGGAGCTGCAGGAGGAGGCGGTGCGGTTCGCGAACGCCTGGGAGGACATGCACCGGTTCCGGCTCGGCGGCACGCACGGGCCGCTGCTGGGGGCGCTGGTGGACCGGCTGGCGGCGCTCCACCCGGACGAGCCGGTGAGCACGTACACCTCCTGGTCGGTGCAGGAGATCAGCGAGATGGCGTCCTCGGGGCGGCTGGACTTCGCGCTGATCGGGGTCTGCGGCGAGAGCCCGCCGCCCGCGGAGGACCTGGAGTGGCGGGTCGTGGGCACGGACCCGGTCTTCCTCATGCTGGCCGGGGACCATCCGGCGGCGGACGAACCGGAGCTGGAGCTGGGGCGGTTCCGCGAGGAGCGGTGGACGACGGTGCCCGGCGAGGGGTGCTTCGGGGACTGCTTCTCGGCGGCGTGCGCGCGGGCCGGGTTCACGCCGACGCCGATTCTGGAGACCGACACCGTCTCGTGCGCGCACCTGGTGCAGGTCGGCCGCGCGGTGGGGCTGTGCCGGGCGACCATGCCGCCGACGCCGGGGATCGCCACCGTGCCGATCACGGGGACGCCGCTGAGCTGGCGGCACCTCATCGGCTGGCATCCGGAGTCGCCCGCGGCGGGCACGGCGCCCGCCGTGCTGATGTACGCGCGGGCGGCGCACGCGGAGGCGGCGCGGCGCAACCCGGTCTACGCGAAGTGGCTCGCCGCCCACCCCGGGTACGGCACCGCAGGCTGACGGGCCGCCCGGCCGCCGTCACCCGGCGCGCTGGTCCTCCGCCACCGGCTCCGCGCGCACCCCGGCCGCCGCCGCCCGGCGCACGACCGGGCCGCCGCACTCGCCGATCCACCGGCGCAGCACCCGGTGCACCGACTCGGCGCCCGCCAGCGTCTCCCCCGCCGGCACCGGCGGCGTCAGCCCCTCGGGCCAGAAGAGGAACGCCCGGCTCTGCTCGCCGCCGAGGCCGCCGTGCGAGCCGATCTGGTCCTCGAAGGCGTGCACGGTGCCGGTCCGCGGGTCGTACGAGGAGTTGACCATGATGTCCGCGGCGTGCGGGAAGCGCGCGGTGCGCAGCACCGTCCCGGCGGCGCCGGGCCCGAAGGGCAGCAGCGGGTCGATGCCGACGACCTTGCCGGTCTCCAGATGGTGCTCCGCCCCGTCGGCGCCGAGGACGACGGGGCCGTGCTCCTCGGAGCGCACCAGGACGAAGCCCACCCCGGGGTGCTCCGTCAGCGCCGGCAGCAGCGCCGGGTGGCGGCGCTCGATCGTCTCCCGGCTGGCGACGCCGGGCAGTTCGGGGAAGGACACCAGGCCCAGGTTCCCGGAGGCGAGCACCACGGGCTCCAGCCCGCGGCGCCCCTCGCCGTCGTGCCCGTCCTCAGGGCGCTCGGGCCGGCGCAGCGCGGCGCGGGCGGCGGTGCGGGCCTCGGCGCCGCTCCTGGTCTTGCCGACCCGCCGCGAGACGGGCAGCCCGCAGCCGGCGCGTACCAGGTCCTGCAGCGTGAGGCCGTACGCGGCGGCGAACGTCGGGCCGTGGCTCTGGCCGTGGTCCGACAGCAGCACGATGCGGTACGGGCGCGGGGCGTGCTCCGCGGCCTTGGCGATGAGCGCTATCGAGCGGTCGATGCGGCGCAGCACCTGCTGGGTGTCGCGGTGGTGCGGCCCGGCGTAGTGCGCCACCTCGTCGTACGCGACGAGGTCGGCGTAGACCGCCGTGCGCCCGGCGAGCATGTCCCCTATGACGGAGGCCACGACGACGTCCCGGGAGACGACGGTGGCGAAGGCGCGGATGAACGGGTACAGCCCGCCGCGGCCGACGCGCGGCGTCTCCCGGCGCAGCCGGGAGCGGAGCGACTGGAAGACCTCGCGGACGGCCTCGGCGACGAAGGAGGCGAAGGTGCGGGAGGCGTTGGCGGGGTCGGAGAAGTAGGCGAAGTACCCGGCGCGGGAGCGGGTCTTCTTGTTCCGCCGGACGGCGACCGAGAGCACGAGGGCGAGCTGGGTGGCGCCGCCCGTGAAGAGGTTGCCGCGGCTGGCGGTGTCACCGGGCTCGCCGGTGGCCAGCAGCCCGCCGGGCGCGCCCGGGTCGGCGGCGCGGGCGGCGGCCCGGCGCTCCAGCTCCTGTGCGGTGGAGGGATGGCTGCAGACCATCACCTCGCCGGTCTCCTTCTCGTACCAGCGGAAGGCGGGCACGTCCTCGTTGGTGCCGTGCAGGATGCCGAGCTGACTGGCGCCCGTCTGGCTGGACCAGTCGGTGCGCCAGGGGATGAGCCGGTGGCTGGTGCCGTGCCAGGAGGCGACGGTCTCCATCACCGGCGGCAGCCGGTGCGCGAGCAGCCGCTGCCCGCCGAGGCTGCGCCCGCCGGCCCGCTCGCGCTCCTGGAGCGCGGCGTGCAGCACGTCGTGGCCGACGCCGTCGAGCTGGAGGAAGACGATGCCGGGGGCGGCGTCGGGGGACACCGCGGGCGCGCCGCGGCGGTACGCGAGCCGGGCGAGCCGGCGGCGGTACGCGCCGTCGTCGCGGACGGTGAGCGCGGTGCTGGTGGCGGAGGACGCGGCGGACATCACCGCGGCGACGACGACGGCGGTCTCCGGGTTGGCCTCGCCGCGTCCCGTGGGGTTGAGGCTGAGCGCGATCAGCAGCAGGGAGCCGTTGAGGAAGAAGACGAGCAGGCCGAGCACGAACGCGGGCACCAGCAGCAGGGCCCGGACGAGCACGGGCCAGACCAGCGCGGAGAGCACGCCGAAGACGCCGGCGCCGACGGCGGCGGTGACGGCGATGTGGGTGGCGCTGTCGCCGCCGGGCGCCTGGAGCCGGAAGTCGGGCAGGGCGCCGGCGAGGATGAGCATCGTCACCGTGCCGACGGCCCACACGACGACGATCCGGCCGAGGCCGCGGGCGGCGGCGCGGCGGCCCTTGCGCGTGGCCGCGGCCCGCAGGACGGTCAGGCCCGCGCGGGATCCGGAGCCGGTGCGGGGCGGGTCGTCCTCGTCCGTACGGGACGGGTCTTCCGGCTCCGTACCGGGTTCCTGGCCCGGCTCCGCGGCGGACCGGTCGTCCGGCTCCGTGCCGGACCCGGGCCCCGGCTCGGTGCGGGACAGGGGGTCCGGGTCCGTGCGGGACCCGGCGTGCGGCCCGGACCGGGGGTCCGGGCCGGGTCTGGTGCCCTCCCCCGCGCCCTCCCCGGACGCGGGCTCCTCACCCGGCCCGGAGTACCCGCCGGGCGCCTTCCGCGGCTCTGCCATGCGCTGTCTCACCTCCGCTCCTGTCGTACCAGCCTTCCACAGCCGGGCGGCAACCCGTTCCGCCCGGAGCCGCGGGGCCGCACGGGGCGGGCGGGACGCCGTACCCTCGGTGGGGCCGGAGCTGGTGGTGGCGGCGGAGGGAGCGGGCGTTGCCGGTCGAGATCACGTGGTGGGGGCATGCCACCGCGACCGTGCGGGACTCGGGGGTGCGGGTGCTGACCGACCCGCTGTTCGTACCGCGGCTGATGCACCTGCGGCGGCGCCGCGGCGCGCTGCCTCCGCCCGCGGCCGCGATCGCCGACGTCGTGGTCGTCTCCCACCTGCACTCCGACCACCTGCACCTGCCGTCCCTGGCCAGGATCGCGCCCGGCACCCGGCTCGTGGTGCCGCACGGCGCCCGGGGCGCCGTCCCCGGGCTGGGGCGGCTCGCCGACTCGCGCGGGCTGCGGGTGACCGAGGTGCGCCCGGGGGACGAGGTCGCCGCCGGGCCGCTGACGATACGCGCCGTGCCCGCCGCCCACGACGGCCGCCGCTGGCCCTACGGGGCGCGCACCGCGCCCGCGCTGGGCTACGTCTTCGAGGGCGAGGCCCGCACCTACTTCGCCGGCGACACCGGCCTCTTCGACGGCATGGCCCGCGCCGTGGGCCCGTGCGACGTGGCGTTGCTGCCCGTGGGCGGCTGGGGCCCGTTCCTCGGCCACGGGCACCTCGACCCCGGCCGCGCCGCCGAGGCGCTGGCCGAGCTGGCACCGCGCGCGGCGGTGCCGGTGCACTACGGCACGTACTGGCCGATCGGCATGGACGCCGTCCGCCCGCACGAGTTCCACGCCCCCGGCCACGACTTCGTCCGCCGGGCCGCGGCGCTGGCGCCCGAGGTGGCGGTGCACCGGCTGGGGCACGGCGAGGGCATGCGACTGGAGGCGGCCCGTTGAGGCTGCCCAACGCACCGCCCGAGCTGCTCGCCGCCGCCCGGGACGTGGCCCCCGCGCAGCAGGCGGTGGGCTACCCGTCGCTCTTCCTGCTCGTGCTCGTCGGATCGCTGGTGCCCGTGGTGCCGACGGGCGCCGTGGTCAGCTCCGCCGCCGTCGTCGCCTTCCACCACGAGGCCGCGTACGCGCTGCTGCTGGTCTTCGGCACCGCCGCGATCGCCGCCTTCCTCGGCGACGTCGCGCTGTACTGGCTGGGCGGCCGCGGCGTGCGCTCGCGCAACGGCTCGCGCTGGCTCGACCGGCTGCGCGACCGGGTCGCCCCCGGGCAACTCGCCCACGCGCAGCGGAGGCTGGAGCAGCACCGGATCTCGGTGCTCGTGCTGTCGCGGCTGCTGCCGGCCGGGCGGATCCCGGTGATGCTGGCGTGCCTGCTGGCGCGGATGCCGCTGCGCACGTTCGTCCGGGGCAACTTCCCGGCCTGTCTGGCATGGGCGGCCACGTACCAGTTGATCGGCATCCTCGGCGGCTCGCTCTTTCCCGAGCCGTGGCAGGGCGTGGCGGCGGCGGTGGCGCTGACGGTGCTGATCAGCGTGGCGCCGCCGGTGTGGCGCCGGTTGCGCGGCCACGGCGGCCAGGGGAGGGGCGCGTAGCACGGACGCGGCCACGCGTGCGGGCTCTGCGTCACAGCACCCGCGACGCGCCCACCGGCAGGTCCCACAGCTCCGCCCGCGGCCGGCCGGTGCGCTCCCAGGCCGCCCGCACCCGCCGCAGCGGCTCCAGCGGCGGCTCCGCCGACAGCAGGAACGTGCCGAAGTGCATCGGCGCCATCCGCCGTGCGCCGACGTCGCCGCAGGCGCGCACGGCCTGCTCGGGGTCCATGTGCACCGGGCCCAGCATCCAGCGCGGCGAGTACGCGCCGATGGGCAGCAGCGCGAGGGCGATGCCGGGCAGCCGGCGGCCGATCTCCTCGAAGAAGTGGCCGTAGCCGGTGTCGCCGGCGAAGTAGACCCGCCGGCCCGCGCCGTCGGTGAGCACCCAGCCGCCCCAGAGCGAGCGGCAGGTGTCGGTGAGCGTGCGCTTGCTCCAGTGGTGCGCCGGTACGAAGTCGAAGCGCACCGGCCCGCCGGGCGCGGGCAGTTCCGCGGCCTCCCACCAGTCCAGCTCGGTGACCCGGGTGAAGCCGCGGCGGCGGCACCAGCGGGCGAGCCCGGCGGGCACGAACAGCGGGGTGGTGCGCGGCAGCCGCTTGAGGGTGGGGCGGTCGAGGTGGTCGTAGTGGTTGTGCGAGACGACGACGGCGTCGACGGGCGGCAGGTCCTCCCAGCGCACCCCGACGGGGGTGACGCGGGCGGGGGTGCCGAGGATCCGCCGGGACCACAGCGGGTCGGTGAGCACGGTCAGGCCGCCGATGCGCAGCACCCAACTGGCGTGCCCGGCCCAGGTGACGGCGACGGTGGCGGGGCCCGCGGCGGGCAGCGGCCCGGGCTCGTAGGGCAGCTCGGGGATCTCCTCGAGGGTCCTGGCCGACGGGCGGAACTGGCCGGTGCGGGCCAGCCGGGCGAGCATGGCGATGCCGGGGAGGGGGGCGTTGAGGCGGTCGGTGAAGGACCGCGGCCAGCGGCGGATCTCGCCGAGGGGGCGCGGTTCCGTGCCGGAGCGCCCGGTCGGTGCGGCGGGCCCCGCGGCTCCCGTCCGCTGTGACTGGCTGGTCAACGGCGAACTCCCGTCAGCTCGGTGAGGGCCGATCCGAGGGACCTCAACGCCTCGGCCACCTGCGGCCAGTCCGCGGGGTCCGGCTGCTCCTCCCCCGCGGTTCCGGGGGCCGCGGGGGCTGCCGGGCCGGGCGCGGCGGCGGGGGTGAGGGTGCTCGCCGCGGCGGCGGGCGGCCTGGCCTGCGCCGAGGCGAGGGCGGCGGCGTGCGCGCCCCCGGCGTCGCCGAGCAGCGGCGCGGTCGTCACCCGCAGCCGGAGCGCGGTCAGGTCGTCACCGAAGCGCTGCGCGCCGGCGACCGCGCGGGCGCGGGACCCGGGGCCCAGCGCCCGGACGACGGCCGTCTCCAGGTCCACGGCGTCCACGACGCCGCGGCGGGCCAGGTCCCGGCGCAGGGCTTCGAGGTCCGCGTAGAGGTGGTAGCCGGCGTGCGGCGGGCGGACCAGGGCGCCCGCGCCGGTGAGGACGGACCGTACGGCCGCGGTGAGCGCCGTGTGCAGCCGGACGGCGGCGGCCAGCCGGCCGGTGACCGCGGGCGGCTCGGCCAGCGCCGCCGCGGCGGCGGCCTCGACGGGCGGCGGCAGCGGCGGCACCGCGGTGCCGAGCACGGCCAGCGCGGCGGCGTGCAGCGCGGCGCCCGCGCGGGTGGCGGGGAAGCGGGCGACGGCGGCGGGCCAGCCGGGCGGGGTGAGCGTGCCGCCGAGGTCGGCGAGGACGACGACGTCGTCGGGCAGCATCTCGGCGGGGCTGACGAGCACGGTGGCGTGCGGGTCGTGCAGCGTGTCGCGGTACGTCTCGTCGCTGACGACGAGCAGCCCCTCCCGGGCCGCCGCCTCGCACGCCTCGTGCACCAGCTCCGGCGGCGGCACGGTGCCGGTGGGGTCGTCGGCGACGGAGAGGACCAGCAACCGGGGGTCGCCGCCCTCGGCCCGTACCCGCCGGACGGTCTCCAGCAGCGCGATCGGGTCGGGGGCGCCGCCGGACTCGGCGGTGGTGGGCACACGGTGCACGGCGCGGCCGAGGACCGCCGGCTGGGCCGCGTACCAGGACGCGGAGGGCCGGGGCAGCAGCACCTCGCCGCCGACGGCGGCGACCAGGGCGAGGAGCAGGGCGGGGCCGCCGGGGGCGGCGACGGTCTGCCCGGGGTCGGTGGCCAGGCCGCGGCGGTGCCAGTAACCCGCGGCGGCGGCGCGCAGCTCCGGGCCGCCGCCGGGCGGCCCGGGGGCGGCGGTGGCGGCGCCGGCGAAGCCGTCGACGAGTTCCGCGGGAGGTGGCAGACCGGCGTCGGGGACGGCCTGCTGCATGCGCCACCTCCCGCCGTCACGCGCCCGTCGGGCGCTCACAAGAGTGCGGATCCCTCCCACTGTCCCAGATCGGGCGGCCACCGGGGCGGTGCGCTGCGCGCCTGGTCAGGTGAGGTGCGGCCGGGCGGCCGCGGCGGGCGTACGGCCCGGCGTACGGCCCGTACGCCCGGTACGGCCCGTTCGGCACGCGTCCCCTGCGCACGGTCCCTCAGCCGCGCTCGCGCGCGCCTGCGCGGGTGCGGCCGAGCGCGACGGAGCGTTCGGGGTGCCGGCTCAGGTACTCGCCTTCGAGCTGCGCCATGCGGGTGTTGTGCATGGCGAGCGCCGCCGCGGACCCGTGCAGCAGCGTGTCGTGGCGGGTGCGGTGGATGGTCTCCAGCTCCCTTATCAGTTGCTGGTCGGTCAGCCGCGCGGGGGCGATGCCGCCCCGGCGCCGGTCGCTCTCGCCCATCTGCGGCTCTCCTTCGCGCCGGCGGTCTCCGTCTCCCAGGATCGGGCAATCCGGGGCCCGCTGCTACCCGGGGGACGCGCCCAGGTTCGCCGGACCCTCCCCTCCTGCCCGCATAGCGGGACGATACTTCTCGTCATACGAGACCGGAGCTACGCTGCCGCCATGGCCGTTTACACGCATGGACACCACGACTCGGTGCTGCGCTCGCACCGCTGGCGCACGGCCGCCAACTCGGCGGCGTACCTGACCGGCGCACTGCGCCCGGACATGCACGTCCTCGACCTCGGCTGCGGCCCCGGCACGATCACCGCCGACCTCGCCGCCCTCGTGCCCCGGGGCCGGGTGACGGCGGTGGACGCCGAGGAGGGGATCCTGGCGCGGGCGCGCGCCGCGGCGGCGGAACGGGGCGTGACGAACGTGGAGTTCGCCGTCGCCGACGCCGAGGCGCTGGACTTCCCGGACGACTCGTTCGACGTGGTCCACGCCCACCAGGTGCTCCAGCACCTCGCGCACCCCGTGCGGGCGCTTGAGGAGATGCGCCGGGTGTGCCGCCCCGGCGGGCTCGTCGCAGCGCGGGACGCGGACTACGCGGCGATGACCTGGTACCCCGAGGTGCCCGCCCTGGACGACTGGCTGGACACCTACCGGCGGGTGGCGCGCGCCTCGGGCGGCGAGCCGGACGCGGGGCGGCGGCTGCTCGGCTGGGCCCGCGAGGCGGGGTTCGAGGACGTCACGGCCTCGGCGGGCGCATGGTGCTTCGCGACGGCGGAGGAGCGCGCGTGGTGGAGCGAGTCGTGGGCGGACCGCACGGTGGCCTCGTCGTACGCCCGCCTCGCGGTCGACGGCGGGCACGCGGACGCCGCGGGTCTGGCGCGGATCGCCGAGGGCTGGCGGGAGTGGGGCGCGGCGGGGGGCGCGTGGTTCGCGGTGCTGCACGGCGAGGTGCTGTGCCGGGTGCCGTGACGGCCCGGCGTGCCGTGACGGCGCGGCAGGCCCGGCGCGTACCCGCGTCAACGACCCGGCGTCCGGGCGGGCTTCGCCGCCCCTAGACTCTCCCCATGGAGATCCTCGGCACCTCACTGCGCATCTGCGTGGACGACCTTGAGTCCGCCGTCGACACGTACGAGAGGCTCACCGGCGAACAGGCGCAGCACTTCTCGCAGGCGGGCGTCTCCGTCGCCGCGGTCGGCTGCTTCCTGCTGATGTCCGGTCCGCCGCAGACCCTCGACGTGCTGCGCAGAATCACCGCGACGCTGGCGGTCAAGGACGTCGCCGAGGCGTACGCGACGCTCCGGTCGGTCGGCGCGGAGATCGTCGCGGGCCCGTCGGAGACGCCGATCGGGCGCAACATGGTGGCGCGCCACCCCGACGGCAGCATCTTCGAGTACGTCGACCGCCGCCGCTGACCCGCGCCGCCGGCCGCTACCGCGGCGGGCCGTCGATGTCGGTCATCTCGACGGTCAGGGCCCAGCGCTCGTGGTCGCGCCAGGCGCCGTCGATGAAGAGGTAGTCGGGCGAGAAGCCCTCCAGCCGGAAGCCGGCGCGCTTGGCCAGCGCGATGGAGGCGGCGTTGCCCGGCTGGACGTTGATCTCCAGGCGGTGCAGCCCGAGGTGGGTGAAGGCGTGGCGGACGACGAGGCCGATGCCCTCGGACATGAGGCCGCGGCCCGCGTACGGCACGAAGGCCGCGTACCCGAGGGCGCCGGAGAGGAAGGCGCGGCGCACGATGGCGTTGATGTTGACGAAGCCGGCGAGGGCGCCCGACTCCCGCTCGCAGACGAGGAACCCCTCGGTCTGCGGCTCGGTGAGCCGCTCCAGATAGGCACGGTAGTCGGCGGGGGTGGCGGGCGGGGAGAGCCACGGGTGGTGGAGCCGGGCGCTGGCCCGGGCGCGGGCGAGGAACTCCTCCTCGTCCGCGGGGCGCGGGAGGCGGATCGCGGTGCGCGCGCCGGCCGCGATGACGTCGTTCTCGGGCACCGGGCGAGTGTACGCCCCGCCGCCGGTCAGGGGTTCGGCTGGACGAACCGCAGCCGGTTGCCGAAGGGGTCGGTCAGCTCCAGGATCGTGCCGATCCCGGCGTCCTCCTCGAGTCCCGGCTTCAGGTACGGGTAGTCCTTGGCCTTCAGCTCGGCGTGCAGCTCGCCGGCGCCGTCGATCTCGACGTAGACCGTGGCGCCGGGGCTGGCGTCGCCGTGGTGCTCGCTCAGGTGGAGGGTGAGGTCTCCGCGGGAGACCTGCATGTAGAGCGGGAAGCCGTCGGCGAATCGGTGCTCCCAGTCGACCGTGAAGCCCAGGTAGTCGAGGTAGAACTCGCGTGCCTTGGCGATGTCGAAGATGCGGAGGATCGGTGCGGTACGACGGAAGAGGACAGTCATGTCTCCACTATGCCTCCGCCGCCAGCCGCTCGGCGAGACGGCGCATCCCGTCTCCGACCAGGTAGTGGCCGGGCAGCCCGGGGATCTCGACGGGGCGTCCGGTGGGGCGCCGGGGCGGGTGGCGTATGAGGTGGCCGAGGACGCGGGCGGCGAGCGCGGGGTCGTCGGGCGGGTCGCCGAGGACGTAGTGGTAGGCGTTCGGGCGCCAGTGGGGATAGCGCTCGGTGAGGCCGACGATCAGCGCGGGCGGACGGCGGCGGTACGAGGCGTAGGGCTCGGCGTAGGACGAGGTGCGGCGCCCCTCGGCGACGTTGCACGAGTCGCAGAGGAGGCCGCGGACCAGCCCGGAGACGTGGTGGTGGTCGGTGACCAGCCGGGCCGGGCACAGCCCGCAGACCGCGCACCGGCCGTCCTGCCAGCGCCGTATCGCCCCGAGTGCCCCGCCCGGACCGGCGACGGGCACGCGCGCGGGTGCGACGCCGGGCGGCGTCCACTCGTGGCAGGCGGGGACCTCGCGGCCCGGCGGTGGCGTGCTGCTCATGGTCCCGACGCTACGGCCCGGCACTGACATCGGCCGCCGCCCGCGGCCCCTCCGCCCGCAGCAGCGCGACGAGTTCGTCCACGTGCCCGCGGCGGGTGAGGAACCCGTTGACGTTGATCCGCAGCGCCCGCCTGCCGTCGAGGACCGTGGTCGCCACCCACGCCCGTCCGCCGCGCTCGACGCGCTGCTGGAGCGCGCGCTGCACCGCGTCCCGCGTCGCGGCCGGCGCGTCCCGTACGGCCGCGGGCAGATAGCGCACGCAGCACACGGCGGTCTGTACGTCGCCCGCGGGCTCGAAGCCGTCCGCGGCGGCCAGCCCGGCGGCGAGGTACCGGGTGAGGTCCAACTGCCGTTCCACGATCCGCCGGTAGCCGTCCCGGCCGAGGCCGGCGAGGGCGGCCCACAGCTTGAGCGCGTTGGCGCGCCGGGTGCCGAGCGGGCCCAGGCGGAAGAAGTCGAGAGGCCCGTCGTCCGGGGGGCCGTCCGGGGTGCCGTCCGCCGGCTCGCGGTCCCCGCCCCGCCGGTCGTCCAGGTACGCCGGATCGGTGTCGAAGGCGTCGCGCAGCACCCGCGCGCCGTCGCGGGTCAGCAGCGCGCCGCAGGAGAACGGCACGAACATCCACTTGTGCGGGTCCAGGGTCGCGGAGTCCGCCCGCGCCACGCCCCGCAGCAGTCCGCCGTGCCGCGCGGAGAACGCCAGCGCCCCGCCGTACGCCGCGTCGACGTGGAACCAGAGACCGTACTCCGCGGCCACGTCCGCGAGTTCGTCCAGCGGGTCGACGGCGCCGGAGGAGGTGGTGCCGGCCACGCCGACGACGCAGGCGGGCCGCAGCCCGGCGGCGAGGTCCCGCTCGACGGCGGCGCGCAGCTCGCCGACGCGGACGCGGAAGCGCGCGTCGGTGCCGACGCGGCGCAGGTTGTCCCGGCCGATCCCCAGCATGTCCACGCCCTTGACCAGCGAGAAGTGGGCCTGCTCCGAGGCGTACACGCGAAGCGGCGCGCCGCCGAGCCCGGCCGCGGCCGTGGTGCCGGCGGCCGCGTCCCGGGCGCACTTCAGCCCGATGAGGTTCGCCTCGGACCCGCCGCTGGTGAGCGTGCCGAACGCGCCGTCGCCGTAGCCGAGCAGGTCGCACAGCCAGCGCAGGACGCGCTCCTCCAGCGCGGTCGCGGTCGGCGACTGCCGCCACGCGGCGGCGTTCTGGTTGAGCGCGGAGCACACCGCGTCGGTCCAGACGGCGACGGGCAGCGGCGCGGGGTTGAAGAGGCCGAAGTAGCGCGGGCTGGAGATGTGCGTGGCGTCGGCGACGACGTCGCGGGCGAGCGCGTCGAGCAGTTCCAGCGCGTCCGTGCCCCGCTCGGGCAGCGGCCCGGCGAAGCGCTCGCGCAGGTGCGCCGCGGTGGCGCCGGAGCAGACGGGGAGGCCGTCCAGCGCCGCGGCGTACTCGGCGACCAGCCGCGTCGCGGCGGTGCCCAGGCGCCGGTGCTCGGCGGCGAGCGCCGCCGGGGTGAGGTCGTCGTCGTGCAGGGATACGTCCATGCAGCCGATCTTCACCTCGGACCCCACGACAGGGAAGGGGCGTCTTTCCGATGAGAAGACATAGGGTTTTCCTATGGCGCTCTCCCTGGAGGATCTGCGGGTGTTCCGGTCGGTGGCCACGGCGGGCAGCTTCGGCCGGGGCGCCGCGCGGCTGCGGCTGAGTCAGCCCGCCGTCAGCGAGCGGATGGCCCGCCTCGAACGCGACCTGGGCCGCCCGCTGTTCCTCCGCGGCGGCCGGGGCGTGCGGCTCACCCCGGCCGGGGAGCGGCTGCTGCCCTACGCCGAGCGGTGTCTCGCGCTCGCGGAGGAGGCGGTCGCGGTCGTACGGGCCGAGCCCGGCCGCCCGCGGGTGCGGGTCGCCCTGCACGCGACGTTCGCGCCGAGCGTGGTGCCGCGGGTGCTCGACGCGCTCGCGCCGCTGGACGTCGAGGTCGTGTGCACGGACGCGCACAGCGAGGAGGTGGTGCGCGGCCTGGCCGACCACACCGTGGACATCGGGTTCGTGGTGCCGGGACCGTACCCGCACACCCTGACCGTGGAGCCGTTCCTCACCGACCCGGTCGTCTGCGTCGCCCGCCCCGGGCACCCCCTGGACACCGGAGGACCGCTGCGGATCCGGGACCTGGCCGCGTATCCGGTGGCCTGTACGGCGTGGGGCGACGGGGCGGCGCGCTTCCTCGACCTGCTGCGCGCGGCCCCCGTGCCGGCCACCGGACTCCACCCCGTCTCCCCCGCCGAGACCGTCGCGGGCCTGGCCCGCCGCGGCAGCCACGCCGGGGTGCTGACCCGCTCCACGGTGGGTCCCGACCTGGCCGCCGGGTCGCTCGTCGAGCTGCCCGTCACCGACCTGCCGCGCTGGGAGCTGACCCTCGCCCTGGCCCACCGCGCGCAGGACGCCGCTACCGCCCCCGTACAGGCGCTGCGCGCGGCGCTGCTCGGCGGCTGAGGCCGAGGGGCGCCCGCGTCATCTGCGGCGCTGGAGCATCCACCCCACGATCATGCCGATCACCGCCACCGCCAGCAGCGCCAGCCACAGCGGCGTGGTGACCTCCCAGAACAGCAGTTGGATGCGGGTGCGGCGGGTGTTCTGGAAGATGAACGCCAGGCCGAGGGCGGCCAGCACGAGCGCGGCCACCCGGCGGGCCGTGAGCGCCTGCCGGGGGCCGCCGGTCCGTACCGAGGTGTGAGCCATGAGCCCAGCGTGCTCCCCGCATGCGGGATCGCGCCCGGCGGCCGGGCCCGTTCGGGCGAACGCCGGCGGCGGCTCAGGCGAGCCCCGGGGCGTCGAGGGTGAGGGTGCCCGCGTCCGCGTCGAGGACGGCGGGGAGGCCGAGCGGGACGGTGAGGGCGGGGACGCCGTGGCCGAAGTCCAGGCCCTCCAGCACCGGCACGCCGAGGTCGCCGAGCCGGTCGGCGAGCACGGCGCGGACGGCCTCGTACGGGCCGGAGTCCTCCCAGGTGCCGCAGACGACACCGGCGACGCCCGTCAGCCAGCCGCTGCGGCGGAGCTGGGTGAGGATGCGGTCGAGCCGGTAGTCCTCCTCCTCGACGTCCTCGATGAGCAGGATGCCGCCGGCGGCGCCGGCCCGGGCGCCGGGGGTGCCGAGACCGGCGGCGAGCAGGCTGACGCAGCCGCCGAGGGTGACGCCGCGGGCCCGGCCCGGGACGAGGGCGCGGGCGCCGGGGCTGGTCAGGCGCTGCACGGCGGCCGGCTCGAAGAGGGTGCGGCGCAGGTGCTCGCGGGTGGTGTCGTCCGCCGCGAACGGCGCCCAGGCGGGCATCGGCCCGTGCAGGGTGGCCACGCCGAGGTGTGTCGCGATCGCCTCGTGCAGGGCGGTGGCGTCGCTGAAGCCGACGTAGACCTTCGGTCCCGCGGCGCGCAGGGCGGCCCAGTCGACGTGGTCGAGCATGCGGTGGGCGCCGTAGCCGCCCCGGCCGGAGAAGACCGCGGCGACCTCCGGGTCGCACCAGGCGCGCTCGAAGTCGCGGGCGCGGGCGGCGTCGTCGGCGGCCAGGTAGGACAGCGTGTCGTGCTCGCCGTACGCGGTGGGGTGGACGACGACGTCCAGGCCCCAGCCGCGCAGCACCTCGACGCCGGCGTCCAGCTCCTTGCGCGGGAACCCGCCGCTGGGGGCGACGACCGCGACCCGGTCGCCGGTCCGCAGCCGGCGGGGGCGGACGAGCGCGGCGGCGGACCCGGTGCCCGGGGCGGCCGGGCGGGCGGTCGCGGCGGCGGGGGGCACGGGCGCGCCCAGGTCCACGGCCGGCACGTCCGGCGCCGCGAAGCCGAACGTCTGCGCGTACAGCGACAGCTCGGCCTCCAGCGCCCGGATCAGGGTGTCGGCGCGGCGGAAGCCGTGGCCCTCGCCGTCGAAGGTCAGGTACGCGTGCGGCACGCCCCGGCCGGCGAGCGCCGCCAGGAACCGCTCGGACTGCACCGGCGGGCAGATCACGTCGTCCAGCCCCTGGAGCAGCAGGAACGGCGCGGTGATCCGGTCGGCGTGGTGGACCGGGGAACGGTCGCGGTACCGCTCGGGCACCTCGGCGAGCGGGCCGACCAGCGACTCCAGATAGCGCGATTCGAAGTCGTGGGTCTCGTCGGTGGCCCAGCCGGCGAGATCGAGGATGGGGTAGACGATCGTGCCGCACGCGTACAGCCCCTCGGCCAGCGGCGAGGTGAGGGACGCGGCGGTGGTCCAGCCGCCCGCGCTGCCGCCGCGGATCGCCAGCCGGGCCGGGTCGGCGGTGCCCTCGTCGGCCAGCGCGCGGGCGACGGCGGCGCAGTCCTCGACGTCCACCACGCCCCACTGCTCGCGCAGCCGCTCGCGGTAGGCGCGGCCGTAGCCGGTGGAGCCGCCGTAGTTCACCTCGGCGACGCCGATGCCGCGCGAGGTGAAGTAGGCGATCTCCAGGTCGAGCACCAGCGGTACGTGCCCGGTGGGGCCGCCGTGCGCCCAGATCACGTACGGCGGCAGCTCGTCCTCGGGGCCGGTCAGCTCCGGGTGGTGCGGCGGGTAGACGTGGGCGTGCACCTCGCGGCCCCCGGGGCCCGCGAAGGTGCGGGACACGGGCCGCGGCAGGAAGTCCGGGCCGACGGCGTCGCGGTGGGCGTTGCCCGCGACG
The DNA here is from genome assembly GCF_003945505.1 of Streptomyces sp. WAC 06738. Classification (NCBI taxonomy): domain Bacteria; kingdom Bacillati; phylum Actinomycetota; class Actinomycetes; order Kitasatosporales; family Streptomycetaceae; genus Streptomyces; species Streptomyces sp. WAC 06738. The sequence goes on along the minus strand of NZ_CP029618.1, from coordinate 6,998,196 downwards.
CGGGCGTAGCCGGTGGCGGTGTCCAGCTCCACGACCTCGTACCCGGTGACGGGGCTCGCGGCCAGGCCGAAGACCCGCTCCCCGGCGACGGCGAGGGCCGCGGCCCAGTTCGACCAGGGTCCCGGCACGTCGGCCAGCTCGCCGGTGGCGGGGTCGAGGACGCCGAGGCGGGTGCCGCCGGTGCCGTGCAGGGTGGCGACGAGGCCGCTGCCGAGGACGGCGAACCAGCGCAGCCCGACCTTCCAGAGCGCGTCGGCGAACTCCTCGGGCAGCGGGCAGAGTTCGGTGGTCACCGCGGTGGCGGGGTCGACCCGGTGCAGGTTCCACCAGCCGCTGCGGTCGGTGGCGGCCACCAGCGTGCCGTCCGGCAGCCACTCGGCCTGCGCGACGGACTCCGCCTCGGAGCCGGTCTGGGCGCCGAGGACCGTGGTGACCCCGGCCAGCCGGCCCTCCCCGGTGACGTCGGCGACGCGCAGCTCCGTGCCGTCCCACGGCATCTGCGGGTGGTCCCAGGCGATCCAGGCGGCCTGCCGGCCGTCCGGGGAGAGGCGGGGGCCGGTGACGAAGCGGTGCCGGTCGTCGGTGAGCTCGCGTACGGCCGACCGGTCGGCCGCCGCGGAGCCGTCCAGCGGCACGGCGGCGAGCACGCGGCGGACGTCGGTGGGCGCCTGGCCGGTGAACTCCTCCAGCACGCACCACACCTCGCCGCGCTCCGGCAGCACGACCGCGTCGCACCAGCGCAGCCCGCCGCCGACGGCGGAGACGGGGGTGAGCGGGCGCGGCTCGCCGCCGCCGTCCGGCTCGTACGCGTACAGCCGCTGGTCGGCGAAGTGGGTGAAGACGATCAGCGGGCCGCCGGTGGCGCGCGGAACGCCGGCCCAGGGCCGGCCGCCGTACTCGATGACCCGGTTGCGCACGTTCCACGGCGGGGGCAGCACCGACTCCTCGGTGCCGTCCGGGCGCAGCCGCACCAGCGCCCGCCGCCCGCCCTCGCGCGGCCGCGGGGCGGTCCACCACACCTCGTCGCCGACGGCGTCCAGATACTCCGGGCGGCCGTCGTGGGTCGCGGCGAGGGCGGCGGTCAGGGGGGAGGGCCAGGAGCCGTACGGGGCGGTGGTCACGGGCGGCGTCGTCTCTTTCCGCTGGTGGTCGAGGCGCCGCCGCTCGCGGCGGGCGCGCTCGCTGGTCGTGGGCCGCGTTCCCGCGCGGCCGCCGGGGGGAGGTGTGCCGTCAGGCCGATCTGAGGAAGTCGTCCAGCACCCGCACGCCGAAGTGCAGCGCGTCCACCGGCACCCGCTCGTCCACGCCGTGGAACAGCTCCTGGTAGTCGAATCCGGCGGGGAGCTTCAGCGGCGAGAAGCCGTAGCCGGTGATGCCCAGACGGGAGAACTGCTTGGCGTCGGTGCCGCCCGACATGCAGTAGGGCACGACGTGCGCGCCGGGGTCGAAGCGCTCCAGGGAGGCGCGCATCGCGGCGTAGAGGGGCGCGTCGACGGGGGCGGTGAGCGGGACCTCGCGGTGGCTGAACTCCCAGTCCACGTGCGGTCCGGTCAGCTCGTCGAGCGTGCGCGCGAACTCCTCCTCGCCGCCGGCCACCATCCGGCCGTCGATCTGGGCGGTGGCGCTGCCGGGGATGACGTTCACCTTGTAGCCGGCTTCGAGGACGGTGGGGTTGGAGCTGTTCCGCACGGTGGGGGCGACGAGGGCGGCGGCGGGGCCGAGCTTGCCGAGCAGCGCGTCCACGTCGAAGGCGGGGTCGTCCAGCTCCCCGGGGGCGACCTCGACGCCGTAGGCCGCGGCCGTCTCGACGAGCGCGGCGCGGACGGTGGGGGTGAGCCGGACGGGCCAGCGGTGCTCGCCGATGCGGCCGACGGCGGCGGCCAGCCGGGAGACGGCGTTGTCCGCGTTGACCTTCGAGCCGTGTCCCGCGCGGCCGCGGGCGGTGAGCCGCAGCCAGGCCGTGCCGCGCTCGCCGGCGGCGACGGGGTAGAGGCGCAGGCCGTTGCCGGCGTGGAAGGTGAAGGCGCCGGACTCGCTGATGCCCTCGGTGCAGCCGTCGAAGAGGGCGGCGTGCTCCTCGGCGAGATAGCCGGAGCCGTACTCGGCGCTGGCCTCCTCGTCGGCGGTGAAGGCGAGCACGATGTCGCGGCGGGGGCGGACGCCGGCGCGGGCCCAGGCCCGTACGACCGCGAGGACCATCGCGTCCATGTTCTTCATGTCGATGGCGCCGCGGCCCCAGACCACGCCGTCGCGGATCTCGCCGGAGAAGGGGTGGACGCTCCAGTCGGCGGGCTCGGCGGGCACCACGTCGAGATGGCCGTGGACGAGCAGCGCGTCGGCACCGGGGTCCGTGCCCTCGATGCGGGCCACGACGTTCGTCCGGTCGGGGGCCTTCTCCAGCAGGGCGGGCTCGATGCCCGCGCCGGCGAGGCGCTCCGCGACGTACTCCGCGGCCTGGCGCTCCACGCCGTCGCCGCCGCCGTGGTTCGTGGTGTCGATGCGGATGAGGTCGGAGGTGAAGCCCACGACCTCGTCCAGCGCCGCGGCGTCCGGGCCCGGGTGCGGGGCGGCGGGGGCATGCGGGGTCGCGTCAGCCATACTGCTCCTCCACCGCGGCCGAGACGAGCGTGGTGACCGCCTTGAAGCAGCGGATGCCCTCGTACATGGTCTCCGTCGTATACGCCACGCGCCGCTCGCCGGTCGGCGCCACGCCCGGCACCACCGTGGCCGCGCCGGCCAGATGCTCCGCGTCGAACTCCAGCTCCACCGTGAACGGGCCGCCGCGCACCGGCTCCGCCCGCACCGCGAGCGCCGCGCCCTCGGTGGCCGCGGCCCGGATGTCCGCCGCGGTACGCGCCGGGGTGCGGCAGACCGCGGCGTACCGCGAGACGTAGTCCTTGACGGCGACGCCGGGGGCCGCGGGCGCGTACCCCTTGGCGTCCTCGATCGTCTTGTCGTCGCCGGTGACGAGCACGACGGGGACGCCGAACTCGGCGACCACGTGCGCGTTCAGCAGGCCCTCGCTGGCCCGCACGCCGTTGAGCCAGACGCCCGTGATGGAGTTGGCCAGGTAGGTGTGCGCGAGGACCCCTTCGGCGCCCGCGCCCGTGTGATAGCCCACGAAGGCGATGCCGTCGACGTCGCCGTGCTGGACGCCCTCGACCATGGACAGCGACTTGTGCCGCCCGGTGAGCATCTGGGCGCGGTCGTCGATGCGCTCCAGCAGCAGATTGCGCATCGTCCAATGCGCCTCGTTGACCAGCACCTCGTCGGCGCCGCCGGCGAAGAAGCCCTCGATGGCGGCGTTGACGTCGGATGTGAACATGGGCCGGCAGCGCTCCCACTGCGGGCCGCCGGGAAGCACGTCGGCGGGCCACGTGACGCCGGTGGCCCCCTCCATGTCGGCGCTGATCAAGACCTTCATGCCGAGCCACGGTACGCGGTCGGACGAAGCGGTGAAACCCCTGTGGATACGTACAGAGGTCTAGACCGCCTCAACTCCCCCGGAACGCCCCGCGACCAGCCACTTCGACAACCGTCGCGGCCCTCCGCCAGCCGGAGGATGCACGCTCGCGACGACCGGCGCCGCACCCCGGCGCACGCGTCCCGGCGCGGGTCCTCCGCCCGGCCGGAGCGGCGGCTAGTCGCCGTGGCCGAGCTGGAGGTCGCGTTCCGTGCGGCCGCCGCCCTCCACGCGCAGCACCGTGGCCACCGGCGGGTACCCCGCGGCGATGACGGTGTACTCGCCCGCCGACAGGTCGACGAAGCGGAACGCGCCGTCCGGCCCCGTGGTGCCGGTGTCGACGACGTTGCCCGCGGCGTCCAGGAGCGTCACCCTGGCGTCCTCCACCGGCCGGCCGCCGTACGCCCGCACGGTGCCGCGGAGCACCGCGCCGCCGGCCAGCTCGACGTCCTGCCGGGTCTCCCGCGCCGCCTGCACCGAGACCGGCAGCGCCGCGGGCCGGAAGCCCGGCGCGGTGGCCGCCAGGGTGTACTCGCCCGCGACCAGTTCGCCGATCGCGTACGAGCCGTCGTGGCTGCTGCGCGCCGAGGCGACGACCTCCCCGCGCGCGTCGGTGAGCGTCACGACGACGTTTCCCAGCGGTGTGCCGTCGGCCGCCGCGACGGTGCCGCAGATGCGGCCCGCACCGCCGAGCACCAGGTCCAGTTCGACCGGCCGGTCCCCGACGGTGACCGTGACGGCCTGCGGCTGGTGTCCGCCGGCCGCGGCCACCAGGACGTACGAGCCGGCCCCCGGGGTCGGCAGCACGTACCGGCCGTCGTCGCGGCTGGCGTCGCGGCCCACCTGGCGGCCGGCGCCGTCGATGAGGGTGAGCGCCGCGCGCGGCACGGTGGTGCCGTCCTGGTGCTGCACGCTGCCGCACACCGGCACGCCGGCGCCCGCCGGGACGGTGCCGCGGGCCGCGGGCACGGTGGTGTCGACCCCCGGGTACTCGTCCGTGACGGGGCCGGGCCCCGAGTGGTTCTGGGACACCAGTGGTCTCTCCTTCAGCAGGAACGCGAACACCACGCCGAGGACGAGCACGGGCACCAGGTACAGGAAGATGCCCGGCATGGCCTCGGCGTAGGCGCGGATGTAGCCGTCGCGCAGCTCGGCGTCGAGCGCGTGGACAGCCTCGGGGGTGATCGACTCCGCCTCCGGCAGCGTGGCGCCAGGGGGCGGCGGGGGCAGGGTGCCGGCCAGTTCGTCGGCCAGGCGGTCGAAGAAGAGGGTGCCGAAGACGGCCGTGCCGACCGAGCCGCCGATCTGCCGGAAGTAGTTGTGCGCGCTGGTCGCGACGCCCAGGTCGGCGGGGCGCACCGCGTTCTGCACGGCGAGGATGAGCACGGGCAGGACGAGCCCGAGGCCGATGCCGAGGACGGCCATCCAGATGCTGTACGAGAGCTGCGAGGTGTCCTCGTCCAGCCGGGAGAGCAGCCACATGCCGACGGCGGCGACGGCGCAGCCGGCCACCGGGTAGGGGCGGTAGCGGCCGGTGCGGGTGATGAGCTGCCCGGAGGTGATGGAGGCGGCGACGGTGCCGATCATCATCGGCAGCATCAGCATTCCCGACTCGGTGGCGCTGGCGCCGTCGACCATCTGCAGGAAGGTCGGCAGGTAGCTGGCGGCGCCGAACATCGCCACCCCGGTCACCACCCCGACCAGGGAGGTGACGTTGAAGATGCTGTCGCGGAAGAGCCGCAGGGGCATGACGGGCTCGACGGCGAAGTGCTCGACGACGAGCAGCAGGACGGTGGCGGCGACGGCGCCCGCGCCGAGGCCGAGGATGACGTCGGAGGTCCAGTCGTACTCCAGGCCGCCCCAACTGGTGAGCAGCACCAGGCAGGTGGAGGCGGCGGCGAGGAAGAGCCCGCCCAGGACGTCGAGCCGGGGCCGGGCCGCCGGCTTGGGCAGCTTCAGCACCAGTCCGGTCACCACCAGGGTGACCAGGCCGAAGGGCACGTTGAAGTAGAAGCACCAGCGCCAGGAGAGCTCGTCGGTGAAGAACCCGCCGAGCAGCGGTCCCGCGACCGAGGCGAGCCCGAAGGAGGCGCCGATCAGGCCCATGTACCGGCCGCGTTCGCGGGACGGGACGATGTCCGCGATGATCGCCTGCACGCCGATCATGAGACCGCCGGCGCCCAGTCCCTGGACGGCGCGGAACGCGATGAGCTGGTCCATGCTGCGCGAGGCCCCGGCGAGGCCGGAGCCGACGACGAACACCACGATCGCGAACTGGAAGACGCCCTTGCGGCCGAAGAGGTCGCCGAGCTTGCCGTAGATCGGCAGGCTGATGGTGGACGTGAGCAGATAGGCGGTGATCGCCCAGGACATCTGGTCCAGGCCGTGCAGTTCGCCGACGATCTTCGGCAGCGCGGTGGCGACGATCATCTGCTCCAGCGCGGCGAGGAGCAGCGCGAGCATCAGGGCCGGGAACACCAGCCGGACGCGCCAGGGGCTCAGCTCGTCGCCGTCGCCGGCGCCGGGCGCGGCGCCGCTCCCGGCCGGCGGTCCGCCCTTTCCGGTACGTCCCGGCCGTTGCGCCGGCTCCGCCGTGCCCATCGCCGGGCCGGCCGCGGGCACGGTGACCGGCTCGTCGTTCACCAGGGTCGTCCCCACGTGCCAGCTCCCCATCGTCCGCCTGCGCCGGACCATTTTTCGCACCGTCCAAGATCCGGGGGCAAACGCGATTCACTCCCCCGTACGGCCCGGCGGAGCCGTGCCAACTCCGGTGCGCGGGGCGCCGGTCGGGCGCTCATCAGCGGCTTTCGCGAACGGGCCCGCGGAGCGGGGGGCGTACGGGCGCGCGGCGGGAATCCACCCGAACCGGCGAGCCGCCCGGCGGCCCTGGCGGAGCGGTGTTGACCGGGGTCACCCGATCGAGGACTCGACGCGAAGGGAACGTGTGTTCTATTCTCGGCGGCAGATCAACGGGAGGTGCCGATGCGCTGGGAGAATCTGACCGACGAGGCCGCCGACGGCGGCGCGGCCACGGGGGCCGGACCGCCCGCCCTCTTCGGCACGGCGGCCGTCGTGACCCGCACCTTCGACACCCCGGAGTTCCGCGGCATCACGTTCCACGAGGTGCGGGCCCGCTCGATCGTCAACAGGGTGCCGGGCGCGTCGCGGATGGCCTTCGACTGGACCGTGAACCCCTACCGGGGCTGCAGCCACGCCTGCGTCTACTGCTTCGCCAGGAAGACCCACGGCTACCTGGACCTCGACACCGGCCGCGGCTTCGACTCGCAGATCGTGGTGAAGATCAACGCCCCGGAGCTGCTCCGCCGCGAGCTGGCGAGCCGCCGGTGGCACGGCGAGCACATCGCCATGGGCACGAACGTCGACTGCTACCAGCGGGCCGAGGGGCGGTACCGGCTGATGCCCGGCATCCTCGCGGCGCTGCGGGACTTCGCCAATCCGTACTCGATCCTCACCAAGGGCACGCTGATCCTCCGCGACCTGCCGCTGCTCAAGCAGTCGGCCGAGGTCACGCAGGTCGGGGTCGCGGTCTCGGTGGGATTTCTGGACGAGGAGCTGTGGCGGACCGTGGAGCCGGGCACGCCCGCGCCGCAGCGCCGGCTCGACGTGGTGCGCACGCTCGCGGAGCACGGCATCGGCTGCGGGGTGCTGATGGCGCCGGTGATCCCGTTCCTCAGCGACTCCCCCCGGCAACTGCGCGCCACGGTGCGGGCGGTGGCGGAGGCGGGTGCCACGTCGGTGACGCCGCTGGTGCTGCATCTGCGGCCGGGCGCGCGGGAGTGGTTCATGGCCTGGCTGGAGCACCACCACCCGCATCTGGTCCGGCGCTACCGCACGATGTACGCGGGCGGGTCGTATGCGCCGAAGTGGTATCAGCGCCAGATCACCCGCCAGGTCCACGAGTACGCGGCGGAGCTGGGCATAGGCCCGTCGGCCCCGGGCATCGCGCGCCGCATCGAGCCCCAGGAGGGTCCCGGCGCGCCGCCGGAGGGCCCGGAGACCACGCAGTTGACGCTCCTCTGACGCCGCCCCGCGCCGCTACGCCGGCGGCCCGGCCGCTCCGGGCGCGCGCCGCCTTCACTGCGACGGGGTGCGCGGGCCTATGCGGGTGATCGCCGCCGTCGCCGCGCGCCACAACTGCGGGAAGCCGAGCGCCTCGGAGAGCGCCGGGATCGCGCGCGGGTCGCCCAGCTCGCCCAGCCCCTCCACGCAGGCGGTGGCGATCGGCCAGTGGTGCTGCGGCTCGCGCACCAGCCGCTGGAGCGTGCTGATCAGCGCGGGCGCCGACTCCGGCGCGCGCAGCCTGACCAGCAGCCGGATGGCGTGCAGCGCGTACGCGGTGCGCAGCGGGTTCGTCGCCAGGGCCGCCGCCGCCCGCGCGGTGCGCGGGTCGCCGAGCCGGGCCAGCGCGCACGCCGCGCTCTCCGCCCGTACCGGATCGCGGTAGTTGAGCAGCAGCACCAGCGTCTCGAACGCCCGCCGGTCCCCCGCCGTGCCCAGCGCGAAGGCCGCCAGCTCCCGGGCCCAGAGCGGCTCGCCCGGCTGTTCCAGCACGCGCGCCAGCTCCTCGTGGGCGGTGGTCGTGCGCTGCCGCGCGAGCGCGGTCATGTGCTCGAACCGCGCCCGCGCCGGCGGGTCCTCCAGCCTGCCGCGGATCCGTTCGGTGAGCGCCAGATACTCCTGGTCCATGCCTCGGCCCCCTGCCTCGCCGGCACTCAGGGTACGTACCCGCCACCGGTCGGTGACGGGCTGGTCGATCGGGGTTCACTCCATGTGTGCCCCGGCTGACGGGTACATTCCCTGATTCGCCCTCTGGCGCCCATGGTTACTCACGAGTTAAGCTCGGGGGACGAGCAGCACCCCTGCTCGGGCGGTCTGGTGACGCAGCCGCCGAGAGCTGAAGTCGGTTCGGCAACTGACAGCACGCGCGACGGGCGCCCCGGTGCCCGTGGCGAGGACGCCCGGCCCCGGGACAGGGCAGGCCGCGGATCTCGCCCCGCGCGCCCCGCCGCCCCGCGCGGTTCTAGCCGCGGGCTCCCGCGCCCCGGCCCGGACGCCGCGCGCGTGCGGCCCCGGACCCTCATCTCCCGCGTCACGACTGGAGTCCCGCGATGGACCGCAGCCCTGTCCCCGAGTCCCCCGAGTTCCCCCCGGTTCCCTTCCCCACCGTGGCCGTCGTCGGTCTCGGCACGATGGGCACCGGCCTCTGCGAGGTGCTGGCCCGCGCCGGCCGCGAGGTCGTCGGCATCGACGTGAGCCCGGCCGCCGCCCGCGGCTGCGTCGCCGCGCTGGAGCGCGCCACCGAGCGCGCCGTGGCCCGCGGCCGGCTCGCCGAGGGCGATCGCGCCGGCGTCCTGGCCCGGCTGCGCACGTTCCCCGACCTGCGCGCGGCCGCGGACGCGGACCTGGTCATCGAGGTGGTGCCCGAGTCGTACGAGATCAAGCAGCAGGTCATCGCGGAACTGGACGGCATCGTCCGCCCCGGCACCGTGCTCGCCACCGGCACCAACGCGCTCTCCGTCACCCGCCTCGCCGCCTCCTCCGCCCGCCCCGAGCGCGTCCTCGGCCTGCACTTCTTCACCCCGGTCCAGGCGATGCGGCTGGTGGAGGTGGTCTCCTCGGTGCTCACCGAGCCGGCCGCGGTGGCGCAGGTCACCGCGCTGGTGCGGGAGTTGGGCAAGGAGCCCGTCGCGGTCGGGGACCGGCCCGGGTTCATCGCCGACGGGCTGCTCTTCGGCTATCTCAACCAGGCCGCGGCGATGTACGAGTCGCGGTACGCCACCCGCGAGGACATCGACGCGGCGATGAAGCTCGGCTGCGGCCTGCCCATGGGCCCGCTGGAGCTGCTCGACCTCATCGGCGTCGACACCGCGCGTACGGTGCTGGAGGCCATGTACGCCGCGTCGCAGGACCGGCTGCACGCCCCCGCGCCCGTCCTCGGCCAGTTGACCGCCGCCGGGTTCACCGGCCGCAAGGCGGGCCGCGGCTTCTACGCCTACGACGCCCCCGGCAGCGGCACCGTCGTGCCGGACGCCGTGCCCGGGGCCGCGGCGCCGGGCGCGCCGCCGCGGCCCGTCGAGGAGATCGGTGTGGCCGGCTCGGGCACGATGGCGAGCGGCATCGCGGAGGTCTGCGCCCGGGCCGGGTACGCGGTCACCCTCGCCGCCCGCAACGCGGACAAGGCGGCGGCGGCCAGGGCCCGGGTCGCCGCGTCGCTGGACCGCTCCGTGGCCAGGGGCCGCCTCGACGCCGCCGGCCGCGACGCCGCGCTGGCCCGGATCTCCCCCGCCGGCGCCCTGGACGCGCTGGCCGGCGCCGGCCTGGTGGTGGAGGCCGTCGCCGAGGACCTGGCGGTCAAGCGGCAGGTGTTCGCCGCCCTGGACGAGGTGGCACGGCCCGGCGCCGTGCTGGCGACCACCACCTCCTCCCTGCCCGTCATCGCCTGCGCCGCCGCCACCTCGCGCCCCGAGGACGTGGTCGGCATGCACTTCTTCAACCCGGCGCAGGTGATGAAGCTCGTCGAGGTGGTGCGCACGGTCCGTACCGCGGACGACGCGCACGCCACCGTCCGCGCGGTCTGCGCCAGGCTGGGCAAGCACGCGGTGGACTGCGGCGACCGGGCCGGGTTCATCGTCAACGCGCTGCTCTTCCCGTATCTCAACAACGCGGTGAAGATGGTCCAGGAGCACTACGCCTCGCCCGACGACATCGACGCCGCGATGAAGCTCGGCGGCGGCTACCCCATGGGCCCCTTCGAGCTGCTGGACGTCGTCGGCCTGGACGTCTCGCTGGCCATCGAGCGCGTGCTGCACCGCGAGTTCCGCGACCCCGGCCTGGCGCCCGCACCGCTGCTGGAGCAGCTGGTCGCCGCCGGCTGCCTCGGCCGCAAGACGGGCCGCGGCTTCCGCGAGTACGCCGCCGCCCGGCGCTGACGGCGCCCAGGCAGGACGCCGCCGCCCGTCCCCGGATTGACGGAGATCCGGGGGCCACGCATGGAGTACGTTCCTTACATGTCCCAGCCTGCGAAGCCCAGCCGTTCGAACTCCAGCACCCAGCGCCTGAAGATGCGCCGCGACATCGCGGCCGCCGCCATGGAGCTGTTCGCGACCAAGGGCTACGAGGCGACGACAGTGGACGAGATCGCCGCCGCGGCGGGCGTGGCCCGGCGCACCTTCTTCCGCCACTTCCGCTCCAAAGAGGAGGCGATCTTCCCCGACCACGACGACACGCTCGAGCGCGTGAAGGCCGTCCTGGACGCCGCGCCGCCGCACGAGTACCCGCTGGACACCGTCTGCCGCGGCATCCGGGAGGTCATGCGGATGTACGCGGCCCAGCCCGCGGTCTCCGTCGAGCGCTACCGCCTGACCCGTGAGGTGCCCACGCTGCGCGAGCGGGAGATCGCCTCGGTCTCCCGCTACGAGCGGCTCTTCACCCGCTACCTGCTGGGCCACTTCGACGAGGGCGCCCACCAGGACGGCGACGACGGCCCGCTGCTCGCCGAGGTCGCCGCCTCCGCGGTGGTCACCGCGCACAACCACGTGCTGCGCCGCTGGCTGCGCGCGGGCGCGGAGGGCGACGTGGAGGGCCAGCTCGACCGCGCCTTCGCGGTGGTGCGGGCCAGGTTCACCGGCGTCGGCCAGCCGCACGGCCCCGCGCCCCTGGGCGGCGCGGAGGCGGGCGCGGCGGGCGCCCCGGCGGTCGTCGCGGGGGGCGGTGACAGCTCGGACGTGCTGGTCGCGGTGGCCCGTACGGACGCGCCGCTGAGCGAGGTCATGCGCACCATCGAGAAGGCGCTGAAGAAGAGCTGAAGATGAGCTGACCGGGGGGTTCACCCCCGCCCCCGGCTCCCCGGCCGCTTCCGGCCGGGGAGCCTTCGCATGCTCATCCGTGCACCGCCGCGAACACTTGAGAAAGATTTTTGGCACCGAGTGTCTTGCAGCTTGGCACGCCGTGCCATACGGTACGGGATATCCGGGTGACCGGCGTACGCGACCGCTGCGCGCGCCGGCTGTCCCCGCGAGCCCCCGGCTCGCGCACCCGGCCCGCGCCTCGTCACGGGCGCGGGGGCGCCACCGCGCCCGTACCGCGCACACCGGCACCGCCGGAGCCGAACCGCCTCGCGAACGCCGCACAGCTCTCACCCCCGACGTCCCTCAAGCGTCCCCGACACGCTTCGCCGGAGGCAGCACCATGAACGAGATACTCGCCGCGATTCAGGCACCCGACAGCACGGCCGCCGACTTCGCCTCCCTGCCCCTGCCCGAGTCCTACCGGGCCGTGACGGTGCACAAGGACGAGACGGAGATGTTCGCCGGGCTCACCACCCGCCAGAAGGACCCGCGCAAGTCGCTCCACCTGGACGAGGTGCCGGTGCCGGAACTCGGCCCCGGCGAGGCCCTGGTGGCGGTCATGGCCAGCTCCGTGAACTACAACTCGGTCTGGACGTCGATCTTCGAGCCGCTCTCCACCTTCGCCTTCCTGGAGCGCTACGGCCGCCTCTCCCCCCTCGCCAGGCGCCACGACCTGCCGTACCACGTCATCGGCTCCGACCTCGCCGGCGTGGTGCTGCGCACCGGACCCGGCGTCGTCGCCTGGCGTCCCGGCGACGAGGTGGTGGCGCACTGCCTGTCGGTGGAGCTGGAGAGCGCCGACGGCCACGACGACACGATGCTCGACCCCGAGCAGCGCATCTGGGGCTTCGAGACCAACTTCGGCGGCCTGGCGGAGATCGCGCTGGTGAAGTCCAACCAGCTCATGCCCAAGCCGGACCACCTGTCCTGGGAGGAGGCCGCCGCCCCCGGGCTGGTCAACTCCACCGCGTACCGCCAGCTCGTCTCCCGCAACGGCGCCGCCATGAAGCAGGGCGACAACGTGCTCATCTGGGGCGCGAGCGGCGGACTCGGCTCGTACGCCACGCAGTTCGCGCTCGCCGGCGGCGCCACGCCCATCTGCGTGGTCTCCAGCCCCGAGAAGGCGGAGATCTGCCGCCGGATGGGCGCCGAGGCGATCATCGACCGGCGCGGCGAGGACTACCGCTTCTGGCGCGACGAGCACGAGCAGGACCCGCGCGAGTGGAAGCGCTTCGGCGCGCGCATCCGCGAGCTGACCGGCGGCGAGGACGTCGACATCGTCTTCGAGCACCCCGGCAGGGAGACCTTCGGTGCCTCCGTCTACGTCACCCGCCGCGGCGGCACCATCGTCACCTGCGCGTCGACCTCCGGCTTCGTGCACGAGTACGACAACCGCTACCTGTGGATGTCGCTGAAGCGGATCATCGGCTCGCACTTCGCCAACTACCGCGAGGCGTGGGAGGCCAACCGCCTCGTCGACAAGGGCCGGATCCACCCCACCCTGTCGAGGACCTACCCGCTGGCCGAGACCGGCCAGGCGGCGTACGACGTCCACCGCAACCTGCACCAGGGCAAGGTCGGCGTGCTCTGCCTCGCCCCCGCCGAGGGCCTGGGCGTACGGGACGAGGAGAAGCGCGCCGCGCACATCGACGCGATCAACCTCTTCCGCGGCGACCCCCCGCCGGACAGGCGACCGGCCGCGGCACCCGGCCGCCCGGGTGTGCAGGAGCGGGCCGTCGAGCACGCCGGGAACGTGTGATGGCGGCCAAGGACCGGCCCTGGCTGATGCGCACCTACGCGGGCCACTCCACCGCCGAGGCGTCCAACGAGTTGTACCGGCGCAACCTCGCCAAGGGCCAGACCGGCCTGTCCGTCGCCTTCGACCTGCCGACCCAGACCGGCTACGACCCCGACCACGTGCTCGCCCGCGGCGAGGTCGGCCGCGTCGGCGTGCCCGTCTCGCACCTGGGCGACATGCGCCGCCTCTTCGCGGGCATCCCGCTGGAGCGCACGAACACCTCCATGACCATCAACGCCACCGCGATGTGGCTGCTGGCGCTCTACCTGGTGGTCGCGGAGGAGCAGGGCCTGGACGAGGCGGGCATCGCGAAGCTCGCGGGCACCACCCAGAACGACATCGTCAAGGAGTACCTCTCCCGCGGCACGTACGTCTTCCCGCCCGGCCCCTCGCTGCGGCTGACCACCGACACCATCGCGTACACCGTCGGGAAGATGCCGAAGTGGAACCCCATCAACATCTGCAGTTACCACCTCCAGGAGGCGGGCGCGACGCCCGTGCAGGAGATCGCGTACGCGTTGGCCACCGCGACCGCCGTCCTGGACGCCGTCCGCGACTCCGGCCAGGTGCCGCCGGAGAAGCTGGGCGACGTCGTGGGCCGGATCTCCTTCTTCGTCAACGCGGGGGTCCGCTTCGTCGAGGAGATGTGCAAGATGCGGGCGTTCACCCGCATCTGGGACACCCTCACCCGCGAGCGCTACGGCATCGAGGACCCCCGGCAGCGCCGCTTCCGCTACGGCGTGCAGGTCAACTCCCTCGGCCTGACCGAGGCGCAGCCGGAGAACAACGTGCAGCGCATCGTGCTGGAGATGCTGGCCGTGACGCTGTCGAAGGACGCCCGCGCCCGCGCCGTGCAGTTGCCCGCCTGGAACGAGGCGCTGGGCCTGCCGCGCCCGTGGGACCAGCAGTGGAGCCTGCGCATCCAGCAGGTGCTGGCGTACGAGAGCGACCTGCTGGAACACCCCGACCTCTTCGACGGCAGCCACGTGGTGGAGGCGCGGGTGGCCGAACTGGTCGAGGGCGCGACCGCCGAGATGGCGCACATCGAGCGGCTGGGCGGTGCCGTCGCGGCGGTGGAGTCCGGCTATCTCAAGGCGCGGCTCGTGGCCTCGCACGCCGAGCGGCGGGCCCGGATCGAGTCGGGCGAGGAGAAGATCGTCGGCGTCAACTGCCATACGGAGACCGAGCCCAGCCCGCTCACCGCGGACCTGGACGCCGCGATCATGACCGTCGACCCGGACGTGGAGGCGCGGGTCGTCGCCGCGATGCACGAGTGGCGGCTCTCCCGCGACGAGCCGCGCGTGCAGCGCGCGCTGACGGCGCTGAAGGCCGCCGCGGCGGGTACGGCCAACCTGATGCCCGCCTCCCTGGAGTGCGCCCGCGCCGGCGCCACCACCGGCGAGTGGGCCTGGGCGCTGCGCGACGTCTTCGGCGAGTTCCGCGCCCCCACGGGCGTCGGCGGCGCGCCGGTCGCCGTCCCGGCGGCGGAGACGGGCGGCGAGGCCGCGCTCACCGCCGTACGGGACCGGGCCGCGGCCACCGCGGCGGAGCTGGGCAGCGGCCGGCTGCGGCTGCTGGTCGGCAAGCCGGGCCTCGACGGGCACAGCAACGGCGCCGAGCAGATCGCCGTACGTGCGAGGGACGCCGGCTTCGAGGTCGTCTACCAGGGCATCCGGCTGACGCCGGAGCAGATCGCGGCCGCCGCGGTCGCCGAGGACGTGCACTGCGTCGGCCTGTCCATCCTCTCCGGCTCGCACGCGGCACTCGTCCCCGACGTCCTGGACCTGCTGCGCCGGGCGGGCGCGGGCGACGTGCCCGTGGTCGTCGGCGGCATCATCCCGGCCGCGGACGCCGAGGCGCTGCGCGCCGCGGGGGTGGCGGCCGTGTTCACCCCGAAGGACTTCGGAATCACCCAGATCATCGGCCGTATCGTCGACGAGATCAGACTGGCGAACAAGCTGGACCAGGAGGTCCCCGCATGAGCCCCGCCCCCACCCCGTCCGACCGGCTGCGGCCGCGGCGTTCCTGCCTCGCCGTTCCGGGGTCCAGCCCCCGGTTCCTGGAGAAGGCCCAGGGGCTCCCCGTCGACCAGGTCTTCCTGGACCTGGAGGACGCCTGCGCGCCGCTCGCGAAGCCCGACGCGCGGCACACCATCGTGAAGTTCCTCAACGAGGGCGACTGGAGCGGCAAGACACGGGTGGTGCGGGTCAACGACTGGACCACGCACTGGACGTACCGCGACGTCATCACCGTCGTCGAGGGCGCCGGGCCGAACCTGGACTGCCTCATGCTGCCGAAGGTCCAGGACGCCGAGCAGATCACCGCGCTCGACCTGCTGCTCACCCAGATCGAGAAGACGATGGGCTTCGAGGTCGGCCGCATCGGCATCGAGGCGCAGATCGAGAACGCCAGGGGGCTGGTGAACGTCGACGCCATCGCCGCCGCCTCGCCCCGGCTGGAGACCATCGTCTTCGGGCCCGCCGACTTCATGGCGTCGATCAACATGAAGTCCCTGGTCGTCGGCCGGCAGCCGCCCGGCTACCCGGCCGACGCCTACCACTACATCCTCATGCGCATCCTCATGGCCGCCCGCAGCCACGACCTCCAGGCCATCGACGGCCCGTACCTCCAGATCCGCGACCTCGACGGCTTCCGCGAGGTCGCGGGACGCGCCGCCGCGCTCGGCTTCGACGGCAAGTGGGTGCTGCACCCGGGCCAGGTCGAGGCCGCCAACGAGGTCTTCTCGCCGTCCCAGGAGGACTACGACCACGCCGAGCTGATCCTCGACGCGTACGAGTACCACACCTCGGACGAGGGCGGCAGGAAGGGCTCCGCGATGCTCGGCGACGAGATGATCGACGAGGCGAGCCGCAAGATGGCCCTCGTCATCTCGGGCAAGGGCCGCGCCGCCGGCATGACCCGCACCACCGCCTTCACCCCGCCGGAGGGCTGACATGCAGTTCGGACGGACCTACGAGGAGTTCGAGCCGGGCGCGGTGTACAAGCACTGGCCGGGCAAGACCGTCACCGAGTACGACGACCACCTCTTCTGCCTGCTGACCATGAACCACCACCCGCTGCACCTCGACGCGCACTACGCGGGCGAGGCCACCGACTTCGGCCGCAACGTCGTCGTCGGCAACTACGTGTACTCGCTGCTGCTCGGCATGTCCGTGCCGGACGTCTCCGGCAAGGCGATCGCCAACCTGGAGGTCGAGTCGCTCAAGCACGTGGCGCCCACCTTCCACGGGGACACGGTCTACGGCGAGACGACCGTGCTGGACAAGTGGCCGTCGAAGTCGAAGGACGACCGCGGCATCGTGCACGTCGAGACCCGCGGGCACAACCAGGACGGCACCCTGGTCTGCGTCTTCCGGCGCAAGGTGATGGTGCCCACGGAGGCGTACGTCCGGGAGCGCGGCGGCGAGCAGCCGGGCCGCCCGGAGCCGGCTGGGCGCGGCGGGGAGCGGTGATGGGACGGCTGGCGCAGACGGAGGGGCTGACGGAGGTCCAGCGCGAGATCGTCGCCACGGTCCGCGGCTTCGTCGACAAGGAGATCCTGCCGGTGGCCACCGGCCTGGAGCACCGCGACGAGTATCCCGCGCAGATCGTCGAGGGCCTGAAGGAACTGGGCATTTTCGGCCTCATGATCCCGGAGGAGTACGGCGGTCTCGGCGAGTCGCTCCTCACCTACGCGCTGTGCGTGGAGGAGATCGCCCGCGGCTGGATGAGCGTGTCGGGGATCATCAACACGCACTTCATCGTGGCCTACATGATCAAGCAGCACGGCACCCGGGAGCAGCGGGAGCACTTCCTGCCGCTGATGGCGGCCGGTGAGGTACGCGGCGCGTTCTCGATGTCGGAGCCCGGGCTCGGCTCCGACGTCGCGGCGATCGCGTCCAAGGGCGTACGGGACGGGGAAAGCGGTGACTACCTGCTCACAGGACAGAAGATGTGGCTCACCAACGGCGGCACGTCGTCGCTGGTCGCGGTCCTCTGCCGGACGGACGAGGGGCTGGGTCCCGAGGCACCCGCGCACCGGTCGATGACGACGTTCCTGGTGGAGAAGGAGCCGGGGTTCGGCACCGTGAAGCCGGGGCTGACCATCCCCGGCAAGATCGACAAGATGGGCTACAAGGGCGTCGACACCACCGAACTGATCATGGACGGGCTGCGCGTCCCCGCCGACCGGGTGCTCGGCGGCCCCGAGGGGGCGGGCCGGGGCTTCTACCAGATGATGGACGGGGTGGAGGTGGGCCGCGTGAACGTCGCGGCGCGCGGCTGCGGCGTCGCGCAGCGCGCCTTCGAGCTCGGCGTCGGCTACGCACAGCAGCGGCATGCCTTCGGCCGGCAGATCGCCCGCCACCAGGCGATCCAGTTCAAACTGGCCGAGATGGCTACCAAGGTCGAGGCGGCGCATGCGATGATGGTGCGAGCGGCACGCAAAAAGGACACCGGAGAACGTAACGACCTAGAGGCGGGAATGGCCAAATATCTCGCTTCCGAGTACTGCAAGGAAGTCGTGGAAGACGCGTTCCGCATCCACGGCGGCTACGGCTTCTCCAAGGAGTACGAGATCGAGCGCCTCTACCGGGAGGCGCCGATGCTTCTCATTGGCGAAGGCACCGCCGAGATCCAGAAAATGATCATTGGACGGCGACTGCTCGAGGAGTACGGGTCCCAGGGTTGAAGGATTGCTTCCGGGGCAGGCGGCAGGGATGACGTGGCAGCCGGTCACGGGCCCCCCGCGGGCGAAAGCTCGCTTCGGCTTGCCGAGTTGCCGGTGCCAACCGATAGCATCCCCGACAAGCCGCCGTCCCCCATCACCGCGGCCCCCTCCCGCTACGAAGGTCAAACATGCCCCACAGCCCAGATAACGTTCCGCGCCGCCGGATCCGCCTGGCGCGCGGCGCATCGCCGTGGCTCCTGCCGACCTTGGCCACCGCCGCCGTCACCGCCGTCCGCGCCCGCCGCAGCGGCCGCTGGCCCGACCGGCTGGCCGCCGTGCCCCCCGCCGCGCTGGCGGCGGGCATGCTGTGGTTCTTCCGCGACCCCGACCGCGAGATCGCCGAGGGCCGGGTCATCTCCCCCGCGGACGGCGTGGTGCAGAGCATCATGCCGTGGCCCGACGGCCGCACCCGGGTCGCGATCTTCATGAGCCCGCTGAACGTGCACGTGAACCGCGCGCCGCTGGCCGGCACCGTCCGCTCCGTGGAGCACGTCCCGGGCGGCTACGTCCCGGCGTTCAACAAGGAGAGCGAGAACAACGAGCGCGTCGTGTGGCACCTGGACACCGAACTCGGCGACGTCGAGATGGTCCAGATCGCCGGCGCGGTCGCCCGCCGCATCGTGCCGTACGTGACCGGCGGCACCAAGGTCGAGCAGGGCGAGCGGGTCGGGCTGATCCGCTTCGGCTCCCGCGTCGACGTGTACCTGCCGCAGGGCATCGCCCCCGGCGTGGACGTCGGCCAGGCCACCACGGCGGGGGTGACGCGCCTTGACCGTGATTGATCCGGAGACGAAGGCCGGCTGGGTCCCCGAGGTCGACGAGGACGACGACGACATGCCGCTGTCCACGCGGCTGTCGATCGCCGACACCCTCACCCTGGCCAACGCGACCTGCGGCTTCCTCGCCGTCTACTTCACCACCACCGGTGTGCTGGTCCCGCACCTGGCGGGCGAGGACGCCGGCGGCATCGCCCGGCACAGCGCCGCCACCGCCGTGATCCTCATGCTGCTCGCCTCGGTCTTCGACCTCTTCGACGGCCTGGTGGCACGCAAGCTGCGCAGCTCGGCGATGGGCGCGGAGCTGGACAACCTCTCCGACCTGATCAGCTTCGGGCTGGCGCCCGCGTACTTCGTGCTGGTCTACGGCATGGTCGCCGACGACGCGCACCAGCGGGTCTCCACGGTGGCCGCGGTCGCGGTGGTGCTGGCGGTGGTGCTGCGGCTTGCCCGGTTCTCCTGCGTCACCGTGCGGGACGGCGTCTTCCAGGGCATGCCGAGCCCCTTCGGGGCGCTGACGGTGATCTCGGTGGTGCTGCTGGAGCTGCCGTTCGTGCCGACCCTGCTGGCGATCGTCGGGGTGGCCTGGCTGATGGTGAGCCGCGTGGAGTATCCCAAGCCGCGCGGCCGGCTCGCGGTGGCCACGCTCGTGTGGATCTTCATCAGCATGACCTGCCTGGGCGCGTGGGCGTTCGACGCGCCGAACGGGCAGTTGCTGCTCCAGACCGGCTGCGCGCTGCAGATCGTGACGGCCGCGACCATCCCGCTCTTCGCCACCGCCCGCCGGGTGAACACCTTCCGCGTCGGCCGCCGCGAGGCGCGCGCCGCCGCGCAGGGCTGAGCAGGGCCGCACAGGGCGCGCCCGC
Source organism: Streptomyces sp. WAC 06738 (assembly GCF_003945505.1). NCBI lineage: Bacteria > Bacillati > Actinomycetota > Actinomycetes > Kitasatosporales > Streptomycetaceae > Streptomyces > Streptomyces sp. WAC 06738. The sequence continues at coordinate 6,978,696 of NZ_CP029618.1, read as the reverse complement.
GGGCCGCGGGCGCCCGTAGCGTACGAGAACGACCGCACCGCCGCGCCCGGGGGAATCGCTCCCCCGGGCGCGGCGGCTTTCCGGCCTGCCCGCCCTGGATCGGGGTCAGACGGGCTGCCAGAGCGCGGGGACGTTCGGCGGCTCCCAGCCGGGCAGGGCCGTGTGGGCCTGGAGGCAGCGGTAGCCACGGCCGCCGTACGTGACCGTGTCGCCGGCCCGGTAGGAGGTGCCGGCCGCCCAGGTGCCGGGTCCCGGGTCGGAGCCGACGGTCAGGGTGTACGTCACCGTGTGGGTGGTGCTGCCGGTGCCGGTCACCGTGATCGGGTACGTGCCGTCGGCGGTCCCGGCGGCGACGTCGAGCGTGAGCGTCGCGGAGTTGCCCGAGGTCACCGTCGCCGGGGAGAGGGACGCCGTGACGCCGGCGGGCGCGCCCGAGGCGGTGAGCGCGACGCTCTGCGGGTCGCCGCCGGTCGTCGTGGTGCTCACGGTGGCGGTGGCGGAGCCGCCGGCCTCGGTGCCGCCGGAGTCCGGCGACAGCGCGAGGGAGAAGTCCGGCGTCTGGCTGCCGCCGCAGTCGGCCTCGCCGGCCGCCGCGGGTACGGCGATCGCGCTCCAGGCGGCCTTGACGGCGTTGCACTCGGTGGCGCCGTAGGTGGCCTTGGCCGCGGTGATGGTCGCGGCGCGGGCGGCGCGGTGGTTCCAGCCGGAGGTCTTCAGCAGCAGCCCGCCCATGAAGATCTTCGCGGCCTTCTGCACGCCGACGCCGGTGACGGAGGAGGGGCCGCCGGCGCAGATCGGGCTGTTCGGCTTGGAGCCGCCGGGGCTGGAGCCCTCGGCGAGGAGGTAGAACCAGTGGTTCTGCGGGCCGGCCGCGGCGTGCACCTCGGTGCCGGAGCCGAGCTGGGTGTAGCAGTTGGGGTCGTTGTTCACCAGCGACGGGTTGTACATGTTGCGGATGGGGCGGGTGTCGCCGTAGAAGCGGGCCTTCTCGCCGACGGTGTAGTCGGGCGGATCGGCGGGGCTGTTGACGTACGCCTCGGTGATGGCGCCGAAGATGTCGCCGGTGGACTCGTTCATGCCGCCGTTCTCGCTGCCCGAGCCGCTCGATCCGGGGGTGCGGTCGAAGATCTCGTGCCCGTACTCGTGCGCGACGACGTCGATGGAGGTGAGCTGGTTGGTGCCGGTCTGGTTGCGGCCGTAGGTGGTCTTGGAGCCGTCGTAATAGGCGTTGACGACGCTCAGTCCGGCACGGGCGGGGACGAGGCCGCCGCGGCCGTTCTGGCCGTTGTAGCCCGTCCACTCCTTGAGCATGTCGAACTCCTGCTGGGCCGCGTACATGATGTCGACGCAGGCGGTCTCCAGGTCGTTCGCGCCGCCGTTGCCCCAGGGCGGGGTGGTGTACGGGGCGCCGTTCTGGCCGCCGCACTGGAAGCCGGTGCGCAGCGGGTCGGTCATGGAGGTCGCGGCGGTGTCGATCTCGACGGTGCCGTAGTGGTAGCCCTGCCCGGAGGCGTCGCGGACCCGCTCGCGGGTCTCGACGACCTTGCCGGTACGGGCGTCGACGTAGACCTCGCGCACGCTGGGGGCGCCCGCGGCGGTGGTGCCGGTGACGGTGGACTGCCAGGTCAGCACAGCTCTGCCGTCGTTGCCGCCCTTGAGCAGCACGCCGAGTTCGGGCGCCGTGGCCTTCTCCGGGTGCGCGACCCGCGCGGTGGCGGTCCGCTCGGCGGCGGCCGCGGAGACCCGGGCGCGCGGGGAGAGCGACAGCTCGGGCGCGGGCGCGGCGGCCACGTCCAGGACGCGGCCGCGGCTGTCGGCGAGCACGACGGCGTCGCCGCCGGTGACCGGCAGCCCGAGGTAGGTGCGTTCGTAGGCGGCGTAGTAGAGCCCGCCGTCCCAGGGGGTCACCGTGGTGCGGACGAGTTCCTCGCCGGGGCTGTGGCGCAGCCCGTCGAGCCCGCTCTCCGCGGCGCGGTCGGCGGCGGCGAGGGCGCGGGCCTTGCCGCCCTGCCGCTCGGGCGGCGGCGGTGCGGCGCCGGTGGTGCCGGTGAAGGCACCGGTCAGGCCGGCGGTCAAGGCGAGTGCCGCCACGACCGCGCCAAGTCTTGTGGACTTCACGTCTGTTGCTCCCCTCTAGGGAAACCGGTGACGCGAGTATCGGCATGGACATGGCCGTTCGGGGATATCCCACCCGCCCCCATACCCGGGTTATACGCTGCCGGAATGGAGCTGGAGTTACGGCACCTGCAGGCTGTCTGCCGGATCGCCGAGACCGGCAGCCTCGCGGGCGCCGCCCGCCTCCTCGGCGTCTCCCAGCCGGCGCTGTCGGCCCAGCTCCGCCGCATCGAGCGGGTGGCGGGCGGCGAGCTGTTCACGCGCACCCCGCGGGGCGTCCTGCCCACGCCGCTGGGCGAGTTCGTACTCTCCAAGGCGCACCGGGTGCTCGGCGAGATGGAAGCGCTCGCGGCCGGCGCCCGCGCCGCGGCGGCGGGGCCGCTGCGGCTGGGGAGCATCGTGCTGGTGATGCTCGGCGCGCTGGTCGCGGAGCTGGACGAGCTGCTGCCGGGGCGGCAGACGACGGTCGACAGCGAGGACTCGGTCACGGCGCTGATCCGGCTGCTGGGCTCCGGCCACTACGACGCGATCCTCTACGGCGAGGTCAACGACCACCGCACGCCGCTCCCGCCGGGCGTCACGGCCCGCACGCTGGTCGCGGGCGAGCCGTTCTGGATCGCCCTGTCGGCGCGGCACCGGCTCGCGGAGCGGGAGCGGGTGGAGCTGGGCGACCTGGCGGGCGAGCAGTGGATGGCGATGACGAGCCAGGACGACGGCGGTCCGGAAGCCCTCCACGCGGCCTGTACGACGGCGGGCTTCACGCCGTCGCTGCGCTACCGCATCGGCGACACGGCCCTCAACCGCCGCCTGATAGCGGCGGGCCGCGCGGTGGCGGTCTTCCAGCCCACGGCCCCGGCGACGGCGGGGGTGGTCCTGCGCCCCCTGACGGGAGACCCGATCAGGGGGCGCCTGACCCTGGCCTGGCAACGCCGCGCCGTCCCGGCGGAAGAGGCGGGGGCGCTCTACCGGGCGGCGGCGCGGGCGTATGTGGCGGGCCTGCCGAACAACCCGCGCTACGGGGCGTGGTGGCAGGAGCACCCGGAGGTCCACCCGGAGCGGACGTGAGGGGCGGGCGGCGGCGCGGGCCGGTACCGGGCTACGTCATCGCCCGGGTGCCGGCAACCGCGAGCAGGCTCAGCTTGTCCGCGGCGTCGGTGCCCGGGGCGGCGGTGTGGATGACGACATGGAGGTCGCTGCCGGGCGCGTCGAGGACGTCGCAGTCGAGGACGAGCGGGCCGACATCGGGGTGGTGGACGGTCTTGGTGTCCATGGTGTGAGCGCCCACCGCTTGGGAGTCCCAGAGCCGGGCGAAGCGGTCGCCGGCGCGGCGGAGGTCGGCTATGAGGGTGCGCAGGGGCCGGTCGGCGGGGTAACGGGCGGCCGCGGAGCGGAGGTCGGCGACCGCGGCGGTTTCGAAGCGGGCTTGTTGTTCGCGGGTGTGGGTCACGCGGTCGCCGCGTCCCGTGAAGTGGCGCCAGAGGACGTTGCGCTCGCGCTCCGTGCACCCGGAGGGGTCGCCGTGCAGCGCGGCGTACATCCGGTTCCAGGCGGTGAGGGTCCACGCCGCGTCGTACACCCCGACGGGGGTGGCCCGCATCCGGTCGAGCATCCGCTGGACGCCGGGGGTGAGGTGGGACGGGACGCGGTCGGTGGCGGGGGCGGGCCGGCCCGCGAGAAGGAACAGGTGGCGGCGTTCCGGTTCCGACAGCCGCAGGGCCCGGGCGAGGGCGGTGAGGATCTGGGGGGACGGGGAGCTGGCGCGGCCTTGCTCGAGACGGATGACGTAGTCGACGGACATCCCGGCGAGCTGGGCCAGTTCCTGGCGCCGCAGCCCCGGCGCGCGGCGCACGCGGCCGGCCGGCAGGCCGGCCGTCGCCGGGTCCAGCCGGTCGCGCCAGCGGCGCAGCGCGCCGGCGAGGTCGACGGTCGCGTCGTCGCCGGGGTAGCCGTCGTTCCCGTCTTCCTTCCCCGTGTCACGCATGGGTTCAGTATCCGGCCGGGGCGGCCGGCCTCGCGCGCCCAGCCTGGTACCGCTTTTACCAGGAAGAGCTTTGTACTCCCTCTTTCCCCGCGCGGCGCCGACACTGACCGCATGCGCACGACACTCGTCACCGGTGCGACCAGGGGGCTCGGCCTGGAGACGGCCCGGCGGCTGGCCGGGGCCGGGCACACCGTCTATCTCGGGGCGCGGGACGCCCGGCGGGGTGAGGAGGCCGCGCGGCGGATCGGGGCCCGCCCGCTGCGGCTCGACGTGACCAGTGAGGATTCGGTACGGGCCGCCGCGAAGCTCGTCCAGGAGGAGGCGGGCCGGCTCGACGTGCTGGTCAACAACGCCGGAATCAGCGGCCCTGCCACCTCCGCCGCGGCCACCACCGCCGACGACCTGCTGACGGTCTACGACACCAATGTCTTCGGCGCCGTACGGGTCACCCACGCCTTCTTGCCGCTGCTCGAGGCGGGCGAGGCGCCCGTCGTCGTGAACGTCAGCAGCGGGCTGGGGTCACTGGCCGTCGCCGCGGACCCGCCCGCCCACGCCTCGTCCGTACCCGTGTGGCTCCCTGCGCTGTCGTACGGCTCCTCCAAGGCCGCGCTGAACATGGTCACCGTGCAGTACGCCCGTGCCCTCCCGCACCTCCGGATCAACGCCGTCGACCCCGGCCTGACCGCGACCGACTTCAACGGCCACGCCGGAAACCGGACGGTCGCCGAGGGCGCCGAGATCATCGTGCGCATGGCCACCGCCGGACCCGGCGGCCCCACCGGCGGCTACTTCTCGGCCGCCGGCCCGCTCCCCTGGTGACCGACCCGAAAGGACCGGCAATGCCCAGCCGAGTACACCGCGCCGAGATCGCTCTGGACCTTGCCTGCGTCCGTTGCTACCTCGGCTTCACCCGCCTCACCCGGGCCGCCCGCCACCATCGCGCCCGCGGCGACGGCGGGGTCGACATCGTCATTCGTCCCTTCCAGGCCGAGCCCGGGGCGCCCTCCGCAGGTGAGCCGCTCTTCGAGGTGTGGAGACGGACCCGGGGCGAGGCGTTCGTGCGGCAGGTCGCGTCGGACACCTCGTTCGGCGTGGCGGACGGCCTGGATCTCCGCTTCTCCCGTGCCCTGTTCACCAACACCTTCGAGGCGCACCGGCTGGTCGCCCGCGCGGCCGGGCAGGGGCGCGGCGAGCGGATGGCGGAGCGGCTGTTCCGGGCGTACTTCACCGACGGGCTGCTGATCTCCGACCCCACCACCTTGGCCCGGCTCTCCGCCGAGGCCGGCGTGGTGGCGGCCGCCGGCACCGACGGCACCGCCGACGCCGACGAGTTGCGCGCGGAACTCGGCCGTGTCCGCGCGCTCGGCGTCCATGTCGACTCTCTGCCCCATGTCCGCTTCGGGGACGGGACGGTCCTCGAAGGCGCGCAGCCGGAGGATGCCTACCGCGCGGCGCTGGCCGCGCTCACGCCGGCCGGATGACGTTCCGGGGGGCGCAGCCCCGGGTCCGGGAAGGGGCGGGTGCGGGGAGTCACCCCGCTTCCACGTAGTCGCGGGCCAGGGTCTCCGCCACCGACTCCAGCAGCGGGCCCGCGTTGCGCATCGAGCGGTCCACGTCCGGTTCCACCGCCGAGAGCGCGTACGCCCGCTCGATCCCCGCCCCCCGCAGCGCCGCATCGTCGATCGACAGGCCCCCGCAGACCGCCACCACCCGCTTCCCCGCCGCGCGCGCCGCCGCCGCCACGCCCGCCGGGGCCTTGCCGTGCAGCGTCTGGCGGTCCAGCGAGCCCTCCCCCGTGATCACGAGGTCCGCCCGCGCGAGCGCCGCCTCGAAGCCCAGGACGTCGAGCAGCACCTCGATCCCGGGCCGGAAGACCGCGCCGAGGCCGATCAGCGCCCCGTACCCGATGCCTCCCGCCGCCCCCGCGCCCGGCTCCCGCGCCAGCGCGGCGGCCCGCGGCCCCGCGGCCTCCTCCAGCACCCGCACGTAGTGCGTCAGCGCCGCGTCCAGTGCTTCGACGTCCGCCGCGCTCGCGCCCTTCTGCGGGCCGTAGACCGCCGGTGCGCCGGTCGGGCCGGTGAGCGGGTTGTCGACGTCGCTGGCGAGGATCAGCTCCACGGACGCGAACCGCGGGTCGATCCCGCTCAGGTCCGCCCGGGCGAGATCCGCCAGCGGCCCGCCCCCGGGGGCCACCGGCTTCCCCTCCGCGTCGAGGAAGACCCCGCCCAGCGCTGCGAGCATGCCCGCGCCGCCGTCCGTGGTCGCGCTGCCGCCGACGCCGAAGACGATGCTCCGCGCCCCGGCGTCGAGCGCCGCGCGGAGGAGTTCGCCGCTGCCGTACGTGGTGGCGGTGCGCGGCGCGAAGTGGCCGGGCGGCAGCAGTTGCAGCCCGGACGCCTCGGCCATCTCGACCACGGCGGTGCCGTCGCGCAGCGCGTACGCCGCGGTGACGGGTTCGCCGAGCGGTCCGGTGACCCGCGCCTCGCGGCGCTCGAAGCCGGCCGCCAGCGCCGCGGCCACGGTGCCGTCGCCGCCGTCCGCGACGGGCAGGGCCTCGACGGCGAGGCCGGGCGCGACCTTCCGCAGTCCCGCGGTCACCCGCTGGGCGACTTCTTCCGCGGTGAGGGAGCCCTTGAACTTGTCGGCCGCGATCAGCACCCGGGTCACCGATCCGTGCGTCACTTGCCACCCCTCGCTCTGGTCCTGGTCACGCCGGTGCGACCCTATCCGCAAGCCCCCCGGGTTGCCCATCGGGCCCGGGGCCGGCGACAGCGCCGGCCCCGGGCCCGTACGGCAACGGCCGCGTCCGCGGCGGCAGGGGTCTCAGCCCTCCCGCCGCTCCAGCGCAAGCAACTGCTTCTTGCGGTCGATCCCGCCGCCGTATCCGGTGAGGCTGCCGTTGGCGCCGACGACGCGGTGGCAGGGGACGATGATCCCGACCGGGTTGCGCCCGTTGGCCATGCCGACGGCGCGGGAGGCGGCGGGGTTGCCGACGCGCTCGGCGAGTTCGCCGTAGGAGATCGTCTCGCCGTACGGGATCTGCCGCAGTTGCTCCCACACCCGCTGCTGGAACGGCGTGCCGGCCAGGTGCAACGGCAGGTCGAAGTCGGTGCGCTCGCCCGCGAAGTACGCCGTGAGCTGCGCGGCCGCCGCCGCGAACGGCGGGTCGCCGGGGTCGGCGGGGGTGCCGAAGGTCTCCTCGGCGGGGCGGTGGCGCTGGTCGGTCATGTAGAGCCCGGTGAGGCTGTCGTCCTCGGCGACGAGGGTGAGGGGTCCTACGGGGCTGTCGAGGGTGGTGTGGGTTCGCATGTCCTTCACTCCGTGGGCATCAGGTTGATCGGGTGGTCGCCGGCGGGCGGCGCCGCCCAGAGGTACTGCACGGCGTACGCCCGCCAGGGCCGCCAGGCGGCCGAGTGCCGGACGAGGGCCGCGGGGCTGCCGGGCAGGCCGAGTCCCGCGGCGGCCTTGCGGACGCCGAGGTCGGTGGCCGGGAAGGCGTCGGGGTCGCCGAGGGCCCGCATGGCGACGACCTCGACGGTCCAGGGGCCGATGCCGGGCAGCTCGGCGAGCCGGTGGCGGGCCTGCTCCCAGTCGCTGCCGCCGCCGAGGTCGAGATCGCCGGCGGCCAGGGCGGCGACGAGCGCGGTGAGGGTGGTGCGCCGGGACCGCGGCATGGCCAGGGCGGCCGGGTCGAGTCCCGCGAGGGCGCCGGGCTCGGGGAAGAGGTGGGTGAGGCCGCCTTCCGCGTCCTCGATCTCCGTCCCGTACGCGGTGACCAGCCGGCCCGCGTGGGTGCGGGCGGCGGCGGTGGAGACCTGCTGGCCGAGGACGGCCCGTACCGCGAACTCGGCGCCGTCCGTGGTGCGCGGCACGCGCCGTCCGGGCGCCTTGGCGATCAGCTCGGCGAGCTGGGGGTCGCGGGCGAGCTGCTCGTCGACGGCGACGGGGTCGGCGTCGAGGTCGAGTAGCCGGCGGCAGCGGCTGATGGCGATGGCCAGGTCGCGCTGGTCGGTGAGGGCGAGGCGCGCGGCGATGTGGTCGGGCCCGGGCGTGAGCGAGGAGATGCCGTGCCCGTACGGGAGCCGCAGCGTGCGCCGGTACGCGCCGCCGCGCCACTCCTCCACGCCGGGGACGGCGGTGGCGACGAGGTGGCCGAAGAGGTTGTCGGGGGTGAGCGGCTGCCGGAAGGGCAGCCGGAGGCTGATGACGCCGGGGGCGCTGCCGCCGGTGCCGTTCGTGCCGGCTGTGCCGCCCGTGCCGGCGCGGCTGCGGGCGGCGCGGCGGCGCAGCTCGGTGGGGGCGAGGGCGAAGACCTCCTGGACGGTGTCGTTGAAGGTGCGGATGGAGGAGAAGCCCGCGGCGAAGGCGATGTCGCCCATGGGCAGCGGGGAGGTCTCGATGAGGACGCGGGCGGTCTGGGCGCGCTGGGCGCGGGCGAGCGCGAGCGGTCCCGCGCCCAGCTCGGCGCGGAGCTGGCGCTCGATCTGCCGGGCGCTGTAGCCCAGCCGGGCGGCGAGCCCCTCGACGCCGTCGCGGTCGACGACGCCGTCGGCGATGAGCCGCATGGCGCGGGCGGTGAGGTCGGCCCGGTGGTTCCACTCGGGGGAGCCGGGGCTGGTGTCGGGGCGGCACCGCTTGCAGGCGCGGAAGCCGGCCTGCTGGGCGGCGGCGGCGCTGGGGTAGAACCGCATGTTCTGCGGCTTGGGCGGCACGACGGGGCAACTGGGCCGGCAGTAGATGCCGGTGGTCAGCACCCCGGTGAAGAACCAGCCGTCGAAGCGGGCGTCCTTGGACTGGACGGCCCGTACACAGCGCTCCGTATCGGTGAACATGTCTCCAGCGTCGTCCACCGCGAGGGCGAAAGCTAGCGAGAATCCGACATGACGGTGCGGTGCCGGTACGGCCCCGCCGGCCCGGGAGCGCCGCCCGTCAGCGGGACCGCGTCAGCGTGCGGAAGACCGCGCGGGCCGCGTTGTGGCCGCCCATCCCGTGCACGCCGGGCCCCGGGTACGTGGACGAGGAGCACAGGAAGACGCGGGGGTGGACCGTCGCCCACGGCACCCGGGCGAGCCGCGGGCGCATGAGGGTCTGCATGCCGGAGAACGCGCCGGAGGCGATGTCGCCGCCGACGTAGTTGGCGTTGCGCGCGGCCAGTTGCGGCGGTCCCGCGGTGGCGCGGGCCAGCACCAGGTCGCGGAAGCCGGGCGCGAAGCGCTCCAACTGCCGCTCGATGGCCTCGGTGGCGTCGCCCTCCCAGCCGTTGGGCACGTGCCCGTAGACCCAGAAGGTGTGCTTGCCCTCGGGCGCCCGGGTGGGGTCGGCGATGGTGGGCTGGCAGGTGATGAGGAAGGGCACGGCGGGCGCGACGCCGTTCACGGCGGCGTCGAGGGCCGCGCCGATCTCGCCCTCGGTGGGTCCGACGTGCACCGTCGTGGCGCGCCGCGCCTCCTCGGAGGTCCACGGCATCGGCCCGTCCAGGGCGTAGTCGATCTTGAACACGGACGGTCCGTAGCGGAAGCCGTCGTACGCGCCGCCGAGCCCGGCGATGCGTGCCAGCGCGGTCGGCGAGGTGTCGAAGACGTACGCGCGCGCCGGCGGCAGCTCGTCCAGCCGCTTCACCTCGATCCCGGTGTGGATCTCGCCGCCCAGCTCGCGCAGGTACGCCGCGAGCGCGTCGGAGATGGCCTGTGAGCCGCCGCGGGCCACCGGCCAGCCGACGGCGTGCCCGGCGAGCGCGAAGGTCAGCGCCATGGCCGCGGTGATCGGCGTGTTCAGGGGCGCGATCGCGTGCGCGGCGAGGCCGGCGATCATGCCGCGGGCGTGCGCGCCCTGGAAGCGGCGGTTCAGCAGCGAGGCGGGCATGGCGAGCTGGCCGAGCCGCAGCAGGGTGACCGGGTCGCGGGGCACGGAGCGCAGCGAGGCGGTGAAGAAGTCCCACGACAGGGTGGACCACTTGCCGAGGAACGGCTCGACCAGCCGCCGGTAGACACCGGCGTCGCGGGTGCCGAGCGACATCGCCGTCTCGCCCACGGAGCGGGAGAGCACGGCCGCGGAGCCGTCGGGGAACGGGTGCGCCATGGCCAGGTCACTGTGCACCCACGCCAGGCCGTGCTCTGCCAGCGGCAGTTCGCCGAAGACGGGCGAGCCGATGCCGAAGGGGTGGGCGGCGGAGCAGGGGTCGTGCCGGAAGCCCGGCAGGGTGAGCTCGGCGGTGCTCGCCCCGCCGCCGATGGTGTCGCGGGCCTCGAAGACCTCGACCGTGAAGCCGCGTCGGGCGAGTTCGACGGCGGCGGTCAGCCCGTTGGGCCCCGCGCCTACGACCACCACGTCGACCAGCGTCGTCATCCGCCTCGCCACTCCCGTCGTCGCTGACTGGGGTCAGGGCTCTTCCCGTGGAACGAACCCGGGCCGTGCCGCCCCGTGCCGGCCTGGTCCGGCAGCAGGACCCTAGGGCGCCGCCCCCGGCACGCCTCGCCCGGGTCCGGCCAGCAGGGCCAGGATATGACGTGCCGTTTCCGCGTCCCGCGCCGCGGTGAACGGAAGCGCGTTGCCGCCGGCCACGCGGAACGGCTCCCCCGCGACCGTACCGCTGGCACCGCCCGCCTCGGCGACGAGCAGCAGGCCCGCGGCGTGGTCCCAGGGCTTCTCCCAGGAGAACGCCACGGCGTCGATCTCGCCGCGGGCCACGGACAGGTAGTCGTGGCCGGCGGAGCCGCAGGGCCTGGCCCGTACCCCGGGAACGTCGAGGCGGGCGAGCGCCCGCTTCTCGGCGTCGGTGGTGAAGTCGTGGTGCGAGACCGCGACGTACAGCTCCTGCCCGGGCTCGGGCACACCGGAGCGCAGTTCCCCGCCACCGACGAGGTGCGCGCCGCCGCCGCGGCGGGCGACGGCCATGAGGTCCTTCGCCGGCAGGTACGTCCAGGAGGCCAGCACCTCGCCGCGGTGGGCGAGGGCGACGAGCATGCAGAAGCCGGGCTCGCCGCGGACGAACTGCCGGGTGCCGTCGACCGGATCCACGATCCACACCGGCGCGTCCTCGCGCAGCGCGGCGAGCCGCCCGGGGTCGGCGTGCGTCCCCTCCTCCCCGACGAGCACGGACCCGGGCAGCAGGGCGGTGAGGCTGCGCTCCAGGTGCAGCTCGGCGTTCCGGTCGGCGACGGTGACCAGGTCGTGGGGCCCGTCCTTCTGCACGATCTCGTCGGCGCGGAGCTGCCGGAAGCGGGGCATGACCTCCTCGGCCGCCGCCTTGCGCAGGGCGTCCTCGACGCGGTCTAGGGCGTCGGCGGAGGCCAGGAAGTCATCGATCATATGTCCATCGAACCATGCGGTGGACCCGGACACGGAATGGGGAGAGGGTGCGTGATTCCGTAGATTCCTGGAGAATCTTGCTGAAAAGGGCCGGAGCCACCCTCACCGGCCGGGGGCCCGCCCGGGCGGGGATGAGGGACAGCGTCCCGTTCGGGCGGTCATCGAGCCCGAATCGGGCCGGGGCGGCTTCGCGAACGAGGAAAAGCCGTGGCGCGACCGGGGGCGGGCGCCCCTACCCTGTCCGCATGTCTGCGACGACGGAGAGCACGGGGCGGCGCCCCCTGGTGGCGATCCTCAGCGGCGCCGGCATCTCCACGGACTCCGGCATCCCCGACTACCGCGGCCCGAACGGGGTCTGGCGCCGGGACCCGGAGGCGCAGAAGCTCGTCACGTACGACTACTACATGGCGGACCCGGAGATCCGGCGGCGCTCCTGGCAGATGCGGCGCGCCAACCGCACGCTCCTCGCCGAGCCCAACGCGGCGCATCTGGCGATCGCGGATCTGGAGCGCGCCGGTGTGCCGGTGCGGGTCCTCACGCAGAACGTGGACGGACTGCACCAGCGCGCCGGGATGCCGGACCGCAAGGTCCTGGAACTGCACGGCTCCGCCCGGAGCTTCGTGTGCACGAACTGCGCCGCCCGCGGGCCGATGGCGGACGCCCTGGCCCGCGTCGAGGCCGGCGAGGCCGACCCGCCGTGCCTGGAGTGCGGCGGCATCCTCAAGTCCGCCACCGTGATGTTCGGCGAACGGCTCGACCCCGCCGTCCTGGGCGAGGCCGCGGCCATCGCCGAGGCGTGCGAGGTCTTCCTCGCCGTCGGCACCAGCCTCCAGGTCCAGCCCGCCGCCGGCCTGGCCGGACTCGCCGCCGACCACGGCGCCCGCCTGATCGTCGTCAACGCCGAGCCGACCCCGTACGACACCCGCGCGGCGGAGGTCGTCCGCGAGCCGATCAGCGAGGCCCTGCCACCCCTGCTGGCGCGGCTGACGGCGGAGAGCGCGTAGGGGCCCGCCCGGTTCGGCCGAGGGCGGGCCGCCACGGGGCGGCTTGGCTAGGTTGAGCGCATGACGAGCCTCACGCATCCGCGGCTGTCCGGACTGGGCCGGAATCCGGCGGCCCCGCAGGACGTTCTGGTGCGCCTGGCCGCACACTCGGCGGGCCGGCACGGGATAAGACTGCGCCGCGGAATGCTGGCGGACGCCGTCGTCGAAGCACTGCTGACGTACGGCGACGAGAACAGCGCCGTGGGCCTGCACGGGGACCGGGTCTCTCCGGCGATGCGCCGGAGGATTGCGGAGCATCCCGATCCGGCGATCCGGGATGCGTACGTGAACTTCGTCCGCGACATGGTGGATCGCGGGGTGGCGCTCGGCATCGACGATCTCGAAGAGGCTTACGGCAGGCCGCGGACCGCACTTGCCGGCGCGCCGGACGCAAGGCTACGCGCCGTGGTGGCGGAGGCGTGGCACGACCGGCCGCTCGCCGTACAGGTGAGGCTGCTCGCCGACCCGGATCCGGCGGTCCGCGCCGCCGCCACCCTGCGGGAGCGGCCGGGCGTACCGCCGGAATGGCGGGACCGCTGCCTCGCCGACCCCGCCGTGCGCGTCAACGCGGCGCGCCACGTCCCGCTCACGCCGGACTGGTTCGCGCGGCTCATGCGGAGCGGGGACGAGGAGGTCTTCGCGGCTGTCGCCAAGAACCCGCATCTCTCGGCGGAGATGGTTGCGCAACTCCTGGAGGTCGACGACCTGCACGTGCGGGTCGCGGTGACCCGGAGCCGTCACGTCGACGAGGAAACCCGGGCCCGGATCTACGCGCTCGTGGAAGCCAAGGACCTGAAGGGAAGCATCGAGGTCCGCATGATGCTGGACTGGGGCCTCGCCGACCCGGACTGGCTGCGGGAAGCACCCGTCGGCGAACGGATGCGCTACCTGGAAAGCCCGCACACCCCGTTCCGGCGCGTCCTGGCGTCCTGCCGTGACCTCCCCGCCGAGGCATGGCAGCGGCTGGACAACGACCCGGACCTCTCGGTCCGTCGCGCTGCCGCCCGGCGACCGGATACACCGCCGGAGGTGCTGGAACGGCTCGTCCGCACCGACGGTGACCCCTTCCACCTCCGGCCGTTACACGTCGACCACCCCAACTACCCCCGTCGCACACTGCGGTCGCTCGCCGACGAAGAGAACCCGCACGTCCGTTGCGTGGCCTTGCAGGACCCCGAGTTGCCCGTGGCACCCCTTCGACGACTCGCCTCGGCCGACGAGTCCTTCCTGCGCCGTGGTGTCGCCGCTCACCCCAACGTCCCAGACGTGCTGCTGGCGCAACTGCTCTCCGACCCGGAAGCCGGGGTCGCCGAGGAAGCCGCTGCCAATCCCGTGCTCCGGGTGTCCCGGATGAGCCGGATTCTCGCGGCTGCCGGTCTGTGAGCGTGGAGGGTCAGCGCGGGGCGGCTGTCGCCGGTGGTGCGGCGACCGGCTTTTCGCGGGTGCGCGCCATCAGCAGGGTGTAGAGGACCAGCGACGCGCCCAGGCCCACCGCCCAGCCGTAGTCCGCCAGGGGTTTCAGGAAGGGGATCAGGCCGTCCTCCGGGTACGGGCCCGAGGCGCCCGCGTCGGTGTGGGAGCCGCCTACCGCCAGGAGGGCGCCGACCGCGAAGGCCAGGAGGCCGCGCCAGTTCCAGCCGCCCCTGTACCAGTACGCGCCGTCGCGGCGGTACAGGTCCGGGAGGGCGAGGACGGTGCGGCGGACCAGCCAGTAGTCGGCGATCAGGACGCCGGCGACCGCGCCCAGGAGGCCGCCGTAGGTGCCGAGCCAGACGAAGATGTAGATGTCCGGGTTGGCGATCAGCTCCCAGGGGAACATCAGCATGCCCGCCGCGCACGCGATCAGCGAGCCGGTGCGGAAGCTGATCGCCTTCGGCGCCAGGTTGGACAGGTCGTACGCCGGACTGACCAGGTTGGCCGCGACGTTCGTCGTCAGGGTGGCGAGGAGGATGACGAACAGGGCGAAGGCGATGCCCAGTTTGGTGTCCATCCGGGCGGCCAGCTCCGCCGGCTCCCAGATCGGCTTGCCGTAGACCGCCTGCGAGCCCGACGTGACCAGCACGGACAGCAGCGCGAACGCGGCCATCGTGGTGGGCAGTCCGAGCGACTGGCCCCAGATCTGCGCGCGCTGTCCCGCGCCGAAGCGGGTGAAGTCCGGGATGTTCAGGGACAGCGTCGACCAGAAGCCGATCATGCCCATGAGCGCGGGGAAGAACACTTTCCAGAACTCGGTGCCCCAGCCCAGCTCCGACGGCTCGTCGAGCAGCGGGCCGAAGCCGCCGGCCTGGTCGGCTATCCATATCAGCAGCGCGGCCGCGCCCGCGAGCATCAGCGGCGCGGCCCAGTTCTCCAGCTTCTTCACCCCCTCCATGCCGAAGAGGATGATGCCGATCTCGATGAACCAGAAGAGCACGAAGCAGAGCCACTGCGGCCACGGATAGCCGCCCCACGAGCCGGCCTCGACCCACCAGCTCCCGGCCCCGATGATCTTCCCGGCCAGGAAGTAGATCGCCTGGCCGCCGATCCACGTCTGGATGCCGAACCAGGCGCAGGCGACGACGCCGCGCAGGAGCGCCGGCAGGTTGGCGCCGACGACGCCGAACGACGAGCGGGCCAGGACCGGGAAGGGGATGCCGTACTTGGGGCCCGCGTGGCCGGTCAGCAGCATCGGCAGCAGCACGATGACGTTCGCCAGGGCGATGGTGAGGACCGCCTGCTTCCAGTCCATGCCCAGCGCGATGAGGCCCGCGGCCAGCGTCCAGGTCGGTACGTTGACCGCCATGCCGACCCACAGCGCGGCGAAGTTGTACGTGGTCCAGGTGCGCTGCTCGGCGGGGACGGGCAGCAGATCGGCGTTGGCGTAGCGGCTGCCGGCGAGGTCGTCGGCGGGGGCCGCCAGGCCGTCGGCCGGCGGCTGCGGGTAGGACGGTGACGCGGCGTCCGCGGTCATGGCGCCCCCTCAGGCCAGCGCCGGGATGACGTACTTCCCGTACGCGTCGATGGTGGACTCCTTCGCGTCGTGCATCGCGTAGATCGCGAACTGGTGCACGCCCAGCTCCCGCAGCCGGCGGAGCTTCTCCAGGTGCGCCTCGACGGGGCCGAGGACGCAGAAGCGGTCCACGATGTCGTCCGGGACGAAGTCGGTGGAGGGGTTACCGGCGCGGCCGTGGTGGGAGTAGTCGTAGCCCTGGCGCTGCTTGACGTACGCCGTGAGCGCCTCGGGGACGACGTCGGAGTGCTCGCCGTAGCGGTCGACGAGGTCGGCGACGTGGTTGCCGACCATGCCGCCGAACCAGCGGCACTGCTCGCGCGCGTGCGCCAGCGCCTCGGGGGTGCCGTCCGTGACGTACGCGGGGGCGGCGACGCAGATCGTCAGGTCGTCCGGGTCGCGGCCCGCCTGGGCGGCGGCGGTGCGGACGGCCTTGACCATGAACTCGGTGAGGTAGACGTCCGAGAGCTGGAGGATGAAGCCGTCCGCGACCTGCCCGGCGAGCGCCAGCGCCTTCGGCCCGTACGCCGCCATCCACACCGGGAGCCGGCCGTTCTCGACCCACGGCAGCCGCAGCGTCGTGCCGGACTCGCGGTCGACGACGGCCTCGCGGCCCTCGGCGAGGTCGCGGATGACGCGGATGGCGTCGCCGAGGCGGGCCAGGGTGTTGGGCGGGCGGCCGGCGACGCGCATGGCGGAGTCGCCGCGGCCGATGCCGCAGACGGTGCGGTTGCCGTACATCTCGTTGAGGGTGGCGAAGGCGGAGGCGGTGACCTCCCAGGTACGGGTGCCCGGGTTGGTGACCATGGGGCCGACGGTGAGCCGGTCGGTGTGCTCGAGGATGCGGCTGTAGATGACGTACGGCTCCTGCCACAGGACGGTGGAGTCGAACGTCCAGCCGTAGCGGAAGCCGTTGTTCTCCGCGCGGCGCATGAGGCCGACGACGGCGGATGCGGGCGGATCTGTCTGCAGCACGAGTCCGAAATCCACTTCGGCCCCCTTGGGTCGCGATGCCGGAGGTGTGGGTCTGGTGGCTGGTTCTACAGGAACTGGCAGGTGCCGCGCGGGATGTCACTGGCCGTGTCCTGCGTGGCCGGTGAACTCCCGCCCGTCGGGGAGGCACCATCGTGGACTTCTTCCCGGGGGTTGGCAAGAGGTGTTCTACGCGCGTCCAGCCTTCGTCGCCGGGACCGGCGGGCGACCGCCGCTGCCGCGGGTGCGCCGGGGGGCCGCGCCCGGCCGTCCGATCGGCAGCGCCACCGGCCAGAGATGTCGAGTTCACGACAAGTCGTAAAGTCGTCAATCGCTTGTGCTGGCGAGATATCACCCTTGGCCGACGGACGGTCCGGGCGTGCTCCCGGCGACGTACGCCCAGGTGGAGACGCCGGCTGTGAGTGGGCTTCGCGGGCCGGGGCGCGCCCCGGCGGTCCGGCCGCGGCGCAAATCGCCCCCTGTCGGGCCGGGGCCGCCCTTCCGCATCATCATTCGCGTCTCATCCCGCCACTGCGGCCCCCCACCTGTGCCCGCACCACGGAGCACGGGCGGCTTGAGCGTCGGTACGAACCCGCTCTCACCCAAGGAGAGTTCGTGTCTAGACGAAGTTGGATACGACGAGGTCTCACCGTTCTCCTCGCCGCACTACCACTGACGCTGAGCGCACTGCCCGCACAGGCCCGGCCGGCCGACCCCGTGCCGTCGAGCCCCTACCGGGCGAAGGCCGAGAGCAAGCTGATCGGACAGCTCGCCGCCCGGAGCACCGGGCACGACCGGGGCAAAGTCGCCTTCTGGGTCGTGCTCAAGGACTCCGCCGACCTCGGTGACGTAGGCAAGGCCGAGGGCCGGACGGCCAAGGCCCGTGAACTGCGGGCCGTCAAGACCGAGTTCGCCGAGAAGTCCCAGGCCCCGTTGATCGACCTGATCGAGGATGCCGGTGCCGCGCACACGTCGTTCTGGATCTCCAACCAGATCAAGGTGACAGGCACCAAGGCCCTCGCCGAGAAGCTCGCCGCCCGCTCCGACGTGGCCGCGCTGGAAGCGGATGACCCGGTCAAGATCCCCGACCCGCTGCCCGGCACCGGCGAGCCGAAGACAGACGCCGTGGAGTGGAACGTCGACCGGATCAACGCTCCCCGGGTCTGGAACGAGCTGGGCGGGCGCGGCGAGGATGTCGTCATCGCCAACATCGACACCGGCGTCCAGTACGACCACCCGGCGCTCAAGTCCCAGTACCGGGGACTGAAGCCGGACGGCACGTACGACCACGACTACAACTGGTTCGACCCGGCGAAGGTGTGCACCGGCAACGCCCCCTGCGACAACAACGGCCACGGCACCCACACCATGGGCACCATGGCCGGCGACGACAAGGGCGCCAACCAGGTCGGCGTCGCCCCCGGCGCGCGGTGGATCGCCGCCAAGGGGTGCGAGTCCGGCTCCTGCTCCCGCGGGTCACTGCTCGCCTCGGGCCAGTGGATCGTCGCCCCGACGGACCAGACGGGTGCCAACCCACGTCCCGATCTCGCCCCCGACGTGGTCAACAACTCCTGGGGCGCCAACGTGATCGACACCTGGTACAAGGACACCGTCCAGTCCTGGCGCGCGGCGGGCATCTTCCCGGCGTTCTCCAACGGCAACGCCGGCCCGTCCTGCAACACGTCGGGGTCCCCGGGCGCGTACGACAACTCGTACTCGTCGGGCGCCTTCGACATCAACAACACCATCGCCTCCTTCTCCTCGCGCGGCACCGGCGAGAACGGCATCATCAAGCCGAACCTCGCCGCTCCGGGTGTCAACATCCGTTCCGCCTGGGCAGGCGGCGGATACAACGCGATCTCCGGTACGTCGATGGCCTCGCCGCACACCGCGGCGACCGTGGCCCTGATGTGGTCGGCCGCGCCCGCGATCCGCGGGGACATCGCGGCGACGGAGGAGATCCTCGACGAGACCGCGGTCGACGTGGACAACACGACGTGCGGCGGCACGGCAGCCAGGAACAACGTGTTCGGTGAGGGCCGTCTCGATGCGTTCGCGGCGGTCAACGCCACCCCGCGCGGCGCGCTCGGCGCCCTGCGGGGCACGGTGACCTCGGGCGGCAGCCCGCTCGCCGACGCCACCGTCACCCTCGACGGGCCGATGAAGGCGACCCGTACGACGGCCGCCGACGGCACGTACACGCTGCCGAAAGGCATGGTCGGTGACTACAGGATCACCGTGTCGAAGTACGGCTACCTGCCGGCCACGACCACCGCGACCATCGTCGAGAACGAGACGGTCACCAAGGACGTCTCCGTCGACGAGGCGCCGACGGCGGTCCTCAAGGGCGTCGTCTCGACCGAGACGGGCGCCGAGGCGGGCGCCTCGATCGTCGTCCAGGGCACGCCCGCCAGGACGACCTCGGCGGCCGACGGCAGTTACGAGCTGACGCTGCCCGTCGGCACGTACGACCTGGCCGTCACTCCGGCCAGCCGCTGCGCCGCCGTCTCCAGCATCGGAGTGGAGCTGACCGCGGACACCACGAAGAACCTCGAACTGGCCTCCCGAGCAGACACGTTCGGCACGACCTGCCGGCTGGTCGGCGGCGGCTTCCCGACCGGCGACACCAAACTCACCGTGTCCAGCAACACGACGGGCACGGCGCCGGTCGCGCTGCCCTTCCCCGTCTCCTTCTACGGCAAGACGTACCGCAACCTGACGGCCAACACCGAGGGCTCGCTCTACTTCGGCCCGAGTTCGACGTCGTCGCTCAACGGCACCCTGCCGACGACCTCGACGCCGAACGGTGCCCTCTACCCCTTCTGGGACAACCTCCAGCTCGACGCCGACTCCGGCATCTACACGTCGACGCAGGGCACCGCACCGCACCGCACGGTGACCGTCGAGTGGCGTGACGTGGTGATCACGTCGGGGTCCACGCAGCGCATCTCCTTCTCCGTGGTCGCGGGCGAGGACGGCTCGTTCTCGTACCACTACAAGGACATCGGCACCGGCTCGTACGAGAACGGTTCCAGCGCCACCATCGGCGTCGAGAACCCGACCGGCACCGACGCCCTCCTCTACTCCTTCAACCAGGGGGTCGTCTCCGACGGCCTCGCCATCGGTTTCCGCACCAGCAAGTCGGGCCTCCTGTCCGGCACTGTCACGGACGCCAACGACAACAAGGCCGTCGCCGACGCCACCGTCACGGTCGCCAAGGACGGCAGCGAGGTCGCCACCGGAACCAGCAGCACCGACGGCACCTACCTCGTCTCGGTCCCGGCGGGCACCGACGCCACGGACTACGACATCACGATCACCGGCACGCACTACTCGACGGCCACAGCCGGGCGCTCGGTGAAGGCCGCCGGCATCGAGGTGGCCGACGCGACGCTGACGACGGCCCTGGTCACCGCAGCCAGCCCGGCGTACGAGCTGGTGGTGCCCGCCGGGCAGTCCCGCACCCGCACGCTGGAGATCGCCAACTCCGGTACGGCGACGGGCTATACGGTGGCCGAGAAGGACGGCGCCGACTGGGTCACCCCGTCCACCGCCTCCGGCACTCTCGAAGCCGGCGACAGCGAGAAGCTCGGGCTCACCTTCGACACGACGGGCGCCACCCCTGGTTCGGTGCTCACCGGCACGCTACTGCTCGACTCCGAGTCGGGCCGCAGGCCGGTGATCGAGATCCCCCTGAAGGTCGTCGTGCCCGCCTACCAGGCGGCGCTCGACTCCGGCGCGTCCGCGAAGGCCGTGGACGCGCTGGGTGACACCTGGGGCCCGGACCAGGAGTACACGTCCGGTTCCTTCGGGTATCTCGGTACGACGTCGAAGGCGTCCACCAAGCAGACCATCGCGGGCACCAACGAGCAGGCCCTGTACTCCACCGCCCGCGAGGGCGCGTACGAGTACCGCTTCGACGGCCTGCCCGACGGGGTCTACGAGGTCGACCTCGGCTTCGCCGAGCTGGGCCCCAAGGACCCGGCGAGGCGGGTCTTCGACGTGATGGCCGAGGGCGGCGTCAAGGTCGACAACCTGGACATCGCACTGGAGGCCGGCATCTACACCGCCGAAGACCGCACCGTCACGGTGACGGTCACCGACGGGCAGCTCAACCTGCGTCTGGTCGCGGGTACGGGCAAGACGCTGATCAACAAGATCCGCGTCTCGCACCGCCCGGATCTCAGCTAGACCGCGCGGGGCGGGGGAGGGCCCTGCGCGGCCCTCCCCCGGCTACCGCCGCGGGGTGCCCGGCGGACTACGCGTACTGCGTCAGCCCCCGTGCCAGATAGGCCCCGTGCCCGGCCCGGCCCACGAACGTCCGCCGGTCGATGACGAGTTCACCGCGCGACAGGACCGTCTCGACCTGTCCGGTCACCCGCTTGCCCTCATATGCCGAGTAGTCCACGTTCATGTGATGCGTCTCGGCGCTGATCGTCTGCTCGGCGGCCGGGTCGTACACCACGAGATCGGCATCCGCGCCCGGTGCGATCGTGCCCTTGCGCCCGTACAGGCCGAACATCCGGGCCGGCGCCGCGCACGCGATCTCGATCCAGCGGCGCCGCGAGATGTGCCCGTCGACGACTGCCTGGTGCAGCAGGTCCATCCGGTTCTCCACGCCCGGCATCCCGTTCGGGATCTTCGAGAAGTCCCCGCGCCCGAGGTCCTTCTGCCCGGTGAAGCAGAACGGGCAGTGGTCCGTCGACACGACCTGGAGGTCGTTCGTGCGCAGGCCCCGCCAGAGCGCCGACTGATGCTCCTTCGGCCGCAGCGGCGTCGAGCACACGTACTTCGCGCCCCCGAAGTCCGGCTCGGCGAGGTTGTCGGTGGAGAGGAAGAGGTACTGCGGGCAGGTCTCGCCGAAGACCGGCAGGCCGGCGTCGCGGGCCTGCGCCAGCTCGGCGACGGCCTCCTCGGCGGAGACGTGCACGACGTACAGCGGGCTGCCGGCGACGCGGGCGAGCTGGATGGCGCGGTGCGTGGCCTCGGCCTCCAGCAGCACCTTGCGCACCTCGCCGTGGTAACGCGGGTCGGTCTTCCCGGCCTTGAGGGCCTGTTCGACGAGGACGTCGATGGCGATGCCGTTCTCGGCGTGCATCATGATCAGCCCGCCGTTGCCCGCGGCGCGCTGCATGGCGCGCAGGATCTGGCCGTCGTCGCTGTAGAAGACGCCGGGGTAGGCCATGAAGAGCTTGAAGGAGGTCACGCCCTCCTCGACCAGGCGGTCCATCTCCTTGAGCGTGTGCTCGTTGACGTCGGAGAGGATCATGTGGAAGGCGTAGTCGATGCTGCACTGGGCGTCGGCCTTGGCGTGCCAGGCGTCCAGCCCCTCGCGCAGCGCGCTGCCCTGCTTCTGTACGGCGAAGTCCACGATGGTCGTCGTGCCGCCCCAGGCGGCGGCGCCGGTGCCCGTCTCGAAGGTGTCCGAGGCGAACGTGCCGCCGAAGGGCAGTTCCATGTGCGTGTGGGCGTCCACCCCGCCCGGGATGACGTACTTCCCGGTGGCGTCGATCACGGCGGCGCCCTCGCGCCAGCCGGCGGCGGCGTCGCTGCCGTGTGCGGCGAGTGCGGTGACGCGGCCGTCCTCGACGAGCACGTCGGCGTGGATCTCGTCGGCGGCGGTGATGACAAGACCGCCGGTGATGACTGTACGGCTCACGGCCTCTGCTCCCTTCCGGCGACGCGACGTCACCAGGGGTCTACACCCGTAGAGTCGAGCTGCGTGCGAAGACCGTAGAAGCATGGCACCGCGCTCGGCAATACCGCGGCAGCCGCCCGTCGCCACCGCGTGGCGCGCGCCGCACGCTCCGGCCGTGCCCGCCGCACGCCGTACCCGTGCGTTCTGCACGCCTTCTTCGTGACAGCCGTGACTACTGCCGGCGCCCGCCCGGCTGAAATCCTTCACGGGCGCAGTCAAGGAGACGGCCCTGGGGGGAAATGGACAAGCGATACGAGGCGTTCTGCCTGGCCGACGAGTATTTCTACGAAACTCCGGACCGATTGGCCGGCGGCGCCGGCGCCTCGGTCGCGCTCTTCTCCGTCGCCCGCCGGGACACCCCGGAAGGGTGGGTCGACGCCTGGTCGGGAGACTGGCGCCAGTTGCAGCCGCTGGCCGATCGCGACTGGCCGGAGCAGGGCTGGAAGGTGCACGTCTCGGCCCGCCTCGACAACGCCGACCGGATCGGCACGCGCATCTGGGATTACTGCGTGCCCCGGGCCATTCCGTTCAAATTCGTGCCGGGAAAGCAACTCCTCTATCTCCGGAACTCCAAATACGCGAGCCGCACGATCAGCGGCAAGTTCGCCACGATCTATCCGCGCGACGACGCCATGCTGCACACGCTCCTGCGCGAACTCGGCGAGCAACTGAGCGCGGAGGACGGCCCGTACATCCTCACGGACCTGCGCTGGCGGGGCGGCCCGCTGCACGTGCGCTACGGGGGCTTCGCCCCGCGCTACTGCGTCGGCGCCGACGGGGCGCTGGTCCCGGCCGTCGAGGGGCCCGACGGCACGCTCGTCCCCGACCGCAAGGACCCGGCGTTCAGCGTGCCCGACTGGGTGACGCTGCCCGGCTTCCTGGCGCCCGAGCTGGCCGCGCGCAACGCCACGACCACCTCGGACCTGCCGTACCGCATCGAGCGCGCCCTGCACTTCTCCAACGGCGGCGGCGTCTACGCGGGCACCGACCTGCGCGACGGTACGCAGGTCGTGCTGAAGGAGGCCCGGCCGCACGCCGGCCTCGCCGCCGACGGTGCCGACGCGGTGGCCCGGCTGGAGCGGGAACGGGCCGCGCTGGAGCGGCTGGCAGGTCTCGGCGTCGCGCCGGGCGTCCGCGACTGGTTCGAGCTGGGCGGGCACCGCTTCCTGGTCATGGACTTCCTGCCGGGCCGTACCCTCAACTCCTTCTTCGCGGAGCGCCACCCGCTGCTGGCCGCGGACCCGGATCCGGCGGAGGTGGCGTCGTACACCCGCTGGGCGGTGCGGGTGCACGGGGCGGTGGAGCGGGCCGTCGCGGCGGTGCACGGGCGCGGTCTCGTCTTCAACGACCTGCACATGTTCAACATCATGGTCGCGCCGGAGGCGGACGCCGCGGCGGGCGGGGCGGACGCGGGCGGGGCGGACGCGGCCGAGCCGTCGGTGGCACTGGTCGACTTCGAGGCGGCGGCGCCGGTGGCGGACGGGCCGCGGCAGATCGTCGCGCATCCGGGGTACGTGGCACCGGCGGACCGCGAGGGCTTCGCGATCGACCGCTACGCGCTGGCCTGCCTGCGGATCGCGCTGTTCCTGCCGATGACGACGCTGCTGGCCGTCGACCGGCGCAAGGCTGCGCATCTGGCGCGGGTGGCGGCGGAGGAGTTCCCGGAGCTGCCGGAGGAGTTCCTGCGGGAGGCGGTCGAGGAGATCACCGGGGATACGGGGGCGGGGGCGCGTACGGCGGGGGCCGTGCCCGGGGCCGTCGCCGCCGGCGGCACGGGGGGCCCACCTGCTTCTCCGTCGGCCCCGGTGGCGGCGAGACCCGGCGCGGCGGCGGGCGGGGAGCCGCTGCTGCCGGTCGAGCCCGGCGACTGGCCGCGCAGCCGCGCGGCCATGGCCCGGGCGCTGGCCGCCTCCGCGACCCCCGAACGCGACGACCGCGTCTTCCCCGGTGACGTCGCCCAGTTCAACGACGGCGGCGGCCTCGGGATCTCGTTCGGCGCCGCGGGCGTGCTGTACGCGCTCGCCGAGGCCGGCGCGCCGCGGAACGAGGCCGGTGAGGAGTGGCTGCTGAAGCGGACCGCCGCGCCGCCCCGCGGTACGCCGTTCGGGCTGTACGACGGGCTGCTCGGGGTGGCGTACGTGCTGGAGCGGCTCGGGCACGGCAAGCGGGCGCTCGACCTCGTCGAGCAGGTGCTCGCCGAGAACTGGCAGGCGCTCGCCTCCCCTCTGCACGGCGGGCTCGCCGGCGCCGGGCTGGTGCTCGACCACCTCGCGACCGCCTGCGGCGAGCCGTCCCTCCACGACCACGCCCTGCGCGCGGCCACGCTGCTGACCGGCCGGCTCGCAGCGGCGGGCCCGGCGTACGACGGCGGCGCGGCCCGTACCCCCGCGGCCCGCGGCGGCGAGCGCGCCGGGCTGCTGCGCGGCTGGACCGGGCCCGCGCTCTTCTTCCTCCGGCTGTACGAGCGCACCGGCGACCCCGCGCTGCTGGACGCCGCCGCCACCGCGCTCCGCCGCGACCTTGCCCGCTGCCGCACCGACCGCACCGGCGGCCTCGTCGTCGACGAGGGCCACCGCACCATGCCGTACCTCGGCGACGGCAGCGCGGGCATCGCGGCCGTGCTCGACGACTACCTCGCGCACCGCGGCGACGAGGACTTCGCCGCGGCGCGCGCGGCGGTCCTGCCCGCCGTGCGGATGCGCTACTACGCCCAACCCGGCCTGTTCCAGGGGCGGGCCGGGATGCTGCTGCACCTCGGCCGCACCGCGACCCCCGGCGTCCGCGCCGCGGACCCCGCCGCCCAGGCCGCCGCGCTCTCCTGGTACGCCCTGCCGTACGGCGGCGGGCTCGCCTTCCCCGGCGACCAGATGATGCGGCTGTCCATGGACCTGGCCACCGGCACCGCCGGCTGCCTGCTCGCGCTCGCCGCGGCGCAGCCCGGGAGCGACGCCGGCCTGCCCTTCCTGCCGCCCGCGCACCGGCGCGGACGGCGGGCGGACCGGCCCCACGACGGGGCCGGAGTACCAGCACCATCCGGCAAGTCCCGGCAGTAACCGAGTGAACCAAGGAGACATCATGGCGCTTCTCGACCTTCAGGCCCTCGAGGCTTCCGAGCAGACCGGCGGCGGCGACAGCAGCCTGAGCCTGCTGTGCGGCAAGCACAGCTCGCACAGCGTGCTGCTCTGCCTGTGACCCTCCCGCACCGAAGAGGCCCCGGGCGCACACGACGGCGCCCGGGGCCGCGCGGTCCCCTCGCCGGGGCGGCGGGCGGGGAACGGCGGCAGGCGGCACGGGCAAGCAGCGGGCGGAGAAGCAGGGGCCGGGGACACCGGAGCGCGCAGGGGCCGTACGGACGAGGCCGCGGCGACCGGAGTCCGGCGGGGAAGGGACGGTTTGCGTGGACGGTTCCCGGGCGGTCCAGGGCCCGCCGGACGGCGCCGGCGGCCGGGGAGCGGATCCGCCGGCCGGCGGGCCGGAGGAGACCGGGGACGGGACGCGGCGGCTGCTGCTGCGGGCCGGGCGGCACAGCGCCGCGTACACCGCCGCGCTCTGCCTGGTCACCACCGCCGCCGCGGGCGCGGCGCTCGCCCTGCCCGCGATGCTCGGCGTCGCCCTGGACCGGCTGCTCGCCGACTCCCCCGGCGCCCCCCGCGCCCTCGCCCTGTGCGCGGCCCTCACCGCCGCGACCATCCTCCTCGACGCCGCCGAGACCGTGCTCAACGGCGTCACCACCGCCCGTACCACCGCCTGGCTGCGCCGCCGCCTGCTCGGCGCCGCGCTGGCCGCCGAGCCGCACCGCGCCGCCCGCTGGGCCACCGGCGACCTCGTCACCCGCGCCACCGGCAACGCCGCCCACGCCGGCGCCGCCCCCGCCGCTGCCGCCTCCACCCTGGGCTCTCTGCTCACCCCGGTCGGCGCGCTCGTCGCGCTGGCGGTCATCGACCCCTGGCTCGCCGTCGTCCTCGGCGTCGGCACCCCCGTACTCGTCCTCCTGCTGCGCGCGTTCGTCCGCAGCGCGGGCGACTGCGTGACGCGCTACCAGGAGGCGCAGGCCGCCATCGCGGCGCGGCTGGCCGAGGCCCTGGCCGGGGCGCGGACCATCGCCGCCGCCGGCACCGCCGGCCGCGAACGGGGCCGCGTGCTGGGCCCGTTGCCGGAGCTGCGCCGGCACGGCCACCGGATGTGGCAGGTGCAGGGCCGCGCCACCGCGCAGGCGGCCGTCGTCGTGCCGCTGCTCCAGCTCGCCGTCGTGGCCGTCGCCGGGCTGCGGCTCGGCGCCGGCCGGCTGAGCGTGGGCGAGCTGCTGGCGGCGGGCCGGTACGCGATGCTCGCCGGCGGTATCGGCGTCCTCGTCGGGCACGTCAACACCCTCGTACGCAGCCGGGCGGCGGCGCAGCGGCTGACGCCGGTGCTGGGGCTGCCCCCGGTCCCGTACGGGCCCGACGCCGCACCCGCCGACGGCGGCGGCCGGCTGGAGCTGCGCGGGGTCACGGTGCGCCGCGGCGGGCGGACGGTGCTGCGCGAGTTGCACCTGACGGTGCCGGCGGGGGCGACGGTCGCGGTGGTGGGGCGCTCGGGCGCCGGCAAGTCGCTGCTCGCCGCGGTGGCGGGACGGCTCGCCGACCCGGACGCGGGCGACGTACGGCTCGACGGCGTGCCGCTGCCCGCGCTGGCGCGCACGGAGCTGCGGGCGGCGGTGGCCTACGCCTTCGCGCGCCCCGCGCTGCTCGGCGGCACGGTCGCGGAGGCCCTCGCGTACGCCGACGCCCGCACCCCGGTCACGGCCGGCCGCGTGGCCGCGGCGGCGCGGGCGGCCGACGCCGACGCCTTCGTCCGCGCGCTCCCCGCCGGCTACGCCACCCCCGCGGCGGACGCGCCGCTGTCCGGGGGCGAGCTGCAACGCCTGGGTCTCGCCCGCGCGTTCGCCCGCGAGGCCCGGCTGCTGATCATGGATGACGCGCTCTCCGGGCTCGACGCGGCCACGGAGCTCCGCATCGAGCGGGCGCTGCTGGCGCCGCCCGGGGCGGACGAGCGGCCCGGCGGGGGCGGTGCGGGGGGCGGTGCCCAGGGGGGTGGCGCCGCCCTCCGCACCGGCACGGGGCGCAGCCGGCTGATCGTGGCGCACCGGGTGGCCACCGCGGCGCGCGCCGACCTCGTCGCGTGGCTCGACGGCGGCCGGGTCCGCGCGCTGCGCCCGCACGCGGAGTTGTGCGCCGACCCCGCGTACCGCGCCCTGTGGTCGCAGGAGCCGCCCGATGCGTGACCGGGGCGCCCGCGCGTGCCGCGCGCGGCAGTACGAGGAGCCCGCCGATGCGTGACCGCGACGCCGAGCAGCGCCCCGCGGGCCGGGGCGCCGCCGCCCCGCGGACCGGACCGGCCGGCCCCGCTCCCGGGCTGCGGGTCCTCGTCCCCGCAGGGCTGCGGTTCCTGCGCCGCAGGCGGCGGGTCGTCGGGGCGGTGGCCGGGTGGTCCGCCGTCGAGGCGCTCCAGACCTTCCTGCTCGGGCACGCCCTCGCGCGGGCCGTCGACCGGGGGTTCCTGGCCGACCGCCCCGGGGTGGGGCTCGCCTGGCTCGCCGCCGCGGCGGTGGGCGTCGCGGTCGGCGCCTTCGGCACGCTGCGGGTGTACGGGGCCGTCGCCCGGCTCACCGAGGACCTGCGGGACACCCTCGTGCGGCGCGTCGTCACCGGGGCGCTGGAGCGCGCCGCGGCCCGCGCGCGGGCGGAGGGGCCGGCGGCGGTGTCGCGGCTGACGCACCAGGTGGAGATCGCCCGCGACGGCTTCGCGGGGCTCGTGATGGTGACCCGGTCCTTCGTCGTCACCGCCGCCGCCGCGCTGCTGGGGCTGCTGACGCTGGCGCCGCCGCTGCTGCTCGTGGTGCTGCCGCCGCTGGTGGCGGGGCTGGCGGTCTTCGGCTGGTCGCTGCGTCCGCTCTCCCGCCGCCAGCGGGACTTCCTCGCCGCCGACGAGGCGCTGGCCGACGGGCTCGGGTCGGTCGTGGACGGCCTGCGCGACGTGGTCGCCTGCGGCGGCGAGCGGCGCGCGGAGTACGCCGTACGGGCCCGGGTGGACGCCGAGCTGGCCGCCTCGACGGCGCTGGCGCGCTGGGGCACGATGCGGGACGTCGCCGTGGGCGTCGGCGGCAGGCTGCCGGTGCTGGCCCTGCTGCTGGCCGCGCCATGGCTGCTGGCCCGCGGGGTGACGGCGGGCGCGCTGGTGGGCGCGCTGGCGTACCTCACGCAGGCGCTGCTCCCGGCGCTGCAGTCGCTGGTCTTCGGCCTCGGCGGCACGGGCACCCGGCTGACGGTGGTGGCGGGCAGGCTGTACGCCGCGGGCCCCCCGCGCCCGGCCCCCGGGGACGGCGGCGACGAGGGCACCCGGGACGGCGACGGGGCCGGGCTCCCCCGCCCCCGTACCGGCGCGGCACCCGGCGCCCCGCCCGGCACCCCCCGCCCCCTCGCTCCCGGCGCCGTGCTCGAACTGCGGCGGGTCTCCTTCCGGTACGGGCCCCGCTCCGGCGCCGTCATCCGCGGGCTCGACCTCGTCGTACGGGACGGGGAGCACCTGGCCGTCGTGGGACCCAGCGGCATCGGGAAGTCGACGCTGGCGAGTCTGGCGGCCGGGCTCGTGCTGCCCGGGGACGGCGAGGTGCGCCGGTCCTGCCGCCCGGTGCTGCTGCCGCAGGAGGCGTACGTGTTCGGCGGCAGCCTCCGCGACAACCTCGCCTATCTGTGCCCCTCCCCCGTGCGGGACGCGGAACTCCACCACTCCGTGCACGCCGTCGGCGCGGCGCCCCTCGTGGCCCGGCTCGGCGGGCTGGACGCGCCGCTGCGGCCCGCGGAGCTGTCCGCCGGGGAGCGGCAGCTCCTCGCGCTCGCCCGCGCGCACCTGGCGCCGCCGCGGCTCGCGCTGCTCGACGAGGCGACGTGCCACCTCGACCCGGCCGCGGAGGCGGTCGCGGAGCGGGCGTTCGCGCAGCGGCCCGGGGGGACGCTCGTGGTCGTCGCGCACCGCGTGGCGTCGGCGGCGCGGGCGGACCGGGTGCTGGTCCTGGACGGCCGGTCGGCGCTGGCGGGCACGCACGAAGACCTGCTGGAACGCTCGCCCTTCTACCGCGAGCTGACCGGCGCCCCCGGGCTCGTGCCCACGCCCCCCGGAAGCTGACCTTCCCGTCCGCCCGTGTCGCTGCCCCGGGCGGACGGGAAGGCTGTCAGAGCCAGCCCGCGCTGTCCGCGATGCGGATGGCGTCGACCCGGTTGCGCGCGCCCGTCTTGCGGATCGCCGCGGCGAGGTAGTTGCGGACGGTGCCGCCCGCCAGGTGCAGGGCCGACGCGATCTCCGCGACCGGCGCCCCCTCCGCCGCGGCCGCGAGCACCGCCAGTTCCCTGCGGGTGAGCGGCATGTCCGCCGCCCTGAGGAAGTCGCAGACCAGGGCCTCGTCGACGTACCGCTCGCCGGTCGCCACCCGCCGGATGCCGGCGATCAGCCGCTCCGGCGCCGAGTCCTTGCTGACGAAGCCCCGCACGTCGGCCTGCGAGGCCCGGCGCAGCAGCCCCGGCCGGCCCGTCTCGGTGAGGATCACCACCTTCTCCGCGGTGGTGTCCGGCAGCCCGGACCACGCGCCGTCGCCGTCCACCACGCACACCTGCGCCTGCCAGTCCCCCGCCTGTCTTCGCTCGTGGCGGCACGCCGCCGTGAGTACGTCGAGATCCTGTTCTCCTCCCAGCAGGGCGGCCAGCGCCGACCTGATGAGCATCGTGTCGTGTACCAGCAGCACGCGGATCACTGAGCGCCCCCCTCGTCACCCGGAAACGAGCCCGACGGGGTCACGGTCGGGTCGCTTATGAATACACGGAGTCGGCGCCGTTTTGTGCGCGTAGTTCCGGACATCACGGTGCGAGAAGGGCGCACAACCCGGCGGGCGGACCGACTGCGCGCCCCCCTCCGGGCCCTTGACAGCCGTCGGCCCGTGAAACCCGGGAACCGGGGCCCGCAAGCCGAAGGCCGGCCGCGCGCTCCCGCGCCACGGCCGGCCCTCGTGCGTGCGAACTCCGCGTCAGCCGCCGGTTTCCGCGTCGGCGGCGTGCAGGGCCCGTTCGAGTACGGCCGCGCCCTCCTCCGCCTCCGCGACGGTGAGGGAGAGCGGCGGCGCGATGCGCAGCGTCTCGCCGGCCTTGCCCCGGCCGACGAGCAGGCCGCCCGCGCGGGCGTGCTCCAGCACCGCCGCGGCGTGCCCGGGGGTGGCCAGCTCGATGCCGATCATCAGGCCCCGGCCGCGTACCTCGCGCACCGAGGCGAGGCCCGCCGCGGCGGCCCGCAGCCGCTCGATGAGCAGGCCGCCGACGCGGCGGGCGTTGCCCTGGAGGTCGTGCTCCAGGACGTAGCCGAGGTTGGCCAGGCCCGCGGCCATGGTGACCGGGCTGCCGCCGAACGTGGAGAGGGAGTTGGCGTCCAGGCAGTTCATGATCTCGGCGCGGGCGACGACGCCGCCGATGGAGGTGCCGTTGCCGATCCCCTTGGCGAAGGTGAGCATGTCCGGCGGGCCGTTGCCCGCGTGCGCCTGCCAGCCCCAGAAGTGGTCGCCGGTACGGCCCCAGCCGGACTGCACCTCGTCGGTGATCCACAGGATCCCCTCCTCGGCGAGCACTTCGCGGAACGCCGCGTACAGACCGTCGGGCGGGGAGGTGAAGCCGCCGACGCCCTGGACGGGTTCGGCGATGAGGGCGGCGACGCCGCGGGTCTGGGAGAGCATGTCGCGCAGGTCGGCGACACAGGCGTCGATGAACGCGGCGTCGTCGAGGTCGGCGAAGGGGCCCGCGGTGCGGATGCCGCCGTGGACGTAGAGGGTCTGCAGCGGGGAGAGGCTGGTGGGCGACCAGGCGCGGTTGCCGGTGATGCCGACCGCGGTGAAGGAGCGGCCGTGGTAGCTGTTGCGCATGGCCAGCACCTGGTTGGAGCCGCGGTACGTGCTCGCCAGCAGCAGCGCCGTGTCGGTGGCCTCGGTGCCCGAGGTGGTGAAGAACACCCGCGCGTCGGGGATGCCGGACAACTGCGCGATGCGCTCGGCCAGCTCCACCATGGGGCGGTTGAGGTAGAGGGTGGAGGTGTGCAGGATGCGGCCGGCCTGCTCGGCGACCGCCTTGGTGACCTCCGGGAGGGCGTGGGCGGTCATGGTGGTGAGGATGCCGCCGAAGAAGTCGAGGTAGCGGTTGCCCTCGGCGTCCCAGACGTGCCGGCCCTCGCCGTGGGTGATCTCGATGGGCTCGGCGTAGTAGAGCGCCATCCAGTCGGGCAGGACGGCCCGGTGCCGGGCGAGCAGATCGCGGTGTACGCCGCCGCCGTTCGCCGCGCTCACGGCTGCACCAGGTCCCCGTAGGCGTCCGGGCGGCGGTCCCGGTAGAAGGCCCACTGCCGGCGGACCTCCTCGATCATGCCGAAGTCCAGGTCGCGCACCACCAGTTCCTCCTCCTTGTCGCTCGCGACGTCGCCGACGAACTGGCCGCGGGGGTCGACGAAGTAGCTCGTGCCGTAGAAGTCGTTGTCGCCGTACTCCTCGACGCCGACGCGGTTGATGGCGGCGATGAAGTACTCGTTGGCGACGGCCGCCGCGGGCTGCTCCAGTTGCCACAGGTACGCCGACAGGCCGCGCGAGGTCGCCGACGGGTTGTAGACGAGCTGGGCGCCGGCGAGGCCGAGGGCGCGCCAGCCCTCGGGGAAGTGCCGGTCGTAGCAGATGTAGACGCCGACCCTGCCGACGGCGGTGTCGAAGACCGGCCACCCGGCGTTGCCCGGCTTGAAGTAGTACTTCTCCCAGAAGCCCTTGACCTGCGGGATGTGGTGCTTGCGGTATTTACCGAGGACCGTGCCGTCGGCGTCGATGACGACCGCGGTGTTGTAGTAGAAGCCCTCCTGCTCGATCTCGAAGACCGGGACGACCACGACCATGCCGGTCTCGCGGGCGAGCGCCCGCATCCGTACGACGGTGGGCCCGTCGGGTACGGGCTCGGCCCAGCGGTAGTGCTCGGGCTCCTGCACCTGGCAGAAATAAGGGGCGTTGAAGACCTCCTGGAAGCCGATGATGCGGGCGCCGCCGGCGGCGGCGGCTCTCGCGTGCTCCTCGTGCTTCGCGATCATCGACTCGGTGTCGCCGGTCCACGTCGCCTGGACGAGTGCGGCGCGTACAACGTTGGCCATGGCTGCTCCTCGGACGGGACGCCGGAGGCTCTACGCACGTAGAGGCCGGGCGGATCTCTGAACGTAAGTCGCCGCGGTGGCGCTGGCAAGAGCGGCGCACCGAACGCCGGCCGGGCGGAACGGCCCGGTTCAGGCGGATTCGGGCGCACCCGGCAGGCCCGCGGAGCGCATCGCAAGGGCGAGCCGGCGGTGGCGCTGGGCGGGCCCGCGGCGGGCGGCGCGCAGCAACTGCGGCACGAGCCGGCCGGGATCGGCCCCGGCCAGCTCGACGGCCTCGTCGGTGCCGCGGGAGGCGGCGAAGGCGTCGAGCAGTTCCTCCGACTCCCGGTCGCGGCCCGCGCGGTGGAGGGCGGAGAGGATCGCGGCCAGCTCGGGTACGGGCCGGGCGGCGGCGTACCGGACGAGCTGCAGCGCCTCGCGCGCACGGCCGGCCGCGGCGAACGCGTCCGCGGCCCCGGTCAGCCCCTCGGGGGGCAGCGCGGCGGCCTCCCACAGCAGGGTCGCCACCTCGGCGGTGCCGGCGGTGCGCTCCAGCTCGGCGGCGAGGTCGGGCAGCACCTCCGGCGGGCCCGCCGCGGCGGCGCTGAGCCGGCCGTACGCCTCGCCGGTACGGCCCGCGTCGCGCAGGGCGGCCACGGCGGCGGCGGTCTCGCCGGCGAGCCGGCGCGCGGCGGCGCGCCGGGCGGCGGCGCGGTCGGCCTCCGCGGCGTCCTTCCGGCGCCGCCCGCCGCCCCCGGACCCGGCGCCGGCGAACCGGGCGCCGCTGGGCGGCGGTACGGACGGCACGGCGGCCGGCTCCGGGGTCCCGGCCGCGGGCGGACCGCCGGCCCCCTCGGTACCGGGGCCCGGGAACCGGGCGCCCCGGGGCGGGGGCGGCTCGGCGGCGCCGGCCTCGGCGGCGTCCGGCGGCACGCCCTCGTACGCGCCGCCCACGGCGGGCAGCACCGGCGGCGGCGCCGAGGCGGCTCCCGCGAACCGGGCGCCCCGGAGTGCCGCCGGGGGCGGGGGCGCGGGCTCCCGGCCCGCCGCCTGCCGCGCCAGCGCCTCGATCCGGCCGCGCAGTTCCGCACAGCGGGCGGCCGCGCGGGCGGCGTCGTCGCGCACCCACGCCAGCTCGTACTCCAGTTGCTCCGCCGTCCAGGGGTTGCGCTCCACCGCCAGCCGGTCGCGCAGCCGCTCGACGTCCTCCTCCGCCGTGCGGTGCTCCGCGAGCCGGGCGCGGAGCACCGCGGTCAGGGCGGCGGGGTCGGGGCTGCGGGCGTCGTGGGCGGCGACGGCGGCGCGGTGCAGATCGCGGGCGCGCGGCAGCGCCGCGTCCGCCGTACGCCGTCCGGCGTGCTCGGCCAGGTCGTGCAGGAGCGACTCGACGACGTCCCACGGGGCCGGCACGGAGCCGTCCAGGCAGGCTTGCAGCCCGTCGGGATCGCCGCGGCGAAAGACTCCGTACCAGCCGGACCCTTCATCCAGCCATCCTGTGATCTGCCGCAAGAATCGCGCGAATTCCGCCATTTCCGGCGGCAGCGATTGTTCCGCCACGGCGGGCATTCGACACCCGTTGTATTTCGTCCGCGCTACGGGGGCTTTGCAGCCGCGGTAAACGGAACCCGAGGTACGGCAGCCTCGAACAATGTTACGGACGACCGCTAGCATGCCCGGTCATGAGCGAACCCATCCTCGTCCTCGTCTCGGCCGCCGCCGGCCTCGTGGTCGGCGCCGCGCTCGGGTGGTACGCGCGCGGCAGCCTCGTCGGGCGCCGCCACCGGCGCCGGGAGCGCTTCTTCGGGCTGCCGCGGAACTCGGAGGCCCTGGTCGTGGTGAACCGGGACGCCGGCGGCGGGGACTGGAGCGTGGCCAAGCACGACGCGCTCGCCCTGCTGGAGCTGTCCGCGGTGATCAAGTCCTGCGGGGCGCACGCGCAGGTCGTCGCGCAGGACACCGCGCAGCAGACGTTCGGCGACCGCACCGAGTTCTGCGTCGGCACCCCGATATCCAACCGCCGCATGGCCGCGCACATGCAGTCCCTGCTGCCGGGGGTACGGATCAACACCGACCCCGAGCCGGGCCCCGACCGCGGTGCGTTCGCGGTGGGCACGGAGCGCTACCGGCTGGAGAACGGGGTGAGCGAGCACGTGCTGCTGGCCCGG
This sequence comes from Streptomyces sp. WAC 06738, assembly GCF_003945505.1. Lineage (NCBI taxonomy): Bacteria > Bacillati > Actinomycetota > Actinomycetes > Kitasatosporales > Streptomycetaceae > Streptomyces > Streptomyces sp. WAC 06738. The sequence continues at coordinate 6,944,252 of NZ_CP029618.1, read as the reverse complement.
CTCTCCGCGGGCCAGGAGGCCAGGCCGGTCTTCCTCTCGTGCGGCCAGCGCTCCATCACCAACCAGGCGGCGATGCGCTATCTGGTGAAGAACGAGAGCCGGCTGAACCGGAAGTACGGCAGCAACTCCTTCGTCCTGCTCCTGAAGGTCGTCAACTCGCAGTCGTACGGACCCGATGTGGTGGAACTCGTCGGCGACGTGACCAAGCAGGCACAGACGCCGCTCGCCCAGCCGAACGGGAAGCACGGCAAGTCGTGACCCCGCCACGGCGCGCCCGCGCGGCCGGAGCGCACGCCCGGCGGCCAACGTGGCAAGGAAGCCGACCTAGGTACGCATTCGCTCCCTGAGTACCTAGCCTGTCGGGCGAGTTGCGGGAGAGGAGCCCCCGGGTATGGGCGACGCCAAGCCGGTGTACCAGCGCATCGCCGACGATCTGCGCGAGCGGATCGACGGCGGTGAGCTGTCCGTGGGGGCGCAGATCCCGTCGCGCTCCCAGCTCAAGCGCGCGTACGCGGCGAGCGACCAGACCGTCGACCGGGCCGTGCGGGTGCTGAAGGCCGCCGGCTACGCCCACGGGCAGTTCGGCCGCGGCGTGTTCGTCGCCGACCGCACCCCCGTGGGCAGCCTGCTGCGCAGCACGGGCGCGGTCGACTCCCCCTTCGCCGCCCGGCTGCTGCCCGAGGGGGTGACGCTGACCTGGGAGGCGGTCTCCACCCCCGGGCCCGCGCCGCGGGAGGCCGCGCGCCGGCTCGGCATCCCGGTCGGCGACCGGGTGATGTGCACGCAGTACGAGTACCTGGCCGACCGCAAGCCGGTGCAGCTGGCCGTGAGCTGGGAGCCGCTGGCCTTCACCGACGGCACGGACGTGGTCTTCCCCGAGCGCGGCCCGTACGCCAGGCGCGGCGTCCGCGGCCGGTTCGCGGCCATCGGGATCCGGGTGGTGCGGGCCGCGGAGCTGGTCGGCTCGCGGTCGGCGACGACGGCGGAGGCGGAGGCCCTGGGCTGTGCGCCCGGGCAGTGCGTGACGACGGTGGAGCGCACGCACTACGACGAGCGCGGCCGGGCGGTGGAGACCTCGGAGGCGGTGGTACGGGCCGACCGCTGGCGGCTGGAGTACGACATCGCCTTCACCGGCTGACGGGCCGGGGCGCCGCGCGTCAGCCCTCGGCGACCTCGGCGTACATCTGGGACAGCTCCGGCGCCCCGTTCGCCGCCCACTCCGCGCCGATCTCCAGCACGTCCATCTCCCGCCCCGAGGAGAGCCGCACCACCGGCGCGCCGTCGTGCGAGTCGATCACCCACTGCGCGCCCGCGATCGTCCGCACGATCACCGTGCCCAGGTAGAGTCCCGCGTCGCTGCCCAGCCAGGGCGTGACCTCCGGGTCGTCCCGCCAGCGCGGCAGCAGTTGGTCCAGCTCCTCCAGCGACCGCGGGGTGTCGTCCAGCTCGACGCCCGCCGACTCCGCCTGGACGCGCAGCAGTTCGCATTCGCTCAGCAGCTCGGCGACGCCCTCCTGGTCGACCGACGTGTCCGGGTGCGACGTCCGCTGCTCACGCCCGGAGCCGTGCCGTCTACGCCAGTTGTCGAGGAAGGAGATGTTCATGCCCCCACCCTCGCATCCGGGCAGGCGGGAGCACCACAGGCGCGCGGATCCACTTTCCTCACCAGGTGTTTCCCGGAACGCCTTCTTGACCGTTCACCCGTGTCTCTCTAGCTTCATTGCGCCCCCCTGAGATGACTGGTCATGTCGAGACGCCGAACCGGGACCCGGAGGGCCACCTTGCGGATTCGCCTCGTCACCACCGCCACCCTGCTCGCACTCGCCGCCACCGCCGTGCCGGTGGCCGCCCAGGCCGCCGAACGGCCCGGCGGGCCACAGCCGTTGGCGAAGCTCTTCGACAACACCGCCGTCAGCGACGACGCCGACCCCGGCGCCGCGGACTTCGACGGCGCGGGCAGCTCCCTCTCCGCCGGGGACCTGGCCGCCGCCGGCTGGACGCCCGGGCGGAAGCTGGACATCGACGCGGCCGGGCTGCGGCTGCCGCGCTACGGCCGCGGCGCACCCGACAACGTCGTCGCCGACGGCCAGTCCGTCGCGCTGGACGGCAAGGGCAACGCCGTCTCCCTGCTCGTCGCGGGCTCCACCGCGGGCGGCCCGGGCACCGGGGTCTCCGGCACCGGCACCGTGGGGTACGCGGACGGCAGCTCCAGCCCGTACAGCCTGACCGCGCCGGACTGGCGCGCCGGGCCGCTGACCACCAAGGCGCTGGCGCTGCCGCGGATCAACACCCCGGAGGGGCCGCGGGCCGAGGCCACCCGGCTGTACGCGGTGACCGTGCCGGTCACCCGCGGCAAACGGATCACCTCGCTCACCCTGCCCGACGACCCGGGCCCTCAGTCCGACCTGCACGTCTTCGCCGCCTCCGTACGGGCGGAGGCCACCGGCTGGACCGGGAGCTGGGCCGCCAGCACCTCCGGATACACCGCCGTGGGCCCGTGGACGGACCGGACGCTGCGGCTCGTGGTGCACGCCGGTGCGGGCGGCGACCGCACCCGCGTGCGGCTGGCCAACACCTTCGCCGCGTCGCCGGTACGGTTCGGGCAGGCGACCGTCGCCGTGCAGGGCGAGGGCGCCGCGACCGCGGGCCGGCCGGTGCCGCTGACGTTCGGCGGCAGGACCGGCACCACGGTCGCCGCCGGCGCCGAAGCGGTCAGCGACCCGGCCCGCTTCACCGTGCCGCCGGGATCGAACCTGCTGGTGAGCATCCACCTGCCGGAGACCGTCCGCGCCGCCCCGGTGCACGCGCTGGCCATGCAGACCTCGTTCATCAGCGCCGACGGCAGCGGCGACCGCGCGGCGGACACCGGCGCCGACGCCTTCACCGGCACCATCACCACCTGGCCGTTCCTCACCGGCATCGACGTCGGCGGCGGCCCCGGCTCCGTCGTGACGCTCGGCGACTCCATCACCGACGGGCACAGCTCCGGTACCGGCACCAACCAGCGCTGGCCCGACGTGCTCGCCGCCCGGCTGCGGGCGCAGGACGACGTGCCCCGCTACGGCGTCCTCAACCAGGGCATCTCCGCCAACCGCATCGTCACCGACCGGTACAAGGGCGACGGCGTGAGCAGCGACGTCGGCGGCGTCAGCGCCCAGCACCGGCTGGAGCGCGACGTGCTGGCGCAGACCTCGGCCCGTACCGTCGTGGTCTTCGAGGGCATCAACGACGTCCGCGCGGGCACCAGCGCGGAGGAGGTGATCGCCGGGCTGCGCAGCATCTCCGAGCGGGCGCAGGCCCGCGGGCTGCGGGTGGTGGCCGCGACCGTCGCGCCGTGCGAGGGCTACGGCGACTGCAGCCCCGCGGTCGACGCGCGGCGCACCGCGGTCAACGAGTACATCCGCGCCAACGCCACCGGGGCGGACGCCGAGTTCGACGCGATGCTCGACTTCGACGCCGTGCTGCGCGATCCGGAGCGGCCGCAGCGGCTGCTGCCCGCGTACGACAGCGGGGACCATCTCCACCCCGGGCCCGCGGGGCTGAAGGCGGCGGCGGACTCGATCGACCTGGGGCTGCTCGTGCCGCGCCCGTAGCGCCGCACGTCACACCCGGCGCATGCCGGCCCGGAGGCCGGTGACGGCCTAGAGGTCGAGGTCGACGACGACGGGGGCGTGGTCGGACGGGTTCTTGTCCTTGCCCGGCCGCCGCGCCTCCCGGTCGACGTACGAATCGGTGACGGCGGCGGTGAACGCCGCGTTGCCGTAGACGTGGTCGATGCGCATGCCCTTGTTCTTCTGGAAGCCGAGCTGGCGGTAGTCCCAGAAGGTGAAGGGGATGTCGTACTTCAGCGCCCGCGGATAGACCTCGCTCAGTCCCGCGGACTTCTGCAGCTCGTCGAGGGCCGTGCGCTCCGCCTCGCTGACGTGCGTGTGCCCGCCGAAGAGGGAGATGTCCCAGACGTCCTCGTCCTTCGGCGCCACGTTGTAGTCCCCGAGGAGGGCGTACGGCCGCTCGCCCGCGGCCTCCTGCGCGGCCATCGCGCGCAGGGCCTCCAGCCAGCGCAGCTTGTACGCGTAGTGGTCGTGGCCGACGTCGCGGCCGTTCGGCACGTACAGCGACCAGACGCGCGCCGGACCGCACGTCGCGCCCAGGGCGCGCGGCTCGGTCACGCCCTCGTACTGCGGCTGGTCCGGCAGGTCCACGGTGACGTCGGCCAGGCCGACCCTGGAGACGACCGCCACCCCGTTCCACCGGCCGTCGGCGCGGATCGCCGCCTCGTACCCCAGATCGGCCAGGGCGGCGCCCGGGAACGCCTCCTCGGTGCACTTCAGCTCCTGGAAACAGACCACGTCGGGCGCGGTCTCCTCGAGCCACTGCAGGATGCGGGGCAGCCGGGGATTGATGCCGTTGACGTTCCACGTAGCGATGCGCACAGCCATGCCCACAACCTACCCCGCCCCTCTGACACCGCTCCCGGGCCTCCCGCCGCCCCGGCCCGCACCCCCGGTCCCCGGGGCGGGAGGGCTACACCGTGAGGGTCGTGCCCCGTTCGAGGTGGAGGTGCTCCGCGCCGGCCACGCCCGGGCCGTTCGGGCCCAGCATGCGGCCGTAGAGCTGCGGTGCGAGGTCGGAGAGGAGCGCGTCGTGGACGTCGACGGCGCGGCGGGGGGCGACGGCGCGGACGTAGTCGATGACTTCGGCGACCTTGTTCCACGGCGCCATCACCGGCAGCAGCAGCGTCTCGACGGCCCGGTCCGGCACGGTCAGCGCGTCGCCCGGGTGGAAGACGGCGCCGTCCACGACGTAGCCGACGTTGGTGATCCGCGGGATGTCCGGGTGGATCACGGCGTGCAGTTGGCCGTGCACCTCGACCTCGAAGCCCGCGGCGGTGACCACGTCGCCCTCGCCGACGGTGTGCACCCGCCCGGGGAACGCCGCGGAGACCTGCTCCGCCACGCTGCGCAGCGTCCACAACTGCGCCGCCGGGTTGGTGTCGAGCGCGGCGCGCAGCCGGCCCTCGTCGAAGTGGTCGGGGTGCTCGTGCGTGACGAGGAGGGCGTCCGCGCCGACCGCCGCGTCCGGCTCGCTGTACCCGCCGGGGTCGATGACGAGCACCGCGCCGTCCTTGGCCAGCCGGACGCAGGAGTGCCCCTTCTTCGTCAATTCCATGATGCCGGTGACAACTCCTCGTCAGTACTCCGTCGTGGACACGGTACGCACCACGAGGTTCTCGGGGTCCGCGGTGTTGACGACGATGGACACGTCCGGGCGCGCGCCGGGCTGCTTGAGCTTCAGCCCCGACCAGTCCCCCTCGGTGAAGTCCCAGCCGGCGGTGTCCGCCTGCGCGGGGGTGATGGGGTTGAGCCCGTCCTTCAGCCGCGGCAGGGGCCGGACGTCGGAGCGCGAGAAGGTCGTCTCCAGATACTCGTCCACGGACTCCTGCGGGGCGGTGAAGTCGACGTACAGGGCGCTGTCGTGCAGCGCGTTCTCCTCGTAGTAGCGGATGTACTCGGCGCCGCCGGGCACGGGCACCTGGTAGATGCGGCGCAGCAGGCGCGGCGGCCAGCCGGGCTCCATGTCGGTGAAGGCGGCGCGCTCCGCCTTGTCGCGGCCGCTCTCGCGGCTCTGCTGGGTGGAGATCCAGCCGTAGACCAGCGGGATGCCGACGAGCAGGGCGATGGCGAGGTACGCCTTCCAGGAGCGGGCGACACGGCGCGGGGGGCGGTGATGCATGTGCCCATTCTGGGCGGGATCCGGGTCGTGGCGGCGCACGGGACGCTCGCCGGAGTCCTGGAGGGTCACTTGCCGACCACCTGCGCGAATCGCTCGTAGCGCTCCACCCGCCGCCGGTTGGTGCGGCGGAACCTGCGGGCCACGAGACGGGCCAGGTCGGCGGCGCCGACCAGCCCGGCGTCGTTGCCGAGGCGGGCGCGTACTATCCGCGCCTCCGGCCGGTAGCCGCGGCCGGTGAGGCTGCGGCCGAAGGCGTCCTGGGCGGGCTTGATGAGCAGGTCCTCCGCGGCGCTGACGCCGCCGCCGATGACGAAGCAGGAGGGGTCGAGGGCCGCGGCGAGGTTGGCGATGCCGACGCCGAGCCACTGGCCGATGTCCTGGAGCAGCTCTATGCACATCGCGTCGCCCTCGCGGGCCAGCTCGGTGATGAGCGGGCCCGTGATGTCGCCGACGTTGCCCTTGACGCGGTCGATGATCCCGTACGCGACTGGGGACTCTGCCGCCGCCAGCTCGCGGGCCTCGCGGACCAGCGCGTTGCCGGAGCTGTACTGCTCCCAGCAGCCCCGGTTGCCGCACGGGCAGCGGTGCCCGCCGGGCACCACCTGCATGTGGCCGAACTCGCCGGCCACCCCGTACTTGCCGCGCTTGACCTGGCCGTCCTCCAGGATGGCGCCGCCGATGCCGGTGCCCAGTGTGATCATGACGAGGTAGTCCTCGCCGCGGCCGGCGCCGAAGCGCCACTCGGCCCAGGCGGCGGCGTTGGCGTCGTTGTCGACCATCACGGGGACCCGCAGCCGCTCGGAGAGCGCGTCGCGCAGCGGCTCGTTCCGCCAGGACAGGTGCGGGGCGAAGAGCACCCGGCTGCGGTCGGCGTCGATCCAGCCGGCCGCGCCGATGCCGACGGCGTGCACGTCGTGGCGCTCGGAGAGGTCGAGGACCAGCTCGACGATCACGTCCTCGACGACCTTCGGGCTCTTGGACTTGTCGGGTGTCTCGGTGGTCGCGCGCTCCAGGATGTGCCCGTCGGCGTCGACGACGCCGGCGGCGACCTTGGTGCCGCCGATGTCGATGCCCACGGTGGGCACCCGGGGCGCGGTCAGGTGCGAGCGCCGCTCGCGGTGGCTCACGCTGCGCAGCACGGTGGCGCGGGCGGTGCTGCCGTGCGGTGTCCTCTCGGCGGCCGTCACGGGCGCTCCCCTCGCCCGGGCCGGGGATGCGGCTCGGTGGGTGCGGGTGATCGCAAGGGGTGGCCCCTTCCCCTGTCGGGAGTCGCTGACGTGTGCCGATTCTGCCTCACAGGCCCCCTCCCTCGCACGGCGGAGTGGGCAGCGGGCGGCGCCGGGGCCGCGTGCCGCCGCCGCGGGGTGCGGCGGCGGCCGCCGCGTACGGCGTCGGGCGTGGTCAGGCCCGTTTTACCGCTCCGGCGCGGGCTCTCCCGGCTCCGGCTAGGACTTCTCCCGCTGGAGTTCGTGGCTGAGCTGCTCCAGCTCGCTGCCGCCCGCCATCTGCCGGGTCAGCTCGTCCAGGGTGATGCCGGCGCGGGCGTGGCTGCCGGCCATGGCCCCCCGCTTGAGCAGGATGAACCGGTCCCCGACGAGGTAGGCGTGGTGCGGGTTGTGGGTGATCAGCACGACGCCCAGGCCGTGGTCGCGGGCGGCGGCGACGTACTTCAGCACCACGCCGGACTGCTTGACGCCGAGCGCCGCGGTCGGCTCGTCCAGGACCAGCACCTTGGCGCCGAAGTAGATCGCCCGGGCGATCGCCACCGACTGCCGCTCGCCGCCGGACAGGGTGCCGATGGGCTGGTCCACGTCCCGCAGGTCGATGCCCATGCGCAGCAGCTCGGCGTGGGTGGTGGCGCGCATCTTCGCCACGTCGAGCCGGCGCAGCGGGCCGCGGCCCAGCGTCGGCTCGGAGCCGAGGAAGAAATTGCGCCACACGGGCATCAGCGGCACCACGGCGAGGTCCTGGTAGACGGTGGCGATGCCCCGGTCCAGCGCCTCGCGCGGGTTCGACAGCCGGGAGTCCCGGCCGTCGATGCGGAAGCTGCCCGCGTCGTGCTGGTGCAGCCCAGAGATGATCTTGATGAGGGTGGACTTGCCCGCGCCGTTGTCGCCGAGCACGCAGGTGATCTCGCCGGGGTGCACCTGGAGGGAGACGGCCTCGAGCGCGCGGATGTTGCCGTAGTACTTGCTGACGTCCGCCAGTTCCACCAGCGGCCGGCCCGCCGCGGACCCTGCGGCCGTGTCGTCCGTGGCCTTGGTCATCTGGCCGCCTCCGCGCGCTTGCGTACCCAGGAGTTGAGGATCGTGGCCAGCAGCAGCATCGCGCCGAGGAAGAACCAGAACCAGTCCGAGTCCCACTGCGCGTAGACGATGCCCTGCTTGGCCATGCCGAAGATCAGCGCCCCGATCGCGGCCCCGATCGCCGAGCCGTAGCCGCCGGTCAGCAGGCAGCCGCCGATCACGGCCGCGGCGATGTAGTGCAGCTCCAGTCCGCGGCCCTCCGCGGACTGCACCACCCCGGAGAACGAGAACAGCAGGTGCTGCCCGGAGATCCAGGCCGCCACCGCGACGCCGAGGTAGAGGCCGATCTTGGTGCGCCGCACGGGGACGCCGACCGCGCGGGCCGCGTCCTTGCCGCCGCCGACCGCGAAGATCCAGTTGCCCCAGCGGGTGCGCAGCAGGATCCAGGTGGCCAGCGCGACCAGCCCGATCCACCACAGGATCGTCACCCGCACCTTGAACGAGCCGACGTCGATCGACGAGGCGAAGAGCACCCGCGCCGACTCGAAGCCCTGCATGTCCGAGATGGACTTCGTCGAGACCGTGCCCTGGATCCTCTTGGTGAGGCCGATGTTGGCGCCCCACAGCATCAGGTACGTGCCCAGCGTGATGATGAAGCTGGGCAGCCCGGTGCGGACGAGCATGTAGCCGTTGAAGAAGCCGACGGCGAGGGTGACCAGCAGGGAGACGAAGACGCCCACCCAGACGTTGGCGGTCATCTCGTACGCGAACATCGTCGACGTCAGCGCCGCCGAGGTGACCAGCACGCCCGCCGACAGGTCGAACTCGCCGCCGATCATCAGCAGCGCCACCGGCACCGCCATGATGCCGATGGTGGAGGCGGCGTACAGCACGGTGTCCAGGCTGGACAGGAAGCTGTCCGCGATCACGGCGAAGAAGAGGAAGACCGCGACGGCGCCGATGACCGAGCCCAGCTCGGGCCGGCCGAGGAGCCGGTGCAGCGGGGAGGCGTGCAGGAGGCGTTCGTCCGGCGCCTTCGGCGCCGGGTCCGCCGGGAGGGTGGCGGTCATCGGGTGCCGCGCTCCGTGAACTTCTTCAGGTCCGGGGCGTCCTCCTCGGTGACGATGGCGGGACCGGTGAGCACCGTCTGGCCGCCGCCGATCACGTTGCCGTTCGTCTCGTAGAGCCACAGCTCGTCGACCGCGAGGTAGCCCTGCAGATAGGGCTGCTGGTCCACGGCGAAGCTGAGCTGCTTGCTCTCCAGCGACGCCGCCACGGCCGCGTTCAGGTCGAAGGTCGCGACCTCCGCCTTGCTGCCGGAGGCGTCCTTCGCCTCCACTGCGGAGGCGGCGACGTCCGCGTTGAGGGTGACGACCGAGTCGATGCCGCCGTCGGCCTCCAGCTTGGCCTGGATCCCCGAGAGCACCGCGGGCTTGCTCGCGCCGTCCACGGTCAGGTTCTCCACCGAGCCGGAGAAGGTCTTCTTCACCCCGGCGCAGCGCTGCTCCAGGCCGACGTTGCCCTGCTCGTGGATGACGCAGACGGCGTTCTTGCGGCCGCGCTCGTTCAGCTCCTCGCCGACCGCCTCGCCGGCGACCGCCTCCTCCTGGCCGATGTGGCTCAGGGCCCCGTACTCCTTGGAGAACTCGGCGCCCGAGTTGATCGTCACCACCGGGATGCCGGCGTCCACGGCGGCCTGCACCGCGCTCTTCATCGCCTCCGGCTTGGCGAGCGTGACGATGATGCCGTCGACCTTCTTGTCGACGAAGGTCTGGACCAGCCGCGCCTGCTCGTCGTCCTTCTCGCTGTTGGCGTAGAGGAACTCGACGTTGTCCTTGGCCGCGGCCTGCTTGGAGCCGCTCTGGACGATGTCCCAGAAGGTGTCGCCCGGCGCGGAGTGGGTCACCATGGCTATCTCCATGCGGGGCGTGTTCACGCCCCCGCCGCCGCCCCCGCCGCCGTCGTTCTCCTCGGCGTCCTTGCCGCCGGAGTCGCTGCAGCCCGCCGCGGCGACCGCCAGCAGGGTGGCCGTCGCCACCGCCGCGAACACCCGCGTGCTACGGGCCATACGGCTGCGCGCCATCTGGGTACCCGCCTTTCTTCCCTGGTCGTCCCCCGCCGCCCGCGTGGCGGCTGGAGGTGTTCTAGCCGGGGGCGGGGGCCGAGTCAATGCCTTGTCCGATCATTCTGACCCGCGGCTACCCGCGAGTCACCCCGTGGGTCCCCGCCAGGTCAGCCCCGGTCGAGCAACTGGAACTCGAAGCTGTAGCGCGAGGCCCGGTAGAGGTGCGAGCCGAATTCCACCCCGCGCCCCGTGTCGTCGTACGTGAACCGCTCCATCGTCAGCACCGCGGCGCCCTCCTCCTCGCCCAGCCGCGCCGCCTCCGCGGCCGTCGCGGGCCGGGCGCCGACCCGCTGGCGGGCGCTGTGCAGCGCGATGCCGGCGGCGCGGAGCACCCGGTAGAGCCCCGTCGACTCCAGCTCGTCCGCGCGCAGCCCGACCAGCTCGGCGGGCAGGTGGTTGCAGAGCATCGCGACCGGCTCGCCGTGGGTCAGCCGGAGCCGGTCCACGCGGACGACGTCGGTGCCCTCGGCGATGCCGAGGGCCGCGGCGACGTCCGCGGTGGCCTTCACCTCGGCCACTCCCAGCACCCGGGTGGCGGGGCGCTGCCCGGCGGCCTCCAGGTCGTCGTAGAGGCTGGTCAGGCCGAGCGGGCGGCGCACCTGGCTGTGCACGACCTGGGTGCCGATGCCCCTCTTGCGTACGAGCAGCCCCTTGTCGACCAGCGACTGGATGGCCTGCCGCACGGTGGGCCGGGACAGGCCGAGCCGGGCCGCCAGCTCGATCTCGTTGCCGAGCAGGCTGCCGGGGGTGAGCGCCCCCTGCTCGATCGCCGCCTCCAGTTGCTGGGACAACTGGAAGTACAGCGGGACCGGGCTGCTGCGGTCCACGCCGAGCCGGAGGGCCGGGACGGGGCCTGTGCCGCGCTTCGTCACGCTCCGGAGCGTAACGGTCGGGCCGGGCCACCGGAAGGCTTCACGTCAGGTTGTCCTGACAATTGACAATCCCGCTGGCCACGGGAGATTTTGAGGCCATGCGCATCGGACTCCTCGGCACCGGCAGGATCGGCGCCTTCCACGCGGCCGCGCTGCGGCGGCACCCGGACGTCACCTCCCTCGTCGTGACCGACGCGGACCCGCGCCGGGCCGCCGAGGTCGCGTCCCGTACGGACGCCGAGGCGGTCGCCACGCCCGCCGGCGCGCTGGCCGCGGGGGTGGACGCGGTGGTGATCGCCGCCGCGACCGCCGCGCACGCGGAGCTGCTGGGCGCGGCGGCGCGGGCCGGGCTGCCGGTGTTCTGCGAGAAGCCGATCGCCGTCGACCTGGCGGGCACGCGTGCGGCGCTCGCGGAGGTGGCCGCGGCCGGGATCGTGCTCCAGATGGGCTTCATGCGCCGCTTCGACGCGGGGTACGCCGCGGCCCGCGAGGCGGTGCGCGGCGGGCGCCTGGGGCGGCTGCACACCGTACGGACCGCCACCTCGGACCCGGCGCCGCCGCCGGCCGCGTACCTGCCGCTCTCCGGCGGGCTGTACCGGGACTGCGTGATCCACGACGTCGACGCGCTGCGGTGGGTGACGGGCCGCGAGGTCACCGAGGTGTACGCGGCGGGCTCGGACGCGGGCCCGGCGATGTTCCGCGAGGCCGGCGACGTCGACACCGCGGCGGCGCTGCTCACGCTGGACGACGGCACGCTGGCCACCGCGACGGCGACCCGCGTCAACGGGGCGGGCTACGACGTGCGGATGGAGCTGGCGGGCGAGCGGGACCAGATCGCGGTGGGCCTGGACGAGCGGACGCCGCTCACCTCCGTCGAACCGGGCGCCCCGGCGCGGGCCGGCAAGCCGTGGCAGGGCTTCCTGGAGCGCTTCGGCCCGGCGTACGAGGCGGAGTTGGCGGCGTTCGTCCGGGTGGTCCGCGGCGAGCTGGCCAACCCGTGCGACGGCGCGGAGGCGCTGGCCGCGCTCCACGTGGTGGAGGCGTGCGAGCTCTCGCGCCGCGAACGGCGCCCGGTCCGGGTCGCGGAGATCGCGGACGCGCCGTAGGGCACCGCGAGGGGTGGGAAGGTCCGGCCCGGATTCACTCCGCGGCCAGGGCGGCGAGAACCTCACGGAGACGGGCGCGTTCCTCCGGGAGCGGAGTCGTGGGGGTGTGTGCCACGGTCCAGGGGGAGACACGGATCTCACCGCCTCCTTCCTGCGCCGCCAGCCGCTCGGTCAACCGGGCGAAGTCGCCGACCGGGTCGCGCTCCCCCAGCCGTTCCAGCCGCTGGGCCAGCAGGGCGGCGCCGGGGCGCAGGCCGGGCCTGGCGAAGCCGAGCGCGCCCGCGGCGGCGCGCTCGTGCTCCTCGTACCGGTCCGCCCAGAAGGTCCACTCCCAGCCCGGCCACCGGCGCGGCCCCGCCGCGGCCGTCCCCGCGAAGTACAGCAGGGTCCAGGCGCAGACGCGGCGCCGCACCGTGTCGACGTGCAGGCCGCCCGCCGGGATCGTGTCCAGCCGGTCCGTCAGCGCGGCCCGCGGCAGTTGCCCGGCCACTACGGGGCCACGGTCCAGCAGATCCTGCAGTTCCTCCTCGAAGACGGCGTACGCGCGGATTCCGTCGCCGTCGGCGACCGTGACGGCCAGCGCGGACTCCTCCCCCGGGTCGGCGGGCTCCGGCTCGGCCGTCGCGGGCGGCTCCGGGTCCGCCCGCGACCGGGCGCTGCGCACCAGCCCGGGGTCCGCCCCCACGTACGCCGCGACGTCCTCCAGCCCGTCGTACGCCCAGCGGATCCGCCACCCCGGCCACGTCCGGCCGAGCACGGTGAGCACGGCCCGCCGGTGGACGTAGCCCTCGAGGTGCCAGGTGAAGAAGAGCAGTTCCCGCGCGTCGTGATCGACCAGGGCGGCGCCCTCGCACCACACGTCGTCGAGCCAGGCATCGCGCTCCATCTCCCGCTGGGCGGTGACGAAGCGGGTCGCGCTGCCGGGGCCGTCCAGCAGGTGCACGTCGAGACCGGAGGCGCCCCAGTGCGAGTAGTACAGCCGCCACTCGCCGTCGCGCACCAGCACGTAGGTGGCCCGGTGGCCCATCGTCGGTCCTCCGCCCGCGGCGACGCTGTCGTCCGGTCAGGCCGGGGAGAGGCGGGAGAGGAGGTCGGTGGCGCGTTTGGCCACCTCTTCGCGGTCGCCGCCGGAGAGGGCCGAGCCCATGCCGACGGCCACCGCGCCCGCGGCGATCCAGTCGGGGGCCTCGGCGATCGAGATGCCGCCGGTCGGCAGCACCGCGGCCTGCGGCAGCGCGGCCCGTACGTCCTTGACCCAGCCCGGCTCGTGCGCCGAGGCCGGGAAGAGCTTCATGACGTCCACGCCCAGCTCCAGCGCGCGCACCATCTCGGTGGGGGTGGCGACGCCGGCGAAGACCGGGATGCCGTAGCGGTGCGCGGTGGCGACCACACCGGCGTCGAGGTTGGGCGCGACGAGGTAGCGGGCGCCGGCGTCGACGGCCAGCCGCGCCGAGGCGGCGTCCAGAACCGTACCGGCGCCGATGACCGCCTCCGTACCGACCTCGCGGCGCAGCGAGTTCACCAGCTCCAGCGCGAAGGGCGTGGTGAGCGAGATCTCCAGACTGCTGATCCCGGCGGAGAGCAGCGAGTCGGCGGTGGCGGCGGCACCGTCGTAGGTGTCGCTGCGGACGATGGCGACGACCCGCTGTTCCAGCGCGGCCCGGGTGATCTCCCAGCGGTACACGGTGTTCCTCCGGCTGTTCTCTCTGGGCGTCTCTGGGCGTCTTACCGGGCGGTGCCCGGTGCCGCGTTGCCCCGGGCGGGTGCGGCCGTACGTCTCGTACGGGCCGGGCGCTCAGCGGTGGACCGCGTCGCCGCCCGAGGTGAACGCGGCGAGCGCGCGGTCCCGGGCGGCCGCGGTCGGCAGCCCGTCGGTGTCGGTCACGGTCTGGATGACGAGGGCGGCGACGCAGGCGCCCTCGGCGAGCGCGCGGTCCAGCGGCAGGTCCCGCAGCCGGGCGGAGAGGAACCCGGTGGCGAAGGCGTCGCCGGCGCCGACGGGGTCGGTGAGCCGCACGTCGTACGGCGGCTGGTCGACGCGCTCGCCGGCGGCGGTGAGCGCGGTGGCGGTGTGGTCGGCGCGCTTGATCACGACGGTGTCCGTACGGCCGCGCAGCAGCCGCGCGGCGGCGGCGTCGGCGGGCTCGCCGGTGAGCGTCTCCAGCTCGTCGTCGCCGGCGAGCAGCAGGTCCGCCTCGGCGAGCAGCGGTCCCACGACCTCGGCCCAGCGCTCGGGTCCGGCGAGCTTGCGGCGGACGTTGGGGTCGAAGGAGACGAGGGCGCCGGCCGCGTGGGCGAGTTCGACCAGCTTCACCGTCGCCTCGGCGGCGGACGGCGACAGGATCGGCGTGATGCCGGAGAGGTGCAGCACCCGCGCGCCCTCGACGACCTCGGGGCTGATGTGCTCGGGGGCGAGGCGGGAGGCGGCGGAGCCGGCGCGGTAGTACTGCACGTCGATGGCGCGCTGCGGGTGGCTGTCGCGGAGCAGCATGCCGGTGGGCGCGTCCGGGTCGACGTCCGCGTACGACACGTCCACGCCGTCCGCGCGGAGTTGGGCGAGGACGGCCTCCCCCGCGGGGTCCGCGCCGACGCGGCCGAACCAGCGGGCCCGGTGCCCGAGCCGGGAGAGCCCGGCGGCGACGTTCGACTCGGCGCCGCCGATGGCGCGGCGGAAGTTCACGGCGCGCGCCAGCGGCATCCCGGGCTCGGCCAGCATCAGCAGCATGGCCTCGCCGCAGGTCAGCACCTCCGGTGCGGGTTCCGCCATCAGTTCCTCCACGGTGGTGGCGCGCGTTCGTGCTCCGATGCGTCCTCCGAACGTTATCCCGGGCGGCGCCCGCGCCGGTATGGCGGGGGGCACAGGGCGACCCCGGCGAGCGGCCCGTTCGGGGCTCCGGGGACGACGTGAGTCCATGCCGGAGCGCGGGTAAGTCCATTGCCTCCGGGGCCGGTCGGGGTGACGCTCGACGCTGAGTGACGTGTGCACTACACCCCCGAGATCCCGGAGGTTCCGGATGCCCGTCCCCCGCCCGGCCGTCGTCGGCGCCGTACTCCTGGCCCTGGGCTTGAGCCCGCTCGCCGCCCCGCCGGCCGCCGGCGCACCACCGCCGCCGGCCAGGGCCGGCGACATCAGCCCGACCCCGCGCTCCGTCGAGGCGCGCGCCGACAGCGTCACCGTGACCCGCACCGTCACCCTCGTCACCGGACCGGAGCCCGACGGGCCCGCGCTCGCCGTCGCCGAGAAGGCGCTGCGCGACGCGGGGGCCGAGGACGTACGGCGCACGGCGACCGCCCCGGACGAGAGCCGCGGGCTCACCGTCTACCTCGGCGGCCCCGACGCCAACCCCGCCTCCGCCGCCGCCCTCGGCGCCCTCGGCGTCGAGGGCCCCGCCGGGCTGCCCGCCGACGGCTACGTCCTGGCGGCCGGCACCGCGGAGCCGGCCGGCGGCACCCCCGGCGGCGACGGCATCGTGCTGGCCGGCACCGACGCCACCGGCACCTACTACGCCGCCCAGAGCCTGCGCCAGCTCCTCCCCCACCGCGACTCCCCCGGCACCCGCGTCGCCGGCACCGCCGTCCGCGACTGGCCGGGCACCGGCTGGCGCGGCGCCATCGAGGGCTTCTACGGCGTCCCCTGGTCCCACGCATCGCGCCTGGACCAGCTCTCGTTCTACGGCGAGCACAAGATGAACATCTACGTCTACTCGCCCAAGGACGACCCGTACCTGCGCGAGCGCTGGCGCGAGCCGTATCCGGCGGACGAACTCGCCCGCATCGCCGAGCTGGTCGAGCGCGCCCGCGCCAAGCACGTCGAGTTCACCTACGCCCTCTCCCCCGGTCTGTCGGTCTGCTACAGCTCCGACGCGGACGTGCAGGCGCTGAACGACAAGTTCCAGACGCTGTGGGACATCGGCGTCCGCACCTTCGCCGTGCCGCTGGACGACATCAGCTACACCGACTGGAACTGCGCCGCCGACGAGGAGCGCTTCGGCACCGGCGGCGGCGCCGCGGGCGCGGCCCAGGCGCATCTGCTCAACCGCGTCAACCGCGAGTTCGTCCGCACCCACGACGGCGCCGAGCCGCTGCAGATGGTGCCGACGGAGTACTACGACACCACCCCGTCCCCGTACAAGAAGGCGCTCGCCGAGCAGTTGGACGATGACGTGCTGGTGGAGTGGACCGGCATCGGCGTCGTCGCGCCCGTGATGACGGTCGCGCAGGCGCGCGACGCCCGCGAGGTCTTCGGCCACCCGATCCTCACCTGGGACAACTACCCGGTCAACGACTACGCGCAGCAGCGGCTGCTGCTCGGCCCGTTCAACGGCCGGGAGAAGGGGCTGCCAGGCGAGCTGGCGGGGATCACGGCCAACCCGATGAACCAGGCCGCCGCGTCGAAGATCGCGCTCTACACGGTCGCGGACTTCGCCTGGAACGACGCCGCGTACGACGCGCGGAAGTCCTGGGCCGGGGCGCTCGCCGAGCTGGCGGGCGGCGACCGGCACACGACCGCCGCGCTCCGGGCCTTCGCCGACGCCTCGTACGGCTCGGCGCTCAACCCCGGCCAGGCGCCGGAGCTGTCGGCGGCCATCGCCGCGTACTGGGACCGCGGCGGAGAAGACGCCCTGGACGACGCGCTGGCCGCCCTGGAGGCCGCGCCGGGCGTGCTCCGCGACCGGCTGCCCGACCGGGCCTTCGTCGACGAGTCGGGTCCCTGGCTGGACGCGACCCGCGACTGGGGCACCGCGACCCGCACCGCCCTGCGGATGGTCGAGGCCGCCCGCGACGGCGACGGCGAGCGCGCCTGGCGGCTGCGGCAGCGGCTGCCGGAGCTGGTGGACCAGGCCACGTCGCACATCTACACGGGGCTCGGCGGGCGCGAGGTGAAGGTCGTCGTCGGCGAGGGCGTGCTGGACGCCTTCGTCGCGGACGCCGCGGCGGCGCACGACCGCGCGCTGGGGCTGCCCCCGCGGCCGAAGGGCGCGACGAACCTCGGTACGTACCAGGGCAACACCGTGGACCGGATGACGGACGGCGACGACTCGACGTTCTTCTGGAGCGACGGGGCGCCGCGCGCCGGCTCGTGGGTGAGCGTGGACCTGCACGGCGAGCGGGAGATCGGCGAGGTCGGGCTGGCGATGGCGAAGTCCGGCAGCCCGAACGACTATCTCCACCAGGGCGTGCTGGAGTACTCGGCCGACGGCGAGACCTGGAAGGAGCTGGCTTCGTTCTCCGGTACGCCGGACGTCGAGGCGACGGCGCCCGAGGGCACGAAGGCGCGGTACGTGCGCGCCAGGTCGACGGCGGCGCAGGGCAACTGGCTGGTGGTACGGGAGTTCACCGTCGCCGGCGGCGGCCCCGCCACGACGTCCGGCGGTCCGCCGGCGGCCGAGGGCAGCTCCCTGGCCGCCGCGGCGGACGGCGACACCGCCTCCGTCTACCGCGCCGCGCGGGCGCCGCAGGCGGGCGAGTCGCTGGACATCCGCTTCGCGGAGCCGCGCGCGGCGAAGTCCCTGATCGTGCTCCGCCCGCAGGACGCGCCGAACGCGGGCGCGACGGTGGAGATACGCAACGAGCCGGACGGCCCGTGGCGTACGGCGGGCACGCTGGCCGGCGCGTACACCGAACTCCGCGTACCGGGCGGGGCGGTGGCGGAGGTGAGGCTGCGCTGGTCGGGCGGCGGGGCCGTGCCGCAGATCACGGACGTGGGGGTGGCCGGAAGCTGAAGCGCGGCGGCGGCCCGGCGGCGACCTGACGCGGTCGCCGGGCCGCCGCCGGTCACGGGACCGTCCGCCCCTCACCCGTCCCCCTCACCCGGCCCCGCCGCCCTCCGGCGCCAGGCTCCCGTGCAGCCGCAGCCGCGAAATCCCCCCGTCCGGATGGATGTCGATACGCGCGTGGGTGCCGACCGCCGCGGCGGGCAGCACGAAGCGGTGGTTGGTGTCCGGCTGGAGGCGGGTGCGGGGCAGGATCTCGGTCCACGCGCCCGCGGACCCGTCCCGTACCGACACCGCCGCCCAGCCCGCCGCGTTGCCCTTCAGATACGCCGTGTCTATCTCCACCGCCCGGATCTCCCCGCGGCCCGCGAGCGCGTAGCGGATCCAGTCGTGGCCGGTGTCGCGGCGGCGCCGCGTCTCCCAGCCGTCGTCCATCTGCCGTGAGCGGCCCGGCCTGATGGTGTTGACCGGCGGGGAGTAGAAGCGGTCCGAGGCGTCCTCGACGCGGCCGCCGTGCTCCAGCGCGACGAGGTCGAAGGTGCCGAGCGCCGCCAGCCACACCGGGTCCGGGACGACCTCGCCGTGGACGCGCAGGCGCGCGATGCCCCCGTCGGGGTGCTGGCGCAGCCGCAGATGCGTGAACCGCCGCCCCCCGGCGACCGCGAAGCCGTTCGCGGCGTGGCCGCCGACCTCCGTGCGGGGCACCAGTTCCGTCCACCGCACACCGTCCGCGAGCAGCGCCTCGGGCGACGGCGTACCGGCAACCTCCGCGCCCTCGACGCTCACGGACCGGGGGTGGTTGCCGCGGAAGTGGGCGGTGTCGACGACGATGCCGCGTACGACGCCGGGGGCGCCGAGGCGTACCAGCGCCCAGTCGTGGTCGTCCGCGGCCGGGTGCGGGGCCCCGGCGGAGGCGCCGCGGCGACGCCTGGTCTCCCAGCCGTCCATGACCTTGCCCTTGTGCCCGAACGCCGCCGGGTCGAACTCCGCCCGCTCCGGCAGCAGCAGGTTCTCGCGCGGGGCGAAGAACTCGTCGTTCGCGGCGATCACCGCGCCGCCGAGGCGCCGGTCGGCGAGGTCCGGCAGCGCGGCGAAGGCGAAGTCGGCGGTGCGGTAGTCGGCGTAGGGGTCGCCGCCGCCGTACGGGGCGGCGGCGCCGGTGAAGCGGGTGATCTGGGCGGTCATGCCTGCTGCTGCCTTTCGTCCCGGTCGGTACGGCCGAGGAGGAGGCCGCGGGGTTCGGTGTGCACGCCGCCGTGGTGGATGCGGCGGCCGCGGAGCCAGGTGGCGCGTACGACGCCGTGGAGTCTGCGGCCCGCGTACGCGGTGACGCGGTTCCTGTGCTCCAGGCCCGCGGGATCGACGGTGAAGGCGGCGTCGGGGTCGAGGACGGCGAAGTCCGCGTCGCGGCCCGGCTCGATGGCGCCCTTGGCGGTGAGCCCGGCGAGCCGCGCGGGGCCCGCGGCCATCCAGCGGGCGACGTCGGCGAGCCCGTGGCCGCGGCGGCGCGCCTCGGTCCAGACGGCGGGCAGGCCGAGCTGGAGGGAGGAGATGCCGCCCCAGGCGGTGGCGAAGTCGCCGGTCTTCAGCTCGGCGGTGGCCGGTGAGTGATCGGAGACGACGCAGTCGATCGTTCCGTCGGCCAGGCCCGCCCAGAGCAGGTCCCGGTTGGCGGCCTCCCGTATCGGCGGGCAGCACTTGAACTCGGTGGCGCCGTCCGGGATCTCCTCCGCGGTGAGGGTGAGGAAGTGCGGGCAGGTCTCGGCGGTGACGGGCAGCCCGGCGCGGCGGGCGGCGGCCAGGACGGGCAGCGCGTCGGCCGAGGAGAGGTGCAGGACGTGGACGCGGGTGCCGTGGCGCTCGGCGAGCGCGACGACCCGGGCGACGGCCCGGTTCTCGGCGGCTCGCGGGCGGGAGGCGAGGAAGCCGGCGTAGCCGGGTCCTGGGACCTGCGGGGCGCCGTCGAGCACATCGGGGTCCTCGGCGTGGACGATGAGCAGCGCGCCGAGGCGGGCGGCCTCGGCGGCGGCCCGCTCCAGGTCCGTACCGGCGAGGCGCGGGAACTCGTCGACGCCGGACGGGGAGAGGAAGCACTTGAAGCCGAAGACGCCGGCGGCGTGCAGCGGCGCGAGGTCGGCGGTGTTGCCGGGGATGGCGCCGCCCCAGAAGCCGACGTCGACGTGCGCCCGGGGGCGGGCGACGGCCTGCTTGACCGCGAGCGCCTCCGTGTCGGTGGTCGGCGGCAGGCTGTTGAGCGGCATGTCGATCAGGGTGGTGATCCCGCCGGCGGCGGCGGCCCGGGTGGCGGTGGCGAAGCCCTCCCACTCGGTGCGGCCGGGGTCGTTGACGTGCACGTGGGTGTCGACGAGGCCGGGGAGCAGCGCGTCGTCGCCGCAGTCCGCGGCGCGGGCGCCGGGCGGCGGGGCCGTCTCGTACGGCAGCACGGCGGCGATCCGGCCGCCGGCGACCGCGACGGCGGCGGGCCGCACGCCCTCGGGGGTGACGACGCGGCGTGAGCGCAGCACCAGTTCGGCGTCCGGCACCCGGTCTCCTCTCGACGGCCCACAGCTTCAACGTTCTGTTGAAATGCACTGTCGTCGCGGGTGCCCGCCCTCGTCAAGGGCCGGTTCGCGGGCGGTTTGGCGGATTCCACATGCTGAAAGCGGGATTCCGGACCGTTAAGCTGCGGTCGCACCCGTACGGAAGGAACCGCGAACGTGCCCCGCAGCACCGATGAGCCCAGGCCGCCCGCAGGCGGCGGCGTCCAGTCGCTGGAGCGCGCCTTCGACCTGCTGGAACGGATGGCCGACGCGGGCGGCGAGGTGGGGCTGAGCGAGCTGGCGGGCAGCAGCGGGCTGCCGCTGCCGACCATCCACCGCCTCATGCGGACCCTGGTCGCCACCGGCTACGTACGCCAGCAGCCCAACCGCCGCTACGCGCTGGGCCCGCGGCTGATCCGGCTCGGCGAGAGCGCGTCCCGGCTGCTCGGCACCTGGGCGCGGCCGCATCTGGCGCGGCTGGTGGAGGAGACCGGCGAGACCGCGAACATGGCGCTGCTCGACGGCGACGAGGCCGTGTACGTCGCGCAGGTGCCGTCGCGGCACTCGATGCGGATGTTCACCGAGGTCGGGCGGCGGGTGCTGCCGCACTCGACCGGGGTGGGCAAGGCGCTGCTCGCGCACCTGCCGGACGAGGAGGTACGGGCCCTGCTGGCCCGTACCGGCATGCCGGCGGCGACCGAGAAGACGATCACCTCGGCGGACGTCTTCCTCAAGGCGCTGGCCGCCGTCCGCGCGGACGGCTACGCGGTGGACGACAACGAGCAGGAGATGGGCGTGCGCTGCCTGGCCGTCGCGGTGCCGGACGCGCCCACGGCGGCGGCGGTCTCGATCTCCGGGCCCGCGGGCCGGGTGACCGAGGCGGCGACGGAGCGGATCGTGCCGGTGCTCCAGGAGGTCGCGCGGGAGTTGTCGGCGGCACTGACGGACGCGACCGCGGGCGCGGACTGACGGCGCGGCGGGACGGCCCTCGTGACGCGGCACACCACCGGAAACGGACGCTTCGGATGAGCGCGGCCACCGGACCCTCCGGCAGCGGCCCCGCGGTCGCCGGGCTGCTCCTCGCCGCGGGCGGCGGGCGGCGGCTCGGCGGGCGGCCCAAGGCGCTGCTGCCGGCCGGTCCCGCAGGGCGGCCGCTGGTGGAGCGGGCGGCCGGAGTGCTGCGGGCGGCCGGCTGCGCGCCGGTGCACGTGGTGCTGGGCGCGGCGGAGGAGGCGGTACGGGCCGGGGCGCGGCTGGCCGGCTGCGTACCGGTGTCCAACCCGGACTGGGAGTCGGGCATGGGCTCGTCGCTGCGCGCCGGTCTGGCGTCGCTGGAGCCGACCGCCGCCGCGGCGGTGGTGGTGCTCCTGGTGGACCAGCCGCGCGTCGGGCCCGCGGCGGTCGCGCGCGTGGTCGCCGCGTACGCCGCCGGCGGCGCGGAGTTGGCGGCGGCCACGTACGACGGGGTGCGCGGCCACCCGGTGCTGCTGGGCCGCCCGCGCTGGCCGGAGGCCGCGGCGGGCGCCACCGGCGACCGGGGCGCCCGCGACGTGCTGGCCAGCGCGGCGCGCCGGGGGGAGCTGGCGCTGGTGGAGTGCGGCGACGTCGCGGCGCCCGACGACGTGGACACCCCCGCGGATCTGGCGCTGCTCGACGAGCCGCGGGCAGGCTGGCACTGAGCGCCGCTCGGCCCGTACCGAAAAGCCTCTCGACGTCAACAGACCGTTGAACTTCCGGCATAAGGAAACTATTCTCCACAGGCCAGAAGGGTTCGGAATGCGCTTCCGGCCGCCCACGCCACGTTCCGCTGCGCCCGGCACCCCGTGCCGCCAAGGAGTGACAGCCATGTCCGCAGTCGTCGCCGCCACCGAGCCCGCGCCCGGCCAGGACGACGTCCTCACCGACGCCGCCCTCGCCTTCCTCGGCGAACTCCACCGCCGGTTCACCCCCCGCCGCGACGAACTCCTCGCCCGCCGCGCCGAACGCCGCGCCGCCATCGCGCGCACCGCGACCCTCGACTTCCTCCCCGAGACCGCGGCCGTCCGCGCCGACGACACCTGGCGCGTCGCCCCCGCCCCGCCCGCGCTGGAGGACCGCCGGGTGGAGATCACCGGCCCCACCGACCGCAAGATGACGATCAACGCCCTCAACTCCGGCGCCCGGGTCTGGCTCGCCGACTTCGAGGACGCCTCCGCGCCCACCTGGGCGAACGTCATCGGCGGCCAGGCCAACCTCATCGACGCCTACGAGCGCCACATCGACTTCACCGACCCCGCGTCCGGCAAGTCCTACGCCCTCCGGCCCGCCGCGGAGCTGGCGACCGTCGTCGCCCGGCCCCGCGGCTGGCACCTGGACGAGCGCCACCTGACCGTCGACGGCCGCCCCGTGCCGGGCGCGCTGGCCGACTTCGGGCTCTACTTCTTCCACAACGCCCGGCGGCTCCTCGACCTCGGCAAGGGCCCGTACTTCTACCTGCCGAAGACCGAGTCGCACCTCGAAGCGCGCCTGTGGAACGAGGTGTTCGTCTTCGCCCAGGACTACTGCGGCATCCCGCAGGGCACCGTGCGGGCCACCGTCCTCATCGAGACCATCACCGCCGCGTACGAGATGGAGGAGATCCTCTACGAGCTGCGCGACCACGCCTCCGGCCTCAACGCCGGCCGCTGGGACTACCTCTTCTCGATCGTGAAGAACTTCCGCGACGGCGGCGCGAAGTTCGTCCTCCCCGACCGCAACGCCGTCACGATGACGGCACCCTTCATGCGCGCCTACACCGAACTCCTCGTCCGCACCTGCCACAAGCGCGGCGCGCACGCCATCGGCGGCATGGCCGCCTTCATCCCCTCCCGGCGCGACCCCGAGGTGAACGAGGTGGCGTTCGAGAAGGTCAAGGCGGACAAGGACCGCGAGGCGCACGACGGCTTCGACGGCTCCTGGGTCGCGCACCCGGACCTGGTGCCCCTCGCCATGGAGTCGTTCGACGCGGTGCTCGGGGAGCGGCCGCACCAGAAGGACCGGCTGCGCGAGGACGTGTCCGTGGCCGCCGCCGACCTGATCGCCGTCGACTCCCTGGACGCGAGGCCGACGTACCCGGGGCTGGTCAACGCCGTGCAGGTGGGCATCCGTTACATCGAGGCGTGGCTGCGCGGCATGGGCGCGGTGGCCATCTTCAACCTCATGGAGGACGCCGCCACGGCGGAGATCTCGCGGTCGCAGATCTGGCAGTGGATCAACGCGGGCGTCGTCTTCGACGACGGCCGGGCGGTGACGGAGGAACTGGTGCGGCGGATCGCGGCGGACGAACTCGCGGACATCCGCGCGGAGCTGGGGGCCGAGGCGTTCGCGGCGGGGCGGTGGCAGCAGGCCCACGACCTGCTGCTGCGGGTGTCGCTGGACGCGGACTACGCGGACTTCCTGACGCTGCCCGCGTACGAACTCCTGGACTGACGCGCCCGCCCCGGCCGCCGGCACCCTCTGGCGGAGCGTGGCCCTCGCGTGGTCGCATGCTGCCATGACCGACGACACACACGACTCCCCCGGCCCCTCCGGTGCCTCCGGCGGCGGTGCCCGCGCCGCCGTGGCCGGCCGCTTCCGCGGGCTGCTCGACGACCTCGACCGGACCTCCGGGACGGCGGTCGCGGACGCCGCCACGCTGATCCTGGACGCCGTCGCCGCGGGCGGCCTGGTGTACGCGGCCGGGGCCGGGCACTCGCTGGCGATGGTCTGCGAGACGTTCTACCGGGCGGGCGGGCTGGCCTGCGTACGGCCCGTGTGGGACCCGGAGATCCTGCCGCTGAACGGCGCGACGGCGAGCACGGCCGCGGAGCGGCGGCCGGGCTCGGGGCGGGCGACGGTGGAGCGGGTGAAGCCGGGGCCGCAGGACGTGGTGGTGGTCTTCTCCACCAGCGGCCGGAACCCGTATCCGGTGGAGATCGCGCAGGAGTGCATGGCACGGGGGGTGCCGGTGGTGGCGGTGACGTCGATGCCGGCGTCGGCGAGCGCGACGGCGCGGTCGAGCACGCGGCTGGCGGACCACGCGACGGTGGTGCTGGACACGCGGGTGCCGCCGGGCGACGTGGTGCACCCCCAGGAGTCGCCGCGCACGGCGGCGGTGTCGACGGTGCTGGGGGCGTACACGTGGGCGCTGCTGCTGGCGGAGCTGGACGAGCGGGCGGCGGAGCGCGGGGTGGAGCTGCCGCGGTGGGTGAGTGCGAACGTCCCGGGCGGGGACGAGGCGAACCGCCGCAACTTCACCCGCTACGGGGGCCGCGTCCCGGAGCTGTAGCGGGGGCGCGGGGCGGGGGGTTGTTCCCCTGACCCGCCCCTTCCCGACACTCGGGGGCTCCGCCCCCGAGACCCCCGGAGCGGGCGGGGCCGCCCAAGCCCCAACCGGGGGCTGCGCCCCCAAACCCCCCCACGCGGGTTTCACCGCGGCTCCGCCCCTCCCCTGACCGCACGCCCGGTCCCACCCCCGCCCCCAGTCCCGGTCCCGGCCGGGGCCGTCCCCCCGGCCGGGAGTCTGTGGGTTCTCCTCAGGCGCCGTTCGCCAGCCGCGCCAGTCTTACGGCCTCTTCCCTCGTCTTCGCCGCCACCGACTCCTCGTCGACCGTCACCAGCCGGCCCTCCTCCACCACCGGCTTTCCGTCGGCCAGCGACAGCGTCACCGGCGCAGGCGCGCCCAGAACCAGGGCCGCCACCGGGTCCGCGATCGAGGCGTGGGCCAGGCCGTCGAGTTTCCACAGCACCAGGTCCGCCAGCTTGCCCGGCTCCAGGGAGCCGATCGCGTCCTCGCGGCCCAGGACCTGGGCGCCGCCGTACGTGGCCAGGCGCAGGGCCTGGCGGGCCGTCAGGGCCTTCTCCCGGTGCGCGCCCAGCCTGTTGATCAGCAGCGCGTTGCGCAGCTCCGTGTGGAGTTCGCCGGACTCGTTCGACGCGCTGCCGTCCACGCCCAGGCCGACCGGGATGCCCGCCGCCAGCATGTCCGGGACGCGGGCGATGCCCGCGGCCAGGCGGGCGTTGGACGAGGGGCAGTGGGCGACGCCCGTGCGCGTACGGGCGAAGGCGGCGATGTCGGCGTCGGTCATGTGGACGCAGTGGGCCATCCACACGTCGTCGCCCAGCCACCCCGTGGATTCGAAGTAGGCCGTCGGGCCCATCCCGAACCGCTCGTGGCAGAACTTCTCCTCCTCCACCGTCTCGCTGCCGTGCGTGTGCAGCCGCACGCCCTTGCGGCGGCCCAGTTCCGCGCCCTCGCGCAGCAGTTCCGTGGAGATGGAGAACGGCGAGCACGGCGCCGCCGCGACCTGCACCATCGCGTCGTACGACGGGTCGTGGTGCGCGTCGATGACCGCCTCCGTGCCCGCGAGCGCGCCGTCCAGGGTCTCGACCGCGAAGTCCGGCGGCAGTCCGCCGGCCGTCTCGCCGAGGTCCATCGAGCCGCGGGCGAAGGTGAAGCGCAGGCCCGTCTCGCGCGCGGCGCGGATGATGGCGCCGGAGAGGTCGCCGGCGCCGCGCGGGTAGACGTAGTGGTGGTCCATCGCGGTGGTCACGCCGCCGCGCGCGAGCACCGCCAGCGAGCCCTGCGCCGCCGCGTGGCACATCGGCTCGTCGATACGCGCCCACGTGGGGTAGAGGGCGACGAGCCAGTCGAAGAGGTTGGCGTCCTGGGCGAGGCCGCGGGTGAGCCACTGGTAGAAGTGGTGGTGGGTGTTGACGAGTCCGGGCGTGGCCAGGTGTCCCGCGGCGTCGATCCGGCGCGCCACGCCGGCGAGCCCGGCCGGCGCCGGGCCCGCGCCCACGGACTCGATCCGGTTGTCCGCGACGACGACGTGCCCGGAGGCGTACTCCGTGCCCGCCGCGTCCACGGTGGCGATCGCGCAGTTCTCGACGACGGTGCGGCGTGCTGCCATGGGTTCCTCGGCTTCCTTCACCGGCGGCGGGTGGCCGGCGGTCAGAGGTTGGTCATGTCGTCGGGGATCCGGGCGTTCGCCCCGGCGCGCAGGACGGTCGCCTCGATCAGACCGTACGGGCGGTCGGCGGCGAAGTAGACGGCGCCGTCCGCGGCGTCGTTCTTCAGCCCGAAGGGCTCCAGGTCGACCCGGAAGTGGTGCTTGTTGGGCAGGGAGAAGCGGATCTCCTCGATCTCCGGTCGGTGTTCGACGACCCGCGCGCCCATGGCGTACAGGCTCTGCTGGAGCGAGAGCGAGTAGGTGTCGGCGAAGGCGGTCACGAGGTGCTTCGCGGTCTGCTCGTACGACTCGTCCCAGGCGGGCGGCTCGGCGCCGGCCGTACCCGCCGTGCCGGTCCAGCGGTGCCGCCACCAGGCGGAGACCTCGGTGGCGAGGATGCGGTCGTAGTCCTCCCGGAGCGTCGTGTACGCGTCCTTGGCGTAGCCCCAGAACTCCGAGGCGGTGGTGTTCATGACCACCAGGTCCTTGAGGCCGCCGAGGACTTCGAAGCGCTCGCCGTCGTAGGTCACCTGGGCGAGGCGGGTCTCCCGGCCGCGGCGTACGAAGGAGTGGCGAGTGGGGGTACCCCCGCCAGTGAGGGCGTAGCCGGCGGGGGAGGGCGCGTCGATCCGCTCCCAGGCGTACTCCTCGACGCGGATGCGGGCGCGGTGTATCGCCTCCTGGGTGGTGGTGAAGTGCCGGGCGAGGTGGACCGCGAACGCCTCGGGGGACTCGATGCCGTACCGCTTGGCGAAGGCGAAGACGGTGTTCTTGGTGGTGTCGGTGGGGAGCACGTGGGTGTTGGTGCCGGAGTAGTGGACCTCGTCCATGTCACCGGCCAGCGCGACCGAGACGTTGAGGTCGCGGACGTGGTGGGTGTCGCCGTCGCGGGTGACCTTGACGACGCGGGTCTCGGCCTTGCCGTACTGGTTGCGGCCGAGCACGGCGGGGCGCGCGGCGCGCGCGGGGCGGTCTGCCATCTGCTAGCTCCCTCGGTATACGGAGTAGCCGAACGGGGTGAGCAGCAGCGGCACGTGGTAATGCTCGCCGGAGGCGACGGCGAAGACCACCGCCACCTCCGGGAAGAACGCGCCGCCGTCCCGGTGCGCGGGGGCGTCCTGCCGGTCCTCGGCTGCTGGTTCGCTGAGGTACGGGCCGGTGGCGAAGACCAGCCGTACGTGGGTGGTGCCCGCCGGCAGCGCCGGGAGGTCCCGGACGCGGCCGTCGGCGTCGGTGGCGGAGGTGGCGTGGGCCGTCCAGCCGCCGGCGTCCCCGTCGCCCGTACCGCCGGTCCTGACGGAGAGTTCGACGGCGACCCCGGCCGCGGGGCGGCCGAGGCTGGTGTCCAGGATGTGCGTGGAGACGGAGGCGGCGCCGACGCTCATGGTCAGGCTCCTTCTGCTTCGACGAGGCGGGTCAGCCGGATACGGTTGATCTTGCCCAGCTCGCCGCGCGCGATCTCCCGCTCCCGCTCCGGCGCGTTGCCGAGGCGCGCGCGCAGCGCGTCGCGCATCCGTACGGCGCCGAGGCCGGTCGCGCAGATGAGGAAGACGTGCCCGAACCGCTCCTGGTACGCGAGGTTCAGCTCGCGCAGCTCCGCCCGCAGTTCCTCCGGCGCCCCCGCCATGCCCCGCTGCTCGCGCGCGGAGGCCGGGTCGCCCGGCGCCGGCCGGCCGATGGGCGGGTGCCCGGCCATCGCCTCGGCCAGCCCCGCCTCGTCGAGCGCGGCGAGCGCCGCCTCGGCGGCGGCGTACAGGTGCGCGGGGTCCGGGTAGGGGCGGCCCGCGGCCACGGCCGCGATCCAGGGGCCCGCCGCGCACACCTCGTGCAGCAGCGCGGCAACGGCCCGGTCGTCGGCGGAGTTGAGCCGGGCGAGGCCCGGCGGAACGCGCGAAGTCACAGCCGCAAGCTATGAGCCCCCGGCGCATCGCGTCAACAGTTTGTTGAATTTTCCGGTCAGCCGCCCTCGCGCGGCGGACCCTGCCCGGCTTCCCTGTTCAGGTAGTTGTAGATGGTGAACCTGCTGACGCCCAGCGCGCCGGCCACCGTCTCCACCCCGTGCCGTACGGAGAACGCGCCGCGGGCCTCCAGGACCCGTACGACCTGCTGCTTCGCCTTGCGGTCGAGCTGCGCGAGCGGCACGCCGTGGCGGCGCTCCAGCTCCGCCAGCATGTGGTCGAGCGAGTCCGCCAGATGGGGCAGCCGGACCGCCACGGCCGGGCGGCCCTCCCAGGACAGCACGACATCGTCGCCCGCCGCCGCCTCCGGCGGGACCATCTCCCCGCCCATCGCGTCGACCAGCGGCTTGACCGCGGCGACGAACGGGTGGTCCGCGGGCTCCGTCATGCGCCGGCCTTCCCCGGCTCCTCCGGCGCGCCCCCGACGACGCTCACCTGCAGTGAGATCCGGGTGGCGCCGGACGCCAGCGATCTGCGCAGCAGTTCGTCCACCGCGTCGAGCACGACCTCCGCGCCACCCTCGGCGCTGTTGCCGAAGGGGCCGACGTCGACGGCGTCGAGGTCCGCCGACTCCACCAGATCCCGGGCCGCCACCGCGTGCGGCGGCGGCTCCTCCAGGTCGAACGGCTCGGTCGTGAACTCCACCCTGAGTCGCATCCGAGCAGCATACGTGCCCGGTCACGGCTCCGGCGGCGGCCGGGCGGCGCCGGGGCGCCGCTCCCAGGTGCCCGGGACAGCGGGTTGCCTAGCGTAGCCGCGTGATTCCGGGAGGTAACACATGACAAGGAACCTGCGGGTGGCTGTCGCCGGCGCCGGGCTCGGCGGGCTCGCCGCCGCGGCGGCGCTCGTCCGGCAGGGCCTGGAGGTCGCCGTCTACGAACAGCGGCCCCGGCTGCCCGAGGACGAGACGGCACTGCACCTCGCGCCGAACGGCACCCGCATCCTGCAGCGCTGGGGCCTGGGCACGCAGTTGCTCGCGCTCGCCGTGCAGCCGGTCGCGCTGGAGTTCCGCGAGTGGAGCGACGGCACGCTGACCTGGCGGCAGCCGCTCGGCAGAATGGGCCCGGGCGCCTTCGCGGCCCCGTACTGCACGCTGCTCACCGACGAGTTGTACGACCTGCTCCTCGCCCGGCTGCCGCAGGAGCGCATCCGGCTGGGCCGCCGGCTGTCCGGCTTCACGGAGACGGCGGACGGCGTGGAACTGGAGTTCGCGGACGGGGGCAGCGCGACGGCCGACGTGCTGGTGGGCGCCGACGGCGTGCGTTCGCTGGTGCGCTCCCGGCTGATCGGCACGCCCCGGCGCGTCTACCACGGCACCACCGCCTACAGCGGCGCGCTCCAAGCCGACGAGGTGCCGGGTCTTGCCCGCGACCGGATCACCGTGTGGCTCGGCCCGGAGTCCCGCATGGTGGGCGCGCCGGTGTCGGAGGGAGAGCAGATCGGCTTCGTCGCCGTGGTGCCGTTCCGCGGCCGGACCGCCGGGCAGCGTCCGGTACGCGGCCAGCCCGCCGCGCTGGCCGCGGACTTCGGCGGCTGGGCGCCGGACGTCAAGGCGATCACGGCCGCGGCGGGCGGCATCCGGTCCTGGACGCCGTACGACCACGCGCCGCTCAAGCGGTGGGGCAGCGGCCGCGTCACGCTCCTCGGCGACGCCGCGCACCCGATGCTGCCGTACCACGGGCAGGGCGTCAGCCAGTGCCTGGAGGACGCCGTGGCCCTCGCCCACCACCTCGCCACGGCCCCCGCTCCCGCGCAGGCGCTGCGCCGGTACGAGGCGCTGCGGCTGCCGCACACCGCCCGGGTGCAGCTCGGCTCGCGCGCCAACGCCTTCCGCCCCGCCGCCGTACCGGACGTCACCTGGGCGCAGGTCTACGACATCGAGGAGCACCTTCCGCACTGACGGCGGAGAAGAACTCCGGCGCCCCGTCTGGGGGGGCGGGGCGCCGGGAAGGACGGCCCGGAGGTCGGCACCGGGCCGCACGGCCGCGAGCGGCCGGCAGGCGGCGGGCACGGCACGCGGTGCGATTGGGCCTCGCACCGGCTCCCCCGCCCCGCCCCGGCCTCTTCGCGCGGGCCCGCGCGCCCGTCCGAGACGGCGCGCGGCCTCGCGGAACTCGCGGTCCTTCAGGGCCCCTTCCCCCGTTTCGCGTGGCGGGGGAAGGGGCCCGCCTCTGGCCGGAGTTGCACCCCCCGTGACGAGGCGGTGACGCACCGGCGGTATCGTCACGCCCGCAGGGGGCCGGGGACGGGGCGTGTACACATGTCGATCCGAGTCGTGGTCGCCGACGACCAGGCGCTGCTGCGCGGGAGCTTCCGGGTGCTGGTCGAGACGGCGCCCGGGCTCAGCGTGGTGGGCGAGGCGGCGACGGGGGCGGAGGCGGTGGGACTGGCGGCGGCGGAGCTGCCGGACGTGGTGCTGATGGACGTACGGATGCCGGAGGTCGACGGCATCGAGGCGACGCGGCAGATCTGCGGCTCGCCCGCGACGGCCGGGGTGCGGGTGCTGATCCTGACGATGTTCGACCTCGACGAGTACGTGTACGGGGCACTGCGCGCGGGCGCGAGCGGCTTCCTGCTCAAGGACACCCCGCCGGCGGAACTGCTGCGCGCGATCCGCGTCGTGGCCCGGGGGCAGGCGCTGCTGGCGCCGTCGGTGACGCAGCGCCTGATCCGCCACTTCAGCCGGCTGCCGGAGCCGCTGCCGGACCTGCCTCGGGACCTGACGCGGGTGACGGTACGGGAGCAGGAGGTGCTGGTGCTGGTGGCGCGGGGGCTGGCGAACGGGGAGATCGCGGACCGGCTGGGGCTGAGCCTGCCGACGGTGAAGTCCCACGTGAGCCACCTGCTGACGAAGCTGGACGCCCGCGACCGCATCCAACTGGTCATCACCGCCTACGAAACCGGCCTGGTAACCCCCTCCCGCCGCTGACCGGTCACTCCCCCAGTCCCGCCTCCCGCGCCCGCAGCATCGCCGCGATCCGGTCCTGGACCCCCAGCTTCGTGAAGATGTTCGAGATGTGGTTGCGCACCGTCTTCTCCGACAGCACCAGTTCCCGCGCGATCCGCCGGTTGTTGTAGCTGCGCGCGATCAGGTCCAGCACCTCCCGCTCCCGCTGCGTCAACTGCGGAAAGGCCCGCCCCGCCGGCACCGTGTGCAGCGCCGAGAAGTACCGGCTCAGCCGCTCCGCCACCGCCGGGCTGAAGACCGCGCCGCCCGCCGCCACACACCGCACCGCCCCCAGCAGCTCCGCCCGTGACGCGGCCTTGTCCAGGTACCCGTACGCACCCGCGCGCAGCGCCGCCACCACCGCGTCGTCCTCCACCGACGCCGACATCACCAGCACCCGCGGCGAAGGCCCCCCGCGGCGCGGGGAGTTGAGCTGCCGCGTCGCCTCCACCCCCGAGCAGCCCGGCAGATGGAGGTCCATCAGCACCACGTCCACCCGCGCGTCCGGCTCCGCCAGCGCCGTCAGCGCGTCCTCCCCCGCCCCCGACTCACCCGCGATCTCCAGGTCCGGCACGTTCTCCAGCGCCACCCGCACCCCGTCCCTGAACACCGGGTGGTCGTCCACCACGTACACCCGCACCGCCGTCATACCGTCCCTCCCGGCAGCAGCGCGCGCACCAGCGTCCCGTGCGGCAGGTCCGTCCGCGGCAGGATCCGCAGCGTGCCGCCCACCTCCTCCGCGCGCCGCGCCATCGACGCGATGCCCAGGCCCAGCGGGCGCCGCGGCGGGCGGCCCGGGCCGTCGTCGGCGATGTCCAGGCGCAGCGCCGTGGCCGAGGTCCAGACCCCGAGCTGGACCGTACGGGCCGCGGCGTGCCGCAGCGCGTTGGTCAGGCCCTCGGCGGCGATCCGGTACGCCGCGACCTCCACCGCCGGGTGCAGCGCGCGCAGCCGCCGCGGCACCCGCGCCCGTACCTCCGTGCCGGTGCCGTCGTGGCGGGCGGCGAGCCGGACGAGCGCGCCGGCGAGCCCGGCCTCGGCGAGGTCGGGGGGTCGCAGGTCGTCGATGACCGAGCGGATCTCGGCGTTGATGCCGGCGGCGGTGCGGGCGGCGTCGGCGACGAGCCGCCGGCCCCGCGGCTCGTGCACGAGCAGGTCGGCGGCCGTCTCCAGGCGCAGCCGGATGCTGGCGAGGTTGCCGCCGAGGCCGTCGTGCAGGTCGCGGCGGAGCCGGTGCCGCTCGGCCTCGCGGGCGGCGACGACCTGGTCGCCGCGGCGGCGCAGTTCCTCGCGGAGCACCAGCGCGGCGACCATCGGGGAGAGTTGGTCCACGTACGTGTCGAGGCCGCAGCCGCGCGGCGGCGCGTAGAAGCTGAACACCCCGTAGACCTCGCCCTGGTGGACCAGCGGCCGGCGCACCGCGGGGGCGGTGGGCAGGCCGGCCCGGGCCCGGCAGCCGGCCGCGGCGCCGCGCCGCAGCGTGCGCAGGGCGGCGCCGGCGACCCCGAGGTGGGCGACCGCCAGCTCGCAGGCCAGCGTGACCGCCTCCGCCGGCCGCACGTCGTCCCGTATCCGAGCGGCGAGGAGGCGCAACGCGGCCTGGACGCCCCGCTCGGGACGCTCCCTCACCACGGCATGGGTCTCCACCGTGTCACCATCGCTTCCCCCCCGCTGCCTGTGCGTGTCACCGTTCCCCGGGCTCAGGGTCCCGGCACGCCCAACCGGACTCCGCTTCCCGGCGCCGGCTCGTACGGCAGCCGGGCCACCACCCGGTAGCCGCCGGCGGCCGTCGGGCCCGCGTCGAGCACCCCGCCGTACATGGCGGCGCGTTCGCGCATGCCGACGAGCCCGTGGCCGCCGTCCGGCCGCGCCGCCCGGTCGGGTGCGGCGCGGCCGTCGTCGGTCACTTCTATCCGTACGTCCTTGCCGTCGGCCTCGACGTCGACGCGGCAGGTCGCCACCCCGGCGTGCTTGACCACGTTGGTGAGCGACTCCTGCGCGATGCGGTAGACCGACAGGCCGACGCCCGCGGGCACGTCGTCGAGTCCGCTGGTCGTCAGCTCCACCGCGACGCCCGCGGCGCGCACCCGGTCGGCGAGCGCGCCGAGTCCCGCGACGCCCGGTGTCGGGTCCAGGTTGTGCGGGTCCAGGTTCCGCGGGCCCGGGCAGGAGTCGGCGGGGGCGCCGGTGTCGACGCGCAGCAGCCGCAGCATGCTGCGGAGTTCGGCCAGCGCCTCGCGGCTGATGGACTCGATGGCCCGCAGCGACTCGACGACCTCGGCGGGCCGCTCGGCGGCCACGTGGTTGGCCACCGACGCCTTGACGGCGATGAGCCCGATGCTGTGCGTCACCACGTCGTGCAGTTCGCGGGCCACGCGCAGCCGTTCGCCGGCGACGGCGCGCAGCGCCAGCTCCTCCGCGGCCCGTGCCGCGGCCAGCCGCCGGTCCCGTGCCAGGCGCCCGGCGACCCAGGCGGTGGCGGGCAGCAGGACGGCGAAGCCGAGCGTCTGGGGGTGCACGGGTACGTCGCCGAAGAGCCCGGCGGCGGCCAGGCAGAGCGGCCCGCCGGCGAGCACGGCGGCCACGACGCGTGCGTCCACGTCGCGGCGCGGCTGGGTGAGCGCCACCGGGTAGAGCGTGTACGCGACGGCGGCGAACCCCGCGGCGCCCCAGCCCAGCGGCCACGCCGCCACCGCGACGGCCAGGCTCGCGCAGCAGGCGGGCAACGGGTATAAGCGGCGCAGCGCGGGCGCGACGGCGGTGGCCGCGGCGACGGCGGCGACGAGCCAGCCGGGCGGGTGCGAGCGTACGGGCAGCGGCGCGAGCGCGGTGAGGACCGTCAGGCCCGCGAAGCCGGCGGCGGCGAGCAGGTCCAGCGGCACCACCCGGCCGCGCCGCCGCGGTCGGTGGTGCCGGGCTGTGCCTCCGTCGCTTCCGTCGCTCCGCACGGGAGGACCATAGAGGGCACGGGGTGCCATGCGCCTCCTTCCCGAGTAGGTCATCCTCACGCACGATAGGCATGACAGCACGGTCGGTGACATCCGGGGGCCGGAAACTCCGGGTTCGTCAGGCGCGGGTGGGCGGGGGCGCCGGCGGCAGCACGACGGTGACGCGGAGCCCGCCGGAGGAGCGCGGGGTGAGGGTGAGCGTCCCGTCGTGCGCGTGGGTGAGGGTTTCGACGATGGCCAGGCCGAGGCCCACGCCCGCGCGGTCGCTGTGGACGCGCTCGGTGCCGCGCTGGAACGGCTCGGTGAGCGTCGGGGCCAGCTCAGGGGAGATGTGCTCGCCGGTGTTCTCGACGATGAGCACCGCCCCGGTGTGGTGGACGCCGGTGCGCACCCGGACGACTCCGCGCTCGGGCAGGTTGTGGACGATAGCGTTGTGCACGAGGTTCGTGGTCAGCTGCAGCAGGAGCGCCGGCGACCCGAAGGCCGGGGTGATGTCACCGGAGGTCTCGATGGTGACGCCGCGCTTCTCGGCGAGCGGGAGCAGCACCTCGGTGGCCTCCTCCGCGAGCAGGGACAGGTCGACGTGCTCCCGGCTGAAGGACCTCTGTTCCGCGCGGCTGAGCACGAGCAGCGCCTCGGTGAGGTCGATCGCGCGGGCGTTGACGGTGCTCAGCCGGTCGACGAGCTTGCCGGGCTCGTGGGCCGGGTCGCTGCGGGCCACGTCGAGGAGCGACTTCGAGATCGCGAGTGGCGTACGCAGCTCGTGCGACGCGTTGGCGGCGAATCTCCGCTGCTCGGCGACGTGGGCTTCGAGCCGGGCGAGCATCGTGTCGAAGGCGTCGGCGAGTTCGCGGAACTCGTCGCTGCGGCCCGGCAGGCGGATCCGGTGGGAGAGCGAGCCGTTCGTGGCCATGCGGGTGGCGTCGGTGATGCGCGTCAGCGGGGCGAGCATGCGGCCGGAGAGGATCCATCCGCCCAGGAGGCCGAAGCCCAGGAGGAAGAGCATGACCGCGGCGGCGGTGGGGGCGAAGCCGCGCACGAAGGTGGTGCCGGGGGTCGCCCTCCATGCTCCCTCCGCGTTGGTCTGCAGCCACCCCTCCCGTACGAGGAACAGTCCTATGGCGGCGAGCAGCAGGGCACCCGCGAGCATGAGGAATCCGGCGTAGCTGAGGGTGAGCTTGACGCGAACGCTCAGACCCGGCCGCCTATTCACGGCCGCGCCTCTCCCGTCCGGTGCCGGCTGTCGGAACGTGCATGGCACTCATGCTAGGAGTCGGGGCATATCGTCCGGATATCGATTACCCCCCGCATCCGGGCGCCGGGCCGTGACCCTACCTGTCGGTAGCTTGTCGTCGGCGTATCGAAAACCCCATACGTGCGGAGAACATCGCGCCGTCTTGACTGGGCGCATGTCCTCCAGCGAGCCGGGCCCGAGCCTCTCCGTCCGGCCGATCACCGCCGCCGAGCACCTGGCGTTCGTACGGCGGCAGCGGTCGGTCAGCTTCCTGCAGACCCCGGCGTGGGGCCGCGTCAAGACCGAGTGGCGCAGCGAGTCCCTCGGCTGGTACGACGGCCGGGAGCTGGTCGGCGCCGGGCTCGTCCTGCACCGCCCGGTGCCGCGGCTCGACCGTTTCACGCTGGCCTACCTGCCCGAGGGCCCGGTCCTCGACTGGACCGGCGGGATCGACGCGTGGCTCGACCCGCTGGCCGCCCGGCTGAGGGCGGACGGCGCGTTCGCGATCCGGCTCGGCCCTCCGGTCCGTACCGCCACCTGGAACGCGGACCAGGTCAAGGAGGGCATCGCCGACCCCGGCGTGAAACGCCTCACCGACGTGCCCGGGCACTGGGCCGACCCGGTCGGCACCCGCGTGGCCGGCCGGCTCCGGGACGCGGGCTGGCTGCCGCAGAGCCCCGAGGACGGCTTCGGGACCGGGCATCCGCAGTTCAAGTTCGAGATCCCGCTGGCCGGCAGGACCGAGGACGACGTGCTCGCGGGCATGAACCAGCTCTGGCGCCGGAACATCAAGAAGGCGGCCAAGGCGGGTGTCGAGGTCACGGTCGGCGAACGCCCCGGGGATCTGGGAGCGTTCCACGCCCTGTACGCCCACACCGCCGAGCGCGACCGCTTCACACCGCGTCCACTGGGCTACTTCGAGACCATGTTCGCCGCGCTGGGCGCCGAGGACCCCGAGCGCATCAGGCTCTATCTGGCCCGGCACCGGGGCGAGCTGGTCGCCGCCGCCGTCCTGGTCCGCGTCGGCGCCCACGCGGTGTACGCCTACGGCGCCTCCTCCACCGCACACCGCGACGTGCGCGGCTCCAACGCCTGCCAGTGGGCGATGATCCGCGACTCGCTGGCGGCCGGCTGCGACGTCTACGACCTGCGCGGCATCACCCCGACCCTGGACGCCGGCGACCCGCACATCGGGCTGATCCAGTTCAAGGCGGGCACCGGCGGTCAGGCCGTACGGTACGTCGGCGAGTGGGATCTGCCGCTGCGGCCGATGGTCTACCGGGCCTTCGACCTCTATCTGAAGACGCGCGAGTCCCGCAGGCGGCGGGGGCGGGCATGAGCAACGGCCGGGGCGCCGGCCCGGATGCGGCCCGCGACGCGCCGTGACCCGGCCGTCCGAAGGGCGGCGGGCGGCATTGATCCACCGGCTCGCCCCACCGGTCACCCGAGTGCGGCGGCGACCTCGTCGAGTCCCGCGCCGCGCGACGCCTTGACGAGCACCACGTCACCGGCGGCGAGGTTGCCGCGCAGCCAGTCCACGGCGGCGTCGTTGTCCGCCAGCGCCACGGCCCGCTCCCCCGCGCCGTCGGCGATCGGCCGGGCGGCCTCGCCGACGGCGAGCACCAGATCGGCCCTGGCGGCGGCGTACGCGCCGACGGCCCGGTGCGCGGCCCGGCTCTCCTCGCCCAGCTCCAGCATCTCGCCGAGGACGGCGATGCGGCGCCCGCCCTCGATCGCCGACAGCGCGTCCAGGGCCGCGCGAGTGGAGTCGGGGTTGGCGTTGTACGAGTCGTTGAGGAGCGTCACGCCGCCCGCGAGGTCGCGCAGTTCCATGCGCCACTTCGACAACGACGCGGTGGCGAGCCCCTGCGCGGCCACGTCGAGGGGGATGCCGGCCGCGAGTCCGGCCGCCGCGGCGGCGGACGCGTTCAGCGCCTGGTGGGCGCCCACGAGCGGCAGGGCGACGCGGGCCGAGGCGTCGGCGGTCCGCAGCGTGAAGGACGGCCGGCCGCAGGCGTCCAGCGCCAGGTCGAGCACCCGCACGTCGGCGTGCTCCGCCCGGCCGAAGGTGAGCACCGGGCCGTCGGTGAGCGCGCGCATCGCGGCGACTCGCGGGTCGTCGGCGTTGAGGACGGCCGTGCCGCCGGGCGCCAGCCCCCGCACCAGCTCGCCCTTGGCCGTGGCGATGGCTGCGCGCGAGCCGAACTCGCCGAGGTGCGCCTGGCCGACGTTGAGGACGACGGCGACGTCGGGCGCGACCAGGCCGGTGAGCGCCGCGATGTCGCCGACGCGGCGGGCACCCATCTCCAGGACGAGGAACCGGGTGCCCAGGTCGGCCCGGAGCATGGTCAGGGGCACCCCCAGCTCGTTGTTGAACGAGCCGAACGTGGCGGTCGTGGGCGCGGTGCCCGACAGCACGGCGGCCACCAGGTCCTTGGTGCTGGTCTTGCCCTGGGAGCCGGTCAGCCCGAACACCGTGAGACCGCGGCGCAGCCGGGCCACGACGTGGGCGGCGAGTCTCTGCAACGCCGCCTGGACGTCCTCGACGACGACGGTGGGCAGCGGCGTGGGCCGGGAGCCGAGCACGGCCACCACGCCGGCCCGGCCGGCCTGCCCGGCGTAGTCGTGGCCGTCGGCACGCTCGCCGGCGACGGCGACGAAGAGGCCGCCCGGCTCGGCCTGCCGCCCGTCGAGCACGGCAGGGGCGGTCACCGTGACGGCACCGTCGCCCTCGACCGTCCCGCCGACGACCGCGGCGATCTCGCGGAGGCTGAGCGGCACGATGCCCGCGCGACGCGGGAGCCGGGCGGCGGGATCGAGGCCGGAGAGGTAGAGGTAGGAAGAGGCTCGTTCGCTGTGGGTCACGCGTCCAGTCAAGGAAAGGCGGCGTTGCGGGCGCGTATGCGGATTTCGATATGCCGACGATATCCCGTACACCGATACCAATCGGTAACATATCGCCGGGATATGGGAAAGAGGATACGCCCCGGCAACACCGCGTCCCGTTGGCTGGAGGCATGACCTACAGCGAACCGCCGGCCGTCACGGCGGGTATCACCCTCTACGGCTGCGGGCGCGACGAGGAAAAGCTGGTCCGCGAACTGGCGCCGCGCCTGGGCGTGGTGCCGACCCTCACCGCGGCGGCGATCTCGGAGGCCAACGCCGGGCTCGCGCACGGAAACCGGTGCATCAGCGTCGACCACAAGACCCGGATCACCGGTTCCACTCTTCGCGCGCTCAGCCGGGTCGGCGTCGCTTACATCTCGACCAGAAGCATCGGATACAACCACATCGACGTCGCGTACGCGGAAAGCATCGGAATCTCCGTGGAGAACGTGGCCTATTCGCCCGACAGCGTGGCCGACTACACCCTGATGCTCATGCTGATGGCCATGCGGCATGCGAAATCCACCCTCCGTCGCGCGGACGCCCACGACTACAGGCTGCAGGACGTCCGCGGGAGGGAACTGCGCGATCTGACCATCGGGGTGGTGGGAACGGGACGCATCGGCGCGGCGGTCATCGGCCGGCTGCGGGGCTTCGGCTGCCGGATCCTGGCCCACGACGCCCGTTCCGGCACCGATGCCGACTACGTTCCGCTCGACGAACTGCTGCGGCTGAGCGACGTGGTGACGCTCCATACGCCGCTCACCCCGGACACCTACCACCTCCTCGACGGCCGGCGCATGAAGCTGATGAAGCACGGCGCCGTCATCGTCAACACCGGACGGGGCGCACTGCTGGAGACCGAGGCCCTGCTGGCGGCGCTGGAGGACGGCAGGCTGGGCGGCGCCGCGCTGGACGTCCTCGAAGGCGAGGAAGGAATCTTCTACGCCGACCACAGGGACGAGCCCCTCACGACCGGTCCGCTGCCGCGGCTCCAGGAACTCCCGAACGTGCTCATCAGCCCGCACACCGCGTACTACACGGACCACGCGCTGAGCGACACGGTCGAAAACTCCCTCACCAATTGCCTTGCATTCGAAAGCAGGAATCAGCGTGGCTAGACTGAAGGTCGGAATCCTCTTCGGCGGCAGCTCGGAAGAGCACCCCGTCTCCGTGAAATCCGCGCAGCAGGTCGCCCGGAGCCTCGATCTCGAAAAGTACCAGCCGTTCTACGTCGGGATCACGGAGAGCGGCGCCTGGAAGCTCTGCGACGGCCCCGGCCCCGGCTGGGAGAACGGCAATTGCCGTCCGGCGCTGCTCTCACCCGACCGCGGCGTGGGCGGGCTTCTCGTGCTGGAGCAGGGGCGATACGGGACGATCGGTCTGGACGTCGTCCTGCCCGTGCTGCACGGCAAGCTCGGCGAGGACGGTGCGATACAGGGCCTGCT
Organism: Streptomyces sp. WAC 06738; assembly: GCF_003945505.1. NCBI lineage: Bacteria > Bacillati > Actinomycetota > Actinomycetes > Kitasatosporales > Streptomycetaceae > Streptomyces > Streptomyces sp. WAC 06738. Next base: position 6,904,547 of record NZ_CP029618.1, on the reverse strand, counting down.
GGAGCTGACCGGCATCCCCTACGCCGGCTGCGATGTGCAGAGTTCCGCCGTGTGCATGGACAAATCACTTGCCTATCGCGTCGTCAGGAGCGCGGGAATCGCCACGCCGGACTTCTGGACCGTCACGGCGGACGACGTCGTCGACCCCGGCCGGCTGACGTATCCCGTGTTCGTCAAACCGGCCCGCTCCGGCTCGTCCTTCGGCGTCAGCAAGGTTTCCGGCCCCGCGGAACTCCCGGATGCGGTGAAGACGGCACGGCAGTACGACTCGAAGGTGCTGATCGAGGAGGCGGTGGCCGGCAGCGAGGTCGGGTGCGCCATCCTGGGCGACGAGCCGGATCTGCTGGCGGGCGAGGTGGACCGGATCGCGCTGTCGCACGGCTTCTTCAAGATCCATCAGGAGGCGGATCCGGAGAGCGGTTCCGAGAACTCCACCCCCCTCGTGCCCGCCGACATCCCGGCGGAGTCCCGCGCGCTCGTCCGGGAAACCGCGAAGGCCGTCTACCGCGCCCTGGGGTGCAGGGGACTGGCGCGGGTCGACCTCTTCCTCACGGACGAGGGGGACGTGGTCCTCAACGAGGTCAACACCTTTCCCGGCATGACCTCCTACAGCCGGTACCCGAGGATGATGGCGGCCGCGGGGCTGCCGCTCTCCCAGGTGATCGACCGGCTGATATCGCTCGCCCTGAACGGGAACGCCCGGTGAACGAGGACTTCGCCTTCCTGGACGAGCTCGTACCCGGGCTGCGATGGGATGCCAAGTACGCCACCTGGGACAACTTCACCGGGAAGCCGGTGGACGGATACCTGGTCAATCGCATCGCCGGCACCAGGGCCCTGGGCGCGGCCCTGGGCAGGGTGCGGGAGAAGGCGGCGGCCCGCGGCTTCGGCCTGCTGCTCTGGGACGGCTACCGCCCGCAGCGGGCCGTGGACTGCTTCCTGCGCTGGTCGGAAGAGCCGGAGGACGGACGCACCAAGCAACGGCACTACCCGAACATCGGGAGGGCCGAGATGTTCGAGCGGGGGTACGTCGCCGCCAGGTCGGGCCACAGCCGGGGCAGCACCGTCGACCTCACCCTCTACCACCTCGGCACCGGTGAACTCGCCCCCATGGGCGGTGACCACGACCTGATGGATCCCCGCTCACACCACGGCGCACCGGGGATCACGCAACGCGAGGCGGGAAACCGCGCGCAGCTCCGTTCCCTCATGGAGACGTGCGGCTTCAGCTCCTACGCGTGCGAGTGGTGGCATTACACGCTCACCGACGAGCCCTACCCGGACACCTATTTCGATTTCCCCGTCGCGTAGGGCCGTCCGCCGCGACCCGCCGGAGCCCTCGGCCGCGGACCGCCGGCCGGCACCTTGACAGTGCTCGCACCGAACCGGCAGAGTTTCCGTTATTCAGAATGATACTTCCGAGATACGGAAGGAGCGCGGAAACCTCATGGGCTTCGGCGACCAGCGCTTCACAGTGAACATCTCCCTCCTGTTCACCGAGCTTCCGCTCCTCGAACGCCCGGCCGCGGCCGCCGCGGCCGGCTTCGACGCGGTCGAGCTGTGGTGGCCCTGGCCCGACGCACCCGTCCCGGATCCGGCGGAACTGGACGCCCTGCGCACCGCGCTGGACGCGGCCGGCACCCGGCTGACCGGGCTCAACTTCTACGCGGGCCGGCTGCCGGGACCCGACCGCGGCGCGCTCTCCGTGCCCGGCGCGGAGTCCGAGCGGTTCCGCGCGAACCTCGACGTGGCCGCCGGCTTCGCCGCCGCCACCGGCTGCACCGCGCTCAACGCCCTCTACGGCAACCGCGTCGAGGGCGTCACCGCCGCCGAGCAGGACCTGCTCGCGCTGGAGAACCTGGTGCTCGCCGCCCGCGCCGCCGACCGGGCCGGCGCCGTCCTGCTCATCGAGGCGCTGAACGAGCCCGAGTCCCCGCACTACCCGCTGCTCGACGCGGCGGCGGCGGTCGCGGTGGCCGACAAGGTCGACGCCGCCTCGGGCCTGGGCAACGCCCGCTTCCTGATGGACCTTTACCACCTGTCGATGAACGGCGCGGACCTGGAGCAGGTCATCGACGCCCACGCGGACCGCACCGGGCACGTCCAGATCGCCGACAACCCCGGCCGCGGCGCCCCCGGCACCGGCACGCTGCCGCTCGCCGCGCTGCTGGACCGGCTGGCCGCCGCCGGGTACGACGGGCACGTGGGCCTGGAGTACAAGCCGGGCGACCGGCCGAGCGCCGAGTCCTTCGGCTGGCTCCCGCGCTGAGCGCCGACCGCCGCCCACGCGTCCCGTACCCCCGCGCCTCCGGCCAGAGCAGAAAGGCACCACCCCATGACCACCAACTCCGCGGCCCCCGGGGCCGGTCTGCCCGCGATCGCCTGGATCGGCCTCGGCATCATGGGCTCCCCCATGTCCGAGAACCTGATCGCGGCGGGCTACCCGGTCACCGGCTACACCCTGGAGCAGGAGAAGCTCGACCGGCTGGCCAAGGCCGGCGGCACGGCCGCCGGGTCGATCGCCGAGGCCGTCGCGGACGCGGACGTGATCATCACGATGGTCCCCGCGTCGCCGCAGGTCGAGGCCGTCGCCTACGGGCCCGACGGCATCCTGGCGCACGCCAGGAGCGGCGCGCTGCTCGTCGACATGTCCTCGATCACCCCGCAGACCTCCGTGGACCTGGCGAAGAACGCCGCCGAGCGCGGGATCCGGGTGCTCGACGCCCCCGTCTCCGGCGGCGAGGCCGGGGCGGTCGAGGCGGTGCTGTCCATCATGGTCGGCGGCGAGCAGGCCGACTTCGAGCGGGCCCGGCCGGTCTTCGAGGCGCTGGGCCGGACGATCGTGCACTGCGGCCCGCACGGCGCGGGCCAGACGGTCAAGGCCGCCAACCAGTTGATCGTCGCGGTGAACATCCAGGCGTGCGCCGAGGCCGTGGTCTTCCTGGAGAAGTCCGGCGTGGACCTGGCGGCCGCGCTCGACGTCCTCGGCGGCGGCCTGGCCGGGTCGACCGTGCTGGCCCGCAAGAAGGACAACTTCCTGGGCCGCGACTTCCGGCCCGGCTTCCGCGTCGACCTGCACCACAAGGACATGGGCATCGTCAACGACGCCGCCCGGAACGTCGGCGCCGCGCTGCCGGTCGGCGCGGTCGTCGCCCAGCTCGTCGCCGCGCTGCGCGCGCAGGGCGACGGCGGCCTGGACCACTCGGCGCTGCTGCGCGGCGTGGAGCGCCTCTCCGGCGGCGAGGTCTGACCCGTACACGCCGCACGCGGACGGGAGACGAGGACGAAGCGGCAGAAGACGGCAGAGGACGGCCCTCGCCCCCCGTCCGGGGCGAGGGCCGTCCGCTCGCGGGCGGCCGCCGTCAGCTCTTCAGCGGCAGGATCGATGTGGGGGCGTGCCACGGCTCGGTGGCCAGGTCCTCCCACTCGCGCACGTCGCTGATGTCCGCCGTGGTGCTCATGGAGATGTTGGTGATCCGCTCCAGGATCGCCTCCACCACCACCGGCACGCGGTGCTCCGCCGCCAGCTTCCGCGCCCGGGCGAACGCGGCGCCCAGCTCGCCCGGCTCGGTGACCCGGATCGCCTTGCAGCCCAGCCCCTCGGCGACCTTGACGTGGTCGACGCCGTAGCCGCCCAGCTCCGGCGAGTTGACGTTCTCGAACTCCAGGTTGACCTGGAAATTCATGTCCAGGCCCAACTGGGCCTGCCGGATGAGGCCGAGATAGGAGTTGTTGACGAGGACCTGCACGTACGGGATGCGGTGCTGGGCGCCGACCGCCAGCTCCTCCACGAGGAACTGGAAGTCGTAGTCCCCGGAGAGCCCGACGACCAGCGCCTCCGGGTCGGCGGTGGCGACGCCGAGGGCGGCGGGCACGGTCCAGCCGAGGGGTCCCGCCTGGCCGCAGTTGATCCAGTGCCGCGGCCGGTAGACGTGGAGCATCTGGGCGCCGGCGATCTGGGAGAGGCCGATGGCGGTGACGTAGCGGGTGCCGGGGCCGAACGCCTTGTTCATCTCCTCGTAGACCCGCTGCGGCTTCATCGGCACGTCGTCGAAGTGGGTACGGCGCTGGAGCCGCGCCCTGCGCTCCTGGGTGGCGGCGGCCCACGCGGCGCGGTCCGGCAGCCGGCCGGCGGCCCGCCGTTCGCGGGCGACCTCGGTGAACTGCCGCAGCGCGGCGCCCGCGTCGGAGGCGATGCCGTAGTCGGGGGCGAAGATCCGGCCGATCTGGGTGGGTTCGACGTCGACGTGGACGAAGGTGCGGCCCTCGGTGTAGACGTCGAGCCGGTAGCCGGTGTGGCGGTTGGCCCAGCGGTTGCCGATGCCGAGGACGAAGTCGGCGGCGAGGAGGTTCTCGTTGCCGTAGCGGTGGGAGGTCTGCAGCCCGACCATGCCCGCGTTGAGCGGGTGGTCGTCGGGGAGGGCGCCCCAGCCCATCAGGGTCGGCACGACGGGGGTGCCGGTCAGCTCCGCGAACTCCACCAGCTCCGCGCAGGCGTCGGCGCCGATGACGCCGCCGCCGGCGACGATCAGCGGCCGCTCGGCGGCGCAGAGCATCGCGACGGCCTTCTCCGCCTGCGCCCGGGTGGCGGCGGGCCGGTGCACGGGCAGCGGCTCGTACGTGTCCGGGTCGAACTCGATCTCGGTGAGCTGGACATCGGTGGGCAGGTCGACGAGCACCGGCCCGGGGCGGCCGGAGCGCAGCAGGTGGAACGCCTGCTGGAAGACGCCGGGCACCTGTGCGGCCTGGAGCACGGTGGTGGCCTTCTTGGTGACGGGGGCGGCGATCGCCGCGATGTCGACGGCCTGGAAGTCCTCCTTGTGCAGCACGGGCGTCGGCGCCTGTCCCGTGATGCACAGGATCGGGATCGAGTCGCCGATCGCCGAGTACAGCCCGGTGATCATGTCGGTGCCAGCGGGGCCCGACGTGCCGATGCACACGCCGATGTTCCCCGCCCGGGCACGGGTGTAGCCCTCGGCCATGTGCGAGGCGCCCTCGACGTGCCGCGCGAGCACGTGGCCGACGCCGCCGGCCGCCCTCAGGGCCGCGTAGAACGGGTTGATCGCCGCCCCCGGGACGCCGAACGCGACCTGGACGCCTTCCTTCTTGAGGATCTCCACCGCCGCGCGCGCGGCTGTCATACGAGGCATCGCGTGCACCTGCTTCTTCCCTGAGCTTTTCCGTATGACGGAATTTGAGTTTTGCTATATGGAAGCAATCTAGAAGCGGGGCAACTCGGCGTCAAGAGCCGGATTCGTAAGGGATGCTGGAGTGCGGAACCCACCACGCGGCCCAGAACCAGGAGCACTTCCCATGCCAGAGAGCGTGCCGGTGCGCTGCCCGGCCTGCCGGCGCGAGCACGCGTACACCCCGAGCACGTTCCCCTGCGCCTGCGGCGCCCCGCTCACGCTCCCGCTGCTGCGCGGCGGGGTGCCGGTGGAGCTCAAGCACCGCACGTGGCAGGACTCCTGGGTGACGGTGCGCTGTCCGGTCTGCGACCGGCGCGACGATTGGCCGCGGCCGGAGCTGTCCTGCGACTGCGGCGCGGTGGTACGGCTGCCGGTGGCCCCCGTGCAGTCCCGCCGTCCCCGGCCCGCGGCCCCGCCGGTCCCGCCCGCACCGGCGGCCGCGCCGCCCGCACCGGCCCCGCCCGGCCCCCCGCCCCGGCCGGCGGCGGCGCCGGCGCCGCGGCGCCCCGCGTTCCGCCCCGTGACCATCCGCAACACCGGCGACGCGGTGACGGCCGCCGCGCAGTACCTGCGCTGGCTGGGCTTCACGGACCTGGTGAAGAACGAGGACCGGCCCGCCTCCGGCGTCGACGTGCGCGGCGCGGGCGTGGTCGCCCACGTCGACCCGACGACGACGCCCACGGCGCTGCGGCACGTCGAGTGCGTGTGGCTCAGCGGTCTCAACGCGTCGGCGCTCGCCGTCTTCTTCTCCCTCGCCGGCTACACCCGCGAGGCCCGTACCCGGGCCGACGAGCTGCGGCTCCCGCTGTACGTGATGGACCTCACGGGCACCCCGCAGCCGGTCAACGACCCGGGGGACGAGCTGATCCGCACGGGCGCCGCCCCGCGCGGCTGACGGGGCGGTCCGGGGCGGCGACCAAAGTATGCGGGCGGGCCGCCGCGGTCGTACGAAGGTCTCGGTGCCGTCCTCGGGGGGCGCCGCGGCGGGCGGACGACCGTAGATTGGCCGGTATGCCCCGTACCGCCTCCGAGACCCGCCCCGCCGGCAGCACCCGGCGGGACCGGCTCGCCGACGCCGGCCTCGTCCTCTTCGCCGGGGCCTTCTCGTTCCTGTCCGCCGACTCCGTGCTGCCGGAGGACGGCGCGGGCGTCTCGGAGAACGTGCTCTTCGCCGAGGCACTGGCCGCGGGAGCGGCCTGCCTGGCGCTGCCGCTGCGGCGCCGCCGGCCGGTGCCGCTCGCGGTGGCGTTGCTCGTCGCCGACTCCTTCGGCCACTTCTTCATCGGCCCGACGCTGGTGGCGGTCTTCACCGTCGCGGCGCACCGTCCGCTGCGCGCCACCGGCTGGATCGCCGCCCTCGTCTTCGCCCGGCTCGTGGGCTTCCTCGCCACCACCCCGGACCCGCAGGACCCGCGGACCGGCGCGGGGGTGGCGTACTTCTCGCTGGTCACGGCGGCCGTGGTCTTCGGCCTCTACCGGCGTTCGCGCCGCCAGCTCGTCGCCTCGCTGCGCGAGCGCGCGGAGCAGGCGGAGGCCGACGCGGCGCTGCGCGCGGAGCAGGCGCAGCGGCGGGCCCGGGAGGAGATCGCGCGGGAGATGCACGACGTGCTGGCGCACCGGCTGTCGCTGCTGAGCGTGCACGCGGGGGCGCTGGAGTTCCACCCCGGCGCCCCGCCCGCGGAGGTCGCCCGCGCGGCGGGCGTGATCCGCGACAGCGCGCACGAGGCGCTGCAGGACCTGCGGGACGTGATCGGCGTGCTGCGCGCACCGGCCGACTCCGGCCCGGGCGCCGGGCGTCCGCAGCCGACGCTCGAAGACGTGGACCGGCTGGTGGCGGAGGCGGGCGAGGCGGGCATGCGCATCGCGTACGCACCGGACGTCGCCGCTGCGGAGGCGGTCCCGGCGGCGACGGGGCGCACGGCATACCGCATCGTGCAGGAGGGCCTGACGAACGCCCGCAAGCACGCGGCGGGCACGAAGGTGACGGTGACGCTGACGGGGAGCCCGGAGAACGGCCTGACGGTGGAGGTGAGCAACCCGCTGCCGCACGGGGGCGGGGGGACGGACTCCGCCGCGCACGGCGAGCACGGGGCGGGCGTTCGGCGCGCGGAGGCCCCCCGTAACGGCCGGCCCGCGAACGGCGGACAGCGGACCGGCAGCCGGGATCCGGACGCCGCCGCGGGCGGCCGGCCGGCCGGGAACGGACCTTCGGCCGGTACCGGCCCCGGCACCGGCAGAACCGCGGGGATCCGGCGCCCTGCGGCCGGAACGGACGCCGCCGATACCGGCCGGGTTGCGGTGCCCGCCCTCGCGGCGGAGCCGCGGGGCGGGGCGGGCCGGCTCGCCGCGGCGTCCGTCGGCTCCGGAGCCGAGGGCGGCTCCGGCCGGGCCGTCGCTGCCGGTACCCGCGCCACCGGCCCCATCCCCGGGGCCGGGCAGGGCCTCATCGGGCTCGCCGAGCGCGCCGCGCTGGCCGGCGGGCGGCTGGCGCACACGGCCGACGGCGACGGCTTCCACCTGCGCGCCTGGCTGCCGTGGGGCCGCCCGTCCCGTACGGAATGAGCCTCCGGCGCTCCCGCTAGGGTGGGCGCGTGCCCGACCAGACCCCCGGTCCCGCAGACCCGGCAGATCCCGCAGATCCCGCAGATCCCGCTGCCCGCATCGCCGTCCTCCTCGTCGACGACGACCCCCTCGTCCGGGCCGGGCTGCGGCTGATGCTCGGCGGGGCCGGCGACATCGACGTCGTGGGCGAGGCCGCGGACGGCGGCGAAGTGCCGGCGCTCGTGGCCGCGCACGCGCCCGACGTCGTGCTCATGGACATCCGCATGCCCCGCCTCGACGGCCTCGCCGCCACCGAGGCGCTGCGGCGGCGCGCGGAGCCGCCGGAGGTGCTGGTGCTGACCACGTTCCACACCGACGAGCACGTGCTGCGGGCCCTGCGCGCGGGCGCCGCGGGATTCGTCCTCAAGGACACCCCGCCCCGGGAGATCGTCTCGGCCGTACGGAAGGTCGCCGCCGGCGAGCCCGCGCTGTCGCCCGCGGTGCTCCAGCAGCTCATCGCCCAGGTCTCCGGCGCCGGCACCGAAGGACCGGCGCGGGCCCGGGAGGACGCCCGCCGCCGGCTCGCCGCGCTCGGCGAGCGCGAGCGTGAGGTCGCCGTGGCGGTCGGCCGCGGCCGGTCGAACGCGGAGATCGCCGCCGAGTTGTACATGAGCGTGCCCACCGTGAAGACCCACGTCTCGCGCATCCTCACCAAGCTCGACCTCAACAACCGCGTGCAGATCGCCCTCCTCGTCCACGACGCTAGGGAATCCTGAGCCGTCCGCGGTGTTGTAGGGATCATGGACATCCCTCTCTCCGTGCTCGACCGGTCACTGCGGCGCAAGGGCCAGGACCCGGCCGACGCGCTGCGCCGCACCGTGCGCTTCGCGCAGCAGGTGGAGGGGTACGGCTTCCACCGCTTCTGGGTCTCCGAGCACCACAGCGTCCCCGGCGTCGCCGGTTCCGCGCCGACCGTGCTGGCCGCCGCCGTCGCCTCCGCCACCTCCCGGATCCGGGTCGGCACCGGCGGCGTGATGCTGCCGAACCACCGGCCGCTGGTGGTCGCCGAGCAGTTCGGGGTGCTGGGCTCGCTCTTCCCCGGCCGGATCGACATGGGCCTCGGCCGCTCGCTGGGCTTCACCGACGGCATCCGGCGGGCGCTGGGCCACGGGATGGCGGACGCGGGGGACTTCGGGGCGGCGCTGGCGGAGCTGCTGCGCTGGTTCGAGGGCACACAGCCCGCGTACCCGGGCGTGCACGCCGTACCGGCGGAGGGGCTGCGGGTGCCGGCGTACGTGCTGGCCATCGACGGCGGCGCCGACATCGCCGCCGCGCACGGGCTGCCGCTGGTGATCGGCGCGGGCCGGCGCCCGGAGAAGCTGCTGCGCGCGGTCGGGCGCTACCGCGAGGCGTTCACGCCCTCGGCACAGCAGGGCGCGCCGTACGTCGTCGTGGCGGTCGCCGCCGCGGTGGCGGACACGGCGGAGCAGGCCGCCGGTCTGCTGCTGCCCGAGGCGTGGGCGACGGTCTGGTCGCGCACCCGCGGGGAGTTCCCGCCGCTGACGGCGGCGGAGGAGATACGGGCCCGTACGCTCACCGAGCGCGAGGCCCGTTACCTCGACGAGGCCCGCGGGTCCCAGGTGTCCGGCACCGGGGAACAGGTGGCCGCCGCCCTGGGCGACCTCGTGGCCCGCAGCGGCGCCGACGAACTGCTGGTCTCCCTGCACACCCCCGACGAGGACGCCCGGCTGGAGTCCTTCCGGCGGCTGGCGGAGCTGAAGATCGCGGCGCCCGCGGCGGGTTGACGGCCGGCTACAGCTCCACCGCCTCCCCCGGCCGCGGCAGCCGCAGCCGGTGTCCGAGCCCCGCCGCGTCGAAGGCGGCGACCAGCGAGTCGGCGCCCTGCGTGAAGTGCGCCCAGTGCTCGAAGTGCAGCGGCACCACGTCGTGCGCCCCGAGCACCGCGGCGGCGGCCGCCGCGTGTTCGCTGGTGAGCGTGAGGTGCGCGGCGCCGAGCAGCGGGGTCTGTGCGGCGCCGGCGAAGAGCACGGCGATGTCGACGGGGCCGAGGCGGGCGGCGATCGTACGGACCACGTCGAGCGAGGCGTTGTCGCCGCTGACGTAGACCGTGGGCAGCCCGTCCCCGGTGAGCACGAAACCCGTGACCTCGCCGGTGAGATGGCCGGTGCCGGGCGGGCCGTGCTGCGCGGGCACCGCGGTGACGCGGACCGGTCCCACCGCGTACGACTCCCACGCCGGCAGCGCCCGCACCGGGCCGCGCAGCCGCTCCGCGGCCGACGCCGTGGAGAGCACCAGCGGCGCGGCGGCGGCGCACTCGCGCCCCGCCCGGTCGAGGTTGTCGGGGTGCTGGTCGTGCGAGAGCAGCACCGCGTCGACCGGGCCGAGGTCGGCCGGGGCTATCGCCGGGCCCGCGGTCTTCACCAGCCGCCGCCCGCCGACGGGGTACTCGCCCGGCGGGTCGAACGTCGGGTCGGTGAGCAGCCGGACCCCGCCGAGGTGGAGGAGCGCGGTGGGACCGCCGACGTAGTGCAAGATCGTCATGGCAGTCCCAAGTACCCGCGGGCCGCCGCTATTCCGCAGCACTGAACTGCTCCCGCAGCTCGACCTTCCGCACCTTCCCGCTCACCGTCATCGGGAACTCCTCCATGATCCGCAGATGCCGCGGGATCTTGTAGTGCGCGAGCCGGTTCTCGCAGTAGTGGGCCAGCTCGCGCCGGGAGAGCGCGTGCCCCGGATCGCTGAGGATCACGCAGGCGAGGATCTCCTCCCCGTACGTCTCGTCCGGCACGCCCACCACCTGCACGTCGGCGATCTTGGGGTGGGTGTGCAGGAACTCCTCGATCTCGCGCGGATAGACGTTCTCGCCGCCCCTTATGATCATGTCCTTGATCCGGCCGACGATCTCCACGCAGCCGTCCTCGCGCATCCGCGCCAGGTCGCCGGTGTGCATCCAGCGGCCGGCGTCGATGACCTCGGCGGTGCGCTCGGGCTGCTCCCAGTAGCCCTGCATGACGCTGTAGCCGCGGGTGCACAGCTCGCCGGTGGTGCCGCGGGGCATGGTGACGCCGGTGACCGGGTCGACGACCTTGACCTCGATGTGCGGCAGGACCCGGCCGACGGTGGTGGTGCGGCGCTCCAGGTCGTCCTCGCGCCGGGTCTGGGTGGCGACGGGGGACGTCTCGGTCATGCCGTAGCAGATGGTCACCTCCGCCATGTGCATCTCGTTGACCACCCGCTTCATCACCTCGACGGGGCACGGCGAGCCGGCCATGATCCCGGTGCGCAGCGACGTCAGGTCGTAGAGGGCGAAGTCGGGCAGGGCCAGCTCGGCGACGAACATGGTGGGCACCCCGTAGAGCGAGGTGCAGCGCTCCTGCTCGACGGCCGCGAGGGTGGCGGCGGGGTCGAAGGAGGGCCCGGGGACGACCATGCAGGCGCCGTGGCTGGTGGCCGCGAGGTTGCCCATGACCATGCCGAAGCAGTGGTAGTACGGGACGGGGATGCAGACCCGGTCCTGCTCGGTGTAGCCCAGCGTCTCGCCGACGAAGAAGCCGTTGTTGAGGATGCTGTGGTGCGACAGGGTCGCGCCCTTGGCGAAGCCGGTGGTGCCGGAGGTGTACTGGATGTTGACCGGGTCGTCGCAGGAGAGCAGCGCCTCGCGCTCGCGGACCCGCTCCGGGGGCACCGCGCGGCCGGCCTCGATCAGCCGGCCCCAGCCGGAGTCGCCGATGTAGAAGACGTTGCGCAGGGCGGGACAACTGCCGCGTACCTGCTCGACCATCCGCCGGTAGTCGCTGGACTTGTGCGCCAGCGAGGCGACCAGCAGGGAGGTGCCGGACTGGTTGAGAACGTACTCCAGTTCGTGCACCCGGTAGGCGGGGTTGATGGTGACCATCACCGCGCCGATACGGGCCGAAGCGTACTGGACGAGCACCCACTCCGGGCAGTTGACCGCCCAGATGCCGACGCGCTCGCCCTTGGCGACGCCGCGGGCGAGCAGCCCGCGCGCCACCTCGTCGACGGCGGCGCCGAACTCGGCGTAGGTCCAGCGGCGCCCGGAGACCACGTCGACCAGGGCCTCGCGGTCGGGGTGGGCGGCGATGGCGCGGTCCAGGTTGGCACCGATGGTGTCGCCCAGCAGCGCGGTGGTGCCGGTGCCGCTCGTGTAGGACGGCTCTGCGGTCATGTGTGGTCCTCCTCGCGGTACTCGTCGGCGGATCCGGCGGCGGTCGCCTCGCGGAGCTGCACGCGGCGGATCTTGCCGGAGACGGTCTTGGGCAGATCGGCGAACTCCAGCCGCCGGACGCGCTTGTACGGGGCGAGCACGGCGCGGGAGTGCGCGAAGATCGCCTCCGCGGCGGCGGCGCCCGGCTCCCAGCCGGCGGCGAGCACGACGTACGCCTTCGGCACGGCGAGCCGCACCGGGTCGGGCGCGGGCACGACGGCGGCCTCGGCGACCGCCTCGTGCTCCAGCAGCGCGCTCTCCAGCTCGAAGGGGCTGATCTTGTAGTCGCTCGCCTTGAAGACGTCGTCGCTGCGCCCGATGTACGTGATGTAGCCCTCGGCGTCGCGGGCGCCTATGTCGCCGGTGCGATAGTAGCCGCCGGCCATGGCCTCGGCGGTGCGGGCGGGGTCGCCCTCGTAGCCGGTCATCAGGCCCACGGGGCGCGCGGTCAGGTCGAGGCAGATCTCGCCCTCGTCGGCGGGCTTGCCGCTGACGGGGTCCAGGAGCACGACGTCGTATCCGGGAGTGGGACGGCCCATGGACCCCAGCTTGACGGGCTGCCCGGGGGAATTGGCGATCTGCACCGCGGTCTCGGTCTGGCCGAAGCCGTCCCTGATGGTGAGGTTCCAGGCCCGCCGGACGGCCTCGATGACCTCCGGGTTGAGGGGTTCACCTGCGGCGACGGCCTCCCGCGGCGGGGTGGCGAGACCGCTCAGATCCGACTGCACGAGCATCCGCCAGACGGTGGGCGGGGCGCAGAAAGTTGTCACGCCGCCGCGGGCCATGGCGTCCAGCAGCGCCCCGGCGTCGAAGCGCGTGTAGTTGTACAGGAAGACCGTCGCCTCCGCGTTCCAGGGCGCGAAGAGATTGGACCAGGCGTGCTTGGCCCAGCCGGGTGAGGAGATGTTCAGGTGGACGTCACCGGGGCGGATGCCGATCCAGTACATCGTCGCCAGATGGCCCACGGGGTACGAGACATGGGTGTGCTCGACGAGCTTGGGGAGCGCGGTGGTGCCCGAGGTGAAGTACAGCATCAGGGTGTCGTCCGCGGCCGTCGGCCCGTCCGGCGTGAAGCTCGCGGGGGCCTCGTACGCGTCCTCGTACGGGAGCCAGCCCGCCCCGCTGCCGCCGACCGAGATGCGGGTGTAGTCGCCGGGCACCTCGGCGAACTTGGCCTCGTCGGCGGCCCGTACGAGCACGTGGGCGGCCCGGCCGCGCTCGATGCGGTCGGCGAGGTCGGCCGGGCCGAGGAGGGGCGTGGCGGGGATGACGACGGCGCGCAGCTTCATCGCGGCGAGCGCGGTCTCCCACAACTCCGCCTGGTTGCCGAGCATGACGACGATCCGGTCGCCGGCCCGCACACCCTGCGCGCGCAGCCAGTTCGCCACCCGGTTCGAGCGCTCACTCATTCGAGTGAAACTCAACCGCGTCTCGCGGCCGTCTTCCTCCACGATGTGGAGGGCCGTGCGCTCGTTGCCCTCGGCGATGGCGTCGAACCAGTCGAGTGCCCAGTTGAAGCGCTCCGGCCTGGGCCAGGAGAAGGCCGCGCGGGCGGCCGCGTAGTCCTCCCTCCGCGCCAGCAGAAGATCCCGCGCGGACCGGAAGTCCGCGGTCGGATTCGTTGCCGTCACATGTCCTCCTCGTACGGCGGCGGCTCGCTAGCATCGTGCTGCGAGTGACCTACGCCTCACTACCCCCATACGGGGGTGCACTGCCGCCGGCCACGCCGGCGATCCCCCGTCAGCACCAGGGAGCGAGCGACATGCCGGAGACCGCGGACGCAGCGGAGGTGCGCGGCGCGCTGGCCCGGCTGCGCCGGTTCGGCGGCGTGCCCGTCGCCTTCGGCGGGCTGCTCACCGACGGCGGGCGCAAGCTGCGGATCAGCGAGCTGAGCGGGACGGTGACGCTCTCCCTCCAGGGGCTCGGGGTGGCCACGGGCAACGGGCTCGGCGGCAAGGCCATTGCCTTCTCCCGGCCCTGCGCGGTCACCGACTACACCTCGTCCCGCGCCATCAGCCACGAGTACGACGGCCCGGTGGGCGCCGAGGGCCTGCGCTCGGTGCTGGCGGTGCCCGTCGTCGTACGCGGCCGGGTGCGGGCCGTGCTCTACGGCGCGCTGCGCGACTCGCTGCCGCTGGGCGACCGGTCGCTGACCGCGGCGGTGGAGACGGCGCGCCACCTGGAGCAGACCCTCGCCGTACGCGACGAGGCCCGCCGGCTCCTCGCCGTCGCCACCCCCACCGCGCAGCGGGCGGCGGACCCCGCCGCCTGGGAGAACGTCCGCACCGCGCACCGCGACCTGCGCACGCTGGCGCCGCGTATAGCCGACGAGGAGCTGCGCGCGGAACTGCTGGCGCTCTGCGACCGGCTGGCCTCGGCGGCCGTCACCGTCGCCCCGCCCACCGGGGCCGGGCCCGACCGGACGGTGCTGGCGCCGCGGGAGCTGGACGTGCTGGCGTGCGTCGCGACGGGCGCGACGAACGCGGCGGCGGGCGAACGGCTGGGGCTGCGGCCCGAGACGGTGAAGAGCTATCTGCGCTCGGCGATGCGCAAGCTCGGGGCGCACACCCGGCTGGAGGCGGTCACGGCCGCCCGCCGGGCGGGGCTGCTCCCGTAGGCCCAGAGGGGGCCTGGCCCCGGGGTCTGCCGGGCGGGTCACCCCTGGTGCGCGACGACGTTCACCACCTGCCCGTTGGGGTCGCGGACGAAGAACCGCCGCACGCCCCACTCCTCGTCGGTCAGCGGGTGCACGATCTCGGCGCCCGCGGCGCGCATCGCCTCGTGCGCCGCGTCGACGTCCGCGACCTCGATGCTCATGTCCGGCTCCACGGGCGCGGAGGCGTCCCGCTCCATGAAGATCAACTGCGCGGTGGGGTTGCCGGGCGCGGCGAGCGCCATCACCCACCCCAGGTTCATCACCTCCTCGAAGCCGAGACGCTCGTAGAACTCGCGGCTGGCCTCGAAGGACTCGGTCTTGATGTCGGGTACGACCCTCCTGATGCTCATGCCGCGGAGGCTACCCGCCGGCGGTGACACCGCCGGGCCGCGCGGCCGTCCGCGGCGTTCCGGTGCCGGTCGCGCGCGGGGGGAGCGTCCGCGGGCGGCCGGGGGCGCCGGACGGGCGTCGGGGGCGCACACGTCCGGGCATGCCGCGCACCGCCGTGCGGGTGCGGTGGCCCGCGTGCGTCAGGGGCGCATGGCAGCACGTGCCTCCCCGAGGGCGACGTCGCGGCGGCCAGGCGGGAAAATGGACCCGTGGCCGATCACCCCATCCTGAGCTGGAACGCGGACGGGCGCGCGCGGACCGCCCGCTGGTACACCGCGGGCGGCACCCCGCCGCCGCGGCGCGTGGTGCCCGCGGACGACCGGATGTGCGCCGACATCGCGTACCGGCTGGTGTGCGAGGGCACGGCCGTGCTGTGGCAGGGCGACTACCACGGCGGGCGCCAGCTCCTCGCCGCGCTGGGCCGCCGCATCGACCGTCGCGCCACCCGCCGCGGCCGGCGGCCGGCCGCACCGGCGGGCGGCCGGGCGACCGGCCCGGCGGACGCCTTCCACCGGCACCGGCAGGCCAGGGGCCACCGGGCGCGGGTCCTCGGCATGCTGCTGGTCCCGCTCGAACCCGGCCCGCGGGGCCCGGCCGTGCCGCTGCGCCGGGCGCCCGACGTCGGCGAGGCGGCGATCGAGGCGTACGGGCCCGTGACCGAGCCGGGCGCGGTGGCGCTGCGCGAACTGCTCGGCGCGCTGGGGGCTCACGAGTGGCGCCGCAAGGGCGTGGACATACCGGCGCTGGGCGCCCGGGTGCATCCGCACTACGGGGTCTTCTCGCCGGTGCGCGGCGAGTACGTGGACCTGGTGGCCGAGGCTCCGCTGCCGGCGAAGTCGCTGGCGTTCGACGTGGGCACCGGGACCGGAGTGCTCGCGGCGGTGCTGGCGCGCCGGGGGGTGGAGCGGGTCGTCGCCACCGACACCGACCCGCGCGCGCTGGCCTGCGCCCGCGACAACGTCGACCGGCTCGGCCTGGCCGACCAGGTCGAGGTGGTGGAGGGGAACCTGTTCCCGCCGGGGCGCGCACCGCTGGTCGTCTGCAATCCGCCGTGGCTGCCCGCCAAGCCGACCTCCGCCCTGGAGCACGCCGTCTACGACCCCGGGGGCGGCATGCTGCACGGCTTCCTCGCCGGTCTCGCGGCGCATCTGGAGCCGGGCGGCGAGGGCTGGCTGGTCCTCTCCGACCTGGCCGAGCACCTGGGGCTGCGCGGCCGCGGGGAGCTGCATGCGGCGATCGAGGCGGCGGGGCTGCGGGTGGCGGCCCGCCACGACACCCGCCCCCGGCACCGCAAGGCGGCGGACCCGTCGGACCCGCTGCACGCGGCACGGGCGGCGGAGGTCACGTCGCTGTGGCGGCTCACCGCGGCGCGGTGAGAGGGGCCGGGTCGGGGGCCGGCCGAGGGGCGGCGTGACAGGGCGTGCGGCCGGGCGTGAAGGGTCGGCCGCGCGCGGAGGGCGTCCGGCATGTGGGCACGGCGCCTCCCGTCGCTCCACCGTCGCGGCGCCTCTGACCGGCGGTTGTTCCGGGAGGTTCCCGTGGGGTGGTCTCGCATCGCGGAACACGGGTGCCTGCGGGGGCAGGGGCCCGTACCGTCGGAGTGTGGACACCTCCGGACCCGCCGCCCCCGCTCCCCGACGCCGACCTCAGTTGTACGTTCCCGTGGAGGACGGAAAGGGCGGGATGCGGCTGCGGATGTTCCGTACGCCGCTGGGCACGCGCACGGCGGTGGCGTTCACGAGCCAGGCCGCGCTGGTGCGCGCGCTCGGCCCCGAGCAGAAGTGGGTGCGCCTGGGAGAGCCGGCGCTGCGCGCGCTGACCGCCCCGGTGGGCGCCGAACGGATCACCGTGGACCCGCTGCTCACCGCGCGCCGGCCGTACGCCCACTTCACCCCGCCGCGGTCCCAGGGTGAGCCGCGCCCCCAGCAGCGCCCCACGCCGCCGTCCTCCCCGACGCCGCAGCAGCCGGCGACCCACTGACGGGCGGTCCCCGCCCGCGCGCTCGGACGGTCCGCAGCTCCGGCGCCCGCCCGGGGCAGGCATCTTTGGCACCCCTTCCGCTGCCCACGGCGGCAGTACCCGTCCGGCGACCGGGGCGTGAGGCCGCCCGACTCTCCAGGGGACCGTGCGGGCACCGCCGGACCGGCTGAGGGAAGATCGGGGGCCGGAGGCGACGACAGGGGACACGGTGGGGACGCTCGACGGACAGCGCGAGAACGCCGGCGGCGGGAGGGCGCGGGACCCGGCGGAGCGCGGGAGCCGCGCGGGCGCGGGCGACGCGGCCGGTGCCGCGGACCGGTCGCACCCACCGCAGGCCGGGGCCGCGCACGGGCTCCCACGGCACAACGGCCGGGCCGCATCCGCAGGAGTTCCGCGTGCTGACACGCTCCCCGGCTCCGCAGAGACGGACGGCGGAAGCGCCGACCACGCCGGGAACGCACCCCGTCCCGCGGATCCCGGAGGGCCGCCGGGCACGGTGCGGGGTGAGGATTCCGCTCGGCAGCACGCCGCAGCGGGGGCGGCCCGGCGCTCCCCGCGCCTGCGGCTCGCCCTTGTCCTCGCCGGGGGGCTGCCCCTGCTGCCCGTCTCCGCGGTTCTCGGGTTCCGTGTCGCCGGCGGCGACGGTGTGACTCCCCTGCCGCAGCTCGCCGCCTTCCTGCCCTGGCTGCTCGTGCCCGGCGGTTTCGGTCTGCTGCTGATGGGACTCGCCCGCAGCCGGGCAGGAGTCGTGTGGGCGCTCGTCGTCGTCGCCGGGACGGCCTGGTTCGTACGGCCCTACGAGTCCGCCGCGGAGCCGCCCTCCTCTCCGCCCAGGGAGGAGTTCCGGCTGCTCTCCGCCAACCTCAGGTTCGGCGACGCCACCCCCGCCCTGCGCACCGCGCTGCGCGCGTACGAGCCGGACGTCGCCCTGGTCCAGGAGTGCGACAGCCGTTGCGTGGAGGCCCTGCGCGGTCCGGCGCTGCGGGCCGCGTACCCGTACCGCGTCATCGACGGCGGCGATCCCGCCGAGGGCTCCGCCATCCTCAGCAGGTACCCGCTGACCGAGGAGCCGGGCGTGCCCGGCACGCTGTCGATGCCCGCGGCCACCGCGCGGGTCGCGGGCGAGCGGGTGCGGCTCCAGGTGGTGCACCCGATGCCGCCGACGCCCGGGTCCATGGACGCCTGGCGCACCGAGCTGGGGCGCCTGCGGGACGCCGCCGCGGCGCGCGGGGAGGTGCCCACGGTCTTCGGCGGCGACTTCAACTCCTCGCAGGACCACGAGGCGTTCCGCGACATCCTCGACACCGGCCTGCGGGACAGCGCCATGCTCCTCGGCCGCTCGCGCACCCCCACCTGGCCGGCGTCGGCGACGCCCCTCTTCGGCACCCAGATCGACCACGTGCTGGTGAGCGACCGGCTGAGCCCCGCCGGGATCGAGTTCCCCGAGCTGGCCGGGACCGACCACCGCGCGGTGCTGGTGGAGCTGCAGTTGCGCTGAGCCGTGGCCGATACTGCCCGTATGGACCGTCACGAGTGGGCCGCGCGGACGCTGGCCGTACGGCCGGGCGACAGGGTGCTGGAGATCGGCGCCGGGCACGGGGTGACCGCGTCGCACGTCTGCGCGGAGCTGGCCGGGGCGCCGCGGGACGGGGCGCCGCGGTTCGTCGGCCTGGACCGGTCCGCGAAGATGACCGCCGCGGCCGGGCGGCGCAACGCCGCCCACGTCGCCGCCGGGCTCGCGGAGTTCAGGACCGGCGCCTTCCCGGCGGACCTCGCGTCCTGGCAGCCCTTCGACGTCGCGTACGCGTTCAACGTGCGGCTGCTGTGGACGGAGCCCGCCGCCGCCCGCGCGGCCGCCGTGCTGCTGCGGCCCGGCGGACGGCTGAGCGTGTTCTTCCAGTTGCCCGCCTGGAGCGCCGCGACCCACCGCGAGGTCGCCGCGCGGGCGGCGCGGACGCTGACCGCGGGCGGGCTGGCGGTGACCGCGGACGGGCAGGACGAGACCGTCGAGTGCGGCTACGTCACCGCCGAGACCCCGTCCGGCTGAGGCGTCTCAGGCCACGTCGCCGATCCGGCCCGCCGCCCCCCGCTCCCGGTGGATCGGCGTGTGCGCGCCCGTCAGCGGCACCCCCGTGCCGCCCCGGCGGGCCGCGACGATCTCCCCGGCGATGGAGACCGCGACCTCCTCCGGCGAGCGGGCGCCGAGGTCGAGGCCGATCGGCGAGCGCAGCCGGGCGAGTTCGAGGTCGGTGACGCCCGCCTCGCGCAGCCGCCGGTTGCGGTCCAGGTGCGTACGGCGCGAGCCCATCGCGCCGACGTACGCCACGGGCAGCCGGAGCGCGGCGGTGAGCAGCGGCACGTCGAACTTGGGGTCGTGCGTGAGCACGCACAGCACCGTGCGCCCGTCCAGCTCGCCCGCGGCCAGCGCGTCCGCCAGGTACTCGTGCGGCCACCGCACCGCCACCTCGTCGGCCTCCGGGAACCGGCGGGCCGTGGCGAAGACGGGGCGGGCGTCGCAGAGGGTGACGTGGTAGCCGAGGAACTTGCCGATGCGGACCAGCGCGTGCGCGAAGTCGATCGCGCCGAAGACCACCATCCGCGGCGCCGGCACGCTCACCTCCACCAGCAGCGTCACCGGCTCCCCGCAGCGCGCGCCCGCCGCGCCGACCGACACCGTGTCCGTACGCCCCGCGTCGAGCAGCGCGGCGGCCTCGGCGGCGGCGGTGCGCTCCAGTGCGGCACCGTCCCAGTCGGGCAGGCCGGGCAGCGGGCCCGCGAAGCGGCCGTCGTACGTGCCGTCGGGGCGTACCAGCAGCGCCTGCCCGAGCAGCGCGGCCGGGCCGCCGACGACCCGCGCGACCGCCGCGGCCCCGCCCTCCGCGGCGGCGGCCAGTGCCGTACGGAGCACGCCGTCCGCACTGACCGGCGTGACGAGGATGTCGATCTCCCCGCCGCAGGTGAGCCCCACCGCGAAGGCGTCGTCGTCGGAGTAGCCGAAGGTCTCCAGCACCGCCTCGCCGGTTTCGAGGACCTCCCGGCACAGCTCGTACACCGCGCCCTCGACGCAGCCGCCGGACACGCTGCCGACCGCCGTGCCCCCGGCGTCCACCGCCAGCGCGGCGCCCGGGCCGCGCGGCGCGGAGCCGCTGGTGCCCACGACGGTGGCGACGGCGAAGGGGCGGCCCTCCGCGCACCACCGGGCGAGGTCGGCAGCGATGTCCAGCATGCTGATCAGCTCCTCACAAGGCCCCTGGTCCTATTTGACACCCATCCACTGCTCGATCGGATGGAGCGCGAAGAAGACGACGAAGACGGCCGTGAGCACCCACATGAAGGGGCCGGGCTCGCACCACTTGCCCTGGGCGGCCCTGATCGCCGTGTACGAGATGACGCCGGCGGCGACGCCCGCCGTGATGGAGTACGTGAACGGCATGAGCACGACCGTCAGGAACACCGGCACGGCCACGCCCCGGTCGGCCCAGTCCACGTGCCGTGCGTTCGCCATCATCATGGCGCCGATGACCACCAGCGCCGCGGCAGCCACGTTGCCCGGCACGATCTGCGCCAGCGGGGTGAAGAGCAGCCCCAGCGCGAAGAGCAGCCCGGCGACCACGCTCGACAGACCGGTGCGGGCGCCCTCGCCGACGCCGGTCGCGGACTCCACGAACACCGTCTGCCCGGAGGCCCCCGCGGCGCCGCCGACCGCGCCGCCGGCGCCGTCGATGAAGAGCGCCCGCGACAGCCCCGGCATCCGGCCCTTCTCGTCGGTGAGCTTCGCCTCCGTACCGACGCCGATGATGGTGGCCATCGCGTCGAAGAACCCGGCCAGCACCAGCGTGAAGACGATCATGCCGACGGTCATCACGCCGACGTCGCCCCAGCCGCGGAACGACACCTCGCCGAGGAGGCCGAAGTCCGGCGTCGAGGTGATCCCGCCGGCCGGCAGTTCGGGCGCCCGGCCGTTCGCCCACGCCTCCGGCTTGAGGCCGGCGACCGCGTTGACGACGACCGCGGCGACCGTGCCGGCGACGATGCCGATGAGGATGGCGCCGGGCACGTCGCGCGCCTGGAGCATGAAGATCAGCAGCAGGGTGAGGCAGAAGACGAGCACGGGCCAGCCGCGGAGCTGGTCGTTCACCCCGAGGGTGACGATCTTCGCCTCGCCGGCCTGCACGAACCCGGCGTTCACCAGGCCGATCAGGGCGATGAACATGCCGATGCCCATGGTGATGGCGTGCTTGAGGGCCAGCGGGATCGCGTTCATGATCATCTCGCGCAGGCCGGTGACGGCCAGCAGCATGATCACGACGCCGTACGCGACGCACATGCCCATCGCCTGCGGCCATGTCATCTGCGGCGCGACCTGGCTGGCGAGCACGCCCGAGACGCTGAGCCCGGCGGCGGCGGCCAGCGGCACCTTGCCGAAGAAGCCCAGCAGCAGCGTGGTGACCGCGGCGGCCAGCGCGGTGGCGGTGATGAGTGCCGACGGGGCCAGCACGTTGCCCGCCGCGTCCTCGCCGCCCAGGATCAGCGGGTTGAGGAGCAGGATGTAGGCCATCGCCATGAAGGTGGTGAGCCCGCCGCGCACCTCGCGCGCGACCGTGGAGCCGCGCCGGGATATCCCGAAGTAGCGGTCGAGCCACGAGGTGCGGCCGGAGGCGGCGGTGCCGGGCGGGCGGGACGGCGCTTCGGCGCGCCGGTCGACGGAGGACTGGGTCATGCGTTCTCCCAAGGTTCACAGGGGCACCCGCGGTTGCGGGATTTGGGATGGGTGGTGCTGCACGACCCGGGGGACGGCCCGAGGCGGAGGCGGAACTGCTGGTGCGTCGGTCTCGTTTCCGGTGGGGTTCAGGTGCCGGTGAGGTGCTCCGGCCGTACCGGGGCCTTGGTGAGGGCCAGTCCCGTGGCCTGGCGGATGGCGGCGAGCACCGCCGGGGTCGCCGAGAGCGTGGACGCCTCGCCGACGCCGCGCAGCCCGTACGGCGCGTGCGGGTCGGCCAGTTCGAGCACGTCGACGGGGATGGCCGGGGTGTCGAGGATGGTCGGGATCAGGTAGTCGGTGAACGAGGGGTTGCGCACCCGCCCCGTCGCCGGGTCGACCACGATCTCCTCCATCACCGCCACGCCCAGGCCCTGCGTGGTGCCGCCCTGGATCTGCCCGACGACGGACAGCGGGTTGAGCGCCTTGCCGACGTCCTGGGCGCAGGCCAGCTCGACGACCTTGACCAGGCCGAGTTCGGTGTCGACCTCGACGACGGCGCGGTGCGCGGCGAAGGAGTACTGGACGTGGCCGAAGCCCTGTCCCGTCTCGATGTCGAAGGGCTCGGTGGGCCGGTGCCTGAAGGGCAGTTCGACGTCCACGGGCGGCTCGCCGTCGAGCACGTCCGAAAGGTCGGCGAGGACCTCGCCGCCGTCCGTGACGACCTTGCCGCCCTCCAGCAGCAGTTCGGCCGTCGCCCACGCGGGGTGGTACGTGCCGAGCTTGCGCCGGCCGAGGGCGAGGACCTGCTCGCGCACCGCCGCGCAGGCGTTCCGTACCGCGCCGCCCGTCATGTACGTCTGCCGGGAGGCGGAGGTGGAGCCCGCGGAGCCGACCCGGGTGTCGGCCGGGGCGATGACCACGCGGGCGACGCCCAGTTCGGTGCGGGCGATCTGCGCCTGCACGGTGATGCCGCCCTGCCCGACCTCGGCGGCCGCGGTGTGCACGGTGACCACCGGCTCGCCGCCGACGGCCTCCAGCCGCACCCGGGCGGTGGAGAAGTCGTCGAAGCCCTCGGAGAAGCCGACGTTCTTGATGCCGACCGCGTAGCCGACGCCCCGTACGACGCCCTCGCCGTGGGTGGTGTTGGACAGCCCGCCGGGCAGCGCCCGTACGTCCGCCGTGCCGCCCGCGCTCTCCCACTGCCGCTCCGGCGGCAGCGGCCTGGCCTGCACGCGGCGCAGGATCTCCGCGACCGGCGCCGGGGAGTCGACCCGCTGTCCGGTCGGCAGCCGCGAGCCCTCGGACATGGCGTTCACCTGCCGGAACGCCACCGGGTCCATGCCGACCGCCGCGGCGAGCCGGTCCATCTGCGCCTCGTACGCGAAGCACGCCTGGACGGCGCCGAAGCCGCGCATCGCGCCGCAGGGCGGGTTGTTGGTGTAGAGGCCGACCGCCTCGATCTCGACGTCCTCGATGACGTACGGGCCCATGGACAGCGACGCCGCGTTGCCGACGACGGCCGGGGTGGAGGAGGCGTACGCGCCGCCGTCGAGGACGATGCGGCAGCGGGCGTGGGTGATCCGTCCTTCGGCGGTGACGCCGTGCTCGTAGCGGATCCTGGCCGGGTGGCGGTGCACGTGGCCGAAGAAGGACTCGAAGCGGTCGTAGACCATCTTCACCGGCTTGCCGGTACGCAGCGCCAGCAGGCAGGCGTGGATCTGCATCGACAGGTCCTCGCGCCCGCCGAAGGCGCCGCCGACGCCGGAGAGCGTCATGCGCACCTTCTCCTCCGGCAGCCCGAGCACCGGGGCGATCTGCCGCCGGTCGGCGTGGAGCCACTGGGTGGCGACGTACAGGTCGACGCCGCCGTCCTCCGCGGGCACCGCGAGGCCCGACTCCGGGCCGAGGAACGCCTGGTCCTGCATGCCGAACTCGTACTCGCCGGTGACGATGTGGTCCGCCCTGCGGGCCGCCGCGGCGGCGTCGCCGCGGACGATCGGCTGGCGGTGGACGATGTTCGGGTGCGGTACGTGCGGCGCGTGGTCGTCGGTGCGGTCGGGGTGCAGCACGGGCGCGCCGGGGGCGAGCGCGGACTCCTCGTCGGTGACCAGCGGCAGCTCCCGCCACTCGATGCGGATCTTCGCGGCGGCCCGGCGGGCGGTCTCGGGATGGTCCGCGGCGACCAGCGCGACCGGCTCGCCGTGGTGGCGCACCCGGCCGGCGGCGAGCGCGGGGGTGTCGGCGATCTCCAGGCCGTAGTTCTTCTGCCGGGCGGGCAGGTCGTCGTACGTGAGCACGGCGTAGACCCCGGCCTGGGCGAGGGCGGCGGAGGTGTCGATCGCGACGATCTCGGCGTGCGCGTACGGCGAGCGCAGCGTGTGGCCCCAGATCATGTCCTCGTGCCACAGGTCGGAGGAGTACGCGAACTCCCCGGTGACCTTCAGCGTGCCGTCGGGGCGCAGCTTGGACTCGCCGATGCCGCCGGCGGTCCGCGAACCCTGGGTGAGGCTCGTCGGGATGCGGGTGACGTCGGACATCAGGCCCCCTCGCCCCGGCGGGCGGCGGCGAGCCGGACCGCGTCGAGGATCTTCTCGTAGCCGGTGCAGCGGCACAGGTTGCCCGACAGGCCCTCGCGGATGTCGGCGTCCGACGGTGACGGGTTGTGTTCCAGAAGGTCGTCCGCGGCGACCAGCAGACCCGGGGTGCAGAAGCCGCACTGCACGGCGCCGGCGTCGACGAACGCCTGCTGGACGGCGGAGAGACCGTCCTCGGCCAGCCCTTCGACGGTGACGACCTCGCGGCCCTCGGCCTGCCCGGCGGCGACCAGGCAGGCGCACACCGGCACGCCGTCCAGCCGTACCGTGCAGGAGCCGCACTCCCCCTGCTCGCAGGCGTTCTTCGAGCCCGGCAGGCCCATCCGCTCGCGCAGCACGTACAGCAGGCTCTCGCCCTCCCAGACGTCGTCGGCCTGCTGCTCGCGGCCGTTGACGGTGAACGTCACCCGCATCACGCGGCTCCTTCCGCTCGTGTGGCCCCCGCCGCGCCCCGGCGGTACGACTCCCAGGTCCAGCCGAGGGTGCGGCGCGCCATGACGCCGACCGCGTGCCGGCGGTAGCGCGCGCTGCCGCGCACGTCGTCGATGGGGTTGCAGGCGCCCGCCGCCAGCTCGGCGAACTGCCGGGCGAGCGCGGGGGGCAGGGTCCGGCCGCTCTCCCAGTGGCCGCCCTCGGCCAGCGCCGCGTTGAGGAACTCCTCGGCGGCGGTGGCGCGCACGGGCGTCGGCGCGGCCGAGCCGATGCCGGTACGGACCGTGCGGGTGTCGGGGTGCAGCGCGATGCCGAACGCGCACACGGCGATCACCATGGCGTTGCGGGTGCCGACCTTCGAGAACTCCTGCGGTCCGGTGGCCTTCTTGACGTGCACCCACTTGATCAGCTCGTCGGGCGCGAGCGCGTTGCGCTTGACGCCGGTGAAGAACTCGTCGATCGGGATCCGCCTGCCGCCGCGTACGGACTCCACCTCGACCTCCGCGCCCGCGGCCAGCAGCGCCGGGTGCGCGTCGCCGGCCGGGGAGGCGGTGCCGAGGTTGCCGCCGACGCCGCCGCGGTTGCGGATCTGCGGGGACGCCACGGTGTGCGCCGCCCGCGCCAGACCCGGCAGCGCCCCGGCCAGCTCCGCCACGATGCGCGCGTACGGCACGGAGGCGCCGAGCCGCACGCTCTCCGCTCCCGTCTCCCACTCCCCCAGCTCGCCGATGCGGTTGAGGTCGAGCAGGTACTCCGGACGGCGGTGGTCGAAGTTGATCTCGACCATGAGGTCCGTGCCGCCCGCGATCGGTACGGCCTCCGGATGCTCGGCCTTGGCGGCGAGCGCTTCCGCCCAGCTTGCGGGGCGCAGGAAGTCCATGGATCCTCTCGGCTTTCCCTCGAAAGTGCGGCTGCGTGCTAGTGCTGTTGACGGAACGTGGCCCAAGTACACAGAAACGCCGCCGTCCGGGTGCAGTCACGGAAAACATGAAGCAAGGGGCAGGCCGGAACCCGGTTCTTGTAGTTTCGAACGAAGTCCGGGGCATCCTTCCCCTGCGGGACATCCCACGACGACCGCCCGGCGGCCCGCCCGCACGGGTGGGCCGGCCGGCGCACGAGCGACAGCAAGGGGACGCGCATGAGGCTGCGGGCACTCCTGGACTCCGAGGCGCTGGGCCTGCGGCTCCTCGGCGGCGCGGACGAGCTGGACCGCACGGTGCGGGGCGTGATGACCACCGACCTGACGGATCCGAGCCGCTATCTGTCGGGCGGCGAGCTCGTCCTCACCGGGCTCGCCTGGCGGCACGGGCCGCAGGACTCGGAGCCCTTCGTACGGATCCTTGCCGCGGCCGGCGTCGCCGGGCTCGCGGCGGGCGAGGCGGAGCTGTCGGGGGCGGGGGTGCCGGAGGACCTGGTGCGCGCGTGCGCGCGGCACCGGCTGCCGCTCTTCGCGGTGGACGAGGACGTCGCGTTCGCCACCATCACCGAGCACGTCGTACGGCAGGTCTCGGGCGAGCGGGCCGGCGATCTGGCGGCCGTGGTCGAGCGGCACCGCCGGCTGATGTCGTCCGGGCCCGCGGGCGGCGGCCCCGATGTGGTGCTCGACCTCCTCGGCTCCGATCTGGACCTGCGCGCGTGGGTGCTCTCCCCCACCGGCCGGCAGATCGCCGGCACCGCGGCCGGTGCGGCCGGGGGGCGGCTGCCCGCGCAGTTGCGGGCGCAGTTGGCCGGCGAGCACCTCGGGGCGCTGCGCGGCGGCCGGCCGGGGCCGCACCGGGTGACGCTGCCGGCGGCTGGCGGGGGCGTGACGTACTCGCTCTTCCCCGTCGGCGGCGGGCGGGACCTGCGCGAGACGGTGCTCTCGGACTGGCTGCTGGCGGTGGAGGCGGACGCCGGGGAGTGGCCGCCGGAGCGGCTGGACCTGGTGCACGGCGTCACGCAGTTGATCGCCGTGGAACGGGAGCGGCGCGACGCCGCGCGGTCGGTGCGGCGGCGGCTGGCGCAGGAGGTGCTGGAGCTGGTGCAGGCCGGGGCGCAGCCCGCGGAGATCGCGGCCCGGCTGCGGGTGGCGGTGCCGGCGCTGCTGCCGGGGACCGGGGCGGCGCCGCAGTGGCAGGTGGTGGTGGCGCGGGTCGAGTGGGAGGTCCCGTACGGGCAGCCGGGGATCGGGGGCGGTCCTGTGGCGCAGGCGATGCTGGAGGAGATGCTCGCGGGCGCGGACCGGGACCCGGCCGAGCGGATCGCGGTGGCGCACACCGGCGACGAGGCGGTGGCGCTGGTGCCGCTGCCCGCGGTCCCGGCGCGGGGGGCGGCGGACGGGGAG
Source organism: Streptomyces sp. WAC 06738 (assembly GCF_003945505.1). Lineage (NCBI taxonomy): Bacteria > Bacillati > Actinomycetota > Actinomycetes > Kitasatosporales > Streptomycetaceae > Streptomyces > Streptomyces sp. WAC 06738. The sequence goes on along the minus strand of NZ_CP029618.1, from coordinate 6,877,494 downwards.
CCGGAGGCGGGCGGCGCGGACCCCGGCGCGGGGGGCGGGCGGTCCCGCAAGGGCGCCGACGAGGGCGCCGGGAGCGGCCGCGCGCGCTCCGGCGGCCCGAGCGCGGTCGCCGGCCCCGGCGCGGCGGCAGGCGCGCGCGGGCTGCGCGCCGCGGCGCTGCTCGCCGCCGTACGGGAGCCGCTGTCCCGCGCGCTGGCCGACGACGGCCGGCTCACGCTCGGCATCAGCGCCGCGGTGGACTCCCCGGAGGGGCTGCGCGGCGCCCTGGAGGAGGCCCGGCACGCGCGCCGGGTCGCCGCCGCCCGGCCGGGCAGCGTGTGCGCCGCGGGCCACGAGGAGCTGGCCTCGCACGTGCTGCTGCTGCCCTTCGTCCCCGACGACGTACGCCGCGCGTTCACCGCCCGGCTGCTGGACCCGCTGCGCGCGTACGACCACCGCCACCGGGCGGAGCTGGTGACGACCCTGGAGGCGTTCCTCGACTGCGACGGCTCCTGGACCCGCTGCGCCGCCCGCCTCCACCTGCACGTGAACACGCTGCGCTACCGGGTGGGCCGGATCGAGCAGCTCACCGGCCGGGACCTGGCCCGGCTGGAGGACAAGCTCGACTTCTTCCTCGCCCTGCGCATGCGCTGACCGCCGCCGACCGCGAGAGCGGCCTCTTCACTGAACGGCTGCGTCCGCGCCGTACGTTCGTGCGCGTCGTTCCCGTGCCGCGGGCAATCCGTTGGCCAAGATCTTGTGAAGTCGTTCACGCAAGCCCTTGGCCCAGGGCAGACTTCGTGCTGAGATTCGACTCACACTGGGCTGCGTTGATTCTTGTTGTTCCTTGGCTCGACGGCGCGTTGGGGAGGCAAAAGTGGCGGATACCGCCATGGCACGGTCGGAATCGGTGATGTCGGAGGATCCGCTGGAGCGGGCGATCTGGCGGCTGCGCTCGCGCGGCTGCTGGGACGACGCCGCGGCGCTCCTCGACGACGCCGCCGGGACCGACGCCGAGGCGGCGCGGCAGCGCGCGGCGCTGCTGGTGGAGCAGTGCATGTTCACGGCCGCCGGCTGGGAGCGCGCGGAGGACGCGGTGCGCAACGCGGAGGCGCTGTCGATCGACGGGGAGAACCGCGGCGTCACGGCGTGCGAGCGGGGCTATCTCGCGTACGCCTCGACGCTCTTCCAGGAGCGCGACCGCTCCGACGAGGCCCGTGCGGCGCTCGGCCGCGCCGCGGCGCTGCTGGCGCCGACGTCGCCGTACCGGCCGATGCTCGACTTCCGGCGCGGTCTCGTCGCCCAGCACCTGACGAAGAACGCGACGGCGGCGCTGGCGGCCTTCCGCCGCGCCCACGCGGGCGCGGTGGAGCAGGGCGACCTGCTGCTGTGCTCGTTCACCTGGCGCCACCTGGCCTCGCTCGCGGCCGACGCCGGCGACCTCGCCGAGGCGCGGCACGGCTTCCGCGAGTCGCTGCGGCTCCGCGAGGAGGTGGGCTATCTGATCGGTACGGCGCCGGCCCTGATGGCGCTGGCCGACGTGGAGTCGGAGCCGGAGGCGGGCCGGCTGCGGGCGGAGGCGACGCGGCTCGTGCGGCTGCTGGACGGGGTGCCGTCGTGGCTGGCGGAGCAGTTGGGCGAGGAGCCCCGGCGGGTGGCGGCGGACTGACGCGGCCCGGGGCCCGGCGAGCGGCCGGGGCCGGCGCGTGGCGCAGGGGTGTCCGGCCGTAGGGACAGTCCATTTCCGGCCGTCTTCACCACCCGTACCCGCGGCTACGCGCGCGCCGCCGCGTCCCGCTCCCGGTGCGCCGCGACGCCCGCGACGACCAGCGCGATGCCCGCCGCCTCGGCCGCGCCCGGCACCTGGCCGAGGACGGCCACGCCCATGACCGCCGCCGTCGCCGGCAGCAGCGACAGCATCAGCGCGAACGTCGCCCGCGGCACCCGCGCCATGGCGAGCTGGTCGCACACGTACGGGATCACCGACGAGCACACCCCCACCCCGAACGCCGCCGCCAGCAGCACCGGCGACGTCACGGCCGCCGCGCCCTGCGCGAGCCCCGCCGGCGCCGCGACCACCGCCGCCACCAGCATCGCCGCGCCGAGCCGCCCCACCCCGGACGCGCCGCCGTCGGCCGCGAGCCGGTGGCCGAGGACGACGTAGAGCACGAACAGCGCGCAGTTGCCGAACGCCAGCGCGAGCCCGAGCGGTTCCGCGACCAGGTGCACGTCGGTGAGGAGCGCGACGCCCGCGAGGACCAGCGCCAGCGCGGCGACGTTCCGCCTGGTCCGCACCCCCGCCGCGGCCAGCACCACGGGCCCCAGGAACTCCACCGCCCCGACCGTCCCCAGCGGCAGCCGTTCAAGGGCCAGATAGAACGTGCAGTTCATGGTGGCGAGCACGGCCCCCATCGCGACCAGCAGCCGCCGCTGGTACGGCGTCGCCGCCCGCCAGTCGCGCCACGGCCGCCGCCAGACGGCGAAGACCAGCGCGGCCGAGGCGATCCGGAGCCAGGCGACGCCGAGGACGTCGAGGCGGGCGAAGAGCAGGACGGCGCAGGCCGGGCCGAGGTAGTGGAAGACCGCGGAGGAGACGAGGAACGCCGGCGGCGGCACCCGCTCGGCGGCGAGGGCGAGCCGGCCGCCGGAGGCAGCGGCGGGGCTGCGGGGCAGGGAGTCGGCCACGGGGGAATCGTCGCAACGCACGCCTCCGCGGACCATGGCGAACCGGAAAGCCCGGCGGCGGATCACTTTCCGCTCCGGGGTACGAAACGGGCGTCCCCCGTGCCAAGGTGAAACGGTGGACGCACTCGACCGCTCGATCCTCACCGAACTCGACGCCGACCCCCGCCTGTCCATGGCAGAGCTGGCCCGGCGTACCGGGGTCTCCGTGCCCACCGCCCGCGAGCGGGTGCGGCGGCTGGAGGAGTCCCGGGTGATCCGCGGCTACCGCCTGGACGTCGACCCGGCCGCCCTGGGCTACCCGGTGGCGGCGTTCGTCCGGGTGCGTCCCGGGCCGGGGCAGTTGCCGCGGATCGCGGCGCTGGCGCGGAGCCTGCCGCAGGTCAGCGAGTGCCACCGGATCACCGGCGAGGACTGCTTCCTGCTCAAGGTGCACGCGACGGACCTCGACACCTTCGAGGAGGTGCTCGACCGCTTCCTGCTGCACGGGCAGACGACGACCTCGATCGTCCAGTCCACGGCGGTGCCGCCGCGGACGCCGGGGCTCGGCGCGTACGCGGAGGAGGAGGCCGGGAGCGGCGGCGGCACGGGAGCCGGGGCGCGGGGCCGGGTTCCGTAGCGGCTGCGGCTAGGGTTGCCGGGCGTGGACCTCGATGCCGTGCGCACCTTCGTCGCCGCCGCCGACACCGGCCAGTTCCAGGAGGCGGCGGCCGAGCTGATGCTCACCCAGCAGGCCGTCTCCAAGCGCATCGCCGGGCTGGAGAAGGGCCTCGGGGTGCGGCTGTTCACCCGTACCGCGCGCGGCGCGAAGCTCACCATCGACGGCCAGGCGTTCCTGCCCCACGCCCGCACGCTGCTGCGGGCCGCGGAGCGGGCCGCGGCGTCCGTACGGCCCGGGAGCCGGGCGCTGCGCGTGGACGTGGTCGGGCGCCGGGTCGCCACCGCCGGACTGCTGCGCGACTTCCACCGCGCGCACCCCGAGGTGGAGCTGGACGTCGTCACCGTCTACGGCGGCGGCCCGGCCGTCGAGGCGGTACGCGACGGCACGATCGACGCGACGTTCCGCACCCTGCCGCCGCCCGGCCGGAAGCTGCCCGACGACATCGCCGTCGGGTACGTGATGTACGAACCGGTGCAGCTCGTCACCGGCCCGGCGCACGAGTTCGCGGGCGCCCGCTCCGTCAGGCCCGCGCAGCTCGCCGGGCACCGGATCTGGATGCCGGGCAACGCGCCGGGCACCGAGTGGGCCGCGTACTACGAGGACATGGCGGCGGAGTTCGGCTTCGTCATCGACGCGGTGGGCCCGGACTTCGGTGTGGAGAGCCTGCTCGACACGATCGCCGGATCGGCCACGGTGGGCACGTTCCTCAGCGAGCGGACCCCGCTGGTCTGGCCCGTCGACTACGACCTGTGCCGCATCCCGCTGCTCGACCCGACCCCCGTCTACCCGCACCTGCTGCACTGGCACACCGACAACGCACACCCCGGCCTGACCCTGCTCCGCGACTACGCCGCCGCCCGAGCCCCCCGGCACACCCCCACGGACCCCGCCGGCACCTGGGCCCCGGCGTGGTCCCGCTGACCGCCCCGCGGACCGGCCGCCCCCCCGGCCGCCCGCCGACCCGCAAGGGCACACGAGCCCGCGGCCGCCCGGGTGAGGCAGAGGCAGGCGCCGGGGCGCCGTCGCGGCGGGAGGCGGCGATGAGTTCGCGGCTGCCGGCTGGTCTGTCGTGCAGCGGGTGCGTTCGCGCCGGCGTGACGAGCCAAGGAGCCGCACATGTTCGACCTCGAACCGCAACGGGCCGCCGGCAAGGTCCTCCTCCACTTCAGCATGTCGCTCGACGGCTTCGTCGCGGGCCCCGGCCACTCCATGGACTGGCTGGCCGGCGTCACCGGCCGCGACGGCGTGCTGGAGGAGTACGTCGAGACCACCGGCGCGGTCCTGGGCGGGCGGAACGGCTGGGACCGCGACCCGACCGCCCGGCCCTACACCGAGGACTGGAAGGGCCGGATCTTCGTCCTCACCCATCGTCCGGAGAGCGCCACGCCCGCCGACGGCGTCACGTTCCTCGACTGCGACGTGGCCGAGGCGGTGCGGATCGGGCTGGCGGCCGCCGGCGGCAAGAACCTCGAAGTCCTCTCCCCCACCATCGGCCGCCAACTGCTCGAACGCGGCCTGGTCGACGAGATCGACCTGCACATCGCGCCCGTCCTGCTCGGTGACGGGATCCGGCTCTTCGACAACCCCGGCGGCCCGCCGGTAAGGCTGCGGCACGCCCAGGGGCCGCAGCCCTTCGCCGAGGTCGACGTGCGCTACCGCCTCGTCGCGGACGGGTAGAAGGGGAGGCAGCCGCCGCCGGGTGACGGCGGGCCTCCGTCAGGACGCGCCCGCCGCCGGGGTGAAGCGCACCGCGTCCGCTACCACGTAGCCGTCGGTGGCGTCGTTGCGTATCCGTACGCCCGCCGCCGTTCCCGCCGCGAAGGTGTGCCGGCCCAGCACCACCCACTGCCCGCCGCGCGAGCGCTGGTCGACGGTGTACGTCTGCGTGCCCCCGGCGTGCTCCACGTCCACCGGCACGTTCGTCGCGCGGTTGGCGTCCGCGGTCCACCACAGCGCGACGTCCCACGCGCCGGCGGCCGGCAGCTCGGGCCGGAAGCGCATCCAGGCCGTGCCCTTGCCGGTGTTGTCGTCGTGCACGTAGTCGGAGCCGTAGTAGTTCGGGATCGAGGTGCTGCTCCGCCAGGTGCCCGCGGAGGTGACGCCCGTCGCCGAGACGTTGTCGACGACGATCTCCCCCGGCTCGCTCGGCGGCCACTCCAGGAACTGCCCGTCCGCGCGCAGCCGCGCCTGGAGCGCCGCGACCGGCACCCGCTGCACCACGCCGCCGCGGTCGAGCGCCATCCGCGCGGCGGTCGCCGCGGACTGCGCGAGGATCATGAAGACCGGCTCCATCCGGATCGACCCGTACGCGATGTGCGAGGCGGAGAGCGCGACGGGCACCAGCAGGTTGGTGCACTGCGCGCGCTTCGGCGTCAGCGAGCGGTAGCTGATCCCGTACGGCGCCCGCACCCCGACCTGCACGTCGCCCTCGTTGCGCGCCACGCCGTCCACGACCAGGCGGCGGCAGTTGTGCGAGTCCATCGTGTACGAGGCGAGCCCCACGGAGTCCGGGGCGCGCACCGCGCCGCGGCAGTCGTGCTCGGTCATGACGTACGCGGAGACCATGCGGCGCGCCTCGCGGATGTAGAGCAGCGGCGGCCAGCCGCCGTAGCCGGTGAACTCGTCGCGCGGCAGGCCCCAGGCGGCGGTCTGGGCGCGCACGGACTCCGGCAGCCGCGGGTCGTTGGCGAGGAACCACATCAGGCCCTGCTGGTAGTCGGCGTGTTCCGCGTGGATGCGGGCGCGCTCGGCGTACGTGCCGGTCGGATAGCCGAAGTTGAAGCCGATGTTGTCGGTGGAGAACGCGCCGTTGTTGTTGGAGTCGGTCTTGCCGCCGCCCATCTGGTGGGTGGTGTAGAACGGGCCGCGCCAGCCCGCCTGGACGTAGCGCAGGAGCAGTTCGTAGCGCATCGGGTCGTAGCCGGCGGGCTTGGGGAAGGGGATGCGGTCGGCGGCCTGGGTGAGGCACATCCGGAAGCAGTACGCCTGGATCGCCTCGTCCGCCGTGCCATTGGGCGCCAGCGCGTCGGCGGCGACGCCGGGCAGCAGGCCGCTGGCGGGGCTGCCGGGGGTGACGTAGGGGTCGACGGGGTGGACGAACTGGTGCTTGTCGCGGTGCTGGACGCCGTTGAGGGTCTCGCCGTACGCGGCGTTGCCCTCGCGTCCGGTGGTGAAGTCGACGCCGGCACGGGCCATCAAGTCGCCCTCGTACGTCGCGTCCACGAACACCCCGCCCTCGTAGGCGCGGCCGTCGTCGGTGACGAGGAGGCGGATGCGGTCGCCGCGGCGGTCGACGGAGCGCAGCCGGGCCTCCAGGACCACGGGCACGTCGTGCTCGGCGAGCAGGTCGGCGAAGACCTCGGAGGCGACGTGCGGTTCGAAGGTGTAGCGGGCCGGGGAGTCGTCGGTGACGGGCGTGCCGTGGTACTTGGCGTACACCCGGCGGTAGAACTCCAGGGCCAGGCCGCCGATGGCGGAGGTGTTGCCGGTGTCGGTGGCGCCGAGGCCGCTGGTGGTGAGGCCGCCGATGTGCCGGGTGGGCTCCAGCACCACGGCGGTGCCGCCCATCCGGCGCATCTGCACGGCGGCGATCACCCCGGCCGAGGTGCCGCCGTAGACCACCAGGTCGGCCCGGACGGGGCCGCGGCCCCCCGCGTACGCCATCGGGCCCAGGGCGGGCAGCGCGAGACCCGCGCCGCCCGCGGCCAGCAAACCACGTCGAGAAAGCGCTTTCTCTGCCATGGTTCCGGAGTGTGCCCGCGCCCCGGAGGGACGTCAACGCATCCGTACGCCCGGATCCCAGTCGGCCGGCAGCGCCGCCGGCACGGTGAAGCCGGCGCCCGCGACGGGCACGAACTCCCCGTCCCGCGCCGACTTCTCGACCGCCGCCATGGTCTCCAGCACGTGCTGCGCCAGTTCCCCCGAGGCGCGGTGCGGCTCGCCCGCGGCCAGCGCCCTGGCCATGTCGAGCACGCCCATGCCGCGCCCGGCGGTCGCACCCGCCGCCTCGATCTCCGTCCACTCCGCCGAGCCCGTGGGGCGCAGCCGCAGGGAGCCGTCGAAGCGGTTGGGGTCGGGCAGCGCGAGGGTGGCCTCGGTGCCGGTGATCTCCACGAACCCCTGCCGGTTCAGCGGGGAGTCGAAGCTGACCACCAGCGAGGCGGTCTGGCCCGCGGCGTAGTCGAGGAGCGCCGCGACATGCGTGGGCACCTCCACCGGGAACTCCGTGCCGGCCTTCGGCCCGGAGCCGACCACCCGGGTCTCGCGCGCCCTGCTGGCCACCGCCGCGACCCGCCGGGCCGGGCCGAAGAGCGTGGCCAGACAGGTCAGGTAGTACGGGCCCATGTCGAAGAGCGGCCCGCCGCCCCGCAGGAAGTAGAACTCCGGGCTGGGATGCCACGACTCCGGGCCCGGGGTCTGCAGCAGTGCGAGACCGCTCAGCGGCACGCCTATCGCCCCGTCGTCGACGAGCCGGCGGGCCGTCTGCAGCCCGGCGCCGAGGAACGTGTCCGGAGCGCAGCCGAGCCGCACGCCCGCCCCGGCGGCCCGGGTGACCAGCTCGGCGCCGGAGACGGGGTCGAGGGTCAGCGGCTTCTCGTTCCACACGTGCTTGCCGGCGCCGATCGCCGCCGCGGCCACGTCGTGGTGGGCGGCGGGGAGGGTGAGGTTGACGACCAGCTCGACGCCGGGGTGGGCGAGGGCGTCCTCGGTGCTGCCGTGCGCCGGTACGCCGTAGGCGGCGGCCTGGGCGGCGGCACGCTCCGCGTCGAGGTCGGCGCAGAAGAGCACGCGCAGGTCGGGGAAGGCGGTGAGGTTCGTCAGGTACTGGTCGCTGATCGTGCCGCAGCCGACGACGGCGACGCCCAGGGGCTCTCCTGCGGTCATCGGCGCTTCCCCTCCAGCCAGTCGAAGCTCTCGCGGACGGCGGTGAGCATGTCGGTGGCGCAGGCGTCGAGTTCGACGATGTGCCGGCGGGCGCCCGCGCCCGCGGCGAGCACGTCCTCGACGGGCATCCGGCCGGCGCCGACGGCGGTCATCGGGTCGTCCTTGGTGACGGGCCCGTCCTTGATGTGCAGGTGCGTGACGCGCTCGCCGAGGCGGCCGAGCAGCGCGGGCACGTCCTGGCCGCCGACCGCTGCCCAGTACGTGTCCACCTCGAACTGCACCGGGGCGTCGAGCCCGGCGAGGAGGTCAGCCAGCACCTCCAGCGCGGGGACGCCGCCGACGTGCTGGGACAGCTCGAACTCGTGGTTGTGGTAGCCGAGCGCGAGGCCGTGCCCCGCGGCGCGCTTCGCGGCCTCGGCCAGCTCGCCGGCCACGGCGCGCACCCCCTCGCCGTCGGCGAACCGCTCCGGCGGCAGATACGGCACGAAGACGGTGTCGGCGCCGACCGTGCGCGCGCCCCGGAAGGCGGCGTCGGCCTGCTCGGGACCGGCGAGCACGTGCGCGTGGACGGAGCCGGCCGCGAGGCCCGCCGTGTCCAGGTCGGCGCGGAGCTCCTCGGGGTCGGTCAGTACGTCGTAGCACTCGACCTGGCGGTAGCCGAAGCCGGCCAGGGCGGCGAACGTGCCGGGGCGGTCGGCGGCGATCTCGTCGCGAACGGTGTAGAGCTGCACGCCCAGGGACGGGCTCATGGTCTCCTCCGGCGATCGTTTTCGACAATTTTTCGCTCGCCAGTTGACGCTAGAAGCCGGGCAGACCTCCGTCAACACCCTTGACAGGGTCGGAAGTCGGCGGTCAGGCTGGCCGGAGTTTTCGAAAAGGACTCCGCCATGCCGCCCGAACAGGCCACGCTCAGCGACATCGCCGCCCGCGCCGGCGTCTCGGTGTCGACCGTCTCCAAGGTCCTGCACGCCCGCACCGACGTCGCCCCCGCCACCCGCGAGCGCATCGCGCGGCTGCTCGCCGACCACGGCTACCGGCCGTCCCGCGGCGCCGGCGTCGTCGACCTCGTCATCGGCAGCCTCAACAGCCCGTGGGCGGACGCGCTCGTCACCGGCGCGGTCGAGGCGGGCGCCGAGGCCGACTGCCGGATCGTCATCGACAGCGTGCCCGACAGCGCCGACGTCCTGCGCCACACCCTGGAGCGCATCATGGCGCGCGGGAGCGACGGCGTCCTCCTCGTCCACCAGGTACCCGCGCCGGAGACCCGCGCGCGGCTGGCGGCCAAGCGCATCCCGCTGGTCGCCATCGACCCGCCGGCGGAACCGGGCGCGGGCGTACGTTCCGTGGGCTGCACGAACTGGCAGGGCGGCCTCGCCGCGACCCGCCACCTCATCGAGCTGGGCCACCGCCGCATCGCCACCCTCACCGGGCCGCTGACGATCTGGTCCGCCCGCGCCCGCTTCGACGGCTACCGCGCCGCGCTGCTGGAGGCGGGGCTGCCGGTGGCGGAGGAACTGATCCGCAACGCCGACTTCTTCGCGCCCGACGGCCGCGCCGGTGCGCTGGCGCTGCTCGACCTGCCCGAGCCGCCGACCGCGGTGGTCGCGGCGAACGACGGGCAGGCGTTCGGCGTGCTCCAGGCCCTGGCGGAACGGGGGCTGCGGGCGCCGGCGGACATGAGCGTCACCGGCTTCGACGACACCCCGGTCGCCGCCTGGGCGGCACCGCCGCTGACCACCGTCGCGCAGCCGCTGGAGGCGATGGCGGCCACCGCGTTCCGGATGCTCCGGCTGCACGGCGAGGGCGGGGCGGCACAGCCCGAGCAGGTGGAGCTGGCCACGACCCTGACGGTACGCGCCTCCACGGGCCCGCCGCCGGCCCGCTGAGCCCGGAGCGCCCGCGCCCCTCGCCGGATGCGTTCCGTACGCGCCGGGTACCGGCATTCCGTACGCGCCGCACCGCCTTCCCCCCGCACCCCGTCCGCACCCGCCGTCCCACAGCCCGCACCGCCGCCACGACCGACTGGAGCGTCCCCATGGCCCTGTTCGACCTCCCCCTCGCCGAGCTGCGCGACTACCGCCCCGAGCGCGAGGAGCCCGCCGACTTCGACGACTTCTGGACCCGCACCCTCGCCGGGGCCCAGGACGCGGCGGGCGACCCGGCGCCGGAGTTCCGCCCGTACCCGACGGGCCTGACGGCCGTCGACGTGCACGACGTGTCCTTCGCCGGCTGGGGCGGCCACCGCATCTCCGCCTGGCTCGTCCTGCCGCGCGGCGCCGACGGGCCCGTGCCGTGCGTCATGCACTACATCGGCTACGGCGGCGGCCGCGGGCTCCCGCACGACCACCTGTTCTGGCCCGCCGCGGGCCGCGCCGTCTTCGTCGTCGACACCCGAGGCCAGGGCGCCGCCCACCGCGACAACGCCGGCTCCACCCCCGACCCGTACGGCACGGGCAACGCCCAGACGCCCGGCTTCATGACCCGCGGCGTGCTCGACCCGGAGGAGTACTACTACCGCCGCGTCTTCACCGACGCCGTGCGCGCCGTGGACGCCGCCGCCGCGCACCCGGCGGTGGACGGCGACCGGATCGCGGTGAGCGGCGGCAGCCAGGGCGGCGCGATCGCCACCGCGGTCGCCGGGCTGCACCCCGGTGTGCGGGCGGCGATGATCGACGTGCCGTTCCTCAACCACTTCCGCCGGGCGGTGACGATCACCGACAAGAACCCGTACCAGGAGCTGGTCCTCTTCCTGGCGACCCAGCGGGACGCGGAGGAGCGGGTGTTCCGGACGCTCTCGTACTTCGACGGCCTCAACTTCGCGGCGCGCGCCCGGGTGCCGGCGCTGTACTCGGTGGCGCTGATGGACGAGGTGTGCCCGCCGTCGACGGTCTTCGCGTCGTACAACCACTGGGGCGGGCCGAAGGACATCGAGGTCTACCCGTGGAACGGCCACGAGGGCGGCGGGAACGACCACCGGGTGACCTCGCTGGCCTGGCTGCAGGCGTAGCGGCCCGCGGCCGTACGCCCCGTCAGGGCCGCTCCGGGGCGCCCAGCAGCTCCCGCAGCACCGCCTCGGCCGCCGCCGCGTCCCCCGCCGCCAGCGCGTCGACCAGCGCCTGCCGGCGGTCCCGCGTGGCCGCCGGGGGCCGTGCCCTGGCCCGCAGTTCGCCCGCGACGCGGGCCAGTTGGCGGTTGCCGGAGAGCGCCGCAAGCGCCTCGTGGAACTCCGCGTCGTCCCCGGTCAGCCGGCTCAGCGTCAGCAGGCGCCCGGCCGGCGGCCCGGCCGCCAGCCGGTGCAGCAGCGGTACGAGGAGCAGCGCGCGCACCTCCGCCAGCTCGGCCAGATCGCGGGCGCTGGGCGCGAGGATCCGGAAGCCGCGGTTCGGCAGTATCTCCACCGCGCCCTCCGCGGCGAGTCGCTGCATGGCCTCGCGCACCGGGGTCGCCGAGACGCCGAACCGCTCGCCCAGCGCGGGCGCGGAGTACACCTCGCCGGCCCGCAGTTCGCCGCCGGCCACCGCGGCGCGCAGCGCGTCGAGCACCTGGCCGCGTACGGAGTGGCGGCGCACCCGGGCCGGGGCGCGGCGCCGGCCGGGTCCCGCCGGCGGGTGCGGCACGTCCTCCACTGCTTCCCCCGATTCCCCCGATGTCCCGATTCGCGACGGAAGAACGCCCGGCGGGCGGCGCTCGCGCCCCACGGTAACCCGGTGCCCCTTGCCCCTTCCCGGATCAAGCGGGTTAAGGTTAGCCTTACCTCAACCCGTCGACGGGTCGAGAACACGTCACGCCCCGCCGAGCCCAGGGTGGTCACCGCACGATGTCCGCGCCCGCAGTGCCCCAGCCGCTCGCCGCCGCCGGAGCCCCGCCCGCGCGGCCCGCCGGCACCCCGGTCACCGCGGCGTACGCACGGCTCAGCGAGGTGCTGCCCTTCCTCGCCGTCACCGAACTCGGCCCCGCGGACCCGCTGCCCGCGGGACCCGGCTGGGTGGCCGCCGCCGATCTCGCCGCCGGCGGCCCCGCCCTCGACGACTTCCTCGCCTGGGACGCCGAGCAGGTCCGCCGCACGTACGGCGAGGACGCCCGCCCCGACGTGGTCGCCAGCTTCGGCCTGCACCGCTACGCCTGGTCCGCCTGCCTGCTGGTCACCCTCCCCTGGTTCCTGCTCCGCCGCGTGCCCCGCGTCCCGCTGGACGCCGTGGCCCTGCACCGCAACGCCGACGGCAGCCGCATGCGCCTGGCCGTCCACGGCGGCGCGTTCGCCTGCCTGCCCGACGACCCGGCCGCGGGACTGCCCGGCGCCCGCGTCGTCGCCGGCGAGGAGGCGCTGCGCGCCGAGGTGCGGGCGGCCGTGGCCGAGCATCTGGAGCCGGTGCTCGCCGCGTTCGGCCCGCGGATGCGCCGCGGGCCGCGGGCGCTGTGGGGGATGGCGACGGACGAGATCGTCGAGGGCCTGTGGTACCTCGGGGACCTGCTGGGCGAGGAGGAGCGGGCGATGGCCGAGACCGGGCAGCTCCTGCCCGGCACCGGAGGGGCCACCGCCCCGTACGCCGGCGGCGCCGCCTTCCGCACGCTCACCGGGCCCGCCGGGCAGTCCCTGGCCACCCGGGACCGCGCGAGCTGCTGCATGTACTACACGCTGCGGCCCGAGGACACCTGCGTGACCTGCCCGCGCACCTGCGACGCGGAGCGCGTCGCCCGGCTCGTCGCAAGCTCTTAGCACAGAAGCCATCCCATTGAGTGGCTGATTTCGTTTCCTCCGGAATCGCGCGGGAATTCCGCGAGTATCGGTCCCCGAGTCACCCGTCATCCGGCGAGGCAAGGGACATCCGATGGGATTCAACGGGATACCGCTGAGCTGGGCCCTCCCGGCCGCCGTGCTGCTGCTCGGCGTGCTCGCGGCCGTCGCCGTCGTGGTCCGCGGCCGGCAGAAGGCCGACGAGCCCGCGGACTCCTGGGAGGCCGGCGAGCAGCGCCGGCGCCGCAAGGAGGCGATGTACGGCACGCTCGCGTACGTCCTGCTCTTCTGCTGCGCCGCGGTCGCCGCCGCGCTCTCCTTCCACGGCCTGGTCGGCTTCGGCCGGCAGAACCTGGGCCTGTCGGGCGGCTGGGAGTACCTGGTCCCCTTCGGGCTCGACGGCGCCGCGATGTTCTGCTCCGTCATCGCCGTACGCGAGGCCAGCAACGGCGACGCGGCGCTCGGCTCCCGGCTGCTGGTGTGGACGTTCGCGGGCGCGGCCGCCTGGTTCAACTGGGTGCACGCGCCGCGGGGTACGGGCCACGCGGGCGCGCCGCAGTTCTTCGCCGGCATGTCGCTCTCGGCCGCGGTGCTCTTCGACCGGGCGCTGAAGCAGACCCGCAGGGCCGCGCTGCGTGAGCAGGGGCTGGTGCCCCGGCCGCTGCCGCAGATCCGGTTCGTACGGTGGCTGCGGGCGCCGCGGGAGACGTTCCGCGCGTGGTCGCTGATGCTCCTCGAAGGCGTACGCACGCTGGACGAGGCCGTCGACGAGGTGCGCCAGGACAGCAGGGACGAGGCGCGCCGGCGGGCGGAGGAGCGCGAGCAGGCCCGGCTGGAGCGGGCCCGGTTGAAGGCCCTCGGCAAGCACCAGCGCGCGCTGGCCCCCGGCGAGTTCACCGCGGCGCGTGCCGAGCCGCAGGTGGCGCTCACGCCGGAGCCGGTCACGGAGGCGGCGCGGTTCCCGCTGCGGTCGCGCTCGGCGCCGGAGACCCGGCCGGCGGTGGCCGGCGGTCCTTCCGGCGGCCAGCCTCCGGCGAAGTCCGTCGCCGCGGCCGCGGGCCCGGACGACGCGCTCGCGGCACCGCTGGACACCCTGGAGCAGAAGCTCACGGCGATGGAGAACCAGTACCGCTGACGGTGCTCCCGTGACGATCGAGGTGGTGGGTCCTCTTGCCCGGTCGGCCGCGCGCAGGTTAGGCAGATCACAGCGACGACTGTGAGGAGCCGCGATGCACGACGACCGACTGCTGGCGGAGGGCCGGCTGGACCGCGCGCTGCGCCAGTTCATCCGACCCGCCCAGTACACCGAACGCGTCCCCCTGGAGCTGTCGGTGTGGCACCGGCCGGGTGAGCCGGTGCCGGCGGACGAGGCACTGAAGATCCCCCGGAGGAGTACGAGCCCTTCACCGTCGGCACCGCCTGGGGGCCGCCGTGGTCGACCAGTTGGTTCCGGCTGACCGGCACCGTGCCCGCGGGCTGGGCGGGGCGGCGCGTCGAGGCGGTGATCGACCCCGGGTTCGGCACCGAGATGCCCGGGTTCCAGGCCGAGGGGCTGGTGTACGACGCGGCCGGTGCGCCCGTCAAGGGCGTGCACCCGCGCAACCGCCATGTGCCCATCGCCTCCCCCGCGGCCGGCGGCGAGCCCGTACGGCTGCTGCTGGAGGCCGCCGCGAACCCCGCGGTGCTCCAGGACTTCACCCCCACCCTCCTCGGCGATCTGCGCACCGCGGGCGACGCGCCGTTGTACACCTTCCGCTCCGCCGACCTCGCCGTCCTCAACGAGGACGTGTGGCATCTGGTCCTCGACATCGAGGTGCTGTCGGAGCTGATGCACGAGCTGCCGGTGGACCGCGGCCGCCGGCACGACATCCTGCACACCCTGGACCGCATGCTCGACGTGCTCGACCTGCACGACGTGCCCGGCACGGCCGCCGCCGCCCGCGCGGTGCTGGCCCCGGCGCTGGCGCAGCCCGCGGCGGCCAGCGCCCACCGCGCGTACGCCGCGGGGCACGCGCACATCGACTCCGCCTGGCTGTGGCCGCTGCGCGAGACGGTGCGCAAGGCGTCGCGGACGTTCGCGAACGTCACCGAGCTGGCGCTCTCCGGGGACTACCCGGAGCTGGTCTTCGCCTGCTCGCAGGCGCAGCAGTACGCCTGGGTCAAGCAGCACCAGCCGCAGATCTACGAGCGTATCCGCGCGGCCGTGCGGACCGGGCAGTTCGTGCCGGTCGGCTCGATGTGGGTGGAGTCGGACGCCAACATGCCGGGCGGCGAGGCGCTGGCCCGGCAACTGATCCACGGCAAACGGTTCTTCGCCGAGGAGTTCGGCGTGGACACGCAGGAGGTGTGGCTGCCGGACTCCTTCGGCTACACCGCGGCGTTCCCGCAGCTCGCGCGGCTGGCGGGGATCCGGTGGTTCCTCACCCAGAAGCTGTCGTGGAACCAGACCAACAAGATGCCGCACCACACCTTCTGGTGGGAGGGCATCGACGGCACCCGGGTCTTCACCCACTTCCCGCCGGTGGACACGTACAACGCCACCATGCACGCCTCCGAACTGTCGCTCGCCGAGCGCAACTTCGCCGACAAGGGGCGGGCGAGCATGTCGCTGGTGCCCTTCGGGTACGGCGACGGGGGCGGCGGGCCGACGCGCGAGATGCTGGAGAAGGCGCGCCGGCTGCGCTCGCTGGAGGGCTCGCCGCGGGTGGAGGTGGCCAACCCGGCGGTGTTCTTCGCGGCGGCCGAGGAGGAGTACGGGGCGGCGGCGCCGGTGTGGTCCGGCGAGCTGTACCTGGAGTTCCACCGCGGCACGTACACCAGCCAGGCCGACACCAAGAGCGGTAACCGGCGCAGCGAGCACCTGCTGCGCGAGGCGGAGCTGTGGGCGACGGCGGCGGCGCTGGCGGATCCGGCGTACGCGTACCCGTACGAGGAGCTGGACCGGATCTGGAAGACGGTGCTGCTGCACCAGTTCCACGACATCCTGCCGGGCTCGTCGATCGCCTGGGTGCACCGGGAGGCGGCGCAGACGTACGCGGCGGTGGCGGAGGAGCTGGCGGGGATCACGGCCGCGGCGGTCGCGGCACTGGGCGCCCCGGACGGCGACGGGGTCGCGGTGCTGAACGCGTCGCCGTACGACCGGGGGGAGGTCGTGGAGCTGGCCGCGGAGGAGGCGACCGCGCTGCCGCCGGAGGCGGTGACGCAGCCGCTGGGCGACGGCCGGTCGCTGGCGCGGGTGGACGCGCCGGCGCTGGGCGCGGGTACGGCGGGCGCGGCGGCCGGGGCCGAGGTGACGGCGGTGCGGGACGGCGCGCAGGTGGTGCTCGACAACGGGCTGCTGCGGGTCGTCGTCGACGGCGACGGGCTGGTGGCCTCGGTACGCGACCTCACCGCCGGCCGCGAGGTGCTGGCGCCGGGGGCCCGCGCCAACCTGCTCCAGCTCCACCCGGACCACCCCAACCAGTGGGACGCCTGGGACATCGACAAGTTCTACCGGCGCACCCGCACCGACCTGGTGGACGCCGAGTCGGTGGAGGTCACCGAGTCGGGGCCGCTGCGCGCGGCCGTGCGGGTGGTGCGTACCACCGGCCGTTCGCGGATCGTGCAGGACATCAGCCTGGCCGCGGAGAGCGGGCGGGTGGACTTCACCACCGAGGTCGACTGGCGGGAGGAGGAGAAGGTCCTCAAGGCCGCGTTCCCGCTGGACGTGCACGCGGACCGGTCCACGTCCGAGATCCAGTTCGGGCACGTGCACCGGCCGACGCACGCCAACACGAGCTGGGACGCGGCGAAGTTCGAGATCTGCGCGCACCGCTGGCTGCACGTGGGCGAGCCGGGGTACGGCGTGGCGGTGCTCAACGACGCCACGTACGGCCACGACGTGACGCGCGAGGCGCACGAGGCGGGCCTCGGCACGACGGTGCGGCTGACGATCCTGCGGGCGCCGAAGTTCCCGGACCCGGAGACGGACCTCGGCGTCCACCGCTACCGGTACGCGCTGCTGCCGGGCGCGGACGTCGGCGCGGCGGTGGAGCAGGGTCTGGCGCTGAACCTGCCGCTGCGCACGGCGCGTACGGCGGCGCGGCCGCCCCTGGTGTCGGTGAGCGATCCGGCGATCACGGTGGAGTCGGTGAAGCCGGCGGAGGACCGGAGCGGCGATGTGGTGGTCCGGGTGTACGAGTCGCGCGGGGGCCGGGCGGCGGGGACGCTCACGACATCGTTCGCGGTCGGTGACGTCCGGGTGACGGATCTCCTGGAGCGTCCGCTGGACTCGTCCGACGCGGCGCGGGAGGAGGACGGTGGGGTGTCGCTGCGGCTGCGCCCCTTCCAGATCCTGACGCTGAGGATGCGGCCCGTACGGTGAGGTGAGGGGGCCCGGCCGCGCCGGGCCCCCTTGCTCAGCTCTCCCAGAGGGCGGCGGCGGTGCGGTCGTCGGCGAAGCCCTTGGCGCGCAGTTGGACGTCCCCGAGGAACGCCGCGAGCCCGGGCGGCGCCTCCTCGCCGCGCCACCGCTCCCCCAGCTCGGCCGCCAGCCCGGGGGCGCCGCGCAGCGGCTCGGCGAACCCGGGGCTGCACAGCAGCAGTACGTCGCCGGGCCTGCCCTCCGAGGCGCGGAAGGCGAACGGGGCGGGCTCGCCGGGGTCGGGGGTGTCCACGAGCGCGCCGAATCCGGGCGGCGGCGGTCCCGCGGGGGCGGAGCGCTGCGGCTGGACGCCGAGGTCGACGGTGAGCCGGGGATCGGCGGGGGGCCCGGGTGCCGGGGGCGGGGCCTGCGGGGCCTCCTCCTCCGGCGGGGCGGGCTCCAGGTCCTGCCACTCGTCGCCGCGCAGCCGGAAGAGCCCGCCGGTTCCGGTGCCGAAGAAGACCCGGGTGCGGCAGCGGGGGTCCGCGGAGAGCAGCAGGCAGCGCAGCCCGGCGGTGTACCCGGCGGGGTCCACCCCGAACTCCTCGGCCTGCGCGCGCATCAGCCCGTACGTCCGCCCGGTCAGCCGGTGGAGCCCGCCCTTCAGGGCGGCGCGGCGCCCGGTCCTGATGTCCTCGGACAGCCGCGCCCGGCTCCTGCCGACGGCCTCGCCCATCCACCGTACGAGCGAGTCGGCGGCCCGGTCGGTACGGGGCACGCCGCGCGCGCCGGTCGCGACGGCGACGAACACCAGCGCGTCCTCGCCGCCGCCGAACCGGGCGGTGAGGAGTGCGTCACGGCGCTGCTCGCCGCGGTAGCGGGGGCTGTCACCGCGGGTGGAGGCGGCCCGTAGCGTGAAGGACCCGTACCGCGCACCGTCGAGGACGGTGTCGGGCACCAAATCCGCCAGCGCCCCGGGCGCCACCTCGGGCAAGGCGGTCGGCTCGGCCTCGTAGGTGGGCGGTCCCCCACCGACGAACTCCCCG
This sequence comes from Streptomyces sp. WAC 06738, assembly GCF_003945505.1. Classification (NCBI taxonomy): domain Bacteria; kingdom Bacillati; phylum Actinomycetota; class Actinomycetes; order Kitasatosporales; family Streptomycetaceae; genus Streptomyces; species Streptomyces sp. WAC 06738. The sequence goes on along the minus strand of NZ_CP029618.1, from coordinate 6,859,165 downwards.
CCGCGGCGGGCCCATTCGACGTCGGTGAGGGTGTCGGTGACGGACACCTGCCGCAGGCGCATGGTGGCGGGCGGGGGTTCGTCGGTGTCGGGCTGCGGTGCGGAGCCCGCCCGTGGGGCGGGGCAGGGGGCACGGGCGCGGGTGCCGCCGAGCCGGAAGGCAGGGGTTCGGGGGCGGTGGGCTGCGCTGGAGCGGGTGTCCGGGCGGCGGGGGGTTCCTGCCGGACGGCGGGCGGGACAGGTGCGGGCGACTCCGGCGCCCCGGGGGCCCGTTGTCCCGGCACGGGCACGGCGGGCGGCGCCGGTTGCCCGGCGGCGGCGGGCGCCTGCCGGACAGGAGGCGGAGCCGGTGACTCCGGGCCCTCGGAGGACCGTTGGCCCGGCGCAGGCGCCGCGGGGGCACCGAATCCGGCCTCCGGCACGGCGGGCGGCTTCGCCGCCGCCGGGGCGGCCTCCGGGGGCCCGGACGGCAGCGCCTCCGCGGGGGCAGGCGATACGGCGCCCACCGGGTCCGGCGACACCCCATCCGCCGGGATCGATCCGCCGGCCGCTCCTGGACCGGTCGGCGCAACGTCCACCGGGGCGCTCCGTCCGGCGGCCGACCCCGCGTCAGCCGGGGCGGTTTCCCCCGGCGCCTGGTCCACAGGCTCCGCCGAGTCCGGCGACACCGCGTCCGCCGGGGTGGGCGTGTCGCGTTCGTTCGCCTCGGTCCCCTCCCGCTCCGGCAATGCCTCTTCCGCCGGGGCGCGTTCGGCCGTTTCCCGCGGGGCGGGCTGCGAAGGAGCGCTCGCCGCGCGGTCCCGGTCCGCCGAGTCCCACCACGGGGCGGCCTCTTCCGCCGCCGGCCCGGGAGGCTCCACCGGCTCCGGCTCCGGCTCCGGCTCCGGTTTCCGGTCCGGCTCCGGTTCCCGGTCCTGGACGCGCTCGGCCGGTCGCGGCACCGGCCCGTCGTCCTCCCGCAGGCCCGCGAACACGTCGTCCGTCCAGCCGCGGCCCGCCGGCTCCGCGCGCTCCGTGAACCCCGGGACCCCCGCCACCGACGGCGGCGGTGTCGAAGAGGCGGGCGGCGGCGGGTAGTCGGGGTCCCGCATCTGGTCGTACGGCTCCGCCGCCGACGGCCGGGCCGGACGCGACGGACTCGACGAGCCGGCCGCCCCCGGCGGAGCCGCTCCGCGCGGAGCGGGGTCCGCCTCCTCGTCCACCGCCCGCGCCACCGACGCGAAGCGGTCGTCGAGGGTGTCGCCCGCGCGCTGCGGGCCGGTGTCCGGCACCCCCTCCTCGTACAGGTCGTGCCACCACTCGTCCTCGGTGCGGCGTTCCCCCGCCGTCTCCCCCTGGCGATCCATGCTCCCTATTGTTCCCCGCCGCCCCTCGCCGCAAGGGCAGGACCGGCAAGATCACGGCAAGGGCCTTCCACCCGACCCACCGGTACGGTCAGGATGTGCAGGTGCTCGGTGCCATCGGACTCGACGACGTACAGGAGACGGCCTACCGCGCGCTGGTCGCACTCGGCGCCGCCGACGTCCCCGAGCTGGCGCGGCGGTTGACGCTGCCCGAGCCGGAGGCGGTGCGGACGCTGCGGCGGCTGGAGCAGCACGGGCTGGCGGCGCAGTCGTCGGCGCGGCCGGGGCGCTGGGTGGCGGCGCCGCCGTCGGTCGCGCTGGGGGCGCTGCTGATCCAGCAGCGGCACGAGCTGGAGCGCGCCGAGCTGGCCGCCGCCCTGCTCGCCGAGGAGTACCGCGCGGAGGCCGGCGAGCCCGCCGACGTGCACGACCTGGTCGAGGTGGTGACCGGCGCCGGCGCGGTGGCGCACCGGTTCCTCCAACTCCAGCTCGGCGCCGAGCAGGAGGTGTGCGCGCTGGTGACGCGGGAGCCGCTGGCCGTACGGAGCCAGGACAACACCGCGGAGGAGAAGGCCGCGGGCCGCGGCGTGCGGTTCCGGGTGGTGCTGGAGCGCTCCCGGCTGCTGGCCCCCGGCACGGTCGCCGAGGCGGCGGAGGCGCTGCGCAGGAACGAGGAGCTGCGGGTCGCGGACGTGGTGCCGACGAAGCTGGTGATCGCCGACGGTGCGACGGCGATGGTGCCGATGTTCGCCGAGGCCGGTGAGCCGGCCGCGCTGGTGGTGCACGCGAGCGGACTGCTGGAGTCGCTGACGGGCCTCTTCGAGAGCCTGTGGCGGCAGGCGCTGCCCCTCCGGCTCACCACGGGCGGTGCGGCGGTGGTGGAGCAGGCGGCGGACGGGCCCGACGCGGTGGACCTGCAGATCCTCGGCCTGCTGCTGGCGGGCCTCACGGACGCGAGCGCCGCCAAGCAACTGGACCTGGGGCTGCGGACCGTACAGCGGCGCGTGAAGCGGCTGATGGAGATCGCCGGGGTGCACACGCGGCTGCAGTTGGGCTGGTACGCGCACGAACGCGGCTGGTGCGCCGAGCAGCGGTCCTGACCCGCCGGCGCAGCCGCCGGACGGCGACCCCCGGTGGCAGCGCGCCACCGGGTGCCGTGCACGGCATCGCCGTAAGGTTGCCGGGTGAGTTCCGGCCCCGACGTCTCGATGGCCCAGCGCAAGCGCCGGCTCGTCGCCGACGAGCTGAGCGAGGCGGCGCTGCGGTTGCTGGCGTCGAAGGGATTCGACGCGGTCACCGTCGACGAGATCGCCGCCACGGCCGGCGTCTCCAAGCGCACGTTCTTCCGGTACTTCGCCTCCAAGGAGGACGTGGTCGTCCGGTTCCTGGCGGGGCTGGGCGGCGGTATGCGCGCGGCGCTGGCGGCCCGCCCGGAGGGCGAGCCGCCTTCCGCGGCGCTGCGGGAGACCGTCCGGGCCGCGCTGGCCACCTGCGCCGACCAGCCCGGCAGGATGCTGCGGGTGGTCCGGCTGGTCCTCGGCACGCCCGCCCTGCGGGCGCGTTTCCTGGAGTGCCAGGACCGGTGGCGCGACGACCTGGCGGCGGAGCTGGCGCGGCGCCCGGGGCTTGGCCCCGGCAGCGGCCTGTACCCCCAACTGGCCGCCGGGATGGCGCTCGGCGCCTTCGACACCGTGCTGCGGCGGTGGAGCGGCAGCGACGGCGCCGAGGACCCCGCCGGGCTGACCGACCGGGCGTTCGCCACGCTGGCCCCGGCGCTGGACGCCGCCGCCGGGTGAGCCGCGGCGGCGGATCACCCCGCTGACGTACGGCGGCAGGCGCCCCCTGGAGGGCTCGGGGGGCGCCGCGCCCGCTCGCGCCCTGCCTCAGCCTCTCCCCTTGCGCGCCCGTGCCTCGCGCTCCGCCGCGTCGCGGCGCTTCCAGTCCCGCCGCCGGTCGGCCTGCACCCGCAGGTCCGTGCGCGCGGCGATGCGGGCGTTCTCGCGCTGGAGCTTGCGGTAGCTCTCCAGGCGGCGCGGGTGCAGCTCGCCGTCCTCCAGCGCCGCGAGCACCGCGCAGCCCGGTTCCGCGGTGTGCGTGCAGTCGGGGAAGCGGCAGCGGGCGGCCAGTTCCTCGATCTCCGCGAAGACCTGGCCGAGCCCGGCGTCGGCCTCCCACAGGCCGACGCCGCGCAGGCCCGGGGTGTCGATGAGGACGCCGCCGCCGGGCAGCGGCAGCAGGTCCCGGGAGACTGTGGTGTGCCGGCCCTTGCCGTCCGCGTCGCGCACCTCGTGGACGCGCTGGGTGTCCTCCCCCAGCAGGGCGTTGGCCAGCGTGGACTTCCCCGCCCCCGAGGCGCCGAGCAGCACGGAGGTGCCGGTGGACAGCGCGGCGGCCACCTGCGGGACGCCCGCGCCGGTGGCGGCGCTGACCGCGAGGACCGCGGTGCCGGGCGCGAGTTCCCCGACGTCGGCGACGAGGTGTCCGAGGACCACGGGGTCCGCGACCAGGTCGGCCTTGGTGAGCACGACCAGAGGTTGCGCGCCGCTGGACCAGGCGAGGGAGAGCAGCCGTTCCAGCCGGGCGGGTTCGATGTCGGCGGCGCTCGCCGCCGCGAGCGAGACGGCGATGACGGCGTGGTCGACGTTGGCGGCGATGACCTGGCCCTCGGAGCGTTTGGACGAAGCCGAGCGGAGAAAGGCCGTGCGGCGCGGCAGCAGGGCCTGTACGGCGAAGCGCTCGCCCGGTTCGAGCGCCGCCCAGTCGCCGGTGCAGGGCAGCCGGGTGAGGTCGGCTGTCCGGCCGGCGGCGCGGTCGGCGGCGGCAAGGCGGGCGGTGGTGGCGCGGACGGGTCCGGCCTCGGTGAGGGCGATGCAGGAGCCGCGGTCCACCCGCGCGATACGGGCCGGGATCAGACCTTCCGACTCGTACGGCGCGAAGGCGTCGGCGGCGGCCTCATCCCAGCCGTAGGCGATCAGGCGGTGGGGTGCGGGGAGGTGTGTCAACAGAGCGACCCTTCAGAAAGGAGCGGGCGTGCGGCTGTCCTGCGGGGACTGCGCCCCTGACGGCTTCGGTCATGGCCCTCACCTCCCTGGTCGATACCGGTCACGTGGTGCGCTGAAAGCGTATGCAGCCGCGCACGTATCCCGCCACGGGTTTTCCCCGCCGCCGCGATCGCCGCGTCCCGCCGCGCTCGCCCGGCGGGGCGGGGCGATCGGCGGCATGCTTGTGCGCAGGGGAGCGTCGCCGGCGCGGCTCCGCTCCCGTACCCCCGCAGCCTCCGCGACGTGGACCGAGGTGACCGACGTGGCGTCCAACGAGGAGGTCGCCGCGCTCCTTCAGGAGTACGCCGACCTGCTGTCCATCACCGGCGGCGACGCCTTCAAGGCGCGCGCCTACGAGCGCGCCGCCCGCGCGGTCGCCAACCACTCCGCCGACGTGGCCGCGCTGAACGCCAAGGAGCTCAAGGAGATCCCCGGAGTGGGCGCCTCCATCGCGGGCAAGGTCGGCGAATACCTCCGTACGGGCCACATGGCGGCGGTCGAGGAGGCCCGCGGGCGGATCCCGGCCGGGGTCCGCGAGCTGATCGCGATCCCCGCGCTCGGCCCGAAGCGCGCGCTGGTCCTCTACGAGGAACTGGGCGTGTCCTCCGTCGACGAGCTGGCGACGGCCATCGGCGAGCACCGGCTGCGCGACCTCAAGGGCTTCGGGCCCAAGAGCGAGGAGAAGCTGCTCCACGGCATCGACCTGCTGCGCTCGGCCACCGGCCGGATCCCCGTCGACACCGCGCTCGCGCTCGCCGACGACATCGTCGCGCGACTGTCCACAGTGACCGGCTGCGAGCGCTGCGCGTACGCGGGCTCGCTCCGCCGCCGCCGCGGGACCGTGGGCGACCTCGACGTGCTCGCCGCCGCGGCCGACTCCGCGCCGCTGATGGCGGCGTTCACCGGGCTGCCGCTGGTCGGCGAGGTCATCGGCTCCGGCGAGACGAAGACGAGCATCCGCACCACCGGCGGCGTCCAGGTCGACCTGCGGGTGGTGCCGCCGGGCGCCTGGGGCGCGGCGCTGCTCTACTTCACCGGCTCCAAGCAGCACAACATCCGCCTCCGCGAGATCGCCGTGCGCAAGAAGCTGAAGCTGTCGGAGTACGGGCTCTTCCACGCCCGCAGCGAACGCCGCATCCGGGTCACGACGGAGGAGGACGTCTACGCCCGCCTCGGCCTGCCCTGGATCCCGCCGCCGCTCCGCGAGGACCGCGGCGAGATCGAGGCCGCGGCCGACGGCGGGCTGCCGGAGCCGGTGACGGAGGACGACCTCCGCGGCGACCTGCACACCCACACCGACCTCACCGACGGCATCGACACGCTGGAGGCGATGGTCGAGGCCGCCCGGGAGCGCGGCTACGCGTACTACGCGATCACCGACCACGCCCCCGAGCTGCGCATGCAGCGCATGACCAGGGAGAAGATGCTCGCCCAGCGCGAGACGGTGGCGGAGCTGGACGCCCGCTACCGGCGGCGCTCGGGCGGGCTGCGGCTGCTGCACGGCACGGAGCTGAACATCGCGCCGGACGGTTCGGTCGACTGGCCGGGTGAGTTCCTGGAGACGTTCGACATCTGCGTCGCCTCGGTGCACTCGCACTTCACCCAGCCGAAGGACGAGATGACCCGCCGCTTCCTCGCCGCGGTCGAGAACCCGCACGTGCACGTCATCGGCCACCCCACCACCCGCAAGGCGGGCAAGCGGCCGGCGGTCGAGGCGGACTGGGACGCGGTCTTCGCGGCCTGCGCCCGTACGGGCACGGCGCTGGAGGTGAACGCCCACCCCAACCGGCTCGACCTGCCGGACGAGCTGATCCTGCGCGCGCGTGGCCACGGCGTGAAGTTCGCCGTGGACAGCGACGCGCACTCGGTGCCGGACCTGGCGAACATGCGCTACGGGGTGGGCATCGCGCAGCGCGGCTGGCTGACGCCCGCGGACGTGATCAACACCTGGCCGCTGGCGAAGCTGCGCCGCTTCCTGCGGGCGAAGGGCACCTGAGGCGGCGGCGGGACGGGGCGGCCGGGGCAGCGGGCGACGACACGGGCGGGCGGCATGTTCCGCGGGAGCGCCGGACCGCGGTCGGGCGCCTGCCACCGCCCGGGGCAGCGGATACGCCCGCGGTCACTTCACCTCGTGCCGCTCCCCGCCCACCCGGTCGTCCGGATCGTCCCACTCCTCCGGCCCCTGCCACTCCGCCGGCCGCACCGGCCGGCCCTTCGCCGCCGCCCTGCGGCTCTCCTCCGCCGCCTCCTCCTCTTCCTCCGCCCACTCCGGCTCGGGCTCCCGCGCCCGCTCCTCCGCCGAGGCGTCCCCGTCGAGTCCGCGCAGGCGCGCCTGCCGCTCCGCCGAGGCCGCCGCGACCAGGCGGGCCGCCGCCTCCTCCCGGGCGCGGGCGGTCTCGGCGCGGCCGGTGGCGGTGGCCACGGACGGCCAGACGCGGTCGAACGCGGCGTTGACCGCCGCGCCGACCAGCACCGCGAACGCCGACACGCCGAACCAGAGCAGCACCGCGACGGGCGCGGCCAGCGAGCCGTAGATCGTCGGACCCGCCACCGCGTTCACCAGGTAGAGCCGCAGCAGCACGCTGCCCAGCAGCCACATGCCGAGCGCCACCAGCGCCCCCGGCAGGTCCTCGCGCCAGGGTGAGCGCACGGGGACGGCCGCGTGGTAGAGCGTCGTGAGGAAGGCGACGGAGAGCACCACGACGACCGGCCAGTACAGCACCCGTACGGCCGTCTCGCTCCACGGCAGCAGCTTCACCACCGCGTCAGGACCCGCCACCATCAGCGGCAGCGCCACCACGCCCATGACCAGGGCCACGAGGTAGAGCCCGAACGCCAGCAGCCGCGTCTTGACGATGCCGCGGTGGCCTTCGAGCCCGTACATGATCGTGATGGTGTCGATGAAGACGTTCACCGCCCGCGAGCCCGACCAGAGCGCGAGCGCGAAGCCGAAGGAGATGAGGTCGGCGCGCCCGCCGCGGGTGACGTCGTCGAGCAGCGGGCGGACGATCTCGTCGACGCCCTTGGCGGTCAGGACCGTGTCGGAGGCATTGATGATGTTGTGCCGGATGGTCTCGACGTCGATGAGCCACTGGTCGAAGTAGCCCAGCAGGCCGAGGAGGCCGAGGAGCAGCGGCGGCAGCGAGAGCAGGCTGAAGAACGCGGCCTCGGCGGCGAGCCCGATGACGCGGTGCTGCATGCAGGAATTGACGGTGTCCTTCAGCAGCAGCCAGGCGACCCGGCGCTTGGGGAGGTTCTGGTACAGGGCGCGGGCCCGGCCCAGCCGACCGCGGGGTTCGCCGCGTCCGCCCAGTTCCGCACCCGTTTCCCGTTCTGCTCCCACCTGCCTACCGTAGCTGTCATGGCAGCAGGTACTCATACGGTGACGAATCAGGCACCGCCCCTGGTCGGCTACGACGTCTACGCCGCCGACGCGGCCCTCACCGAGGCGGTCGAGCGGTACGTCGCGCCCGAGCGGCACGCCGAGGCGGACGCGGAGCTGACCGCCCTCGGCCGGGCGGCCGGCTCCGCCGAGGCGCAGCGGTGGGGCGCCGAGGCGAACGCCTCGCCGCCCGTGCTGCACACCCACGACCGCTACGGCCACCGCCTCGACGAGGTCTCCTTCCACCCCTCGTGGCACCGGCTGCTGGCACGCGGGGTGGCGGCCGGGCTGACGGACGCCTGGGGGCGTCCTGACGGGCACGTGCGGCGGGCGGCCGGGTTCCTGGTGTGGACGCAGGCCGAGGCGGGGCACGGCTGCCCGCTGTCGATGACGCACGCAGCGGTGCCCGCGCTGCGCGCGCAGCCGGAGCTGGCGGCGGTGTGGGAGCCGCTGCTCACCTCGCGGACGTACGAGCCGGGCCTGGCGCCCGCCGCCGCGAAGGCGGGTGCGCTGGCCGGCATGGGGATGACGGAGAAGCAGGGCGGCTCGGACGTACGGGCCAACACCACCCGGGCGGAGCCCGCAGGGGACGGTGCGTACGCCCTGACGGGCCACAAGTGGTTCTGCTCGGCGCCGATGTCGGACGCCTTCCTGGTGCTCGCGCGGACGCCGGACGGCGCCGGATCCGGCGGGCCCACCTGCTTCCTGCTGCCGCGCGTACTGCCGGACGGCAGCCGCAACACCTTCCTGCTCCAGCGGCTCAAGGACAAGCTCGGCAACCGCTCGAACGCCTCCGCGGAGGTCGAGTTCGACGGCACGACGCTCGCCTGGCGGGTCGGCGAGGAGGGCCGCGGGATCCCGGCGATCATCGAGATGGTCGCCGCCACCCGGGTCGACTGCGCGACCGCCGCGGCGGCCGTGATGCGGCAGGCGGTGGCGCAGGCGGTGCACCACTGCACGTACCGCACGGCGTTCGGCGGGGTCCTCGCCGACAAGCCGCTGATGCGCAACGTGCTGGCGGACCTGGCGCTGGAGTCGGAGGCCGCGACGGCGCTCGCGCTGCGGCTGGCGGCGGCGTACGACGCGGGCACGGACGAGGAACTGGCGTTCCTGCGGCTGGCGGTGCCGGCGGCGAAGTACTGGGTGACGAAGCGGTGCACGCCGGTGGCGGCGGAGGCGCTGGAGTGCCTGGGCGGCAACGGGTACGTCGAGGACTCGGGGATGCCGCGGCTCCTGCGCGAGGCGCCGCTGAACTCGATCTGGGAGGGCTCGGGCAACGTCCAGGCGCTCGACCTGCTGCGCGCGCTGGGGCGGGAGCCGCGGGCGGTGGACGCCGTGCTCACCGAGATCGGCCGCGCCCGCGGCGCCGACCACCGGCTGGACCGGGCGGTGAAGGACCTGCTCACCGAACTGGCGGACCTGGCGGGCGTCGAGACCCGGGCGCGCCGGCTCGCGGAGCGGCTGGCGCTGGTGCTGCAGGGAGCGCTGCTCGTACGGCACGCGCCCGCGGCGGTCGCGGACGCCTTCTGCGCCTCGCGGCTGGGCGGCGAATGGGGTACGGAGCTGGGGACGCTGCCGCACGGGCTGAACCTGCGGGCGGTGGTGGACCGCGCCCGGCCGGTGCCCGCGCCCTAGGTGTATTGATCACGCGCGTTGTTAACCGTCGTGGGTATTGATCATGGCGAAGACCTCCGGTGTGGTGGAGGTGTCGAGTCTTCACCGCGCGGAGGTCTTCGTGTCCCACCGTAATGCCCGGCTGACCGTTCATGGCAGGCGGCTGCTGGTCGATGGCCGGCCACACCACGGGAAAGATCGTCGTGGTCCCGTAACCCGTTCCTGCCCCGCACCGCTGAAGCCACACCGCGAGCGGCCGCCCGCGCAATCACCGGCCCCGGTACGCAACGGATCGGGTGCGTGGGCGGCATGCGACCAGTTCGTCAGGTGTCCATGTCCTCGTTCTTGGCACTCCATTCGATCAGCGGATGCAGGACACGCATCAGGCTGGCGCCTTGTTCGGTGGGCCGGTACGTGATCTGGACCGGCGTCGTCGGTACCACGAGCCGCTCAATGAGTCGGTGACCCTCGAGCTCACGCAGACGCTGGGACAGAAGGTGGTTCGAGATTCCGGGGATCCGCGCTCGGTAGTCGACGAATCGGCGCGCGCCCCGCATCGCCGCCAGAAGCACCGCGGCGCTCCACTTCTTGCCCACGATCTCGACCGAGCGCTGAAAACTGCGGCACACGTCGTCGTCGATGTGTTCGTAGCCCGCTTCCGGGCGGCTCTGGCCCGCGGTGGCGGAGGAATCATCGGGCTGTCGAGGACCGGTCATACGGTCACGATACTGGAGCGTGTCACTTTTGATGACCTGGTCATGTCCCGCTTGTTGCCTGTGATCATCGCCGTGCAGCCTTGGTCCATGAACGCACACCCGGCCTGTCACCACGCGCGATGAACTACGGGCACGCGCTGAGGTTCGGGCTGCACCTGCCCTCTGACGCCGACTGCGGTCCCGGCCGGTTGGTCGCAGTGGCGGGCCTGGCCGAGCAGTGGGGACTGGACTTGCTGGTCGTCCCGGCCGGAACCGCCGGCGACGATCTCGAACCGTCGACTGTGGCGTCCTGGATCGCCGCGGCGACGGTCTCTCTCGGACTGGTGCTGGAGGCACGCCCCGCCACCCTCCATCCGGCGATGCTCGCACGAGCCGTCGCAAGCCTGGATCGGCTCACCGAAGGCAGGGTCGAACTGGCTTTCCGAGCGGGCCCGTCAGCCGCCGTGTCCGGGACAGCCGATTCGGTCGCGGCACTGGGTGAAGCGATCGCCGTCGTTCGCGAGCTCTGGAATGTCCTCGACCTTGGCCTTGGCCGGTTCACCGGCCGCTTCTACCGTCTGGCGGGAGCTGAGAAGGCCGCGCCCGCGCACGACGTGCCGATCTCCGTGGACGGCCAGGGCCAAGACCTGCTCCGGCTGGTCGGGCTGCGGGCTGACGAGTGGTCGACGGGGTGCGACGCCGTCACGTTGACGCAGGGCAACCGCGCAGTCGACGAGGCGGCGCGAGGGGCCGGCCGTGATCCCCGCGAGATCCGCAGACGGGTCACGATCCGCGGTGGCTTCGGCGAGCGGACAGGCAGGTTCACCGGGACCGCCGCGGACTGGGTGAACGACCTGCTGCCACTCGTCGTCGAGCACGGGGTGGGCACCATCGTGCTGGACACCGTGGAGCGAGACGTCGCGGCAGGCTTCGCGAGCGAGGTCGCCCCGGCCCTGCGGGCGGCCGTGGACGGGGTGCTTCCGCGCGGATGGTCGGGCGCGCGGGTCCGGCGGTCCGCCGTGCGCGCCAGGCGCCGGCCGGGGATCGACTACGAGGGCGCTCCGCCGGAGATGGCCGAGGTCGTCGAGCCCGGTGATCCGGCCTACGCCCGGCTGCGGTCCGGGTACCTGCGCGGCGGTGCGCCCGGGATCATCCTGCGGGCGGCGACGAACGAGCAGGTGACCCGGGCGCTCGCGTTCGCCCGCCGGCATCCCGGCGTGGCCCTGTCTCGGCGCAGCGCCGGACACGGGGTCTCCGGCCGCTCCACCAATCACGGCGGGATCGTCATCGACGTGTCACTGATGAATGCGATCGAGGTGCTCGACAGGAAGACACGCCGGGTGCGCATCGGCCCGGGTGCGCGCTGGGCCGAGGTGGCGGCCGCACTGGAGCCCTACGGCTGGGCGTTGAGTTCGGGCGACTACGGGGGCGTCGGGGTGGGCGGCCTCGCCACGGCGGGGGGCATCGGGTACCTCGCGCGCGGGCACGGACTGACCATCGACCGCCTGCGGGCCGTGGAGATGGTGCTCGCGGACGGCTCCGTCGTGCGGGCCGACGATTCGGAGAACCCCCATCTCTTCTGGGCCGTGCGAGGGGCGGGCGCGAACTTCGGGATCGTCACTGCTTTCGAGTTCGAGGCCGACGACGTGGGTGCGATCGCCTTCGCCCGGCTCACCCAGGACGCGAGCGACCTCGAGCGCTACCTCGTCGAGTGGGGCCGGGCGGTCGAGGACTCACCGCGAGACCTCACCAGCTTCGTCATCGTGCCGCCCCCGCGCGGTGGGCGACCAGCACTCGCGGTGAGCCGCACCATGGTCGACTCCTCGGATCCGGAGACCGTGCGCGCCCGGCTGGAGCCCCTGGCCGCGATCTCCGCGATGTACGCCCAGGACATCGTCATCACGTCCTACGCGGCCGTGATGGACAACGCGAGCGATGACCCACCGGTCTCCCACGGTGAACCGGTCTCACGCAGCGGTCTGCTCCGGCACGTGACCCCGCAGTTCGCCGCGGCGGCGGCTCGCATGATCCGCAGCGGCGCGATCGGATGGTTCCAGCTCCGCTCGGTCGGCGGCGCCGTCGCCGATGTTCCCGCGGACGCCACGGCCTACGCCCACCGCGAGGCGAACTTCTCGCTGGTGGTGATGGGCGGTGCCGACGAGGTGGTCGACCGGGCCTGGGCCCGGCTGAGCCCTTTCCTCGACGGCCTCTACATCAGCTTCGAGTCCAGCCTCCGGCCCGAGCGGATCGCCGCGGCCTGGCCCCCACGGACCCTCTCGCGTCTGCGTGAGCTGAAGAGCGTCTACGACCCCGAGGGCGTGTTCGGCGACAACTTCGCCCTCACGCCCGCCGCGAACCACCCCGGAGGAAGCACCCCATGAGCGACTACGGCCACGAACTGTGGTTCGGCAGCTTCATCACCCCCACCGCCCGCCCGCCTCAGGCGCCGGTCGAGCTGGCCCTGACCTCCGAGAGGGCCGGCCTCGACCTGGTCAGCTTCCAGGACCACCCCTACCAGTCGGCGTTCCAGGACACCTGGACCCTGATGTCGTACGTCGCCGCACGCACCGAACGGATCCGGATCAGCGGCAACGTGCTGAGCCTTCCGCTGCGGCCCCCCGGCGTACTGGCCCGCGCCGCCGCGAGCCTGGACCGGCTGACCGGCGGGCGAGTCGAACTGGGCATCGGCGCGGGCGCGTTCTGGGACGGCATCGTCGCGATGGGAGGCCGCCGGCTCGAACCGGCCCAGGCCGTGCGGGCGGTGGAGGAAGCCGTGGACGTGATCCGGGGGCTGTGGGCCACCGACGAGACCGGGCCCCTCCGTGTCACGGGGGAGTTCTACACCGTGAACGGCGCCAAGCGCGGCCCGGCGCCCGCGCATCGCATCCCGATCCGCATCGGTGCCTACAAGCCGCGCATGCTCCGGCTGACGGGCAAGATCGCCGACGGTTGGCTGCCCTCCCTGAGTTTCCTGCCCGAGGGCCCGGCATCGCTGCGCGCGATGAACCAACAGATCGACGAGGCCGCATCCGCCGCCGGTCGGGAGCCCGCGGCGGTCAGCCGCCTGCTCAACCTGAGCGGCCGATTCACGTCCGGCGCCGGCGGCGGCCTGCTGCAGGGGACTCCCGGCGACTGGGCCGAACAGATCGCCGACCTCGCCCTGCAGTACGGCGTGTCCGGGTTCATCCTCGCCTCGGACGAGCCTGCCGACCTGAACCTCTTCGGTCACGAGGTCGCGCCGCGCGCCCGCGAACTCGTCCAGTCCGAACGCGTGACGTGATGCGGTGGGCGCGTGGCGGGCCCGGTGACGGAGCTGCGACAGCGGCAGCGCCGACGGAGCTGTTCGGACGCCGCGAGGAGACCGCGGTTCTCGACGGGCTGCTTACGCAGGCCCGTGGCGGGAGCGGTGGCGCGCTCGTGGTGTGGGGCGAGCCGGGTATCGGCAAGTCTGCTCTGCTTCGCCACGTGCACGGCCAGGCCGCGGACTTCGTCCGGCTGAGCCACTCGGCCACCCGGCCCGAGTCGGACCTGGCTTTCGCGGGGCTGCACGGGCTGCTGCGACCGCTGGCCGATCGTGTCGAGCTGCTGGCGACGGCCCAGGCCGCCGCTGTGCGTACCGCGCTCGGGCTGAGCGGTGAGCCGACGGACCGCCTGGTGGTCGGGGCGGCCGTGCTGTCGCTGCTCTGCGGACTCGCCGAGCGGCAGCCCGTGCTCGTCGTGGTGGACGACGGGCAGTGGCTCGACGAGGCCACCGCGCTGTGCCTGGGGTTCGTCGCTCGACGCGTGGGAGCGCATCCCGTGGTCGTCGTGCTCGCCGATCACAGCGATCCGGCCGCCCGGCCCTGGGAAGGCGTGGCCGACGTGCGGGTCGACGGCCTGAGCGACGAAAGCGCACGGCAGCTTGTGGCGGCCGTGGCGCCGCTCACCGACAAGGCGACGACGCGGAACATGGTCCGGGAGGCCGGGGGCAACCCCTTGGCGCTGCACGAACTGGCCACGCTCGGGGGCGACATCGACGACGCCGAGCATCGCCGGAAGCGAGGACGACCGCCCGTCGGGCCGCGCCTGCAGCGGGCTTTCCGTGCCGGGATCGAGGCCCTGAGCCCTCCGGCGCAGTTGCTGACCGTGCTCGCGGCGGCCGAGGAGCACGGCGACCGGCTCACGGTGCAGCGGGCCGGCCGTGCGTCGGGTGCCGGTGACGCCGTCTGGGAAGAAGTGACCAACGCGGGCCTGCTCCACGTGGCGGGCAACCGCGTCGGTTTCCGGCACCCCGTCGTGAGCAGGGCCGTCTACGAGGGCTGCGGTGCCGCGACGAGGCGCCGGGCTCACCGCGCCCTGGCCGCCACGATGCCGGACGAGGCGGAGGAGCGCGCATGGCATCTCGCCGCCCTGGCCCACGGACGCGATGAGGACGTCGCGCGGCTCCTCGAACGGACCGCCGCCCGCTCCCGGCTCCGCGGGGCCACGAACACGGCGGCACGGGCGTGGTGGCGGGCCGCCGAACTGTCGGCCGCACCGATCGACGCCTCACAACGCCTTGCCGAGGCGGCCAGGGCTTCCTGGGACGCCGGGTGGGCAGCCACGGCGGAGCGCCTGCTCGATGACGCGGAACGGCTGGCCCCCGGTGCTCACGTCGCCCGGCGGAGCAGGGGTCTGCGGGGGATCATGGAGTTCGCCCGGGGCATGCCCGAGATGGCGCACCACTTCCTGATCACCGACATGAAGCGCGTCCCGGAACCGGGAACGGCGCTGGAACTGGGCACGCTGGCCATGCGCGCCGCCTGGTCCGTCGGACGCGGCGACCTGCGGGACAGAGCGCTGGAGCTGCTGCTCGAAGACGACGTCGGGGGCCGGACCGGATTACCCGGCACGGTTGCCTGGTGGAGCGACGACGTGTCTGCCGACGCGGCGCCGGCGGACACCCCCGACCTCGGTGATGCCGCCGCGCGGGCCCGTACGACCATCCTGCCGTTGCTGCCGCCGACACCCCTCGCCCTGGCCTGGGGGATCGACAAGCCGATGGCGGATGCGCTGCGCCGCCGGTTGCCGCATCTGCGGCGGCGCAGCGAGCGCGCTCGGCTCGCCGCCGCCCTGGCCCAGACCGCGATGCTCGACAACGCTGCCGGCCGCTGGCCGCAAGCGGAGTCCTCGGCCGCGGAGGGACTGCGGCTGGCCAAGGACCTGGGTGCCGACCACATCGCCTCCCACTGCCTCACCAGCCTGGGCTGGCTCGCCGCGGCGCGTGGTGACGAACGCGCCGTCGCGGAGGCCACCGCCAGGACTCTGGAGACGTCACTCCCGCAGGGCGTCCGCGCGCTGAGCGCCGCCGCGTACTGGAACCGCGGCATGGCCTCGCTGTTTCGCGAGCGTCCCGAGGAAGCGCTGGACATCCTGGTGCGCCTGACCGAGCCGGGCCATGGCGCGGAACACCCGACCTTCGCGCTCCTGGCCGCTCTCGACACGGCCGAGGCGGCCGTGCGCGTCGGCAGAAGCGACCTCGCGGACGAACGGGTACGGGTGCTCGAAGCCTGGGCGCGGCGCACGGGAGCGCCGTGGGCGCGCTGTGCCGCGCACGTCACGCGCGGGCTCCTCGGCGGCGCCCGGGCCGAGGGTGCCTTCCGGGCCGCACTCGACGTGCCGGGTGCCCGATCCCACCCGCTGCTCTACGCGCGCGCTCAGTTGTCCTACGGCGAGTGGTTGCGACGGGGCCGCCGGCGGACCGATGCGCGCGTCCGGATCGGCGCCGCCTTGGAGGCGTTCGACCGGCTCGGTGCCGAGCCGCTGCGCCAACGCGCGCAGCGCGAGCAGGACCTCACCGGAGCGCCGGGACGCCGGGGAAGCTCGGACACCAGGGCGATGAACCGGCTCACCGCCCAGGAACAGCGAGTCGCCCAACTGGCCGCCGAACAGCTGACGAATCGCGAGATCGGCGTACAGCTGCGGATCAGCCACCGCACCGTGGGCCACCACCTCGGGAACGTGTTCGCCAAGCTCGGCATCAACACGCGAACCGAGCTGAGCGACCTCCACGCCGGTTGTGAGCCGCCGTGAGCGGAGGGAGGCCGCGGCGGAGCGGGTACACGACGCCTCCGGCGGAAACGACGGATTGCCCGCCCGATTCGCTCACCGGCCCTGATTTGTAGCGTCGCTGACGTTGTCCCGCGGACCCGTGGCGAAACGCCGTGCGACGCATGACGAGAGGTCACCTCATGCCCACATCCGAAACCCTGCCCCACGCGCGCCACTACATCGACGGGCAGTGGCAGGACTCCGGCTCCCGCGGCGAGTCACGCAGCCCCGCGACCAACGGCCTGCTCGGCACCTTCGCCGACGGCGGTGCGCGGGAGGCGAGGGCCGCCGTGGCCGCGGCCCGAAGGGCCTTCGACTCCACCGCCTGGTCCCGCGACCGCCACCGGCGTGCGGCAGCGCTGCACGAACTGGCCGACCGGCTCGAGCAGCGCAAGGACGAACTGATCACCCTCCTGGCGCGGGAGAACGGGAAAGTACTCGCCGAGGCGGCCCTCGAAGTCGAAGGCACCGTGCCCAAGCTCCGCTACCACGCGGCGCTTTCCCTCACCGACCACGGCAGGGCCGGGGAAGTGCGGCCCGGCATGTACTCGATGACCCTGCGCGAAGCCGCGGGTGTCGCCGCGGTGATCGTGCCGTGGAACTCACCGGTCATCCTCTCGGCGCGATCCTTCGCACCCGCCCTGGCGGCCGGCTGCACCGTGGTCATGAAGATGCCGGCGCAGAGCGGCCTGGTCAACGGAGTGCTGAGTGAGATCGTCGCCGACACTCCGGGCCTGGACCCGGGCGTGTTCAACGTCTTCACCGAGAGCGGCAATACCGGGGCTCCGGAGCTGGTCTCCTCCCCGGACGTCGACGTGATCAGCTACACCGGTTCCACCGCGGTCGGCCGCGTGATCATGGAACAGGCCGCCCCGACGCTGAAAACGCTCTCCATGGAGCTGGGCGGAAAGACGCCGATGCTCGTCTTCGACGACGCCGACCTGGACGCCGTCGTGCCCGTGCTCACCAAGGCCGTCACCATGTTCGCGGGCCAGTTCTGCATGACGGGCAGCCGGATACTGGTCCAGCGCGGCGTGGCCGACGAACTCCGGCGGCGGCTCGTCGCCGCCCTCGAAACGGTCCGGGTCGGGCCCGGCGACGACCCCGCCAGCGAGATGGGCGCCATGATCGACGAAGGAAACGCCCGACGGGTCGAACAGACCGTGGCCGCCGCGGCCGGCTACGCCACCGTCCTCGTGCGGGGCAAGCGGGATCGGGCGCTCCTCGGCCCGTCCCTGATCGAGGTCGCCGACGTGTCCTCGCCGATCGTGCAGCGCGAAGTGTTCGGGCCGGTCGCCACCTTCGAGGTGTTCGACTCCGAGGCCGATGCCGTGGCGCGTGCCAACGCCACCGAGTTCGGCCTGGCCGCGAGCATCTGGACCCGTGATGTCGACCGCCCCCTGCGCGTCGGCCGCGAACTGCAGGCCGGGACCGTCTGGACCAACACCTGGGCCATGGTCCACGACCAGTTCGAGGAGGGCGGCTTCAAGCAGTCGGGAGTGGGCCGCCTGAACGGCATCCGCGGGATCGAGGAATTCCAGGAGACCAAGCACCTCGTGCATGTGGCACCGCAGCTCTGACAGCTCTCGACGGCGGAATGAGAATCGATGACCGAGACGGACGACGTCGGCCCGGCCGACGTCACCCTGCTGACCGCGCGCGTTGTGGAACCCGGCTACGAGCAGGTCTTCCGGGAGTGGTTCGGGCGGGTGACCGACACCGCCTCAGCGTTTCCCGGGCACCTGGGGGACGGGTTGTTCCGGCCCGCCACGGCCGCCGGGCCATGGGTTCTGATCCACCGGTTCCGCGACCAGGAGGCCGCGCGGCACTGGACGACGTCACCTGAGCGGGCCGCACTTTTCGACCACTGCGAGGGCCATCATCAGAGCGAGGTGGCGCGTCGCGAACTCTCCGGAATGGAGACCCTGTTCACCACTGCGCACGACACGCCCACGACGGCGCCGCCTCGGTGGAAGATGGCGCTCGCCGCCTTCGCGGCCGTACTCCCGATCTCCCTGATCGGCAACGGTCTTCTGGGGCCGGCGCTCCGTGCTTGGCCGCTTGTGGCGCGGGTGCTGATGCTCGCGCTGCTGTTCAGTACGTTGATGACGTATCTGATGATGCCGGCTGTGACCCTCGTCCTGCGCCGTTGGCTCTATGCCGCCACCTCGACCGCGCGCGAGGGACCGACGCGATGACGCGGCCCACGGGGCGGACCGCGCCGTCTTGCGGCTCGGCTTTCAGCGGGACAGTTCCATCGTCTGACGCAGCAGTTCCAGGGCCTGGTCCACGCCTCGGTCGGCCAGGTGGACGAATCCGGCTCGTTGGCTGGCCCGCTGTGGGACGGTGAGGTTGGTCTTGCGCAGCCAGCGCTTCAGCGGGTTCGTTCGCGCGTCGATCTCCGCCACAGCCCGCGCTCGCTCTGCTTCAGCCCGGTCGCGACCGCGTTTGATCGAGCGGCGCACACTCGCCAGCGCCCACGCGGCCGGGAACACGACATGGGTGAGCGGCAGAAGCCATCCGGGCCTCGCCGTTTTCACCGGGACGCCTCAGCTTCGCCTCGGCCGCTGCGATCGCTAACTCCGCCGAGGCCTGCCGCTCCGCGGCATCGAACACGAGGAAAAGCCCCATCTCGATGGCAAGCGCGTAGACGACGACGCTCACCGGAACGACGACGAACAGGTCGCCGCGGCTCGCGGTGTCCACGGCCCGGGCGATGACAGCGAGCACCAGCGCCGGCGACAGCAGGACCGACGCGATCAGCATGCTGTACATCGCGACAGAACGACGCGCCTCGCTCGCTTGCCCAGGAGTCCCCTTGTCGACCGCGGCGATGATCCGCGCATGGAAACCGAGCAGCACGGTGGCGTAGATCCCCAGCCCCCACCCGAGCGAGTCCGCCGCCGGGATGGAGGGCGAGGTCGCGCTGGTCGGCAGAGTTCTTCGACACGGTGCTACTGAACTTGAACTCGTGATGTCGGGTTTCCTCGCGGGCTGACGTGCGTCAGATGTGGGCCCTGACTTGCTGGACTGGATGTCCGAGTGCGTGCCCGATGGCAGTCAGTTCATCGTCGCTGAACCAGACACGCTCGGGGTTCCAGATGGCGATCTCGAATCGAGCAAAGCCACAGGGCCAGTCGTAGTCCAGTACGTCCAGCGACGTCGCGGTGCCGCAGCAGGAGACCACCACGGCGAGGGTTGTGAAGCCGTCGTCGCAGTGGGCTTCGAGTAGGTCGGCCCACCACTCGATGTCGATCGACGCCCTGCAGTGGGGACAACCGATCTTCTGCAGGTTCTGACCACAGTCGACAACGGTGAGCGTGTCGTGCCAGGTGACGTCGATCTCGACATCGACGCCGTCAGGGAGGCCGGGGGCAAGGTCCTCCACGATCGACGCAGTACGGTCAGCCGCAGCCTGTTCGGGCTGCCAATACGGGTCGGTCGGAATGACGGAGAGGACATCGTCACTCATGAGCTAACTCGATTCGTCAGGCGGGAACCTCATCCAGGCGACGTGATGCTACTGAACGCGCATTCGGATGGCAGGTCCCAAGCAGGTCACTCGTCGAGGGCCAGGCCGGTGCCAGCAAGACAGCCGTCGAGCAAACGGGACCGATACTGCAGCATCTTGAGCTTGCGTTTCACGGTCCGGGTGACCTGCCCCAGGTCGGCGGCGGCGAGGTTGCCCAGGTCCTGCTTGACCAAAGACCACACGCCTTCCTGCGGGTTCAGGTCTGGGGAGTAGGCAGGGAGTTGGAACACCGTAAGCCAGTCGGTGTTCGCTGCGAAGAACTCGCGCAAGTCTGCGGTCAGGTGAATACGGACGTTGTCCCAGACCAGCACGATCGGACCACCAAGCTGGATCCGTGCGCGGACCAGCAGGTCACGAAAGTCCCGCGAGCCGAAGCCCTTGGGCTGGCCCTTGCGTCCGCGGTATTCGCGCACTGCATAGATCAGCCGCGACCGTTCGCCCGCCTTGTAGCAGGTCATGCCCGCCATGGACACCCGGCCCGAGCCTCGGCCTCGGCCTCGCACCACCGGGGTCCGGCCGATTCGGCCCCAGGTTCTGGCACGCGGCGGCGTCAGCGACTGGCCGGCCTCGTCTTCGAAGACGATCCAGCCGTTGCAGGCC
Organism: Streptomyces sp. WAC 06738; assembly: GCF_003945505.1. Taxonomy (NCBI): domain Bacteria; kingdom Bacillati; phylum Actinomycetota; class Actinomycetes; order Kitasatosporales; family Streptomycetaceae; genus Streptomyces; species Streptomyces sp. WAC 06738. The sequence continues at coordinate 6,838,890 of NZ_CP029618.1, read as the reverse complement.
GCCGCGGTGCTCTTACCCGCGGCCAGACCTCCTTCTTCCACAGCTCCACCGCGTCGTCGTCACGCTCGATCGCGCGGCGCGCGGGCTGCTGCCACGACCAGCCGTGACGCTTGAGCAGTCGCCATGTGCCCTCCACCGTGTACGAGATACGGAAGAGCCGACCGATCAGTTTCTTGACTCGCGCCAGGGTCCACCGCTGGTCGGCCCAGCCGTGTGCGAGCGGGCCACGCTCCAACTCCCGTTCCAACCTGGCGACCTGGGCACCGCTGAGCCTCGGCCTACCGGGCGACCCCTTCGAGGCGACACCAGCCGCCCCACCCTCACGCCACTGCCGCCGCCACCGTTCCACCGATCTTTCAGACACCCGCAGAGAGGCAGCGATGCCCTTGTTCCTGTCCCCGGCTTCGAACCGAGCCACCGCATCCAGCCGCACTCGCTCCCGGGCTCCCCTCTCGGCGCCGGTCAAGCCGCCGCCCTGCGCGTACCTCACGGTCACAGCAGTACAGCGCAGAGGGCTCAACGCTCAGCCGAACGACCCGACATCACCCAATCAAGTCCAGTAGTCAGCTCTGTGTGATCAAGTCAGGGTTAGCTCGCGGATCGCCGTCTCCTCGGGTCCTGCGGCAGTGCCTCTCCCGGGTTCAAAGAGTGGAGTTCATTCGGTCGGGGCGGGACAGATGCTGCCGATGACCTGTTTCAGCCGCCCATGTGATCGCCTCGAGTACCCGGTGGCGATCGAGTGCGACCGCGAAATCCGGCGCATCGGCGGTTCCGTCGCGGAGGTCGGCGGCGAACTGGGCGTAGAGGCGGGCGACCCCCGCTGCGGGTGCGTCGAGTTGCAGGTCAGGAGCCGCATAAGCGGGGGGGACCTGTAGCACTTGGACAGGCTCGCTGCCGCGGCGCAGCGTGATGGTGAAATCGGTGAAATGGATGTAGCCCGACGCCGACTCCACACGCACACTGCCCTCGGTGCCCTGGATCTCCCATACCGTCGCCGGGCCGGCGGACTGCCCGGCACTGTAGTGCAGCGAAGTGACGATCCCGCCTTCGAGAACGCCGGCGACGACGATCTCATCCGGCGCGTCCTTCGGCAGCGACGCGCCATCGGAGAGGCGGACGCCGTCACCGCGCTGATTGGCGACGACGGCGGACAGACTCGCGAACGTGCCGAGCACGCGCGCAAGCGGTTCGAGCCCGTGGCCGAGCATGATGCTCAGAAGCGTGGCGCCATGCTTTGCGTGAGCCATGTACTCGACCGGCGGGTCATATCGGCCGACCCACATGTCGTCGGTCAAATGCGCTCGGATGCTCGTGCTGAGCGGCTTGCCAATCACGCCTTGCGCGATGAGGTCGCGAAGGAAGAGGATCGGCGGGTGCAGGCCGCCCTGCAACCCGACAACCGTCCGCAGCCGCCGCTCGCGGGCAAACCCCTCCAGCGCTTCGGCCTCCGACAGGTTTCTTGCGAGCGGCCATTCGCAATAAACCATCTTGCCCGCGGCCAGCGCGTCGGAAACAATCCGCTTGTGCTCCGGCACCTTGACCGCGACCACCACCAGGTCGACCTCCGGTCGCACGACCAGAGCCTCATGTGTGTCGAAGGCGAGATCGGCGCCCAGCCGACGAGCGGTCGCGTTCGCGCTCTCCATACGAGTCGTACTGACGGCGCGGATCTGGAACGCGTCGAGCGCCTGCAGCGCTGGGGCGTGAGCAATTCCGCCCCAACCCCGATCGGCACTAGCCCCGACAAGGCCGACGCCGATCCGGGTATTTGCTGAATTCGTCATGAGGATGCTCCTGCCGTGTGCAGCCCCGGCAACGCTCTCCGGGCTGCGTCACGATGATTCGTTTCCTGACAAATGCGTGGGCACTCGGGCTCACCATGGCGAGCGAGCAATTATTGCCGTTCGCGTAGCGGCCGCGGGGTTTGAGCCCGAGTGACCCAAGCGCAGGTTTTACACGTGAGCCCAGTGGGCCTCGAGTTCGCGCGCGACATCGGCCGGACGCTCTATCATCGGCCAGTGCGAGCTGCGCAGCTTGAAGACGGCACGTGCGCGTGTGGCATTACCGAGCTCGTCGGCGAAGCGGTGAGGAAGAAACGGATCGTCCAGGCCCCAGATCACTAGCGCTGGTGCGGTCACGTTGCTCAAACCTGGCTTCCACTCCGCCCCGACCTCGATCGCCGAACGGTAAAGGGCGAGAATGCTTGCTCTCATAGTGGCATCAAGATGCCGGACCGATTCGTTTGCCGCGTCGCGCGGCATCTGCGCCTCGTTGAGGCTTGCTGCGAACGCCTCGAGGTCGAGGTCCGCCATCCATTGCTCGCCCTCGCCTGGCGTTTGCCAGATCTTGGCAAGATAGTGCCACGGATACTCCGGATCGATGGGTCCGCTGATGCCTGTCCATGTCCGCACCAGATCCGGTCGGATAGACGCGAGACGGCCCGTGAGCAGAGACCCCCAATCATGACCGACCAGGTCGACGGGTTCGCCGATTTCTTCGATCTTCTCAATAAGCCAATCGAGATACTCTTCTTTCGTCGACGTGAATCCCGTTGGTAGGGGTACGCCAAACCCGGGGAGGTCGATCGTCACAATATCTTCGCGTTGAAGATAGGAACGGACGGTGTCCCAAAGCCGGTGGGTATCAGGTACACCGTGGACGAGGACTGCAGGCATTTCGGATTCTCCAATTGATTGTTGTCGTGGTTGAATGGCCGGTCGGCCGAGTCAGGGAAGGAGGATGACTTTTCCGTGGGTGTGGCCCGTGGCGACGAGGCGATGAGCGTCCGCGGCCTCGTCGAGTGGGAAGCTCCGGCCGATGCGTGCGGTCCATGCGCCGGCGGCGATCAGATTCAGGGCTTCCTGGACAGGGCCGCGGTCGCGGTTCCCGCTGCCCCCGGGGCTGAATGCGACGCCGTGTAGTGCGGCATCGCGGTCGGCGAGCGTCACGATCCGGTCGGCGCCGCCGAGAAGATCGACGAGGGCGGGAAGGAGCCCCTTGCCGGCGGTGTCGAGCGCGGCGTCGACCCCGCCCGGAGCGGCGGCACGGATGCGATCGACCAGGCCCGGGCCGTGGGCGACAGGGGTTGCTCCGAGACTCCTGACGAAGTCGGCGTTGTCAGTCCCGGCGACGCCGATCACCGTCACACCGCGCTGTCGCGCGAACTGCACGGCGGCGCCGCCCAGAGCACCGCTCGCGCCGGTGACCACGAGCGTTTCACCCGGGCGCATGTTCAGAAGCCCGAGAGCCCTCGCCGCGTTGTCGGCGCCGATGACAGTAGCCGCGGCCTCCTCGAAGGAAACGCCGTCGGGGATCGTCGCGAAGTTGCTGCTGACCGTGTACTCGGCGTAGGAGCCCTGGGTGGCGGAGTCCGGCCACCCGGCGACGCGGTCGCCGACCACGCCCTCGTCGACGCCCGGGCCGACCGCCTCGACGACGCCGGCGAACTCGAATCCGATGATGGCGGGAGCACGCAGGCGGAACACTCCGGCGCGTGCCTGGATCTCCGCCGGGTTCACCCCCGCGGCGTGAACCCGCACCAGTACCTGACCCGGACCCGGCACCGGTCGCGGAGCCTCCGCAACCCGCAACACGGAGGGTTCGCCGAACGAGGTGATGACGACGGCTTTCATGGTGATCCTTCTCCTTCTCATATCGAGCCGGCGGCACTTCCGCTGCGGCGTGCTTCGGCGTGCTCGCTCACGCAGACCCGGTAAGGGTCATTCGCTCGCACCGTTCAGAACGGTGTCAGGTCAGGAAGACCGGAGGATTCTCGCCTCGCAGGCGGTAGTCGGGTCGGGGCCGTTCGAGGCGGATCGATTCCAGCGCGGTGTACGCGTGGTACTTGGTCTGGGTGGTGGCTCCTGCCAGCCGTTCCCACCAGAGCCGGCCGTCGCTCGTCTCCTTCTCGAGGACGTGGCGGGTGGTGTAGTTCGCCATGGAGCTGATCCAGTTCTCGGTACCGACGAAGATCCTGTTCCAGCCGGTGCCGGTCACGATGTCGGCGAGCGCATCCGAGCGGCTGAACCGCTCGACCGCCGCAGTCGCCCCCTCGAGCACGTCGGTGAAGTACTCCACGCACAGCTTCACCTGCTCGTAGGTGCCGTAATGCATGTGGTGCCCGCCGACGAAGTAGTCGAAGTCGTATTCGAGGATCTGGGACTGAGCTTCGTACCAGCCGGAGATGTTCTGCGAGGCGTCGCAGTGCATGAACGTGACGCTTCCCGGACTGACGATGTCGACGGCCGTGAGCACCTTCTGCTGCGGTGCGTAGATGAAGATGTTGCCGGGGCAGTGGTTCTCTCCCCTGTAGGAGAGCTGCAGGCTCACGCCGCCCACTGCGAGGACGAGTTCGTCGTCGAACGTCCTCGTCGGCAGGGGGCGCTTCGGGTCGGGGAAGCGCTCCAGGAGTTCCTTGGTGATGCGGTGGGCGACGATCTCGGCGTCGGGACCGAACACGGAGGCCGCGCCGATGTGATCGGCGTGCCAGTGGCTGTAGATGACGTGGGTCACCGGTCGGCCGGTGACGTCCTCGATCGCCGCCAGCATGTTCTCGCCCAGCGTCGGGGGTGCGTCGATCGCGACCACGCCCTCCTCGGTCACCACGAATGCGGCGTCGTAGCCGGCACTGGTGACCCAGTAGAAGCCGCCGCGCAGTTCTTCCACGTGGTAGCCGTACTTCTGGAAGTGCTCGCTCTGGAAATACGGGGGGTAATAGCCCTCGGGGTCCAACGGGTCGTCCGCCCCCGCGCGGGGGAATCCATAGTGGTCGATCCCGTAGAAGCTCGGGGTTTCTTCGACGCTGATGGGTATCTGACTGCTCTGGCACATCGACGGGAGCCTCTTCGTGTTCTTGGGAATCTGTCGAACGGGTGGTCTATCCCGGTGACGTGAATCGAAGGACCGCCTTGGTGACGCGGCCCGAGCCCGCATCCTCGAACGCGGTGTTGATATCGGCGAAGTCGTAGAAGGACAGCAGTCGGTCGATGGGGAACCGGCCCGCTCGATAGAGCTGGGCAAGGTCGTTGATCAGGAGCGACGAGACGGCGTCGCCCTGGATGATGCCCTGAAGCGACTGGCCGAGCGTGAGCCGGCCGGCGTCGAGCATGGCGCCCGTTCCTTCGTGGAACGCCACGAAGCCGAATCGGCCCATCGGTGCCAGGGCGCCGACCCCGGCGGCGAGGTTCTCCGCGCGGCCGCTCGTGTCGAGGACGTACTCCAGACCGCGTTCGTCGACGGTCCGGAGCGCGCCGGTCAGATCCTCGACCCCGCCGGGGTCGACGAGGTGCGTCGCTCCGAGATCGCGGGCCAGATCGAGGCGGTCGGCGGCGACATCGACGGCGACGATGGTGGTGGCACCCGCGACATGTGCCGCCATGACCGCCGCCAGGCCCACCGCTCCCACGCCGAAGACCGCGAAGGACGCTCCCGCCGGCACGGCGAGGGCCTTGAGTACGGCCCCCGCGCCTGTCTGCAGCCCGCACCCCAGCGGAGCCATGACGTCGAGGGGCAGATCGCGGGGGACCTTGATCGTGTTCCGTTGGTGCGTCAGGGCGTGGGTGGCGAACGAGGACTGGCCGAAGAAGTGACCGTGCGGCTCAGCACCGTGGGCGACGTGGAGACCGTTCGAGCCGTCCAGGCGGGCACCTGCGAAGTTGGCCGCCCAGACGTTGTCGCAGTAGGCCGCGTGCGAGGACATACACGGCTTGCAGCGGCCGCACGAGTGGTAGGAGAGGACGACGTGGTCACCGGGCTCGACGGTGGTGACAGCGGCACCCACGCGTTCGACGACTCCTCCTCCCTCGTGCCCCAGCACCACCGGCAGCGGCGTCGCCATTCGCTGTGCCCGCACGTGAGCGTCGGTCGCGCATATTCCGGTCGCGACCATGCGAACGAGTACCTCGTCGGACCGCGGATCCTCGATCTCGATGTCGCGGAAATCGAAGGGCCCGTCCTGCGCTTCGAGAACAGCGGCGCGCGCGGAGGTGGTCATACGCCGTGAGCCTGCCGCGAAGCGCCGCGAGGGCCATGGTGACGAGCGACTGACATCATCAACGACTCCCTGATCGGGGGGTGGGCCTCAGGAACCCTTCAGCGGGTCCGAACCTATGTCGGCCGCCCGTGCCCGCGGATCGGTCGCCGTATCCGTCACGGCAGTAAGGCACGGTGCCGCGAGGTGCGGTGGCGTCAGTGCCGGACGCCGGTCCGGGCGGCTTGTTCGACTCGGGCGATGAGACGGCTGTTGTGGGCGGCGTGCTGGAAACCCGGGGTGTGGTGGGTGCCGTTCGTGATGTCGCGGGCCAGGCTGGCGTAGACCTCGCCGACGTTGATGGAAGCGCCCGTCCAGATGTCGGCGGCGGTGGGTCCCGCGCCGGTGGCGACCGGGCGGTCGGGCGCGGTGAAGTCGACGCTCGACGAGAGGGTGAGGTCGCCGACCTGAACGCCCGCGGGGTGGTCGCCCGTCAGCTTCAGCCAGCCCTCCGATCCGCGTACCTCCAGACTGAAGTGGGCGTCGGAGGCGGGCACGCCCGCCAGGATCTGCACCCCGACCGGCGCCCCCGAGGAGGTCTTGGCGATGGCGTCGAGGTGATCCGGGACCTCGCGGACAGATATCGCGCCGGTGTCGACCAACTTCACCTGGGGCCAAAGGAGTTCGGTGCGGGCGTCGATCTCGGTGATGTCGCCGAGAACGGCCTCGACCACATCCAGGACGTGGCCCGCGGCAATGGTGAGGAAACCGGCTCCGGACGCTGCCTTGTCGAAGTACTCGTATGCGCTCACCGACTCCGGGCCGTTGCCAAAGGTCGTCGCGGCGACTCGCGCCGAGAGCAGCCGCCCGAGCCGGCCCTGAGCGATGATCTCCGCCGCGCGGCGTACCGAGGGGTTGAGCCGGCCCTGCAGGCCGATCGCGGTGTGCAGTGAGCCGGCCGCGTCAGCCATCTCTTCCGTCTGCGCGACGGTCGTGCCCAGCGGCGACTCCGCGTACACGGCCTTGTTCGCCGCGAGGGCCGCCAGGACGAGCTCGCGGTGAGCCGGGACCTTCACCGCAACGGTGACGACGTCGATCGAAGGGTCACCGATGAGCGCGTAGGGGTCCGCGAACCAACGCTCGGCGCCGAACGCCTCGGCAGCGCCGCGCGCGCTCTCCTCGTGCCGCGTCGCCACACCGGCCAGGTGGAAGTCGGGCTGTGCCGCCAGCGCGGGTATGTGCGATGCGCCCGCCCAGCTCGCCTTCGTGTCCGCGCCGATGATGCCGACCCGAATGAAAGTGCTTGACATGATGTGGTGTTCCATTTCTTTCGCTGAAGCAAGACGTGGTGTGGTGCGCGGGGCGAATCGGCGCGTTCGCGCTTCTCTCACTGGTCGACGGCGGCCATGTCGGGCTCGGCATGGCGTTCGCCGGACGCCGGTGTGAGGTTGTTCAGACGGGCGATCTGGCCCGGGGTGAGTCGGATGCCGTCGGCGGCGCTGTTCTCCTTGAGGCGGTCGATGCGTTTCGTCCCCGGAATGGGCGCGATGCCGTCCCCTTGCGCGAGCAGCCAGGCCAGAGCGACCTGCGCGGGCGTGGCCCCGACCTCGTCGGCGACCTCGCGTACCTGGTCGACGATGCGCAGGTTGCGCGTGAGGTTGTCGCCGGTGAACCGGGGATTGGAGCGACGCCAGTCGGCGGCGTCCAAGCCGTCCAGGGTGCGGATGTCACCGGTGAGAAAGCCGTGTCCCAGCGGTGCATAGGGAACCAGTCCGATGCCGAGCTCACGCAGCGTAGGCAGCACCTCGGCCTCCGGGTCCCGCGTCCAGAGCGAGTACTCGCTCTGGACAGCGGCCACGGGATGAACCGCATGGGCCCGGCGGACGGTCGCCGCTGCCGCCTCCGACAGTCCGATGTGGAGGACCTTGCCCGCCTCCACCAGCTCGCTCAGCGCCCCCATCGTCTCCTCGATGGGAGTGTTGGGGTCGACCCGGTGCTGGTAGTAGAGGTCGATGCGGTCGGTTCCGAGCCGTCGCAGTGAGCCGTCGACAGCCGTGTGAATGCTGGCGGGGGTGCTGTCCGGGCCCGGCCGGCCGGTGTGGGAGACGAGGCCGAACTTGGTGGCGAGAACGACTTCGTCCCGGCGGCCTTTGATCGCGCGGCCCACCAGTTCCTCGTTGACGTAGGGCCCGTACACCTCGGCGGTGTCCAGATGGGTGACACCGAGGTCGACGGCGCGATGAATGGTGCGGATCGACTCGGCTCCGTCCCGGCCGGCGCCGGTGTAGTACGCCGACATCCCCATGACACCCAGGCCGATGCGCGGGACATCGAGCCTGCCGAGCGACGTGGACTGCATCTGTTGTCCATTCCGTGTGGGGCGGGCCTCAGCACCGCAGAGTGAACTTGATGCGTCAAGTTCTACTCCTTCGAACTTGACGCGTCAATAAGTGGGTCTAGGATGTCCTCATGGCGAGCACGGCAGATGACACGAACGGCCGGCGCCGTCGGCGTCCACGGAACGGGCCGACATCCGAGGCGACGGCTCGCGCCGACGAAGGCTCCGGCTCGGGGGCGTCCACCGGTCCGGTTGCCGAGACGCGATGGCTGAACGGCGACGAGCTGGCGGCGTGGCTGGCCAACTCCGCGATCATGATCAGCCTGCCGGCCGCGCTGGATGCGCGCATGCAGCGCGAGGCTCAGCTGACCTTCTTCGAATACATGGTGCTCTCGGTCCTCTCCGAGCAGCCGGACCGCACCATGCAGATGAGCGCCCTGGCCGCGCGAACGGCGGCATCGCTGTCGAGGCTGTCCCATGTCGCCGGTCGGCTCGAGAAGCGCGGACTGCTCGTACGGAAGCGGATCCCCGGTTCCGGAAGGCGCACCACCGCGACGCTGACCGAGGCCGGTTACGACGTAGTGGTGGCGGCGGCGCCGGGACACGTCGCCGCAGTCCGCGAGTACCTGATCGATGATCTCGGTCCTCAGGAGCTGGCGGCACTGCGCCGCATCGGTGCCGCAGTGGACGCGGCCATCAAGCGCGAGCAACCCGATGCGAGCTCTGCGGCTTCGCCTCCGCCCGAAGCGCCGACGATAACTGGTCCACGGTCTACGACCGGTTCCGCCAGTGGCGCGACGCGGGCGTCTTCCAGGCCCTGATGGAGGCGGTGATCGCTGAGGCCGCACGGCGGGACCAGGTGGACCTTTCCCTGGTCAGCGTCGACTCCACCACAGCGAGAGCGCATCACGACGCGGCCGGCATGAGGGTGGACGCCAAGACGCTGGCAGCGCTGGAGAGAGCACTGACGGAGGAAAGGGGGGCCGCGGCAAGGAACAAAAGGATCAATGTGCCGCAGAACCTGGTGATGCGGCCGAAACCGCCCGCCGGGACGAGCGCCGACGCCTGCACCAACGACGCCGGGCACGGCTGAAAACAGCCGCCCTGGGCCGCTCACACGGCGGGCTGACCAGCAAGGTCCACGTGGCAGCCGACCGCCGCTGCCGCCCACTGGCCTTCACCCTCGCCCCGGGGCAGGCCGCCGACAGTCCCCAGTTCGTCCCGGTCCTGTCCAAGTTCCGGGTCCGCGGTCGGGCCGGCCACCCCCGCACCCGCCCCGGCGCGGTGGCTGGCGACAAGGCATACTCCTCCCTCGCCAACCGCGCCCACCTGCGCGAACGCGGCATCAAAGCCGTCATCCCGGAGAAGAAGGACCAGGCGGCCCACCGGAAGAAGAGGGGACGGCGCGGCGGACGGCCGGTCACCCACGATGCGGACCTGTACAAGGACCGCAACACCGTCGAACGCCTGATCAACAAGCTCAAAGCGTGGCGCGGGATCGCCGCCCGGTACGACAAGACGCCGGACAGCTACCTCGCCGCCCTCCACCTCCGCGGCACCGTCATCTGGCTTCACAGCCTCCAACCGACACCTTGATCGCGACTCCCCACAGGACCCAGTGCTCCGGTCGGAAAGCGCCGCCTGAGCGAGTGCGGCAGGGCACGCGACAGCGGAAGGTCCCTCCCGCAGGGTGGGGAGGTGACCTTCCGCTGTGTCAGGGCGTCGGAAAGCGGTGCCGCGCCGACTCGGCACCCCCTCCGCTCGTCAACCCGGCCCTCACTCAACTCCTCGCGCACGCGCGCACGCAAAGGTTGCACACCGTTGCAGCTTGCTGTGGCGACGTGATCGGTTTGGTCCAAGAGGTGGGCGGAGGGGCGGTGGCGCGTGCACCATTGACCCGGACCGGCTGAACGGACGGGCCAGCGGGGAGTGTTGTGCCGGAAAGTGCGGATGCGGGCGGCAGCGGGCGGGGGCACCGGCAGCGGAGCCGGGCGCGTGGCCCGCGGGCCGCCTGGGGACGGGCGCTGACGGCCGGCGCCGCGGGCGGCCGTACGGGCGGCGCGCGGGCCGCCGGGGCGTACGCGGTCCCCCTGCCGGAACTGCCGCCGGCCGCCCACGTGCCCCGCGAGCTGATCGGCGACTCGTGGCGCCGCGCGGAGGAGCGCGGCCTGGACCGCGAGGTCGGCCGTCCCCGGCGGGTGGGCGTCGCGGAGCTGGAGTGGCGGCGGCGTACGGCGGGCGTCGGCGTCCTGCGCGAGGTGCTGCGCGACGGGCTGATCCCGGCCGAGGAGAGCGTGCCCGAGCACGTCGTCGTGGTCACCGACGCCGACGGCGTGGTGCTGTGGCGGGAGGGCGAGCGCGCGATGCTCAAGGCGGTGAGCCGCATCGGCCTCGCGGAGGGCGCGAGTTGGAGCGAGGACTCCGCGGGCACCAACGGCATCGGCACCGCGCTGGCGACCGGCCGCCCCGTCGGCGTCTACGGCGACGAGCACTTCCTCCGCAACTGCCACCGGTGGAGCTGCGCCGCCGCGCCGCTCACCGACCCGCGCGACGGGCGGCTGCTCGGCGTGGTCAACGTCACGGGACCCGCGCGCACGATGCCGACGATCTCGCTGGCGTTCGTCACCGCGGTCGGCCGGGTCGCGGAGGGCGAGTTGCGCGACCGGCACTGGACGGCGATGGGGCGGCTGCGAGCCGTCGCGGCGCCGGTGCTCGCCGGCATCGGCGGCCGGGCGCTGGCCGTCGACGAGCACGGCTGGGCGGCGGCGGCCACCGGGATGGCGCCGCCGGAGCGGGTGGCGCTGCCGAAGTCGCCGGCGGCGGGCGAGTGCGTGCTGCCGGGGCTCGGGCGGTGTGCGCTGGAACCGCTGCCGGGTGGCGGATGGCTGGTACGGGTGGAGCCGGAGGGGTCCGCGGCCGCGCCGACGCGGGTGGTGCTGGACCTGACCCGGCCGGCGTCGCCGAGCCTGATGGTGCTGGGCGGCGCGGGACGGTGGTCGCAGCAGGTGAGCCCGCGGCACGCGGAGTTGCTGTATCTGCTGGCGGTGCACCGCGACGGGTTCAGCTCCACGGCGCTGGCCGACGCGCTCTTCGGCGACCCAGGGCGCACCGTGACCGTACGGGCGGAGCTCTCCCGGCTGCGCCGGAAGCTGGGCGGGCTGCTGGCGCACCGGCCGTATCGTTTCTCCGACGAACTCGACGTCCAGCTCCTGCTCCCCAGTCGCCCCGACGACCTGCTCCCCCGGTCCACGGCCCCCGCGGTGCTGGCCGCGCGCGGCTGAGTTCGCCCGCGCGGGCTATGATCGCCCGCCCACGCGTCTGCAGGGGAGGAAGCGATGCCCGTCGGGCCCGCGACCAGTGACACCGTCTACGAACCCGTCCCCCTCTGGGCGAAGATCCCGCACGGGATCTGGCTCAGGGAAGCGACCTCGGTGGCCGTCGACTCGGCCGACCGCGTCTACGTCTTCAACCGCGGCAACATGCCGGTGCTCGTCTTCGACCCGGATGGCAACGTTGTCGACATGTGGGGCAACGACACCCCGTACCTCGGCACCGAGCTGTACGAGGACCCGTACGGCAACGTCCAGCCGCGCTGGCGCGGCTGCCGCTTCACCCGGCCGCACGCGGTCACCGTCGACCACGAGGACCACCTCTGGCTCGTCGACGACGTCGGCAACACGATCACCAAGACCGACCGCACCGGCACCACCCTGCTGACCCTCGGCACCGGCGAGCCCAGCGGCTTCCAGAGCGGCGAGCCCTTCAACCGCCCCACGGACGTGGCGATATGCCCGCGCACCGGCGACATCTTCGTCACCGACGGCTACGGCAACTCCCGCGTCCACCACTACGACGCCACCGGCCGCCACCTCGCCTCCTGGGGCACCCCGGGCACCGACCCGGGCAGCTTCAGCCTCCCGCACGCGCTGACGCTCGCGGACGCCGCCGACGGCGACGGCACCGTGGTCGTCTGCGACCGCGAGAACCACCGCGTCCAGGTCTTCTCCCGCACCGGCGACTTCCGCACCACCTGGCACGCCCACAAGGCGGTCGCGGTCTGCGCCACGGGAACGGGCCCCGGCACCCGCCTCTACGTGGCGGAACAGGGCCCGCCCCCGATCCAGCACGGCGTCCCCGGCATCGGCCACAAGATCCGCGTCTTCGACACCGCGGGCCACGAGATCACCCGCTTCGGCGCGGACCTCCCCGGGGAGTCCCCGGCGAGCTTCAACTGGCTGCACAGCATCGCGGTCGACTCGGCGGGCGACGTCTACGCGGCGGAGGTCTCGTACGTCGAGGTCGGCAGCAAACTGACCCCGCCCCGCGAGCTGATCAGCCTCCGCAAGTGGCGCCGGGCGTCGGGCTGACCGGGCGCACCGGCTCCTAGCGCGCGGCCTTGAGCTTCTCCGCGACCCGGTCGCGGAGAAGCTCGTACTCCTCGCGCAGGCGGACTATCTGCGGCGGGCGGGCGACGACCATGCCCTCCGTGACCGTCTCCTCCGGGCCGAACTGCTCGCGGGTGAGGTCTATCTCCACGCCCAGGCCCAGGCGGTTCCACCAGTGGTAGTCCGTGCGCTGCCCGTCCACCAGCACCTCGCCGCGCAGCAGCTCGCCCCCCAGCAGGTCGTTCACGACCATCGCGGTCACCCCGCACTGGTCACGGGCGGGATTCCGGGGCGTCCAGTACTCCCGGAACTCGGGGGTGCACGTGTCCGGGCCCCAACTGCTGCGCACGGCACGCTCGATGTCGGTGAGAAGCAACGGCGTCATACCGGCATCCTCACACCCGCCACCGACAACGCCGCCCCGAAGAGGCACGGCGTACCTCCGGGGCCGGTCGCGACGCCCGCCTTGCGGCCCCGTACCGGCGGGCGGTTCTTCGGCCTTACGCGGAGAGCGGCAGGGGCTCCGTCGTGCACGCCTCGTCGTAGCGTCGTGCCAGCAGCAGCGCCAGTTCCGGCGCCGCCCCCAGCACCGGCGCGAGCACGTCCGCCCGCGCCTCGGTGGCGCCCCGCACGATGCGGTCCGGCAGGAAGCCCGGGGCGATGACGTACGGCGCCACCGCCACCCGCTCGGCGCCGTCCGCGCGCAGCGCGCGGACGGCGTCGGCCGTACGGGGTGGTGCCGCGGAGGCGAACGCGGGCCGCACGGCGCACCATCCGGCGGTACGCCGCCACTCCCGCGCGGTCTCGGCGACGCTCGCGATCGCCTCCGGGTCGGAGGAGCCCGCCGCGGCCAGCACGACGCCCGTGCGGGCCCGCTCCGCGGGCAGGTGCAGCCCCGCCGCCGCCATCCGGCGGTCCAGCGCCGCCGTCAGCAGCGCGTCCGGGCCGAGCACGCCGCCCTGCACGACGCGCAGCCGCGGCAGCGCGGCCCGTACCTCGTCCAGGACGGCGGGGATGTCGGACTTGGCGTGGAAGGCGCGGGCCAGCAGCAGCGGCAGCGCCACGACGTCCCGTACGCCCTGGTCGTACAGCCGCCGCAGCGCCCGCGGCACCCGCGGGGCGCAGTGGTCCAGGTAGCAGGTCTCCACCCGCGCGTGCGGCCGCGCCGCCGCCACCCGCGCCGCGAGCGCGGCGACGGTGGCGGCGTGCCGCGGGTCGCGGCTGCCGTGGGCGACGATCAGCAGTACGGGATGCATGGCTCGCAACGCTAGGACGGTCCGGTTGGGGCTCGGTTGGGTCGCGGCGGAATCAGACGTTGATGCCGCACTCGGTCTTGGCGAAGCCCGCCCAGCGGCCGGCGCGGGCGTCCTCGCCGGGGGCGACGCGGCGGGTGCAGGGCGCGCAGCCGATGGAGGGGTAGCCGTCGGCCAGCAGCGGGTTGGTCAGCACGCCGTGCTCGGCGACGTACGCCTGCACGTCCTCCTCGGTCCAGCGGGCGATCGGCGAGACCTTCACCTTGCGCCGCTTGGCGTCCCAGCCGACGACCGGGGTGTTCGCGCGCGTCGGCGACTCGTCGCGGCGCAGGCCCGTGGCCCAGGCGTCGTACGCGGCCAGGCCGTCCTCCAGCGGCCGCATCTTGCGCAGCGCGCAGCACAGGTCGGGGTTGCGCTCGTACAGCCGCGGGCCGTACTCGGCGTCCTGCTCCGCGACCGTCAGCCGGGGCGTGAGCGAGACGACGTTCACGTCCATGACGGCGGCGACCGCGTCGCGGGTGCCGATGGTCTCGGGGAAGTGGTAGCCGGTGTCGAGGAAGAGGACGTCCACGCCCGGCATCGCACGGGACGCCAGATGGGCGACGACCATGTCCTGCATGGACGAGGTGACACAGAAGCGCTTGCCGAACGTGTCCGCGGCCCAGCGCAGGATCTCCAGCGCCGGGGCGTCCTCCAGTTCGCGGCCGGCCTGCTCGGCAAGCGCCGCGGTATCGGCGGTATCGGTGTCCGCGTCTTCGATGACCGTCATCGGTTGTGGTTCCCTCCATCGCTGTCGGGACGCAGGCCGTCGGCCAGCAGCCCGAGGAACGAGAGCTTGAAAGCGCGATTGCAGGACCTGCACTCCCACGTGCCGTGGCCCTCTTCCGACGGGCGCAGGTCCTCGTCGCCGCAGTACGGGCAGTAGAACGGCGCCGCCCGCCCGCTCACTTGAGGTCCTCCTCGCCGGCCCGCGCGGCCCACTGGGCGAACCGCTCGCCCTCCTCGCGCCCGGCGGTGTAGCGGGTGAGCACGCGCTCGACGTACTCGGGGAGCTGCGCGGCGGTGACCTTCAGGCCGCGTACCTTGCGGCCGAAGCCCGGGTCCATGCCGAGGCTGCCGCCGAGGTGGACCTGGTAGCCCTCGACCTGCCGGCCGTCCTCGTCGGTGACGAGCTGCCCCTTGAGACCGATGTCCGCCACCTGGATACGGGCGCAGGAGTTGGGGCAGCCGTTGAGGTTGATGGTGATCGGCTCGTCGAAATCGGGCAGCCGCCGCTCCAGCTCGTCGACGAGCGAGGCGCCGCGGGCCTTGGTCTCGACGATCGCCAGCTTGCAGAACTCGATGCCGGTGCAGGCCATCGTGCCGCGCCGGAACGGCGACGGTTCGACCTGGAGGTCCAGCGCCGCCAGCGCCTCGCGCAGCGGCTCGACCTGGTCCTCCTCGACGTCGAGGATGAGCATCTTCTGTTCCACGGTGGTACGCAGCCGGTCGGAGCCGTGTTCCGCCGCCAGCTCGGCGATCTTCGTCAGGGTGCCGCCGTCGACGCGGCCGACCCGGGCGGCGAAGCCCAGGTAGTAGCGGCCGTCGTGCTGCCGGTGCACCCCGATGTGGTCGCGCCAGCGCTCGGCGGGCGCCGCGGGCGGCGGGCCGTCGGGGAGCGTGCGCAGCAGGTACTCGTCCTGGAGCACCTGGCGGAACCTCGCAGCGCCCCAGTCCGCGAGCAGGTACTTCAGCCGGGCCCGGTTGCGCAGGCGACGGTAGCCGTAGTCGCGGAAGATGGCGACGACGCCCTCGAAGACGTCCGGTACGTCCTCCAGCGACGCCCAGGCGCCGATCCGTACCCCCAGCTTGGGGTTGGTCGACAGGCCGCCGCCGACCCAGACGTCGAAGCCGGGGCCCAGCTCCGGGTGTTCGACGCCGACGAAGGCGACGTCGTTGATCTCGTGCACGATGTCGAGCTGCCGCGAGCCGGAGATCGCGCCCTTGAACTTCCGGGGCAGGTTCGAGTACGCGGGATTGCCCACCACGCGCCGCTGGATCTCCTCCAGCGCCGGGGTGCCGTCGATGATCTCGTCCGCCGCGATGCCGGCGACCGGGGAGCCGAGGACGACGCGCGGGACGTCGCCGCACGCCTCGGTGGTGGAGAGCCCCACGGACTCCAGCCGGCGCCAGATCTCGGGGACGTCCTCGATCCGGATCCAGTGGAGCTGGATGTTCTGCCGGTCGGTGAGGTCCGCGGTGCCGCGGGCGAACTCCTGCGAGATCTCGCCGATCGTCCGCAACTGGGTGACCGTCAGCCGGCCGCCGTCGACGCGGACGCGGAGCATGAAGTGCTCGTCGTCCAGCTCGTGAGGCTCCAGGACCGCCGTCTTGCCGCCGTCGATACCGGGCTTGCGCTGGGTGTACAGCCCCCACCACCGCATCCGGCCGCGCAGGTCCGCGGGGTCGATGGAGTCGAAGCCGCGCTTGGAGTAGATCGTCTCAATGCGTGTCCGCACATTGAGACCGTCGTCGTCCTTCTTGATCTGCTCGTTGCCGTTGAGAGGCGTGAAGTGGCCGGCGGCCCACTGGCCTTCGCCGCGGTGGCGGCCCGCCTTGCGGCGACCGGCCGCCGTGGGGCGCGAGGAGGAGTTAGCCATGACAGGGGTGTCCTTAAGGCAAGCGGAGGAGCCGGCCCTGGGCGCGTACGACCCTGATGACCTGCGCAAACGGTTCTCCGGCAGGGCGGCTGTACAGGGGCGCGCGCGGGCGTCCGCGACGGTGGGGACGGCTGGGCGGCGGCGGGAGGTCGGCGGTGCTGTGACTTTCAGCCCGCCGGACAGATGGCGCTGGACATACGGCCGAGATCGACGTGACGCCGACTCACCAGGGCGACTCCAGCTCGATCCATGGAGAGAGCGTGGCATGGGGTGCCGCCGATCGTCCACAGTAATCCGCTATGTGGACAGTCCGGTCTTGCTATTTGGACACCAGGGTGTGAGCGCCTATTCCTGCGGTCCGCCGGCCGCTCCGCCCTCGGTGCGCACGTCGAAGACCCGGAAGCCCCGGCGCCGGTAGTTGTCCAGGGCGTACGGGCCGTCATCGCTGCAGGTGTGCACCCACACCCGGCGCGTGGGCGGCCGCCCGGGCCACCGCTCCGCCAGGTCCCAGGCGCGGGCCGTGCCGACGGAGAGCAGGTGCCCGCCGACGCGCCGGCCGCGGAACGCGGGCAGCAGGCCGAAGTACGTGATCTCGACCACCCCGTCGGACTGCCCCTCCAACTCCAGGTAGCCGGCGGGCGTCCCGCGCTCGTACGCCACCCACGTCTCGGTCCCCGGCTGCTCGACGAAGGCGCGCCAGCGCTCCTCGTCCCACACCAGCCGGTCCGTCCACGACACGTCGGCGCCGACGGCCCCGTAGAGATAACGGTTGAAACCCGGGGAAGGGATAGCGGCGCGTACGACGGTCAGCTCGCCGGCCGCGACGGTCGCCGGCGCGGCCGCGGGGGTGAGATCGTCCGCGGCGGTCTGCTCCAGTGACCAGGTGGTGAGGGCGCTGCTCTCCATGGAGGAATCAGACCACGGCGCACGGTGCCTTGCGGAGCCGGGTGCGGTGCAGGAATCTGCCTCACGACCCCTTGCCCGCGGGTGGGCGCCGCCCGTAGCTTATGGCAAGCGCTTTCTGTGGCCTTGGCCACTGTCGTAGCACCGCACCAGGCACCACTCGGCACCACCCGGCACCACCCTCACTGCACGACCGCAGGACGACCTTCGGAACAGGCCGCCACGGTCACCGCCCGGAAGCCACCCGGGCCGGTGCCGGGAGCCGTTCCACCGTCCGCAAGAACCGCACCGGCGACGGCCACGTGTTCAACCTCGATTGGATGCATCTCGAGTGACAACGGCACAGGACGACATCAAGGCGCCCGCCGCCGTCCCGACCGCTCCCGAGCGGACGGGGCGGCGCGGAGCGCGCTTCGGCAACCAGCTCGCCGCCTTCGGCTCCGCCGTGTGGCGGCCCCTCATCGTGCTCGCCGTGATCGGCCTCGTCTGGTGGTTCGTCACCGCGCGGGAGATGGTCGAGCGCTACCTCGTCCCCACCCCCGGCTCGGTCTTCGAGGTCATGTGGGAAGACCGCTCGATGCTGGCGGAGCACACCTACGTGACGCTGTACGAGACGGTCATCGGCTTCCTGCTGGCGGCGCTCATCGGCATCGCCTCGGCCGTGCTCATCGTCTACTCCAAGACCGCCGAGCGCTCCCTCTACCCGATCATCCTCTTCGCCCAGGTCATCCCGAAGATCGCCATCGCGCCGATCCTCATCGTGTGGTTCGGGACCGGGCTCTCCCCGAAGATCATCCTGGCGGTGCTCATCGCCTTCTTCCCCGTCGTCGTCTCCGGCGTCGCCGGGCTGCGCGACACCGACCCGGAACTGCTGGACCTCTCCGCGACGATGGGCGCCAGCCGGTGGAGCGTCTTCGTCAAGGTGCGCTTCCCCGGTGCGCTGCCGCAGCTCATGGCGGGGCTGAAGGTCGCGGTGACCCTCGCCGTGGTCGGCGCCGTCGTCGGCGAGTTCGTCGGCGCCAGCGAAGGGCTCGGCTACATCCTGCTGCTCGCCAGCGGCAACCTGAACTCCGCGCTGCTCTTCGCGGACCTGATCCTCATGTCGGCGATCGGCGTGGTGCTCTTCGTCGTCATCGAGGTGGCCGAGTCCCTCCTCATCCCGTGGCACGCCAGCCGCCGCGAGGGCTCCAGCGTGACCATGGCGACGACCTGAGCGGGGCCCTGCCCGCCCGTGCGCGTCCATGGCACCGCAGCCCGTATCCCGCAGTAGGACCACCCAGGAAGGCAACGACATGAAACGCACCGCGGCGACACTCACCCTGCTGAGCGCGCTGCTCGCCGCCGCCGGCTGCGCCCCCGACACGTCGGACGACGACGGCGGCGACTCAGGCGGCGACGGCAACGGCAAGAAGGTCACGCTGACGCTCAACTGGGTGCCGTACGGGGAGCACGCCGCCTTCTACTACGGCGTGGAGAAGGGCTTCTACGCCGACGAGGGCATCGACCTGGAGATCAAGCCCGGCAACGGCTCCGCGGCCACCATCCAGCAGGTCGCGCAGAACAAGACCGACTTCGGCTGGGCCGACACCCCGCCGCTGATGGCCGGCATCGGCGAGGGCATGGGGGTCAAGAGCCTCGGGGTCTACCTCCAGAAGGGCCCCTCCTCCGTGCAGTTCGTCTCCGACGAGAACATCAAGGAGCCGGCCGACCTGGAGGGCAAGACCGTCGCGGGCACGCCGGGCGACGCGATGTACGCCACCTTCCCCGGCTGGCTGGAGGCCAACGACGTCGACCCGTCGAAGGTCAAGGTCGTCAACGTCCAGCCCGCGGACAAGATCTCGCAGCTCGCCGCCGGCAAGGTCGACGCCATCATGGGCTTCTTCCACGACCAGGGCCCGACGATCGAGAACACCACCGGCGAGACCGTCGACTACATCCTCTTCTCCGACTTCGGCATGAACGTCCTCGGCACCGGCATCGTCGCCTCCGACAAGATGCTGGCCGACGACCCCGAGCTGGCCAAGGCGTTCGTCCGGGCCACGACGAAGTCCTGGCAGGAGGTCGAGGCCAACCAGGAAGAGGCCGTGAAGATCATGTCCGAGGCCGCGACCGAGCCGCCGCCGGACAACGTGCTCGCCAACCAGCTCAAGGACACCCTGCCGCTGCTGCAGGGCGACGGCGGCGGTATCGGCGTCAACTCCGAGGAGTCGTGGCAGGAGACTATCGACCTGCTGTCGGACGGCGGGATGCTGAAGGAGGCCAAGAAGCCCGCCGACTACTGGGACGCGTCGTACGCCGCTAAGGGGTGAGCAGTGCCGCAGCTCGAAGAGAAGAAGACCGCCGCGACCGACGCGGCGGCGTCCGCAAGCATCGACATCCGCGAGGTGACGTGCACCTTCACGACGAAGCGCAGTCGCACCACGGCGGTCGACGGGGTCTCGATGCGGATCGAGCCCGGTGAGTTCGTCTCCATCCTCGGCCCTTCGGGCTGCGGCAAGTCGACCCTGCTGAAGATGATCGCCGGCCTGGTGCTGCCGACGACGGGCCAGGTCAGCCTCCTGGGCCGGCAGGTGACCGGACCGCAGCGCAACATCGGCTTCGCCTTCCAGCGGGCCGCGCTGCTGCAGTGGCGCGGGGCGCGGAAGAACATCCTGCTCCAGGCCGAGATGCGCGGCATGGACAAGCAGACCGCGGCCCGCCGGGCCGACGAGCTCATCGAGCTGACGGGCCTGAAGGGCTTCGAGGAGGCCCTGCCGCACGAGCTGTCCGGCGGCATGCAGCAGCGCGTCGCCCTGTGCCGCGCGCTGCTGCACGAGCCGCCGGTGCTGCTGCTCGACGAGCCGTTCGGCGCGCTGGACGCGCTGACGCGGGAGCACCTGAACGTCGAGCTGAACCGCATCTGGCGGGAGACGGGCACGACCATCGTGCTGGTCACCCACTCCATCTCGGAGGCCGTCTACCTCGGCACCCGGGTCGAGGTGATGAGCGCCCGCCCGGGCCGGATCATCGAGACCATGCCGGTGGACCTGCCGCCGGCCCGGGACTACGGGAAGGTGATGTCGGCGCCGGAGTTCGAGACCCTGGCGGCCCGCATCCGCGGCCTCCTGGGCGGCGCCCACTAGGCCACCACCGGTACGCCGCCGCCCGGGGCCCGCGCATCACGGAGCCCCGGGCGGCGGCGTATGCGCGCCCGCGGCAGATTTAACAAACGCTTCATATTGTTTCGGAATTACGTCGGCAATTCCGTTTCCGGGCAAGGGAATTGCGCGCGCGACCGGATCTCTGCGATCGTGCGTGCATGCCCACCGACCAGCGCTTCTTCGCCCGCCACCACGTGGACTTGGTGCGCGTGGCGAGCGCGCTGTGTCCCCGCGGCCGTCCGTAGACGGCCGCACCCGGGTGTACGCCGCGGGTGCTCGATCCCGAACGGGCCCTTTCCGCCCGCTCACTCAGCCCGCCCCCGTACGAACCCCGGAACGAGGTCTCCATGTCCACCCCGCCGACGCTCTCCCCCGCCCCGCCCGCCGTCGCGCCCGGCGCACCCGCCGCCCCGGCGCCCGCCGTGCTCGCCGAGCTGGTCCGCGCCTTCGCCGGCCGGCCCGACCGCTGGCGTGCCGCGGTCCGCTTCGACGCCGCGGCCCGCTTCCACACCCGGCTGGAGGTGACCGGCGGCCACGAGGTCTGGCTGCTCACCTGGCTGCCGGGGCAGGGCACCGAGATCCACGACCACGGCGGCGCCGCGGGCGCGTTCACGGTCGTCTCCGGGGTGCTCACCGAGCGCAGCTTCCCCGCACCGCCGGCCGCGCCGCGGGCGCGGGAGCTGGCCGTGGGCGGGCTGCGCTCGTTCGGGCCGCGGTACGTCCACGAGGTGGTCAACGACGGGACGGCACCGGCCGTCAGCATCCACGCCTACGCGCCGGCGCTGTCGGCGATGTCCTACTACGCCGAGCTGCCCGGCGGCGGCCTGCGCCCGGTCCGTACCGACCCGGTGACCGACTGATGGCCGCCGGGACCCCGGGGATCGACGCCGCGCTCGCCGCCGTACGCGCCACGCTGGACCGCCTCACCCCCCGGCAGGCGTACGCCGCCCTCACCGAAGGCGCCGTCCTCGTGGACACCCGGCCCGAGTTCCAGCGGCGCGCCTCCGGCACCGTGCCGGGGGCCCTGCTGGTGGAGCGCAACCACCTGGAGTGGCGCTGCGATCCGGCCAGCGGCGCTTCGGTGGCCGAGGCCACCGGCACGGGGGTGCACTGGATCGTCATGTGTGACGAGGGATACGCCTCGTCGCTGGCCGCCGCCTCGCTCAGGTCCCTCGGACTGACCCGGGCGACCGATCTGATCGGCGGCTTCCAGGCGTGGCGGGCGGCCGGGCTGCCGGTCACGCTCCCGTAACGCCTCACCTGCACAAAGGCGTGCAAAGGCGTACGAAACCCCGGCCCGTATGCCGGGCGATTCGTCCACGCCTCAAGAACCCCCTTGACCGAGCTGCCCCGATGGGCTTATCCCTACTAAGTCAATAGGGATACTCGGAAAGACGATGTTGAATCCCGGATCACCCCGAGAGGATGACCCTCCCGTGTCTGCACCACGCCGCCGCCGCGCGGCCATACGCCTGCTCGCCGGTACCGCCGCCCTTCCCCTGCTCGCCCTGACCGCCTGCGGTTACGGCTCCGACAACGACGACAAGGGCGACGACGCGGCCCCCGCCGCCCAGGGCGAGAAGATCGGCGGTCTCGACGAGATCAACATCGGCTTCTTCGGCAACGTGACCCACGCGACCCCCCTGGTCGGCCTCGGCGACGACGGCCTGATCACCAAGGAGCTGGGCGGCACCGCCGTCAAGCCGCAGATATTCAACGCAGGACCGTCCGCCATCGAGGCGCTCAACGCCGGCTCCGTCGACATGACCTGGATCGGCCCCTCCCCCGCCATCAACGGCTACACCCAGGCGGACGGCCGCAACCTGCGCATCGTCGCGGGCGCCACCTCCGGCGGCGCCTCGCTGGTCGTCAACCCCGACAAGATCAAGACCCTGGACGACCTGGAGGGCAAGCGGATCGCCACGCCGCAGATCGGCAACACCCAGGACGTGGCCCTCCTCAACTACCTCGCCGGCGAGGGCCTGGAGGTCGACCCGGAGTCCGGCAAGGGCGACGTGCTCGTCATCCGCCAGGACAACAAGGAGATCCCGACCACCTTCCAGCAGGGCGGCCTCGACGGCGCCTGGGTGCCGGAGCCCACCGCCTCCAACCTGGTCGCCAAGGGCGGCGAGGTGCTGCTGAACGAGAAGGAGCTGTGGGACGACGGCAAGTTCGTCACCACCCACCTGATCGTCTCGCAGACGTTCCTCAAGGACCACCCCGACGTGGTCGAGGCCGTCGTGCGCGGTTCGGTGAAGACCAACGCCTGGATCAAGGACAACCCGGACGAGGCCAAGACCCTGGTCAACGAGGGGATCGAGGAGTACTCGGGCAAGCCGCTGCCCGACGACGTGCTCGACCGCGCCTTCGGCGACATCGAGGTCACCGACGACCCGCTCGCCTCCACCCTCGGCGACCAGGCCGACCACAGCGTGAAGTCGGGCCTCCTCGACGAGGCGAAGACCGACGGCATCTACGACCTGTCCATCCTCAACAAGGTGCTCAAGAGCGAGGGCCGGCCCGCCGTCGACGACGCCGGCCTCGGCGTCGAGTAGCTCTGCCCGCCTCACCTCCGGGAGGTGCAAGAGATGTCCACCGCCATCACCGACGACGCCCCGGCCGGCTCCGCGCAGGCCGGGGACGGGCCCGCGGCCCGCATCACGCACGTGTCCAAGACGTTCGGGCGACCGGGGGCTCAGCTCCTGGTGCTCGACGACGTCACCGTCGACGTCGCGCCGGGCGAGTTCGTCACGCTGCTCGGCGCGTCCGGATGCGGCAAGTCCACCCTGCTCAACCTGGTCGCCGGCCTGGACGCGCCGACCGCCGGGACCATCGAGATACCCGGCGGCCAGCGCCCGGCGCTGATGTTCCAGGAGCACGCCCTCTTCCCGTGGCTGACCGCGGGCAAGAACGTCGAGCTGGCGCTGAAGATGCGCGGGCTCGGCAAGGCCGAGCGCCGCACCGAGGCGGAGCGCCTGCTCGAACTCGTCCGGCTGGGCGGAGCGTACGGCAAGCGGGTGCACGAGCTGTCCGGCGGCATGCGCCAGCGCGTCGCGCTGGCCCGCTCGCTCGCGCAGGACAGCAAGCTGCTGCTGATGGACGAGCCGTTCGCCGCGCTCGACGCCATCACCCGCGACGTCCTGCACGACGAGCTGACCCGCATCTGGGCGGAGACGAAGGTCTCCGTGCTCTTCGTCACCCACAACGTGCGCGAGGCCGTCAAGCTCGCCGAGCGCGTGATCCTCATGTCCTCCCGCCCCGGGCGCATCGCCCGGGAGTGGACCATCGACATCCCGCAGCCGCGCCGGATCGAGGACACCGAGGTGGCCAACCTCTCGCTGGAGATCACGGAAGAGCTGCGAGAGGAGATCCGCCGCCATGGCAAGCACTGACACCACCGGCAGCACCGGCACCTCCGGCGCGAAGTCCGGGGCGAAGGCCGGTGAGGACTCCGCCGCCCGCCTCGCCGGGCTCGAAGCGGGCCTCGACGCCCTCGACACCAGGACCGCTTCGCGGACCCCGCTGCGCCAGGTACTGCTGCAGAAGGTGCTGCCGCCGATCATCGCGGTCGCCCTCGTCGTGGCCGTCTGGCAGTTGCTGTACGTCCTGGAGGTCAAGCCCGACTACCAGCTTCCGGGCCCCGGCCAGGTCTGGGACGCGCTCGCCGACCAGTGGTACGAGGGCACGCTCTTCGACGTCATCTGGACGAGCCTCTCCCGCGGCGTGCTCGGCTTCCTCATCGCCATCGCCATCGGCACCCCGCTCGGCCTGATCGTCGCCAAGGTGCCGTTCGTCCGCGCCGCGATCGGCCCGATCCTCACCGGGCTGCAGTCGCTGCCGTCGGTGGCCTGGGTGCCGGCCGCGATCATCTGGTTCGGCCTCACCCCGTCGATGATCTACGCGGTGGTGCTGCTCGGCGCCGTCCCGTCGATCGCCAACGGGCTGGTCGCCGGCATCGGCCAGATCCCGCCGCTGTATCTCCGCGCCGGCCAGGTCATCGGCGCCACCGGGCTGCACGGCGTACGGCACGTGCTGCTGCCGGCGGCGCTGCCCGGCTATCTGGCCGGGCTCAAGCAGGGCTGGGCGTTCTCCTGGCGGTCGCTGATGGCCGCCGAGATCATCGCCACCTCCCCCGATCTCGGGGTGGGCCTGGGTCAGTTGCTGGAGACCGGCCGCGGCTACCAGGACATGGCGATCGTGCTCAACGCGATCCTGCTCATCCTCATCGTCGGCGTCGCCATCGAGCTGCTGGTCTTCGGCCCGCTGGAGCGCCGGGTGCTGCGCAACAGGGGGCTGCTCGTGGCGCGCTGACCGCTAGGCCCCCTGAGAACCCGCCGGGGGCCGTTCCGGGCCTGAACTCCGGGCCCGGAACGGCCCCCGGCGTGATGCGTGTAAGGGACATGACTCCTCCGAGGTGGGGTTATCCCCCCTTCTTTCGGTGGAGCTGAGCACCATCGGGTTCACCAGCCAGCACGATGGGGTCCG
Source organism: Streptomyces sp. WAC 06738 (assembly GCF_003945505.1). Lineage (NCBI taxonomy): Bacteria > Bacillati > Actinomycetota > Actinomycetes > Kitasatosporales > Streptomycetaceae > Streptomyces > Streptomyces sp. WAC 06738. The sequence goes on along the minus strand of NZ_CP029618.1, from coordinate 6,813,779 downwards.
TACCCGGCCTTCTCTAGCGTCGTATCGGCAGGTGGGGGCAGTGTGCCGCCGCCGCGCACGAGGGAGAGGGACGATGGGGGCACCGAGGGCGCCGAGGCACACGAAGCGGCGCCAGGGCGTCGCCGCGGCCGTCGGCGGCTGGAGCGTCACCCACCGCTGGGCCGCGGTGGGGATCTGGGTGTTGTTCGTGGTGCTGGCGACGGTCGCCGGCTCCGCGGCGGGGCGGGCGGAGGTCAGCGACAGCGAGGAGGTCCCGGGCGAGACCGGGCGGTCCGCGAAGATCCTGGAAGACGCGGGCGTGGACGAGCCGGTCGGGGAGAGCGTGCTCGTCCAGTCGCGGCAGGGCGGGCCGAAGGCGTCGGCGAGCGAGTTCCGCACCGCCGTCGAGGACGTCGTACGGGCCGTCGAGGGCACCGGCGAGGTGACGGACGTCGTCTCGCCGTACGAGAGCGACACGATCTCCGCGGACGGGCGTTCGGCGCTGGTCCAGTTCCGGATGAAGGGCGACCCGGAGACCGCGGCGGACCGGGTGGAGCCGGTGACCGACGCGGTCGCGGAGGTCCAGGACGCGCACGGGCCGCGGGGCCTGCTGATCGAGGAGATCGGCGGCGCCAGCATGGAGAAGACCTTCGACGACGCCTTCGGCGAGGACTTCAAGAAGGCGGAGTACTCGGCGGTGCCGATCGCGTTCGGCATCCTGCTCATCGTCTTCGGCGCCTTCGTGGCCGCGCTGCTGCCGATGATCCTGGCGATCACCGCGATCGTGGCCACGATGGGCCTGATGGGCGTGGTCAGCCACGTGCAGCCGATGAGCGACGTCGCCGACTCGGTGATGCTGCTGGTGGGGCTCGCCGTCGGCGTCGACTACTGCCTCTTCTACCTGCGCCGCGAGCGCGAGGAGCGGGCCAAGGGCCGGGACGCGCGGACCGCGCTGGAGATCGCCGCCGCCACCTCCGGGCGTGCGGTGCTGGTCTCCGGCATCACGGTCATCGTCGCGATGTGCGGCATGCTCTTCACCGGCCTCGCCGACTTCGCGGCGATGGGCGTCGCCTCGCTGATGGTGGTCGCGGTGGCCATGGTCGGCTCGGTGACCGTGCTGCCGGCGATGCTGTCGCTGCTCGGCGAGCGGGTCGAGAAGGGCCGGGTGCCGTTCCTGGCACGGCTCAAGCGCGGCAGGACCAACGCCGGCGGCGAGAGCCGGGTGTGGCGGGCCGTGCTGACGCGCGTGCTGCGCCGGCCGAAGGCCGCGGTGATCGTGGCCACCGGCGCGCTCGCGGCGATCGCCCTGCCGGCGGTGGGCATGAACACCGCGAACCTCACGCTGGACCAGGAGTTCGGCGACTCGCTGCCGATCGTGCGGACCTACGACCGGATCAACGAGGCGTTCCCCGGCGGCTCCGACCCCGCCGAGGTGGTCGTCAAGGCCGACGACATCAACGCGCCCGAGGTCCGCGAGGCCATCGTCGACTTCGAGGAGCAGGCGCTGGACACGGGCGCGTCCAAGGGCCCGATCGACATCCAGGTCTACGACGAGAAGAACGTCGCCATCATCGAGGTGCCCCTCGTCGGCGGCTCCGACCAGGACAAGGCGGAGAAGAGCCTCGCGCTGCTGCGCGACGAGATCCGGCCGGTGACGCTGGAGGCGGTGGACGGCGTGGAGGCGCCGGTCGGCGGCCAGGTCGCGGGGAGCAAGGACTTCAACGACCAGCTTGTCGGCGCGGTGGTGCCGGTCTTCCTCTTCGTGGTGGCCTTCGCCTTCCTGCTGATGCTGATGGCCTTCAGGTCGCTGACGATCGCCGTCACCTCGATCCTGCTCAACCTGCTGTCGGTGGGCGCCGCGTACGGCGTGCTGACGATGGTCTTCCAGCACGGCTGGGGCGCGGGCCTGGTCGGCGCCGAGGGCGTCGGGGCGATCGTCGCCTGGCTGCCGCTCTTCCTCTTCGTCATCCTCTTCGGGCTGAGCATGGACTACCACGTGTTCGTGGTCTCGCGGATCAAGGAGGCGCGGGCGCAGGGGCGGAGCACCGCGGACGCCATCTCGCACGGGGTGATCACCACCGCGGGCGTGGTGACCAGCGCGGCCGTCATCATGGTCGCGGTGTTCTCGATCTTCGGCACGCTGTCGATGCAGTCCATGAAGCAGATGGGCGTCGGCCTGGCGACCGCCGTGCTGATCGACGCGACGATCATCCGCGGCGTGCTGCTGCCCGCGGTGATGGCGCTGCTCGGCGAGCGCAACTGGTACTTCCCGAAGGCGCTGCGCCGGCTGCCCGACCTGGAGCACGCCGAGCCGCAGCCGGTACCGATGGGTAGCGTTCCGCCGCCGGTTCCCGCAGACTCTCCGTTGGCCGAAGGGAGCCGCCGATGAACCTGCCGTTCGGCAACTACCAGAACGAGATCTATCTGAACGGGCTGGCGGACGAGCTGCCGCCGTTCACCACCGACCTCACCGCGCTGGAGCAGTCCGCACGCGAGCGGCTGGCGGACGGTCCGTTCTGGTACGTCGCGGGCGCGGCCGGCTCGGGCGCCACCGCCCGGGCCAACCGGTCGGCGTTCGACCGGGTCCGCCTCGTTCCGCGCATGCTGACCGGCGCCACCGAGCGGAGCCCGGCCACCACCGTGCTGGGCACCGCGCTCCCCGCGCCCGTACTGCTGGCGCCCGTCGGGGTGCAGTCGATCGTGCACCCCGACGGCGAACTGGCCACGGCCCGTGCCGCCGCCGCCCTCGGCATCCCGATGGTGATGTCCACGGCCTCCTCGTACACCATCGAGGAGGTCGCGGAGGCGAGCGGCGCGGGCCCGCGCTGGTACCAGCTCTACTGGCCGAACGACGACGAGGTGTGCGCGAGCATCCTGGCGCGCGCCCGCGCCGCGGGCTTCACCGCGCTCGTCGTCACCCTCGACACCTGGACGCTGGCCTGGCGCCCGCGCGATCTCGACGCCGCCTACCTGCCGTTCATCCGCGGCGTCGGCACCGCCGTCGCCTTCTCCGACCCGGCGTTCCGCGCGGGGCTCGAGAAGCCGCCGGAGGAGGACCTGGGCGCGGCGGTGCTGCGCTGGGTGCCGATGTTCACCGGGAGGGACCGGACGTGGGACCGGCTGCCCTTCCTGCGGGAGCACTGGGACGGGCCGATCCTGCTGAAGGGCGTCCAGCACCCGGACGACGCCCGCCGGGCCGCGGACGCGGGCATGGACGGCGTCGTCGTCTCCAACCACGGCGGCCGGCAGGTCGACGGCGCGGTCGCGTCGCTCGACGTGCTGCCGGAGGTCGCCGCGGCGGTCGGCGACCGGGTCGAGGTGCTCTTCGACTCGGGCGTACGGACCGGGGCCGACGTGCTCAAGGCCCTGGCGCTGGGCGCGCGTGCGGTGCTCTACGGCAGGCCGTACGCGTACGGCCTCGCGCACGGCGGCGAGGCGGGCGTCACGCACGTGCTGCGCAGCTTCCTCGCCGACCTCGACCTCACCCTGGGGCTGTCCGGTCACCGCTCGGTGCGGGAGCTGGGCCCCGGCGACGTGCGGTGGCTTCCGGGCTGATGGCCCGCAGCGCGTAGCCCACGGCGGTGGCGGCGACGTAGCTGAGGACGGCGTACACGGCGCCCGGCATGGCCATCGCGGTGCTGTCCAGCAGGGTGGGGCTGATCGCGATGGTCATGGCCAGGCCCACGTTGTGCATGCCGATCTCGAAGCAGCACGCCACGGCCTGCGGGTGCGCGGCGCGCACCAGCCGGGTGGCGCCGTAGCCGACGGCCAGCGAGACCAGCGTGAAGAGGAACGTGATCGGCCCGAGGTCCACGAACGAGTCGGTGATGCGGTCCCGTTCCGCCCAGGCCACGCCGACGATCACCAGGAAGAGACCGAAGAGCGACGCCACCCGCACCGGCCGGTCGATGCGCTCCCTCACCCGCGGGGCGCGGGTCCTGGTGAGCATGCCGAGCCCGACGGGGATCAGCACGATCGCGAAGACCTGGAGGATCTTGTCGTAGTTGAGTCCGAGGGAGTCGCGGCCGACGTCGAAGTACTCCAGCGAGAAGTTGACGATCAGCGGCAGGGAGAAGAGCGAGAGCGCCGAATTGACGGCGGTGAGCGTGATGTTGAGGGCCACGTCGCCGCCGAAGAGCCGGCTGTAGTAGTTGGCGACGGCCCCGCCGGGTGACGCGGCGAGCAGCATCATCCCCACCGCGTACGCGGGCGCCAGGTCGAAGGCCAGCACCAGCCCGAAGCAGGCGGCGGGCAGGAGCAGGACCTGGCAGAGCAGCGCGACGGCGACGGCCCGGGGGTGGTGCTTCACCCGCCGGAAGTCGGCGAGCGTGAGGCCCAGCCCGAGGCCGTACATGATGACGGCGAGGACGACGGGCATCATGACGGTCGTTACCGGGGAGTTCACGCGCACCAGCCTGCCGGGGCGCGCGGCGCGCTGTCCATGCCGGAGAGGTCTCGTTAATTCGATGGCGCCTCCGCTTGCGCCCGGCCCAGGATGGCGCATGCTCACGACACTCCTCGCCTTCCTGGGGGCCTGCTCGCTGATCGCCGCGACGCCGGGACCCAGCACGGTCCTGATCATCCGCAACTCGATGCACAGCCGCCGCGCCGGGATGATGACCGTCCTGGGCAACGAGACGGGGGTCTTCCTCTGGGGCACGGTCGCCGCGTTCGGGCTCACCGCGCTGCTGGCTGCCTCGCAGATGGCGTACGACGTGATGCGCTGGGTCGGCGCGGCGGTGCTGATCTGGTTCGGGGTGCAGGCGCTGCGCGCTGCGCGGCGGGGGACGGTGGCGGAGTTCGCGGACCGGGCGGGGCCCGAGGTCACGTCGTGGCGGGCGTACCGCTCGGGGCTGCTGCTGAACCTGGCGAATCCGAAGGTGGGCATCTTCGCGATGTCGTTCCTGCCGCAGTTCGTGCCCGCGTCGGCGCCGCAGTTGGCGACGACGGTCGCGTTCGCGGCGCTCTGGGCGGTGTACGAGGTCGGCTGGTACGCGGTGTACGTGTGGTTCGTGGGGCGGCTGAAGGGGCTGCTGTCGCGGGCGGGCGTGCGCAAGCGGCTGGAGCAGGTGTCCGGCACGGTGCTGGTGGCGCTGGGGATCCGGCTGGCCGTGGAGCACTGAGCGGCGCGCGGGGGCGCGTGGGCGGGCGGGCGCACGGGTGCGCGGGAGGCGTACGGGACGGAACGCGACCCTGACCGGAACGTGACGCGCCCGTGCGCCGGAGGCCGCAGACTGGTCCGCCATGTACGTGCGCTCAGGCGGCGCCATCGCCGCATCGGGACGGATACTCGCGGCCGTCGTGCTCCCGGCCGCCCTGCTGGCGGCGGGCTGCGGAGGCGGGGACGGGGAGGAGGACGAGGCGGCCGCCTGCACGTTCGCCTCCGAGCGGGACGGCGGCGCCTCCGGCCGGGCCGGCGGTCCTGCTCACCGGGACGACGTGGACGGCGACGGGCACGCCGACGTCGTGGCCAACGGCTGGTACAAGGTCCCGGCGAAGCCGGGCGCGGAGTGGCGGAACAACCGCTTCGTGCTCCGCGCCGCGGCCGGGGGCCCGGACCCGTCGGCCGCCTTCCCGCTCACCGGCTGCTACCCGCCGCACGGCCCGCAGTCGCAGTATCCCGTGGGCCACGACTTCTCCGTCCAGCTCACCGGGGACCTCGACGACGACGGGTACGCCGACGTCCTCGTCCGCGGGGTACGGGGCCCGGACGGCTCCCAGTCCCGCCGGCAGCGCATCCTCTGGGGCGGCCCCGACGGCCCGGTGGCCGCCACCGACCTCCCCCGGGACGCCGACCCGGCCGCCGCCGTGGGCGACTTCGACGGCGACGGCACCCTCGACCTGCTCACGCTCGCCGTCTCGGGGGGCGAGTACGACATGCGCGCCCAGCCCGCCACCGTGCTGCGCGGCCCCCTCGACCGCGCCGGCGGGAAGCCGCGCGGTGAGACGGGGACCGACGTGGGCTTCGGCGGCTGGGCGTCCGTCACCGACGTGGCCGTCGGCGACTTCGACGGCGACGGCCGCGACGACCTGGTCACCAAGGCCACGTACGACGAGGAGGACGTGCGCTTCGAGGAGGACATGCCGGAAGAGGTCGTCGACGCCGCGCTCTACCGGGGCACGCCGGAAGGGCTGCGGCTCGCCGGCGCCGTGCCGGGCGTCACCTCCGGGTCGCGCGACGGAGCAACTCCCCTCGTGGCCGGCGACTTCGACGGCGACGGGACGGACGACCTCGTCGCCCGGGGGTGGCTCGGGGACGCCGTCGTCGTCTACGGCAGCCCGGAGGGTCCGGGGGGCGGCCGCAGGGCCGTCGAGCTGGGCCGGCGGGTCGGCCTGGCCGGCGTCGCCGGCGACGTGAACGGCGACGGAACGGACGACCTCGCCACGTCCTACTCCCCGAGCGGCGGCGAGGGCGAGGTCGCGGTGGTCCTGGGCGGCCCCGGCGGTCTCGCCGTGGCCGGCACGCAGGTCGTCGTGCCACAGGACGTGGGGGCGGAGCCGGGGCTGCGCCGGAACGCGGACCACCTCTTCGGCTGGCAGCTCCACCTCGCCGACCTCGACACGGACGGGGACGACGACCTGGTCGTCGGCACGTTCCGCGCGGGCGACCCGCCGGGGAAGTCCGGCTACTGGATCTTTCAGGGCACGCCGGAGGGCACGTCCGTGGCGGACCGCGAGTTCGTCACGACCGAGGACGCCGGATAGCCCGTATCCGGTGCTACGCGCGGTGCGAAGGAGCGACGGGCAGGTAGCCGAGGTCGACGGGAGCGCCGCGGGGCGCGGCGAGGAGGCGGGGCAGCGGCGGCGGCCACAGCGGCTCGTACGGCTCCGCCGCCTCCGCCGGAGACCACCACTTCCAGCCGAGGATGCGGTCCTCCGGGTGCCGCGCGACCGCCTCGGCGGTGGGCTCGCGGCGCGGCCCGGCGGCCAGGTAGATGTGCTCGTGCTGGCGCACCGGCACGCCCTGCCGGGTGAAGTCGTGCTCCCAGGTGCACAGCAGCTCGCCGGCCACGATGTCCGTCCAGCCGGTCTCCTCGTGCAGCTCGCGCACCGCGCCCGCGCGCGGGCTCTCGCCGGGGTCGAGGCCGCCGCCCGGGGTGGCCCAGTGGATGCCGGCCTCCACGTCGTCGTAGCGGAACATGAAGACCGCGCCGTCCGGGTCGAGGATGGCGAGGCGGGCGGCGCGGCGGGGTGTGCGCATGCGGCCGAGCCTAACCGCTGTGGCCGGTGCGTCGATCATTTGTCACGGGTACGTACGGGAACGGAAGCGTACTGGACACCCGCCGTCGCCCAGCCCGACAATTCGAAGGTGTCAGGCTCCGACCACCCCACGTCTTCCTCGTTCCCCCTGTACCCGGCGGGGACCCCGCGCGTCTCCGACGAAGAGCGGGACAGGGCGATCGAGTTGCTGCGCGACGGCGCGGCCGAGGGCCGGCTGTCCCAGGACACGTTCCTGGCCCGCGTGGACCTGGCGTTCGCCGCCCACTCCCACGAGCAGTTGGCCGCGCTCACCGCCGATCTGCCGCCGCGCGAGGGGCGGTTGACGCGGGCGATCCTCGGCACGGTCGCCAAGGCGTCGTCGCTCGGGGTGCGGGTGAAGCAGGCGTGGCAGGCGGAGCGGCTGCCGCCGCTGATGCTCCCGGCGCCGGGCACGCTCCCGCTGCGCATAGGGCGCGATCCGCGCAACGGGCTGCGGCTGATGGAGGAGACCGTCTCGCGGATGCACGCGGAGCTGCGGTGCGCGAGCGGGGTGTGGCTGCTGCGGGACCTCGGTTCGACGAACGGGACGTTCATCAACGGCCGCCGGCTGACGGGCGAGGCGCCGGTGCGGCCGGGCGACCAGTTGGGCTTCGGCCACACCCGGTACCTGCTGACGGCCCGCTGACCCCGGCGCCCGGGCGGGACGACCGCGGGGGCCGGACGCGTCGCGCCGTTGCCCGTGCCGTGCGGGCCGGGCGTCCCCGTGCCCACCCCGCTGCCGATGCCGTAGGGGCCGCGCGCCCCGTGCTCACCCCGCCGCCAGCACCGCGCTCACCACCGGGCCCGCCGCCTCGCTGCCGTGGCCGCCCTCCGGCACCACCGCCGCCGCGGCCACGTCGCCGCGGTACGCCGTGAACCAACTGTCCGGCCGCTCCTGCCCGTCCACCTCCGCCGAGCCGGTCTTCGCGCCCGCCCCCGCGCCCAGGCCCAGGCCCGCGGCCGTGCCCTCGGCCGCGGTCAGCTCCATCATCCGCCGCAGGTCCGCCGCCACCGGCGGGGGCAGCGGCTCGGCCGTGGCGACCTCGCGGTCGTGGAACGAGGGCGGAAGCAGCACCGGCTGCCGGAAGCCGCCCGAGGCGACGGTGGCGGCGACGGACGCCATGGTGAGGGGGTTCATCTGCACCTGGCCCTGGCCGATGAGCGCGGCGGACTTCTCGTCGCCCGTGGCCACGGGTACGGCGCCGTCGAAGGTCGCCACCCCCGTCTGCCAGTCGTCCTCGCCCAGGCCGAACCAGCGGCGGGCGGTCGCGGCCGGCTCGCCGTCGGCCAGTTCGTCGCTGAGCGAGACGAACGCCGTGTTGCAGGACTCCGCGAAGTCCTGCGCGAACGTGGCGTCCTCGATCTCGCCGCCCTCCACGTTGTGGAAGGTCATGCCCTGGTCGTGGGCGTAGGTGCGGGGGCAGCCCACCGGCGTCTCCGGCGTGACGCCCGCGGCGAGCAGCGCCGCCGCCGTAATGATCTTGAACGTGGAACCGGGTGCCGTGGCGCCCTGGAGCGCGTTGTTGAACTCCCCGCCGCCCTGGGCGTTGGCGATCGCGAGGATCTCTCCGGTGGAGGGCCTGACGGCCACCACGGAGGCCCGGCGGTGGTCCCGTACCGCCTCCTCCGCCGCCTGCTGCACCCCGGCGTCCAGCGTCGTCGGCAGCTTCGCGGGCCTGCCCTTCGAGATGCCCAGCAGCGGCGTGGTGCGCTGGGCACCGTCGGTCTCCTCGACGAGCACCTCGATGCCGGGCTCACCGCGCAGCTTCCCCGCGTACCTCTCGCGCAGTTGGGCGAAGACCGGCCCGAGCGACGGGTACTTCTCCGCGCTCAGCGTCCTGCCGTCCGCGTCGACCGCGACCACCTGCGGGGTCTCGCCCTCCCGGGTCACCAGCCGCCGGTTGCCGGCCAGCGCCGGGTGCACGACGGAGGGGTCCCAGTCGACCAGCGGCTTGCCGGTCGTCCGGCCGCGTACGACCGTCAGCTCGGAGTCGTACGTCCACGTCTTCGCGTGCCCCTCGGCCACGACCCGCGCCGTCACCGAGAACGGCACCGTGGCGCCCCGGGCCGCGCCCGGCTCCAGCGTGACCTTCCGCACCAGGGCGTCGGTGAAGTACGCCCCGAGCACCGGCCTGGCCTTAGCGGCGTAGTCCGTCAGCCGGGCGGCGGCGCCGGGGCGCCGGCCGGCCCAGGCGGCGAGGAAGTCGTGGGCGGTGGTGCGCACTTCCGCGGCGCTCGGCGGTCCCGTCGGCACGTCGGGGCCGTCGTCGCCGCCGGCGAGCGTCTGGTAGATGCTGGTGACGCCGAACACGGCCAGTGCGGCCATCCCGGCGAGCACCAGGCATAAAACTGCTTTGGCTCCGGTTCGCATGCGCGTCCCCCTGCCGTCGAGGCCCCTCCCCCGGGCCGCCCACGACTCTACCCGCGGCCTCCGACACTCCGCGGTTGCACTGAACCAAGGTTGAAGTTCTAGCTTTACGGGGCGGGCCGCCGCACCCGGCCGCGCACCACGAGACGGGAGAACCCGATGGACATGCAGGCCACCGCCTGGCAGTCGCTGCACAGTACGGTCACCGCGCAGCGGGACAAGCGCCCGCTGTCGCGGGCCGGGCTCGGCCGGATCTGGCGGTTCGCCCAGCCGCACCGGCGCCTGCTGAACTGGTTCCTGCTGCTCAGCGTGGTGACCGCGGCACTGGCCGTGGCCACGCCACTGCTCGCCGGCCGGGTCGTGGACGCCATCGTCAGCGACGCCGACCGCGGCCGGGTCGTCTCCCTGGCGCTGCTGATCGCCGCCATCGCGGTCGCCGAGGCGGGGTTCGGGCTGGTGGCGCGGTGGCTGTCGGCCCGTATCGGCGAAGGGCTCATCCTCCAACTGCGCACCGCGGTCTACGACCACGTGCAGCGCATGCCCGTCGCGTTCTTCACCCGCACCCGCACCGGCGCCCTCGTCAGCCGGCTCAACAACGACGTCCTCGGCGCCCAGCGCGCGTTCAGCAACACCCTCTCCGGCGTCGTCGGCAACCTGGTGACGCTGCTGCTCACGCTCGCCGTCATGCTGCGGCTCTCCTGGCAGATCACCCTCCTCGCGCTCGTGCTGCTGCCCGTCTTCGTGCTGCCCGCCCGCCGCATGGGCGCCCGGCTCGCCCGGCTGCAGCGCGAGGCCGCGGGCCACAACGCCGCCATGGGCACCCAGATGACCGAGCGGTTCTCGGCGGCCGGCGCCACGCTCGTCAAGCTGTACGGGCGGCCGGAGCGGGAGTCGGCGGAGTTCCGCGAGCGGGCGGCGCGCGTACGGGACATCGGCATCCGCACGGCGATGGTGCAGACCCTCTTCATCACCGCCCTCACCCTGGTCTCCGCGCTCGCCCTCGCCCTCGTCTACGGCCTCGGCGGCTGGTTCGCGCTGCGCGGCACCCTGGATGCGGGCTCCGTCGTCGCCCTCGCCCTGCTCATCACCCGTCTGTACGCGCCGCTGACCTCGCTTGCCGGGGCGCGGGTGGAGGTGATGAGCGCGCTCGTCAGCTTCGAGCGGGTCTTCGAGGTGCTGGACCTCAAGCCGCTGGTCGCCGAGAAGCCGGACGCGCGGGAGGTGCCGGAGGGCCCGGTGGCGGTGGAGTTCGACGGCGTGGACTTCGGCTACCCCGCCGCCGACAAGGTGTCGCTGGCCTCGCTGGAGGAGGTCGCCGTGCTGGACACCAAGGCCGGCGCGCAGGTGCTGCACGGGGTGTCGTTCCGCGCGGAGCCCGGCCGGATGGTCGCCCTCGTCGGCTCCTCCGGCGCGGGCAAGTCGACCATCGCGCAGCTCATCCCGCGGCTGTACGACACGGACGGCGGCACGGTCCGCCTCGGCGGCGTGGACGTCCGCGACCTGTCGGCCGCCTCGGTGCGGGCGACGCTGGGCATGGTCACCCAGGACGGGCACCTCTTCCACGAGTCGGTCCGCGAGAACCTGCTGCTGGCGCGGCCGGACGCGAGCGACGCCGACCTGTGGGACGCGCTGCGCAAGGCGCGGCTGGACGAGCTGATGGCCGCGCTGCCCGAGGGCCTGGACACCGTCGTCGGCGAGCGGGGCTACCGGCTGTCGGGGGGCGAGCGGCAGCGGCTGACGATCGCCCGGCTGCTGCTCGCGGAGCCGCGCGTGGTGGTGCTGGACGAGGCCACGGCGCACCTGGACTCCACGTCGGAGGCGGCGGTGCAGGAGGCGCTGGCGGAGGCGCTGGCCGGGCGCACGGCGGTGGTCATCGCGCACCGGCTGTCCACGGTGCGGGCCGCGGACCAGATCCTGGTGGTGGAGGAGGGCCGGATCGTGGAGCGGGGCACGCACGCGGAGCTGCTGGCGGCCGGCGGGCGGTACGAGGAGCTGTACCGCACGCAGTTCGCGGAGGACGGCGGGGCCGGGGAGCTGGTGGCGCAGGAGGCGTAGGACGGCGGCGTACGGGGCGGGGCGCGGGCCCCGTACCGGCGCGGCGCGCGGCGTACGGGACCCGCGGGCTCCGCGGCGACAGGCGGCGGACGGCAGGCGGTGGCGAGGGCGTCAGGCGACCGGGTCCGGCTCCGGGACGGGTGCGCCCGGGAGGTGGCGGCGGGTGCGTACCGGCGAGAAGTACAGCGGCAGCGCCGCCACCACGAGGATCACCGCCCCCGTCCACAGCGCCGCCCGTACGCCCGCGAACTCCCCGATCACCCCGGACAGCGCCGAGCCCAGCGCGACGGAACCCATCAGCAGGAAGCGAAAGGTGGCGTTCATGCGGCCGAGCAGCGCGTCGGGCGTCAGCCCCTGCCGCAGGCTCAGCCCCAGCACGTTGTCGATGCCGATCTTCACCGACACCAGCGCCATCCCCGCGGCCCCCGCCACGCACAGCCACGGCGGCCGGCTCAGCAGCGGCACGAGCAGGGCCGCCGGCGCCACGCACAGCCCCGCGGTGGCCAGCGTCCACCCGCACCCCCGGCGGGCGGCGAGCGGCCGGGCGAGCCGGGCGCCGACGAAGGTGGCGGCGCCGCAGAGCACCCAGTAGCCGCCCAGCAGCCAGGCGGGCAGCCCGAGCTGGCGGACGAAGAGCACCGGGACCATCGTGTTGACGGTCTGCGCCCCGAGGTTGGCGAGCGCGGCGCCGAGCGCGAGCGGGCGCAGCTCGCGGCTGCCCAGCACGTGCCGCAGCCCGTCGCGCATCTCGGCGGCCAGCCGGCGCGAGACGGCCGACGCCGGGCGGATGCGGCGCGGGGTGCCGCCGCGGATGCCGGTGAGCGATACGGCCGTGGCGAGGTGACTGACGGCCTGCGCCGCGACCGCGACCGGCGCCGTCAGCACCTCCACGAGCAGCCCGCCCACCCCGCGCCCGGCGACGCTGCCGACCGCGTACAGGCTGACGACGCCGGCGTTCGCCCGCACCAGCGCCTCGCGCCCGACCACCGCGGGCAGGCAACTGTGCGAGGCGACGTCGAAGAAGACCGTGGCGCAGCCCGCCAGCAGCACGGCCGCGTACAGGTGCGGCAGCGTGAGCGCGCCGAACCACCAGGCCAGCGGCACGGCGGTGAGCAGCACGACCCGCGCCAGGGCGGCGGTCACCAGCACCGGCACGCAGCCGAGCCGGTCGACCCACACCCCGGAGGGGAGCCCGATGAGCAGGTACGCGGAGGTGCCGAGCGCGGCCAGCAGGCCGATCTGACCGGGGCTCGCGCCGAGACCGAGCGCCACCAGCGGCAGGGCCAGATGGCCGACCTGGATGCCGATCTGATCGGCGGCGGTGGCGGCGTACAGCCGTCGGAAGGCGGGCACGCGCCAGGGGGATGCGTATGCCATGGAGGGAGCTTGCCGTGCCACCGGGGCGGGGGAAAAACGGAGCGCGTTCGTCCCGCCCCGGGCACCCCGCTAGCGGTATGCTCCGCCCTTCGCGCCCGGCGGCGGAGGTGCGGCGTCGCGCGCGGCCAGCAGCGGCAGGACGTCCGCGACCAGCTCCAACTGCAGCCGCAGCGCGTCCCGCGGGGCGGCGCGCAGCACGGCGCGCATCAGGTCGGTGGCGCCGGCGGGGGCCTTGAGGTCGTCCAGGTGGCGCTGGCAGGTGCCCAGGTCGAGCGAGGGGTTGGGCAGGTCGTTGGCCGCCCAGAGGGTACGGAGCAGTTCGCTGGTCATCACGGCCGCCGCCCAGCCCGTCTCCACCGGGTCGCCGCGCTGGCGGACGGCCTGCATCTTGGGCACGACGTGCGTCCAGAGCTCGGCGTAGTGCGCCTTGACGGGCGCGGGGGTGCGGTAGCCGGCGTGGATCGCCGCGGCGTCGGCGATGAGTTCGGCCACGGCACCGTCGGGGTCGTGCAGCGGGACGCCGTCGAGGAAGGCGTAGCCCCACGACTCGTCGCCGACGCGGTGCGGGGCGAAGCGGGAGCGCCACTGCTCGGCGGTGCGGGGCACGAGGTCGACGGGCAGCGGGCGGCGGCGGGACCGCCAGGGGGCGCGGCGTACCGGGTCGAGGGCGGTGACCACGAGCACGTCGAGATCGGAGTCGGGGCGTCCGGTGCCGCGGGCGAGGGATCCGGACAGCAGGACGCCGCGGACGTCGGGGTCCGCGCGCAGTTCCGTCAGCACCACCTCGAGCACCGTGCGGTGCAGGGAGGTGGGAAAGGCAGCGGTGGTCATCTCGCTCCCGGGTCCGGCCCAGGCGGGAGCGTAGCAGCCCCTGCACCGAGCGTGCGGGGCCGGGGCCGCGAAACGGAGGTGCACGGGCGGCGGGCGAGTGGTTAGGGTGGTCGCGGAAGTGCATCCGAGGCAGGGAGACGCCGTGGGCACGCTGGCCGTGTGCGCCGGGGACCATGCAGGTTCGTGGCGCGCGTTCTTCTCCCTCGTGCCGTATCGCCACCGCGTGGTCCCGGCGCCCTGACCGGCAGCCCGGGACGGCATTCCCGCTGAGCGACCCCGTCGCAGGCCCCGCGATCCGCGCGCGCTGAGCGCGCCCGCCGGGCTCTTCCCACCACGTTCACGTGCCCCGCCGAGGGCCGACGTCGCGCTGCCCGGCCAGGGCCATCCGCCAGTCCAGGAACGCACTTCTTCCCGGAAGGACGGCAGGCTGTGGCCCGCTCTCACCGACGCATGTCCGCACGCACGGACTCCGATAAGAACCGTCGCGCCGACGCCCGCGCGACCACGGGCGGCAACGCCCGGACGAACCGCCGCCGCGGCTCCCCGGAGGGGGGCCGGGACACCGGCTCTGGGGGCGGCGGCTCCCGGTCCCGGTCACTCTCCCTCTCCCAGAACTTCCTGGCAGGACCCGCCGTCGCGCGGCGCGTGGTGCGGCTCGCGGCGCCGGAGGCGGGCGCCGGGCTCGTCATCGAGGTCGGCGCCGGCACCGGAACGCTCACCGAGGCCCTGGCACCGCACTGCCGGGAGCTGATCGCCTACGAGATCGACCGCCGGCTGCTCCCGGGCCTGCGCACCCGGCTGGCCGCCCACCCCCATGTCCGCGTCGTGGGGCAGGACTTCCTCACCGCCCGGCCGCCGCGGGAGCCGTTCGCGGTGGTGGGCAACGTCCCGTACGCGCGGACCTCCGCGATCGTCGACTGGTGCCTGCGCGCACCGCGGCTGGAGTCGGCGACGTTCGTCACCCAGCTCGAGTACGCCCGCAAGCGCACCGGGGACTACGGGCGTTGGAGCCTGCTGACCGTGCGCACCTGGCCCTGGCACGAGTGGCGGCTGCGCGGGCGGGTGCCGCGGGAGTCCTTCCGGCCGGTGCCGCGGGTCGACTCGGCGGTGCTGCGGATCGACCGCCGCGGGGAGCCGCTGCTGCCGCGGGGCGAGGAGGCGGCGTACCGCCGCCTGGTCGAGACGGGCTTCGGCGGCGCGGGCGGCACCCTGTACGCGTCCCTGCGCCGCGCGGGCTACCCGACGGCCCGCCTGACGACGGCCTTCCGCAAGGCGGACCTCCCGAAGACCACCGTGGTGGCCTACGCCACCCCGGCCCAGTGGCTGACGCTCCACGAAACGCTGCGCTGAGCCGGGGGCCGGGCGGGCCCGGGTTACCGGGCAACGCGCGGCAGCGCGGCAACGCGCGGCAGCCGGCCCCCGCCCGCGAGGCGGGCGGGGGCCGTTGCCCGGTGTCCTCCGGGGAGCACGCCGCTGTCACGCCCCATCCCGGGCGAAGGCCGGGCCGCAACGCCCGTGCCGTGCCCGGGAATCGGTGCCGGCCGCTCCCCCTCCGCTACGCCACCGCCCCGTCCGGGCCGTAGCCCCTCTCCGGCACCGGCTCCGCCGTCGCCGCGCCCGGCATCGGGGCCGTGGCCGCGTCGCGGGTCTGGCGGGCGAGCCACTGGCGGTAGCCCTCCGCCCGCTCCGCGTGCCAGCCCGCCTGGCCGCGGTGCAGATCCCACGCGCCGGCCGACGCCACGTCCCCGTACCGCTCGGCTATCGCCACCGCCAGCCGGACCGCCGCCAGCGCGTCCTCCGCGGCGTCGTGCGCGCGGCCGAGCACCACCCCGTACTCCACACAGACCGCCTCCAGCGTCCTCTTGCCCTCCCGGAACGGATCCACCGTCCGGTCCATCGCGTACGGATCGATCACCGGGCCCTCCTCCCCGCCGCCCAGCCGCTCGCGCATCGACGCGAGCCCGTGGCGGCGCAACTCCGCTGCCAGCAGCGTCAGATCGAACGTGGCGTTGTACGCCACGACCGGCACGCCGCGCGTCCAGTGCGCCGCCAGCGCCTCGGCCACCTCGTCCGCGACCTCCGCCGCAGGACGGCCGTGGGCCGTCGCCCGCTCGTCGGTGATCCCGTGGATCGCGGTCGTCTCCGGCGGCACCGGAACACCCGGGTCGGCCAGCCACTCCCGCCTGCGCGCCGGGACGCCGCGAACGGCCTCCACGACGGCGGCGGAGACGATCCGCGCCTCCCCCGGGTCCGTCCCGGTCGTTTCCAGGTCGAAGCCGACCAGCAGCTCCCCGTACCACCCCATGGGCGCCCTCCCTGCTCCGTGGCCAGTGACTCCACACTCTCACCCGCCACTGACATACCGGACCTTCAGATTCCGGATGCCGGGGAGCACTCAAGGCGCGTAGACAAGGGGTGTGGAGAAGGGCGCGGAGGAGGTGTGAACGAGCGCGCGGCGGGCGTCAGGAGACCGGGCGCGCGTCCGTCCAGAAGCTCTCGAACTCCTCGCGGTACACCTCGAAGAGCCCCGGCTCGCCGCCGCCCTCCCCGTGCACCAGCTCCCGCCGCGCCGCCCGCAGCACCAGCGCCGGCGCCTCCGCGCCGCGCGCCCGCCGCAGGTACGTCTGCACCACGCCGAGCCCGTCCGGCCGGTCGCCGTCGATGAGGTATGCCGTGAACCGCGGCGTCTCGTCGAAGACCCGGATCTCGAACGACCCCGCCGCGTCCCCGCCGCCCTGCGGGCGCAGCCGGGAGCGGACGCGGCGCATGTGGATGATGTTCGTCTCCACCGCCCGGGCCAGCTCGCCCCGCTTCATGCCCAGTTCGCGCTCCCGCCGCCGCACCGTGCTGCTCGCCGGGTTGAGGAAGAGCAGCCGGATCCGGCAGCCGCCCTCGGCGAGCCGGCCCAGCCGGCGGCCCGAGTAGTTCTGCACCAAGAGGTTGAGCCCGATGCCGATCGCGTCCAGCCGCCGGGCGCCGCCGAAGAGGTCCTCCGCGGGCAGCGCGCGCTGCAGCCCGACCCGGTCGGGGTGGACGCCGACCACGTCCGCGTACCGGTCGCCGACCAGGTCCTCCACCGCGTCCACCGGCAGCCGGTCCGCCGACGGCGGCTGGTCGTCGGCGCCGAGGAGGCGCAGCAGCCGGCTCGCCGCGCGCTCGGCCTGCGCCAGCACGGTGCCGGAGAGTGCGCGGTTGCGGGAGACGACGTTGCGGGCGACCTCCAGTTCGTCGAGCGCCAGCTCCAGGTCGCGGCGGTCGTCGAGGTACGGCTCGAAGCACGGCCAGTGCTGCACCATCAGCTCGCGCAACTGCGGCAGCGTCAGGAAGCTGATGACGTTGTCGTCGGCGGGGTCCAGCAGGTAGCCCTTGCGCCGGCTGACCTCCCGCACCGCGACCGCCCGCTGCACCCACTCCTGGCCCGCGGGCCCCGCCGCGGCGACGACCCAGTCCTCGCCGTGCACCGGCTCGTAGACGGGGCGCAGCACCGAGGCGACGACGGAGCGCAGGCGCTGCTCGACGACGTTCAGCCAGATGTACGCCCGGCCCGCGCGCGCCGCGCGGGTGCGTACCTCGTCCCAGTCGTCCTGGCCCCAGCCGATCTCCGCACCGATCTCCATCGGCCGGGCCAGCGACACCGTCCCGGGCGGCGGTGGCGGCTCGGCCGAGCCGCCGTCCCCGCGGCCCTCATCCTCGGGACCGCCTGCCGGGGGCAGCTCAAGACCGCCCGCACCCACGCCCGTACCGCCTTCCGCGCCCAGCTCCACGATCACGGCAGCGTACTGCCACGATCCCCGGGGCGCATCCTGATCGAGCCAGGGGTAACCCAACTGCCGTGCCGGGTTCCGCGGTTGTCACCCGGGCGGGCGGCGAACGACCCGCCAACGGCCCGCGGACGACCGCCAAGTGCCCCCCGGACGGCTCGCGGACGACCTTCCGGCGGCCCTTCGCGACTCCTACGCCCCGCCGCCGGGCGGCTCTTGGGCGGTCGCGGTACGCCCGCCCCACAGGACGCCGGCGAGCAGCCCGGCGATGTTCCAGGCGTCGTCCACGCCGCGGTGGTGGGTGCCCTCCAGCTCCTGTCCCGCGTGGGCCAGCGCCTCGGCCATGCCCAGCTCGCGGCCGAGCCCGTGGGCGAGCGCGTAGAGCGTCTTGGCGTTCACGTGCCGCCTGCCGAAGGGGTACGCGACCTCCGCCGCCGCGCACTGCCGCTCGAACTGCCGCCGGTCGTAGTCCCCCCAGCTCGCCCAGACCCGCTGCCGCGCGCCGTGCTCGCGCCGCAGCAGCGCGCACGCCTCGGCGAACGGGACGCCGGCCGCGACCTGTTCGGGGGTGAGGGTGGTGAGCCGGGTGCAGAAGTCGCCGACCTCCGAGTGCTCAGGACGTACCAGCACCGACCGCCGCGAGAGCCGCTGCCCGGTCCGCACGTCCAGCTCGCAGAGCCCGATCTCGATGATCTCCGGGCTCATCCCGGCCGGCGGCGGGCCCTCCCAGCAGGTGGCTTCGACGTCGACGACGAGGACGCGGTCGAGCAGGTGCGTGGTCATGCGGACCAGCCAAGCACGCGGCGCCCGCCCGCCGCGCGGCGATTTCCGGCGGCGGGTCCCGCGCGGAGAGCGCCGCCGCCGCTTTCCATCGCGGCGCGTTATGGGAAGTTGTGATTACCGCGAACTCCCGGTTTCCGGAATCCTGACGGCTGGTACTTCCCTGGCCCTCCACGCGCGGGCCCACCCGAACCCGCGTGCCTTCGGAAACGAGGAACCTTGCGAATAACCAGAACACTCCCCACACTCGTCGCCGCGCTGCTGGCCGCCCTCGCCTTCGGCACCACCGCAGTCGCCGCCGACCACACGTCCGCCCGCGGCGCCGCCGACGTCACCGCGGCCGCCCAGGCCCGTACGCCCGAAGGGCCGCCGTCCACGAAGATCATCGGCGGCGGCTACGCCCAGAGCGGCCCCTGGGCCGCGCGGCTCTTCTCCAACGGCCGCCAGACGTGCAGCGCGTCAATCATCGCGCCCACCTGGATCCTCACCGCCAAGCACTGCGTCAGCGGCGGCGGGCTGTCCTTCCGCATCGGCAGCCTCGACCAGACCAGCGGCGGCACCCTCGCCAACGGCGTGCAGACCTACACCCACTCCTCCGACCTGGCGCTGGTCCGGCTCGACCGGTCCGTCTCCACCACGTACGCCACGCTCGGCCAGCCCGGTTCCGTGACGGTCGGGCAGAACGTCCAGGTCTACGGCTGGGGCGCCACCTCGCAGTGCGGCTCCGAGATCAACTGCCAGTCCCAGTACCTGAAGGTCGCCAACGTCACCGTCACCGGCGGCTGCACCGACGCCTACGGCGGCAACGCCATCTGCGCCCGGCGTGGCGACGGCATCACGGCCGGCGGCGACTCCGGCGGTCCGATGATGGCGAACGGCGTCCAGGTCGGCGTCGCGTCCACCAGCGACCGGCAGACCACCACCGCGTACACGAACGTCACGCGGTACCGCTCCTGGATCCAGTCCATCGCCGGTGTCTGAGGCCCACCCGCCGCACGGCACCTGAAGCCGGGCGGATGCACCCGGTCCGTACGCCGGCACGCCCGGACCGGGCGCATCCGTCCACTCTCCGCCCGCCCGCCCCGCCTGTCCCGCCTGACTGCGCGCGGGGCGGGTGGGCGGACTCCTTCGTGGGGACGGCCACCTCCTCCCCCGGCCACCCCCACCGCGGTGCTCCGCCGCGGACATCCCGGCCGCGGCGGGGTGCCGCTTTGTCCAACCGGCGATCCCTTGCCGCCTTCCGGTCACGGACGGAAGACTGGGCGGCATGACCGCATGGAACGACCGGTTCGACCTGAGTGACGCCAGGTGGCGCAAGACCAGCTACAGCGACCGTACGGGGACCGCCTGCCTGGAGGTCGCGGACGGCTTCCACCCCGCGCTGGTCCCGGTGCGCGACAGCAAGGACCCGCACGGCCCGGCGCTGGTCTTCACCGCGACCGCCTGGGAGGCGTTCGTGGACGGCGTGAAGTCGGGGGACTTCGGGGCGTAGCGCACGGCGGGCGGCAGGTAGCGTGCGTACGGTGAACGACCCCGCGCACTCCCCCGGACCTTCCCGCGATCTCCCGCCGGCCCTCTTCCCGCCCGGCCTGCCGGTCCTCAGCGAGATGCGCGTGCACGCCTCCGGACGCGCCTGGCTGGCGGAACTGCCGGACCTGGTGGAGAAGTTGCGTGCGCGCTGGTCGCTGCGGCTCGGCGCGCCCTTCACGGGCGGAAGCTGCTCCTGGGTGGCCCCGGCGCGGCTGCCGGACGGCACGGACGCGGTCTTCAAGGTGACGTGGCCGCACCGCGAGGCCGCCGGGGAGGCCGAGGGCCTGCGGATCTGGGACGGCCGCGGCGCCGTCCGCCTCCTGGCCCACGACCCCGGTCACTACGCCCTGCTCCTGGAGCGCTGCAAGCCGGGCACCGAACTCGGCACGGCCGGCGAACTGGGCGCCGAACACCGGCTAAGGCTCGGCGCGGAGGTGCTGCGCGAGCTGTGGAGCGCCCCGGTGCCGCAGGACTGCGGTCTCGAGCGGGTCGCGGACGTCTGCGCCGAGTGGGCCGACCTCCTTCAGGAGCGGATGGAGCGGCTGCGCCCCGGCTACGACGCGGGGCTCGTCGCCCACGGCGCCCGGCTGCTGCGCGAACTGCCCGGCGGCGCCCGCCGCGAGGTGGTCGTCCACGGCGACTTCAACCCCGGCAACATCCTCGCCGCGGGCCGCCGCCCCTGGCTGGCCATCGACGCCAAGCCGATGACCGGCGACCCGGGCTACGACCCCTTCCCCCTGCTGGAGCAGATCGACGACCCCTTCGCCACCGCCGACCCGGCGCGCACGGTCGCCGCCCGGCTGGCGCTGCTCGCCGGCGAGTTGGGCGAGGACACCGGGCGGCTGGCGGCGTGGGCCGTGGCCCGGCGGGTGGAGGCGGCGCTGTGGAGCGCGGAGCACGGGGACGTGCCGGGCGGCGCCGGGGTGCTGGGCGAGGCGCGACTGCTGGCGGAGGTCGCCGGGGTGTAGGGGCTACGGGCCCGGGTGCGCCTGCGCGTACGGCGGGCCCGGTGGCGGCGGCCCCCGATCGGCGGGGCGCCGCGGCCCCGTCGGGCCCGCGGCGCCGTGACCGGCCTACGCCAGCGGTGCGTTCGGCCCGTCCGGGCGGCCGCGGCGGCCCTCCAGCACGGCGAGCGACAGCTCGGAGACCCGGTCGTCGTCCAGCCGCCGGCAGCCCTCCGCGGTGACGGTGTAGACGAGGGGGTAGATCCGGCGGGTGGCGTCGGGGCCGCCGGTGGCGCTGTCGTCCTCGGCCGCGTCGTAGAGCGCCTGCACGGCCATCGTCACGGCGTCGTCCCGGCTCATGCCCTCGCGGTACAGCTTCTTCAGCGCCCCGCGCGCGAACACGGAACCCGAGCCCGTCCCCCCGAAGCCCTTCTCCTCCGCGCGCCCGCCGGTGATGTCGTACGAGTAGATCCGCGCGGCCCCGCTGCGCGGGTCGTACCCGGCGAAGAGGGGCACGACGGCGAGGCCCTGCATGGCGGGGCCGAGGTTGTCGCGGATGAGGGTGCCGAGGCGGTTGGCCTTGCCCTCCAGGGAGAGCGGCACGGTCTCGATCTTCTCGTAGTGCTCCAGCTCCAGGCGGAGCAGCCGGACCATCTCCTCGGCCATGCCGGTGGAGCCCGCGATGCCGACCGCGGAGAACTCGTCGGCCGGGAAGACCTTCTCGAAGTCCCGGTGCGCGATCATGCCGTTGCCCAGGGTGACGCGGCGGTCGGCGGCGAGGAGGACGCCGTCGGCGTAGGAGGCGGCGACGATGGTGGTGCCGTGGGGGATGTCCACCGCGGCCGCCCCGGTGCCGGTGGCGGTGCCGGGAAGCGGGCGGTTGGCGGGGAGCTGATCCGGGGCGTGGGCGGCGAGGAAGTCCACGAACGACGACGAGCCGGGGGTGAGGAATTCGGGCGGCAGTTGCTCCACGGCGGTTCCCTTCGTCGACTCTTCGATCCGTCCGGCCGTGCGGGCCCGTTCGCCCGCGACGGCCGCGGGCCACGGCCGGGCGCGTACCGCCCGGGCACCGTCCGACCCTACCCGCACCCCCGCGGGGGCCGCCGGGGGCCGCCGGGCGCCGCATTCTGCGCCCGCGACCTGAGCTTCGCGCAGTGTTCATCTCACGTCTGCCACGTGGCCAAACCGGGCGTCGGCGGCTGCGGAACAGTCGCACCCTGTTCGCACGAACCAGGAGCACGATGAAG
The DNA here is from genome assembly GCF_003945505.1 of Streptomyces sp. WAC 06738. Classification (NCBI taxonomy): domain Bacteria; kingdom Bacillati; phylum Actinomycetota; class Actinomycetes; order Kitasatosporales; family Streptomycetaceae; genus Streptomyces; species Streptomyces sp. WAC 06738. The sequence goes on along the minus strand of NZ_CP029618.1, from coordinate 6,791,668 downwards.
AGTCCGCGATCCAGACCGTCCCGCCGGGCGCGGGCAGAACAGGCGCTCGCGCTCGCGGAGTGCGCCCGCGTCTGCACCGGATACCTGGCCGGGCTGACGGCCGAGGAGGACCCCGCGGCCCCGCCGCCGCCCGGCGTGGGCCCGGGGCCCGCCCGTACGGCCCTGGTGGCGGCGATCGGCGAGCTGCTCGGCACCGCGCCGCCGCCGCGCCGCGAGCCGGTCGGCGCGGAGCTGTTCGACACCCTGCTGCGGGCCGGCGACCGGGCGGTGGAGACGGGCGGCGAGCGGGAGTTGCTGCTGGCGGTGGCGCTGGCGGACACGGGCGTCTCGCTGCGCGCGAAGTCCCGCGCCGCGTGGCGGCTGCGCGCGCGGGCGCTGGACGCGCTGGGGCACGCGGCCGCGGCGACGGAGGCGTACGAACGGACGCTGGCGCTGGGCAGCACGCACCCGGAGACGCCCGTGCTGCTGTCGATGGCCCGGGAGAAGCGCGCGTGCCTGGCGACGGCGGTGGGGCTGTTCCCTGCGGACACGGCCGGGGGCCGGGAGACCGGCGCGGGGGAGGAGGGCGGCGGGGCGGAAGCCGGAGCCGCATCGGCCGCCTCCGCCACCGGGCCGGCGTTCGCGGCGGCCGTCCGGGCCGAGGCGATGCCCGGGGTCGTGCGGGAGGCGTTCACCGCGTACGTCACGGAGCAGATGAGCCGGTACGGGGCCGGGGACGCGCGGGTGCGCGAGCTGGCCGGGGCGTACGGGACGTACTGCCGGATCCTCGACCAGGGCCGCATGGCCGATCCGCTGCTCGCGGGCGCCCGCCCGGTCGGCGTCGCCGACTTCCGCGGCCTCGTCGCCGGGAAGACGGCCTGCGTCGTCGTCGGGCCCGGCCGGTTCGAGGAGGCGGGCGACTACGAACTCGTCGTCCGCTGCGACGACTTCCGCGGCGGCGAGCGCGCCGACGTGCACGCCGTCGCCGATCCGGCCTGCGCGTCGTGGCACCGGCCGGCCGGCGTCCGGCTGCTCTTCGCCGACCCCGGCGAGACCTGGCGGGAGACGGTCAGGCGCGCGGTGCCCGGCGCGCAGGACGGGCTCGGCGACGCCTCGCTGCGCCGCCCCCTCCAGGACCCGGCGCTGCTCGGCGACGGCGGCTGGGGGCCGGAGACCAGCGCCGCGTTCACCGTGCTGCGGCTCCTGGACCACCTCGACGTCAGCCCGCGGCTCGACGTCCACGGCGCCGGCCGGCTGCGGCCGGAGGAGCGCCGCTGGATCACGTCCCGGGCCAAGGACCGTACGAAGACGAGGACCGCCCTGCGATGATCCCTTCCGCCCCCCGCTCCCCCGCCGCCGCCCCAGCGTCCCTCGCCCCCCGCGCGCTCCCCGGCCCGGTCCCGCCCCTGCCCTCCGGGACCGGCCGCCCCGCACCGGCCGCGGCGGCGGCCGCCCGCCGCGCGCCCCGCGTCGCCTTCGTCTGCCGGGCCGACGCCGCCGACCCCGGGCACGCCGCCGGGCTGCCCGCCCTGCTCCGCAGCCTCGCGCTGGCCAACCCCGGCGTCTGCGAGGACTTCCTGCTCCGCCACGACGGCCTGCCGGACGACGTCCTGGCCGCGGCCCGCCGGCTGCACCCCCGGATCGTCGAACTCCCCGCCGGGGGCGGCGAGGCGGGGGCCGCCCCGGACCCGTACGACGACCTCGCGGGCGCGTACTACGACCTCATAGAGCTGCACCCCCGCTGGCTCGTGGCCGCCGACCTCGCCGTCCTGCGCGACCCGTCCGACGAGACCCGCGCCCGCTACGAGTTGACCGACGAGCGGTTCTGGCGCGCGTACTGCACCCTGCCCGCGCACCGCCAGCACCCCGACCTGCTCCTCCACTACGGCCCGCCCCTCCTGCGGCTGCGGCCCACCACCGACCTCGCCCGCCGCACCGCCCTCGGGCTGCGCACGATCGGCGCGTACGAGGAGGCCGTGGAGGCCCTGTCCGCCGCCCGCTCGCAGGCCAACCAGCCGCGCTTCCACGACGCGATGGGCACCGCGCTCATGGCCGTCTCCCGCTACGACGAGGCCGAGACACATCTGCTGCTCGCCGCCGCGGCCCCCGAGCTGGCGCCGAAGGCGTTCAGCCAGCTCGCCCGGCTGGCCTGGCTGCGCGGCGATGAGGAGCGGTCGAAGGCGTACGCGCGCGAGGGCCTGGACGCCGAACCGACCAACCGCACCTGCAAGGCGCTGCTCCAGGGCGGCTACGGGCTGCCGGAGTTCGCGGCGCACCACGGGGAGGCGTCGGTCGTCTCCACGCAGCTCGCGCACGCCGCCGCGTACGCCACAGGGCAGGAGAACGCAGGCGACAAGATCCTCCCGAGGCCGTCCGGCTCTGCTTCGGCCAGGACGCCTCCGCGCGCCGGTGGCACCCGGTCCCCGTGCACCGGCTCTTCGACGAGGAGGCGCTGGCGGAGGTCAACGCGCGCCGTGGTCTGGTCGTCGGCGGCGGCGGGCTGTTCCTGCCCGATACCTGGCCGAACGGCAACAGCGCGTGGCAGTGGAACGTGCCGGACGAGCTGCTGGCGCGTATCGATGTGCCGCTGGCGGTCTTCGCCGTCGGCTACAACGTCTTTCCCGGCCAGTCCTACCGCCGCAGCCGCTTCCGGGAGAGCCTCGCGGCGCTGGTGGAGCGGTCGGCGTTCTTCGGGCTGCGCAACCGCGGCTCGGTGGAGCGGGTGCGCGAGCTGCTGCCGGAGCGGCTGCGGGAGAAGGTCGCGTACCAGCCCTGCCCCACCACCCTCACCCGGCTGCTCCAGCCGGGCTGGGACGACGGCGAGGTGGAGCGCGCCGACACGGTGCTGGTCAACTGCGCGTACGACAGGGCGGGGATGCGCTTCGGCGACGGCTACCCGCGGTTCCTGGACGCGATGGCGCGGGCGGTGCGGGCGCTGCGCGAGCGGGTGGACGTGCGGGTGGCGGCGCACATGACGGCGGACGAGCAGTTCGCGCACGACCTGCGCCGGGAGCACGGGATCGCGCTGCCCGTGGACGCGCTGTACGACCTCGGGAACGACGCGATCCGCGCCGCGTACCGGCGGACGCGGCTGGTGATCGGGATGCGCGGGCACGCGGGGATGATCCCGTTCGGCTGCGGCACGCCGGTGCTGAGCCTGGTGTCGCACCCGAAGCTGGCGTACTTCCTGGACGACATCGACCGCCCGGAGTGGGGTGTGCGGGTGGACGACGAGCGGCTGGCGGAGGTGCTGGTGGAGCGGGCGGAGGCGGTGCTGGACGACCACGGCGCGGCGGTGGCGGACGTGCTGGACCGGCAGCGGATGCTGTGGAAGGTGACGCGGGAGAACCTGGCGGGGCTGCGGCCGGCGCTGGGGCTGCAGGGGGAGACGCCGTAGGCGGGGCGTGGGCGGGCCGTGGGGCGGGGAACGCCCCGGGGGCGTACCCCTGGTCCGGAGTGCCTCACACCTCGTACGGCGTGGGAAACGCCGTGGTCGCGCGGGGCCGGGCCCGGTTAGATTCCGGGCATGAGGATACGTACAGGAGGCCCGGCCGACGTCCCCGCCATGCTCGCGCTGCTCGACGGGGCGGTGGCGTGGCTGACGGGGCAGGGACGGACCGACCAGTGGGGCACGGAGCCGTTCTCCGGCCTGCCCGAGCGGGTGGCGCAGATGGAGGAGTACGCGCGCGACTTCCTGGTGCGGGTGGCGGAGACGCCGGAGGGCGGAGTCGCGGGGGTGTGCGTGCTCGCGGACGAGCCGCAGTCGTTCGTACCGGCGGCCGGGGAGCCGGAGTTGTACGTCCGGCTGCTGGTGACGGACCGGGCGCTCCGCGGCGCCGGGGTGGGCGCGGCGCTGGTGGCGGACGCGCGGGCGGAAGCGGTGCGGCGGGGCGTGGGGCTGCTGCGGGTGGACTGCTTCGGGGGCGGCGACGGGGCGCTGGCGCGGCAGTACGAGCGGCTGGGGTTCACGCCGAGCGGGACGTTCACGGTGGAGCGGCCGGGGCGGCCGGTGTGGCCGGGGCGGCTGCTGGAGATCCGCCTGTGAGGCGTACGTTCTCCTTGGTGGGGCCCGGGCGGAAGAGACATTCGGTGGCGACTTGGGAAACTTGTTCGAGGCCGTGTTGAAGAAGTGACCCATGGGTCAGTACCGTCCGTGTGCGTGGATGCAAACGAGCGAATCCGGGCGAGTTTTGCCCGAGTTGAACGCAGAGCCGACCATGTCGCCAAGTACTTCTATTCGCATCTGTTTGCCCGCAATCCGGGGGTCCGCGAGCTGTTTCCCGCGGACATGTCCGAGCAGCGTGACCGCCTCTTCGCCGCCCTCACCCACGTCGTGCAGCGCCTCGACGACCCCGACCTGCCCCGCTACCTCGCGACGCTGGGACGCGACCACCGCAAGTTCGACGCCCGCCCGGAGCACTACGCGGCGGTCGGCGAGAGCCTGATCGCGGCGCTGCGCTTCGGGCTGCCGAACACCTGGGACGAGGAGACCGAGCAGGCGTGGCTCGGCGCGTACAAGATCCTCTCCGAGGCGATGATCGGCGGCAGCGAGGAGGCCGACAAGCGGCAGGCGCCGCGCTGGTGGGACTGCCGGGTCGTGGCCCGGCACGCGGCCGCGCCGGGCGTCACGGTCCTCACCCTGCTGCCGGACCGGACCCTGCCGTACGCGGCGGGGCAGTTCGTCAGCGTCTCCACGCCGAAGGTGCCGCGGGTGTGGCGCCCGTACTCCATAGGCTGCGCCCCGCGCGCCGACCGCACGATCGACCTGCACGTCAGCCGGGTCGACGGCGGCCTGCTGAGCCCGGTGTTAGTGGATCGGACGGCGCCCGACGACACCCTCCGCCTGGGCTCCCCGGCGGGCACGGCGGTGCTGCCGAAGCGCGCGGGCCGGCCGGTGACGTTCATCGCGGCGGGCACGGGCTGGGCCCCGATCCGGGCGCTGCTGGAGGAGATGGTGCGCCGCTGGACGCCGACCACGGCCCGGCTGTTCCTGGTCGCCCGCAGCCCCGCGCACGTGTACGACCCGGAGGCGGTGGACGCTCTGCGGAAGCATCACTCGTGGGTGGACGTCACGGTGATCACCCCGGAGGGCGTGGAGCGCCAGGGGGCGACGGCCCACCGCCTGGAGGCGGCTCTGTCGGCCCACAGGGACTGGGCGAAGCACCGGGTGTACGTGTCGGGCCCCGCGCAGTTCATCGCGGAGGTACGGGAGTTGGTGCGGGGGTACGGAACGCCACCGGAGCAGATCGCCCACGACCACGTACCGTCGCCGGAGCGGGCCCCCCGGGAGCCGGGCCACTCGGCGTGGTTCTTGCACCCGTCGCAACCGCAATGGATCAACCCGGCGGACCGCTGAGGAGGGGCGGATAGTCCGGGGGCACATGCGACTTCGCGAGTGCCAAGAACGGGTTGGGACGCCTGGGACGGCTGCGGCGCGTGGGGCGGCCGGAGGCCGGGCGTGCGGCGGGTGCGGGGCGACGGGCGACTCCCATCCGCGGGCGGCAGGCAGGCGCCGCTGCTCGCGGAGGCCGGGAGCTACGGGGGCGGAAGCCGGCGCCGTGCGAGGCACGTCCGCGCGCCCGCACGGCGCCGGGGGCGGTGACGCGGCAGCCGTCGGCTCTTCGTCGCCGGACCGCCCGGCGTCGCGGGGAGGGCGGGCGTCAGGGTGGGCGATCTCGTATACGAATCGCCCAACGTGGGTTTTTGAGCATCGGGGCCCCCACCTCGGCTGGCAGCCGCCTCCCCGAAGTGCGCGGCTGCGGCCCCAGCGGCGATCACACGCAACACCCGGCGCCCGCCAACACCCAGAACCGAGCCACCCGGGGAAGCAGCGCCCAACTCCCCGCCGCACGACGCTGCATCCGCCCGGCGATCGCCGACCGGAACCCTGCCAGCACGGGCCGGAGCGGAGAAAATGGGCCGTAACTCGCGGTAACACCCCTGGATCCGGGCCGGATCGGGTCCCGGAATTCGAGTTTCGCCCGGCGACACGCACGCACCGCCCGGTCGGCGCCGCACAGACACCCGGACGCAGGCCCCCGAAGAGGCCCACCCCGCGGAGGTGGGTCACGCCAGCCCCCGTAGGCGCCTGCACCTACGCATGACCGTGCCCGCCCCCGTGCGATGCTCCCCTCCTTCAGCCCCGCCACCGGCCCACCCCACGAACGCCCCGGGTGCGCCGGCCCCACGCCGCCGGGGCCACCCGCGATCGGTCCTACCCCGAAACGGTCTTCGCCCCCGCCCACCAAGGGCGCCGCGATCGGATCGGGCCCGGCGCCGCCCTGGCGCCCCCGACCACCGGGGGCATCGGCAACCAGACTGAGCCCGGATCCGTGGGGTCCGCCCACCGCCCGGGGGCATCCGTGATGGAGTGCAGCCGTCCCCAGCTTCCGCCCTCGTCCAGCGGGGCATCCGCGATCGGGCCCGCCCCGCCTCCGGGCTCTTCCTTCCGGCCGCCGGGGCACCGGCGATCGGGGAGACCCCGGCGCCCGGCGGCCCGCTGCCCCGTCCACCGGGCACGGCATCCGTAGTCCCAGTCGGACGGCGCCCGCTCCCTCCGGGCCACCCTTAGCTGCCGGTCTTTTACGGGCCGGAGTCCGGTGTCAAGGGTGGGGCGAAGCCCCATCGCGCAGCGACGCTCCTCGCAGCGAAGCGGAGAGGAGCGCCCTTGACACCGGACGCAGGCCCGCACACTCACAAGCGGGGTGGCCCGGGGGGAGCCCCAACGACACGGCCACTCCCCTCGCCGCTCCCCCGCACACCGGCCCACTCCACGCACCACAGCCACCCCGACGCCGTACCCCCGCACCCGGCCCACACAAACACGACGTACCAGCTCAGCGCCCTGACACCCCCCGCACTGTCAGACCAGGCGCATACCCTTGGGTGGGTGTGAGGGGACGTACGGGAAGGGGCGCATCAGACCCGGCGCATACCTTGGGTGGGTGTGAGGGGAGATGCGGGCGCGCCCCGCCACCCATTCGCCTCACCCCCCACCCCGCCACCCGATCGCCCCGCCCAGGTATCCCCGTCCCCCACGCCCCGCCGAGGATGACCCCAGCGGGATTTTCTCCACAGGAGGCGCGTGTGACGGGCAGCGACGGCGAAGAAGACAGCGCCGCTGGCGACGAGGTCTACCAGCCCTACGCCTCCGGCGCGCCCGGTGACGGTTCTCAGGACGACGAAGGGCTGCTGCCGCCCGAGGACACCCTCGACGGGTTCATCGACCCCCTCGACGAGGGCTACTCCCCGCCCGAGAAGCCCCGCGGGGTCGAGCACACCGGCGTCACCGCCGCCGAGCAGCGCCGCGGTGAGTCCCTGGACGAGCGGCTCGCCGAGGAGATCCCCGATCCGCCCCTCCTCCCCGACGACGACGGCATCGGCGACGCCGCCGACACCGACGGCGAGCCGATCGACGACGAAGTCGGCGATCGCCGCGCCGGCCGCCTCGTCGCCCCCGACGAAGGCGCCCACGACGACGAAGAGAAAGACATGATCGCCTCAGACGCGGGCATCAACGGCGCCGCCGCCTCCGCCGAGGAAGCCGCCGTCCACGTCGTCGACGAAGAATACGAATACGAATACGAGGACGAGGACGAGGACGAGGACGAGACCCCCGACGACCGCCCCTGAAACCGACCACCACCCCACCCCGCGATTCCGCCCCTCACTCCGGGTGCGCCACCAGCACCTCCACCCCGTCCGCCTGCAACGCGTCCAGATCCCCCGGCGGGATCCCCGAGTCGACGATGACCAGGTCGAAGGCCGTCACCGGAGCGAGCTGGTACAAGCCGTGGCGGCGGAACTTCGTGTGGTCGACCAGGAGGATCTTGCGGGCGCACGCCTCCATCAGCGCACGCTTGACCGCCACCGTCTCCTGCGACTGGTGGTAGCAGTGGCCCCGGGTGATCGCCGTCGTGGAGGCGAAGAGGGTGTCCGCGTACAGGCTCGTGACCGCGTCGACCGTGCGCAGGCCCAGGAAGGCGTCGTACGCGGGGTAGTACGTACCGCCCAGCGATATCAGCTCGATACCCGGGCTGCCGGCGAGGACCTGCGTGACCGGCACGAAATTGGTGATGACCGTCAGCGGCGCCTGCTGGGTGAGCAGCCGGGTCAGGGCCAGGGCCGTGGTGCTGTCGTCGATGATGACCGACTGGCCGGACTTCACCAGCGGCAGCGCCGCGCGGGCCAGGGCGTTCTTCTCCGCCGTCATCGCCTGGGTGCGGTGGCGTACGTCGCCGTGGAAGGCGGTCGAAGGCTGGGCGGTGGCGCCGCCGCGGACCTTGCGGAGCCAGCCCCTGCTCTGCAGGTGGTCGAGGTCCCGGCGGATGGTCATGGGGGTCACGCCGAGTTCGTCCGCCAACTGCTCGATGCGGACGAACCCTTCGTCCACGACGCGGCCTTTGATGCGGTCTCTTCGCTCCCGGGGCTTTCGCCCGCTCATGTCGGCCGGCTGCCGGGTCTCTGCCCCCATGGAAACTCCTGTTCTCTTTCTGTGAAGTGAACATTCCCGTATCCGGACGACGCGCACCGCTCAAGGCTGCGTACGCGACGGATGGCGACGCGACTGCCTGCGCCGTCACAGCCCCCCACCGCATCGGCCATCGCCCCGATGTTAACCGCCCCTGATCGAGCGAACACTCAAAGGGGTGCATGAGCGGGGTCAATTGTTCATTTTCTGAGGCCCGTTGACACGAATGAAACATCCGAGTTTCGTGTGCGTCGCCTTCCAAGCGCCCGCCGGGCACCCGGCAACCGCCGGGCAAGCGCCCGGCCGGCGCCCACCGAGGCCACCACGCCAAGGGCACGACACCGAGGGCACAGCGCCCCCGCGCCCCACCGCAGCCAGCGCCCACGAGCAAGGACACGAGCAAGGAGTGGAACATGAGACGACTGGCCAGTTTTGCTCTCGCCGGCATCCTCGCCACCGGCGCACTGACCGCCTGCGCCGAGGAGCCCGGCAGTTCGGGTGACGACGGCGAGGGCGGCGGCACCGGGGCCGGGAAGGTCGCGTTCCTCATGCCCGACCTGGCCTCCACGCGCTACGAGCAGTACGACGCCCCGCTCTTCAAGAAGCGGATGGGCGAGCTCTGCGACGAGTGCAAGGTCATCTACCAGAACGCCGACAGCGACGCCGCCCTCCAGCAGCAGCAGGCCAACTCCGCCATGGCGCAGGGCGCCAAGGTCATCGTCCTGGACCCGGTGGACTCCGAGTCCGCGGCGACCATCGTGCAGACCGCCCAGTCGCAGGGCGTCAAGGTCATCGCCTACGACCGGCCGATCCCGACCAAGCCCGCCGACTTCTACGTCTCGTTCGACAACGAGGCCATCGGCGAGTCCATCGGCCAGTCGCTCGTCGACCACCTCGACAAGGAGTCCGCCGAGGGCGGCATCCTCCAGGTCAACGGCTCGCCGACGGACGCCGCCGCCGGGCTGATCAAGAAGGGCATCCACAACGCCGTCGACGACAGCGGCTACAAGCTGCTCGCCGAGTACGACACCCCCGACTGGTCGCCGGAGAAGGCCCAGCAGTGGGTGAGCGGCCAGATCTCGCAGTACTCGGGACGCATCGCCGGGGTGGTCGCCGCCAACGACGGCACCGGCGGCGGGTCGATCGCCGCGTTCAAGGCGGCCGAGGCCCAGGTCCCGCCGGTCACCGGCAACGACGCCGAGCTTGCGGCCGTTCAGCGGATCATCGCGGGCGACCAGTACAACACCATCTCCAAGCCGATCAAGACCGTCGCCGAGGCCGCCGCCGAGGTCACGTACGCCTTCATGCAGGGCGAGAAGCCCAAGGCCGACACCGAACTCTTCGACACGCCGTCCCAGCTCTTCGAGCCGACCGTCGTGACGCAGGAGAACCTCAAGGAGGTCATCTTCGGCCCCGACGGCGTGCTGAAGGCCGAGGACGTCTGCACCCGCGCGTACGCCAAGGACTGCAAGAGCCTCGGGATCGGCTGACCGCACGCGGCCTCCGCACCAGGCGGCCCGCACACCCGGAAGCCGCCGCACCGAGCGGCTTTTGCACCCGGCAGCCTCCGCACCCGGCGAAACGAAAGGAAAAGGGTCACGATGACAGCCCCCGCCGCCCCGGCCGCGCCCACCGTGCTGTCCCTGCGCGGCGTCAGCAAGCAGTTCGGCGCCGTCGCCGCGCTCACCGGCATCGACCTCGACGTGGCCGCCGGCGAGGTGGTGGCCGTCGTCGGGGACAACGGCGCCGGCAAGTCCACGCTGGTGAAGATCCTGTCGGGGGTCTACACCCCCGACGGGGGCACCATCACCTTCCACGACCGGGAGGTGTCGCTCGGCTCCCCGGCCGACGCGCAGGCCATCGGCATCGCCACCGTCTTCCAGGACCTGGCGCTCTGCGAGAACCTCGACGTCAAGGCGAACCTCTTCCTCGGCCAGGAGCTACGCCCCTGGATGCTGGACGACGTCAGGATGGAGACCCGCTCCTGGGAACTGCTGCGGGAGCTGTCGGCCCGTATCCCCACCCTCGACGTGCCGGTGGCCGCCCTCTCCGGCGGCCAACGGCAGACGGTGGCGATCACCCGGGCGCTGCTGGGCAAGCCCGAGGTGATCCTCCTCGACGAGCCGACCGCCGCGCTCGGCGTGGCGCAGACGGCCGAGGTGCTGAACCTCATCGAGCGGCTGAAGGGCAACGGCCTCGGCGTCGTCATGATCAGCCACAACATGGACGACGTCCGCGCCGTGGCCGACCGGGTGGCGGTGCTCCGCCTCGGCCGCAACAACGGCGTCTTCGACGCCCGCGCCGTCACCTCGGAGCAGGTCGTCGCCGCGATCACCGGCGCGGTGGACAACGTGGTCGCGCAGCGCGCGGCCAGGAGAGCCGCGGCCGGCGAACCGCGGCCGGACGCGGCGACGCGGAATGAGCGGAAAGAGAAGGAACTGCCGTGACATCCCTGGACACTCCGCCGAGCAAGACCACCGACCTGATGGACGAGCGGCTGACGACGCCCCAGGGCATCGGCGACAGCGTCCGCGCCGCCGTCCGCCGCACCCGCGACGGCGACCTGGGCATGCTGCCCGTCGTCGCCGGCATCGTGGTCATCTGGACCATCTTCCAGTCGCTGAACCAGACCTTCCTGTCCAGCACCAACCTGGTGAACCTGGCCTTCGAGATGGTGCCGCTGGGCGTCATCGCGCTGGGCATCGTGTGCGTGCTGCTCGTCGGCCAGATCGACCTGTCGGTCGGCTCGGTCAGCGGCGTCTCGGCCGCGGCCACCGCCGTCGTCATGGTCAAGCACGAGCAGCCGATGGTGCTGGCCCTGACCGTCGCGATCGCCGGCGGCTGTGTGATCGGCTGGCTCTACGGCCAGATACTGAACCGCTTCGGCGTGCCGAGCTTCGTCGTCACCCTGGGCGGGCTGCTGGCCTTCCTGGGCCTGCAGTTGTGGCTGCTGCGCGACCAGAACGCGATCAACATCCCGTACGACTCGCCGCTGGTGAAGTTCGCACAGGTGTGGTTCGTGCCCGAGGCGCTGGCCTACGTCTTCGCGGTCGCGGCGGCCGGCGGCTTCCTCGCCGTGGGCTGGGTACGGGCCCGCAGCCGGCGCCGCGCCGGGCTGTCGTCCGCGTCGATGCAGTGGCTCGGGCTCCAGGCCGGGCTGCTGGCGGCGGCGCTGCTGTTCACGGTCTTCTACCTGAACCGCACCCGTGGCGTCCCCTGGATGTTCATGCTCTTCGTCAGCCTGGTGCTGATGGTGCACTACGTCCTCACCAAGACGAAGTTCGGGCGGTCCCTGTACGCGGTCGGCGGCAACGCGGAGGCGGCCCGCCGGGCCGGCATCGACGTCCGCGCCGTCTACACCTCCGCGTTCGTCATGTGCTCCGCGCTGGCGGCGACCGGCGGCGTGCTGGCCGCGGCGCGGCTGGCGGCGGCGAACCAGTCGACCGGCACCGCGGACGTCAACCTCAACGCCATCGCCGCCGCGGTCATCGGCGGCACCAGCCTCTTCGGCGGCCGCGGTTCCGCGTTCGCGGCGCTGCTGGGCGTGCTGGTCATCCAGTCGATCTCCAGCGGTCTGACGCTGCTGAACCTCGACTCCTCGTACCGCTTCATCATCACGGGCCTGGTGCTGCTCGTCGCCGTCGCCCTGGACTCCGCGGCCCGCCGGTCGCGGCAGGCACACGGAAGGGGCTGACGACATGGGTGAAGCGGACCTGACCGCCCTCGCGATCGACGCCGGCACCACCGTCGTCAAGGTCGTCGGCTACGGCCCGGACGGCGCGGAGCTGACGGTCGGCCGGCGCCCGACGCGGGTGACGCGGCCCCGGCCGGGCTGGGCCGAGCAGGACATGACCGACGTGTGGGACGCCGTGGCCTCCGCCGTACGGGAAGTGGTCGCCGCGCTGCCCGCGCCGCCCGCGTTCGTCGCGGTGACCGGGCAGGGCGACGGGGCCTGGCTGATCGACGGCGCGGGCCGGCCCACCGGTCCCGCGGTGCTCTGGAACGACGGCCGCGCCGCCGGCATCGTCGGCGACTGGGAGCGGGACGGGACCGTGGACGAGGCGTTCCGCATCTGCGGCTCGCGGCTGTCGACCGGCATGCCGAACGCGGTTCTGGCGTGGCTGCGCGCGCACGACCCGGACCGCGCCGCCCGCTCCCGGCACCTGCTGACCTGCGGCGGCTGGCTCTTCTACAAGCTGACCGGGCTGCCCGCCGTGGACGAGTCGGAGGCCGCGGCGCCGTTCCTGGACATCTCCGGGCGCACCTGGTCGGACCGGCTGTTCGAGCTGTACGGGGTGGAGTGGGCCCGCGAGCTGCTGCCGCCGCTGCGCGACGACGACCACCGCGTCACCCCCCTCGGCGCCGCCGCCGGCGCCGAGACCGGGCTGCCGGAGGGCATCCCCGTGGTGCTCGCCCCGTACGACATCTGCGCCACCGCGATCGGCTCGGGCGCGGTCAGCGCGGGCCGCGCGTGCACCATCCTCGGCACCACGCTCTCCACCGAGATCGTCACCGACGCGCCCCCCGCCCCCGGCCCCGCGGACACCCCGGTGGGCATCACCGTCCCGCTCGGCGTGCCCGGCCACTACCTGCGCGCCTTCCCCACGATGAGCGGCGGCGACATGCTCGACTGGGGCGCCAGGCTCCTCGGTCTTTCCTCGGCCGCCGAGCTGATGGAGCTGGCCGAGCGCGGCTCCGCGGGCACCGCGGGGGTGCGGTTCATGCCGTACCTCTCCCCCGCCGGCGAGCGCGCGCCGTTCTTCGACCCGGCCGCCCGCGGCTCGCTCACCGGACTGTCCCTGGACAGCGGCCGCGAGGACGTGGCGCGCGCGGTGGTGGAGGGGGTCACCCTGGCGATCCGCGACTGCCTCGCCGCGTCCCCCGCGGAGCCCGGCCTGCTGACGCTCAGCGGCGGCGGCACCCGCAGCGGGTTCTGGATGCGGCTGATCTCCGACGTGACGGGCGTGCCGGTGGCGGTCCCCGCCGACACCGAGATCGGTGCCCGGGGCGCGTGGCTGACCGGCGCCGTCGCGACCGGCAGGGAGCCGGACTTCGCGACGGCGGCGGCGCACCAGGTGCGTATCGCCGCGTCGTACGAGCCGGACCCCGCCCGCGCCGCGGACGGCCGCTACGCCGAGTTCCTGGAACTGCGCGAGCTGCACCGGCCGGTGTGGGCGCTGGGCCGGGAGCGTACGGCCGGCGGGACCGGATCCGCGCACGCGGGCGGAGCCGGCGCATGACCCACCCGGCTCCGGACGCCTGGCTCGGCATCGACCTGGGCACACAGGGCGTCCGCGCGGTGGCCGCCGACTCCGCCGGGCACCTGCTCGGCACGGGCACGGCCCCGCTGACCAGCGACCGGCGCGACGGCCGCCACGAGCAGGACCCGGACGAGTGGTGGCGCGCGGTCTGCGCCGCGGTCGGGGAGGCCCGCGCGGCGGGCGCGGACCCGCGCCGGATCCGCGCCGTGGCCGTCGACGCCACCTCCGGCACCGTCACCCTCACCGACCGCCGCGGGTGCGCCGTCACGCCCGCGCTGATGTACGACGACGGGCGCGCCGCCGCCGAGGCCGAGAAGGTCAACGAGGCCGGCGAGGCGCAGTGGACCCGGGCCGGCTACCGGCGGATGCAGCGCTCCTGGGGGCTGCCGAAGCTGCGCTGGCTGCTCGACCGGCATCCGCGGGCCGCCGCGGACGGCTGGCGGCTCGCCCATCAGAACGACGTGGTCAACCGCCGGCTCGTCGGCCACGACGTACCGGCCGACACCAGCAACGCGCTCAAGACCGGCGCCGACGCCGCCACCGTGACCTGGCCCGATGAGGTCTTCGCGGACCTCGGCATCCCCGCCGAGGTACTGCCGGGGCTGGTGTCGCCGGGGACCGTGCTCGGGGAGGTCTCCGCCGCCGCGGCGGCGGAGACCGGCCTGCTCGCGGGCACCCCGGTGGTCGCCGGGATGACCGACGGCTGCGCCGCCCAACTGGGCTCCGGGGCCACGGCGGTGGGGAGCTGGAACTCCGTCATGGGCACCACGCTGGTGCTCAAGGGCGTGACCGCGGACCTGGTCCACGACCCGGCGGGCGTCATGTACTCGCACCGCTCGCCCGCGGGCACCTGGCTGCCGGGCGGCGCGTCCAGCGTCGGGGCCGGGCTGGTGGCGCGGGAGTTCGCGGGCGCCGACCTGGACCGGCTGACGGCCGGGGCGGCGGAGCTGCTGCCGACCGGGCTGCTGCGCTATCCGCTGGTCTCGCCCGGGGAGCGGTTCCCGTTCGTCGCGCCCGAGGCGACGGCGTTCCGCAGCCGCGAGGCGGCGGGCCCGGCCGAGGACTTCGCTGCGCTGCTCCAGGGGGCCGCGTACGTCGAGCGTCTCTGCTTCGACTACGCCGACCTGCTCGGCGCGCCCGCCACCGGGGCCGTCGTCCTCACCGGCGGCGCGACCCGCAACCCGGTGTGGAACCAGCTCCGCGCCGACGTCCTGCGCCGCCCGGTGACGCTGCCGCGCCACGCGCAGCCGGCGCTGGGGATGGCCGTCCTGGCCGCCGCCGCCCTCGACGGCACCGGCACCGCTACCGGCTCCGGCGGCGCCGCCGGCAGCCCCGCCGCGGGCGGCGCCCTGGACCGCGCCGCCGCCGCGATGGTCCGGGCCGACCGCACCGTCGAGCCCCGCGACCCGTACCGATCCGCCCACGACGAGGGCTATGTCCGGCTCGTCGACCTGCTGGCCCGGCGCGGCTGGCTGCCCGAGGTCGTCGCGGCCCACGCACGAGAGAGGACCGCGTCATGAGCCTCAACGTCATCTTCGTCCGGCACGGGGAGAGCGTCTGGCACGGCGAGAACCGCTACGCGGGCGCCACCGACATCGACCTCACGGACCACGGCCGCGACCAGGCCGCCGCCCTCGCCGACTGGGCGGCGCAGGCGGGGCTTACGGCCGTGTGGTCCTCGCCGATGCTGCGCTGCCGGCAGACGGCGGCGGGCAGCGCGGCGGCAGCCGGGCTGCCGCTGCACCTCGACCCGCGCCTGCGCGAGCTGGACTTCGGCGTCGCCGAGGGGCTGACCCGCGCCGAGATGCGCGAGCGGATGCCCGAGGCGGTGGCGTCCTTCGAGGCCGACCCCGTGGCCGGCCACTTCCCCGAGGGGGAGGATCCGGCGGCGGTCGTCGAGCGGTACGCGGCCTTCCTCGCCGACCTGCGCGCGGAGCACGACACCGGTGCGCAGGGCGACGGCAAGCAGGCGGGCGGCAAGGAGAGCGACGGGCGGATACTCGTCGTCGCCCACTCCACCGCCATCCGGCTCACCCTCTGCCGGCTGCTCGGCCTGCCGCTGCGCGACTACCGCCGCCGCTTCCCCTACCTGGCCAACTGCGCCCTCAACGAGCTGGTCCTCAGCGACGGCACGCCTTCGCTGCTGACGCTGAACCGCCCCGTGACCCCCGGAGTCCCCGCGTGACCACCATCCTCGCCGCCGGCGACCACTTCGTCCGCAACGACCTGCTCCGCGACCGGCTCCGCCCGGTCGCCCCCGACGCCGACGTCCGCGAACTCACCCTGCCCTGGCCCGTCGAGCCGTTCGGACCGGTGGCCGAGGTGAAGGAGGCGTCGGGCACGGAGGACCAGCTCATCGAGGCCCTGGACGGCGTCGAGATCTGTGTGACGCAGATGGCGCCGCTCACCGAGCGGATCCTCGCCGCGAGCCCGGCCCTGCGGCTGTTCTGCGTCAGCCGCGGCGGCCCCGTCAACGCCAACCTGGACGCCGCCACCCGCCACGGCGTCGCCGTCACCTACGCCCCCGGCCGCAACGCCACCGCCACCGCCGAGCACACCGTGGCCCTGATGCTGGCCGCCGCCCGCCGGGTCCCCGCCACCCACGCGGACCTGGCGGCCGGCGTCTGGCGCGGCGACTACTACCGCTACGAGGCCGTCGGCCCGGAGCTGGAGGGCAGCACGGTCGGCATCGTCGGCTACGGCGCCATCGGCTCCCGCGTGGCCCGTATCGCCCGCGGCTTCGGCGCCCGCGTGCTCGTCGCCGACCCGTTCGCCGACGCGGCGGCCGTCGCGCCGGACGAACTGGTCGAGCTGCCCGAGCTGATGAACCGTTCCGCCTTCGTCACCGTGCACGCCCGCGCCACCCCGCAGACCGAAGGGCTGATCTCCCGCGAGCTGATCGGCCTCATGCCCGCCGGCGGCGTCCTCGTCAACTGCGCCCGCGGCTCCCTCGTCGACTACGACGCGGTCTGCGACGCCCTCGACGAAGGCCGGCTCTTCGGCGCCGCGTTCGACGTGTTCCCCGTCGAACCGCTGCCCGCTGACTCGCGACTGCCCCGTACCCCGGGCGTCGTGATGACCCCCCACCTGGCCGGCGCCAGCCGCCAGACCGCCCACAACGCGGCCGGCATGGTCGCCACCGAGGTCGGCCACCACCTGGCCGGCCGGCCCCTGATCCACTGCGCGAATCCGGAAGTGCGTAACCGATGAACCCGTGGAAAGGAACCCGCATGCGCGGCAAGTACCGTACGGCCAGAGCGGCCGTCGTCGCCGGCATAGCCGTCCCCGCCCTCCTCCTCACCGCCGCCCCGGCAGGCTTCGCGGCCGCCACCGCACCCGCCGCCGCCCCCGCGGCCAAGCCGCTCCCGTCCGACCTGCCCACCCACATCGAAGGCGGCGCGTGGCCGACGAGCCACGTCCAGGGCGTCACCGTCGACACCGAACGCGGCTTCGTCTACTGGTCGTTCACGCAGATGCTGGTGAAGACCGACCTCGACGGCAACGTGATCGGCACCGTCGAGGGCCTCACCGGGCACCTCGGCGACATCGACCTCAACAACCGCGACGGCCGCGTCTACGGCTCGCTCGAGTACAAGGCGGAAGAGGCGTTCTACATCGCCGTCTTCGACGTGGACAAGATCGACCGGGTCGGCATGAACGCCGAGACCGACGGCGTGATGACCGCCGTGCACCTCGACGAGGTCGTCGAGGACTTCACCGCCGACATGAACGGCGACGGCGTCTTCGACGGCGACACCGCGAACACCCCCGACCACCGCTACGGCTGCTCCGGCATCGACGGCGTCTCCTTCGGCCCGGAGTTCGGCAAGCGCGGCGGGGTGCAGAAGCTGATGGTCGCGTACGGCGTGTACTCCAACACCACGCGCGCGGACAACGACCACCAGGTGATCCTGGAGTACGACGTGCGCGACTGGCGCCGCTACGAGCGCCCGCTCTCGCAGGCGGAACCGCACCGCAGCGGCCCGAAGCGGACCGACGGCAAGTACTTCGCGTACACCGGCAACACCACCTACGGCGTGCAGAACCTCCAGTACGACCCGTACACCCGCAACTGGATCATGGCGGTCTACGACGGGGTGAAGGAGGGCTTCCCGAACTACTCGTTCTTCACCGTCGACGGCTCGAAGAAGCCGGTGCGCGGCGAGATCAAGGGCCAGGCGAAGCCCGAGGAGGGCAAGCTCCTCACGCTGCGCGACGCGGGCCTGAACGACCCCGCGACAGGCGTGCGCGGCTGGGAGTTCCACGGCAACTACGGCATCGACGCGCTGGGCGACGGCCGCTACTACGTCGCCGAGGGCCGTGCGGTGACCGAGGACGGCGTGCGCAAGCAGGAGGGCGAGGTCTACCTCTACCGCTGGACGGGCGAGACCCCGACCCCGTTCGCACGCGTCGAGGACTGACGCGGGGCGCTCTCGCGCCTCCCGGGCCCGCGTGTATCGGGGGCGGGCCCGGGGGGTTCCCGGCCGTTACCGCCCGGTGGACTCACCGGCGGGCAGCAGCCGCAGGGAGACGGAGTTGATGCAGTAGCGCTGGTCGGTCGGCGTCGGGTAGCCCTCGCCGCTGAAGACGTGGCCCAGGTGGGAGCCGCAGCGGGCGCAGCGCACCTCGGTACGGGCCATGCCCAGCGAGCGGTCCTCCAGCAGCTCGACGGCCTCGCTCTGCGCGGGGTCGTAGAAGCTCGGCCAGCCGCAGTGGCTCTCGAACTTCTCCGTGGAGCGGAAGAGCTCCGCGCCGCAGGCCCGGCACTCGTAGACGCCCTCGGTCTTGGTGTCGGTGTACTCGCCGGTAAAGGCGGGCTCCGTGCCCGCCCGCCGGAGCACGCGGTACTCCTCGGGCGACAGCTCCGCGCGCCACTGCTCGTCCGGCTTGTCGACCTCGTATGTCATCTCAGCCCTCCAGTCGGGACAGGATCCGGGGTCCCAGCTCGGTGACGTCCCCTGCCCCCATGGTGAGAACGAGATCACCGGGCTTCGCCATTCCGGCGACGAGGCCGGGGACGGCGGCCATGTCGGGCGCGAAGGTGACGTCCGCGCCCTGCGCGCGGGCGGCGTCGATGATGATGTCGCTGGTCACGCCGGGGATGGGGTCTTCGCGGGCGGGATAGATGCCGAGCACCAGGGAGGCGTCGGCGAGCGCGAGGGCCTGGCCCATCTCGGTGCCCAGCTCGCGGGTGCGCGAGAACAGGTGCGGCTGGAAGACGACGAGGATGCGGCCGGAGCGGCCCCCGTGGCCGTCGTCCGCGGCGGCCCGTACGGCCTCGAGGTCCGCGCTCATCTCGGTGGGGTGGTGCGCGTACGTGTCCACGACCCGGACGCCCCCCGCCGTGCCCTTGGGCTGCAGCCGCCGGCCGACGCCCGTGAAGGACGCCAGCGCGGGCGCCAGCTCCGCGGCGGGCACGCCGGCCGCGGCGCCTGCGGCCAGGGCCGCGACGGCGTTGTGGGCGTAGTGGCGGCCGGGGACGGAGACACCGAAGGTGAGCTTCGCGCCGTCGAGCACCACGGTGACCTCGCTGGCCAGGCCCTTGGGGGTGACGGAGAGCACGCGCGCGTCGGCGTCGGGCGACTCGCCGTAGGTCACCGTACGCACGCCGCTCGCGGCCAGCCGCCGGGTCAGCTCGCGGGCGCCGGGGTGGTCGGCGGAGACGACGAGGGTGCCGCCGGGGACGATGCGGGCGGCGAAGGTCTCGAAGGAGGCGTAGATCTCCTCCAGCGAGGCGTAGTTGGCGTGGTGGTCCAGCTCGACGTTGAGGACGATGGCGACCTCGGGCGCGTACTTGTGGAAGCTGCGGTCGCTCTCGTCCGCCTCGGCGACGAAGAGGTCGCCGGTGCCGTGGTGCGCATTGGAGCCGGGGGCGTCGATGTCGCCACCGATGGCATACGACGGGTCGCGGCCGAGGCTGCGCAGGGCGACGGCGAGCATCGAGGTGGTCGTCGTCTTGCCGTGGGTGCCGGCGACGGCGATGGGGCGCAGCCCGTCCATGACGGCGGCGAGGGCGTCGGAGCGGTGCACGACGGGCAGCCCGCGCGCGCGGGCGGCGGCCAGCTCGGGATTGTCCTCGCGGATGGCGGAGGAGACGACGACGGCGCTGGCGCCGGGGTCCAGGTGCCCAGCGGCGTGGCCGAGGTGCACGACGGCGCCCAGCTCGCGGAGCGCGGCGACCGTGCCGGACTCGCGGGCGTCGCTGCCGGCGACGGCGGCGCCGCGCTGGGCGAGGATCTTCGCGATGCCCGACATACCGGCGCCGCCGATGCCGACGAAGTGCGGACTCTCCAGCGTGGGCGGGATCCCCGGGGTCATGTGGTGCGCTCCTTGGGCTCGGGTGGGACGCGACGATTCTCGCACCCCGCACCGACAATCCGGTGCCACCGCCGGGCGCGGGCGGCGCGTGGCCCCGTCCCGGCGCGCGGCCGGGTTCAGCCTTCGTGCGCGAAGAGCTTCAGCACCGGCACGCCGACCTTGTGCCGGGCCCGGGAGGCCCAGTCGCGGTGGAAGAACTCCTCCACCAGGTGCGGCGCGGTGAGGACGATGACCTCGTCGGCCCGCGTCTGCTCCACGACGGACTGCAGCAGGTCGAGCGGGTGCCGGTCGACGATCTCGCCGACGGCCTCCGCTCCCTTCTCGCGCAGCGCCTTCAGGGAGTGCTCCAGCGCCAGCTTGGCGGTGGGCAGCGCCTCGTGCCCCTCCGGCTCGTCCGTCTCGCGGACCGCGTCCTCCAGCTCTCCGAGGGCTACGTCGTCGAGCGCCCGCAACAGCACTCCCTGGTCTCCGCGGGGTTGCAGCAGCACGACGAAGCTGACGGGCTCCTGACCGTGGAGCGTGGTGACCATCTCCACATCCACGGGTGCGAGCGGCTTCTCGATCATCAGGACGGTGGTGAACACGATGAACGCCCTTCTTCCGCACAGGCACACAGACCACGTCAGAAACGATCCTGCCGACTTAGTCTGCCCCAGCACGGCTAAGCGGAACTTGATATTCCGCAGATTGTCAGAACCGACGGTAACGCGTGAACAGGAAGCCGGCCTCCTCCATGACCGACTCCAGGCCGAGGCCCAGCGGCTCCGCCGCCGAGGCGGTGCCGTGCATGATCCGGGGCCCGTCTCCCAGCGCCACCCGGGGCGCCAGGGTCAGGCACAGCTCGTCGAGCACCCCCGCCCGGGCGAAGCGGCCCAGCGCCGAGGGGCCGCCCTCCGTCAGCAGCCGCCGGTGCCCGCGCTCCGCGAGCGCGGCGACGGCCGCCGCCGGGTCTGCGCCCGGGCCCTCCCCCGCGACCACGACCTCCGCCCCCGCCGCCCGGGCCGCGGCGACCCGCTCCGCGGGCGCCTGCGCGCCCGTGAGCAGCAGCGTCGGCACGGCCGGCGCGGTGAAGAGCGGCAGCGAGAAGTCCAGGTCGAAGGAGGCGGTGAGGACCGCGACGGGCGGCGCGGGGGTCTGGCCCGCCACGGCCCTGCGGGCGGCGAACGCCTCGCGGACGCGGGCCGGCCGGTACCCCTCCAGGCGTACCGTTTCTGCACCCACGACCACCACGTCGGCAAGCGCCCGCAGCACGCCGAAGAGGCGCATGTCCGCCGGGGACGACAGCGGCTGGGAGCGCCCGTCGAAGGCCGCGGCGCCGTCGACGGAGCTGACCATGTTGGCCCGTAGCCAGACGTCTTCCCCCGGGGGGTATGCGTAGGCGTCCGCGAGCTCGTCCAGGGACCACTCGCGGTCGGCGAGGGCGGACGGATCTGCGGGTACGGGCAGCAGGCGGCGCATATGCGGCAGTGTGGCATGACGTACTGGTGTACGGCTTGCCGAGGCATCGACCGTACAGTGAGAACGTGTCCCCTTCCGCCTCCGCCTCCACCGCCGACACGCCCGGCGGCATAGCCCCCGGGGCGCTCACCGGCCGCGAGCCGCGCGTGCCCGCCGAACGGCTGGTCGCCGAGCTGGTGCCGCCACCGCGCTTCGACGCGGTGCGCTTCTCGACGTACGTGCCGGACCCGGCCCGCCCCAGCCAGGCGGAGGCCGTACGCGCCCTCGCCGCCTTCGCCGCCGGGCTCGGCGGCGGCGCCACCGCGGTGGGCGGCCGGCGGCCCTGGTGGCGGCGGGCGCCGAAGGAGCCCGCCGGGCCGCGCGGGGTGTATCTGGACGGCGGCTTCGGCGTCGGCAAGACGCACCTGCTGGCCTCGCTCTGGCACGCCACCGAGGCGGCGCCCGAGCTGAAGGGCTTCTGCACCTTCGTCGAGCTGACGAACCTGGTGGGCGCGCTGGGCTTCCAGCAGACGGTGCGCACCCTCGGGGACCACCGGCTGCTGTGCATCGACGAATTCGAGCTGGACGACCCCGGCGACACCGTGCTGGTCTCCAGCCTCCTCGGCAAGCTCGTCGACTCCGGCGTCGCGCT
Source organism: Streptomyces sp. WAC 06738 (assembly GCF_003945505.1). Lineage (NCBI taxonomy): Bacteria > Bacillati > Actinomycetota > Actinomycetes > Kitasatosporales > Streptomycetaceae > Streptomyces > Streptomyces sp. WAC 06738. The sequence continues at coordinate 6,769,551 of NZ_CP029618.1, read as the reverse complement.
GGCCGCCACCTCCAACACCCTGCCGGGCAAGCTGGGCGAGGGCCGCTTCGCCGCGGCCGACTTCCTCCGCGAGATACAGGGCCTGGCGGACCGCTTCCGCCCGCTGCGCATCGACGGCGACGACTACCGCCACCGCGGGCTGCCGGCAGCCCCCGCCCCGCTGACCGACGAAGCCGTCGGCCGCGCCGCCCACACCGTCCCCGGGGCCACGCTCGACGCCTTCCCCGACCTCATCGGCCATCTCGCACGGGTCCACCCCAGCCGCTACGGCGCGCTCACCGACGGTGTACGCACCGTCTGCCTGACCGGCGTGCGGCCGGTGGCCGACGAGGCGACGGCGCTGCGGCTCGTGGTGCTCGCGGACCGGTTGTACGACCGGGAGATACCCGTGCTCGCCTCCGGCGTGCCGTTCGACCGGCTCTTCGGCGACGACATGCTCGCCGGCGGGTACCGCAAGAAGTACTTTCGCGCGATATCCCGGCTCACCGCGCTGGCCCGCGACGCCCGCTCTGACGTGGAAAAACGGGACACCCCGGACGACTCCGCGGCGGCCGGCGGCAGCGGCGGCACACCGCCGCCACAGGAGTAGACCCTTCACACACCTCTCACCTGGTTCACTTTCAGTTCACCGAGTGGTACACACGGTCGGGTCACCGTTTTCCTGTCCGTCAGCAGGGAGTTGGTCTTTCCGCATGGCTGCAACACGACGTCAGGTCCTCGCCCGTACCGGCGCGCTGGGCGCCGGCATCGCCTTCACCGGAAGCGTCTCCGAGCTGTACGCCGGCACCGCCGCCGCGCACGCCCCGCAGGACGCCGGCTACGGCCCGCTCGTCCCCGACCCCAACGGCCTCCTCGACCTCCCCAAGGGCTTCGAGTACCGGGTGCTCTCCCGCGAGGGCGACCAACTGCTCTCCGGCGAGGGCGCCGTGCCCAGCAATCACGACGGCATGGCCGCCTTCCGCGCCCGCGGCGGAGACGTCCGGCTCGTCCGCAACCACGAGAACCGCCCCACCGCGACCCACCGCGTCCCCGCCATCGACGGCCTCACCTACGACCCGATGGGCATGGGCGGCTGCACCGTGCTGGAGGTCGGCAAGGACGGCGAACTCGAGGGCGAGCGCGTCGGCATCGCCGGCACCGCGGTCAACTGCGCCGGCGGGCCCAGCCTCTGGGGCACCTGGCTGACCTGCGAGGAGACCGAGGACAAGGCCGGCACCAACGGGTACACCAAGGACCACGGCTTCATCTTCGAGGTCGACCCCGTCGACCCGCACGAGAGCGGCGCCGAGCCGCTCACCGCGATGGGCCGCTTCCAGCACGAGGCCGTCGCCTTCGACCCGTCCAACGGCGTCGTCTACGAGACGGAGGACGCCTTCCAGCACCCGTTCGGGCTGTTCTACCGCTTCCTGCCGAAGAAGCCCAAGGGCGGCCTCGGCTCCCTGCGGGCCGGCGGCGAACTTCAGGCCATGCGGGTGCCGGACGTGCCGGACCTGTCGGTGGTCGAGGAGATCGGCACCACGTTCGACAACGTCGAGTGGATCGAGGTCCCCGACCCGCTGGCGGCCGGGACCCCGATCCGCCACCAGGACTTCGGGCGCCCCATGTCGCACGCGCAGAAGCTGGAGGGCTGCTACTGGGGCGGCACGTCGGTCTACTTCGTCTCCAGCTTCGCCAAGTCCTCCGAGGGCTCGGGCGGCGACCACTTCGGCCAGGTGTGGCGCTACACCCCGCGGACCAACGAGCTGAAGCTCGTCATCCGCTTCGGCCCCGACCACGGCGTCGACACCCCCGGCGAGTCCCCCGACAACATCGCCCTGTCGCCGTCGGGCGGCCTCTTCCTCTGCGAGGACGGCGGCGGCGAGCAGCACGTGTACGGGGTCTCGCGGCGCGGCGAGGTCTTCGCGGTGGCGCGCAACCGGCAGAACACGGGCAGCGCGGAGGACCCGGAGTACGGCGAGTTCGCCGGCGTCACCTTCTCGCCGAACGGCCGGACGATGTATGTGAACTGCTACGCGCCCGGCACCACGTTCGCCATCACCGGCCCCTGGCGGTAGCCCGCCCGGCAGATACGCGCCGCACGAGGCGGCATCGGCACGGCGCCCGGCGCCGGCCCGGCGGAGGACCGGTTCAGACCCGTCCGCCGCCCGGGCCGGCGCCGCGGCGGGTCGTAGCCCGTTCACCCGGGCGCTCGCTCCGGCGCGCGCGCCCCCGGAAGCGCTCTTACGCTCCCCGCATGATCGACTTCCGGCGCCCGCGCCCCGCCCGCGCGGCCCTCGTCGCGCTGCTCGCCCTCTTCCTCCCGGCGTGCGCCCAGCCGTCCGCGCCCTCCGCCCCCTCGGCACCGGCCGGCGCGCCCGCGGCCCGGGAGCACAGCGACCACCCGGCCGCGTACGGGACGGCACGACCGCCGAAGGAGCCCGAGGGCGGGACCCGGAGCGGGACCCTGCGCGAGGCGCGCGGCGAGGCGCGCGAGAAGGCGCACGGGGAGGCCAAGGCGGCCCGCGCGGGGCTCGCGCCGGTGTGGCGGCACGGCGCGCGCGGGGGCGCGGGCGGCAAGCGCGTCGCGCTCACCTTCGACGCCGACATGATGGCCGACCAGCACGACCGCGCCGACGCCGGCGAGCGGTTCGACAATCCCGGTCTCATCGCCGCGCTACGGCAACTGAAGGTGCCCGCGACCGTCTTCATGACCGGCACCTGGGCCGCCCGCTACCCCGGCCAGGCCCGCGCCATCGGCCGCGACCCCCTCTTCGAGGTGGCCAACCACTCCTACAGCCACCGCGCCTTCGCCACCCCCTGCTACGGCCTGCCCCAGGTCGACCCCGGCACCATGCGCGCCGAGGTCGAGCGGACCTTCGCCGAGCTGCGCCGCGCGGGCGTGCCCGCGCCCGTCCCGTACTTCCGCTTCCCCGGCGGCTGTTACGACGACGCGGCGCTGCGCGCCCTCGCCCCGACGGGCGTGACCGCCGTGCAGTGGGACGTCCCCAGCGGCGACGCGTTCGCCACCGACCCGGGCGCGGTGGCGGAGGAGGTGCTGACACGGGTGCGGCCGGGTTCCGTGGTGGTCCTGCACGTCACGCGCAGCGCGGCGCCGGTCACCGAGCAGGCGGTGCGCGAGATCGTGCCCGAGCTGCGCCGGCGCGGCTACGGCTTCGCCAAGGTCTCCGAGCTGATGGCGGCGCGCTGAGGCCCGTACGGGACGGGCCGCGGCGGCACCCTCGCCCCCGCCGCGGCGTCCCGGGTCACCCGGTGGGCGCCCCCGTGCCGGTCTCGCTCGGCCGCACCACGACGAAGCCCTCGCCGTCCAGCCGGAGCTGCATGACCTCGCCGGAGCCGCCGCGGATCATCGACCCGAAGCTCTGCGAGCGGTGCAGCCCCGTCTGGAGCTGGGTGCTCCAGCCGACGACCGCGTCGGTGTCGACGAAGACCGGATAGCCCGGCGAGACGGGGATGACGATCGGGGTGCCGTCGCAGACCACGCCCAGCCGGCCCTGGCCGGTGAAGACGCTGTTGAACAGCCCGCCGCCCGCCATGCCCGCGCCCTTGACCACCTTGATGTCGTACGACAGCGTCGAGTCGAAGCACAGCACGTTGCGCCCGTTGAGCGTGAGGCTGTCGTTCGGCTGGTCGAAGTCCAGGATGAAGCAGTTGGCCGCGCTCAGCGCGAACCAGCACTCTCCCTGCCCCTTCACCGACATGAGCGCCAGGCCCTCGCCGGTGACCGCGCGCTTGAGGAACTGCCCCGCCCCCTGGCCCTTCTTCTCGAACTGCAGATTGCCCCGGTAGGCGATCATCGCGCCCTGCCGGGCCAGGCACTCGCCGTTGACGGCGTACTTGATCGACTTGGCATTCTGCAGAGTCATGCCGACCTGCGTGGCAGGCTCGGCCATGTTTTCCTTAGCGAACAAATCACTGCGCATACGGGCATGATCCGCCGGAATCCCTCGCTCCGCCAAGCGGGCTGCGCCCCTGGCACACTTGATCGTGTGACCGGCACCGAGACCAGCCCCTTCCAGCACGAGGCGGTGAGCCGCGACGACCTGCCGCAGTTCGTCCTCCCCCTCGTCGTACGCATCGAGCGCACCGGCCCGCCCACGCGCACCGACGCCCTCCAGACGGCGGCGCGGGCGGTGCTGGTCCTGCTGGCGGACGAGCGCAGCACGGGCGAGGGCCCGTGGGCCCGGGCGGTACGGGACTGGCAGGACGCCCGGATCCGCAAGGTGGTGCGGCGGGCGCGGGGCGCGGAGTGGCGCCGGGCGGAGGCGCTGCCGGGGATCACGGTGACGTCGGCGGCCGGCGGGGGCGCCGGGGACGGCCCGGCCCCCGGGTCCGGCGCCGCCGAGGTGCGGGTCTTCCCGCCCGTACCGCTCGACGGCTGGCCCAAGGACCTCGCCCGGCTCCAGGTCTCCGGCACCGACCTCGACGACCCCGAGTCCCCGCCCCCGCCCCCGGCCGGCGTCCCGGTGCTGTGGCTGGCGCCCGGGCTCGGCATGACCGCCGGCAAGGCCATGGCCCAGGCGGGCCACGGCGCCCAGCTCGCCTGGTGGGAGCTGGGCGACGAGGAGCGCGCGGCCTGGCGCGCCGCCGGCTTCCCCCTCGCCGTCCGCACGGCCGCGCCGGAGCACTGGGCGGAGCTGGTCGCGAGCGGGCTGCCGGTGGTGAGGGACGCCGGGTACACGGAGATCGCGGCGGGCAGTTGCACGGTCGTCGCCGACCACCCCGCGCTGCGTACCGGCTGACCCGCGGCCGTACGGGCACGCGCGCGGAAGACACACGTCGCGGTGCACGCGCGCGTACGGGCACGGGCACGGCCGGCGCCGCTTCTCCGCCGCCACCCGCACGCCCCGCGCCACCGGCGTGCCGCCGAGCGGCGTCTCCTGGATCCGGCTCACCCGGCCCGTACAGGCCGGGTGAGCCGGGCCGCCGTCCCGTCAGCCGCCGTCTGTCCCGCGTGCGTCCTCCGTGACGGCCGCCGCCGCCTTGCGCGCCGCGACCAGCACCGGGTCCCACACCGGCGAGAACGGCGGCGCGTACCCCAGGTCCAGGGCCGTCATCTGCTCCACCGTCATACCCGCCGTCAGCGCCACCGCCGCGATGTCCACGCGCTTGCCCGCGCCCTCGCGGCCGACGATCTGCACCCCGAGCAACCGCCCCGTGCGCCGCTCCGCGAGCATCTTCACGTGCATCAGCGCGGCCCGCGGGTAGTAACCGGCGCGGCTGGTCGACCGGATGGTCACCGTCACGTACTGCAGGCCCACCTCGCGCGCCTGCGCCTCCAGCAGACCCGTACGGGCGATCTCCAGATCGCACACCTTGCTGACGGCCGTGCCGACCACGCCGGGGAACGTGCCGAAGCCGCCGCCGACGTTGCGGCCGATGACCTGCCCGTGCTTGTTGGCGTGCGTGCCCAGCGGGATGTACCGCTCGCGGCCCGAGACCAGGTCGAGCACCTCCACGCAGTCGCCGCCCGCCCACACGTTCTCCTGCCCCCGCACCCGCATCGCCAGGTCCATCAGCAGCCCGCCGGACTCGCCCAGCGGCAGCCCCGCCTCCCGCGCGAGCCCGGTCTCCGGGCGCACCCCGAGGCCCAGGACGACGACGTCCGCCGGATACTCGCCGTTGGCCGTGGCCACGCCGCGCACCTCGCCGTCGGTGCCGGTGAGGATCTCGGTGACCTCGGCGCCGGTGACGATCCCGATGCCGTTGCCGTTCATCGCCTCGTGCACCAGGGCGCCCATGTCCGGGTCGAGGGTGCTCATGGGCTGTTCTGCGCGCTCCAGCACGGTGACGTGGATCCCGCGGTGGCAGAACGCCTCCGCCATCTCCACCCCGATGTAACCGGCGCCCACCACGACCGCGTGCCGCACCTGCTGCTTCTCCAGCCGGTCCAGCAGCTCCTGGCCGTCGTCCAGGCTCTGCACCCCGTGCACCCCGGGAGCGTCGATGCCGGGCAGCGGCGGGCGCAGCGGCCGGGCGCCGGTGGCGATGACGAGGTGGTCGAAGCCGTGCCAGCGCTCCTGCGCGCCGGCCTCCTCGTCGAGGGCACGGGTGCGGACGCACTGCCGGTCGAGGTCGATCTCCGTGACCTCGGTGCGCATCCGCAGGTCGATGCCGCGCGCACGGTGCTCCTCCGGGCTACGGGCGATGAGCTGGTCCCGCTCGGGGACCTCGCCGCCGACCCAGTACGGAATCCCGCAGGCGGAGTACGACGTGAACCGGCCGCGCTCGAACGCGGTGATCTCCAGCTCGTCCGGCGTCCGCATCCGGCGCGCCTGCGACGCCGCGGACATGCCCGCCGCATCGCCGCCGATGACCACCATCCGCTGCTTGGCCCCCATGACGCTCCCTTTCGTCGCCGTGCAGGACACGCTACGACGGGTTACTCCGGCTCGCCGCCCTGGGGTGTCGGCTGCCCGGGGAACGGACTGGGCGGCGGGGCGATGTGCCGGCGCGGCAGCCGGCCGCGCAGCCACCGCCAGGCCAGAGCGAGCAGGACGAGGAGCGCGGCGAAGGGCAGCGACGCGGAAACGGCGATCAGCACCCCGCGCAGGCCCGTGACGAAGGCGTCCCAGCCGCCGGCCAGCGCGTCGGCGACGCCGGTGCCGTCGTCCTCGTCCGCCGGGGGCGCGGCGGCGGTCCTGCGCAGCTCCAGGGTGATCGTGCCGAGTTCGGTGCGCTCCTTGAGCGAGGACTGCTGGGCGAGGAGGGCTTCCAGGTCGGCCTGGCGGGTGCCGAGTTCCCCCTCCAGGGTGACGACGTCAGCGAGTTTCGTGGCGTCGTCCATCAGGTCCCTGATGCGGGCGACGCTCGCGCGCTGGGACCGTACCCGGCTGTCGACGTCCACGACCTCGTCGGTGACGTCCTTCACCTCCACGTCGCGGTCGACGACGCGGCCCAGCTCCGTGAGGTCGCCGAGGACGGCGTCGTACTCCCCCGCGGGGACCCGCAGGGTGAGCCTGGCGCGCGCGGGGGCGCCGGGCTCCTGGCTGGTCGACTCGTCGCCGACGTAGCCGCCGGCGCCTTCGGCGAGCGTGCGGGCGGAGTCGGCGGCTCCGGCCAGGTCCTTGGTTCGGATGGTGATCGCGGCGGTGCGGACGAGGGCCTGCGGCGCGAGGGTGACGCCCTCGGCGGCGGTGGCGCCGCCGCGGGGTGCGGACGAGTCGGCGGAGTCACCGCCGGCGTCGGCGCCGCCGCCTTCGCGCGGTGCCGCCCCCTGCGCCTTGGCGTCGTCACGGGCGGAGCCGCCGTCGGCGGAGTCCGCCCCGCTGCCGGAGCAGCCGCCGACGGCGAGCGCGGCGGCGAGCAGCGCGGCGGCGAGCGCGGATCTGGTCTTGATACGTGCGGGCATCGTCGAACCCCCCAGGTGTCGGGTCTGTGCTGCTTCGACGGGGCGGCGGGGGCGGAGGTTCGGGACGGCGGGTCCCGGAAGGGTCACGATCGGACTACGCGGAGGGCGCGGTGCGCCGGGCGCGGGTGCGGGCGGGTGCGTGCGAGGGCTTCGGTGGCGCGCGGCGGGCTCGTTCGCGGTCGCCTCCGGGGTCGTACGCGGGGCGTCGGCGCGGGATGTCCACAGGCTCGCAGGGCGTGTCCGCGGGGTCTGAGACAGTGGCTTGCATGAGCAGCGCACAGCCCGCGGAGCCCGGGCCGCCCAGGGTCGTCGTCATCGGCGGCGGCATCGCAGGACTCGCCGCAGCGCACCGGCTGCTCGCCGGCGGCGCGCGGGTCACGTTGCTGGAGGCAGGCACCCGGCTCGGCGGCAAGCTGCACGCGGGCGAGCTGGCCGGCGTGCCGGCCGACCTCGGCGCGGAGGCCCTGCTGGCGCGCCGCCCGGAGGCCGTCGGCCTCGCCCGCGCGGTGGGGCTCGCCGACGCGCTGCAGCCGGTGGCGGCGGGCGGCGCGGCGGTCTGGACCCGCGGCAGGCTGCGGCCGCTGCCCGGCGGCCAGGTGATGGGCGTCCCCGGCGACCTGGACCGGCTGGCGGCTGCGGAAGTGCTGTCGCCCGAGGGCCTGTCGCGGGTGGCCCGCGAGGCGGAGCTGCCGCCGGCGGAGCCGGGCGAGGACGTGGCGATCGGCGCGTTCGTCGCCGAACGGCTGGGCGCGGAGGTCACGGACCGGCTGGTGGAGCCGCTGCTGGGCGGGGTGTACGCGGGCGACGCGTACCGGCTGTCGATGCGCGCCGCGGTCCCGCAGTTGTTCGCGGCGCTGCGCGAGGAGCGGACGCTGCTGGGCGCGGCGCGGGCGGTCCAGTCCCGCGGCGCCGCCGCGGGTCCGTCGCAGGCGCCGGTGTTCATGGGCATCGAGGGCGGCATCGGCCGCCTGCCGGCGGCGGTGGCGGAGGCGGTGCGGGAGGCGGGCGGCGAGATCGTCCTCGGCACGGAGGTCGCGTCACTGGAGCGCAGGAAGGGTTTCCCCGACCCCGACCCCGACCCCGACTCCGCTCCTGCCCGGTGGCGGGTTCTCGCCGGGGGGCGGGCCTACGACGCCGATGCCGTCGTGCTCGCCGTGCCGGCCGCCGCTGCCGCGCGGCTGGTGCGGGGGGTCGCGCCGCGGGCCGCCGCGGAGTTCGACGGGGTGCGGTACGCCTCCATGGCACTGATCACCCTCGCCCTCCCCCGCCGGGAGGCCGAGGCCGAATTGCCCGCCGGGACCGGCTTCCTCGTGCCGCCGGTCGACGGGCGGACCATCAAGGCGTCGACGTTCTCCTCCGCCAAGTGGCACTGGGCCGGCGACGACGACGTCTTCCTCCTGCGCACCTCCGTCGGCCGCATCGACGACGACAAGACCCTCGAACGGGACGACGCCGACCTCGTCACCGCCTCTCTCGACGACCTCCGCGCCGCCACCGGGCTCACCGCCCGCCCGGTCGCGAGCCGCGTCAGCCGGTGGCGCGGCGCCCTGCCGCAGTACGAGGTCGGGCACGACGCCCGCGTGGCCCGCATCCGCGGCGCGCTGCCCGCCGGGCTCGCGGTGTGCGGCGCGCTCTACGACGGCGTGGGCATCCCCGCCTGCATCGCGAGCGCGCACCGGGCCGCCGACGAGCTGCTGGGGCGCCCTGGGACAATGACCGCATGAGTGACGCAACCCCCCGCCGGCCGACGCGCCCGCGGCTCCGTCCCGCTCCGCGAACGCCGGCAAGAAGGCCAAGGACCTCAACGAGGTCATCCGCTACACCCTCTGGTCCGTCTTCCGGCTCCGCGACGCCCTCCCCGAGGACCGCGCGGGCTACGCGGACGAGGTGACCGAGCTGTTCGAGCAGCTCGCCGCGGAGGACGTCGTCGTGCGCGGCACGTACGACGTGTCCGGGCTGCGCGCCGACGCGGACGTCATGATCTGGTGGCACGCGGAGAGCTCCGACGCGCTGCAGGAGGCGTACAACCTCTTCCGCCGCACCCGCCTCGGCCGCGCCCTCGCACCGGTCTGGTCGAACATGGCGCTGCACCGCCCCGCCGAGTTCAACAAGTCGCACATCCCGGCGTTCCTCGCGGACGAGTCCCCGCGCGCGTACGTGAGCGTGTACCCGTTCGTCCGCTCCTACGACTGGTACCTGCTGCCGGACGAGGACCGCCGCCGCATGCTCGCCGATCACGGCAAGATGGCCCGAGGCTTCCCGGACGTGCGCGCCAACACGGTGCCCTCGTTCTCCCTCGGCGACTACGAGTGGATCCTCGCCTTCGAGGCCGACGAACTGCACCGCATCGTGGACCTGATGCGCCACCTGCGCGGGTCCGAGGCGCGGCTGCACGTCCGCGAGGAGGTGCCGTTCTACACCGGCCGCCGCAAGCCGGTCGCGGAGCTGGTCGCCTCCCTCGCCTGACCGCGGCGCCGGCGGTCCCGGTCCGGCGCGCCGGCCTCAGCCGACCGCCGGGCCGCCCGTTCCCGGCGCCGCCGACCGCTTCCCGTCCCGCTCCGCCTTCGGCTCCGGGTGCGGTGCGCAGCTCACGTCGCCGGGCGTGCGGCCGGTCAGCAGGTACGTGTCGACGTGCTTGTTGACGCAGCCGTTCTCGCCCCCGGCGAGCCCGTGCGACCCGGCGTCCTTCTCCGTCACCAGGTCCGCCGAGCCGCCCAGCCGCCGCGCGAGCTCCCGCGCGCCGTCGTACGGCGTGGCCGCGTCGCGCTCGGCGGCGAGGAGGAGCACCGGCGGCAGCTCGCCGGCGTCGGTGCGCACGTCGAGGGGCTGCTGCCGCGGGCCGGTCCAGAACGCGCACGGCAGGTTCATCCAGGCGTTCGCCCACGTCTCGAACGGCGCCATGCGCGCGAGCCGGCTGTTGTCGCGGTCCCAGGTCTCCCAGTCCGTGGGCCAGGGCGCGTCGTTGCACTCGACGGCGGTGTAGACGGCGTTGCCGTTCTCCTCCGCCGCGTTGTCCGACGGGTCGTCGGCCGCGAACTCCACCAGCGTCTTCTGCTTGCCGTCCAGGAAGTCCGCGAGCGCGGTGGCGGCCTGCGCCCAGTACCCGTCGGCGTACGCCGCCCGCAGGAAGCCCGCCTGCAACTGGGCCGTGCCGACCCGCCCGCCGGCGGGCTCCTTCTCCATCGTCTCGCGGGCCCGCTCGTACGCCGCCGCCACCTCCCACCGGGTGCGCCCGAGGTGGTAGACGTCGTCGTGCTTGGCGACCCACCGCTGCCAGTCGGCCCAGCGCTCCTCGAACGCGGCGGACTGGCGCAGGTTGTTGCCGTACCAGATCTGCCGCGGGTCGGGGTCGACCGGGCTGTCGAAGACCATGCGGCGCACGTGGTCCGGGTAGAGGGCGGCGTACAGGCTGCCGAAGTAGGTGCCGTAGGAGGCGCCGAGGTAGGTGAGCTTGCGCTCGCCGAGCGCGGCGCGCAGCACGTCGAGGTCGCGGGCGTTGTTGAGGGACGTGTAGTGCCGCAGGCCCGCGATCTTCGCGCAGCCGTCGGCGTACGCACGCGCCTTCTCGACCCGGGCGCGCTTCTCGCGCTCCGAGGGGCGCTCGGAGGTGTTCGACGGCGCCTTCATGAACTCCCCGGGGTTCTGGCAGGACAGCGCGCCGGAGCGCTGGACGCCGCGCGGGGCGTAGCCGACGAAGTCGTACGCCTCGGCCAGCCGCCGCCACTCCGGCGACCGGCTCAGCAGCGGGAAGTACGTGCCGGAGCCGCCGGGTCCGCCGGGGTTGAAGACGAGCTTGCCCTGGCGCTCGGCGCGCGGTCCCGTGGCCCCGATGTGGCTGACGGTGAGCTTGAGCTGCCGGCCGCCGGGGTCCGCGTAGTCCAGCGGGACGGCGACGGTGCCGCACTCGATGGGCGCAGGCAGCCCCTCCGCCTTCGGGCAGGGGCCGTAGTCGACGCCGGCCTTCGCGGCGCGGGCGGCGGCGACGGCGACGCCGCGGGCCTCGGGCCCTTCGGCCGCCCGGGAGACGGGGGCGGGGGTCCCCGAGCGCGCGGCGTCGGCGGCGGGGGCCGCGGCGAGGCCGGTGAGAGCGAGCGAACCGAGGATTCCGTACAGCACTGCTGCTCTCACGAAGGGCCCTTCCGGCGTGACGAGGCGTGGCGAGGGGCGATGAGGCGTGGCGAACGGCCGCGGGGAGCGGCGTGCACCAGGGGAGTAAAAGAGGGTAAAAGTGATAATTCTTGGCGGAGTTGCTGATGTAAAGGACCCGGGCGGGGGTGTCGCGGTGCGCGTCGGCCCGGACGGGGCCTAGCGCGCGAGCGCGGCGCGCATCTCCGGGTCGGGCAGCGTGGCGGGCCCGTGGACGGCGAGTCCGGTGAGCAGCGAGTCCGCCTCGTCGAGGGTGGCGAGCAGCCCGCGGCCGTCGGGCGTGGCCCAGCGCGTGTACTCGCCGACCTCCAGCCGGGCTATCGCCAGACAGCCGCAGACCAGTATCAGCGGCAGCACGAACCAGCCCGCGATCGGCTCCTGCTCCGGTGGCCGCAGCGCCAGCGCGGCGGTCCCGGCGCCGAGCACCACCACCCCCGCGATCCGTACCTGCCGCACCGCGGCGCGTACGGCGGACCGGATCGGCGCGGGCACCGCGAGCCCGGCCGCGGCGAGGCCGTCGTCCAGGTCGCGGAGCGCGTCGGCGGCGGAGGCGGCGGCGCGGATGGCCGGAATCGTGTTCTGCCCGCCGCTCCCGGCGGCGGCGATCACCGCGCGCTCGACGGGGTCGCGTCCCTCGGGCGCCACGACGGTCGCCCAGCCGGTGTGCGCGAGGAGGAGCCGCCGCTCCCGCGCCAGCGCGACCAGGGTGACATCGACGACCCGCCGCGGCCCGCCGGCGAGGAAGGCGGCCTCGTAGAGGGTCAGCTCACGCGCCCCGCGGACCCGCGCCGGCTCGGGCTCCGGCTGTGCCGCGGCGACGGAACCGACGAGGACCAGCCGCCCGCACGTCAGCAGCGCGGCCGCCCAGGCGACGAGCGCGAAGCACACCCACATGGCGGTGTTCTACGCGATCGGGGGCACAGGGCGCCAGCCCTATCTTTCCGAACGCGGCCGTGATAGCGGGGTGTTGCGGAGCCGTAGCCGACAGCAAGCCGTACGGACGGAGCGGCCGGCCGGAGGCCGGCGGGAGTCAGCGGGCCGAGGACTCGTGCACGTACTCCACGAGCCGCGTGAGCGCGTCCGGGTCGGTCGTCGGCAGCACCCCGTGGCCGAGGTTGAACACGTGCCCCTCCAGCCCCGCCGCCGCCTGAAGCACCTCGCCGGCCTTGGCCTCCATCGCCTCGCGGGGCGCGAAGAGCACCGCCGGGTCGAGGTTGCCCTGCAGCGCCTTGCCGGGGCCGACGCGGCGTGCCGCCTCGTCCAGCGGCACCCGCCAGTCGACGCCGACGACGTCGGCGCCGGCCTCGCCCATCGCGGTCAGCAGCTCGCCGGTGCCGACGCCGAAGTGGATACGCGGCACGCCGTACCCGGCGACGGCCGCGAAGACCTCGGCGGACGCGGGCAGCACCGCGCGCCGGTAGTCGGCGGGGGCCAGCGCGCCCGCCCAGGAGTCGAAGAGCTGCACGGCGGAGGCGCCGGCCTCGATCTGCACCCGCAGGAACGCGGCCGTGATGCCCGCGAGCCGGCCGACCAGCTCGGCCCAGAGCTCCGGGGCGCCGTACATCATCGCCTTGGTGTGCTCGTGGTTGCGCGAAGGGCCGCCCTCGACCAGGTAGCTGGCCAGCGTGAACGGCGCCCCGGCGAAGCCGATGAGCGGCGTCGCGCCCAGCTCCTCCGTCAGCCGGCCCACGGCCTCGGTCACGTACGGCACGTCGTCGGGCTCCAGCGGGCGGAGCTGCGCGAGGTCCGCGCGGCTGCGGACCGGCTGGGCGACGACGGGCCCGACGCCCGGTTTGATGTCGAGGTCGACGCCGATGGCCTTGAGCGGCACGACGATGTCGCTGAAGAGGATCGCGGCGTCCACGCCGTGCCGCCGTACGGGCTGCAGCGTGATCTCCGTGACGAGGTCGGGCCGCCGGCACGAGTCGAGCATGGCGATGCCCTCGCGCAGCCGCCGGTACTCGGGCAGCGACCGGCCCGCCTGCCGCATGAACCACACGGGTGTGTGCGGCACGGGTTCGCGCCGGCACGCGCGCAGGAACGCGGAGTCGGCGGCCGGGCCCGCGGGGGCGGTGGCCGTGGAAGCGGCACCGGCGGTGGACGTGGCGGAGGGGCGGGGGGCGCTGTCGGCACTCACCCCAGCATCTTCGCACGGGCGTGGGAGTCGAGATCCGGCCACCCGGGTGTCCCACAGCGCTTCTGCACGCCGCGCCCCCTAGTCTTCCGGGCATGGTTGCGGCTCCTGGACACCTCGTCGACGAACCCGATGGCCCCCCGGAAGGACGGCCGGGGGGCGGAGCGCTGCCGCCCCCGTTCCGGCGGGCCGTCGAGGCGCTCGACTCCGCTGCGGTACGGCCCGAAGTGACCCTGCGGGCGACGCGTGCGCCGCGGGGCATCGCCCCGTTCGCGTACGCCCTGGAGGCGGACGTCGAGGAGGGCGCGGAGGGGGACGCCGAGCCCGCCGACGGCCGGCTGGTGCTGCTGCACGACCCGGACGGGCAGGACACCTGGCGCGGTACGTTCCGCTTCGTCACGCTGCTCCGCGCGGAGCTGGAGCCGGAGATGGCCGCGGACCCGCTGCTGCCGGAGGTGTGCTGGTCCTGGCTGACCGGCGCGCTGGACACCCGCGGGCTGGGCTACGGCGAGCCCAGCGGCACGGTCACGCGCGCGTCCTCGCACCACTTCGGCGGGCTGGCGGAGCGCGGCACGACGACGAAGGTCGAGATCCGGGCGTCCTGGACGCCGCAGCCGTCGCGCGCGGCCGGGGACGGCGCGCCGGACGCGGCGGCGCACCTGGCGGCGTGGGTGGAGATGCTGTGCCAGTGCGCGGGCCTGCCGCCGTCGGCCGCGCCGCCGGCGGCGCCGGAGCCGGACGCCGCGCCGATCGTGCCGCTGCCGCAGCGCCGCGGCTCGCGCCGGCGCTGAGCGCGCGGCGGGGCGGTCGGGCGTACGGGCTCAGCAGGGTTGCGGGCCTGCCCGCACCCGCCCGGAGAGCGGTGACCGGCCGCGTGCGCCGCAGTCGATCGCCCATCCGAATTGTCCGTTTTTTCCTCACTAATTCGTGATCATTGCCTAAAGCCCCTCCGGGCTCCTGCCGAAGACGTGAGAGACCTTCCGTACGCGGCCCGTACGCGACACGGAACGTCCCGGCTCTCCCAGCCGGCCCCGTCCCCGCACACCGTCTGGAGGGACCTGGTGTCTGTTCTCCTCGAGCAACCCACAAGCCTGGTCGCCTACCGCCCCAACAAGCCGACGGCCATGGTCGTCGTGGCCGACCCCCGCGTGCGCTCGACCGTCACCCGCCACCTGTGGGCGCTGGGCGTGCGCGACGTGATCGAGGCGTCGTCCATCGCGGAGGCCCGCCCCCGGATCGCCAACCCCCGCGACATCTGCGTCGCCGACGTCCACCTGCCCGACGGCTCCGGCCTCACGCTGCTCTCCGAGGCGCGCTCCGCGGGCTGGCCCAACGGCCTCGCGCTCTCCGCAGCCGACGACATCGGCGCCGTACGCAACGCCCTCGCGGGCGGCGTCCGGGGCTACGTCGTCACCGGCACCCGCACCAGCATGGGCCTGCCCACCCGCCCCAACGCCGCGCACATCGGCGCCGCCGCGGGCCGGCTCCACCACCGCCGCCCACCGGGCTCCCCCGGCGCCGGCGGCAACTCCGGTCCGCCCGGACACCCCGGCGGTTACCGCGAGCTGTCCGGCCGCGAGGTCGAGGTGCTGCGGCTGGTGGCGGAGGGCCAGTCGAACAAGGCCATCGGCGTCTCGATGGGACTGTCCGCGCTCACCGTCAAAAGCCACCTCGCCCGCATCGCGCGCAAGCTCGGCACGGGCGACCGCGCCGGCATGGTGGCGGTGGCACTGCGCACCGGGATCATCCACTGACCGGGGCCCGGTGACGGGCCCTCTCCAGGCAGTCGCGCGGCGCCCGTCGACGTAACGTTCCGTCGACGGGCGCTGTCGTGCACGACTCACAGATACCCTTGACACGTGACCGACGCCCAAGAGACCGCAGCAGAGGACAGACTCCCCGCCCCCGGAGCACCGACTTCCGGATCGGCGCCGGTCCCCCTTCTCGATCCCCGCGAGGGCATTCCCCCCGTCACCGCGGACCCCGGGGCGCTCGCCGAGGTCGTCCGCGCGTTCGCCGCGGGCAGCGGTCCCGTGGCCATCGACGCGGAGCGCGCCAGCGGCTACCGCTACGGGCAGCGGGCGTACCTCGTGCAGTTGCGCCGGGAGGGCGCGGGCACGGCGCTGATCGACCCGGTGGCCTGTCCCGACCTCTCCGGGCTCGCGGCGGCGATCGGCGATGCGGAATGGGTTCTGCACGCGGCGACCCAGGACCTGCCGTGTCTCGCCGAGATAGGCATGCGTCCTGGCGCGCTGTTCGACACGGAGCTGGCGGGGCGGCTGGCCGGCTTCCCCCGGGTCGGGCTCGGCGCGATGGTCGAGAACGTCCTCGGGTACGCGCTGGAGAAGGGCCACTCCGCCGTCGACTGGTCCACCCGGCCGCTGCCCGAGCCGTGGCTGCGCTACGCCGCGCTCGACGTCGAGCTGCTGGTGGACCTGCGGGACGCGCTGGTCGAGGAGCTGACGGCGCAGGGGAAGCTGCGGTGGGCGGAGGAGGAGTTCGCGGCGATCGCCGCGGCACCGCCGCCGGAGCCGCGCCGGGACCCCTGGCGGCGTACGTCGGGCATGCACAAGGTACGGCGCAGGCGCCAGCTCGGCACCGTACGGGAGCTGTGGACGGCCCGGGACCGCATCGCGCAGCGGCGGGACATCTCGCCGGGCAAGGTACTCGCGGACACCGCCATCGTGGAGGCGGCGCTGGCGATGCCGACGTCCACGCGGGCGCTGGCCGCGCTGCCGGGCTTCGGGCACCGCATGGGCCGGCGGCAGCTGGAGCAGTGGCTCGCCGCGGTGGAGCGCGCCCGCGCGCTGCCGGAGTCCGAGCTGCCGCAGCCGGGCCTGCCGCTGAACGGCCCGCCGCCGCCGCGCGCGTGGGCGGACAAGGACCCGGCCGCGGCGGCACGCCTGTCGGCCGCGCGGGCGGCGGTGACGGCACGCGCGGAGGAGCTGGGCCTGCCGCAGGAGAACCTGATCGCACCGGACACGGTGCGCCGCATCTGCTGGGAGCCCCCGAAGGACCCCACGGAGGAGTCGGTGGCAGCAGCCCTGGCCAACCTCGGCGCCCGCCCCTGGCAAATCACCCAGGTCACCCCCCTCCTGACAGCAGCGGTCAGCAACTGACCCCATCACCGCGGCCGCGACACGGCCGCGACCGGGGCGGCGGCCCCGGCCCCGGGCCGGCGCCCCGGCCACGGCGTGAGCCCGGGTCCACTTACGTGAGCGGGATGCGGCTGCGGGCGTGAGGCCCGGCCGGGCCATGGGGCCCGCCGCCGGCCGGAGCACACCTCGGGACCCGGTCCGCGGCCCGCCCACGGTACGTGACCGGTCAGCGGGCGTGAGCGGCGATGCCGCGCGGACCCGAAACCCGGCGGGCCAACGCCCCCGGCGCCGCGACAGCGTGAGACGCAGCCGCCCGCCCCGCGAAGCCGCGGCGCGGCGGTCCGCCCGGCATCCGCCGGCGCCGGCAGGCGCCCAGAAACGTGCACCCGGCGAAGCCGTGCCGTACGGCACCCATCCCACCCGTCCACCAGTCCCCCACCCCGGTATCGTCCCCCCGGCGAGGGGACTGTGAGGCAGAACTCCGGCAGGCCCCTGGGCAGCTTCTGTTACCCGTGAGTAGCATGGGGGCGAGCCGTGCCCGTCCCCCGCGGGCCGGTGCCGCGTGAACCCGCATCCCCTCCGGAGGAGAGCCCGTGCCTCGTACCGCAAGGGACGTCGTCTTCGTCGACGGCGTCCGGACCCCGTTCGGCAAGGCGGGCCCGAAGGGCATCTACCACGAGACCCGCGCCGACGACCTCGTCGTCAAGTGCATCCGCGAGCTGCTGCGCCGCAACCCCGCCCTCGACCCCGCCACCGTCGACGACGTCGCCATCGCCGCCACCACCCAGATCGGCGACCAGGGACTGACCATCGGCCGCACCGCCGGCATCCTCGCCGGGCTGCCGCCGACCGTGCCCGGGTACTCCATCGACCGGATGTGCGCCGGCGCCATGACCGCCGTGACGACGACCGCCGCCTCCACCGCCTTCGGCGCGTACGACATCGCCCTGGCCGGCGGCGTCGAGCACATGGGCCGGCACCCGATGGGCGAGGCCGTGGATCCCCACCCGCGGTTCGTCTCCGAGAAGCTCGTCGACGAGTCCGCCCTCTTCATGGGCATGACCGCGGAGAACCTGCACGACCGCTTCCCGCACCTCACCAAGGCCCGCGCCGACGAGTACGCGGTGCACTCCCAGGAGAAGGCCGCCAAGGCGTACGCGAACGGGCGGATCCAGGCCGACCTGGTGCCCATCTCCGTCCGCCGCACCAACGCCGAGGCCGGCGAGACCGGCTGGGGCCTGGCCACGCAGGACGAGCCGATGCGCCCCGGCACCACGCTGGCGAACCTCGCGACGCTGAAGACCCCCTTCCGCGCCCACGGCCGGGTCACCGCCGGCAACGCCGCCGGGCTCAACGACGGCGCCACCGCCTCCCTCATCGCCGCCGAGGACGTGGCGCGCGCCGCCGGGCTGCCGGTGAAGATGCGGCTGGTGTCGTTCGCCTTCGCCGGGGTGGAGCCCGAGGTGATGGGCGTCGGCCCGATCCCGTCCACCGAGAAGGCGCTCGCCAAGGCGGGCCTCGGCATCGGCGACATCGGCCTGTTCGAGATCAACGAGGCGTTCGCCGTGCAGGTGCTGGCGTTCCTCGACCACTTCGGCATCGCCGACGACGACCCCCGCGTCAACCAGTACGGCGGCGCCATCGCCTTCGGCCACCCCCTCGCCTCCTCCGGCGTACGGCTGATGACGCAACTGGCCCGGCAGTTCGAGGAGCAGCCGCAGGTGCGGTACGGCATCACCACCATGTGCGTCGGCTTCGGCATGGGCGGCACGGTCATCTGGGAGAACCCGCACTTCGAGGGGGCAGGCAAGTGAGCAGCAGCACCGTGGAACTTCTCAAGGGCGCGGCCGAGCGCTTCCCGGACGAGGTCGTGACGCAGGCGCACGTACGCCACCTCGACCTGCCCGGCGGCGCGGGCCGGTTCGCGCTCATCACCCTCGACAACGGCTTCGACCACACCAAGCCGACCACCTTCGGCCCGCAGTCGCTCGCCGGCCTCGACGCCGCGCTCGACCAGGTCGAGAAGGAGGCCGCGGAGGGCGCGATCGTCGGCGTCGGCATCACCGGCAAGCCGTTCATCTTCGCCGTCGGCGCCGATCTCAAGGGCGTCGAGGTGCTCGGGCGGCGCGACGAGGCGCTGGCCATCGGGCGCGGCGGGCACGAGGTGTTCAAGCGCCTGGCCGATCTGGGCGTGCCGACGTTCGCGTACTACAACGGTGCCGCGATGGGCGGCGGCGTCGAGATCGGGCTGCACTGCACGTACCGCACCGTCTCCACCGCCGTGCCGGCGTTCTCGCTGCCGGAGGTCTTCCTCGGGCTGGTGCCCGGCTGGGGCGGCTGCACGCTGCTGCCGAACCTCATCGGCGCGGACCGCGCGGTCACCGTCGTGATCGAGAACAGCCTCAACCAGAACCGGCAGCTCAAGGGCAAGCAGGTCTACGACCTGGGCATCGCCGACGCGATCTTCGAGGGCGCCGACTTCCTGGAGCAGTCCCTCGCCTGGACCGCCGCCGTCCTCGGCGGCGAACTGGAGGTCGTACGCCCGGACATCGACCGCGGCGAGGCGTGGGACGCGGCGATCGAGCGCGGTCGCGCCGTCGCCGACGACAAGGTGCACGGCGCCGCCCCGGCGGCGTACCGCGCGCTGGACATCATGGCCGGGGCGAAGAACGGCGACCTGCGGCAGGGCTTCGCGGCCGAGGACGAGGCGCTGGCCGACCTGATCATGGGCGGCGAACTGCGGGCCGGGATCTACGCCTTCAACCTCGTGCAGCGGCGCGCCAAGCGGCCCGCCGGGGCACCGGACAAGGGCCTCGCCCGGCCGGTCACGAAGGTCGGCGTGGTCGGCGCGGGGCTGATGGCCTCGCAGTTGGCGCTGCTCTTCGTCCGCCGTCTCGACGTACCCGTCGTCCTCACGGACATCGACCAGGAGCGGATCGACAAGGGCGTGGCGTGGGTCCACGAGCAGATCGACATGCTGCTGCTGAAGGGCCGGGTGAACCAGGACGCGGCGAACCGGCTCAAGGCGCTGGTCACCGGGTCGCTGGACAAGGCCGGGGCGTTCGCCGACGCCGACTTCGTGATCGAGGCGGTCTTCGAGGAACTCTCCCTCAAGCAGCGGATCTTCGCCGAGCTGGAGGAGGTCGTCCCGCCGACCGCGATCCTCGCGACGAACACCTCGTCCCTGTCGGTGACGGAGATGGCCGCCGGGCTCCGGCACCCCGAGCGGGTCGTGGGCTTCCACTTCTTCAACCCGGTGGCGGTCCTGCCGCTGCTGGAGATCGTACGGGCCGCGGAGACCGACGACGCCTCGCTGGCCACGGCGTTCGCCGTCGCCAAGAAGCTGAAGAAGTCGGCCGTGCTGGTCAAGGACGCCCCGGCGTTCGTCGTCAACCGCATCCTCACCCGCTTCATGGGCGAGGTGCTGGGCGCCGTGGACGAGGGCACGCCGGTGGAGGTCGCGGACGGTGCGCTGGCGCCGCTGGGGCTGCCGATGTCGCCGATCGTGCTGCTCGACCTGGTCGGCCCCGCGGTCGCCCACCACGTCGCGGGCACCCTCGCCGCGGCGTTCCCCGACCGCTTCGCGCAGTCGGCGAACCTGGGCCGGGTCGTGGAGGCGGGCAAGCGGACGCTCTACGTCCATGACTCGGGCAAGCCGGAGCTGGACCCGGAGGTGGCGGCGCTCTTCCAGGTCGGAGACACGGTGCTCACGGAGGAGCAGGTACGCGACCGGGCGCTGGACGCCATCGCGCAGGAGATCCGGCTGATGCTGGACGAGGGCGTCGTGGCCGAGGCGCAGGACATCGACCTGTGCCTGATCACCGGCGCGGGCTGGCCGTTCCATCTGGGCGGCATCACGCCGTACCTGGACCGGGAGGGCGTCAGCGAGCGCGTCACGGGTCGCCGGTTCCTGCCGCCGGGCGTGGCGAGCGTCCCGGAGTAGCGGTACGTCACCCGTGCCCCGGCCGCCTGCGTGCGGCCGGGGCACGGCCGTGTCGTACGGGCGTGGGAGGGTGGGCGGCATGGACGCTCCCCTCCCGCTGCTCGTCGTGGACGCCGCCAACGTCGTCGGGTCGGTGCCCGACGGCTGGTGGCGCGACCGGCACGGGGCGGCGGAGCGGCTGCGCGACGGCCTCGTGCCGTACGCCTCGGCGGGCGTGGCGGGGCTGCCGGGTCCGGTGGAGGTGGTGCTCGTGGTCGAGGGCGCGGCCCGCGGGGTGGCGGCGGTGCCGGGGGTACGGGTGGTGGCGGCGGACGGCAGCGGGGACGACCGGATCGTGGAGGTCGTCGCCGAGGCGGCCGAGCGGGATCCGGAGCGCCGCGTGCTGGTGGTCACGGCGGACCGCGCACTGCGCGACCGCGTCCACCGCCACGGCGCGGCCACGGCGGGCCCGCGCGCGGTCCGGCCCGGCTGACGCCCGCGGCACGGGCGGGCACGGGCCGGCGGACGCGGGGCCGGGCGGAGGCGGGGCCGGTGCCGAGACACGGCGAAGGGGCGGCCCGTACGAGCCGCCCCCGTCCGCCGTCGCGGCGCTCAGTCCCCGGCGACCTTCGACACCGTGCCCTCCCCGGTGCCCTGGGCCGCGAGGTCATCGGCCCGGTCGTCCGCGCGCCGGTCGAGCCGGGCGACCAGGCCGGTGACCTGCCGGGCGATGTCCGGGGCCGTCAGGCCGATGTCCGCCAGGACCTCCTGGCGGGAGGCGTGGTCCAAGAAGCGCTCCGGGATGCCGAAGTCGCGCAGCGGCATGTCGACGCCCGCGTCGCGCAGCGCCTGCGCGACGGCGGAGCCGACGCCGCCGGTGCGGATGTTGTCCTCGACGGTGACGACCACGCGGTGCCGCTCGGCGAGCGGCGGCAGCGCCGCGTCGACGGGCTTGACCCAGCGCGGGTCGACGACCGTCGTCGTGATGCCCTGCTTGTCGAGGAGCCCGGCGACCTCCAGGCACATCGGCGCCAGCGCGCCGACGGAGACCAGCAGCACGTCGGGGCGCTCCGCGCCCTCGGTGCCGGCCGCCGGCTCGTGGAGCACGTCCATGCCGCCGATCCGGCCGATCGCGGGGACCGCGGGGCCGACGGCGCCCTTGGAGTAGCGCACGACGGTCGGGGCGTCGTCGACGTCGACGGCCTCGCGCAACTGGGCGCGTACCTGGTCGGCGTCGCGCGGGGCGGCGATCCGCAGTCCGGGGACGACCTGGAGGATCGACATGTCCCACATGCCGTTGTGGGAGGCGCCGTCGCTGCCGGTGACCCCGGCCCGGTCCAGGACGAACGTCACCCCGCAGCGGTGCAGCGCGACGTCCATCAGCACCTGGTCGAACGCCCGGTTGAGGAAGGTGGCGTAGACGGCGAAGACCGGGTGCAGGCCGCCGGTGGCCAGGCCGGCGGCGGAGACCGCGGCGTGCTGCTCGGCGATGCCCACGTCGTAGACCCGGTCGGGGAAGGTCTCGGCGAACTTCTGCAGGCCCACCGGGCGCATCATCGCGGCGGTGATCCCGACGACGTCGGGGCGCTCGCGGCCGATCCGTACCATCTCGTCGGCGAAGACGGAGGTCCAGTCGGCGCCGCCCGCGGCGACCGGCAGGCCGGTGTCCGGGTGGATGACGCCGACCTGGTGGAACTGGTCGGCCTCGTCCTGGCGCGCGGGCAGGTAGCCGCGGCCCTTCTCGGTCAGGCAGTGCACGATGACGGGGCCGCCGAAGCGGCGGGCGCGCTGGAGGGCGGACTCGACGGCGGCGATGTCGTGGCCGTCGATGGGGCCGACGTACTTCAGCCCCAGGTCCTCGAACATGCCCTGCGGCGCGATGAAGTCCTTCAGGCCCTTCTTGGCGCCGTGCAGGGTCTCGTACAGCGGCTTGCCGACGACGGGCGTACGGTCCAGCAGTTCCTTGCCGCGGGCGAGGAAGCGCTCGTAGCCGTCGGTGGTGCGCAGGGTGGCGAGGTGGTCGGCGAGGCCGCCGATGGTCGGGGCGTACGAGCGTTCGTTGTCGTTGACGACGATGACGAGCGGGCGGTCCTGCGCGGCGGCGATGTTGTTCAGCGCCTCCCAGGCCATGCCGCCGGTGAGCGCGCCGTCGCCGATGACCGCGACGACCGCGGCGTCGCGGCCGAGAACCTCGTTGGCCTTGGCCAGGCCGTCGGCCCAGCCGAGGACCGTGGAGGCGTGGCTGTTCTCGATGACGTCGTGGTCGGACTCGGCCCGCGACGGATAGCCGGAGAGGCCGCCCTTCTTCTTCAGCTTGCCGAAGTCCTGGCGGCCGGTGAGCAGCTTGTGCACGTACGACTGGTGGCCGGTGTCCCACAGCACCCGGTCGCGGGGCGATTCGAAGACCCGGTGCAGCGCGATGCTCAGCTCCACCACGCCGAGGTTGGGGCCGAGGTGGCCGCCGGTGCGGGCGACGGATTCCACCAGGAAGGTGCGGATCTCCGCGGCCAGCCGGTCGAGCTGCTCGGGACCGAGCCGGTCCAGGTCGCGCGGTCCCTTGATACGGGCCAGCAGTGCCACCCGTGCCTCCTTGCTGTCGCAGCCTGCCTTCGGGCCGTACGGCCCCGGGCCCCGCCGTCCGTGCGGACGTGCCGGGCCCGAAACGTCCGGTCGAGTCTAATGTTCCCGATGTCCGGTCGCTGATCCGACAGTGCGATGTATGCCACAGGTGCGCAACGGCTACACCCCCGTACCGGGATCGGTACGGGGGTGCAGGCGGCCTGCGGGCGGGGCGCCGGTCAGGCGCGTCCGGCCGTTTTCTGGGTGCGGCGGGAGACGGAGTCGATGACGACCGCCGCCAGCAGCACCGAGCCGGTGATCATGTACTGCACCGGCGCGTCGATGCCCTTGAGCGCCAGGCCCGACTGGATGGACATGATGACCAGCACGCCGAGCAGCGCGGACCAGCTACTGCCCCGGCCGCCGTAGAGGCTGGTGCCGCCGATGACGGCCGCCGCGATCGCGTTCATCAGCAGCGTGCCGCCGCCCGCGCCCTGGTTCGCCGCGGCGATGGTCGACGTCATGAAGAGGCCGCCGACCGCCGCCAGCGTGCCGGAGACGGCGAAGACGGCGATGCGCATCAGGTCGACGTCGATGCCCGCCCGGCGGCTGGCCTCGACGCTGCCGCCGAGGGCGAAGATCCGCCGGCCGAAGCCGGTGCGGCGCAGCGTGAAGTCCGCGCCGACGACCACGATGAGGAAGATGAGCAGCGCCAGCGGCAGGCCCTTGTACTGGTTCAGCACGTACGCCGGGACGTACGCGAGCACCGCGAGCACGGCCGTACGCAGGATGATCTCGCTCAGCGGCCGCGACGGCACCCCGGCCGCCTCGCGCCGCCTCGCCCCGAAGTACGCGGCGGCGAAGTAGCCGCCGACGGCGATCGTGGCCAGGCCGTAGGCGGCGGCGACGTCGGTGAAGTAGTACGTGGTGAGCTTGCCGACCACGCCGTCGGAGTCGATGTTGATGGTGCCGGAGCTGCCCAGGATGTAGAGCATCAGGCCCTGCCAGCCGAGGAGCCCCGCGAGGGTCACGACGAGCGGCGGGACGCCGATCCGGGCGAAGAAGAAGCCGTGGAAGGTGCCGGTCGCGGTGCCGACGAGGATCGCGAGGATGATCGCCGGGACTTCCGGCATCCCCTCCTGGACGGCCAGCACGGCGAACACCGCGCCCGCGAGCCCGCTGACCGACCCGATCGACAGGTCGATCTCGCCGAGCAGCAGGACGAAGATGATGCCGACGGCTATCAGCCCGGGACCGGCGATGTCGATGGAGATGTTCGACAGGTTCTGCGCGGACAGGAAGGCGTCGTCCAGGCCCTGGAAGATCGCCATGATGAGGATCAGGCCGACGATGACCGGGACGGAGCCCAGCTCGCCCCCGCGCATGCGGCGCTTGAACTCGGTGAGATAGCCGGCGAAGCCCTGCTCGCGGACGACCAGCCGGGGGTCGACGGCGGTGACGGCGCCCTTGGCGACGCCGGGCGAGGACTCGACCGGCGGGGTGTCGGCGGGTGCGGCGGACTTCGCGAGGTCGGGCTTCGCGGAGTCCTCTTTCTTGGTCCCCTCGGTGCTCACTTGGCTGCCTCCGCACTTCCGCGCGCCGAGCGGCGCGTCACGGCGTTGTCCGTGGCGCCCGTGATGGCGGCGACGATCTCTTCCTGCGTCGTGGTCGCGACGTCGAAGACGCCGTTGTTGCGGCCGAGCCGCAGGACGGCGACCCGGTCGGCGACGGCCTTGACGTCCTCCATGTTGTGGCTGATCAGCAGCACGGCGTGGTCGCGCTCGCGCAGCCGCTCGACGAGGTCGAGCACCTGGGCGGTCTGCTCGACGCCGAGGGCGGCCGTGGGCTCGTCGAGGATGACGAGCTTGGGGTCGCCGAGGAGCGAACGGGCGATGGCCACGGTCTGCCGCTGGCCGCCGGAGAGGGAGGCGGTGGGGATGCGGACGCTGGGGATGCGGATGGACAGGGTGGTGAGCAACTCGCGGGCGCGGCGCTCCATCTCGACCTCGTCCAGGACACCCGCGCGGCGGATCTCGCGGCCGAGGAAGAGGTTGCCGACGACGTCGAGGTTGTCGCAGAGCGACAGGTCCTGGTAGACGGTTGCGATGCCCAGGTCCTGGGCGTCGTGCGGCTTGTGGATACGAACGGGGCGGCCGCCCCACTCGATGCGGCCGTCGTCGATGGCGTGGACGCCGGCGACGGTCTTGACGAGAGTGGACTTTCCGGCGCCGTTGTCGCCGACCAGGGCGACCACTTCACCGGCGCGGACCTCGAGATCGACGTCGGTGAGTGCCTGCACGGCACCGAACCGCTTCGAGATCCCGCGCAACGCCAGCACGGGCGTAGCGGACACGTGAACCATCTCCTACAGGGGGATAGGGCGTGGACAAGAGGAGGGCCCGGGTGCCCGGGGACCCGCCGGCAGCGGGAGTTGGGGTGGCGGGTCCCCGGGCACGCGGGTGGCTGGCGGCCGGCTCAGCGGCTCACTGCAGGCCGGCGTCCTTGCAGGCGGACGCGAACTTGCCCGCGCAGATCTCCTCGATCGTCCACAGGCCGTCCTTGACGACCGTCTCCTCGATGTTGTCCGTGGTCAGCGCGATCGGGTCGATGAGCACGGCGGGCACGCCCTGCTCGGACTCGCTGTCCACCGTGCCGGTCGCGACGGAGTCGACCTTCTCGCCGCGGGCCAGCTTGACGGCCATCTCGGCGGCGGCGTCGGCCTCGGGCTTGTACGGCTTGTAAACGCTCATGTACTGCTCGCCGGTGACGATGCGCTGCACGCCCGCCAGCTCCGCGTCCTGGCCGGTGACCGGCGGCAGCGGGTCGAAGTCGGCGGCCTTCAGCGCGGTGATGGCGCCGCCCGCCATGCCGTCGTTGGCGGCGTAGACACCGATGATCTTGTCCTTGCCGACCGAGGAGATGGCGCCCTTCATGTCGGAGTTGGCGTTCTCCGCCTTCCACTCCTTGACGTCGTACTCCTTGCCGATGTTCACCTTGCCGTCGAGGACGGAGTGCGCGCCCTCCTTGAACATCGCGGCGTTCGGGTCGGTGACGGAGCCGTTGAGCATGACGACTTCGCCGTCCTTGGCCTTGTCGCCCAGCGCCTCCAGCAGGGACTCGGCCTGGACCTGGCCGACCTTGTTGTTGTCGAAGGAGGTGTACCCGCTGATCGGGCCCTCGGCCAGGCGGTCGTACGCGACGACGGGGATGCCGGCGTCGTCGGCCTCCTTGACGCTGGAGGCGACCGACTTGTAGTCGACGGCATCCAGGATCAGCGCGTCGACCTTCTGCGTGATCATGGTGTCGACCTGCTGCTTCTGCGTGGTCGCGTCCTGCTTGGCATTGTTGTAGATGACCTTCGTGCCCGGGGCCAGCTCCTCGATCTTCTTCTCGATCAGCGGCCGGTCGAAGTCCTCGTAGCGCGCGGTCTGGTCCTCCGGCAGGAGGAGACCTATCGTCAACGGCCCGTCGTTCTTCTTGTCGCCGCTGTCGGAGTCGTTGTCGGCCTCATCGGCGCTGCCACAGGCCGCGATGCCGACGGTCATGGTTACGGCGGCCAGTGCGACTGCCGCACGGCGCAGATAGGTGTGCACGGTCGAACCTCCCTGACGTGGCCGCGCCTTCGCGGCCGAGGTGTGAGGTAGTCAACTCGCCCGTAACCATGCCGTCAAGAAGTAAATGCTTAACGAGAAGGATACGATCGCCTGGTTTCTCTACGTGAACTCATCCGTCCGTGAGAGCGGGGGCGAGGACCGGTACGGCGCCGTCAAGGATCGAACGGTCGCCCATCTCGCTCAGCACCAGGGCGAGCGCCCCGAGCACCTCCGCGCGGCTGCCCAGCGCCCCGGAGGCCAGGTCGAGCTGGCGGGCGGCGCTGGGGATCGCGTAGCGGGCGACGGACTCCCCTATGGGCTGCAGGATCAGCTCCCCGGCCTCGGCGAGATCGCCGCCGAGGACGACCCGGCTAGGGTTGAGCAGGTTGCACAGGCTGGCCACGCCGCTGCCGATGTGCCGGCCGACGTCGGCGATCACCCGGCGGCAGCCCGGGTCGCCGTCCCGCGCGAGCTGCACCATGCGCTCCACGGTCAGCCCGGGGCCGTGGCTGGCCTCCAGCAGGCCCAGGATGTAGCGCCCGGCGGTGAAGGTCTCCAGGCAGCCCCGGTTGCCGCAGCGGCAGACGGGACCGGACTCGTCCAGCGTGATGTGCCCTATCTCGCCGGCCGTGCCGCCGGGGCCGCGGTAGAGCTGGCCGTTGATCACCAGGCCGGCGCCGACGCCGCTGGCGACCTTGATGTACGCCAGGTCCTTGGCGCCCCGGCCGCTGCCCCAGACCAGCTCGCCGAGGGCGCCGAGGTTCGCGTCGTTGTCGACGTAGACCGGGACGCCGAGGCGGGACTGCAGGTCGTCGCGCGGGTTCGTGCCGGTCCAGCCCGGCAGGATGCTGGTGGAGCCGAGCACGCCGGTCTCGGTGTCTATCGGCCCCGGCACCCCGAGGCCGACGCCGACGACCTTGTCCGCGGGCACGTCGGTGGCCCCCACCAGGCGGCTCACCAGCGCCTCCGCGCGGTCCAGGCCCTGGGTCGCGGACGCGTCCACGTCGATCGGCTCGGACTCCTCGGCGAGCACCTGGTGCGCCAGGTTGCCCACGGCCACCCGCAGGTGCGTGTGGCCGAAGTCGACCCCGACGACGATCCCGGCGTCCCCGCTGAGGGACACGGCCCGCGCCCGCCGCCCGCCCGCGGAGGTGGGCGTGACGCTGACCGTGCCGCTCTCCTGGAGCTCCCGGACGATGTTGGAGACCGTCGCGGCCGACAGCCCGGTGCTCCGCGCGATCTGCGCCTGCGTGAGCGAACCGGACAGTCGCACGGCGCGCACGACGCGCTCAAGGTTTGCCCGGTGCAGCGAGGACTGCGAGCCCGGAGTCTCCACGGCCATCCACTCCTGGTTCGGCGGGCGACACGACGGCCCCCCACCTCCCGGGCCACGCCGATGGGACCCGGATCGCCTACAACTTGTGAAGTCTAGGCTCGACGGCCAT
Source organism: Streptomyces sp. WAC 06738 (assembly GCF_003945505.1). NCBI lineage: Bacteria > Bacillati > Actinomycetota > Actinomycetes > Kitasatosporales > Streptomycetaceae > Streptomyces > Streptomyces sp. WAC 06738. The sequence goes on along the minus strand of NZ_CP029618.1, from coordinate 6,741,306 downwards.
GGTTACCGCCGTCAAGACCTTGACGACGTGACTATTCCGTAACCCACACAGATCCGCGGTACCGGGGCTCACCGGCCGGGCGCCCGAACCGGGGCCCGGCCAGGGGCGATCACTTCACCGCGCCGGCGGTGAGGCCCGCCTGGACCTGGCGTTGGAAGATGGCGTAGACGATCAGGATCGGCAGGGCGGCCATCATCAGACCCGCGAACAGGCGGCCGTAGTCCGCGCGGTAGCCCGCCTGCGCGAAGAGGAAGCCGATGCCCTGGGTGAGGACGTAGTCGTCCTCGTCGCCCTGGTTGAGGGCGAAGGGCAGGACGTACTGGTTCCAGTGGCCGAGGAAGTTGAAGATGCCGACGCTGATCAGGCCCGGCTTGGCCATGGGCAGCATCACCTGGAAGAAGATCCGCGAGTGTGAGGCGCCGTCGATCTCGGCGGCCTCGGCGACCGACGAGGGCAGCGTGCGGAAGAAGGTGGTCATGAAGAAGATCGTGAAGGGCATCGAGTAGGCGATGTAGACCATGATCAGGCCGTGCCGGGTGTCCAGCAGCGCCAGGTTCTTCATGACGAAGAACAGCGGCACGAGCGCCATCACCACGGGGAAGGCCATGCCGCCGACGAAGGTGAAGTAGACGATGCGGCTGCCGCGGAAGTCGAAGCGGGCCAGCACGTAGGCCGCCATCGAGCCGAACAGCATGGTGAGCGGCACGGAGAAGATCACGATGACGAACGAGTTCAGCGTGTAGCGGCCGATGTTCGCCTTCGACCAGGCGTTGGACCAGTTCTCCCAGTGCAGGCCGTCCGGCAGCCCCCACGGGCTCTCCAGGATGCTCGCGGACGGCTTGAAGGCCGTCATCAGCGCCCAGAGCAGCGGCCCGGCGGCCAGGACCGCCCACAGGATGAGGAAGCCGTGTGAGAAGACGTTGAGTACGGTGCCCTCGATGCTCCGCTCCGGCTTGAGCAGGGGCGAGCTCGGCTTCTTCGCCTTCGGGTCCCCGGCCGTGGGTGCCTCGGCGGCCCGGGGGGTGTCCGTGGGTTCCGCAGTGGTCATGGAGTGCTCTCCCGGGTCGCGCTCAGTATTCGATGCGGTCGCGGCGGCGGCCGAGGGACAAGGCGGCCACGGCAAGGAGCATGGTGAGGATGAAGAGGCACACACCCATGGCGGCGCCCCGGCCCGCCTGTGCCTGGGTGAAGCCGGTCTGCCAGAGGTAGACGCCGAGCACCTGGGTGGAGTCGTCGGGACCACCGGGCCCGATGGTGATGATGTTGACCACGGCGAAGGACTCCGCGCCCAGCGCCATGATGCCCATGTAGACCCAGCCGGTCTGCACCGTGTCGCGGATCAGCGGCAGGGTGATGCTGAAGAATGTCCTGGCCCGGCTCGCGCCGTCCAGCAGAGCCGACTCGTTGATCTCCTTGGGGATCTGCCCGATGGCGGCCGAGAAGAGCACGACGAAGAAGCCGACCATCGCCCAGCACATGACGATCATCACGGCGAAGAGCGCGAAGCGCCGCTCCCCCAGCCAGCCGTTCTCCGGCGACAGCGAGGACGGAAGGATGGCTTCGAGCACACCGATACCGGGCGTGAAGATGTAGCCCCAGAGCGCGGCGATGACTGCGATGGAGAGGGCCTGCGGGAAGAAGTAGAGGATCTTGTACGCCTTGGCGCCCGCGACCCCCGTCACCGCCTCACCCCGCCGGCTACGACCACCGATGTTGATCATGAAGGCGAAGAACAGGCCCAGGCTCAGCGTGACCAAGGGAACGGCGAGGGCCAGGATGAGGTTGTTCCGGACGGCGGCCCAGAAGCGCTCGTCGTCCATGAGCCGGGTGAAGTTGTCGAACCCGACCATATTGAAGTCGCTGCTGAGGCCGGACCAGTCGGTGAACGAGTAGTAAAAGGTCTGGACGAAGGGCGAGATGACGAACACCGCGTAGAGGCCGAACGGGACCACCAGGAACCCGAAGACGAACCGGTACTTGACGTAGGTCCGGTAGCGCGGTGAGGACCGGAAGCCCCCCGCGCCCGCCTTGGGCGATCCGGCGGATCGCCGTACTGTCTTGGTCACGGCAGGGTCGTCGACCGTCATCCCGCCCGCTCCGTCTCGCTCGTTCACCGACTGGACTCGCCGCTCAGTGCTTGTACTTCTTGATGCTGTCGTCCTTGGCGGCGTCGTCGGCGATCTGCTGGATCTTGTTGACCGCCTCTCCCGGGCTCGCGTCGCCCTTCATCATGTCGCCGAGGACGAAGACGACGTGCTCGCGCCAGGTCGTCGGGTACCAGTCGGGGAACCGGGGGTTGAGGAAGTTCTCGCCGGCGGCGTCCATGAGCCCGATCGCGCTCGTCAGGCCGGTGCCGAGTTCAAGTCCTTCCTCCGAGCCCTGGACGGACGCCAGCGAGGAGACCAGCTTGGTGAAGCCCGCGGCGGACTCCTTCGTGAGCATGTGGCGCAGGAATTCAAGGCCGCCGTTGACGTTCTTCGCCTTCGCCGGAACGATGTACGGCTCGCCGGCCTGGGCCCAGATCGTCTCGAACGGCATCGCGTCGGAGCTGTCCAGGTTGGGTGACGGGGAAACGGTCATCTGGAAGTCGTCGGGTGTGGTGTCCTTGGCCTCGTTCTCCACCCAGGAGCCGTTGGGGATGAACAGGGCTTTGCCCTCGGTCCACTTGGTCTGCGACTCGGTGTGCTTCCAGCCGCCGGAGCCCTTGAGGACGTAACCCTTGGCGTAGAGCTCGTAGTGTGCTTCCAGGACGCTCTTGACCGAGTCGTGCTTCCAGGCGTTGGGCTCGAAGTTGTCGATCGCGTCGAGCACTTCGGCGCCGCCGACCTTGCCGATCATCGGCAGCATGCTGAAGCCGAGGTACTGGGGGTAGACGCCGGTGTACGTCCAGCCCGCGATGCCCGCCTTCTTCGCCTCCGCGCAGACCGCGAGCATGTCGTCCCAGGTCTTGGGGTACTCCCAGCCGTTGTCGTCGAGCATCTTCTGCGAATACCAGATGCCGAACACGGAGTAGGCGATGTTCATGCGGTAGCACTTCTCGTCCCCGTACTGACCCATCTCGACCGTGCCGGGGCGCAAGGTCTCCGCGACGGTCTTCGACGGGGCATCGATCGACGGTGCGTTCAGCAGCGGCGTCATATCCGCCAGTTGCCCCTGGCCGATCAGCGCGGGCACGTCCATGGCCTCGTCGCCCGAGTTGTTGATCACGTCCGGCGGGTCGCCCGCGGCCATCCGGCCCTGCACCTTGGACTGGATCTTGACCGTCGAACCCGTCGTCACCTTGGCGTACTTCTTCTGGTAGGCCGCGGCATCGTCCTCGACGTACTGCGTACCGAAGCCGCCGTCGAAGATCAGCAGTTCCAGCGGGGCGTTCTTGTCGACGCCCAGCGGGTTCTTCTCCGTCTTCTCGCCCTTGGCGCCCCCGCCGTTGTCGTCGTCACCACCACTCGCACACGCCGTCAGCGCACCGATGGTGGGTACAGAGATCAAACCGAGCGCCATGGCCTGCTTGACGAGATCGCGGCGACCGACTTCCGAGGTGGATCCCATGCTCAAGTCCTCACTTTCTCCAGGACTCAGGCGGTTCACCGGGTCCCCGCCACCACATGCCGGCAGTTGAAGGGGGCCGATTACCGCGGTCGGTGATACGTGAGTGGTTCTGGGTCGTGCCCCGGAGGGCCAGGGGGAGCCGCCGGGTGCCGACAGGTATAGTCCACTCGCCGCCGTCCGAGCAAGATCAAATACAAGGTTCGTCGACAGTCTTTCCCGAGTTGAGACCTGGGTGAAACGGCACCACCGAGGGCCGCGCCACCCGAGTCGCGGGGATGGGGCGGCCCTCAGTGGTATACCCAGAGGTCTAGGCCAATGGTCTACTAGCGGACGACGGTCTGGATCTCCTTCACGGTCACCGGGATGTCGTCGCTCGACTGCCCGTCAGGCAGCGCCGTCGTCGGGGTACCGGCCGGGTCGGCCGAGGGATTCCATGCGACCTCCCACGTGAGTGACGCCTGGAGATCGTAGGTGCCGTCGCCGCTCGACTTCCGGTACGTGACGTTGCAGGCGGCGTCCTCGGTGTCCACCGTGTAGCCGCCGCCACTGGCCACCAGGTCGTACGAGCATTCCGCGGGGTCTGCATGGGCCGAATCCGCCGACAGCGTCAGCCTGCTCGGGGTGGCCACGGTGGTCGCGGCGAGCTGGACCCCCAAGTGGTCGATCTGCGCGGTCACCCACGCGGGCTCCAGGTCCTGGCCGAAGGTCGCGAGCGTCTCCAGGTTCACGATCTGCCGGTCCGCGCCGGGCTTCAGGTCGACCGGCGGCGTCGGCAGCTTGATCCGCTCGTAGGCGAGCATGGCCAGCATCTCGGGGTCGAGGACCTCGACGCCCGGCGGCGGCGGGAAGTCCGGGCCGATGAACTCGTACGCGTCGTATTCCTGCGCGCAGCTCAGGTCTTCCTTGTCGAGGTCGACCACCAGCTCCCACCAGGCGCCCTCGTCCCCCTGGTGGTACTTCCCGTCCGTCTCGTTGAAGTACTGCTCGTACAAGTCGGCGCCTGCGCTGCCCTGATAGTTGTGCTTGCGCAGGTACTCCTCGAACTCTTTCGGCTTGTACGCCGGCTCGTACCAGCACGTGGGCGGTGACCAGTCGACGTCGGTGGAAGTCATGGGCGTACCCGAGGAGCCGGGGTGGCTGTACTCGTAGCTGACGTACGCGCTGGCCCCGCCGCCACTGCTGCCACCACCGTAATCCGCCGCCGCGGGCGCGGCGCCGAGCCCCGTCGCCACCACGAGGCCGGCGGCGATGACACCCGCCCTCCGCAGGCTCAGAGCCGACACTCGGGGGCTCCTCTCTCGGACTGGTCGAAGGTCATCTGCCAGACTCCTTCATCCGTCTTCTCCATCAGCGCCGTGTAGCGCACGAAGCTCTCGTTGCTGGGCTCGGTCCGCTCGACCTCACCGCTGTCGACGTCCTTGTTGAATGCCTTGCGCTGGTCCTCGCAGTACGTCACCGAGGCCAGGCCCTTGTTCCGCAGCTCGACCTCGCGGTCGTAGAAGTGGGTCGCGCCCGTCACGGTCCGGCCCTCGGCCTTGAAGGACTCGACGTTCTCGGCGGAGCTGATGAACGCGTCGCCGGTGACATAGTCGGCCAGCACAGGCAGTTCGGGGTCGAGTTTGGCGAGGGCCAGCATGTTCGCCCGTACCGCGTAGCCGTGGTCGCGCAGGACGGCGTCCTTGGTGCCGTCCCCGGTGGTGTCGGCGTCGACCTCGACCTTCAGGTCGGCGGGGAAGTCGAACTCCGGTGCGTCCCGGGCCGGTTCCTCGTCCGCCGGCGTCGAGGACTGCTGCGTGGGGTCCCGGTCCGCGCCCACGATCTCGTCCGGGCCCTCGTCCCCCGAGTCCCCGCAGGACGTCAGCAGCAGGGCCGCGCCCAGCACCGCGGCGGCGCCCCCGCCCCAGCGTGAGGTGGTCATCGTGCGGCAACCCCCAATGTCGTGCACACAACGTAGTCAAGTGCACTGAGCCTAGCGAGGCGTGAACGCCGGAAGAAAGCGGTCCCAGGGCATTCTCACGGGCCTGTTACCTGACGGCGGTGCCCATGTACTCGGCACCGGAGGAGTCGTGGCGTGCTCCGGAGTCCGTCCCGGGCCGGCCCCCCTGCGCGTCCGCGCCCGTCTCGGACCGCCCCGTCAGCGCCAGGGCCGTACGTCCGTGAGCGTGCCGGCGTCGAGGTCGATCCGGCCCCACACGTCCCCCACCTGGGTAGCCACCACCACGACGGGACCGGCGCCGTCGAGGTAGGCGGTGTAGTACCCGATGACCCAGTGCGGCTCGCCCCCGGTCCGCGGCGCTTTCAGCCTCACCCGTTCGGTCCCGTCCGCGTCGAAGACGACCGCATTGTCCTTCCTCGCCTCCGCGGACGGCATCGCCTCGACCACGAGGACGTGGCCGTCCCAGGCCACGACGGACTGCGGGGGCTCCGCGAAGCGCTTCTCCACTATCGCGGAACCGCACGTCCAGCGGACGAACCGGTCGCCCTCCGCCCACCGGACCTCGATCGTCTCGGGCTGCTGGCTCACGTGGGCAACTCCACCGGGTCACCGACCGGGATGAGTCGCGCCCGGTCATCGAAGTTCAGGATCTCAAGCTGGCTCCCGCCGCCGGGCAGGTGCCCGAGCACGGGGTCGGTCTGCGGCCCGACGATACTCTCCTGGATCCGGATGGGGTCGCCGTCTGGGATCCGGTAACGCTGCACCATCGACACGTCCGGCTTCCAGTCGCTGCGGATCGCCAGTTGCTCCCGCGCGTACTGCTGGTTGGGGATGTCGTCGAAGGTGCCGAAGCCGCCGGGACGCGAGGGAGGCTGGCCCCGGGAAAGCACCATGTTGAACTCCTCACCCGGGCGGGCCAGGCGGGAGACGATGTTCGTGCCCTCCAGATTGGGTGGCTCGCGGCCCGCGGGCGGCAGCGCCGCCCTGCTCCCGGCCGACGTACACGGGCTGAGGCCGAGCGGGTCGCTCCAGGTGAACGGGTTGCGGACGTACGTCCCGGGGTTCGGGGCCGGGGTCAGCCCCAGCGGGTCCGGGCTGGCATAGCGGGCGGTCTCCGGGTCGTAGTAGCGGTGCACGTTGTAGTGCAGCCCGCTCTCCGCGTCGAAGTACTGGCCCGGGAAGCGCAGCGGCGTGTACGCGGTGGCGTCCGCGGACCAGGCGGTACAGCCCCACACGGTGCGCCGCGTGCGCCACACGATGCCGCCGTCCGGGTCCACCAGTTCGGTGGGCGTGCCGACGAGGTCGGTGACGATCGCAAAGAACCGCCGGTCGACCTCCTCCTGCGGCAGGTCGGCCGAGCCGAGCCGCTCGCTCTGCACCACGGGGTGCAGCCCGTCGTGGTCCCATGTCAGCGTGACCGGCCGGGCCTCATCCACCCCGTACGCGGTCTGCTCGACCAGCGTGAAGCCGTCCCAGCAGAATTCCACCCGCTCCTCGGGCGTACCATCACCGCCGAGGCGGTGCTTGGCGATGCGCCGGCCCAGCGGGTCGTACAGGTAGCGCCAGACGACGCCGTCCGGGGTGGTGACACGCGTCAGGCGATCCTCGGCATCCCACTCGTAGCGCCAGGTGTCGGGCTTGCGGGAGAGCCGGACCTTCTGCCGCTCGACGGTACGGCCCGCGGCGTCGTGGCGGTAGCGGACGGCGCCTGCGCTGACGAGCGCGGTCCCCGCGAAGGCGCGCGACCCGGTCGCGTCGGCGTCGTGGGGGCCCGCCGGCCAGTGCGCCTCGGTCTGGTTTCCTGCCTGGTCGTAGGCGTACGACTCCGTCCAGCCAGCCGCGGTGACGGCGGTGACCCGGCCCGTTGGATCCAGCTCGAAGGTGCGCGGGCCGTCGATGAGGTCGTCGATCCCGGTGAGCTGGCCGCCGGCGCGGTAGTGGTAGCCGTGCTCCTGCAGCCGGCGGCCGTGCCCGGTGAGGGTCTGCCCGGCCAGCCGCCCGCTCGGCTCCCACACCCGGTCCAGCACCAGGGCGTCGCCGATGCTGCGGGCGATCTCGTGGCCGGCGGCATCGTAGGCAGAGCCCAACTCGACTCCCCCTGTGGTGAGCAGGGTTCGACGGCCGGTGGCGTCGTACGCGTACGTCGTCGCGGAGCCGGCGGGGGTCGTACGGCAAGTGCGCCGGCCGCGTGCGTCGTAGGCAGCGGTGAGGGTGCGGCCGTTGCAGGTCTCGGCGGTGACCCGGCCGACGGCGTCACGCTCCCAGCCGAGCACGGCGTCCGGCCCGGCGGCCGCGACCAGCTCGTCGTCCGGGCTGTACACGAACGTCGACTCGGCTCCGGCGGCGTTCTGTCCGACGACGCGGCCGAGGGCGTCGTAGCGGTAGGCGATCTCCTGGCCCAGGGCGTTGGTGCGGGAGACAAGCCTTCCGGCGGCGTCGTGCGCGTAGTCCAGCCGCCGCCGGTCGAAGTCGGTCTCGGCGACCAGCCGGCCGGCTGGGTCGAAGACGTATGTCCAGGTGAGCCGGTTCGGGTCGGTCACCCCGGTGAGCCGCAGCTCGGTGTCGTGCGTGAATTCGTATCGGGTGCCGTCGGGCTCCGTGCGGGCGACGAGGACGTCGAAGGCCCCGTACTCGTGGCGCACGGTATTCCCAGCGGCGTCCGCATGCGCGGTGCAGTTGCCCTCCGCGTCGTATGTCCACCGCTGCTCGCCGCCGTCCGGCGCGCGGTGCCGGGACGGCTTGCCCTCGGTCGTCCACTCCAGCTCGGTCCGGGCGCCGAGCGCATCGACGGCGGCGGCGATGCGCCCGAAGGCGTCTCGCTCCCAGCGCGTGGTCGCCCCCGAGGGCTCCGTCACGGCGATGGGCAGCCCGGCGGGGTCGGTCACTACGTCGTGGCCGTGCCCGAGCGGATCGGTGACGCGCAGCGGGTGGCCGGCCGCGGTGTAGGAGTAGGTCGTGGCGGCACCGGACGGGTCGGTCACCGAGGTGCGGTTGCCGCGGGCGTCGAACGTCTGCCGCCAGCTCCGGCCGCCGGCCAGGGTGATGGTCTCGGCAAGCCCGGGGGCAGCGTACGAGGCGGTGACGGCTGAGCCGTCCGGGCGGGTCACGCGGACCAGGTCGCCGTCGTCGTCGTAGGCGTAGCGGGTGGTGCGCTCCGTGGGGTCGGTGATCGAGGTGAGGCGGTCGTAGCGATCCCAGGTACGGCAGGTGGTGTGGCCGAGCGGGTCAGTCTCGGCGACGAGCTGGTAGGCGTCGTCAAAGAGGTAGCGGGTGGTGTGGCCGAGGGAGTCGGTGGCCGTGGTGGTGTGGGACTCGTCGTCATAGGTGTACGAGTACGCCAGAGTCCCCTCGGCGCCGCCGGCCGCTACACAGCGGCCGGCGGCGTCGTATTCGTAGCGGTAGGAGGCACCGATACGATCCGCCCAGCCGGTGACGCGGTGCTCGTCGTCGTAGTCGAAACGCTGGGGCAGGCCGGAGGAGTTGTAGACCTCGGCGAGGTCGCCCCGCTCGTCGTAGGCGAATCGGCGCAGCTCGTGCCGGGTGTCACCGTCGATGAGGTGGAGGGCGACTACGCGGCCGAGAGCGGTGGTGACGGCGACGCGGTAGCCGGCGTCGTGGACGATCTCGCTCGGCAGGCCCTCCGTGTCGTACACGACCGAGATCGTGGTGCCGTTGCGGTCGGTGAGCGCGACGAGCCGCGCCTCGCCCGCCCCGGCCGAGAGTGCCCGGAATTGCAGGGTCCGGTCCTCGTCCGGGCGGTGCACGCCGAGGGTGCCGTCGTCGTCGGCGGGGTGCAGCGGCCAGCGCGGGCCCTCGACCGGCATGACCGGCGTCCCCGGCTCGGGCAGGGGGTACCGCAGCACCATGCCGTCGGCGGTGACGAGACGGTAGCCGTACTCGTCGGCTATCAGCCGCTGGTCGAGGAAGGAGGACCACGAGAGGCCAAAGAGCTCCCCTGAGGCGAAGCCGGTACGGTAGTGGCGGTCGAGAACCAGGGGCAGGATTCCTGGGAGGCTGACGTCGTAGGCCGACATCACCATCTCGCCGGTGGCCATGTCGATGGGGTCGCCGCAGGTGAAGAGCTTCTTCATGGAACGGGCTCCGGAGCGCGCGGCCTTGGCGACACCCTTGACGGCGAGGGACATGCCTCTGAGACCGGTCTTGGCCATGCTCAGCCCGCCCTTGAGGCCCTTCGCCAGGCCACCCAGGGTGGTCAGCCCCCTCATGCCGGGGATGCAGTCGAGCGCGGCGAAGGCGACATCCCACAGGGAGGCTTCGCCATTCATGTACTTCATCAGGGTGTCCGCGAGGACGACCAGAGCCGCGGCGAGAACCACCCACGCCAGCGGTCCGCCGATGATCAGGACGACGATGCCCAGGACCGCGACGATGACCTTGCAGACACTGACGATGGTGTCCCAGTTGTCCTTGACCCAGTCGACCGCCTTCTCCCACCACTTCCGGTTCTGAATACCGGCGTCCGAGGCATCCTCCAACTTGTCCTTCGCCTCGGACGCCGCGTCCTCACGCATCTTCTTTGCGTCGGCGGCCATCTTCTTCGCCGCCTCAAGACCGGACTCGGCGTTGTCGACAGCCGTCTGCGCGCTGGACTGGGCGGACTTGGCATCGGTCGCATTGCGGGTCGCTGCCCGCACCTCGGACTCGTCGGGCTTCTCCTTGCCCTCCTTCTTGTCGTATTCCTTTGTCTTGGCGGTTGCACGCTCGACCCAGGAGTTGGCCGAGTCCAGCCGGCCGGTCGCGGACGACAACTCGTTGCGAGCCTCACGGCCCCTGGCTAACGCCTTGTCGGCCAGGGACTGAGCACGCTCCAGCTTCGGCCAGTACGCCGCGAGCGCGTCACCCGCCAGATCGTACGAGCGCTGGAGCTTCTTCAGGTTCTTCGGAACGTCCTCGAACTCGTCCTGGAACGCCTTCGCCGTCTTCCCCGCCCAGCGAAGAAGCGCATCCTCGCCGGCCATGCCCTTGATCTGCCGCAACGCGTCAGCCACGTCATCTGCGAAATCGTGCAGCTCACGTGCCAACTGCTTGACCCGATCCGGATCACCCGGCGTCGGATCGTCATCCAGGTCGAGTACGTGCCAGTCGGTCGGCCGATTCCCCACCGGTCCCCCCCGGGTCTCACCGGTACCTGTAGTGGTCGCAGAACACCGTAGCGGCGGGGTACGCCCCGCGGGAGGCTGACAGGAAAACCCCGCGTCCTCCCGGTGGGAGGGCGCGGGGTTTTCGTGTGGCGGTGAGGGTCAGTCGTGGATGAGGGAGCGGAGGACGTACTGGAGGATGCCGCCGTTGCCCGGCAGTCCTGCAGGATAGTGTCGCCAAGGCTGACGACCTGGCAGTTGTGGAAGAAGTCGTCCTCGCGCAGCGTCGTGATGCTTCCGGAAGAGGCCCGGAAACCGGCGTAACCGGCCGACTCGATGGGCATCTTGATCCAGGACGCCACGACGAACGTCAGTGAGCCGCCATGCATCGCGATGACCTGGTGTTCGCGCCGACGCTGCAGGATCTCGTCCATGGCCGCGTAGATGCGCTGCCCCCCATGCGCCTTCGTCTCGGCAGCTGCCACGCCCTCGTCATGGTCCATCCGTTCCCCGACAGCCGGCGGTGGGACGAAACGCCGGTCCAGCCACTCCTGTGGCCGTCCCTCTGCCTCACCGTAGGACTTCTCCCGCAGCCTGTGGTCAAGGATCGGCTTCACGCCGAGGAGTTCGGCTACCTTCTGGGCGGTTTGCCGGGTGCGCCGCAGATCCGAGGAGAACAGGTCGACCTCGGCACCGTCCGGGATCTGGGCCCGAAGTCTCTGGGCGATGGAGGCCGCTGCGCGGACGCCGGTGGGCGTCAGGCGGGAGTCGTGCCATCCGCCGGCGACTCCCTCGACGTGGTGCGTCGCCTCTGGGTGGGTGACGACGTAAAGCGTGCGCACGAGAGCCTGCCCTTCGTGGGTCTGTCGTACTGTCCTGCGGCCGCGGCCCGCTACGTCAACCAACACGAGCTGGACGAAGACTCCAGCCTGCTGCCGGCGGTCCAGCCGCCGCCAGCAGGTCTGATCGGAGCCGAACCCCAGCTCCGGCGGCAGGAGTTGCCAGGCGATGTCCTGGTGCAGGACGTACAGGGTGCCCTGCAGGCACAGCAGGTCGTCCACCGGTTTCGCCCCCGGAGACCGCTCGGGCCAGGGCGGCAGCAGCGGTTCGATCCGTGCCCACAAGTCGTCGTCCACGATCCACGGTCGAGTCGTCACACGACGCGAACGCCCGGATCGTCACATTGTCACACCTGGCCAGGCCCTCCCGACAAGATCCTGTTATGAGCTCCCAAGAGTTATTCCGTTAGGGGTTCTCTCACGGATCCTGCTGCTAAAGTGCTCAACGCCCCCCGCGAACTCGCCGGTCGAATTCGGAAAGTGAGCCTCCGCACTCGTCCGAATCACAGATTCCGCCCGCTCACCGGGGCTTTTCCGCCACACCTGCAAAGCCTGGCCGGCTGCCCCGGGCCACGAAGCTTGTCGATGAACCCCGTTCATCGACAAAACGGGGAGACAGACCATGGCTGCACGCAAGGCGGGCGCCGCGCTCACCGCGGCAATCATGCTCTCGGCCGGCCCCACGCTGACCGGCACCACCACCGCGAACGCCGCGAACTGCTACGACGGCTCGAAGAGCCCAACCAAGGCCGGGCGCCGTACTGCTACCCGACCAACCGGGACGCGTACCGCCAGAGCAAATGGAAGATCATGCCCAAGGATAAGTGGAGGTCATCGCCACGAACGTCAAGGATGGCACCAAGTTCCGGTTCGGAATCAAGGGGAGCACCATAGCCCGTGGCATCCGAGCCGCCTGAGCCCACCCACGTCCGGAGCTCCGGCGGGGCCGGCCGGCGGCGTGCGGCGGAGCGCGAACGCAGTGGACGCGATCGGTGATCCGACCCGCGATGGTTGCCGGACACGGCAGCGAACATCGTGGCGGCCTGCAACCACACCCGCTGGGCCCGCTGCTTCGCGGTCAGGCCGCCTCCATCGGGATACCGCATGACGCCGGGACACACCGTCGCGGACCACAGCGTCACCCCGAACCGAAAACCTCAGAAGACCCTTCGTGGGTGGCCCTCCCATGACACCGATCACATTGATCCAGTGGACACGTGCCTTGCCACTTCCTCAAGCCCAGTTCCTCAAAGAAAGGGACGCACTCTATGACGGCCTCCAGACGTTCACCAATCTCAGGTTTCGCAACGCGGCGAAGGACGCTTCTGCTCGGTGGGACCGGTGGTGCCGCGGCGCTGGCTCTGGGGTTTGGCGGCATAGCCGCGGCCCGCCAGCGCGACGAGTCGCTCCAGGTCGATTTCGACCTTGAGAACGGCAATTACATCGAGTTCACCCGGCCCACCGATGAGTCGGACGCCGCAAATTCCGACTTAGCGGATGTTTTCGGCCCCATGGACGTGACCGTGATCCTCTGGGTCGCCCAGTTGATCCTGTTCTCGTGGTTCGACGCGTTGGCGCCTTACCACCCGACCGCGGTAGGCGTGCATTCGCGGACCGGCCGCCGTCCCTCCAGCGAGTCTGCCACCAACCGGAATATGAACATCGCCTGCATCTACGCACAGCACCAGGTGGTGAAGAGCGTGCTGCCGACGCAGGCGCAGCGCGTCCGGGGTCTGATGACCGCGCTCGGCTTGGATCCCGACGACGAGTCGGTGGACCCGACCAGCCCGGTCGGCATCGGCAACATCGCCGGCAAGGCCACCGTCAGGGCCCGCGAGCGGGACGGCATGAACTTCCTCGGTGACGAGGGCCGCACGTACAATGGTCATCCCTTTGAGGACTACACCGGCTACCGGCCCGTGAACACCTCCTACGACCTGGTCAACCCCTCGCGCTGGCAGCCGGCGTCGGGCCCGCACGCCGGCCGCCGCGTCGGCGGAGGGCATGGCGACATAGGCGTATTCGTCGACCAGCGGTTCATCACCCCGCATCTGCGGCGTGTCAAGCCCTACAGCTTCGACGACCCGAGCCGGTTCCGTATCCCCCCGCCCCAACACATCGACCACACCCGGCCCACAGATTTCAAGCGCTCGGTGGACGAGATCCTGGAGGCGTCGGCTGCGCTCACGGACAAGCAGAAGATGCTCGCGGAGGTCATGGACAACAAGTTGTGGGGCCTCGGCTACTCGGGGGTGGTCATAGCTCGGCACCACAGCGCCGAGCTGGACATGCACGGCTGGCTTCACTTCACACTCACGCACACCTTGGCGATGTTCGATGCGCTGATGCCCGCCTGGGACCAGAAGGTCAAGTACGACTCCGCCCGGCCGTTCAGCGCGGTCCGGCACGTGTACGGCAGCACCCCGGTTACCGCCTGGGGCGGAGTCGGCAAGGGGACGGTCAACGACATACCCGCCGATGAGTGGTCCAGCTATGTGCGCGTAGGGGACCATGCGGAGTACCCGTCCGGCTCCACGACGCTCGGCGCCGCCGCGGCGCAGGCGTCACGGCGCTACTTCGGCTCCGACACCCTGGACTGGCGGTTCACCGTGCCTGCCGGCCGGGGGATGACAGAGCCGGGGATCGCCCCCGCCAACGACGTCGAGCTGGACTTTCCCACCTGGACGGACTTCATGAAGATCTGTGGTACGAGCCGGGTGTGGGCCGGGGTGCACTTCAAGAAGACGGTCGAGCGGTCCCTCGCATTCGGTGAGCAGTTCGGCGACCTGGCCTACGAATTCGTGCAGCGCCACATCAACGGCGACGTCAGGGACTGACCCCGCCGCCGCGACGCCGGCGGACCGCCTGGAGCCGCTGTTGCCGCAGCGCGAGCGGCGCTTCCGGTATCCGGGCCGCAGGCCGTTGCCGGAGCAGGCGGTGCTTTGCGGGATCCTGGGACTGCTGCAGGGTCAGTTGGACCGTGTACCGACCACTACGCAATCAGCATGAAACAGCAAGCGCCCCGCCAGGCCGAAGCCTGACGGGGCGCTTGTGCGAGACCCTGGTGTGACCGCCGGTAGAGCGAGACAGCGACCAGATCCTCTGGCATCCGAGCCGATCAGCTCAAGAACCGATAAGTTGGCGAAGCACGTAGTGGAGGATGCCGCCGTTGCGGTAGTAGTCCGCCTCGCCGGGGGTGTCGATCCGTACCACCGCGTCGAACTCCACGCCGGTGTCCGTCGTCACCTTGACCGTCTCCGGGATCGCGCCGTCGTTGAGGGCCGTGACGCCGGTGAAGGCGAAGGTCTCCTCGCCCGTCAGGCCCAGGGACTGCGCCGTGGCGCCCGCCGGGAACTGCAGCGGCAGGACGCCCATGCCGATGAGGTTCGAGCGGTGGATGCGCTCGTACGACTCGGCGATCACCGCGCGGACGCCGAGCAGCGCCGTGCCCTTGGCCGCCCAGTCGCGCGACGAGCCGGAGCCGTACTCCTTGCCCGCCAGCACCACCAGCGGGGTGCCGGCCGCGGCGTAGTTCTGGGCCGCGTCGTAGATGAAGGAGACCGGTGCGTCCGCACGGGTGAAGTCGCGGGTGTAGCCGCCCTCCGTGCCCGGGGCGATCTGGTTGCGCAGCCGGATGTTGGCGAAGGTGCCGCGGATCATGACCTCGTGGTTGCCGCGGCGGGAGCCGTAGCTGTTGAAGTCGCGGCGGGTCACGCCGTGCTCGGTGAGGTACTTGCCCGCCGGGGTGTCCGCCTTGATGGCGCCGGCCGGCGAGATGTGGTCGGTGGTGACCGAGTCGCCGAGCAGGGCCAGCACGCGGGCGCCCGCGATGTCCTCGACCGGCGCCGGGTCCATGCCCATGCCCTCGAAGTACGGGGGCTTGCGCACGTAGGTGGACTCGGGGTCCCAGGCGAAGGTGTCGCCGGTCGGGATCGGCAGGGCCTGCCACTGCTCGTCGCCGGCGAAGACGTCCTGGTACGACTCGGTGAACATCTCCTCGCCGATCGCGGCGGCGACGACCTGCTCGACCTCCTGCTCGCTGGGCCAGATGTCCTTCAGGTAGACCGGCTTGCCCTCCTTGTCCGTGCCCAGCGGCTCGCGGGTGATGTCGGTCTTCATGGTGCCCGCGAGCGCGTACGCGACGACCAGCGGCGGCGAGGCCAGGTAGTTCATCTTCACGTCGGGGTTGATCCGGCCCTCGAAGTTCCGGTTGCCGGAGAGCACCGAGGTGACGGCCAGGTCGTGCTCGTTGACGGCCTTCGAGATCTCCTCCGGCAGCGGGCCCGAGTTGCCGATGCAGGTGGTGCAGCCGTAGCCGACGAGGTTGAAGCCGAGCTTGTCGAGGTACGGGGTGAGCCCGGCCCGGTCGTAGTAGTCCATGACGACCTTGGAACCCGGCGCGAGCGTGGTCTTCACCCACGGCTTGCGGGTCAGGCCCTTCTCCACCGCCTTCTTCGCCAGCAGCGCCGCGCCGACCATGACGGACGGGTTGGAGGTGTTGGTGCAGGAGGTGATGGCGGCGACGGTGACGGCGCCGTGGTCGATCTCGTACGTCGTGCCGTCGGGCGCGGTCACCGGGATGACGCGGGTCGGTACGCCGTTGGAGGAGGCGGGGGCGTCGGAGGCGGGGAAGGACTCCTTGCCGGGCTCGTCGGCGTCCTCGACGTAGTTGCGCACGTCGAGGCGGAACTGCTCGGCGGCCTTCGACAGCTCGATGCGGTCCTGCGGGCGCTTCGGCCCGGCGAGCGACGGCACCACCGTGGCGAGGTCCAGCTCCAGGTACTCGGAGTACTCCGGCTCGTGCGCCGGGTCGTGCCACAGGCCCTGGGTCCTGGCGTACTCCTCGACCAGGGCGAGCTGCTGCGCGTCGCGGCCGGTGAGCTTCAGGTACGTGATCGTCTCGGCGTCGATCGGGAAGATCGCGGCGGTGGAGCCGAACTCCGGCGACATGTTGCCGATCGTCGCCCGGTTGGCCAGCGGGATCTGGCCGACGCCCGCGCCGTAGAACTCGACGAACTTGCCGACGACGCCGTGCTTGCGCAGCATCTCGGTGATGGTCAGCACCAGGTCGGTGGCGGTGGTGCCGGTGGGCAGCTCGCCGGTGAGCTTGAAGCCGACGACCCGCGGGATGAGCATCGAGACGGGCTGGCCGAGCATCGCCGCCTCGGCCTCGATGCCGCCGACGCCCCAGCCGAGCACGCCGAGGCCGTTGACCATGGTGGTGTGGCTGTCGGTGCCGACGAGGGTGTCGGGGTACGCCTTGCCGCCGCGGACCATGACGACGCGGGCCAGGTGCTCGATGTTCACCTGGTGCACGATGCCGGTGCCGGGCGGGACGACCTTGAACTCGTCGAACGCGGTCTGGCCCCAGCGCAGGAACTGGTAGCGCTCGCGGTTGCGCCCGTACTCCAGCTCCACGTTGACCTGGAAGGAGTCCGGGGTGCCGAACTTGTCGGCGATCACGGAGTGGTCGATGACCAGCTCGGCCGGGGCCAGCGGGTTGATCCGGGCGGGGTCGCCGCCCAAGTCCTTGACGGCCTCGCGCATGGTGGCGAGGTCGACGACGCAGGGGACGCCCGTGAAGTCCTGCATGATCACGCGGGCCGGCGTGAACTGGATCTCCTGGCTCGGCTGCGCCTGGGAGTCCCAGCCGCCCAGGGCCCGGATGTGGTCGGCGGTGATGTTCGCGCCGTCCTCGGTGCGGAGCAGGTTCTCCAGCAGCACCTTCAGGCTGTACGGGAGCCGGGCGGCACCGGGCACCTTGTCCAGCCGGAAGATCTCGTACGACTCGCCGCCCACCTGCAGCGTGCTGCGGGCGTCGAAGCTGTTCGCCGACACGACAGTCTCCTTCGTCATTCGCGTTCCACCGCAATCCTGCCGCTACGTCCGGAGCGGGGCGACTTGAGGGTGGCACCTTCGGCAGATATCTCGATGTCGAGATAAACCTTACTCCATGGCTCCGCCGGGGTGCCCACCCGTGTCGGGTACGAAACGGGGGCCGGCCCGCAGGACCGGCCCGCCGCGCCGCCCGGTGCCGCGCAGGTTGCCCCGGTCGGGTCAGCCCGGCTTGCGCGCCACGCCGCCGTACATCGCGATGTGCGAGTTCGGCACCGACTCGCCGATGCCGTCCGGCCGCCAGTGGTGGACCAGCGTCACGCCCGGGTCGATCGGCTCCAGGCCCGCGAAGAACCGCTCCGCCTCGGCCCGGTCGCGGATCTGCAGCGGGATGCCGCGCTCGTTGTACTCGCGGCCGACGCCCGCGACGCGCTCCGGGTCGGTGTCGCCGGTGAAGACGGTCAGCGCCAGGAAGCTGCCCGGCGCCAGCGCGTCCAGCAGCCGGGCGACGATGCCCTGCGGGTCGTCCTCGTCGAGGATGAAGTGGACGATGGCGATGAGCGACAGCGCGACCGGCTTGTCGAGGTCGAGCACCGTGCGCAGTTGGGGGTCGCCGAGGATCGACTCGGGATCGCGCAGGTCGGCCTGGATGTAGCCGGTCCTGCCCTCCTTGCTGCTCTGCAGCAGCGCGCGGGCGTGGGCGAGGACGATGGGGTCGTTGTCCACGTACACCACCCGGCACTCCGGGGCGACCTCCTGGGCCACCTCGTGGAGGTTCGGCGGTGTCGGTATGCCGGTGCCGACGTCCAGGAACTGCCGTACGCCGTAGTCGCGGGCCAGCGTCCTGGTGACCCGGTGCATGAAGACGCGGGTCTGCTTCATGGAGGTCGGCAGGCTGGGCCAGGCGCGTACCGAGGCGTCGCCCGCGGCGCGGTCGGGGGCGAAGTTGTCCTTGCCGCCGAGGAGGTAGTCGTAGACCCGCGCGGAGTGCGGGCGGTCGGTGTGCAGGTCGATCTCGGGCTCGCCGTCGCCGGATAAAGGTTTCATGACGTGCGGTGCACCTTTCTCGTCGTATGCGGTCGTCCTACGCGGTCGTCGGGCCGGATCGCCGGGGCGGGCCGTCAGGCAGGGCACGTGCCGTCCGTGCCCTGGAACGTCCGGTACAGCCGCGGCCGGTCCGCGTCCTCCGGGCGCGGGTACTCGATCACCGGGACCGGCTTGCAGACCGGCCAGTTGTCCTTCTCCACGTCGAAGCCGAACTGCCCGCTGGCACCGTGCACGCAGTCCTGGCACGGGTCGCCGCCCGCGACCACCTTCATGTTGGTGATGGTGTTGTACACGTCCAGCTTGGACGGCAGCCGGTCGGACTCGCCCCCGTCCGGCCGGTTCAGGTCGTCGAGCGCGGTGCCGACGGCCTGGGCGAGGACGGTGAAGGCGTCGTGGTGCATGATCGCGTACCCGTCGTCGAGCGCCTCCCCCGGCAGCCCGCTCACCTTCGCGAACCCGGTGGCGAAGGTGGTGAAGCGCTCGTCGGCCCCGTCCCCGGCCCGCCACGAGGGCGCGTCCGTCGCCGAGGCGCCGACGGTGACGACCCGGGCCTCGGCCATGTCGGTGCGTACCTGCTCGCCCGTCAGCCCCTCGGGCAGGCCGGTCGCCACCCGCAGGATGCGGATCTCGGCGTCGAAGTCGTCGCACTCCGGCTCGTCGGACAACTGGGTGATGAGGTACGGCAGATCGGAGTCGCGGCCGGCGTAGAAGACCGTGTCGGCCTCCAGCCTGCATATCCCCCGCGCGGCCGGGGAGAAGCGGCGCGGCGCGCCCTTGTAGTCGCCCATGATGCCGACGAAGGAGGAGCTGCGGTTCTCCAGTTGGTACTCCTCGCCGAACGCGTCGCGCATGTTGTCGCGGGTGTTGGCGACGTAGTCGTCCTCCTTGCGCGAGTCCCACACGAGGTAGCCGGAGGGCTTGCCTGGCCTGGCGCCCGGGTGCCCTTCGAGGTAGTCGGCGAGCGCGGCGACCGATTCGGTGTTGGACGGCGCGGACTTGAACAGGGTGTCGGCGCTGATCTCCGGCGAGCTGAGCACCCCGCTGACGGCCGGTATGTCGGCCCTGGAGAGCGCCACGGCCGCGTCCTCGGTGTCCTGCTCGCTGTTGGGCAGGCCGACAACGCCGACGAGCGGGGAGTCCCCCTTGGTCGGCGCCTTGCCGGTGGTGAGGGCGGCGAGCGCGTCGACGGCCGGCCGCCACTGCGAGAGGTCCGTGCCGACGTTGGCCAGCAGGAGCTGGTAGTTGACGCCGTGATCGCGGTTGGCCGCGAGCTGGGCGGTGAGCACACCGGCGAGGGTGTTCTGGACGACCTCGGGGGTCATGGCGCTGGACTCGGTGGCGTTGAACGGCATCATGAGCCCGACGCGCACGTACGGCTCGCGGGCGGAGCTGTCGTCGTCCTCCCAGCCGGCGCGGACCCGCTCGTTCTCCGCACCGATCTGCCGTACGAGGTCCGCGATCCGCTCGTCGGGACCGTCCGCGCCCGGCGCGAAGGCCGGCGACTCGGCGGTGGCGTCGGCGACGCCGACGCACTCCTCGCCGTTCGCCGACTCCACGAGCCCGTCGCCGCACGCCCCTTCGCCGCCGAGGCCGAGGACCACCAGCACGGTGGCCGCGGTGATCGCCGCGACGGTCAGCACCCCCAGGATCGCCTTCTCGGCGCGGCCCAGCGGCCGGCTAAGGAATGGCATGGCCCCTCCCCTCTTCGCCGCCCTCGCGGCGTTCCACGGCCGAGTCCGGTGTGCGCGGTTCCTTGAGCGCCGCCGGCCAGTCCTGCGACGCGGCGTACAGCGCCCTGCCGCCGGTGGGGTGCTCGAACGACAGGAAGTCCAGCTCCCGCCCGATCCGGCCGCGCAGGTGCGCGTCGGGTACGGACAAGGGGTCGGCGGCGTACCAGACCGCGTGCAGCAGCCGGTTGACCGACCGCGCGACGGAGTCGGCGCCCGCCAGCGTGCCGTCCCGCTCTCCCGACGCCGTCGCCCGGCACACGTCGGCCCAGGCGGGGTCGGGCGGGTGCGGCGCGCGGGCGATGTGCCACAGGTCGGTGAGCCAGCGGTCGGTGGCCGGGCCGTGGAGGGTCTCCGCGAGCCAGCGCGCGGGCTCGGCGGGGCGGCCCGCGGCCAGTTCGTGGTGGTGGGCGGCGGCGTGCTCGCCGCGGTCCTCGTGGTGCCGGCGCAGCAGCTCGTGCAGCTCCGGCCAGGGCTGCGGCGGGTCGGTGGCGTCCGCCGGGCGGCGGCGCAGCTCGTCGACGAGGACGGCGCGCAGGAAGTCGTCGCCGACGAAGGGCCGTCCGGGCTGCGGCCACCGCTCGTCGCGCAGGTGGCTGCGTGCCTCCTCGACGGCGCCGGCCTGGTGGTCCCTGGTCAGGTACGCGCCGGCCAGTGCGCGGGCCGCGGCGGCGTCCTGCGCGACGGACAGCAGCACGAGGTACGAGCTGAGCCCCGCGTCGGGGACGAGCGCGGCGAGCATCAGCTCGGTCACGTGCTCCCCGGCGAGCCGCAGCCGCGTCAGCTCGTGCGGCTCGACGGCCGCGGGCTCCGGCGCGGCGTCGAGGGCGTCGTAGAAGATCCGGCAGCCCAGCGGGCTGCCGCCGGTGAACCGGTGTACGGCGCGGGCCACTTCCTGGCGCACCGCCCGCTCCTCGCCGACGTGCATCATCGACAGCAGCTCGTCGGCGTCGAGCGGCGGCAGCGGCAGGGTGACGAGTCCGGCGGCCGGGTCGCCCGGCTCGCCGCCGCGGCGCCACTCGCGCAGCCCGGGGACGTTCGCGGCGGTCCAGCGGGCCGCGCCGGCGTACCGGTCGCCGTGCGGCTCGCCGAGCGTGGCGGCGACGACGACCAGCGGGTCGGGCCTTTCGGCGGCGGTGACGCGCCGGGCGAGCAGCAGGTCGAGCAGCTCGGTGCCGGCGGCGGTGTGGACGTTGTCCAGGAGGGCCAGCGGCCGGGGCGCGGCGTTGAGGTGGCGCCATCCGGTGTAGGCGGCCCGCAGGTCCTCCAGCAGCGCCTCGACCAGGTGGACCTCGATGCGCCGCCGCATGCCCTCGCCGAGGTGGAAGGCGCGGCACAGCGCGGTGAGCACGTGGTTGTCGTCCTGCTGCGAGGTGGGTACGTCCGCCAGCCCTCCGTACCACTGGCGCACCGCCCGGTTCTCCCGGAAACCGAGGTACCGGTCGGTGAAGAGCTGGACGCTCGCGGCGGCGACCGGGCCCAGCTCGTCGGTGCCCCAGCCGCCGATGCGGTCCAGGACGTCACCGGGCCAGTTGCGGGCCCGCTCCGGGTTCTTCTCCAGCCCGCAGTCGGTGAGCAGCGCCTCGACGCGCTCACGCGCGCACGCCTGCTCGTCCAGCTCGCCGCGGTGCCAGGCGCTGACGGCCACCAGTCCGGTGAGCAGCCGGGGCAGCCGCAGCCGGCCGAAGCCGGGGCAGTGCGCGCTCAGGCCGCGGGCCAGGCCGGTCAGCAGCTCGGCGACGGGCGAGGTGTTGGAGACGGCTGCGCCGTCGACCGCGTCGTCGTCGCGGACGCCGGCGCAGTCGACGGCGGCGACGGGGACGCGGTCGGCGTACGCCTCGCGCAGCGCGTCCAGCACGGCGGTGCGGCCGCTGCCGTGCCCGCCGTGGAGGAGCACGGCGGGCACCTCGTCGCGCGGCTCCTGCCGTACGGCCTTCCGCTTCGTGTGGTGCAGCCCCACCATGCGGGGCACCAGTTCGCGCAGCACGGCATCACGTCCGTACAGGGTCAAGCTCCGCTTCCCTCCCGTTGCGCGACGGCGTCCCGGCTACCCGAGCATGCCGCCGACCTGTCGTGCCATGTCGAGCAGCAGTTGGCGCCCGGTGGTGTCAGGGGCGCTGGTCAGTTCCTCGCGGATCCGGTCGACGAGCGCCCGCAGCCGTCCCGGCCTGCCCTCCTCGGCCGCGCGGCGCAGCTCGTCCCCCTGCCGCAGCAGGTGCCGCAGCCGCTCCTCGTCGAGGCCGAGTCCGGGGCCCAGGCCGGCGAGTTCGTCGGCGAGCGTGCCGACGTAGGTGACGGTGCTGTTGCTGATGAAGGTGACCGGGCCCTGGATGGTGTCGATGCGGTACGTGGACTGCCGCTCGCGCTCCTGGCGCAGGAACTCGGCGAGGCCGGTGCCCGCGTGGCCGCAGTCCAGCCCGCGCTCGGTCAGCTCGGCCCGCCCGGTGACCACGTCCCCGTCGATGCCGTCGCCGGTGAGGCCCAGCAGCCCCGCGGCTCGTAACGAGCGGGCCGCGGCGAGGACTTCGCCGGCCCGGAGGGCGTCGCCGTGGAAGAAGACGTGGTCGGCCACGAAGAAGTCGCGCAGCAGCAGGGCCTCGTCGCCGCGGTGCTCGAACGCCCAGCGCAGCACCGCGTTCTCGGCGTACACCTGGCGCGCCTCCGGGTCGCGGCGCTCGCGCTCCAGGCGCAGCGCGCGCCGGTGGCCCTCCGGGCGCAGGGAGGTGTCGGCGGGGGTGTGCTCGGGCCAGCGGTGGACGTCCACCAGGCCGCGGTCCGCCAGCGCGGCGATGACGGCGGAGACGCCGAGGGGCGGCTTGTTCTGCTCCAGGCCGAAGGCGGCGGTGCGCACGGGCACGTCGGGGCGGTGGCCGGACTCACGCAGCAGCCAGAGGAGCAGGCGCGCCTCGTAGCGGCCGAGCTCCGTCCTGCCGTGTGCCATCGAAGCGCAACCTCTGTTCTGCGTGCGGCGGTTGGGGGTGCGCACGAATCTACCTACGATGCCGCCCGGTCACCAGTTCGTAGCGGTGTGCGGTCGCCGCACTGCGGCCGTCTCGTAGCAGGACCGCGACCTGCGCGGCGGTTTCCGCCGGTATCAGGCGGGGGTCAGGGCAGTACCGCGATGCCGTCCAGCTCGACCAGCGCCTCGGCGTCCCAGAGCCGGGTGACGCCGATGAGGGCCATCGCCGGGTACGTGTCGCCGGCCAGCCGGCGCCAGATGCGGCCCAGTTCCGCGGCGTGGGCGCGGTAGTCCTCGGGGTCGGTGGCGTAGACGGTGACGCGGGTGAGGTGGGCGGGCTCCCCCGCGCAGGCGCCGAGCGCGGTGAGGAGGTTGCCGAGGGCCTGCTCGAACTGGGCGGGGAGGGTGTCGCCGACGACCCGGCCGGCGCCGTCGAGGGCGGTCTGGCCGGCGAGGAAGACGAGGGACGAGCCGGTCGCGGTGACGGCGTGGCTGAAGCCGGAGGGGCGGGCGAGGGAGGCGGGGTTGACGCGGTGGACGGACACGGCGGCGGGGTCCCTTCGGTGGTTCTGCGATGGTTCCTGCGGGGCGGCCGGGAGGGCGTACGGCGCCGTGGGCCCGCGACCGTACGCCCGCCGGTCAACTGCGGTACAGCTCCTTGGCGATGATGCTCCGCTGCACCTCCGTCGCCCCCTCGTAGATGCGCGGCGCGCGCACCTCGCGGTACAGGTGCTCCAGCAGATGCCCGGCCTGGAGCGCGCGGGCGCCGTGGATCTGCACCGCCGCGTCGACGGCCGCCTGCGCCGTCTCGGTGGCCAGCAGCTTCGCCATCGCCGACCGCCGGGCGACGTCCGGCGCGCCCGCGTCGTACGCCGAGGCCGCCGCGTACACCAGCAGCCGGGCCGCCTCGACGCGGGTGGCCGTCTCGGCGAGGGTGTGCGCGACGGACTGCAGGTCCTTCAGCGGCCCGCCGAACGCCTCCCGCCGCCCGGCGTGGTCCAGCGCCGCGTCGAGCGCCGCCTGCGCCATGCCGACGGCGAACGCACCGACGGAGGGGCGGAAGAGGTTGAGCGTCGCCAACGCGGTACGGAAGCCGCCGTCGACCTCCCCGAGGACGTCGGCCGCGGTGACGGGGACGCCGTCGAAGCGCAGGGTGCCGATGGGGTGCGGGCTGAGCATGGTGAGCGGCTCGCCGGTGAGCCCGGGGCGGCCGGCGGGCACGAGGAAGGCGGTCACGCCGCGGGCGCCGGCGTCCGGCGTGGTGCGGGCGAAGACGGTGGCGACGTCGGCCTCCGGGGCGTTGGAGATCCACTTCTTCTCGCCGGTCAGCCGCCAGCGCCCCGGCCCGTCCGGCTCGGCGGCCAGCCGCAGCGCCGCCGCGTCGGAGCCCGCCTCCGGCTCGGTGAGCGCGAAGGCGGCGACGGCCCGCCCGGCCGTCACCTCCGGCAGCCAGCGCTTCCGCTGCTCGTCCGTCCCGGCCTGCACGACGGGGTACGCGCCGAGCCCCTGGAGCGCGAGCGCCGTCTCGGCCTCGGTGCACTCGCGGGCCAGCGACTCGCGCAGCAAACAGAGCGTGAGCGCCGAGACCGGCCCGGCGGCGGGGAACACCCGTGTCAGCAGGCCGGGTTCGCCGTCGTCGCCCGGGGCGCCGAGGGCGGCGAGGAGCGGCCGGTTCACCCGTCCCGGCGCGCCCGCCTCGGCCAGCGGGCGCAGCCGCCGCGCGGCGAACGCGCGCAGCTCGGCGCACCACGCCTGGAGCCCGGGGTCGAGCGCGAAGGGCTGCGGCGGCTGCGGGTGCGGCGGCGGCTGCTGCTCCTGCGCCATGCGGCGCTCCTCTCTCGCGGGGGTGGCGTCCGGTGCGCGCCCCAGGCGCGTCCCGTGCGCGTACGGGCCCGCCCCAGCGGGTTATCGCGGACTGTTGACTGTCGTCACGCCAACGCTACGCTCCTTGGGGTACCGCAGGGCAGACCTAGGGGGCCTACGCCATGCAGCTCAAGCCTTCCGCCCACGCCGACACCTTCGCCCGCGACCACCTCCCGCCGCCCGGGCAGTGGCCGGACCTGGTCTTCCCGCTCCCCGGCCTGCGCTACCCCGACCGGCTCAACTGCGGCGCGGAGCTGCTCGACGCCACCGTCGAGCGGTTCGGCGCCGGCCGCCCCGCCCTGCACACCGCCGCCGGCGAGACGTGGACGTACGGCGAACTGCAGCGCCGCACCGACCGGATCGCGCACGTGCTCACCGACGACCTCGGCGTGCTGCCCGGCAACCGCGTGCTGCTCCGCGGGCCCACCACGCCCTGGCTGGTGGCCTGCTGGCTGGCCGTCATGAAGGCGGGCGCGGTCGCCGTGCTGGCCGCGCAGCGCGCGCAGGAGCTGCGCGGCATCTGCGAGATCGCGCGGATACGGCACGCGCTGTGCGACGCCCGTTCGCTCGACGATCTGGCCCGGGCGGAGGTGGCGGGGCTGACGGTCGTCCCGTACGGCGGCGGGGAGCCCGGCGACCTGCTGCGCCTCGCCGACGCCAAGCCCGACGCGTACGCCCCCGTGGAGACCTCCGTCGACGACGTCGCGCTGATCGCCTTCACCTCCGGCACCACCGGCCGGCCCAAGGGCTGCGTCCACTTCCACCGCGACGTCCTGGCCATCGCGGACACCTTCTCCGCGCACGTGCTGAAGCCCCTCCCCGACGACGTGTTCGCGGGCAGCCCGCCGCTGGGCTTCACCTTCGGCCTCGGCGGCCTCGTGGTCTTCCCGATGCGGGCCGGCGCCTCGGCGCTGCTGCTGGAGCAGGCCGGGCCCGACCGGCTGCTGCCCGCGGTCGCGGAGCACCGGGTCTCGGTGCTGTTCACCGCCCCGACCGCGTACCGGGCGATGCTCGACAAGCTCGGCGTGTACGACATCGGCTCGCTGCGCCGCTGCGTGTCCGCGGGCGAGAACCTGCCCGCGGCCACCTGGCAGGAGTGGCGCGAGCGCACCGGGCTGCGGATCATCAACGGGATCGGCGCCACCGAGATGCTGCACATCTTCATCTCCGCGGCCGACGACGACGCCCGCCCGGGATGGACGGGCGTGCCGGTGCCCGGGTACGAGGCGCGGGTCGTGGACGCGGCCGGATCCGAGGTGCCGGACGGGGAGCCGGGGCTGCTGGCGGTGCGCGGGCCCACGGGGTGCCGGTATCTGGCCGACGAGCGGCAGCGGGAGTACGTGCGGGGCGGCTGGAACCTCACCGGCGACACGTATGTGCGCGAGCCCGACGGGTACTTCCGGTATGTGGCGCGCGCGGACGACATGATCATCTCGGCCGGGTACAACATCGCGGGGCCCGAGGTCGAGGACGCGCTGCTGCGCCACCCGGACGTGCGGGAAGCTGCGGTCGTGGGCCGTCCGGACCCGGAGCGGGGCACGGTGGTCGTGGCGTACGCGGTGCTGCGCGAGGGCGTGGTGCGGGGTCCTGAGACGGAGGCGGCGCTGCGGGAGTTCACGAAGGGCGAGATCACGCCGTACAAGTGCCCGAAGGAGATCCTCTTCACGGACGCGCTGCCGCGGACGCCGACCGGGAAGCTGCAGCGCTACCGGCTGCGGGAGGAGCAGGCCGGCCTGGCGGCCGGGAATCGCTAGAGTGATCGAGTGCCAGCCGAACGAACCCCGCGGTCCCTGATCGTCAGCTTCTACGGCGCGTTCGGCCGCGGCGAGGACGCGGGCTCCGGGCGCGTCCCCGTGGCGGCGCTGATCCGGCTGCTGGGCGCGGTGGGCGTGGACCCGCCCGCGGTGCGCTCCGCGGTCTCCCGGCTCAAGCGGCGCGGGCTGCTGGTGCCCGTACGGCACGAGGGCGAGGCCGCGTACGCCCTGTCGCCGTCCGCCCGCACCCTCCTCGACGACGGCGACCGCCGCATCTACCGCCGGGAGGCCCCGGCGGGCCCCGGCGACTGGCTGCTGGCGGTCTTCTCCGTGCCGGAGCAGGAACGCCGCAAGCGCCACCTGCTGCGCTCCCGGCTGGCCCGGCTGGGCTTCGGGCAGGCGGCCCCGGGCGTGTGGATCGCCCCGGCGCACGTCGCGGAGGAGACCCGGCACACCCTGCGCCGCCTGGAACTCGCCCCGTACGTCGACCTCTTCCGCGGCACCCACGAGGGCTTCACGCCGACGCCGGAGGCGGTGGCGCGGTGGTGGGACCTCCCGGCCACGGCGAAGCTGCACGAGGCGTTCCTGGACGCCCACGAGCCGGTGCTGGCGAGGTGGTCCGCCCGCCCGGCGGCGGAGCGGGCCGCGGGCCCGGACGCGTACCGCGACTACCTCCTGGCCCTCGACACCTGGCGCCACCTCCCCTACGCCGACCCGGGCCTGCCGCCCGAGGTCCTGCCCCCGGACTGGCCGGGCGCCCGCGCGGCGGCGGTCTTCGCGGCCCTGGACGACCGCCTGCGGGCCCCCGCGTCGCGGTTCGTCCGCGCCACCCTGCACGCACCGTGACCGGCGGTCCTGCGCGATGAGCCGCTGACCCCTGCCTCCTCCACACCGGCCCTGCCCGAATTGCGGGGTTTCGGCGGCGTAGCGAAGATGAATGCGGTGCTGCCGCGCGTCTTCGCGGCCGCAATCCTCTCGTCACGCCTCTTTGAATCGCCGGGCGGCGGTCCGCCCCCGGCTGCTCCCGCGGGAAGGGAATTCCTGACATGCCGGTTTGCACGACGCGCGACGGTGTCGACATCTTCTACAAGGACTGGGGCGAGGGGCGTCCCGTGGTGTTCATCCACGGCTGGCCGCTGAACGGCGACGCCTGGCAGGATCAGCTCAAGGCCGTGGCCGACGCCGGCTTCCGCGGCATCGCGCACGACCGGCGGGGCCACGGGCGGTCCACGCCGGTCGTCGACGGGTACGACTTCGACACCTTCGCCGACGACCTGAACGACCTGCTCACCGATCTGGACCTGCGGGACGTCACCCTGGTGGCACATTCCATGGGCGGCGGCGAGCTGGCCCGCTACATCGGCAGGCACGGCACCGCGCGGGTGCGTTCCGCGGTGCTTCTCTCGGCGATCCCGCCGCTGATGCTCCAGGGTCCGGACAATCCCGAGGGCGTGCCGCAGAAGGTCTTCGACGACATGAAGGCCGGGATCCTCGACGAACGCTCGCAGTTCTGGAAGGACGCGTCCGTCGGCTTCTTCTCCGCCGACCGCGAGGGCACCAAGGCGACCCAGGGCAACAGGGACGCGTTCTGGTACATGGCCATGTCCGAGACCATCGAGGGCGGCGTCGCCTGCGTCGACGCCTTCGCGGCCACCGACTTCCACGAGGACCTCGCGAGGTTCGACATCCCGACCCTCGTCGTCCACGGCGACGACGACCAGATCGTGCCGATCGACGCCACCGCCCGCAAGACCGCCGAGATCGTCCGGGGCGCCGAGCTGAAGGTCTACGAGGGCGGCAGCCACGGCATCGCCCTCGTGCCGGGCTTCAAGGAGAGGTTCAACCAGGACCTGCTGGCGTTCCTCCAGAAGTGACGTTCCCGAACCCCCCACCCGGAGCAGCGCGATGAGCGATCCGAGCAGCACCGACGACAGCGGCACCCCCGTCGAGAGCGACCAGTACTCGCTCAGCGTCGGCGCCGACGGCCCGATCCTCCTCCAGGACGGCTATCTGATCGAGAAGATGGCCCAGTTCAACCGCGAGCGCGTCCCCGAGCGGGTGGTGCACGCCAAGGGCTCGGGGGCGTACGGGACCTTCCAGGTGACGGGCGACGTCAGCGAGCTGACGAAGGCCGATGTCTTCCAGCCCGGGCGCCGCACCCGGATGCTGGCCCGCTTCTCGACCGTCGCGGGCGAACAGGGCAGCCCCGACACTTGGCGGGACCCGCGCGGCTTCGCGCTGAAGTTCTACTCCCGCGACGGCGTGTACGACATGGTGGGCAACAACACGCCGGTCTTCTTCATGCGCGACCCCAGCAAGTTCCAGGACTTCATCCGCTCGCAGAAGCGCACCCTCGACTCGGGCCTGCGCGACAACGACATGCAGTGGGACTACTGGACGCTCTCGCCGGAGTCGGCGCACCAGGTGACGTACCTGATGGGCGACCGCGGCATCCCCAGGACGTACCGGCACATGAACGGCTACAGCTCCCACACCTACCTGTGGACCAACGCCGCCGGCGAGCGCACCTGGATCAAGTACCACTTCAAGACCGACCAGGGCACCGGGTACCTCAGCGACGCCGACGCCGCGGCGCTGGCCGGCGAGGACGCCGACTTCCACCGCCGCGACCTGGCCGAGGCCATCGCCCGCGGCGAGGCGCCGTCGTGGACGCTGTACGTGCAGGCGATCCCGTACGACGACGCGCCGGACTACCGCTTCAACATCTTCGACGTCACCAAGGTCGTCCCGCACGGCGACTACCCGCTCACCGAGGTCGGCCGGATGACGCTGGACACCAACCCCGGGGACTACTTCGTCCACATCGAGCAGGCCGCCTTCGAACCCAGCAACCTGGTCCCCGGCATCGGCCCTTCGCCGGACAAGATGCTCCAGGCCAGGCTCTTCTCCTACGCCGACACCCACCGCTACCGCATCGGCACCAACTACGCGCAACTGCCGCCCAACCGGTCGGAGACCGAGGTCCGTTCGTACGCCAAGGACGGCGCGATGCGCTATTACCCGCCCCAGGTGGCCCGCCCCTACGCGCCCAACTCCTACGGCGGCCCGGCCGCCGACGAGGAGCGCTCCAACCACCCGCCGCGCTGGACGGTGGAGACCGCGGAGATGGTCCGCGCCGCCTACACCCTGCACGCGGACGACGACGACTTCGGCCAGCCGGGCACGCTGGTGCGCGACGTCATGGACGACGCCGCCCGCGACCGCCTCGTCGGCAACATCACCCGGCACCTGCTCAACGGCGTCAGCGAGCCGGTACTGCAACGCGCGGTCGCGTACTGGCGCAGCGTCGACCTGCGCACGGGCGACAGGGTCGCCGCGGGCGTCCGGCAGAGCTGACGCGCGGGGCGCACCGGCCCCGCCGCCGGCCCGCGCTCAGCCGCCGTCCAGTGTCAGCCGCGGCTTCGGCCCGTCCGTGCGCCCGGTCGGCGGCCTGCGGCTGCCCGCGCGGTACGGGGCGGGCCACGGCGCGCCCGGTCCCGTGTAGCCCTGCTCGGCGGCGGCGTGCAGCGTCCAGTGCGGGTCGTAGAGGTGGGGGCGGCCCAGGGCGCACAGGTCGGCGCGGCCGGCGAGGATCAGCGAGTTCACGTCGTCCCACGAGGAGATCGCCCCGACCGCGATCACCGGGATCCCGGTCTCCGCGCGGATCCGGTCGGCGTACGGCGTCTGGTACGAGCGGCCGAACGCCGGCTGCTCGTCGGCGACGACCTGGCCGGTGGAGACGTCGATCGCCGCCGCGCCGTGGGCGGCGAACGCGCGGGCGACGGCGACCGCGTCGGCCGCGGTGGTGCCGCCCTCGGCCCAGTCGGTGGCGGAGATCCGCACGGTCACGGGGCGGTCGGCCGGCCACGCGGCCCGTACGGCGTCGAAGACCTCCAGCGGGTAGCGCAGCCGGGCGTCGAGGTCGCCGCCGTAGGCGTCGGTGCGGCGGTTGGTGAGCGGGGAGAGGAAGCCGGACAGCAGGTAGCCGTGCGCGCAGTGCAGCTCCAGCAGGTCGAACCCGGCGCGGGCGGCGCGGCGCGCGGCGGCGGCGAACTCCTCGCGGATCGCGTCCATTCCGGCGCGGTCCAGCGCGCGCGGCGTCTGGTTCAGGCCCGCGCGGTACGGCAGCGGGGAGGGGGCGACGACGGGCCAGTTGCCCTCGGGCAGCGGCTCGTCGATGCCCTCCCACATCAGCTTCGTGGAGCCCTTGCGGCCGGAGTGGCCGAGCTGGATGCCGAGGGCGGCGCCGGGCGCGTGGCCGCGTACGAAGTCGACGACGCGGCGCCAGCCGGCCTCCTGCTCGTCCGACCAGAGGCCGGTGCAGCCGGGGGTGATGCGGCCGCTGGGGCTGACGCAGACCATCTCGGTCATCACCAGACCCGCGCCGCCCAGCGCTCGGGCGCCGAGGTGGACGAGGTGGAAGTCGCCGGGCAGGCCGTCCTCGGCGACGTACATGTCCATCGGCGAGCACACGACGCGGTTGCGCAGGGTGAGGCCGCCGAGGGTGTACGGCGTGAACATCGGCGGCGTGCCCTCCGGCACCCCCGCCTCGCGCTCCACGGCGGCGACGAAGCCGGGGTCGCGCAGCCGCAGGTTGTCGTGGGTGATGCGGCGGCTGCGGGTGAGCAGGTCGAACGCGAACTGCCGCGGCGGGCGGCCGAGGTGGCGCGCCAGGTCCTCGAACCACTCGCGGCTGGCGTGCGCGGCGCGCTGGGTGGAGGCGACGACGGGCTTGCGCTCGGCCTCGTACGCGGCGAGCGCGGCCGGCACGTCCGGCTGCTCCCCGACGCACGCGGCGAGCGCGAGGGCGTCCTCGACGGCGAGTTTGGTGCCGGAGCCGACGGAGAAGTGCGCGGTGTGGGCGGCGTCGCCGAGGAGGACGACGGCGCCGCCGCCGGGCGAAGGCCGGTGCCACCAGCGGTCGTTGACGACCGTGCGGAACGCCGTCCACTGCGAGCGGTTGCCCGTCAGCGGCCGGCCGCCGAGCGCGTCGGCGAAGTACGCGGCGCAGCGCTTGGCCGTCTCCTCCTCGCCGCAGGCGTCGAGCCCGGCGCGGCGCCAGACCTCCTCGCGCATCTCGACGATGACGGTGGAGGCCGCCTCCCCCGACGACCCAGCCGACGCGGCCGATATCGCGTACGGGTAGCCGTGCAACTGCATGACGCCCGCGTCGGTCTCGACGATCTCGAAGCGGAAGGCGTCGAACGCGAACGGCGCGGACAGCCACACGTACCGGCAGCGGTGTTCGGCGATCCGCGGGCGGAAGACGCCGGCGTGCGCCTCGCGGGTGGCGCTGTTGACGCCGTCGGCACCGACGACGAGGTCGTGGCCGCGGGCGAGTTCGGCGGCGGGCGGCGCCTCGGTGCGGAACCGCAGGTCGACGCCGAGGTCGCGGCAGCGCTGCTGGAGCACCGCGAGCAGCCGGCGGCGGCCGAGGGCCGCGAAGCCGTGGCCGCCGGAGCGCTGCACGGTGCCGCGGTGGACGATGTCGATGTCGTCCCAGCGCACGAACTCCCGCTGCAGCGCGGCGTAGACGACGGGGTCGGCGTGCTCGATGCCGCCGAGGGTCTCGTCGGAGAGCACGACGCCGAAGCCGTACGTGCTGTCCGGGGCGTTGCGCTCGTAGACGGTGACCGTACGGGCGGGGTCGAGCCGCTTGAGGAGCGCCGCGGCGTAGAGCCCGCCGGGCCCGCCGCCGATGACCGCGGCCCGCACGGCGCTCAGCGCCCCTGCCAGGCGGGCGGCCGCTTGGCGGTGAACGCGGCGTGGAACTCGGCGTAGTCGGCGCTCTTCATCAGCAGCGCCTGGGTGGCCGCGTCCATCTCGACGGCGGCGGCCAGCGGCATGTCCAGCTCGGCGGTGAGCAGCGCCTTGGTCTGCGCGTACGCGAGGGTGGGCCCGGCGGCGAGGCGGCGGGCCAGCGCCTGGGCCGCCTCGTCGGCGCGGCCCTCGTCGGCGAGTTCGCTGAGGAGGCCGATGCGTTCGGCCTCGGCGGCGCGCACGGCGTCGCCGAGCATCAGCAGCCGGGTGGCGTGGCCGAGGCCGACGACGCGGGGCAGCAGGTAGGCGGCGCCCATGTCGCCGCCGGAGAGGCCGACGCGGGTGAAGAGGAACGCGAAGCGCGCGGAGTGGTCGGCGACGCGGAAGTCGGCGGCGAGCGCGAGGACGGCGCCGGCGCCCGCGGCGACCCCGTGCACGGCGGCGACCACCGGGAACGGGGCCTCGCGCAGGGCCCGTACGACCTGCCCCGTCATGCGGTTGAAGTCCAGCAGCCGGCCGGTGTCCATGGCCAGGGTGGCGCCGATGATCTCGTCGACGTCGCCGCCGGAGCAGAAGCCCCGGCCCGCGCCGGCGAGGACGAGCGCGCGGGTGCCGCCGGTGCGGGCCAGCTCGGCGATGAGGTCGCGGAGGTCCGCGTACGCCTCGAAGGTCAGCGCGTTGAGCTTCTCCGGGCGGTCGAGCGTGACGGTGACGACGCCGTCGTCTTCTGTGACCCGCAGGTGCTCCCACTGCGCGGTGCGGCCGGCGGATCCGGTGAACGGGCTCATCGTGCGCGGCCCCTGTCTGCAGACGGTGGCGGGCGGTGGCGGTAAGCCGAAGTTATCACCCGTACGTGACTGTCGTCACGACCACGCGATACGGGACCGGGGCGCACGCGCTCCGCCGCACGGCCCCGGGGAGCGGGCTGCCGGGCGGCCGGGGGCGGGGCGTCAGCCCAGGGTGGCGACCATGAGCGCCTTGATGGTGTGCATCCGGTTCTCCGCCTCGTCGAAGACGACGGAGTGCGCCGACTCGAAGACCTCGTCGGTGACCTCCAGCGACGTCAGCCCGTGCCGCGCGTGGATCTCCCGGCCGACGGCCGTGCCGAGGTCGTGGAAGGCGGGCAGGCAGTGCAGGAACTTCACGTCCGGGTTGCCGGTGGCGCGCAGCACGTCCGTCGTCACCGCGTACGGGCGCAGCGCGGCGATCCGCTCGTCCCACACCTCCTGCGGCTCCCCCATCGAGACCCACACGTCGGTGGCGACGAAGTCGGCCCCGGCCACACCCTCGGCGACGTCGGCGGTGAGGGTGATCCGCGCGCCGGAGGCGGCGGCGAGCCGGCGGGCCCCGGCGACGACGGCGTCGGCGGGCCAGTACGCCCGGGGCGCGACGATGCGCACGTCCATGCCGAGCAGGGCGGCGGTGACGAGGTAGGAGTTGCCCATGTTGAAGCGGGCGTCACCGAGGTAGGCGTACGCGATCTCCCCGACGGGGCCCGGGCGGTGCTCGGACATGGTGAGCACGTCGGCGAGCATCTGCGTGGGGTGCCACTCGTCGGTCAGGCCGTTGTAGACGGGCACGCCCGCGTACGCGGCCAGTTCCTCGACGGCCGACTGGGCGGCGCCGCGGTACTGGATGGCGTCGTACATCCGCCCCAGCACCCGGGCGGTGTCCTTCACCGACTCCTTGTGCCCGAGCTGCGAGCCGGCGGGGTCCATGTACGTGGTCGACGCGCCCTGGTCCGCCGCCGCGACCTCGAACGCGGCGCGGGTGCGCGTCGAGGTCTTCTCGAAGACCAGCGCGACGTTCTTCCCGGCCAGCCGCCGCCGCTCGGTGCCCGCCCGCTTCGCCGCCTTCAGCTCGGCGGCCAGCGCCAGGAGGTGGTGCAGCTCCTCGGCGGTGTAGTCCAGCTCCTTGACGAAGGTCCGGCCGGTGAGGTCTATCGCCATGGTTCCGCGCTCCTGAGATTCTATGCGTGCGAACGCATCACTATACAGACCGCCCGGTGGGCCGGGTCCCGTCACCACCGTCGCGCCGATGACGCCTACCCGCCTCGCCGCCAGTGGTGCACAGGACGCCTCCGTCAGCTTCCGTCAGCTTCCGTTCGCGGTCGACTGCGGCGGCTGCCGCGCCCGGCTCCGGAACTGTGCGGGCGACGAGCCGACCACGCGGCGGAACGCGGTGCTGAACGCGCTCTCGGAGAGGTAGCCCGTGGCCCGCGCCAGCTCGGAGATCGACAGCGTGTCCCGGGCGAGGGCGTCGCGGGCGAGGCTCATGCGCCACTGGATCAGGTACTCCAGGGGCGGGACCCCGACGTGGCTCTTGAAGGCCCGCGCGAACGCGGAACGCGACATGTGGCTGATCTCCGCCAGCTCCTTGAGGCTCCAGGAGTGGGCCACGTCGGCGTGCACGGCGCGCAGCGCGGCGCCGATGCCGTCGTCGTTGAGCGCCCCCAGCCAGCCGGTGGGCCGGTCCGTCTGCCCGGCGTGGGCGCGCAGCATGTGCACGAGCAGGATCTGCGCGAGGTGGTTCTGCACCAGCGGGCCGCCGGCGGCGGTGACGCCGACCTCGGTGGCCAGGAGATCGATCAGTTGCGCGAGCCGCCCGCCGTGGGGATCGGCCACGCGGACGATCACGAGCGGCGGCAGGAGGTCGGTGAGGAGGCCCGCGTTCCGCTCGTCGAACGCGATGTGCCCGATGCAGAGGTAGAGGTCGTCCTCGGCCTCCGGGCCGATCCGCACGAACCCGTCCGCCGCCCCCGCCAGCACCGGCTCCGCGGGGCGCGGGCTCGCGTCGGGCGAGGAGGCGAGCACGTAGGGCGGCGGGTTGCCCAGCATGAAGGTGTCGCCCTCCCGCAGGAGCACCGGCTCGCGCCCTTCGAGGATGAGCCGGCAGGTGCCGCGCACGAGACCGCCGATGCGCACGTGCAGGAACGGGTCGAAGCGCAACGCCCACTCGCCCGTGGCCCTCAGGCTGGGCCCGATCACCGTGCGGGGCCGGAGCAGGCC
Source organism: Streptomyces sp. WAC 06738 (assembly GCF_003945505.1). NCBI lineage: Bacteria > Bacillati > Actinomycetota > Actinomycetes > Kitasatosporales > Streptomycetaceae > Streptomyces > Streptomyces sp. WAC 06738. The sequence continues at coordinate 6,705,930 of NZ_CP029618.1, read as the reverse complement.
GATCGCGTCGGCCACGGGATCACGGAAGCCGAGCACCGGGCACCTCCTCCTGGACGATACGTAAAGAAGTCCGGACTCTCCATCATGGATCGTACTCCGCTCTTCCCGCAGTATCGATGTCGCGGGGGGAACGTGAGCACACGAGTACAGCCCGGACACCGGGCGAGGAAGGCAGTCGATGTCCGACTTCGACATTCGCGAGTTCTACGACCGCTACTGCGAAGCGCTCAACGCGCATGAGTTCGACCGCATGGACGAGTTCGTCGCCGAGTCCATCCTCTCGCACGGCCGGCCGGCCACTCGCGCGGACGTCGTCGCGGCACTGAAGAGCATCACCGACGCGGTTCCCGACATGTACTGGGAGATCAAGGAGGTGGCAATCCACGGTGAGACCCTGGCCTGCCACTCCGTCAACCACGGCACCCCCGCCAAGGAGTGGCTCGGGGTGGCTCCCACCGGCGCCCGGATCGAGATCGACGAGTTCGCCCTGTACCGGATCCGTGACGGGAAGTTCGTGCAGATGTCCAACGTCCACGACGCCGAGGCCCTGAAGAAGCAGCTCGCGGGCTGACCACCTCGTGGACGATACGTAAAGAAGTGTGGACTCCACATCATTGATCGTGCCGACCCGCTCCCGCACCCTCGATCTCGAACGGATCGGCAACGAGAGACTGAGGGAGACACCCACATGGGACAGCTCGAGGGCAAGACCGCGGTCGTCACCGGGGGCAGCACCGGTATCGGTCTGGCCACCGCCGTACGGCTGGCGGACGAGGGTGCGTACGTGTTCGTCACCGGGCGGCGCGAGGCGGAGCTGGAGGCCGCGGTCAAGACCATCGGAGCGGACCGGGCCACCGGGGTGGCCGGCGACATCGCCGCGATGGCCGACCTGGACCGGCTCTTCGACGCGGTCCGGGCCCGGGGCGAGGGCCTGGACGTGCTCGTGGCGAACGCGGCGATCGGCACCTTCGTGACGCTGGAGCAGACCACCGAGGAGCACTTCGACCAGACCTTCGCGGTCAACGTCCGGGGCACGCTCTTCACCGTGCGCAAGGCGCTGCCGCTGCTCAACGACGGGGCCTCGGTCGTCCTGGTCGGCTCGACCGCGGGCGACCGGGGCATGGAGGCGTTCGGCGCGTACGCGGCGTCGAAGGCGGCGGTCCGGTCCTTCGCGCGGACGTGGTCCAACGAGCTGAAGGACCGCGGGATCCGGGTCAACGTGGTCTCGCCCGCATGGATCGAGACCCCCGGGGGCACCGCCGCCTTCGGCGACGAGGAGACTGCGCGGGCCGTGAAGGAGAACGTCGCCGCGACCGTGGCCAAGGGGCGCATGGGCCGCCCCGAGGAGGCCGCCGCGGTCGTGGCCTTCCTCGCCTCGGAGCAGAGCAGCTATGTCGTCGGCGCGAACCTCTACGTCGACGGAGGCACCAACCAGATCTGAGCCGGCACCACCGGTGCCTAGACCGGGTCGCGCTCGACGGGGCAGCTCATGCACCGCGGGCCGCCCCGGCCCCGGCCCAGTTCGCTGCCGCGGATCTCGATCACCTCGATGCCCTGCTTGCGCAGGAACGTGTTCGTCGTCGAGTTCCGCTCGTACGCCACCACCACGCCCGGCTCCACCGCCAGCACGTTGCAGCCGTCGTCCCACTGCTCCCGCTCCGCGGCGTGCACGTCCTGCGTCGCCGTCAGCACCCGGATCCCGTCCAGGCCCAGCGCGGCGGCGATGGCGTTGTGCATGTGCTCCGGCGGATGGTCGGTGACCTTCAGATCGTCGCTGCCCGAGCCGGGCTCGATGGTGTACGAGCGCAGCATGCCCAGACCCGCGTACTGCGTGAACGTATCGCCGTCGATCATCGTCATCACCGTGTCGAGGTGCATGAACGCCCGCGCCTTCGGCATGTCAAGCGCCACGATCGTCCGCGCGGAGCCCGCCGCGAAGAGCCCGCGCGCCAGCAGCTCCACCGCCTGCGGCGTGGTGCGCTCGCTCATCCCGATGAGCACGGCGCCGTTGCCGAGGACCAGTACGTCGCCGCCCTCGATGGTCGACGGGTAGTCCTCCTGGCCGCCGGACCAGACGTGGAACTCGCCCGACTCCGGCCCCGCGAAGAGCGGGTGGTGCTTGTAGATCGCCTCGAAGTGGACCGTCTCGCGCTGCCGCGCCGGCCAGCGCATCGCGTTGATCGACACCCCGTCGTAGACCCAGCAGGAGGTGTCCCGGGTGAACAGGTGGTTCGGCAGCGGGCCGAGGAGGAAGTCGTCCGGGTCCATCACGTGGAAGCGCACCGACGCCGGCTCGGCGAACCCGCCCAGGTACTCGCGCTTCGTCATCCCGCCGACCAGCGCCTCCACCAGCGCCGCGGAGTCCAGGGACTCGAAGGTGGCCCGGAGCTTCTCCGTGGCGAGCGGCCCGTACTCCTTCTCGTCGAAGACCCGGTCGAGGACCAGCGCCCGCGCCTCGGGCAGGTCCAGGCTCTCGGCGAGCAGGTCGCCGAAGAGGTGGACCTGCACACCGCGGTCGCGCAGCACGTCCGCGAAGCCGTCGTGCTCCTCGCGGGCCCGGCGGACCCAGAGCACGTCGTCGAAGAGGAGGGCGTCCTTGTTGCGGGGCGTGAGCCGCTTCAGCTCCATGTCCGGCCGGTGGAGTATCACGCGGCGCAGGCGACCGGCCTCGGAGTCGACGCGGAATGAGGGCGCTGGCATGGGATCAGACTGCCACGCGGGGCGACGCGGGGCAGCGGTTCGGGATCAGTGACGGCAGCGGCGCGGGAGGGCAGGGTGTGGCGGGCCCGCGGTGGTGGTGCGCGGGCCCGCCCGTCTCACAGCCGCGGGTCCACCGGCTCCGACTCCAGCGCCAGCACCGCGAACACCGCCTCGTGCACCCGCCACAGCGGCTCCCCCGCCGCCAGCCGGTCCAGCGCTTCGAGGCCGAGCGCGTACTCGCGCAGCGCCAGGGAGCGCTTGTGCCCCAGGTAGCGGCTGCGCAGCCGGGTCAGGTTCTCCGGCCGGGTGTACTCCGGGCCGTAGATGATCCGCAGGTACTCCCGGCCGCGGCACTTGACGCCGGGCTGGACGAGCCGGCCCTCCCCGCTCCGTACGAGCGCCTGGAGCGGCTTGACGACCATGCCCTCGCCGCCGGCCGCCGTCATCTCCTGCCACCAGGCCACGCCCGCGGCCACCGACGCGTCGTCGCCGGTGTCGACGTACAGCCGCCCGGTGCGCTGGAGCAGGCCGGTGGCGTCCTGCGCCACCAGCCGGTCGAGGAGGGCGAGCTGCACGTCGTGCGGCTCGCCCGCCAGGCTCCGGCCCTCGGTGGCGAGGAGCTGGAACGGGGCCAGGCGCACGCCGTCGAGGCCGTCGACCGGCCAGCAGTAGCGACGGTACGCGGCCGAGAACGACTCGGCGTCGGCGGCCCGCTCGCGCTGGCGGTCGAGGAGGGCGGCGAGCGCGGTGGCGGGGTCGGTGCCGGTGCCCGCGTCGGTGGCGCCTTCCGGGTCGGTGCCCGCGACCGGCGGTACCGCGGGCGCGGTGGCCGCCAGGCGCGTGCGCGTCGCCTCCAGCGCCGCCAGCGCACCCGGGAAGACCGCCCGCGACGCCGCGCCCACCGCGGCGTACTGCTGCCGCAGCAGCCCGCCCGCCTTCAGCGACCACGGCAGCAGCTCGGCGTCGAGCAGCAGCCAGTCCGTCCCCAGCTCCTCCCAGAGCTCGGCCGCCGTCGCGGCGTCGCGGACCCGGGCGAGCACCTGCTCGGTGCGCTCGGCGTCCGGGAAGAACGGGCGGCCCGTGCGCGTGTGCAGCGCGCCCGTCACGCCCGCGCCCGGCGGCAGGCCGAAGCGCTTCTCCGCCACGCCCGCGTCCCGGCACACCAGCGCCACGGCGCGCGAGCCCATGTGCTTCTCCTCGCACACCACCCGCGCCACGCCGTCCGCGCGGTACGCCGCGAACGCCTCCGCCGGGTGCTCCAGATGCCCCTCCTCGGCGGAGGTGGCGGTCGGCGCCATCGTCGGCGGCAGGTAGAGCAGCAGCCGCGGGTCGACCGCGAAGCGGCTCATGACCTCCAGAGCCGCCGCCGCGTTCTCCTCCCGTACGGCGACGCGGCCGTGCTGGCCGGTCTCCACGACGCGGCGGCCCTGCACGTCGGCGAGGTCCAGCGGGCGGTCGCCCGCCGTACCCGGTGCGGAGTCCGTACCGGCGGCGCCGGCCGCGAGGGGCTTGACCGGCTCGTACCAGACGCGCTCGGCCGGGACGTCGACCAGCTCGCGCTCCGGCCAGCGCAGCGCGGTCAGCTTGCCGCCGAAGACGCAGCCGGTGTCGAGGCAGAGGGTGTTGTTGATCCACGACGCCTCCGGCGTCGGGGTGTGGCCGTAGACGACGGCGGCGCGGCCGCGGTACTCCTCGGCCCACGGGTAGCGCACCGGCAGCCCGTACTCGTCGGTCTCGCCCGTCGTGTCCCCGTACAGCGCGAAGGAGCGCACCCGGCCGGAGGTGCGGCCGTGGTACTTCTCCGGCAGGCCGGCGTGGCTGACGACGAGCCGGCCGCCGTCGAGGACGTAGTGGCTGACGAGCCCGTCGACGAACGTCCGTACCCGCTCGCGGAACCCGGGCTCCGCCTCCTCCGCGCGCTCCAACTGCTCGACGGTCTCGGCGAGGCCGTGCGTCAGCTTGACGTTGCGGCCGTGCAGGAGGCGGCCCAGCTTGTTCTCGTGGTTGCCGGGCACGCACAGCGCGCTGCCCGCGGCGACCATGCCCATGACGCGGCGCAGCACACCGGGGCTGTCCGGGCCGCGGTCGACGAGGTCGCCGACGAAGACCGCCGTACGGCCCGCGGGGTGCACCCCGTCCTCGTACCCGAGGCTCGTCAGCAGCGTCTCCAGCTCGCGCGCGCAGCCGTGCACGTCGCCGATGAGGTCGAACGGTCCCGTGAGGTGGGCCAGATCGTTGTAGCGGCGCTCCAGCACGACCTGGGCGGCGTCGATCTCGTCCGTGCCGCGCAGGTGGTGCACGGCGCGGAAGCCCTCGCGCTGGAGCCCGCGCAGACCGCGGCGCAGCTCGCGGCGCTGCCGCGGGATGACGTGGGCGCCCATGCCGGCGCGGTCGGGGCGGGCGGCGTTGCGCTCGCGGCAGACGCTCTCGGGGACGTCGAGGACGATCGCGACGGGCAGCACGTCGTGCTCGCGGGCGAGCCGGACGAGCTGACGGCGGGCCTCGGGCTGGACGCTGGTGGCGTCGACGACGGTGAGCCGGCCCGCGGCGAGGCGCTTGCCTGCGATGTAGTGGAGGACGTCGAAGGCGTCGCCGGAGGCGGACTGGTCGTTCTCGTCGTCGGCGACGAGGCCGCGGCAGAAGTCGGAGGAGAGGACCTCGGTCGGCTTGAAGTGCCGGCGGGCGAAGGTGGACTTGCCGGATCCCGTGGTGCCGATGAGGACGACGAGACAGAGGTCGGGGACGCCGAGGCGGCGGGCGGCGGTGCCGGATGCCGGGGTGGTGTCGCTCATGACGCCTCCTTCGGGGTGTGGCCGGGGCCGGTCGTCCCGGTGGTGGTGCCGGTGGCCGTTTCGGTGCCGGTGGCCGTTTCGGCTCCGCTGCGGGCGGCGGTCCTGGTGAAGACCGCGAGCTGGGTCGGGTGGCCGACCTCCGGGTCGTCCTGGCCCACGCCCTCGTACGCCACCGCGTAGCCGAACCTGGCCGCGACCGGTTCGGCCCAGGCGCGGAACTCCGCCCGGGTCCACTCGAAGCGGTGGTCCGCGTGCCGGACGTGGCCCGCGGGCAGCGACTCCCAGCGCACGTTGTACTCGGAGTTGGGCGTCGTCACGACCACCGTCGCGGGGCGGGCGGAGCCGAAGACGGCGTACTCCAGGGCGGGCAGCCGCGGCGGGTCGACGTGCTCCACGACCTCGCTCAGCACGGCGGCGTCGTAGCCCGCGAGCCTGCGGTCGGTGTACGTGAGCGCGCTCTGCAGCAGCGACACGCGCGCGGCCTGCCGCTCGCCCATCCGCTCCAGCCGCAGCCGGCGGGCGGCGGCGGCGAGGGCGCGTACGGACACGTCGACGCCGACGATCTCGGTGAACCGCGGGTCGTTCAGCAGCTCCTTGACCAACTGGCCCTGGCCGCAGCCGAGGTCGAGCACCCGGGCCGCGCCCGCGGCGCGCAGCGCCTCGGCGATGGCCGCGCGGCGCTGCACCGCGAGCGGCACCGGCTTCTCCTCGGTGTCGGTCGCCTCGTCCACGGCGTTGTCCAGCTCCTCGGGCTCGGCGTCGTCGGACTCGGCGAGGCGGGCCAGCTCCAGCCGCTCCAGCGCCTCGCGCGCCAGCGACCAGCGGCGGGAGAGGTACCGGCCGGTGATGAGGCGCTGCTCGGGGTGGTCCTCCAGCCAGCCCTCGCCGGCGCGCAGCAGCTTGTCGACCTCGTCGGGGGCGACGCCGTAGTGCTTGGCGTCGTCCAGCACCGGCAGCAGGACGTACAGGTGGCGCAGCGCGTCGGCGAGCCGCACCTCGCCGTCGAGGACGAGGGACACGTACCGCGAGTCGCCCCACTCGGGGAACGCGGGGTCCAGCGGCACGGCGTCGGCGGTGACCCGCCAGCCCATGGGCGCGAAGAGCCGGGCGACCAGCTCGGGGCCGCCGCGGGCGGGGACCGCGGGGACCTCGATGCGCAGCGGGAGGGGCTGGGCGGCGCGCTCGGGGTGGGTGCGGCTGGTGCCGGTCATGGCCGTGCGGAAGACGCGGCCGAGCGCGACGGCGAGGAGGGAGGACGCGGCGTACGGCCGGTCGTTGACGTACTGCGCGAGGGCGGAGTCGGGGCTCTTCCCCTTGCCGCCCCTGCCCTTGCCCTTCGCGGCGCGCACGAGGCCGACGGGGTCCACTTCGAGGAGGAGCGCGGCGGTGCAGCGGGCGGGGGTCGCCTCGGGGTAGAAGACGTGGGCCGTGCCGCGCGAGGTGGCGAACTCCTGCGCCTTGCCGGGGTGCTTGTGCAGGAGGAAGCCGAGGTCGGTGGCGGGCGCGGCGTCGGTGCCGGTCGCGGTGATGGTCAGGAACACGTGAGCGAGTATTTCGTGCGGGGTGGGGCGCGGGCCATCGGGTTTCGGGTGGGGCGGGGGCGCGAGAGCGGTGCTCACGCGAGAGCGGTGCTCTTGGTACGGGTCGGTGCTCTCGCAGGAGAGCGGCGGCCGCACGCGAGAGCGGCGCTCTCCGGCGGCGGTCGGTGCTCTCGGCGCGGAGCGGTGCTCGCGGTCGGGAGCGGTGCTCACCGAGGCGTCGGCCGCTCACCGCGCGGAGCGGTGCTCACCCACAGGGGCAGTGCTCAGCCGGGGGTGCCGCTCCCGTGCAGTTCCGCCGCCAGGGCGGCGATCGCCTGCGGGCCGACGCGGCAGCAGCCGCCCACGGCGGCGGCCCCCGCGCGCCGCCAGCCGGCCGCGGCCTGGGCGTCGAACGAGCCGGGGCCGCGCCAGGCATGCGTCTCCGCGTTCCAGGTCTCGCCGCTGTTGGGGTACGCCAGCACCGGCTTCCCCGTGACGCGCGCCGCCGTCTCCACCGCGTACGTGACGTCCTCCGGCGCGCAGCAATTGACCCCCACCGCCGCCACCGCCTCGTCGTCCGCCGCGAGCGCGAAGGCGTCCGCCAGCGGCTCGCCCGCCCGGGTCGCCCCGCCCGCGACCGTGTACGTCAGCCACACCGGTACGCCCAGACCCGCCGCCGCCCGCAGCAGCGCCGTCGCCTCCGTCACGCCCGGGACCGTCTCCAGCGCCAGCACGTCCGGCTCGGCCGCCGCCAGCACCTCCAGCCGGGGCCGGTGGAAGCGCTCCAGCTCCGCGAGGCCCACTCCGTCCCCGTACCGGCCGTGGTACTCCGAACCGTCCGCCAGCATCGCCCCGTACGGCCCCACCGACGCCGCCACCCACACCGGCCGGGGCGCCTCGTCCGCCACCCGCCGGGCCAGCGCCACGCTGCCCGCCAGCAGCCCGGCCGCCTCCGCCGGGCCGACGCCCCGGCGCGCGAAGCCCTCGAACGTCGCCTGGTAGCTCGCCGTCAGCAGCACGTCCGCCCCGGCCCGTACGTACGCGGCGTGCGCGGCCTCGATCTGCGCCGGGTCCTCCGCGAGCACCCGGGCCGACCACAGCGCGTCCCGAAGGTCGCAGCCCTGCGCTTCGAGCTGGTTCGACAGGCCCCCGTCCAGGACCAGCGGCGGGCCGCCTGCCGCGGCGCGCCCGACCGCCTCCGCGAACGACGACGCGGGTCTCAACGCCCCTCCCCCGGCTCCGGATCCTGCGGCGCCGGGAACCGCTCCTCGTTGCGCTCGATCTTCGCCGCCAGCGCCGCCAGCGGGTCCACCCCCACCGCCGAGCAGAACTGCAGCAGGTACGACAGCACGTCCGCGACCTCGTCCGCCACCCGGTGCGCCGCGTCCGGATCCGCCATGATTCGCGCGGACTCCTCGGGCGTCAGCCACTGGAAGATCTCCACCAGCTCCGCGGCCTCCACGCTCAGCGCCGCGGCCAGGTTCTTGGGGGTGTGGTACTGCTCCCAGTCCCGCGCCGCGGCGAACGCCACGAGCCGCTTCTGCAGTGCCTGCACGTCGTCGGTCATGCGCCCCTGTCTACCACCCGGGCCGCCGGTGGCGGCGCCCGCCGACGCTCTCTTGCCCGGGCTTAACTTAACGACGTACAGTCAACTTTACCTTGTTCCGGACGGCATGGAGGGGTTGCGTGGAGTCCGACGGTTCCGAGCGCGGGGGCAGCCGCAGCACCGCGGCCGGCAGGGGTGTCTGGCTGCGGAAGGGTCCGGACCGCCCCGGCCGGGCCTCTCCGCTCTCGCAGGCGCGCATCGCCGACGCGGCCGTGGCGCTGCTGGACGAGGGCGGCGCCGACCGGCTGACGATGCGCGGCCTGGCTCAGCGCCTCGAGGTGAGCGCAACCGCGCTGTACTGGCACGTGGCGTCCAGGGAGGACGTCCTGGATCTGGCCTTCGACCACATCTTCGCGCAGGTGCCCCTCCCGGAACCCGGCCCGGAGTGGACCCTGGACGTCGAACGTCTGGTGGTGGGCTGGCACGCGGCGATGCTGCGGCACCCGTGGTCACCCGCCCTCGTCGGCAGGCCGATGCTCGGCCCGAACGTCCTCGCGCGCACCGAGTTCCTCCAGTCCGCGCTCGTCCGCGGCGGCCTGACGGGCCGGGCCCTCGCCCTGGCGACTCATCTGCTCGCGAACTACGCGATCGGCGCGGCCCTGGTGGAAGCAACCTGGCAGCGGGGGCGGGACCCGGCCGTCCGCGCCGAGGCGCAAGCCCACCTGGCCGCCCGCACCGACCTGTACCCGACGCTCAACGAGCACGGCCACCTGGACGACCGGTGGCCCGACGAAGAACTCTTCGCCGCCGGCGTCCACACGATCCTGGGAGCGGTGACCCATGACGCTGCTGCGCGTCGAACTCGACGCCGACCGTGACCGCGCCCGGCGCTTCGACGCACGCGTCAGGCGCGGCGAGCCGTTCCCGAAGGAGCGTCAGCTCGTCATCGACGAGGCGTGGGCGCGCGGGTACACGCCCACCGGCAAGGTGACGTACCGGGGCCTCGGCCAGGGGCAGCCGCCCACGCTCAAGTTCGACGTGGAGGTCGACGTCTCGACGTGAGGGACGGCGGCGCCGCGGCGACCACGCCTTAGTGCACCCAGCGCCGGAAGCCGGACTCCGCGTCGACCGTGTTGCCCGTGATCGTCGCCGCGTCGCCGCCCACGAGGAGCGCCACCACGGCCGCCGCCTCGTCCGGTGTGTTCCACGTGCCGCGGGGCAGCGCCCGGCCCACCTGGGCGGCCAGTTCCTCCGTCGCCCAACCGGTGTCCGTGGGACCGGGGTTGACGCAGTTCACGGTGATGCCGCGGTCGACGAGGGCGTCCGAGAGCGTCAGCGTCAACTGCTGGAGCGCCCCCTTCGTGGCGGCGTACGGGATCTCCTGGCTCATCGGTGCCAGATGCTGGCCGGAGGTGAAGAGCACGACCCGGCCGCCGCCCCGCTCCTTCCCCGCCGCCGCGTCGTACTGCGCCGCGTACGCCTGCACCAGCAGCAGCGTGGCCCGGACGTTCACCGCCCAGCACAGGTCCAGTTCTGCGGCCGTCAGCCCGTCGAGGTCGTACGTGGAGCTGCGGGCGTGGTTGACGACCAGGGTGTCCACCATCCCGTACCGCTCCCCCGCCGCGGCCAGCAGCGCGGCGGGGGCGTCGGGTTCCGCGAGGTCGGCGTGGGCGTAGGCGAGCCGGTCGCCCTCGCCGCCGAGAGCGGCGGTGACGGCCGCGGTCCCGCCGCGGTCGGCGCCCCAGGGCATCTCGTCGTCGTGCGGCGTCCAGCCGTGCGCGAAGACGCGCGTGCCGTCGGCCAGCAGCCGGCGGGCGATGGCGAACCCGATCCCCTGCTCGCGGCTCACGCCGGTGACCAGTGCGGTCCGGCCCTGGAGGGGCATGTGCACTCCGTTTCGCGTCGTTCGTGGGGGCGCCTCGCCGGAATCGGCGGCTCCCCATGATCGGGCACACCCCCGCCCGCCCCGCAACGCAATTTCGCCGACCGGCCGACGCCGGACGGGGTGAGCGCGTCACGGCGCCGCCGCGAACGCCTCCCGGTGGTCGCGCGCCCACTGCTCGAACGTCCTCGCCGGTCGCCCGAGTATCCGCGGCACGTGGTCGGTGGCGTACGCCGCACCGCCGGCACGTGCCCAGCCGATCCCGGTGACCACCTCCGCGGGCAACCCGTCGGAGACGTGCGCGTCGATGGTCCCGACCGGCCGTTCCAGTACGCGCTCCAGGATGGCCGCCTGGTCCGCGAACGTCAGCAACTCCGGCCCGGTCACGTCATACCGCTGTCCGTCGTGTGCGTCGCCGGTCAGGGCGGCGACCGCCACCGCGGCCACGTCCCCCGGGTCGACGACGGCCTGGCGGGAGTCGCCGGTGAGGTTCGGGACCGGCTCCCCGGCCTGGATCGCCGTGCGGTACCACAAGAAGTTCGAGGCGAAGCTCGGCGGCCGGAGCATCGTCCACGCGAGCCCGCTCGCCTCGATCGCCTTCTCCCCGGCGAGGTGCCAGGCGCCGACAGTCGCCCCGTCGAACCGCTCGCCGCTGCCGATGGCGGAGAGCTTGACGATCTTACGGACGCCCGCCGCCCGCGCGGCGGTGACCAGCGCGACGTCGTGGTCCGCGGTCGGTACGGGGGGCACGGTGACGAGGAAGACGGCATCGACGTCGGCCACGGCGCGCGCCAGCGACGCCGGGTCGTCGAAATCCGCCCGCACCCCGCCGGGCAGCTCGCGGCGGGACATCGCCCGGAACGGTACGCCCCGCTCGGTGAGCAGGCGGACGACATGACTTCCGATGGTGCCGGTGGCACCGGTGACCAGGATCATGCGCCGACGATGGCAGAGCTCTCACGCCGCCTTATAGGAAGTTCCGGCACTATCGTGGAGCGCGTGGGTGCTCTCGTCGTGCCGCCCGGCCTGCTGCGCTGGGTGGCCGGAATCGATATCGCTACAGCGTCCGGCCCGGCGGCGGTTGACGTCGACGTACCCGACCACGCCACCACGCTCGTCCTGCGCACCGACATCCACGAGCTGATCGTCATGGGTCCCAGAACCCGGGCCGCCTACCACCTCGGCGGGTCCGGCCATGCATGCGTACGGGTTCGTCTGCGGCCGGGTCGCGCCCGGGCGCTGCTCGGCCGTCCGCTGCGCGATCTCGCCGACCGGGCCCTGCCGCTCCGCGAACTGCCGGGCCTGGACGCCGGCCGGCTCGCCGCCGACCCGGTCGCCGCTCTCGCACAGGCGGTGGCGGACCGCCCGGAGCCACCCGGGCGGCTCGGCGAGGCGGCACGTCTCCTGGCCGGCGCCACCGTCGCCACGACCGCGGCACGGTTGCACATGAGTGAGCGCCGCCTGCGCACCCTCTTCACCGACGGCACCGGCTTGTCCCCCAAGCACTTCGCCCGCATCGACCGCCTGCGCACCGTGCTCGCGGCGGGTGCCGGGCAGTGGTCGGAGATCGCCGCGACGGCGGGTTACTACGACCAGTCCCGCATGACGGCCGAGTTCCGCCACTTCATGGGCGTCCCGCCGGCCGCGTTCACCGCGGGCCGGCGTCCCGCCCCGACACCGTGCACTGCCGGAGTTCCCAGGAACGGGCCTCCGGTGACCACAGAGGCGTAGCAGCCCCGTGATCACCGGCCCCCTCTGTCCCGCCTTCTCCCGGGCCTTCTCCCGCGCTGGTCCCTACGCCTCCCTCGTCCGTTCCTGCCGCCGCTGCGGCAGCGGCACCGCCGTGGCGCACTCCGCTTCCGCCAGCGACGGGTCGCCGACCGAGCCCAGCATCCGGATGTGGCCGCGCTCGCCCATCCGTCCGGACAGCGCCACGAGTTCGCCCGCCTGGCGGGCGTCCATGCCCCGGTCGAGCCCGTCGGCCAGGACCGTCAGCACCTGGCGGGCCGGCAGCACCTCCGAGGCCGGGTCCACCGCCAGCACCCCGGGTCCGGTGAGCAGGACCAGCGCCAGGGCGAGATAGCGCAACTCGCCGTCGCCCAGGGTCTCGACCGGGGTGCTGCGCCGGCCCGGTTCGCGCAGCAGGACGGCGCGGACCAGCCCGTCCCCGTACTCCTCCGTCGTCAGGTCGTGGACCGGGCCCCCGCAGCCGCCGCGCACGGCGTCCACGAGGGCCGCGTGCCGCAGGCCGCACTCGTCGCGTACGCGGCGCAGGACGGCGGGGAGGTTGCGGCTGTCGGGGGTGAGTTGTTCGCCGCCGATGGGCACGGCCGTGGCGGCGCGCATCAGGGCGGGGTGCGGGTCGCAGGGGTAGACGGAGCGGAGGGCGAGGACGGCTTGTTCCGCGGCGGCGAGCACGAGTTGTTCGCCGTCCGTGCGGCCGCCGATGCGGAGCGGTAAGAGGGCGGTGCCGAGCCGGTCGTCGGGGAGCGGGGCGCGGGTGACGGGGGCGGGGCCCGCGGTGTGCCAGGTGGCCTGGACGCGGTCGCGGCGGGGGTCGCGGAGTGCGGTGGCGAGCAGGGTGTGGCCGGCGCCGGTGAGGCGTTCGCCGACGATGCGGAGTTCGGGTTCCGCCTGTACGGCGACGTCGAGTCGTACGTCGCCGAGGGGGCCGCGGACGGTGCAGCCGAGGCGGACGCCGCGGCGTCCTGCGGCGTCGGGTCGGGCCCGCTGCGGTACGCAGGCGGCGGCGCCCCCCGGCACCGGGGCGAACGCCTCCTCCAGGGTGGCTCCCGCGCCGAGTCTGGCCAGGACACCACAGGCTTCGAGGGCCGCGGTCTTGCCGCTGCCGCTGCCGCCGGTGAGCAGCGTGACGGGGCCGAGGCCGAGCCGGGTGCCGCGGTGCGACTTGTAGGCGGAGAGCCGGAGTTCGCCGAGGGTGGCGCGGTCGGTATGGGGGTGGCGGCCGGTGTGGGCGGTGCGCAGGGCGGTGTCCCGCGGCGGGTCGCGCAGGAGGTCGCGGGGAGGGTGCCCGGTGGGGGAGGTCATGTTCCCGGACGCTATTGAGCGCACCGGCCGCGGAACCGTTCCGGCAGCGGCACCTTCGCCCGAACGGGCGAGCCCCCGCGGATCCGTGGGGGCCCGCCCGTTCGGGCGCGGTAAGGACGCCGTGCCGGCGGCCCGTGTGCGACGCGGGGCCGTCAGTGGCCGGCGACCGGTTCGACTTCCGTGCCGAGGGGGGCGAGGAGGAAGACGTTGCGGTCGACGCGGTGCATGGTGCTCTGGATGCCGAAGGTGACGCCGCTGGCGAAGTCGAGGATGCGTTTGGCGACGTCGATCTCGGCGCCGGTGAGGTCGAGCAGGACGGGGACTTGCGCTATCAGGTATTCGGCGACGCGCCGGGCGTCGGCGAAGACCTGGCAGCGGATGACGACGAACTGCCGCTGGTCGGCGTCGACTTCGGGGTCGTCGAGGGCTTGGTGCCCGGTCCAGGAGGGCCATTCGTTGCCGCGCAGGGGGACGACTTCGGCGAGCCCCTGCCACTGCTCGTCGGTGACGTCATGTCCGGTCAACGTGCCTCCTCTGCGGTTCCGCGTGCTCCCGGTGCGGCCATCGGGCGAGTCTATCGATGGGCCGAACAGGTGACCGCGCAGGGACACACGGGATTCCGGGTTTTTACGTCCTGTGCGACTCCAAGGTTCCGCTCGGCTCGTCTTAAGCAAATACGAGGATTGACTTGGGTGTTGGGCGCGGCGGACGATCGGGCGGGATCCCCAGGCGGCAACCCGGCCCGGTCCCGTACGCCGTGCGGCCGGCGGCGTGCGGGGTCCGGCCGGGTGCCGACCGCCTGCGTGTTCCGGTCCCGCGCGGGTCAGTCGCGGCGGTACTGGGCGGGGGAGTTCTTCGTCGCCTGGTCCTCGTGACTGCCGGTCGTGCCGCGGTCGACGTGGAAGGTGGTGAGCGTGGTGACGGGCGAGTCCGGGTCGCGGCGGTCGCCGATGACGCGCATGTGGGCGCTGAAGCGTTCGGGGGTGACGTCGTAGACGTCGTAGCCGTAGCGGTTGCCCTCGAAGTACTTGAGATGCGGGTTGGCGGCGCCCATGACGGGTCCGTTGGTCCGGTTCCACTCCGGTGAGTACGCGCCGGAGGTGACGGAGTGGGCGGTGAACTCGGTGCCGACGAGCGGTGATTCGGGGTCGTCGTAGTCGGTGCGGATGTCGTCGACGAAGGCGGAGTGCCAGTCGCCGGTGACCACGACGAGGTCTTCGAGTCCGGCGGCGTGGACGTGCTGGAGGACTTCCTTGCGTTCGGCGAGGAAGCCGTCCCACTGGTCGGTGAACATGTAGGGGCCGCCGGGTGAGCCGCGGAGCTGGCTGAGCATGATCGAGTTGGCCCAGACGTGCCAGGTGTCGGGGGCGTTGTCGATGTGGTGCTTGAGCCAGTTCTTCTGGTCGGTGCCGAGGATGGTGCCGTCGGGGAGGTTCTGCGCGGAGCGGTGGGAGCGCAGGTCGAGGATGGCGAGCTGGACGAGTCCGCCCCAGTCGCGGGTGCGGTGGATCTCGGGGTCGGGGAGGGCGGAGTCGCCGAAGGAGTCGCGGTGCGGCATGTGTTCGTACCACGCCTGGTAGGCGGCGGCGCGGCGGCGTACGAAGGGGGCGCCGCCGGTGCTCCCGCTGTAGTCGTTGACGACTTCGTGGTCGTCCCAGGTGAGGAACCAGGGGTGGGCGGCGTGGGCGTCGCGGAGTGCGGGGTCGCCTTTGTAGAGGGCGTGGCGTTTGCGGTAGTCGGCGAGGGTGAGGATCTCGGGTCCGTCGTGGTCGCGGACGTGGTCTTCGGGTACGCCGCCGACTTGGCCGTGTTCGTAGATGTAGTCGCCGAGGTGGAGGACGAAGTCGACGTTCTCGGCGGCGATGCCGCGGTGGGCGGCGTAGTAGCCGTCGTGGAATGCCTGGCAGTTGGCGGCGGCGAAGCGGACGCGGCCGACGGTGCCGCCGGGGGCGGTGCGGGTGCGGCCGGTGCGGCTGGTGCGGCCGAGGGCGCTGAAGGCGTAGTGGTAGGTGCGGCCGGGGGTGAGGCCGGTGACGGGGACGTGGACGCTGTGGCCGAGGGTGGCGGAGGCGGGCGCGGTGCCGCGGGCGACGACGCGGCGGAGTCCGGGGTCTTCGGCGAGGGTCCAGCGGACTTCGACGATGTCGGGGAGGTCTTGTTCGGCGGCGAGGGGTTCGGGGGCGAGGCGGGTCCAGAGCAGGACGGAGTCGGGCCGGGGGTCGCCGGAGGCGACGCCGAGGGTGAAGGGTGCGGTGTCGTATCGGGCGCCGAGTCTCTCGGCGGCGGCGCGGGCCTGGGCGGGGCTCAGTCCCGCGGTGAGGGGCCAGGCGGCGCCGAGGGCGCCGGCGGCGGCCGCGGACTTGAGGAGGGTGCGGCGGTCGACGGTCACGGGCGGCCTCCTCGGCGGGTGGCGGTGAGGGTGAGGCTGAGGGCGTCGGCGTAGCCGTCGTTGGCGGTGCCGCCGGCGCGGGTGAGGGTGAGGAGGAGGCGGGCGGTGCGGGCGCCCGGGGGTACGGGGGCGGTGGCGGTGCGTTCGAGGAGGGCGGTGCGGCCGGCGCGTTCTTCCGCGGTGACGGGGCCGAGGACGGTGAGGGCGAGGGGGGTGCCCCGGGTGTCGCGGAGTTCGGCGGAGAGGCGGGCGCCGTCCTGCTGGCCGGCGTAGCCGCCGAGCCAGGCGGTGAGGGTGTAGTGGACGCGGCCGGCGTCGATGGCCTGGTGTCCCGTGGGGCCTGTGCGGGGGAGGTCGATGTCCTGGAGGAGTGCGGTACGGGGACTGTTGCCGCCGGTGAAGAAGCGGGTGCCGCGGTGGGCGGGGCCGGGATCGCCGGGGGTGGGGTAGCCGCCGCCGAGGTCGTAGGGGACGAGGGCGGGGGCGCCTTGGGTGAGGCGCCAGCCGTGGACGGTGGTGACGGGGTCCGGGGTGCCTCCGGGTCCGGTCTCTGCGTCGCCGTTGACGACGAGGTTCACGCCTGCCTCCCTGGTGGTCGGGGTGGGGGTGGTCGGGGTGGGGGGCGCAGGTATCACACCAGCGGTGGGTGAACCTGCGGGGGACGTGCGGCGAATGGTGCCGGGCGCGGGTGCGGCGCGGGTCGTGCCGGTCAGGCGTCGAGGAGGTGCCGGCCGCGGGCGGTGAGGCGGTGGACGACGTGGGGTCCCGCGCGTTCGCTTTCCGCGAGTCCCGCGCGGCGCAGCACGGTGAGGTGGCCGCTGACGGAGGAGGCGGGCATGCCGAGGCGGGCGGCGATGCCGCCGGTGGTGGCGGGGACGGTGGTGGGGGTGAGGGCGGCGAGGACGCGGGCGCGGCTGGTGCCGAGGAGTGCGGCGAGTGCGGTGTCGCGCTGGGGGGCGGGGCCGTCGGCCGGGGGCGGGGCGGGGTGGCGGCGTACGGGGTGGACGACGACGGGTGGGAGTCCGGGGTCGGCGAGGGCGATGGGGGTGGTGTGACAGAAGTAGGAGGGGACGAGGCGGAGTCCGCGGCCGTGCAGGTGGAGGGTGGAGTCGACGGGGTAGGGGGCGATGAGGACGGGGTCGGTCCAGGTGAAGGGTTCGAGGGTGGCGAGGACGGCGGGGAGGCCGGCTTCGAGGGCTTCGAGCTGGCGGGCGCGGTCGGCGGCGACGGTGGCTTCTATTTCGCTCCAGTCGGGGGCGACGAGGTGGTGGTGGAGGTGGTGTAAGGCGTCGGCGAGGTCGGCGAGTACGGTGCGGTCGCCGGCGGCGAGGCGGCGGGTCCAGGAGGGCAGGGGGCGGTACCGGGCGGCGAGGCGGATTTCGCGGGCGAGGCGGGTCGCGGGGGTGGCGCGCAGGGTGCGCAGGGCGGCGGTGAGGCCGTCCTCGGATTCCGCGGGGGTGAGGAAGTCGGGGAAGTAGGTGGCGTCGGCGGGTGCGATGCCGTTGACGAACCGGCAGGTGCGGCGCAGGTCGTGCTCTTGCAGCCGGTGGCGGGCGCGGCGGTGCCAGGGGCGCAGCCGGGCGGGGAGGCGGGGCGCGGGGGTGTACGCGACGTGCAGCCCGAGGATCGCCTCCCAGATCGGGTCGGCGGTGCGGGCGAGCTGGACGTGGCGGAAGTCCCGATCGTTGAAGTGGACATGAAGCTTTCCGGCCATACCCGAGGGTAACCACCCGCGGCCTGCGCTGTCTCCGGCGCGACCGCTCCCGTTCGGTCAGCGGTGGGCTCGGGTTTTCGACGGTGGCGGAAAACCCGTGCGGCACGGGGGTCGCGGGGTGCCTACGATGCGTCGCCGCACGGCCAGCACCTTCGCGAGCAGCTACGGAACACGGGAAGGAGCCAGATGCGGCGCACACCAACACGGAGCCGGTGGCGCAGGGTTGCGCTGACCGGCGTGATCTGCGCGGCCGCCGTCGCGCACCCGGCGTATGCCGGGGCGGCCGGCGGCCCGGCGGAGGCCGGCGGCCCCGCGCCGCCCGCCACCTGGCGGGCGGACCTCGCGGACATCGGCGCGGACGACGTCAACGTCCGGTACGTAGAGGGCGATCTGCGGCTGCGTTCGCGGGCGGCCGCGCCCGCGTCCCTGGGGCCGGTCCCCGGCGAGGGCAGCCAGGTCCTGGCCCCGGAGCGGCTCGACCGTCCAGTCAACCGGGTACGGGCCGAGCTGGACGCCCGGGTCCCGGCGAACGCCGGGGTCGCGGTCGACGTCCGCGGCCGGGCACCGGACGGCGGCTGGACGGAGTGGCTGCCGGCGGGCGCGGAGGCGGCGGAGGCGGCCCGGCTGCCGTTCGCGGTCACCGAGGTCCAGGCCCGGCTGACGCTGCGCGCCTCCGGCACCGGCGGCGCGCCGGCGGTCCAGGGGCTGCGGCTACGGGCCGACACCGACGCGGCGCCGCGCGCCCGCGCCGCCGCGGCCCCGCTGACCTACCGGCTGTTCGCCACCCGCGAGGGCCTGGTGGGCGGCACGACCGCCAACGGCCATGTCATCCAGCCCAACGACCACTTCGTGGCCCTGCCGTCGCGGCGCGGGCTCTCCCCGAAGGGCAGCGCCGAGTACTCGGTGCAGGTCTGCGGCCCGGCGCGGTGCGAGACGGCGCCGGTGTGGGACGTGGGGCCGTGGAACACCAAGGACGACTACTGGAGTCCGCCGTCGGTACGCGAGTCGTGGCGTGACCTGCCGCAGGGCATGCCGGAGGCGCAGGCGGCGTACCAGAACGGCTACAACGGCGGGCGCGACGAGTTCGGCCGCCGGGTCGCGAACCCGGCGGGCATCGACCTCGCCGACGGCACCTTCTACAACGTCGGACTCAACGACAACGGCTGGGTCGACGTGACGTTCCTGTGGACCGGCGACCAGACCGGCAAGCGGTTCCCCACCTGGGGCACCGACGTGCGGGTCCGCCAGGCGTCGAACACCTCCTCCGCGGTGCTGACCACCCTGCCCGGTCCCACGCAGGTGCGCGTGGAGTGCCAGGAGCGCGGCGAGCAGATCACGTACGACGGCCACACCAACGACGCCTGGGCCTACCTGCCCGACTACGGCGGCTACATCTCCAACATCTTCATCGACGTCGCCGACGCCTGGCTGCCCGGCGTCCCCGAGTGCTGAACGCGCCACCCCCACTCCCTCCACCCCCACCGAAGGAGGCGCTCCGATGCCTCGCAGACCCCACTCCCCCGCCCCCGCGCCGGCCCGCGCTGCC
The DNA here is from genome assembly GCF_003945505.1 of Streptomyces sp. WAC 06738. Lineage (NCBI taxonomy): Bacteria > Bacillati > Actinomycetota > Actinomycetes > Kitasatosporales > Streptomycetaceae > Streptomyces > Streptomyces sp. WAC 06738. Next base: position 6,686,793 of record NZ_CP029618.1, on the reverse strand, counting down.
GGTGCCGCCGCCGTGCGGCGGCCGGCGCGGCGGGCCGCGGCGGTCGTTCTCGCCGCGCTGCTGACGCTGCTGGGACTCACCGCGGCGGCGCCGGCACAGGCCGACCCCGGCCCCATGCTGGCGCCGAACTTCAAGGCGCCGTTCCCCTGCGGCCAGCAGTGGACGTACAGCCACCACAGCGCCGAGGTGCGGCGCGCGCTGGACTTCATCCGCTCCGACGGCGGCACCACCGCGGGCACGCCGACGGTCGCCTCCGCCGCGGGCACCGCCACCCGGCACTACCAGGCGGGCGGCGCAGGCAACTACATCGTCATCGACCACGGCGGCGGCTGGAAGACGTACTACTTCCACCTGGCGTCGTTCTCCGTCGCCGACGGCGCCTCCGTCGGCCAGGGCCAGCAGATCGGCATCACGGGCAGCACCGGCAACTCCTCCGGCGCCCACATCCACTACGAACAGCTCCTCAACGGCGTCGGCCAGGACATCCGCATCAACGGCTCCGCCCTGCCGTATCCCGGCTCGTACGGCCAGTACCACCTGCGCAGCGACAACTGCGGCAACACCAACTTCACCACCTGGGGCAGCGGCGTGCGCGTCCGCGCGGACGCGCGTCTCAGCGCCCCGGTGGTGACGACCCTTTCCGGTCCGACGAGCGTCTTCGTCGAGTGCCAGAAGAGGGGCGACGTGGTCAACGCCGAGGGCTACACGAACGACTGGTGGAGCCGCCTGCGTGACCAGCGCGGATTCATCTCCAACATCTACATCGACCATCCGGCCGCGCAGCTCCCGGGCGTGCCGCTCTGCTGAACCTCTGCTGAACCCCCTCGGACCCGCAGGGGCCGGCGTCCCGCGCCGGCCCCTGCGCCGGGTCCCGCCTCACCAGGGCGGCGGTTCGCCGCCCTCCGAACCCCGGTCCCGGCCGCGATCCTCGCCGAGAGCACGACGACGATGAGCATCCCGAAGACCAGCACGCGCACCGCGGTCCTGCCCCACCACAGCGCCTCGACCACGGAGTTCTGATCGCGTGCGGAAGCGCCGGCCCTGGCCCGCGCGGCCCCGGTCACCTCCGGCCGCGGCGTCCGGTCCGCGCCGCGGTTGCGCTCCCAGACCTCGCGGATCACCGCCACCTCGCGGTGGGCGCTCAGGCTCCGGGTGTCGATGACGTTCGGCAGGCTCACCCGGCGACCGTCGCGGTGGTAGACCACGACGCCCATGACGGGACGCTTGCGCTGCGCCGACGCGGGCTCGTTGTGCTCGAGTTCGACGGCGACGAGGTCGGCCCAGGCAAGCCGCCTGGTGCGCAGCCAGCGCAGGGTGAGGCCGTCGTCGCCGACGACGGTCACGCCGCGGACGACGCAGAAGGCGAGCAGGAAGAGGGCCAGCGCGGCGGCGCAGAACGGGATCGCGACGGCGGCCGGCGCGCCGGCGCCGATGACCAGCAGGAGTCCGAAGAACGCGAACAGCCCGCCGAAGACGGCGCAGAGCAGGGCGAGGAAGATCATCGATCCGAGGTGGCCGCGGTACGTGCGCACCCGGCCCCCGTCGCCCGTCGTACCGGCCATCCCGCACCCCGTCCCGTACCGTTCCCGGCTTTCCCCGCCCGCACAGCCCGCACAGCGCCGCGGTCCGCGGCGGGCCGCCGCGGGGTGCTGCCGCCGCCGCGGGCGGTCCGAACGCAGAGGGTAGGGGCCGCGCCCGGGGAGGGCACCCGGGCGCGATGGCGGCCGCTACCGCCGGGCGGCGCGGGCGTAGCGGGAGGCGAGCGCGTGGTACGCCTCCTTGGGCTCCCAGTGCCAGGGCGACTCCGGGTCGCCGGGCGTGTCCTGGACCGGCTTGACGATGGCGTAGCTGACGGTGTCGAGGTCGTGCACCGGGTCGTCCGGCCAGTGCCAGGACCCGGGGGTGAGGAACTCGAAGGCGTGCGCCGAGTGGAGCTGCATCGACTCGATGACGTCGTAGACGTCGGTGAGGTACGCGGCCTGCGTGCGCTCGCTGCGCACCAGCGGCTCGGTCAGCTCCGGCGGCGTCTTCTCGTAGTCGACCTTGGCCCACCCCATGCCGCCGTCCGCGGGGGCGCCCTCGTACGTGCAGCAGCCGAACTCGGAGATCGACAGCGGCTTCCCGAAGCGCAGGTACGCGCGCAGGTCGCGGCGGTAGCCGGCGGGGCGCGGGTGGTAGCCGTAGTAGTCGATGCCGACGATGTCGAAGAGGCCCCAGTCGACCTCGTCGTCCTGGGCGGCGGCGTAGCTGAGTTCGCCGCCGAAGACGGACCGGCCGACGGCCGCGGCGCGGGCGGTGAACTCGTCGAGCTTGCGCTGCATCTCGACCGGGTCGAAGGTGCCGTTCTGGATGTTCTCGATCCGCTCGAAGACGTCCGCGCCGGGCACGATGCCGGGCACGAAGAGCCAGAACTCGCACCCGACGCTCAGCTCGACCCCGGCGCCCTGGCGGCGCAACCCCTCGGCGTGCCGGCCGACTTCGGCGAGGTGGTCGAGGATCTCGCGCGGCGGCCGGTCGCCGAGGGTGGGTTCGGCACGTACGTACAGGCCGCGCTCGGCGGCCTCCTCGGCGGTGGCGGTCAGCCGGGCCACGCCGTCGCCGGTGACCTTCACGGCGTTGGCGTGCAGCCCGTCGCGGATGGCGCGGATGTCGCGCCGCATCCGGGCGGCGCTCCACCGGGTGGCGGGCGTCTCCCCGGCGCCGATGGTGTAGCAGACGCTGCGGTACCGCACCCCGCCCTTGCCCCCGGCGGCACGGCCCGCGGCGCCACCGGCCGCCCGCGCCGGCTCCGCGGCACCGCCGCTGTTCGCGGCGGCCACCGACCCGATCGCGGCGGCGGCCCCGAGCCCCGCCGCCCCGGCCAGGAACCGCTTCCGGCTCAACCCTCGTGCCCGCACTCCCCGTCCCTGCATGTACGCCTCCCGTGGCAGCCGCCATCACCGCGGCCCGGCGACCTGCCCGGCCGGGCCTTTCCCGCACATTAACAGAGTGCATGCTCTAGTAATGGCGCATCGGGCAGGGCAGCGCGGCGGCTCGCCGCAGTTCGAACCCGCGCCGGAGGGAAACCGCGCCGTGGCCAAGAGATACGGCAAGCTCGCGGGCCGCTACGAGGCCACCGTCCTCGTAGCGGCCATCAATGAGTGGCTGTGGACCGGCTCGTGGAGGGATGACGAACGGCGAGCCCGTGGAGTCTTGGCGGTTCAGGCGTTGATGGCATGTTCGACGAACTGGCCGCAGGCGCGGAACCCCAGGCGGCGGTAGACGGGCTCGCCGTCGGTCGACGCTTGCAGGACCGCGATGCGGTGGTCTCGCCCGCAGGCCGCGCGGAGGGCCGCGAGCGTGATGGCTCCGCCGTAGCCGCGCCGGCGGTGGGCGGCCAGGGTGGAGATGTTGTAGATGCCGGCGACTCCCGCGTGGTGGAACACCTCGGCGGAGCAGACCGGACGGTTCTCCACGTAGCCCACCAGGTACCGGGCCGGGCAGGTCGCGGCCAGTGCCTGCGGAGCGGCCCGGCCGAAGAAGTCGCGGACGGTTTCTGCGGGTGGATTCCAGTTCGCGGCGAGGACCGTGGCGTAGTCGGCGAGCTGTTCGGGCGTGGTCACCGTCCGGATGTCCAGATCCGGCACGGCGGGAAGCGGCAGGGTGTCGTCCAGGTCTGCCCACATCGCCGTCTCGCGTTCGGACACCGGCAGACCGGCCGCCGCCAGGCGGGCAGTGAGGTCCGCCGGTGTCGAGGCAGGACCCACCCACCAGGAGAAACTGCGGCCGGTGTCGACCAGCCTCCCGGCGGTCTCGGCGATGCGGGCCGTAGCGTCGGCGGCGGTGAAGCGGGCCGCGGCGACGATGTTGAACGTGTCGTCGTCCAGGCCGCTGTCCGCGACCAGGAGGTCTCCGGTCTCTGCGACTGTCGCACCGGACATACTCCGGTGGAGATGACAGGCGTGTTCCGCCAGGTTCCGCTCCATCCTGTCCGTCAAGTCAGCTTCGTCCGGAGAATAGTTATTCATAACGTCGATCCCAGCACGACCGAGCGAAGACGGCATGTCATTTCAGGCAGTGCCACGCCGACGACCGGCACCTTCGATACCCGGTCTAGGGCCGCATCCCGAAGAGGAAGCGGGTCGCCCGCGTGCGGCGGACGAGCAGTTCGTACGCGGTGAGGGTGAGGAGGAGGGCGATCACCACGAGCACGGCGTACTCGACCGGGATCGGCGCGGACCAGCCGGTCACGAAGTAGGCGACGGCGACCACGATCGGCTGGTGCAGGACGTACAGCGGCAACACGGCCGCGGAGAGATAGCCGTAGAGGCGCAGACGCCTCGCCGCCGGGGTCGGCTTCGGCGCCGCACCCGGTTGCGCCGGCCGCCGACGGTCGAGGCGGCCCGGGATGGCGACCACCAGGCACCATCCGGCCGCACCGAACAGCGCCCGCGAGACGGTGGCCAGGGCGGTCATCTCCGTGAAGGGCTCGTCGGCCAGGGCGAAGCCGGGGCCGGAAGCCGCGAACAGCAGGGCGCCGAGCCAGGCTGCGGGCCGGGCGTCGCGCCGCATCACGGTGCGGAAGCGGTCGTCGGCGGCGAGCGCGAAGCCGGCAACGAAGAACAGCAGGTACGACCAGCGGTGCCAGCCCGCGTAGTCCTCTTCCATCCGCCCGAAGGCACAGATCGCCGCGAAGGCGAGGGCCGGCAGGAACACGGTGCCCCGCCGGTACACGGTCGCCTCCGCCACCCGGTCGCCGATGCATCGGACGCCCTCGCGCGGCAGCCACCGGTGAAAGGGCACCAGCATGAGGGAGAACGCCAGGAGCAGCACGACGAACCAGAGATGGCCGGTCTCGAAGTGCTCGCCCTGGACGAGGAAGGGGAACTCTTCTGGCTCCAGGTGCACGTCGTAGAAGCGGGGCAGGAAGCCGAGGTACGACTCGTGGTAGCCGGGGTCGGCCGAGCGCAGCCGCAGCCACTGCGGCAGCGGGTTCAGCGCGAGGGTCGCGAAGACCAGCGGAACACCGAGCCGCAGCAGCCGCTCGGTGGCGAAGCCGCCGGCGCCGCGGCGCTGAAGCGAGTGCCAGGCACCGAGGCCGGAGATGAGGAACAGCAGCGGCATGGCCCAGACGACCGCGAACCCGGCGATGACCATGATGGCTTCTGTGGTCTCGGCGTTCTTGACGTAGAAGTCGTCGTCGGCGGCGAAGACGAGCGCCGAGTGGAAGAAGACCAGCCCGATCACGACCAGCATCCGGATCGCGTCCAGCTCCGGCCGCCGCTCCGGCAGCGGTGCCCGCGCCGGTTCCGCGCGCGTCGCCATGTCTGTGCCCCCCGTCGCCCGTACGCCACCAGTGTGGGAAGGGCGACCCCCCGGCACCACCCCCGCAACGAACTCCGCTCACCTCGTTGCGCGGTGCAAGCCCGTGCGGCCGGGTGCGGCCGCACGGGCGGGGGGTGCTTCAGAGTTCGACGGCCTTGGCGAAGGCGACGAAGTCGGCCCAGGCCGCGGGGGTCACAGAGAGCTGGCCGCCCTCCCGGTCCTTCGTGTCGCGGACGAGGACAGCCTGCGGAGTCACGGCGACCTCGATGCAGTTGTCGCCCTCGGTTCCGCTGTAGCTGCTCTTGAACCACTCCGGTCCGATCCTGCTCATAGGTCTCCTCGCATCTGCTGCAACAAGTCCACCGTAGCTTCGTGGCTGAGTGCCTGGGAACTGAGCTTCCGGTAGCGCTGCTGGAGCATACCCACATCGGCCAGGTCGCTGATCAGATTGCTCGACCGCTGCCCCTCGGAGTAGCCAAGCCACTTGTGGTCGACGGTTTCGGCGAGGTAGAGAGAGCCGTCTCCCCCGGCGTGGTTCTCCATGCGACGCGGCATCACCTGGATCTCGACGTTGCGGCGTTCGCCCGCACCGAGGAGGTGGTCGAGCAGGACGCGGGTGACCTCGACCCCGCCCACATGCCTCTCCAGCAGGGCCTGTTCCAGGATGAAGCCGAAGTACGTGTTCGGACGCTCATCGAGGACGACCTGCCGCTCCAGCCTTGCCGCGACTTGCCGTTCGATCTGCTCCTCGGTCATCGGCGGCAGTCCGGTACCGAACAGCGCGCGGGCGTACGCCTCGGGCTGCAACAGCCCGGGAATCGTGCGGCACTCGTACGCGTACAGCGTCAGCGCCTCCTTCTCGATCACCGCCCAGTGCCTGAACCGCGACGCCAGGCCCGCCTTCCTCGTCAGGCTCAGGCGCGTCTCCCTCAGCAGCCTCGCCGCCAGCGGGCCCAGCACCTCCTCCGCCAGCTTGTCCAGGTCCCTCGGCGGGAACCGGCCGCCCCGCTCGATCTTGGAGATGTGTTCCACCGAGTACCCCAGGCCGTCGGCCAGCGCCTCCTGCGTCAGCCCCGCCTCGTCCCGGAGCACCTTCAGCATCGCCCCGAAGGTCTTGAGATTGTCCGCTGCCTCCGACTCGCCCCCGTACAGGCTGACGTTGCCGACTTTCCCCATGTCCGGCCACCTCTCATGTGTCACTGCCGGAACTCCGGCACCGCCATGATTACGGACCGTGACTACTCCAGTCCAGTGAGTAACCCGCCCAGCCGACGGCTGGGCGGGTCCTGTACGGGTTCCTCAGCGCACCGTCAGCGCACCTTCAGCGCGTCCAGCAGCATCGGCAGCGAGGCGTGCAACTCCCGCTCCCAGTACGCCCAGCGGTGGGTGCCGGGACCGTAGAGGTTGGTGATCACCTTTTTCGCGCCGACCCGCTTCAGCTCGTCGGCCAGCGCCTGGTTCTGCCTGTTGAAGTCCGCCTCCAGGGCGTCCCTCGCGCCGGGCGGGTCCAGCGGGCCCGCCGTGCCGTCGCCGCAGGAGAGGTAGACCGGCGTCGACTTCAGCTTCTTCGCCAGGTAGTACGGATCGTGGGCCTGCCAGATGGCGCGCTGGTCGACCGGGTCGCCCCAGACGCGGCGCGGGTCGTCGCCCTGGCCGGCGAAGAAGCCCATGATGCGGCCCACCGACTCGTCGTTGAGCAGCGGGTGCGCGGCGCCGGAGTAGGCGGCGGCGGCGCGGAACATGCCGCGGTGGCGGGCCGCGTACATCAGCGCGCCCTGGCCGCCCATCGACAGGCCCGCGACCACCCGGTTGCTGCTTGCCCCCCAGTCGCTCTCCAGCAGGCGGCGCAGTTCGTCGGTGTGGAAGGTCTCCCATGCCGGGTCGCCGCCCGCGCCGAAGTTCCACCAGTCGCTGTACCAGCCGTTCCAGCCGGCCTCGGGCATGACGACGAGGACGTTCCGCAGGTCGTCCGTGTCCTCGACGTCGGTCGCCGACGTCCACGACGTGTAGTCACCGCAGCAGCCGTGCAGCAGCCACAGGGTGGGCCAGTTCCGGCCGGGCTCCTTGGCGTTCCAGCCGTCGGGGGTCAGCAGGCGTACGGGGACGGTGCGGCCACCGAGGGCGGGGGACCGTACCGACAGGTCCACCAGGCGCTCGCCGACCTGTTCGACGCCGACGACCTCGGCGTCACCCCGGGGCCCGCCCTGCGCGGCGGCTCCCGCGGGGGCTTCCGGGGCGGCCGCGGCCAGCGACGGGGCGGCGGGGACGAGGGTGAGGAGGAGGGCGGTGAGGATCAGTAGCAAGCGGTTTCTCACGGTCTGAACTGCTGTCATGGCGGCTCCCGTTGGTGGTGTGGGTCGCTGGACGTGCGTGTTCGGACGTGCGTGTTCCCGGCGCAGGAACGTCGTCAGCGCCGCTGCGGCAGGATCAGCAGCGCGTCGCCGACCGGCCGCTCCCCCGCCGCGTCGGACGGGTCGTTGATCACCTCGCCGCCGACGGCCATCGTGGTCGAGCCGCCGCCGTCGAGGTTCACGGCGTCGCGGAGCCCCAGCGCGCGGGCGACGTCGGCGCTTTCGGGGATGCTGAGGCCGAGGGAGTCCGTGGCGCGGCCGTCCGCGGTGACGAGGACGGTGCGGCCCGCGGCGTCGACACCGGCGAGGGTGCGTGGGTTCCGCTTGTGCATCCAGCCGTAATAGAAGCTCGGGTTCCCCGGCTGGACCATGCCGTCCGCGGCGGGCGTGACGTGCGTGCGGCCGTCGCGGACGAGTTCGGGACCGCCGTTGACAACGGCGGTGCCCGGCGTGGTGGCCAGCGGACGGCCGCGGTCGTCGTGCAGCCCGTGGCGTACGCGCAGTAGCTCTCCGGGGCGGGCGAGGGCGGCCAGTTCGTCGGCGTGCGCGCCCGTGGCCTGGACGGAGGTGCCGCCGGCCGGCAGCGGGCCGCCGCGCGGGGAGCGCACCTCGACGACCCGGCCGCGGGCGTCGAGCACGGCCTCGGTGCCGTCGCCCGCGGGGGTGCGGGCCCCGTACTCCCCGGTGAAGGCGACGACTTCGTCGTCGTCGGTGCAGGTCACGTCGTGCCGCGGAAGGGAGGTCGGGGTGTCGTCGGCGGTGCCGCCGCAGTTGCGGATGAGGCCCGGTACGCGGTCGATACCGTCCAGCGGCAGCGCGCCGCCGCGGGCGGTGACGCTGCCCTGCCAGCCGAGCCGGGTGACGCCCGTGTCCCGGGCCGACTCGCGCAGCACCAGCGCGGGCCGGGTGCCGACGGACTCGCTGAGCACGCGGCCGTCGTAGACGCCGGCGCCCGCGGGGTCGCCGGGGGCGCCGGCCTTCGGGTCGAGGACGAAGAACCCGGCGTTCACCCCGGCGGTCGCGCCCGCGGCGGCGGCGAGTTCGCTGGTCTTCTCGCGGTTCTCCAGGTCGGGACCGTACGAGGCGGTGAGCCCGCCGCGGAAGGTGCGCGGGTCGACGGTGAGCACGTCGACCCGCCAGGTGCCGCGGACGCCGGGGTCGCCGTCCCAGCCGGTGTACGCGGCGGAGCCGGTATAGCCGGCGGCGACCAGCCGGGCCCGTTCGGCGTTCGCGGCGGCCTGCCCGTCGAACGAGCCGACGCGGACCCGCCAGCCGAGGGTGCCCCCGGCGAAGTCGGCGAGCGCGGGCGTCGTGACCTCCTCGGCGCGGGCGGCGAAGCCGGCGCCGGTGAGCTTCGCGGCCAGCTCCTCGGCGCTGGCCCGGTCCCGCAGGGCGGCGGGCGGCGCGTCGGGGTCGGGCGAGCCTTCGCCGCCGGGGATGGACACCTCGACGGTCCACGGGAGTTGCGGGCTGCCGGCGCCGCGCACGATGCGGGTGAGGGTGACGCCGGGCTGCAGCGTCTCGGTGGTCCTGGTCTCGGTGAGGCCGGGGTCGCCCAGCGGCAGGGGCTTCGCCGCCGCCGGGGAGGCCGGGGCGGAGGGCACGGACGACGCCGGCACCGAAGCGGACGCCGGGGGCATCGCGGCGGCGGAGGCGAGGAGCGCCAGGACCGTGCCCGCGCCGAGCAGTTTGCTGTTCACGAGGACCTCTCCGAGGTGACGTACGGGGGACGCACGAGGCGGCCCCGCCGGCACCAGGAGTGCCGGCGGGGCCGGTGGACCAGCCTCAGCAACGGTGAGCGCGGCCGGGCCGATCGTCAAGACGTCGGAACCGATCAGGCTGCGATCACCGGCTCCGGTGGGTGCGTACGTAGTCGAACTTCGCGACCGCTCCTTCCTTGTTCATCGACACCAGCCCGATCTGCAGCCGCTCGTCCCCGGGCAGCGTCCACACGCCGTTGTGCACCCAGGTGCGGCCGTCGCGGCTGGTGGCCGCGCGCACCTCGTGCTCGCCGTTCTCCGCGTCGTGGTGGTACGACAGCCGCAGCCACATGGTGTCCGCGGTGGGGCCGCCGAACATGGGCGCGTTGGCGACGGGCGTCGGCGGCGAGGTGGTGGGGCGGCCGCCTTCCTTGCCGAACTCGCTGACGTCGAGGACCGTGCCGCCGCCGCGGTTGAGCGGCAGCGCGGAGTGGGTCATCTTGAAGTACTTGTCGTCGTCGGCGTAAAGGAGCAGTCCCGCCTGCTGGTTGGGCTGGGCAGGGTCGAAGTCGAGCTTCGCCGTCACCGTGTAGTCGCCTTCGGGGGCGTCCCGCAGCAGTACGGAGGCGGTGTTGTTGTTCAGGTGCAGCTCGCCGTTCTGCGTGGGCCAGACCAGTTCGCCGCCGTCCGCGGTCACGCCGGGCGCCGGGCCGCGCAGCCACCGCCACGGGGAGCCGGGCTCGGTGCCGGGCACGGCGGCGGTGTCGAACTCGTCGCCGTAGCCGGGCAGGAGGCGGCCCGTGGCCGGCTCGGGTACGCGCTTGGTGACCGGTTCGTGGAGCCGGGCCGCGCCGACGTTGTCGGCCGCCGCGCCGCCGCCGCGGGCCGCGGTGCCGACCGCGCCCGTCCTGACGGCCGCCCCGGGCAGCTTGCGCTCCTGGGCGGCGACGGCGTCGCGCAGCCGGTCGCCGCTCACCTCGACGCTCATGCGGCCGCCGCGGATCTCGGCGGTGACGTTGTGCCAGGAGTCCCAGTCGTAGGAGGCGGGCAGCGGCGTCACCTGCTCGCCGCGGCTGCGGCCGTCCACGACGACGTCGGTGACCAGGGCGCCGCGTGCGCGGTCGAGCCAGACGGTGGTGTGGTTGCGCGGGTCGCGGTAGGCGACGGTGAGGCCCGCGGCGCCGTCGGACGAGGTCACCCGCAGGTCGGCCTCGGCGCGCAGGTCCCGCGGCGCGGACCGGTCGGTGACGAGGAACGCCTCGCGGTCGCCGCCCCCGTGGGTCGCGTACGGGCCGGAGTCGGCGTCGTCCGCGACCGACCAGCCGCCGGTGCCGGCGCCCTCGGCGCGCCAGCCGTCGAGGGAACCGCTGGCGAAGGTGCCGCCGGCGTCCCAGTCGGTGACGGGGGCGCGCTGCGGGCCCTCGGAGGGCCCGGCGCCGGCGCGGACGACGGGCCAGCCGCCGATCCAGTCGAGCCGGTCCATGAGCATCGGGCGCCGGGTGAGCTGGCGGTCGGGCAGTTGGGGGAAGCGGTCGAGGTCGGGGTCGTCGGCGGGGATGCCGTGGTAGACGAGCCAGTCCTGGCCGGCGAGGTCGGTGGTGAGCCCGTTGTGCCCGGGGCCGATCCAGCGGTTGCCGTTGGCGCCGAGGACGATGGCGCCCTTGCTGGTCGGCGCCATCAGGTCGACGCCCTCGTCGTCGCGGAACGGTCCTGTGGGGCTGGTGGAGCGGCCCGCCTTGACCTGGTAGCCGCTGTACGCGCCGTCGCAGCAGCCGGCGTCGGAGTAGAAGAGGTAGTAGTGGTCGTCGCGGCGGACGACGAACGCGCCTTCCATGCGCCGGCCCTGGGCGACCTTCGTCACCTCGCCGGTGATGCGGGTCCGGTCGGCGTTCATCTCGGCGACGCAGAGGATGTCGTAACTGCCCCAGTACAGATACGTCTTGCCGTCGCGGTCGGTGAACTGCGCCTGGTCGATGCCGCCGGTGGGGCAGCCGCTGGGCGCGGGCAGTACGGGGCCGGTGTCCGTCCACGGTCCGGTCGGGGTGGGCGCGGTGGCGCCGCCGACGGTGTCGCGTCCCGGGACGGAGTAGTAGAGGGTGTAGTGGCCGTCGTTGTAGCGGATGTCGGGGGCCCACAGCCGGGAGCCGCGGTGCCACTCGGGCTGGGTCCCGGGGGTGAAGACCTCGCCCGCGTACTCCCAGTTCGCCAGGTCCTTCGACCGCAGGATCGGCAGCATCCGCTCGCCCTGCTCGCCGCCGGTCTGGAAGACGGGGTTCTGGGTTCCGTAGGAGTACCAGTAGCCGTCCTTGCCGCGGATCGTCACCGGGTCGGGGAAGGTGTCGACGACGCCGTCGGTGACCGGGTTGGTGTACGTCCCGGGGGCGCTCTTCTCCGAAGCCGAAGCCGAAGCCGAAGCAGGCGCCGACGCCGGGGCCTGGGCCCGGCCCGGCTCCGGGGCCGGGTCCGCGGCCGTCGCGGACGACAGCGGCAGCAGCCCTGCGAGGAGCGCGCACAGCAGCAGCGCGGTCCGTGTCCACGTCCGTCTCATGCGGTGGTTCCTTCCGGTTCGAATGCGCTGAGGGTCGGGTCGTAGTCGAGGGCGCCGACGTCGTACATCGGCGTCATCCAGTGGTAGAAGTTGTCGCCGCGCTCGCGCAGCAGGTCGTACAGCCGGCGCAGCAGCCGGCGGCGTACGGGGAGCATCTCGGGGTGCGCGTAGCGGTTGGTCAGCTCGTGCGGGTCGGCGTGCAGGTCGTACAGCTCGTTGACGGACTCGGGGTTGACGACGAGCTTGTAGCGCTCGTCGCGGATCATGCGCTGCGGGTACGGGAAGTGGTGGCCGTGGAACTCGGCGAGCAGTTCCGCGGGCCACTCGGGGTGCTCGCCACGGACCAGCGGCAGCAGGCTGCGGCTGTCGACGGCGGGCGCGGTGTCGCATCCTGCGAGGTCCAGGATGGTGGCGGTGCAGTCGGTGAGGGTCACGAACTCGTCCCTCACCTGCGGCGGGGCACCGGGGACGCGGACGATGCCGGGGATGCGGTAGATGTCCTCGTACATCGCCGGGCCCTTGTCGTGGAGCCGGTGGGCGCCGGTGAACTCGCCGTGGTCGGCGGTGAAGAAGACGGCGGTGCCGTCGGTGAGGCCGAGTTCGTCGAGGCGGGCGAGGATGCGGCCGATCTGGCGGTCGATGAGGGTGACGTAGCCCCAATAGACGGCGATCAGCTTGCGGGTGACGTCGAGGGGGAGGGTGTCGAAGGTCCAGTGCGCGCTGTAGTTGCGCTGGACCGCCGGCTTGCCCTCGAAGGTCTCGGCGATGGACGGCGGCAGCTCGACCAGATCCGGGTCGTACATGTCGTAATACTCGTCGGGCAGCAGGTAGGGCAGGTGCGGGCCGAAGAAGTGGGTGGCGAGGAAGAAGGGGCGGCCGGTGGCCGCGAAGGCGTCCAGGTGCTCGATGGCGCGGGTGGCCAGGTAGTGCTCGAAGGTGGCCTCGGCCGGCTGGTGGAGGCGGGCCGCGAGCAGGTTGCCCGGGTTGCCGTTGGGGGTGGTGCCGCGGATCGGCTCGGAGATCCGGTACGGCGGCAGCCCCCGCTCGTCGAGGTAGGCGAGGTAGTCGGGGTGGTCGACGGGGTTGTGCCAGCCGGGCAGGTCGGGTCCTTCGAAGCCGTAGGAGGCGGCGTTGCGGTGGGTGCCGCCGTGCCACTTGCCGATGAGCCCGAGCTGGTAGTCGCGGGCGGCGAGCGCGCCGGGGAAGGTGAACGCGTCGTCCCGCAGGTCCTCCAGATAGCCGACGTTGCGTTCGTAGTTGGCGAGCAGCCGGTGGCGGAACGGCGCCTGTCCCGTGAGCAGGCTGGCGCGGGCGGGGGTGCAGATGGCGGTAGGGGTGTAGCACCTCTCGAACCGGGTGCCGGTGGCGGCGAGCCGGTCGAGGTGGGGGGTGGCGACGTGCGGGTTGCCGTAACAGCCCAGGGTGTCGACGCGGTGCTGGTCGGTCATGAAGAACAGCAGGTTCACTCTTGCCCTTTCGAGGAAGCCCCAGCGTTCGGATCCTGAGAAATCGAAACCTGATCCTGGCGTCGGGGGCGGCGCAGCGTCATCTGCGTGGGAGGCGTTGTCAGTGGTCGCCGGTAGGTTGCTTGCATGAGGCTGGTGGTGCAGGTCAGGTTGCTGCCGACGCCCAAGGAGGCGTCGGCACTGCAGCGGACGCTGCACGCCTGCAATGCCGCGGCGAACCGGGCCTCGGCAGTGGCGTACTCGACGGGCAAGCGGTCGCGTAACGATCTGCAGAAGGAGGTGTACGCCGAGCTGAAAGCAGACTTCGGTTTGGCTGCGCAGGCCGCCGTCAGATCGGTGAAGAAGACCGTGGATGCCTACACCACCCTCAGGGTCAACGTGCGGGCGGGAAACCTCGGCCCGCCGGGTTCGCAGCGCAGAGTCAGGGCCGAGTCGAAGCCGATCGTGTTCCGCCCGGACGCGGCGCAGCCCTACGACGACCGGATCCTGTCCTGGCAGCACGACGCCCGCACGGTCAGTATCTGGACCACCGACGGGCGCCTGAAGGGCGTGTGTTACGTCGGGCATCCGGAGCAGGTGGCGCTGCTGGCGAAGTACCGCAAGGGCGAGAGCGATCTCGTGCACCGTGCCGGAAAGTGGCTGCTCCTCGCCGTATGTGAGGTGCCCGAGCCCACGGTGGCGGAGCCGAGTGGCTGGATCGGCGTGGACCGGGGCGTCGCACAACGCACCGGACGCGGTATCGCCGTCGAGGACCTCGGCGGAATCCGCGAACGGGTACGGCCTTCCCGCGACCAGCGGGCCGCGCTTTCCTCCTGGCCGTTCCGACAGCTCGGTAAGCACCTGGCATACAAATGCCGCCGGGCCGGTGTGGCGTTCCTCGAAGTCGACGCCCGCCATGCCTCGCAGCGCTGCCCGCGCTGCGGCCACACCGAGCGCGGCAACCGGCCGGCCCGGGATCGTTTTCGCTGTCGTCGGTGCGGGCTCGCTGGTCCGGCCGATCACGTCGCCGGGGTCAACGTGCGTGAGCGCGCACGCCTGGCGTGGGGCTTCGTCAACAGTCCCGCACTGCAAGAGACCTAGCACCTCCTCTCCTGTGGTGGATGCGACCCGTGGCCGTCCTGTCGTAGGGGACAGCCGGGAGCGCGAATCGGTGTGAAGACCCCGGGCCATCAAGCCCGACCCTTCAGGACCGAGAAGCTGACTTGGTGGATGCCTTCGTGTAGAGGTCGCCGAGGTAGTACTCCGCCGGGTCGGGGGCCTCGTCGAGCTGGCCGGTGCCGACGAAGAACTCGGCGAGGTCGTTCAGCCAGCCGCCGACCGTGCCGTCCTCGGTCTTGGCGACGAGGTCCTTGGTGGCCAGGAGTTCCTGGTTGGCGGCGTCGGCCTTCACCTTCTCCTCGTCGAGCTTGAGCATCGCGGCGGTGTCGGCGACGGACTCCTCGGGGTTCTCGAAGCGCCAGTCGTTGGCCTTCTGGAGCACGCCGACGACCTTGGTGGTGAGCTCGGGGTCGACGCCGGTGCCGGCGACGAAGGCGTTGGGGAAGTAGCCGTTCTCGAAGTCGCGGGTGCTGGCGACCTCTTCGAGGTCGGGGACCTTGGCCTTGATCTCGTCGATCATCGGGTACCAGAGGCCGGCGCCGTCGATCTGGCCGGAGGAGAACGCGGAGACGATCGTCGCGGGGTCCATCGGCACCTTCTCGACGTCGTCGATGGACATCCCCTCCTCCTGGAGGGCGAGGTTGAGTGCCATGTCGCCGGAGGTGCCCTCGGGGACGCCGACCTTCTTGCCCTTGAGGCCGGCCAGGGAGCCGATGCCGGGCTGGGCGATGACGCGGTCGGCGTAGCCGAGGGTGTTGACGGCGATGACGTCGGCCTTGCCGGAGGCGGGCAGCCACATCGCGCCGGGGCCGATGTAGCCGAAGTCGAGGTCGCCGGCGCCGAGGGCCTGGATCTGGATGGGGCCGTTGTTGAAGACGGAGACCTCGGCGTCGAGTCCGGCCTCCTTCCACAGGCCCTGCTTCTCGGCGATCGCCAGCAGGCTGGCGCCGTTGTAGTCGTTGATGTAGCCGAAGCGGACGGTGTTGCCGTCACCGCCGCCGCCGCTGTCGTCGGAGCAGGCGGCGACCGGGAGTGATATGAGCGCTACGGTGAGTGAGAGGGCGAGGGTACGACGGGTCGCACGCATGGCGGAGTGGTCCTTTCGGGTGTGCTGAAGTCCTGTGCGGTGTACGGGCGTCGGGGTGCGGTCAGGCGGCGGCCGGGGCGGTGCCCTGGTGGTAGACGGAGTGCCAGACCTCGTTGCGTATCCGGCCGAACTCGGGCGAGAGCCGGATCTCCTCGGTACGGGGGTAGGGCAGGGCGACGTCGACGATCCGGTGGATGCGCCCGGGGCGGGCGGCCATCACCACCACCCGGCTGGCCAGGTAGACCGCCTCGTCGACGTCGTGGGTGATGAACATGACGGTGCGCTTGTCCTGGCTCCAGGTGTCGAGGAGCTGGTCCTGCAACTGCACCCGGGTCAGCGCGTCCAGCGCCCCGAACGGCTCGTCCATGAGCAGCACCTGCGGGTTGACCGCGTACGCGCGGGCGATGGCGCAGCGCTGCTTCATGCCGCCGGAGAGGGTCTTGGGCAGCGCGTCGGCGAAGTCGGTGAGGCCGACCAGCTCGATGGCGCTGTCGGCGCGCTTCCTGCGCTCGTCCGCCGCGAGACCGGCGAGCTTCAGCCCGAACTCGACGTTCCGCCGCACCGTCAGCCAGGGGAAGAGGGCGTACTGCTGGAAGATCACGCCGCGGCCGGGCCCGGGACCGGTGACGGGGCTGCCGTCGACCAGCACGGAGCCCGAGGTGGGTTCCGCGAGCCCGGCGGCCATGTTGAGCAGGGTGCTCTTGCCGCAGCCCGAGGGGCCGACGACGGTGACGAACTCGCGGTCGGCGATGTCCAGGGACACCCCGTCGAGGGCGGTGAAGTCGGTGCCCTTCATCGGGAAGGTCTTCACGACGTCCCGGAAGGAGATTTTCTCGGTCATCGGCGCTCCTGCCAGCCGGTGAGACGCCGTTCGGCGAGCAGCAGCAGCCGGTCCATGACCAGGCCGAGCACGCCGATGGTGATGAGTCCCACGAAGATGGTGTCGAGGTCGTAGTAGGTCTGGGCGTGCTGCATGCGGAAGCCCAGGCCCTCCTGGGCGGCGATCAGCTCCGCGGCCACCACGGTGGCCCAGGCGGCGCCGAGGCCGATGCGCATGCCGACGAGGATGAACGGGGTCGACGCCGGGATCACGACCTTCAGGAAGATCACGCGGTCGGAGGCGCCGAGGACCCGGGCGGCGTTGATGAGCGTGCGGTCCACGTCGACCACGCCCTGGAAGGCGGCGACGACGCACGACAGGAACGCCGCCAGGAAGATGACGAAGACCTTCGGCGTCTCGCCGATGCCCATGAGCACGATCGCCAGCGGGATGAGCGCCAGCGGCGGGATGGTGCGGAAGAACTGGACGTACGGCTCCAGCAGGCCGCGGGCCGTGGGGTACCAGCCCATGAGGAAGCCGACGGGGATCGCCAGCGCGGTGCCGAGCGCGAAGCCGGTGAAGACGCGGCGGAGGCTGGCGAGCAGGTCGTCGGCGAGGGTGCCGTCGGCGATGAGGTCGCCGGCCTTCTGCGCCACGGCGAGCGGTCCCGGCAGGCTCTCGACGTTGAGCGCGGCCAGCACCGCCCAGAGGACGACGCCCGCGGCGAGGGCGATGACGTTCAGTACGAGGGAGCGGACCCGGCCGCGCCGCTCGCTGCGGCGCGTACGTGGCCGGGCGGCCCGCTTGCGGGGTGTGGTGATCACGGCCATACGTACCTCGTTCGTCTCACGCGTCGTCCTGGGGACCGGCGTCTGCGGGGTAGTGGGAGAGCAGGGGGGATTCGTGCAGCACCAGCGCGATGGCGCCGAGCGCGCCGCCGGTGGCGCCGAGGGTCGCGGGGCGCAGCACCACGCGGTCGCGGGAGGCGGGCATGATGTGGGCGCCGAGCGCCTTCTCGATGGGGCCGGTGAGCGCCTCGCCGGCGCGGGCGAGTTCGCCGCCGATGACGATGACGCCCGGGCCTATGGCGTTGCAGACGGCGGCGAGCACGGTGCCGATGTGGGCGCCGGCGACGGCCAGGACGGCGCGGGCCGCGGGGTCGCCCGCGGAGAGCGCGGCGGTGAAGGCGGCGAGGTCGCCGGCCTGGCCGCCGGCGGCGCGGTAGGCGTCGAGTACGGCGCCGACGGAGGCGACGGTCTCCAGACAGCCGGCGCCGCCGCACTCGCAGGGCGCGCCGGCCGGTACGGCGGTGACGTGGCCGAGTTCGCCGGAGAGCCCGAAGGCGCCGCGGTGCAGGGAGCCGCCGACGATGAGGCCGCCGCCGACGCCGTGCGAGACGCGCAGGTAGAGCACGTCGGCGTCGTCGGCGGCGGCGCCCCAGGTGGCTTCGGCGAGCGCGGCGAGGCGGGTGTTGTTGTCCAGGAGTACGGGCACGCCGAAGCTCTTGCGCAGCAGGTCCGACAGTACGTCGAGGCGGCGGCCGCCGGCGGTGAGGTCGCCGGGGGCGCCGATGGGGCCGACGACGCCGACGCCGATGGCGTCGAGCGCGCCGAGGCGCAGCACGCCGCCGGTGAGGGTGCCGACGAGCCGTTCCGCGAGCCGTACGCGCTCCTCCCATGAGAGATCGGGGGCGTGCTGTTCGCTGGCGGAACCGACGATCTCGTGGGCGACGTTGACGGCGGCGACGTGGACGGCGCGGCGGGCGAAGTCGATGCCGAGGGCCTGTCCGGCGTCGGGGTTGAGGGAGAGCTTCTCCACGGGCCGGCCGCGCCGCCGCTCCTCGGCCAGCGGCACGGCGGCGACGACGGCGCCGCTGGCGATGAGGTCGCCGACGATGTCGTAGAGCGTGGTGCGGGAGAGCCCGCAGCGGGTCCCGAGTTCGCCGCGGCTGAGGGGGCCGTGCTTGCGCAGCAGGGAGAGCACGAGCTCTTCGTGCTCGCGGCGGAGGCGGGAGAGGGGGCCTGCGGAGGGGTGCATGGCCGACAGCATGGGGACGCCCCGAGTTTTTCGTCAACAGGTCGGAAAAAAGAAACACACGGCCGCAAGACTCCCGTCACAAAACTCCGTTACCGCTGCTGCACGATGGATCTTGCGTGACCTGCGGCGATGCTCCGGGGCGCGGACCGGGCGGCGCTCGCGGCCCGACCGGATTATTTTTCCGACCTGTTGACGAAAATCTGGGGGCGTTCGCATGCTGTGCGCCAGGACAGGTCCCGGGGCCGCCGGCGCGCGCGGCACGACGAGGAGGACGAGAGAAGATGACCCACTCAGCGAGCGGTTCGTCCATCGGCCGGCGGTCCCTGCTGGCCGGCGCCGGCTCCGTGGGAGCGGCGGCGGCGCTGGCGCCCGTGCCCGCGTCCGCGGCACCTTCCCCTGACGCCGCCCCGGCCGGGGGCGGCGGCAACGCCTCGGGGAACTGGCCGGACCCCGAGCCGTACGGGCTCGCCGACACCCGCGCCGACCTGTGGCCGCGCGACGACAACTCCTTCGTGCTGCCGCTGGAGTTGCGCCCCCGCGACGAGGAGCGCGGCGTGGTGTGGATGCGCGACACGTACGTCAACTGCTTCTCGGTGGACGGCCGTCCGCTGTACGTCGCGACCGGCACCACCCGCGTCCCGGGGCTGACGACCGCGAGCCCGTGGAACGACGGGATCTTCGTCTGGACGGCCCGCTCCCTGCGCGGCCCCTGGAAGCTGGCGGACACCACCGGCATCCGGCCGGACGCGGAGAAGGGCAAGGTGTGGTCGCCGGAGTTCGCCGGGGAGAACCGGCCGGGCCGCACCGTCGTCGCGCCGTGGCAGGAGTACTGGCACGACGACATGTTCGGCAAGCGCGCCAACGCCTGGGCGCCGGAGGTGCACTACGTCGACGGCCGCTGGTACATCGTGGCGTGCATGGGCGACCACTCGCGTCTGGTCGGCTCGTTCATGCTGGTGAGCGAGGGCGGGGTGGAGGGCCCGTACCGGCTGGTCGAGGGGAATCTCGACAAGCCCTTCGGCGACCCGGTCAAGGGCGGCCCGTCGTTCATCGAGCCCGGCGCGTACCACCACATCGACGGCAGCCTCTACAGCGAGGGCGGCGACACCTGGCTGGTCCTCCACAACGACCTGTACGCGAAGTTCCGCGACGACATGGAGGACATCGTCCCGGCGACGGACCTGCCGCGCTTCGAGCAGCAGCGCTACTCCCCCGAGCCGTACCTGGAGGGCGCGTACGTCTTCAGGCACCGCGGGAAGTACTTCCTGCTGCACGCCGCGTGGAACCGGGCCTCGCTCGACGCGTACGGCAGCACGCGGCACGCGTACGAGCCGGGCGGCGCCGGCCGCGTGCAGTACCAGTACGACGCGGTGGTGGCCGTCGCCGACCGCTTCGAGGGCCCGTACTCCCGGCGCTGGACCGCGGGCGTGGGCGCCGGGCACAACAACTTCTTCGCCGACGCGGACGGCCGGCTGTGGGCGACGTTCTTCCGCAACCCCAACTTCGGCTACTGGGCCGACCCCGCCCGCATCGACGACGCCGCCGTCCCCGGCGTCGTGCGCCTGGAGTGGACCGGCGGCCCCGACGGGCGCATCTACGTACAGCGCCGCCGGGGGCGCACAGCCGCCGACTGACCGCGCTCCCCCGCTCCCCTCGCGGCCCGCGGATGATCGCCGCAAGGCGCCCGGCGCGCGGCGGACCGGTGGCAGACTGGCACCGGTCCGCCGAAGGAGCCCGCAGTGTCGATGATCAAGAGCCTCCGCCACGTGGTGCGCAGGACACCCCGGCGCACCGTGGACCTGAGCCACCACGCCCGCTCGCCGCTCGGCAGCGCGGTGGTGAACTGCGTGTCGTACCTGGACGGCGCGCGCCTCCAGCAGGGGAACTGCCCGGCCGCCGAGGCGCTGCGGCAGGTGCGCAGGCGCGGGCACGGCTTCGTCTGGATCGGGCTGCACGAGCCGCGGCAGGAGGAGTTCGCCGGGCTCGCGGACCTGTTCGGGCTCCATCCGCTGGCGGTGGAGGACGCGGTGCACGCGCACCAGCGGCCGAAGGTCGAGCAGTACGACGACACGCTCTTCGCCGTCTTCAAGACCGTGCGCTACGTGGAGCACGCGGAGCTCACCGCGACCAGCGAGGTCGTCGACACCGGCGAGCTGATGGTCTTCGCGGGCCCCGACTTCGTGATCACCATCAGGCACGGGCCGCACGGCTCCCTCGGCCCGCTGCGCGAGGCGCTGGAGGCGGCGCCCGAGCAGCTCGCGCAGGGCCCGGCGGCGGTGCTGCACGCGATAGCCGACCACGTCGTCGACGACTATCTCGCGGTGACCGACGCGGTGCAGCGCGACATCGACGACGTGGAGACCGCCGTCTTCAGCGAGCACGCCCGCAGCGGCGACGCGGGCCGGATCTACCAGCTCAAGCGCGAGCTGCTGGAGCTGCGCCGGGCCGTCGCCCCGCTGGACCGGCCGCTGCAGCGCCTCGCCACCCGTCCCATGCCGCACATCGCGCCGGGGATCCGGGCCTACTTCCGGGACGTGGCCGACCACCTGCAGCGGATCACCGACCAGATCACGTCGTACGACGCGCTGCTGGACTCCATCCTCCAGGCGCATCTGGCGCAGGTGACCGTGGCGCAGAACGAGGACATGCGAAAGATCACGGCATGGGCGGCGATCATCGCGATCCCGACCATGGTGTGCGGGGTGTACGGGATGAACTTCGACCACATGCCCGGGCTGGAGTCGGTCTACGGGTATCCGGCGACGCTGCTGGTCATCGCGGTGGCGTGCTACGTGGTGCACCGGGGGTTCCGGCGCAACGGCTGGCTCTGAGGCCCCGTGGCACAGCCCGGGGACAGGTGTCCGGACCCGGCGGGCGGGCGCCACTCCGATCCGTTACTAAATTGGCGTCCTTCTTGACTTAGAATCTGTCCACCGTAGGATCGGAGTCGGCGACAGCCACAGGAAACAGGAAGAACTCGTACGGCAGGAACGAAGACTCCGACATGCGCGTACGCCGCCGTTTCGAACCGCACGGCTGCCCGGAGCCCGGTTCGAGGGTCGCGTCCAGGTGTAAACCGGCGACACCGCACGGTTCACGCCCGGCTGCCCCGGCGCTTCCGTACTTCCTCCGCCCCGCGGCCCCCGAGCACCGCACCCTCAACCGCATGGTCCGGAAGGATTTTCATGGCCGACAAGCCTGAAGCACACGTCACCGACACCCACCCGGAGGGGGCGGCAGGCTGCCCCGTCGCGCACGGCCGCGCCCCGCACCCGACCCAGGGCGGCGGCAACCGCCAGTGGTGGCCCGAGCGCCTCAACGTGAAGATCCTCGCCAAGAACCAGCCCGCCTCCAACCCCCTCGGCGAGGACTTCGACTACGCCGAGGCGTTCCGCAGCCTGGACCTGGCCGCGGTGAAGCGGGACATCGCCGAGGCGCTGACGACCTCGCAGGACTGGTGGCCGGCCGACTTCGGCAACTACGGCCCGCTGATCATCCGGATGGCCTGGCACAGCGCCGGTACGTACCGCATCCACGACGGCCGCGGCGGCGCCGGCTCCGGCCAGCAGCGCTTCGCCCCGCTGAACAGCTGGCCGGACAACGGCAACCTCGACAAGGCCCGCCGGCTGCTGTGGCCCGTCAAGCAAAAGTACGGCCAGAGCCTGTCCTGGGCCGACCTCATGATCCTCTCCGGCAACGTCGCGCTGGAGTCGATGGGCTTCACCACCTTCGGCTTCGCCGGCGGCCGTGCGGACGTCTGGGAGGCCGAGGAGGACGTCTACTGGGGCCCCGAGACCGAGTGGCTCGGCGACAACCGCTACAGCGGCGACCGCGAGCTGGAGAACCCGCTCGGCGCCGTGCAGATGGGCCTCATCTACGTCAACCCCGAGGGCCCCAACGGCAACCCCGACCCGATCGCCGCCGCCCGCGACATCCGCGAGACCTTCCGCCGGATGGCGATGAACGACGAGGAGACCGTCGCCCTCATCGCCGGCGGCCACACCTTCGGCAAGACCCACGGCAACGGCCCCGCCGACGCCGTGGGCCCCGCCCCCGAGGGCGCCCCGATCGAGGCCATGGGCCTGGGGTGGATCAGCACCCACGCCAGCGGCAAGGGCGGCGACGCGATCACCAGCGGCCTTGAGGTCACCTGGACCGGCACCCCCACCACCTGGGACAACAGCTTCTTCGAGATCCTCTTCGGCTACGAGTGGGAGCTCTTCAAGAGCCCCGCGGGCGCCCACCAGTGGCGGCCGAAGGACGGCGCCGGCGCGGGCACCGTGCCCGACGCCCACGACCCCGCCAAGCGGCACGAGCCGAGGATGCTGACGACCGACCTGTCGCTGCGCTTCGACCCGTCGTACGAGCAGATCTCGCGGCGCTTCAAGGACAACCCCGCGGAGTTCGCGGACGCCTTCGCCCGCGCCTGGTTCAAGCTCACCCACCGCGACATGGGCCCGAAGGTGCGCTACCTCGGCCCGGAGGTGCCGGCCGAGGACCTGATCTGGCAGGACCCGCTGCCGGAGGTCACGCACGAGCTGGTCGACGCGGCGGACGTCGCGGCGCTCAAGGCCAAGGTGCTGGAGTCCGGGCTGTCGGTCTCCGAGCTGGTCTCCACGGCGTGGGCCTCGGCGTCGACGTTCCGCGCCAGCGACAAGCGCGGCGGCGCCAACGGCGCCCGCGTCCGGCTGCAGCCGCAGATCGGCTGGGAGGTCAACGAGCCGGACCGGCTGGCGCGGGTGCTGCGCACGCTGGAGGGCGTGCAGGAGGAGTTCAACGCGGCGCAGTCCGGCGGCAAGCGGATCTCGCTCGCCGACCTGATCGTCCTCGCCGGCGCCGCGGGCGTCGAGAAGGCGGCCAGGGACGGCGGCATCGAGGTCCAGGTCCCGTTCGCGCCGGGCCGTGCCGACGCCACCGAGGAGCAGACGGACACCGAGTCCTTCGCCGCGCTGGAGCCGGCCGCGGACGGCTTCCGCAACTACCTGGGCAAGGAGACCCGGCTGCCGGCCGAGTACCTGCTGCTCGACCGCGCCAACCTCCTCAGCCTCACCGCCCCGGAGATGACCGTCCTCGTCGGCGGCCTGCGCGTGCTGGGCGCCAACTACCAGCAGTCCGCGCAGGGCGTGTTCACCGACACCCCGGGCACGCTGACGAACGACTTCTTCGTCAACCTGCTCGACCTGGACACCACGTGGACGTCCGCCAACGGCGACGGCCAGCTCTTCGAGGGCAGCGACCCGGCCACCGGCGAGGTCAAGTGGACGGGGACGCGCGCGGACCTCGTGTTCGGCTCGAACTCGGAGCTGCGCGCGGTGGCGGAGGTGTACGCGAGCGACGACGCGAAGGAGAAGTTCGTGCACGACTTCGTCGCGGCGTGGGACAAGGTCATGACCCTGGACCGCTTCGACCTGGACTGATCCCGGTCCGAACCCCGTCCGACCCGCTGTGCCGGCCCCTCCCGCTTGCGGGAGGGGCCGGCCGCCTTCGAGAGCCGGGGCCCGGCCGTGCGGAGCCGCTACGCGGCCATCGTCACCGACGTCCGGGCGAGGGCCGGCGTGCGGCGGGTGCGGCGGTCGTCGGCGAAGACGACGGCGCGGAGGACCGCGAAGCGGCCTATGCCCGCCAGGGCCGACGCCGAGAGGTAGACGGCCTGTTCGGTGACGACCGAGGGGTTCGCCTGCGCCGCGTGCAGCGCCAGCAGCGCGGCGGTGGTGAAGGCGTAGCAGACGGCGACCGTCAGCGCCGACTGGAGGTGGACGCGCCAGCCGCCGCGCTCGCTGCGGAACGACACCCGGCCGTGCAGCTCGGTGGCCAGCAGCGTCGACACCACGGTGATCAGCGCGTTGGCGACCATCATCGGCATGGCACCGTCGAGGAGTACGAGCGCACCGCTGGAGGCCAGTCCGACGCCGCCGCCGCAGGCCACGAACCGGGCGAAGGCCGCGACTGCCGGGCGGCTGGGGAGCTGGATCACGGTGTCCTCCGAGGTCGGTGCGCACCGCCGTTGCGATGCCACCCTCGAAGTTACGGATCATCCGCGCCCGCCACGATCCGGGTTCCCCCCGGCCTTGGTAGGGGTTACCCCCCTTCGCCCCCTAGGGCTGGACTCCCCCCGCGGTAGCGGTGAGGACCACCGCGCCCACCGGTCCCGGGCCCCGAACCCGCCCTCCTGCCAGGGCGGTTACCCCGTCGCGTACCGGAACGTCCCCGCCCGTCCGGGAGGTTCAGTGGAGGACGTCGAAGACGTTCTTCTGGATGCCGTTGGCGTACGCCTCGGCCGCGACCAGCTTCAGCTTCTGGGTGTCCTTGGAGGTGTCGCTGTACAGGCGCTTGCCCGCGCCCAGCAGCAGGGGGAAGACCAGCAGGTGGTAGCGGTCGATGAGGCCCGCGTCCGCCAGGCCGTGGTTGAGGGTCGCGCTGCCGTGGACGATGATCGGCGCGCCCTCCGTCTCCTTCAGGGCGGCGACGTCGTCGAGGGAGCGGAGGATCGTGATGTCGCCCCAGTCAGTGACGAGGTCGTCCTCGGCGAGGGTGGTGGAGACGACGTACTTCGGCAGCGCCTTGTATCTGGCGAACTCCTCCATGCCCGGCCACACCGGGCTGAACGCCTCGTAGCTGACGCGGCCCATCATCAGCGCGCCGGCTTCCTCCTGCTCCTCGCCCTTCAGCGCGTACGCCTCCGGAAGGAACTCGGTCTCCTTGAAGGTCCAGCCGGAGTTGCGGTAGCCGGGCTCGCCGCCCGGGGCCTCCATGACGCCGTCGAGGGAGACGAAGGCGGTGCTGATGAGAGTGCGCATGGTCGGTGGCTCCTGGTCCGGTGGTGGCTGCGGCGGGGTGGCCCCGCGCCGCTTGCGGTCATCCTTTACGACGGCACCGGCGCCCGGAAGTCATCGCCCGCCGCGCGCCCGCCTTCGGCCCCCGGTCCCCGGCGCGGCCTCAGTAGCGCAGCACCGCCGCGATGCGCTCGTGGTCCGCGAGGGCGTCGTCGGGGACGAACGTGACGTCGGCGCCGGTGTCGAGGGCCTGCTCGACGATCTCGTCCACGATGTCGTGGCGGGCCTGGGGGTCGTCGTCCTCGGCCGGCACCAGGTGGTCGTCGTCGGCCGAGCGCACGGTGATGCGGTAGTTCTCCTCGACGACCAGGCGGTGGACGCGGCCGTCGGTGACCTTCGACCAGACCTCGTCCACGCCGCCCGCGAAGGCCCGGCGGCCCCGGGCATCGTCCAGGGCGGCGATGGCCGCGGCGGCGTGCTGGCGGGCCTGGGTCTCCCGGGCCGGGGCGACGGCACGGGCGACCGCGTCCGGCGGCCCCTGGGCCAGGCCGCCGTGGTGGACGTGGACGGCGGTCGCGGAGGCGGTGCCGGTGTCGGCGAGGAGGGCCAGGGCGGCGTCCTCGCCGGTGGCGTAGAGGGGCCGGGGGTCCTGGGCGAGGACGGCGTGCAGCGCGGCGTCGGCGTCGCGCAGGAAGGTGCGGACCTCCTCGTCGCGGAACTTGCTGGGCGTGTCCCCGATCCGCTCCTCCCGCTCCGTGTCCGGGTTGTCCACCGTCCGGGTCATCGGGAAGCCCCCGACGGTGGCCTCGGTGACGCGCTCGCCCGAGCCGCTCCACAGGGTGACGCGGTCGGCGGCCAGGGACAGCACCCAGTACGGGCGCTGCGCCGCGTAGGCCGCCACCAGGTTGCGGGTGAGGAAGGAGTCGGCCAGCACGACCCGCTCGGGGACGGTGCGCGGGAGGGCGAACACGCGGTGCTCGGCCACGGTGGCGAAGATGACGAGGCCGTCGAGCGCCAGGGAGAGGTCGGTCTCCTCGACGGCCGCGGCGAGTTGCGCGCGGATCTCCTCACGGGCCGCGCGGGTCACGCCGGGGTCGCGGTCGAGCTGCCGCTCGGCCTCGGCGATGACGTTGCGCAGCCGCACGGAATCCTCCGCGTTGCGGGGCGCGCGCCGGTGCGTGGGCAGCGTGAGCGACACGGCGGGGTACGGGCGCCGCTCGCGCAGTTCCGCGAGCGCCGTGGGGGTGAGCGAGGTGTCCATCGTGCCTCTCCAGGTCCTTCGGCCGTCGGTGCGGCGGGGATCAGGGCCGGTCAGGGCCGGGGGTCGGAGCGCGGGGGCCGGTGCCGGTCAGGAGCGCTCACCCGCGCCGCGTACGACGGCGACCGGGCAGTGCGCGTGCTGCAGGAGCGCCTGGCTGACCGAGCCGAGGAGCAGCCCGGCGAAGCCGCCGTGGCCGCGGGCGCCGGTGACGAGGAGGCCGGCGTCCTTGCTGGCCTCGATGAGCAGTTCGCGGGCCGAGCCCTCGACGGCGGTACGTTCGACCCGTACGTCCGGATACGACTTCTCGGCGCCCGCCAGCGCCTCGGCGAGCACCCGGTCGCCCTCCGCGGCCGGTCCGTCCGCGGTGGGCCCGGCGGGCTCGTCCCGCCCCGGCGAGTACCTGGTCCAGGCGCTCCACACGTGCAGCGCGACGAGTCCCGCGCGCCGCCTGGCCGCCTCGGCGAAGGCGAACTCGACGGCGGCGGCCCCGGCCGGCGAGCCGTCGACCGCCAGCAGCACGGGACCACGGGGCCCCGCGCCGCCGGCGCGTACGACGAGCACGGGGCAGTGGCCGTACGCGGACAGGTGGACCGCCGTCGAGCCCACGAGCAGCCGGGTGAACGCGCTGAGGCCGCGGCCGGCGACGACCGCCAACTGCGCGGTCTTCGTCTCCCTGACCAGGACCTCCATGGCCTCCCCGGTCACCACGGCCCCGTGGGCCTTGACGCGGGGCTCCGCCGAGCGCGCGTGCGCCACGGCGTCCTCGACGGCCTTCTCCGCCTCCTTGCGCAGCGCGGTGTCCCCCGGGAGCATCGCGGGCGCGCCGGGATAGGCGCCGAAGGCCGGCCAGAGGAACGCGTGTACGACCCGCAGGGGGCAGCCGCGCAGCTTCGCCTCGCGCGCGGCGACCGCGACCGCGTCGAGGCCCGCCGCGGAGCCGTCCACGCCCACGACGACCGGCGCAGTCTCCATCCCGCCACTCTCCGTTCCCGCGCGCCTCACGCCTCCCGCGGGCCGCACACCAGGGGTCCTGACCCGAGCCTGTGCCACCCGCGCCGGACACACCAGCGCTACGCCCGCAGTCGGGTGACCGCCCCCGGGGCGTCCCGCCGGCGGCGCCCCGGGCCCGGGAGGAGACGACCGCGGGAATCCGGGAGCGCGGTCCCGGTGCTCCGTGTCAACCGCTACGGGGCCGCGTTCATCAGGTCCAGGGCGCTCTGCTGGCGGGCCGCGTCCGTCGTGTCCAGGGGGCCGTACCAGCGCAGGCCGTACTGGTCGAGCGCGTTGCGGTCGGCGGCGTGGGCGCGGTCCGCCTGGCGGGTGAGGTAGGCGGTGTACGGGTGGTCGGGCAGGGCGGCGTTGAGCTTGCCCAGGCCGCGGACGTGGGCGCCCTTGAAGGACGGGCCGTCGGCGCCGCAGTCGCCCGACTCGCAGGGGTCGCGCAGGATGCCGTCCGCGGTGTGCAGTGAGGGCGCCGTGGTGGCGGCGTCGGCGAGGCGGCGGGCGGTGGTCAGGAGGGCGTCGTCGCCGGTGGCGCGGTGGAGTTCGGTGAGGGCGCCGAGCAGCACGCCCTGGTTGTACGACCAGACCGGCTGGCCGTTGTTGCGGCACGTGCCCAGGTCGATGCCGTCGTTGACCAGGGAGGAGCCGTTGATCATGCCGGTGCCCTGGAACCAGCTCCAGCCGTCGCGCGCCCGCTTCAGATACGCGGTGTCGCCCGCGATGCGGTTGTGCAGGGCCGCGTTGAGGTGGATGTAGAGGGAGTTGGAGATGGCGTTCTTGTACGTCTTCGCCTGGCTCCACCACACGCCGCCGCCGCAGCGGCCGTCCCAGTACGCGGCCATGTGGTCGGCGTCGGCGCGGGCGGTGTCGAGGTAGCGGCGGTCGCCGGTCAGGTCGTACGCGGCGATCCAGGCCAGGCCCCACCAGCCGGTGTCGTCGATGTAGTCGTTGCGGAACTGACCCTGGTGGGCGCCGAGCTGGCGGTCGTAGGTGTGGCCGATGGCGTACTCGTAGCTGCGCATGCCGCTGACACGGATGTTGTCGATGACGGCGGTGAGGGCGTTGGCGGAGTTCCACCAGCCGGTGGTGGCGAAGAGGCCGGTGGCCCGGTCGTAGAAGGACATCTGCGCGGTGGCGGCGGCGGTCCTGCGGTCCCAGGCGTTCCAGGTGCTGCGGGCCCACGGGGTGCAGGCGATGTCGGGGCGGTCGGCGGCCTTGCCGCAGGCGCGCAGGGCGCCGACGCCGCGGTTCGCCCAGTCGTCGACGTTGTACATGCCGGTGCGCCAGCCGCGCTGGCCGGCGGGGATGGCGGTGTTGCCGAGCCGGCTGCCGGAGGCCCAGGTGCGGCCGCCGTCGAAGGAGCGGTCGAGCCAGACCTCGTCGCCGGGGCTGCCGTTGCCGATCGTCGCCCAGCCCATGGCGCTGTCGTCGTCCACGTGCAGCGCGAGGGTGCGGGAGAAGAGGGTGGCGGTGACCGCGGTGCGGTCGCGGGTGGCCTGGGCGGGGTCGCGGGCGTCGCAGTGGACGTTGCAGATCGGGGCGAGCTCGGGCGCGGCGGGTGGGGGCTGCGCGGCGGAGGTGGGGGCGGGGACGGCGGCCAGGGAGCCGGCGGCCAGCGCGGCCGCCGCCGTCAGCGTCGCTAAGCGCTTCATAGGCACACAGTGACTGCATGTCATGTTTACGTCAACGACGGCCGCCGCGTCGTGCTCGACCGGGGCCGCGGGCGGTACGGCCAGGCCGGCCGGGGAGGCCCCCGGCCGGCACGTCGGCGGGCCGTTTGGGTCAGGCGATCTTCATCGTCGCCATCATGCCCATCGCGGAGTGGTCGAGCATGTGGCAGTGGTAGACGTACGAGCCCTTGTGGGTGTCGAACGTCGCCTGGACCTTGACCGTCTCGTTCGGGCGCAGGTTGACGGTGTCCTTCAGCCCCGCCTCGCCCGGCCCCGGCGCCTGGCCGTTGCGCTCCAGGACGCGGAACTGGACGAGGTGCATGTGGAAGTTGTGCCACGCGATCTGGTTGAGGTTCTTGATCGTCCAGATCTCGCTGGCGCCGAACCGGATCTGCTGGTCCACCCGGGCCGGGTCGTACAGCTTCTCGTCCATGTACGCCTGCGGGGACGGCCGGCCGTCCTCGTCCATCCGCAGGGTGACGGTGCGCTCGGCGGTCGGCTGCGGCAGCGGCGGCAGCTCGCGCAGCACGTCGGGCACGCGGCTGCTGTCCTTCGCGGTCCTGACGATGTCGAAGCGCAGCACCTGGCCGACGAGTTCGGGGGTGCCGAAGCCGCCGGTGTTCTTCAGCACGACGCTGCTGCCGACGGGGTAGCGGGAGAAGTCGATGACGACGTCGGCGCGCTCGGCGGCGGACAGCGGGATGGCGGTGGTGCGGTGCGGGCGCGGCAGCAGCCCGCCGTCGGAGCCGATCTGGATCATCTCGCTGTCGTCCTCCAGCCGCAGCTCCATGAAGCGCTGGTTGGAGGAGTTGAGGAGCCGGATGCGGTACTTGCGGGCGGCGACCTGGACGTACGGGTACGCCTTGCCGTTGGCGATCATCGTGGAGCGCTGCCGGTCGCCCATCGTGTAGTGCAGTCCCGTCGCGTCCACGTTGGCGTCGCGGATGGCGATGGGCAGGTCGTACTGCCCGGTGGGCAGCGGCAGCGCCTCTTCCACCTCGTCGGTGATGAGGTACTGGCCGGAGAGCCCGCGGTAGACGTTCTCGGACTCGATGTGGTGGGCGTGGTCGTGGTACCAGAGCGAGGCGTGCGGCTGGGTGTTGGGGTAGTAGTACGTACGGTCGGCGCCCGGGGCGATGGTCTCCATCGGCTGGCCGTCGTGCTGCGGCTCCACCTCCCCGCCGTGCAGGTGGACCGACGCGGGCACGTCGAGCCGGTTGCGCTGCTGGATGGCGACGGGCCGGCCGCGGCGCGCCTTGATCAGCGGGCCGGGGAAGCTGCCGTTGAACGTGAGCACCTGCGACTGGACGCCCGGGATTATCTCCGCGGTCCCCGGCTGCATCGTCATGACGTAGACGTCGACGCCGCCGGCCGTCGACAGCGGCGACAGCACCGTGGGCCGCGGCATGGGCTGGGTGAAGGGCGTGACCGCGAGTGCGGCGTTCGCCGCCCGCTCCGCGCCGGCGGGCTCGGCCCCGGCCGGCGTGGTCACCAGCGGCACTAACGCCGCGCCGGTCACCCCCGTGCACGCCGTTGCCATACCCGCAGCGAGCACCCTGCGCCGACTCACCATGAAAGTTGCCTCCATCGAACTGTGAACTTGTGTGCGCCCCGGAACGCCGGATCGCCACGGCGCCGTGGCGGACGGGATCAGGGGTGCGGGAGGGATGAGGGTCGTGGCGTCCGGACGGTCCCGGGGGTGTGTCACCCGGGCCGTGGACGGTCCGTGCGGTCACCGGTGCGGGCCGGGTCCGGGAGCCTTTGGGCCCGGCCCGCAACGGGTTCTGCGGGATCCGTAACGGATCGACAGGCGAGGTGTGAGCGACTCGCACCCCACGTCCGCAGTATGGATCGCCCCACTTGGGACTGACTTGATTTCATGCAGGAGGGATGGCGGCAAAGCCCGAAGCGGACTGATTTATTCTTCAACAACATGAACGCGGGCCGGGCACGGCCACGCGCGGGATCCGGTCGGCGTGCATGCCGCGGGCGGCGCTCCGCCGCAGGTGGGAAGCAGGTTGAGCGGTCCGGCGCCCGGCGGACGGCCGCGGCGGCCCCAGCGGAAGACCCGGCTCCATCCGCCCGCGGGTGCGCACTTCTTGACGACTTCTTTACTCACCGATTGGCGGGCGGCCGGCCTGCCGTCCAGCCCTCGGCGGCGGCGAGGGCGCGGGCCGTGCGGACCAGCGCCGCGAGAGCGGGGGCGTCCCGCGCGCCGCGGTGGACCAGCCGCAGGGGCACGGGCGGCAGCGGGTCGGTGAGGGTCAGGCGGGCGGCGGCGGGGAGCAGGTGCTCGGCGACGGAGCGCGGCAGCAGCATGAAGCCGTCGGCGAGGACCCCGAGATGGTTGCGGAGGCCGGGGACCGGGTTGTGCCAGACGGCGAAGTCCTCGCCGGTGCTGCGGGCGGCGGCCAGGACCGCGTCGTGGTAGTCGGGGGCCAGGTCGCGGGCGAGGAAGCGGAAGGTCTCGCCGCGCAGGTCGCGCAGGGCCACCGCACCGCGGCCGGCGTGCCGGTGACCCGCGTGCACCACGGCCACGTACTCCTCGGCGCGCAGCGTCAGCGCCCGGCAGTCCGGCGGGATCGGCAGGTGGCGGCCGAGCGCGGCGTCGAGCCCGCCGGTGCGCAGGCCCTCGACGAGTCCGGGGTCCCAGGACTCGACCGCCTCCACGGTCACCTCCGGGTGTGCCTCGGCGAGGGCGGCGAGGAGCAGGGGCATCTCGGAGTGCGCGGTGGTCGGCCCGTAGCCGACGCGCAGGGTGCCGGTGGCGGTGCGGGCGGCGCGGCGGGTGACGGCGACGGTCCGCTCGGCGGCGGCGAGCGTCTCGCGCGCGGCGTCGACGAACGCCTGCCCCGCGCCCGTGAGCCGGGTCGGCCGGCGCTCGAAGAGGACGACCCCCAACTCGGCCTCCAGTTGCCGTATCTGGCGGCTGAGCGGCGGCTGGGCGATGTGCAGCCGCTCGGCGGCGGCCTGGAAGCCGCCGGTCTCGGCGACGGCGATGACGTAGCGCATCAGGCGCAGGTCCAGCGGCATACCTTCAGGGTATGTGCCCAGACCAAACCGGTCTGTGCGTTCGGCCCACGCCCCGGCTTACGCTCCGAGCGGCAAGTGCCCCGCCACCGATGGGAGTTGGCCATGACGACCGACGACAGCCCGACGACACCGACCCGCGGCGCCACCCGGCGCCGCGTGCTCCAGGCCACCGGCGGCCTGGCCGTGGCGGCGGCAGCGGCCGGCGCCGGGACCGCGGCGGCCGAGGCGCGTCCCGGGGCACCGGGGCGGCGGGAGCTGATCACCCGGGAGGTACCGGGCACCGGGGAGCGGCTGCCGGCCGTCGGGCTCGGCACGTTCACCACCTTCGACACCCTGCCGGACGCGCCCACCGGCCACATCGCCGAGGTGGTCAGGCGGTTCTACGAGGCGGGCGGCCGGGTGGTCGACACCTCCCCGCTCTACGGTGCCGCCGAGACGAACACCGGCGCGGCCCTCGCCGGCTTCCAGGACCGGGTGTTCCTGGCCGACAAGATCTGGTCCACCGGCGACTTCCTCTGGGACGAAGGCCATGCGCTGGCCAGTCTGGAGCGCTCCATGGAACGCCTCGCGCGCGGCCGGCCGCTGGACGTCGTACAGGTGCACAGCCTGGTCAACATCGACTGCGTCCTGCCGATGCTGCACGCGTGGAAGAAGGAGGGCCGCATCCGCGCCATCGGCGTCACCCACCACGAGCCCGCCTACTTCGACGTGCTGGCCGACTGGATCGAGCGCGGCGACGTCGACTTCGTCCAGGTGCACTACTCCCTACGCACCCGCGCCGCCGAGGAGCGCGTCCTGCCGGCGGCGGCGGACAACGGCGTCGCGGTCCTGGTGAACATGCCGCTGGAGAAGGCACGGCTGCACCACGTCGTACGCGGCCGGGAGGTGCCGGACCTCGCGGGGGAGTTCGGTGCGGCCACCTGGTCGCAGTTCTTCCTGAAGTGGGTGCTCGGCCACCCCGCCGTCACCGCCGTGCTGCCGGCCACCTCCGACCCCGACCACCTCACCGAGAACGTCGGCGCCATGCGCGGCGAGCTGCCCGACCGCGCGCTGCGGCGGCGGATGGTGCGGTACATGGAGGAGGTGCCGGGCTTCGACGCCCTGCCCACCGCCCCCTGGTACCCCGGCAAGTCCTACCCGGGGCTCGTCACCCGGGCCCAGTCGGGGATCCGCGGGCGCAGCCCCTGGTGGCCACCGGCACCGGCGGCCTGAGACCGCTCCGGATGCCGCCGCCGGGGGTCAGGCCGCCGGTTCTCCCTCGGTAGCGGTGCGGTGGGCGGCGACTTCGGCCCGCAGGCGCTCGGCCTCGTCGTGCTCCCCCACCTCGTCGAGGTGGAACGCCTGCCACTCGCGGACGCAGAGGGTTTCCGGGTTGCCGGGACCCTCGACCCGCTCCCAGTCGGCCGCGACCGCGGCCAGCAGCCGGGCCGCCTCGGCATGGTCCCCCGCCCCGCCGACGTAACGGGCGTGGAAATGGCGCGCGTTCATGGTGTCTTTGCAGTCGGGCCCCATGACGCGCTCCCAGTCGGCCGCAACCTCGCCCATCAACCGCGCCGCCTCGGCGTATTCGCCCGCCTCTCCCAGCTCCCACGCGCTGAGGTGGCGGGCGAGCAGGGTGTCGCGGTGGTCCGGGCCCAGGAGGCGCGCGTGGTCGGCGGCCAGTCCGGCGTGCAGCCGGGCGGCCTCCGCGTGCTCCCCCGACGCGCCGAGATAAGTGGCGTGGCGCTCGCGCACGCTCAGGGTGTCGTCGTGGTCGGGACCCAGGACGCGACCGGTGTCGGCGGCCAGTCCCGCGAACGCACGCACGGCCTCCGCGTGTTCCCCGGCCTCACCGAGATGGCGGGCCCTGCTGCCGCGGGCTGCCAGGGTCTCGGCGTGGTCGGGGCCCCGCACCCGGGAGAGGTCGGGGATGAGTTCGCTCATCAGGCGGGCGCCTTCCGCGTGCTCCCCCGACGATCCGACGTAGTGGGCGTGGAGCATGCGGGCGACCAGGGTCTTCTCGTGGTTGCGTCCGTGCACGCGGATCCGGTCGTCGAGGAGGTCGGCGAAGAGGCGCGCCGCCTGCGCGTAGTCCCCCGTGTCCGCGAGGTTGCAGGCGTGCAGATGGCGGGTGAGCAGCGTGTCGGGGTGGTCGGGGCCGTGCAGGCGCACCATGTCGGCGACGAGGTCGGCGAGGAGGGGCACGGCTTCCTCCGGCCGGCCCGCGTTCCCGAGCGCTTCCGCGTGGTGCCGGCGGGTGATGAGCGTGTCCCGGTGATCGGGCCCCCGCAGCTGCAGGATGCGCGGGAGGACGTCGGCCAGCAGCCGCTCGGCCTCCGCGTGCCGGCCCGTCTCCGCGAGCGCCCGGGCCTGGTGCTGGCGGGTGAACTGCACGTCGGGATGGTCGGACCCCAGCACCCGGGCCCGGTCCGCGACGAGGGCGGCGAGCTGCCGTTCGGCTTCCTCGTACTGGCCCGACCTGGTGAGCTTGAGCGCCTGCCGGTGGCGGCGCCGCAGCGCGCGGGGGCGGTCCTCCTTCGGTACGCGGCCGGAGGCGGCGGGGGCGGGCGGGGCTTCCGGCTCCGGCTCCTGCGGCCGGCCGCCCGGCTCCGTCGGGGTGTACCGCGGGGGCGCGGTGGCCGTGGGCGCGGCGTGCGGAGGCGGCGGCGCGCCGTCGGGTTCGGTGGCCCGCGCCGTACCGGGTACGGCGCGGGCCTCGATGAGGGTGTGCACGGCCGCGGGCCACGGCGCCGCGGCGGAGAAGTCGTCGCCCGGGTCCCACTCCGCGGCGATGAGGCCGAGGAGTTCGGCGGGGGTGGGCCGGTCGTCCGGGTTCTTGGCCAGGCACGCCGCCGCGAGGGTGCGTATCCGTTCGGGCACCTCGTCCAGGTGCGGTTCCGCCGTCACCACGCGGTGCAGCACTCCCAGCGGCGCGCCGTGCCCGAACGGCTCGACGCCGCCGGCGGCATAGGCCAGTACGGCGCCGAAGGAGAAGACGTCGCCCGGCTGGCGGACTTCGCCGTCCTGGGCCTGCTCCGGGCACATGAAGCCGGGCGTGCCGATGGTCGCGCCCGTCCCGGTGAGCACCGTGCCGTCCACGGCCCGGGAGATCCCGAAGTCGATGACCCGCGGCCCGTCCGCGGCCAGCAGCACGTTCGACGGCGTGAGGTCGCGGTGGAGCAGCCCCTCGGCGTGGATGGCCTGGAGCGCCTCGACCAGCCCGGCGGCCAGCGGCCACACCGCGCCCTCGGGGAACGGCCCGGCCGCCCGCACGGCTTCGGCCAGGGAGGGGCCGGGGACGTAGAGCGTGGCGATCCACGGCGGATCGTCCTCCGGGCCCGCGGCCATCACGGGCGCGGTGTACGCGCCGCTGACCGACCGCGCGGCGGCCACCTCCCGCCGGAACCGGCCGCGGAACTCGGGCTGCCGCGCCAGGTGGGCGTGCACCACCTTCACCGCCGCGGCCCGCCCGCCGGGCGACCGGCCGAGGAACACCTCCCCCATGCCGCCCGCGCCCAGCCGGCCGCGTAGCACGAAGTCGCCCACCCGGGCGGGATCCCCAGCCGCCAGCGGCTCCACGGCACTCCTCCTTCCGCACCGGAGCGCACGTCCCCCCGGCACTGCTCGACCCCTACCCAACCACCTGGAGAGCCCCCGTAGTCGACCTTGGCGGCAGGTGCGCGCGA
Organism: Streptomyces sp. WAC 06738; assembly: GCF_003945505.1. NCBI lineage: Bacteria > Bacillati > Actinomycetota > Actinomycetes > Kitasatosporales > Streptomycetaceae > Streptomyces > Streptomyces sp. WAC 06738. The sequence continues at coordinate 6,650,978 of NZ_CP029618.1, read as the reverse complement.
ATCACCTCGTGGCGGGGACCCGTCCCGGGCCCGGGGCATTATCGTGCGGGCGGATCGTGGCGGGAGGAGCGGCATCGTGGGACGTGTGCGACGGGGCGTGGCCGGGCTCGTGCTGGTCGCGGCCGCCGGGCTGGCGGGGACGGCCGCCTGCACCGGGGGCGATGACGGCGGCGACGCGAAGGGGCGGAAGGAAGCGGACCCGACCGCTTCCCCCGACCCGCTGCCGCGTACGCCGCCGCCGGCGCGGCAGACGGTGGCGAGCAGCGAGGACGCCTGCGACTTCACCGGGCCGTTCGAGGCCGGCAAGGTGAAGCCGTACCTTCCCGGCGGGCCCGCATACGAGGGCCCCGGGCCGCATCCGGCCGTACTCTTCAAGGACGACATCGCCGTCGACGAGAGCGAGCCGCCCCAGCTCCCGGGCGACTGGACGCCGGACTTCGCGAACACCGACACCCAGCTCGTGGTCTGCCAGTACGACGACGACAGCCACGACAGCCGCACCGTGGGCACCTGCACCTATCTCGGCGGCTCGCACAACACCGGCGACGGCGTGGTCGACGTGCAGAGCGCGCGCTACGTCTTCCGGGTCTTCGAGGCCGCCACCGGCGAGCCGGTGACGAAGTTCGCCCTGGACGGCACCACGAGCCCGCAGCAGACGTGCCCCGACTCGGCCCTGTATCCGGCCACGGACTTCCAGTTGGTGACGAGCGAAGCGCTCGCCGACCGGCTCCGCCCGTTCGTGGCGGGCCGCCGCTGACACCGGCGACCGTCGCGGGCCCGGGGGGCGCGGCGGTCGCCGGTGCCGTTGCGTGCGTGCTCAGGCCCTCAGGACAGCAACTGCTTCCACACCGTCGCGTCCAGCTCCCGGCCCGCCGGCGCCCGCCGCCCGCGGCCGAGCAGCGCCTCGACGGCCTTCGCGACCTCGCCGCCGGCCCCGGCGCGCCCGCGCGGGGTGATCATCGGCCAGATGTCCGCGCCGAGGTAGCCGGTCTCGTCGTTGCGCTTGTGGAACTCCGCCGAGCAGGAGTGCCGCTCGATGCCGCCCTCCTCGGCGAGCGTGGCCACGGCCTGCTTCGTCTCCGGGCCGAAGAGCCCGTCGGCGGGCAGCCCGGTGAACCCGCGGGCGCGCAGCAGGTGCTGCGCCGCGCGCACCACGGGGCCGCTGTCGCCGGGGCGCAGCAGCGGCCAGACGGCGATCCGCTCGGGCTTCGGGGCACCGAGCACCCCGGCCACCGCATCGCGCAGCTCCGGCAGGCGGGCGTAGAGCACGTCGCCGGGGCACTCGGTGGAGTTGAAGTCGCGGTGGCCCTGGATGTTCTCGACCGGCCGCCCGTACTGGCCGGCGATCCAGGCGACCATCGCGACGAGCGAGTCCCACAGCGCGGTGGGCACGTCGACGTCGGTGTAGAGGCCCTCGTTCTCGATGCCGATGACCTCGCTGTTGCGGCCGCCGACGTTGGCGCCCTGCACGTGCTGGGTGCCGCCGCGCACGACGCCCAGGCTCTCGTGCCGGCCTTCGAGGCAGTATCCGCCGCGGCTGATGGTGAACTGCTGGCCGGTGTCGCCCCACCCCTGGGTGTCCATGTGGAAGTTCTGGATGGACCGGCAGATTTCCATGGCGTGTTCGAGCGAGTAATCCTCGCTGTTGCCCGGTTCAGCGGTGTGGTGGACGGCGATGTACGTCGGCACGTGGTCGAGGATGACGATGTCGGTCGCCGGCGGTCGGGCACCCCATTCCGCGGTGCCGTAGATGCGCGGTTCGGGCGCCGCGAGCGCACGGGCGCCGCGTGCTGCGCCGGGGGCGGCCAGGGTCGCTGAGCTGGGCGCGGCGTGTGCGAGCCCCGCAGCGCCGAGGCCGAGTGCGCCGGCCGCGGAGGCGGTCAGTCCGCCGCGCAGCAGGGCGCGGCGGTCGAAACCCGGATGTGCTGCCATCCTGGTCTCCTTCTTCAGGTGGGGGGTGGATGTGGGGGGATCAAGGATTGTGCGCGCGCGCTGTCCGGTCGGCCATGAAAACATCCGGGACATGCACACGACAACCCCTGAGTAACAACGGCCCCTATTCCACGGGGAATTGGGGTCAACTCCCGCGTCAATGGGCCGACCAATGAAAACGACGATACGCGAATAACCATTACGCTCGTCGCCGCCTCGCCGGGCGCGGGGTAGCCTCTCGCACGACTGTCGAGGAGGTCCGGTGGTACGCGAACAGGCAGGCCGGGTGCTCGGGGCCAACCTGCGGGCGCTGCGCGCCCGGGCGGGGCTCTCCCTCTCCGGGCTGGCGCGCGCCTCCGGGATCGCCAAGGGCACGCTGTCGCAACTGGAGTCCGGGACCGGGAACCCCACCATCGAGACGGTGTTCAGTTTGTCGAACGCTCTGGGGGTGCCGGTGTCCTCGCTGCTCACCGAGCGCGAGGACCCCGACGTGCTGCTGGTGCGCTCGGCCGGCCTCGACGTGCTCAGCAGCAACGCGGTCGACCTGCGGATGCTGCGCCGGATGGATCTCACCGACACGGTCGTCGAGCTGTACGACCAGCGGGTGCGCCCGGGCGAGGTGCAGCACTCGGCGGGCCACCCCGGGCGCGAGCACGTCGTCGTCACCTCCGGGCGGCTCCGGGTGGGCCCGCCGGAGGCGCCGTACGAGCTGGGCCCCGGCGACTACGTCTGCTTCCCGGCCGCCGCCCCGCACGTCTACGAGACGGTCGGGGGCCCGGTGCTCTCGGTGCTGATGCTGGAGTACCCGGCCGCCGCGCACCCGGTCCCGCCGGTCGCCTCGTGCGCCGTGCCGGCGCCGCGACAGAACGCACCTCGCCTCCCCGGAACAGGGGCTTGACCGCCGATCGGCGCCCTCCATACGCTCGTTGACGTTCGTTTTAATGAACGGAGGTGGGCGGCAGGTGGCGTACGACGTCGTGGTCGTGGGCGCCGGAGTGATCGGCGCGGCCTGCGCCGAGGCGCTGACCGCCGCCGGGCTCTCGGTGGCCGTGCTCGACCACGGCGCCCCCGCGAGCGGCACCACCGCCGCGGGCGAGGGCAACGTCCTGGTCTCCGACAAGGCGCCCGGACCCGAACTGGCCCTCGCCCAGCACTCCCGCCGCCGCTGGCCCCGGTTGCTCGCGGAACTGCGCGACCTGCTCGGCCCGCGCCGCGCGGAGGCGGAGTGGGAGGCCAAGGGCGGCCTCGTCGTCGCCACCGCGCCCGCGGCGGCGAGCGCGCTCGCGGACTTCGCCGCGGCCCAGCGCACCGCGGGCGTCCGGGCGGAGCCGGTGACCCCCGCGGAGGCCGGGGCGCTGGAGCCGCACCTGACCGCGGACGTCACGGCGGCCGTCCACTACCCGCAGGACGGCCAGTTGCAGCCGGTGCTCGCGACGACCGCGCTGCTGGCGGCGGTACGGGAGCGGGGCGGGCGGGTGCGCGCCGGCGTCACCGCGCACGGGGTCGAGACCGGCGCCGGGGGCGCCGTCACCGGCGTGCGCACCGACCGGGGCACGGTGCCGTGCGGCGCGGTCGTCAACGCCTGCGGGCCGTGGGCCGGCCGGTTCGCCGCGGCGGCGGGGGCGCCGGTCGCGGTGCTGCCGCGGCGCGGTCTCGTCCTCGTCACCGCCGCGGTGCCGGCGGGCACGGTGCGGCACAAGGTCTACGACGCCGACTACGTCGGCGCGGTCGCCGGCGGCACCGCGGCCCTGCAGACGTCCACCGTCGTGGAGGCCACACGGGCCGGGACGGTGCTCGTCGGCTCCAGCCGGGAGCGGGCCGGCTTCGACGAGACGGTGCGGGTGGCGGTGCTGCGCGAGCTGGCGCGCAAGGCGGCCGGGCTCTTCCCCGTGCTCGCCGGAGTCCCGGTGATCCGCGCGTACGGCGGCTTCCGGCCGTACGTCCCCGACCACCTGCCGGTGATCGGCGAGGACCCGCGCCGCCCCCGGCTCTGGCACGCCACCGGCCACGAGGGCGCGGGCATCGGGCTGGCGGCGGGCACCGGGCAGTTGCTGGCGGACCTGTTCACGGGGCGGGCGCCGGAGGTGCCCGCGGAGCCGTTCCGGGTGGACCGGCCGGGAGTCATGACGGAGGCGGAGGCGGCGGATGAACCGGCGTAGGCGGGGGCGGGCGTGGCGCGGCGGCCGGACCGGGGCGGGAGGCCCGTTGCCGGACCGGGCGGCGGGGGCCGGTGAGCGGCGTCCGGGCGCGGCCCCGGCGGGGCGGGGCGGGGACCCGTTGAGCGTGCGGGTCGACGGGGAGGAGCTGGTCACCGAGGCGGGGCGGACCGTCGCCGGCCTGCTGCTGGCGCTCGGCCGGGTGTCCTGGCGCACGACCCGCGGCGGCGGCCGGCCGCGCGGCGTCTTCTGCGGCATCGGCGTCTGCCACGACTGCCTCGTGGTGGTCAACGGAGCCGCCGACGTCCGCGCCTGCCAGCGCCTCGTCCGCGACGGCGACGACATCCGCACCCAGGACGGCGCGGAGCTGCCGGCATGAGCGGGCCCGGGGCGGAAGGACCCGTCGTCGTCATCGGCGGCGGGCCCGCCGGGATGGCCGCCGCCAGGGCCGCGGCCCGGCACGGCGTCCGCGTCCTGCTCGTGGACTCCGGCGCGGCGCTCGGCGGCCAGTACCACCGGCAGAACTCCCTTACGGGCCACGACCGGTTCGCGCTGCCGCCCGGCGTCGAGCATCTGCCGCACACCGTCGTCTGGGCGCTGGAGCCCGTGCCGGAAGGCGGGCACCGGGTGCACCTGCGCACCGGCCCGGCCGACGGCCCCGGCCGTACCGCGCGGAGCGTGGCGACCCGCGCGCTGGTGCTGGCCACCGGGGCGTACGACAGGGCGCTGCCGTTCCCCGGCTGGGACCTGCCCGGCGTCTACACCGCGGGCGCCGCGCAGGCGCTGGCGAAGGGGCAGGGCGTGCGCGTCGGCGAGCGGGTCCTGGTGGCAGGCACCGGTCCCTTCCTGCTGCCGGTCGCCGCGTCGCTGACGGCGGCCGGGGCCCGGGTGGCCGGGGTGCTGGAGGCCGCCGAGCCGGTCACGGCCTGGCTGCGCCGGCCCGCCGACGCCGTCGCCGGATGGCGCAAGTCCGGCGAACTCGCCGGGTACGGCGCGCTCCTGGCCCGCCACCGCATCCCGTACCGGCGCCGCACCGCCGTCGTCGCCGCGCACGGCACGGACCGCGTGGAGGCGGTCACCACCGCGCGCCTCACCCCCGGCTGGGAGATCGTGCCGGGCAGCGAGCGGCGGGTGGAGGCCGACGCGGTGTGCGTCGGCTTCGGATTCGTCCCGCAGGTGGAGACCGCTCTCGCCGCGGGCTGCGCGCTCGCCGGCGGGTTCGTCGCGGTCGACGCGGCGCAGGCCACCTCGGTGCCGGGGGTGTTCGCGGCGGGCGAGCTGACGGGCGTCGGCGGCGCCGGCCCGGCCGCCGCGGAGGGCGAGGTCGCGGGCGTCGCCGCGGCGAAGCTCCTCGGCGCCCGTCCGGCGCCCCCGGCGGCGGCGCTGCGCCGGGTACGGGCCGGACGCGGGTTCGCCGCCGCGCTGGCGCGGGCGTACCCGGTGCCGGACGGGTGGCGCACCTGGCTGGCCGACGACACCCTCGTGTGCCGCTGCGAGGAGGTCCCGTACGGCGAACTGCGCCGCGCGGTCCGGGAGCGCGAGGCGCTCGGGGTACGGGCCGTGAAGCTGGTCAGCAGGGCGGGGCTCGGCCAGTGCCAGGGCCGCGTGTGCGGCTCCAGCGTCGCCTGCCTGACGGGCGTGGTGGACGCGGCGGCGTTCGCGCGCCGCCCGATCTCGTCGCCGGTACGGCTGGGCGAGCTGGCCGAGCCGCCGCCCGCGGACCCGGAGCCCGGAACGTGACCGTCCCCGTACCGCCACACCGTCCTTCCAAGGAGACCGCCATGCCGCACGACACCCTGGACAGAGCCGTCCCGGCCCACCCGGCGGGGGTGTGACATGCGCGCCTCCCGCTACTTCACGGCCGTCGACTCGCACACCGAGGGCATGCCGACCCGGGTGATCACCGGCGGCGTCGGGGTGGTGCCGGGCGCCACGATGGCCGAGCGCCGCGCGTACTTCGCCGAGCACCTGGACGACATCCGGCGACTGCTGGTGAACGAGCCGCGCGGGCACGCCGCGATGAGCGGCGCGATCCTCCAGCCGCCGACCCGGCCGGACGCCGACTACGGCGTGCTCTACATCGAGGTCTCCGGGCTGCTGCCGATGTGCGGGCACGGCACGATCGGGGTGGCCTCGGTGCTGGTCGAGACCGGGATGGTCACGGTCACCGAGCCGGTCACGGAGGTCCGTCTCGACACGCCCGCGGGGCTGGTGACCGCCCGGGTCGCGGTCTCGGGCGGCAAGGCGGAGTCGGTGACGTTCCGCAACGTGCCGTCGTTCGCGCTGGAGCTGGACGCGGCGGTGGAGGTGCCGGGCCTGGGGCGGGTCACGTACGACATTGCGTTCGGGGGCAACTTCTACGCCATCCTGCCGATCGAGCGCCTGGGCATTCCGTTCGCGAAGGCGGAGAAGGAGCGGATGCTCACCGCGGGCCTGGCGATCATGGACGCGATCAACGAGCGGAACCGGCCGGTGCACCCGGCGGACCCGGGGATCTCGGGCTGCAAGCACGTCCAGTTGACGGCGCCGCCCGCGGGCGGCCCGGCGGACGCGCGCAACGCGATGGTCATCCACCCGGGCTGGTTCGACCGCTCCCCCTGCGGCACGGGCACGTCGGCGCGGATGGCGCAGTTGTACGCGCGCGGGGAGCTGGAGCTGGGCGCGGACTTCGTCAACGAGTCGCTGCTCGGCACGCTGTTCACGGGACGCCTGGAGGCCGGGACGGAGATCGCCGGCCTGCCGGCCCAGATCCCCACGGTGACGGGCCGCGCCTGGATCACCGGCATGTCCCAGTACCTCCTGGACCCCGACGACCCGTTCCCCGCCGGCTTCACGCTGTAGTTCCGGGCCCCCGCGGGAGGGCTCCCGGGCGCTCCGTCCTACGGTGCCGGTGGTGGCGCCCGGACCGCCGGGTGCACCGACGCGGAGGAGCGTGGCATGGCACGGCGGTGGAAGCTCGGCGCGGCGGCGATGGCCGCGGGCACGGCACTGCTGGTCGCGGGGTGCACCGACCCCCCGACCGACTCCAGCGAGATCGTCACCTTCACCGACGGACACGGCCGCGTGTGCACGGGCTCCGTCGTCGTGGACCGGGAGCAGAGCGAGGGCACCGACTACGAGATCACCGGCCTCGACTGCGAGTACCCGCCCGAGGGCCGGAGCCCGGGCCCCGACTCGTACCGCCCGCTGCCGCAGCGGGAGTCCGACTAGCAAAGGACCCGACCGGACCGGCCGCGCTGCCCGGCCGGTCCGGAGGTCTCCCCGCGGGGTGTCGGTGGCGGGGCATAAACTCGCCCGATGAGTTCCACCGAGGCGCTGCAGGTCCTCAGCAAGGTCTTCGGCTACGAGTCGTTCCGCGAGGGGCAGCAGGAGATCATCGACCATGTCGTGGGCGGCGGCGACGCCCTCGTGCTGATGCCCACCGGCGGCGGCAAGTCCCTGTGCTATCAGATTCCCGCGCTGGTCAGGCCCGGCACCGGAGTGGTGATCTCGCCGCTCATCGCGCTCATGCAGGACCAGGTCGACGCGCTGCGCGCCCTCGGCGTGCGGGCCGGGTTTCTCAACTCCACGCAGGATCCCGACGAGCGGCGGATGGTGGAGGCCGAGTTCCTCGCCGGGGAGATCGACCTGCTCTATCTGGCGCCCGAGCGGCTGCGGGTGGAGTCCACGATGCGGCTGCTCGACCGCGGGACCGTCGCGCTGTTCGCCATCGACGAGGCGCACTGCGTCGCGCAGTGGGGGCACGACTTCCGGCCCGACTACCTCGCGCTGTCGGCGCTCTCCGAGCGCTGGCCGGACGTGCCGCGCATCGCGCTCACCGCGACCGCGACCAAGGCGACGCACGCGGAGATCGCGAGCCGGCTGCAACTGGAGCAGGCGCGGCACTTCGTGGCCAGCTTCGACCGGCCGAACATCCAGTACCGCATCGTGCCCAAGCGGGAACCGAAGAAGCAGCTCCTGGAGCTGCTGCGCACCGAGCACGCGGGCGACGCCGGCATCGTCTACTGCCTGTCGCGCAAGTCCGTGGAGGACACCGCGGCCTTCCTCGTGCAGAACGGGATCGACGCGCTGCCCTACCATGCGGGGCTGCCCGCGGCGACCCGCGCCGAGCACCAGTCGCGGTTCCTGCGCGAGGAGGGCATGGCGATCGTCGCCACCATCGCGTTCGGCATGGGCATCGACAAGCCGGACGTGCGCTACGTCGCCCATCTCGACCTCCCCAAGTCCGTCGAGGGGTACTACCAGGAGACCGGCCGCGCAGGACGCGACGGCCAGCCGTCCACCGCGTGGCTCGCGTACGGGCTCCAGGACGTGGTGCAGCAGCGCAAGCTCATCGACGGCTCCGAGGGCGACGACGCGCACCGGCGGCGGGCGAGCGCGCACCTCGACGCGATGCTCGCGCTCTGCGAGAGCGTCGACTGCCGGCGCTCGCAGTTGCTCGCGTACTTCGGCCAGAGCGGCTCCCCCTGCGGCAACTGCGACACGTGCCTCACGCCCCCCGAGTCCTGGGACGGCACGGTCGCCGCGCAGAAGCTGCTCTCCACGGTGGTGCGGCTGCGGCGCGAGCGGCGGCAGAAGTTCGGCGCCGGGCAGATCGTCGACATCCTCATGGGCCGCAAGACGGCCAAGGTCATCCAGCACGACCATGACACGCTCTCGGTCTTCGGCGTCGGCGACGACCTCGCGGAGCACGAGTGGCGCGGTGTCGTACGGCAGTTGCTCGCGAAGGGGCTGCTGGCCGTCGAGGGCGACTACGGCACGCTGGTGCTCACCGAGGAAGCCGACGAGGTGCTCTACCGGGGCCGCAAGGTGCCGCTGCGCACCGAGCCCAAGCGGGCGGCGAAGGCGGCGAAGGCGAAGTCCGGGTCCAAGCGCGCCGAGGCCGTCGCCCTGCCGGCGGAGGCGGCGTCGCTCTTCGAGCGGCTGCGCGCGTGGCGGGGTGCGACGGCGAAGGAGCAGGGGGTGCCCGCGTACGTGATCTTCCACGACGCGACGCTGCGGCAGATCGCCACCGAGCGCCCCGGCTCGCTCGCCTCGCTGGGTTCCGTCAGCGGCGTCGGCGAGAACAAGCTCGCGAAGTACGGCGAGGCGATCCTCCAGACCGTCGCGGAGGACGACGCGGGATGAGGGCCGCGGGGTGGGGCGCGGGTGAGGGCGGGCCCTCGCCTCAGGGCGCGCCGCTCCAGTCCAGCAGCCTCGCCGGGTTGGCCACCGTGACGGCATCGGCCAGCGCCTCGCCGCCCTCGGCCACGACGCGCGGGAGGAAGCGGCGGGGCAGGTAGTCCAGGCCCGGCATGCCGCCGTACGCGCGGTAGCGGCTGCGGCGCGCGACGTCGCCGCCGAGCAGCAGCCGGCCGGGACCCGCGCGCTCCGCGGTGGCGAGCAGGCAGCCGAGCACGGTGGAGTCGGGGTGGCTGCGGTGCCGGGCCATGCCGTCGTAGCCGAGGTACGCGCCGGCCGCGCAGAGCTCCGCGTGCAGCCCGGGGTCGGGGTTGCGGTCGGCGTGCGCCAGGACGACCCGGTGCGCCGGCACCCCGTGCCCGGCCAGCTCCGCCAGCACCTCGAACGCCGCGCTGCCGAACTCCAGATGGACCATCACCGGCGCCCCGGTGGCCCGGTGCGCGGCGCCGGCCGCCGCGAGCACCCGGTGCTCGAACGGGGTGAGCGACCAGTACCCGGCGCCCGCCTTGACGATCCCGGCGCGCAGGGCCGGCCCGGTCCGTACCGTCAGGTCCGCGTCCGCGTACATGCCGTCGGTGAGCTCGGTGGTGAAGAGGCCGGCCAGTTCGGCTTCGGTGAGCGCGAGCAGCGGGTGTCCCGGCGCGTAGTGCGGCTCGCGGTGGGCGCCGGTGGTGTGCACGACGTGCAGACCGGTGGCGCGCGCGATGCGGGCGACGCCCGCCGGGTCGCGGCCCAGGCCCACCGGGGTCGCCTCGATCATCGCCGTGAAGCCGGCCGCCCGCAGGTAGGCGGCCTCCTGCCCGCTGCGCGCCTCGTCGTCCAGCTCGTCGCCGGGCAGCAGCGGCGAGACCTGGAAGAGGTGCTCGTGGTAGTCGGTGCGCCCGAGCCGGTCCGCGGGCAGGTCGCCGAGGACGGTGCGGACGCTCACCGTACGGCCTCGGCGGCGGCGGAGAGCCGGTCGACGGTCGCGGCGTCCAGGGTGAGGCCGAACACCTCCGCTATCACCTGGGACCAGCCGTGGATGAAGTACCGCCAGCCGTCGACGACGTCGAGGTCCCGTTCGGCGGCCTGGGCGCGGGCCGCGTGCAGGAAGGGCAGCGCGCCGCGGTAGTTCAGCTCCCACGCCACGGCCCCGCGCGGGAACCGCGCGGCGGGCGACAGCGGTGATCCCGGCCGGTCCTTGCCGAGACCGGTGGCGTTGACGACGAGGGTGCCGGGCGGGGCCGCCGCGAGCAGGTCGTCGGCGTGGCCCTCGGCGACGACGGTACGCAGCCGGGCGGGGTCCGCGCCGCCGCGCCGGAGCACGTCGGCCAGCTCGGCGAGCCGGCCGGCGGAGCGGTCGGTGCAGACGATGCGGGCGGGGGCGTCGGGGCGGCGGGCGAGGTAGTAGCTGATCGCGGTGCCGGCGCCGCCGGCGCCCAGGCAGAGCAACTCGCCGCCGGTGGCGGCGAAGTGGCCGGGCGCGAGGAACTCCTCGATGGCCAGGCCCGCGGTGAGCGGGTCCTTGGCGTGGCCGATGAAGCGGCCGTCCCGCTTGGAGACGGAGGACACCTCGCCGCAGAGCCTGGCGAAGTCGTCCAGTTCGTCGAAGAGGTCGGCGGCGGCCCGGTAGACGCCTATCTTGTGCGTGGTGATCAGCGCGCCGAGGAGGAGCGGGTCGCGTCTGATCCGCTCGGCGACGGCGCGGTAGCGGGCGGGTTCCGCGTCCGGCGGCAGGTCGAAGCCGACGAGCCGGGCGGTGGGCAGGCCGAGGAGGCGGGCCCACTCGGGGAAGATCCGCATGATGGACGACTCGCCGGTGCTGACGCCGACGAAGGCCATGGCCGCCGTGTCCGCGGCGGTGCCGGTGCCGGCGCCGGCCGGCGCGCTCAACGGACCGCCTCCGCACCCGGGTCGGCGGGGCCCGCCGGTTCCGCGGCACCGGCCGCGGCGCCGGAGCCGTCGGCGCCGGACGCCGCTTCGCGGACCTTCGCCAGCGCCGCCGCGAACGCCCGCGCCCGTACGGTGAGCGAATCCCAGCGGCCCGCGGCGATGTGTGCCGCGGAGGCCAGCTCGCCGCCCGCGCCGACCGCCAGCGCTCCGGCACCGAACCACTCCGCCAGGTTCCCGGCGGAGACCCCGCCGGTCGGCACCAGCGGCACGTCGGGGAACGGGCCGCGCAGCGCGCGGAGATAGCCGGGGCCGCCGAGGGAGGCGGGGAAGACCTTGACCGCGTGCACGCCGAGCGCGGTGGCGGTCATGACCTCGCCGGGGGTGAGGGCGCCGGAGAGCACGGGCAGGCCCGTGTCCAGCATGGCGGCGGCCAGTTCTGCGGTGGTGCCGGGGCTGACCAGGAACGCCGAGCCGGCGTCGGCCGCGGCGGCGGCCTGCGCGGGGGTGAGAACCGTGCCCGCGCCCACCAGCGCCTCGGGATGCCGGGCGCGTACCTCGGCGATGACCGCGGGCGCGTCGGGTGTGGAGTAGGTGATCTCGATGCCGGTGACGCCGCCCTCGATCAGCGCCGCCACGGCGGCCAGGGCGCCGTCCGGCGTGGGGGCGCGGAGGACGGCGACGACGCCGGCGCGGCGCAGGCCGGCGAGGGGGACGGGGACGCGGCGGGATCCGCGGGGGACTGCTGGGTGGTCACGGTGCGCTCTCTTCTGCGGCGGGTACGGGCAGGGGTACGGGGTGCGCGGGCTCGCGTCCTGCGAGCACGTCGAGGACGGCCCGTACGGCACCCGCGCCCATCCGGTCCACCGCCTCGACGGTCTGCGCGCCGAGGTGCGGCGTGAGGACCACCCGGTCGGCGAACTCGGCGGCCAGCAGCGGGCTTTCCGCGGCGGCGCCGCCCTCGCCGGCGAGGGTGTCCGCGGCGTACGCGGCCAGCCTGCCGTCCCGCAGCGCCGCGGCGACGGCGTGCTCGTCGACGAGGTCGGCCCGCGCGGTGTTGACGACGATCAGCCCCGGCCTGGCCCCGGCGAGCCACCGCTCGTCGACCACCCGGGTCCCGCCGGGAGCGTGCAGGCTCACCGCGTCGCACCGCCCGGCCAGCTCCGCGAGCGGCGTCCGCCGGACGCCCAGCACCTCGAAGACCACCGGGTCCAGGTACGGGTCGTGCCCCAGCACCTCGGTGCCGAACCCGGCGGCGCGCCGCGCCACCCCGCGCCCGACCCGGCCGAGGCCGACGACGCCGAGCGTGAGGGTGCCCAGCTCCCGGCCACGGCGCGGCTGCCAGGACCCGGCGCGTACCGCCCGGTCGCCGGCGGCGACGCCGCGCAGCGCGGCGAGGAGCAGCGCGACGCCGAGGTCGGCGACGGCGTCGCTGTTCGCGGCCGGGGTGTTGGTGACGGTGACGCCGCGGCGGGCGGCGGCGGCCAGGTCGACGCTGTCGACGCCGACGCCGTAGCGCGCGACGACCTTCAGCCGCGGCGCGGCGGCCAGATGCGCGTCGGTGACGGGCGCGGTGCCGGCGATCCAGGCGACGGCGCCGGCCAGCAGCGGGGCCAGCTCGGCGGGGTCGTGGACGGTGGAGCCGCGCACCACGCGCAGCCCGGCGGCGGCGAGCCGGTCCTCGACGGGCGCGGTGCCGCTGCCGAAGGACCGCGAGGTCACCAGCACCACGGGGGCCGCGCCCGCGGCGGCTTCGGGTATCGCGCTCATCGCTTCTCCTTCGCGAACCACGGTTCCAGCCGCTCGTACGCCTCCAGGAACAGCGCGTGCCGCCGCCGGTAGTCGGCGTGCCGTCCCGGGTCCGGAGTGAACTCGGCGGTGACGCCGGACAGGTCGCGGGCGACGGCGAAGCCGTCGACGAGGCCCGCGCCGACGCCCGCGGTGACGGCCGCGCCCAGGCTGTTGGCCTCCTCGACGATGCTGCGGCGGCGCACGGTGGCGCCCCAGACGTCGGCGAGGATCTGCAGCCACAGGTCGCTGGCCGCGCCGCCGCCGATCGCGTCGACCCGGTCGACCGGGTGTCCTGCTTCGCGGAACGCGCCGACGCAGGTGGCGAGGTTGAACGCCACGCCCTCCAGCACCGCGCGGGTCAGGTGCGCCTCCTGGTGGTGGCGGGTGAGGCCGAGGAACGCGCCGGCCGCGGCGGCGTTCCAGTACGGGGAGCGCTCGCCGAGGAGATGCGGCAGGAAGTACAGGCCCGCGGTGTCGGCGTCGGCCGCCGCGGCGAGCAGGTCGGGGAAGCGGTCCCCGCCCTGGCCGGGGCGGAGCACCTCCGCCACCCAGTCCAGCGACGCGCCGCCCGCCTGCATGGTCGCGGTCGGCACGTAGCGTCCCGGGACGACGTGGTCGAAGGTCATGGTGCGCATCAGCGGGTCGTGCAGCGGCCGTTCCGCGGAGAGCGAGACCCAGGAGGACGAGCCGAGGTAGGTGTACGCGCCGTCGGCGGGGTCGATGACGCCGGCGCCGAGCGCGGCCAGCGGGCCGTCGCCGCCGCCGAGGACGACGGGGGTGCCGGCGGCCAGCCCGGTGGCCTCGGCGGCTTCGGGGAGCAGCGGCCCCGCGACGGTGGTCGACGGCACGATCTCGGGGAAGAGCGCCGGGTCGATGCCGGCCGCGGCCAGCACCTCGGCGGACCAGGCGCCGGCGGGCTGGTCGTAGGCGTTGGTGCTGGAGGCGTCGGAGCGGTCGGTGGCCAGCACGCCGGTGAGCCGGTGCACGACGTAGTCCTTTGCCAGGCAGACGTGGGCCACCCGGGCGAAGGTCTCCGGCTCGTGGTCGCGTACCCACATCACCTTGGTGAGCGAGTAGGTGGGGTGGAGCTGGTGGCCGAGCAGGCGGTACGCCCGCTCGGCCCCCAGCGCCGCGGTCAGCCGGCCGGCCTGCTCCTGACTGCGGTGGTCGGCCCAGATCAGCGAGGGCCGCACGGGACGGTACGCGGAGTCGAGCAGTACCGCGCCCATCATCTGCCCGCTGAACCCGACGGCGGAGACCTCCGCGGGGCGGACGCCGGTGTGCTCCAGCAGCCGCCGGGTGGCGGCGCAGACGGCACGCCACCACACCTGGGGGTCCTGCTCGGCGACGCCGCCCGCGCGGAAGTCGGTGCCGTAGTGCTCGGTGAGGGCGGCGACCGGGGTGCCGTCGTCGGCGTGCAGCGACGCCTTGTCGCCGGTGGTGCCGAGGTCGTGCGCGATGATCATGGTGCCGCTCGTTTCGTCGGGGTCGGCTCACCGGCAGTCTCGTCGCCCGCGGTCCCCCGGTCCGGTTGCGCCGTGCCGCCCGCCGGTACCGGCTCTCCCGGCTCTCCCGGCCCTCCGGGTGGCGGCGTGTCCGCCACCGGCTTGGCCTTGCCGCCGCGGCGGAGGTTGTGGACGTGCTCGGTGGCGACGGCGGCGAGGATCAGCACGCCGATGACGATCTGCAGCCAGAAGGGGTCGATGCCCAGCAGAGTGCCGCCGTTGTTGAGCATGCCGACGACCAGCGCGCCGACGAGCGCGCCGAGCGCGCTGCCCTTGGCGCCGAAGAGGCTGGCGCCGCCGATCACGCAGGCGGCGATGGCCTGGAGTTCGTAGCCGTTGCCCGAGGTCGGCACGCCGTTGCCGAGGCGGGAGGCGAGGAGCACGCCGGCCGCGGCGGCGAGGGTGCCGGAGAGCACGTACGCGCTGACGAGCACGCGGCGTACGGGCACGCCCGTCAGCCGGGCGGACTCGGCGCTGGAGCCGACGGCGTAGACGTACTCGCCCCAGATCGTGCGGCGCAGCAGCAGCGCGAAGAACACCGTGATGAGCACCATCAGCCAGGTGAGATGGGAGATGCCCAGCAGGCTGCCGCCGCCGATCTCGGCGAAGCCCTCGGGCAGCGGCTGCACGGTGCGGCCGTCGCTGAGCAGCAGGGTCGCGCCGCGGGCGGCGCCCATCATGCCGAGCGTCACGATGAACGGGGGCATCTTGAGGAACGCCACCAGCAGGCCGTTGATCAGCCCGGCGGCGGCGCCGACGAGCAGCGCGAGGAGGACCGCGCCCGCGATGGGCAGTCCGCCGCCGGTGTCGTAGACCACCTTGGCGGCGACGATGCCGGACAGGCCGACGACGGAGCCGACGGACAGGTCGATGCCCGCGGTGAGGATGACGATGAGCTGGCCGACGGCGATGATCGCGAAGATGGACACCTGCCGGCCGAGGTTGTCCAGGTTGGTGCCGGTGAGGAACGACTCGGTGGACATGGTGAGTGCGAAGGCCAGCACCAGCAGCACGGGGATGCCGCCGGAGGTGCGGCCCAGCACCTGGCCCAGGCGCAGGATCTCCCCGTCGGCGGGCTGGCGGGCGGGGCGTTTGCCGAACTGGATGCCCTTGGACGTGCCGCCGCCGGCGGCGGGGGCGGTGGCTCTGGCGAGGTCGGTCATCGGTTCTCCAGGGACGGTGCGGAAGGTTCGGCGGGTCCTGGCCGGCCGGCCGCGGGGGCGCCGGCGGCGGGGGACGCGGCCGCCGGGCCCACGGGGCTCGCCAGCCGCAGCACGGCCTCCTCGGTGGCCTCCGCGGCGGGCAGCGAGCCCACGAGACGGCGCTGGCGCACCACTTCGACGCGGTCGCACAGGCCCAGCAGTTCGGGGAGGTAGGAGGAGACGACCACGATCGCCAGGCCGTCCGCGGCCAGTTCGGCGATCACCTGGTAGATGTCGGCCTTGGAGCCGACGTCGACGCCCTTCGTGGGCTCGTCGAGCAGCAGCACCTTGGCGCCGGTGGCCCGCCAGCGGGCGACCAGCGTCTTCTGCTGGTTGCCGCCGGAGAGCGAGGAGACCGGGTCGCCCCAGTCGCCGAGCTTGATGCGCAGCCCCGCGGAGGCGGCGGTGACGTGCTCGCGCATCCGGCGGCGGCGCAGCACCCCGAAGGTGCCGGTGCGCGGCAGGCTGGCGATGGCCACGTTCTTCTCGATGCTCAGGCCCGGCAGCAGCCCGGACTCCTTGCGGTCCTCGGGCAGCAGCCCGAGCCCGGCCCGGGCAGCGGCCCGCGGGGAGGTCGCGTGGACGCGGCGGCCGTCGACCAGGACCTCGCCGCCGAGCACCGGGTCGGCGCCGAAGGCGGCGCGCAGCAGTTCGGTGCGCCCGGAGCCGAGCAGCCCGGCCAGGCCGACGACTTCGCCGCGGCGTACGGTCAGGTCCACCGGCGCGGGGAAGCCGGCGGGGCGCAGGCCCCGCAGCTCCAGCCGTACGTCGCCGGGGTCGGGGCGCTCGCCGGGGTACAGGTTCTCGATCCGGCGGCCGACCATCGACTGCACGAGGGAGTCCTCGTCGTACGCGGCCATCGGCCGGGTCTCGACCACCCGGCCGTCGCGCAGCACGGTCACCCGGTCGCCGACGGCGAACATCTCCTCCAGCCGGTGGGTGACGTACAGGACGGAGACGCCCTCGTCCCGCAGCGTGGCGATGCGGGCCAGCAGGGCGTCCGCCTCCTGCGCGGAGAGCGCGGTGGTCGGCTCGTCGAAGACCACGAGCCGCGCGTCCTGGCCGAGCACCCGGGCGATCTCGACCAACTGCCGGGTGGCGGTGGTCAGTTCCGACACCCGCGTACGGGGGTCGAGGTCGGCGAGGCCGACGCGGGCCAGCATCTCCCTGGCCTGCGCGCGCTGCCGGCGGCGGTCGACCCAGCCGGCGCGCGCCGGCATCCCGAACATGCTCAGGTTGCTGGCCACGGTGAGCTCGGGCATGAGGCTCAGCTCCTGATACACCACGCCGATGCCGGCGGCGCGGGCCTCCGCGGGGGTGACGTGGGCGCGCATCTCGCGGCCCAGCACCCGGTACGTGCCGCCGTCGCGGGCCACCGCGCCGGTGAGCACCTTGATGAGGGTGGACTTCCCGGCGCCGTTCTCGCCGGCGAGGCAGTGCACCTCGCCCGGCGCGATGTCCAGGTCCACGGCGGCCAGCGCCGTCACGGCGCGATAGCTCTTACCCACGCCCCGCAGGCTGACCACGGGGCTCGACTCGGGGGTTGCCATGGCCCGCCCTCAGCCCTTGGTCTTGGGCGGGTTGAGCAGTTGCTCGTACTGGGCCTCGTCCACGGTCGACTTGTCGATGACGACGGCGCCCGGGTCGAGCCGGACCGGCGGGGTGCTGTCGCCGGCGGCCATCGCGGCCTCGACGACGCCCTGGTAGCCGAAGAAGAACGGGTTCTGGACGATGATCGCGTCGATGGACCCGTCGCGTACGCCCGCGATCTCCGCGGGGTCGGAGTCGAAGGCGACAACCGCCACGCGGTCACTGGCGTTGCGTTCGGCGACGGCCTTGGCGGCGCCGGTGCCGGAGGTGTTGTTGTCGGCGAAGACCCCGGCCAGGTCGGGCGTCCCGGTGAGGGCGTCGTTGACCTGGGAGACGGCCTTGTTGAGGTCGTTGTCGTTGACGGAGGTCTGGATGATCTCGGCGTCCGGGCACTTGGCGGCCAGGCCGCTCTTGAAGCCGTTGAAGCGGTCGACCAGGACCTGCTGCCCGGAGGTCGAGCTCTCGTGCAGGATCTTGCCGTTCTTCTGGCCCTTGTCGGTGAGCAGTTCGCACATGCGCACGCCGGCCTGCTCGCCCGCCTTGACGTTGTCGGTGCCGATGAAGCCCTCGGCCTCGGTGGTGATCGCGTTGTCGACGGTGATCACCTTGATGCCGGCGTCGCGGGCCCGGTCCACCGCGCCGTTGAGCGCGGTGGAGGAGTTCGAGGCCAGCACGATGGCGTCGGCGCCCCGGGAGATGGAGTTCTCCACCAGGCTCACCTGCTCCTCGATGTCGGTCTCCGAGGTCGGGCCGAAGAGCCCGAGGTCGATGCCGAAGTCGTCGCCCGCCTGCTTGGAACCGGCGAGCATCGACTGCCAGAAGTCGGAGTCGGTGGCCTTGGTGATGACGTCGACCTTGGTGCCGCCGACCGCGGCGCCGCCGCCCGACGAGGAGCCGGAGTCGTCGAACGCCGCCTTTCCGGCGGCGACGCCGCCGGCCGCGAAGACGACGGCCAGCGCGGCGGCCACCCCCGAGGAGACGAAACGGATGCGCGCCATGGCTACTCCTGGTTGCTAGGGGACGTGCGGGGGGACGAAGCGGTGAAGGGGACCAGCAGCGGTGGGGCGCCGTCCGGGGCGCGCCGGACGCGGTAGCCCATGCCGTGGTCGAGGACCCAGCCGTAGTCGTGTCCGGCGTTGCCGGGGTAGACGGCCAGGAAGCGGTACGGCTCGTCGCCGGTGTTGACGCTGCGGTGCGCCCAGCCCGGCGGGATGTAGCCGATGGCGCCCGGGTACATGTCGATCCACCGCGGCCGGTCGCCGTCGAAGAGCAGCAGCCCGCCGGTGCCGGCGAGGCCGAGGTAGATCTCGCCCTGCGGGTTGGGGTGCTGGTGCCCCTTGGTCATGTGGAACTCGCCGCCGACAGTGCCGGGCCGGATCGTGGTGATCGACTGCGGCAGCTCGCCCTCCGCCTCCGGCACGGGCGAGGAGGCGACGTCGTACACGACGGGGTCGCCGTCCCGTACCGCGGCGCGCCAGGCGTCGCCGTCGGCGAAGAGTCCGTCGAGATCGGACATGCGCCGGGTGAGCACCGGGCCCGACGGGCTCATGCCGCCGGCCCGCGGATCGAAGGTGATGAGACTCGGCTCGATGGGGGGCGATGCGTATGACGGCACCGTGGCCTCCTGGGGTCGTGCGGGGTGCTTCCGGAGGGCGTCAGCGTGATGACCTGGTCATTTGACATCCTGTACGGTCAGGATGTCAAGGGTCCCCGCAGCGGCCCTCCGCGCTCCCCCGCGGACGCGTCGCGGCCGGCCCGCTCGGGTGAGCGGACCGGCCGCGTGGGTCGTGCCGGGTGGGGGCGTACGGGACGCGTACGGCCCGGGCGCGTCAGTCGGTGACGATCATCAGGGGGCGGGGCGGGGCGCCCTGCCGGCGGGAGAGCTCCACCTCGAAGCGGCTGCGGTCGCCGCGGTGGAAGGCGACGAAGCTCTCCACCGGGCGGCCCTGCTCGCCGACGCTGACGCTGCGCAGCACGAGCACCGGGGCGCCCCGGTTGACGCCGAGGCTGCGGGCCAGCTCCGCGGAGGCCACCGCCGCCTCCACCGAGCGCCGGCCCTGCACGAGCCGTACCCCGAACCGGCCCTCCAGCAGCGCGTACAGCGACTCCTGGGTCAGGTCCTCGTCGACCAGCCCCGGGGCGACCTCCTGCGGGACGTGGGTGATCGTGAGCACCCACGGCTCCTCCTCGACGAACCGCAGCCGCTCGATGACGATCACCGGATGCCCCGGCGGTACGTCCAGGGCCCCCGCGACCTGCGCGTCCGCCGGGACGACCTCGAGCCGGCGGACCTGGCTGCGCAGGTGGCCGCCGCGGGCGGCGACGTCCTCGTACAGCCCGGTGAGGGACTGGACCAGACCCTCGGGGGTCTTGGGGTGGGCGACGAAGGTGCCGCGGCCCTTGATCCGCTCGATGACCCCCTCGGACTCCAGCTCCGCGAGGGCCTGGCGGACGACCGTCCGGGAGACCCCGTAGCGTTCGCACAGCTCGTGGTCCCCCGGCAGCCGGTCGCCGGGCTTCAGCTCGCGGCTCTCCATCTCGCCCAGGAGAATCTGCTTGAGCTGGTGGTAGAAGGGGAGCAGCGACGAACGATCGATACTTGACTGCATGTCATGAGAGGATAACAACCCTCTCGACACGGCCGCCCGCCGGGCGCGGCCGGCCGCCGCGGCCATCTTCCGGCCGGTGGGGCTGACGCTGCCCGCGCAGACACGGGTGCAGAGACCGCTGTGCGCATCGGCCGTCAACCGGTCGGTCCACCTGCCCGATCGCGTGCGTACCGCCAAAGGCCCGGCCCCGGCGGGCAGCGCGGCGGCTGCCTGCCGGGGCCGGGGAGAGGCGCGCGGGACGGGGACCGTGCGTGACGGGGCGTGCGCGCCTCGGGCCGTTCACCCCGGGGCTCAGACCTTCCAGGGCATCTCGAAGCCGAACTTATACAGGTAGATACCGAGCAGTACGCCGCAGATCACCAGGCCGATCGAGGTCAGGATCGCGTTCCGCCGGCGGACCTTCGGGTCCAGGGCGCGCTGCGCGGCCTCCGTGACCTTCCGCTTCGTCCAGTGCAGGACTATCTGCGCCCAGACGAACTCCGTCGCCCACACCGCCATGCCCGCGAAGATCACCAGCCAGCCGGGGCCCGGCAGCGGCAGCAGGATGATGCCGCCGATGACTATCGCCAGGCCCACTATGAAGACCCCGACCTGCCAGCTCAGGTGCAGCGCACGCGAGCGCTGGATGAAGTGCGGCGCCTTGGACCCCCACGCCTGGTGCTCCGGAGTACCCGGCTTATCCGGTTCATCCAGCTTCGCCACCGGAGCGTCGGTGCCGGCCTCGTCCATCCTCTTCTCCCCCTGATCGTCACGCTCGACATCCATGGACACACGTTACGGCTTGCGGCACCCCCGGCCGTCCACCCGATGGACCGTCGTACGGGGTCCTTCTCCTCCCCTGGGTGTATGGCCGCGACCCGGCCGGCCCCGCACACCCGCGCGCGCCGCGCTCACCGCCGAGGGGGTTGACTCGCGGCGACCCGCGATTTACGTTGGACAAAACGGTTTGGCAAACCGATTTGCGTGAGGAGAGCGGGATGGCACGACCGGTCATAGCGGATGTCGCCGCCCGTGCGGGCGTCAGCAGGACGACCGTCTCCCACGCCCTGTCCGGCAAGCGGCCCGTCAGCCCCCGCGTGCTCAAGCGGGTGCAGGAGGCGATGGCCGAGCTGGGCTACGTGCCGCGGCGCGCGGCCCAGACGCTCAAGAGCGGCGCCTCCCAGATCGTCGGGCTCATCGTGCCGGACATCAGCAACACGTTCTTCGCCGACCTCGCCAAGGGCGTCGAGGACGTCTCCCTGGACCAGGGCTACAACGTCGTCTTCGGCAACACCGCCTTCGAGGTCGAACGCGAGCGCTTCCACCTCAACATGATCCGGTCGCAGGCCGTCGACGGCGTCGTCTACGCCGCCGGCGCGCCGTCACCGGCCCCCGACACCGCCGAGATGCTGGCGGGGATCCCCTTCGTGCTGGTCGACGAGGAGGTGCCGGGAATCGGCGCCACCAGCGTCGTCTCGGACAACGCGGAGGGCGGACGCCTCGCCGCCCGGCATCTGGCGGCACTGAACCACCGGGACGCCCTCGTGCTGTCCGCCTCGTCCCAGCTCATGTCGAGCCTTCGTCGCGTCGAAGGTTTTCGTGACCTCTGGCTGGAGACGGGCGGCAGTTGCGAGGTGCGCCCCGGTGGGTTCACCTACGACGGCGGCTACGCGGCCATACGCGAAGCCGCCGTCCTCTTCCTCGAGCGCGGCTTCACCTGCGTCTTCGCCGTCAACGACATGATGGCCCTCGGCGCCGTCGCCGCGCTGCGCGACCTGGGGCTCGCCATCCCCGCGGACGTCTCCGTCGTCGGCTTCGACGACGTGCTGGCGGCCCACCTGATCGAGCCCGCGCTCACCACGGTGCGCCAGGACGCGGCCGTCCTCGGCCGGACCGCCGCCGAGGAGCTGTACCGCATCATCGCCGACCCCGCGAGCGGGCCGGAGCACACCGTGCTGCCCGTGACCTTAAGGGAACGCCACTCCACCGCGCCGGCGGCGGCCCGCCGCCCGGCAGGCCGAAGGAGAGCGCCAGGCCGCACAAGAGAGTGAGGAGCGTGAGGACGTGTCCGGCATCCATGTAGCACAGGCATCGAAGCTGTTCGTCAGCCGCCGGCGGGAGACGCTCGCGCTCTCCCGGACGGAACTCAGCGTGGCATCCGGGGAGATCGTCTGCCTCGTCGGCCCGAGCGGCTGCGGGAAGACCACGCTGATGAACCTCATCGCCGGCTTCGAGCAGCCCACGGAGGGCAGCGTCGAGGTCGGCGGCCGGCGGGTCGAGGGCCCGTCGGCGGACCGCGCGGTCGTCTTCCAGTCGGACGCGGTCTTCCCCTGGCTGACCGTCCGGGACAACGTCTCGTACGGCCCGCGCATGCGCGGCGTGCCGCGCTCGGAATGGGCGCCGGCCGTGGACCACTTCCTGGCCCAGGTCGGGCTCAGCGACTTCGCCGACGCCTACCCCAAGGAGCTGTCCGGCGGCATGCGCAAGCGCGTCGACCTGGCCCGCGCCTACGTCAACGAGCCCGACGTGCTCCTGCTCGACGAGCCCTTCGGCGCGCTCGACCTCTTCACCAAGGAGGAGATGTGGCTCTTCCTCATCAAGACGTGGGAGGCCGCGCCGAAGACCGTCCTCTTCGTCACCCACGACATCGAGGAAGCCCTCTTCCTCGGCGACCGGATCGCGGTCATGACGCCGCGCCCGGCGCGGGTGCGCGAGATCGTGCAGGTCCCGTTCGACCGGCCCCGGGACCTCGACGTCCGCGGCGAGCCCGAGTTCCAGCAACTGCGCCTGCGCATCGCCCATCTGCTGAGGGAGACGACCGATGACGCTGCCTGAGACGACTCCCGTACGGCCGCCCGCGGCGCCGGACGAGCAGTCCCGTACCCCGAAGCACCCCGTGCGGCGGCTCGCGGGCCCCGCGCTCTCCGTGGCCGTGATCGCGCTGGCGCTCTTCCTGTGGTGGCTCTTCACCACCGCCACCGACGCCATCGACCCGCTGAAGTTCCCCGCGCCCGACAAGGTGTGGGACAGCGCGTCGAACCTGCGCGAGACGCTCTGGTCCGACGCGACCGCGACGCTCGGCCGGGTCGTGGTCTCGTGGTCCGTGGGCAGCGCCCTCGGCGTCGCGGTGGGGCTGCTCATGTCCCGCTCCCGCGCGCTGTTCTACGCGCTGACGCCGGTGATCGAGGCCGTCCGGCCGATCCCGCCGGTGGCGCTGATCCCGTTCGTCATCCTCTGGTTCGGCATCGGCGACAGCGGCAAGATCTTCCTCGGCGCGCTGGCCTCGTTCATGGTCATGGTCGTCAACACGATCGTGGCCGCGGGGAACGTCAACCCGCTGTACGGCCGGGCCGCCAGGTCGCTGGGCGCGGGATCGGGGCAGGTCTACCGCACCGTGGTGCTGCGGGCCATCGTTCCCGAGCTGCTCTCGGGGCTGCGGATCGGCAGCGCGCTGACGTTCGCGGTCGTCGTGGCCGCGGAGTTCCAGGGCGCGCAGAGCGGTCTGGGTCGGCTGATCATGCAGGCCAGCCGCACCCTCAACACCCCGTCGGTGCTGGTGGGCACGATCATCATCGCGATCGAGGCCGTCCTGCTCGACCGGATCATCAAGCTGCTGAGCGACCGGGCCACGCGCTGGTCCGCGTCGGCTCCGTGAGCGCTCCCCGCGCCGTCCCGCCGCCGGGGCGCGCGCACGAACCACCCGAGGAGAGCACGACATGCGCACGTCCTCACCCCTGACCGCAGGACTCGCCGTCTCCGCCGCCCTGCTGCTCACCCTCTCCGCCTGCGGCTCGGGCTCCGAGCCCGGCGGCGGCGACCCGAACACGGTGCGTCTCGGCATCTCCCCGTTCCAGGACACCATGCTGCCGATCATCGGCCAGGAGAAGGGCTGGTTCGAGGAGGAGGGCCTGAACGTCGAGCTGAAGACGCTCGCGTGGAACACGGTGACGCCCTCGGTCGCCTCCGGCTCCGTGGACGTGGCGATCAACAACACCACGGGCCTGGTCTCGGTGGCGGAGGCCACGGACGACATGGTCTACGCCTACGGCTTCAACCCGTTCACCGAGGGCTCCGCCCTCGTCGCCCGCCCCGGCAGCAACCTCACGACGTACGACGACGCGGTCGAGAAGGGCGCGGACGAGGAGAAGGCGCGCACCGAGGTCATCGAGCAACTGCGCGGCAAGACGGTCGTCACCACCAACGCCACCGACATGGGCAAGGCCCTCGACTACGCGCTGGAGTCGGTCGGCATGTCGACCGACGACGTGACGGTCATCGACATGGACCCCGACCAGGGCCTCGCCGCGTTCCTCTCCGGCACGGGCGACGCGTACATCGGCGGCGCCCCGCAGCGCGCCCGGGCCGTCGCCGACGGCTCCCCCGTGCTGCTGGCCGGTCCCGACCTGGCCCCGCCGCCGATCAACGGCTGGGTCACCACGGACTCGTACCTGGACGAGCACGAGGAGAAGATCCTCAAGCTCACCCACGTCATGCACCGCATCTTCCGCTACTGCGACGCCGAGACCGAGGCGTGCGGGAAGACGATCACGGACCGGCTCAACAAGGAGACCGGCAGCCAGTCCAGCGTCAAGGACTTCGTGGCCGCCTGGCAGAAGATCGAGCTGTACGCGCCGAACGCGGCCGCGGTGAAGAAGTGGGTCCTGGACGAGGACGGCGTCGCCTACTGGAAGCGCACCTGGGACGGCGACAACGACTACCTCACCCGCACCGGCGCCCTCGGCTCCCCCGTCGATCCGGAGAAGCACTTCGCGGGCGGGCGGGTCTGGCAGGACTACGTGGACAAGTACGGCGAGCACGAAGAGGGCTACTGAGCACGGCGGCCCGCGGGCCGGCGGGCAGAGCGAGGAGGACGCCATGAGCGGCAAGCACACCATCCACCACATCGTGACCGGCGAGCTGGAGAGCTCGCTGGCGGTGAGCCTGCTGAACAGCGGCGCGCATCCGGACCTCGACCGCGAGTCCGTGCTCCCGTACGGCTACCGCCACGACATCCGGCGCCGCGACGGCAGCCTCAACGAGGGCGTGATGGTGCCGGTGCCGGTGTGGCTCATCGAGGGCGCGGACCGCACGATCCTCATCGACACCGGCCTCGGCGACCTCGACGAGGTCTCGGCCATGCAGTCGCGCTACGGCGTCGACTTCGTCGCCGAGCGCCGCGGGTCGCAGCAGGACATCGTCGCGGGCCTGGCCGGGCACGGGGTCCGGCCCGAGGACGTCGACGTCGTGGTCCTCACGCACCTGCACTTCGACCACATCGGAAACAACGAGCTTTTCCCGCGGGCGACCTTCGTCGTGCAACGCGACGAGCTGCCGCAGGGAATCGCGCCGCCGCAGTTCTGCATGTTCTATTACCCGGAGTACTCGTACAAGGTCACCGACGTACGCGACCGGCTCCGGGTGATCGACGGCGACGTGGAACTCGCGGACGGCATCAGGCTGGTGAAGATCGGCGGCCACACCCCCGGGTGCATGGTGGTCATGGTCGAGACCGCGAGCGGCACCGTCTGCCTCACCAGCGACGTCATGTACAACTACCGGAATCTGGAGCTGAACTGGCCGATGGGGTCCTTCTGGGACCTGGCCCAGCTCATGCGTGGATACGACCGGCTGCATCGCGAGGCCGACATCATCGTCCCCGAGCACGACTGGCAGTTCACGGAGCACTTCCCGAAAGGAACCATTCGATGACCGCGAAGAAACTGCTGCTGCTCGGTGAGTCGTGGACCACGCACATGATCCACCAGAAGGGGTTCGACACCTTCACGACCACGGAGTACGCCGAGGGGGCGGGCCCGCTCACGGCGGCGCTGTCGCGCCTCGGCTGGGAGGTCGACCACCTCCCGGCGCACACCATAGAACGGGACTTCCCCGCCGACGCCGCGGCGCTGGACGCGTACGACTGCGTCGTCATCTCCGACGTGGGCGTGAACACCTTCCAGCTCACGCGCTCCGTCTTCACCGACGGCGACCGGGACGCGGACCGGCTGGGGATGATCCGCGCGTACGTGGAGGGCGGCGGCGGGCTGGCCATGGTCGGCGGCTACCTGTCGTTCGCGGGCATCGACGGCAAGGCGCGCTACGGCGCCAGCCCGCTGGCCGACGTCCTGCCCGTCCGCGTCCTCGACCACGACGACCGGCGCGAACTGCCGGACGGCCGCATCCCCGCCCCGCGCCCGGAGCCGCACCCGGCGCTGCCGGACGTGGCGGGGCCGTGGCCGTACCTGCTGGGCTACAACAAGACCGTGCTGCGGGACGAGGCGACGCTGCTCGCGGAGATCGACGGCGACCCGCTGATCGCGGTACGCGAGGTGGGCGCGGGCCGCACGGCGGTCTTCACCTCCGACATGTCGGCCCACTGGGCCCCGGCGGCGTTCACGGACTGGCCCGGCTACGGCCCGCTGTGGGACGCACTGCTGACCTGGACGTCGAAGGCACCCCGGGCCGCGGAGCCTGCGACCCCGGGGACGGCACTGCGGTAGACGGCCCACCCGGGCCCCGGGAGCCGGGGCCCGGGGGCCGAGTGAAGAGGGAGCAGGGGACGGGGGCTCGGAGCTGGGGCGGGCGGCGTCCGGCCGCGACATCGGGGGTACGGCCGGGCCGCGCCCCGCCACGCGCGGCGGCTCCGCGGGCCGGAGCGAAGGCACCGGGAACGCCCGCCCGTTACGCCGCCCGCCCGGGGCCGAGCGAGGGGCAGGGATCGACGGGGGCAGGGCGACGCGCGGCGGCCGGCCGCCGCGGGCGCGCCCCAACGCCGCACACGTCAACCGGCCTTTCACCGCACCACCCCAGCCGACCCGTACGGCCGCGCGCCTGCCGCGTGCGACGCCGCGGGGCGCGGTGGCTCCGCGGGGAGGAGGCACGGAAGCGCGTCGGGGCGAGGCGGCCTGCCGGGCCGGGTGGCGGGCGGTGTCCGGCCCGCGATGCGGGGGTGCGGCCGGGCGGCGCCCCGCCACGCGCGGCGGCTCCGCGGGGCGGGGACGAGGCACCGGGCCGATCGCGCGTGGGGCGGCCGGCCGGGGCCGAACGAGGCTCAGGGGTTGCCGGGGCCGGGTGACTCGCGATGTCCGGCCGCGACATCGGGGGTACGGCCGGGCCGCGCCCCCGCCGGGCGCGGCGGCTCCCTCGCCGGGCCTTTGGCGTGCGGCCCGGGCGGCCAGCCGCTGACGCGCCTCCCGCGCCCGGCGCGAAGGCACCGGGAGTGACCGCCCGTTATGCGGCCCGCCGGGGCCCGCAAGGGGCGGGGCCGGGCTGCGGGCGGCCTCGCCCGGGGCGGGGTCGCGTCGCGTCCGCGGCTCCGCCGCCCGTCCGGCGCCGCGCCGCGCGCCCGCCCCTACGCCTCCTCTGTGCAGGTGAGACGCCCAGACCTCGGCCTGCTTGCCCCCACTCGGCTCTCCCAGGCCGCGTCACCGGCCAACCACGCCGGTTTCAGCGGCTCTGCTCCCGTGGCCCGCGCGGGCTCTCCCTGCGCCGGGCTCATCCCGGTCGCCGCGGCGGAGCCGCGACGGCGCCGGGCTCATCCCGGTTCCCCGCGGCGGAGCCGCGTTCGTGCTTGACGCGGTCACGTCGCGCGGATAGCGTCCGCCAAGGCGTTTTAGCAAGCGCTTACTGGGACCATGAAGTCCTCTTCTGGCAGGGGAGATGACGCAATGCGCAAGCACAGCGGGAGCGTTGCCGCGCGGGCCGTCGCGGCGGCCGCGGCGCTGGCACTGACCGCCCTCGCGGCGGGGCCGGTGCAGGCGGTGCAGGGTGGGGACACGGCGGAGGCGGCGGAGCGTGGCGCGCCGGTCGTGCTGCCCTCGCTGGGGCCCGACCTCGTCGCGTACTACGACTTCGGCCATCCGGTCCGCGGCAACCCCGCCCTCGAACGCGACCGGGGCCGCTCCGGCACCGACATCGAACTCGTCAACGGCGGCGCCGCCATGCGCGTGCCCGACAGCGCCTTCCCGGGCGCGGGATCCGCGCTGCAGACCGCCCAGGTCTCCCCCGCCACCGCCGGGAACGACGACTGGAAGGCCGGCGTCTACCGCCCCGGCGGCGTGCCGAGCATGCGCGCGTTCAACGGGGCGCAGTCCGCCACCGTCATGGGCTGGTTCAAGATGACCGGCGACAACCCCTCCCCCAACTCCAACACCGCCGACCCCGACGACCGTTACGGCGCCATCGGCCTCGCGGGCGTGCTCTCCGGCACCTCCGACGGCCACGGCGTACGGGCCCTGCTGGAGCTGATCGAGGTGAACGGCGAACTGCGGCTCGTGGCGCTGGGCCGCCGGGTCGACGAGGGCTCCTCGCAGACGTTCGCCGCCGCCGAGGACTGGCGCCGGCTGCTGCCGCCCGACGAGTGGGTCTTCCTCGCCGCGACGTTCGACTACTCCGACGGCACCATGGCGCTCTTCCGCAACGGCGAGCGCCTCGACGGCTTCTACACCAACCCCGGCGACCCCTGGCAGGTCGGCGGGCCCGGCGAGCACCGCGCCTCGCCCACCGACCCCGCGGGCATCAAGATCGGCGGGAGCTTCCCGCAGAACACCCGCGAGGCCAACCCCTGCAACTGCCGCATGGACAGCCTGATGTTCCTCGACCGCGAGCTGACCGGCAGTCAGGTACGGGCGCAGTACCGGCTGATGGTCGCGCCCCGGCCCTGAGCCGACACCCCGCCACCCGGCCGTCCGGTCGCGGCCATCCGGCCGCCGCCCGCCCCCTTCCCGTACGCCGTCCGCCGCACCACGCGCCCGCGCACCCGCACACGCACCCCCAGAACGGAGCCCGGCATGCACCCACCCACCCGCCGAAAGCGCCGCCTCCTCGCCCCCGCGCTCGCCGCCGCCGTGGCCGCGACCGCCTTCCTCACCGCACCCGCCGAGGCCCGCACCGAGCCGACCGCCGCGCCGGACGCGACCGCGGGCGCCGCCGCGTCCGGCGACTCCCTCCTGCCCAAGCCCGTACCCGCCAAGCTCGGCCTCGTCGTCGAGGAGTACGCGCAGTTCCCGAAGTCCGAGCCCACGCCCCCGCCGTCCGACCCCCGGCTGATGCGGCACGCCCGGATCAACGCGCTCACCGAACTCCCGGACGGCTCCGGCCGCAAGGCGGTGCCCGACCTCAACGGCAAGCTCTACCTCGTCGAGGACGGCGCGGAACCGCGCACGTACCTCGACGTCGGCGCCACCTTCGCGCCGCAGTTCTTCTCCGGCCAGGGCCTCGGCCAGGGCTTCGGCTACGCGGCCTTCCACCCCGACTTCGCGCGCAACGGCATCTTCTACACCGTGCACACCGAACTGGCCTCCACCACCGACAAGAAGCCGGACCTCACCCCGCAGCCGAACACCGCCTACCACGGCATCATCACCGAGTGGACCGCCGACGACCCGGCCGCCGGCACCTTCTCCGGCACCCGCCGCGAGGTGCTGCGCCTCGGCTTCAACGGCCGCATCCACGGCATCCAGCAGATCGCCTTCAACCCCACCGCCCGCGAGGGCAGCGCCGACTACGGCAAGCTGTACCTCGCCGTGGGCGACGGCGGCACCGGCGTGCGCACCACCGAGCCGCAGAACCTCGCGCTGCCGCACGGCAAGCTGCTGCGGATCGACCCGCGCGGCAGCAACAGCGCCAACGGCAAGTACGGCGTCCCCTCCGACAACCCGTTCGCCGACCGGCCCGGCGCCCTCGGCGAGGTCTTCGCGTACGGCTTCCGCGACCCGCACCGCTTCAGTTGGGACACCGGCGGCAAGCACCGGCTGTACCTCGGCCACATCGGCGAGCACGCCATCGAGTCGATCTACGAGGTGCGGGCCGGGGACAACCTCGGCTGGAGCGAGCGCGAGGGCCCGTTCGTCTTCGACAAGAACCCGGCCGACCCGTGCGACGCGTACCAGCCGCTGCCGCCCGACGACGACAAGTACGGCTACACCTACCCCGTCGCCGCCTACGACCACGACCCGCCGGCCGACTGGAACTGCACCTCCGACGTCGGCCGGGCCGTCTCCGGCGGCTTTGTCTACCGCGGTGACGACCTGGGCAAGCTGCGCGGCACGTACCTCTTCGGCGACCTGGTCGACGGCCGCGTCTTCGGCACGAAGACGGGCGAGATGAGGCGCGGCGCGGAGATGGCGACGATCCACCAGCTCAGGCTCTACGACGCCGCCACCGGAAACCTCGTCACGGCGCAGGACCTGGCCGGCGACACCCGCGTCGACCTGCGCTTCGGGCAGGACTCGGCGGGCGAGCTGTACCTGCTGGCGAAGGCGAACGGCAAGGTCTGGAAGGTCACCGGCACGCGCGGCCCCGCGCTGCCGTAGCCGGAACGGGGCCGGCCCGTACACAACGGCCGCGGGCGGCGGTCCGGGAAACCGGGCCGCCGCCCGCATTACCGGCGAATTCCCCCGGCGGCAGCCCGCGGGGGCAACATCCGCAACTGCTCCAGCATGGGTAGTGCCCACTACCCGATCGAGCAGTGGACCCACGGCAGAACGCAGGTCTGACCTCCTTATCAGTGTGAGATTCCTCTGCCGAATACGGCGCGCCCATTTGCGGATCCAGCCCACGCACGAACAAGGAGATCGTCCGGCGGCGAGTGGCAGGGCTATCTGGACTACGAGCACGGCCACCCCGTTTCACCGCCTTCGCCGACCCGGTACGGCACGACAGTAAGCGCGGCTTTCTTCCCGGCCCACTACTCGCCCGGGTAGTGGCGTCGGATTCAGTGGGTCACGCCACGGCGAACGGAGGCGGCCCGCGGGAATTCTCCGGGTGCCGCGACCGCCGTACTCTCCGTCAAAACTACTGTGTCCGCGGTAGTCGGATTGTCCTCCGCAAGCAGTACTCGGAAGCCGGGAACCGCGGTTATGGTGCTCGGTATGAGCGCCCGGCTGTCCACGGTCTGGGCCCGGGCGAGAAGCCTGGTGATCGCGGTCTGCGTGGCGGCCGTGCTCCTGATCACCGCGCTCTCCGGGGACCACGCCGCCACGAAGCTCGACCTGCTCGGCTACGGGCTGCTGGTCACCAGCGGCCTGGCGCTGGCCGGCAGCGCCCGCGCCCCCGTGCCGATACTCGCCGTGACCGCCCTGTGCGTGGTGGGCTACAACGCCGCGGGCTTCGACGTGCCCGCCGTGGCCTACCTGTTCGCCGTCTACGCCGCCGTGCGCTCCGGGCACCGGATCGTCGCGGTCGCGGTGAGCGTCGGGCTGGTGCTCAGCCTCCCGTACGCCGTGATGGCCTACCCCGGCGACGGCGCGGGCGACGCCTACGCGCAGGCCCGCGGCGTGCTCGAACTCGCCTGGCTGGTCGCCGCGGGCGCCGCCGGCGAGGCGCTGCGGCAGGCCATGCAGCGGGCGGACGAGGCCGAGCGCACCCGCGAGGAGACCGCGCGGCTGCGCGCCAGTGAGGAACGGCTGCACATAGCACGGGAGTTGCACGATTCCCTCACCCACCAGATCTCCATCATCAAGGTGCAGTCCGAGGTCGCCGTCCATCTGGCCCGCAAGCGCGGCGAGGATGTCCCCGAATCGCTGCTCGCCATCCAGGAGGCGGGCCGGGAGGCGACCCGGGAGCTGCGCGCGACGCTGGAGACGCTGCGCGACGAGGAGGAAAAGGCCCCGGCCCACGGTCTTGACCGGGTGCCGGAGCTGGTGGAGCGCACCCACGGGACAGGGCTGCACACGACGCTCACCATCGAGGGGCAGCGGCACGACGTGCCCGAGGCGGTGGGCCGTACCGCCTACCGGATCGTGCAGGAGTCCCTCACCAACACCGCCCGGCACGCCGCGGCCTCCACCGCCTCGATCCGCATCTCCTACCGCCCGGACGCCCTCGCCATCCGCATCGACGACGACGGGACCGCCCGGCCGGGCACCGCCCCCAAGCCCGGCGTCGGCCTGCTGGGGATGCGCGAGCGCGTCGCCGCCCTCGGCGGCAGCCTGCGCGCCGAGCCGCGCACCGAGGGCGGCTTCACCGTCCAGGCCGAACTACCCGTGGCGAGAATCCCGTGATCCGTGTACTGATGCTCGACGACCAGCCGCTGCTGCGCAGCGGGTTCCGCGCGCTGCTCGACGCCGAGGACGACATCGAGGTGGTGGCGGAGGCGGGCGACGGCAAGGAGGGCCTGGCACTGGCGCGGGAGCATCTGCCGGACCTCGCGCTCGTGGACCTGTCGATGCCGGTGATGGACGGCATCGAGACGACCAGGCGCATCGCCGCGGACCCGGCGCTCGCCCACATCCACGTGGTGATCCTCACCAACTACGGCCTGGACGAGAACGTGTTCAACGCGCTGCGGGCCGGCGCGGCCGGGTTCCTGGTCAAGGACATCCTGCCCGAGGACCTGCTGCACGCCGTACGGGTGGCCGCCCGCGGCGACGCGCTGCTGGCGCCGTCGATCACCCGCAGGCTGATCAACAAGTACGTGTCCCGGCCGCCGCTGGACCCGTCGGCCGTCCGCGGCCTGGAGGAGCTCACCAACCGGGAGCGGGAGTCCGTCGCGCTGGCCGCGCAGGGGCTCTCCAACGACCAGATCGCCGACCGCATGGTGATCAGCCCGCTGACCGCGAAGACCCACATCAACCGGGCGATGTTCAAGCTGCACGCGCGCGACCGCGCGCAACTGGTGGTCATCGCCTACGAGTCGGGCCTGGTGACCCCGCGCGGCCGGTGAGGGGCCGCGCGGGGCGCGGCCGGGCGCTCAGATGAAGTCCATCGTCCCGGCCTTCCAGCGGGAGTGCGACTCCAGCTTGTAGTACTCGCCCCCGGGCGCCACGGCGACGCCGTAGACGAACTTGCGGTCGCCGTCGCCGGCCGGGACGCCGAAGCGGGGAACCCCTGTTATGGGATTCCCCGCCCGTCTTACCGCGAGAAGGTCAGACCCTGGCCTCTTCCCCGACCTCGGCCGGCGGCGGCGAGGCCGTCTCGGGCGCCCGGCGGCCGGGCATCCACCAGTTGGTCTTGCCGCACAGCTCCATCACCGCGGGCACCAGGACCATCCGCACGATGGTGGCGTCGATGAAGACGGCGACGGCCATGCCCAGGCCGATCTGCTTGACCGAGACGTCGTGGCCGAGCAGGGAGGTGGTGAAAACCGCGATCATGATGGCCGCGGCGGCGGTGATGACCTTGGCGGTCCGCGCCAGCCCGCGGGTGACGGCCGTCCGGGTGTCGCCGGTGCGCTCGTACTCCTCGCGGACCCGCGAGATGAGGAAGACCTCGTAGTCCATCGACAGGCCGAAGAGGAGCGGGAACATCATCATCGGCACCCAGGTCGTGATGGGCATGCCGGTCGGAAACCCGAGGGCCGAGCCCAGCCACCCCCACTGCACCACCGCGACCAGCACGCCGTACGCGGCGCCGATCGACAGCAGGTTCATCACCGCGGCCTGCAGCGCGATCGTCACCGACCGCACCAGCGCGACCAGCAGCACCAGCGACAGCACGATGACGACCGCGATCATGAACGGCAGCCGCGAGCCGGTCTCCTCGGCGAAGTCGATCGCCCCGGCGTTCGGCCCGCCGACGTGGACGGCCTCGCCGCCGGGCGCCTTGGGCAGCACGTCGTCGCGGAGTTCGTGGATCAGGTCCGCGGTCTTCTCGTCCTGGTAGCCGGTCTCCGGGAACGCCATGAAGGTGGCGGCCTCGCCGTCCTCGCTCACCCGCGGCTGCGTCACCTGCGCGATACCCGGCGTGCCGTCGACCGCCCCGACGGCGGGACCCAGGTCGCCGCCCGCGGCGTCGACCTCCGCGGCGAAGATCAGCGGCGCGCCGTAGCCGGGGCCGAAGCCCTCGGAGACGATCTCGTACGAGGTGTAGCTGCTCCGGTCGCGCGGCTGCACGCTGGCGTCCGGCAGGCTGAGCCGCATCGACAGCGCCGGCGCAGCGAGCACGAGCAGCCCCGCGGCGGCCAGCACCGCGGCGGCCAGCGGCCGGCGCTGCACCACGCCGGCCCAGCGCTCCGCGGGGGTGCGGCGCTCGGCAGCGGGGGTGCTGTCGCCGGCGCCGCGGGCCGTACGGCGGGGAAGCCGCAGCGAGTTGATCCGGTGCCCGGTGAAGCCGAGGAACGCCGGCAGCAGGGTCACCGCGGCGACCATCGTCACCAGCACCGTCAGCGACGCGGCGACGGCGACGCCGGTCATCAGCCGCTGCCCCATGGCGACGAGGCCGAGCAACGCGATGACCACGGTGGTGCCGGCGAAGAGCACGGCGCGGCCCGCGGTGGTGAGGGCGCCGACGGTGGCGTCCTCGGGGCTCTCGCCGTTCTGCAGTTTCTCCTTGTAGCGGGTGACGATGAACAGCGCGTAGTCGATGCCCACGCCGAGCCCGATGAGGGCGGAGACCAGGATGGTGAAGTCCGGCGACGGGACGAGGTGCCCGACGATCTTCATGAGGGCGATGCCGCCGAGGATCGCTATCAGCGCGGTGACGATCGGCAGCCCCATCGCCACCAGCGAGCCGAAGGAGATGAAGAGGATGACCGCGGCGGCCAGCACGCCGACGCTCTCGGCGGGCCCCTGCTTGGGCGTCTCGGCCGTCTCCGCCTTCTTGCCGCCGAGCCCGAGAAGCACACCGTCGCCGGCAGCGTCCGTGACGGTGGTCACCAGCGGCTTGACCTCGTCCTTCGTCGCCTCCTTGTCGGTGAGCGGAATGGTCGTACGGGCGATGCGGCGGTCCTCGGTGACCAGTTGGCCGTCGTCGTACGGCGAGACCACGGGACCGGTGACCGGCGAGTCGGCGAGGTCGGCGACGACCTTCTCCACCTTCTGCCGCACGGCCGGGTCGTCGATCCCCGCGTCCGCCTTGATCGCGAGGGTGAGGGTGTCGCCCTGCTCCTCGGGGAAGTGCTTCTCCATCAGGGCCTGCGCCCTGGCCGACCCGGAGTCCCCGCCGGAGAAGTCGTTGTCGGGGTCGGCCGCGAGGCCGAAGCCGGCGGCCGCCACGGCGATCACGCCGACGATCCAGGTGAACAGGACCAGGCGGCGGCGCCGGTGACAGAACCGGGCCAGCCTCGCCAGGGCGCCGTCCGGGCGGGCGGTCTCGGTGGGCATCATCGTCTCCTCGGGTCTCGTGCGGTGCACCCCTCATCCTCGGGACGGGGATCACCGGAGTCGACGTACAGACGCAGGCACTCCGCGGGCCGCACTACCGCGGCCGCGGTACTCCTCTTGCGGTACATGTCAGTCGAAGGGAGCGGTCGTCCCGGCCGCGGACGGGACCGGGCGCGAACCGCTGACCGGCGCGGGGAGCGGGCCCGGGGCCCGCGCCGACCGGGTCAGGCCGACACCGCGCGGCGGGCGCGGGCCAGGGCCAGGCCGCCGAGGGCCAGTCCGGCAACACCGAGGACCAGGGCCACGATCGCGCCGCCCCGGCCCGAACCCGAGCCGACGCCGTCGGAGCCGGCGAGCGCCACCGCGCCGATGACGATCCCGGCCACCGACACCACCGCGGACACCAGCGGCCACCGCGCTCCGCCCAGCTTGCGCGCCAGCGCGAGCCCGCCGAGGACCACGCCGATCAGGGCCAGGGCCGCCGCGGCCGTGGCCGGGCCGCGTCCCTGGCCTTCGTCGCTCTCGGCCGCGACCGCGACCTGTGCGGCCGCGGGTGCCGCGGACGCGAGGACGGCGAGCACGGCCGTCGCGGCGGCGGTGGACAGGTGACGGACGGACATCGGGGACCCCTTCGGTCGCACGGCGGTTGGCGGCGTCAGCGTACGAACCGGCCGGGCCCCCGGGCGTCCTCCGGACGCGGCCGGTTTCCGCTACCGCCGCGGCGGTAGCGGGGCCCGGCGACGCCTGCGGCCACAGCACCCGGCTACCGCGGACGCAGCACCGCGCGCCGCGGGGTTTCTCCGAATGGCGTCGAAACGCCCTGGAAGTGCCCGGTCGCCCCGGCGTCAGCCGCGGCCATGGTTTCCATGGTGAGTTCCTCTCCGCAGGCGCGGGGCTCGGGATGGCTGGTGGCGCTCAACACCACCGGGCTGTACGTGGGCGTCACGCTGGCCGGCGCGGGCGGCGGCGCGGCGCCGGCCGTCTCCGACGGCACCGGGGTGGCGGTCACGGCGACGGCGGTGGGGCTGGTCGCGTACGCGGTGACGGCGCCGGCGATCCGCCGCCATCCGGCGGGCGCGCCCGGCCCGGCGGCGGGGCAGTCCGCCCCCGTGTCCGTACCGCCGCGTCCGCGGACGGAGGAAATACCGTGAACGCGGGATGAGCCCGCGGGCCCCGGCCGGGGTACGGTCGGGGCACCGGCTGTCCCCGGCCCCCCGGGGGTCGACGGCATCCCCGCGCCCGCGTTCAGCGGTCGCTCGCCGTGATCCGCCTCGGGCTCCAGCATCCGGTCGCGCCCTGCCCGCGCTCCCGCTCCGCGCGGGAGTAGCGGGCAAGGTCGCGGGCCGAGAAGAGGGTCATCCCCGCGTGGAAGCCGGCCACCGGCACCCGCGCCCCGTAGGCCGGCCGCCCGTCCCCGGTGCGGACCCGGGCGTTGCCGTCCCGGTACTCGTGCCGTACGCCCCGACATCCCGGATGCACGCGGTCCGCCCGCTCTCCGACGCCAATTCCCGCCGGTGGGGCGGGAGTCGGCGTGTAACATAATAATGTGCAATTTTATTGTTCCCCGCTCGCCAGGAGCCGCCCCGATGGACAAGCAACTCGCCCGCCCGCACACCGGCAGCCACGACCTCGACGTCCCGGCCGCCCTGCAGACCTTCATGAGCACCGCGTGGGCGCCCACCCCGCTGCCGTCCGGCCGCCGCGTGCCCGGGTACGGCGCGTTCGAAGGCCGCCGCGCGCGGCTGTCCGCGCGCTTCCCCGGCGAGCGGCTGGTGGTGCCCGCCGGGGTACTCCAGGTCCGTTCGAACGACTGCGATCACCGGTTCCGCCCGCACAGCGCGTACGCCTGGCTCACCGGT
Organism: Streptomyces sp. WAC 06738; assembly: GCF_003945505.1. Taxonomy (NCBI): domain Bacteria; kingdom Bacillati; phylum Actinomycetota; class Actinomycetes; order Kitasatosporales; family Streptomycetaceae; genus Streptomyces; species Streptomyces sp. WAC 06738. Next base: position 6,614,264 of record NZ_CP029618.1, on the reverse strand, counting down.
CTGACCGGCGAGGACCAGGCGGGGCACGTCCTCGTCCTGGAGCCCGCGGGGGCCGAGGGGCACGAGGCCGTGCTGTACGTGCGGCCGCGCTCGGCCCGGGACACCGACGAGTTCTACCGGGACCGCCGCTACGGCGAGTTCTGGGTCGGCCGCCGCCCCGACCTCGGCGAGGCCGCGGAACTGACCGGTCTCGCCTGCCGGGACCTCGACGACCTCGCCAGGCTCGCCGGCGGACCCCGGCCGCGGGCCCGGGTGATCGCCGGGCTCGACGCCCGCGTCGACGGCCTCTTCGACCGCGGCCCGCACAGCGCCGCCGACCCCGCCCCGCACGCCGAACTCGGCACGTACCTGGCGGAGTTGCGGCTGGTGAAGGACGACTGGGAGGTCGGGCAGCTCCAGTCGGCGGTCGAGCACACCGTGGCCGGCTTCGAGGACGTCGTACGCGCCCTGCCCGCCGCCCTGCGCCACCCGCGCGGCGAACGCTGGCTGGAGGGCGTCTTCGCCACCCGCGCCCGCGCCGAGGGCAACGGCACCGGGTACGAGACCATCGCCGCCTCCGGCGAACACGCCTGCGTGCTGCACTGGATCCGCAACGACGGCCGGCTCGACCCGGCGCGGCTGCTGCTCCTCGACGCCGGGGTGGAGACCGACACCCTCTACACCGCCGACGTCACCCGCACGCTCCCGCTCTCCGGGCGCTTCTCGCCGGTGCAGCGGCAGGTGTACGAACTCGTCCTCGCCGCCCAGGACGCCGGCATCGCCGCCCTCCGGCCGGGCGCCCGCTTCCGCGACTTCCACCGGGCGGCGATGGCGGTGATCGCCGAGGGGCTGTACGACTGGGGCGTGCTGCGCGTCACCCCCGAGGAGGCGCTCGCCCCCGAGAGCGGCCTGTACCGCCGCTACACGTTGTGCAGCAGCGGGCACATGCTCGGTCTGGACGTGCACGACTGCGCCCAGGCGCGGGCGAGCGCGTATCTCGACGGGGTGCTGGAAGCGGGGCAGGTCCTCACCGTGGAACCCGGGCTCTACCTCCAGCCCGACGACGAGACGCTGCCGGGGGAACTGCGCGGCATCGGCGTACGGATCGAGGACGACCTCGTGATCACCGAGGACGGCGCCCGGCTGATGTCGGACGGGCTGCCGCGGGACCCGGACGCCGTCGAGGAGTGGATGGGGACTCTGCTCGACGGCGGCCGCCGGGCGGTCTGAGCGGAGGGCCGGGCGCGTGTGCCGTCCCCGCCCGCGTCCGGCCCCGTCCGCTCGGCCGTCCCACCGCCCGCGGCACCGCACGGCGCCGCGGGCGGCTCCGCGTTGCCGCGCCGCGGTCGGCGCGGCGGCAGTCAGCCCTCGCCGAGGCGCAGTGCGCTCGCGCGCTTCGCGGCGCTGCGCCGGCCTGCCGCCCAGAGGGTGCGGATGTGGCCGAGGTGGCTCGCCATCAGCTCCTGGGCCGCGGTGGCGTTGCCGGCGATCATCAGGTCGAGCAGGGTGAGGTGCTCCTGCGCGGAGTCGACGAGCACGCCGGCGCGGTCGAGATCCGTCAGGCCGTACAGCCGGGAGCGGTTGCGCAGTTCGGCGACGACGGTGACCAGGTGGTCGTTGCCGGCGAGCGCGAGCAGGCTGAGGTGGAAGCGGCGGTCTGCCTCCAGGTAGCCGATGAGGTCGTGGTCGCGGGTGGCCTTGACGATGTCCTCCGCGAGCGGGCGCAGCGCCTCCAACTGCTCCTCGGTGGCCACTTCCGTCACCCGGCCCACGGTGGGGACCTCGATCAGCTCGCGGATCTCCGTGTAGTTGTCGAGGTCGCCCTCGGTCATCTCGGTGACCCGGAAGCCCTTGTTGCGCACGGCCTCGACCAGGCCCTCGCGGGCGAGGTCGAGCATGGCCTCGCGCACGGGCGTGGCCGAGACGCCGAACTCCGTGGCCAGCGCGGGCGCGGAGTAGATGACGCCGGGCCGCAGCTCGCCCGCTATCAGCGCGGCCCGCAGGGCGTTGGCGACCTGGTCGCGCAGGTGCTTCTGCACCGAGATGAGCTTGCCCCGCTTCGCCTCAGCCATGGTGCTGCCTCCGGGAGCGGCGGGAGCCCGTTGCGCGATGTGACATTGTTCTATCGTACCCCGGCCTTCCGCCCCGGCGGCCGGGACGGATGGCGGCTGCGGGTTCCGTACGCGGGTGTGCTCCGTACGCGGTGGTGCGCCAGGTCAGCCCAGGCCCTCGGCGAGCAGCTTCTCCGTGACGCCCCTGACCACCGCGGCCTGTTCGTCCGTCAGCGGGGAGCGCGGCGGGCGGCAGGGGCCGCCGTGCAGCCCGGCGACGTCCATGGACAGCTTGATCGCCTGCACGAACTCCGGCTTGGAGTCCCAGCGGAGCAGCGGGTGCAGCGCCCGGTAGAGCGGCATGGCCAGCGCCAGGTCGCCGCCGGTGGCGGCGCGGTAGAGGGTGGCGCAGGCGTCGGGCAGCGCGTTGGGGAAGCCGGCGATCCAGCCGACGGCGCCGGCGACGGCCAGTTCCAGCAGCACGTCGTCCGCGCCGACGAGCAGGTCGAGTCCCGGCGCCAGTTCGGCGAGTTCGTAGGCGCGGCGGACGTCGCCGGTGAACTCCTTGACGGCCACGATGCTCTCCTCGCCGTGCATGGCGGCGAGGAGCGCGGGGGTGAGGTCGATGCGGGTGTCGTACGGGTTGTTGTACGCGACGACCGGCAGGCCGGCCTTCGCCACCTCGGCGTAGTGCGCGCGCACCGCCGCCTCGTCCGCCCGGTACGCGGTGGGCGGCAGCAGCAGGACCGAGCCGACGCCGGCCTCCGCCGCCCGCTCGGTCCAGCCGCGGGCCTCCGCGCTGCCGTACGCCGCCGCGCCCGCCATGACCCGGTCGCCGTCGCCGGCCGCGGCCACGGCGGTGTGCACCAGGCGGACGCGCTCGTCGTCGGTGAGGGTCTGGTACTCGCCCAGGGAGCCGTTGGTCACGACCCCGTCGCAGCCGGCGTCGAGGAGCCGGCGCACGTGCTCGGCGTAGGCGTCGAAGTCCACGGTCAGGTCGGCGCGGAGCGGGAGCGCGGTGGCGACCATGAGGCCGTGCCAGGGACGGGACCGTTCCTGTGGGGCAGAGGTCATGGAGTTCTCCGGGTGAGTCGCGGCAGGCAGGCGCGGGCCGCGCGGTCGCGGGCCCGTGAAGAACAGTACAATGTCACATGGTTAGTTGGATACCGCGCCGGACGGCCGGTGCCCCGCCGTCCGCGCGCCAGGCGCGCGGACGGCGTCGCTCACCGCCTCGTCCCGGCGTCGAGTTCGATGGCGAGCGGGGTGGCGGTGAAGACCGAGGAGTACGTGCCCGCGGCGATGCCGACGAGGAGCGCGAGCGCGAAGTCGGTGAGGGCGCCGCCGCCGAGCAGCGCCAGCGCGGCGAGGATGAAGACGGCGCCCATGCCGGTGTTCACGGTGCGCGGCAGGGTCTGCAGGATCGCCGTGTTCGCGGCCGTGCGGAACGGCTTGCGGCGGTCGGCGGCGACGAGTTCGCGGACGCGGTCGTACAGGACGACGGAGTCGTTGACGGAGTAGCCGATGACCGTGAGCAGGGCGGCGAGGAAGATGCCGTCGATGGGCTTGCCGAGCCAGGCGAAGACGCCGACGAGGATCACCGCGTCGTGGACGAGCGCCGCGACCGCGGAGGTGGCGTACGTCCAGCGGAAGCGGACGGCGAGATAGACCAGTTGGGCGGCGAGCGCGACGCCGAGCGCGATGAGCGCGCCGGTGCGCAGCTCCTCGCCCAGGCTGGGACCGATCATCTCGTCGCGGACCATCTCCGCGCCGCCGCCCAGCTCGTCCACCGCGGCGGTGACCTCGGCCGCCTCGTCGTCGGAGAGTTCCTCCGTACGGACGGTCAGCTCGCTGTCGCCCGAGGTGTTGACGACGGCGCGCGGCTGCCCGGCGTCGGCGAGCGCGGCGCGGGCGTCGTCGGCGTCGACGGGCTGCGTGGTGGCGTACTCGATGAGCCGGCCGCCGGTGAACTCCACGCCGAAGTCCAGCCCGCGGGCCACGATGCCGCTGCCGGCCAGCAGCAGGGCGACGCCAGAGAGCGCGAGCCAGCGGCGCGAGTGGCGCATGAGCTTCGGGTCGCGCCGGACCAGCCAGGCGCGTACCCGGCCGTGGCCCGCGATCCCGGAGCGGCCGGGGCGTACCCGCAGGGCGCGGCGGCCCGCGGCGTACTCGGCGAGGACCCGGGTGACGACCAGCGCGCTGAACATCGAGGCCAGCACGCCGATCGCGAGCGTGACGCCGAAGCCGCGCACGGGCCCGGAGGCCAGGAAGAAGAGCAGCCCGGCGGCGATGAGCGTGGTGACGTTGGAGTCGGCGATGGCGCTGAACGCCTTGCGGAACCCGCCGGCCAGCGCGGTGCGCACGGTCGGCCGCCGGCCGGCGGCGTACTCCTCCCTGGCCCGCTCGAAGACGAGCACGTTCGCGTCGACGGCCATGCCGATGGCCAGCACGAAGCCGGCGAGCCCGGGCAGGGTGAGGGTGGCGCCGAGGGCGGCCAGGGCGGCGTACGAGATCAGCGCGTAGCAGGCGAGGGCGACGGTGGCCAGGAAGCCCAGCAGCCGGTAGACGACGATGATGAAGACCGAGGTGAGGGCGGCGCCGATGAGCGCGGCCCAGGCGCTGGCGGAGATCGCGTCGGCGCCGAGGGTCGGGCCGACGGTGCGCTGCTCGACGGTCTCCAGCGGCATGGGCAGGGCGCCGCCGTTGACGAGCAGGGCGAGTTCGCGGGCCTCGTCGCGGCCGAAGTCGCCGGTGATCTGGGTGGAGCCGCCGGTGATGCCGGTGCGGCAGCCGACGCCGGGGTCGACCTGGGGCGAGGAGATGACCTTGCCGTCGAGGACGATGGCGATGCGGCGCGCCGGGTCGCCGGGGGGCGCGCACGCGGCGGCGCCGGTCAGTCCGGCCCAGCCGGAGCCGCCGTCGCCGTCGAAGCCGACGGTGACGAACCAGCCGCGGGCCTGCTGGGTGTCGAAGAGCGCTTCGGCGTCGGCGACGTCGGCGCCGGTGAGCGCGGCGGGCCCGAGGCGCAGCGGCTGCCCGGCCTCGTCGCGCAGCACCTTGCCGTCCGCTTCCTCGCCGTCCGTTCCCTTGCCGTCTGCTCCCTCGCCGTCCGCCGCGGCGCCGTCCGATAGGCCGAGGACGGGGTGGAAGGTGAGCTGGGCGGTACGGCCGAGGAGGTCGGCGGCCTCGCGGGGGTCCTGGACGCCGGGCAGGTCGACGATGATGCGGTCGTCGCCGGAGCGGGTGAGGGTGGGCTCGGTGACGCCGAGGGCGTCGACGCGGTTGCGCAGCACTTCGAGGGTGTGGTCGGTGGTGTCCGCGTCGGCCTTCGCGGCGTCGGAGTCGCGGGCCTCCAGGACGATCTGGGTGCCGCCGCGCAGGTCGAGCCCCAGATGTACGGGGACGAGGACGGCGACGGTGACGGAGAGGGCGAGCACGGCGAGGGCCAGCACGGCCCGCACGCGGGTAGCGCGTGTCATGGGGTTTGCTCCAGCCAGGCATGGCGCGGTGGCCCGCGTGCGCGGGGGCGCGCCGGGGTGGATGAAAAGGGGGTGGTGTCAGATGCCTGGAGCCGGCGGAGGTGCGCGTTCCCCGCCGGGAGCGGGGCTGAAGCCGGGGAGGGTGCCGCCGTCCGGCGGGGCCGGAGCGGGAACGGAGGGGGTACGGGGGAGGTCGTACGGGGGCCGGGGTACGGCGACGAACGGCGCGGAGGGCCGCTCCGCGGTGGCGCCGCGCTGGCCCTGCTGGGGCGCGGCGTGGTCCTCGGGCCCGGCACCGGGGGCGCCGGCGAGGTGCTGATCGGCGCCCGGGGCGGGCTCGCCGACGACGTCGAAGGCGGCACCGTACGACGAAGGACCGCCGGACACCGCCGCCCCGCCGCCCTGCCCGGCGCCGGCCCCGAGCACACCGGCGACGGCGAGCACGACGGCGACGACCACACCCCGCCACCGGCCCCCACCCGGGGAGCCGGGACCGACCGCGCGCGCGTACCTGCTCATACGCGGTCTCCTAGGTAGCCGGACGGGGCCCGCAGCGCGGGCACGAACAGGCCACCCTACCCACCTCCGCCCGGCAAGGACACCCGGCCCCGCCGTCCCCGGCAACGGGGGCGGCGGGGCCCGGCGGGTACGGGGGCGCATAGGCAAGGTTTGTCATGGGCATGTCTATACGCGTAGACGGCGCGGGGCGCTCGAACCCGCGTCAACCGTAGTGCAGTTCGACACCGGCGGACCTCGCCGGCTCTCCGCTCGGTCGCACACGCTCCTCCTCACCCCCCTGGAGGCCCTGTTGCCCGGATCCCCGGCGATATCCCCGCGCGGCCTGATCGCCGCGCTCGCCCTGCTGGCCCTCGCCCTCGGTGTCGCGCTCGGTGCGGCGCCGCCGGCGGCGGCGTTCCCGCCCGACGTGCCGCCCAAGGCGCAAGTGCAATCCGAGCTCAACAGCCTGACGGTGGCCGCGGAAGGCTCGATGACCGGCTACTCCCGCGATCTCTTCCCCCACTGGACCACCGTCTCCGGCACCTGCAACACCCGCGAGACGGTCCTCAAGCGCGACGGCACCAACGTCACCACGGGCGCCGACTGCTACCCCACCGGCGGCTCCTGGTACAGCTACTTCGACGGCGTCACCCGCAGCTCGCCCGCGCAGATCTCCATCGACCACATCGTGGCCCTGGCCGAGGCCTGGCGCTCCGGCGCGAGTTCGTGGACCACCGCCCGCCGCCAGCAGTTCGCCAACGACCTCACCGGCCCGCAGCTCATCGCGGTGACCACCGAGGTCAACAGCTCCAAGGGCGACCGCGACCCGGCCGACTGGAAGCCCCCGCGCACCGCGTCCTGGTGCGGATACGCCAAGTTCTGGATCCACACCAAGTACCGCTGGAACCTGAAGATCGACTCCGCGGAGAAGTCCGCGGTGCAGAGCATGCTCAACGGCTGCTCGTACTAGACACCACCGCCGGGCGCCCTGGCCTGACGGCCGGGGTGCCCGGTGCGCCGGGTCCGGTCAGTTGAGCACGCGCAGCACGGCCCGTACGGCTCCCGCGATCCCCCGGCCGATCCACCCGAGCACCCCCAGCGAGACGGCCGCGCCCGCGCCTTCCGCGGCCACGTCGGCCCGGCTCGACCCGGCCCGGCACGCCGGGCAGGAACGGGGCCAGCGGCGCTTCCCCGCACCGCACTTCCGGCAAGTCGCCACGAATTCGTCCCCCCGCTGCTCCCGGCCCGAGGCCCCCTACGGCGTCCGGATCAGGTTACACAGCGGGCCGCGGACCCTCGCCGGCCAGGTCGCGCCGGTACCACGTGCCCTCCTTGCCGCCGAGGTGGGCGGGATCCGCCGGGCCCGCGGCCACGAAACCCGCCTTGATCAGCACCCTGCGGGACGCGGCGTTCCCGTGGACGATGGCCGCGCGCAGGGTGTGCAGGCCGTACGCGCCCGGCGCCCGGCGGCACAGCTCCCGGACGGTCGCGGTCGCCAGCCCGCGGCCGGTGGCGTGCTCCGCGACCCGGTAGCCGAGTTCCGCGGTCCCGTCCTCGATGTCGACCAGGTTGAACCTGCCGAGCACCGCGCCGTCCTCGCCGACCAGCACGTGGAAGGCGCAGACGCCGGCCTCCTGCTCCGCCAGCAGCGCGCCGAAGCGGTCCGGGAAACGGTCGAAGAAGGCGTCGCCGCGGTCGGGGACCGCGGCCGCGAAGTAGGCGCGGTTCGCCAGCTCGAACGCCAGGACCGCGGGCGCATGTCCGGCACGCAGCCGCTCCAGCTCGGGCATCGTCCGACTCTATCCGCGCGGCCGCGCGGAAGGCCCCCGGTTTTTTCGCCGGAGGGCGGCGTCAGCGGGCGCCGTCCGGCAGGCGCGCGCCGTCCGCGGGGTCGAAGTAGTGCAGCGCCTCGGGACGTACGGCGAGGTCCACCGTGTCCCCGGACTCGACCGGCATGTCCGCCGGGACACGGGCGCACAGCAGCCGCTCGCCCCCGGCGCCGGCCGGGCCCGCGGGACGGTCCTCCGCGAACGTGGCCCGCGCGATCGCCGCGGCCTCGCCGGGCGCCGCGGGGGCGGCGAAGAAGAGCAGCCGGTCCGCCCCGAGGTTCTGCCGCACCGCGCACGTCACCCGCAGCGCGCACGCGGCCGCGCCCGCGGCCCGCGGCTCGCGCAGTTCCTCCGGCCGGATGCCGACCAGCACCCGCTCCCCCACCCCCGCCGGCGGGCGCCGCGCGGCCGGCAGCCGGAGGCCGAACCCGGCGAGGTCGAGCCCGTCCGGACGCACCGTGCCCAGGGCGAAGTTCATCGGCGGGGAGCCGATGAACGCGGCGACGAACGCGTTGGCCGGCCGGGCGTACAGCTCCTGCGGCGCGGCCACCTGCTGGAGGACACCCGCCCGCAGCACCGCGGCCCGGCTGCCGAGCGTCATCGCCTCCACCTGGTCGTGGGTCACGTACACGGTGGTGACGCCGAGCCTGCGGTGCAGTTGCTCCAGCTCCGCGCGCATGGTGACGCGCAGTTTGGCGTCCAGGTTGGAGAGCGGCTCGTCCATCAGGTACGCCCGCGGGCGCCGGGCGATGGCCCGGCCCATCGCCACCCGCTGGAGCTGCCCGCCGGAGAGGGTCGCCGGGCGGCGGCCGAGCAGGTCGCCGAGCCCGAGCAGGTCCGCGACCTCCCGTACCCGGGTTGCCGCCTCGCGCTTCGGGACGCCGCGGACCTTGAGCCCGTAGCCGAGGTTGCCGGCGACGGTCATGTGCGGGTAGATCGCGTAGTTCTGGAAGACCATCGCCACGTCGCGCAGCCGCGGCGTGAGCGCGGTGACGTCGGAGCCGTCTATGCGGACGGCCCCGGACGACGGCCGCTCCAGCCCGGCGAGCAGCCGCAGCAGGGTCGACTTGCCGCACCCGGAGGGGCCGACGAGGACGAAGAACTCGCCCTCCTCGATCTCCAGGGACACGTCGTCCACCGCCGCCCGGGTGCCGTCGTACCGCATGACCACGTGGTCGAGCCCGATGGACGTCATCGCGCCCTCCTCTCTCACCCGTGCAGGGTGCTGGTGAAGCCCTTCATGACCGTTCGCTGGGCGAAGCCGAAGAGCACGACGACGGGGCCGGCCGCGATGAGCGCGGCGGCGAAGATCAGCGGCCACTGGGCGGCGAACCTGCCGACGAACGAGTAGACGGCGACCGGCAGCGTCACCTTGTCCGTGTCGCCGACGAACACGAGCGCGACGAAGAAGTCGTTCCAGACGAAGAGCCCGGTCAGCGTCGCGACGACGCCCGTGACGGGGCGTACGAGCGGGAGGACCACCCCGGCGAAGACCCGCAGCGGGCGGGCCCCGTCGACCCGCGCGGCCTCCTCGTAGGCGAGGGGCAGCCCGCGGATGAACCCGGTGTAGAGGAAGACGGCCAGCGGCATCTGCAGGCCCACGTACACGAGGATCAGGCCGGCGCGGGTCCCGGTGAGGCCGGCCTCCACCATGAAGCCGTAGAGCGGGATGATCCCGAGCTGCACCGGCATGATCAGGGCGAAGCCGAAGAGGCCGAAGAGCGCGCCGGAGAGCTTCGAGCCGCGGCGCGCCAGCGCGTACCCGGCGGGTGCCGCGACGACGACGAGGATCAGCACCACCGCGAGGGTGGTCACCACGCTGTTCACCAGCGCCTGGGAGAACGACACGGTGCCGCCGCCGGCTTCCGACCAGGCCCGCTCGACGTTGTCCAGCGTGGGGTCCCCCGGCGGCCGCAGCGCGGACTCGCCGGCCGCCTCCGGACCGCGCAGCACGGTCGTCAGCACGAGGTAGACGGGGAGCAGCATGGGGATCGCGGCGATCCAGAAGCCCGCCTCGCGGAAGGCCGTCCAGCGGCCGTAGCGGTTCACGGACGCCTCCCGCGCAGCAGGCGCGTCTGGACCAGCGCGACGAGCGACACCCCGGCGACGAGCAGCAGGGCGACGGCGGAGCCGTAGCCGAAGCGGCCGTTGACGAAGGTCTGCTCGTAGACGTACGTGCCGAGGGTGTCGGTGCCGCCCGAGGGGCCGCCGCCGGTGAGCGCCATCACCTGGTCGAAGAGGAGGAACGCGGAGATCGTGGCGAGCACCGTGCCGATGACGAGCGCGGGGCGCAGCAGCGGCAGCGTGATGTCGGCGAACCGCCGCCAGGGCCCGGCGCCGTCGACCTCGGCCGCCTCCAGCAGCTCGCGCTGCACGCCCTGGAGCCCGGCGAGGTAGATGAGCATGTGGTAGCCGGCGAACTGCCACACCATCACGACGGCGACCGCCAGCAGTGCGGTGGTCCGCTGCCCGAGCCACGGCTGTGCCGAGGAGCCGAGCCCGACGGCCTCCAGCAGTTCGTTGAGCGGCCCGTCCACGTCCAGGATGAACGTCCAGACGTACGCGACCACCAACGGGCTGACGACGGCCGGCACCAGGAAGAGCGCCCGCAGCACGTGCCTGGTCCGCAGGGTGTGCGCCAGGCCGAGGGCGAGGCCGAGCCCGGCGGCGTTGACGCCGACCACGTACAGCGCGGCGAGGATCAGGGTCTGCGCCACGACGTGCGAGCCGTCGCCGAAGAACTCGGTGAAGTTGCCGAGTCCCACCCAGGACGGCGAGGTGAGCCCGTCCCAGTCGGTGAAGGCGTAGGCGGCGCCGACGAGGGAGGGGACGAGGAGGATCAGCAGGGTCACGGCCGCCGCCGGGACGACGAACAGCCAGGGTACGGCTCCGGGTCGCTTCATCGCGGGCTCCTCACGGTGCCTCCGAGGTCCACAGCGCGTCCATGGACTCCAGGACGTCGGCGGGTTCCGTGCGGCCGGTGAGCATCTCGACCAGGCCGCTGTCGAAGCGGGCGATCAGCTCCGGGTTGGGCCACTGCTGGTCCATGACCGGGGCGGTCCGCCCCTCGCGCAGGTACGGTTCGAGCGCCGCGGCGTACCCGGGGGCGCGGGGCCCGCCGGAGTCGCCGGGGACCGCGGGGACGGCGCCGTCGAGCGCGGCGTAGCGGGCGCGGTGCCGGGCGTAGAAGTCGATGAACTTCCTGCCGAGCGCGGCGTCGCTCGCCTTGGCGGGGACGACGAGGCCGCCGCCGGCTCCGGCGGGCACCCGGATCCGGCCGGGGTCGTCGGCACCGGGGAACGGCGCCACCGTGAACTCCGCGTCGGGGGCCGCCGCCTGCCACATCGGCAGGGTGACGGTGGGAGCGACGGCCATCAGTGCGTCGCCCTCGCCCAGCGCGCGGGCGGCGGCCTCCCGCGTGGTGCCCGCCGCGTCCTCGCCGAAGCACCCGGCGTCGCGCATCTCGCCGAAGCGCGCCACCGCCTCGCGCCAGCCGGGGTTGCCGGCGAAGGTGACCTCGTCGCGCAGCCGCTTGCCGCCGTAGCCGGGGTCGTCCGCGTAGACCGTGGACGCGGCGAGCGCGAAGCCCACGCTGTGCGGCATCTTGGAGTTCTCGTGGCCGCCCAGCGCGAACGCCACCCTGCCGTCGCGCACCGCGCCGCGGCACGCCGCGAGGAGGCCCGAGTACGTCCCGGGCACGGCCGTGCCCTTCTTCGCCACCACGCCGATGGCCATCGAGTCGACGGGGAAGGCGTAGACCGCGGCGCCGTCCCCGACGGCGCCCGCGAGGCCGGCGGGCACCTTCCCCGCCCAGGGGGCCCTGCGCAGGTCGGCGAGCAGGTCCTTGTCGGCCAGCGCGCGCACGGTGGCGGACTCGCCGTAGCCGACCAGGGTCATCGCCACGTCGGGCGCGCGGCCCGCGCCCAACTGGCGGCGCAGCGCCTGGAGATGCTGGTCGAAGGGGGTCTTCCGCACCGTCACCGTGAGGTCGGGGTGCGCCTTCTCGAAGTCGCGGGCGGCGGCGTCGACGGAGCTCTCCGGGCGCCCGTCGTCCCAGACGGAGACGACGATCTCGCCGTCGCCCCCGGTGTCCGCCCCGCACCCGGCCGCCAGCAGCGCCGCGGCCAGCGCGGCGCAGCCGAGCGCCCTTCCGCGTACGTTCATCGGAACCTTCCTTCCGCTCCGCACCGTCGGGACCCGGGCTCAGTCGTGCGCCGTGGCGAGCCGGAGGCGGTGCGTGCCGCCGCCCGCCTCCAGCACGAGGTGCTCGCCGCGGCGCCTGATCTCCCGGATGCCGGACCCGGGTTCCGGCCCCGGTCCGGCGGGGTCGCCGCCGGATCGCCACAGGGTCCGGCCGCCGCCGGTCAGCTCCGCGGCGCCGGCGGCCGGCAGCCACACCTCGGCGGTGCTGGTCGCCGGCACCTCGACGGTGAGGTGGAGGGCGCCGCCGGCGACGTGCCACGCGACGGCGGCGTCGCCGCGCGCGGTGCGTACGCGCGCGCTCGCGCGGTCGAGGCGGTGCGTGAGCGCGGGGCGGACGCGGATGCGCCGCCAGCCCGGCGCCGCGGGGGCCAGTCCGGCCACGTCGTTGAAGAGGAACTTCTCGATCATGGCCATGAGCTTCATGTTCCGGCTGTATCCGGCGTCGCCGCCCCAGGTCTCCCAGACCGTCGTGGCGCCCCGCTCGATCTGCGCGCCCCAGCCGGGGTACGTGGTCGTGGTCGCGATGCCGTACATCACGTCTGCCGCGCCGATCTCCGGCAGCACGTTCTGCAGCGCGGCCGTGCCCATGGTCCCGGTGTCCAGGTGGCCGCCGTCGCGCTCGATGCGCTCGACGAGCACGCGCCCCACCCGCTCGCGGTGTTCGTCCGGTACGAGCCCGGTCCACAGCGGCATCGCCTGGGCGGTCTGCGAGCCTGTTGCGTAGCGGCCGGTGGCCGGGTCGAGGAAGCGGTCGTTGAACGCGGTACGGATCTCCCCGGCCAGCTCGCCGTAGCGGCGGGCGTCGTCGTCCTCGCCGACGACGGCCGCGGCGCGCGCGGTCATCGCGGTCACCGCGTGGAACCAGGCGGTGGAGGTCAGTTCGACGGGGGTGCGCTCCGGGCTGAGCAGGGAGGTGCCGTCCGGCTGGGGCTCCATGTGGTCGCCGAGCCCCTCGGTGAGCACGAGGTCCTTGGCGCGGGTGCGCAGGTACTCCACGCCGCGGCGCATCCCCGGGTAGTGGCGCCGGAGGACCGACTCGTCGCCGTAGAACCGGTAGAGGTGCCAGGCGATGCTGGGGTACGAGGTCATGGCGAAGTCGGGCAGCGGCGCGTACGGCCAGTGGACGACGGACGACCACGCGTCGGGCAGGACCTCGCGTTCCTTCTCGTACTCCTCCAGACCCTGCTCCTCCAAGGCCGTCATGTCGACCGTGCCGCGCCACTGGAGCGGGCAGATCGTCGGGAAGCGGCCGTCGGGGAGCTGGGTGCCGGCGAGGTCGTCGAGCCACTTGAGCCAGAACGCGCGCGCGTCGAAGGCATAGAGGTAGTCCTCGACGGACCAGCCGGGGTCGCCGACCCAGCCGACGCGCTCGGCGCGGTCGGCGGCGTCCTGCGGGAAGCCCTGGAAGCTGGCGCGGAACGTCCACAGCACGTTGCGGTGGATGCGGTTCAGCAGGTCGTCGGAGCAGTCGAACGTGCCGCTCGGGGCCAGGTCGGAGTGGACGACACGGGCCGCGAGTTCGTGCACCCGCACGCCGGGTCCCGAGACCGTCACCTCGGCGTACCGGAACCCGTGCAGGGTGAACCGCGGCTCCCAGACCTCCTCGCCGCCGCCCCTGAGCGTGTAGACGTCGGTCTGCGCCGCCGCCAGCCACGACTGCGCGTTGGCGTCGTCGTCCAGGTTCCCGTCGGCGTCCACCTCGCCCGCGTGCCGGAGCCGGACCTCCGCTCCGGCCGGGCCCGACACCCGGATCGCGGTCCAGCCGGAGACGTGCTGGCCGAAGTCCGCGATCCGCACGCCGTCGCCCGCGGAGGCCGTGGCGACGGGGGCCAGCGTCCCGACCACCCGGGCCGGCTCCAGGGGCTGCGACCTGACGCGGCCCGCGGGCGCGGGCACGGGCGTGACCGGCGACCAGCCGGTGGCGGCGAATCCGGGCGCGTCCCAGCCGGGGGTCTCCTCGCGGGCGTCGTAACGCTCGCCCTGCGCATAGTCGTTGTAGCGGACGGGCCCGGGCGCGGTGCGCCAGCTCCCGTCGCTGACGACCGTGACCCGCTCGCCGCCCTCCGTCTCCACCTCGATGCGCAGCAGGGCCGCGGGCCGGTCGCCCCACGGGGTGCGGGGGAACGGACCGGGGCCGTTGTCGTCCTCCGCGCTGTACCAGCCGTGGCCGAGCATCAGCCCGACCGCGTTCTCACCGGCGGTCACCCGGGCGGTGATGTCGTACGTGGACGCCAGCACGCGCGGGCCGGGGATGCGGGCCGGCTCGCCGTCGCCGTCGCGCAGCGCGGGGTCGTGGTCGTAGGTCGTCGTGGCCGGGTCGAGTACACGGTCGCCGACGCGTTCGCCGTTGAGGCTCAGCTCGTAGAAGCCGAGCGCCGAGACGTACGCGCGGGCGCGTGCGACCCGGCCGGGTATCGCGAACCGGGTGCGCAGCAGCGGCGAGGAGACGCCCGCGCCGCCCGCGATCCACGCGGCGCCCCAGTCCTCCGGCGCCAGCAGCCCGGTCTCGAACGAGGCCGGCGGGCCGAACGGGCCGGGGCGGCCGGCGCGGCCCCACAGCCGCACCGTCCACCAGCAGCGCTCGCCGGAGCGGAGCGGACGGCCCGCGTAGGCGACGCCGTTGACCACGTCCTCCGCCACCCGCCCGCTGTCCCACCGGTCGGCGGACCCCGGCCGCAGCAGCTCCGGCGCGCTCGCCACCAGCACCTGGTACGCGCGCAGTTCCTCGTCGTCCGCCCCTGCGGGCACCCAGCCGAAGACGGGCTCCGGCTCGTCCAGGCCGAGCGGTTCGACGAGGTGCTGGCAGCGCAACTGCGTCGCGCGCAGCTCTCCGGCCTCGGTCATGTGTCTCTCCCAGCTCGCGTGCGTCGTTACGGGAAGGGGGAAAGGTCCGTGTTCGGTCAGGCCCGTGGCCGGGCCGCCGGCGCCGCCGGTCTCCGCTCGCCGGGCGCCGTCACCGCGCGTACTCCGGATTGACGATCGACGCCACGGGCCGCCGACTGAGGAAGTCCACGACCTGCCGCGCCGTCGTCTCGGCCAGCTCGCGCCGGGACTCGCGGGAGTACCAGGCGGCGTGCGGGCCGAGGAGGACGCCGGGCAGGTCGCGCAACGGGCTGTCGCCGGGCAGCGGTTCGGTCTCGAACACGTCCAGCGCCGCGCCCGCCACATGCCCGTCGCGCAGGGCGTCGGCGAGCGCGGCCTCGTCGACGAGGCCGCCGCGGCAGGTGTTCACCACCAGCGCGCCGCGCGGCAGCCGGCGCAGCGCCGCGCGGTCCAGCAGGTGGCGGGTGTCCGGAGTGAGCGGGACGTGCAGGCTCAGCACGCCGGCGGAGGCGAGGGTCGCGTCGAGCCCCGCGGGCCGGTGCCCGGCGGCGGTCACGGCGGCGTCCGGGACGTACGGGTCGTGGACGACGACGCGGAAGCCGAGCGCGGCGGCGTGCGCCGCGGTGCGCGAGCCGATCCGGCCGAATCCGACGACGCCCAGGGTGGTGCTCGACGGCCGCAGCGCGCCGGGGGCGTCGCCGGTCACGGACCAGCGGCCGGCGCGTACCGCCCGGTCGAGCGTGGCCAGCCGGCGGGCCGACGCCAGGACGAGCGCGATGGTGTGCGCGGCCACCTCCTCGACGCAGTAGTCGGGGGTGTTGGCGACGGCGATGCCGCGGGCCGTGGCGGCGGCGACGTCGATCATCTCGTAGCCGATGCCGAGCCGGCCGATGTAGCGGCAGCGCGTCAGCCGGCGCAGCACCCGCCCGGTGACCGGCGCCCACTGCACCACCAGCGCGGTGGCGTCGGCGGCGGCCTCGATCACGTCGCGCTCGGTGCGGCAGTCGGCGAGCGCGGCGCGCAGCCCGGCGGCCCGGAGGATCTCCAGCATGCGGTCGGTGCCGGGCAGGTCGGCGTCGGTCACGACGACGAGTTCAGTCATCGGCGTCCCCCTCGGGCTCCGGCAGCGAGGCGCGGATCCGGGTGGCGGCGGCCTCGATGTGACGGGCCATCTCGGCCCGGCCGGCCTCCGGGTCGTCGTCGAGGAGCGCGTCGAGCAGCACGTCGTGCGAGGCGGCGTGCTGTTCGAGACTCTCCGGCGGCAGCGCGGCGGTGGCGGCGCGCAGGAAGGCGCCGATGCGGCTGCGGAGCTGGGTGACCAGCTCGTTGAGCATCCGGTGGTCGGCCAGCTCCCACAGCCGCTCGTGGAAGCGCTGGTCGAGATCGAAGACCCGGCGGAAGTTGCCGTCCGCGGCGGCGCGGCGCATGGCCTCGACGATCCGGCGCAGCTCGCGCTCGGTGCGCGGGGTCAGCCGCTCCCCCACCCGGGCGACGACGAACTGCTCCAGCACGGTGCGCAGCGTGGACAGCTCGTCCAGCTCGCGGGCGGAGAGCGTGGCGACCCGCGAGCCGCGGCGCGGGGTCCGCTCGGTCAGCCCCTCGTCGGCCAGCCGCGACAGCGCCTCGCGCACCGGGATGTGGCTGACCCCCAGCTCGGCGGCGATCGTCCGCTCCACCAGCCGCGTGCCCGGCGGGTAGCGGCCCTCCAGGATCGCGTCGCGGAGAGCGTCGGCCACCTGGTCGGCCAGGTTCCCTGAGGAGAGGGGGTGCAGTGCCATCGCGTACGCCTTCAGTCCTTCTCAGTGGTCGAGTTGCTATAGCGTATAGCACGAACGCGCTAGATGCTATAGCGTTTTCCGCGACGGCGGCAGGGCTCGGGAGGAGCGGAGCGAGATGCGGATCGCAGCGGGACGTACGGCACTCATCACCGGCGGCGGATCGGGCTTCGGCCGGCTGGTGGCCCACCGGCTGCACGCGGCCGGGGCCTCGGTGGCCGTGGTGGACGCCGACGCCGGGCGCGCCCGGGAGGTCGCGGCGGAGCTGGGCGAGCGGGCCCTCGGCCTGGGCGCGGACGTGCGTGCGGCGCGCGAGGTGGCGGACGCCGTGCGCGCGGCCGAGGCGGCGTTCGGCGGCGTCGACACGCTCGTGGTCTCCGCGGGCGTCTTCCACCTCGGCGCGCTGGAGGAGACGACCGAGGAGGACTGGGACCGCACCGTCGGCGTCAACCTCAAGGGCGCGTTCCTCGCCGTCCGGGCCGCCGCCCCCTCCCTGCGGGCCAGCGGCCGGGGCCGGATCGTGACGATCGGCTCGGACTGCGGCCGGCGCGGCTTCCCGCACCAGGTCCCGTACGTGGCCTCGAAGTTCGGCCTGGTGGGGCTCACCGAGGCGGTGGCCGCGGAGCTGGCACCGGACGGCGTGACCGCCAACTGCGTCGCCCCGGTGGGCTGTCCGACCACCGGCATGGGCCGGGAGGTGCTGGAGATGAAGACCGCCACGAGCGGCCGGACCGCCGGCGAGATCCTGCGGGCGGCGGCCGCGGGCAACCCGCTCGGGCGCAATGCGAGCGAGGACGACGTCGCGGACGCCGTCCTGTTCTTCCTCTCCGACCAGGCGGCCTTCCTCACCGGGACGACGCTGGACGTGGACGGCGGCGCGCACCTGGGCGCCGTGCCGGGGGTGCGGTGATGGCCGCCATCCCGCTGGTCGACACGCACGTCCACTTCCACGACCTGACGCACCCGAAGCTGCGCTACGCCTGGCTGGAGCCCGGCGCGCCCGTGGACGAGGTCACCGGCCCCGACGCCGCCATCCGCGCCCAGCGCTACTGGGCGGACGACTTCGTCGCCGAGACCCGCTTCCACAACGTCAGCAAGGTGGTGCACGTGCAGGCGGCGATCGGCAGCGCGGACCCGGTGGAGGAGACCCGCTGGCTCCAGGGCTTCGCCGACCGGCTCGGCGTCCCGCACGGGATCGTCGCGTACGCCGACCTCACCCGTCCCGACGCCGCCCGGACGCTGGCCCGGCACGCCGCGTACCGCAACCTGCGCGGCATCCGCGACCTGCGCTACGACCGCTATCTGACCGACCCGGCCTGGCACCGCGGCTACGCGCAACTGGCCCGCCACGGCCTGGTGTGCTGCGACGACCCGGCCGTCGAGGAGATGGCCGACGCGCGCCGGCTGGCCGAGCGCCATCCCGGCGTCACGCTCTGCGTCGACCACGCCGGCTACCCGCGCCGCCGGGACCGCGCCTACTTCGCGCACTGGCGCGCGGCCATGCGCGACCTCGCCCGCGCGCCGAACGTGGTCGTGAAGATCTCGGGCCTCGGCCAGGCCGACCACCGGTGGACGGTCGGCTCGCTGCGGCCCTGGGTGCGGGAATGCGTCGAACTCTTCGGCCCCGACCGCGCCTTCTTCGGTACGAACTGGCCGGTGGACCGGCTCTACAGCTCGTACGGCGACGTCGTCGACGCGTACGCGGAGATCATCTCGGACCTGCCGGAGGGCGAGCGGCACGCGCTCTTCCACGGCACGGCGGAACGGGTGTTCCGGCTCGGCGGGGAGCCCGGCGATGCGCATGGCGGGAAGCCGGGCAGGGCGTCCGGCGAAGAGCACGGCGGGGAGGCGGCATGAGCGCGCGGATCGCCGTGATCGGCTGCGGCTGGTGGTCGACGTACGCGCATCTGCCCGCACTCGCGGAGCGGCCCGACGCCGAGGTGGTCGCGCTGGCCGACCCCGACCCGGCGCGGCTCGCGGCGGCGGCCGGGGCGTTCGGCGTACCGGCGGCCTTCCCCGGCGCGGCGGAGCTGTTCGACGCGGTGGCGGCCGACGCGGCGGTGATCGCGGTGCCGCACGCCGCGCACCATCCCGTCGCGAGGCTCGCGCTCGACCGGGGCGTGCACGTGCTGCTGGAGAAGCCCATGACCATCGAGCCCGCGCACGCCCGCGAGCTGGCCGGACTGGCGCGCAGCCGCGGGGCGGAGCTGCTGATCGGCTACCCCTGGCACTACAACCCGCACGTCCTCGCGCTGCGGGAGCGGATCGCGGCCGGGGCGATCGGCCCGGTCGAGCACGTCTCGGTGCTCTACGCCTCCACGGTGCGCGAGCTGTACCGGGGAGACCCCGAGCCGTACCGCGACGCCTTCGGCTACCCCGTCAACGCCCCGGACGCGCGCACCTACAGCGACCCGGAGCTGTCCGGCGGCGGCCAGGGCCAGACGCAGATCACCCACGCCGCCGCGCTGCTGCTGTGGCTGACGGGGCTGCGCCCGCGCGGAGTGGCCGCGTTCCGCGCCGACTTCGAGCTGCCGGTGGACCTCGCCGACGGCGTCGCGGTCCGCTTCGAGGGCGGCGCCGTCGGCACCCTCAGCTCGACCGGGGCGGTGCTGGCGGGGCTCGAGGAGATCATGCGGCTGGAGGTCTTCGGCCGGGACGGGCACATCCTGCTCGACGTCAACGAGGGCACCGCCTCCGTCCACGACGCCACCGGCGTCACCGAACTCCCCCGCCTGCCCCCCGCCCAGCGCAACCCCGAACACGCCCCGGCGCACAACCTGGTGGACCTCGCGAACGGCCGCGGCCACAACGGCTCCCCGGCGGAAACCGGCCTGGAGGCGGTCCGGTTCGTCGCCGCGATGTACCGGTCGGCGCGCGAGGGCTCGATCGTCGATCCGCACACGCTCTGACCGGACACGCAGCAGGCAGGAGTACGCAATGCTGACAGGCTTCTCCCACGTGGGGTTCACCGTCGCCGACGTCGACGCGGCCGTCGCCTTCTACCGGAAGGTGTTCGACGCGGAGCCGGCGGTACGGCGGATATACGACGCCCCGTACACCTCCGAGCAGATCGGCTACCCCGACGCCCGGCTGGACATCGCCCTCTTCCGCATCCCCGGCTCGGACGCGCTGCTGGAGCTGATCCAGTACCTGAACCCGGTGGGCGAGCCGGTCGACCTGGAGACCAGGAACCCGGGCACCGCACACATCTGCCTGACGACGGACGACCTGGACACCGAACACACCCGCCTGACCCGCCTGGGCGCCACCCCACGCAGCACGACCCCGGTCCACATCACCTCGGGCCCCAACGAGGGCCGCCGCGTCGCCTACTTCAGAGACCCCCAGGGCCTCACCCTGGAGATCCTGGAGAGGGAAGGCTGACCGCCCCGCCGGCTCACTGCCCGCCCGGGAGTTCCCAGCCGCCGAGCAGCGCGATCGCGAAAGCGCAGAGCCCGGTGGCGATGGCAAGGAAGAGGACGCCGAACCCGCGCACGTACCCGGACGAGGGGAATCCGTCGTTCGGGTGCGTGCGCGTGCGGTTCTGCGCGGCGAGCGACTGCAGAAAGCCGGCCACCTGCCGGTGCCGGAAGAAACAGGCCAGCCCGAAGGCGCAGAAGCTCAGCCCGACGAGGAGGGTGAACATCTTCGCTTCGTAAGGCACCTGCCCCGCGTGCTCCGCGGCCACGGCACGGCCCCGCCTCCCTCGACGGACAACGCCGAGCATGCCGCACGCTCCTTTCCGTACCCACCGAGAGCTCCGGTGCGGATGACGAAACTACTCCGCGACCAGCGCGGAGAATCCCTCGACGACGACCACGGCCACGAAGAGCACCCCGACCCCGACGAAGCCCCACCCCACGATCTTGTTGACCACTCGTTGCGCGCCCTCGTCCCGAGCCGCGGCCACGAAACGGCTTGCCACCCGGCGCACGTCGAAGACGATGGCGCCGCCCAACCCGACGCAGAAAATTCCTGCCACGAGCGGCCCGAGCAGACCCCAGCCACTCACCTGCGCTCCGCCGGCAGACATAGGTCTCCCCCAAGAGTTCGAACACCCCACGGCGCCACCATCGGCTGCAACCGTACGCGGCGTCACGGGCAGGGCGGGAGCGCGAGATAGATGAAAATGAAAACCGTTACGGTGTATACTGCGGGCATGGCCAGCAACGAGCTCCGTCCGGTGATCAAGCTCCGCTCCACGGCGGGCACCGGCTATGCCTACGTCACCCGCAAGAACCGCCGGAACGACCCGGACCGGCTGCACCTGCGCAAGTACGACCCCGTCGCGCGCCGGCACGTGACCTTCCGCGAAGAGCGCTGAGCCGCGCGCGCAGAGAGGAGCCGACCAGTATGAAGTCCGGTATCCACCCCTCCTACGGGCCCGTCGTCTTCCGCGACCGGGCGGCGGGGTTCGCCTTCCTCACGCGGTCCACCGCGACCGCCGGGTCCACCGTCGTCTGGGAGGACGGCAACACCTACCCCGTCATCGACGTGGAGGTCTCCTCCGCCAGCCACCCCTTCTACACCGGCAGGACCAAGGTGCTGGACACCGCCGGCCGCGTCGAACGGTTCCGCCGCCGCTACGCCCCCCGGGAGCGGTGACCCATGGCGGAGGATCCGTCGCCGCTTCCCGTGGTCGTCGTCGCCGGGCTTCATCGCGAGGCCCGGCGGCGGGCCGTCGAGTCCCTGCTGCGGGCCGTCCCCGGCGCCGTCGCCGTACACCACGACCTGGACGCGATCGAGGACGGCCGCGTGCCGCGCACCCTGCGGGACGCGGACGGGGTACGGGAGCGGGGGCGGCCCCGCATGACGGCGCCCTGCGCCTGCTGCGCGGTCCGCGACGACCTCGTGCCCACGCTGCTCTCCCTGGCCGTCGGCGGCTCGTATCCGCTGGTCGTCGTCGAGCTGTGGGACTCGGTCGAGCCGCGTGCCCTCGCCGAGTTGATCGCCGCCGCACCCGCGGAGGCCCTCCGGCTCACCGGGGTGGTCACCGTCGTCGACGTCGACTCGCTCGTGCCGTACCTCACCTGCGGCGAGGACCTCGCCGAGCAGGGCCTGGCCCTGGCGCCCACCGACCGGCGCACCGTCGCCGACACCTTCGCCCGCCAGCTCGAATACCCGCCGCTGCTGGCCGTGACCTGCCTCGGCGACCCCGACCCCGCCGACGTCGCGCTCCTCGACCAGCTCCACGCCACCGCCCGCCGCGTGCCCCTCGGCTCGCCGGAGTTGGCCCGCGCGGCGCTGGCCGGGGTCGACGTGGACGCCGCCGCGACCCGCCACCACCCCGCCTGCGCCCTGCTGCCGCAGGAGGCCGACGGGCACGGCGTGGCCACCCTCGTCTGGCGGCGCGCCCGCCCCCTGCACCCCGGCCGGCTCTACGCCGCCCTGGAGGACCTCACCTGCGCCGCCGTACGCAGCCGGGGTCGCCTGTGGCTCGCCGACCGCCCGGACGCCCTGCTGACCTGGGACGCCACCGGCGGCGCGCTCTGCATCGAGCACGCGGGGCCGTGGCTGGCCGCGCTGCCCGGGGCCGCCTGGGAGCTGGAGCCCGCCGCGCGCCGGGTGGCCGCCGCCCTCGACTGGCACCCCCAGCACGGCGACCGGGGCCAGCACCTCACCTTCACCGGCCCGGGCCTGGACCGCACCACGCTCCGCCGGATGCTCGACTCCTGCCTGCTCACCGACGCCGAGTACGCCGCGGGCCCGGACGGCTGGCGGGCGCTGTCGACCGCCTTCGACGCCCTGCTGGGCATCCCCGCCTGACCCGGTCAGCCCGCGGGCTGTACGAGGCGGGTCTCGTAGGCGAAGATCGCGGCCTGGGTGCGGTCCCGCAGCCCCAGCTTCTCCAGGATCCGTCCCACATGGGTCTTGACCGTGGACTCGGCGACCACGAGGCGGGCCGCGATCTCGGCGTTGGACAGCCCCTGCGCGATGAGGGCCAGGACCTCCGTCTCGCGGCCGGTGAGACCGGCGACGCGGGTCTCCGCCGGGAGGTTCAGCACCGGCTTGCGCTCGGCGAAGACGGTGATCAGGCGCTTGGTGACGGTGGGCGCGAGCAGGGCCTCGCCGGCGGCGACGGTGCGGACGCCCTCGGCGAGCTGGCGGGCCGAGGCGTCCTTGAGGAGGAAGCCGCTGGCGCCGGCGCGCAGCGCCTCGTAGACGTACTCGTCGAGGTGGTACGTGGTGAGGATGAGGACCTTGGTGCCGAGCCCGGCGCCGGCGATCCGGCGGGTCGCCTCCAGCCCGTTGACCTCCGGCATCCGGATGTCCATGAGCACGACGTCGGGTGCGAGCAGGCCCACCTGCTCCACCGCCTCGCCGCCGTCGGCGGCCTCGCCGACGACCTCGATCCCGGGCTGGGCGTCGAGCAGCACGGTGAACCCCTCGCGCACCATGGACTGGTCGTCGGTGATGAGCACCCGGATGGTCACGTGCCGAGCGCCTTCTCGCGGATGCCGTCGGCGGGTGCGGCCACGGGGGCGTCGGCGAGGGCTTCGTGGGGGTCGTCGGTGAGGAGCAGCACCGCCACCTCGTAGCCGCCGTCCGGGGTCTCCCCCGCGGTCATCCGGCCGCCCAGCATCGCGACGCGCTCGCGCATCCCCGCGACGCCCTGCCCGGCGCCGGGCGACGGCGGCCGCTCGCCGGCCGGCGCCTCGTTGATGATCCGCAGGGCGAGACCGCCCAGGACGTACGACAGCTCGACCTTCGCGGGGGCGCCCGGGGCGTGGCGCAGGACGTTGCTCAGAGCCTCCTGGACGATGCGGTAGGCCGACAGTTCGACGCCCTGCGGGAGTTCGCGCCGCGCGCCGGTGACGGTCTTCTCGACGGCCAGGCCCGCGTCGCGGACGTTGCCGAGCAGCCGGTCCAGGTCGGCGAGGGTCGGCTGGGGGGCGGACGGCGCCTCGTAGTCCTCGGTGCGTACGACGCCCAGGACGCGCCGGAGTTCGGCGAGCGCGGCGACGGCGTTCTCCCGGATCGTCGCGAAGGACGCGGTCAGTTCGGGCGGCGGGTTCTCCACCCGGTAGGGGGCGGCCTCCGCCTGGATCGCGATGACGGACATGTGGTGCGCGACGACGTCATGCAGCTCGTGCGCGATGGACGTGCGCTTCTCCAGCCGCGTGCGCCGGGAGCGCTCCTGGGCGGTGAGCGCCCCGCTGGCCTCGGCGCGGCGGCTGGCGGCGGTCCAGCCGCGTACGGAGACGGCGACGGCGATCACGACGGCGGAGGCGACGGTCATCTGGACGGCGTTCACTTCATCACGGGGCCGCAGGCTCAGCCAGGACCCGACGAGACCGCACAGGGTCGTGAGGAGCCACATCGCGACGGCGGTGCCGACGCTTCGGCGCAGCGCGGCGATCGCGAGCACCACGAGGTGCGAGACGAAGGTCGCTTCCCCCCAGGGCCAGTCGTCCGCCGAAGTGATCGTCGCCGCGAGGGCGAAGCACACCACCAGGGAGAGCCACCAGGCGCCGACCGGCCGGAAGAGGACCAGCAGCAGGGGGAGCGCCGCGGCCAGGCTGACGGGCAGACCGATGTGGCCGCCTTCGAGGGTGCCCGCGAACGGATCGTAGGTCCCGAACTCGTCGTAGTACTCGCTGTCGCTCATCCCGTACCAGCCGCTGCCCCAGCCGAAAAGGAACAGGGCAAGCGCGACGATCGCCATGTGCGGCAGCCGGACGGCCACGCGCCTGACGGCGGGCCGCATGCCCCGCACCACCGGGGCGTCCGAAGGCAGCGCGGGCAGCGGCGTCAGCGCGAACGCCTCCCTGAACAGCTCGCGGCGCGTCGTACGCGTCCGGAGGCCCAGCAGCCGCAGGCCGTCCCGGATCACCTCGAACTCGCCGCGGACGCGGGGGGCTTTGTGTGTGGACTCGGTCACCCGCACACCGTACGGGCGTGCGGGGTGCGGCGGCGTCCTTCCGGATACGGATCCGGGCGGGTCCTCCTCAGGTACTACGCCGGGTCGCAGCGGCCGGGCCGGGCGTAGACCGTGACGCGCGCGCCGTGGACCTCCGTGGTGCCGCAGAGGCGGAAGTGCGCCCGCAGGACGGCCCGTTTCACTTCCTCGACGGGGTCGGCGTCGGCCGGTTCGCCGGCCGGGGCGCGCAGCGCGACGATCCGGTCGGCCGTGAGCATCCGGGCGCGGACGGCGGCGGGCGGCAGCTCCACGCCGTAGAGGGTCGCGGACGCGCGCGGGTCTTCCCGCACCGCGAGGTCGACCAGCCCGGCGTACGCCGCCGGGTCGGCCGCCTGCCAGCCGCGGCGCCTGCCCGGCATGAAGAGCAGCCCGTCACCGGGCCGCCCCTGCGCCCGGACGGCGCGGGCGAGGGCGGCCAGGTCGTCCTGGCGGCTCTCCGGGCCGCGTAGATGGAGCCCGACCGGAACCAGCGCCACCAGCACGCCCGCCGCGGCGAGGGCGGCGAGCAGCCGCCGGTGGCACCGGCGGCGCCAGAGGTGGTCCAGCGCCGCGCCGAGGAGCAGCGCGAGGCCGGCCTCCTCGTAGAGGACGTAGCGGGAGACGTAGAGCGGCATGATCGCGGAGGAGAGCAGCAGGAGTCCGCCGGGCAGGATGAGCAGCGCGAGCGCGAGGGACCGCAGCAGCCGTGCGGCCGCCGGGAGGAGCGCGGCGCAGAGCAGGCCGGCGAGGGCGGGGACGACGTAGCCGAGGAGCGCGCCGGCGCCGGGCGGTCCGATCCAGGCCACCTGCGCCGACTGGCGGGAGCTGAGCACGGCGAGCGGGGCCAGCGCCGCCGCCACCGCGCCCGCCGTCCAGGTCCAGGCGCGCCGGTCGCGGCGGGAGCGCGGCGTGACCCACAGGGCGGCACCGTGCGCGGCGACGGCGAGCACCGCGAACTCGTGCAGCAGGCAGCCGGTGAGGGCCACCGTCCCGTAGGCCGCCCACAGCCGGGTCCGGCGCTCTTCCAGGGCGCGTACGAAGAGCCAGGTCGCCCAGGTGACGGCGGCGCAGACGAGGGCGTACGAGCGACCCTCCTGCGCGTAGCGCTGCACCGCGGGCAGCAGCGCGAAGGCCACGCCCGCGAGCAGCCCGGCGCGGGGTCCCGCCAGCCGGGCGCCGAGCAGCGCGACGCCGGCGGCCGCGGCGGACATGGCGAGCAGCGAGGGCAGGCGCAGCGCGTACAGGCTGTCGCCGAACACCGCGAACACCCCGTGCATCAGCAGGTAGTACAGGCCGTGGACCGCGTCCACGGTGGTGAGCGTGTCCAGGAGTTCGGGGAGGCCGCGCCGCGCCATGTCGTACGTGGCGGCCTCGTCCCACCACATCGACCCCCCGCGGGAGAGCCCCCACAGCCCGAGGACGAAGGTGACGACGGCGGGGACCAGGGCGCACAGCCACGGCGGCCAGGCGGACCGGCGGAGGGTGGCGCCTGCGGGCGGGGCGGCCGCCTGAAGGCGGCGGGAGGGGGCGGCGGGCCGGGTGAGGGCCATGGGCGGTCTCCTGTACGGGGGCGGCACGCGCGCCGCCCGTCCGCCGTTGCCGGCTGCGGACCCGCGGCCCGGCGGTTTCAGGGCAGGGGGCGGTAGGGCGGCGGCGGAGCAGGGGTGCGGGTGAGGCGGTGGCGGAGGACGGCGGGCGGCGTGCGCTCACACGGGAAGCGGAGGGCGCCGCGCGTCTCTTCGGTACGAACGCTCGGGTTTCGGTCCCGCCACAACCTAGGACGGCGGCGGACCCGGACGCCTCCCCCGCGATGCGGAACCCCGAAGGTCCGCCTCAAGTACCGGACCTGAAGACGATCTTCGCAATCTCAGCCTTTCAGGTGCCTATGCGCTCTTGACACGTGATCTGCCCTCTTTCCCTCCCTACGCTGAGCGCGACTACTCAGCTCGGCGGCCCTGGGAGGGGCGTATGGGTGAGGGCCAGACCGGTGCCGCCGCGGTGTCCGGGGACCGGACGGCGGCCGGCCAGGAGGCGGGGGAGCTGCGGGAGTTGCCCGCGCTGGCGCTGCCCGTGGCCGGCGGGGCGCTCCGGGGCATGGGAGAGAAGTTCACGACCGACCCGGTGACCGGCACCCCCGCCCTCTCCGTGCCGCTCGCCGTCTCGCCGGCCCGCGGCGCCGAGCCCGCGCTCGCCCTCGGCTACGACTCCGGGGCGGGCAACTCGCCCTTCGGCCTCGGCTGGTCGCTCGACGTGCCGTCCCTCTCCCGCCGCACCGACAAGGGGCTCCCGCGGTATCTCGACGCGGATGTCTTCCAGTTGTCCGGTACGGAGGACCTGGTGCCCGCCGCCGTGCCCGCGCCCCGCACCTCCGGCGCGTACGACGTCACCGCCTACCGGCCGCGCACCGAGGGCGCGTTCGTGCGGATCGAGCAGTGGCGCCACCGCGGCAGCGGCGACCTGCACTGGCGGGTGACGTCGAAGGAGAACGTCACGAGCCTTTACGGCCGCGACGAGGAGGCCCGGGTGGCCGACCCCGCGGACCCCGGCCGCCGCGTGTACCGGTGGCTGCTCCAGCGGACCGAGGACGACCGCGGCAACGTCACCGTCTACGAGTACAAGGCCGAGGACCGCGCCGGAGTCGACACCTCCGCCCCCGAGGAGCGCAACCGCGCCCGGGTCGCTGGCCGGTACGTGAAGCGCATCCGGTACGGGAACACCGAGCCCGGCACCGCCGCCGGCTTCCGCTTCGAGGTGGTCTTCGACTACGGGGAGCACGACGAGGACGCGCCCGCTCCCGGCGAGGTCCTTCCGTGGCCGGTGCGCGCCGATCCGTGGTCCACCCGCCGGCCCGGCTTCGAGGTGCGCACGTACCGGCTCTGCCGCCGCGTGCTGATGTTCCACCGGATCCCCGAACTCGGGCCCCGGCCGCAGTTGGTGAGCGCCCTGCTGCTCGGGTACGACGAGGACCCGGCCGCCACCAGGCTGGTCTCCCTCACGCACCGCGGCTACGTGCCGGACGGGCGTGGCTACGCGTACGCGGAGCTGCCCCGGCTCACCTTCGGCTACACCGAGCGGACGGTGTCGGCGGCGGTCGGCACCCTGACGTCCGACGACGGCGACGTGCGGCTCGACGGGCCGTACCAGTGGACGGACCTCGACGGCGAGGGGATCGCCGGCATCCTCGCCGAGCAGGGCGGCGCCTGGTACTACCGGCGCAACCTCGGCGGCGGGCGGGTCGGCCCGCCCCGGCCCGTCGACCCGCTGCCCAACGGAGCCGCCGGGGCGGCCGGGACCGCCCGGCGGCAACTGCTCGACCTCGACGGCGACGGGCGGCCCGCGGTCGTCCGGCTCGGCGGCGGCTCCGGCGGTCCCGGCGGCTCGGGCCCCGCCGGCGGCATCGCCGACCCGGGCTACCACGAGCGCACCGCCGACCGCGGCTGGGCCGGCTTCGCGGCCTTCCGCCACCTGCCGTCGCTGGACTGGGACGACGCGAACCTCCGGTTCACCGACCTCACCGGCGACGGCCTCGCCGACGTGCTCGTCACCGCCGACGACGGCCTCACCTGGTACCCGTCGGCAGGCGCCGAGGGGTTCCGCGACGGCGAGACGGTCGCCGCGGGGCGCACCGAAGAGCACGGTCCCCGGCTGCTCTTCGCCGACGCCGAGCGGAGCGTGTACCTGGCCGACATGACCGGCGACGGCCTCACCGACCTGGTGCGGATCGGCAACGGCGAGGTCGCGTACTGGCCGAGCCTCGGCCACGGCCGCTTCGGGCCCAAGGTCGCCATGTCCGACGCGCCCGTCTTCGACCACCCGGACCGCTTCGACCAGCGGCGGATCCGGCTCGCCGACGTCGACGGCAGCGCGCCCGCCGACCTCCTCTACCTCGGTCCTGACGGCGTGCGGCTCTGGTTCAACCAGGCGGGCAACTCCTTCGGCCCGCCCGAGCACGTCGACGGCGTACGCCACACCGGCGCCCTCGCCCTGGCCTCGGTGGCGGACGTGCTCGGGCAGGGCACGGCCTGCCTCGTCGTGGCCGAACCCCGGCCGGACGGAGAGCCGCAGGTGCGCTACGTGGACCTGATGGCCGGCGGCAAGCCGCACCTGCTGAACCGCACCGACAACGGGACGGGCCGGGTCACCACCGTCCACTACGCCTCCTCCACCGCCTTCCACCTGGCCGACGAGGCGCGCGGCGCGCCCTGGTTCACCCGGCTGCCGTTCCCCGTGCAGGTCGTCGCCGGGACCGTCACGCACGACGCCGTCGCCGGCACCGAGCTGGCGGCGACGTACCGCTACCGGCACGGCTACTTCGACGGCGCGGAGCGGGAGTTCCGTGGCTTCGGGTACGTCGAGCAGCGGGACGCGCTCACCACCGCCACCGGCGAGCTGCACCAGCCGCCCGCCGTGGCGCGGCGGTGGCAGCACACCGGCTGGTACCCGGGCCCCGACCGGCTCGGCACCCCGTACGCGGACGAGTACGGCGGCCCGCTGCTGCCCGGCACCCCGCTGCCGCCCGGACTCACCCCGGCCGAGGAGCGCGAGGCCGCGCGGGCGCTGCGCGGGCAGGTGCTGCGCACGGAGACGTACGCGGAGGACGGCACGGCGAAGCAGGAAAGCCCGTACTCCGTCGTCGAGTCGAGCCCCCGGGTACGTCTCGTGCAGCCGGCGGGCGCGGCGGAGCACGCGGTGGTGTTCGTCCACCCCGGCGAGGCGCTGACCGTGTACACCGAGCGGCGGGCGGACGATCCGCGCACCGTCCACGAGGTCACCCTGGAGGTCGACGCGTGGGGCAACGTCCTGCGGTCGGCGCGGATCGCCTACCCCCGCGCGTCCCCCGCCGACCCCGAGCAGGGGCGGCTGCGGCTCACCCTGACCGAGCGGACCGTCGCCAACGACACGGCCGCGGCGGACCGCTGGCGGATCGGCGTGCCGGTGGAGAGCCGGGAGTACGAGATCGGCGGGGTCGCACCGCGCATCCCCGGCGAACCGTTCGCCTTTGACCACCTCCTCGCCGGCCTCGCGGAGGCGGCGCGCCACGAGATCCCGTACCACGAGGAGCTGTCGGGCGCCGAGCCGCAGCGCCGGCTCCTCGCGCGCACCCTCACCACGTACGCCTCCGACGACCTCGCCGCCGAACTCCCGCTCGGCTCCCCCGGGCTGCGCGCCCTGCCGTGGCGCAGCTACCGGCTGGCCTTCGCGCCCGGCCAGATCACCGCCCTCTACGGCGACCGCCTCCCCGACGCGGAGCTGCGCGAGGCGGGTTACGTACGGCGGGCCGAGGGTGACGGCTGGTGGGCGCCGTCCGGGCGGCAGGTCCCCGACCCCGCCGCGTTCTACCTGCCGACCCTCTACGCCGACCCGTTCGGCGCCGAGTGGGAGACCGAGTACGACGACCACTGCCTGCTGCCGGTGCGGGTGTACGACCCGCTGCGCAACATGTCCGAGGCGCGGCCGCACTACCGCGTGCTGCGGCCCTGGCTGCTCACCGACCCCAACGGCAACCGCAGCGGCGTGCGTTACGACGCGCTCGGCCTGGTCGTCGCCACCGCGGTGCTGGGCAAGGAGGGCGGCGCGGACGGCGACGTGCTCGACACGTCGACCGCGGAGGCGGCCCGCGGCGACGACCCGACCACCACCGTCGCGTACGACCTGACCCGCACCCCCGTGCGCTTCCACGTCGCCGCCCGGGAGCGGCACCGCGACCCGGACTCGCCCTGGCAGGACACCTGGACCTACCTGGACGGCAGCGGGCGGGTCATCCTCACGAAGGGCCGCGCGGAACCCGCGCCGGGCACGGGCGCCGAGCGCTGGGTGGGCACCGGGCGCACGGTGTACGACAACAAGGGCAACCCCATCCGCCAGTACGAGCCGTACTTCGCGCCCGACAGCGGCTTCGACACCGAGGACGAGCTGGTCCGCCGCGGCGTCACCCCGGTGCTGCGCTACGACCCGCTCGGCCGCCTGGTGCGCACCGACTTCCCCGACGGCAGCAGGGCCGAGACGGTGTTCACGCCGTGGGAGCGGCAGGACTGGGACCGCAACGACACCGTGCGGGACAGCCGCTGGTACGCCGAGCGGGCCGGGCTGCCGGACACCGACCCGCAGGGCCGGGCCGCCCGGCAGGCGCTGGCGCACGCGGGCACGTACACCGGGATCCGCTACGACACCCTCGGCCACCCGCACCTCACCGTCCAGGACAACGGCGGCGGCGGCCTTCTCACCACGGAGGTGCGGCGCGACGTCCAGGGCCGGGAGCGGGCCGTCGTCGACGCCCGCGGACTCCTCGCGCTCACCCAGGAGTTCAGCATGCTGGGGCACGCCGCGCACACGGCGGGCGCGGACGCGGGCGAGCGGTGGAGCCTGGTCGACGTGCTGGGCAAGCCGGTGCGCGGCTGGGACGGCCGCGGCGGCGAGATGTGGTGGGCGTACGACGAGCTGCGCCGCCCCGCGTACTCCAGCGCCACCGCGCCGGGCGAGGAGAGCGAACGGGTGCGGGTGCGCTACTACTACGGCGAGTCGCTGGCCGACGGCCGGGCCCGCAACCTCCGCACCCGGCTCTGCCTGGTCTTCGACGGGGCCGGGGCGGTGCGCACCGAGGACGTCGACTTCAAGGGCAACGTGCTGGCCACCGAGCGCCGGCTGGCGGCCGACCCCGCGGGCGAGCCCGACTGGGCCGCGCTGGCCGGGATCGGGGAACCGGAGGCGGCGCTGGCGCGGGCCGCCCCACTGCTGGAGAGGACCGCCCACCGGTCCACGACCGCGTACGACGCCCTCGACCGCCCCACGCTGGCGACCGGCCCGGACGGCAGCCGCACCCGGCCCGCGTACAACGTGGCGGGGCTGCTGGAGCGGATCGAGGTGGCCGCGCGGGGGGCCGGGACATGGACCCCGGTCGTGCGGAACGTCGACTACGACGAGCGCGGCCGGCGCACGCTGATCGAGTACGGCTGCGGCGCCCGTACCGCCTACGCCTACGAGCGGGACACCTTCCGGCTCGCCACCGCGGACACCACGGCGGCGGACGGGACGGCGTGGCTGCGGCTGGCGTACGCGTACGACCCCGAGGGCAACGTGGTGGTGGCCGACGACCCGGCCCAGGACACCGTCTTCTTCCGGAACACGGCCGTGGGGTCCCGCCGCACCTACGTCTACGACCCGGTGTACCGCCTGGTGGCGGCGGCCGGCCGCGAGCACGTCGGGCAGACGGCGCAACCCGGCCCGGCGGACGTGCCGTTCGCGCCGCTTCCGCACGCCAACGACAGCTCCGCGCTGCGCCCGTACACCGAGACGTACGCCTACGACGACGCCGGCAACGTCCGCACCGTCACGCACACGGCGAGCGGCGGGAACTGGACCCGCCGCCACGACACCGCGCCCGACGCGGACCGGCTGCGCGCCAGCAGCCTGCCCGGCGACCCGGAGGGCACGTACTCCGCGGTCTACGCGTACGACGCGAACGGCAACGTCACGGCGATGCCGCACTTGGCGGCGCTCGACTGGGACGTGGAGAACCGGCTCGCGCACGTGTCGCTGGGCGGTGGCGGCGACGCCTTCTACCAGTACGACATGAACGGGCGGCGGGTGCGGGCCACGACGCGGCGCGGCGGCACCATCGAGACGCGGACGTATCTGGGGAGCACGGAGACGTACCGCAGGACGGCGGCCGGGCGGACCGTCGAGGAACGCGGGACGCTGCACGTCGCGGACGGCGCCGGGCGGGTGGCGCTGGTGGAGACCGTCACGGTGCGCGACGGCCGGCCCGTGCCGGTGCCGCACCCGGTGGTGCGCTACCAGTTCGCCGACCACCTCGGCGGTGCGGTCCTGGAGGCGGACCAGGACGGGGCGGTGCTCAGCTACGAGGAGTACCACCCGTACGGGACCACGTCCTTCCACGCGGAGACCGGGGCGGTGAGCCGCAAGCGGTACCGGTTCACGGGCAAGGAGCGGGACGGGGAGACGGGGTTCGCCTACCACGGGGCGCGCTACCTCGCGCCGTGGCTGGGGCGGTGGACGAGCCCGGACCCGGCCGGCTTCGCGGACGGCCCGAACGTGTACGCGTACGCGCGGAACAACCCGGTGGTGCTCTCCGACCCCTCCGGCACCCAGTCGCGCCGCGAGACGCAGCCGCAGGGGCCGCGCACAGGATCGACGACGGAGGCGCCGCCCGGCGTCCACGTCATCCCGGAGGTCGTCATCGTCGGCCACCCCGACTGGTCCGGCGAAGTGCTCACCGACAGACCCGCGCCCTCCGGGCCCATGGAGGCGCGGGAGGAGGGGCTGGCCGAGCGGCTCACGTCCGTGCCCCTGGTCGAGGTGAAGACGGGCGACCGGACGCAGCTCATCTCCCTGGAGACCGCCCGGCTCATGAAGTCCCTCGGCGTGCTCGAGGGCAGCCAGGTGACGGTCCGTGAGCCGCAGGTGTCGGAGGCGGAACTCGAAGGCATCGAGGAGGAGAGCGAGAAGCTGCGCGCCGAGTGGACGGCGCGGGCCGCCCTCCAGGACATGTACCGGGAGCAGATCCGGCAGTCCCTCAACGAGATGACGGGCGGCCGCTTCCCGGCCGCGGAGCCCCGCACCATCGACCTCGGCGCGTTCGTGCTGGAGCGGCCGGAGCTGCCCGAGCAGCAGGAGGGCCGGGCCGACGCGCTGACCGTCTACGGGAAACGGACGGATCACACCGCGAAGACGCGGGGTTCCCTGGAGGTCTACACCATCGCCCAAGGGCTGCCCGGTTACCGGCTGCGCCCGCAGGGTGGCCGGGACCGGGGGGTGTCCGGCAGCGCCGACGCCTCCCACGCGGAGAAGAAGGCGGCGCTCTTCGCGCCGTACACCATCAACCCGATCACCGGGAATGTGGTCCAGACGGAGATCCAGGTCAACCGTGACGCCTGCGCGTCGTGCCAGGGGTACTTCAGCGCGCTCGCCCGGCAGCGGGGCATCGGCTACCGGGTGCGCGGCCCGGAGGCGACGTTCTTCTTCAACCCCGGGCTGACGCTGGAGCTGCGGGCGGTCCCGCAGCAGTTCCGGAACGTCCCCGCGGCGAACGTGCAGCGATGACGGCGACGAAGGGGTTCTCGTGACGACACCGACGGCGGCGACGGAGCAGACGGGGAGGACACATGTCCGGCACGCACACTGACGCCGCCAGGTCCGAGGGGCCCGCGCCGTACGCCCTGAGCGGAGCGGTGCTCCGCCACGACGGATCGCCGGCCGCCGGCGTGACGGTGACCGCAACGCTCCGCCGGCTGCGGTCCGCGTCGCCGGCCGGGCACGCCGTCACCGGCCCGGACGGCACGTACCGCCTCACCTACCCCGCCCCCGAGACCTCCGCGGACCTCGTCGTCCGCGCGACCGCCGCGCGCCCCGGCGGCGGTGAGCACACCGTGGAGCTGGTACGCCCCGCGCCCGGACCCCGCGAGCGGGTGGAGCTGACACTCCCGCCCGACGGCACCCCGGAGTACGCGCGGCTGCTGGCCGAACTCACGCCGCTGCTCGACGGGGTGCCGCTGGAAGACGTCACCCCGCGCGGCACCCCGGAGGATCTCGGCTACCTGGCCCGCGCGACGGGCCGCAGTCCCGCCCAGATCGGGTACGCGGCCACCGCCGCCCGGCACGCCGCCGCCACCGGGTTACCCGCCGAACTCTTCTACGGGCTCCTCCGGCTCGGCCTGCCGCCGGAGTTGCCGGCGCTGGCGCGGACCGCGCCGGCCGGGCTGCGGGCCACGCTGCGCGCGGCCGGGGACGCGGGCGTGATCCGCGCCCCCGGTCCCGCCGCCGCCGACTTCGTCCGCGGGCTGCGGGACCGGGAGGTCGCCGCGGTGGCCGCGCCGGAACCGGGCTCCGCGACACCGGTCGCGGAGCTGTTCGCGCTCGCCGTGCCCGCCGCCGGCCGGCGCGCGGAGGTCTACCGCGGCTGGCTCGACCGGGCGGACGGGCCCGCGTTCTGGTCCTGGCTGCCGCCCGCGGAGGCGGACCGGCTGCGGCTCACGCTCCGACTCGGCGCGGCCACCGGGGGCAACGTGCCGCTCGTCCGCGCCCTGCTGGACCGGTTCGACCCGGGCGAAGCGCCGGACCCGGCCCGGCTGGTCCGGCTCGGCGGCGCGGACTGGGCCGCGCTGGCCGCCGAGGCGGGCGTCCCCGACTCCGTACGGACGCTGCTGGGCCCGGCGGACGACGGCACCGCCGCCGAGCGTGCGTACGGCGAACTGGTCGCGGGACTCGTCGCGGAGGCCCACCCCGGGGCTCACCTCGCCCACGGCGTGACCGAAGCCGCGCCCGGCTCGCCCGCCGCGCGGTTCCTCGCCGGCCACCCCGGCTTCGACCTGACGGCCACCCGCGTCGACGCCGTCACCGTGCCGGACGAGAGCGCGCGCGAGGAACTGGCCGGCGTCCAGCGCCTGGCGGTCCTCACCCCGCGATACGACGCCGTGCGCGCCCTGCGCGAGAAGGGCTACGACTCCGCGTACGAGGTGGCGAAGGCCGGCCGGGACACCTTCGTCCGGCACCTCGCCGACGACCTCGGCGAGGAACGCGCGCGGGCCGTGCACGCCCGCGCCGGACAGGTGCACGCCACCTCGGTCACGCTCGTCGCCGACCTGCGCACCGCCGCCCACTTCGCCATGCCGTGGCTGTCCTCCCCCGCTGCCTCCGCCGGACTCACCGCGCAGATCCCCGACTGGGAGGAGCTGTTCGGCTCGGTGGACTATTGCGCCTGCTCCGACTGCCGCTCCGTGCACGGCCAGGCCGCGTACCTCGTCGACCTGCTGCTCTCGCTCCGCGACCTCGGCATCTACGGCGACCCCGGGCCCCCGGGCGACGAGGGCCACGTCGCCAACGCGCTCTACCGGCGCCGGCCCGACCTCTGGGACACCGAGCTGACCTGTGACAACACCAACCTGCACCTCCCGTACGTCGACCTGGTGAACGAGCTGCTGGAAGACGTCGTCTCGCCGGTCCACATCCCGGCGACCGACCGGCAGACCAGCGGCGACCCGGCCCAGTTGCGGGCGCAGCCGCAGCACGTGAACGCGGGCGCGTACGAGGTGCTGCGCCGGGCCGTCTACCCGTTCGGCCTGCCCTTCGACCTGTGGCGCGAGCAGACCCGGGTCTCGCTCGCCCATCTCGGCGTCCCGCGCGAGGAGTTGCAGGCGGCGCTGCGCCCCGCCACCGCGACCGGGACCGCCGTGGCCGTCGAGCGCGCCGGGCTGCCGCCGGTGGGCGGGCGGATCGTGACGGGCGAGCCGCTGGATCCGGCCCGTACGCTCGCGGAGTTCTACGGGCGGCCGGCCGGCACCGACCCCGAGGCGCTGGTCCGCGACCTGACCGTGGTGCGGCGGATGCTCGACGCGACCGGCCTGGTCTACGCCGAGCTGGTCGCGGTCCTGGACACCCGGTTCGTCAACCCGTACGGGACCGTGCACATCATCGGCAGCGACGGCGGCCCCGCCTGCGACACGAACAACCTGTTCCTGGCCGGTCTCGACCCGGCGGTGCTCGACCGCCTCCACCGGTTCGTCCGCCTGCGGCGGGCGCTCGGCTGGCCGGCCCTCGACCTCGACCTCGTGCTGATGTCCGCCGGCACCCAGGGCCGGCTCGACGCCACCGCGCTGCGCGGCGCCGTCGCCGTCCGGCGGCTCGCCGACCGGCTGCGGCTCACCCGCGAGCAGGTCCTCGTCTTCTACGGGCCGCTGCCCACCCACCTCTACGCGACGGCGGACCGGCCGCCGCTGTACGACCGGCTGTTCCTGGACCCGAGCGTCGTGCAGCTCGAACCCGGGCAGGTCGGCCCGTTCGCGCTGAACGCCGCCCGCACCGAGGTGGCGGTCGTCGGCGACCTGCTCGCGCCCGCCGTCACCTCCGCGCTCCTCGCCGTCCTGGAGGTCACCGACGCCGAACTGGCCGAGCTGACCACGGGACCGCGCTCGGTCGCCCCGAACCGGCTGCTGACGCTGGCGAACCTCTCCGCCCTGTACCGGACCGTCGTCCTCGCCCGCGCGCTGGACATGTCGATCGCCGACCTGCTGCGGCTGATCGAGCTGTACGGGGGCGGCGGCCCCTTCCCGGTCCCGCCGGACGGGTTCAGCGGCGGGGAGGCGGAGCTGAGTTCCGGGCTGCCGATGGCGCATCCGGCGCACCCCCTGCTGCCCGTACCCGGCGGCGACGAACCGGAGCTCGCCACCGGCCGGGCCCTCACCCGGCCCGGCCACCCCGACGCGCCCGCCGCCGCGCTGCCGCCGGTCGACGCGCTCGTCGTCGCCACCGAGCGGTTCCTGGACGCGGTGGACGCGCTGGCCGCCCGCGGCTTCACCGTGCCCGAGGCCGACGCGGTGCTCACCGCCACCGTGCCCGCCCACGACAGCCCGGTGCCGGCCGCCGACGCCCTGTCGGCGACGCTCACGGCGCTGCGCGGCGCCCTCCAGGCCGTCTACCAGCAGACCGCGCAGACCAGCGACGAGAAGGGCGACCTGACCAAGAAGGACCTCGCGCTCCTCGGCTGGGACACCGCCCTGGTCCAGGAGGCCGTCTCCACGCTGCTCGGCACGCTCGCGTACACCGTCGCCGTCGACTCCGTACCGGACGCGCTCTACGGGCTCTCCGGCTTCCCCGTCCGCTACGACGCCGAGACCGGACTGCTGGTGTTCACCGGGCCGATGACGGACGCCCAGCGGGACACCCTGACCGGGCTGCCCGGCGCGACCCCCGCCTGGCGCGCCGCCGTGCGGACCCTCTACGACGCGCCCCGCACCTTCGCCGCCACCCGGATGAAGGCGCTGCGCCCGCCGCTGTACGCCGCGCCCCTGGACGCCGAGCCACCCGCGCTGCAACTCCCCGCGAGGCTGTCCGGCACGGTGTTCTACGACGTCTCCCGCCGGGCCCTGTGCACCCGGGCCTACCTGCCGCCGGACGACCTCGACGCGGTCCGCGCCGCCTGGGACGACGACGCGTACCGGCGGGCCGTCGACGCCCTGGCCCGGGTCCAGGACGAACCGCCCGCGCCCGCCGACGTGTTCCTCACCGCCGCGGACCGGCACGCGCTGTTCGACGGCCGGACCTCGCCCGCGGCCCGGTTCCAGCTCGTGCTGGAGCGGCTGAACCCGTATCTGCGCCGGGTGCTGAGCGAGATCACCGTGAAGCAGCAGGTGGGCCAGGCCGCGGGGCTCGACGCGGCGAGCGCGGACGCGCTGCTCGGCACGTATCTGCGGTCGCCGTCGAAGCCGACCGCGCTGCAGGACTTCCTCGCGCCGCGGTTCGTCGGCAGCGACCCGGCGGTGGCGGTGACACCCGCGGGTTTCCCCGAGCAGTTCACGACCCTGGCGCTGGTCCACCGCGTGGCGTTGCTGCTCGACCGGCTGCGGGTGACGGCCGAGGAGATCCCGTGGATCTTCGGGTACGCGGCGTCCGCCGGCTGGCTCGACCCGAACGCGCTGCCGACGGAAGTCCTGCCCGGCCCGTCGCCGCTCTTCGCGCGGTTCGTACGGCTGCTGGGCCTGGCCCGGCTCCGCGACCGCGTGCCCGGCCGGGCGCCGACCCTCCAGGCCGTGTTCGCGGCGGCCCGCGTCCCGGGCGCCACGACCGCGGACGTGCTCGCCGAACTC
The DNA here is from genome assembly GCF_003945505.1 of Streptomyces sp. WAC 06738. Classification (NCBI taxonomy): domain Bacteria; kingdom Bacillati; phylum Actinomycetota; class Actinomycetes; order Kitasatosporales; family Streptomycetaceae; genus Streptomyces; species Streptomyces sp. WAC 06738. The sequence continues at coordinate 6,576,132 of NZ_CP029618.1, read as the reverse complement.
GCCCGCCAGACGCAGTGGGACCGCGCCGACCTCGACGTGCTCACCGGCGCCGGCCTGCTGGGGCTCACCGCCCCCGCCGACTTCTACGGGGAGGAGGGACTGCTGCAGGTGCTCGCCGCGATCACGCTGGTGCACAAGCTCGGCGTGTCGGCGGAGCGGGCGGCCGAGTGGCTGCCGCCCGACCTCGGCCCGGAGGCCGCGCAGTCCGCCTGGCAGGCGGCGAAGGCCCGGCACAGCCTGCGCGACTGGCCCGCGGCCGGCGGGACCCTGCGCGACGCGCTGCGCGAGAAGCAGCGGGCGGCGCTGGTCGGCCACCTGATCGCCAACCCCCGCCGCGACCACCAGGACCGGCCCTACTGGCACGACTCCCACACGCTCTTCGACTACTTCCTCATCGACGTGGAGATGGGCCCGGCCCAGCTCACCACGCGGATCGCGCAGGCGATCTTCAGCGTGCAGCTCTACATCCAGCGCATCCAGCTCAACCTGGAGGACGTCTTCGTCTACCCGGACGCGGAGTACTGGCAGCGCTGGGAGTGGATGAAGGCGTACCGGCTGTGGGAGGCGAACCAGAAGGTCTTCCTCTATCCGGAGAACTACTTCGAGCCGGATCTGCGGCTCGGCAAGTCGCCCCAGTTCGCGGAGCTGGAGAACGAGCTGATGCAGAAGGAGCTCACCGAGGCCCACGCGGAGAAGGCGTTCCTGCACTACCTGGAGAAGCTCGACGCCATCGCGCACCTGCGGCCCATCGGCTCGTACCGGCACACCAGGCCGGACGGCGAGACCGTGTACGTCTTCGCCCGCACGGAGTCGTCGCCCGGCGGCTACTACTTCCGCCGCTGGGAGGACCGCACCACCTGGTCGCCGTGGGAGAAGGTCGACCTGGACATCGAGACCGACGCGCTCGTCCCGATCGTGTGGAACGGCCATCTGTACCTCTTCTGGACCTCGCTCACCGAGCAGCAGGAGAAGGTCCCCTTCAAGCTCGACCAGGGCGCGGAGCTGCCGGACCCGCTGAAGTACTGGAAGATCCAGCTCCATTGGAGCCGGTACGCGGACGGCGGCTGGGAGGCCAAGAAGCTGGCCGACGGCGCGCTGTACACGCAACTCCGGTTCGGCCTCCCGGCCGCCGGCAACATCGACACCTACGTGCTGCTGCCCGAGATCGACGCCGTGACCGGGGACCTGCTCCTGTGGCTGGTGTACAGCGACGTCATCTCGCCGAACCCCACGCACCACATCTCGGGGAACTTCCGCTTCAGCCTGCGCAACAGCGTCTACACCTACGCGATGGACCTGAGGCCGCGGGAGACGTACACCGGCCCGATGCCGGTGCCGCGCACGGACTTCACCACCATCTCCTACAACGAGCGCGTCGAGGACGAGATCCTCCCGGGCCTCGCCTGGGGCCACATGTCCGTCATCGACCCGACCGCGGTCCCGGGGCAGCCCAGGAGCGTCTACCTGCTCCAGGCGACCCCCGGCCCGCACCTGTACCGCACCTACGAGTCGCAGCAGTTCGGCGACCCGGCGCAGCGCTACCTCCAGTACTTCTCCGACGGGAGGCGCACCTACCTGCTGGAGGGGCAGGACGTGCCGGGTCCGCCGGCCCTCGGACCAGGGCTTGCCGGGTCCGGTCTTGCCGGGGGCGGGGAATCGCTGGGCGACGGCGCCTTCGGCGCCGTACTGGACACGCAGGTCGACTTCCGGTTCGTACCGCTGTACCACCCGCACACCAGCGCGTTTCTCGACGAGTACGCGCGCCACGGCCTCACCGGCGTGTACGACCGGAACCTCCAGTTGCACCCGGACTGGTGGACGGGTCCCTTCGACTTCGCCTCGCCGGACATGTACAACCCGCACACCGGCGACCGGGACCGGATCGTCAAGCCGTACCCCACCGAAACCGTCACGTTCGAACTCGGCGACTCCTACGCCGAGTACAACTGGGAGCTCTTCTTCCACGTGCCGCTGCTCATCGCCGAGCGGCTCTCGGCCAACCAGCGCTTCGACGAGGCGCTGAAGTGGTTCCACCGGATCTTCGACCCCACCAACCGGGACACCGGCACCGACCGGCCGCAGCGCTTCTGGATCACCAAGCCCTTCTTCGAGGCGGGCAGTGACACCTACTACGAGCAGCGCATCGAACAGGTCCTGGAGAGGGCCGCGGGCGGCGACGACGAGACGCTGAAGGCGGTGCGGAACTGGCTGAGGAACCCGTTCCAGCCGGACGTGGTCGCCCGCACCCGTACCACCGCCTATCAGAAGGCCGTGGTCATGAAGTACCTGGACAACCTCATCGCCTGGGGCGACCGGTTGTTCCGCCAGGACACCCTGGAGACCATCAACCAGGCCACCCAGCTCTACGTCCTCGCCGCCGAACTGCTGGGCCGCCCCCCGGAGGAGATCACCCGCCGCACCCCGGACCCGCAGAGCTACCGGCAACTCCTCAACAGCGACCGGCCGCTCGCCGACGCCGTCGTCGCCGTCGAGAACCTCCTCGCGGGCAGCGCCGTCAGCCCCCGCAGCGACGTGACGCCCAGCCTGCTGCCGGGGGTGAACCTCCGCTGGCTGCAGTACTTCTGCCTCCCCCGCAACGACAAGCTCGCCGGCTACTGGGACACGGTCGGCGACCGGCTCTTCAAGATCCGCAACTCGCTGGACATCGACGGCGTACGGCGGGCCACGCCCCTGTTCGGCCCGCCGATCGACCCCTCGCTGCTGGCGCGGGCCGCCGCCGCGGGCGTCGACCTGGGCCAGGTCCTCGACGACATCAGCGCCCCCCTGCCGCACTACCGGTTCGCGCGGGTGGCCGCCCAGGCGAAGGAACTCACCTCACAGGTACGGGACTTCGGCGCCCGGCTGCTCGAAGCGCTGGAGAAGCGGGACGGCGAGGCGCTCCAGCGGCTGCGCGCCGGGCACGAGGCCGCCCTCCTCGACGCGGCCCGCGCGGTGCGCGAACAGCAGGTGCGCGAGGCGAACGAGGCGTACGACGCGGCCGTACGGGCGAAGGCCGTCGCCGAGCACCGGCGCGAGTACTACGCGACCCGGGAGTACGTGAACGGGTACGAGACCTCGTACGCCGACCTGTCCGCCACGGCGAAGACCTTCCAGTACATCGCGACGGGCGTGCAGGCGCTCGGCACCGTCACCAGCCTCCTGGGGCAGGCCAAGGTCGGCTCCCCGTTCACGACCGGCTTCGAGTTCGGCGGCAGCAACCTCACGAGCGCCCTCAACAGCTCGTCCGGCTCGCTCAGCTCCTACGCCTCGAACCTGACCACCCAGGCGGCGGTGGCCCAGACCCAGGGCGGCTTCCAGCGCCGCGCCGAGGACTGGGCCTTCCAGGCGGACCAGGCGCGGCTGGAGGGCGCCCGGCTCGACAAGGAGACCGCCGCGGCCGAGATCCGCCACGCCATCGCCGAACGGGAGCTGGACAACCACGACAAGCAGCGGGAGCAGGCACGGGAGGTCGCGGACTTCCTCAAGGGCAAGTTCACCGGCACCGAGCTGTACGACTGGCTGGCCGGGCAGCTCTCCACCACGTACTTCCAGGCGTACCAGCTCGCCTACGACGTGGCGAAGCGCGCCGAGCGCTCGTGGCGGCACGAACTGGGCGCCGCCGACTCGGACTTCATCACCTTCGGCTACTGGGACAGCCTGCACAAGGGGCTGCTGGCCGGCGACCGGCTGGCCGCCGACCTGGGCCGGATGGACGCCGCGTACCTGGAGGCCGACGCCCGCGAGTTCGAGCTGACCAAACGGGTCTCGCTGGCGCAGTTCGACCCCGGCGCGCTGCTGCGGCTGAAGGAGACCGGCCGCTGCTACGTCTCGCTGCCCGAGGCGCTCTTCGACGTCGACGGGCCCGGCCACTACCAGCGGCGGATCAAGAGCGTCGCCCTCACGGTGCCGTGCGTCGCCGGCCCGTACACCTCGGTCAACCTCACCGCGCGGCTGCTGCACAGCAGCGTGCGGACCGACCCGCGGATCGCCGGCGGGCAGCCGTACGGCCGCGACAAAGAGGCCGACCCGCGCTTCCGCGACCACACGGGCCCCGTCCAGTCCATCGTCACCAGCACCGGCCAGGACGACGCCGGGCTCTTCGAGACCGATCTGCACGACGAGCGGTACCTGCCCTTCGAAGGTGAGGGTGTGATCAGCGAGTGGCAGCTCGAACTGCCGGCGAAGTTCCGCCAGTTCGACTACGCCTCGATCACCGACGTGGTGCTGCACCTCCGCTACACCGCCCGCGACGGCGGCCCGACGCTGGCCGAGGCCGCCGGGGACGACCTGCGCGACGGGCTCACCCGCTGGGTGCACGCGGGCGGCGGCAAGGGCCTGTTCCGGGCGTTCAGCGGGCGGCGGGAGTACGCGGACCGGTGGGCCCGCTTCCTCTCCCCCGCCGGTGCCGAGCCGGCCGCGCTGGAGTTCGCCGTCACCAGGGACCGCTTCCCCTACCTCTTCCGGGACTTCGGCATCCGCGTCGGCCGGGCCGAGGTGGTGCTGGTGCTGTCCCGGGACGCCGCGCCGGGCACCGACACCCCGTACCTGCGGCTCTTCGAGGGGCCGCTGCCGGTCCTGGTCACCACCTCGGCCGGCGGCAGGGCCGACGGCGGGCTCGCCGCCGACCCGGCCCTGGACGGCCAGCCGCACGCCGCGCTCTCCGGGGTGACGCTCCAGGTGCGCGACGACGCGACGGTGACGGTGACCGTGGCCCGCGAGGCGATCGCGGCGCTGCCGGAGGCGCTGCGCAGCGGCGACCGGCTCAACCCGGAGGCGGTCGCCGACCTGGTCCTGGTCTGCCCGTACGAGATCGCAGAACCCCCGCCCGCCGCCCGACCCGAGGAGACCTCCCCGTGAGCACCCACCGTTCCCTGGCCGCGGGGCAGACCCCGGCCGCCGCCGCCCCGGCGGCCGGCACCTGGACCGCGGCCGGCGCGCTGCCGGGACCGGCCTACTGGGCCGGCGCCCAGAGCGGCGCCGTCCCGCTCGCCGACGGGACCGTCCTGATGGCGGGCGGCGAGGACCACCGCCGCAACGCGCAGGACACCGCCGTCCTCTTCGACCCCGCGGCCGGGGAGTGGCAGCCCACGTCCGCGCTGTCGGTCTCCCGCCGCCTGCACACCCTGACGAAGCTCGCCGACGGGCGGGTCCTCGCCGCGGGCGGCCTCAGCGGCCCGTACGGCGGCGTGTCCCAGGCGGGCGTCGCCTCCGCCGAGGTCTACGACCCGGCCACCCGCGGCTGGACCGCCACCGGCGCGATGCACGAGGACCGGTTCGCGCACTCCGCGACGGTGCTCACCGACGGCCGGGTGCTCGTCACCGGCGGCGTGGCGCCCCGTTCGGCGCTCTCCCAGAAGGCGCTGGACTCGGCGGAGGTCTACGACCCCGCCACCGGCGAGTGGACCCCGACCGCGGAGCCGATGAACGACGCGCGGGGCGGCCACCCGGCGGTGCTCCTGCGCAACGGCACCGTCCTGCTCGCCGGCGGCATGGTCCCGATCGGCCGCGGCCTCTACGCGGGCCAGTCCTTCTGCGAGGTGTACGACCCGGCCGCCGGCACCTGGACCCCCACCGGCGATCTCGGCTCCGTCCGCAAGAGCCACCAGGCGACCCTGCTCAGGGACGGCACGGTGCTGGTCACCGGCGGCGACAGCCCGGGGCTCCAGGACGACTGGACGTACAACCCCTACAGCCAGTGGACCGCCGAACGGTACGACCCGGCGACCGGGGCGTGGAGCGCCGCCGAGGGGATGTCGACGGGCCGCAGCCACCACCGCGCGGTCCTGCTGCGCTCGGGACGGCTCCTCGTCATCGGCGGCACCGACGACTCCACCTTCGACGTCGGCTACCAGAACGCGGAGGTCTACGACCCGCAGGCGCGGACCTGGACCCCGACCGGCGGCATGGTCGAGGGCCGGTGGGCCTTCGCCGCCGCCGAACTCGCCGACGGCCGGGTGCTGGTGGCGGGCGGGCTGGTCCGGTCGGGCGCCGCGGTGCCCGACAACGCGGACGTGGTGACCGGCAGCACGGAGATCTTCACCGCCTGACGGGCGGACGGCCGAACGGTACGGGCGGGCAGGAGACGGAGCCGGAGCGATGACACGACGTACGAACCTCACCGCGGGCCTGCACCGGGCGGCGCCCGGCGGGGCCGCGGTCCCGCCGCCGGGCGCGTGGTTCCCCGCGGGCGAACTCCCCGCGCCGCGCCGGTGGTTCGGCCCCGCGGAGGGTGCGGTGCCGCTGGCGGACGGCGGGGCGCTGGTCGCCGGGGGCGCCCTCGCGGGCGACGTACCCACGGCCGAGGCGCTGCTCTTCGACCCGGTGGCCGCCACGTGGACCGGCACCGGAGCACTCGGCACCGCCCGGCACAGCCACAGCACCACCGTGCTCGGGGACGGCACGGTCCTGGTCGCCGGCGGGATCGGCGCGGGCGGGTCGCAGCCGGCCGCGCGGCTGAGGTCGGCGGAGGTGTACGACCCCGCCACCGGCGTCTGGACCGCCACGGCCGGCGAGATGGCCGCGGCCCGGTCGCTGCACGCGGCCGTGCTGCTGCCCGACGGGCGGGTCCTGGTCACCGGCGGCGAGGGCGACCGCGCCCCGCGGGCGCCGGGGCGCAGCCTGTCCTCCGCCGAACTCTTCGACCCGGCCACCGGCGAGTGGGCCCCCGCCGCGCCCATGGCCGACTCCCGTAGCGCCCATCCCCTGGTGCCGCTCCAGGACGGCCGGGTGCTCGCCGCCGGCGGCCGGCGGAGCATCGGCCGCGGCCGGGGCATCGGGCAGGGGTTCTGCGAGCTGTACGACCCGGCGGCCGACGTCTGGACGCGCACCGGCAGCCTGGCCGCCGCCCGCGCGGGCCACCAGGCGACGCCGCTGGCCGACGGCACCGTGCTGGTCACGGGCGGCGACAGCCCCGGCATCCGGTTCGAGCGCGGCTTCGTACCCTTCAGCCAGTGGCGCACCGAGCGGTACGACCCGGCGACCGGCGCCTGGACGCCGGGCGGGAACATGCCGGACGGCCGCACCTGCCATCGTGCCGTGGCCCTCTCCTCCGGCCTGGTGCTGGTCCTCGGCGGCACCGACGGCGCCACCCGCACCACCGGCTACGCGTCCGCGGCGCTGTACGACCCGCTCACCCGCGAGTGGACGGCCTCCGGGGGGATGGCCACGAGCCGGTACCTCTGCACCGCCACGCCGCTGCCCGACGGCTCGGTGCTCGCCACGGGCGGCACGGTCCGCTCGGGCCGCGCCACCCCGGCGCCCGGCGCGGACGAACTGACCGCCACCACCGAGGTCTTCTGGATCTGAGCGGGGACGCGCCCCCCGCCCTGCCCCGCGGCCTCCGCACCGGCCCCCGCCCAGGCGAGGGCCGGTTTTCCGCGTCCGCCACCGGGTCCGGACAGCCGAGGCTTCCCCTTCCCGGCCCGGTGTGGCATCTTGTACGTACAACAGATACGTACAAGTTCGGCGCCCGCGCCGTTCCTGATGCCGACGAGGAGGTTGGCGTGAGCGGTCCAGAGAAGTCCAGGGTCCCCCTGTTCGCCACCATGCAGCGCATACCTGGCGGACTGATGCTGATCCCGCTGATCCTCGGCGCGATCTTCGGCACCTTCGCCCCCGGGGCCCTCGGGATCGGCAGCTTCACCACCGCGCTCTTCCAGGACAGCGCGCTGCCCCTCATCGCCCTGCTGATCTTCGCGACGGGTACCCAGGTCTCCCTCCGCACCGGCGGCCCGATCCTCGCCCACGCGGGCACGGTGCTGCTGATGAAGAGCCTGATCCCGGCCACGCTGGTGGTGCTGCTCGGGCTCGGCGTCGGCCTCGACGGGCTGCTGGGCGTCTCGCTGCTCGCCCTGCTCGCCTCGATGGACAACAGCAACGGCGGCCTGTGGCTCGCCTTCTCCGGGCAGTACGGCGACGAGCGGGACCGCGGCGCGTACGTGGCCAGCGCCGTCAACGACGGGCCCTTCCTCACGCTGCTCTTCCTCGGCGCCTCCGGCCTCGGCGACATCCCGTTCCTCGCCCTGCTCGGCGCGATCGTCCCGTTCCTGCTGGGCGTGCTGGTGGGCAACGTCGACGCCGAGTGGCGCAAGGTCGTCCAGCCGGTGCCGAACATCGTCATCCCGTTCTTCGCGTTCTCCCTCGGCACCGGCATCGACCTCGGCGACATCGTCACCGGCGGCGTCACCGGCCTGGCCCTCGGTCTGGTCATCGCGCCGTTCACCGGCGGCCTGGTCTACCTCGGCTACCGGTACATCCTGCGCCGCGGCACCATGTCCGGCCTCGGCTTCGCCGCCGGCACCACCGCGGGCAACGCCATCGCCACCCCCGCCGTCGTGGCCGCCGCGGACCCCCGCTTCGAGGAGTACGTCGGCACCGCCACGGCACAGGTCGCGGCGTCGGCCCTGGTCACGGCGATCGTCGCGCCACTGCTCGCGGCGTACGTGCTGAAGCGGAAGGGCGCCCTGCGGCAGGGTGGCGTCCCGGACGAGGCGGCGGACGCGGCCGGGGCGTCCGGGACGGCCGCCGCAGCAGCCGCGGACGCCCCCGCGGACGGCACCGTGCGCGGCTCCGCGGGCGGCCTCGCGGACCGCCCGGAGCAGGAGCAGCGCGCATGACGTACGAGGTGGCGATCGTCGCCGACGACCTCACCGGCGCCGGCGACACCGCCGTGCGGTTCGCCGAGGCGGGCTGGCCCACCCTGCTGCGGCTGGGCGGGGACCGGCCCGGGGACGCCGAAAGCGACGGTGACGTCGCCGTCGTGGCGATCACCACGGACTCCCGCGCCCGGCCGCCCGCCGGGGCGGCGGACCTCGTACGCGAAGCGACCACCGGGCTGCTGCGCCGCGGCGTGACCCACCTCTTCAAGAAGGTCGACTCGACGGCGCGCGGGCCGGTCCGCGCCGAGATCGACGCCATGCTCGACGTGCTCCCCCCGGCACCGTCGCGCTCGTCTGCCCCGCCTTCCCCGCCGTGGGCCGCACCGTCGTGGACGGCGTCCTGCTGGTCGGGGGACGCCCGGTCGGCGAGACCGCGGTGGGCCGGGACCCGGTGACGCCCGTGACGGTCAGCCATCTGCCGACGCTGCTGGACGCGCCGCTCGTACGCCTCGATCCGCGGGGCACACCCGCCGCCTGGGCCGCGGAGGTCCGCGCGGCGGGCAGCCGGATCGTCGTGCTCGACGCCGCGGACGACGCGGACCTGGACCGGATCGCGCGGACGGTCGCGGACCTCGGCGAGCGGGCACTGGCCGTCGGCTCCGCGGGCCTGGCGGGCCCGCTGGCCGCCCGGTGGCGGCGGGAGGCGCGGGCGCCCGGCGCCGCGCCGGAGGACCGCGCGGGCGCCGTGCCCGCCGGGGATCCCGCGTGCACCGCCCTCGTGGTCGTGACCAGCCTGCACGACGCCTCCCGCGCACAGGCCGAAGCCCTCGCCGCGCACTCCGCCGAGCACCTGCGGCCCACCGCCCGGGACCTCACCGAGGACGACGGCTGGGCCGGGTTCCTCGACCGGGTGCGGACGGCCGCGGCCGGCCGTCCGGACACGCTGCTGCTGAGCACCCCGGACCGGGGCGCCACGGCCGTCGACCCGGAGCTGGTCGCGCGCCGGCTCTCGGACGCCGCCGCGCACGCGGTGGCCGCGGGCGCCATCGCCGGCCTCGTCGCCACCGGAGGCGACGGCGCCCGCGCGGTCCTGGCGCGCCTCGGCGGGACCGGGATCAGGCTGTACGACACCGTCGAGCCGGGCGTGCCGCTCGGCGTCGTCGTCGGCGGCCCGGCCGCCGGTCTGCCCGTGGCCACCAAGGCCGGGGGCTTCGGCAGCCCCGACGTACTGATCAAGGCCGCGCAAGCGGTGCGAACGGAGAGGAGTCACCGGTGAACGACCCGCAGGTGCCCACGCTTGCCCTCACCCTGGGCGACGTGGCCGGAATCGGACCGGAGATCACGGCCCGTACCCTGCTGCACCACGACGAACTGCGCGGCGTCAGCCGGCCGGTCGTGATCGGCGACGCCGAGGCCGTCCGCAGAGCCGTCGCGCTCATCGGCGAGGACCCGGCCGCGGTGCGCGTCGTCGACTCGCCCCGCGACGCCGGGAACGAGCCGGGGACCATCGACCTGGTGCAGGACGGCCCCTCCCTGGGTGCGGTCCCGTACGGCGAACTCAGCGCGGCGGCCGGCGACGGCTCCGCCCGCTTCGTCAAGCGCGCCTGCGCGCTGGCCCGCGAGGGGCTGGTCGACGGCATCGTCACCGCGCCGCTGAACAAGGCCGCCATGCACGCCGGCGGCCACCTCTGGCCGGGGCACACCGAGCTGCTGGCGCACGAGTTCGGCGTCGAGAACTTCAGCCTCGTGCTCTCCGCGGGCGAGCTGTACTTCTTCCACCTCACCACCCACGTGTCCCTCACCGAGGCCATCGCCGGGGTCTCCCCCGCACGTACGGACAACGTCCTGCGCCTCGTCGGTTCGTTCGCCCGCGCCCTCGGCCTGCCCGAGGAGCCGATCGGCGTCGCCGGGCTCAACCCGCACGCGGGCGAGAACCGCCTCTTCGGCGACGAGGACGCCGACGTGCTGGCTCCGGCGGTGGAGCGGGCGAACGCCGCGGGGATCCGCGCGGTCGGGCCGCTGCCCGCCGACGCGCTCATCCCCGCCGCGGTGAGGGGCGCGTGGAAGTTCGTCGTCGTCTGCTACCACGACCAGGGGCACGCCCCCTTCAAGGCGGTGTACGGCGACGACGGCGTGAACATCACCGTCGGCCTGCCCGTCGTCCGGGTCTCCGTCGACCACGGCACGGCCTTCGACATCGCGGGCAAGGGCGTGGCCCGGGAGGCGAGTCTGGTGCTGGCCACCCGGCGCGCGGCCGAACTGGCCCCGGGCTGGGGCCAGGTGTGGCGGACCGCGCAGGCGGGCGAGTCGGCCGCGGCGAGCGCGGCGGCCGCCGTGGAGCGGCCGGGGACGGCCTCGTAGACTCCGGGCGATATGGCAGTCGACAGAAGTGACCCGCGGCCCCTGCACCAGCAGGTCGCCCAGTCCCTGCGCCAGCAGATCCTGGGCCACGACCTGCCGCCGGGGGCGCCCCTGCCGAGCGAGGCCGAGCTGTGCGCCACCTTCGGCGTCGGGCGCAGCGTCGTCCGCCAGGCGGTGGCGGGACTGGCGGCCGACGGCCTGGTCATCCGCCGGCAGGGGCGGCCGACGCTGGTGGCGTCGCCGGCCGAGTACCGGCGGCTGGTGCAGCGGGCGACCGGGCTCTCCGACCAGTTCGCCGTCGCCGGGCAGGAGTTGCACACCGTCGTCCGGACGCTGGGGCCCGGCACCCCGCCGCCGCGCGCGCAGGCGTTCCTGCACACCGCGGACGCGCTGAAGCTGGAGCGCCTCCGCCTCGTCGGCGGCGACCCGCTGGCGTACGTACGCACCTGGCTGCCCGCCGCGAAGGTCCCGGGGCTGCGCGCCGAGGACCTGACCGACGCCTCGCTGCACCGGCTGCTCACCCGGAACTACGGGCTGCGGCCGGTCAGCGGGCGGCGGCAGGTCCGCGCGGTCGCGGCCGACGACATGCTCGCGGAGGCGCTGCGCACCGAGCCGGGCGGCCCGCTGCTGATGCTCGAAGGCGAGACCACGGACCAGCACGGGCACGCGCTGGAGTGGTTCACCACCTGGCACCGCGCCGACCGCGTGGTCTTCGACATCGACGTCTCCGAGACCAGCGAGACCGTACGGCTGAGCGCGCTCGGCGCCGCGGGCGCCGAGGCCCCCGGGGCGAGCCCGGACACCCGCGGGGCGGGGGCTCCGGCACCGGCCGATCTGGAGCGGGCGCGCGAACTCGCCGAGGAACTGCGGCGGCTGCTCGGCTGACGGGACCGGCGGTCCTGACCGTACGTCCCGGTCAGTACCGCCGGCGGGTGGCGTCGACGGTCTCGGCCCGGGAGCGGTCGGCGAAGAGACTCTCCTCCGCCTCGCGTACCGCGAGCAGCGCGTCGAAGAGGTGGTCCCCCATCGCCTTGCGCAGCACGACCGAGCCCCTGAGGTGCCGTACCGCCTCCGCCAGACCGGTCGGCAGCCGCTCGATGCCGCTCCGTGCGAGTTCACCGGGGTCCGCGTGGGCCGGGTCGTCGGTGAACTCCGCGGGCAGGCGCAGCGCGTCCTCGCGGCCGGCGAGCCCCGCGGCGATGACCGAGCCCACCACCAGGTACGGATTGGCCGCCTGGTCGAAGCACTTGAGCTCGGCGTTCGCGCGCTGGGCCGCCTCGCCCGCGGGTCCGGTGATGAAGCGCAGCGCCGCCTCCCGGTTCTCCCAGCCCCAGCAGCGGTAGGCGCCCGACCACGACGACGGCGCCAGCCGCAGATAGCTGGCCGGGGAGGGGCAGCCGACGCCGGTCAGGGCGGGCAGCGACCGCAGCAGCCCGGCGAGGAACGCCTCGCCGTCCGGCGTCATGCCGCGCGGGCCCGTACCGCCGTGCATCAGGTTCTTCTCGCCGCGCCAGAGGCTCAGGTGCACGTGCCCGCCGTTGCCGATGCCGGAGTGCCCGGGGAGGGGCGCGAAGGAGGCCCGCAGCCCGTGGGCGTGGGAGACGGCCCGTACCGTGTGCCGGACGAGGACGGCGGTGTCGGCGGCGTCCAGCGGGGCTTCCGGAACGGTGGAGATCTCGAACTGCCCCGGCTCGTACTCGGGGTGGATCTGCAGCACCTCCACGCCCTGCGCGGTGAGCGCGTCGACGATGTCGAGGAGGTACGCGCCGGAGTCCGCCAGCCGGGACAGCCCGTACGCCGGCCCTTCGCCGAGGGCGCCGGGGCCGACGCTCCACTCGGCCTCGAACCCCATCCGCAGGCTCAACCCCTGGCCGGCCGCGGCGCGCACCATGCGGTTGACGAAGGACCGGTGGCACCCCGGGTACGGCTCGCCGTCCTGGCTGTACCGGTCCGCGGGCGCCCACGCCCAGCCGGGCTGCGCGGCGAGCCGGGTGAGCCGGTGCAGGTCCGGCAGGAGGAGCAGGTCGCCGACGGGGCCGCCGTAGCCGTCGGTGCGGGCCATCGAGTCGTCCACGAGGAAGGTGTCGAACACCGGGGACATCCCCACGCCGTGGACCGCGAGCCGGGGAAGCCGGGCGAGCGGCACGGTCTTGACCCGGCCGATGCCCGCGTTGTCGACCCAGCTCAAGGCGATGAGCCGGACGCCGGCCTCGGACATCGCGGCCATCGCCCGGTCCACCGATGCCGCTCCGTCAGCGGTACGCACAGTCATGGCCCCATGATTGGGCCGGACGGGTCACCGGTGCTCCCGCCACTCCGACGGCGGACACGGCGTTCACCCGATCGGCGGCAGCGGCGTGCCGCACCGGCGGGTCGGCCCGGATCCCGCGCGCGGCTCGGTCGTTCAGCCGGGCAGGTCCTCGGGGCGCTTCTTCGCGAAGACGCCTTCGAGCATGCCGGTGGCCTGGCCCACCTCGATCAGATAGCCGTCGGGGTCGCGCAGGTAGCAGCGCTTCTCCGGCCCGCGGTCGAGGGGCGGGGTGAGGAAGGTGGCGCCCTTGGCGCTCCAGTCCCGGTAGACCGCGTCGATGTCGGCGACGCGGAGGTTCATGAAGCTGGAGACGGTGTCGCCGGGCTCGTAGTCCACCACGGTGATGTCCGGCTTGTCGGGGGTCGGGCCGCCGCCCGGGTTCATGATCACCCACGAGTTGGCGAGCTTGACGATGCAGGGGTTCTCCTCCAGGACCACCTGCCCGCCCAGGACCTCGCTGTAGAAGGCCCGGGAGCGGGCGACGCGCCGGACGGTGAGGAAGAGCGTCACGACCATCCCGGTCTCGGGAGCGGGCAGGTTCTCCAGGTCGATGGCCGGCTTCCGGTCGGTCATGGCTCTCCTCCTGTCAGCGCGGTCCCGCCCGGCGGGCGGGGTCGTCCTCCAGGGCGGCGCGGTCCCAGTCGCCGTGGAGGGCGGCCGCCTCGTACGTGGACTGCAGGAAGCCCAGCAGCAGGGCGTCGGGGTCGGCGGCGGTGCGTACGGTCTCGTACGGCAGGAGGAACTGCTGCCACTCCGGCGAGTAGGCCCCGGCGGGGACCGGATGGTCGCTGAAGCCCGGCGGCTCCGGGTAGGCGTACGCGTAGAACATGCCCTCGCCGTCGCCGCCGGGCCAGAAGCCGGCGCTGCTCAGCTCGTGCGAGTAGCCCTCGGTCATCACCCAGTCCGGGCAGTTGGGGGTGGTGCCCGGGTGGACGGGCGCGGTGCGTCCGGAGAACCGGGTGACGGCCATGTCCATGCCGCCCCAGAAGAAGTGCACGGGGCTGACCTTGCCGATGAAGCGTGAGCGGAACTCGTTCAGCACCCGCGACGCCTGCACCAACTGCCCCCAGAAGGCGTGCGCGTGGGCGGGGTCGTACGCGGTGTGCGTGCGGTCCTCGGCGAACGGGATCGCCACCTCCACCTCGACCGGGCGGGCGAGGATGGAGACGTCGACCCCGGCCCGCTCCAGGGCGGCCATCGTCTCGCGGTAGAAGTCGGCGACCGGCTTCGCCTCCAGCGCGACGGTCTCCACGGCGCCGGCCGTGGTGCGCAGCCGCAACTGGTGGTCGACGAAGTCGAACTCCATGTCGAACGTGCGGCGGCCGGGGATCGCGGACGTCGTCAGCCCGCGGGCGGAGACGTAGAACGCGACCTGCCACCAGTGGTTGACCATCGGCGCCAGCGCCAAGCGGACCTTCCCGACGATCTGGGTCCACATGTGCAGGGTCTCGCGCGTGTCCGCCCAGTCCGCGACGCGCAGCGCCGGCCACGGATCGGCGGTGGGAAGCACATTCGTCATCGACAGCTCCGGGACGCGTCAGTGGAGGTGCTGCTGCCAGTCCTGCGGGACCTTCCCCGCGGGCCCCGGCACCGGCTGCCCGTCGGGGTGCGCGTGCGGCGGGCTCATCGCCGGGCCGTCGACGAACTGCCCCGTGTCGGCGTTCCAGAACCAGTCCTCGCCGGGCTCGAAACTCGTCAGCACCGGATGCCCGCTCTCCCGCGCATGCCGGCTGGCGTGCTGGGAGGGCGAGGAGTCACAGCACCCGATACGCCCGCAGGCGGCACACCGCCGCAGGTGGAACCACCACCCGGGCCCCTCCCCGGCCAGACACCCGGCACACCCTTCCCCGCTGGGGGTGGAGGCGGGATCGATCCCAGACATCCGCTCGGCATCCATACCCCCATGCTGCGCGCCCGCCCCCACCCCGGCCTCCCGAGACACCCATCCGGGTACCCCACCCCGCCCGGCGGGCCCCGGCACGCGTCGCGAAGTCGCAGCTCGGCCCGCCTGCGCGGGGGCACGGACCGGAGTCCGTACCCCCGCACGGCCACGCGTCGTGGCGCTCCCGGCCCAGGGGCCTACGGCGTGCCTCCCCGGGTGCCCAGGGAGAGGCGGTCGAGGTCCGGGGCGGAGTCCGCGGCGTTGCCGATGGTGATCGTGTTGGTGCCGGGTTGGAGGGTGACCGGGAGTGAGGTCGTGCGGGGGGTGTTGTTGCCGATGTCCGTCACCGTCGCCTCCGCCGGGGGGCCGCCGTTGACGCTCACCTGGAACGTGCGCGTGCCGTTCACCGTGTAGTCGATGTACAGCGTCCGCTCACCGCCCTCGTCCACCCGCACGTCCGGGAAGACCACCGACGCCCCCGGGCCGCCGCCGATGTTGCGGACCTTCTCGTCGCCCGAGCAGGGGCCGCACCCGGTGATCCCCGTCGTGCCGAGGTCGTTCGCCGAGTCCTCCGCCTCCCGCATCCACGCCCGGTCCGCGGGCAGCGTCCGCAGCGACACCTCGTCCGACACGCTCATGCCGCGCCCGAGCACGTCGAAGTCCGCCGCCACCGGGATGTCCGCCGAGCCGATGTCCTGCCCGGGCGGCGACGTGACCGTCCAGCTCGCCTCCAGCGTCTGGCCCAGCCGCAGCGACGAGGCCGTGGCCGGCCCGCCCTCCGCCGTCCAGCCGGCCGGCAGCCGCGGCGCCAGGCGGACGGAGGTGAGCTGCTCGTCGTCGTCCAGCCGGAGCCGCGCCGTGACGTCGGCCGTGCGCCGGCCCGGTCCCGCCCACTGCAGGCCGTGCGGGCGGACGGTGAGCGTCGTCTTCGGCCGGTACGAGGCCGGGGGCAGCGGGCCGACCGAGATCCGGTCCAGGCCGGGGCCCCTGCGGTCGGTGCTGAAGACCTTCACCGTGTTCGCCCCGGCCTTCAGCGGCACGGAGACCGCCGTGCTCTCCGGCACCTCCGCGTTGCTGCCGGCCACGGAGACGCCGACCGGCGCCGCGCCGTTGACGCTCACCGACAGCGACGAGTCGCCGCCCGCGGTGTGGTCGAGCTGGAGGCGGTAGTCGCCGTCCGCGGGGGCGCGGACGTCGCGGTACGTGACGGAGCTGCCCTCCCCGCCGCCGAGCCCGGCGACGTGCCGCGCGCCGGAGCACGCGTCGCACCCTGCCTCGCGGGCCCCGCCCTGGAGCCGGTTGTCCCGTGCCTCGGCCTCCAGCGGCAGCGCGGTGCGGGTGGCCGCCGGGCGGCCGTGGGCCACCTGGATCTCGTCGACGCGCAGCCGGCCGAAGAACTCCGGGGCCTGCGGGCCGCCCCAGAGGCTGCGTACCTCCAGCTTGAGGTACCGGGCCCGCTGGTCGCCGATGTCGACGACCTGCACCCCGCGGGCGCTGCGCATCGCCCCGGCGCGTACCTGCCTGAAGTGCTTGCCGTCGTCGCTGGCGTAGACGCGGTAGTCCTTGATGCGCGCGGAGTCCTCGGGGCGGCCGAAGGTCGTCCGGGCGTGGGTCGGGGACCACTCGCGCTGGTTGACCGCCAGCGCCGTGGCCGGCTTGCGCGCGCCGAGGTCCAGGGTGACGGAGGCGGGCACCTTGGCGTCGCTGTCCCAGTAGGTCTCGTAGTCGCCGTCGGTGAGGTCGGCGGCCGGGTGGCCGGCGCCCGCGGAGGAGGCGGTGGCGGTCACTCCGGCGGCGTCGTAGTAGGGCTGCCGGCCGTCGGTGGTGACCTTGAAGACGGTGTCGTACGGGTCCCAGTCGCGGATGTCCAGGATCGACAGGTAGCCGCCGGACTGGCTGAAGCGCATCTCCTCGCCGGTACGCAGGTCGGTCACCGCGGTCGCGCGGTAGCCGTTGTCCCGCAGCCGGACGAAGTCCGTACGGGGCCGGGTGAGGACGTGGACGTACTGGGTGCGGGTACCGTCGTCGCCCCGGCCGACGGTGACCACGCCGTGGGCGCCGTCGTTCCAGAAGCCCGGCTGCATGCCGCCGTACATGTAGCCGCCGCCCTCGACGCCGTAGACCGACTCCCTGACGGGCTCGACCCACCGGCCCATGAAGTCGTTGAACTCCTCCTGCTGCGGCGGCATCTTGCCGTTCACCATCGGGGTCTCGGCCATGAGCGACTTCATCGAGGCACCGGCGTTGGTGATGTAGCGGCCGGTGCTCAGCCGGGCGTCGACCTCGTGGTCGCCGCCGTCGTACCACCAGCTACCGGTGGTGGGCAGCTTGTAGTCCGCCTCCGTCAGCCGCGGCATGGGCACGGTCACGGCGGACGGGTAGTCGTACGAGGGGGTCATGCCGGTCTTCTGCTCGTTGCTGACGGTGTCCATGATCGGCGTGTCTTCGTTGTTGTTGCTCAGCAGCCAGTCGGGACGGCGCTCGCGGATCTGCTCGTAGAGGCGGTTCTCCTCCCAGTACTCGTTGTCGTTGTCGATCCAGAAGCCGGCCAGACCGGGGTAGTTCTCCATCAGCTCGAAGAACAGGTCGTAGCTGTACATGCCGAACCCGGGGCGGGTGGTCAGGTCCACGTCCCGGCCCTTGTGGGCGGAGTACGCGGCCGAGTCGAGCGTCTCGACGCCCTGCTCGTTGTGCCACTGCGGGTCGTCGGTCATATACATGATGATCTTGACGTCCTTCTCCTGCCCGGCCGCGACGAGTTCGCCGAGCAGGTCGCGCTCCGTCGCGCAACTCCCCGGGATCTCCGACGGCCACGGGCGGGCGTAGCCGAGCCGGCTGTGGAAGGTCGCCAGCACGATGTACGAGGCGCCGAGCTTCTCCGCCTCGTCCACCCAGTACTCCGCCGACCAGCCGCCCTCGGTGACGTCGCGCTCCCACTCCTCGCAGTCGAGGTGCCTGGGCGCGGTGAACATCCCCCAGTGCAGGAAGAGTCCTGCGGTGGAGTCGCGCAGCCACTCCTGCCGCGGATGCTGGATTTCCGCCTGGGTGGCGGGCGCGGCGAGGAGGCCGGCGGCCAGCGCCAGGACGAGCGCCGCGAGGAGGGCACGCCACCGGGAGAGCGGTGCTCTTCGCCGGCGGCGGCGCGCACGCCGTGCCGCCGCCGGAACGGCCGTGCCGGATGTGGTCGGGGACGTGCGCTTGTGCCTGTTCACCGGAGCCTCCTCGTCGGTGGCGTCAGGAGTCCCACGCGATCGCCGTGCGGGTCACGAACGCCGCGGTCAGCGGCCGGTGGGACCGCACCCGGGCGCGGTCGCCGCGTAGTCGGGGTAGAAGGAGGGTGTGACGCTGTCCCCGCCGCCGGCCGCCCCCGCGGCGGAGCCGGGGATCGCGGAGGAACGTAAAGGCGGGTTCATCGGATGTCAATGGGCCGCGTCGTCATCAAGTACGGGACAAACAACGGAACTTGGGACGGATTAATCGGAGGTCTGACTGACCTCCCCACCGGGTGCCGCACGGGGGCGTGGGGCGGCCGGGGTGCCGCCGGCGTCCGCCGGGTGCGGCGCGGCGGCGGGGCGTTCCTCCTCACCTGCGCCGAGCGGACGGGCCTCCGCGTCGACCCGGGCGCGCAGCAGGGTGGTGCAGGGGGAACCGGGAGAGAGAGCGTCCAGCAGGGCGTGCGCGCGGTGGCGCAGATCGGCCAGGAGCCGGTTGCACGGGCGCAGCACGTCCGGGGACCGGAGGAGTTCCGTCAGCTCGCGGTGGTCGGGTTCCGAGGCGGCGGCCCGGCTGAACAGCAGCCGGGCCCGCTCCCTCACCGCCCGGTCCGGCCGGTGGAGCAACTGCGCGAGGCGGTACGTGGCGGTCCCGTTCCGCAGGTCCGCGCCGGTGCCGTCGCGCAGGTCGTCGTGGTCGTTGCGGAGCTGCGCCAGGATCCCCAGGACCTCGCCGAACTCACCCCACGCCGCGACCCGCTCCGCTTCTGGCCCGGCCACGGCCGGCCCGGCGCCGTACGCCACCCGGGCGGCCAGGACGCAGGCCATGGCGTAGACCGCGCCGCTCTTCTTCCGGTAGACCTCGCGCACCTCGTCGGGGCCCACCTCGCCCGGCTCGTTGAGGAGGTCGCCGAGCTGCCCGTCGGTGGCGGCGGTCCAGCTTTCGAGGTAGTCGGCGGTGAGCGCGCGGCGCAGCGGCTCGGGCGCGGGCAGGGTGGCGAGCACACGCAGCGGCAGCCCGTAGCCGCACTCCAGGGCGGCGGTCAGCGCGGCGCTCCCGTCCATCCCGTACGTCCGCGGGCCCGCGTCTCCGTCGACCACGTCGTCGAGCGCGTTGGCCGCCCGCCACCAGAGCGCGTGCACCGCCGCGACCGGCTCGGCGGGCCGGGTGCCGCCGCGGATCGCCGCGTGCACGAGGAGGGGCAGGGAGAACTCCTGCGGGTCGCGCCGGCCGCGGGCGACGAGCGTCTTCAGCGAGGCGTGGAGCATCGGGTGCGGTTCGGCGTAGCAGCGGTCGATCAGCTCGTCGAGGTACTGCCGTACGCGCGGGAAGGACTCCCGGAGGAGACTCTCCGGGCTCGGCCGGGTCTGGACGGCCGGGCCGTCGCGGTGGAGGTGGCCAGAGGGCGGGTGGGACAACCGGGGCTCCAGGAGTCGGGACTTGCGGCGGGCATCGCACGCGTCGGCAGGCGGCGTCACTCACGCTGACGGCACGGGCCGGCGGGAGCCGGCGAGCCGTACCGGCCCCTGCGCGGAGAGCGCGCACCGCCAGGGAACTATCGCCCGGCCGCGCCTGCCCCCGATCCCGGCGGCGGTTGACCCGACAGGGCTAACGGTGCCACCCCTCCGTACGCACACGGCCGGGGCACGGTCACCCCGCGCCCGTCACGAGGCATCCCCTGCGCGGCGGACCGCCTGTCGCGGTGGCGGCGGGCTCCGGCGATGCGGCATGGTCGGCGGTGGCGTCCTCGGCATCAAAGAAGGGACACCCGCATGACGGACTTCATGGCGGCACCGCTCACGCCCGCGACATGGCGTGACTTCGAGCAGGTCATGGGGGAGAACGGGGGTGCGCGCGGCTGCTGGTGCATGCACTGGCGGCTCTCGTTCAAGGAGTGGGCGGAGGGCGCGGGCGAGGGCAACCGGAACGCGCTGCGCACCCGCGCGGAGCAGCAGCCGCCACCCGGGCTGGTCTGCTATCTGGGGGGCGAGCCGGTGGGGTGGGTCGGCCTCGGCGACCGCGCGGAGTACCCGCGCCTGCAGCGTTCACCGGTCACCAGGGCCCTCGATGACACGCCGGTCTGGGTCATCACCTGTCTCTTCGTCAGACGCGGCCACCGCCGCCGCGGGCTCCAGACGAAGATGATCAACGCCGCCTGCGACTTCGCCGCAGAACACGGCAGGCACACGGTCGAAGCCTTCCCCGTCGCCCCCGCGCCGGGCCGGACCGCGGGCGCGGACAACGCGATGACCGGCATCGCGTCGGCCTTCCGGGCAGCGGGCTTCACGGAAGCGGCCCGCCGCAAGAAGGACCGCCCGGCGATGCGCCGCACCGTCACCGGCACCTGACGGCCGCCGCCGCCCTCAGAAGGGAGCGGCGGCCACGGAGGGTCGGCGGGCGGTGAGCCGGTGGGTGAGGTGGTCGAGGGCCCGGTCGGCGTAGACCGAGCGGATCGTGCCGTTGAGGCGGCGTGCGTGGCGGGCCAGTTCCGTCGCCGCGCCGTGTTCGTGCCGGCGCAGGTGGCTGTGGGCGAGCCATGCGGTGTAGAGCACGGTCTCGCGTACGCGCCGCGGATCGCAGCCATCGAGGGCGGCCCCGATGCGGTCGCCGCCGCGCCGCGGCCGGCCCAGGGCGATGTCGAGGCGGCCGGCGATGATCTGCATCTCGTCCGGGGTGAGCCAGTACGCCCACGCCGGGTCCGGGTCGGTGCCCGCGCGGCGTGCGCCGTAGGCGTCCTCGGCGCGGCGGAGCGCCTCGTCCGCGTGGTCGGGCTCGCCCGCGACGGCGTGGGCCCAGGCGATGCGGGCGTGGAGAAGCGCGCGGACGGCCGGCGTCGCTTCCGCCGACTCCGGAGCGCCGTGGCCCACGGTCTCCAGGCGGGCGAGCGCGGAGCGGGTGACCGTGACGGCGTCCCGGCCGTGGCCGTGCTCGGCCAGGTGGTAGCCGAGGCTGGAGACCAACTGCGCGGCCAGCACGGGCGCGTCCGCCGCGTGTGCGGCCTTGAGCCCGTGGACGTGATGGCGCACGCCCGCCCCCGCGTCCCCCGCGTCCGCGGCCGACCAGCCCGCGAGCCCGCACAGCTCGGCGAGGAGCCGCAGCAGGCCGCGGCCGACCGCCGCGCTGTACGAGGTGGTACGCAACAGGGCGGCCGTACGGGCGAGTTCGTCGCGGACGGCCGGGTACAGGTCGCCGCCCGCGACCGTGTCGTCGGTCCGGTGCAGATAGCGCAGCCGTCCGCGTATGCCGTCCAGATCCGTCGCGCCGATGCGGCGGGGGCGTCCGTGCGCGCGGTGGGCACGGGCGGGCGGCGGCGGGGTGATCAGCCACTGGTGTACGACCCGTACGGCGTGGCCGTGCCCGTCCTCCCCTCCCCGGGCTCCGGCGCCCCGCCCGCCGGGGGCGCGCCCGCGCCGAGCCGTACGGCGAGGTCGTCGCGCTCCGCCGCGTCCCAGATGTCCTTGATCAGCACCGCGGGCTCCCCGGCGACGCCGTGCCCGGCGGCCGGCCCGGCGGCGGGCCCGGCGGCGGAGGCCGGACCGAGCAGGGCGGCCAGGTCGTCGAGGGTGACGGCGAGTTCGCCCGCGAGTGCCCGGCGGACGCCGGGCGAGGGCGTGGAGATCCCGCGCTCCCAGCGGGCGACGCTGGAGACGTCCACCCCGAGGCGCTCCGCGAGCGACTCCTGCGTGTGGCCGCGGCTGCGGCGCCGGCGCGCGAGGGCGGAGGAAGGAGGCATGCACCGAAGCGTAACCAGAGGACGGCGACCGCCCGGTGGGCGCCCGCGGTCCGCCGGACGGGTGCCGGATGACGGGCAAGTGCCGGGTTTTCGCCCTGGCCGGGGGCGGTGGGAGCGGGTGGACTCGATGCCGTTCACCCCCGCCCGTACGTCCAGGGAAGGAGCCCCATGCCGCTGCTGCGCGACCCCGCGCTCGCCGAGGAGGGCGCCCGGAAGATCGACTTCGCCTACAGCCGGATGCCGGTGCTGCGCGCGCTGACCGCGCGGTGGGCGGAGGAGAAGCCGCTGACCGGTGCGCGGATCGCCGCCTGTCTCCACGTGACCACCGAGACCGCCAACCTGTGCCGCGCACTCGTCGCCGGGGGCGCGCAGGTGGCGCTGTGCGCTTCCAATCCGCTGTCGACGAAGGACGACGTGGCCGCGGCCATCCAGCGCGACCTCGGCGCCGAGGTGTTCGCGGTGCACGGCTGCGACCGGGACACGTACTACCGCCAGCTCACCGGGGCGCTCGACATCGGCCCGACGCTCGTCGTGGACGATGGCGCGGACCTCACCGCGACGATCCACGAACACCGCCCCGCGCTGCTCCCGGACATCGCGGGCGGCACCGAGATCACCTCGACCGGGGTGGTGCGGATGCGGAACATGGCCGCGGAGGGCGCGCTGCGCTATCCCGTCCTGCCCACCAACGACGCCCTGACCAAGCACCTCTTCGACAATCGCTACGGCACCGGGCAGAACACCGTCGACGGCCTGCTGCGCGCCACGAACATGCTGCTCGCGGGCGCGACCGTGGTGGTGGCGGGCTACGGCTGGTGCGGCCGGGGCGTCGCGGCCAGGGCCCGCGGCATGGGCGCCGAGGTCGTCGTCACCGAGGTCTCGCCCGTACGGGCGCTGGAGGCGCGGCTGGACGGGATGCGCGTCCTGCCGATGCGGGAGGCGGCGCCCCTGGCCGACGTGGTGATCACGACGACCGGCAACCGGGACGTCGTCACCGTCGACCACATGCGCCTGATGAAGGACGGCGCGATCGTCGGCAACTCCGGCCACTTCGACCTGGAGATCGACGTCGACGGCCTCACCCGGACGGCCACCGACCGCCGGTACGTACGCGAGCACTGCGTCGCGTACACGCTGCCCGAGGGACACCGCGTGCTGCTGCTCGCCGAGGGACGGCTGCTCGGCCAGGCCGCGGCGGAGGCGCACCCGGCCGAGGTGATGGACATGACCTTCGCGACCCAGGCCCTCGCGCTGCGCCATCTGGCCCGGCACGCGGCGGACCTCGCACCGGACGTCCATCCCGTCCCCCGGGCCATCGAGGACGAGGTCGCCGCCGCGAAGCTCGACGCGTACGGGATCACGCTGGACGAACTCGGCCCGCGCCAGCGGGAGTACCTCGCCTCCTGGCGGACCGGCACATGACACCCGGCGGGATCACCCACGTCGTGTGGGACTGGAACGGCACGCTCTTCGACGACGCGGACGCCCTGATCGCCTCCACCATCGAGGCGTTCGCGCGCCAGGGGCTGCCGCCCGTCACGCCCGAGCGCTACCGGGCACTGCACACCCAGCCCATCGACGCCTTCTACGACCGGCTGCTGGGCCGCACCGTCCCGGCGCCGCTCCGCGCCGCGCTGCACGCCGCCTTCCACGACGCCTACCTGCGCCGCAGGCCCGGCATCGGCCTCGCCCCCGACGCCCTGGCCGCACTGCGCACGGCGGCGCGGGCGGGGCTGACGCAGTCCGTCCTGTCCATGCATCCGCACGACGTGCTCGCGGAGTTGATCGAGCGCTTCGCGCTGGGCCCGCACCTGGTGCGCGTCGACGGCCAGCGGGGCGCGGACGCGGGCTACAAGCGCGACCACCTCGCGGCCCACCTGCGCGCCCTGGACCGTCCGCCCGGCACCGTCCTGCTCGTCGGCGACAGCGTCGACGACGCCCGCGCGGCGGCGGCCGTCGGCACCCGCTGCGTGCTCTACGCCAGCGGGCTGCACTCCGGCACCGCCCTCCGCGCGGAGGGTGTCCCCGTCACCCGGACCCTGGAGGACGCCCTGGCCACAGCCCTCGGGTCCGCCCGGTGACGGCGCCGGGGCCGCCGCGCACCCGTCGCCGTGTTCGAGGCCCCCCTGACGCACTGTCCGCCGCGTCAGCGCCCGTTCGGGACCGGATACGTGAGGGTGACCGCGACCGACGCCTCGGCCGACCCGCTGAAGAGGACGACGTTGCCCTCGCTGGCGATCGTGATGCCGAACTCGATCGAGACCGACTCGGGCGCGGTGGTCTGCGCCGCCAGTTCGCCGACGGTGCGGCTGAACCGTTCGGCGACGACGTGGATCGTGTTCTGGACATGGTCCAGCGCCTCGGTCGCCTTCCGTCCCGCGACCCTGCACAGGTTCGACGAGGTGGGCTCGGAGCCGGGGAGCCGGTGGACGGCGATGTAGACGTCCCGGCCGTCGATGACGGTGGGCAGCGCTTCCTGCTGGGGGTGCACGGGCCTGCTCACCCCTCTTCCAGCTTGTAGGTGCCGCGGAACAGGAGCTTTCCCTGCGGGTAGAGGTAGTAGCCGGTCCCGGCCGGTTCCTTCTCCCACCGCCAGTAGTGCCGCACGGCGGCTCCGGCGATGTTGACCAGCCTGCCGAGCGGGGTGGCGTTGCGGAGGTTCCGCAGGAACCGCGAGTCGAGGAAGGCGTGGATCGCGTCCCGTAGCGGCTCGAAGCTCCGGTCGGCGTGGTCCAGCGCGAACATGTGGCGGGCGCCCTGGTCGTCGGTGAGGACGAACGCCAGGATCACCCCGGTCTCGCGGTGTATGTAGGCGTCGCCGGGCTCGATCCTGATCGAGTCCGGCGTGCCGTCGTCGAGGACGGCGGGCAGGGGCAGGGGGACGCCGTTGAGTCGGGAGACGTTCATCAGCCAGCGGCCGTAGTCGCTGTCGTGCGGGCTCTTGTCCACCTCGGGTGCCTTCCGGTGACGGGCCGCCGGTTCCCGCGCCGCTCGGGGCCCGGGTGAGGGCGCCCTACAGGTTGTCCAGGATCCAGCGGGTGACACGCTCCAGCGCGCCCTGCGTCACCTCCTCGGCGACGGCGTCCGGCACGGACTCGCCGGATCCGCCCGGCAGGGGCGCGGGCGCGGTCACGGGCTCCGGCACCGGCACGTCCGCGGCGCCCGTTCCCGTCCCGGTCCCGGCGGGCGCGGCGGGCGAGGCCGGCTCGCCGGGCTCGCGGCCGGGCGCGGGGGCAGCCTCCGTACGCACCTCGATGTCCGGTCCTTCGCGGCGCTTGCGCAGCATGTCCTCGGCCACCGCCGCCGCGGCACCGCCGCCGGCCGCGGCGGCAGCGGCGGGGAAGCCGGCCCACCGGCTCCCGTCGAGGTCGACGCGGCCCGCGCAGAGGGCGCGCACGTCGTCGGCGCGGCCCGCCCACACGCTGTTGGCGAGCCAGCCGTCGGCGGTGTTGTAGCGGGCGGAGACGACACCGACCACGCTGTCGTCGCTCCGCTGCCGTACCGGCGCGCCGCTCATGCCGGGCAGCACGTCCCGCGAGTGGAGGCGTCCGAGGGTGACGTCGTCGGTGCGGCGCACCTCGCCCTGCCACTCGCCGAGCGCCTCCACCCACACGACCGGCGGCGTGCCCGCCGTCTCGTACATCAGGGCGTGGCCCACCACCGTCACGGGTTCGGCGTACGCGACGGACCGGGAGGCGCGCAGCAGCCGCGCGCTCCCGGGGAAGGCGGCGTCCGCCGCGAGCAGCGCCAGATCCGTCTTCCGGTCCTCGGCGAGGACCCGTGCCGTGATCCGGTCGGCACCGGGGTCGCGTAAGCGGTCGACCGACAGCACCCCGTCGTCGCCGAGCGCCAGCGTGCCCTGGACGACGTGCCAGGCGGTCACCAGGTATCCCGGCGCCAGTTGGAAGCAGGTGCCCTGGGGCACGCCGGAGGAAGAGAGGATCCGGCCCACGTAGTCCGGTACGGGATGGGAGTTCTTCACGCCTCCACCTAGCGATCGGGCCATCGGCGTGCGTCCGCACGCAACCGGTGGAGGGGGTGGACGGGGCGCCGACCGGCCGCATGTCCATGGTGCGCCCGTGCGGGGCAACTCGTATGCGACTGAGCTAAGTTGTGCGACCTTGTCCATTCATGTCACGATGTACGGGGACCGTCCGGACCTCAGCGGTGCCGGCCGGCGTCCGGGGCCCGGCACAGCAGCCACCGCATCCACAGCCGGGCGCCCGTCTCCGTCGGTCACCGATGAGTCCTGGCGGTGGATCGGGTCTGTCCTGGTATGAATCTCCTCTACGCTCACGTCTCCGTCCCTCGTGACGGCCGGGACACACCACTGCCGCCCCCGACCGGGGAGAGCCGATGACCACTGTGCACGCCAACGGGGTCGACCTGGGCATCGAATCCTTCGGTGCCGACGACGCGCCGCTCGTCCTGCTCGCGGGCGGGACCACGATGCTCTCCTGGCCCGACGCGCTCTGCGAGCGGCTTGCCGCCGGAGGGCGGCGGGTGGTCCGTTACGACCTGCGCGACAGCGGGGAGTCGACGACCGCGGATCCGGATGCGCCCGCCTACACCCTGCGCGACCTCGCCGCGGACGCGGCGGCCCTCGTCGAGGTGCTGGGCGGGGGTCCCGCGCATCTGGCAGGGATCGGTGTCGGCGGGATGGTCGCTCAGGTGGCCGCGCTCGACCATCCGCGTGCGTTCTCGGCGCTCACCCTCGTCGGCACCCGCGCGGTCGCGCCCGGGCCGCCCGACGACGACCTCCCCGACCACGACGAGGCGACGATGGGCCGGTTGTTCGGGCAGCCGATGCCCGACTGGAGCGACCGTGAGGCGGTGGCGGAGTTCACCGCTGCCGGCGCGGCGATCCTCGGCGACGACCCCGCCGCCGCGCGCGTGCACGGGGGGCGCGTCTGGGACCGTACCCCCGGCACCGCGCCCCCGGTACAGATGGCGAACCACCTGGGCATGGTGTTCTCGAAGCTCGACTGCACACCCCGCTGGCGCGAGCGGCTGCCGCGGATCGACATCCCCACGCTCGTCGTCCACGGCCGCCGCGACTTGTTCTTCCCCGTGGGCAACGGCGAGGCCATCGCGCGCGAGATCCCCGGTGCCCGGCTGCTCGTGCTGGAGACGGCCGCCACCGCGATCCCCGACGCGGCGGCCGGCGAGATCGCGGAGGCGATGCTCGCGCTGGGGTAGCGGCGCCGAGGCAGCGCGCGGATGCGGATGATTGCGCATCCGTGCGCCGCCGCGGGCTCAGTCACCAGAGGAGACCTGCTCTGGACGGCAAGCCCGGTTGCCGTCAACCGCCGCCGACGCCGCTCATGATGGCGCTGACGATGCCCTGTTGGGTCACGGTGGAGGAATTTCGGTCGAACAGACCGAAACCATACCGTCCGTTTACGCCGTTGTCCCAGTAGACGCTGACTGCCCCGTACTTCTTCGCCGTGGCCGCCAGGGTGTGGGCGAAGTCGGCACGGTAGTCGTTGTTCGCCGAGTCGAACGACGACTTGTCGATCGCTCCGTATTCACCGACGACTACCGGATATCCTCTCGTGACGAACCCGTCATGCATCTTCTTCAACTGCGCGTCCAGATGGTCCTCCTGTCCCCAGGTGGACGTCTTCGACGGGTCGGTCGCGGCCGGGCCCCACTGCGTGATGTTTCCGTTTTCCTCTCCGGCGAAGTCCCACGGATCATAGTAGTGCACCGAGATCATGATCCTCTGCTCGTCGCCGGGAATGGAAGGGGAGCGGTACTCGTCGGTCGGGATGGCGAAGCCGTAGTCGCCTGCGGTGTAATCGATGTTCGTGTTCCAGCCGGGGACGAGCAGCCATCGTGAGGTGTTGTTGCCACCGGTCTGCCGTACCGTGTCCACGAAGATCTGGTTGTAGTCGTTGATGTTCGAGTAGCACGGTTGGGTCGGTCGACCGTACTGACCGTCGAACTCTTCGTTCATGGACTCCAGGATCAGGTGCTCATCGTAACCCTGGAACCGCGACGCGATCTGTTGCCATACCTTCCGGTACTTGTCCTTGATCTCCGTCTGAGAAGCTGCGTCACAGATCAGCCAGGAGCCGTTGATCGTTTTGTAGCCGTCACCGTGCATGTTGATCACGACATACATGCCTCGGCGATAGGCGTAGTCGACGACTTCCTGGACTCTGTTCAGCCAGGACGAGTCGATCGTGTAGTCGGGGCCGGGCCCTATGGTGCGCAGATAGGAGACCGGGATCCGGATCGTTCTGAATCCCGCCTCGTGCACCTTGTCGATGAGCGCTTGCGACACCTTGGGGTTACCCCAGGATGTTTCGCCGGGATATCCGTCGATGTTGGCTTCGAGTTGGTTCCCCAGGTTCCAGCCCGCGCCCATGTCGGCAACGATCCGGGAAGCGTCCGACCGGGCCGTCGTGTCGGCAGATTCCGCGTGAGCCGAGACGCCGTACACCGATGCGGCCACCGCTAATATGATGGCCACGAGGACGGCTTTGATCTTCGTCGTTTTCGCAGTCATGGCGTTCTCTCTCCTCCGGTCTTGAGGTGCCAAGAACGATGCGAATTCACCTGACGCCGCGCAGCGGGCAGCCATGGGTGGCTCCGTGACCCACTGACGGTACGCGACCCCCGTGCTCGTCGAATTACCGTCGAAGCGCTTCGATCGAATATTCGACGATCTCAGTCCGTTTCTTCCAGCCGAGAAGATAGACTCCTGCCGCGGCCATGACAATACCCTCGCGCCCGGCCGGCACGATCCACGGCGGTTCTCCCCACCGGAACGCACGCCCAACTCCCGCATGGGACACGACAGCCAGGGGCCCTCCACCTCGTCGTGTCGCGGCGTGCGGCCGGGCTGCCGTCGGAGGTCTTGACGGCCGGGACCAGGGACTGCTTCCCTGTTGCGCTTACAGAACGATGTCCCTCATTGCGCAACACGCGTTGCCGCCGCTCAAAACCCCCCGCTGCGCACGCCCATAACAAAAGGAACGAGAGCATGCCCGCTCCGAACATGGCGAAGCCCCCGAGCGACAGCCCGGACAAGGGCTCCTTATCACCGGGGATACGACGAACCGACCCGGTGGTCTTCGGCGTCACGGCGGCCCTGACCCTCGCCTTCCTCATATGGGGAGCCCACGACTCCGACTCGCTCGCCGATGTCTCCGGCAACCTGCTCGGCGACATCATGCGCAACACCGGCTGGGGCTTCGTGCTCACCGCCTCCGCGTTCGTCGTGTTCGCGCTGTGGCTGGCCGCGAGCCGGTACGGCAGGATCACGCTCGGCCGGGAGGGCGAGGAGCCGGAATTCCGCACGGTCTCGTGGGTCGCGATGATGTTCAGCGCGGGCATGGGCATCGGGCTGATGTTCTGGGGCGTGGCCGAGCCGGTCAACCACTACACGACGGCGCCGCCCAACACCTCACCCGAGGACTCGGGCGAGGCGATGACGACGTCGATGTCCACGACCCTCTTCCACTGGACGCTGCACCCGTGGGCGATGTACGCCGTGGTCGGCATGGCCATCGCGTACAGCGCGTTCCGGCGCGGGCGCCGGCAGACCATCAGCGCGGTCTTCACCCCGCTCATCGGCGCCCGCCACGCGAACGGGAACGCGGGCCGCGTCATCGACATCCTCGCCATCGCCGCCACCCTCTTCGGCTCCGCGGCCTCGCTGGGGCTCGGCGCGCTGCAGATCGGCAGCGGCATCCAGGAGATGGACTGGATGGACGAGGTCGGCACGGAACTCCTGGTGGTCATCATCGCGTCGCTGACGCTGGCGTTCGTGCTGTCGGCCGTGTCGGGGATCGCCAAGGGCATCCAGTGGCTGTCCAACATCAACATGGTGCTGGCGGTCATGCTGGTCGTCTTCGTCTTCGCTGCGGGCCCGACGGTGCTGATGCTGGACCTGCTGCCGACCTCACTCGGCGCCTTCCTCGGCGACCTGCCCGACATGGCGGCCCGTACGGAGGCGAGCGGCGGCGAGGGCATCAGCGGATGGCTGAGCGACTGGACGGTCTTCTACTGGGCCTGGTGGATCTCCTGGACGCCGTTCGTCGGCATGTTCATCGCCCGTATCAGCCGGGGCCGGACGATCCGGCAGTTCGTCGGCGGCGTGATCCTGGTGCCGAGCGCGGTGAGCCTGGTGTGGTTCGCCGTCTTCGGCGGGGCGGCGATGCGCCAGGAGGAGCAGGGCGCCGACCTCATGAGCGAGACGACCGAGGGCCAGCTCTTCGCGGTGCTGCGCGACTACCCGATCGCCACCGTGACCACGCTGGTCGTGATGATCCTCGTGGGCATCTTCTTCGTCTCCGGGGCCGACGCGGCCTCGATCGTGATGGGTACGCTCTCGCAGCGCGGCACGCTGGAGCCCGACCGGCTGATCGTCATCTTCTGGGGCGCCCTGACGGGCGGCGTGGCCGCGGTCATGCTGCTGGTCGGCGACGGCGGGAACACGGCGCTCACCGGACTGCGGGACCTCACGATCATCGCGGCCGTGCCGTTCGCGCTGGTGATGATCGGGCTGTGCGTCGCGCTCATGCGCGACCTGCGGCGCGACCCGGTCATCCTGCGCAGCGAGAAGGCCGAGGAAGTCGTGGAGACGGCGGTCATCAACGGACACCAGCAGTACGACGGCGATTTCGAGATCGCCATCACCGCCTGCGGCGACAACGGTGCGTCCACCGCACCCGGGGACAAGCCCCAGCCGGCGGAAGGTCCGGCCGCCGGCGGCCCCGCGGCCCCGGGCTGACGCCGCGCGGGGCTCCGCCGTCACCGCACCGGCATCTCGCGGCACCCGCCGCGAGATGCCGGTGTTCCGTTTTCCGGCGAGGGCGGGGTACCCATGGCTGTGTTGCTCATGGCTGTGTTGCTCATGACGCAGCATGAATCACATTGCGGAACCTCATGGCTCCGGAGACCTTGACCGGGTCATCTCGCGCTTGCAGTATGTTGCGTATCGCTCTGCATGTTGCTTATTACGCACCACATGAGGGAGCTGCAGATGACCGTCATGAACACGTCCCTGCAGGAGCTCGACCCGGAGATCGCCGCCGCGATCGGCGCCGAGCTGAACCGCCAGCAGTCCACCCTGGAGATGATCGCCTCCGAGAATTTCGCGCCGGTCGCGGTCCTCCAGGCGCAGGGCTCGGTCCTGACGAACAAGTACGCCGAGGGCTACCCCGGCCGCCGCTACTACGGCGGCTGCGAGTACGTCGACGTGACCGAGCGGATCGCGGTCGACCGGGTCAGGGACCTGTTCGGCGCCGAGTACGCCAACGTCCAGCCGCACTCGGGCGCCTCCGCCAACCAGGCCGCCCTCTTCGCGCTGGCCGAGCCCGGGGACACCGTCCTCGGCCTCGACCTGGCCCACGGCGGCCACCTCACCCACGGGATGCGGCTGAACTTCTCCGGCAAGCAGTTCCACGTGGTCGCCTACCACGTCGACCCCGGGACCGGCCTGGTCGACATGGCCGAGCTGGAGGAACTGGCCAGGGAGCACCGGCCGAAGGTGATCATCGCGGGCTGGTCGGCGTACCCCCGGCAGCTCGACTTCGCGGAGTTCCGCCGGATCGCCGACGAGGCCGGGGCGTACCTGTGGGTGGACATGGCGCACTTCGCCGGTCTGGTCGCGGCGGGCCTGCACCCGAACCCGGTCCCGTACGCGGACGTCGTCACCTCCACCACCCACAAGACGCTCGGCGGTCCGCGCGGCGGCGTCGTCCTGGCCGGGAAGGGCTTCGCGAAGAAGCTGAACTCCGCGGTCTTCCCGGGCTTCCAGGGCGGCCCCCTGGAGCACGTGATCGCGGCCAAGGCGGTGGCCTTCAAGGTCGCCGCCACGGAGGGCTTCAGGGAACGGCAGCGCCGTACGGTCGAGGGCGCCCGCATCCTCGCCGAGCGCCTGACCGCCGCGGACGCACGCAAGGCCGGGGTGAACGTCCTCACCGGCGGCACGGACGTCCACCTGGTCCTGGTGGACCTGCGCGAGTCGGAGCTGGACGGCCGGCGGGCCGAAGACCTCCTGCACGAGGCGGGCATCACCGTCAACCGCAACGCCGTGCCCGACGACCCGCGCCCGCCGATGGTCACCTCGGGGCTGCGCATCGGTACGCCGGCCCTGGCGACCCGCGGCTTCACGGCCGGGGACTTCCGGGAGGTGGCGGACGTCGTCGCCGAGGTGCTGAAGACGCCCGCAGCCGCCGGTTCCGACGGCTTCGGGCCGCTGCGGGCCCGGGTGGCGGCCCTGGCCGGCAAGCACCCGCTCTACCCGGGCCTGACCGGATAACGGCGCTCACGTCCCGGGTCGGCCGCCGTCGCCGGTCACGATACGGGCCGGGCCGCGGCCGGCCGGCCGGTGGCGTACTCCGTCGCCGCGTCGAGCAGCCAGTCCGTGAGGTGGCCGGCGAACGACGCGCGGACCAGCACCCAGAACCCGGCCCGGGGCTCGTCCCGGGCGACCACCACGGCCTGGGTACGGCCCAGGGTCGTCTGGGCGCAGCGTCCGGCGCCGAAGGCACGCGGATGCAGGTCCAGCGGGCAGCCGTGGGCCAGGAGGTCCCGGGCCCGGGGGCCGGAGACGAGGAGCGTGGTGCGCTGGGCGGAGACGTCCGTGACGGAGACGGGTTCGTCCCTGGCGGCCTCCCGGATCCGGCTCTCCAGCTCCCGCCCGCCGCGCGGTGGGCCGACGACCAGCCATTCATCCGGGCCCAGCCACAACGAGGTGAACTCCCCTGCGCGCACCGTGGTGTTCGGTTCGAGAGGGAGACGAAAGCCCAGCGCCAGCCCGAGGGCGTCCACCGCGGGCCCCTTGGGGTCGAGCCGCACGTCGACCTGGGTGAGGAAGGGGAGTTCGGCCAGCCGGACCGCGCCTCGGGACGTACGCGTGGCGGCGGCCAGGCGGCCGGCCACATGCGCCAGCGGGCTGCGGAGCGGGGTGTCCGTGGTGGTGTCAGCCATCGCGGCGGGCTCCCTCGGGGTCGTAGAGGACAGGGCTGGCGACGGTCACCGGGATCACCCGGTCGCCGACGGCCGCGTGCAGCCGCTCGCCGATACGGTCCCGGCCGCCCTTGACCAGGGCGAGCGCGAACGTCCGGCCGAGGGCGGCACTGCGGTAGCTGGAGGTGACGTGGCCAAGCATCGGGACCGGCGGCGCGGGCAGCTCGCCGCCGGCGACGAGGTGGGTGCCCTCCGGCAGGAAGGCGGCGGGGTCCTCGGGGAGGAGGCCCACGAGGTGCTTCCGGTCGGGGCGGACGGTGTCGGCGCGGGCGTGCGAACGCTTGCCGATGAAGTCCGGCTTCTTCTTCGACACCGCCCAGCCCATGCCGAGGTCCTGGGGGGTGACGGTGCCGTCGGTGTCCTGGCCGATGATCGGGTAGCCCTTCTCCGCCCGCAGGACGTGCATGGTCTCCGTGCCGTACGGCGTGATGCCGTCGGGCGCGCCGGCCTCGTACAGGGCTTCCCAGAGGGCGAGGGCGTGCCAGGCCGAGACGTTGATCTCGTAGGCCAGTTCGCCGGAGAAACTGATCCGGCACACCCTGGCCCCGATCCCCGCGACCGTCGTCTCCCGCCACGCCATGAACGGGAAGTCGTCGTTCTCCACCGCCAGCCGGGGCGCGAGCGCACCGAGAACCCGGCGCGCACGCGGGCCGACCAGAGCGACGGTGGCCCACTGGTCGGTGACGGAGGTGCAGTGGACCCGCAGTTCCGGCCACTCGGTCTGCAGCCACTCCTCCATCCAGTCGAGGACCGCGGCCGCGTTGCCCGTGGTCGTGGTGGCGAGGAAGCGGTCCCCGGCGAGGCGGATGACCGTCCCGTCGTCGAAGACCATCCCGTCCGGGCGGCACATCACGCCGTAACGGATCCGGCCGGGTTTCAGGGTGCTCATCATGTTGGTGTAGAGCCGGTCGAGGAAGACGGCGGCGTCCGGGCCCTGGACGTCGATCTTGCCGAGGGTGGAGGCGTCCATGAAGGCCACCGACTCGCGGGCCGCGCGGCACTCGCGCAGCACGGCAGCGGCCATGTCCTCGCCGTCCCGCGGGTAGAACCACGGCCGCTTCCACTGGCCCACGTCCTCGAAGCGGGCGCCGTGCGCGACATGCCACGGGTGCAGCGCGGTCACCCGCACGGGGTCGTACAGCGCCCCGCGGGCGCGGCCGGCGAGCGTGGCGAAGGAGACGGGGGCGTAGGGCGGGCGGAACGTGGTCGTACCGAGTTCCGAGACGTCCACCCCGAGCAGTCCGGCGACCACGCCGCCGGCCAGGGCTCCGGAGGTCTTGCCCTGGTCGATGCCGGTGCCGGCCGTGGTGTACCGCTTGGTGTGCTCGACCGAACGCATGCCGGCGCCGGTCGCCCGCGCCAGGTCGGCGACGGTGACGTCCCGCTGGAGGTCGACGTAGCGGTGGGCACCCGAGGCGCCGGGGACGGAGTGGATGTGCATGGGCGGCGTATGCGGCTGTGCGGCGAAGACCGGGAGATCGGGCACCGTGGGCGCGTAGCCCTCGGCCTCGGCGGCGCGGGCACCGGCGTCCGCCCCCTGCGCCAGTGCCGCGGCCGGGTCGGACACGCCGCTCGCGCCGCCCACGGCCTCGACCGCCTGCCGGCAGGCGCCGGGGACGAAGGCGCCCAGCGCCTCGTCGTAGCGCAACTCGCCGCCGGCCTGGCCGAACAGGTGCACCGCCGGGTTCCAGCCGCCGGACACCAGGAGCAGGTCGGCGGCGAACCGCTGCCCCGTGGACTCTCCGTACGGGGCGACCGTCACGGCCGTGAGGCGCGCGTCGCCGTCGGTGGCGGTGACGGCGTGCCCGGCCAGCACCCGGATGCCGGCCGCCGCGGCGCGGTCGGCCCACTCCCCCGGTTCGGCGCGGGTGTCGACGATCGCCGTGACCTCGGCGCCCGCACCGTCCAGGTCCAGCGCGGCCGGGTAGGCGCTGTCGTTGGTGGTGAAGACGACCGCCCGCCGGCCGGGCAGGACGCCGTGGCGGTTGACGTAGGCGCGGGCGGCGGAGGCCAGCATCACCCCGGGGCGGTCGTTGTCCGCGAAGGCCAGCGAGCGCTCGTGGGCGCCGGTGGCGAGGACGACGTGACGTGCCCGGATACGCCAGACGCGTTCGCGGGAGACGTGCGCCGGCGCCGCGGCGCCGAGGTGGTTCGTACGTCGCTCGACGGCGAGGAGGTAGTTGTCGTCGTAGTAGCCGAAGACCGTCGTACGGGCAAGGACGCGCACCTCGGGTTCGGCGGCGAGGCGCCCGGCGGTCTCCGCGACCCAGTCGAGGCGTTCGCCCGTGTCCAGCAGGCTCCCGCCGGGTCCCGGCCGGTCGTCGGCGAGGATGACGCGTGCTCCGCCGTGCGCGGCGGCCGTCGCCGCGGCGAGTCCCGCCGGTCCCGCGCCGACCACCAGGAGATCGCAGTGCGCGTGTACGGCGTCGTAGCGGGCCGGGTCCGGCTCCGCGGTGAGCCGCCCCCGGCCCGGCAGGCTGTGCGCCACCAGACCGTCGTACAGCTCAAGGGTCGTCGCGGGCACCATCGTCTCCGGGAAGGTGCCCTCGACGCGGACGAGGGCGTTGGGCTCCTCCGCCCCGGCGGTGAAGATGCCGCGCGGGCGGCCGTCCCGGATGCTCGTACCGCACCGGATGACGCCGTTCGCGAGGAGGGCGGAGGCGAGGGTGTCGCCTGGGCTGCCCCGGTATGCGGTGCCGTCGAAGGTGAAGGCGAGGGGCGTGCCGCGGCGGTCCCGGGCGCTTGCGGCGCGGCGCGGCGGGCGGCTTCCGGCGTGGCCGCCGGCGGCCGCGGCGCTCCCGCGGCCCGTGTTCTGCCGCTCCGGCTCCGGAGGGATCCGGCGGCGGGACGCCGGACGGACGGGATCCGGCTCCGCGGCGGCCGGCGGCTCCGCCCCCACCTGGTACACCGCCAGGATCTCGTTCGTCGAGGTGTCCCGTACCGCGTTGAACCAGCGGCGGCAGCCGGCCGCGTGGCTCCACCGCTCGGCGAAGGGGCCCTGCGGGTTGGCGCGGAAGAACAGGTAGCGGGCCCACTCCTCGTCGGTGAGGCCGGCCGGGGTCTGGGGATACGGCACGTGTGCCTGGCCGCCGTAGCGGAACTCGGCCTCGTCCCGGGGCCCGCACCACGGGCAGGTGATCAGCAGCATGGTTCGGCTCCCTAGTGGGCCACCGCGGCCGCGCCGTGCTCGTCGACGAGGGCGCCGGTGGTGAAGCGGTCGAGCGAGAAGGGGGCGGCCAGGGGGTGCGGCGTGTCGTGGGCGATGGTGTGGGCGTAGACCCAGCCGACCCCCGGCGTGGCCTTGAACCCGCCCGTGCCCCAGCCGCAGTTGAGGTACAGGTTTCCGACCGGGGTCAGTCCGACGACGGGCGAGGCGTCGGGGCTGATGTCGACGATGCCCGCCCAGGTGCGCAGCACGTGGGCGCGGGCGAAGACCGGAAAGAGCTCCAGGGCCGCGGACATCTGCTCCTCGATGAGGTGGAAGGCGCCGCGCCGGGTGTACGAGTTGTACGCGTCGACGCCCGTGCCCATGACCAACTCGCCCTTGTGCGCCTGGCTGACGTACGCGTGCACCGTGTTGGACATGACGACCGTCGGGTGCACCGGCTCCAGGAGTTCGGAGACGAGCGCCTGCAGCGGGCGGCTCTGCAGCGGCAGTTCGAGGCCGGCCATGGCGGCGAGGACCGACGTGTGGCCCGCGGCACAGAGCGCGACCTTGCCGGCGGCGATCGGCCCGAGCGTGGTCTCCACGCCGACGACCCGGCCGCCGGCCAGCCGCACCCCGGTGACCTCGCAGTTCTGGATGATGTCGACGCCCGCGGCGTCGGCGGAACGGGCCAGGCCCCACGCGACGTGGTCGTGCTTGGCGATACCGGCGCGCGGCTGGTAGGTGGCGCCCAGCACCGGGTAGCGCACGTCGGGTGAGACGTCGACGATCGGGCAGACCTCTTTGACCTGCTCGGCGCCGAGCCATTCGGCGTCGACGCCGTTGAGCCGGTTCGCCTCGACGCGGCGCACCCCTTCGCGTACGTCCTGGAGGTTGTGGGCGAGGTTCAGCACGCCGCGCTGGGAGAACTGCAGCGGGTAGTCGAGTTCCTCCGTCAGTCCCTCCCACAGCCTGAGGGCGTGCTCATAGATGCCGGCGCTCTCGTCCCACAGGTAGTTGGAGCGGATGATGGCGGTGTTGCGGGCCATGTTGCCGCCCGCCAGCCAGCCCTTCTCCAGCACGGCGACGTCGGTGATGCCGTGGTTCTTCGCCAGGTAGTGGGCGGTGGCGAGGCCGTGTCCGCCGCCACCGACGATCACCACGTCGTACGCACGCTTCGGATCGGGGTTGCGCCACAGCCGGTCGGGGTGCTCGGGGAGGCCGGCGCCGGGTGTGCGGGGGCTCATCGGACGACTCCGTCTGCTGGAAGGGGCGGTTACGGCGGGTACGCCTGCGGCGCGCTAGCCGCGGAGCCGGGTCATCGCCGGGTCGAACAGCGGCTCCTCGGCGACGACCGCCTCGACGGTCTGGTCGAAGTAGCCGATGTGCAGGGCGGTCCCGGGGACGCCGAGTTCCGCGGGGAGCCACGCGTAGGCGATGCCCTTGCCGATCGTGTAGCCGTACGCGGCGCTGGTGACGTACCCGGCCACGCGGTCGCCGTCGTACACCGGCTCCTTGCCCATGACGACCGCCCGCGGGTCGTCGACGGTGAGGCAGGTCAGCTTCCGCCGTACGCCGTCCCTGCGGCGTTCCAGCGCGGCCTTGCCGATGAAGTCCTCCTTGTCGGGCTTGACGGCGAAGCCGACGCCGGCCTCGTACGGGTCGTGCTCGTAGGTCATGTCGGTGCCGAAGGAGCGGTAGCCCTTCTCCAGGCGGAGGCTGTTGAAGGCGCCGCGGCCCGCGACGATGCCGCCCAGCGGCCCGGCCGCCCGCCGCAGCGTGTCCCACAGTTTCCGGCCCAGGTCGGCGGTGGTGTACAGCTCCCAGCCCAGCTCTCCGACGTAGCTCAGCCGCATGGCCGTCACCGGAACGCTGCCGACGTGGGCGCGCTTGGCGCGGAAGTACTTCAGCCCGGCGGCCGAGAAGTCCTCGTCGGCGAGCGGCTGGAGCACCTCGCGGGCGAGCGGTCCCCACAGGCCGATGCAGCAGGTGCCCGGGGTGATGTCGCGGACCTGGACCGTGCCGTCGGCGGGGAGGTGGCGGGTGAGCCAGTCCAGGTCCAGGTTGCCGTTGGCGCCGATCTGGAAGAGGTCGCGGCCCAGCCGGGCGACGGTGATGTCGCTGCGGATGCCGCCGTCGTGGTCGAGGAGCAGGGTGTACGTCACCGAGCCGACGGATTTGTCGACCTTGCCGGTGCACATGCGCTGCAGGAAGGCGGCGGCGCCCGGGCCGCGGACCTCCAGGCGCTTCAGGGCCGTCATGTCGTACATCGCGACGGTCTCCCGGGTGACCTGCGCCTCCGCGCCGACGATGGGCGACCAGTAACGGGCGGCCCAGTCGTTCGGGGTGGGGACGGAGCGGCCCGCGACGAGGGGGGCGTTGGCCTCGTACCACTGCGGGCGCTCCCAGCCGTTCGCCTCCAGGAAGAAGGCGCCGAGCTCCTCCTGACGGCCGTGGAAGGGGCTGGTGCGGATCGGGCGCGGCTCCCCCGCCGGCTGCAGCGGGTGCAGGATGTCGTAGACCTCGACGAAGTTCCGACAGTCGCGGGCCAGGACGTACTCCGGGGCCAGTTGGTGCGGCTCGAAGCGGTTGACGTCGCACTCGTGGAGGTCGAAGGAGGAGCAGTAGCCGTCGACGAGCCATTCGGCCATGGCCCGCCCGACGCCCGCGGAGTGGGTGACCCAGACCGCCTCGGCGACCCAGAAGCCCGCGACGTCAGGGGACTCGCCGAGGAGCGGATTGCCGTCGGGGGTGAAGGAGAACAGGCCGTTGATGCCCTCCTCGACCTTCGCCTCCTGCGTCGCGGGGAGCAGGGAGCGGGTCTCGGTCCAGGCGTCGGCGAAGTCCTCCTCGGTGAACGCCAGCACCGAGGGCATCCCCCCGGCCTCGTCCACGGAGAGGATGTCGTCCGGGGAGACGGGCATGGGGCGGTGACCGTAGTAACCGATGCCCAGGCGGTCGAAGCGGTCGCGGTAGTAGAGGTCGGCGCCCTGGTGCCGCAGGATCGGGCGCACCGCCTCCTCGGTCTGGCCGGCCAGGGTGGGGACCGGTCCGGTCCAGGCGAGTTGGTGGGCGAGCGGGGTGAGCGGGAGCCTCATGCCGGCCATGCCGGCGATCCTCGGGCCCCAGATGCCGGCGCAGCACACGACGATGTCGGCGGGCAGCTCGCCGTGGTCGGTGCGGACGCCGGTGACGCGGCCCTCGCTCTGCCGGACGTCGAGGACTTCGTGGCGGGCGAGGAAGCGGACGCCGCGCGCGGTGGCCCTGCGGATCTGCGCCTCGACGGCGGGAACGGCCTTGGCCAGCCCGTCCGTCGGCACCAGGAGACCGCCGAGGACCCGGGCCCGGTTCAGCAACGGGTGCCGCTCGGCGCACTCCTCGGGCGTCAGCAGCCGCGCCTCGACGCCCCAGGCGGTGAGCCAGCCGTGCCGGCGGTGCAGCTCGGCGAGGCGGTCGGGGGCGGTCGCCACCTCCAGGCCGCCGACCTGAAGGAAGCAGGGCTCGCCCGCGACCTCGAGGGAGCAGAGCTTCTCGACGGTGTAGCGGGCCAGTTCGGTCATGGTCTTCGACGGGTTCGCCTGGAAGACGAGCCCCGGGGCGTGCGAGCTGGATCCGCCGGTGGCGGGGAGCGGGCCCTGGTCGACCACGGTCACTTCGGTCCAGCCTCGCGCCGAGATCTCGTCCGCGAGCGCCGCGCCGACGACGCCCGCTCCGATGATGACCACTCGGGGTCCCGCCATGGCCGCACCTCCGGATTGAAAACCCAGTCCATCCGCGACGGTTGCTAGATACGCAACATGACTCGTTCTACGCAACAAATGTGCCCGGGGGGCAGGCGGGGTGTCAAGGGGTGCCGGGGCGCCCGGACGCACGCCCTCACGCCCGTGAGGAGCGGTCCGGCGGTGCGCTCCACGGCCAACGGCCGCACGGGAGTGCGACTTCCGTTCCCTCACGTCACGCTCAGTAGCGTTGTTTACTGTAGGTATAGTTTCGTTGTGAGCAACGACAATCCTTTCTCCGAAACCTCGACACCGCCCGCCGGCGGAGTGCAGTCGGTCGACCGCGCCATCAGCGTTCTGGAGATCCTGGCCCACCACGGTGAGGCGGGGGTGAGCGAGGTGGCCGCGGAGATCGAGGTCCACAAGTCCACCGCGTTCCGCCTCCTCGGCGCCCTGGAGGCCCGCGGTCTGGTGGAACAGGCCGGTGAGCGCGGCAAGTACCGCCTCGGCTTCGGCATCGTGCGCCTGGCCGCCGCGGTGACGGGTCGCATCGACATCACGCAGCAGAGCCGTCCGGTCTGCGAGCGTCTGGCCGAGGAGCTCGGCGAGACCGTCAACGTCGCCGTGCTGCAGGAGCACTTCGCGATAAACCTCTACCAGGTGCGCGGCCCGGGGGCCGTCGCCGCGCAGAACTGGGTCGGCCAGCTGACCCCGTCGTACGCCACGTCGAGCGGCAAGATCCTCCTGGCCCACCTGCCCGCGGAGGAGCGCGCCGCGCTGCTGGCCGAGACCAGTCTGAAGAAGGTCACCCCGCACACGATCTCCGCGAAGACGAAACTCGAGAAGCACCTCGCCGAGGTCCGCCGGCGCGGCTACGCGTGGAGCCTGGAGGAACTGGAGGTCGGACTCCACGCCATGGCCGCTCCGATCCGCAACCGGTACGGAGACGTCGTCGCGGCGGTGAGCGCATCGGGACCGGCGTACCGGCTCACCGAGGAACGTCTGCACGAGCTGTCCGATTTGCTCGTCAAGGGCGCGGAGGAGATCAGCCACCGGATCGGCTACCCGGACTGAGCCGCCCGGTCACCGCCTCCTCCGGCCGCCGCGCCCGCGGGCGCCGGCCGCTACCGCGGCTGCCCTGCGCCCAGGCGCTCGCGCACCCAGTCGTGGAAAGCGCCGATGTGGTGCTCGCTCGGCACCAGTACACCTCCCTTGGCGTACATCCGTGAGCTCATTCCGGGCTGCGTGCGCTCGCACGCCTCGAAGTCCTGCCGGTTGACCCGGTCGAAGAGCTCGACCGACCGGCTGAGGTCCCTGCCGCCGTCGACGACGTGCGGGACGTACAGCCAGTCGCATTCGACGACCGTGCGGTCGACGGCAGCCGGATAGACCCGGTGGAAGATCACGTGGTCGGGGACGAGGTTGATGAAGACCTGCGGCTTGACGGTGATCGCGAAGTAGCGCCGGTCCTGGTCCTCGGCGACGCCGGGGATGCGGTCCAGACCCGCGGAGCCGTCGACGGTGAATCCCTCGATCTCCGCACCGAACTCGGCACCGTGGCCGACGTAGTACTGGGCGGCCAGCCCGTCGGCGAACTCGGGGAGCACCTCGGTGAGTTCGGGGTGGATCGTGGCGCAGTGGTAGCACTCCATGAAGTTCTCGACGATGAGCTTCCAGTTGGCCCTCACGTCGTAGACGATCCGTCTGCCGACCGAGAGGCCGCCGATGCCGTAGTGCTCGACCGCCTCCGCGTCGCCCAGACGGCCGGCGACGTCGCCGACGACGTCCTCCTCGAAGGAGGGCGGATGCTCCGCGAGGCAGACCCAGACGTAGCCGAGCCATTCGCGGCTGGCCACGCTCGCCAGGCCGAACTCGGTGCGGCCGACGTCGGGCATCCTGGTGAGGTTCGGCGCCGCGATGAGCTTGCCCGTCAGGTCGTACGTCCAGGCGTGGTACGGGCACTGAAAGGCCCGCGCGACCTCACCGCTCTCCTGCGTGCAGAGCTTCGCTCCGCGGTGCCGGCAGACGTTGAAGTAGGCGCGGACGGAGCCGTCCCGGGCGCGGGTGACGAGGATGCTCTCGCGGCCCACGTCGACGGTGCGGAAGGCGCCGGGCTTCGCGATGTCCGACGCGCGCGCGACGCAGAACCACATGGTCTCGAAGATGCGCTCCTGCTCCAGGGCGAAGACCGCCGGATCGGTGTAGGAGGAGCCCGGGAGGGTGGCGATCAGGCTGTCCGGCAGGCCGGTCGAGGTCACGGTGCACTCCTCGGCAATCGTCGTGGATCC
Organism: Streptomyces sp. WAC 06738; assembly: GCF_003945505.1. Taxonomy (NCBI): domain Bacteria; kingdom Bacillati; phylum Actinomycetota; class Actinomycetes; order Kitasatosporales; family Streptomycetaceae; genus Streptomyces; species Streptomyces sp. WAC 06738. The sequence goes on along the minus strand of NZ_CP029618.1, from coordinate 6,533,897 downwards.
GTCATGGGCGACCGCGGCAGGGGATGCCCGGCGGTGTCAGGCGGCCGTGGCGGTGAGCTGCTTGCGCCAGCGGGTGAACTTCCGCGGCTGGTTCATGCCGAGCACGGCGACCGGATGCCCGGCGCGCCGGTAGACGGCCAGGACGTTGCGGTCGTCCGGAGCGCCGTCCTCGATCGTCACGCTGTCGGCGCCGGACGCGTGACCGGCGAACTGGATCCGCACCCCGTACTGGTCCGACCAGAAGTACGGCGGCCGCGGCGGACGCGGTGCCGCCGCTCCGCCGGAGAGAAGCGTCGCGACGGCCACGTCCGGGCGCTCGCGGGCGCCGGTCCAGTGCTCGACCCGGCGGTGGGCGCCGGCGAGCGGGTCGTGCCAGTTGGCGCAGTCGCCGACCGCGACCACCCCGGGCACGCTGGTGCGGCCGTCCGCGCCGCACGTGACGCCGTTGCCGAGCGCGATGCCGGAGCCCTCCAGCCACCCGACGCACGGCCGGGCACCCACACCGGCCAGCACGACGTCGGCGGGGATGCCGCGGCCGTCGGCGAGGAGGACCGTGCCGGCCCGTCCCCGGGCACCGCCCGGGGAGGACCGCCCGATCCCGTCCACGCCCCTGACGCCGACACCGCACAGGAGCCGTACGCCGTGATCCGCGTGGAGGGCCGAGACGAGGCCGCCCATGGTCTCGCCGAGCGGTCCCGAGAGCGGCGTCGGGGCCGCCTCGATCACCGTCACCTCGTGGCCGAGGGCGCTGGCGGTGGAGGCGACCTCGGCACCGATGAACCCGCCGCCGATCACCACCAGCCTTCCGCCCGCGGCCAGTTCCGCCCGCAGCCTGCGGGCGTCGTCCAGGGTGCGCAGGACGTGCACCCCGGCCAGCCCTTCGGTGCCGGGGAGGGTACGCGCCGCGGCGCCGGTCGCGATGACGACGCCGTCGGCGCGGACCTCCCGGCCATCGGCGAGCCGGACTGAGCGGTGGGTGCGGTCGAGCGCGGTGGCACGGGCGCCGAAGAGCCAGTCGGCCCGCAGGTCCTCGTCGTCGGTCTCCAGGGCGAGTTCCGCCTCGCCCACGTCCCCGGCGAGGAACTCCTTCGACAACGGGGGCCTGTCGTACGGGCGGTGGGGCTCGTCTCCGATGACGACGAGCCGCCCGTCGTAGCCCTGGCGCCGCAGTGCCCGCGCCGCCGACAACCCTGCCAGCGACGCCCCCACCACGGCCACGGTCCTCACCCGCCGGCCCCGGCGAGCCGGGCCGCGACGCAGGCCGGCAGACGGGGGGCGGCAGTGGAGAGCCGGACGTAGATCATGCCGTCCTCGATCACGACCTCGTGGGTTCTCACGGGCCGCTTCGCCGGCGGGGCGTCGACGGCGCCGGTCTTCAAGTCGAACTTGGAGGCGTGCAGCGGACACTCCACCCAGCAGTCCTCCAGCCAGCCGTCGGCGAGCGAGGCGTCCTGGTGGGTGCATGTGTCGTCGATGGCGAAGACCTCGCCGGCATCGGTGTGGAACACCGAGACGGGCGGGTCGCTGTCGAGCCGGAAGGCCTCTCCCCGCGGAAGATCCGCGAGTCGGCACGCGGGAATCATCATGACACCTCGGTGCGTATGGCGAAACAGAATGCGGTCAGCGCAACATCAGTCTGCGGCGGGCCCTCCCCCTTGTCAAGGCGTTCTCCGGTCACCCAGTTGCCTATGAAACAACTTCAATCTCCATACGAAACGGAAGCGGAGAGGGGGGCGCAACGTCCGAACCGGCCTTTTCCCGGCCGGGCCGGCGTGCGCACGCGCACGCCGGCCCGCCCCCGGTCGACGGTCAGAGGACGACCACCGAGCGCAGCACGCCGCCCTCGCGCATGCGCTCGAAGGCCGCCTCCACCCCGTCCAGCGCGATGGTCTCCGTGACGAAGGCGTCCAGGTCGAGGCGGCCCTGCAGATAGAGGTCGATAAGCATCGGGAAGTCCCGGCCCGGCAGACAGTCGCCGTACCAGGACGACTTGAGCGCACCGCCCCGGCCGAAGACGTCGAGCAGCGGCAGCTCCAGCGTCATCTCCGGGGTCGGGACACCGACGAGGACGACTGTGCCGGCCAGGTCGCGGGCGTAGAACGCCTGCTTGTACGTCTCGGGGCGGCCCACCGCCTCGATGACCACGTCGGCGCCGAAGCCGCCGGTCAGCTCCCGGATCGCCGCGACCGGATCGGTGTCCCGGGAGTCGACGGTGTGGGTGGCGCCCAGTTTCCCGGCGGTCTCCAGCTTGCGGTCGTCGACGTCCACCGCGATGATCTTCGCCGCTCCCGCCAGGTACGCCCCGGCGACCGCGGCCGCGCCGACCCCGCCGCAGCCGATGACGGCCACGCTGTCGCCCCGCCCGACCCCGCCGGTGTTGACGGCCGCACCGAGGCCGGCCATGACCCCGCACCCCAGCAGACCGGCGGCGGCCGCCGACGCGGCCCGGTCGACCTTCGTGCACTGCCCGGCCGAGACCAGCGTCTTCTCCGCGAACGCGCCGATACCCAGCGCCGGCGACAGTTCGGTTCCGTCGGCCAGGGTCATCTTCCGCTGCGCGTTGCGGGTGTCGAAGCAATACCACGGCCGCCCGCGCAGGCAGGCGCGGCACTGCCCGCACACCGCCCGCCAGTTGAGGATGACGAAGTCGCCGGAGGCCACGTCGGCGACGCCCGCGCCGACCGACTCCACGGTGCCCGCGGCCTCGTGGCCCAGCAGAAAGGGGAAGTCGTCATTGATGCCCCCCTCGCGGTAGTGCAGGTCCGTGTGGCAGACGCCGCATGCCTCGATCCGGACGAGCGCCTCTCCCGGTCCCGGGTCGGGCACGGTGATCGTTTCCAGGCTGACGGGGGCTCCCTTCGCCCGCGCGACGACGGCACGTACCTGATGAGTCATGGCCACTCCTCGGCTGGTTCACGAACCTCGGATCGTGTTGCTTATGGCGGCACATAGTTCATCCACCGCAACACAGAATCGTGGCGTGCCGGGCAGGGGTCAAGGAGCGTCCCGCGGGGATGACGGTTGCGGGACCGCAGCCCGGCAGTGCCGGCTTCGGCGCGCCACCACGGACGCCATCACCAAGGAGCCGGGGACCGGAACCGCCTGGGCGGTCACCACCGGCGCCGGACATCCCGCTCACCGCTCACATCATTGACGTGAGCACGGCACAAGAGGAGCATGGGAGCCGATTGGGAGCGCTCCCACTCCTGTCGGGATCCCGCTGACCACGGAATCAGAAGGGCCGCCGCATGCCGACTTCCGCATCCGCTCATCCCGCCCGCGGCGCCGGCCGCAGAGGCCCCCGCCGATGGAGCCGCGGCCGGTCCGGGCTCGTCGCCGGGCTGATCGCCGGCGTGGTGTTCGGCGGCGGGCTGCTCGCCCCGCCCGCGGCGGACGCCGGCGAGTCGCCGGAGGCGGGGTTCAACTACGCCGAGGCACTGCAGAAGTCGATGTTCTTCTACGAGGCGCAGCGCTCCGGTGACCTCCCGGCCGGCAACCGCGTCGGCTGGCGCGGCGACTCCGCGCTCGACGACGGCTCCGACGTCGGCGTCGATCTCACCGGCGGCTGGTACGACGCCGGCGACCACGTGAAGTTCGGCTTCCCGATGGCGTTCACGACCACACTGCTGGCCTGGGGCGGGCTGGCCGCGGAGGACGGCTACCGGCAGTCGGGGCAGCTCGCGTACCTCAAGGACAACCTGCGCTGGGCCAACGACTACTTCATCCGCGCGCACCCCGAACCCGACGTCCTCTACGCCCAGGTCGGCGACGGCGAGGCCGACCACCGGTGGTGGGGACCGGCCGAGGTCATGCCGATGGAGCGGCCGTCCTACCGGGTGCACCCCGGCTGCCCGGGATCGGACGTCGCCGGCGAGACCGCCGCCGCCATGGCGTCGTCCTCGCTGCTCTTCGCCGACGACGACCCGTCGTACGCCGCGACCCTCGTCCGGCACGCCGAGGAACTGTACGACTTCGCCGACACCCACCGGGGCGTCTACTCGGACTGCGTGCCCGCCGGCAACTTCTACCGATCCTGGTCCGGCTACCAGGACGAGCTGGTCTGGGGCGCGTACTGGCTCTACAAGGCGACCGGCGACGCCTCCTACCTCGCCAAGGCCGAGACCGAGTACGACCGCCTCGGCACCGAGCCGCAGACCGACACCCGCAGCTACCGCTGGACCCTGGCGTGGGACAACAAGGCGTACGGCGCCTACGCGCTGCTGGCCATGGAGACCGGCGAGGACCGGTACGTCCAGGACGCCAACCGCTGGCTCGACTACTGGACCACCGGTGTGGACGGCCGGCGTGTGCCGTACTCGCCCGGCGGCCAGGCCGTCCTCGACACCTGGGGCTCGCTGCGCTACGCCGCCAACACGGCCTTCGTCGCCCTGGTCTACTCCGACTGGCTCGCCGCCACCGACCCGGAGCGGGCGACGCGCTACCGCACCTTCGGCGAGCGCCAGATCGACTACATGCTCGGCGACAACCCGCGTGACTCCAGCTACGTCGTCGGCTTCGGCGCCAACCCGCCGCGCAACCCGCACCACCGCACCGCCCACGGCTCCTGGACCGACCAGCTCACCGCACCCGAGACCAACCGCCACGTGCTCTACGGCGCCCTGGTCGGCGGCCCCTCCGGCCCGGACGACGAGTACACCGACGACCGCCAGGACTACGTCGCCAACGAGGTCGCCACCGACTACAACGCCGGCCTCTCCGGCGCGCTCGCCGCCCTCGTCGAACGGCACGGCGGCGCCCCACTGCCCGACTTCCCGCAGCCCGAGGAGCCCGACGGCCCGGAAATGTACGTCGAGGCGTCCCTGAACGCCGACGGCGCGGGATTCACCGAGGTCAAAGCGACCGTCCGCAACCGCAGCGGCTTCCCCGCACGGACGCTTGACCAGGGCACCTTCCGCTACTGGTTCACCCTCGACGAGGGCGTGGACCCGGCGGACCTCACCCTGTTCTCCGGCTACAGCGAGTGCCCCTCGCCACTGCGCGGGCCCTTCCAGGCGGAGGGCGACCTCTATTACGTGGAGGTGGACTGCACCGGGAAGGCGATCTTCCCCGGCGGCCAGTCCCAGCACCGCGCCGAGGTCCAGTTCCGCATCACCGGGGGCCCCGGCTGGGACCCCACCGACGACTGGTCGTACCAGGGACTGACCAACCAGCCGGCCCGCGCCGGGAACATCCCGCTCTACGACTCGGGAGAGCTGGTCTGGGGCGAGGGGCCGGGTCCGGCGCCCGAAGGCTGAACCGTTCACCCGGTGGCCATGGCCCGGTCACCGGGTGCCGCACACGACGCGCACACGACGCTCACGCCGCGGCAGGCACGCCGGCTCTGCGGCGGCGCCTGTAGTACGCGACGGTCAGCAAGGCCAGGAGCGGCCCCCACAAGATCAGCGGCGTGTAGCACGCGTAGAACCAAGCGAGTTCCCAGCCGCCGGCCTCGGTCGGGGCGTCGCCGGAGACATCGTCGCCCCGGATCGTGGTGCCCCTGATGTCAGCGATGGGCGCCAGCACCGTGAAGAGGAGCGTAAGGATCACGGCCCCGATGGAGGCCGGGAGGACCGCGGCCCAGGTCGGGACCTGCCGTCCGCGCAGAAGTGGGATCCAGCGGGGGAAGACCTCTCCCCAGCGGGCGATCAGGCCGATCGCGGTGAACGCCAGAACTTCGGAGAGGATCGACAGGGAGGGGATGTACATCCGCTCACCGAGGCTGATTCCGTCGTCGAGAGCCGCCGGGAGTCGCCATACGCTCGCCGGGAAGACGATCAGCGGCACTGCGTAGGCGGTGCGCTGCAGCCGATGGGAGACTCCGGCGACGGGCTCGTGGGCTGCCCGCCATGCCGACCGGAGCCGGCTGGACCCATCCGCAGCCGGGTCCTCGACGTGCAAGAGGGGCTGCATGTGACTCCTTGTTCTCGACATGCTGATGGCTGATCTGTCCAGCAATGACGATCACAGCGGAAGTCGTGCGACGAGTCACTCCGCGGACTGAACTTGACTCCACCACCGGGCTGACTGGGGATGCGACCGTGGAGTGACGGCAGGCGAGTCGAGGCTGGTAGCCGGGCCGCCTGCGGGGAGTCGAGCGACCGGCAGGTGCTGTGCGGGATGGCCGTCGTCTGTCCGAGGGTGCAGCCGCGGCCGGCCTGCCGGACAGGCCCCGCCGGCCCCGGGCGGCGACGTCCGGCCGGGGTCTCTCCCCTCTACGGGGGAGAAGCTCCCCCCGGTGGGGGGAGCTTCCGAAGGCGCGACGCGGCTGTACTGGACATGCGGTCGGCGGCACACGGACAGACCGGCCACCGTACGGGAGGTGGGTCATCATGCGTGCCTGGACGAGGCGACATCTGCTGCTGTCGACGGCCGCGGGCGCGGCGGGCCTTGCCGCCACGGCCGTCACGCCACCGACGTACGCGGCGGCAGAGGGCCGCCGGGGTAGCGGCGGACTCAGGGACGACGGTATCGAGGACGCTCTTCGGGCGCTTCCCGGGCTGCGCGTGATCGAGGAACTGCCGGGCGCCGGGCCGGGAGACCGCTTCTTCGTCCTGGGACTGCGCCAGCCGGTCGACCACTCCGACCGTACGGCCGGTACGTTCGAGCAGCGGCTCACCCTGCTGCACACCGCCACCGACCGTCCGATGGTCCTGTACACCACCGGATACGGGGCCGTGCTCACGCCTCGCCGTACCGAACCCGCCACCGTACTCAGCGGAAACCAACTCCAGGTGGAACACCGCTACTTCGGCGCCTCCCGCCCGCCGACCGCCGGCTACGCCCACCTGACCATCCGGCAGGCCGCCGACGACCACCACCGCGTCGTCCGTCTCTTCCGCCCGCTGTACCCCGCCGCGTGGATCTCCACCGGCGGCAGCAAGGGCGGCATGGCGAGTGTCTACCACCGCCGCTTCCACCCGCACGACGTGGACGGCACCGTGGCCTACTCCGCCCCGAACAACGTCGACGACCGCGACGACTCCGCCTACGTGCGTTTCCTCGCCCACGTCGGCACCGCCGAGACCCGCGCCGCCCTGGAGCGGGTACAGCGCGAAGCCCTGCTGCGCCGTACGGAGCTGGTCGCACGCTACGAGGAATGGGCCGCTTCCACCGGCGACACCTTCCATATCATCGGCAGCGCAGAAAAGGCCCTCGAGATCGCCGTCCTGCGCACTCCGTTCATGTTCTGGCAGTACGGCGACGGGAAGACACCCGCCGCCATCCCCACGCCCGCCGCCTCCACGAACGCGATCTACGCCTGGCTGCACGACACCGCTCAACTGCCCGTCTACGCGGACGCCGTGGCAACCCACTACGTCCCGTACTTCTACCAACTCGGCACCCAGCTCGGCTACTGGGAGGCGCCCACCCGCCACCTCTCCGACCTGGCACGCCACCCGGATGCCATGCGTCCGCGCAGCTTCGTCCCACGGGACATCCCCCTGCACTTCGACGCCACCGCCATGCCCGACATCGACCACTGGGTCCGCAGGCACGGCACCCGCCTGCTCTTCGTCAACGGCGCCCAGGACCCCTTCGCCGCCGAACCATTCCACCCCGGCGGGCGTGACGCCCGCACCCTGTGGGCCCCCCACGCCAGCCACAACGTCAGGTTCGACGACCTGCCCGCAGCCGACCGTGACCACGCCCTCGCCACAGTGAAGCGCTGGGCCTCCAGGCCCCGTACCACGTAGCACCCACCGCTCCTTCGGTACGGGGAGACCGGAGGGGATCGAGGCCGTCCTTGCAGCGGAGATCCAGGTGTGGTTGCCGCATCTGGACGAGACCACAGGCCCGGCGTCGCCGGCGGGCGGCCGGCGTCGACTCGCACTACCGGGCTGTGAGGGTGTCGAGCCGGGCGGTGAGGTCGGGGTGCGCGGCGGCCAGGTGGGGCCGGGTGGCGGCCAGGGGGGCGATGAGGTCGGCGGGGTCGTCGTGGGCGAGGGCCGCGTGGAGGTCGCTGACCGGGCGGCGGGCGGCGGCGGGAAGATCGGTGAGTGCGGTGATCTGGCCGGCGAGGCGGCGCAGGTCGGCCGCGTTGCGGCGGGCCCAGGCCGCGGTGCTGCGGTCGGCGGCCCGGGCCTGACGGGTGGCCGTCACGCGCTGTTCGCCGGTGGTCCCGGCAGGGCCGGGACGGCCGCGCAGGTAGCGGCGTTCGGCGGCCTGGCGGCTGGCGACGCCGAGGGGGCCGGCGAGCTCGGCCCAGCTCGCGCCCGCGTCGCGGGCCGTTTCGATCAGGCCGGTCTCCCACCCGGCGAGCTGCTCGCGCACCTGCCGCAGCAGCATCAGTGAGGCCAGGGCCTGCTCCGGGCCCGGCCCGGCATCGGAAGCGTTCGGGGCCTCCTGCCGGGCTTCGCGCAAGGCGTCGTCTATGGCGTTGAGGGCCGCCGCGGCGGCGAGGAACGGCACCGGGCCGTGGGCGTCGGTGCGGGACGGAGATGGCTGGTCGGCCGGGGTCACGGACACCTCCCTCGGGTTGTCATCAGACTGACGACATCATGTTTGTCATCCATTGGATGACATGTTACAACGGTGTCAGTGAGGCGCATTGGCAGCAACTGCCTGAACCTGCTGGAGGTGTTTCACGATGTTGATGCGCACTGACCCCTTCCGTGAGCTGGACCGCCTGGCGCAGCAGCTCATGGGCCCAGGCACCTGGTCGAAGCCGTCGGCGATGCCGATGGACGCCTACCGCGAGGGTGACGAGTACGTGGTGGCCTTCGACCTGCCCGGCGTCACCCCGGACGCGATCGACATCGACGTCGAGCGGAACATGCTCACCGTCAAGGCCGAGCGCAGGCCGGTGGCGAAGTCCGACGACGTGCAGCTTGAGCTGTCCGAGCGGCCACTGGGCGCCTTCTCTCGCCAGATCGTGCTCGCCGACACCCTCGACACCGAGCACATCCAGGCCGACTACGACGCGGGCGTGCTCACCCTGCGCATCCCGATCGCGGAGCGCGCCAAGCCCCGCAAGATCTCCATCGGCGCCGGCTCCGGCCGCAAGGAGATCTCCGGCTGACACCGGCCGGACGGGTGCGGAGGGCGCCTGATCTCCCCCTCCGCACCCCGTGGGCAGTCCGAAGAAGAAGGGGTGGTGGCCGAGATGACTCCGCGACGCGAGGCGTTTCTCGACCATGTGAAGGAACGCGGTGAGTACGACACCGTGGAGGAAGCCAAGCGCGCCGCGCGCGTGGTGCTCGCCCTGCTCGGCGCGCACCTGGTCGGCGAAGTCCGCGCCCAGCTCGCGGCCCGCCTGCCTGATGACTTCGCCCTCATCCTCCTCAACCCGCTGCAGAGCGCCGAACCGCTGTCGCCGGAGCGGTTCGTGCGGGCGACGGCGGCCTGGATCGAGGGCGCCACCGAGCAGACCGCGACCTGGGACGTCAGCGCAGTGCTGTCCACGGTCGCCGACACCGCCGGCGACGACCTCCTCAATGAGGTCCTGCTCCAGCTCCCCACCGGCTACGACCTCCTCTTCGGCCGCCCCCAACCCACCTGACCACCAGCCCGGTGCCGCACACCGGCACCCGCCCGACCCTGGCTTGACGAAAGGCATGCACCGCAGTGATCACCGACGTGCGCGTACCGCTTGAGCACCAGCAGCCGTACTCGACGGCGTATCAGCAGATGCTGGAGAAGGTCCGCTACGAAGGCGCCTACCCCACCCGCGAGCGGGCAGACGAAGCCATCCGCCTGGTCCTTTCGGGACTGGGACGCCAGCTCACCGGCGACGAACGCGTCGACCTGGCCGCCTGCCTGCCCCTGGAGGCCGCACGTGCCCTGACCGCGCAGATCCCCGCCCCCCAGCCGCTGACGGGCTGGGCCTTCGTCAAGGACCTCGCCGCCCGGTCCGGCGCCTCCCTGGCCACCACCCGCTGGGACACCGGCTCCGTCTTCACCGCCGTCGCCGCCCATGCCGGACCCGACCTCATCACCCGCATCCTGCACCAGCTCCCCACCGGCTACGCGCTGATGTTCGGCCGCGCCGAACTCCACCCGGCCGCGTAAACGGTCCGTGCCCTTCCAGCGCCGGGGAAGGGCTGGACCACGGTGCACGGCCCGCGCACCCCGCAGCAAGAGCCCCACGCGCAGCACAACGCCGGGAAGTGCAGAACCGCTCCGCGAGGGTTGACCGTGGAGCCTGCCCCTTGAGGATCGGGTCAGGAGCGCGAGGTCTGGATCCTGAGTGCCGGGGCGGATTGGCCCGTTTTCGGCTCGTGTAGGGATGCAGGGCGCGGGCCGTGCGCAATGCCCGTACCCACCAGGTCAGTTGGTCCAGCATGACCTTCGCTGGGCGGGATTGTGAGGGTGACGCATGGAGGGGCCCTGGTGCCGCCTGGCACCAGGGCCCCGAAGGAACTGTTACACCATCTGCCGGCCCTGACACGGCGCCGGCCTTCTGTGCGCAAACCCGATCAGGACGCTGTCGGGGCGCGGGGATCGCGATTGCTTGACCGGAGACCACCTCACTATCGATGTCCTGCGGTACCCGGGCTCAGACGTGCGCCCGGGCGATCCTGATGGTGCCTGGCTCCTCCGTTTCTTCCCTCTGGGATCTGTCACTTGCCTACTACTGGTTATGCGAACTGCACTTGCTGAACTGCGGTACTGCTCATGGCGGCCCTTGATCCTGCGGGCCACCCGGTCCGGTCGTCAGCTCCGTCGCCGTCCTGCGACAACCTGGCTTCGGAACTCCACCACCGCACCGTCCTGCACTCTGCAACTGCGGGTACTGCTGGTCGGCAGTTCGTCTCTGCCAGACCTCACTGATCTCTGGTTACGAGAGAAACCATACCCACACCGCCGCTCAATGTCTACTCCAGCCACCACAGATTTTCGTGTGTCCAGTGGTGAGATGATCGACTCCGGTCAGTAAGGGAAACCGGGAGCGCCCCGGTTTGCGGACCGCAGAGCGGGGCACAAGCACCGGACAGGCAGGACCGGGCATGGTTGATCCAAGGCCAGGGGGACCTGATGGACACGATGAGCGTCGACGTCGCGACCCTCCGCTGCGCCACGTCCCTCGCCGGGCCACGCGCACGCACCCGGGACTTCCTCGGCGGACTCCGGCCGGCGATCGCGGCCGAGGCCGCCGAGACGGTGGTCCTGGTCGTCTCAGAGCTCGTCACCAACGCCCTGCGCCACGGAGGCGGCGCCTGCACCCTTCAGCTGACCGCGCACCCGGACAGCATCGAGGTGGCCGTGCACGACCACAGCCCGCAGCCGCCGCGCATGCGCACCCCCGATCTGAACGACGGCACCGGAGGATTCGGCTGGCCCATGGTCAACCGCCTCGCCCGCACCACCGCCGTGACCCGCCGGGCAGGCGGCAAGACCGTAAGCGCCCTCCTCGACCGCGAGTGCCCGGATACGGCAGAGACGGGCCATGGGGTGTGTACTCGCGGGTGTGCCGAGAGCCTGCTCCCGGGCATGCCGGAGGCCTGCTCCCACCGGCAGCCCTGCCCCCAGACCACCGCATGACCCAACAGGCAAGGATCAGCACATTTGACGATGCCGCTTGCCTACTGAGCTTCACAGGGTGGTGTCGTGTGGGCTGTCGCCTCGTGATCCCTGCGGTATGCCGGATGGGTGAGGTACGCGCAAGGCGGTGGGCTGAGCGATGAACGGCGGGCCTTCCGCGAGAAGTTACGACTTGAGGCAGCCGAACGGTTCCGGCCGGTGACGACAATGCAGTGATCGCCCGTGACCTGCGGGTCAGCGTGCGGTTGGTGCAGCGCTGGCGCAGGTCCTGGTCGCAGGGCGGGTCACAAGCCCTTGCGCCCAAGGGACCGGCGTCGCTGCCGCTGGTGAGCGACGAGCTGATCACCGTGCTGGAGGCCGAACTGGCCAAGGGTGCGGTCGCGCACGGCTGCCGGAGCAGACCTGGCCCCTGTCGCGCATCAAGACCTTGATCGGGCGCCGGTTCCACAAGAGCTACACCATCCAGGGCGTGGCCGCGCTGCTCCGGCGCCGGCTGGACCTGCCAGGTCCCGGCCCGCGGCGCCATGGAGCGCAACGAGGCCGCGGTGGCGGGCTGGGTGAAGGAGACCTGGCCACAGGTGGAAGGACCGCGGCGGCGCTCGGCGCCTGGCTGGTCTTCGAAGACGAAGCCGGATTCTCGATGACGCCGCCGACGACCCGCCCCGCGGGAGCGGGTGCAGCACTGTCGCCACGCTGCCGCGGCCGTGGAAACCAGGGGGGCGTCGGCGTCAACGGGCCCTCGGTCAGGCCTTGCCGCGGACGACGGCGCGGGCTCAGCCTTCGAGCCACTGGCGCCCCGGTGTCGTGTGCACACCGCGCCAGTTCGGGAGGCTGTAGCGCGTGACCAGGGCCCACGCGGTGCGGGTGGCGTCCTCCACCCAAGCGTGGCCGGCGGCCGGAACGCCGTCTATCCCGCGCAGGTTGCGGGTGATCTCTTCCACGGTGATGTACCGGTTGCCGCGCCCGAGGTACTTCAATACGTACACCGCGAGGTAGTCCACGTCCTGCGGGTACGCCGTGCCGGTGAGAACCGGCTTGAGCCTGAAGCTCAGCTTGCCGGCGATGTCGAGCCCGTTGACTTCCCAGAACGTGTCGTCGTCCGGATCCGGGAGGATGTCGAGGAGGTCGACCAGATGGGCGAGGTCGACGTCGTCGGCGAGGGTGACGGGATCGGGCACGAGGACTACCTCCACGCGGATCGGGCCGCCCGAGCCCCGTGGCGGGGCCCGCAGGCAGATACCCCAGGACGGCGACTTTGCAGCCGATCATCGGGGGTGCGGCGCCGGGGCGCCTGCGGTCCATTGAGGACTGCCTGGTTCCCTGTCGTCAATGGCCGAGAATCCTCTCCAGTCGACGGCGCCTGCGGTGAACGGCGCCTGGCCGCCGGGAGTCCGGTGCCGGGACCGAGCGCTGTCGTGCGGTGGGGCTGCCGCTCGGTGGCGCCGGCGGCCCGCACGTCCGACAGCCGTGCCAACAGCCGGGCTTGGGCGTTCAGCGATCCGGCCGCGTCCGGCCGTCGACTTCCCCTACTGCGGGGCTCCGTGTTGGGGCACACTGGTGAGGTGGCGGACTTCATCGAGTTCACCTTCGCCGACGGGACCGCGGTGGAGTTACAGGCCTTCGCTCCGCTTCGGTCACCTCAGACCGATCAGGACGGCGGCCACACGCCGGGCTTCGGCGATTCCCGGCCGGTTTCTGCGGGCCGCCGTGTGTCCGTCGCGGCCGAGGGCGCGCTGCGTACGCTGCTCGCACCGCTTGGCCCCTTGCTGCAACAGGTCCACAACAGCGTCAGCGCGGTCCAAGACGTGCCGTCCGAGGTGTCGGTGAGCTTCGGCGTACGAGTGAGCAGCGACCTCAAGCTGGGCATCGTCGGCGCCGGGGGTGAGGCGACGATGACGGTCACCGTGCAGTGGCAGCCGGGCCAGGGAAGCGGGACGGCGGCGGGCTCGCCGGAGGGTACCGCCGGGGCCGGTGAGCATGAGCCCTAGGGCACGCCGCTGGCTTCGGACCGACCACACCGAAGCGAGCACGGTATGGCACTCCTTCGCCTCCGTCCTCGATGCGTCGTCCACGTCCGTGGCGGGCGCCGGTGTGTATGTCGGTGACGGCCTCATCCTCACCTGCGCCCACGTGGTGAACGATGCCCTCGGCAACGAGCCGTTCACCCCCGCAGCCCCGCGGAACGCGCTTGTGCCCGTCGCTTTCCCAGGGCGCGGCGAGCCGCGCGACCCGCTTGCCGCCCGGGTGTCCGCCTGGATACCTGCCCGGCAGCCGGCACCCGAGGCGCGCCCGGCGCTGCCCGGCGACAGGGTCTGGACGGGCGATCTCGCGTTGTTGCGGCTCCAGGACGCCCCGCCCCCGATGCTGCGGCCGGCGCGCTGGATGCCGATGGCCGAGCGCCAGTCGGTGCGTGCCTGGCACGGCAACGGCGAGCAGTTCACCTTCGCCAACGGGGCGGTGAAGTTGCACGACAGCCCGGTCTCCTACGTAGACGGCTCGCTCGAGGGCGCGGCCGTCGGCCCCGGCTACAGTGGCGGCCCGCTCTGGTGCGCGGAGCAGGACGCCGTGGTGGGCCTGGTCCTCGGGATCATCGAACCTCCGCCCGGCGGCTTCGGGTCCTCGCACGTCGTGCGGCGGTTCCTGGCGGTGTCCTGGCAGTCGGTCAGGAGCCTCTTACCCGAGATCACTCCGCGCTCCGGTGCGGGCCGCTCACCGCACCGGCCACGACCCACCGGGCACTCTCCGGCACTGCACGCCTTCAACCGCCTCGTAGCCGACGCGCTCACGGACACCGGCAAACGCGCCGAACAGGCGTCGCGGCTTGCCGACGAGCTGGAACTGGACGTCATCGGCGACGTCCTGGTGGGCGCTGACGAGCTCGCGGAGATCCTGGTCACCGTCCCCCGGGCGCTTGCCGTCCTGTGCGAAGGGCTCGCGGTCGACCATCCCGAAAGCGCGCGCCGGCTGATGTCGGCAGGGTTCGCCGCAGGCGTGTCCGGCCTGCTGTCGGTACGCGAACACCGCTGGCTTCTCGACGTCCTGCCCGACGACGCCGCGGCGCGCCTGGAGGACGCGGCCAGATCGGCGATGCTCCACGCCACGCTCACCAGCCATCTGCCGCCCGAGTACCGGGATGCGCCCGAAGAGGAGCGCCTGTGCCAGCTCATCGACGTCCTGGAGGAGTTCCGGAGTGACGGTGCCGCGGTCGTGGACGGCACGCCCCGGGTACCCGCTGTCCTGCGGGCCGTGGAGTACCTGGCGGCCCTGTGCGGCGAGTCGGCTGCCGGCGGCATGCGGGAGTGGTCGGACGCCGTCGCCGCCCGCCTCGGCGTGGCGACGGCGGCCCTCGGGGAGCGTCGGGAGGATGCTCGTGCCTGGGCCCGGCGTGAGCGTGCTGCCGCCGAACCGCAGCCGCGGCTGACGGTCGCACTGGAGCCCGTCACGGCCACCGGCTACCGCTGCGTCATCTGGTACGCCTCGGGGCGCCGCGACGAGACCGCCTGGCAGGTCCTGGCCGACGACGACACCCGCACCCCCGAGGAGATCACCCGGCTGCTGCACTCGATACTCATCCGGCAAGGCGCCGTCGCGTTACCCGGAAAGGTGCCCGTGGTGGAGTTTCTACTCGACTCCAACGACCTCGACGAACCGGTCGACACCTGGGACAACAACGCCGCCGAGGGAGAGGGCCAGGTGGTACTCGGCGCCGAATACACCGTCGTCCTGCGGTGCCCGCGCCTGCGCGACGACATCGGTCAGCAGCGAAGCTGGCAGTCCCGGTGGGAAAATCTGGACCGCGGCGGGGTGCTGCGCCTGACCGAGGAGTACACCACCTCGCTCCAGGTGTACGGCGCGCTCCAGGCCGACCTGAACGCCTCCCTCGTCATCCTCGCATGCGCCCCCCAGCACCGCGCAGAACTGCGGGTTGCCTGCATGAAGTACGGCATCCCCGTCGTGTTGTGGGACCGCGGCACCACTGTCGCCGGGCACGACGACCCGCTGGTCGCGCTCATGCTCAACGGCTCCGCGCGGAGCCTGCCGCACCGTGTCCGCACTCACCGGGCCCGCGCTCTGGCCGAACCCTGGCGTGACGCAGCACAGCCTGCGCTGGTGTGGGACGACGCCACCTCCCTTCCCCCGATGTCGCGATGGAGCGACCCGACCGGCCAGGAGCAGATCCGGTGAACCCGAGTGACAACGCGCGGCCCACTCCGCAATGGCGGCTCTTCCGCGGAGACGGTCAGCCCCGCCGGATCACCATGCCGGAACCTCCGCCGTGGCGCCGCTTCGGCCAGCAGCGCAGCACCGAGGCCGGCGACGCGGACATGGACCCGTATCGCCCCTACCTCATCGACCAGCCGCAGATCGACGTCGTCAACGCCGCGCTGCACCTTCGGCGGCCGGTGCTGGTGACGGGCCACCCCGGCTCCGGGAAGTCCTCGCTGGCCTACGCCATCGCCCACGAGCTGTCCCTGGGCAAGGTCCTCCACTGGCCGGTCAACAGCCGCTCGATGCTGTCCGACGCGTTGTACCAGTACGACGCGGTGGGCCGGCTGCAGGAGAGCACGCTCAGCCGCGACGGCAGGGGGCCCGAGCCGGACATCGGCGACTTCATCCGGCTCGGGCCCCTGGGCACCGCCCTCGTACCGCGAGACCTACCGCGGGTCCTGCTCATCGACGAGCTGGACAAGGGCGACATAGACCTGCCCAACGACCTGCTCACGGTCTTCGAACGCGGCGAGTTCGAGATCCCCGAACTCTCCCGTATGACCCGCGAGCGGAACGTCGTAGAGGTGCACACCGCCGGGAGCGACATCCCGGTCCCGGTCCGCGGCGGCGTGGTCCGCTGTACCGAGTTCCCTGTCGTGCTGATCACCAGCAACGGCGAACGCGACTTCCCCCCGGCCTTTTTGCGACGCTGCCTGCGCCTTGACCTTCCCGACCCGAGCGAGCAGCGGCTGCGCGACATCCTGGCCGCACACCTGGGAGCCGATGCGCCGGCCAGGGTGGACGGCCTCGTCCGTGCTTTCCTCGCCCGCAGGGCGCCCGACGAACTCGCCACCGACCAGTTGATGAACGCCGCCTTCCTGCGTCTGGGCGGCGTGGACACCGACGCGGAAGGTGTTCTGGAGGCCCTCTTCCACCAGTTGGGCGGCACGGTGTGACCTCGCGCGAGCCGCTGCTGCACATCCTGCGCGGCCTGCGCAGGCTCACTGAGGGCGCAACGGTCGAGGAACTGCTGGACGTCGTCTGGCTCGCAGAACGCCTCCCGGTCGACGGGCAGCCACCCCCTTCACGCGCCACCCGCGCCGACGGCGATCCACAGCCGCCCGACGCGGGAGCCGCCGCGGCGCCCCCCGGGACGAGACGGCCCCACCCGACCGCCGCCGTGGAGACCGCACAACCGCCAAGTGCGACCGGTGGAGTCTATGCATGGTCCGGCCCTGCTCTGCCGAACGGCGGCGCACCGGCCGGATCCGGCGCGGCGGACGAGGGCCCCGGCTTCCCCCATGTCGACGACCCCGCGCTCCCAACGGCTCGCGCACTGCCCGTCCGTCTGCCCCGCCCCCGTGCCCTGCCGCCCTTCCTGGCCGTCGCCCAGGCAATGCGCCCTCTCAAGCGCTACCGGGCCGATCCGCGGCGCACCGACATCGACATCGCCGCCACCGTCACACAGATCGCGGACACCGGCATCATCGACGTCACCGCCCGGCCCCGCCCCGAACGGTGGCTGGATCTCGTACTCGTCATCGACGACAGCCCCTCCATGCTGCTGTGGCAGCAGCTCTGCGGCGAACTGCGCCGGCTCCTCGAACGGCTCGGCGCCTTCAGGCAGATCAGGGTCGTGGCGCTGCGCGCCGGGGCGGGAGCCGCCCCGATGCTCGCCAGCGGACCGTTCAGCGGCACGCAACGCCTCCTGCCGCCCAACACCCTCGCCGACGCCTCGGGGCGCACCATGGTCCTGGTGGTCTCCGATGGAGTCGGCCTGCACTGGCACTCCGGCGCCATGGAACCGGTGCTCCGCTCGTGGGCGGCCGTCGGACCCACCGCGATCGTGCACGCCCTGCCGCCGCGCATGTGGCCCGGCTCCGGCGTGACCAGCCGCCGCTGGGCAGTCCGGGTGCCAAGGGCAGGAGCCGCCAACGCCAGTTGGCGGGTGCGCGACATGCTCCTGCCGCCTGAGCTGAGCCCCTTCCGCGGAACCCCCGTTCCGGTCCTGCAAGCCGCCCCCGCCACGCTCACTCCCTGGGCCCAAGCCGTCGCGTCGAACGGCAGCGACCTCGCCCTCCCGCTGTGGCAGCCGACGTCGCCCCGGAACGAGCCCTCCGCGCCCACCGCCGCATCCGCCGCATCCGCCGTGCGGCGCTTTCGCGCCATGGTCTCGCCCGGGGCCTACCGCCTCGCCGCCCACCTCGCGGCGCTGTCCCCGGCGACCATCCCCGTCATGCGGCTCCTCGTCGACGCCGTCCCGTGGCGGGCGGACGCGGCGCAGCTCGCCGAGGTCTTCCTCGGTGGCCTGCTGCGCCCGGTATCGGGGCCGGTCCACGACGGCGACGAGGCGACCGGACGGACGGCCCCCGCGGAACAACAGGTCTTCGCCTTCGCGGACGACATCCGCGACATCCTGCTGGACGCAATTCCGACGGCACACCTCGTCGGAACGATGGAAAGAGTATCCGAACGCCTCACCGAACTGGCCGATCACCACCTGGACTTCCCCGCCTGGCTCAGATGGGAGAACGGCACCGACACGCTCCCCGAGCACGCCCGCGAATTCGCCTGGCTCGGCCCCACCATGCTCAGCCGGCTCGGCCTCACCGACGCACCCACCCCCGTGGGGGCGCCGGAAACACGACCAGAGGCGGACGTTCCGGAAGCCGGTTCGGCACCGGATCCGGCCGCGGCTCCCGAACCGGCACGGACTCCCGGCCCCCCGCCAGTGTCACCACCGTCGCTGCCGGAGTGGGTGGTGGACCGAGACGAGGCAGACATGGTGGTATCCGCGGTCTGCCAACGCGGGTGGCAGGTGGTGGGTCTGCATGGAGACATGGGTTACGGGAAGACGGTGCTGGCCGAGTCGGTTCGAGCGCACCCGCAGGTACGCAGCCATTTCGGGGGCCGGATCCATCGGATCGTGCTGGGCCCTCATGTGCGCAGCCCTGCCGCCATAGCCGCGAAGGTGACCGAGGCCGCGCAGGTCGTCATCGGGAACGTGCAGTCGTTCAGCGATCCGCAGTCGGCCGCTGCGTATCTGGGGCGCGTACTGGACGCGCAGCCGCCGGTCCTGCTGGTCCTGGACGACATCCGGTTCCGTGAGCAGCTCGAACCATTCCTGGTCGGCGGCAAGAACTGTGTGCGGCTGGTGACCACCCGGATCCCGGACATGCTTCCCGGCGATGCGGCGCAGGTCCCGGTCGGCCCGATGTCCGAGCAGCAGGCGAGGCGTTTGCTGACCTGGCGGTTGCCTGAGTGGCCGGGTGAGACCACCGACGGGCTGCTGCGCGCGACCGGGCGGTGGCCGCTGCTGCTGCGCCTGGCCCACCAGACGATCGCCGGCGGGCTGGCCGGCGGGGCGGACCCCGCGGCAGCCGCCGCCGAACTCCTGGAACAGCTACGGCGCCACGGGCCTGCCGCCCCCGCACCCCGTGCAGAGGCCGATCTGAGCGATCCACGCCGACGCGGCGCCGCGGTCCGGGCGGCCGTCGAGACCGCCGCACGGCTGCTGCCCCCCGGCGGCTACGAACGCTTCACTGAACTGGGCATCTTCGCCGAAGCTGCAACCATCCCCATCGCCCTCATCGCCGACCTGTGGCGGACCACCGGCTCGCTGACCACCGAGGAGGCCAGCACACTTTGCGCCGACCTGGCCCAGGCCTCCCTGCTGTCCCTGGAACCGAACCAGCAGGTCGGCGGTCAGATCAAGCTCCACGACGTCATCCGCGACCACCTGCGCGCCCGCCTCGGCCCGGCCCGCCTGCGGCAGACCAACGCCGCCCTGCTCGACGCCACCGCGGCCGGCCTGCCCGCCGTGCCGCCACAACCCGGCACCAACCCCGCAGTGAGGCGGGCGTGGTGGCAGATGCCCGACGGTTACCTGGCCGACCACCTCATCCCTCATCTCCTGGACGCCGGCCACCCAGTGCAGGCCGAAGCCGTCGCCACCGACCTGCGCTGGATCGCATGGCGCCTGCACACCCGCGGCACCACCGCGCCGTGGACGGACCTGGCCGCCATCGAAACCCCCACCGCCCGTGCCGCCGCTCACTCGTTCACCTCCGCTGCCCACCTGCTCACACCGACCGATCCCGGACATGCCCTCACCGCCATCCTGTACTCCCGTCTGGGCGCGTACGGCCCCTGGCAGAGCCAGAGCCGCTCCTGGCACCCCCCGCATCCTGCTCTCCGCAACAGGTGGCCGCTGCCCGACCTCCCCGACCCCGCGCTGCGCCGCACTCTGACCGGCAGCACCGGCCCCGTGACGGCAGTGGCGGTCTCACCGGACGGCACCTGGCTCGCCACCACCGGCAACGACGAGACGGTGCGGATCCTGGATGCCGCCACCGGCACCGCCACCCGCACCCTGACCGGCCACACCGACCCGGTCACCTCAGTGGCGATCTCACCGGACGGCACCTGGCTCGCCACCACCGGCCACGACCGGACGGTGCGGACCTGGAACGCCGCCACAGGCGCCCTCACCCGCACCCTGACCGGCCACACCGACCCGGTGAACGCGGTGGCGATCTCACCGGACGGCACCTGGCTCGCCACCACCAGCAACGACGAGACCGTACGGACCTGGGACACGGCCACAGGCGCCGTCACCGGCACTCTGTCCGGCCACAGCGGCCCGGTACGCGCGGTGGCCATCTCACCGGACGGCACCTGGCTCGCCACCACCAGCCATGACGGAACGGTGCGGATCCTGGATGCCGCCACCGGCACCGTCACCCACACCCTGACCGGCCACACGGGCCCCGTGCGTGCCGTGGCGATCTCACCGGACGGCACCTGGCTCGCCACCACCAGCGACGACGGGACCGCGCGGATCTGGGATGCCACCACAGGCACCGTGATGCGCAATCTTTCCGGCCACACGGGCCCGGTACGCGCGGTAGCCATCTCACCGGACGGCACCTGGCTGACCACCACCGGCAACGACCGGACGGTGCGGACCTGGAACGTCGCCACCGGCGGCATCACCGGCACCCTGTCCGGCCACACAGGTCCGGTACGCGCGGTGGCCATCTCACCGGACGGCACCTGGCTCGCCACCACCAGCCACGACCGGACGGTGAGAATCTGGGACACGGCCACCAGCCGCGTGACGGCCACGCCCGGCGACAGCACCGGCCCGGTGACGGCGGTGGCGGTCTCGCCTGACGGCGCGTGGCTCGCCACCGCGGGCAACGACGAGACGGTGCGGATCCTGGATGCCGCCACCGGCACCGCCACCCACACCCTGACCGGCCACACCGACCCGGTCACCTCAGTGGCGATCTCACCGGACGGCACCTGGCTCGCCACCACCGGCAACGACCGGACGGTGCGGACCTGGAACGCCACCACGGGCGCCGCCGTGCGAACTCTGACCGGCCACACCGACTGGGTAACGGCGGTGGCGATCTCACCGGACGGCACCTGGCTCGCCACCACCAGCGACGACCGGACGGTGCGGACCTGGAACGCCACCACGGGCGCCGCCGTGCGAACTCTGACCGGCCACACCGACTGGGTAACGGCGGTGGCGATCTCACCGGACGGCACCTGGCTCGCCACCACCAGCGACGACGAGACGGTGCGCGCCTGGGACGCCGCTACTGGCGCCATCACCCACACTATGTCCGGCCACAGCGGTCCCGTACGCGCGGTGGCGATCTCACCGGACGGCACCTGGCTCGCCACCACCAGCGACGACGGGACAGTACGGATCTGGGACACGGCCACCGGCGGCATCACCCGCACCTTGACCGGCCACGCGGGTCCGGTACGCGCGGTGGCGATCTCACCGGACGGCACCTGGCTTGCCACCGCCGGCCACGACGGGACGATACGGATCCGGGACACGGGCACCGGGCTCCGGGTAACGGAAATGCGCGTTGACGGGGCACTCTCGTCGTGCTGCTGGCTTCCCCACGGAACCGCCGTGGCCGCCTCGGGGACGGCGGGAGCGTACCTGTTCGACTTCGCCCCAGGTACCAGCCCGCCGGCACCGAGTTGAGTTCGTTCCCTGACGTCCGCTTCGAACCGCGCAACCCGTCGCAGACTTCACCCGGCTCTGGACTCCGGCGCCGTCGACGGGCATGCCACGCGTATCACGTTCCGGGGGACCTACGTGGATGTGGCCAGCGCGGTGGCGTAGTAGGGCGTGAGCACGGCTTCAGCTCCCGAGCCCTGGGCTGTGGCGATGCGCTGGAACTGGGATGCCCTCAAGTCCCCGGCGGTGCGGATCCGGGGGTGCTGCTTGCCCGGCGGGCAGTAGCCGTCCTCGCTCACGGTGAGGCCTGCCAATGCAGCGGGCTTGCTGCCGAGGTTGCTCAACACCGTCTTGGAGACATAGGACTCGTGTTCACCGTGCCGATCCTTGACCAGCAGACTCCACCCCTCTCCGTCGGTCACCGGTGACAGGACGACGTGAGAGACGGGCACGATGCGGACGCGCTCGTCTCCCGATACTTCGTCGAACTTGTAGTCGTCCGACGGCGGGCAAAGCACATGGAGCGTCGTCGGGGTGTTCGGGTGGGTGCGGAGCCACGTTCCGAGGGGGCGGTCAGCTCCGAGGACGTAGGCGCGGTCTGTGAGGTCTGTGGGGCTGGTCCGCCACAGCAGAGGGACATACGGCTTTTCGGGAGCACTGATCCACTCGGCCTCATGTGGAGTCATGGTCGCCACACCAGTGGCGACCACCACCACCTGAGCACTCACCACGTGTCCGTCTTCCAGTACGAGATCCGCGTGGTCGTCGTAGCCGGTGACGCCCACAGCACGCGCTTTTACGACAGCACATCGGCCGCCCTCCTGCAGGCGATCCAGGTCGGAGGCAAGGGCCTCCGCAAGTTGCGGGCCACTCATCCAGTTGCCGGAAACGTTCTCCAGTGCCCCGATGGCGTGCAGCTTGCCGCCTACCGACGCAGCCTCCACGATCACCGTTCGGAGATTCAGGCTGGCCGCCATCACCGCGGCTGCCACGCCGGACGGGCCGGCACCGACTACCAGCACATCTGTCTCGTGTGGTGCGTTCATGCGCGAACTCCCTGCGATCCACTGATTCGTAACAAGACGACCTCACTCGTGGCCAGTTGCCCAGCGCCGATACTTCGGACAGCGAGCAGGACTGCGGCGTCGTGGTGGCGAACTCCGCCGGGAGGGACGGGAGCGTTGGTGGCGATGCATGACCGGTATCCGGCCCGGTGGGACACGGCGGAGACGCGGGCACGCGCCCGTATCAGTGCCGCACGGCACCGGATCGGTCCAGCCCGGCCCCGCGACCGGTCCGAGCCCTCTCGGCAGCGGGCAGTTGTCTGCGGATCTCCTCCCGGAAACGGATGGGGGCATGCCCGAGATCGGTGAGGCGAGTGCAGGTTCCGCCTAAACCCGCCTCCGCTTGAGCGATTGCCCGCCCTGCCGGCAGGGCGCACCGGGTCGACTCTCAGGCTCCCCACCGGTCCCGAGCCCGGCACGAGGCTCCGCGCCGCCGTATGGGGGCGGAAAGCGTGAACAAAGAAGCCTGCGCCCTTGTCGGGACTCCGCGAGTCCTTGGTCGGAGAGCGCGTGCAGTGGTCGCCGGACTGTCGTCACAGCCGCGCCCGCGCTGGGGGGCGAGGGTGTCGTTCCCCAGCAGCAGATCACCGGGGCCGCATTCCCCTCCCTCGACCGCCCCTTTCGGTCCGTCAGCGATTCGGAGGTGTCTGTGCAGTTCAGAGCCCTTCCCGCTGGCCATGTGTCTCCTTACTTCGCTAGCGATCCTAAGGGCTTCGATGCTCAGCGTCAGCTAGTGCTCACGACTTGCCGATCGCTTCGGCGACCGCCGGCGAGACAGCGACATGGCCCTGGCCACCGCGTACAACCCGAGCAGAGTCGGCGAACTTGGCCTTGCCGGAGAATGCGGTGGCGGGGTCCTGACATCGAGGCGGCCCTCTGCGCCTCGTCCGCCTGGTTGGGGTGCACTCGTCGACAGTCTCGGCCAAGCAGAGGGCCGAGACGGAGTGCGCGGCCAACTGCCGCGGGGGGCAGCCGGTCCCGGCGCCGGGAGGTGAGTGTGGACGGTCTTGCGGTCCGGCTCCGCCCCCCTGGCGATTCCCGAGAGGCTCACGCTATCGCCGTGGTGCCAGTCGGCCATGTGAATCCAGCACCATCGTCCGCCGCCCCTCTGTCGCCGTACCGACCAGCAGCAGAGTGCTGACCCGCAGTCCTCAACGCATCAGGTATCGGCCACGTTCATCCGTACGCAGGTAGGGGCGTGCAGATGTACGCCGCCCTCTTTCTACGTCTCTGCCGCGCCCGCGGCGAGGCCGATCAGGTGCTACCAGGACGCCATCTGGTCCATGGCCCCGTTGATCGACAATCCCGGCACCTGCCTGGTCAAGCTGCACGGGCGTCAGATCACCAGCCTGGGTGCCTGCACCGAGACGGAATGGCGGGCCTATGCGAGTGAGCGTCTGCCCCGGGTATCCCGCGACACGGCGGCCATCATCTGTGTCCGGCTGACGAACCTGTGGGCGTTCGACCAGCTCAGCGCCCGCCCGTCAGGCATCACCCGGCCTCCGTGGGAGAGCGGAGGAGTCGATGACTTCCTTCCCCGCCGGTGGTGCGGCGGGCGGCGGCGAAAACGCGA
The DNA here is from genome assembly GCF_003945505.1 of Streptomyces sp. WAC 06738. Taxonomy (NCBI): domain Bacteria; kingdom Bacillati; phylum Actinomycetota; class Actinomycetes; order Kitasatosporales; family Streptomycetaceae; genus Streptomyces; species Streptomyces sp. WAC 06738. Next base: position 6,509,581 of record NZ_CP029618.1, on the reverse strand, counting down.
CGGAGCCGTTGGACCCGCTGGTTCTCGGGCCGCTGCTGATCTGGGCCATCCGGTTCGTCGACGACTTCGCCGACGACATCATGGCGGCCTGGGCCGAGCGCCGCCGCATGGTCGCCGTTGTCACCGCCACGAAGGCCGGGCCGACTGGCTGGGCCGCGCTGGAAATGACCGTCCTCGAAGAGACCAACAACCACTGGAAGACAGGGGCCAAACAAATCCTCGCCGTCGGCGACGTCGACGGCCCACTCGACACCGACGACGACGGCGAGATCGACACCCCCGGCTACCCCGACCTCCTCGTCAACGACGGCCAGCACCTGTGGCTCTACTACGCTGACCCGGGCGGCAGCGCCTACCTCGACGCCTTCCGCGACCCTGTCCTCCTGGCCGCCGGCGACGGCGTGAGCACCGGCACCAACACCCTCGCCAAGGTCACCATGGCCGCACCCAGCGACTTCAACGCAGACGGGCATGCCGACCTCGCCGTCCGAGTCGACAACGCCGGCAGCGGCCTCTTCCTCTACGACGCCATCAACCCCGACGCATCCACCTGGCCGGGTCAGATCGACCCCACCCACCGAATCCTCATCGCCAACAACTTCGGCACGAACACCGTCCCGATGCTCACCGCCGCGCCCGACGCCAACAACAACGGCACATTCGACCTCTGGACCACCACCCCGAACAGCGGCAGACTCCGATTCTTCGCCGACTTCACCCCAGACGGCCCCGGAGCAATCACGGTAGCCTCCGAACAATTCGCCAACTACCAAGCCCTCGGCTGAACCGAGGACTTCTACGATCCGCCGGTGAGGACTGGCCTCCCAGCCAGCCCTCACCGGGCAAAGGAATCGCCCGAGTCCCTGGGCCTGCGGCAGAAGGCGTTACGGGTATGGCCACGGCATACCGACGCCGTTCTCCACTGCATCGACCAAAATCAACGGGCGACGGTGCGCGCCCTCCCCGCGGGACTCAGCAGCCTGGAGCGGCAAGCTCACTCCCCCGTCAGGAAGGCTGCCCATCCCGCTCAGCAGGGCATGGGGAGCAAGATCAACGAGCGTCAAATTCAGCGTCGGGACATCGCCCCTACCGCACATCGCGATAATCGCAGGTCAGGCTGCCTTTTCGGACCTTACGAGGATCGCGACGCACTCCATGTGGTGGGTCATCGGGAAGAGGTCGAAGGCTCGGGTCCACTTCGGGGTGTAGCCCGCAGCGGTGAAGTAGGAGAGGTCACGGGCCAAAGCTGCCGGGTCGCAGGCGACGTAGGCGATGCGGCGGGGGTGGAGGGCGGTGATCTGGGTGATCACCTGGCGGCCGGCGCCGGTGCGGGGTGGGTCCAGGACTACGAGGTCCGCCTCCGTGATGCCCGCGCGGGGGAGGACGCGGTCGACCTTGCCCTGTTCGATGCGGACGCGGTCGAGGTCGGCGAGGTTGTGGCGGGCGTCCGCGGCGGCGCGTTTGCCGGACTCGATGCCGAGGACCGCGCCCTTGGGGCCGACGCGTTCCGCGAGGGCGCCCGCGAAGAGGCCGACGCCGCAGTAGAGGTCGAGGGCCATGTCGCCCTTCTTCGGCATCAGGCCCGTCATCACCGTCTCGACGAGCAGGTCCGCGCCCCGCGGGTGCACCTGCCAGAAGCCGCCCGCGCCGACGCGCCAGGTACGGCCCGCGGCGCGTTCGCGGACGAAGTCGCGGCCGTGGACGCGGTGGATGGCCGCGGGGGCGCCCGGGGTGCGGGGCTCTTCCGCGCGGAGTACGGAGACGGGGCGGTCCAGTTCGACCAGGGGGAGCCGGCCGCCCGGGCGGGGGGTGAGGACGACCTGGCGGTCGCCGGAGCCGGTGGCGGCGATGGCCTCCACCGTGGCCAGTTGCGGCCACTCCCGGCTCTCCACGCCCAGCTCCTCCACCTCGGGGGCGGCGATCAGGCAGCGGTCCACGGGCTGCACCTCGTGCGAGCGGTGCTTGCGCAGGCCCGCGTGGTCGTCGGGGTCGATCGCGTACTGCACCCGGGTGCGCCACGCCGGCACCTCGCCCTTCGGCACCTTGTCGCCCGGCACCGGCTCCACCGTGCCGTCCCACCCCGCGTCCTCGGCGGTGAGCCCCGCGAGCCGGGTCAGTTGCTCGGCGAGTACGTCGGCCTTCAGCCGGCGCTGGGCGCCCGGGGCGACGTGCTGGAAGTCGCAGCCGCCGCACTTGCCGGGGCCCGCGTAGGGGCACGGCGCCTCGATGCGGTCCTTCGCCGGCTCCAGCACCCGTACCGCGTCCGCGCGCAGGAAGCGTGCGCCGGCGCGTCCCTCGGTGACCCGCGCGACGACCCGTTCGCCGGGCAGCGTATGGCGTACGAAGAGCACCTGGCCCTCCGGCGTACGGGCCACGCAGTGCCCGCCGTGCGCCACCGGGCCGACCTCGACCTCGTACTCCTCCCCCACCGGTGGCGGGGAGGTGGCGTGGGCCTGCTGTTCTTCGGGCACGGGGCGGACTCCTGGGGCTGGTTCTGCGGCTGCGGGCGGACCGGGCGCGCGCCAGTCTAGGCGGCCCGCCCGACCCGTACCGTACGGGCGGTCCCCACCGCCCCACCCGTCTACCGGCGCCACCCGGGGTGCTCCCCGGCCCAGAGGGTGTGTAGCTTGAGCAGAAAAGCCGGACAGGGCGAAGGGACGCCGTGTGCACATCGTGATCATGGGGTGCGGCCGGGTGGGCTCCACCCTGGCGCGCACGCTGGAGCAGCAGGGGCACACGGTGTCGGTGATCGACCGCGACCCCACCGCCTTCCGCCGCCTCGGCCCTGGCTTCGGCGGGCGCCGCATCACCGGCATCGGCTTCGACCAGGACACGCTGAAGGACGCCGGCATCGAAGAGGCCGGGGCCTTCGCCGCGGTCAGCTCCGGCGACAACTCGAACATCATCGCCGCCCGCGTCGCCCGCGAGATGTTCGGCGTCGAGAACGTCGCCGCCCGGATCTACGACCCCCGCCGCGCCGAGGTCTACCAGCGGCTCGGCATCCCCACCGTCGCCACCGTCCGCTGGACGGCCGACCAGATGCTGCGCCGGCTGCTGCCCTCCGGCGCGGAGCCGCTGTGGCGGGACCCGAGCGGCCGGGTGGAGCTGGCGGAGGTGCACACCTCGGCCTCGTGGATCGGGCGCCGGGTGGCGGAGCTGCAGGAGGAGACGGGCGTACGGGTCGCCTTCCTCACCCGGCAGGGCGAGGCCGTGCTGCCCACCGCGAAGACGGTGCTCCAGGACGGCGACCTGGTGCATGTGATCATGCGTACCGACGAGGTGGAGCAGGTCGAGGCGGCCTGCGCGAAGGGCCCGGAGACGGAGGACCGACGGTGAGCGACGCACTCGCGGCCGCCAGGACGCACGCCGAGGCGCGCGGGGACGTGAACGGAGCAGTGCTGTGAGAGTCGCGATCGCAGGTGCCGGTGCGGTGGGCCGCTCTATCGCGGGCGAGCTGCTGGACAACGGGCACGAGGTCCTGCTCATCGACAAGACCCCCACCGCCATTGCCGTCGAGCGGGTGCCGCGGGCGGAGTGGCTGCTCGCCGACGCCTGCGAGATCGCCTCGCTGGACGAGGCGGCGCTGCAGCGCTGCCACGTGGTCATCGCCGCCACCGGCGACGACAAGGTCAACCTCGTCGTCTCGCTGCTCGCCAAGACCGAGTACGGCGTGCCGCGCGTGGTCGCCCGGGTCAACAATCCGCGCAACGAGTGGCTCTTCACCGAGGCGTGGGGCGTGGACGTCGCCGTCTCCACGCCGCGGCTGATGTCCGCCCTGGTGGAGGAGGCCGTCAGCGTCGGCGACCTGGTCCGGCTGCTGCGCTTCAGCCACGGCGACGCGAACCTCGTCGAGCTGACCCTGCCGGAGGAGTCGGCCCTCACGGGCACCTCCGTCGGCGACGTCGACTGGCCCGCGGACACCACGCTGGTGACGATCATCCGCGGCAGCACGGTCCTCACCCCGAAGCCCGACGACACCCTGGAGGCGGGCGACGAGCTGCTCTTCGTGGCCGCGCAGGCGCGCGAGGAGCAATTGGAGGAGTTGCTTTCGGTACGCCGCGAGGACTGACCCGGCGGCGCTGACCCGGCGAGGCCGACCCGGCGGCGCGCTAGTCGCGCTCGGCCGCCGGCCGGCCCGCCTTCTCCCGTTCCGCCTCTGCCTTCTCCTCCGCCTCCGCCTCCGCGATCACGTCGATCGGCGGCGGCGCCTGCTTGAGGAAGATGTACGTGAGCGTGACCGCGAGGAGCAGCGGCGGGATCTTCAGCGCCACGATCACCCAGCCGAACTCCTTGGGGTCGGCCCAGAAGTACAGCGGGAAGAGGATCGCGGACTTGGCGAGGAAGATCAGGCCCCAGGCCCAGCTCGCCTTGGCGTACGCCTTCTTGCGGCCGGGGTTGCGGGTGCGCCACGACAGGTTCTCGCGGAAGAGCGGGCCGAGGATCACCCCGATCAGCGGCAGGCCCGCCAGGGTGCTGAGGATGTACGCGAGCGCCAGCCCCAGGCCGTAGAGCAGTCCCGGCAGGTAGAAGTCCTTGGCGTTGCCGGTCATGTTCGCGAAGGCGACGCCGATGGCCACGCCGAAGACGCCGCTGAAGGCGTGCTTGAAGGTGCCGCCGGTGATCAGCCGGGTGAGGCCGAGCAGCAGCGAGACGCCGAGCGCGGCGATCGCGGAGGGCTTGATGTCCGAGCCGATGGTGTAGACGAGCACGAAGACGAGCCCGGGGACCGTGGTCTCCACCATGCCGCGGATGCCGCCGAACGCCTCGGCCATGGCGGCCTGGGTGACGGCCTGCGAATCGCCCTCCGGTACGCCGGAGGCGGTGCGGCCGGCGCCGTCCCCGGACGGGGGCGCCGGTGCGGGTGCGGTCCCGGGCGGGCCGCCGGTCGCGCCGGTGCCTCCGGCGCGCTCGTCGGCCGGCTTCTGGAATGACGTCACCGCTGCTCCTGTCCGAGGGGTCGCAGTTCGTACTTGGGGTTGAAGAGCACCCGCCGCCCGCGGCTCATGGCGATCCGGCCGGAGGCAGTCAGGCTGCGGCCCGGCTCGATGCCGGTGATGGCGCGGCGGCCGAGCCAGACCAGGTCGAGCGAGTCCGTGCCGTCGAAGAGCTCCGCCTGCAGCGCGGGGACGCCTGCGCGCGGCTGGAGCGTGACGGTGCGGAGACTGCCGGTGACGGTGACGACGGCGCGGTCGTGGCACTGCCGGATCGGCGTGACGTCGGCGGTCTCCTCGTCGGGCGGCAGGCTGTCCTCCGCCGGCGGCTCCGCGGCGCCGGTGAGACGGCCCAGCAGCCGGCGGAACGGGCCGGCGGGTCGGTCGGCGCTGCGGGCGGGGTCCATGCCCGCAGGGTACCCGCACGGGGCGGTCCGTTTCACTGCTCGAAGCGGTAGCCCATGCCCGGCTCGGTGACGAAGTGGCGCGGGTGGGCCGGGTCGGCCTCCAGCTTGCGGCGGAGCTGGGCCATGTAGACCCGCAGGTAGTTGGTCTCCGTGCCGTACGAGGGCCCCCAGACCTCCTTGAGGAGCTGCTTCTGGCTGACCAGCCGGCCGGCGTTGCGTACCAGCACTTCGAGCAGGTGCCACTCGGTGGGGGTGAGGCGGACGTCGGCGCCGTCGCGGTGGACCTTCTTGGCCGCGAGGTCGACGGTGAAGGCGTCCGTGGTGACGACGGCCTGGTCCCCTGCGGGCGCGGAGGGCTCGGCGCGGCGGACGGCGGCGCGCAGCCGGGCCAGCAGCTCGTCCATGCCGAAGGGCTTGGTCACGTAGTCGTCCGCGCCCGCGTCGAGGGCCTCGACCTTCTCGTCCGAGCTGTGCCGGGCGGAGAGCACCAGGATCGGCACCCGGGTCCAGCCGCGGATGCCGCGGATGACGTCGACGCCGTCCATGTCGGGCAGGCCGAGGTCCAGGACGATCACGTCGGGGTGGCGGTCGGCGGCGAGCTTGAGGGCGGTGGCGCCGTCCTGGGCGGCGTCGACCTCGTACTTGCGCGCCTTGAGGTTGATGACGAGCGCGCGCACGATCTGCGGCTCGTCGTCGACCACGAGCACCCGGTGCATGGCGGCTGCCTTTCGTCCATTCGGAGGGTACGGATACGGAGACGGGCCGTGCGCCGGCGCCGCCGGGACACCGGCGGCCGGGTAGGGGACGGCGGCCGTCACGTCGTCGCCTGGGCCGGCAGCTCGGCGGGCGCGGGGGTGCCGCGGCCCGGGGCCGCCCGCAGCGTGAGCACCATCGTCAGCCCGCCGCCGGGGGTGTCCTCGGCGACGAGGGTGCCGCCCAGCGCCTCGGCGAAGCCGCGGGCGACCGCGAGGCCGAGGCCCACGCCGGCGCCGCGGGGGGCGTCCCCGTAGCGCTGGAAGGGCTCGAAGATCCGGTCCTTGCCGCTGTCGGGGACCCCGGGGCCGCGGTCGACGACGCGCAGCTCGACCCGGTCGCCGAGGGCGCTCGCCTGCACCAGGACGGGGGTGCCCGGCGGGCTGTACTTGACCGCGTTCTCGACCACGTTCGCCACCGAGCGCTCCAGCAGCCCTGCGTCGACGGTGACCATCGGCAGGGTCTCGGGGATGCCCAGCGTGACGCTGCCCTCGGGCACGCCGGCGAGCGCCTTGGGCACCACCTCGTCGAGGTCGACCTCGCGCAGCAGCGGGGTGACGGTGCCGGTCTGCAGGCGGGACATGTCGAGCAGGTTGCCGACGAGGGCGTCGAGCCGGTCGGCGCCCTCCTCGATGGCGGCGAGCAGTTCCGCCTCGTCCTCCTCGGACCAGGCGACGTCGTCGGAGCGGAGCGAGGTGACGGCGGCCTTGATGGCGGCGAGCGGCGTGCGCAGGTCGTGGCTGACGGCGGCGAGCAGCGCGGTGCGGATGCGGTTGCCCTCGGCCAGCTTGCGGGCCTCCACGGCCTCGGCGGCCAGCCGCTGCCGCTCCAGGACGACGGCGGCCTGGGCGGCGAACGCGCCGAGTACCCGGCGGTCGGCGGCGGGCAGCTTGCGGCCGGTGAGCGCCAGTGCCATGTCGTCGCCCACGGGCATGTCGGCGTCGGCGTCGTCCGGGCCCGCGGGGGCGCCGGCGCTGGCGCCGACGCGGCCGACGCAGGTCCAGCCGTCCTCGCCGCGCTGCCGCTCGAAGAGCGACACGGACTCCATGCCGAACGTCTCGCGCACCCGGTCCAGGAGCGATTCGAGCGAGCCCTCGCCGCGCAGCACGCTGCCCGCGAGGAGCGACATCACCTCCGACTCGGCGCGCAGCCGGGCGGCCTGGGAGGTGCGGCGGGCGGCGAGGTCGACGACGGACGCGACCGCGACGGCGACCGCGAAGAAGACCACGAGGGCGACGATGTTGCGCGCGTCGGCGATGGTGAAGGTCTCCACGGGCGGGGTGAAGTAGTAGTTCAGCAGCAGCGAGCCGGCTCCGGCGGAGGCCAGCGCCGGGAGCGTGCCGCCGAGGAGTGCCGCGAGCACGGTGGCGAAGAGGAAGAGCAGCACCTCGTTGGCGAGCCCCAGGGTCCGGTCGAGCCTGAGCATCACCGCGGTGAGCAGCACGGGCCCGACCAGGCCGACGAGCCAGCCGGCGATGATACGGCCGCGGCCGAGGCGGGCGCCGCGGGCCAGTGGCAGCCCGCGGCCCTTGGCGACCTCGCCGTGGGTGACGATGTGCACGTCGAGGTCGGGCCCGGACTCGCGGGCGACGGTCGCGCCCACGCCGGGGCCGAAGGCGTACTGCCACGCCTTGCGGCGGCTGGAGCCCAGCACGATCTGGGTGGCGTTGACGCCGCGCGCGAACTCCAGCAGGGCGTCCGGCACGTCGTCGCCGATGACGTGGTGGAACGTACCGCCCAGGTCCTCGACGAGGGTGCGCTGGACGGCCAGCTCCTCGGGCGGGGCGGTGTTCAGGGGGTGAGGCCGTCGCTGCGGGAGATGTAGACGGCCATGATCTCGCCGCCCGCGCCCTTGGTCGCCAGCCGGGCGCCGCGGCGGATGAGCGTACGGCCCTCGGGGCCGCCGGTGATGCCGACGACGATGCGCTCGCGGGCCTGCCAGGTGTCGCGGATGTCGTGCTCGCTGCGGTACTCGCGCAGGTAGTCGTCGACGCGGTCGGCGACCCAGAGCAGCGCCAGCTCGCGCAGGGCGGTGAGGTTGCCGGGGCGGAAGTAGTTGGAGAGCGCGGCGTCGATCTTGCCGGGGTCGTAGATGTTGCCGTGGGCCATGCGGCGGCGGAGCGCCTCGGGCGACATGTCGACAAGCTCGATCTGGCCGGCCTTGCGGACCACGGCGTCCGGCACGGTCTCCCGCTGCCGTACGCCCGTGATGTTCTCCACGACGTCCCCCAGCGACTCCAGGTGCTGGATGTTGACGGTCGATATGACGTCGATGCCGGCGCTCAGCAGCTCCTTGATGTCCTGCCAGCGCTTCTCGTTCCGGGAGCCGGGGACGTTGGTGTGCGCCATCTCGTCGACGAGCGCCACGGTGGGGCGGCGGGCGAGGACGGCGTCCACGTCCATCTCGGTGAACCGCGTGCCGCGGTAGTCCAGCTCGCGGCGCGGTATCTGCTCCAGGCCGTGGAGCAGCACCTCGGTGCGCGGCCGGTCGTGGTGCTCGACGAAGCCCACGACCACGTCGGTGCCGCGCTCCAGCCGGCGGTGCGCCTCGGAGAGCATCGCGTAGGTCTTGCCGACGCCCGGCGCCGCGCCCAGGTAGATCCGCAGCTTGCCCCGTGTCATGACTCGATTGTCCGTCCGCTTTCGTGCGTGTCGCACCGTCGAGCGTACGACCGCGCGGGCGGTCCGGCGCGCGCGCCGAGGGCCGGGGACCGGACCTTGACGCATCCCTGACGGGAGCCGGAGGTCCTGCGGGGCCGTGGGGCGTACGGATGGCGGGCGGCGGGTGCCGCGGCCGTACGGGTCAGAGGGCCGGCGGCTCCACGGCCGTGCCCGCCTCCGAGTGGTCCGTGATCGTGCCGTCGCGCAGCTCCAGGACCCGGTCCGCCAGGTCCAGCAGCGCCGCGTCGTGGGTGGCCACCAGCGCCGTGACGCCCTCGCTGCGCACCACCGCCCGCAGCAGCTCCATCACCGCGTGCCCCGTCTCCGCGTCGAGCTGCCCCGTCGGCTCGTCCGCGATGATCAGCGCGGGCCGGTTCGCCAGCGCCCGGGCGATCGCCACCCGCTGCTGCTGCCCGCCGGAGAGCTCCCCCGGCCGCTGCGCGGCGTGGTCCGCGAGCCCGACGAGCGCGAGCAGCAGCTCCACCCGTTCCTCGCGCTCCCGCGGCGGCACCTTGCGCAGCCGCATCGGCACCCCGACGTTCTCGGCCGCGGACAGGATCGGGATCAGCCCGAACGACTGGAAGACGAGCCCGATCCGGTCTCGCCGCAGCTCCAGCAGCTCCGCCTCGCCGAGCCCGGACAGCGCCACGCCGTCCAGCTCGATCCGGCCGGAGTCGGCGACGTCGAGCCCGGCGACGAGGTTCAGCAGCGTCGTCTTGCCGGAGCCCGACCGGCCCTTCAGCGCCACCAGCTCGCCGCGCGGCACCCGCAGCGACACCCCGCGCAGGGCGTGTACGGCGGTGGCGCCGCTGCCGTACGTGCGGTGCAGGTCCTCGACGACGACCATGGCCCCGGCGCCGGCCGCCGCCCGTTCCCGTACCGCCGTGCCTTCTCTGCCGGTGTCCTCGCTCACGCGTCCTCCCCCTCGTCGCGCCGCCCGCCGGGCGGCTCGCCCTGTCCTTCCGGCGCGGCCGGCTCCCCGCCGGCCCGCCACACCCCGACGTGGTCCCGCTCCGCGGTCAGCCGGACCCGTCGTCGCAGACCGTACCGCTCGACGTACTCGCGCGGGAGCTGGAGCCTGCCGACGCGGTCGAGCACGGCGTACTCCGCGGCCGTCAGCTCCTCGTCCCGCAGCGTCTCGGCGGCGGTGCGGCCGTCGCGGATCTGCACCGTGCGGCGGACCTGGCGGGAGACCAGCGGGTCGTGCGTGACGACGAGGACGGTGGTGGCCAGCTCCTCGTTGGCGCGGCGCAGCGCGGCGAAGACCTGCTCGCCGCTCGCGGTGTCCAGCTCCCCGGTCGGCTCGTCGGCCAGCAGCACCCGCGGCCGGTTGGCGGCGGCGACGGCCACGGCGACGCGCTGCTGCTCGCCGCCGGACAGCTCGCCGGGGCGGCGGTGCGCGCAGTCCGCGACGCCGAGGGCGTCGAGCAGGGCGGCGGCCTGGGCGGGGCGCTCGCGGCGGGGGACGCGGGCGTACGCCATGGGCAGCGCGACGTTCTCCTGGGCGGTCAGGTACGGCAGCAGGTTGCGGGCGGTCTGCTGCCAGACGAAGCCGACGGTGCGGCGCCGGTACGCCAGCCGCTCGCGGCGGCCCATGGCGAGCAGGTCGTGCCCGGCGACGCGGGCGCGGCCCGCGGTGGGCACGTCGAGGCCGGAGAGGATGCCGAGGAGGGTGGACTTGCCGGATCCCGAGGCACCGACGAGGGCGGTCATCTCGCCTTCCGCGACGGCGAGATCGAGGCCCTGGAGGGCCTGCACCTCGACGCCTTCGGTGTGGAAGATGCGGACGAGGTTGTCGCAGTCGACGAGGGGCCCGCCGCCCTCGGCGGCGGGCGCGGCGCGGGCGGCGGCCTCCAGGTCGGCGAGGCCGGGGGGCGGGTCCTGGGCCGGGGTGCGAGGTGCGGTCACGCGGACCTCCTGGGACGGGTCCGGGGCGGTCGGGGAGGTGCGGTGGGGCGTGGGGCCGGGCGGGCCGGAGGTGCTGCCCGCGGTCCGGGCCGGGCGGCGATCGCGGTCATCGGTCCTCCCCCAGGCGCAGGGCCGCCAGGCGGCGGGTGCGGCGGGTGGTCACCGCGTCGGCGGCCGCCGCCGCGGCGACGAGGGCGAGCAGGCCGACGGTGAGGGCGGCGGTGAGGAGGTGGTCGGGGTGGCGGGCGGGGGCGGTGGGGCCGCCGGTGAGGGCCTGGAGGTCCAGGGCCGGGCCCAGGGCCGCGGGCAGCGCGAGGCCCAGGGCGAGGCCGCCGGCCGCGGCGGCGAGGGCGAACGGGGCGAGTTGCAGGACGCCCAGGGCGGTGGCGCCGCGCCGGCCGAGGCCGAGGAGGCGCAGGCAGGCGGTGGTGCGGGCACGCTCGGGGGCGGAGAGCAGCAGTTCCACGAGGAGCGTGAGCAGCGCCAGCGCGGCGGCCAGCGCCGCGCACAGGGCGTGCGCGCCGCGGATCGCGCCGAGCACGCCGTCGTCGCGGTCCGCCGCCCGCTCCTCCGCGGCGATGAGCAGTTCTCCGTACGGGCTGCCGTAGCCGGTGCCGGGCGCGGCGGCGCGCAGGGCGGCGGGGGTGGCGGTCCCGTAGTACAGGACCGCGGCCGTGCCGCGGGGGGTGTCCGCGGCGCGCTCCCGGTCCGCGGCGGCCAGCGCCGCGGTGTCGGCGAGCAGCAACGGCCGGTCCGCGCCCGGCGCTTCGCCGCGCGGCCCGTACAGCGGGCCGAAGGCCGCGTCCCGCACCGCGTCCTCGCCGAGCCGCCCCGCGACCCGCACCCGCACCCCCGGCCACTCCGTCTCGTACGTCTCTCCGGTACGGGCCTCCCCCCGCTCCCCGCCGGCCAGCACCGGGAGTACCAGACGCCCCGCGCCGTCCCGCCGCGGCGCCCCCAGACCCGCGACCGCCGCCGCGGCGGCAGAACCGGGATCGGCCCGGCGCAGCGCCGCCCCGTCGACGGCGAGCACGTCGGCGCCGCGCTGCCCGAGGCCGGTGGCGGCGCTGGTCAGATCGGTGCGGACGAGCCGTACCCGCACCGCCTCCGCCACGCCCGGCGTACGGCGCAGCGCCTCGTCGGCGGCGGGTCCCGCGGCGTCGGTGAGCACCGCGGCTGCGCCGCCGGTCCGCCATTCGAGCGCGTCGCGGCGGCCCTCCTCGACGGTGCCGGTGACCAGGCCGCCGAAGACGGCGGCGCCCAGGGTGGCGACGAGGACGAGCAGCGCGAGCACGGCGGCGGGCGCGTCGCGGGCGGCGCGGGAGAGCGCCAGCAGGCCGAGCGGGCCGCGGCGGCGGGCCGCGAGCCGGGCCAGCAGGCGCAGCGGCGGCGGGTAGGCCCGTATCAGCAGCACCACGACCGCCAGGCCGCAGAGCAGCGGGACCGCCGCGACCAGCGGGTCCGACGCGCCGCTGCCCGCGGTGCCGCGTACCCGCAGCGCCCACACCCCGGCGCCGGCGAGCAGCAGCACGGCGGCCTCCGCGGTCAGCCGCCGCCCCGCACTCCCCCGGCGGCGGCGCGGGCCCGGCCGCCGGTCCCGTACCGCCGCCCAGGTCAGCGCGGGCAGCGCCAGCCAGGCCGCGACCGCGACCGCGGCCGCCGGCCACACCGGCGGCGCCGCGCCGCCGGGCAGCGCCAGTCTCGCCCCCGCGTACCCCGCCGCCAGCGCCGCGCCCGCCACGGGCGCGTACTGCGCGGCGCGGGAGAACGCGAGGCCCGCCGCGGAGGCGCCGCGGGCGCGCCGCAGTCGGTGCTCGCCCAGCCGCCGCCGCACCGCGAGCCGGGACGTGACGAGGGCGGCGGCGAGGCCGACGCCGACGACGGAGGCGAGGGCGAAGGAGACGACGGTGGCGGCCTGGTCCCACTCGGCGTCGAAGTCGCGGACGAGCGGCTGGACTTCGTCGGTGCGGGTCGGGCGCTCGGCGGGGTGGGAGCCGTAGACGCACAGGGGGCTGCCGGTGGTGGCGCAGAAGTTGTCGGCGGAGGCGCGGTCGTACGCGGCGAGGGCGCGGATCAGCGCGGCCCGGCCGTCGTCGCCGGCGAAGCGGGCCGCGGCCTCGTCGCGCTCCTCGTCCGCCTCGGCCACCTCCAGCCGGAGCCGCCATTCGACGGTGAGCTGCGGCAGCCCGCGGTCGAGGAGGACGTCGAGCGCGCCCGGGGCGATGAGCGCCCGGGCCTCGACGGGCCCGCGGTCGGCCGGGAGCGGCTCGGCGAGGAGCGGGTTGCCGCGCCAGAGGCGGGCGGCGGGGTCGGGGCGGAGGAAGCCGGTGACGACGACGGGGGTGTCGAGCCGGGCGACACGCGGGGTCAGGGTCAGCTCCTGGCCGAGGCGCAGGCCCAGCGCGTCGCGGGTGCGGGTGGAGACGGCGATCTCGACGGGCCCGCCGGGGCCGGTGTCGCGCGGCGGGCGGCCGGCGGCGTAGCCGGCGGGCCCGGGGGCCTCGGTGGTGTGGAGCAGGGAGAGGGCGGCGGTGCCGCGGGGGGCGTCGAGGGTGGCGGCGGGGACGAGGGCCTGGTGCGCGGGCTCGCCGAAGAGGCCGTCGAGGGCGTCGGGGGAGCCGGTGGTCACGTCGACCCCGGCCTGCTCCAGGTCGTCGGCGAGACGGGTCCCGCCCTCCCCCGCCGGCCCGGTGACCGGCTGAGCGAACGTCACGGTGCGGGTGAGCAGGGGGCGTTCGTCCTGCGCGGCGGCGATCCGGTCGACGAGCGCGCGGCCTGCGGCCCGGTCGAGGAGCGGGGGCGCGGCGGTGGCGACGGCGGCGAGGACCGCGACGAGCACGCCGAGGCAGGCGAAGGCGGGCAGGTCGGCGCGGGCCTCACGCCAGGCGCGGGGCCCGCGGGCGGGGCGGGGCGTCCGGCCGGCGGCGGCGTCCTGCCGGTCCGCGCGGGCCGCGCCCGGCCGCCCGTCCGTGGCGGCCGCGTCCGCCGCCTTTCCCGTACGGACCGGGCCGGCCGCCCGCTCCGTACGCCACCGCCGCCACCCCCTCATTCGTCCCCCGCCCTCAGCACCCGCGCCAGGTCCGTGCGCGCCAGCGCCCGCGCCGTCGCCGTGACCGCGAGACAGATCAGCGCCGTGACCACGGCCGCGACCACCGCCACCCGCAGCCACGGCACCGCCACCGCCAGCTCCGGGTGCACCGGCGTCCCGGTCTCCGTGACCGTCACCGCCGGCATCACCGCCGCCGCGAGCGCCACCCCCGTCGCCGTGCCCACCGCGGCGGCGAACGCCGCGACGCAGAGCTGCTCCGTCCAGAGCAGCGCCGTCAACTGCCGCGTCCGTACGCCCAGCGCCCGCAGCAGCGCGAACTCCCGCGCCCGCGCCCGTACCGCCAGCACGCTGTGGAGCGCGAAGCCGACGACGGCGAACGCCGGTGCCAGCACCAGGCAGAGCCGCAGCGCCCCGTCGGTGCCCTCGCGCAGCGGCGACGCCGCCAGCTCCGCCCGCTCCCCCGGCACGTCCCGCGCCGTCCCCAGCTCCGGGCGCCGCTCGACGGCCGCGCGGGCGGCACCGGCGTCGCCGCCGCGGGCGGCCAGCCACCAGTGCGACTCCACCGGCGGGTCGAGTCCGGCCCGTACGAGATACGCCGCCAGCACCCGGCTGTCGACCAGCAGCCGCCCCCGCCTCGGGTCGGTGCCGGGGACCGCGTCGACGCTGCCGACGACCCGCGCCCGCAGCTCCGTGCCGCCCGGCAGCCCGGCGCGCAGGGTCTCGCCGACCTCCGCCTGGCCCGAGGCGAGCAGCGGGCCGGTGGCGAGCACGGGCACGGGCCGCGGCTTGCCCTGGCCGGTGAGGCCGAGTTGGACCTGCCAGCTCAGCAGTTCGCCGGGCAGCGTGGTGTCCGGGCCGCGCAGCACGCCGTCGAAGAGCGTGCCGGGAGCGGTGCGCAGCTCGCAGAGGACGAACCCGGTGGCGCGGCGCGGCGGCATGCCGCGCGTCGGCGCCGGCTTGCGTCCCGGGCAGCCGGCGAGCCCGCGGTCGGGCCGCTCGCCGCCGATGAGGTCCCGCCATCCGGCGCCGCGCGGGGCGCCCGCGAAGTCGTCGATCGTCAGCCGGTACGTGCGCTGCGCGGCCTCCTCCTCCGTCCGCAACTGGAGCCCGGTGAGCCGCAGCGGGTACTGGTACCCGCCGAGCGGGAGGCTCATCCGGTGCGCCCGGCCGTCGGCGGGCGGCAGGGTGCCGGAGACGGTGTGCGCGAGGCCGTCGGCGTCCTCCAGGGTGGCGGTGAGCGTGAACGGCTCGGCGGTGCCGGGGCCGTCCGCGTCGAGGCGTACGCGCATGGCCAGGGCGCCGGGGCGGCCGGGCAGCGGCAGGCCGTGGGACCGCGCGGGTTCCGTGCCGCCGAGCGCGGCGAGCACGTCGTACGGCAGGCCCGCCCCGTCCCGTACGGCGGGGACGGGGCCCGCGGCGGCGCCGGTACGGAGCGTCGGCAGCACCTCCGCGGAGTCCAGCGCGGTGAGCCCCGCGAACGAGGTGCCGACGGTGACGTCCCAGTCCACCACCGGCGTGGCGGCGGCGACGCCGGGCAGCCGGCCGTACCGCTCGTGGCGCTCCGCGCGCGGCACGAACCCCGCGCCCTCCTGCCCGGCCTCGACGCTCAGGCCGGCGCCGACCGCGAACGCGGCCTGGTCGCGGTCGCCGCGGTCGAGCACCGCGAGGGCGGTGGCGCCGAGCGCGGCGATGGCCAGCGCGAGCGCGACGAGCAGCGCGGGCCCGGCGTGCCCGGCCGCCCGGCGGCCCAGGTGCCAGCCGCCCAGCGGCAGGACGAGGCCCGCGGAGCGGCGCGCGAGCCGGTCGGCGGCGCGGGCGGCGAGCGGCAGCAGGCGGAGCGCGAGGAGCACGGTCGCGGCGGTGAGGGCGACGGGCGCGAGCACGACGACGGGGTCGACGGCGCCGGAGTCGGCGACCGGGGTGCGGTACGTGACGAGTTGCACCCAGCCGACGGCGGCTATCCCGGCCAGCGCCAGGTCCGCACCCGCCCGCTGGTACGCCGCGAGCCGGGGCACCCGGCGCCGCAGCCGGGCCACCGCGCGCCGGTCCCGGGCGGCCCGGGCGACGGGCGTGAGCGCCGCGGCGGCGTGCACGGCCAGCGCCAGCGCGGCGACCGTCCACCCCGCGCCGGTCGCGGCGCTCCCCGGCACCGGCCCGTCGCAGAGCCCCGCCGCGGCGAGACCCCGGAGCAGCGGGCCCGCCAGATACGGCCCGGCCAGCGCGGCGGGCAGTGCCACCGCCGCCCACTGCGCGGCGGCCCCGCCGACGAGCCGCAGCGGCCCGGCGCCGCGGCTGCCGAGCAGCACCTGCTCGGCGGCGCGATGGCGGGCGAGCTGCCGGGCGGTCAGCACGAGCGCGGCGAGGGCCAGCGAGGCGAGCAGGGCCACCGGCAGGTACGTACCGGCCCGCGCGACGGCGACGGGGACGTCCAACTGCCGCAGCGCGTACGGCAGGTCGGTGGCGGCCTCGGCGTCGGCGAGCCCCCCGCCGCCCCGGCCGAAGACGACCCGCTCGGCGTCCCCCGCGGCCAGCGCGACGACGCGCTCCCGCAGCGGGCCGACCTGCCCGAGCCGCAGCCGCCGCGCGTCGGGCACGGCGAGCCACACGGCCCTGGCGTCCCGCCGGAGTAACGGCTGCGCGGCGAAGACGCGCCGGTCGACGAGGCCGACGCTGTCGGGGGTGCCGAAGGTCCCGGTGAGGTCCTGCCAGAGAGGGGCTCGGGGGTCGCGCGGAACGTAGAGCCCGGAGACCCGCATGGCCAGCGGCCGCACCGCGTCCTCGCCGCCCGGGCCCGAGCCCTCGCCGCCCTCCTCCGCCGCGGCGTCCTCGTCGCCGCCGAGGGCGAAGTCGTCGCCCGTCGCCAGGCCCAGCCGCGCCGCGTACCCCTCGTCGAGGACGACCTCCACCCGGCCCCCGGCCGCCGCCGGGCCCCCGGCCCGCGGCCACTCCCCCTCGGTCAGCCGCGCCTGCCGTCCCGCGTCCTCCGCCCAGAGCAGCGAGAGACCCACCGCGCCCCGCCCGCCGACGCCGCTCCCGGCCACGGCCAACTGCTGCTCCCGCGCGGCCGGGGCCCGCACCAGCCGCGTCGTCCGGTGGGCCACCTCGCCGTACGTGCGCGCCAGCGCGCCCCGCACGGGCCCGTCCGCGCGCGCCACGGCGTCCGGGTCGTACGCCCCGCTGATCCGCACCGCCGCGTCCGGATCCGCCGCGAGCCGCTCCCTCGCCCCGGTCTCCGCAGCCTGCTCGGCGACCGCGACGAGCGCGGCGAGGACGGTGACGGCCAGGAGGAGGGCGAGCGCGGCG
This sequence comes from Streptomyces sp. WAC 06738, assembly GCF_003945505.1. Taxonomy (NCBI): domain Bacteria; kingdom Bacillati; phylum Actinomycetota; class Actinomycetes; order Kitasatosporales; family Streptomycetaceae; genus Streptomyces; species Streptomyces sp. WAC 06738. Next base: position 6,492,569 of record NZ_CP029618.1, on the reverse strand, counting down.
GCGGCCAGCACCAGGCCGTGGTGCGCGCTCTGCCGCAGCACCGGCGGTAGCCGGCCCCCCGGCCGCGCGACGCTCGCCGTCAACGGTCCCCCCATGTCCCGAGATGCCCGGAGAATAAGCGAGCCGCAACGCCCCCGGCAGCCCCGGAACCCGTCGTCACCGCTTCGTTACCCGGGGGCGCCGGCCTCCGGGCCCACGGGGCCCGCCCCCCACACCACGGCGGCGGGCCGGGTCGTCATGACCCGGCCCGCCGCCGTCACATCCGCTTCCGCGCGCTGCGCTCAGCGCACCTCGGTGATCTCCGGGCCCCGCGCCAGCGAGTCGATGCCGCCCGCGAAGCGCGAGCCCTCGCTCGCCTCGTCCTGCTGCACGCCGTCCGGCACCATCTGCGCGTCCGTCGGCAACTGCAGCACGATCGGGTCCCGCGGCGCCATCGGCCCGTCACCGCGTACGACCACGGTCTCGCGGAAGATCTTCTCCAGCACCCCCGCCGCCTGCGGCTGCACCGCGGCGTGGCCGGAGATCACCCCGCGCAGGAACCACCGCGGGCCGTCGCAGCCGACGAACCGCACGACCTGCATGCCGCTCTTGCCGTCCGGCAGCTTCACCGGCACCTGCGCGCGCAGCTCCCAGCCGAGGGTGTCCTTGCGCTCGTCGATGATGCCGCCCTGCTTGGTGATGCCGTTGGCGATCTCGGTGCGCACCTCGCCCCAGATGCCCTCGTTCTTGGGGGCGGCGAAGCCCTGCAACTGGATCGCGCTGTCCCGCAGCACCACGGTCGCGGCGACGATCGAGTCGCCCGCCACCTCGACGCGCAGCTCCATGCCCTCGACCCCGGGGACGAGCAGGCCGCCGAGGTCCACCCGGCCGCGGCTGGCGTCCTCGACCTCACTGATGTCCCACGGTCCGTCGGGGCGCTCCTCGGGGGGCAGCGCGTAGCGGCGCTCCTCCCCGTCCTCCGGTTCGTCCGCCGACTCGGCGTCCTCCGCGGCCACGCCGTCGGCGAGCTTGTCGGCGGGCTCCTCCTGCCCCTTGCGACGACGTCCGAACACGTCACTGTCCTTCCCGGTCGGCAATGACCGAAGCGTATCCATGAACTGACTGACGGTCCCCGAGGGAGGCGTGCCCTCCGGTCGAACCGTGCCCACCCTCGCCCCTGGCGGAACCGGGGAGCTCGGATACCTCGTGGAAGCGGGCCTTCTCCACCTGCTGGATCACGAGCTGGGCGATCCGGTCGAAACGCTCGAACCGCACCGGCCGGCGCGGGTCGAGGTTGACCACGTTCACCTTGATCTCCCCACGGTACCCGGCATCCACCGTCCCCGGGGCGTTGACGAGCGTGACGCCGCAGCGGGCGGCGAGCCCGGAACGCGGGTGGACGAACGCCGCGTAGCCGTCGGGCAGCGCGATGGCGATGCCGGTGGGCAGGATGACGCGCTCGCCGGGGGGCAGCTCCGCGGGCCGGGTGGTGACGAGGTCGACGCCGGCGTCGCCCGGGTGCGCGTACGCCGGGAGCGGTACCCCGGGGTCGACGCGGCGGATGAGCACGTCCACCGGCTCCCGCCCGGCCGTCACGGGTTCACCTCGAACGCGCGGGCCCGCCTGACCTGGTCGGGGTCGGCCATCGCGGCCCGGATCTCGCGGTCCCGGCCGTGCTCCACGAAGTGGTCCACGTTCACCTCCACGAAGAGGGCGTCGGCGCGTACGGCCACCGGGCCTTCCGGGGTGTCGAGGCGGCCGGCGGCGGTGGAGTAGATCTTGCGGCCGGCGACGGCGCGTACGTGGGCGGCCAGGTGGAGCGTGGTGCCCACCGGCACCGGCCGCAGGAAGTCGGTCTCCAGCCGGCCGGTCACCGTGATGGTGCGCAGCAGCCAGCTCAGCGCGCCCAGCGTCTCGTCGAGCGCGGAGGTGAGCACCCCGCCATGGGCGAGCCCGGGGGCGCCCTGGTGGGCGGGCCTGACGGTGAACTCCGCGGTCACGCTCACGCCCTCGCCCGCCCGCGCGGCCAGGTGCAGGCCGTGCTCCTGCCCGGTGCCGCAGCCGAAGCACTGGTCGTAGTGGGAGCCGAGGGGCTGTCCCGGCGCCGGGGCGTCCGGGTGCCGCACGGGTTCCGCGGCGCCGGGCGGCGGGGTCAGCTTGTCACTTGCAGTCACGCGGCCAGAGCCTACCTGCGCACTCGACCCGCGGCCGAGCCGCGGTCGGGGGCCGTGGGAGGCTGGACGCCATGGAGACGACGCAGAGCTACGACGAGCGGCTGAGCGCACCGCGGTCCTGGTGGGGTCTGGCGGTGGGCGCGGGGGTGTGCCTGGCGCTGGTGCTGACGCCCTTCGGGACGCTGCCGCTGCTGGCCGGGCTCGCCGGCGGGACGGCGCTGGCGGCGGTCGGCGTCAGCTCGTACGGGTCGGCGCGGATCCGCATCGTCGCCGGGAAGCTCGTCACCGACGACGCCCGGGTCCCGCTGACGGCGCTGGGCGAGGCGCGGGCGCTGGACGCGGAGGAGGCGCGGGCCTGGCGTACGCACAAGGCGGACACGCGCGCGTACATGCTGCTGCGGGGGTACATCCCGACGGCGGTGCGGGTGGAGGTCACGGATCCGGAGGACCCGACGCCGTATCTCTACCTGTCGACGCGGCAGCCGGAGCGGCTGGTGGCGGCGCTCAAGTCCGCCGCGAGCTGAATACCGGACGCGCGAGCGCGCCTCAGCGCCCGCCCGGCGGCAGCGCCCGCGGGTCGCCCTTCGGCAGTCCGGTGCCCGTGCTCCCGGCGCCGGAGCGGCCACCGGGGCTCCCGGGCGCGGCAAGCTCCCCGCCCGCCGGCGTGAGAGCGTCCCAGGGGACCTGGCGGGCGCGCAGGTCGTCGCGGACGCGCTCGGCGAGCTTGCCCGTGTCCTTACGGTTCATCAGCGCACCGGCGGCCGCGCCCATGAGGAACGGGGCGAGGGTCGGCAGGTTCCGCACGGTGCGCCTGAGGACCTGCTGCCGAAGCCGGCGGCGCATGGGGCCGCCGAGGACGGCGTCGAAGCTGATCAGCTTGCCGGCGTCGATGCCGCGCTCGTCGGTCCAGGCGCCGAGGTACGCCATGGCTCGCTGCCGTGCCGGGCCTGCCGCCCGTACCCCGTACACCTCGTGCAGCTCGGCGATGAGCTTCAGCTCTATCGAGGCCACCGCCACGATCTCGGCGGCGAGTTCCGCGGGCATGGCTGGCGGCGCGGGCATCATCGCCGCCGCTCCGATGCCCGCGCCGACCGTGGCGCTCCCCTTCACCGCACCGGCGACCAGCCGGTCGGCGATCTCCTCCGGGCCGAGCCCGGGGAACTGCCGGCGCAGGGTCGCCAGGTCGCGGACCGGGACGCGCGGCGCCGTCTGCACGATGGCGTCCGCCACCCGCTCAAGCGCCGCCCGGACGCGCCGGTCGGGGCGCGTCCGCTGCAGGATCCCGGTCTTCGGCCCGGCGGGACCGGAGCCGGCCGTGGGGCCACGGCCGGCCTCAGGCCGCGCAGTCGCGGCAGATCGGCTGGCCGTTCTTCTCGGCGGCCAACTGGCTGCGGTGGTGCACCAGGAAGCAGCTCATGCAGGTGAACTCGTCCTCCTGGCGGGGCAGGACCCGCACGGACAGCTCCTCGTTGGAGAGATCCGCACCGGGCAGTTCCAGCCCCTCGTTCTGCTCGAATTCGTCGACGTCGACGGCGGCGGCCGACTTGTCGCTGCGCCGCGCCTTCAGCTCTTCGATGCTGTCTTCGTTGACGTCGTCGTCTGTCTTGCGTGGGGTGTCGTAGTCCGTTGCCATTCTCGCTCTCCCCCTCCGGGTGGTCAGTGAGTCTCCAGCGCACGTAACGCATGAGAGGCCGGTCTTGTGCCCGACCCGAAGCGGAGATTTTGCCTCACATCAAGGTCTGTTACGCAATCGACACCCAGCCGCCCCCCGCAGGGGTGATCGCGGCCGGATGGCGAAAGGGACCATACGCGGTCCCGGGCCCTTCTCGTGCACGCCACCCCGTGTACTTCCCGTGACCGCATCCTGCGGAAACGCGGATCTTACGGGCTTTTCCCGGAATACGGCGATGACGCAGCGCACACGCCCGGGATGAGTGGAATGTGACGTATCACACAGTCTGCATGGGCAGGGCGACGCGAATCACCAGGCCCCCGCCTTCGCGCGGCTGTGCGGTCACCGTCCCGCCGTGCGCGCGAATGACGGATCTCACAATGGACAGCCCCAGTCCTACCCCCTTGTCACTGCCCGTACGCTCCGTGCGAAGACGCCGGAACGGCTCGAAAAGGTTGTCCACCTCGTACGCCGGGACGACCGGTCCGGTGTTGGCGACCGTCAGCACGGCGACGCCGGGCTGCGCCTCCGTCGCCACCTCGACCCAGCCCCCCTCGGGGACGTTGTACCGCACGGCGTTCTGCACCAGGTTCAGCCCCACCCGCTCCAGCAGCACCCCGTTCCCCTGGACGTACGCGGGCTTGCGCACCCCGCGCAGCTCGACGCCCTTGCCCTGCGCCTCGCCGCGGGTCTGGTCCAGCGCCTGGGAGGCCACCTCGGCGAGGTCGACGGGCTTTCTGTCGACGATCTCGTTCTCGCTGCGGGCGAGGAGCAGCAGGCCCTCCACGAGCAGCTCGCTGCGCTCGTTGGTGGCCAGCAGGGTCTTGCCGAGCTGCTGCAGCTCCGGCGACGCCTGGGGATCGGAGAGCTGGACCTCCAGCAGGGTGCGGTTGATCGCCAGCGGCGTGCGCAGCTCGTGCGAGGCGTTGGCGACGAAGCGCTGCTGGGCGTTGAACGCCCGGTCGAGTCTGTCGAGCATGTCGTCGAAGGTGTCCGCCAGCTCCTTCAGCTCGTCGTCGGGGCCGTCCAGCTCGATCCGCTTGTGCAGGTCGGAACCGGCCACGCTGCGCGCGGTGCGGGTGATGCGGCCGAGCGGCGAGAGCACCCGGCCGGCGACGACGTAGCCGAAGGCGAAGGCCAGGACCGTCATCCCCAGCAGCGCGAGCAGCGACTTGCGCAGCAGGGAGTCGAGGGCGAGCTGGCGGCGCCGCTCGATGCACGCCTCCAGGATGCCGTTGAACTGGTCGTACGTCTTGGCGTCCGAGACCTCGGGACAGGGCCCGCTGGCCACCTGCACGGTGCCGCTGCTCTCCAGCAGCTTGAAGGGGGTGGCGAAGCTGTCCAAGGCGGTGGCGGCCAGCAGGTAGATGATCGCCAGCAGCACCATGCCGGCCATGAGGAACATGCCGCCGTAGATCAGCGTGAGGCGTATCCGGATGGTCGGGCGCAGCCAGTACGGCGCCGCGCCCTCCCGGGGGTCCCAGGTGGGCTTGGGCGGGGTGCCGGCGGGCAGCTCGTCCGACGCGGAGCGTCTGTTGTCGTCCATGAGGCCATCCGTCGGGTGCGTGGGGGTGCGTCGGGAGCGTCAGATGCGGTAGCCCGAACCGGGCACCGTGATGATCACGGGAGGCTCGCCGAGCTTGCGGCGCAGCGTCATGACGGTGACGCGTACGACGTTGGTGAACGGGTCGGTGTTCTCGTCCCACGCCTTCTCCAGCAACTGCTCCGCGGAGACCACACCGCCCTCGGCCCGCAGGAGCACCTCGAGCACCGCGAACTCCTTCGGCGCGAGCTGCACGAGCCGCCCGTCCCGGTAGACCTCCCGGCGGCCCGGGTCGAGCTTGATCCCGGACCGCTCCAGCACCGGGGGCAGCGCCTGGGTGCTGCGGCGGCCGAGGGCGCGCACGCGCGCCGTGAGTTCGCTGAAGGCGAACGGCTTGGGCAGGTAGTCGTCCGCGCCCAGCTCGAGACCTTCGACGCGGTCGCGGACGTCGCCCGCCGCGGTGAGCATCAGCACGCGGGTGGGCAGGCCCAGCTCGACGACCTTGCTGCACACGTCGTCGCCGTGGACCAGGGGCAGGTCGCGGTCGAGCACGACCACGTCGTAGTCGTTCAGCTCGATGCGGTCGATGGCCGCCGCGCCGTCGTAGACGACGTCCACGGCCATCGCCTCCCGGCGCAGGCCGGTGGCCACCGCGTCGGCGAGCAGTTGCTCGTCCTCGACGACGAGTACGCGCACGGCGGGGTCCTCTCTACGTGGTGCGTGGGGGCACGGAACGGTGCTGAAGAACAGCTCCATCCTGCCTGCAATGTGCGTAAACCGGTGGTAAGCAGCCGGGCACCCAAAGATTCTGCGGATCCGATGTTTCCACCCCCGGGAGTGCGGGGAGGACGATTCCACACCCGCCGATCACGTTTCCCAGCCTCCATTCCCGGCATGGCACACAGGCTGTAGCCGGAAGGACGGTCTCCGTGATCTGAACCGTCGGCACACCCCCAAGTGCCTCGACCCGACGACGAGGGGGCGCACACAATGGACGCTTTCACCGCTGGCATTCTGCAGCGCATCAAGAAGGCCGAGAACGAGCTGGACCGCGCCCGCGAGGAAGGCGACGAGTTCGGTGTCGAGGTCGAGCAGGAGGAGCTGGACGATCTGCGCCGGCTCGCCGCCGACCACGGCGTCGAGGTCGGCGCCGGCTCCGGAGTCTGACCCGCCCGACGCCCACACCGCCCCGGCACCCCGACGGTGCCGGGGCGCCGCATTGTCCGCGGGTGTCCGGGAGGCGTCGGCGAGGTGACGTGGAGGTTGCGGGGTACGGGCGGGAAGGTGGCGCCGCTCCGGCGGGGGCATGCGTGCCGGGAGCGGCCGGGGGTACCGGCCGCGGGACCGGGGCGGGGCCGCACGGCCGCCCGAGGCGGCGGTACGGCGCGGGGCCCGGAGGGCTCAGTCGTGCCAGGCGCCCAGCTCGTCCAGCAGCCGCTGGAGCGGCTCGAAGAGCCCCGGCACCGCGGCGACGGTGAGGTCACCGTCGGGCCGCCCGCCGGGCCGGGAGCCGGTCAGCGCGCCGCCCTCGCGGGCGATGAGGTCGCCGGCGGCCAGGTCCCACGGATTCAGGCCGCGCTCGTAGTAGCCGTCGAGCCGGCCGCAGGCCACGTCGCACAGGTCGATCGCCGCCGAACCGCCGCGGCGGATGTCGCGCACCCGGGGAATGAGCAGGCGGGCCACCTCGGCCTGGTGCGCGCGCACGTCGAGGACGTAGTTGAAGCCGGTGGAGACCAGCGCCTGGTCCATCGGCGGGGCGGGGCGGCAGTGCGCCGGTGCGCCGTTGACGAAGGCGCCGCCGCCGCGTACGGCGTGGTACGTCTCGCCGCGCATCGGCGCCGCCACGACGCCGACGACGGGCTCGCCCGCGTACTCGGCGGCGATGCTGACCGACCAGTCGGGACGGCCGTAGAGGTAGTTCACGGTGCCGTCGATCGGGTCGACGACCCAGCGCACCCCGCTGCTGCCGGGCCGGCTCGCGCCCTCCTCGCCCAGGATCCCGTCTTCGGGCCTGTGCTCGGTGAGGAAGCCGGTGATCAGCTTCTCGGCGGCGAAGTCCATCTCGGTGACGACGTCGATGGCGCTGGACTTCGTCGCGGCCACGCCGAGGTCGGCGGGCCGGCGGTCGCGCAGCAGCTCGCCCGCGCGGCGCGCGGCCTCCAGCGCCAGGGCCAGCAGCTCGTCCTGGGGCGCGGCGGCGGGCTCGGGGCGGGGCTCGTCGGTCACGGTGCTCCTCGGGTGCGGGGGTGGGTGCCGCGGGCGGCTGCCGGGCGGCCGTCCGCCGGCCGTTCCGGCGGCGCCTTTCCGCGGCGTCAGTCGGCGCCCGCGGTCGCGGGCCGGGGGTTGCGGGCCGGGCAGCAGCCCGCCGGGCAGACGTCGTGGCTCGGCCCCAGGCGGCCCAGCGCGGGCCGCTCGACCGGTTCACCGCGCTCGGCCGCGGCCCGCTCCAGGACCAGCTTCCGCAGCGTCCCGACGAACGCCGGCCGCGCCCCGACGGTCGCGGACCGCACGGCGGGCAGGCCCAGCTCCGCCGCCTTCGCCGCCGCCTCGGTGTCGAGGTCGTACATGACCTCCATGTGGTCCGAGACGAAGCCGATCGGCACCATCACGACCGCGGGCGCCCCGGCGGCGTGCAGCTCCTCCAGGTGGTCGCAGATGTCCGGCTCCAGCCACGGGATGTGCGGGGCGCCGCTGCGCGACTGGTAGACGAGCCGCCAGGGCCGCTGCACCCCGGTGAGCACGGCCACGGTGTCCGCGACCAGCTTGGCGGCGTCCATGTGCTGCGCCACGTACGCGCCGCCGTCGCCGTGGTCCGCCGGGGGGCCCGAGGTGTCGGCCGCGGCGGTGGGGATGGAGTGGGTGGTGAAGGCCAGGTGGGCGCCGTCGCGTACGTCCTCGGGCAGCCGCGCCAGCGCGTCCTGCACGCCGGTGACCATGTCACGGACGAAGCCGGGGGCGTTGAAGTAGTGCCGCAGCTTGTCGACGCGCGGCGGCTCCAGGCCCTCCGCGGTCAGCTCGGCCAGCGACTCGGCCAGGTTCTCGCGGTACTGCCGGCAGCCCGAGTACGAGGCGTACGCGCTGGTGACCAGCGCCAGCACCCGCCGGTGCCCGGCCTCGGTCATCTCCCGCAGGGTGTCGGTGAGGTACGGGGCCCAGTTGCGGTTGCCCCAGTAGACCGGGAGGTCGAGGCCCGCCTCGGCGAAGTCCTTGCGCAGGGCCGCGAGCAGCGTGCGGTTCTGGGCGTTGATGGGGCTCACGCCGTCGAAGAGGTAGTAGTGCTTGCCCACCTCCTCCAGCCGCTCGCGCGGGATGCCGCGTCCCCGGGTGACGTTCTCCAGGAACGGAACGACATCGTCCGGGCCCTCGGGGCCGCCGAAGGAGAGCAGCAGAAGGGCGTCGTACGGCTGGGGGGACGGCACGTCTGGCATGTCTTCGATCCTGCCATGCGCCCGCCGTTCGCCCGAGCCGGGCACCGGCGTCGGGACGGTCCGTACGCGCGAGTATCATCCCTCTCCAACCGGGGGGCGAGAGCCGGGACGAGGGGCCGTACGACCGGCCCGTTCAGCGGATGGACGGCGGATGCATCAGGTGAGGGGCACGAGCGCCGCGGGCGCCTGGCGCAACTGGGCGGGCACCGTCACCGCCCGCCCCGCGCGGACCGTGAGCCCCGCCACCACCGCCGAGGTCGCCGACGCCGTACGGACCGCCGCCGAGGAGGGGCTGAAGGTCAAGGCCGTCGGTACGGGCCACTCCTTCACCGCCGCCGCGGCCACCGGCGGGCTCATGATCCGCCCGGAGCGGCTGGTCGGCATCCACGAGATCGACCGCGGGGCCGGCACCGTCACCGTCGCCGCGGGCACCCCGCTGCACCAGCTCAACCACGCCCTCGCCGCCGCCGGCCTCTCGCTCACCAACATGGGCGACATCATGGCGCAGACCGTGTCGGGCGCCACCGCCACCGGCACCCACGGCACCGGCCGCTCCTCCGCCTCGCTGGCCGCCCAGATCACCGCCCTGGAGCTGGTGACGGCCGGCGGCCGGGCGCGTACGTACACGGCGGCCGACACCGGCGAGGACGCGGCGGTCTTCGCCGCCGCCCGGCTCGGCATCGGCGCGCTGGGCGTCGTCACCTCGCTCACCTTCGCGGTGGAGCCGGTCTTCCTGCTCACCGCGCGGGAGGAGCCGATGGCGCTCACGGACGTCCTCGCGTCCTTCGATGAACTGGCCGGGGAGAACGAGCACTTCGAGTTCTACTGGTTCCCGCACACCGGCCGCTGCAATACCAAGCGCAACAACCGCAGCGAGGGCCCCGCCGAGCCACTCGGCCGGATCGGCGGGTGGATCGACGACGAACTGCTCTCCAACGGCGTCTTCCGGGCGGCCTGCGCGGTGGGGCGGGCGGTGCCCGCGGCGATCCCGGGCATCGCGGCGGTCTCCAGCCGCGCGCTGTCGGCGCGGACGTACACCGACATCCCGTACAAGGTCTTCACCAGCCCGCGGCGGGTGCGGTTCGTGGAGATGGAGTACGCGCTGCCGCGGGCGGCGGCCGTGGCCGCGATCCGGGAGCTGAAGGCGATGGTCGACCGGTCGCGGCTGCGGATCAGCTTCCCGGTGGAGGTACGGGTCGCGCCCGCCGACGACATCCCGCTGTCGACGGCGTCGGGGCGGGACACGGCGTACGTCGCGGTGCACCTGTACCGGGGGACGCCGCACCAGGCGTACTTCACGGCGGTGGAGCGGATCATGACGGCGCACGGCGGCCGGCCGCACTGGGGGAAGCTGCACAGCCGGGACGCGGAGTATCTGGCGGGGGTGTACCCGCGGTTCGGGGAGTTCACCGCGGTACGGGACCGGCTGGACCCCGGCCGGGTGTTCGGGAACGACTACTTGCGGCGGGTGTTGGGGGACTGAGCGCGCCCCCGGGCGGCAGCCGCGGCTACTGCGGCGCCCCCGGTGCCGTGGCGCCGTCCGGCTGCGGGGTCGCCGGCGTCTCGCCCGTGCCGGGCTCCTCGGGTTCCCCGCCGGTGCCGGGCGGCGTCGGGGTGGGCGTGGGGGCCGGGGTCGTGCCGCCCTCCGTGGTGCCGGGCGCGGGGCCCTCGCCGCTGCCGGGCCGCGGGGTGGACGAGCCGCCGGGGCCCGGGTGTTCGCCGGTTCCCTCGTCGGGGGAGCCGGTGGAGCCGTCGCGGGGTTCGCCGGAGCCGGTGCCGGGGGTGCCGCCGGTGCCGCCGGTCTCCTCGGTGCCGGGCTCGTGGGTGCCGGTGGTGTGGCCGCCCTCGCCGGGCGCCGGCGGGGAGTCGGACTTTCGTTCGCCGGGGCTGAAAGACGTGCCGGTGCGGTCGTCGCCCCAGGCGTTGGAGAGCGGTCCGCCGGTGAGCTTCTCGATGCCGAAGACCACGGCCATCACGGCGGCGAACGTCCCGGCGGCGACCAGCGCGAGGCGCCGCCAGCCGCGGGCGCGGGTGCCGTGCGTACGCGCGCTGCCGAAGCCGCCGGTGGGAGCGGGTGCGCCGAGCACGGTGGCGTCGTCGCCGGGCTCCGGGCGCGCGACGGGCAGAAGTTGCGTCGCGTCGTCGGCCGGGGGGCGCGCGACGGGCAGGAGTTGCGTCGCGTCGTCGGCCGCGCCGGGCGCGCCCGGGAGGAGCCGCGCCTCCTCCCCGGCCGCCGGCGCCACGGTCCTGAGCAGGTGCGTCTCGTCGTCCGCCCGGTTGCGTACGGGCGTGGGCAGCGGCGTCGTCTGCTTGTGCAGCGCCTTCGGCGCCGCGACCGCCGCGTCCTTCAACTGCTGGCCCGTACGCCGGAAGAGGTGCTGGAAGAGCGCGCCGCCCGCGGTGGCTCCCACGCTGACGACGCCGGCGCCGATGATCGTGCCGTACACGCCCATGCTGGAGGCGAGGAACGCGGCCACCATCGTGGCCGACGCACCGCCCGCGACCTGGGCGCCGCTGAGTTCGATCTTCCCCTTGCGCTTCTCCTCGCCGCCGTCGTCCGCCGTCCTGTCCGCCGTGCCCCGCATCTCCATCCCAAGATCGCTCCGATGGGCTCCTGCCCTCATGGACGAGCGCACGGACGGACCCGTTAGTTCCGATTCCGGGGATTCTGTGATGCAACGCACCTCTTGATCGAACCGGGGCGCAACAGGCAGACTCAACTGCCGTGCAACGTTCCGCGTTCGGTGGCGCGCCGGTCCACCCGCATGGCTCGAATGGAGTACTGTGGGCGAGCCAGTGCTCCGGTGTCCGTCCGACGGCGGCGATCACGGCCGCTGCGTTGCAAATGCGTAACCGTGTCATAACGGCGCATCGGGTTCCAAGACCCGACACGCCGGGCAACTCAGCAATGTTGTGGCAGGCTGCACCCGGGCAGGCCACACTCGACTAGCGGGAAGAGCAGCGACGCACCGAACGTCGGCAGGCACCACCGGGAGGTTCCCATGCCCGAACTGCGTGTCGTGGCGGTCAGTAACGACGGCACACGGCTGGTGCTGAAGGCTGCGGACAGTACGGAGTACACCCTTCCGATTGACGAGCGTCTGCGCGCCGCGGTGCGCAACGACCGTGCGCGGCTCGGCCAGATCGAGATCGAGGTCGAGAACCACCTGCGCCCCCGCGACATCCAGGCGCGGATACGAGCCGGAGCGTCCGCCGAGGAGGTCGCCGCGCTCGCCGGGATCCCCGTCGACCGCGTCCGCCGCTTCGAGGGCCCCGTGCTCGCGGAGCGTGCGTTCATGGCCGAGCGCGCCCGCAAGACGCCCCTGCGGCGGCCCGGCGAGAGCGCGGGGCCCGCGCTGGGCGAGGCGGTCGCCGAGCGGCTGATGATGCGCGGCGCGGAGAAGGATTCCGCGCGGTGGGACTCCTGGCGCCGGGACGACGGCACGTGGGAGGTCCTGCTCGTCTACCGCGTCGCGGGTGAGCCGCACAGCGCCGGCTGGACGTACGACCCGCCGCGGCGGCTCGTGCAGCCCGTCGACGACGAGGCGCGCGCGCTGATCGGCGAGACCGACGCCTCGCCCGAGCCGAGCCTGCCGTTCGTGCCCAAGATCGCGCGGCTGCCCCGGAGTCCGGAGCGGCCTTCCGACGGGCGCGGGGACCGGGACGGCGCCGGCGAGGACCGCGACTCGCTGACCAGCCTGCTGGAGGCGGTGCCGAGCTTCCGGGGCGACCTGGTGGTGCCGGACCAGTCCGCGCCCGCGGCCGCGTCCGACGGGCCCGCCGCCACGGCGGGTTCGGCGGGTTCCGCGACCAAGCCGGGGCCGGTCCACGGTCCGGTGCCGGGGCCGCCGCCGGAGGAGGAGCCCGAGCCGGCCGCGGTGGAGGAGGAGCCTCCGGCGCCCGCGGCGAGCGCGGGTTCCGCGTACGCGGACGTGCTGATGCCGCGGAGCGTCTCGGCGCACCGGGAGCGGCTGACCGGGCAGACGGACCGGCAGGCGGAGGCCGACGGCGTGCGGCCCGGCCGCCGGGCCGCGGTGCCGAGCTGGGACGAGATCGTGTTCGGAAGCAGGCGCAAGAAGCCGGAGTAAGCGTGCGACGGGGCGCGGTTCGCGGGGATTCGTCCCTGCGGGCCGCGCCCCCGCGCTCCGCCGTGCCGCCCCGGGCGACGCCGCCCGCCCCGGTGCCGCTCCGGTATGCGGGCGGCGCCACCCCGCGCCGTCAGCCGGGCTCCGCGCCCGTCGCCACCGGCCGCGCCGGGTCCGCGACCCACTCCGACCACGAACCCGGGTACAGCGCCGCGGGGATGCCCGCGATCTCCAGGGCCAGCACCTCCTGGGCGGCGGAGACCCCCGAGCCGCAGTACACCCCGACCTCCGTGCCCGGCGCCGCCCCGAGCGCCCGGAACCGTGCCGCCAGCTCCGCCGCGGGCAGGAAGGTCCGGTCCGCGCCGAGGTTCTCCGCCGTCGGCGCCGAGACGGCGCCGGGGATGTGGCCCGCGACCGGGTCGATGGGCTCCGTCTCGCCGCGGTAGCGCTCCCCCGCGCGGGCGTCGAACAGCACGCCGCGGCGGGCGAGTGCGCCGGCCTCCGCCGCGGTGAGCACCGGCAGGGCACCGGGCTCGGGCGTGAAGTCCCCCTCGCCGGCCGCGGGCGTCTCCCGGGAGAGTGCGCCGGGCCAGGCGGCGAGGCCGCCGTCGAGGACGCGGACGTCGGGGTGGCCGGTGTAGCGCAGCAGCCACCAGCAGCGCGCGGCGGACCAGCCCTGCCCGCCGTCGTATACGACCACGGGCCGGTCGCCGGAGACGCCCGCGCGGCGCATGGCCGCACCGAAGACGGCGGGGTCGGGGAGCGGATGGCGGCCCGCGGGCCCGGGCGGGGCGGCCAGCTCGGCGTCCAGGTCGACGTAGACGGCGCCCGGGATGTGGCCCGCCTCGTACTCGGGGCGGCCCGGCGGGCCGCCGAGCGTGTAGCGCACGTCGAGCACGACCGGCGGCCGCGGGCCCGCCAGGTCGCTCGCGAGATCGGTTCCGGAGATGATGGCATCCATGGAGGCCATCCTGGCGCAGTGCCGCGCCGCGCCTCCCGCCACCGCCCCCCAGCCCGCCCGAAAGCGAATATCTCCTGGCGAGACGGACAATTCTTCAGATCGATCGGCGCAGAGGGGGCGCACTGCGGCACGGGGGATGGAAATATCTGCAGAGGCGTCACCGGAACGTCACCCACCGCCACCTTCCGATGGTCAGAGAGGGCTGCCATGTCCGAAGGAGCGATCCTCAGCGCGCCGGGCACACCGTGCTGGGTGAGCCTGATGGTGCACGGCCTGGACACGACCGAGGAGTTCTACCGGGGCCTGTTCGGCTGGACCTTCGAGGAGGGCCCGCGCACGCTCGGCGCGTACCGGCTGGCGCGCCTCGACGGCGGCCAGGTCGCCGGGATCGGCGCGATGGCGCCGGAGCGCAGGCTGCCGGTGGCCTGGACCCCGTACCTGGCGACCGACGACGCCGACGCCGCCGCCGAGCTGGTGCGCTGCTGCGGCGGGACGGTGGGCGTGGGGCCGCTGGACGCCGACGCGGCCGGCCGGAAGGCGATCTGCTCGGATCCGGCGGGGGCGGTCTTCGGGGTGTGGCAGCCGCGGCGGCCTCCGGAGGTGGTGCGGCGGGTGCGTCCCGGCACGCCGGTCTGGAACGACCTGCTGGTGCCGGAGCCGATGATGGTCGCGAAGTTCTACGAGCTGGTCTTCGGCTACGACGTGCGTGCGGAGGGCGACACCGCGACGCTCTACGTCCAGGACCGGCCCGTGGCGTCCGTCTGCGCCGCCGGCGAGGAGACGCTGCGCGAGACGGGCCCGCGCTGGACGACGCACTTCGAAGTCGCCGACGTGGACGCCTCCGTGGCGCGCGCGGTGGAGCTGGGCGGACGGCTGGTGCGCGAGCCGCACGAGACGGCCGCGGGGCGGATGGCGGAGGTCGCGGACATCGAGGGCGCGCGGTTCACGCTGGTGCACACGCCGCAGTAGCCGTACGGCACCGCCGGTCCGCCCCGCCGCGGCGGGGTTCGCGGGTCAGGAGCGTACGGTCAGCAGCGGGACCAGCTGCTCCGCCGGGGTCAGCGAGCCGTGCATGCCGGCGAGCGCGGACTCCTTGGGCTCGGTGCGGGTGGCGACGATCGCGATGTCGTCGGCCGCCGCGACGATGACGTCCCCGAGCCGGTCCCGCACCCGGTCGTCGACCTTCGGCCCGAACCACCCCAGCGCCACGGCCTCGTCGCGGCTCACCACCCAGGCCCGCTCGCCCAGCACCTCGCGCCAGACGGTGAGCACGTCGGCGGCGGCGCCCGGGGCAGCGTACAGGTGCCGGGCGCGGCCCTCACCGCCGAGGAGGCGGACGCCGGCGCGCAGCTCCCAGTCCTCGTCGACGTCGTAGCGGGCGTCGTCGGTGAAGGGGATGTCGACCATGCCGTGGTCGGCGGTGACGTAGAGCGCGGCGCGCGGCGGCAGTTGCTCGGCGAGCCGGCGGGCGAGGCGGTCGGCGTAGCCGAGCTGGCCGCGCCAGGCGTCGGAGTCGACGCCGTGCCGGTGGCCGTTGCCGTCGACCTCGCTGTAGTACGTGTAGACGAGCGTGCGGTCCGCGGCGGCGAGTTGCTCCGCCGCGAGGTCCATCCGCTCCTCCCCCGACAGCCGGCCGTGGAAGGTGCCGCCGCTGAGCGCGACGGTCGTCAGCGGGGTGGTCTCGAATGCGGGCGAGGAGACCTGCGCGGTGTGCACGCCCGCGTCGTGGGCCAGTTGGAAGACCGTCGGGTACGGCTGCCACGCGCGCGGCGCCGTCCAGGGCTGCCAGCGCAACTGGTTCATCAGCTCGCCGGTCTCCGGGTCGCGCACCGTGTAGCCCGGCAGGCCGTGGGCGCCGGGCGGCAGGCCGGTGCCGACGGAGGCGAGCGAGGTGGCGGTGGTGGCGGGGAAGCCGGCGGTCAGCGGCTCGCCGGTGGCGAGACCGTGCAGGAACGGGGCGTCCTCGGGGTGGGCGAGCAACTGCTCCCAGCCGAGGCCGTCGATGAGGAACACGCAGACGCGGTCGGCCGGTTCGACTCCGGCGAGGACCGGGCCGAAGCCGGGGACGCCGAGGCCGGCCGCGACGCTGGGCAGCAGGTCGGCCAGGGAGCCGGTGCCGTAGCGGGGGGCGGGCGCGGCGGCGGGGTCGAGCGGCGCGGGCCAGTCGCCGTGGCCCGGTGGCGCGCCGTCCCGCGTTCCGCTTCCCGGTGTCCCCCCCGCGGCGGCCATCAGGCTTCGGGGCCGGCGGCGGTGGCCTCGGAGAGCGCCTGCGCGAAGGTCAGGGCCTGCCGTACGGTCTCGGGGCCGTCGCCCGCCTCGCTGACGCGCAGGCTCAGGTCGTCGGCGGTGGCCGAGCCCGTGTAGCCGTGGTCGGCGTCGCAGTTGGGGTCGCCGCAGGTGGCGGGCTCCATGTCGAGCCGGCTGACGGCGCCCCAGCCCACGGTGAGGACGACCTCGCGGGGCAGGGTGCCGGGCGTGTACGCCTCGGGGTTGCCGACGACGCGGCTGAGGACGACGGAGGAGATCCGGGCGAGCTTGACGGACTCGGTGGAGGTGGTGGCGTACGGCGTCGGGGAGGTGGTGTCCGCGGCCTGCTCGTCGGTGTGGCTGACGATGAAGCGGCTGTCGGTGAGCACGAGCACGGTGACGTGCCGCCGGACCTCGTTGGCGTCGAACGTCGTCTCCTGGTGGACCAGGTACGCGGACACGGGCTCCCCGCCGACGGCGGCCTCCACCGCCTCCGCCACGAGGGCGGGGTAGTAGCCGCTGCGCTCGATCGCCGCGCGCAGCCCCTTGGTCGCGGTCCCGGTCTTAGCCATGCGCCCATCCTACGGCCCGGAGGGGCCGCCCCGGTCCGCTGTCGCGAGGCTCGGGGGGCGGACGGGGCACGCGGGTTGGCCCCCGCACCGGCCCCGGCTCGGGCGCGGGCCGGCATCCGGGCCGGTCGGGCCGCCGGGCGCCGCCCGGGCCCGCCGGGCGCCGCGGGCCGGGCGGCCGGGGGTCAGTAGCGGGGCATCCGGCGGGCGCCGAGGTCGATCCGGGGCGGCGGCGGGGCCAGCCGCAGGGCGGCGGAGAGCACGCTGACGCCCTGCGGGGCCACCACGACCGGGGACAGCTCGGCGGAGACCACCTCGGGGTGCTCGTCGACGAAGATCGACAGCCGCAGCAGCAGCTCCTCCAGCGCCGCGGTGTCCACCGGCTGCGCGCCGCGCCAGCCGAAGAGCAGCGGGGCGCCGCGGATGGCGCGGATCAGCTCGGCGGCGTCGCGGTCGGTGGCGGGCACGAGCCGGTGCGCGAGGTCGCCGAGCAACTCGGAGGGGGCGCCGGCCAGGCCGAAGGAGAGCACCGCGCCGACGCCGGGGTCGACGGTGGCCCGTACCACGGTGTCGACGCCGCGCGGGGCCATGGCCTGCACCACGGGCTGCACCTCGGCGGCGGCGCCGAGGGTGCCGGTCAGCTCGGCGTGGGCGAGGCGCAACTGGTCCTCGCCGGCGAGGTCGAGGCGTACGCCCCCGAGGTCGGGGCGGTGCCGCAGGTGGACGGCGGTGGTCTTGAGCGCCACGGGGTAGCCCAGCCGGGCGGCGGCGGCCGCGGCGGCGTCCGGGTCGGGGGCGGGCAGGGCGGGCAGCACGTCGATGCCGTAGCGGCGGAGCACGCGCGCGGCGGCCTGCTCGGGGACGTCGACGGGCACGCCTTCCGGGTACGGGGTGGGCGGCGCGGGGGTGCGCCGGGCCGTACGCGCCGCTGCCGCACCGGCGGCATCCGCGGCCGTGCCGAGCCCGGCTCCGGCTCCCGCCGGGCCGGCCCCGGCCGCGCCGTCGCCCTCCGCCGGCCGCCACGCGCCGCCCGGCGCCCAGTCCGGGGCGACCCCGCCCTCGTCCCCGGCGGCCCGCCCCCGCTCCCCCAGCAGCGCGGCGATGTCGGCGGCGGCCCCCGCCGGGTCCAGGTCGTCGTACTCCGGCACCCGCCCCGGGTCCGCCGCCCGCCGGCGCCACTGGGCGTACCGCACCGCCTGCGCCAGCGCCCGCGCGGCCCGCTCCCCGGCGGGGTACGTCGGGATGCCGTCCGGCGGGGCGGCCAGGGCGCCGGGCAGGCCCTCGATCTCCAGGTGGACGACGGCCACCGGCTTCGTCGCGCCGGCCGCCGCCGCGCGGAGCGCGTCCGCGAGCGCCCCGGCGTCCTGCGGTCCCGGCACCGCGGCGAGCGCGGGCACGTCGGGGTCGGCGACCCAGGGGATCGCCGTCACCAGCACCGCGTCGCAGCCGTCCTCGGCCAGCGCGGCGGCGACCGCGGCCCGGAAGTCCCCGGGCGCCGCGGCGGCGGTCAGGTCGCGCGGGGGCAGCGGGCGCAGCCCGGCGGCGCGGCAGGCGTCGTACGCGAGGAGGCCGAGGGAGTCGGAGTTGCCGACGATCGCGACCCGCGGCCCGGCGGGCAGCGGCTGGGCGGCGAGCAGCAGCCCGGTGTCGACGAGTTCGGTGACGGTGTCGACGGCGACGACTCCGGCCTGGCGGAGCAGCGCGCCGACGGTCTCGGCGGGCACCGACGTGCCGGGCACGGCGTGTCCCGGCGGCGTACTGGCGCTGTGCCGGGCGCCCTTGACGACCACGACCGGCTTGACGGCGGCGGTGCGGCGGGCGAGGCGGGTGAACTTGCGCGGGTTGCCGAGGGATTCGAGGTACATGAGGACGACGTCGGTGGCGCCGTCGTCGTGCCAGTACTGCAGCAGGTCGTTGCCGGAGACGTCGGCGCGGTTGCCCGCGGAGACGAACGTGGACACCCCGGTGAGCACCGCGCCCGGCCGCCGGTGCAGCCCGGACAGGAGCGCGATGCCGATGGCACCGGACTGGGTGAAGACCCCGACGCGGCCGCTGTCCGCGGGGTCGGGGGCCAGGGTGGCGTTCAGGCGGACGGGCGGGGCGGTGTTGAGGACGCCGAAGGCGTTCGGGCCGATGACCCGCATGCCGTGGCCGCGGGCCTGCCGGACGAGGTCGCGCTGCCGCGCCCGCCCGGCGGCGCCTGCCTCGGCGTAGCCGGAGGAGAGCACGACGAGTCCCTGGACGCCCTGTTCGCCGCAGTCGTCGACGACGTCGGGGACGCGGGCGGCGGGCACGGCGACGACGGCGAGGTCGACGGGCTCGTCGATGTCCCGTACGGAGCGGCGGGCGGGGACGTCCTCGGGCAGGAGCCGGTCCTGGCCTTCGGGATAGGCGTGGTTGACGGCGTAGAGGCGGCCGGTGAAGCCGCCGGCGAGGAGGTTGGCGAGGACGGTGCGGCCGACGCCGCCGGGGCGGCGGCCGACGCCGATCACGGCGACGGAGCGCGGGGCGAGCAGCCGCTGGACGGAGCGGGCCTCGGCGCGCTGCTCGCGGGCGTGCATGACGGCGAGCGAGCGCTCGGTGGGCTCCAGCTCGAACTCCAGCCGCACGACGCCGTCCTCGAAGCTGCGCTTCTGGGTGTAGCCGGCGTCCGTGAACACCTTCATCATGCGGCTGTTGGCGGGGAGCACGTCGGCGACGAAGCGGCGTACGCCGCGCTCGCGGGCGCAGGCGGCGATGTGCTCCAGCAGGGCGGAGGCGACGCCGCGGCCCTGCTGGTCGTCCTGGACGAGGAACGCGACCTCGGCCTGCGGCGCGCCGTCCGCCGCCGGCTCGATCCGGTCGTAGCGCACGGTGGCGATGAAGGCGTCGCCGACGACGGCCGCCAGGCCCACCCGGTCGACGTAGTCGTGGTGGGTGAAGCGGTGGACGTCCCGGGCGGACAGCCGGGGGTGCGGGGCGAAGAAGCGCAGGTACTTGGACTCGTCGGAGACCCGGTCGAAGAACGCGACGAGCCGGTCGGCGTCGTCCGGGACGATCGGCCTGACCTGTGCGGTGCCGCCGTCGCGCAGCACGACGTCGGCCTCCCAGTGGGTGGGGTACTCGGGTGCCGACGGGGTGGCCATGGGGCCCAGGTTACGGTCCGCGCACGCTGGCGGGAGCGGGCGCGGCAGGGCAGTCTGAGGTGACCGCGGGGCGTGCCGGGCACCGCGGGCGGCCGGGGCGGGCGGCGCAGGGCCGCGCTCCGGGACGTAAGCACAGGCCGGCCGCGGTGTGACCGCGGTCCGGCCGGCTCGGCGCGCGTGCGAGGATGGTCTAGACAACCAGAACGAGGGAAGGGCAACACCATGGTTGAGCGCCGCGTCACCGTCGGCTGGGCCGAGGGGCTGCACGCCCGTCCCGCGTCGATCTTCGTGCGGGCGGCCACCGCCGCCGGCATCCCGGTGACGATCGCGAAGGCCGCCGACGGGAACGCCGTCAACGCCGCCTCCATGCTGGCCGTGCTGGGCCTGGGCGCGAAGGGCGGCGACGAGATCGTCCTCGCCTCGGAGGACGACGCCTCGGACCGCGCGCTCGACCGGCTGGCGAAGCTGGTCCAGGAGGGCCTGGACGAGCTGCCGGAAACCGTCTGACGCCCGTACGCGCGAATCCGCGCACCCGGCGGCAGGGAATTGGCCGGTTACCGCCGCTCGAATTCCGGAGGGTCCCGCATATTCGCCCGTCCCGCCGATTTCCGCGGGCACGTCATTGTTACGGCTGATCGCTTCCCGTGTTTACGGCATGTTTCCGGGAACTCACCCGCACGGTTCTCCGCAATTCGTACGCGCCCGCCGAGCGCTCCACGTGCGCCGTGGCCAGACTCCGCGCCCGCTCGGCGTCACCGCGCGCCACGGCGTCGGCGATCGCACCGTGCTCGTCCCACGCCTCCACCGTCCGGACCGCGGGCGAGGCCCCGTAGAGCCAGGCCACCTTCCGGCGCACCTGCACCAGCAGCGCGGTGAGGTTCCGGCTGCCGGTGGCCTGCGCCAGCGTCTCGTGGAACCACGTGCTCAGCGACGGCAGCTCCGCGACGTGCCCGCGCTGCGCCCGCTCCCTGCCCAGCCGCACCAGCCCGTGCAGCACCTTGAGATGGGCTTCCGTGCGCCGCTGCGCCGCGCGGGCCGCGCCCAGCGGCTCCAGCAGCGCGCGTATCTCCAGCAGGTCCGCGGCGTCCTGCGCGGTGGGCTCGGCGACGCAGGCGCCGGCGTGCCGCTTCGTGGTGACGAAGCCCTCCGACTCCAGCGTCCGCAGCGCCTCGCGGACCGGCACCCGCGAGACGCCGTACCGGCGCGCGAGGTGCTCCTCGGCGAGCCGGGCGCCCTGGGCGAAGAATCCCGAGACGATGTCGTCCCGGATCGCCGAGCACACCGCCTGGGAAATACCGCCGTTCACCGCGCACACCGCATCATCCACGCCCCTTAGCGCCGCCGGGTGAACAGTATGGCAGCGGTATGCGAAATGCGGCAGGAACGCGAAAGAGCCCGGCGTCCCCGCCGGGCTCTTTCCGGTCTGCTACGGGCCGTTCACCGCGGGCCGCGGTAAAAGCCGGCAATCAGCCGGACACGACCCTGACCTCACCGATGCCCAGCTCCCGCACCGGCTCGGCGATCTTCTCCGCGTCGCCGACGAGCACGGTGACGAGCCGGTCCGTGGGGAACGCGCTCAGCACCGCCGCCGTGGCCTCCACCGTGCCGGTGTCCGCGAGCCGGGCGTACTGCTTGGCCTGGTAGTCGTCCGGGAGCTGCTGCTCGACCTGGTCGGCCAGCGTGCCGGCGACCGCGGCCGAGGTCTCGTACCGCAGCGGGGCCACGCCGACGAGGAAGTCGGCGGCCGCGTCCCGCTCGGCGTCGGTCAGCCCGTCGGCCAGCGAGCGCAGCACCTGCCAGGTGTCCGCGAGCGCGGGGCCGGTCACGTCGGTCTCCACGGAGCCGCCGATGGCCAGCAGCGCGGCGCCGGTGCCGTCGGCCGGCGAGCGCAGCGACTGGGCGGAGGCGCGGACCCCGTAGGTGTAGCCCTTCTCCTCGCGCAGCACGACGTCCAGGCGGGAGGTGAGGGTGCCGCCCAGGCAGTACGTGCCGAGGAGCTGGGCGGGCCAGACGGCGTCGTGCCGGTCGGCGCCGACCCGGCCGACGAGCATCTGCGTCTGCACCGCGCCCGGCCGGTCGACGATGACGACCCGGCCGGTGTCGTCCGCGGCCACCGGCGGCAGCGGGCGCGCCTCGGCGGGGGTGCCGGTCCAGGCGCCGAGACTGCCGGCCAGCGCGGCGCCGACGTCGACGCCGGTCAGGTCGCCGACGACCACGACGGTGGCGGTGGCCGGCCGGACGTGGGCGTCGTAGAAGGCCCGTACGGACGCGGCGTCGATGCGCGCGACGGACTCCTCCGTGCCCCAGCGGGGGCGGGAGAGCCGGTCGCCGGCGTCGAAGAGCTCCGCGTACAGCGCCATCGCGGCCCGCCGGCCGGGGTTGGCCAGCTCGTGCGGGATCTCGTCCAGCCGGTTGGCGACCAGCCGCTCGATCTCGTCGTCGGGGAAGGCGGGCGCGCGCAGCGCGTCGGCGAGCAGCCCGAGGCCGCGGCGGAGCCGGGAGACGGGCACCTCGAGCGAGACGCGGACGCCCGGGTGGTCGGCGTGCGCGTCGATGGTGGCGCCGGAGCGCTCCAGCTCGGCGGCGAACTCCTCGGCGGTGTGGGTGTCCGTGCCCTCGGAGAACGCCCGCGCCATGATCATGGCGACGCCGTCGAGACCGGCGGGCTCGGCGTCCAGCGGCGCGGCGAGGCACACCTCGACGGCGACGACCTGCTGGCCGGGGCGGTGGCAGGTGAGCACCGTGAGCCCGTTGGCGAGGGTGGTGCGCTCCGGGGCCGGGAAGGCCCAGGGCCGCGCCTCGCCGGCCTGCGGGCGGGGGTGGAAGGTCATCGTGCTGGTCGTCTCGGCGGTCACGCCTGAACCTCGTCTTCCTCGGCGCCCGCGGCGCCGGCGTTCTCGTCCGCGGCGGGGGCGGTGGGCTCGTACACGAGGGCCGCGCGGTTCTCCGGGATGAGCCGCGCCTTGGCGACGGCCTGCACCTCCTCGGCGGTCACGCCGAGGATCCGCTCGACCGCGCCGAGCGCGAGCTTCGGGTCGCCGAAGAGCACGGCGTAGCGGCAGAACTCGTCGGCCCGGCCGCCGACGGTCGCGAGCCGGTCCAGCCACTCGCGCTCCAGTTGCGCCTGTGCCCGCTCCATCTCCTCGGGCGTCGGCCCCTGTTCCGCGAAGCGCGCCAGCTCCTCGTCGACGGCGGCCTCGATGGCGGGCACCTCGACGCCGCCGGACGCCTTGACGTCCAGCCAGCCGAGCGACGGCGCGCCGGCGAGCCGCAGCATCCCGAACCCGGCCGCGACGGCGAGCCGGTCGCGGCGCACCAGGCGGTTGTAGAGCCGGGAGGACTCGCCGCCGCCGAGCACGGTCAGGGCCAGGTCCGCGGCGTCGGCCTCGCGGGTGCCGTCCTCGGGCAGCCGGTACGAGGCCATCAGCGCCCGCGACGGCACCTCCTCCACGAGCGGCACGCGCTGCGCGCCGCCGAGGGTGTCGGGCAGCGAGCCGTCGCGCGGGGGCTGCTTGCCGTCGTGCGCGGGGATGGAGCCGAAGTACTGCTCCACCCAGGCCAGCGTCTGCGCCGGGTCGATGTCGCCGACGACGGAGAGCACCGCGTTGCCCGGCGCGTAGTACGTGCGGAAGAACTCCTGGCAGTCCGCGAGCGAGGTCGCGTCCAGGTCGGCCATCGAGCCGATCGGGGTGTGGTGGTAGGGGTGCCCTTCGGGGTACGTCATCGCGGCGAGCTTCTCGAACGCCGTGCCGTAGGGCACGTTGTCGTACCGCTGCCGGCGCTCGTTCTTCACCACGTCCCGCTGGTTGTCCAGGCTCTCCTGGGTGAGCGCGACGAGCAGCGAGCCCATCCGGTCGGCCTCCAGCCACAGCGCCAGTTCGAGCTGGTGGGCCGGCATGGTCTCGAAGTAGTTGGTGCGCTCGAAGCTGGTGGTGCCGTTGAGCGAGCCGCCGGCCCCCTGCACCAGTTCGAAGTGCCCGTTGCCGGAGACCTGCGCCGAGCCCTGGAACATCAGGTGCTCGAAGAGGTGGGCGAGGCCGGTGCGTCCGGCCACCTCGTGGCGCGAGCCCACGTCGTACCAGATGCACACCGAGGCGACGGGCGTGAGATGGTCCTCGGAGAGGATGACCCGCAGCCCGTTGTCCAAGCGGTGTTCTTCCAGTGTCAGTCCGCCTGAGTTGGCCTGCGGGGTGGCCGTCTGACCCATGGGCATGGAGTCCCTTCGATCGCTGCTGTACGCGGGACACCGGACGTCCGGTGTCGCGCCCCCACTGTATGCCGGGGGCTGTGCGCCGGGTCGTGGTCGGCGATGTCGGCGCGTGGGTCCACAATGGGGGCGCACGCCGACCGCCCGTGAACGAGCCGATGAGGAGCAGCAGCCGAGATGGCCCGCCGCAGAAGCAGTGCCCCGCCGCCAGAGGAGTTCGAAGAGCGGATCCTCGACGTCGACGTCGTGGACGAGATGCAGGGCTCCTTCCTCGAGTACGCGTACTCGGTCATCTACTCCCGCGCGCTCCCCGACGCCCGCGACGGCCTGAAGCCCGTACACCGCCGCATCCTGCACCAGATGAACGAGATGGGCCTGCGCCCCGAGCGGTCGTACGTGAAGTGCGCGCGCGTCGTCGGCGAGGTGATGGGCCGGCTGCACCCGCACGGCGACTCCGCCATCTACGACGCGCTGGTGCGCATGGCGCAGCCGTTCTCGATGCGGCTG
Source organism: Streptomyces sp. WAC 06738 (assembly GCF_003945505.1). Taxonomy (NCBI): domain Bacteria; kingdom Bacillati; phylum Actinomycetota; class Actinomycetes; order Kitasatosporales; family Streptomycetaceae; genus Streptomyces; species Streptomyces sp. WAC 06738. Next base: position 6,468,072 of record NZ_CP029618.1, on the reverse strand, counting down.
CCGCTCGTCGACGGCCACGGCAACTTCGGCTCCCTCGGCAACGACGACCCGCCCGCGGCCATGCGCTACACCGAGTGCCGCCCCGCGCCCGCCGCGACGCTCATGGTCGAGTCGATCGACGAGGACACCGTCGACTTCGCCCCCAACTACGACGGCAGCGAGCAGGAGCCCGTCGCCCTGCCGTCCGCGTTCCCGAACCTGCTGGTGAACGGCGCCTCGGGGATCGCGGTCGGGATGGCGACCAACATGCCGCCGCACAACCTGGGCGAGGTCATCGCCGCCGCGCGGCACCTCATCCGGCACCCGGGCGCCGACCTGGAGACCCTGATGCGGTACGTGCCGGGGCCCGATCTGCCCACCGGCGGCCGGGTCGTCGGCCTCGACGGCATCCGGGACGCGTACGAGACGGGCCGCGGCAGCTTCAAGATCCGCGCCACCGCGACGGTCGAGCAGGTCTCCGCGCGCCGCAAGGGCATCGTCGTCACCGAGCTGCCCTTCACCGTCGGCCCGGAGAAGATCCGCGCCAAGGTCAAGGACCTCATCGGGGCGAAGCGGCTGCAGGGCATCGCCGACCTGAAGGACCTCACCGACCGCGAGCACGGGCTGCGGCTGGTCTTCGAGATCAAGAACGGGTTCCACCCCGAGGCCGTGCTGGAGCAGTTGTACAAGCTGACGCCGATGGAGGAGACCTTCGGCATCAACAACGTGGCGCTCGTCGACGGCCAGCCGCTCACCCTGGGCCTGAAGGAGCTGCTGGAGGTCTTCCTCGACCACCGCTTCACGGTGGTGCGGCGGCGCAGCGAGTTCCGGCGCACCAAGCGCCGTGACCGGCTGCACCTGGTGGAGGGCCTGCTCGTCGCGCTGCTCGACATCGACGAGGTCATCCGCATCATCCGGGCCAGCGAGAACGCCGCGCAGGCCAAGGAGCGGCTGATCCGCCACTTCTCGCTCTCCGAGATCCAGACGCAGTACATCCTGGACACCCCGCTGCGCCGGCTGACGAAGTTCGACCGGCTGGAGCTGGAGGCCGAGCGGGACCGGCTGACGGCGGAGATCGAGGAGCTGACGCGGATCCTGGAGTCCGACGCGGAGCTGCGCAAGCTGGTGTCCGGGGAGCTGTCCTCGGTGGCGAAGAAGTACGGCAGCGAGCGCCGCACGGTGCTGCTGGAGGCCGGCGGGGAGCCGGCCGCGGCGGTGCCGCTGGAGATGTCCGACGACCCGTGCCGGGTGCTGATGTCGTCGACGGGGCTGCTGGCCCGTACCGCCAACGGCGATCCCTTCGGCGAGCCGGCGCCGGCGAAGCGCGTCAAGCACGACGTGATCGTCTCCGCCGTGCCGACGACGTCGCGGGCGCACATCGGGGCGGTCACCTCCGAGGGGCGGCTGCTGCGGGTGTCGGTGATCGACCTGCCGGTGCTGCCGGAGACCGCGGCCCGGCCCAGCCTGGCCGGCGGAGCGGCGGTCTCGGAGTTCCTCACGCTGGCGGAGGGCGAGAAGGTCGTCTGCCTCACCACGCTCGACGAGTCCTCGCCCGGCCTGGCGCTGGGTACGGAGCAGGGCGTGGTGAAGCGGGTGGTGCCGGACTACCCGGCGAACAAGGAGGAGTTGGAGGTCGTCACGCTCAAGGACGGCGACCGGATCGTCGGCGCGGCGGAGCTGCGCACGGGCGAGGAGGACCTGGTGTTCGTCACCAGCGACGCGCAGTTGCTGCGCTACCCCGCGGGGCAGGTGCGGCCGCAGGGCCGGCCGGCGGGCGGCATGGCGGGGGTGAAGCTGGCCGACGGCGCGAAGGTCGTCGCGTTCCACGTGGTCGATCCGGCGGCGGACGCCGCGGTGCTGACGGTCGCGGGCTCCACGGGGGCGCTGGACGGCGCGTGGGTGCAGACGGCGAAGCTGACGCCGTTCGACCAGTTCCCGCGGAAGGGGCGGGCGACGGGCGGCGTGCGCTGCCAGCGGTTCCTGAAGGGCGAGGACTGCCTGACGTTCGCCTGGGCGGGACCGGTGCCGGCCCGCGCGGCGGGGCGTACGGGCGGCCCGGTGGAGCTGCCGGAGCCCGACCCGCGCCGGGACGGCTCGGGGACGCCGCTGGCGAAGCAGGTGACGGCGGTGGCGGGCCCGGTGTAGTAGTCCGCGGGCCGGCGGCGGGCGCTGTCCTGGGTGGTCCCCTGCGCTCTGCCGCGGGCCTGTCGGAAACCGTGCTGGACCCGGCGTCCCGCGGCTGCCAGCGTGGGGCCATGAGGACTCCGACCGTCACCGACGCCCTGCTCGCCCGCCGGCTGGTCCGCGACGTGCTGCCGCCCACCCCGCTGTGGTCGTACGCGACGCTGGACCGCGGACCGGCCGCGGCCCTCTTCGTCAAGCACGAGAACACCCAGCCGACGGGCGCGTTCAAGGTACGCGGCGGCCTCGCCCTGCTCGCCTCGATGACCGCCGAGGAGCGCGCCCGCGGCATCGTCGGCTACTCCACCGGCAACCACGCGCAGTCGCTCGCCTACGCCGCCGCCCGGCACGGCGCGCCGTGCACGATCGTGATGCCGGAGCGCGCCAACCCCGGCAAGGTGCGCGCCGTCACCGCCCTCGGCGCCGAGCTGATCCAGCACGGCGCCACGTTCGACGAAGCCCGGCCGTACGCCGCGCGGTTGGCCGCCGAGCGGGGCGCCCGGCTGGTGAGCGCCGCGGACGAGCCGGAGATCGTCGCCGGCGTGGCCACCGCGTACCTGGAGCTGTTCGAGCAGGCGCCGGACCTGGACACGGTGATCGTCCCGGTCGGCGGCGGCAGCGGCGCCGCCGCCGCGTGCCTGGCGGCCGCGGCCGTCGCGCCTGCCTGCCGGGTGGTGGCGGTGCAGTCGGCGGCCTCCCCGGCGGCGTACGAGTCCTGGCGCGCGGGCAGCCTGGCCGAACGCCCCAACCGCACCCGGGTCGAGGGGCTGGCCACCGGCACCGGCTTCGCGCTGCCGCAGGCGCTGATGCGCACCGGGCTCGCGGACTTCCTCCTCGTGGACGACGACGCGATCACCCTCGCCCAGCGCAGCCTGATGCGCGACGCGCACACGCTGGCGGAGGGCGCGGGCGCCGCGGCGCTCGCGGCGCTGCACACGCACCCGGACGCCTTCGCCGGGCAGCGCGTCGCGGTCGTGTGTACAGGAGGGAACGCCCAGGAGACAGAAATCGCCAGGGCTATCGCCTGAAGGTGTGAAAGGCCGGGAATGCCCCGTCTGTGATCTTCCCGCGTTGCCCATTCTGGGCAGTCGGCAACCCCGCCGAGCGAGGAGAGCACTCCGGTGAACAACCCCCAGGGGCCCGAGGGGGCCCCGCCAGCCCCGCCCCACGATCCGTGGTCCGACCGGCCGGACTGGTCCTGCCGGCCGGACGTGCAGCCCTGGCCCGAGGCGCAGCCCTGGCCGGACGCCTCGCCGTGGCCCGTCCGGACCGCGCCGACCGACCGGCGGGAGCAGCTCTACGTGCCCGCGTCCCCGGCTCCCGGCTGGGGCTGGGACGGCTGGGAGCCGGAGCCCGCCCCCGCCCCGCCGCCTCCCCGGGCCGCGGTGGGCGCCGGCTCCGGCGCGCGGGACGGCGACGGCGAAGCGGACGACGCCGTGTACCTCGCCGTCCACGCCACCCCCGAGTTCCAGCGCGTACGGAGCCGTTACCGCCGCTTCGTCGTGCCGGCCGCGCTCGCGTTCCTCGTCTGGTATCTGTCGTACGTCGTCGCCGCCACCGCCGTCCCCGAGCTGATGGGCCGCCGGGTCGCGGGACCGCTGAACGTCGCGCTGCTCGCCGGACTCGGCCAGTTCGCGACGACGTTCCTGCTCACCTGGGCGTACGCCCGGCACGCCCGGCTCCGGCGCGACCCCGCGGCGCTCGACCTGCGCTGGGACATCGCCATGCGGACCCGCCGCCCGGAGGGCGGCCCCGGCCCCGCCCCCGCGCGCCCGGAGCAGGAGCCGGGCCGGTGACCGGGGAGCACCAGAAGCTCGCGCTCCTGCTGTTCTGCGCGTTCGTGGCGCTGACGCTGGCCCTCACGCTGTGGGCGGGCCGGCGGCGGCACGGCTCACCGGAGGAGTTCTACGCCGGCGGCCGGCTCTTCACCCCGATGGAGAACGGTTTCGCCATCTCCGGGGACTACATGTCCGCCGCCTCCTTCCTCGGCATCTCCGGCCTCATCGCGCTCTACGGCTACGACGGCGTGCTGTACTCCGTCGGCTTCCTCGTCGCCTGGCTCGTCGTGCTGCTGCTCGTCGCGGAACTCGTCCGCAACTGCGGCCGGTTCACCCTCGCCGACGTCGTCGCCTCCCGGCTGCGCCGGCCGCGGGTGCGGTTCGCCGTGGGCATCTCGTCGGTCACGGTCTCGGTGCTCTACCTCGTCGCGCAGATGGTCGGCGCGGGCAGCCTGGTGGTGCTGCTGGCCGGCGACCACACCGGCACCGGCGCGCGCACCGCGGCGGTGGCGGGCGTCGGCGCGCTGATGGTCACGTACGTCGTGCTCGGCGGGATGCGCGCGACGACCTGGATCCAGATCGTCAAGGCCGTGCTGCTGCTGGCGGGGGCGCTCACCCTCACCGTGCTGGTGCTGCTGCGCTTCCACGGCGACCCCGGTGCGCTGCTGGAGGCCGCGGCCGGGCGCAGCGGCCACGGCTCCGACTTCCTCGCCCCGGGGCTGGCATACGGCGGCGGGCTCGCCGACCGGCTGGACTTCCTCAGCCTCGGCCTCGCGCTGGTCCTCGGCACCGCGGGGCTGCCGCACATCCTGGCCCGCTTCTCCACCGTGCCGACGGCCACCTCCGCGCGCCGCTCGGTCGTCTGGTCCATCGGGCTGATCGGCGGCTTCTACCTGATGACGATCGTGCTCGGCTTCGGCGCCGCGGCGCTGGTGGGCGGCGACACGGTGCGCGCGGACGACCCGTCGGGCAACACGGCGGTGCCGCTGCTGGCGCTCGACCTCGGCGGCGGCGCGGCCTCCACCGGCGGCACCGTTCTCTTCGCGGTGGTGGCGGCGGTGGCGTTCGCGACGATCCTGGCGGTGGTCGCGGGGATCACGCTGGCGTCGTCGGCGTCGGTGGCGCACGACCTGTACGCGACGGTGCGCCGCTCCCGCGCGCGGCGCCGCGCGGGCCGTACGCCGGACGGCGCGGACGGCGCGTCCGCCGGCGCCGACGAGGTGGCCGTGGCACGGGTGGCGGCGGCGGTCGTCGGGGCGCTCGCCATCGGCCTCGGGCTGCTGGCCCGGGACCTCAACGTGGCGTTCCTGGTGGGGCTCGCGTTCGCGGTGGCTGCCTCGGCGAACCTGCCGGTGCTGCTCTACGCGCTCTTCTGGCGCCGGTTCACCGCGCGCGGCGCGCTGTGGGCGGTGTACGGCGGTCTCGGCCCGGCGGTGCTGCTGGTGGTCTTCTCGCCGGTGGTCTCGGGCAGCCCTGACGCCCTCTTCCCGGGCGTCGACTTCCACGTCTTCCCGCTGCAGAACCCGGGCCTGGTCTCCGTGCCGCTGGGCTTCTTCGCGGGCTGGCTGGGCACGGTCACGTCCGCGGAGCCCGCCGATCCCGTACGGCACGCGAAGACGGAGGTCCGGGCGCTCACCGGGGCGGGGGCCGCGTAGCGGCGGATCAGCGGGCTACGGGGCCGGCAGCCGGCTGCCGGGGACGTGCCCGGGCGCCGGCGCCAACGCCTCGGGGAGCACGACGGTGAACTCCGCGCCCCCGCCCGGCCGCTCGCCGGCCTCCGCGTGACCGCCGTGCCGCTCCGCGAGCCGCCGCACCAGCGCGAGCCCGAGGCCCCGCTTGCCGTGCGCGGGCGGCTCCTTCGTCGTCCAGCCGTCAGCGAAGACCAGCTCGCGCCGCTCCGCCGGTATCCCGGGCCCGGAGTCGGCGACCCGCAGCCGCACCGTCTCGCCGTCCGCCCGCAGGTCGACCTCGACCAGCGGGACCGGTGAACCCACCGCCGCGTCCAGGGCGTTGTCGACCAGGTTGCCGACGATCGTGACCAGACCGCGCGGGTCCACGGCCCGGTCCGGCAGCTCCCCCGTCAGCACCAGCGGCACGCCCCGCTCCGCGGCGACGGTCGCCTTGCCGACGAGCAGCGCGGCCAGCAGCGGGTCGCGGATCCGGCCGGTGACCTGCTCCGCGGTGGCGCGGCGGCCGCCGGCGGCCTCGGCGATGTACTCGGTGGCCTCCTCGGTCATGCCCAGCTCCAGCAGCCCAAGCAGGGTGTGCAGGTGGTTGGCGTGCTCGTGGTCCTGGGCGCGCAGGGCGTCGATGAGGCCGCGGGTGGAGTCGAGTTCGCGGCCGAGTTGCTCCAGTTCCGTGCGGTCGCGCAGGGTGGCGACGGCGCCGCCGTCGGCGGTGGGCATGCGGTTGGCGACGAGCACCCGCCCGTCGCTGACCGTCAGCAGGTCGGAGCCGGCGACCCGGCCGGCGAGCACGTCGGCGGTACGGCCCGGGCGCAGCACGTCGTCGAGGGGCCGGCCGGTGTGCTCGGGGTCGATGCCGAGGAGCCGGGCGGCCTCGTCGTTGACCAGCCGCAGCCGGCCGGCGCCGTCGAGCGCGACGACGCCCTCGCGGATGCCGTGCAGCATCGCCTCGCGCTCGTCGAGGAGCGCGGCGATGTCGGAGAACGCGAGGTCGCGGGTGCGGCGCTGGAGCCGGCGGGAGTGCGCGAAGGCGACCAGCGCGCCGACGGCCAGCGCGCCCCCCGCGTACGCCAGCACGCCGGGCACCGCCGCGATGACCCGGTCGCGGACGCCCTCGTACGGGATGCCGACGGAGACCGCGCCGACGATCCGCCCCTCGCGGTCGTAGAGCGGCACCTTGCCGCGGGCGGTCCGCCCCATGGTGCCGGTGTCGATGCCCATCCACTCCTCACCGGCGAGCGCGGCGGAGGGGTCGGTGGAGACGCGGTGGCCGACGCGCTCGGGCAGGGTGTGCGACCAGCGCACGCCGCGGGTGTCCAGCACGACGACGTACTCGGCGCCGGTGGCCCTGCGGATCCGCTCGGCCCGGCGCTGCACGGGCCCGTCCGGGTCCGCGGGGGTGGTGAGCAGGTCCTCGGCGAGGCCGGGGTCGACGGCGGTGCTCTGCGCGATGGCCATGGCGCGGCGCATCACCTGCCGGTCCAGCTCGTCGCTGTACGGCGCGAGGAACAGCGCCGCGGCGAGGATCGTCACCCCCGTGGCCAAGGCGAGCTGCATGAGCAGGATCTGCGAGGAGACACGGCGCGGCCAGCCGAGCCGCCGGCCGGAGCCGCGGGGCTCGCCGCGGCGTGCGGTCGAGGGGGCGCCCATGAACGCGAACCGTAACCGACCGGGACGCTACGGGCACTCCCCCGGACACACATCCCCGCACATCAACCCTCACGTCACCTCCCCCCACCCCCCGCACACCCGCCCTAGGGTAGCTCCATCCGACTACACAGAGTAGTCGGGCGAGGGGTCCGCGGGCTCAGTGGAGTCTCGGCGGCCCCGCGGCCATCCGCGTCTGCGCCACCGGGGCCGCGCCGCAGCTCGCCGGGGTGGCCACCGCGGCGGCGCGCGGGGCGATGGGCACGTCCCAGGCCCGCCCGTCGCGGTGCGCCACGGTCACCAGCCAGCCGTCGCCTTCGGCGTCACCGCCGCCTTCTGTGCGTACGACGCTCAGGTCGTCCACGCCGTACGCGCCCGCCAGCCGCCGCACCGCCAGCTCCGCCGCCTGCCCCTGCCGCTCCCACGTCGAGCGCCCGCGGCAGCCCTCGGGCACGACCAGCCCCGAGGCCAGCGACTCGACGACCTCCTTGACGGCGTGCGGGGTCATGCGGCCGTAGGCGTAGCCGTGCGGCAGCAGGAGCAGCGTGGGCGAGAAGCGGTGGCCGCCGATGTGCGTGATCTCCCAGGTCTCGGTGGACCCCGCGGCGTGCAGATCGGCGGCGAGGCGGCGGCCGAGGAGCGCGCAGCAGCGGTCGCGCCTGCCGTTGGTGCAGACGAAGACGAGCGGCAGCGATCCCGGGGTCTCGCCAGGCCCCCGGGGCCCGGGGGACGGATCGCCGCGGTACGGGCCTGCGCCGAGCGCGGCGTCGAACCCGGCGTGCTCGCCGCGGCCGAGGGCGGCGAGGTCGAGGCCGACGAGGTCCGCGGGGTCGCGGACGTCGGTGGCCCGGATCCAGGCGCCGCCGGGGGCGGTGTGGGCGGCGAGGACGCGGCGGCTTGCCGGGCGGCGGACGTCGGCGTGCCTGCCGGGCCGGCGGATGAGCGCGACGCGCACGCCGGTGCCCTCGGCGCGCTCCTCCAGCGCGCGGCCGATCCCGGGGTCGAGGTGGCTCTGGGTCAGCGCCTCTCTCCCCCACGGGCCGGTCTGCTCGACCAGCAGCCAGGTCGCGGCGACGGCCGCGGTCCCGGCGAGCGGTTCGGCCAGCTCTCCGGAGGCGGTCGCGCACGTACTCACGAAGGTGAGCCTAACCGTTCTTCAACGCCCCGTCCCGCGGGGCCCGTCCGTCCCGGTGATCCCTCCGCGCCCCGGGTGCCCCGCGGTTCGCGGGGCACCCGGCGAGCCGCAGCCACCGCCGCGTCCGCCCGCGCCCTCCGCCGTACCGCTGACGTGGGTGGAAACGATCCGTTCCGCACCCACCGCAAGCTGCTTGCGTTTCTTGCGCTAATCTTGCGTCCATGACTCGACGACTTGCTGAGGTTGCCAAGAAGGTGGGGGTCTCCGAGGCCACCGTCAGCCGCGTGCTGAACGGAAAGCCCGGGGTGTCGGAGGCGACCCGGCAGGCCGTGCTGTCGGCCCTCGACGTACTCGGCTACGAACGGCCCACCCAACTGCGCGGCGAGCGCGCCCGGCTGGTCGGCCTGGTCCTTCCCGAGCTGCAGAACCCGATCTTCCCCGCGCTCGGCGAGGTGGTCGGCGGCGCGCTGGCCCAGCTCGGCCTCACCCCGGTGCTCTGCACCCAGACCAAGAACGGCGTCTCCGAGGCCGCGTACGTCGACCTGCTGCTGCAACAGCAGGTCTCCGGCGTGGTGTTCGCCGGCGGCCAGTACGCCCAGTCCGCCGCGCCGCACGAGCACTACCGCCGGCTGGCCGAGCGGCGCATCCCGGTGGTGCTGATCAACGCCGCCATCGAGGACCTGGGCTTCCCCCGCGTCTCCTGCGACGACGCCGTCGCCGTGGAGCAGGCGTGGCGCCACCTGGCGTCGCTCGGGCACCGCCGCATCGGCATGCTGCTGGGCCCCGCGGACCACGTGCCCTCGGCCCGCAAGCTCGCGGCCGCGGCGGAACTGGCGCGGCAGACCGGCCTGGAGCTGCCGGAGTCACGGGTGGCGCGGGCGCAGTACTCGCTGGAGAGCGGGCAGGCGGCCGCGACGCGGATGCTGGACGACGGCGTCACGGGCTTCGTCTGCGCCAGCGACCCGCTCGCGCTCGGGGTGATCAGGGCGGTGCGGCGGCGTGGCCTGGACGTGCCGGGGGACGTGTCGGTGGTGGGGTACGACGACTCGGCGTTCATGAACTGCACGTCGCCGCCCCTGACGACGGTGCGGCAGCCGATCGAGTCGATGGGCCGGGCGGCGGTCGAGCTGCTGTCGGCGCAGATCGGCGGCGCCCCGGTGGCGGCCGACGAGCTGCTGTTCGAGCCGGAGTTGGTGGTGCGCGGCTCCACCGGCCCCGCTCGGTGAAGGATCTTCAACTTCCAGTCTCATTCTTGCAATTTCTGCGCGACATATTGCGAAGACCTGTCGACGGTGGTTGAGTGTGCGCGCCACGGCAGCGTGCAGCCGTGGCTTCCCGCTCCTGCCCAGAGGGGTCACCGAGATGAGACACACCGGGTTCCGCCGTACCAGCGCCGCCCTCGCCGTCAGCGCCACCCTGGCGCTCGTCGCCGCCTGCGGCACCTCCAGCTCCGACGAAGGCGGGGACGACACGGCCGAACCGGCCGACGCCGCCGCCCCGCTGGACCCGGAGACCGAGGTCACGCTGACGATCGACTGCATGCCCCCGGCGGCCGAGAAGGCCGAACTGAAGGAGTGGAAAGAGGACGTAGCGGCGTTCAACAAGGAGTACCCGAACGTCACGATCGAGGGGAAGCAGACCGACCCCTGTCTGGAGCCCCCGCGGTTCACGGCCATGCTCAAGGCCAAGTCCCAGCCGGACGCCTTCTACACGTACTTCACCGACCTGCAGCAGGTGCTGGACAACGACGGCGCCGCGGACATCACCGCGTACGTCAACGAGAAGACGGTCCCGGCGCTCGCGGACATCGACCCGCAGGTCCTCGACGTGCTCAAGCAGGACGGCAAGCTCTACGGGCTGCCGACCAGCAACTACACCATGGGCCTGCTCATCAACCGCAAGCTCTTCGAGGAGGCCGGCCTCGACCCCGACGACCCGCCGACGTCCTGGGACGAGGTCCGTACCGCCGCCAAGGCGATATCCGGCCTCGGCGACGGCATCAGCGGCTTCGGCGAGTACAGCGCCGGCAACAACGGCGGCTGGCACTTCACCGCCTCGATGTACGGCCTCGGCGGCGACATCGTCTCGGCGGACGGCACCAAGGCCGCGTTCAACGACGACACCGGCCGCGAGTACGTCGAGAACCTCCACGCGATGCGCTGGGAGGACGACAGCATGGGCAAGACGCAGTTGCTCAAGTGGGGCGACCTGCAGAAGCAGATGGCGTCCGGGAAGCTCGGCATGTTCCTCGCCGCGCCCGACGACATCACGTACATGGTCCAGCAACTGGGCGGTGACTACGCCGACTTCGGCATGGGTCCGATGCCCGGCGGCGAGGCGACCCTCTTCGGCGGCAACGACTACCTGATCAAGAAGGGCAGCTCGCCCGACCAGATCAAGGCCGCCATCGCCTGGCTGAACTTCAAGTTCCTCACCCCCGGCAAGGGCCAGTTCGACTGGGCGCGTACAAAGGCGGACGGGCTGCCCGTCGGGCTGCCCCAGCCGGACTTCTGGAAGGGCGAGAGCAAGCGGCAGGACGACGGGCTGCGCGCCGAGCACTCCACCATGCCGGTCGAGAACTTCCAGCCGTTCCGCGACGACCCGGTCCCCGGCCGCGCCGAGCCGCCCAAGGCCCAGGAGATCTACAAGGTCCTCGACACGGTGATGTCCGGCGTGCTCACCAACGAGGACGCCGACCCCGCCGGGCTGCTCGACACCGCCGAGGACCAGGTCAACCAGGTCCTCGCGAACCAGTAGCCATGGCGGCGCCCACCCTCTCCCGGCCGGCCGCCCCCGCCGGGGGGCGGCCCGCCGGCCGGCGGCGCACGGGCCGCGAGGACTTCGGCCGCGCGCTGCGCCGCAACCTGACCGCACACGGCTTCCTCATCGGCGCCGTGCTCTGCTTCACGCTCTTCTCCTGGTATCCGATGGTCAGGGAGTTCATCCTGGCCTTCCAGAAGAACGAGGACGGCGAGACCGTCTGGGCGGGCTGGTCGAACCTCAGCTACATCTTCAACGACCCGGCCTTCTGGCAGGCGTGGCGCAACACCTTCGCCTTCACCGGCCTCGCACTCCTCCTCGGCTTCGCCGTGCCGTTCGCGGTCGCGATCGTGCTGAACGAGTTCCGGCACGGCCGCGCGTACCTCCGGATCCTGGTGTACCTGCCGGTGATGCTGCCGCCGGTCGCCTCCGTGCTGCTCTTCAAGTACTTCTACGACCCGGGCCACGGGCTCTTCAACCGCATCCTGGAGACCTTCGGCCTGCCCGCACAGGACTGGCTGCAGTCGGGCGACACCGCGATGATCTCCGTCGTCATCGCCGCCACCTGGATGAACATGGGCGCCGCCACGCTGATCTACCTGGCCGCGCTGCAGGGCATCCCGGGCGAGCTGTACGAGGCCGCGGAGCTGGACGGCGCCGGCCTCTTCCGCAAGATCTGGCACGTCACCATCCCGCAGACCCGGCTCATCCTGTCGCTGATGCTGCTGATGCAGATCATCGCCACGATGCAGGTCTTCGTGGAGCCGTTCCTGCTCACCGGCGGCGCCGGCCCGGAGAACTCGACGCTCACCGTCGTCCAGCTCATCTACCAGTACGCCTTCACCTTCAACAACTACGGCAGCGCCGCGGCCCTCGGGGTCGTCCTCATGCTGGTGCTCGCCGCCTTCTCCGCCGCGTTCGTCCGCCTCGACCGCGGCAGCGAAGACTGAAGCCGGGAGACCCCAGATGGCCGAAGTACAAAGGACGCTGATCTCGCCGGCGGTGCTGGCCAGGCCGCGCGGAAAGGCCCTGTACTGGACCGCCTTCGCCCTGGTCATGGCGGTCTTCACGCTGGCGTTCATCGGACCGCTCTACTGGATGGCGACCAGCGGGCTGAAGTCCTCGCAGGAGTTCGCGCAGACCCCGCCGACGCTGGTGCCGGGCGAGGTGCAGCCGGAGAACTACTCCGAGGCGTGGAGCGTGCTGGACCTGGCCCAGTTGCTCCTCAACACCTGCGTGTACGCCTTCGGCGCGCTGGCCTTCATGCTCGTCTTCGACGTGGCCGCGGCGTACTCGCTCTCCAAGCTCCGCCCCGTGCTGGGCAAGGTCATCCTCGGCGCGATGCTCGCGACGCTGATGATCCCGGCCACGGTGCTCGTCGTACCGCAGTACCTCACGGTGCTCGACGTGCCGCTGGTGGAGCGCAACCTCATCAACTCGCCGTGGGTGATCTGGCTGCCGGCGGTCACCAACGCCTTCAACATCTTCCTCCTCAAGCGCTTCTTCGACTCCATCCCCCGGGAGCTGATGGACGCCGCCGCCATGGACGGCGCATCGCCGCTGCGCACCCTGCGCTCCATCGTCCTGCCGATGTCCCGGCCGATCCTCGGCGTCGTGTCGATCTTCGCGGTCGTCGCCGTGTGGAAGGACTTCCTCTGGCCGATGCTCACCCTGCCCGACCCGTCGAAGCAGACCCTCAACGTCGGCATCTACTCGCTGGGCGCGAGCGTGCCGGAGAACCAGCTCATCGCGGCCCTCGCGATCGCCTCGGTGCCCACGTTGGTGATCTTCCTCGTCTTCCAGCGCAACATCATGCACGGCCTGACCGCCGGCAGCCTCAAGGGCTGACGGTAAGGGCCCTCCTCCTGAACCAGTAGGGATTTCCTGTGAGGGATTCAGTGTCGGATACGAGCTGGTGGCGCAGTGCCGCCATCTACCAGGTCTACGTACGCAGCTTCGCCGACGGCGACGGCGACGGCACCGGCGACCTCGCCGGCGTCCGCGCCCGGCTGCCGTACCTCGCCGAGCTGGGCGTGGACGCCATCTGGTTCACCCCGTGGTACGTCTCGCCGATGGCCGACGGCGGCTACGACGTCGCCGACTACCGGGCGATCGACCCGGCGTTCGGCACCCTGGACGAGGCCGAGAAGCTCATCGCCGAGGCCCGCGCCCTCGGCATCCGCACGATCGTCGACGTCGTGCCCAACCACGTGTCCGACGCGCACCCCTGGTTCCGCGCCGCGCTGGCCGCCGGGCCCGGCAGCCCGGAGCGCGAGCTGTTCCACTTCCGCCGGGGCCGCGGCCCCGGCGGCGAGCTGCCGCCGAACAACTGGCCCTCCCAGTTCAACGGCGAGTGCTGGACCCGGCACGCCGACGGCGACTGGTACCTGCACCTGTTCTCCGAGCGGCAGCCGGACCTCAACTGGGCCCACCCCGCGGTGCGCCGGGAGCACGAGGAGGTGCTGCGCTTCTGGTTCGAGCGGGGCGCCGCGGGCGTACGCATCGACTCCGCCGCCCTCCTCGCCAAGGACCCCGAGCTGCCCGACTGGGACGAGGACGACCCGCGCGGCGAGCCCAGCCCGTACGTCGACCGCGACGAGCTGCACGACATCTACCGCTCCTGGCGGGCCATCGCCGACGAGTACGACGGCGTGCTCATCGGCGAGCTGTGGGTGCCCGAGCCGGAGCGCTTCTCCCGCTACCTGCGCCCGGACGAGCTGCACACCGCGTTCAACTTCGACTTCCTCGCCCGCCCCTGGGACGCCGCCGAGCTGCGCGCGTCCATCGACACCACGCTCGAATACCACGCGCCGGTCGGCGCACCCGCGACCTGGGTGCTCTGCAACCACGACGTGACCCGCACCGTCACCCGCTACGGCCGCGACGACGCCGACCCGGGCACCGGCTTCGACTTCGCCGCCAAGCGCTTCGGCACCCCGACCGACCCGGTGCGCGGCACCCGCAGGGCGCGCGCCGCGGCGCTGCTCTCGCTCGCCCTGCCCGGCTCCGTCTACCTCTACCAGGGCGAGGAACTGGGCCTGCCGGAGGCGGAGATACCCCGGGACCGCATCGTCGACCCGATGCACTTCCGCTCCGAGGGCCGCGACCCGGGGCGGGACGGCTGCCGGGTGCCGCTCCCGTGGCGTCCCGGCGGACCGTCGTACGGGTTCAGCGACCCGGCGGACGCGGGCGACGGCGGTACGTCCCGGGAGGGCGACGGCGCCGCGCCGGCCGGACCGTGGCTCCCGCAGCCGGCGGGCTGGGGCACGTACGCCGTCGAGCGCCAGGAGGGCGACCCGCGCTCGATGCTGCGCCTCTACCGCGACGCGCTGCGGCTGCGCCGCGGGGAGCCGGGGCTCGGCGACGGGCCGATACGCTGGCTCGACGCCCCCGCGGGCGTGCTCTCCTTCGCCCGCTCCGACGCGTTCGTCTGCGTCGTCAACCTCGCCGCGGAGCCCGTGCCGCTCCCGGCCCACCGAGACGTCCTGATCGGCAGCGGCCCCCTGGACGACGGGCGGCTGCCGCGGGACACGGCGGTCTGGCTGCGCACCTAGGGTCTGTCTTCAATCTCCCGTCTGCGGCGCGACGCCTGGCACGCACGCTCGCTGCGTTGTCGGGATCGACCGAATAGGCCCACTATGCGGGCGACCCTCCGCCTTGCGATCGCACGCACCAGACGCCGCGCCGCCCGCCCTACGGGCGAACGACGCGAGATTGAGGACAGACCCTAGGAGCGCTGCGCCGCGCGGCCGGGCCGCCGGCCCGTCACCCCCCACCCACCCCCCACGGGAAGGTTCGCCATGCGCAAGGCACGCACAGGAAGGATCATGCTGGCCGCGTCCGTGGCCGCCGCCGCAGTGCTCGTCGCCGTGCCCGGCGGCGCCCACGGCGCGCCGGAGGCGGGCGCCGACCTGCCGTTCGTCTCGATCGAGGCGGAGGCGGCGGAGACCAACGGCAGCCTCGTCGGCCCGGACTACACGCAGGGCACTCTGGCCTCGGAGTCCTCGGGGCGGCAGGCGGTGCGGCTCGACGCCCAGGGCGAATACGTCGAGTTCACGCTCACCGCGCCGGCGAACGCGGTGAACGTCGCGTACAGCGTCCCCGACGGCAAGTCCGGCAGCCTCGCCGTCTACGCCAACGGCACCGAGCTCGACGCGTCGCTCGCCCTCACCTCGACGTACTCATACCTCGACACCCCCTGGATCCCCGGGGCCAAGACCCACCACCTGCTGGACAACGCCCGGGTCAGGCTCGGGCAGGACCTGGAGGCAGGCGACACCGTGCGGCTCCAGGCCGACGACCTCGGCGGCGGTCCCTACACCGTCGACGTCGCCGACTTCGAGCAGGTCGCCGCACCCGCCCAGCCGCCGGCCGGCGCCGTCTCCGTCGTCGGCAAGGGCGCCGACCCGACCGGCGCGGCGGACTCCGCCGCGGCGTTCCGCAGCGCCATCGCCGAGGCGAAGGGCGGCGGCACGGTGTGGATCCCGCCGGGCGACTTCACGGTGGGTTCCGAGCTCTCCGGCATCGAGAACGTGACGCTCAAGGGCGCCGGCGCCTGGCACTCCGTGGTGCACAGCTCCCGCTTCGTCAACCAGCCGGGCTCCGCGGGCAACGCGCACCTCGCCGACTTCGCCGTCATCGGCGAGGTCACCGAGCGCGTCGACAGCAACCCGGACAACTTCGTCAACGGCAGCCTCGGCGCCGGCTCCACGGTCTCCGGGATGTGGCTCCAGCACCTGAAGGTCGGGCTCTGGCTGACCGGCACCAACGACGGCCTCGTGGTCGAGCGGAACCGCTTCCTCGACATGGCCGCCGACGGACTGAACCTCAACGGCAACGCCAAGGGCGTCCGGGTGAGCGACAACTTCCTCCGCAACACCGGCGACGACGCGCTCGCCATGTGGTCGCTCAACGCGCCCGACGTGGACTGCGTCTTCGCCCGCAACACCATCTCGCAGCCCAACCTGGCCAACGGCATCGCGATCTACGGCGGCACGGACATCACCGTCGAGGACAACCTCGTCCTCGACACCAACGCGCTCGGCAGCGGCATCGCGATCTCCAACCAGAAGTTCCTGGACCCGTTCCACCCGCTGGCCGGCACCCTCACCGTCGCGGGGAACGAGCTGGTGCGTACCGGCGCGATGAACCCCAACTGGAACCACCCGATGGGCGCGCTGCGCGTCGACTCCTACGACAGCGCCATCGAGGCGGACGTGAGGATCACCGGCACCGTCGTCACCGACAGCCCGTGGAGCGCCTTCCAGTTCGTCTCCGGCGGCGGTACGGGCAAGGCCGTGCGGAACGTCACCATCGACGGCGCCACCGTGGCCGGCGTCGGCAGCGTCGTCGTGCAGGCCGAGACGGAAGGCGCGGTGACCGCCGGCGGCGTCACCGCGACGGACGTCGGCGTGGCCGGCGTCTACAACTGCCCGTACCCGGAGGGCAGCGGCACGTTCACACTGACCGACACAGGCGGCAACTCCGGCTGGGACAGCACGTGGGAGGACTGCTCCGCCTGGCCCGGCCAGGACTGACCCCGCTCCCCTACGGCACAGCGCTCCCGCACGGCGCACCACGGCACATCTCACCACGGCACAGCGGTCCACTCGTCCGGGCTCCCGGTCCACCCCCACGGGCCGGGAGCCCGCCCCCCATGAGAGGAGCACCACCGTGACCACCCGAAGGGCCTTCCTCGCCGGCGCCGCGGGCGCCGGCCTCGCCGCCGCGGGCGGCCTGCCGTCCGCCGCCGCGGCCCCCGGCGCGGGGACCCGCGCGGCCGGCGCCGCCGAGCCGTCCCCGTACGTGCACGCCTTCTACTACTCCTGGTACGGAAACCCCGACCACCACGGCTCGTGGGTGCACTGGCAGCAGGGCGGGCACACCCCGCCCGACGACATCGGCGCCGACTTCTACCCCGCCCTCGGCGCGTACGACTCCGGCGACTACGACGGCGCCGTCGCGCAGCACATGGCCTGGGCGCGGCAGGCCGGCATCGGCGTGCTGGCGTACAGCTGGTGGGGCCGCGGCGGCTACGAGGACCGGCTCGCGGCCGGGGTGCTGGACGCGGCGGCGGCCGAGGGGCTGCAGATCGCCTGGCACATCGAGCCCTACGCGGGGCGCACGGCGGCGTCCGTCGTCGACGACGTGGCGTACCTGGAGGAGAACTACGGCTCCCACCCCGCCTACCACCGGGCGGCGGACCGGGGCGGGCGCTGCGCGTACTACGTCTTCAACAGCCTGAACGTCACCGACTGGGCGCCGATCGCGGCTATCCGCGACAGCGCGCTGGTGATGGCGCAGACCACGGACGTCTCCCGCGTCACGCACTTCGGCGGCATCTACACGTACGACGCCATCGCGGGCGCGAACGACCCGGACTGGGGCGGCGTCGCCGCCTGGTGCCGGCGGAACGGGTACGTGTGGGCGCCGTCCATCGGCCCCGGCTACCTCGACGACCGCGCCGTGCCGGGCAACACCTCGCCGACCGTGGACCGCGCGGACGGTGCGGTGTACGACCGCAGTTGGGGCTACGTGCTGGACCCGGCGAAGGGCGGTCCCGCGGACTGGGTGACGCTCACGTCCTTCAACGAGTGGCACGAGGGCAGCCAGCTGGAGCCGGCCGCGGCGGCGCCGCCGCGGCCGGTCTACGTCACGTACGACGGTGCCTACGGGCGGACCGGCGCGGCGGCCGAGACCGCGTACCTGGACCGGACCCGGCACTGGGTCACCGAGTTCGAGGCGGCGTCCGGCCGGGGCTGAGGCGGGCCCCGCGCGGGCCTGAGCCCCGGCCGGCTCCCGCCGGTCCGGGGCTCAGGTGTCGATCCGCGAACGGTCCAGGGTGGCCGCCGAGTTGGTGATGAACTCCTTGCGGGGGGCGACCTCGTTCCCCATCAGCAGGTTGAACACCTGCTCGGCGGCGTCCAGGTCGCTGATGTTGATCCGCCGGAGCGTGCGGTACCGCGGGTCCATCGTGGTCTCCGCGAGCTGGTCGGCGTCCATCTCGCCGAGGCCCTTGTAGCGCTGGATGGAGTCCTTGAAGCGCGTGCCCTTGCGCTGGAGGTCGAGCAGGGTCTCGCGCAGCTCGGAGTCCGAGTACGTGTAGATGTACTTGTCCTGGCCCCTCTTGGGCTGGACCAGCTCGATGCGGTGCAGCGGCGGCACCGCGGAGAAGACCCGGCCCTCCTCGACCATCGGGCGCATGTAGCGCTGGAAGAGGGTGAGGAGCAGGGTGCGGATGTGCGCGCCGTCGACGTCGGCGTCGGCGAGGAAGATCACCTTGCCGTAGCGCGCCTGGTCGATGTCGAACGTCCGCCCCGAGCCGGCTCCTATCACCTGGATGATCGCGCTGCACTCGGCGTTCTTCAGCATGTCCGCGACGGACGCCTTCTGAACGTTGAGGATCTTGCCGCGGATCGGCAGCAGGGCCTGGAACTCCGAGTTGCGCGCGAGCTTGGCCGTGCCCAGCGCGGAGTCGCCCTCGACGATGAACAGCTCGGAGCGCTCCACGTCGTCGCTGCGGCAGTCCGCGAGCTTGGCGGGCAGGGAGGAGGACTCCAGCGCCGTCTTGCGGCGCTGCGCCTCCTTGTGCTGCCGGGCGGCGATACGCGTACGGGCCGCGGCCACGGCCTTCTCCAGCACGGCGCGCGCCTGCTGCTTGGCGTCCCGCTTGGTGGAGGTGAGGAACGCCTTCAGCTCCTTGGTGACGACCTGGGCCACGATCCGGGAGGCCGCCGAGGTGCCCAGCACCTCCTTGGTCTGGCCCTCGAACTGCGGCTCGGCGAGCCGGACGGTGACCACGGCGGTGAGGCCCTCCAGCGCGTCGTCCTTGACGATGTCGTCCTCGGCGACGCGCAGCAGCTTCAGGCTCCGCAGCGCGTCGTTGACCGTGCGGGTCAGGGAGCGCTCGAAGCCGGTGACGTGGGTGCCGCCCTTGGGGGTGGCGATGATGTTGACGAACGACCGGATCGTGGTGTCGTACCCGGTGCCCCAGCGCAGCGCGATGTCGACGCCGAGGTCGCGGGTGACCTCGGTGGGCGTCATGTGCCCGCGGTCGTCGAGCACCGGGACGGTCTCCTTGAACGTCCCCTGCCCGGAGAGGCGCAGCACGTCGCAGACGGGGCGGTCGGGGGCGAGGAACTCGCAGAACTCGCTGATCCCGCCGTCGTAGCGGAAGGTCTCCGCGGTGTGGTCCGCCTTGTCGGCGGAGCGCTCGTCGCGCACGGTGAGCGTGAGGCCGGGCACGAGGAAGGCGGTCTGCCGGGCGCGCGCGTGCAGGTCGTCGAGCGAGAGCGCGGCGTCCTTGAGGAAGATCTGCCGGTCCGGCCAGAAGCGGATGCGGGTGCCGGTCCGCGTCTTGGGGATCTTCTTGCCCTTGGTCATGCCGCTGGCGGGCTCGAAGGCGGCGTCGGCGCCCTTGCCGGAGAACCGGCCGGGGACGCCGCGGCGGAAGCTCATCGAGTGCGTCCTGCTCGACAGGTCGACCTCGACGTCGAGCCGGGCGGACAGCGCGTTGACCACGGAGGCGCCGACGCCGTGCAGGCCGCCGGAGGCCGCGTACGCGCCGCCGCCGAACTTGCCGCCGGCGTGCAGCTTGGTCATGACCACCTCGACGCCGGAGAGCCCGGTCTTCGGCTCGACGTCGACGGGGATGCCGCGGCCGTCGTCGTCGACCTGCACGGAGCCGTCGGCGGCGAGCAGCACGTCGATGTTCCGGCAGTACCCCCCCAGGGCCTCGTCGACGGAGTTGTCGATGATCTCCCACAGGCAGTGCATGAGGCCGCGGCTGTCGGTGGAGCCGATGTACATGCCGGGCCGCTTGCGGACGGCCTCCAGACCCTCCAGAACGAGCAGGTGCCGCGCGGTGTAATTGGAGCCGTCGCGCTCGGCGGCGGCCAGCACGGACGGCACGGACGTGTCGGCGGTCACTCAGTTCGCTCCTCGCTGAATTCGGGCCCGGGTGGCGGTGGCGGGCCTCATCTGCCGGTCAGAGGGTACCGAGGCTCTATAGAGCCGGTACGCAGCCACCCGCATGTGACTCGATACTAGTCCCGCTTCGAGTGCATGTTCGATCCCTCGGAGGGGTGATTCGTTTATCACGTTCCCTTACGCGCATGAACCATTTAGGCTCCGGGCACGTCCTCATGAACAACCGGCAACCCAGCCGGGGAGGTCAAAAAGGCCCAAAGACGCTCATTACGGCACAGGCACGACAAGCATTACGGCTCATCCGCCGCCACCTGGCGACATCGGGCCTGGTCAGGAACGCTTTCCGGATCGCGACCCACGAGCGGGAACGTTTTCGGCCTGGTTGGATGTTGACCCTGGTACGACAGCTCGTCGAGCTAGAGAAGAGGCGACGTGACTACTGTTCTGACTCCCGCAAGCCCGCTGACGGCCGCCGACCGGTGCGACCGCTGTGGCGCCCAGGCTTACCTGCGTGTTGTCCTGACGAGCGGCGGCGACCTGCTCTTCTGTGCGCACCACGGCCGTAAGTTCGAGCCGGAGCTCAAGAAGATCGCTGCCGAGATACAGGACGAGACGGAGCGGCTCCAGACCACTCCCGCGTCGGCATCCGCCGACGAACGCTGACGCGCCGACGTCAGCCCGACGAGCCTCGTGCGGCCCCTGGGCCGGACCTGGGCGGTCATTCCCACTGGGGGTGGCCGCCTCGTCGGTTTCCGGGGCGGTACGGGCCCGTACGCGGCGGGCGGCGTGATGCGCAGGCGAAGCGGGGGCGAGCACCGGGCAGAAGAGCCCTGAGGGGCGTCTGCGGTCCTCAGGGGGTCTTGACGGGCCTGTGTGCCGCGACCGTCTTCACGGCCGCGGAGATGCGCGTATAGACGCCGGGACGGCCCTTCTCACCGCAGCCCTCGCCCCACGAGACCAGGCCCACCAGCCGGCCCTTCACGACCAGCGGGCCGCCACTGTCGCCCTGGCAGGCGTCCGGGCCGCCGCGCATCAGCCCCGCGCAGACCATCGACTCGGCCACGTAGCGGCCGTCGGAACTGCCCGGGTACGCCCGCTCGCAGACCGTGTCCGGCAGCACCTCGACGTCCGCGGCGTGCAGGGTCGTCGGGTAGCTGGCGTTCCCCTCGGTGTCCCCCCAGCCGTAGACCCGCGCGGGCGAGCCCGGCTCGTACGCCGGGTCGTCCGGCTTCTCCGCCAGCTTCAGGAAGGTGGTGGCCTCGGCCGGGCTCTTCAGCCGCAGCACGGCGAGGTCGCCGGCGTTCGTCCAGGCGTCGTAGTCGGGGTTCACCCAGACCTTGTCGAGGGCGAGCTCCTTGCCCTCGGTGCCCGCGAGGTCACCCCGGCCGGCGACGACGGCCAGGTCGCCGACCTTGCTCCAGTGCTCGCCCAGCGTCTCCTCGGCGAGGCAGTGCGCGGCCGTCAGCACCACCTTCGGGGAGACCAGCACGCCCGCGCAGAACTGCCCCGACCGTTCGCCGCCGAAGAGCTTCCTGCTCGTCAGCGCGACCGTCCAGGGGCTGTCGTCGATACGCACCGGGTGCCCGCCCACCACCACGCCGTCCGCCGCCGCCGGCGGCGCCTGCCCGAGCACGGCCGGGGGCAGCAGCACGGCGACGGCGGCGGCGATCGAGCGAAGACGCGGGTGCATGGGGTCTCCCTGACGGCGTGAGGCTTGGCGGTCGTGCACTACAGCCTCATTCAGCAGGGCGCGGGCCGCACCTCAGTCGCGCTGCCCGCGGAGCCCCGGGATCCCCGCGCGACCTGCGGCAACGACGGTCCGGCGGGGCATGGCATCCGAACGACCCGCGCCCCCGGACGGTGCCCGGGGGCCGCGGTCACGGCGCCGCCGGTGCCGCCGCCGGGGACGACGTCAGCGCGGATGCCGCCGTCGCCGCCGGGACCGGCAGGTGGCGCAGCCGTTCGGAGGCGAGACAGGCGCGCGTCAGGATGGTGCGTACCTCGTCGGCGGCGCTGCCGCTGCACCGGGCGAGGTAGAAGATCACGATGTTGATGGCGGCCACCGACCCGGCGTAGATGTAGATGTCCTTCGCCGTGCCCACGTAGATCGACAGCCCGATGCCCCAGCAGGCCACGCTGTAGAAGCCGGCCGTGAGCGTCCAGCTGTAGAGCGCGTCGAGACCGGCGATCCGGCCCTGCGGCACGGTGCCCAGTTGCCTGCCGCGGGCCTCGGCGACGGCGGCTCGGGCGAAGACCAGGCAGGCGGCGTTGCACAGCGCGGTGGAGAGGATGCCGACGGCGGTGCAGATGGGCCACCAGTCGCGGTGGAACAGCGTGGTGGACAGCACCAGCACGGCGGGGATGAGGGTGAAGAGCCGCATCGCGACCTCGGCCAGGACCGCCCGCCGGCTCAGCCGCCCCTGCTCCCGGCCCGCGACCAGCGGGGTGAGACCGGCGAAGAGGTTCTGGTAGTACCGGGCGCCGGCCAGCAGGAAGCTCATGCCGACCAGCCGCACCGGCGCGTTGGCGGAGTGGTCGGGGATGGTGTAGCCGTCCAGCCGCAGCCCGTCGAGCAGCGGTAGTTCCTCCTCGCCCGCGCTGTTGGTGCGCTGCAGCAGGGTGATGTAGTTGTTGCCCCAGCTCCAGTTGAGGTCGCGCAGCCAGTACGTGAGGACGATGCTCGCCGCGACGTACCAGGCCGCGGCCGACAGCCAGGAGAAGAAGAGCAGCCAGCGCACGTGCATGCCGCGGTGCGGGTCGTGGTAGAGCGACTGGGTGCGCCGGATCCGCCACATCTGGAGCTGCTGCCTCGGCGCCCCGGCGAGTGGCGTGTACAGCCGGACGAAGCGGGTGCCGGCGCTCTGCGCCCGGGTCGCCTCGACGGCCGCCAGCTCCTCCTCGTAGAAGTGGAGCAACTGCGGATAGAGACGCTCGCCCGGCACGGGCCGGAACAGCAGCAGCCGGTTCTCCGGGACCGGGTCGGTGAGGTCCTCGATGAACCGCGCCAGCAGCGGCGTCTCGGCGTAGAAGGCGTCGGGTACGGTCACGGCGCGCGCGCCGGATCCGGCCGTCTCCCGGTGCTCGCTGCCGATCGCGATGAGGAGCTGCCCGACGGAGTACAGGTCCGCCTGCCGGGGGTCGACGACCATCGTCTCGCTGCGCACCTCGGGCGCCACGAACGCCGCGTCCGGTCCCCCGGAGCCCGGGACGGTGTGGGAGTAGAGGTAGTTGACGCCGAGGTCGATGAGGACGAAGCGGCGGCCCCCCGCGCCCGTACCGCCGCCCTGTCCCGAACCCGCGCCGCTGAGGATGATGTTGGAAGGGGAGAGGTCGCCGTGGCGCAGGCCGCACCGGTCCAGCTCGTCCAGCACCCCCAGCAGCCGGGGCCCGAGGTCGCGCAGGAGATCGAGCCGGATGCGCGTGCTGTCCGGCTGCCGGCCCAGATACTCCGCCAGCGTCTCGCCGGGCACGAAGTCCATGAGGATCCAGCGCCCGCTGCTCGCCCACGCGCGGGCCAGCGGCAGCGCCTCGGTCGCCGCCTCCTCCCCCGCGCGGACGTCGCCGTAGGCGGAGCGGTACTCGCGGGTGGCCCGGACGATGGTCGGCACCCTCAGGTACGGGTAGACGATGCACTTGAGGGCGAACGGGATGCGCCTGCCGTGCGCCTGGCGCAGCGGGAGGCCGGTCAGGATGAACGACGTCGTGCCGTGGCGGTGGAACCGCAGCGTCCCGATGTCGACTTCGCGCCACGCGTCGAGCGTCGCGGCGTCCTCGTCCGCGCTGCCCTCCACGTCCGGAATCGCGACGTCGGGCGCGTACAGCGTCCGTATCGCGTCCCGCACGGCCGGGTCCTCGACCGCCGGCCCGCACAGGGCCGCGCAGTCGTGCGGCGTCCGCTCGCCCTGGTCGTAGCGGCGCTGGTAGGAGTGCGCCAGCGACACCAGGGTGAGGAGGAGCAGACCGAGATATCCCCCCACCGCCCGGAACTCGGTGCGAAACGACTCCGGGCGGGTGGCGAATTCCGTACGCCAGCGTGTCACCTGTTCGATGACCGATTCCCACGACTGCTCGAACTCGCCGCTAAAGCTGTGCGCCTCGAACGGCAGGCCGAAAAGGACCCGGCTCCAGTCCTCCCGGTCCCACTCGCACAACTCGTTCTCCGCCCGGGTCGCGGCGCCTGCCCCGCCCGGCGCGGATGACGATGTGGATAAGGCGCGGATGATCGCGCGGAGATTACGCGCGCTGCCGGTTGTTGGCATCGTCCTTCGTCACGATGGTCAGTTGGGGTACGGCACGAATACGGCCGTTCTTTATCAGCGCCGGGTCTTTTCCCTCGACGGCGCAGTACATCACCTCGTACCCGCCGCGGGCACCGCCGAGAATCCGTCCCGGATCCAGCTCGTGCCGCTTGACCTGCGGCATCCACGACAGGGGCGCGAGGTCGAGCACGTACGGCGCGTCACCCGGCTCCGTCATCCGCCGCTGGAGCATGACGCGCTCGTCCCGGTAGCGCTCGATGGCCTCGCCGTAGCCCCGGCCGAGGCCGTCGCGGATGCGGTCGAGATGGCGGATGGCCCAGCGCTGCGAGACGGACAGCTTCTGCGCGGGCGGCTGGATGGGACGGGTGCTCAGGGAGAGCACGTGCGTGCAGCCGTCCGCCAGCGCCAGCTTGTACGGGTGCGGGGTGAGGACGCCGCCGTCGACGGCCCGGGAGCCGCGGAAGTCGGCGGTGCCGCGCAGCGCGACCGGGAGCCAGGCGCTGGCGATGAGGGCGGCCCGCAGGTCGGCGCGCGAGGTGAAGTCGGTGACGGCCTCGGTGCGGATGTCGTCGACGAGGGTGACGGCGACGTGCAGCCGCGTCGGGGAGGCGATGACCTCCTCGTACCCGAGGGGCTTGACGTTGTCCACGACCTCGAACGCGTAGTCCAGGTCCATGATGCGGCCGCGCAGCACGCGCCGGAAGTCGACGAACGTCCGGGTGGCGAGGTCGTCGTAGTAGATCGAAAGCGGATACCAGGTCTCGCCGTTGAGGAAGTAAGCGCTGTTGATGGCACCGGAAGAAGCGGAATAGATGGTGTCGAACGCCTGATTGAGCCCGCAATCCTCAAGGGCGCAGAGCATGGCGGCCGAGACGACGCCGCGGATGCCGCCCCCCTCGACGGCAAGCCCGATCTTGAGGTCGTCCACGGGCTTGTCGTGCGTATGGCCCTTTTCCCGGCGACGGCGTAAGGCGGTCAGCACAGGATGGTCCGCGTGCCACGGCATGGCACTACTCATGAGTCATGTCCTCCCTGAGCATCCGAGATTGTCATGCCCGGCAAGTGGCGTCAATTCCCGGAGAGTTCACGAATTCGTACCGTCTTCCGCACGTATCGCGACAGCGGCGGCAGGCGCCGCACCACCGGCGAAGAAACGCCCCCGACCCGCGGCAGGGCAGGTCAGGGGCGCCGGAGGCCGCTCGGCTCAGTCGAGATAGTCGCGCAGCACCTGGGAGCGCGACGGGTGCCGCAGCTTCGACATGGTCTTGGACTCGATCTGGCGGATGCGCTCGCGCGTGACGCCGTACACCTTGCCGATCTCGTCCAGGGTCTTGGGCTGCCCGTCGGTGAGGCCGAAACGCATGGAGACCACGCCCGCCTCGCGCTCGGAGAGCGTGTCGAGGACGGAGTGGAGCTGCTCCTGCAGCAGGGTGAAGCTGACCGCGTCGGCCGGCACGACCGCCTCGGAGTCCTCGATCAGGTCGCCGAACTCGCTGTCGCCGTCCTCGCCGAGCGGGGTGTGCAGGGAGATGGGCTCGCGGCCGTACTTCTGGACCTCGATGACCTTCTCCGGGGTCATGTCCAGCTCCTTGGCCAGCTCCTCCGGGGTGGGCTCGCGGCCCAGGTCCTGGAGCATCTGGCGCTGCACGCGGGCCAGCTTGTTGATGACCTCGACCATGTGCACCGGGATGCGGATCGTACGGGCCTGGTCGGCCATCGCGCGGGTGATCGCCTGCCGGATCCACCAGGTGGCGTACGTGGAGAACTTGTAGCCCTTGGTGTAGTCGAACTTCTCGACGGCGCGGATCAGACCGAGGTTGCCCTCCTGGATGAGGTCCAGGAAGAGCATGCCGCGGCCCGTGTAGCGCTTGGCGAGCGAGACCACGAGGCGGAGGTTGGCCTCCAGCAGGTGGTTCTTCGCGCGGCGGCCGTCCTCGGCGATGATCTCCAGCTCGCGGCGGAGCTTGGGCGCCAGCTTGTCGGCGGCGGCGAGCTTGTCCTCGGCGAAGAGGCCGGCCTCGATCCGCTTGGCGAGCTCCACCTCCTGCTCGGCGTTGAGGAGGGGGACCTTGCCGATCTGCTTCAGGTAGTCCTTGACCGGGTCGGCGGTGGCGCCGGCCGCGGCGACCTGCTGCGCGGGGGCGTCGTCCTCGTCCTCGTCGGAGAGCACGAAGCCCTCCGCCTCGGCCTCGGCGGGCGGCTCCTCCTTCTCCAGGGAGCCGTCGTCCGGGCCCTCGGCACCGGACTCGCCGTCCTTGGCCGCGCCCTTCTTGCCGGCCGCCTTCTTGGCCGGGGCCTTCTTCGCCGCGGTCTTCTTGGCGGCCGCCTTCTTGGCGGTGGTCTTCTTGGCGGCGGCCTTCTTCTCCGGCTCGTCCGCCGGGTCGCCCAGGCCCGCGGGCACCGGATCGTCCATGGGGGCCTCCTGGACCGCGTGCGCCGTGGCCGTGGCCGTCGGCTTCTTCGTCGCGGTCTTGGCGGGGACGGCTTGCTTGGCGACCGCCTTGGTGGCGGTCCGTTTCGCCGGGGTCTTCGCCGGCACGCTCTTGCGGGTGCGCTTGGGCGCCTCTGCGGCACTGACCATCAGTGTCACACCCTCCTCTTCGAGGATCTGATTGAGGCTGCGCAGGACGCTCTTCCACTGGGTGGGCGGAATCTGGTCAACCTCGAAGGCACGACGCACGTCATCACCGGCGATCTGCCCTTCGGCCTTCCCCCGCTCGATGAGTGCCATCACGGACTCAGCTTCGGCGATCTCCGGCGGGAGCGTACGGGATGTGCTGGCCGACACGAACAACCTCTCGAAACGATGGGAACGACCGGTGGCGGGGATGGACCACCGGCGTAGAGGCGGAACCGCGATACGTGCGCCACCACCTCTTAGGTCATCGCGCCTTCCCGCACAGCGTTACGCCCAATCCACGTGGCCCAGGTCACAATCTACCGCCACCGGCGCGGCGGCACGAAAGCCGCCCGGCTGGCGCCCGCCCCTCCGGGCGCCCGGAGGGCGTGCGGACGCCCGGGCGGAGCGCGGCGTGCGCCCGCCGTCCGGCGGTTGTGCGCCGGGGGGCGCGGGGCGCGCGGGGCTGGTCGGGCCGGGTACGGCCGGGTGGGTGCACGGGCGGGCGGTCCGGCGGCGTTCCGGGGTCTCCGGAGAGTGGGTGCTGCGGGTGCCCGGGTGGTGCCCGGGTCGTGGCCGGGCGGCCTCCGGGGGCCTTCGGGGGCTCGTACGGGCCGGGGTGCGGGCGTCACGGTACGTGCCCGGGCGGCTGCCCGGACGGGTCGTCCGGAGGGTGTCCGGGGATCTGCCGGGCCGCCCCGCGGTGTGGGGTGTCCCGGGGGCACGCGCCCGCGGCCGGGCGGCGCGGCCCGGACCCGGCCCGGGTGTCGCGGGCCGTAAGGCGGTGGGCCGGTCCTGCCGGAGCGCGGCGCCGCCGTCCCCGGCGGGGGCCGGCGGCGGTGCCGGTGCGCGTACCGCCGGGGGCGCGGGGCCGGGACCTCGCGCCCGTACCCCGCCGTCAGTGCTCGCGCGGCGCCGGCACGACGCGGTCGCCCGCGCCGATCTCGGTGTGCACACCCAGCAACTGCCGCATCGCCGACTCGGCCGCGGCGCCGTCGCCGCTGCCCAGCGCCTCCACGATGTGCACGTGGTGGGTGACGGACTGCTCGCTCGGGCGGTCGCAGCCGCCGGCGGGGCCGCCGGAGACCTGGAGCGCCGCGGTGACCACGCCGGCCAGGTGCTCCAGCATCCGGTTCCCCGCGACCTGCAGGACCAGACCGTGGAACTCGGCGTCGGCGCGGGCGAACGTGACCGTGTCGCCCTGCACCAGCGCGTGGCTCATGATCTCGGCCATGTCCGTGAGCCGCTGCTGGACGGCGCCGCGGCCGTGGCCCGCCGCGAGCCTGGCGGCCAGCGGCTCGATCGTCCAGCGCAGCTCGCACAGCTCCCGGCGCTGGTCCTCGCGCTGCGGGCCGAAGGCCCGCCACTCGATGATGTCCGGGTCGAGCAGGTTCCAGTCGCTCACCGGGCGGACCCGGGTGCCGACGTTGGGGCGGGCGCTGACGAGGCCCTTGGCCTCCAGCACGCGCAGGGACTCGCGCACCACGGTGCGGGAGACCTCGAAGCGCTGCCCGATCTCCTCGGGCACGAGCGGGCGGTCGGCGCCCAGATCGCCCGAGACGATCATCTGGCCGAGCTGCTGGACGAGTTGGCCGTGGAGGCCGCGGCCCCGGCTGGTCGCCGCGCGGCGGCCGACGCGGCCGATCTCCGGCTCCCCGGCGTCCCACGCGGGTGGCGCGGGCGGGGCGGCGGGCGGCGCGGCGGGGCCGGGGGCGGCGGCGGGGGGGACGGGCGCGGCGGGGGTGGCCGCGGGGCCGTCGGGATACGGGTAGCGGTCCAGATCCCCGTGGCCGGCGAAGCCGGACTCGGAGGAACGGGCCGTCATCATGGTCTGCGCAAGGGTACTCACGAAACCTTTGTCGGCGGGCGTCCCGGCCGCCTTGAGGGCTTTGGTGAAAAGCACACGAAAGGGTGATCGCCCAGCGCCCCTCCATTGACGCCGCGGCGACCTCAAACCGGTGGGAAACCGGCTATTCACCAGGCGAGTTGAAAACCCTCCGTACGAAACTCGGACACCCGCTCCGCTCCAGCGCGCGCCCCAGGGACCGGGCCCGGCCCGCGGTGAGGACGTACGCCCCGAGGAGGGCGCCGAGCGACAACACCAGCGCGTGCCCGAAGGGTTGGGCGGGCACGCCGAACACGCCGCCGAGGTCCGGTCCGCCGCCGGGCCGCGGGATGTGCAGTACGCGCATGAGCTGCACCGGGAGTTCTCCGAGGCGGCGTACGGCGCCCGTGCCGGCGAGCGCGTGGATGCCGGGGGCGACGGCGACGGGCACGGTGAGCACGGCGGCCAGGCCCAGGGACGCCGACGTGAACAGCCCCGCGGCGAGCACCCCGGTCCAGGCGCAGCCCACGGTCACGCCCGCCCAGCTCAGCAGTTGCAGACCGCCGTCCGCGGGCATGTCCACGACGTCGCCGAAGAGCACGAGCAGCGCCGTCGCGTCCGCGAGCAGCACCGCGACGAAGAGGAGCAGCGCCACGGCCGTGCTCACGGCGAGCTTGGCGAAGAGCAGACCGAGGCGGCGCGGCACGGCGCCGACGGCCGGGGTGAGCGAGGGGAAGCTGAACTCCTGGCCGAAGGCGTGCGCGCCGAGCAGCCCGGCGCCGATCGCGGCGGGCGGCAGCGGGAGGAACGGCGCCCAGCCGGTGAGCATGCGCACGGCGGGGGCGTCGGAGACGGCGGAGCCGCCCGCGGAGTGGGCGAGGAGGGCGGCGCCCGCGATGGAGGCGGCGAGGGTGCCGGCGGCGGCGACGCGGGGCAGCCGGGAGCCGGAGGTGGCGCGGCGCAGCTCGTAGCGGAGGGGGTAGGCCGGGCCGGGGAGCCAGCGGCGGCGCAGCGGTCCCGCGAGGGGGGCGTCGTCCGGGCCCGCGACGGGGGCGGGGATGAAGGTGCCGGCGGGCGGGGTGTCGCCGTCGGCCCGCGGCTCGGCGGCGGTGTCGGTGTCGGTGCCGGGTTCCAGGGTGGCGGTGGCGGTGCGGGTGGCCGCGGGCGCGGTGGCTTCGGGGGTGGCGGCCTGGGGCGCGCCGGGTTCCGGGATGGCGGTGGGGACGGACTCGTGGGAGGAGTCGGTGAGCTGATGGAGCAGGATGCCGTTGCGGTAGGCGAGTTCGCCGACGGCCGCGCTGTCGGTGCCGTAGACGGCCAGGGCACCGCCGTCGCGGCGTACCACCTCGATGCGCCGTTCCGGCGTGCTCGCCTGCCGCGTCAGATAACTGGCGAACCGCTCGGACTGCGGCGTCCTGATGAGGACGCAGGGGCGCAGCCGCAGCCGGGCGAAGTCGTCGGCCTCCTCGTCGGCGACGAGCCGGCCGGCCCGCAGCGTCAGCACCCGGTCGGCGAAGCGGGCGGCGACGCGCGGCTGGGCGGTGGCGAGGACGACGCAGACGCCGGCGGCGGCCAGCTCGCGCAGCAGGGCGTAGTAGAACGCCGCCTCGCGGCGCGGCAGATCGCGTACGGGGTCGTCGAGCAGCAGGGAGTGCGGCTGGCCGAGG
This sequence comes from Streptomyces sp. WAC 06738, assembly GCF_003945505.1. Taxonomy (NCBI): domain Bacteria; kingdom Bacillati; phylum Actinomycetota; class Actinomycetes; order Kitasatosporales; family Streptomycetaceae; genus Streptomyces; species Streptomyces sp. WAC 06738. The sequence goes on along the minus strand of NZ_CP029618.1, from coordinate 6,437,611 downwards.
AGCGCGGTGGCGAGGCCGAGGCGGCGGTCCATGCTGAGGGAGAGGGCATCGAGCCGGTCGTCGGCGAGCGCGTCGAGGCCGACGTGGGTGAGCAGGGCGTCGGCGCGGGCCGCGGGGACGCCGACGGCGGCGGCGAGCATCCGCAGGTGGCTGAGCACGGTGCGGGCGGGGTGTCCCGCGACGTCGCCGAGCACGGCGCCGACCTCGCGGGCGGGGGCGGGGAGCCGGCTCAGCGGGCGGCCGTCGTACAGCGCGATGCCGCGGCCGCTGTCCAACTGGAGCATGAGACGGAGCGCGGCGGTCTTGCCGGCGCCGGGCTCGCCGAGCAGCGCGGTGACGGTGCCTTCCTCGGCCTCGAACGTGAGGTCGCGCACGGCAGGCGGGCGGCCGCCGCGGGGCCTGCTCGTGAGTCCGATGGCCTGGATCACCACGCCTCCCTAAATCGGTTGATATCCGACATATAAGGATGATCGCGCAGGAGGTGCGCCGGGACCGGGATTTCACCCCGGGGCGCGGTGCGGCGTCGCGGATGTGTGCTCGTACGACTCGTATGTCCGGAAGGGCGTAGTCCGGAGGCCGTCGGCTCGGGACGGGTCACCGGGGGCCGTCCGGGGCGTGCCGCCGGGGCCTTGCCGGAGCGGGCCGCGCGGGCGCGCGGTAAGGAAGGGGCCGTGCGGCCCGGTGGTCCTCAGACCTCGGGGCGCAGCATCGGGGGGTTGAGGATCGTGGCGCCGCCGGCCTGGAAGAGCTGCGCGGGACGGCCGCCCTGGCGGGTGGTCGTGCCGCCGGTGGGGAGCAGGAAACCGGGGGTGCCGGTGACCTTGCGGTGGAAGTTGCGCGGGTCCAGCGCGACGCCCCACACCGCCTCGTAGACCCGGCGCAGCTCCCCGACCGTGAACTCCGGCGGACAGAAGGCCGTGGCCAGCGACGAATACTCGATCTTCGACCGGGCCCGCTCCACCCCGTCGGCCAGGATCCGGCGGTGGTCGAAGGCCAGCGGCGGCTGCTCCCCGTCCTCGTCGGCCGGGCCGACGAGGGTCGCGACCGGCGCCCACCGGGCGCCGCCGACGTCGCCGCCGGGGCGCGGCGCGGGAAGGTCCGGCGCCAGCACGAGGTGGGCGACGCTCACCACGCGCATCCGCGGGTCACGCTTCGGATCGCCGTAGGTGGCGAGCTGTTCGAGGTGCGCGGCGTGCGCGGGGGCGTCCTCCTCCACCGGGCCGTGCGCGTGCAGGCCGGTCTCCTCCGCGAGTTCACGCGCCGCCGCCTCCGTCAGGTCCTCCTCCTCGCGCACGAAACCGCCGGGCAGCGCCCACCGGCCCTGAAAGGGGGCCTCACCGCGGCGGACGATCAGGGCGCTCAGCGCGTGCCGGCGCACGGTGAGCACGACCAGGTCGACGGTCACGGCGAACGGCGGGTAGGCGGTCGGCTCGTAGGGGGGCATGGCGGGGATCTTAGTCGTCTGCCTGACGATAATCAGGACTTCCCGGGAGACGGGCCGGACGGGCGGGGCGGCGGTTCAGGAGCCGAGTTGGAGGCCGGGGGCGGCCTCTTCGACGACGGCGAGGCCGAGGCGGCTGACCCGTACGGCGAACGGCTCGCCGGCCAGCCGCCAGCCCGTGAGCTGCACCGCGCCCAGCGGGGCCGTGGCCGGCGGACGGGCGGCGACGGTACCGGCGGGGACGTCGGGGGCGATGCCGGTGAGTGCGGTGAGGACGTGCACCGCGGCGGCGGCCGCGACGGCGGACGGGCGGCAGGCGGCCGGGTGCGGGAGCGGGGCGCCGCCCGCGGTGCGCTGGTCGCCCGCGTACATCTCGGGGAGGTGGTGGCCGAAGTGGCCCGCGGCGCCGAGGAGTCCGCGGAGGAGGGCGCCGGCCTCCTTGTCGTATCCGGCGGTGAAGAGGCCGGCGACGGCGACGGCGGTCTCGTGGACGTGCACGGCGCCGGCGCGGTGGCCGAAGGGGTTGAAGCCGGGCTCGGCGGCGCCGAGGCTGCGCAGGCCCCAGCCGGAGTCGAGGGCGGGGCCGCCGAGGAGACGGGCGAGCTGACCGGTCTGGGCCTTGTCGAGAAGGCCGGGTGTGCTGTCGGCGGCAGGGAGGCTGCCGCCGTCGGCTGAGGCGGGCGGGGCGGCGGCGGGGCCGGCGTCGCCGTTGGCTTGTGCGCGGACGAGGGCGTCGGCCGCGGTCGGCAGGAGGTGGGCGGCGGGACTGCCGAGGTGGGTGAGCGGACGGCCGTCGGGGGCGAGGGCCGCCGCGGGCCTGCCACCCGCGACGTCCTCGGTCCAGAAGCCGGCACGGAACCGCTCGCGCAGGGCCGCGGCCCACTCGCGCCACTCGGCGGCGCCGGGACGGCCGCAGACGTCGAGGAGTTCGGCGCCGAGGAGGGCGGCGCGGTGGGCGTGGGCCTGGGTCTCGCAGCGGTACGGGCCGCCGGGAGCGGGGTCGGGGACGAAGCCGCGGTCGTCCGCGGCGGCGCGCAGCCACGCGAGGCAGCGCTCGGCGGCGGGCAGGAGCCCGTCGAGATCGCGCTCCGGCAGTCCCCAGCGGCGCGCCTCGGCGAGCACGGCGGGAAAGAGAAGGGTGGCCTCGACGCCGGTGGCGGCCGGGGGCAGATGCGGCCCCGAGTCCCGGAGGGTGCCGGGCAGCCGCGCCGGCTCCGGAGCCCCGGCTGCGGGGGCCGCGGGCCAGGTGCGGGCGACGGCGCGCAGGGTCCCGGCGGCCAGGCGCGTACCCAGCGGCAGGAGCATGCGGGCGGCCCAGAGCGCGTCCGCGGGAGCCAGCGCGCAGCGCCACGGCACCCCGGCGACGAGGTGCACGTCGGCCGGCTCGGCGGGATCGCGGAGCAGCAGGGTCCGCAGGTCGTCGAGCGCGGTGTCCAGCAACGGGGCGACCCCCGGATCGTCGCCCGCCGCGGCGGCGGCCGGGGCCCACGGCACCGGCGGCAGCTCCCGCGGGCCCGCCTGATCCGTACCGATCCGCAGCTCCAGCGTCCGGGACCCGCCCGGCGCCAACTCCAGTCGCCACCGCAGCAACCCGGCCGCGGCGATCACGTCGTCGGGCGGCGGCTCCGCCGTCACCAGGGCCCCCACCCCGGGGGCCCCACCCCCACCCCTCCCCCTCCGCCGCTTCCCTCGGCGCTCCGCGCCCCGCCGCCGGGCAGGGCCGTGGCCCCGCGCCCGCCGCTCCCGTGCGCCGCACCGCCGCTCGCTCCGTCTCCGCGCGCCGCACTGCCGCGCACACCGCCGCCGCCGGGCGTCTCGGCGCCGCCGTGGCCACCCGCGGCGGGTGCGCCACCGCCGGGCACGGTGCCGGTCCGCGCCGGGTCGGTGGCGCGTGGTCCTGCTCCCCCGGCGTCCGCGGGTGCGGCGTCCGGCTCGCGGCCGGGGCCCGCGAGGGCCGGGAGCGGGCGCCAGCGCAGGCCCGACTCGTGGACGCTGGCCGGGACTTCGCGGCGGTCGTGCCCGGCGGCGACCGCGCTCAGCTCGGCGAGGTCCGTGCCCAGCTCGGCCTCCAGCGTCAGGCGCAGCACGCGGGTGGCGCTGCTGTGCAGCGTGATCCGCTCGACGCCGGCGGCGTGCCGCACCCGCTCCACGACCACGGCGGGGTCCGGTCCCGACTCGGCGCCGGTGCGCACCGTGCCCACGAAGCGCACCCGGTCCGCGCCCGCGCGGCGCCCCTGCACCGGCATGGGCTCGACGCCGCCCACCCGCAGCCGCAGCCGTCCGACCAGCCGGCGCCCCGCCCGGTAGAACCCTTCGAGTCCGTTGCCGTCGAGCTGGCCGTGGCGGGCGGAGACGGCGAACGCCGGCATGGCGACGCAGACGAGCGCGTCGTGCGCGGGGCCGGGCACGGGTGGCCGCTGGCGCGGGGGGTGAAGGCTGGGAGACACGCGGCAGTCCTCTCGGGAAGCCGTGGACGGACGAGGCGGCGACCGGCCGCCGCCGTGAGAACGCCCGCGGGCCCCTCCAGGTCACGCCGACGGCACTCCGGCCGCCCCGCACCGCTCTCTCATGCCGTCATCGCTGCTCCTTGCTCCGCACGTCGCGGCGCCGGGCGGTGCGGCGCGCCGTGCGGCGGCCGGGCGGGCGGCGGGAGCCGCGGCTCGACGGCTGGGCAGGCGGCAGGCAGAGCGGCCGCGACCGCGACCGGGACGCCGCCGCGGGCGGCTGGGAGCGGGGCTCCGCGGGCGCCGGCGAGGCGGCCTCCTGGGCGCGGCGCTGGCGGCGCAGGGAGCGCCGCAACGGCTCCGGGTCCAGGCCCTCGTTGATCGCCTGGTGGAGCAGCCGGGCGAACAGGTATTCCGGGTCGGACGCCAGGGCGCAGCCGAGGGCGACGCGGGCAGCCGCCTCGTCGCCGCTCGACCACGCCACCCAGCCGGCGAGGGTCAACGGCGCCGCGGCGTGCTCCACATACGCTCCGACGCAGCGGCGGGACAGCGCCCGCCACAGCCGCAGCGCGCCCGCCCCTTCCTCGCCCTCCATCCGCTCGGCGGCGCGGTCGCGGGTGAGCCGGTCCTGGAGACCGACGATGAGGGCCGCGCACTCGTCGTCGGTGAGCAGCCTGTCGTCCCGCTCGTCGGTGTCCGCCGCCGCCTCCCCCGCGGGCGGCGGAGCACCGGTGAGCCGGGCGATCAGCCGGTCCGTCAGCGCCAGGGTCTCGGCGCGCACGGTCTCGCGGCCGGCGTGCTCCAGGATCCGCGGCACGAGCGAGCCACCGGCCGCGTCGAGCGCCCGCGTCTGCCGGTCGGCGTCCGGGTGGCGGGGCGCGATCCTGTCCTCCAGCGCGCGCAGCGATCCGGGGCGCCGCAGGCCCGCGTAGGCCGCGGCGGCGGCCATGGCGGAACTGCCGGGCGGGACGAGCTCCGTGCCTTCCGGCGGGCAGCAGCGCTCGTCCGGGCAGAGGTAGGACCAGTAGCGCCCGGCGGAGATGCACAACGCCTCGACGACCGGCACCTCCAGCCGTCCGCAGGCCACGCGGAGCCGCTGGGCGAGCGAGCGGAGCCGCTCCATGACCTCGCGCGGCTGCTCGCCCGCTCCGGGGTCCTGGCAGAGGAAGACGACGATGCCGTCCGGCTTGCCGCCCCGCTTCGCGCTGCCTTCGATGAGGCACTCCGCGAGCTGCGCGGCCACGTCCGGCCAGCCGTCCCGGTCCGGCGGAATGCCGAGCCGCAGCCGGCCGCCGAACCGTCCGTGCTCGCCGTGCAGCGCGGCGAGGACGACGCTGTCGTCCGGGTGGAAGCCCATCAGGTACGGCAGGGCGTCCGCCAGCTCGGCGGGGCTGCGGAGCACGACCTGCGTTTCGTTGTGCGTTGTCATGGCTTGAGGGTTTCGTGTCTCCGCGGGATCCGCGACCCCTGTGGATAACCCCTGGCAGGGCCATGCCATCACCCTCCCGGACCTGGGGAATCCGGCCAACCCGGGGGTTGGCCGGTTCGGTTCGGGCTCCTGGGTCCGGCGGGCCTCTACGGTGACGCGAGGAAGGCGACGTACGCCGACACGAAGGGGCAACGCGCCATGGCAACCGACGCGCACGACAGCGGCCTCGCTCCCCCGTCGCCCGAGGAGGTCGGTTCCGCGTACGACCGGTTCGGCCCGCTGTACGACCTGACGCAGGGCACCGCCGCCATCCATGTCGGCCGGTGGTCGGCGGACGGCGCGGGCCCGCCCGCGACCTCGCTCGGGAAGCTGGCCGACCAGGCGATGAACCGGCAGACCGACTACTACATCGACGCCCTGGCGCCCGGTGAGACCGACCACGTGCTCGACATCGGCAGCGGCACGGGCGGTCCCGCCGTGCGGCTCGCGGAGCGCACCGGGGCGCGGGTCACGGGGATCACCGTCAGCGAGACGCAGGTCGCCCGCTCCCGGGAGCGGGCCGCGGCCGCGTCGCTCGCGGACCGCGTGACGTTCGCCCTCAACGACGCGCTGGAACTCCCCTACGAGGACGCCTCGTTCGACGCCGCCTGGGCCATCGACTCCTTCGCCCACATCGCCGACCGGCTGCGCGGACTGCGCCAGGCGTGGCGTGTGCTGCCGCGCGGCGGGCGGTTCCTGATGACGGAGTTCACCCGCCGCGGCGAACCGTCGCGCGCGCAGTTGGACACCTTCCGGCAGGTCTGGACGTCGCCGCCGCCGCTGCCGCTGGCGGAGGGGGTGCGGCTGGCGTACGAGGCGGGCTTCGAGCTCGAGCGGCTGGAGAACCAGACCCATGACGTCATCATGAACGCCGAGGTCATGACCGTTCTCTACCGGGACCACCACGACGAGATCCGGGAGCGCTACGGGCTGGAGACGACCGCGGCGATGGATGCGTCGATCCCGTTGTTCCGCACCTTCGTCCGCGACCACCTCGGCTACTTCGTCTACCTTCTGCGCAAGCCGTAGCCAGCCGCACGGCCGGCGCGGTGCGGCCGCCGCCTCGCACCTCCGGCCCGCGCCCCCTCCGGGCCCCGCTTCGGCTCAGCCGCTCGCCGCGAGGACCAGCGGCAGCACCGCCTCGGCGCCCGCCCGCCGCAGCAGCCGGGCCGCGACGGCGAGGGTCCAGCCGGAATCCGTGTAGTCGTCGACGAGCAGCACCGGGCCCGGGTTGCCGGCCAGGGCGGCGGCGAGGTCGCCGGAGACGGTGAAGGTGCCGGTGAGGGTGGCGAGCCGCTGCGCCGAGTTGCTGCGGCGCACGGCGTGGCCGCCGTCCGGGTCCGCGTACGCCAGCGTGCCGAGGTACGGCAGCCGCCCGACGGTGGCGATGCCCCGGGCGAGCGAGTCGACCAGCAGCGGCCGGGACGTGGACGGCACGGCGACGACGCCCACCGGCCGCGCCGGGGCGTCCGGCCCGCCCGCCGCCCAGCCGCCCGGGGAGCGCGCCCAGTCGGCGAGCACGCCGACCGCGGCGCGCAGCACGTCGTCCGGCACGGGTGCGTCGGGGGTGTGCGGCGCGAGCAGCGGCCGCAGCCTGTTGCCCCAGCCGATGTCGGAGAGGCGTCCCAGCGCCCGCCCGGTGGCACCCTGCTCACCCGCCGGGATACGGCCCTTGAGGTCGATGCCCAGCGCTGCCATGCCGGTCGGCCACATCCGGCGCGGCTCGATCTCGGTCCCCGGCCGGTCCAGCTCCTTCTCGGCGCCCGTCAGCGCCTCCGCCGAGACGCCCGCGTCGATCCACGGGCCCGCGCAGTTGTCGCAGCGCCCGCACGGCTCCGCCCCCTCGTCGTCCAACTGCGCGCGCAGGAACTCCATCCGGCAGCCCGGCGTGCTCACGTAGTCCCGCATGGCCTGCTGTTCGGCGGCGCGCTGCCGCGCCACCCACGCGTACCGCTCGGTGTCGTACTCCCATGCGCGGCCGGTGGCCGTCCAGCCGCCCTTCACCCGCCGGACCGCCCCGTCGACGTCGAGCACCTTCAGCATCGTCTCCAGCCGTGTACGCCTGAGGTCGACGGCCGCCTCCAGGGCCGGGACGGACAGCGGGCGGCCGGCGTCCGCGAGCGCGGCGAGGGTCTGGCGGACCTGCGCTTCGGGCGGGAAGGCGGTGTCGGCGAAGTAGCGCCAGATGGCCTCGTCCTCCCGGCCCGGCAGCAGCAGTACGTCGGCGTGGTCGACCCCGCGGCCGGCGCGGCCCACCTGCTGGTAGTACGCGATCGGCGAGGACGGCGAGCCGAGATGGACGACGAAGCCGAGGTCCGGCTTGTCGAACCCCATGCCCAGCGCGGACGTCGCGACCAGCGCCTTGACCCGGTTCGCCAGCAGGTCCTCCTCGGCCTGCAGCCGGTCGGCGTTCTCCGTGCGCCCCGTGTACGAGGCCACGGGGAAACCGCGCTGCCGCAGGAAGGCCGCGGCCTCCTCGGCGGCGGCGACGGTCAGCGCGTAGACGATCCCGGATCCCGGCAGCTCGCCCAGGTGCTCGGCGAGCCAGGCGAGGCGGTGCGCCGCGTCGGGCAGCCGGACCACGCCGAGCCGCAGGCTCTCCCGGTCCAGCGGGCCGCGCAGCACCAGGGCCTCGCCGCCGCCGGTGCCGAGCTGCTCGGCGACGTCGGCGGTCACGCGCGCGTTCGCCGTCGCGGTGGTCGCCAGCACGGGCACACCTTGGGGCAGGTCGGCGAGCATGGCGCGCAGCCGCCGGTAGTCGGGGCGGAAGTCGTGGCCCCAGTCGGAGATGCAGTGCGCCTCGTCGACGACGAGGAGGCCGGTCGTGGCGGCCAGTTCGGGCAGCAGCCGGTCGCGGAAGTCCACGGAGTTCAGCCGCTCGGGGCTGACGAGGAGCACGTCGGTCTCCCCGCGCTCGACCTCCTCGTGGATGGCGCCCCACTCCTCGGGGTTGGCCGAGTTGATCGTACGGGCCCGGATGCCGGCCCGCGCCGCGGCCTCGACCTGGTTGCGCATGAGCGCCAGCAGCGGCGACACGATCACGGTGGGGCCCGCGCCGCGGCGGCGCAGCAGCGCGGTGGCGACGAAGTACACCGCCGACTTGCCCCAGCCCGTGCGCTGCACCACCAGCGCCCGGCGGCGCTCGCGCACGAGGGCGTCCACGGCCTGCCACTGGTCCTCCCGCAGCCGGGCCGGGCCCCCGGGGTCGCCGACGAGCCCGGCGAGAACGGCGTCGGCTTCGGCGCGCAGCTCCTGATCGTCCATGCCCCCATGCAACCCGATGGCACCGACAGTCAGCCACCTCACGCACGGTGATCGCTGCTGATATGCAGTTGGTCAGCGGTTGGACAGCGGTCGGGCACCGGCCCGCCGACGGCCGGAAAGGGCCCAGGCAACGGCCGTCGTGGGGCCCGGAAGCGGCCCGTGCCGCAGCGGGCCGGCGACCGGAGAAGAGAGACCTGTCGACAATGCCGCATTGCCGCAGGCCAGTTCGGCGGGGAGAATTGAGGTTCGCTCCCAGCGCCGGCCCGGTCCCCCGGGCTGCTCGACGCTGCGCGCCCACGCCCGTTCGCCCCCGCCGTGCGTTCCGTACGCCCGCAGCCCCAGGGAGGGCCCTTGGTCTTCGGCCCCGCCACCGGCGACACCGGCCCGTCCGGCCGCATCCTCGAACCTGCCGAGTGGGCGGCGGCCGGCATCCCGCTTCTGCGTAACCCCCGCGAGATCGTCACCGGTCTGCACGCCCGCCACCGGCCCGCGCCGCAGACGGCGGTGATCGCCGTGCTCGACCCCGACGAGCGGCTGCGCGCGAGCGCGTCGCTCGCGCGCAGCGGGGCCGGCCGGCCCGAGGTCGCACCGGACGGCTGGGACCTCCGCAACGCGCTGCTGGCCCGGCTCCGCCGGATCATCCCGCACGACCTGCGCCGCCGCTTCCCGGTCCGTACGGCGGTGCTGCTGTACTGCCGCACCGGGGACGCCGGCTGGACGGAGGAGGACGGCGCGTGGATGTGGGGGCTGCGGGACGCCTGCACGCTGCACGGGCTGCGCTGCGGCGCGTACATCACGCTCACCGGCGGCGGCTGGCAGGTGCTGGGCGAGGGCCGCGGCGGCCGCCGCCCGTACGCGGACGGGCCGCCGGCGGACGGGGAGTTCACGGAGGACGCCCCCGCGCGCGAGGTCGGTGCGGCCCCGGGCCCGCGGGCGCTCCAGCCGCCGGAGGCGGACGCGGAGCCGACCATCTCGTGGGCGGTCTGAGCCGCCGGCGCTCCGCCCGCGGGCGGAGCGCGGCGATCAGGCCGAGACGCCCAGGATGCCGTTGATGTAGTCCGCGTCGCCGCAGAGGATCAGCAGCGCCGCCGCGCGCGTCATGGCCGCCGGCAGCGCCGCGGCCGTCGCCTCGTCGCCGCCGCCGTTGACGGCGACGACGACCACCGGCCGCCGGGCCAGCCGCTCCGAGGCAGCGGCGGCGGCGTAGAAGACGTCGTCCCCCGCGGCCTCCTGCGCCCAGTAGCCGTCCTCGCCGAACGACAACTCGTGCGCCGCCCACGGGTGCGGGTCGCCGGTGGTGAGGACGAGGATCTCGGCCGGCGCGCGGCCGGACTCCAGCAGCAGGTCGACGGCTTCGTCGGCGGCGTCGACGGCACCGTCGGGCGTCGCGGGGATGAGCTGGAGCTGCGGCCCGGCGGCGGGCCTGCCCTGGCCGCCGGCGGGTGCGGGACGGGCGCCGGGCGCGGTGGCACCGGGGGCGCGGCCGCCGGGGCCGGAACGGGAGCCGCCACGCGGCCGTACGGGTCGGGGGCCTGGGATGGGACGAGGGGGCGCGCTGCGGCCCGGGACGCTCTCGTGGGTGGGAGAGTCCTCGGCAGGGAGAGGCATGGGCGCATGTCTATCAAATGGCTGTGACAAGCACATCAGCGGGTGGGCAACTGAAGCGGCCGCGCCCGCGGCCCGCGGCCCCGGCGGGAGGCAGCGCGGCACCGGCCGCGGGGCCGCGGGTGTCAGATGTCCAGCCCCAACTGCCCGGCCGCCTCCAGCTCCGCGGCCTCGGGCGCGATCCGCGGGCGCTTCAGGTGCTGCCACCTGTCCAGCCCGTCCATGTACGCCCAGGAGAGCCGGTGCAGATCGGTGGGCCCGTGGTGCTGGAGGGCGGTCCGGTGCACGGGCGAGGGATAGCCGGCGTTGTCCTCGAACGCGTACGGCTCGTACTCGGCCCGCGCGGCGGCCAGTTCGGCCATGCGCGCGTCGCGGTGGACCTTGGCGAGCACGGACGCGGCGGCGACGGCGACGCACGACTGGTCGCCCTTGATCACCGTACGGACCCGCCAGGGCGCCCCGAGATAGTCGTGCTTCCCGTCGAGGATCACCGCGTCCGGCCGTACGGGCAGCGCCTCCAGCGCCCGGCCGGCGGCGAGGCGCAGGCACGCCGTCATGCCCAGCTCGTCGATCTCCCGCGACGAGGCGTGGCCCAGCGCGTGCGCGGTGACCCATCCGGTCAGCTCGGCCGCCAGCTCCTCGCGCCGCTTCACCGTCAACAGCTTGGAGTCGGTGAGCCCTTCGGGCGCGCGGCGCAGCCCGGTGACGGCCGCGCACACGGTGACGGGGCCGGCCCACGCACCTCTGCCGACCTCGTCGACGCCCGCGATGACCTTGGCGCCCGTGGTGGCGCGCAGGGAGCGCTCGACGCGGTGGGTGGGCGGTTCGTAGGGGCTCATAAGTTCAGCTTACGACCCGGCCCCCGCCCGGATCACACGCACCCGCGCGCGGCACCTGACGCGGGGCCCTCCGCGCTCACTGCACTTGCAGCAGCGGGACCATCACCTGGTCGACCAGCTCGTCCATGTCCTTGTCGCTGAGGTCCCGGCCGGTGGTCTTGTGCCGGTACATCATCATCGCCGGCACCACGTCGAGCACCAGGTCCCCGTTCACCTCGGGCCGCACGTCCCCCCGCTCGACCCCGCGGCGCAGCAGCTCCGCGATGAGCTCCTTGCCGGGTTCGATGATCTGCCCAATGATCAACTCGTGGAACTGCTCGGCCTGCTCGCGGTCGCACTCGTCGAGCACGGCGCGCAGCGCCTGCCCGCCGCTGGAGTACATCCGGTCGCGCAGCGCCCGGCAGAACTCGGTGAGGTCGGCCCGCAGGCTGCCCCGGTCGGGCTGGGTCTCCAGGGGCGGCACCCCGGCCCGTAGCGCGTCCTGGACGAGCTCCGACTTCGACGCCCAGCGCCGGTAGACAGCCGCCTTCCCGGTCTGCGCGCGGGCGGCGACGCCCTCGATGGTCAGCCCCTTCCAGCCGGCGATGCCGAGTTGTTCGAGGGCGGCGTCCAGGATGGCGCGTTCGAGAACGTCGCCCCGGCGGCGTCCTCCGCCGGCCTGGCTCCTGCTGGTCTCGGTGCACGCTCCGGGAGCGGTCCGGCGCGAACTACCCATATCGGTCTCTCCATTGGCGGCCATAGTGAACGCTTGCGTTCCCTCGCGGGCACGCCTACGCTCAGCTCATCAGTGAACGCTACCGTTCACTATTTCACTTGCATGGGGAACATGGTGACAACCTCTCAACTAGCGAACGAGCCGGAGGCGGGCAAGGCTCCTCGTGGTGACCAGCGCAACATGGCCCTCGCCATCATCGCGGCCTGTCAGCTCATGGTCGTGCTCGACGCAACGATCGTTAACATCGCCCTTCCGCATATCCAGGACGATCTGGCCTTCTCCACCACCGGCCTGACCTGGGTCGTCAGCGCGTACACCCTGACCTTCGGCGGTCTGCTGCTCCTCGGCGGCCGGGCCGGCGACATCCTCGGCCGCCGCCGCGTCTTCACCTTCGGCATCGCACTCTTCATCGTCGCCTCCCTGCTCGGCGGTTTCGCACAGGAGCCGTGGCAGTTGCTCCTGGCCCGCGCGCTGCAGGGCGTCGGCGGTGCCATCGCCTCGCCCACCTCGCTCGCGCTCGTCACCACCACGTTCCCCGAGGGTCCCGAGCGCAACCGGGCGTTCGGGGTGTTCGCAGCGGTCTCGGCAGGCGGCGGCGCCATCGGCCTGCTCGCCGGCGGCATGCTGACCGAGTGGCTCGACTGGCGCTGGGTGCTCTTCGTCAACGTCCCCATCGGCGTGCTGATCATCGCCGCCGTCCCGCTGTACATCAACGAGTCGGAGCGCCACCCCGGACGCTTCGACATCTCCGGCGCACTGACGTCGACCCTCGGTATGGCCGCACTCGTCTACGGGTTCATCCGCGCAGCCGAGGAGGGCTGGCGTGACAGTCTGACGATCGGCTCGTTCGCGGCGGCCCTGATCCTGCTCGTGGCGTTCGTCCTCGTCGAGCGCAGCGCGAAGGACCCCATCACGCCACTGAAGATGTTCGCCGACCGTAACCGCTCCGGCACGTACGTGATCATGCTGAGCCTCTCCGCCGCCATGTTCGGCATCTTCTTCTACCTCGTGCTGTTCGCGCAGAACGTCCTCGGCTACAGCCCGATCAAGGCGGGCGTGGCGTTCCTGCCGATCACGGTGGCCATCGTCGCCAGCGCGGGCCTCGCGCAGCGGTTCCTGCCCGTGCTCGGGCCCAAGCCGTTCATGGTCGGCGGCTCGCTCATCACCGCTGTCGGCATGGCGTGGCTGGTCTTCCTGGACACCGACAGCACCTTCCTGGGCGGGGTGTTCGGACCCGAGATCGTCTTCGGCTTCGGCATGGGCATGAACTTCGTGACGCTCACCATCACCGCCGTCTCCGGCGTCGCGCCGGAAGAGGCGGGCGCCGCCTCCGGCCTGCTCAACGCCACTCAGCAGGTGGGCGGTTCGCTCGGCCTGTCCATCCTGACCACCGTGTTCGGCACCGCCAGCAGGGACGAGGCGAAGGAGCAGATCCCGTCGTTCATGGCGCAGGCCACGCCGGATCAGAAGGCGGTCTTCGACAAGACCGGCGAGCTGCCCCCGCCGTGGGGACAGAAGGTGCTCGCGGAGGGCATGTCCATGGGGTTCGTCGCGGCCACGGTCATGGTGCTGCTCGCCGTGGTCGTCGCCGTGGTGGCGATCAAGGTGCGCAAGAGCGATCTCGAAGCCCTCTCCGGCGCGGCGGGACCGGGCGTCGCCTGAGGCGGCGCTCCGGAAGCCGGTGGCCCCGCAGTAGGGCGGGGCCACCGGATATCCGACCCCCTGCGCCGCGGCAGTCGCCGCCTCGGTCGCGTACGCCACGGGCCCTTCGCCGGATGTGAACTGTCTGCCCTACGTGCCTCGCCGCCTCCGCAGCGCCGCGGGCCCGCGGCGGTGACGCCGGGTCGGCGGCCGTGCCGTGCCGGCCGTCAGGAGTCCGCGGCCGCGGGGACCCACTCCGGCAGCGGCTCCACGTGGCGTACCCACTCCGCCGGCGGCGCGCCGGCCGCCGCGCCCGCAAGCACTCCGCCGACGATCGCGCACGTGGTGTCCACGTCCCCGCCGGCCTGCACCGTGGCCCAGAAGGCACCCGTGAAGTCGCCGAGGTGCCGGGCGGCCGACCACAGGGCGAACGGCACGGTGTCGTGCGCGGTGCTGCGCCGGCCGTTGCCCAGTACGGCGGCGACGGTGGCGACGTCGTCGTAGTCGAGCATGTCCCGCGCCCGGCGCAGCCCTTGGGCGACGGCGCTGCGCGGCACGAGCGCGATCACCTGGTCGAGCAGCGCGGCCCCATCGGGCCCGGCGGCGCCCGCCGGGCGCGCCGCGGCGTCGCCGGGCGGATCGGCGGCCAGCGCCGCCGCCGCGGCCACCGCCATGCAGCCGGTGACGGCCTCGCGGTGCTGGTGGGTGACGTACGAGGAGATCTCCGCCTGCCGTACCGCCTCCTGGACGTCCCCCGCGTACCAGGCGCCCAGCGGCGCCACCCGCATCGCCGCGCCGTTGCCCCAGGAGCCCTGGCCGTCGAAGAGGGCGGCGGCGAGCCGGCGCCAGTCCCCGCCGTCGCGCACCTGCCGCAGGATCCGGTTCACCGTGCGCCCGTAGCCGCGGGGGCCGCCGGCGTTCTGCCGCCGGGCGAACGAGGCCGCCAGCGCGTCCTGTTCGACGCGGCCGTGCGCGGCGAGCACCGCCACCACCGATGCCGCCATCTCCGTGTCGTCCGTCCAGCGCCACGGCGCGGGCGGCAGCTCACGGCGGGCCAGGAGGGGAAAGATGCCGGGCTCGGAGTACCGGGCGCCCAGCGCGTCGCCGACGGCCAGCCCGCGCAGGCTCGCGAGGGCGCGTACGAGGGGTGCGTCGGGCATCCGCGCGCCCGTGCCCCCGGGTACGCGAGCGCCCCGGCCGTGGCCAGCGGCTGCGGCCGTGTCCGGGGCCGGTTCCTGGGCGGTGCCCGGAGCCTTGGACGGGTCCGGGGACGGGTCCGGCGGCGGGGCGGAAGCGGGATCCGGTGTCATCTCGCGCACAGCGTAGCGGCCGGGCATCCGGTCAGACGGTCCAGGACTCCACGAGATCCACCACGTCCCCCGCCAGCGCCGCCACGTCCGCCGCGGTCTGCGCGCGCAGCGCCAGCCGCTCCACCCGCTCCTCGCGGTACTTGCCGTGTTCCCCTTTCGCCCACCACAGAGACAGCACCAGGAACTCGCCCTCCCCCGACTGCCCCAGCACTCCCCGCAGCATCCCCGGCGACCCCGCCATCGCCGGGTTCCACACCTTCTCCTGCATGAGCGTGAAGTGCTCCACACGGTCCTCGTGCACCCGGCAGTGCGCGAGCCGCATCACGTCCGCCCCCTCGAACCGGGGCTCGAAGCCCATCTTCACGTCCATCCGGTACTCGAAGAGCCGCACCCGCATGTCGCGGAACGTGCCGAGCTGGGCGGCGGCGAGCCGGTCGTGCGAGCGGGCCATGAAGGAGTCGTACAGCGCCCGGCTCTCCCAGAAGGCAATGAGGTGCACCACGCCCTCGCGCGCCCGGCTCCAGCCCCCGCCCTGCCCGAGAAAGCCCGGTTCGCCGGGCAGCCCCGCCCACTTCCGCTGCCCCCGCTCAAAACCCCGGCGGTCCACCACGGTGCAGCGAATCCACTTGACCAGCACCGCGCTATCGTACGGCCTGGTTCAGCGGCGATCACCGGCGTGCGAGGGGCACTTCACGCCCCCTGGCCGCCGGTCACCGCCGCGACGATCTCCACTTCCAGCAGCGCGCCGTCCCGGAAGAGCCGGGAGACCTCGACCGTGGTGCTGGACGGCGGCGGGCCGGGGAAGTACCCGCGCCGCACCTCCGCGTACTCGGAGAGCAGGCCCATATCGGTGACGAACGAGCGGATGTTCACGACGTCCGCGAGGGTGCCGCCGTGGGCGGCGAGGATCGCCGCCAGGCTCTCCATCACGTACCGGGCCTGCACGCGCATGTCCCCGGGGCCGACGACCCTCCCGCCGGCGTCCAGCGCGACCTGCCCGGAGACGAAGAGCAGCGCGTCGCCGCCGCCGAGGCCGAGGCGTACGACGTGGGAGAAGTTGCCCGCGGGCGGCGGGACGGCGGCGGGGTCGTCGAAGGTCTTCTGCAGCGTCATGTGCCGAAACGCTAGGCGGGCGCCCACACATCCGACCAACGAATGTCTCGCATGGATACGATGCGGAGGCCGCATGCCTCGTCGGACCCCGGGAGCCGCCGCATGGACACCGCCTGGCTGGAGGTCTTCCGGGCCGTCGCCCGCCACGGCTCCTTCACCGCCGCGGGCACCGAACTGGGCTTCACGCAGTCCGCGGTGTCCCGGCAGATCGCCGCGCTGGAAGCGGAGTTCGGCGCGCCGCTCTTCGACCGGCTGCCCCGCGGCGTACGCCTCACCGAGCAGGGCCGCCACGCCCTCGGCCACGCCGGGGCGGCCCTCGACCGCCTCGCCGACGCCCGCCGCGACCTCGCCGCCCTGGACCGGCTGGCGGCCGGGCGGCTGCGGCTCGGCTCCTTCGCCACGGCGGACGCCGCCCTCGTACCCCGCGCGCTGGCGGCCTTCGCCGCCGACCACCCGGGCGTGCGCGTGACGCACGTCGAGGGCTACAGCCGCGACCACGTCGCCGCGCTGGCGGCCGGCGGGCTGGACCTGGCCCTGGTGTCGGGCTACCCGGAGCAGGTGGCCGCGTACGAGGGAGTGGAACTGGCGCACCTGCTCGACGACCCGGTGCTCGTCGCGCTGCCCGCCGGTCACCGGCTGGCCGGGAGCACCCGCCCGCTGCGGCTTGCCGACCTGGCCGGCGAGAGCTGGGTGGCGGGCAGCCAGACGCCGGAGGAGACGCTGATCAGCGCCTGCCTGCGGCAGGGCTTCCGGCCCCGTATCGACTACGTCGCCCGCGAGTGGACGGCGAAGTTCGGCTTCGTCGCGGCCGGCCTGGGCCTCACGCTCGTCCCCGCCCTCGCCGCGGGAGCCCTCCCCGCAGGCGTCACCCTCGCTCCCCTCCACCCGGAGGACGCCCCCACCCGCACGGTGCACACGGCCACCCCCCACGCCGCCCACCCGCCGTCGGTCAGGGGCTTCCTCCCGTACCTGCACCGGGCGGCGGGCGCGACGAAGGACTGACACCCGGGAAGAGCCGCCGGCACGCCGCCCAGGACTCCACCCGGATGTGTCCGGCACGCTCCGGACCCGGCCCGTACCGGCGGGGGGTAGATATTCCTGGCGTGCGCTATTCCCCGCCCGATGGTGGCTGGCAGGCGAACGCCCGCAGCCCGCGGCCCGACGCCGTCTCTGCGAGCCGGAGCACACCGGGCTCCTTGGCCGCGAGGGCCTTCCGGGCCACCTGGCACCAGTCCTCGCGGTCGAGAAGTGCCAGATAGCGGTCCCGATAGGACCGCCAACGTTCGGTGGACCCGATCGAGCCTGCATCGCCCTGTTCCCCGAGGCTGCTGGCCAGCCAGGCGGCCGTGGAGTACCTCCCGGCGGAGGGCCCCAGACGCTCAAGGTGACGCAGATGCGCAGTCAGTACTGCCTCGGCGTGGGGGTATCGCGAGAGGGTCATCCCCATGCCCTGGCTGTAGGTCAGCACGAGGAGAAGTCTGCCGGTGTGGTCTGCGATCTCGTTGTCCAGGCAGGGTTCGGTGATGACTTCGTGCAAATCTGTGGTCTCAGCGACACGGCCTGCGAAGTACGCGTTGAGGAAGTCGCCGTCACATGCCCTGCGGAGGAGCCAGGACCGGGCAGCGGGCTCGTCGAGTCGACAGAGGGCTTCCACGACGTAGACCCGTCCCCAGCCGGTGACTCGGTCAGCGAGCCAGAGAAGGGCTTCGGCGCCGCCTTCAGGCAGTCGTTCCAAGGCTCGCGCTGCAAGTGGACCGAAGCGGTTGGAGAGAAGCCCGATCGTGTGGATCAGTGGGATGTCGTCGGCTGTTCCCACGGCCGCAAGGAGGGCAAGGCCCACGGTGACCGCGCATCGATCGGTGCCGTGCCTGACGAGCCATCGGCCCGTCTGGAGAACACGGTCTCTGTCAGCCCGCTGGGCAGCCGCCGTGATGTGCTCGTTTTCGTGAATCGGGACGTAGAGGTCGTGGAAGGCTTCGGCGAGGCTGCTGGGGCCGGCCGAAGGCGAGGCGAGATGAGCGTCCAGGAGGGACGCCACGTCCAATCCGATGCGGCTTCGGTCTTCGGGGGCCTCGGGGCGAAGTCGTCGACGGTGTGTCCGATCGTCTGGATACGGTTCTCCGTCGCGCGGAAGAGGCTCGTCTGGAGTGGACTTGTGTAGCGCCAGCGCGTAGTCGAACAGTGCCGTCTGTGATCCGGGAGGCTTCATCCCGGTCGCCTCGCTCATCGGCGGACGGAAGGCTCGTTTCTCTTGATCATGGGCAGGAGCATGCCACGGCAGAACTGGCGTCACAAGACCTCAGGGCCGGAAGCGCTCAGGCCACGGATATCCCGACTGTGTAGCAAACTCGCGTGAACACCGCAGACTTCGGCAGTCGCCCGGGGGCCGACGTGGAGGAGATCCCGCCACCCCGTCCACCATGTTTCACATTGTATTCAACGCAACCTCGTTGTACTGGTTACGCACCCGCTCCAGGACGCGCCAAGGGGGACCGGCCGATGGCCGGTCCCCCTTAAAACACGCAGGTCAACACGCTTCACTGGTCACGTCGAGTGCTACATGCGAGGCAACTCCGCCTACTTCAGCTGCAGCCGCTGGTCGAGCCGCAGCCTTCGCAGATGTAGCAGCTACCCGCCCGCTGCATCTTCGTGCCGCAGGAGAAGCAGAGCGGCGCGTCGGCCTGGATGCCGAGTTGCATCTCCACCAGCTCCGCCGACGTGTGCGCCTCCTTCGGGGCCGGCTTGGCCTGTTCCATCGTCACCGGCGGGGTCGGCAGCGGTGCCGGCTCGCGGGGGGCCGACTGGGCCAGGCCCTCGACGTCCAGCTCGTCGTCCGTCGGCTCGTACGAACCCGTCTCCAGGTGCCGCTCGCGCTCCTCCGCCGAGTGGATGCCCAGCGCGGAGCGGGTCTCGAACGGCAGGAAGTCCAGCGCCAGGCGGCGGAAGATGTAGTCGACGATCGACTGCGCCATCCGAACGTCCGGGTCGTCCGTCATGCCCGCGGGCTCGAAGCGCATGTTCGTGAACTTCGAGACGTAGGTCTCCAGCGGCACCCCGTACTGCAGGCCCACCGAGACCGCGATCGAGAAGGCGTCCATCATGCCCGCGAGGGTCGAGCCCTGCTTCGACATCTTCAGGAACACCTCGCCCAGCCCGTCGTCCGGGTAGGAGTTGGCGGTCATGTAGCCCTCGGCGCCGCCGACCGTGAAGGAGGTGGTGATGCCCGGGCGGCCCTTGGGGAGGCGGCGGCGTACCGGACGGTACTCGACGACCTTCTCCACGGCCTCGCGGATCGTCTCCTCCGCCTTGTCGGCGGCCTTGTCGGCCTCCTTCTTCTTCGCCGACAGCGGCTGGCCGACCTTCGAGCCCTCCACGTACACGGCGAGGGCCTTGACGCCCAGCTTCCAGCCCTGGAGGTAGATCTCCTCGACGTCCGCGACGCTGCTCGTCGCGGGCATGTTGACCGTCTTGGAGATCGCGCCGCTCAGGAACGGCTGCGTCGCCGCCATCATGCGCACGTGCCCCATCGGCGAGATGGAGCGCTCGCCCATGGCGCAGTCGAAGATCTCGTAGTGCTCGGGCCTGAGGCTCGGGGCGTTCACGACGCTCCCGTGCTCGGCGATGTGCGCCACGATCGCCTCGATCTGCTCCTCCTGGTACCCCAGGCGCTTCAGCGCCATGGGCACCGTCTGGTTGACGATCTGCATCGAGCCGCCGCCGACCAGCTTCTTGAACTTCACCAGCGCCAGGTCCGGCTCGATGCCCGTCGTGTCGCACGACATCGCCAGGCCGATGGTCCCCGTCGGGGCCAGCACCGACGCCTGGGCGTTGCGGTAGCCGTGCTTGTCGCCGAGGCGGACCACGTCCTGCCAGGCTTCGGTGGCGGCGGCCCAGACGGGGGTGTCCAGGTCGTCCATGCGCTTGGCCGTGCCGTTGGCGTCCGCGTGCTGCTGCATGACGCGCTTGTGGGCGGTGGCGTTGCGGGCGTAGCCGTCGTACGCGCCGACGGCGGCGGCCAGTTGCGCGGAGCGCTTGTACGCGGTGCCGGTCATCAGGGAGGTGATGGCGCCGGCGAGGGCGCGGCCGCCGTCCGAGTCGTAGGCGTGGCCGGTGGCCATGAGCAGCGCGCCGAGGTTGGCGTAGCCGATGCCGAGCTGGCGGAAGGCGCGGGTGTTCTCGGCGATCTTCTGGGTGGGGAAGTCGGCGAAGGAGATGGAGATGTCCATCGCCGTGATGACGAGCTCGACGACCTTGGCGAAGCGCTCGACCTCGAAGCTCTGCCGGCCGTCGGCGTCCTGCTTGAGGAACTTCATCAGGTTCAGCGAGGCGAGGTTGCACGAGGTGTTGTCCAGGTGCATGTACTCGCTGCACGGGTTGGACGCGGTGATACGGCCCGACTCCGGCGCGGTGTGCCAGTGGTTGATGGTGTCGTCGTACTGGATGCCGGGGTCGGCGCAGGCCCAGGCGGCCTCCGCCATCTGCCGGAAGAGCTTCTTCGCGCCGACCTCCTCGATGACCTCGCCGGTCATCCGCGCGCGCAGGCCGAACTGCTCGTCGTTCTCGACGGCCTTCATGAACTCGTCGGTGACCCGGACGGAGTTGTTGGCGTTCTGGTACTGCACGGAGGTGATGTCGTCGCCGCCGAGGTCCATGTCGAAGCCCGCGTCGCGCAGGGCGCGGATCTTCTCCTCTTCCTTGACCTTGGTCTCGATGAACGCCTCGATGTCGGGGTGGTCGACGTCGAGCACGACCATCTTCGCCGCGCGCCGGGTGGCGCCGCCGGACTTGATGGTGCCGGCGGAGGCGTCCGCGCCGCGCATGAAGGAGACCGGCCCCGAGGCGTTGCCGCCGGAGGAGAGCAGTTCCTTGCTGGAGCGGATACGGGAGAGGTTGAGGCCGGCTCCGGAGCCGCCCTTGAAGATCATCCCCTCTTCCTTGTACCAGTCGAGGATGGACTCCATGGAGTCGTCGACGGAGAGGATGAAGCAGGCGCTCACCTGCTGGGGCTGCGGGGTGCCGACGTTGAACCACACCGGCGAGTTGAAGCTGAAGATCTGGTGCAGCAGGGCGTAGGTCAGCTCGTGCTCGAAGATCTCGGCGTCCGCGGGCGAGGCGAAGTACTTGTGGTCCTCGCCGGCCTTCCGGTACGTCTTCACGATCCGGTCGACGACCTGCTTGAGGCTGGTCTCCCGCTTGGGGGTGCCCACCGCACCGCGGAAGTACTTGCTCGTGACGATGTTGACCGCGTTGGCCTCCCAGAACTCGGGAAACTCCACGCCGCGCTGCTCGAAGTTGACCGAACCGTCGCGCCAGTTGGTCATGACGACGTCACGGCGAGCCCACTCCACCTCGTCGTACGGGTGCGTACCGGGGGTGGTGTGGATCCGCTCGATGCGCAGGCCCTTGTTCCCCTTGGCGCCGCCCTTGCGGGAACTACGCGCCGGGCCGCTCGTCGTCTCTGTCATGCCGCCTCCCTATACGGGCGTGAACGCCCTGATGTGCCCGCATCTTCCCGGGCACGGTTCCTGTTCTTGATCTGCTTGTTCCGCAGGCGGACGGCGCGCTGCGCCGCGCACCGGCCGGGTGTGGATGACGGGTGGCCCGCGGTGGGCGTCAGCCGGCCGCTCTGCCGGGTGACGGGACTCCGGGGGCCTCGCCGCGGCCCGGACTGCGGCCGGGGCCGGGCGCGCCGGGGTCGCCCGGCGCGGGAGGTGGGGCCTGGTCGTCCTGTCCGTCGGGGCCGCCGCTGTCGGCGGGGGGCCTGTCCGCGGTCCGCAACTGCGTGATCGCGTCGTCGAAGTCCTCGAGGGAGTCGAAGGCGCGGTAGACGGAGGCGAAGCGCAGGTAGGCGACGAGATCGAGATCCTGCAGCGGGCCCAGTATGGCGAGCCCGACGTCGTGGCTGGAGACCTCGGCGCTGCCGGTCGCCCGGATCGCCTCCTCGACCCGCTGACCGAGCTGGGCCAGCGCGTCTTCGGTGACGGGGCGGCCCTGGCAGGCCTTGCGGACGCCCGTGATCACCTTGGCGCGGCTGAAGGGCTCGGTGACCCCGCTGCGCTTGATGACCATCAGGGACGCGGTCTCCACCGTGGTGAAGCGGCGCGAGCAGTCGGGGCACTGCCGGCGGCGGCGGATTGCTGCGCCGTCGTCGGTCGTGCGGCTGTCGACGACCCGGCTGTCGGGGTGCCTGCAGAAGGGGCAGTGCATCTTCTCCACCCTCCCCTTCTCGCGCACGGCACGTCGGTCCGGCGGCCCCCCGCGGCCCGCCGGAGCAGACCTCAATCATATGGGATGCCCTTCCGCTGAGAGGAAGGGGGACCACAACTTGTGGGCTGCTGACACCCATCTAACCACTAGATCTGGGGTTTGGCTGCCATTGAGATGCGGAGAGCGTGTTGCCGCGCCACGAGATCGGGCGGGGCGCGGGACAGGGCACCGCGCACGACATCGGCAGCCTACGTGAGCGCGCGGACCGCGACACGGGAGGGGCGGGGGTGACAAGCTGGACGGCACCCCCCGCGCCGACGGGGCGGCACCTGGTACCCGCGCGGCGGCAGGCCGGCGCGGGGCGGTGCGGCGGGCGGCGCTCAGCCATCAGGCCAGCGCTTTACACCCAGTTGATGGATCACGGAAGTGAAACCGAAGTTTTTCACTCGAACGTGTGTTTGGCGCAACCTTTCGAAAGCAACTACCGTTGGTCCTACGAGAGAGAGACCCGTCTCGAGAGGGGCCCGCCGACGTGACCACTACCGCAGACACCACAGCCATCGCCGCCCACGAACGGCCCCAGCAGGCAGCAGAGCCGCAGCTCACGCCGCCTTCCGGGGACGGCCGTGAGGGCGAGGCGCAGCCACCCAAGCGCTCCATGCCCGGGCGTCCGCCGGGCATCAGGGCCGACAGCTCGGGCCTGACCGAGCGGCAGCGCCGCGTCATCGAGGTCATTCGCGACTCGGTGCAGCGCCGCGGCTACCCGCCGTCGATGCGCGAGATCGGCCAGGCCGTCGGCCTCTCGTCCACCTCGTCCGTCGCGCACCAGCTCATGGCCCTGGAGCGCAAGGGCTTCCTCCGCCGGGACCCGCACCGGCCGCGGGCGTACGAGGTGCGCGGCGCGGACACGCCCACCACCCAGGCGGCCACCGACACCACGGGCAAGCCCGCCGCGTCGTATGTGCCGCTGGTCGGCCGGATCGCCGCCGGTGGCCCGATCCTCGCCGAGGAGTCGGTCGAGGACGTGTTCCCGCTGCCCCGGCAGCTCGTCGGCGACGGTGAGCTCTTCGTGCTGAAGGTCGTCGGCGACTCGATGATCGACGCGGCGATCTGCGACGGGGACTGGGTCGCGGTGCGCCGCCAGCCGGTCGCCGAGAACGGCGACATCGTCGCCGCGATGCTGGACGGCGAGGCCACAGTGAAGCGCTTCAAGCGCGAGGACGGCCACGTGTGGCTGCTCCCGCACAACGCGGCGTACCAGCCGATTCCGGGCGACGAGGCGACGATCCTCGGCAAGGTCGTCGCGGTCCTCCGCCGGGTCTGACACCCGGCACGGCATATCCGGCCCGGGACCTGGCCCCCGGGCCGCCGCCTCGCGCGGCGCGGAGTGTCGCGAACCGGCCGCGGCGGCGGCCGGACACGCGCGCACGGCGGAGGCACGGCCTCGCGTACGGCACAGGTACGCACGGCGGGTACGGGCGGCGAGGACACCGCCCCC
The DNA here is from genome assembly GCF_003945505.1 of Streptomyces sp. WAC 06738. NCBI lineage: Bacteria > Bacillati > Actinomycetota > Actinomycetes > Kitasatosporales > Streptomycetaceae > Streptomyces > Streptomyces sp. WAC 06738. The sequence continues at coordinate 6,414,066 of NZ_CP029618.1, read as the reverse complement.
GGCCCGCACCGGGGTCCGTACGACTCCGGCCCGCTCAGGTCTGCCGGGCCAGGCACTGACGGCAGCACAGAGCCCCTTCCTGCCCGGCCCTCCTGCCCGTACGCCGGGGCAGCTCGGCCCGCCGAGGCCGTCTCCGACGCTGAGCCCGGCAACGCGGCCCGCGCGACGGCCGTCTTGGACGCCGCGCCGGGGCATCCCCGGCGCCTTCGGCCCTACGCCGCTCAGTCCGCCAGCAGGTCCTCCGCCTCCTCGCCCTCCGCCTCCAGCGCCTCACGGACGACGCGGATCGCCAGCCCCTCCCCGTAGCCCCGGCGGGCCAGCATGCCCGCGAGGCGGCGGACGCGCTTGTCGCGGTCGAGGCCGCGGGTGGCGCGGAGCTTGCGGGCGACCAGCTCGCGGGCCGTCTCCTCCTCGGTGTCCGCGTCGAGCCGGCCCACCGCCTCGTCGACCACCGGGGCCGCCACGCCCCGGGTGCGCAGTTCGCGCGCGAGCGCGCGGCGGGCGAGACCGCGGCCGTGGTGCCGGGACTCCACCCAGGCACCGGCGAACGCCGCGTCGTCGATCAGCCCGGCCGCTTCGAGGCGGTCGAGCACGGCCTCCGCCACCTCGGCGTCGACGTCACGCTTGGCCAGCGCGTCCGCGAGCTGCTTGCGGGTGCGCGGCGACCCGGTGAGCAGCCGCAGGCAGATCGCCCGCGCCCGTTCCTCCGGGCTGAGCGACGTCTCCCGCACCCGGTCCTCGGAGGGCTCCCGGCGGCCCCGCGAGCGCCGCCGGGAGGCCCCGCCGCGCCCGGACCGGCCGGGCTGCCCCGGTCCGCCGGAGCCGTCAGGGTCCTCCTCCGGCCCGTACTCCCCGTCCTCCGGCCGGGCGCCGTCGGGCCCGTCCCCTTCGCCGTACGCCGCCGGGCCCCGGCCGCCCCGCCGGCGCCCGCCCGGCGGGGCGGCGCCGTCCTCCGGGCCGCCCCCGAACGGGGGGCGGCCGTCGTCCGGGGGCGGGAGCGGCCAGTCGGTGCGCCGGACCACGGATCAGCTCTTGGCCGCGGCCTTGGCCGCCTTCGCGGTCTTGGCCGGCGCCGGCACCGTCTTCTTGCCCGCGGGGGCGGCACCCTCCGCGGGCGCGGCGGGACCGGCGGCCGCGTCCGCACCCGGCTCGCCCTCCGGGCTCTCCTGCTTCGGGCCGATGCCCAGCTTCTCCTTGATCCGCCTCTCGATCTCGTCGGCCAGGTCGGGGTTGTCCTTCAGGAACGTCCGCGCGTTCTCCTTGCCCTGGCCGAGCTGGTCGCCCTCGTGCGTGTACCAGGCGCCGGACTTGCGGATGAAGCCGTGCTCCACGCCCATGTCGATCAGGCCGCCCTCGCGGCTGATGCCCTGCCCGTAGAGGATGTCGAACTCGGCCTGCTTGAAGGGCGGCGCGACCTTGTTCTTCACGACCTTCACGCGCGTGCGGTTGCCGACGGGCTCCGTGCCGTCCTTGAGCGTCTCGATGCGCCGGATGTCCAGCCGCACCGAGGCATAGAACTTCAGCGCCTTGCCGCCGGTGGTGGTCTCGGGCGAGCCGAACATCACGCCGATCTTCTCGCGCAACTGGTTGATGAAGATCGCGGTGGTCTTCGACTGGTTCAGCGCGCTGGTGATCTTCCGCAGGGCCTGGCTCATCAGCCGGGCCTGCAGGCCGACGTGGGAGTCGCCCATCTCGCCCTCGATCTCCGCGCGCGGCACGAGGGCCGCGACCGAGTCGATGACGATCAGGTCGAGCGCGCCGGAGCGGACGAGCATGTCCGCGATCTCCAGCGCCTGTTCGCCGTTGTCGGGCTGGGAGAGGATGAGGGAGTCGATGTCGACGCCGAGCTTCTTCGCATACTCCGGGTCGAGGGCGTGCTCCGCGTCGACGAACGCGACCGTGCCGCCGGCCCGCTGCGCGTTGGCCACCGCGTGCAGCGTCAGGGTCGTCTTGCCGGAGGACTCCGGCCCGTACACCTCCACCACGCGGCCGCGCGGCAGGCCGCCCACACCGAGCGCCACGTCGAGCGCGGTCGACCCGGTGGGGATGACTTCCACGGGCTCGTTCGGCCGCTCGCCGAGGCGCATCACGGCACCCTTGCCGAATTGCCGTTCAATCTGGGCGAGTGCGGCGTCGAGCGCCTTCTCGCGGTCAGTCGCTGCCATGGGTTCCACCCGGGATGTCTGAGTCGATCGCTTCACGTCCACGACGCTAGCGCCTGCCACTGACAACGCGCCTCGCGTCGGGCCGGCCTGGGGAAAACCCGGCCGATCCCTCATGGGAACCTATGTTCGATTTAGCTGTCAACCCGCACCGCCGGACCCATCCGCCCCGTGCGTCCCCCCGTGCCCGTGCGCTCTCGCCGCCTCAAACCCGGTGGCCGCGCCGGCCCCGCGCAGCCTAGGTTCGGCCGCATGGCCGACGACTGTTTCGCGCATCCACGGCTCGCCGCGATCTACGACCCGCTCCACCCCGACCGCCGCGATCTCGACGCCTACCTGCGGCTCACCGACGAGTTCGGCGCCCGCCGGGTGCTGGACATCGGCTGCGGCACGGGGGTGTTCGCGCACCTCCTGGCCGACCGCGGGATCGAGGTCGTCGGCGTCGATCCCGCCCAGGCGTCCATCGACGTCGCCCGCGCCAAACCGGGCGGTGAGCGGGTGCGCTGGATCTGCGGCGACGCGACCGCGCTCCCACCGCTGCGGGCCGACCTCGCGACGATGACGGCGAACGTCGCCCAGGCGATCGCCGATCCGCAGACGTGGAACGAGACCCTGCGCGGGGCCCGCGCCGCGCTGCGGCCCGGCGGGCACCTGGTCTTCGAGACCCGGGACCCGGCACGGCGCGCCTGGGAGGAGTGGACCCGCGAGCGCTCCTCGCGCGTGACGGAGGTCCCGGGTGCCGGCTCGGTCGCGAGCTGGGTCGAGCTGATCGAGGTGGACCTGCCGCTGGTGACCTTCCGCTGGACCTACGAGTTCGCCGCCGACGGCCGGGTGCTGACCTCGGATTCGACCCTGCGGTTCCGCGGGCGGGAGGAGGTCGAGCAGGACCTTGCCGCCCACGGCTACGCGGTGGAGGACGTCCGCGACGCGCCCGACCGGCCGGGAAAGGAGTTCGTGTTCCTTGCCCGCCGTCCGTGAGCGACTGCCGTCCGTCCACCCCGGATGTCATCCGCCCGGGGCGGCTTCCGGCCCTACGGCTTCTCCTGCCGGTAGTAGCGGGCCGCCCCCTCGTGCAGCTCCAGCGGGTCGGTGAAGACCGCCGTGCGCAGGTCGACCCGCTGGGCGGCGTGCACCACGCGGCCGATCCGGTCCCGGTCCCGTATCACCGTGCTGGTCACGCTCTCCGTCAGCCGGGGGTCCTCCCGGTCGGTGGTGACCAGCAGGTTCGCCACCGCGAGCGTCGGCACGGCGGTGTCGCGCTGGACCGTCGGGTAGGCGTCGGGCGGCATGACCGCGGCGCGGTAGTAGCGGGCCAGTTCGCCCTGGGCATGGAGGGGGCCGAGAAGGTCGCCGAGCGGTACGAGTTCGATCTCGGTCTGCTGCGCCAGGCGTTCGACGGCTTCCGTGGGCAGGCCGCCGGACCAGAAGAAGGCGTCGATCTCCCGGTCGCGCAGGAGTCCCGGCATCGTGTCGAGGCCCTCGCGTACCGCCGTCACGTCCTCGTCGAAGTCGAGCCCGGCCGCCGACAGCAGCCGCCGGGTGATCAGTTGGACACCGGAGCCGTCCTCGCCGACGCCGACCTTGAGGCCGCGCAGGTCGGCGGCGTGCCGCACGGGCGAGTCGCGCAGGACGACGAGCTGCACGTAGTCGTCGTAGAGCCGGGCCACCGCGCGCAGCCCCTGCCAGCCGGGCAGCCGGTCGCGGCGGTACGTGGCCACGGAGTCGGCGGTGGCGATGGCGAAGTCGGCGCGGCCCGCGGTGACCTTGCGCAGGTTGTCGATGGAGCCCTGGCTGGTGTGCAGCCGTACGTCGAGGTCCGGCTCGTCCCGGGCGAGCCCTTCGCGCAGCAGCCGCCCGTACTCCGCGTACACGCCCGAGCGCACCCCGGTGGCGAAGACCACCTTGCCCGCCGGGCTGCCGCTGCCGCCCAGCGGCAGCAGCCACCACAGGAGCAGCCCGAGCACGGCCGCCGTCGCCACGGCGGCCTGCAGCGCTCGGCGCCTGCCGAGGCGGCGCGGGACGGAGTGGACCACGCGGCGATCCTGCCAAACCGGGGCCCGGCACGGCCAGCGCGCCGGACTCCCGGCGGGAGCCCGGCGCGCCTGCGGGCTTGCGTACGGCCCGGCGCGGCAGCGCGGGGCCGTACGGTACGGGCGGGCTAGCCGCCGCTCACCTCGTCGAAGACCGCCTTGGCCTCCTTGTCCAGCCGCGGCCCGGCGAGCCAGGTGGCCTGCAGCGGGCCGATCGACGTGACGGACACGAGCTGCTCCTCGCCGCCGTTCGACGCGGTCCAGCCGCCGCCGGAGGCGCCGGCGGTCATGGTGCAGCCGATGCGGTACATCGTGGGCTGCGACGCCTGGATCGACAGCCGGCCCGGCGCGTCGGTGCAGGAGTAGAGGCGCCCGCCGTCGTACGGCGCGGCCGCCGGGTAGCCGGTGGCGGTCAGGTCACCGACGTCCTTCACGGCCGGGGCGTCGAACCAGACGGGCACCGAGGCGCCGACGGCCTCCTCCAGGGACTGCCCGCCGCCGTCCTTCGGCTGGACCTTCAGCACGGCGAAGTCGTACGGGGCGCCCACGCCGCCCTGCGACTTGCCCTCGGAGATCCACTCGTCGGTCGTACGGGCCTCCTCGGCCCAGAACGTGCCCTTGGGCGCGATGTCGGCCTCGGTCGCCTGCTCGGCCTCCAGCTCGGCGACGGTCTTGCCCTCGGGGTTGAAGGAGGGCACGAAGATGACGTTGCGCCACCAGCCGCCGTCGGAGCCCTTGTGCACGCAGTGGCCGGCGGTGGCCACCAGGTTGGACTTGCCCGGGTTGGCCGGGTCGGCGACCACGGTGCCGGAGCAGACCATGGGGCCCTCGGGGGTGTCGAAGAAGATCTTCCCGGCGGCGGGCTGCGACTCGTCGTACGGCGTGGCCGCCTCGACGGCCTCGACCGGCGCCGGCTCCGGGTCGGTGACGCCCTGGTCCCCGGACACGTCGTCCTCGTCGACCCGGCTGGGCGGCTGCTCGGCGTCCCACATCCGGTCGGGGTCCCAGAGGTCCTCGATGATCGGGTTGACGAACTCGCGCGCGTCGCGCAGCCAGTCCTCCTTGGCCCAGTCCTCCCAGCCGCCGTCCCTCCACTTGTCCAGGTCGAGGTTCTTCAGCGCGTCCGGGATCCCCTCGGGGAGCGCCAGTTCCTTCTCGGGCGCCTGCGACTCCTGCTGCTTGTCGTCGGCGCCGCTGTCACCTCCGCCGTCCTCGCAGGCACCGGCGGTCAGCGCCAGCGTGACCGCGAGGGCCGCCGCGGCCAGCGCCTTTCTCGGTATACGACGTTTCCCGTTGGCGGGCATGGATCGAATCCCCCAGTTCTCTGCACAGGTGCCCCGGCGGGACACGAGCCCCCACTATGCCGGTGCCGTTGGGGACGGCCGCACCGGGCCCCGTGGTTCCACCGGGCCCAAGGATCTTGGCGGCGGGCCGTGTTCCTGCGGCGGGTGCGTCGTTGGTAGGGGCGGGGGATGCGGACCCGTATCCGGTGCGAGGGGGTGGGGCTGTGCCCGCGGTTCGCGCAGCGGACGTGCACGCGCGCGTCTGCCGTACGCGCCACGCCCCCGCCGCGCCCCCTGCGCCGGGTCCTTCGTCCCTCCTCCCCGGCCCCTCCGTGCGGCCCGGGGACGCTCGATCCCGTACGCGACCCATCCCGAGGTGCACGTCTGTGAACGCGAAGCCCGCCGGCGACGAACTCCCCGCCGGCAGCGGCCGGCCCCCGGTGCGCCGGCGGCTGGCCCGGCTCATCGAGCCCGCGGTGCCCCGTCAGTACCGGCGCGGCGCCGAGGGCGGCGGCGGGCAGCCCGAGCCCGACCCGCTGGAGCACCCGGACCCCAAGGCCGCCGCCGACGCGGCGGGGACCGAGAACCTGCTGCGCTGCTGGGTGCGCGAACAGGGCGTGGCGGAGCCGGAGAACGGCACGCTGCGGCTGCTGCTGCCCGCCAGCGGTGCGTGCCTGCGCGTCCCGGTGCGGTACTGGTCGGCGGCTGGCTGGCACCGCTTCGGGCGGCCCGTGCTCCACGGCGCCCCCAAGGACGCGCCTCCGCTGGACGCCGTGACCCTGGCGTCGCTGCTGAGCCGGGAGGCCGCGTACGCCGCCGCGCAGGCCGCCGGCGCCGACGGCAGCGGCGCGCGTACCGCGCCCGGGCCGGCCGGCGGCGGCGCCGACCTCGTCGGCCGCGTCGCGGACTCCGTACGGCACACCGCGGTGTTCCTCACCGCCCGCCGCGCCGGCTCCCCGCCCCCGACCGCGGACCCGTTCCTCACCGGCGAGCAGTCCCTGCTCCTCGGCCACCCCCTGCACCCGACGCCCAAGAGCCGCGAGGGGCTCTCCGAGGCGGAGGCCCGGCGCTACTCCCCCGAGCTGCGCGGCAGTTTCCCGCTGCACTGGCTCGCCGTCCACGACAGCGTCCTCGCCTGCGACTCGGCGTGGACCGAGCGCGGCAAGGGCGTGCCCGCGCGCGAGCTGGCCGCCCGGCTGGCGGGCCCCGGGCTGCGCGTGCCGCCGGGCTGTACGCCGCTGCCCGTGCACCCGTGGCAGGCCCGCGAGGTCCGCGAGCGCCCCGGCATCGCCGCGCTCTTCGACGCCGGTCTGCTGCGCGACCTGGGTCCGCACGGCGACCCCTGGCACCCGACCGCGTCGGTGAGGACGCTCTACCGCCCCGGCGCGCCCGCGATGCTGAAGCTCTCCCTCGGCGTGCGGATCACCAACTCCCGCCGCGAGAACCTCCGCAAGGAGCTGCACCGCGGCACGGAGGTGCACCGGCTGCTGCGCGCCGGCCTCGGCAAGGAGTGGCAGGCGTCGTTCCCCGGCGGCTTCCCCGGCGCACCGGGCTTCGACGTCGTACGGGATCCGGCGTGGCTGGCGGTCGACACGCCGGCGGGCGAGCCGGTCGCGGGTCTGGACGCGGTCGTACGGCACCAGCCGTTCGCGGCGCAGGACGACGCGCTGTGCGTCGCGGCGCTGACGTCCCCGGTGCCGCGGTCGCCGAAGGGGGCGATGCGCTCGCGTCTGCAGGAGGTCGTCGGGCAGTTGGCCGACCGCACGGGGCAGGGTGCGGCGGCGGTGGCCGCGGAGTGGTTCCTGCGCTACCTGGAGGTGGTCGTGCGGCCCGTGATGTGGCTGGACTCCGAGGCGGGCGTGGCGCTCGAGGCGCACCAGCAGAACACCGTGCTGCTCCTCGACGCGGACGGCTGGCCGGCCGGCGGCCGGTACCGGGACAACCAGGGGTACTACTTCCGCGAGTCCCGCCGCGCCGAGCTGGAGCGCCGGCTGCCGGGCCTGGGCGCGGCCAGCGACACGTTCGTCCCGGACGACGTGACGGACGAGCGCTTCACCTACTACGTGGGAGTCAACAACGTCCTCGGCCTCGTCGGCGCCTTCGGCGCCGCGGAACTGGTCGACGAGCGCGTGCTGCTCGCCGCCTTCCGCCGCTTCCTGGAGCAGTCCGCCGCGGCCGGGGGCCGCTGCGCGCTGGCCGAACGGCTGCTGAGCGGCGGGACGCTGCGCTGCAAGGCCAATCTGCTGACCCGCGTGCACGGCCTGGACGAGCTAGTCGGCCCGGTGGACACGCAGTCCGTCTACGTCACCGTCCCCAACCCGCTGCTCTCCTGACCGCCCCTCGACTCCCTTCCGTACGACGAGAAGAGGCACCGTGTCACCCGATCCCCCGACCTCCACCGGGCCCCCGGAGCTGCTCCCCGACGACACCATCGACTTCGGCGTCGGCCTCGCCCGGCTCCTCAGGGGCGCCGCCCGGTCCCCCGCGCCGTACGACATCACTTGCTGGTCGCCCGCCGGAACCCCCGCCGGCCCGTTCCGTCTGGAGCCCGTCGACGCGGCCGAGCCGGAGCGCGACCTGACGCTCCTGCACAACTGGATGAACGACCCGTCGGTGGCCGCCTTCTGGAAGCTCGCGGGTCCGGTCGAGGTCACCGCGCGGCATGTGCGGGCGCAGTGGGAGGCGGGCCACAGCGTGCCCTGTTTCGGTGTCCTGGACGGCGTGCGGATGAGCTACTGGGAGGTCTACCGCGCGGACCGCGACCCGCTCGCCGGGTACTACCGCGCGCTCCCGTACGACACGGGGGTCCATCTGCTCCTCGGCGGCGGTGCCGACCGCGGCCGGGGGCTCGGTTCCCTGCTGATCCGCGCGGTCAGCGACCTGGTGTTCGCCCACGCCCCGCGGTGCGGGCGGGTGCTCGCCGAGCCGGACGTGCACAACGTGCCGTCGGTCGCCGCCTTTCTGAACGCCGGTTTCCACTTCCAGGAGGAGCTGGCACTGCCCGACAAGCGTGCGGCGCTGATGGTGCGGGAGCGCGCGCTGCGCGACATTGACAGCGACGGCCACGACGACGGCGGGACCCGCGCCGGTCCCGCGCCGCCGCCGGGCCCGCCCCCGAGCCCGCCCGGGCCGCCCCGGCCCGGCCTGCCGTAGGACGGAGAGGAGCCAACGCCCTTGTCCGACGCCGCGAATACCACCCGCAGAACCGACTGGGACCTGGCGGCCCGCCGGCTGCTCGCCAAGATGCTGGGCGAGTTCGCCTATGAGGGCATAGTCACCCCGGAGCCCGACCCGGCCCCCGCGCCGGAACCCGGGCCCCGTCCCGGCCCCGCCGGCCACGGCCGGTACCCCTACCGCCTCCCGGTCACCGACGAGGTGACCTACCACTTCACCGCCCGCCGCGGACCGTACGGCCACTGGCGCGTCGATCCCGGCTCCCTCACCCCCGACGGCGACCCGCTGCGCTTCCTCGCGCAGGCGCACGACGGCCTCCTGCGGCTGGCCGGCGACACCACCGGCCACCTGATCCGGGAGCTGACCGCGACCCTCGCCGCTGACGTCCGCCTCGCCCGCGGCGCCCCGTCCGCCGCCCGCCTCGCCGACCTCGGCTACGCCGAGCTGGAGGGCCACCAGACCGGCCACCCGTGGCTCGTGGCCAACAAGGGGCGCATCGGCTTCTCCGCCGCCGACGCCGCCGCGTACGCCCCGGAGGCCCGCCTCCCGCGGCGGCTGCCGTGGCTGGCGGTGCACCGCTCGCTCGCCGAGTACCGCGGCGTGCCCGCCCTCGCCCGCCCCGAGGACCTGTACGCGCAGGAGCTGGGGGACACCACGCGCGCGGGGTTCGCCGCCGCGGTCGCCGCGGCCGGCCGGGACCCGGATGCGTACCTGTGGCTGCCCGTGCATCCGTGGCAGTGGGACGAGACCGTCGCCACGCTCTACGCACCGCAGGTCGCCGCCGGGCTCGTGATCCCGCTGCCGCCGGACGCCGGCCCCGCCGACATGTGGCTGCCGCAGCAGTCGGTGCGTACGTTCCTCAACCTCAGCCGCCCGCAGGCACGTTCCGTCAAGCTGCCGCTGTCCGTGCTCAACACCCTGGTCTGGCGCGGCCTGCCCACCGAGCGCACCCTCGCGGCCCCCGCGGTCACACGCTGGGTGCACGGCATGCGGGACGCGGACCCCTTCCTCGCCGAGGAGACGCGCGTCCTGCTGCTCGGCGAGACCGCGAGCGTGACGGTGCGCCATCCGCTCTACGACTCCCTGCCGGGCGTCCCGTACCAGTACCGCGAGCTGCTGGGCTGCATCTGGCGGGAGCCCGTCGGCCCGCTGCTGGACCCCGGGGAGCGGGCCAGGACGCTGGCGGCGCTGCTGTGGACGGACGCCGGCGGGCATTCGCTCACGGCCGAGCTGGTACGCCGCTCGGGGCTCGCGCCCCGCGCGTGGCTGGCGCGGCTCTTCGCCGCCCTGCTGCCGCCGCTGCTGCACTTCCTGTACCGCTACGGCACCGTCTTCTCGCCGCACGGCGAGAACGCCGTGGTGGTCTTCGACGGTGCGGACGTGCCGGTGCGGCTGGCGGTGAAGGACTTCGTCGACGACGTCAACGTCAGCTCCAAGCCGCTGCCGGAGCACGCCGGGATGCCGGGCGACGTACGCCGCACGCTGCTGACGGAACCGCCGGAGTTCCTGCCGCAGTTCATCCACTCGGGGCTCTTCGTCGGCGTCTTCCGCTATCTGGCGCCGCTGTGCGCGGACGAACTGGGCGTGCCGGAGGCGGAGTTCTTCGGCCTCGTACGGGCGGAGATCCTGCGCTACCAGCGGCGGTTCCCCGAGCTGAAGGAGCGCTTCGCGCTCTTCGACCTGCTCGCGCCGCGCATCGACCGGCTCTGCCTGAACCGGAACCGGCTCTACCTCGACGGCTACCGCGACCGGGCCCGGCGCCCGCACGCCGCCGTGGACGGCACCGTACCCAACCCTCTTCACTCGACGTGACGGCCGTCACTGTCAGTGCCGCCCCTTAGGGTTGCGTGCCATGGCAGACCAGAACGTCCTCGCGCCCGACGAAGGCGCCGGTACCCCCACGCACGACGGCTCCGACGACCGCAGCGAGCTGCGCGAACTGCTCCATGCGGCCGTGGCCGCCGTCGGCGGCGTCGAGCGGGAGGGCCAGGTGGCGATGGCCGAGGCGGTCGCGGAGGCGATCGCGGACGGCTCGCACCTGCTGGCGCAGGCGGGGACGGGGACGGGCAAGTCGCTGGGCTACCTGGTGCCGGCCCTGGCGCACGGCGAGCGGGTCGTGATCGCGACGGCGACGCTGGCGCTGCAGCGGCAGCTCGTCGAGCGCGATCTGCCGCGCACGGTGGAGGCGCTGCATCCGCGGCTGCGCCGCCGTCCGGAGTTCGCCACGCTGAAGGGGCGGTCGAACTACCTCTGTCTGCACCGGGTGCACGAGGGCGTGCCGCAGGACGACCCGGACCTGGGCGCCGGGCTCTTCGACCCGTTCGAGAGCGCGTCGTCGCAGCCGTCGAGCAAGCTCGGCCAGGATCTGCTGCGGCTGCGCGACTGGGCGGACGAGACGGAGAGCGGCGACCGTGACTCGCTGACGCCGGGCGTCTCGGACCGCGCCTGGTCGCAGGTCTCGGTGTCGGCCCGGGAGTGCCTGGGCGCGGCGCGCTGCGCGTACGGCCCGGAGTGCTTCGCGGAGGCGGCGCGGGAGCGGGCGAAGCTGGCGGAGGTGGTGGTCACGAACCACGCGCTGCTGGCCATCGACGCCCTGGAGGGCGCCCCGGTGCTCCCGCCGCACGAGGTGCTCATCGTCGACGAGGCGCACGAGCTGGTCTCCCGGGTGACCGGCGTGGCCACCGGCGAGCTGACTCCCGGGCGGGTCAACCGCGCGGTGCGGCTGTCGGCGAAGCTGGTCAACGAGAAGGCGGCGGACGCCCTGCAGACGGCCGCGGAGAGCTTCGAGCGGCTGATGGAGCTGGCGCTGCCGGGCCGCCTGGAGCCGGTCCCCGAGGATCTGGGGTACGCGCTGCTGGCGCTGCGGGACGCCTCCCGTACGGTCATCTCCGCGCTGGGCACGACCCGGGACTCCTCCGTGCAGGACGAGGACGTGGTGCGCCGGCTCGCGCTCGCCTCGGTGGAGAACGTGCAGGAGGTCGCCGAGCGGATCACGCAGGGCTCGGAGTTCGACGTGGTGTGGTTCGAGCGGCACGACAGGTTCGGTGCGTCGCTGCGGGTGGCGCCGCTGTCGGTGTCGGGACTGGTGCGCGAGAAGGTGTTCAGCGACCGCTCGGTGACGCTCACCTCGGCGACGCTCAAGCTGGGCGGCGACTTCGCGGGGATCGGCGCCTCGCTGGGGCTTCCGCCGGAGGGCAGCAGCGAGGAGGGCGCCCCCGTCTGGAAGGGGCTCGACGTCGGCTCCCCCTTCGAGTACCGCAAGCAGGGCATCCTCTACGTCGCCAAGCATCTGGAGCGGCCGGGCCGGGACGGCACGCGCAAGGACATGCTCGACGAGCTGGCGGAGCTGGTGGAGGCGGCCGGCGGGCGCACGCTGGGCCTCTTCTCCTCCAAGCGGGCCGCCGAGGCGGCGGCCACGGAGCTGCGCGGCCGGCTCGACGTCCCGGTGCTGCTGCAGGGCGAGGAGACGCTCGGCGAGCTGATCAAGCGCTTCGCGGCGGACGAGGCGACGTGCCTGTTCGGCAGTCTGTCGCTGTGGCAGGGCGTCGACGTCCCGGGCGCCGGCTGCCAGTTGGTGGTGATGGACCGCATCCCCTTCCCCCGCCCCGACGACCCGCTGGCCACCGCGCGGCAGGAGGCCGTGGAGAAGGCCGGGGGCAACGGCTTCATGGCGGTCGCGGCGACGCACGCGGCGCTGCTCATGGCGCAGGGCGCGGGCCGGCTCGTACGGGCCACGGGCGACCGCGGCGTCGTCGCGGTGCTCGACCCGCGGCTGGCGACGGCCCGTTACGGGAGCTATCTCCGCGCCTCCATGCCGGACTTCTGGTATACGACCGACCGCAACCAGGTACGTCGTTCGCTGGCGGCAATCGACGCATCCGCAAGGGCCGATCGCTCGAATGGGTGATCTGGACCACGCTGGGCGAGAGCCGCATCTCACTGCGTGATGGGCTCGGTAGCATCAAGTACCGGCACGGGAGCCGGTGAGCTGCCGGAGGTGCCGATTGAGCGCAGAGGTCCACAGTCCGGGCAATCCGGCGGGCGGTTCCCGCCGACGCGGCAGGGCCCGCCTCGATCTCCGCCGGCTGGGCCGGGTGGCCCTGCTGGGCGGCGCGTCGTCGCGGGACGGTCTGCCGCACGCCTTGGAGCATGTGGCCAAGGCGCACCGCGGGTTCTATCCCGACGCCGACATCCGCACGCTGCGTACGGCGTATCTGCTCGCCGAGGACGCGCACCGGGGCCAGATGCGCAAGAGCGGCGACCCGTACATCACTCATCCGCTGGCGGTCACCCTCATCCTGGCCGAACTCGGCGCCGAGACCACGACGTTGACGGCCTCGCTGCTCCACGACACGGTCGAGGACACCGAGGTGACGCTCGATCAGGTGCGGTCGGGCTTCGGCGAGGAGGTGGCGTACCTCGTCGACGGCGTCACGAAGCTGGAGAAGGTCGACTACGGGGCCGCCGCCGAGCCCGAGACGTTCCGCAAGATGCTGGTGGCGACCGGCAGCGACGTGCGGGTGATGTCGATCAAGCTCGCGGACCGGCTGCACAACATGCGCACGCTGGGCGTGATGCGCCGGGAGAAACAGGTGCGCATCGCGCGCGTGACGCACGATGTGCTGATCCCGCTGGCCGAGCGGCTGGGCGTGCAGGCGATCAAGACCGAGCTGGAGGACCTGGTCTTCGCCGTCCTGCATCCCGAGGACTACGCGCGCAGCCGTGAGTTGCTGCTCGCGAACGCCGGGAGGCCGGACCCGCTGGAACAGACGGCGGCCGAGATGCGCGAGGTCCTGCACGCCGCCGGCATCACCGCGGAAGTCGCCATCCGGCCGCGGCACATCGTCTCGGTGCACCGGGTGCTGCAGAAGCGCGGCGAGCTGCGCGGGACGGACTTCGGCCGGCTGCTGGTGCTGGTGCCGGAGGCGGCCGACTGCTACGCGGTGCTGGGCGAGTTGCACACCTGTTTCAAGCCCGTGCCCGCGGAGTTCAAGGACTTCATCGCGGTACCGAAGTTCAACCTCTACCAGTCGCTGCACACGGCCGTCGCCGACCAGCGCGGGTACGTCGTCGAGACGCTGGTACGCAGCCGGCAGATGCACCGCGTCGCGGAGGCCGGCGTGGTGGCGCTGGCCAGCCCGCTGGCGCGGCCCGCGGCCGGCCAGGTGGGCGACTGGCTGAAGCGGCTGCTCGAGTGGCAGCGCGCCACTCCCGACCCCGACGCCTTCTGGTCCGCCTTACGCGAAGACCTCGCCCCCGACCAGGAGATCACGGTCTTCTGCGACCCGGGCGGGCCGTTGGTGCTGCCCGCGGGCGCCAGTTGTGTGGACGCGGCGTACGCGCGCCACGGGGAGACGGCGCACACGCTGGTGGGCGCGCGCGTCAACGGGCGCCTCGCCGGCCTCGGGACCCGGCTGCGGGACGGCGACGCGGTGACGCTGCTGCTGGCGCCGGAGGCGTCGGGGCCCGCGCCGGAGTGGCTGGACCACGCGCAGACGCCCGCGGCGCGCATCGCGATTACCCGCTGGCTGGGGGACCACCCGGCGGCGCAGCCCGCCGACGCGGCGATCCCCCTCCCGGCCGACTACGTCCCGGCCGCCCCCGCCGCGCCCGGCTCCCCCGCCCACGGCGAGGCCGCCGCCCCCGCCGGCGTACCGGCGGCCGACGCACCGGGAGACGACGTAGCCACAGACGGCGCACCGGCAGACGACGCACCCCCCGGCGACGCACCGGCCGACGGCATCCCGCGCGCCGCCGAGCCCGCCGTTGCCGAGCTGCCGGGCGCCACGCCCCGCCTCGCCCGCTGCTGTACGCCCGTGCCCCCCGACGCCGTCACCGGGTTCGTCATCCGCGGCGGCGCCGTCGTCGCCGTACACCGGGCGCAGTGCGCCACCGTGGCCCGGATGGCCGCCGCCGGCCGCCGCGAGCTGCGGGTCCACTGGCGTACGGGCGAGGGCGCACCACCCGCCGACCTGCGGGTGACGCTGAAGGCGGAGGCGTTCGTACGGGCCCATCTGCTCGCCGACCTCACCGAGGCCATCGCCGCGGAGGGCGTCGCCATCGTCGCCGCCGACGTCGAGCCGCCGCACGAGCAGCGCGTCCGGCACACGTACACGCTGCAGCTCCCCGACCCGGCGGGGCTGCCGGGGCTGATGCGCGCGATGCGCAAGGTGCCGGGGGTGTACGACGTCTCCCGCGCCCAGCACCCCGCGGGCGCGGAGGGGCAGGCGCCCGGGCTGCGCGCCCGCACTCGTTAGAGTGCACCGCTGCCGCGTCGGCGGCACGCGGGGGTCGCCCGCTGATAGCGGTAGCGCATGCTCCGCTCCGTCCGCCCGCGCCGTCCGCTGCGCCACGCCCTGCTCGCCGCCGCCGTCCTCGCCACCCTGGCCGCCGCCCCGGCCGCACCGGCCGTCTCCACCGCGCCGGCCGCCCCCGGCCGTACCGGCGCGCAGGACGGCCCACCCCGCCCCGCCGGCATCGGAGACCCGCTCTTCCCGCACCTCGGCAACCCCGGCTACGACGTCCTCGGCTACGACATCGCCCTCACCTACCCCGGCCGCAACGACGCCCCGCTGACCGCCCGCACCGAGATCACGGCCCGCGTCACCGGCCGGCTGCCCCGCATCAACCTCGACTTCACCCACGGCACCGTCCGCGACGTCACCGTCAACGGCCGCCCCGCCGCCCACGCGCGCGCGGGCGAGGACCTCGTCGTCACCCCCGGGCGCACGCTGCACCCGGGAGAGCCGCTGCGCATCGCCGTACGGCACACCAGCGACCCCCGCGGCAACGGCGGCGGCTGGATCCGTACGAAGGACGGGCTGGCGATGGCCAACCAGGCCGACGCCGCGCACCGCGTCTTCCCCGGCAACGACCACCCCGCGGACAAGGCCCGCTTCACCTTCCGCGTCACCGCGCCCCAGGACCTCACGGTCGTCGCGGGCGGCCTGCGCCTGTCCCGCGAGCGCGCCGGCGCGCGCACCACGTGGACGTACCGCACCGCGCACCCCATGGCCACTGAGCTGGCGCAGGTCTCCATCGGCCGCTCCGCCGTGCTGCGCGGCACCGGCCCGCACGGGCTGCCGCTGCGCCACGTCGTCCCCGTGCGCGACCGGCGCACCGCCCGCCCCGTCGTCGACCGCACGTCCGCGCAGATCGCCTGGATGGAGCGGTACGTGGGCCGCTATCCGCTGGAGTCGTACGGCGTGCTGTCCGTGGACGCGCCGCTGAACTTCGCGCTGGAGACGCAGACGCTGTCGGTCTTCGGCCGCGACTTCCTGCGGGCCGTCGCCCAGCACCCGAAGCGCGCCGAGGGCGTCCTCGTGCACGAGCTGGCGCACCAGTGGTTCGGCAACAGCGTGACGCCGCGCAGGTGGTCGGATCTGTGGCTGAACGAGGGCCATGCCACCTGGTACGAGGCGCTGTTCACCGACGAGCGGCATGACCGCGGCAGCCTGGTGCGCCGGATGCGCGCGGCGTACGGGCAGTCCGACGGCTGGCGGCGGGCAGGCGGCCCGCCGGCCGCGCCGCGGCGGCCCGCGGACGGCGGCCAACTGGAGCTGTTCCGCCCGGTCGTCTACGACGGCAGCGCGCTGGTGCTGTACGCGCTGCGCCAGGAGATCGGGGCGCCGGCCTTCGAGGAGCTGGAGCGGGCGTGGGTGACGCGCCACCGGGACGGCACCGCCGGCACCGCGGACTTCGTCGCCCTCGCCTCCGAGGTCGCCGGCCGCGACCTGGAGGACTTCCTGCACTCCTGGCTGTACGGCGAGCGCACCCCGCCGATGCCGGGCCACCCCGGCTGGAAGGCGGCGAAGCCCGCGACGCCCGGGAAGGCCGCCGCGCCCGCCGGGCCCGCGAAGGGCGCCAGGCCCCCGGAGGCCGGGAAGCCGGCGCGCTGAGCCGCCCTGCCCGCGGGGCCCGCCGGGGCGTCCCGGCGGGCCCCGCGGGCGGTAAAGCGGGTGACGCCCGTGCGGCAGCGTGCGACCATCGTGGATGCCACGACGCCCGCCGTGCGGGGAATCCTCCGGGTCTGCGGGGCGTTGTCGCAGAAGCAGAGAACCGCTCTCACAGACAAGGATCCGATGACTTCTCCCACCCACCTTCCCCAGGACGATCAGCGTCTCCCGGAAGGCCTGCGTGCCGACGCCCTCATGGAAGCCGAAGCCGCGTGGAGTCCCGGATCCGACGCCGATCGCGACGGCGATCAGTTCGACCGCGAGGACCGTGCGGCGCTGCGCCGCGTCGTCGGTCTCTCGACCGAGCTGGAGGACGTCACCGAGGTCGAGTACCGGCAGCTCCGGCTGGAGCGGGTCGTGCTCGTCGGCGTGTGGACCTCCGGTACGGCCCAGGAGGCCGAGAACTCGCTGGCAGAGCTGGCCGCGCTCGCCGAGACGGCCGGCGCGCTCGTCCTCGACGGCGTGGTGCAGCGCCGCGAGAAGCCCGACCCCGCGACGTACATCGGCTCCGGCAAGGCGCTGGAGCTGCGCGACATCGTGGTCGAGACCGCGGCCGACACGGTCGTCTGCGACGGTGAGCTCAGCCCCGGCCAGCTCATCCACCTCGAAGACGTCGTCAAGGTCAAGGTCGTGGACCGCACCGCGCTGATCCTCGACATCTTCGCCCAGCACGCCAAGTCCCGCGAGGGCAAGGCGCAGGTCGCGCTCGCGCAGATGCAGTACATGCTGCCGCGGCTGCGCGGCTGGGGTCAGTCGCTCTCCCGGCAGATGGGCGGCGGCGGCTCGGGCTCGGCGGGCGGCGGCATGGCCACCCGCGGCCCCGGTGAGACGAAGATCGAGACGGACCGGCGGCGCATCCGCGAGAAGATGGCGAAGCTCCGCCGGGAGATCGCCGACATGAAGACCGGCCGGGACGTCAAGCGGCAGGAGCGCAAGCGGCACAAGGTGCCGTCGGCGGCGATCGCCGGCTACACGAACGCGGGCAAGTCCTCGCTGCTCAACCGGCTCACGGGCGCGGGCGTGCTGGTGGAGAACGCGCTGTTCGCCACCCTCGACCCGACCGTGCGCAGGGCGGAGACGCCCAGCGGCCGGCTCTACACGCTGGCGGACACCGTCGGCTTCGTCCGGCACCTGCCGCACCACCTCGTCGAGGCGTTCCGCTCCACCATGGAGGAGGTCGGCGACGCCGACCTGATCCTGCACGTGGTCGACGGGTCCCACCCGGCGCCCGAGGAGCAGCTCGTCAGCGTCCGCGAGGTGATCCGCGACGTGGGCGCGACGTCCGTGCCCGAGATCGTGGTGATCAACAAGGCGGACATCGCGGACCCGGACGTGCTCCGCCGGCTGCTGCGCATGGAGCCGCGGGCGATCGCGGTCTCGGCGTCGACCGGCGAGGGCATCGAGGAGCTGAAGGCGCTCATCGACGTGGAGCTGCCGCGCCCGCAGGTCGAGATCGAGGCCGTCGTGCCATACACGAAGGGCGGGCTCGTCTCGCGCGTGCACGACGAGGGCGAGGTGCTCGTGGAGGAGCACATCGCCGCGGGCACGCTGCTCAAGGCCCTGGTCCACGAGGAACTGGCCGCCGAGCTGAGGCGGTATGCCCCCGCGGGACAGGCCGACTGAGGCGGTCGCCGAAGTCGTAGACTGACGGACGGGCCGCCCCGGCGGCCCGTCCGTGAACCCCCCGTCGCCGTTTGGATGATCGCTGGCATGCCCGAGGAAGTCGCACAGCCGCGCACGTACGAGGTCAGGACGTTCGGTTGCCAGATGAACGTCCACGACAGCGAACGGATGTCGGGGCTGCTTGAGGAGGCGGGCTACGTCCGCGCGGAGCCGGACGCCGGCACCGCGGACGTGGTCGTGTTCAACACCTGCGCGGTACGGGAGAATGCCGACAACCGGCTGTACGGCAACCTCGGCCAGCTCGCGCCGAAGAAGGCCGCGAAGCCCGGCATGCAGATCGCGGTCGGCGGCTGCCTCGCGCAGAAGGACCGCGACACGATCGTGAGCCGCGCCCCGTACGTCGACGTGGTCTTCGGCACGCACAACGTCGGCAAGCTGCCGGTGCTGCTGGAGCGCGCGCGGGTGGCCCGCGAGGCGCAGGTCGAGATCGCCGAGTCCCTGGAGGCGTTCCCCTCCACGCTGCCGACGCGGCGGGAGAGCCCGTACGCCGCGTGGGTCTCGGTCTCCGTCGGGTGCAACAACACCTGCACGTTCTGCATCGTCCCGGCGCTGCGCGGCAAGGAGAAGGACCGCCGCAGCGGCGACATCCTCGCCGAGGTCGAGGCGCTGGTGTCCGAAGGCGTCAGCGAGATCACGCTGCTGGGGCAGAACGTCAACGCGTACGGGTCCGACATCGGCGACCGGCAGGCGTTCGGCAAGCTGCTGCGGGCCTGCGGGCGGATCGAGGGTCTGGAGCGGGTGCGCTTCACCTCGCCGCACCCGCGGGACTTCACCGACGACGTGATCGAGGCCATGGCCGAGACGCCGAACGTGATGCCGCAGTTGCACATGCCGCTGCAGTCCGGCTCGGACACGGTGCTGCGCGCGATGCGGCGTTCGTACCGGCAGGAGCGGTACCTGGGGATCATCGAGAAGGTACGGGCCGCGATCCCGGACGCGGCGATCACCACGGACATCATCGTCGGCTTCCCCGGCGAGACCGAGGCGGACTTCGAGCAGACGCTGCACGTGGTGCGCGAGGCGCGCTTCGCGCAGGCGTTCACCTTCCAGTACTCCAAGCGGCCGGGGACGCCGGCGGCGGAGATGGCGGGGCAGGTGCCCAAGGCGGTCGTGCAGGAGCGGTACGAGCGGCTGGTCGCCCTCCAGGAGGACATCTCCTGGGGCGAGAACAAGAAGCAGGTCGGCCGGGTGCTGGAGGTCATGGTCGCCGAGGGCGAGGGCCGCAAGGACGGCGCCACGCGGCGGCTGTCGGGACGGGCGCCCGACAACCGGCTGGTGCACTTCGCGCGGCCGGAGGAGCCGGTGCGGCCGGGCGACATGGCGACCGTCGAGATCACGTATGCGGCGCCGCACCACCTGCTGGCGGAGGCCCCGCCGCGGGCGGTACGCCGCACGCGCTCCGGCGACGCCTGGGCGGCGCGGCAGGCGGCGCCCGACGCGGGCGGCACGGGCGTGCTGCTGGGCCTGCC
Source organism: Streptomyces sp. WAC 06738 (assembly GCF_003945505.1). NCBI lineage: Bacteria > Bacillati > Actinomycetota > Actinomycetes > Kitasatosporales > Streptomycetaceae > Streptomyces > Streptomyces sp. WAC 06738. The sequence goes on along the minus strand of NZ_CP029618.1, from coordinate 6,394,310 downwards.
GAAGGTGGGCGTCCCGGATCCGCTGCCGGCGGCGCAGGGCTGCGCGGCGCACTGACCGGTCCCGCCGGGTGCGCCCGGAAAGCCCTGATTCCGTACGGCCCGTCCCGCTGCGCCGCGTGCGACGTACGCGCGCGTAGGGCAGCTCCCGGGGACGTCCTGCCGTGATCGCCGGACGCGCCGGGGTCCCCGGAGGTGGGGCGGCTAGGCTGCGGTTCATGCTCGTCGCCGCCGCCTGCTGCCCGTGTCCGCCCCTGCTGGTGCCCGAGGTGGCCTCTGGTGCCGCCGGCGAGCTGGAGGCGCTCAGAGCGGCGTGTATGGACGCGGTGGGGGTGCTGGCGGCGGCGCGGCCGGACCTGCTGGTCGTCGTCGGGCCCGCGGCGGAGTCCGGGCGGGGCCCGTATCCGCAGGGGGCCGAGGGGTCGTTCCGGGGCTACGGGGTGGATCTCGCGGTACGGCTCGGGCCGGCCGGCGACGCGGAGCGGGAGCCCGGCGGACGGGAGCTGCCGCCGTCGCTCGCGGTGGGCGCCTGGCTGCTGGAGCGGGCGGAGTGGAACGGCGCCCCCGTGGAAGGGCTGGGCGTCGGCGAGCCGCTGGCGGGCGAGCGCTGCGCGGCGGCGGGCCGGGAGATCGCCGCGCGGGCCGGGCGGGTGGCGCTGCTGGTGCTGGGCGACGGCAGTGCGCGCCGTACGCAGAAGGCCCCCGGCTACTACGACGAGCGCGCCGCCGGCTTCGACGCCGAGGCGGCCCGCGCGCTCGGCGCCGCGGACGCCGCCGCACTGGCGGCGCTGGACGCGGAGCTGGCCGCGGAGCTGCAGGCCGCGGGCCGCGCCGGCTGGCAGGTCGCCGCGGGCGCGGCGGAGAGCGCCGCCCTGCGCGGAGCGCTGCTGTACAACGAGGCGCCGTACGGCGTGGGTTACTACGTCGCCACCTGGTCCTGACGCCGCCGCCCCGGTGGCCCGGAGGCCGCGGGCCCCGTGCGGGGCCGCGCGCCTCCCGGGGTCCTACTTGCGGGCCTCGTCGCCCGCGTCACTGTCCGCGGCCCCCTCGGCCGACTGCTGCTTCGGGATCCCCGCGGCGGCCGCGGCCTCCGCGTTCGCCGGCTCCCCGGCGGCCTCCGGCTGCGCCGCGGTCGCCGCGGCCTCCCCGGCCGGCGGTTCCGCGGCGGGCGCCGGCTCCTTGGCGGCCTGCCCCTCCCCGCTCGATCCGCCGCGACGAAGAAGCTTGGCAAAAACGCCCATCTCTACTCCATAACTGACTCGTGTGGGCGAAATTCCGCGCCGTCCGGAACGGCTCATTGCGCCGCCCGGGGGCCCGGTCCGTAAACCGGCGTTCGGAACCTCGGAACGGGAAACGACCCCGAGGACACCGCGTTACGTCACTCGTTCGAGGGGTGTCCCGTTGTTTGCGAGACTTGCCGCGTGACAGAGACCACCCCCCGTCCCCAGGTCGTCGCGGTCGTCGGGGCCACGGCCACCGGCAAGTCCGAGCTCGGGATCGCGCTCGCCCGCCGGCTCGGCGGCGAGATCGTCAACGCCGACTCGATGCAGCTCTACCGGGGGATGAACATCGGCACGGCCAAACTGACGCCCGCGGAGCGGCAGGGCGTGCCGCACCACCTGCTCGACGTGTGGGACGTCACGGAGACCGCCAGCGTCGCCGCGTACCAGCGCCTGGCCCGCGCCGAGATCGACCGGCTCGGCGCCCTCGGCCGCACCGCGGTGCTCGTCGGCGGCTCCGGCCTGTACGTGCGCGGGGCCGTCGACGCGATGGACTTCCCCGGCACCGACCCCGCCGTCCGCGCCCGGCTGGAGGCGGAGCTGGCGGCCGGGGGGCCGGGGCCGCTGCACGCGCGCCTGGCCGCCGCCGACCCGGACGCCGCCGCCGCGATCCTGCCGGGCAACGGCCGCCGGATCGTCCGGGCCCTGGAGGTGATCGAGCTGACCGGCCGCCCCTTCACGGCCGGCCTCCCGGCGCACGAGTCGGTCTACGACACCGTCCAGATCGGCATCGCCGTGCCGCGGCCGGAACTGGCGGACCGGATCGAGCGGCGCGTGCACCGGATGTGGCGGGCCGGTCTGGTGGACGAGGTGCGGCGGCTGGAAGCGGAAGGGCTGCGTGAGGGCCGTACCGCCGCCAGGGCCCTGGGGTACCAGCAGGTGCTGGCGTTCCTCGCCGGCGAGTGCACGGAAGCGGAGGCCCGGGACGAGACCGTGAGGGCGACCCGGAGGTTCGCGCGGCGGCAGGAGACATGGTTCCGGCGCGACGCGCGCGTGCACTGGATCAGCGGCTCGGAGGCCGACCGTGACCGCCTTCCGGACACCGCGTGTGACCTACTCGAACGGTCGGTCACAGGCTGATCACGTCATGGCATCGGGACGCCTCGGTGGCACTGCGGGTGTTCCCCGCCGTGCCATCATCGAGGCGAGCTGGAAGCCTGAAAGTCGCCGGAGGTTGGGAGGGCACGTGGCTATGGAGGCCGGCCCTCGTGACAGTCGACGGGAGCCGCAGGACGACCGGATCGCCGGGCCCGTGGCAGAGCCCGCGGACGACCTCGCGGGGGATCTCACCGACGCGCCGGAGCCTGTGGGCCAGGAGTCCTTCCGCGAGCTGCGCCCGCCGCGGCTGCTCCGCTTCTGGCAGCTCGCCCCCATCGTCGCGCTGGCCGCGCTGGGCTCGCTGATGTTCGCGTTCCCGCTGGCCTTCGAGTTCGGCGGCGGCGGCCCCGTCGTGGCGATGCTCGGCCTGCTCATCAGTTGCTGTGCCGCCGGCTGGGCCATGATGGCCGCGCGCCGGGTGGGTCTCGCGCTGCCGGGGCTGCCGCGGCGCGGCTCGGGGCGGCGCGCGGACTGGCGGATCGCGCTGCTGTACGCGGTGGCGGTGGCGGCGGTCGTCGCGCTCGCCGTCTGGCGGGTGGCCCGGCTGGGCTGACCGGCGCCCGGGGCCCGGTCCCACCCCGTCGCCGGGGCGTTGTCGGCGCGGACGGTTACGATCACAGAGTGAGCACCGCGCGACTGCACTTCCTCAAGGGACACGGCACCGAGAACGACTTCGTGATCGTCCCGGACCCGGCCGGTCTCATCGACCTCTCCCCGGCCGCCGTGGCCCGGCTCTGCGACCGCCGGGCGGGCATCGGGGGTGACGGCCTGTTGCGGGTCGTGCGGTCCGACGCGCACCCGGAGGGGCGGCGGATGGCCGCCGACGCCGAGTGGTTCATGGACTACCGCAACGCGGACGGCAGCGTCGCCGAGATGTGCGGGAACGGGGTGCGGGTCTTCGCCCGCTATCTCCAGCACGCCGGGCTCGTGGAGAGCGGCGACCTGGCGGTCGGCACGCGCGCGGGGGTGCGGCGGGTCCACCTGGCGAAGGACGGTGACATCACGGTCGGCATGGGCCGGGCGGCGCTCGCGGCCGGGCCGGACGCCGAGGTGACGGTCACGGTGGGCGAGCGGAGCTGGCCCGCGCGCAATGTGGGCATGGGCAATCCGCACGCGGTGGCGTTCGTCGCCGACCTCGCGGACGCGGGGCGGCTGTACGAGGCGCCGGGTGTCGCGCCGGCGTCGGCGTATCCCCAGGGTGTGAACGTGGAGTTCGTCGTGGACCGCGGCCCGCGGCACGTGGCGATGCGGGTCCACGAGCGCGGCTCGGGTGAGACCCGCTCGTGCGGTACGGGCGCGTGCGCGGTGGCCGTCGCCGCCGCCCGCCGCGACGGGGTGGACCCGGCGGCGACGGGCCGCCCGGAGACGTACACCGTGGATGTGCCCGGTGGCCGCCTCGTGGTGACCGAACACCCCGACGGCGAGGTGGAGATGACGGGCCCGGCCCTCATCGTCGCCGAAGGCGACACGGCGGCCGGCTGGATCTAGCCGGCGGCGGCCGGCGCCCTGGCCCGTCCTGCTCCCCGGTCCTCTCCGGTCCGCGCTCCTCCGCCCGGCTACTCCTCCGCGTCGTCAGGCCGGCCCAGCATCCGGTTCGCGCACAGCCGCATCGACTCCTCGCGCACGCCCGCCAGCGCGGCCATCAGATGACCGTCCGGGCGGATGTAGAGGACCGTGTGCGGCGCCGCGCCCGGGTAGGTCTCCGCGACCAGCAGCCGGGCGCGGACGGGGAGTTCGCCCACGAGCCGCACCAGCTTCGGCATCAGCCCCGCCTGCATCCAGCGGCTGCGGTCCCAGACCCGGGTGCCGGGTGCGACCAGCACCACCAGGGGGTCGCCCCCCAGCCGTTCGGAGAGCCTGCCCGTCCAACCGTCCGGGGCGATCACTTGGACGTCGTCGACGAGAGCGCCGGGTGCCGTGCCCACCTCCACCGCCCCGTCCAGACCCGTCGGCGCCGTGGCATACACCGGCGGGCCGCCTATCCGGCCGCGGCCCAGGTGCCCGTCCGTCAGCAGCTCCGCCGCCGACTTGCCGCGCACCGCCGCCCGCAGGCCGCCGGCACGGCGCAGCAGCGGGCGGACCTGGTCGGCGGCGCGCAGCCGGGCGCTGATGGCGCCGCGGCGCTCGGTGACGTAGGTGTCGACGAGGTCGTCGCCGGAGTCGTCGCGTCCTGCCTGGTGCCAGACGCGGCCGAGCTTCCAGGCGAGGTTCTCGGCGTCGGCGAGGCCCTCGTCGAGTTGCTGGGTGCCCAGCGAGCCGACGAGGTGCGCGGCGTCCCCGGCGAGCAGCGTGCGACCGCGGCGCCAGCGGCGGGCGAGCCGGTGGTGGACGGTGTGCACGCCGGTGTCGAGGAGTTCGTACGAGGGGTGGCGGGTGCCCGTCCAGACGCGCAGGGTGGCCTCCAGCCGCGCGACGAGGGCCTCCGGGGTGACGACGCCGCCGCCGGGCGGCAGCAGCCAGTCCAGCCGCCACCGGTCGTCGCCGAGCGGTCTGGCGACGCACTCGGCGCCGGGTCCGCTGCGCGGGGTGCCGCGGTACAGCACGCCCTCGCCGGACCAGGGCAGGTCGGCCCGTACCGCGGCGACGGCGTGCCGCTCGACGGCCGTGCGGCCGGCGTACGGCACCTCCAGCAGCTTGCGCACGGTCGACCGGGCGCCGTCGCAGCCGACGAGCCAGCTCCCGCGCCACCAGGTCCCGGCCCGGGTGCGGACGTTGACGCCGTACGGCTCCTGCGTCAGCTCCGTCAGCCGGCTGCCGCGGAAGACCTCCACGTGGTGGGAGTTGTCGGCGAGCGCCGCCAGCGTGGTGGTCAGGGCGGACTGCGCGACGTGCAGCGGGGCGGGGCCCGCGGCCTCGCCGAACTCCACCCGCACCTGCGTCCGGCCGCCGCGCAGCACCCGCCAGCCTGCGAGCGGGGCGCCGTGCTCGCGGGTCTCCGCGGCGCCGAGGCGGTCGAGGAACGCGGTGGTGTGGGGGCGCAGCACGGCGGTACGGGCCGGGCGCGGTCCCGCGGGCCTGCCGTCCTCCTCGGCGTCGCCGGCGGGCCGGTCGTCGAGGAGGACGGTGGGGACCGCGTGCCGTGCCAGAGCCAACGACAGGGCGAGCCCGACCGGGCCCGCCCCGACGATGATCACCGGGTCCACGGTGATGCGCCTCCGGCGCCATGGTGCCTACGTACTAAGGGGTGGGGAGCCCGGTGCGCGATCACAGGGGGTATGCAACCCACTGCCGCACACCGCAGTCAAGCCGAGGGCTTCCGGCCGCCCCCTCGGGCTGCCTTCGAGCTACTTGCCGGCGTCTCTGCGACCGCCTCCACCGCCGGGATCGGCATCGCCCTTGAAGATCGCTGGAGGGACCCCGCCGGTCGCGATACCCACCCCGCCGTCTACGGCGCCGGTGCTCAGGTCGTCGACCTGCCCGACCCCGACCACCGCGCCGGTGGTCCGCTTGCCGCGCCGGACGACCTGCTCCAGCCAGCTCGCCAGCGACGTCAGGATGAAGTTCACGACGACGTAGATCGCCGCGACGACGATGAAGCTGGCGAAGACGTTGGAGTAGTTGGACGCCAGCGTGCGCCGCTCGACGAGCAGTTCGCTGAAGCCGATCATCGCGCCGCCGAGCGCGGTGTCCTTCACGATGACGACGAGCTGGCTGACGATCGCCGGCAGCATCGCCGTGACGGCCTGCGGCAGCAGCACGGAGCCCATCATCTGGCCCTTGCGCAGGCCGATGGCCTTGGCGGCCTCGGTCTGCCCGCGGGGCAGGGAGAGGATGCCCGCCCGGACGATCTCGGCGAGCACGGAGGAGTTGTAGAGCACGAGCCCGGTGACGACGGCGTACAGGGGACGCTCATCGCTGCTGATGTCGGTGTACTCGGAGTAGAACTGGTTCGCGAACAGCATCAGGAGCAGCACCGGGATGGCCCGGAAGAACTCCACGACCGCGCCCGCCGGCACCCGTACCCACGCGTGGTCGGAGAGCCGCGCTATGCCGAAGAGCGCGCCCAGCGGCAGTGCGATGAGGAGCGAGAGCCCGGCCGCCTTCAGCGTCTCGCCGAGGCCCGGCAGCAGGTAGGTGGTCCATGCCTGGGAATCCGTGAAGAACGGCTTCCACAGCACCCATTCGAGCTGGTTCTTCTCGTTCAGCTTGTCGATGACCCACCACACGCCGAGCGCCAGCACGACGAGGAAGACCACGGTGTAGACGACGTTGCGCCGCTTGGCCTTCGGGCCGGGGGCGTCGTAGAGAACGGAACTCATCGCTTGACCGCCACCTTCTTGCCGACCCAGCCGAGGAAGAGCCCGGTCGGCAGGGTCAGGACCAGGAAGCCGAGCGCGAAGATCGCCGAGATGAGGAGGAGCTGGGCCTCGTTCTCGATCATCTCCTTCATGAGGAGTGCCGCCTCGGCGACGCCGATCGCCGCCGCCACCGTGGTGTTCTTGGTGAGCGCGATGAGGACGTTCGTGAGCGGGCCGACGACCGACCGGAACGCCTGGGGCAGCACGATGAGCCCGAGGACCTGGGTGAAGCTCAGCCCGATGGCACGGGCGGCTTCCGCCTGTCCCACGGGCACGGTGTTGATGCCCGAGCGCAGCGCCTCACAGACGAACGCCGCGGTGTACGCGGACAGTCCGAGCACCGCCAGCCGGAAGAACTTGGAGTCGAAGTCGATGCCGGCACCCAGGGTGACGCCGAACACGTCGGAGAGGCCGAGGGCGCAGAAGACGATGATGACCGTGAGGGGGATGTTCCGGATGACGTTCACGTAGACGGTCCCGAAGCCCCGCATGAGCGGGACGGGGCTGACCCGCATGGCCGCCAGGATCGTTCCCCAGATGAGGGAGAAGAGACCGGACAGCAGGGTGAGCTTCACGGTGACCCAGAACGCGTCCAGAATCTGTGTGTCGTAATCGGAGATGATGTCCAACGTCAGTCCAGCGCTCTCGCCTTAAGTGGACGCGGTGGTGTCCCACCCGGGCCGGGCGGCACACCACCGCTCTGACAGTGCGGTCGCACCGCCGCCGGGGCGGCGGTGCGGCGGGGTCACTGCTTGATGTCGCCGATCTTCGGCGCGGGCTCGAAGTCGTAGTTCGCGGGGCCGAGGTTGGCGTCCATGAACTTCTCCCACGAACCGTCGGAGACCATCTTCTCCAGGGCCGCGTCGATGTCGGTCTTCATCTTCTCGTCGCCCTTTTTGATGCCGACGCCGTAGTTCTCGTTGCTCAGGTTGAGCCCGGCGAGCTTGAACTTGCCCTTGTTGGCTTCCTGGGCGGCGTAGCCGGCGAGGATGGAGTCGTCGGTGGTCAGGGCGTCGATCTGGCCGTTGGCGACGGCGTCGAGGCACTCGGAGTAGCCGGGTCGCTCGGCGAGCTGCGCCTTGGGCGCGATGGTGTCCTTGACGTTCTGCGCCGAGGTGGAGCCGGTGACCGAGCAGAGCGTCTTGCCGTTGAGGTCCTCGCCCTTGGTGATGTCGTCGTCGGCGCGGATCAGCAGGTCCTGGTGGGCCAGCAGGTACGGGCCGGCGAAGTCGACCTTCTGCTTGCGCTCGTCCGTGATCGAGTAGGTGGCGGCGATCATGTCGACGTCGCCGCGCTCCAGCATGGTCTCGCGGTCGGCACTGATCGCCTCCTTCCACTCGATCTGGTCCTCGGAGTAGCCGAGTTCCTTGGCCACGTACGTGGCGACGTCGACGTCGAAGCCCGAGTACGAGCCGTCGGGCTCCTTCAGCCCGAGGCCGGGCTGGTCGAACTTGATGCCGATGGTGATGGAGTCCTTGCCACCGCCGCCACCGTCACCGTTGTCGCCGCTGTCGTCGTCGGAGCCGCACGCGGCCGCGGTGACGGTGAGGGCGAGTGCGCAGGCAGCGGCCGCGCTGACCTTGCGAAGATTCATGGTGAGCATCCTTCTGTCTGGTGTGTTGCCGGCAGCTCAGTGGTGCAGGATCTTCGACAGGAAGTCCTTCGCCCGGTCGCTGCGAGGGTTGGTGAAGAACTGGTCGGGGGTCGTCTCCTCCACGATCTGGCCGTCGGACATGAAGACCACCCGGTTCGCCGCCGAGCGGGCGAAGCCCATCTCGTGCGTGACGACGACCATAGTCATACCGTCCCGGGCGAGTTGCTGCATTACCTCCAGCACCTCGTTGATCATCTCGGGGTCGAGGGCCGAGGTGGGCTCGTCGAAGAGCATCACCTTGGGCTCCATCGCCAGCGCGCGGGCGATCGCCACCCGCTGCTGCTGGCCGCCGGAGAGCTGCGCGGGGTACTTGTCCGCCTGGTTGCCGACGCCCACCCGGTCGAGCAGGGCCCTGGCGGAGGTCTCCGCGGCCGCCTTGTCCTTCTTGCGGACCTTGATCTGCCCGAGCATCACGTTCTGCAGCACGGTCTTGTGGGCGAAGAGGTTGAAGGACTGGAAGACCATGCCCACGTCGGCGCGGAGCTTCGCCAGCTCACGGCCCTCGGCGGGCAGGGGCTTGCCGTCCAGGGTGATGCGGCCGGAGTCGATCGGCTCCAGCCGGTTGATCGCGCGGCACAGCGTGGACTTCCCGGACCCGGACGGCCCGATGACGACGACGACCTCGCCGCGCGCGATCGTCAGGTCGATGTCCTGGAGCACGTGCAGCGCACCGAAATGCTTGTTGACGTTGTCCAGCACGACCAGCGGTTCGCCCGCCGCCGGGACGGCGTCCTTGGCCGTCGAAACCTCGGTCATCCGCGTCTTGCTCCGTCCTTTTCGGTTGCCTGGACCTTAGTGAGCAGCCGCGACCAGCGTCATCACATCTGAGGGGAAATTGAGCATAACGATCCGGCTGCAATCGGACACAATGGGCGGAATCGGGGCGCCGCTCTCCGTACCTGTCACACAACGGAAACCGCTGGGTGACCTGGCCGGACTTGACGCGGCAGGGCCGCATCCGCCTGTATTCGTGTGCGGGCTGAGACGATACGCGAGAGAGGGAACGGGAGGGTCGATGAGGCTGCTGCTCGTCGAGGACGACGACCACGTGGCCACCGCGCTCTCCGCGGTGCTGGCCCGGCACGGCTTCGAGGTGGGCATGGCCCACAGCGGCCAGGAGGCGCTGCAGGAGCTGCTCCACAGCGAGCTGGCCCCCTTCGACGTGGTCCTGCTGGACCTGGGGCTGCCCGACCAGGACGGCTTCGAGGTGTGCGGACGTATCCGCAAGCTGACCGGCACTCCCGTGATCATGGTGACCGCGCGCTCCGACGTCCGGTCCCGGATCCACGGGCTCAACCTGGGTGCCGACGACTATGTCGTCAAGCCGTACGACACGGGCGAGCTCCTCGCGCGCGTGCACGCCGTCGCCCGGCGCACGGCGGCGGCGGAGCCGGAGCCCGCCGCGGGGCCCGGCGGCGCGGGTCCCGCCGCGGCCGGCGAGCGGGCCGAGGAGACCGCGGCGCCGCTGGTCGTGGGCCCCGTGACGCTGGAGCCCCACTCCCGCAGGGTCAGCGTCGGCGGCGCGGAGGTGCAGCTCACCCGCAAGGAGTTCGACCTGCTCGCGCTGCTCGCGGCGCGTCCCGGAGTGGTGTTCCGGCGGGAGCAGATCATCAGCGAGGTGTGGCGCAGCAGTTGGGAGGGTACGGGCCGGACCCTGGAGGTCCACATCGCCTCCCTGCGCAGCAAGCTCGGCCTGCCCGCGCTCATCGAGACCGTGCGCGGCGTGGGCTATCGCCTCGTGCCCCCGCCGGGCGGCTGAGGCCCTCTCCTTATGCGTACCCGTCTGCTCCCCCTGCTCATCGTGCTCATGGCCGGCATGCTGCTCGCGCTCGGCTTCCCGCTGGCCGACCGCATCGCCGGGCAGGAGCAGCAGCGCGTGATCGTGGACCGGATCGACGACACCGCCCGCTTCGCGTCCCTCGCGCAGTACGTCGCCTCCCGCAACGAGGCCCGTCCGCCGGCCGAGGACGAGCGGCTGCGCGCGCTCCAGGAGGAGCTGCACCGGTACCACGACCTCTACGGCATCCGCGCCGGCGTCTACTACCGCGACCGCTCCGCGATGGCCGCCGCCCCCGCCGGCTGGCGGGCCATGGCCCGCGCCGAGGGCGACCGGGCCTTCTCGGAGTCCCTGGCGGGCCGCCGCAGCCACGACCCCCCGCAGGTCTGGCCCTGGCAGGACGACCGGCTGACCGTCGCCTCCCCGGTCGTACGGGACGGGGACGTGGTCGCCGTCGTGGTCACCGACTCGCCCACCGGGGCCATGCGCTCGCGCACGCTCACCGGCTGGCTCTGGCTCGGGGCCGGCATCGCCGCCGCGATGACGGTCGCGGTGGCGGCGGCGTACCGGCTGACCGGCTGGGTGCTCAGGCCCGTGCGCGTGCTCGACAAGGCCACCCACGACATCGCCACCGGCCGGCTGAAGTCCCGCGTCGCCGCCGCGGGCGGGCCGCCGGAGCTGCGCCGGCTCGCGGGGTCCTTCAACGAGATGGCGGACAACGTCGAGAGCGTCCTGGAGCAGCAGCGCACCTTCGTCGCGGACGCCTCCCACCAACTGCGCAACCCGCTGTCCGCTCTGCTGCTCCGCATCGAGCTGCTGCGCCTGGAGGCGCCGCAGGCCGCGGCCGAGATCGATTCGGTGCAGGCGGAGGGCGCCCGGCTGGCGCGGGTGCTGGACGACCTGCTGGATCTGGCGCTGGCCGAGCACTCCCCCGCCGACCTGCGGGTGACCGACGTGGCCCGGCTGGCGGCGGAGCGGGTCGCGAGCTGGCGCCCGCTGGCCGAGGGACAGGACGTACGGCTGTTCCTGTCCGGCGCCCCGGCCGTGACCGGCTGGGCGGACGAGGTCGCGCTGTCCAGCGCGCTGGACGCGGTGGTCGACAACGCCGTGAAGTTCTCGCCGCGGTGCGGCGAGGTGGAGGTGCGGGTGGACACGGCGGGCGACGAGGTGACGGTCGCCGTCGCCGACCGCGGGCCCGGGCTCACCGACGAGGAGCTGGGCCGCATCGGCGACCGCTTCTGGCGCAGCGGACGGCATCAGAACGTCTCCGGCTCGGGTCTCGGCCTGTCCATCGCCCGGGCGCTGCTGGCGGCGGGCGGGGGACGTATCTCGTATGAACGCAACGAGCCCGAGGGGCTCCGGGTGACGATCGCGGTGCCGCGCACGGCGCCGGAGGGCGGCGTGCGGGAGGGCGGTTAGGGCGCGCGGGGTGCGTCGCCGGAGTCCGCGGGCTCCGGGCCGGGGTTCGCGCCGGGTGGTGCGCTGGGGTGGCGCAGCAGCGCGCGGATCCGGGTCAGCCGGGCGGGGCCGCGGCGGCGCAGGGGGCGCTGCTCCTGGACGCGGGCGTCGACCTCGTAGCGGCGTACGTACGCGGAGAGGAACGCCTGGAGCGTCGCCGTCGCCGGGATCGCGATCAGCGCGCCCACCGCGCCGAGCAGCGCGGCGCCCGCGATGACGGAGCCGAAGGCCACGGCGGGGTGTATGTTCACGGTCTTCGCGGTGATCCGCGGCTGCAGCAGGTAGTTCTCGAGCTGCTGGTACAGGATCACGAACCCGATCAGCCACACCGCCGTCCACGGCCCGACGGTGAACGCCAGCAGGATGGGCAGCGCTCCGGCGATGTACGTGCCCACGGTCGGCACGAACTGCGAGACCACCCCCACCCACACCGCGAGCGCGGGCGCGTACGGCACGTCCAGAAGCAGCATCGCGATGTAGTGGGCGATGCCCGAGACGATGGCCATCAGGCCGCGCGAGTAGAGGTAGCCGCCGGTCTTGGCGACCGCGATCTCCCAGGCGCGCAGCACCTCTGCCTGCCGCGCAGGCGGCAGTACGGAGCAGATCGCGCGGCGCAGCCGCGGCCCCTCGGCGGTGAAGTAGAAGGCGAACAGCACTACGGTGAGCGCGGTGAAGAGGCCGCCGAGGACGGTGGTGGAGATGCCCCACACGTTGTCGGCGCTGCGCTGCAGGTAGTCGCGTACGACCTCGGACTTCAGGAAGTCCTGCTGGAGGTCGTCCACGCGCAGCTCGGTGCCGAACTGCTCGTTGATCCACTCGACGAGGGACTCGACGTAGGCGGGGAAGTTCTCGACGATCAGCCGGACCTGGTCGGCGACCAGCGACCCGAGGGCGGCGACGAACGCCGCGGCGGCCGCCAGCACCCCGAGGAAGACCAGCGCGGTGGCGGCGCCGCGGCGCATGCCGCGGGCCGCGAGCCGGTCGACGGCGGGCTCGCAGGCCAGCCCGATGAAGAAGGCCACCAGGATGTTGAGCAGCAGCCCGTACAGCTCGTGGAAGGCCCACTCGGCGACGTGGAAGCAGGCGAAGAGGGCCAGCGCGAGGACGATCGCGCGGGGCAGCCAGGGGGGCATGCGCTCGCGGGGGCTCGCGGGCGGGGTGCCGTCGCCCGGGGGCGTGCCGGGCGTGGAGGGGGCGTCCTGGGCGTCCGGGGCGGTGCGGGCGTCCGGGACCGGCGGGGTCTCTCGTGCGCGGGCGGTGCCGTCGGAAGCAGCCGATGATGCAGCCATGGACGAACAGTGTGGCCGACGTCCGCCGCGGCGGCGTCAGCGCATCTCCGCCGGGATGTCCATCGCCGCGCACACCCCGCGCCAGACGTCGCGCGCGTCCCACCCCGCGTCCAGCGCCTCGCGGACCGTACGCCCGCCCAGCTCGGACATCACGTGGTCGCGGGCGAAGGAGTCGACGTAGGGCTCGCCGAAGTAGTCGCGCATCCGCTGCCAGAAGACCGTCAACCGCATGCGTCCATTATCCCGCGCGTACGTGCACTTGAGAGTGCTCCCGGCCCGTTGGCCTCCCGGTCGGCCCCGCCGTGCTCGTAACGTCGCCCCATGGCTGACTCCCCGCAGGTCCGCGCCGCAGAGTTCATCTGGCTGACCGCCCGTGTACTGGAGCAGCGCCGGTTCGCGCACCACTTCGTGCCCGGCGCCGCCGACGCCGACGGGGTGGAGAAGGCGCTGGAGGCGTACCGGAACGCCGACGGCGGCTACGGGCACGCTCTCGACCCCGACCTGCGCGGTCCCGGCAGCCAGCCGCTGCACACGGCGCACGCGCTGCGGATCCTCGACTCCCTCGGCCGCTGCACCGGCCGCCGCGCGGAGGACGTCTGCCGCTACCTGACCGCCGTCTCCAACCACGACGGCGCCCTGCCCGCCGTGCACCCGTCGCTGCGCGGCTACCCGGCCGCGCCGTGGCTGCCGGTGCCCGCGGACCCGCCGAGCGCGCTGCTGACCACCGCGCCGGTCGTGGGACTGCTGCACCGCAACGACATCTGGCACGCCTGGCTTTTCCGCGCCACCGACTTCTGCTGGCACGCCGTGGAGACGCTGCGCGGCAGCCGTCCGTACGAGGCGGAGGCCGCGGTCGCCTTCCTCGACCACGTGCCCGACCGGCGGCGCGCCGAGGCCGCCGCGGAGCGGCTGGGCCGGCTGGTGCGCGCCGAGCGGCTGGTGCTGCTGGACCCGGCCCGGGCGCACGCGGAGCCGGCCGCGGAGGGCCACGCGCCGGGCGAGCACCACCATCCGCACGACTTCGCCAGGCGGCCCGCGTCGCTGGCGCGGCGGTGGTTCAGCGACGCGGAGATGGAGCGGTCGCTGGACTTCCTGGCGGCGAACCAGCGGGCGGACGGCGGCTGGCCGGTGGCGTGGCGGCGCTGGTCGCCGGGGGCGGAGCTGGAGGCGCGGCCGCTGGCGACGCTGGAGGCGCTGCTGACGCTGCGGGCGTACGGGCGGATCTGACGACACTCGGCGGCACGCGGAGAGGTGTGGGGGCGCACGGGGCGGACAGGGGCGTGCGGCGGAGGCCGGGGCGTGCGCGGGCACCGGCCCTTGTCGGCCCGCGCACGCCCCGGAGTCGGTCAGCCGGCCACGGCGCGTACCGCCGCGGTCACGACCACCGCGGCGGCCACCACGACCAGGAACGGCGCCCGCAGCAGCAGTGCGGCGCCGGCCGCCGCCAGTCCCGCGGCGCGGGCGTCGAGGACCAGCGCGGTGCCGTCGGCGAACGTCTGCTGCGCGGTGAGCGCCGCCAGCAGCGCGACGGGCAGCAGGGCGGCCAGGCGCCGGACGAGCGGGCGCTCCAGGGCGCCCGAGGGGACGGAGAGGCCGAGCAGCTTGACCGCGTAGCAGCCGGCGAAGGTGAGCCCGATCGCAAGCCAGGTGGTCACGCGGCACCCTCCGCCTCGCGCGCGTCCGTGCCGTCTGTGCGGTCCGTGCCGTCCGGAGGGTCACCCTGCGCGCGCCCGCGCGTGCGCCTCCCGTGCAGCGCCAGCACCAGCGGCGCCGCCAGCGCGGCGACCAGCACCGGCGTCCCGGCGGGCAGCGCCGGCAGCGTGCCGAGGACGAGCGCGACCGCGACGAGGGCGGTGGCCCGCTCCACGGTCCCCGTCAGCATCGGCCCCACCAGCGCCAGGAACACCGCGGGCCCGGCGGCGTCCAGGCCCCAGGCGGCGGTGTCGCCGATGGCTTCCGCACCGAGCACGCCGACGAGGGTGGTGACGTTCCAGCAGACGTAGAGGGTGAGTCCGGTGACGGCGAAGCCGATGCGCTGGGCGCGGCGGGTGGGCTGGGCGATGGTGACGACGGCCGTCTCGTCGATGACCCACTGGGCGGCGAGCGGCCGCAGCGCCCGGGGCAGCCGGAGCATGGGCGCCAGGCGCAGCCCGTAGAACGCGTTCCGTACGCCGAGGAAGAAGGCCCCGGCCGCGGCGGCGAAGGGGCCGCCGCCCGCGGCCACCGCACCGGCGAGGGCGAACTGCGAGGCGCCGGTGAAGATCAGCAGGCTCATGGCGCACGCCTGCGCGGCGCTGAGCCCGGCGCCGGCCGCGGTGACGCCGAACGCGAACCCGGAGAGCCCGACGGCGACCCCGACCCCGAGGCCGTCGCGCAGGGCGGTGCGGTCCTCGGGCGCGGGATCTGCGGTGGACGGAGGCTGTGCTTCTGTGGCCATGCGCCGGACGTTATGCGGCCGGGGTCCGACCGGTCTTGTACGTTCTTGCGCGACCCCGCCCACCCGGGCCCGCCCACGCGACCGCGTGACGCGCAGTCCCGCGCCACCCGGCCCGCTCAGCCCGTCCGTTCAGCCCGCCCGCTCCCGCCGGTACGCGCCCGGGGGCACGCCCACGATGCGGGTGAAGTGCCGGTTCAGATGCGGCTGGTCGGTGAACCCCACGGTCACCGCCGCCTCCGACGGCCGCAGCCCCTCGTCCAGCAGCCGCCGCGCGCGCCGTACCCGGGCGTCGGTCAGCCAGCGGTGCGGCGGCGTGCCGTACGCCTCCTTGAAGGCGCGCAGCAGCGCGAAGGGTGACGTGCCCAGCTCCGCCGCCAGCGCCTCCAGCGTCGGCGGCGCCGCCATCCGCTCGTAGAGCACCGCCCGCGCCCGCGCCGCGGTCCGCGCGCCCGCGGACGCCACCACGCGCCCCGGGAGCCGCGCGCCGTGGCGGCGCAGCAGGCGGGCCAGCACGACGCGCAGCACGCTGTCGGCGGCCAGCGGGTTGTCCTCCTCCGCGGCCCGGTGCACCTCGGTGATGAGGCGGGCGCCGCCGGGGTCGTCGACCATGGTCTCGCCGAAGCCCGCGGTGCCCCCGATGGCGGTGACCTCCGCCGCCACCTCGGCGACCAGGTCCGCGGTCGGGTAGAGCGTCGCGTACGACCAGCCCTCCGCGGCGCCCGCGCGGGCCGTGTGCGGCACCTCGGGGTTGATCATGACGACGGTGCCGGGGCCGGCGAGGAGCGTGCCGTCCGGCATCCCGACGGCCTCCACGCCTGCGGTGACGGCGCCGAAGACGTAGCCGTCGTGGGAGTGGGTGGGGAAGGTGTGCCCGACGTAGCGGGCGCGCAGCAGGTCGAGGCCGGGCAGGCTGGTGTAGCGCCAGTGCCGGGCCCACTCGCGATCGGCGTCGCCCGACGCCCGCGCCGTACGCGACCCCATGGGGACAAGTGTGCTGGGTGTCAGTGGTCGGGTGCACGATGGTTCACATGGCGAGATCGGTGCTGGAGACGTTCGACCCGGCGACGCGGGCATGGTTCGAGGGCGCCTTCGCCGCGCCCACGGCGGCCCAGGAGGGCGCCTGGCGGGCGCTGGGCGAGGGCTCCGACGTGCTGGTCGTGGCGCCCACGGGCTCGGGCAAGACGCTGGCGGCGTTCCTCTCCGCGCTCGACGGGCTGACGTCCGCCCCGCCGCCCGCGGAGGCGCGCAAGCGCTGCCGCGTGCTGTACGTGTCGCCGCTGAAGGCGCTGGCCGTGGACGTCGAGCGGAATCTGCGCAGCCCGCTCACGGGCATCCGCCAGGAGGCGGTCCGCCTCGGCCGGCCGGAGCCGGAGGTGCGGGTCGCGATCCGCTCCGGCGACACGCCCGCGGCCGAGCGCCGCTCGATCGCCAACCGTCCGCCGGACATCCTCATCACCACGCCCGAGTCGCTGTTCCTGATGCTCACGTCCGCCTCGCGGGACGCACTGGCCGGCGTGGAGACCGTGATCCTGGACGAGGTGCACGCCGTGGCGGGCACCAAGCGCGGCGCCCACCTGGCGCTCTCCCTGGAGCGGCTGGACGAGCTGCTGCCGCGGCCCGCGCGCCGCATCGGCCTGTCGGCGACGGTCCGGCCGGTGGAGGAGGTGGCGCGGTTCCTCTCCCCCGGGCGGCGGGTGGAGGTCGTGCAGCCGCCGTCGGAGAAGCGGTTCGACCTGTCGGTGGTCGTGCCCGTCGAGGACATGGGCGAGCTGGGCGGCTCGCCCGCGCAGGACGACGGCGCGGGAGGCGACCGGCCATCCATCTGGCCGCATGTGGAAGAGCGGATCGTCGACCTGGTGGAGGAGCACCGTTCGACGATCGTCTTCGCCAACTCGCGCCGGCTCGCGGAGCGGCTGTGCAACAGGCTGAACGAGATCGCGTACGAGCGCGCGGCCGGCGAGCCGATGGCGGAGGACGCGCCGCCGCCCGCCGAGATCATGGCCCAGTCCGGCGCGGCGCAGGGCGCGCCCGCGGTGATCGCCCGCGCGCACCACGGCTCGGTCTCCAAGGAGCAGCGGGCGCAGGTGGAGGAGGACCTGAAGGCCGGGCGGCTGCCCGCGGTGGTCGCCACCTCCAGCCTGGAGCTGGGCATCGACATGGGCGCGGTGGACCTGGTGGTGCAGGTCGAGTCGCCGCCGTCGGTGGCCTCCGGGCTGCAGCGGGTGGGCCGCGCGGGGCACCAGGTGGGCGCGGTCTCGCGCGGTGTGGTCTTCCCCAAGTACCGCGGTGACCTGGTGCAGTCCGCGGTGGTCACGGAGCGGATGCGCGAGGGCGCCATCGAGGCGCTGCGGATCCCGGCCAACCCGCTGGACGTACTGGCGCAGCAGATCGTCGCGATGACGTCCATGGATGTGTGGGACGTGGAGGAGCTGCTGGCGCTCGTGCGGCGGGCGGCGCCGTTCGCGGCGCTGCCGGAGTCGGCGTTCACGGCCGTGCTCGACATGCTCGCGGGACGCTATCCCTCCGACGCCTTCGCCGAGCTGCGCCCGCGCCTGGTGTGGGACCGGGTGGCGCAGACGGTCAAGGGCCGCCCCGGCGCGCAGCGGCTCGCCGTCACCTCCGGGGGCACGATCCCGGACCGCGGCCTCTTCGGCGTCTTCCTCGCCGGGGCCGACCCGAAGAAGGGCGGCGGCCGGGTCGGCGAGCTGGACGAGGAGATGGTCTACGAGTCGCGGATCGGGGACGTCTTCACGCTGGGCACCACGTCGTGGCGCATCGAGGACATCACCCGGGACCGGGTGCTGGTCTCCCCCGCGCCCGGGGTGCCGGGCCGGCTGCCGTTCTGGAAGGGCGACCAGCTCGGCCGGCCGCTGGAGCTGGGGCGGGCGCTGGGCGCGTTCCTGCGCGAGCTGAGCGGGATGGACCGGCAGGCGGCCCAGGAGCGGCTGCGGGCGGCGGGGCTGGACGCGTGGGCCGCGGGGAACGTGATCGCGTATCTGGAGGAGCAGCGCGCCGCCTGCGGGCACGTGCCGGACGACCGGACGATCGTCGTGGAGCGCTTCCGGGACGAGCTGGGCGACTGGCGGGTGGTGGTGCACTCGCCGTTCGGCGCGCAGGTGCACGCGCCGTGGGCGCTGGCGCTCGGCGCCCGGCTCACCGAGCGGTACGGGATGGACGCCCAGGTGATGCACGCCGACGACGGCATCGTGCTGCGACTGCCCGACACCGACCTGATGGGCCTCGACCTGCTGGACGTCGACCCGGCGGGCGGGGGCACGGCCGCGGACGCGGCCGGGGACGACGGGCAGTCGCCGGTCGGCGCGGCCGACGTCCTCTTCGACAAGGGCGAGGTCGACCAGGTCGTCACCGACCAGGTGGGCGGCTCGGCGCTGTTCGCCGCCCGGTTCCGCGAGTGCGCGGCGCGCGCGCTGCTGCTGCCCCGCCGCGACCCGCGCAAGCGCACGCCGCTGTGGCAGCAGCGGCAGCGCGCCTCCCAACTGCTCCAGGTGGCGAGCGAGTTCGGCTCGTTCCCGATCGTGCTGGAGGCGGTGCGCGAGTGCCTTCAGGACGTCTTCGACGTCCCGGGGCTCACCGAGCTGATGGGCGACGTCGAGAACCGCCGGGTGCGGCTGGTGGAGGTGACGACGCAGGAGCCGTCGCCGTTCGCCCGCTCGCTGCTCTTCGGCTACGTGGCGCAGTTCCTGTACGAGGGCGATTCGCCACTGGCCGAGCGCCGGGCGGCGGCGCTGTCGCTGGACTCCCGGCTCCTCGCCGAGCTGCTGGGGCAGGCGGAGCTGCGCGAGCTGCTGGACGCCGAGGTGCTGGCGGAGCTGGAGCGCGAGCTGCAGTGGCGTACGGACGACCGGCGGCTCAAGGACGCCGAGGGCGTCGCGGACGCGCTGCGCGTGCTCGGGCCGCTGACGGACGAGGAGCTGGCGGAGCGCGGCGCGGAGCCGGCCTGGGTGCGGGAGCTGGAGGGCGCGCGCCGGGCGATCCGGGTGCGGCTGGCGGGGACGGCGCACTGGGCGGCCGTCGAGGACGCCGGGCGGCTGCGGGACGCGCTGGGCACCGCGCTGCCGGTGGGCGTGCCGGAGGCGTTCACCGAGCCGGTGGCGGACCCGCTGGGCGACCTGCTGGCGCGCTTCGCGCGCACGCACGGCCCGTTCACCTCCGGGCAGGCCGCGGCGCACTTCGGCCTGGGTGCGGCGGTCACCGACGGCGCGCTGCACCGGCTGGCGGCGGCGGGCAGGACCGTACAGGGCGAGTTCCATCCGGCGGGCATCGGCCAGGAGTGGTGCGACGCCGGGGTGCTGCGGCGGCTGCGGCGCCGGTCGCTGGCCGCGCTGCGGGAGGAGCTGGAGCCCGTCGCCCCGGCCGCGCTCGCCGCGTTCCTGCCGCAGTGGCAGCACCTGGGCACGCACAGCCTCCGCGGTCTGGACGGCCTCGTCCGGGCGGTGGAGCAACTGCAGGGCGCGCCGGTGCCGGCGTCGGCGCTGGAGAAGCTGGTGCTGCCGTCGCGGGTCGCGGGGTACGTACCGACGATGCTCGACGAGCTGACGAACTCCGGGGAGGTGGTCTGGGCCGGCGCAGGTGCGCTGCCCGGCAAGGACGGCTGGATCTCCCTGTACCCCGCGGACTCCGCCCCGCTGCTGCTGCACGAGCCGCATCCGCTGGAGATCACGCCGCTGCACCAGGCGGTGCTGGCCGCGCTGACCGGCGGGTACGGGCTGTTCTTCCGGCAGATCGCCGAGCAGGTGCGCGCGACGCACCCGGACGCCACCGACGCGCAGCTCGCCGACGCCGTCTGGGACCTGGCCTGGTCCGGGCGGCTGACGAACGACACCCTGGGACCGCTGCGCGCCCTCCTCGGCTCGGGCCGCACCGCGGGCGCCACCGCGCACCGCGCGAAGCGGCCCACGCCGCGCGGGCGTTACGGCAGCCTGGCGGTCGCGGGCGCCGCGCGCACGGCGTC
Organism: Streptomyces sp. WAC 06738; assembly: GCF_003945505.1. NCBI lineage: Bacteria > Bacillati > Actinomycetota > Actinomycetes > Kitasatosporales > Streptomycetaceae > Streptomyces > Streptomyces sp. WAC 06738. The sequence goes on along the minus strand of NZ_CP029618.1, from coordinate 6,374,050 downwards.
GCGGAACGGGCCGCCGACGGTCTCCGGCCGCTGGTCGCTGCTGCCCGAACGCGAACCGGACACCACGCACCGCGCGCACGCGCTGGCCCGCACGCTGCTCGACCGGCACGGCGTCGTCACGCGCGGCGCGGTGGCGGCGGAGGGGGTGGAGGGCGGCTTCGCGGCGGCGTACCGGGTGCTGTCGGCGTTCGAGGAGACGGGTCAGGCCCGCCGCGGGTACGTGGTGGAGGGGCTGGGCGCCGCGCAGTTCGCGATGGACGGCGCCGTGGACCGGCTGCGGGCGGTGGCCACGTCGCGGGAGCGCGGGGCTGTGGAAGCCGCGGCGGCGGGGCAGGCAGGGCAGGTGGGGGACGACGGTTTCGTGGACGAGGAGGGGCCGGCCGGTCCGTACGGCGGGCACACGCTGGGCGGCGGCCGCCCGCGCGGCGGCGGCCCGCGGGCGTACGGCGCCGGTGGGGCCGGGCGCGGCGGGCAGCGGGCGCTGGTGCTGGCCGCGGCGGACCCGGCGAACGCGTACGGGGCGGCCCTGCCCTGGCCCGAGCCCCCGCCCGGCACGACGCACAAGCCCGGCCGGAAGGCCGGTGCGCTGGTGGTGCTGGTGGACGGCGACCTCGCGCTGTACGTGGAGCGCGGCGGGCGCACGCTGCTGGCCTGGCCCCCGGCGGACGACCCCCGCCTCGCCGCCGCGGCCGACGCGCTCGCAGCGGCGGCCCGCGGCGGCGCCCTGGGCCGTACGGCGACGGTGGAACGCATCAACGCGACCGCGGCCCTGGACTCCCCCCTGGGCACGCTCCTGGAGCGGTCCGGCTTCCTGGCCACCCCCCGCGGCCTGCGCATCCGCTCCTGACGGCGGGAGCGGGGTGCGGCGGCCGGACCCGGCCGGGCCCGGAGCCGGCCACCGGCCCCCGCCCAAGGGGCGCGCCGTGCCCGGGCGCTCCGGGCCTACTCCACCTGCCCGTTCAGATACGCCAGCACCGCCCGCACCCTGCGGTTGTCGTCGTCCGACGGGGGCAGGTCCAGCTTCGCGAAGATGCTCGTCGTGTACTTGCTCACCGCGCCCTCGGAGAGGAAGAGCTGACGCGCGATCGCCGTGTTCGAGCGGCCCTCCGCCATCCCCGCCAGCACCTCCCGCTCGCGCGGCGTCAGCCGCCCCAGCGGCTCGTCCCGCGCGTTGCTCGCCAGCAGCTTCGCGATGACCTCCGGGTCCATCGCCGTGCCGCCCTCGGCCACCCGCCGCACCGAGTCCACGAACTGCCGCGCCGCGAACACCCGGTCCTTCAGCAGGTACCCCACCGCCCCGCGGCCGTCGGCAAGCAACTCCCGTGCGTACAACTGCTCCACGTGCTGCGACAGGATCAGCACCGGCAGGTCGGGACGCTCCCGGCGGGCCGCCAGCGCCGCCTGCAGCCCCTCGTCCGTGAACGTCGGCGGCAGCCGGATGTCGACCACCGCCACGTCCGGCCGCTCGGCGCGCAGCGCCGCCAGCAGCTCGTCCCCGGACTCGACCGCCGCGCAGATCTCCATGCCGTGCGCCTGGAGCAGCCGCGTCAGCCCGTCCCGCAGCAGGTACTGGTCCTCCGCCAGGACGACTCGCACTGTCCCGCTCCTCTCCGCCCCGTCACCCGGGACGGCCGCGCGTCCCCCCGTCAACACCGCTGCGCCGAGCCGGTCTTCCGCCACCGCCGCAGCAGCGGCGGCACCCCGCTCAGACCCAGCGCCACCATCGCCAGCACCGTCGGCCAGCGCAGCGGCTCCGGCATGTACAGCGCCAGGAACCACGACCTGTTGTCCGTGCCGAAGATCAGCAGCAGCCCCGCGACCAGCCCCTGCGGGAACAGCGCGACGGAACACAGTACCGGTGCCAGCGCCGTCAGCCACAGCTCCCCGCGCCCGGCGGCCGCTCCCCGCGCCGCACCCGGAGCGGCGTCGTCCGGCTCGCAGCACTCCTCCCCCAGCGGGCAGGGGATCTCCACCGCGACCGTCGTCGGCCCGCCCTCGGGGCTGCTGATCGCCAGCACCCCGTCGAACGGCTTGATCCGCCGCTCCACGCCCCGCAGCCCGCCACCCGTCACCGGCAGCGCGCCCCCGCGCCCGTCGTCGGTGACCGTCGCACGCAGCACGCCGTCGCGGTGCCACAGGTCGATGTCCACCCGGTCCGCGCCCGCGTGCTTGCCCGCGTTGGCGAGAAGCTCCGCCACCGCGAAGTACGCCGCCGACTGCACCGGGTCCGGCAGTTGCCCGCGCAGGTCGACCTCGACCCGTACCTCCAGCGCGCTGTCCAGCGCCAGCGCCCGTACGGCGTCGCCCAGCCCCCGCTCCGCGAGCACTGGCGGGTGGATGCCCCGTACGAGACCGCGCAGCTCCTGCAGCACCATGGACGACGACTCCTGCGCCTGCCGCAGCAGCGCCTTCGCCGCCGCCGGGTCGTCGTCGACCAGCTCCTCCGCCGCCGAGACCGTCATGCCGAGGGCGACGAGCCGGGCCTGCGGCCCGTCGTGCAGGTCCCGCTCGATGCGCCGCACCTCCGCCGCCTGCCAGTCGGTGGCCGCCGTACGCTTCCGGTCCAGCTCGGCGACCTGCAGCGCCAGCTCGGACGCCCGCGTCGGCGCCAGCAGCATCCGCGTCCAGCGCGCGTGCAGGGCCATCGACCGCGGCCCGGCCCACAGCCCGAGCACGAAGAGCGCCGTGCCCACGGGCACGAGCGCCAGGGCGGTGCCCTGCGAGGCGACCTCGACGCCCGCGTAGTGCCCGAGGGTGTCCCCCGGGTACGACGGGTCCCACAGCAGCGGCAGCGCCATGCCGGCCAGCCCGTAGCCGACGGCGAACAGCGGCAGCGCCGCCATCGCGAACCCGACGACCGGGTCGGCGACCAGCCACAGCGTGTCCCGCCAGGTCGCGCGGTCGGAGAGCAGCCGGTGCACGCGCTCGAAGAACTCCGGCAGGGCGGGGCTGCGGTAGCTGATGCCCAGGTGGCGGTAGCGCCCGTCGGGACCGGGCCGCGGATGCGGCGGCGCGGGCAGGTACGGCGTGGGGATCGGACGTCCCGTCCAGCGGCCGTGCACGGCCCGCGCCAGGTTGGCGACGCCGCGGGTGAGGCCGACGGCCCAGGGGAAGACGAACATCAGCCCCAGGCCGAAGGCGAGCACGAGCGAGGCGAGCATGACGGCCTGCACCAGGGTCACCAGCGGGGCGAGCGCCACCAGCACGAGGGCGCGCCCCAGCGCGGTCGCGTACCGCCGTGGCCTGCCCATCCCGCCTCCTTCTTCCGTCCTCATCATGCCGCCCATCGTGTCCCGGGCGGCAGCCCGGGCACCGCCCCCGCAGCCCCCGGACCAGGGTGGGCCTATCCCCACCCGGTACGCCGGGGGCGTACGCCCCGCGCCTGGCACGATGGGTACGTGCCCGAAGGAGACACCGTCTGGCGCACCGCCCGCCTGCTGCACGAGGCGCTGGCGGGCCGCCGGCTGACCCGCTGCGACCTGCGCGTGCCCACGCTCGCCACGGCCGACCTCACCGGCCGCGAGGTCACCGAGGTCGTCCCGCGCGGCAAGCACCTGCTGACGCGCGTCGAGGGCGGCCTCACGCTCCACTCGCACCTGCGGATGGAGGGCGCCTGGATCACGTACGCGGACGGGGAGCGGTGGCGCGGCGGGCCGGGCCACCAGATCCGGGCCGTCCTCGGCAACGCCGACCGCACCGCGGTCGGCTACCGCCTGCCCGTGCTGGAGCTGCTGCGCACCGCCGCCGAGGACCGGATCGTCGGCCACCTCGGCCCCGATCTGCTCGGCCCCGACTGGGACCCGGCCGAGGCGGAGCGCCGGCTGCTCGCCGACCCCGCCCGCCCGCTCGGCGAGGCCCTGCTCGACCAGCGCAATCTCGCCGGGATCGGCAACGTCTACAAATCGGAGCTGTGCTTCCTCGCCGGCGTCAGCCCGTACGCACCGGTCGCCGCGCTCCCCGAGCCCGCCCGGCTCATGGCCGCCGCGCGGCGGCTGCTGGAGGCGAACCGGGACCGCGTGGCCCGGACGACGACGCCTTCCCGGCGCCCCGACCGGCGGCTGTGGGTCTACGGCCGCGGCGGGCGGCCGTGCCTGCGCTGCGGGACGGCGGTGCGCAAACGGGCGCAGGGGGAGACGGCGGACGAGCGCGTGACGTACTGGTGCCCGCGCTGCCAGCCGGGCGGGTGACCGCGGCCACGGCCCGTACGCCCGCGCACGCAAGCCGAGAGCCCGGCTCCGCCGACGGCGGGCCGGGCTCTCGTGCCAGGCTCTCTACGCTCAGGCCGCGACGGGGTCGGGCTCTTTCGGCGCCTTGATGGTGACTCGCTCGTCGGGCATTCCCGTCACCGAGGTCACGGTGAACGACCGCACGGGGGCGGGAATCGGCTCGGTGGCCGCCGCGGACTGGGCCAGCTCCGCGAGGGCGAGCTCGCCGCTCACCTCGCGCATCAGCTCGGACATCCGGACGTCCAAGGCTTCACAGATGGAGTTCAGCAGCTCGGAGGAGGCTTCCTTCTGACCGCGCTCGACCTCCGACAGATAGCCGAGGGAAACACGTGCTGACGAGGAAACCTCGCGCAGCGTCCGGCCCTGGCGCTGTCGCTGCCGGCGCAGCACGTCACCCAGCAGGCGACGGAGCAAAATCATGCGTGGCTCCCTCCTAGGACCTCGGATCCGGATCCTCTCTGCTCCACCGTACCGCCTCGGACCGTGACAGTGCGGCGACGGAAGTCATCTTCACCGTTCGCCAAGCGAGGAATACGGGGCCTCCTGATCAGGATTTTCCGGGTATTTCCGCCCGTCTTGCCCCTTCGGTGCCGCGTCCAGATGCCGCCGGAGGAGCGTCAGCGCCTCCCCCACGGCCGCCGTGCGGATCTCCGTGCGAGAGCCCGTCAGGTTCAGCGACCGCGTCTCGCTCCGCCCCTCGGGACCGGCCACGGCCACGAAGACGGTACCCGGCTGCTGGCCGTCCTGCGGATCGGGTCCCGCGACGCCCGTCGTCGCCACCGCCCAGTCGGCGCCGAGCCGCCAGCGCACCCCGGCGGCCATCTGCCTGGCGACCTCGCCGTCGACGGCGCCGCGCTGGGCGAGCAGCGAGCTGTCGACGCCGAGCACATCGCGCTTGAGGTCGGTCGCGTACGCGATGACGGCGCCCCGGAACGCCTGGGAGGCGCCGGGCACCGCGGTGATCTCGGCGGCGAGGAGGCCGCCGGTGAGGGATTCGGCGACGGCGAGGGTGATGCCGCGCTCGTCGCAGAGGGCGAGCAGGCCGGCCGCGGCCCCGTCGGTGTTCTGTGTGGTCACTGGACTCTCTGCTCCCGTTCGGCGGCCAGCCCCCTGCGGCGGAGCACGATCGCCTGCTTGACGTAGTCCAGGCCGGTCGCCACGGTCAGGACCACGGCCGCGGCCATGATCCAGAAGCGCAGCGTGGCGAGCGGTCCGGTGAGGGTGAGGATGTACATGCCCACGGCCACGCCCTGGGCCAGGGTCTTGAGCTTCCCGCCCCGGCTGGCCGGGATCACACCGTGCCTGATCACCCAGAACCTCATGAGGGTGATGCCGATCTCCCGCGCCAGGATCACGATCGTCACCCACCAGGGCAGGTCGCCCAGCGCCGACAGGCAGATGAGCGCGGCACCCATGATCGCCTTGTCGGCGATGGGGTCGGCGATCTTGCCGAAGTCGGTGACGAGGTCGTAGCGGCGGGCCAGCTCCCCGTCGAAGAGGTCGGTGATCATGGCGACCGTGAAGGCGGCCCATGCGAACGAGCGCCAGGCCGGGTCATGGCCGCCGTGGGCGGCCATGAGCAGCACGAACGCCGGTACGAGCAGCAGCCGCACCATGGTGAGGACGTTGGCGATGTTCCACAGACCGGCCTGGCCGACGGCCGGGGCGGGGCTCATCTCGCGGCCTCCTCGGCCGGCTCCCCGGGCCGCCGCCGATCGGGCTCACCTATCGGCTCCGCCACCAGGTCCACGCCTTCGCTCGCCACCACCTTGGCGGTGACCAGCGCCCCCGGCGCCGCCTGCCGCGCGGTCCCGCCGGCCAGCAGCGTCACGCCGTCCGTCTCCGGCGCCTGGTGCGCCGCGCGGCCGGCGACCTCCCCGGCGTCCGCGACGGGGTCCGCACCGGGCTCCTCCACCGCGTCCACCAGGACCCGTACCGTCTCCCCCACCCGCTCCTCGGCCCGCTGCGCCGTCAGCTCCTCCGCCAGCCGCGTCATGTGCGCCAGCCGCTCCGCGACCGCCTCCGGCGCGACCTTCGACCCGTACGTCGCGGCCTCCGTGCCCTCCTCGTCGGAGTAGCCGAAGATCCCCACGGCGTCGAGCCGCGCGGCGGTGAGGAAGCGCTCCAGCTCTTCCACGTCCCGCTCGGTCTCGCCCGGGAAGCCGACGATGAAGTTCGACCGCGCGCCCGCCTCCGGCGCCCGGGAGCGGATCTCCGCCAGCAGTTGCAGGAACCGCTCGGTGTCCCCGAAGCGGCGCATCGCGCGGAGCACTTCGGGGGCGGCGTGCTGGAAGGAGAGGTCGAAGTACGGCGCCACCTTCTCCGTCGACGTCAGCACGTCGATGAGCCCGGGGCGCATCTCGGCGGGCTGCAGATAGCTGACCCGGATCCGCTCGATGCCGTCCACGGCGGCCAGTTCGGGCAGCAGCGTCTCCAGCAGCCGCACGTCGCCGAGGTCTTTGCCGTACGAGGTGTTGTTCTCGGAGACGAGCATGATCTCCCGTACGCCTTGCCCGGCCAGCCAGCGGGTCTCGCCGAGGACGTCGGAGGGGCGGCGGGAGACGAAGGAGCCGCGGAACGAGGGGATGGCGCAGAACGTACATCGGCGGTCGCAGCCGGAGGCCAGCTTGACCGAGGCGACGGGGCCCGAGCCGAGCCGGCGGCGCAGCGGCGGCCGCGGCCCGGAGGCGGGGGCGACCCCGGCGGGCAGATCGGCGGGGGCGGCGGCCGCCGCGTCTGCCGGGTCTTCCGGATCGGCCGGATCGGCCGGGTCCGCGGCGCCCGGGTCGCCGTGGCCCGGCAGCGCCGCCGCGCCGCGGGCGGCGGCGTCCTGCCGCTCCGCGGGGCTGATCGGCAGCAGCTTGCGGCGATCCCGCGGGGTGTGGGCGGCGTGGCCGCCGCCGGAGAGGATGGTCTGCAGCCGCGCCGAGATGTCGGCGTAGTCGTCGAAGCCGAGGACGCCGTCCGCCTCCGGGAGCGCGTCGGCCAGCTCCTTCCCGTACCGCTCGGCCATGCAGCCGACGGCGACGACGGCCTGCGTACGGCCGGTGTCCTTGAGGTCGTTGGCCTCCAGCAGGGCGTCGACGGAGTCCTTCTTGGCGGCTTCGACGAACCCGCAGGTGTTCACGACGGCGACGTCCGCGGCGGCGGCGTCCGTGACGAGGTCCCAGCCGTCCGCCGCCAGGCGGCCCGCAAGCTCCTCGGAGTCCACCTCGTTCCGGGCGCAGCCAAGCGTGACGAGGGCGACGGTGCGGCGTTCTGGCATGGGCTCAGCCTACTTCGTCCCGCGCCCGCAAACCGCCGCCGACCAGCCGCCTTCCGCACGCCTGCGCGAAGCACGGGAGAGCGAGGGCACGGACGTACGAGCCTTGCCGCAGGCGGGGCCCGCGCCGCCGCCCGGCGGGGCAGGTCAGCCCGCCTCGGGATCGCCCTTGGTGTACGTCAGCCGCTCGACCTCGCCGGGCTGGAAGTCCTCCGCGATCTGCTTGCCGTTGACGAACAGGTCGACGCCGCCGGCATTGCCGAGGACGAGGTAGATCTTCTCGCTGTCGGTGACGGTGACGGAGTCGCCCTGGGCGAGCACGCCCTCCTCCAGCTCGCGCCCGTCGGCGCCCTGCGCGGAGATCCAGCTCTGCCCGTCCGCCGCGACGATCCGCAGCGTCACCTTGTCCGGCGGGGCACCCGCCACCGCGCTGTCCGAGGGCTGCGGGCTCTGCCTGTCCTCGGCGCCGTCCTTGCCGGAGTCGCGGTCCTTCGGCTTCTCCGATCCCTGCGTCTCCCCGGCCACCGAGGAGCCGTCCGGCTCGTCCTCGTCGCCGCCGCTGAAGACGGTGAACCCCACGAAGCCGACGACGGCGACGATCGCGGCGACCATGGCGGCGGTCCAGTTGGGGCGGCGCGGCTCGGGGCGGATGCGCTCGGCCTCGAACATCGGGGCGGCGGGTGTCGGCTCGGGCCGGCCGCCGTGCTCCGCGTCGTACTGCGCGACGAGGCCCTCGGCCTCCAGACCGACCGCCCGCGCAAGGGTTCGCACATGGCCGCGGGCGTAGACGTCGCCGCCGCAGCGAGAGAAATCGTCCTGTTCGATGGCATGGATGATCGGAATGCGCACACGCGTGGTCAAGCTGACCTGTTCGACGGACAGCTTGGCATCAAGGCGGGCCTGCTGAAGTGCGCGACCGACGGAAGGGCGGTCGCCTGTGGGGGAGTTGCCGAGGGACACGTGGGCGCCTTTCGGGGTGAGCCACCTGCCGGGTGTTCAGTCTAGGGGGGTTGTAAAAGGATCGGCCAACCGGTCGAGCACACTTAATGGGCCATCGGGATAGACGTACTGCCCGACCGCGGGATCACCCGCCCGGCCCATTGATGTGACGCATCAGGCGCCGAACCGGTTGCCCTGGTCGCCGTTACGGATGATCCTGCCCCCGCAACTGGGCGAGCACTCCGTCCATTTCATCCGGTTTGATGAGTACGTCCCGGGCCTTCGAACCCTCACTCGGACCGACGATCCCGCGCGACTCCATCAGGTCCATCAGCCGCCCCGCCTTGGCGAACCCGACCCGCAGCTTGCGCTGGAGCATCGACGTCGAGCCGAACTGCGTGGAGACCACCAGCTCGGCCGCCTGGCAGAGCAGATCGAGGTCGTCGCCGATCTCCTCGTCGATCTCCTTCTTCTTCGCCCCGCCGACCACGACGTCCTCGCGGAAGACCGGCGCCATCTGGTCCTTGCAGTGCTGCACGACCGTGGCGATCTCGGTCTCCTCGATGTACGCGCCCTGCAGCCGGACCGGCTTGTTCGCGCCCATCGGCAGAAACAGCCCGTCGCCCTTGCCGATCAGCTTCTCGGCGCCGGCCTGGTCGAGGATGACGCGGCTGTCGGCGAGGGAGGACGTGGCGAAGGCCAGCCGGGACGGCACGTTCGCCTTGATGAGCCCGGTGACGACGTCGACGCTGGGGCGCTGGGTGGCGAGCACCAGGTGGATGCCGGCGGCGCGGGCGAGCTGCGTGATCCGTACGATCGCGTCCTCGACGTCCCGCGGCGCGACCATCATCAGGTCCGCCAGCTCGTCGACGATCACCAGCAGATACGGGTACGGGGCCAGCTCCCGCTCGCTGCCGGGCGGGGCGGTGGCCTTGCCGGAGCGGACGGCGGCGTTGAAGTCGTCGATGTGGCGGTAGCCGTACGCGGCGAGGTCGTCGTAGCGCAGGTCCATCTCGCGGACGACCCACTGCAGGGCCTCGGCGGCCCGCTTGGGGTTGGTGATGATCGGCGTGATCAGGTGCGGGATGCCCTCGTACGCGGTCAGCTCGACCCGCTTCGGGTCGACGAGCACCATCCGCACGTCCTCCGGCGTGGCCCGCGCCATGACGGAGGTGATCAGGCAGTTGATGCAGGAGGACTTGCCGGAGCCGGTGGCGCCGGCGATGAGGATGTGCGGCATCTTGGCGAGGTTCGCCGAGACGTAGCCGCCCTCGACGTCCTTGCCGAGGCCGACGAGCATCGGGTGGTCCTCGCCGGCCGCGTCCGCGGACCGCAGCACGTCGCCGAGCTTGACCATCTCGCGGTCGCTGTTGGGGATTTCGATGCCGACGGCGGACTTGCCGGGGATGGGGCTGATGATGCGCACGTCGGGGCTGGCGACGGCGTAGGCGATGTTCTTCGTCAGCGCCGTGATCCGCTCGACCTTCACGGCCGGGCCCAGCTCCACCTCGTACCGCGTGACGGTCGGCCCGCGGGTGAAGCCGGTGACGGCGGCGTCGACCTTGAACTCGGTGAAGACCTGGGTGAGGGAGGCGACGACGGCGTCGTTGGCGGCGCTGCGCGTCCGGCCCGGGCCGCCGCGCTCCAGGATGTCGAGGGACGGCAGCGCGTAGGTGATGTCGCCGGAGAGCTGGAGCTGTTCGGCGCGGGGCGGCAGGGCGGCGGGGCCGGGCTCGGCGGCCTGCTTGGTGAGGTCGGGGACCGAGTGTTCCTGCCGGCTCCCGGAGCGCACGGCCTCCTCGGCGCCCGACTCCTCGCGCGCCGCCGGCACGCCCCCGGTGCGCTCGGCGACGCCGTGGGTGAGGTTGGCGAGGAGCGGGGAGGGCTGGACGCCGTGGAGCACGGCGCCGTCGAGGTCGGTGGCCGCGGCGGCGGCCGCGTCGATCGGGTCCATGCCGCCGTAGTCGCGGTCGGCCGCCGCGCGCCGCGGGGGCGCGGGTGCGGCCGGCGCGGCGGGGGCCTTGCGGGTGCGGCGGCGGCGCGGGGGCGGCGGGGGCTCGTCGTCGGGGTCGTCCTCGTCCGTACGCACCAGGCCGTCGCGCCAGTCGTCGTCGAACTCCTCCGCCTTGGCCGCGGCCGCCGGATCGGGCCGCGGCTGTACGAGCCCGAGCCGCACCCCGGCGGAGTGGATCCGGTCCGGGATCGCCGCGACGGGCGTGGCGGTGACGACGAGCAGCCCGAAGACGGTGAGCAGCACCAGCAGCGGCAGCGCGAGCACGTCGCCGAGGGTGGTGACCAGCGGCCGGGACACCGCCCAGCCGACGAACCCCCGGAGTCCCTGATGGTCTGCGTGCCCTCGCCGCGTCCGGGGGTGCCGCAGGCCAGGTGCACGAGCCCGAGCACGCCGATCACCAGCGCGGACAGACCGATGACGATGCGGCCGTTGGCCTCGGTCTGCTCGGGGTGGCGGATGAGGCGTACAGCGATGGTGGCCAGCAGGATCGGCACGAGCAGGTCGAGGCGGCCGAAGGCGCCGGTGATCAGGATCTCGACCAGCTCGCCCACGGGGCCCTTGAGGTTCGACCAGGTCCCGGCCGCGACGATCAGGGCGATGCCGAGCAGCAGCAGCGCGAGCCCGTCCTTGCGGTGGGCCGGGTCGAGCCCCTTGGCGCCGCGCCCTATCCCGCGGAAGAGCGCGCCGACGGTACGGGCGAGGCCGAGCCAGATCGCGCGCAGCAGCCGCAGCACACCGCCGGTCGGCGAGGGGGCGGGCTTCTTGGCCGGCGCCTTGGCCGCGCCGCCGGACTTCTTCTGCGGCGGCTTCTTGGCGGGTGCCTTCTTCGCGGGCGCCTTCTTCGCCGCGGGCTTTTTGGCCGTGCTACCTCCGGACCGCTGCCGGGAGTTGCCGCTGCCAGAGGTACGTGAGGCCATACGTGCGAGGTTACCGGCAGCGCCCGCGCGGGACAGGTAGGACGTGCAGGTACGCGTCCTCCGCGCACCCGCGCCCCGCCGGGCGGGCCCGGCTACTCCGCGTCGGGGCGGGAGCCGGGCTCCAGGGCGTCGATCGCCTTGCGCAGCCCGGTGAGTTTCCGCTCCAGGTGCGCGGCGGTGGCGACGACGGCGGACTCCGCGTTCGCCCCGCTGAGCTGCTTCGACAGCGCCTCGGCCTGCTCCTCCGCGGCGGCGAGCCGGGCGGACAGCTCGGCGAGCAGCCCGGTCTGCGCGGCCCCGTCGCCGTTGCCCTTCTGGGCGCCTTCGAGCTGGAGCCGCAGCAGGCCCGCCTGCTCGCGCAACTGCAGGTTCTTCATGTACAGCTCGACGAAGACCGAGACCTTCGCCCGCAGCACCCAGGGGTCGAACGGCTTGGAGATGTAGTCGACGGCCCCGGCGGCATAGCCCCGGAACGTGTGGTGCGGGCCGTGGTTGATGGCCGTGAGGAAGATGATCGGGATGTCGCGGGTGCGCTCGCGGCGCTTGATGTGCGCCGCGGTCTCGAACCCGTCCATGCCCGGCATCTGCACGTCGAGCAGGATCACCGCGAAGTCCTCGGTCAGCAGCGCTTTGAGCGCTTCCTCCCCGGACGACGCCCGGACCAGGTGCTGATCCAGCGCGGAAAGGATGGCCTCCAGCGCCAGCAGATTCTCCGGCCGGTCATCGACCAGGAGAATCTTGGCCTTCTGCACCATGGCCTGCCCTCCTCGCCCCGGCGGTGTGCCGGTCCTCGTCGCCAAAGACGCGCCCACCGTGCCGCCCGCCCTCGTGCCGGTCATCGTATCCACACCCCGAGACTCGCCACACCCTGTCACCGAGTTGTCACTGCATACACAGCGACAACGCGCCTGCGATCAGTTTGGTTCCCGGAATCCCGCGTTCTCACACGCAATTGGCCACACTGAGTCATCAAAGAGCAGGAATTCACGGCGATTTGATTACTCTCCGCTCATCCAACCGGTCATTACGGCCAGCAATCGGTCGGTATCCACCGGCTTGGTCACATAGTCCGATGCGCCCGCTTCGATGCTCTTCTCCTTGTCGCCCTTCATCGCCTTGGCCGTCAGGGCGATGATCGGCAGCCCGGCGAACTGGGGCATCCGGCGGATCGCCTCGGTCGTGGCGTAGCCGTCCATTTCCGGCATCATGATGTCCATCAGCACCACGGCCACGTCCTCGTGCTGCTCCAGCACCTCGATGCCCTCGCGGCCGTTCTCCGCGTACAGCACCGCGAGCCCGTGCTGCTCCAGCACGCTCGTCAGCGCGAAGACGTTGCGGATGTCGTCGTCGACGATGAGCACCTTCTCGCCGCGGAACGTGCCCTTGAAGCGCGGCGACGCCGACCGCTGCGGCGCCGCCTGCTCGGCGCCCCCGTTCACCGAGAGGGCGCCGGAAAGGGCTCCAGACGCCCCCGAGGCGTCCCGCGCGCCCGTCTCGCCCGTCGTGGGTCCCGCGGGCAGCTCCGGGGCGCCTGAGCGCCCGTCAGGGGACTTTCCCGTACGCCCGGAAGGCAGCGCCTCGACGTCGGCCGCGGCGGCGGCCTTCGCCGCCTCCGCCTGTTCCAGGCCCGCCGCGAGCGCGCCCGTGACGGCGCCGCCCGTGCCCGGCAGCCCGGGGGCCGGCAGCTCGGTCGGGTGCAGCGGCAGGTACAGCGTGAACGTCGAGCCGCGGCCCGGCTCGCTGTCGACGTGGATCTCGCCGCCCAGCAGCCGGGCGATCTCCCGGCTGATCGACAGCCCGAGGCCCGTGCCGCCGTACTTCCGGCTCGTCGTGCCGTCGGCCTGCTTGAACGCCTCGAAGATCACGCCCATCTTGTTCGACGGGATGCCGATGCCGGTGTCCGTGACCGAGAACGCGATCAGCTCGGCGTCCGGGTCGCGCAGCGCGCCCTGCTCGAGCAGTTGCTCCTTGATGGCCTGCGGCACGTCGTCCTTCGCGGTGCGGATCAGCAGCTCCACCGCACCGCTGTCGGTGAACTTCACCGCGTTCGACAGCAGGTTGCGCAGCACCTGGAGCAGCCGCTGCTGGTCGGTGCTGAGCGTCGCCGGCGGGTCCGGCGAGACCCGTACCGAGAAGTCCAGGCCCTTCTCCGCCGTCAGCGGCCGGAACGTCGCCTCCACGTAGTCGACGAGCTGCACCAGCGCGATCCGGGTGGGGCTCACGTCCATCTTGCCCGCCTCGACCTTCGACAGGTCGAGGATGTCGTTGATCAACTGCAGCAGGTCCGAGCCCGCGCCGTGGATCGTCTCGGCGAACTCCACCTGCTTCGGCGTCAGGTTCCCGTCGCCGTTGTCCGCGAGCAGCTTCGCCAGGATCAGCAGCGAGTTCAGCGGCGTGCGCAGCTCGTGCGACATGTTCGCCAGGAACTCGGACTTGTACCGCATCGAGACCGCGAGCTGCTCCGCCCGCTCCTCCAGGCCCTGCTTGGCCTCCTCGATCTCGACGTTCTTGATCTCGATGTCGCGGTTCTGCCGGGCCAGCAGCTCGGCCTTCTCCTCCAGCTCCGCGTTCGACTCCTGGAGCGCCTTCTGCCGCACCTCCAGCTCGCCCTGCCGGTCGCGCAACTGCGCGGCCAGCTCCTGGGACTGGCTGAGCAGCACCTCCGTCTTGGAGTTGACGCTGATCGTGTTGACGCTGGTGGCGATGACCTCGGCGATCTGGCCGAGGAAGTCCTTCTGGATCTGGGTGAACGGCTGGAACGACGCCAGCTCCACCACGCCCAGCACCCGGCCCTCGAAGATCAGCGGGAGCACGATGACGTGCGCCGGCGGCGCCTGGCCGAGCCCCGAGGCGATCTTCAGATAACCCTTGGGGACGTTCTCGACGACGATCGGGCGCCGCTCCTGCGCGGCGGTGCCCACCAGCGTCTCGCCGGGCCGCAGGATGTGTGGCAGCTCGTTCCCGGAGTGCCCGTACGAGCCGATCATGCGCAGCTCGTACGCGTCGTCCCCGCTGGCCGCGCCGATCTCGACGACCGCCTCGGCGCCGGTGCGCTGCACGAGGAAGAACGCGCCGTGCTGGGCGGCGACCACCGGGGTGAGCTCGCTCATGATCAGCCGCGCCACGTCGGCGAGGTCGCGGCGGCCCTGCAGCAGGCCGGAGATGCGGGCGAGGTTGCCCTTCAGCCAGTCCTGCTCCTTGTTGGCGATGGTCGTCTCGCGGAGCTTCACGATCATCGTGTTGATGTGGTCCTGCAGCTCCATCATCTCGCCGTAGGCGTCCACGTCGATCTTGAGGTTCAGATCGCCGCGGGTCACCGCCGTGGCCACCTGGGCGATCTGCCGCACCTGACTGGTGAGGTTGTTCGCCATCAGGTTGACCGACTCCGTGAGGTCCTTCCAGATCCCGGAGACCCCGGGCACCCGCGCCTGCCCGCCGAGGCGGCCCTCGGTGCCCACCTCGCGCGAGACCCGGGTCACCTCGTCACCGAAGGACGAGAGCTGGTCGACCATCGTGTTGATCGTGGTCTTCAGCTCCAGGATCTCGCCCTGCGCGGCCACGTCGATCTTCTTCGACAGGTCGCCGCTGGCCACGGCGGTGGTCACCATGGCGATGTTGCGCACCTGGTTGGTGAGGTTGGACGCCATCGAGTTCACGGACTCGGTGAGGTCCTTCCACGTACCCGAGACGCCCGGCACGCGGGCCTGGCCGCCGAGCCGGCCGTCCGTGCCGACCTCGCGGGCGACGCGGGTGACCTCGGCGGCGAACGACGACAGCGTCTTGACCATGGTGTTGACGGTGGCCGCGAGCTGCTGGACCTCGCCGCGGGCCTCGACCGTGACCGTACGGGTCAGGTCGCCGTTGGCGACGGCGGTGGCGACCTGGGAGATGTTGCGCACCTGGCTGGTCAGGTTCACCGCCATCTGGTTCACGTTGTCGGTGAGGTCCTTCCAGATGCCCGAGACCCCGCGCACCCGCGCCTGGCCGCCGAGCTGGCCCTCCGTGCCCACCTCGCGCGCCACCCGCGTGACCTGCTCGGCGAACGACGACAGTTGGTCGACCATCGTGTTCACCGTCGTCACGAGTTCGAGGATCTCGCCCCGCGCGTCGACGGTGATCTTCTTGGACAGGTCGCCGCGCGCCACCGCGGTGGTGACCTCGGCGATGCTGCGCACCTGGTTGGTGAGGTTGTTCGCCATCGAGTTGACGGACTGGGTGAGGTCCTTCCACGTACCGGAGACGCCCTGCACCTCCGCCTGGCCGCCGAGCTTGCCCTCGGTGCCGACCTCGCTGGCGACCCGGGTCACCTGGTCCGCGAAGGACGAGAGCTGGTCCACCATCGTGTTGATGGTGTTCTTCAGCTCCAGGATCTCCCCGCGCGCGTCCACGTCGATCTTCTGCGAGAGGTCACCGCGCGCGACCGCCGTCGCGACCTGGGCGATGTTGCGGACCTGGCCGGTCAGGTTGCCGGCCATGAAGTTGACCGAATCGGTGAGGTCCCGCCAGACGCCGGCGACGCCCTGCACCCGGGCCTGCCCGCCGAGACGGCCCTCCGTGCCCACCTCGCGCGCCACCCGCGTGACCTGCTCGGCGAAGGACGAGAGCTGATCGACCATCGTGTTGACGGTGTTCTTCAGCTCCAGGATCTCCCCGCGGGCGTCGACCTCGATCTTCTGCGAGAGGTCACCGCGCGCCACGGCCGTCGTCACCTGGGCGATGTTGCGGACCTGACCTGTCAGGTTGCTCGCCATCGAGTTGACGGAGTCGGTGAGGTCCTTCCACGTACCCGAGACGCCCTCGACGCGCGCCTGGCCGCCGAGACGGCCTTCCGTGCCCACGTCCCGCGCCATCCGCGTCACCTGGTCGGCGAAGGAGGACAACTGGTCCACCATCGTGTTCACGGTGTTCTTGAGCTGGAGCATCTCGCCGGAGACGTCCACCGTGACCTTCTGCGACAGATCGCCGTTCGCGACCGCCGTCGTCACCTGCGCGATGTTGCGGACCTGACCGGTGAGGTTGCGGAACGCCGTGTTGACCGAGTCGACCAGGTCCTTCCACGTGCCGGCGGCCCCGGCCACCTGCGCCTGCCCGCCCAGTTCGCCCTCCACGCCGACCTCGCGGGCGACCCGCGTGACCTCGGCGCCGAAGGACGACAACTGGTCGACCATGGTGTTGACCGTGTTCTTCAGCTCCAGCATCTCGCCGGAGACGTCCACCGTGACCTTCTGCGACAGATCGCCGTTGGCCACCGCCGTCGTCACCTGCGCGAACTCGCGCACCTGCCGGGTGAGGTTGGAGAAGGCGGTGTTCACCGAGTCGGTGAGGTCCTTCCAGATCCCCGCCGCGCCGGGCACCTGCGCCTGCCCGCCCAGCCGGCCCTCCGCGCCGACCTCGCTGGCCACGCGCGTCACCTCGCCGGCGAAGGTGCGCAGCGTCTCGGTCATCGTGTTGATCGTGTCCGCGAGCTGGGCGACCTCGCCGCGCGCGCTGACGGTCACCTTCTGCGACAGGTCGCCGTTGGCGACCGCGGTGGTGACCTGCGCGATGCCGCGCACCTGGGCGGTCAGGTTGCCCGCCATCAGGTTCACGCTGTCCGTGAGGTCCTTCCACACCCCGCCGACGCCCTCGACCTGTGCCTGCCCGCCCAGCTCGCCCTCGGTGCCCACCTCGCGGGCCACCCGGGTCACCTCGGAGGAGAACGCGGAGAGCTGGTCCACCATCGTGTTGACGGTGTTCTTCAGTTCCAGCATCTCGCCGTCGACGTGCACGGTGACCTTGCGGGACAGGTCGCCCTTGGCGACCGCCGTGGTCACCAGGGCGATGTCGCGGACCTGGGCCGTCAGCCGGTACGCCATGGTGTTCACGGAGTCCGTGAGGTCCTTCCAGGACCCGGACATCCCGCGCACCTTCGCCTGGCCGCCGAGCTTCCCCTCGGTGCCGACCTCGCTGGCGACGCGGGTCACCTCGTCCGTGAACACGGAGAGCTGGTCCACCAGCCCGTTGACCGTGCGGCCCATCTTCAGCACCTCGCCGCGCAGCGGGTGCGGTGCGCCGTCCTGGCCCTGCGGCCGCAGGTCCATGCGCTGCTGCAGATCGCCTTCCGCCACCGCGGTCAGCACCCTGCCGACGTCGGCCAGGGGGCGTACGAGGTCGTCGACGAGCGCGTTCGACGCGTCGACCGCCGCCGCCCACGACCCCTCGCAGGGTCCCGCGGACAGCCGCTCCGCGAGCTTGCCCTCGCGGCCGACCATGCGCCGCACCCGCGACAGCTCGCCGGTGACGTGCAGATTACGCTCCGCGACCTCGTTGAAGACCTCGGCGATCTCCGACATCACGCCGTCGCCGCCGACCCGCAGACGCTTGCGGAAGTTGCCATCGCGCATCGATTCCAGGGCGCCGAGCAGGCGATACAGCGAGGCCGTATCGACCTGTGTGGTCCCGGAGGGCGTCCGGGAGCGCCCGCCCTTCGTGCGCGGACTCACGCCCGGCGCGCTCGCGTCAGACTCCACTGTGTCCCTCCCGCAGGGTCGACGTTCGCCTCGGGCTCCCTCCGAAGCCTTCCCAGTGTTTCACCCCGGCCCTGGCAGGCCATAACAGTTCGGCGGCTAAGGCGCACTTTCCGAGTGTTAAGAGAAGGATCCGGCATCTGTCCGCAGGGTGAAGGTAAGTACCCTGGCATCCGCCGTCCATCCCTTCAGCCGGGAGAGTGGCACATCGAGAGGAGAGCTGGTGACCACCGCGCGGGCTGCGGCCACCTTCGAGCCGGTCGGGCGCTCCGTCGCCGCGGCCAGGACCTTCGTCCGCGACACCCTCCAGGGCTGGGGCTATCCCGAGGCTACAGACGACGCCGTCGTACTGACCAGTGAGCTTGTGACGAACGCCATAATTCATGCGGGTACGGCCGTAGACGTCCTTTGTGTCCGAATGGCAGACGCGGTACGGGTCGAGGTCGCCGACCGGCACGCCGAGCGCGAGTTGCCGCTGCACAGCCCGCAGCTCCAGCCCACGCCCCTCGACCGCGAAGGCGGCCGCGGCCTGATGCTCTGCGCCGCCCTCGCCAGCCGCTGGGGCGTCGACTACACCGCGGAGCACAAGCGCGTCTGGTTCCAGCTCTCCGTCGCGGAACCACCCGCGGGCACCCGGGCCGCCGGCCCGGAGCTGCCCGTCGACGAGCTGCCGCTGGCCGAGGAGCGCATCCGCGTCGCCGTCGTCCGCATCGACCGCGGCGGCCTCGTCAGCGAGTGGAACGACGACGCCCACGACCTCTTCGGCTACGAACCGGAGAAGGTCATCGGCAAGCCCCTCGGTGACCTCGCCGCCTGGCCGCACACCCCCGGCACCGGCACGGGACTGGTCGAGGCGCTCCAACTCTCCCGCTGGGAGGGCTCGTACGGCATCCGCTGCAACGACGGGCGCGTCACCCCCGTCTACGCCTCGCACATGCGCCTGCGCGACTCGGCCGGCGACCCGTCCACGATCTGCCTCATGGTCCGCGACCGCGAGCGCGCCATCCTGCAGACCCCGCTGCGCGTCCCCGCGGGCGACAGCGCCGGCAGCGAGGGCCACGCCGGGGGCTTCCCCGGCGGCAACTCCTTCGAGGCGTTCATCGGCACCCCCTCGCCCGACGACCTCGACGGCCTGCTCCAGCGCACCGTGGAGCGCGCCCGCGACATGCTGGCCGGCGACGCCGCGTACCTGCTGCTCGCCACCGACGACGAGACCGAGCTGGAGGTACGGGCCTCCACCGGGCTGCCCTCCGCCCGCCAGCGGTTCGCCCGCGTCCCCGTCGAGACCGGCACCGGACGCTACGGCTCCGCCCGCCTCCCGTCCGTCCACGAAGACCTCATGGCCGACCCCGACGCCGTACCGCTGCTGGCGACCACCGGCATGCGCTCCGTCGTCTCCGTACCCCTGAAAGTCGAAGGCCGCCTCACCGGCTCCCTCGGCGTCGCCGCCGAGATGCCCGGCCGCTACACCAACGAGGAGGCGCTACGCCTCCAGTTCGCCGCCGACCGCATCGCGCTCGCCGTCGAGTCCGCCCGCCTCGGCGAGCTGGAGCGGCTGCGGCGCGGCTCCCTGTCCTTCCTCGTCGAAGCCTCCGACCTGCTCGCCGGCACCCTGGACCGGGACCAGACTCTGGCCCTCATGGCCCAGATGATCGTCCCCACACTCGCCACCTGGTGCGCCGTCTACACCCTGCCGGAACAGGCCGAGCCCGAACTCAGCTACGTCCTGCACGAGGACGAGGACCGCATCGACGACCTGCGCGCCCTCCTCTCCCGCATCGACCCGCCCGACGCCGTCCTCGTCCCCGGCGCCCGCCAGTGGCGCGGCCCGGGCGACGCGGCGCACACGCTGGCGATGCGCAGCTCGTTCCTCAGTCTCAGCATCGCGGGCAACACGACCCTCGCCGAGGACGCGGAGACCTCTCTGGCCACGGCGGCGACCGTCGGTGGCGAAACCGTTGTGCTGCCGCTCGTCGCCCGCAACCGCGTCATCGGCATGCTCGTCCTCGGCAAGCCGACCGACGAGCACTTCCGCCAGGAGATCCTCGAACTCGCCGAGGACCTCTCCCGCCGGGCGGCCCTCGCCCTCGACAACGCGCGCCTCTATTCCGAGCGCACCACCATCAGCCAGTCCCTGCAGCGCAGCCTCCTGCCGCCGGGCCTGCCGGACATCCCCGGCGTCGAGGTCGAGGTCATCTACCGCCCCGCGGGTGAAGGCAACGAGGTCGGCGGCGACTTCTACGACCTCTTCGAGATCCGGGACGGCACCTACGGCTTCGCCATCGGAGACGTCTGCGGTACGGGCCCGGAGGCCGCCGCCGTCACGGGCCTGGCCCGTACGGCACTGCGCCTGCTGGCCCGCGAGGGCTTCGGCGGCCCGGCGGTACTGGAGCGCCTCAACGCCGCCATCCTCGACGAGGGCGCACGCGGCCGCTTCCTGACGCTCCTCTACGGCGAACTCTGGCCCCAGCCGGACGGCAGCGCCGTCCTCAAGACCGTCTGCGCCGGCCACCCGCCCCCGCTCCGGCTGCGCCCCGACGGCACGGTGGAACAGGCCACGGAATCCCAGCCGTTGCTGGGCGTCCTGGACGACCTGGAGCTCCACAGCGAAGAACTGGTCCTCGACCCGGGCGACGTCCTCCTGTGCGTCACGGACGGCGTGACGGAACGCCGCGAGGGCACCCGCATGCTCGGCGACGAGGGCCTGATCGACGTCCTCACGACATGCACGGGTCTCACCGCGGGCGCGGTGGCAGCACGGGTGCTGCGCACGGTGGAACGCTTCGCGGCGGAGCCGGCGTCGGACGACATGGCGATCCTGACGATGCGGGTGCCGGGCCAGATGAACGGGAACGGCGAGTAGGAGACAGGGCCCTGGGAAAGGGCCCTGAAATGACTCAACCCCCGGACGGTGTCCGGGGGTTGAGTACTAAAGATTGTTCGGCGGTGACCTACTCTCCCACACGGTCCCCCATGCAGTACCATCGGCGCGGTCGGGCTTAGCTTCCGGGTTCGGAATGAGACCGGGCGTTTCCCCAACGCTATGACCACCGAAACACTATGAAACTATCCCCCACACCCCGTACCAGACCGGTACAGGTTGTGTGGGCGGGTTGTTGTTTCAGAACCCGCACAGTGGACGCAAGCAGCTATGGACAAGCCCTCGGCCTATTAGTACCGGTCACCTCCACCCCTCACAGGGCTTCCAGATCCGGCCTATCAACCCCGTCGTCTACAGGGGGCCTTAACCCCTTCATGGGGGTGGGAGTCCTCATCTCGAAGCAGGCTTCCCGCTTAGATGCTTTCAGCGGTTATCCCTCCCGAACGTAGCCAACCAGCCATGCCCTTGGCAGAACAACTGGCACACCAGAGGTCCGTCCGTCCCGGTCCTCTCGTACTAGGGACAGCCCTTCTCAAGACTCCTACGCGCGCAGCGGATAGGGACCGAACTGTCTCACGACGTTCTAAACCCAGCTCGCGTGCCGCTTTAATGGGCGAACAGCCCAACCCTTGGGACCGACTCCAGCCCCAGGATGCGACGAGCCGACATCGAGGTGCCAAACCATCCCGTCGATATGGACTCTTGGGGAAGATCAGCCTGTTATCCCCGGGGTACCTTTTATCCGTTGAGCGACGGCGCTCCCACAAGCCACCGCCGGATCACTAGTCCCTGCTTTCGCACCTGCTCGACCCGTCAGTCTCGCAGTCAAGCTCCCTTGTGCACTTACACTCACCACCTGATGACCAACCAGGCTGAGGGAACCTTTGGGCGCCTCCGTTACCCTTTAGGAGGCAACCGCCCCAGTTAAACTACCCACCAGACACTGTCCCCGATCCGGATCACGGACCCAGGTTAGACATCCAACACGACCAGAGTGGTATTTCAACGACGACTCCACAACCACTGGCGTGGCCGCTTCACAGTCTCCCACCTATCCTACACAAGCCGAACCGAACACCAATATCAAGCTATAGTAAAGGTCCCGGGGTCTTTCCGTCCTGCTGCGCGAAACGAGCATCTTTACTCGTAATGCAATTTCACCGGGCCTATGGTTGAGACAGTCGAGAAGTCGTTACGCCATTCGTGCAGGTCGGAACTTACCCGACAAGGAATTTCGCTACCTTAGGATGGTTATAGTTACCACCGCCGTTTACTGGCGCTTAAGTTCTCAGCTTCGCCACCCCGAAGAGTGACTAACCGGTCCCCTTAACGTTCCAGCACCGGGCAGGCGTCAGTCCGTATACATCGCCTTACAGCTTCGCACGGACCTGTGTTTTTAGTAAACAGTCGCTTCTCGCTGGTCTCTGCGGCCACCCCCAGCTCCCCGTGTAAAACGGATCACCGGAAGCGGCCCCCCTTCTCCCGAAGTTACGGGGGCATTTTGCCGAGTTCCTTAACCATAGTTCACCCGAACGCCTCGGTATACTCTACCTGACCACCTGAGTCGGTTTAGGGTACGGGCCGCCATGAAACATCGCTAGAGGCTTTTCTCGACAGCATAGGATCATCCACTTCACCACAATCGGCTCGGCATCAGGTCTCACCCTCATGTTGCGCGGATTTACCTGCACAACGGGCCACACCCTTACCCCGGGACAACCACCGCCCGGGCTGGACTACCTTCCTGCGTCACCCCATCACTCACCTACTACAAGCTCGGATCACCGGCTCCACCACACCCATCCTCACCCGAAGGATCAGACAGGGGGCTTCACGGGCTTAGCATCACCTGATTCGATGTTTGGCGCTTCACAGCGGGTACCGGAATATCAACCGGTTATCCATCGACTACGCCTGTCGGCCTCGCCTTAGGCCCCGACTTACCCTGGGCAGATCAACTTGACCCAGGAACCCTTAGTCAATCGGCGCACACGTTTCCCACGTGTGTATCGCTACTCATGCCTGCATTCTCACTCGCGAACCGTCCACACCTCCCTTACAGGGATGCTTCACCCGGCACACGACGCTCCCCTACCCAACAACACACCCGTTAAGGCTATCTGTGCTGCTGACACGACTTCGGCGGTACGCTTGAGCCCCGCTACATTGTCGGCGCGGAATCACTTGACCAGTGAGCTATTACGCACTCTTTCAAGGATGGCTGCTTCTAAGCCAACCTCCTGGTTGTCTCTGCGACTCCACATCCTTTCCCACTTAGCATACGCTTAGGGGCCTTAGTCGATGCTCTGGGCTGTTTCCCTCTCGACCACGGAGCTTATCCCCCGCAGTCTCACTGCCGCGCTCAACTTACCGGCATTCGGAGTTTGGCTAAGGTCAGTAACCCGGTAAGGCCCATCGCCTATCCAGTAGCTCTACCTCCGGCAAGCAACACACGACGCTGCACCTAAATGCATTTCGGGGAGAACCAGCTATCACGGAGTTTGATTGGCCTTTCACCCCTAACCACAGGTCATCCCCCAGGTTTTCAACCCTGGTGGGTTCGGGCCTCCACGACCTCTTACAGCCGCTTCACCCTGCCCATGGCTAGATCACCCCGCTTCGGGTCTAGAGCGTGCAACTCACTCGCCCAGCTAGGACTCGCTTTCGCTACGGCTACCCCACACGGGTTAACCTCGCTACACACCGCTAACTCGCAGGCTCATTCTTCAAAAGGCACGCAGTCACGACCGAAGTCCCCGAAAGAACAACGGCGACGCTCCCACGGCTTGTAGGCACACGGTTTCAGGTACTCTTTCACTCCGCTCCCGCGGTACTTTTCACCATTCCCTCACGGTACTATCCGCTATCGGTCACCAGGGAATATTTAGGCTTAGCGGGTGGTCCCGCCAGATTCACACGGGATTTCTCGGGCCCCGTGCTACTTGGGTGGTTCACAACGAGCCGCACACATTTCGACTACGGGGGTCTTACCCTCTACGCCGGGCCTTTCGCATGCCCTTCGTCTACATGCACGGTTTCTCACTCGCCGACCAGCCGGCAGACCAGTCACGTAAACTCCCACAACCCCGCCTGCGCAACCCCTGCCGGGTATCACACACAAACGGTTTAGCCTCATCCAGTTTCGCTCGCCACTACTCCCGGAATCACAATTGTTTTCTCTTCCTGCGGGTACTGAGATGTTTCACTTCCCCGCGTTCCCTCCACACCGCCTATACATTCAGCAGCGGGTGACAGCCCATGACGACTGCCGGGTTTCCCCATTCGGACACCCCCGGATCACAGCTCGGTTGACAGCTCCCCGGGGCCTATCGCGGCCTCCCACGTCCTTCATCGGTTCCTGGTGCCAAGGCATCCACCATGCGCCCTTAAAAACTTGGCCACAGATGCTCGCGTCCACTGTGCAGTTCTCAAACAACAACCCATAAGAGAAACAGGTGCTTTACGCCCGTACTCTCAGACACCCAACAGTGCGCCAGGCAGAACCCAAAGCTCAGGCTCTGCCGTAATCGATGTTCCACCCATGAGCTGGCCGTGCAAGACACTTGCTTGCATGCGGCGCTGTGCTCCTTAGAAAGGAGGTGATCCAGCCGCACCTTCCGGTACGGCTACCTTGTTACGACTTCGTCCCAATCGCCAGTCCCACCTTCGACGGCTCCCTCCCACAAGGGGTTGGGCCACCGGCTTCGGGTGTTACCGACTTTCGTGACGTGACGGGCGGTGTGTACAAGGCCCGGGAACGTATTCACCGCAGCAATGCTGATCTGCGATTACTAGCGACTCCGACTTCATGGGGTCGAGTTGCAGACCCCAATCCGAACTGAGACCGGCTTTTTGAGATTCGCTCCACCTTGCGGTATCGCAGCTCATTGTACCGGCCATTGTAGCACGTGTGCAGCCCAAGACATAAGGGGCATGATGACTTGACGTCGTCCCCACCTTCCTCCGAGTTGACCCCGGCAGTCTCCCGTGAGTCCCCACCACCCCGAAGAGCGTGCTGGCAACACAGGACAAGGGTTGCGCTCGTTGCGGGACTTAACCCAACATCTCACGACACGAGCTGACGACAGCCATGCACCACCTGTACACCGACCACAAGGGGGACCGTGTCTCCACGGTTTTCCGGTGTATGTCAAGCCTTGGTAAGGTTCTTCGCGTTGCGTCGAATTAAGCCACATGCTCCGCCGCTTGTGCGGGCCCCCGTCAATTCCTTTGAGTTTTAGCCTTGCGGCCGTACTCCCCAGGCGGGGCACTTAATGCGTTAGCTACGGCACGGACGACGTGGAATGCCGCCCACACCTAGTGCCCACCGTTTACGGCGTGGACTACCAGGGTATCTAATCCTGTTTGCTCCCCACGCTTTCGCTCCTCAGCGTCAGTATCGGCCCAGAGATCCGCCTTCGCCACCGGTGTTCCTCCTGATATCTGCGCATTCCACCGCTACACCAGGAATTCCGATCTCCCCTACCGAACTCCAGCCTGCCCGTATCGAATGCAGACCCGGGGTTAAGCCCCGGGCTTTCACATCCGACGCGACAAGCCGCCTACGAGCTCTTTACGCCCAATAATTCCGGACAACGCTTGCGCCCTACGTATTACCGCGGCTGCTGGCACGTAGTTAGCCGGCGCTTCTTCTGCAGGTACCGTCACTCTCGCTTCTTCCCTGCTGAAAGAGGTTTACAACCCGAAGGCCGTCATCCCTCACGCGGCGTCGCTGCATCAGGCTTGCGCCCATTGTGCAATATTCCCCACTGCTGCCTCCCGTAGGAGTCTGGGCCGTGTCTCAGTCCCAGTGTGGCCGGTCGCCCTCTCAGGCCGGCTACCCGTCGTCGCCTTGGTAGGCCATCACCCCACCAACAAGCTGATAGGCCGCGGGCCCATCCTGCACCGCCGGAGCTTTCCACCAACAGGCATGCGCCCGAAGGTACTATCCGGTATTAGACCCCGTTTCCAGGGCTTGTCCCAGAGTGCAGGGCAGATTGCCCACGTGTTACTCACCCGTTCGCCACTAATCCCCGGCCGAAACCGGATCATCGTTCGACTTGCATGTGTTAAGCACGCCGCCAGCGTTCGTCCTGAGCCAGGATCAAACTCTCCGTAAATGCATACAAGACGCAATCACAGAAACGAGTCTGCCTCGCTATAACTGTGTCACTACATCAAACACTTGGCATCGATTACTTGGCACACTGTTGAGTTCTCAAAGAACGGACACTACCTTCAAAACCCTCTCGGGCCTCTCCGGGCGTTTCCCTTCGGTGTGTTCCAACCCTAACAGCTTCCTGTGGGTTGAAATGACCGCCCCTCGGCCCCAGTTGAGCGGGCACGACGGCCCTCGGGCTCATCGGGCGGTGTCGTCAACCTACTGGACGTTCGGTCCTCGTGCAAATCGGCTCCGGCCCCAACCCCCGCCTGGGGCAATGTCCGAGGCGGGGGTTGGGGCCGGGTCGGGGGCAACGGGGCGTCTCCCGTGGGGTGTCAGACCTCGACGACGACCGGGAGGATCATCGGGCGGCGGCGGAAGGTGTCGGAGACCCACTTGCCCACCGTGCGCCGGACCAACTGCTGGAGCTGGTGCGTCTCGGCGACGCCGTCCGAGGCGGACTTGGCGAGGGCTTCCTCCAGCTTCGGGATGACGGCCCGGAACGCCCCGTCCTCGATGCCGGATCCGCGGCTCTGGACGTGGGGGCCGCCCACGATCTTCCCCGTGGTGCTGTCGACCACGACGAAGACGCTGATGATGCCCTCCTCGCCGAGGATGCGGCGGTCCTTGAGCGAGGATTCCGTCACGTCGCCGACGGAGAGGCCGTCGACGTACACGTATCCCGCCTGGACCTTGCCGGAGATCTTGGCGACCCCGTCGACCAGGTCGACGGCCACGCCGTCCTCCGCGATGACGATGCGGTCCGCGCGGACGCCCGTCGCCGCCGCGAGTTCGGCGTTGGCGCGCAGGTGGCGCCATTCGCCGTGGACCGGCATGACGTTGCGGGGTTTGCAGATGTTGTAGAAGTACAGCAGTTCGCCGGCCGAGGCGTGGCCCGAGACGTGGACCTTGGCGTTGCCCTTGTGGACGACGTTGGCGCCCCAGCGGGTGAGGCCGTTGATCACGCGGTAGACCGCGTTCTCGTTCCCGGGGATGAGGGACGAGGCGAGGATGACGGTGTCGCCGGCGACGATGCGGATCTGGTGGTCGCGGTTGGCCATCCGGGACAGGGCGGCCATCGGCTCGCCCTGCGAGCCCGTACAGACCAGGACGACCTCGCGGTCCGGCAGGTCGTCGAGGGTCTTCACGTCGACGACGAGTCCCGCGGGCACGCGCAGGTAGCCGAGGTCGCGGGCGATGCCCATGTTGCGGACCATGGAACGGCCGACGAAGGCGACCTTCCTGCCGTACGCGTGCGCCGCGTCCAGGACCTGCTGGATGCGGTGCACGTGGCTCGCGAAGCTCGCGACGATGATCCTTCGCTGCGCCGCCGCGAACACCCCGCGCAGCACGCCTGAGATGTCCTTCTCCGGGGCCACGAACCCCGGGACCTCGGCGTTGGTGGAGTCCACCAGCAGCAGGTCGATGCCCTCCTCGCCGAGGCGCGCGAACGCGGGCAGGTCGGTGAGGCGGCCGTCGAGGGGCAGTTGGTCCATCTTGAAGTCGCCGGTGTGCACGACGACGCCCGCGGGGGTGCGGACGGCGACGGCCAGGCTGTCCGGGATGGAGTGGTTGACGGAGACGAACTCGCAGTCGAAGGGCCCGATGCGCTCCCTGCCGCCCTCGGCGACCTGGAGGGTGTACGGGCGGATGCGGTGCTCCTGGAGCTTGGCCTCGATGAGGGCGAGGGTCAGCTTGGAGCCGATCAGGGGGATGTCCGCCTTCTCGCGGAGCAGGTACGGCACGGCGCCGATGTGGTCCTCGTGGCCGTGCGTGAGGACGATGCCCTCGATGTCGTCGAGGCGGTCCCTGATGGTGGAGAAGTCGGGAAGGATCAGGTCGACCCCGGGCTGCTCCTCCTCGGGGAAGAGGACGCCGCAGTCGACGATCAGCAGGCGGCCGCCGTATTCGAAGACGGTCATGTTGCGGCCGATCTCGCCGAGTCCGCCGAGCGGCGTGACGCGCAGGGCGCCCTCCGCGAGTGCGGGGGGTGGGCCGAGTTCGGGATGGGGATGGCTCAAAGGTGTCTCCTCACCATGCGCACCGGCCGGGTCCCGGCGGCGGGCCCGGGCGGGGCGCACATGGATGCGTGCGACGGCGGCTTCCCTGAAGCCGCGCCGCGGATTTCTCGGTATGCGGTTGTGACGTCTCTACGGCGGTGAGGACGGCGGTGGTGCGACGCGTACGGCCGGGCGCGTACGGCTACACGTGCACGCCGCCGCCCTTGAGGTCCCGCTTGAGCTGCTCGGTCTCCTCCGGCGAGAGTCCGACGAGGGGCAGCCGCAGCGGGCCGCCGGGCATCTGCCGCAGGGTGAGCGCCGCCTTGACGGTGATGACGCCCTGGGTGCGGAACATGCCGGTGTAGACGGGGAGCAGTTGCTGGTGCAGTTCGGTGGCCTTGGCCACGTCCCCGCCGGTGTACGCCTCGATGAGGGCGACCAGTTCGGGGGTGACGAGGTGGCCGACGACGGAGACGAAGCCGACGCCGCCGACGGACAGCAGCGGCAGGTTCAGCATGTCGTCGCCGGAGTACCAGGCCAGGCCCGTCTGGGCGATGGCCCAGCTCGCGCGGCCGAGGTCGCCCTTGGCGTCCTTGTTGGCGACGATCCGGGGGTGCTCCGCCAGCCGGACCATGGTCTCGGTGTTGATCGGGACGCCGCTGCGGCCGGGGATGTCGTAGAGCATCACGGGCAGGTCGGTGGCGTCGGCGATGGCCGTGAAGTGGGCGTAGAGGCCCTGCTGCGGCGGCTTGCTGTAGTACGGCGTGACGGCCAGCAGGCCGTGGGCGCCGGCGTCCTGGGCGGCGCGGGCCAGCTCGACGCTGTGCCGGGTGTCGTTCGTCGAGGCTCCGGCGACGATGTGGGCGCGGTCGCCGACGGCGTCCACCACGGCCCGTACGAGCTGGGCTTTCTCCGCATCGCTCGTGGTGGGGGACTCACCGGTGGTGCCGTTGAGCACCAGCCCGTCGTTGCCTGCGTCGACGAGGTGGGCGGCGAGTCGCTGGGCGCCGTCGAGGTCGAGGGCGCCGTCGGGGGTGAACGGCGTGACCATGGCGGTCAGCATCCGTCCGAAGGGCGTCTGCGGGGTGGATGTCGGAGCCATGAGTGACACGCTACTCGTAAGAATGCCCGGAGTGCGCGCTTGGGTGGCGTGCGGTTGCGGCAGTCGCGGGAGAACCCGGCACTGCCTGCTCGGGGGTTCAAGCAGTACCGGGTTCGTATCCTCAGCCTAGGCGAACTTCGCGATAACCACCATTCCAGACAATTCGCAGCGCCTTTCGAGCGCCCCCGGCCCCGGCAGCCCGCCGGGTGCCCGCTACGGCCGGGTATCTTTGAGAGGTATTCGGCACATGGCCCTGGATCTGGGCACTTTACGGGACGTTCCGACGTTGCCCGGATGGCAGGAGTCAAGTCGACAAACCCACGAGCCCTGAGGTGGTGCCCCGCATGCTTCGCCGTCGGCGTGAGCCCGTTCCGTTCGCCTTCGTAGCGGAGGCCGACCGCTTCCGCAGCGACGTCCCCGTGCCGCCCCCCGTGAAACGCGCCGGGATCGGCGAGATCGCCGGCCGGGCGCTGGTGGGAGTGCTGATAGTGGCGGGGCTCGTCGGCGCGGTGGTGTTCGGCATCCCGGCCATGGAGCTCACCGACGACCCGGGGTCCGCGCAGCACACCCCCTGACGCCGCCCGCGGCACCCCTGTCACCGTCGTCACGGCCGCCCCGGTTGCCCCGTCCGCACCCCCGGGGTGGTGGGCCCGCCGGGGCCTCGCTAGCCTCGCAGGCGTGCCACTGCCCTTTCTCACCGCCGACCGCGACTTCGGAGACGTCGCCGGCGACGCGCCCCTCCCCTACGCCGACCGCGACCGCTGGCGCCGGCCGTACCGTCCGGGACCCTGGCGGGTGCTCATGGCGGCCATCGAGCTGCTGCTCGCCTCGTATCTCCTCTTCGCGACCGTCATCATGCTGCTCGCGGACTCGGTCACGGGCGCGCTGACCTGCGCGGGCGTGGCGGGGGGCATCATCCTGGCGGCGCTGCGGCTGCTGCGCGTCGGGGTGTGGGTGAGCGCGCACGGACTGCGGCAGGTGCATCTCCTCCGCACCGTCACCCTGGCGTGGGACGAGGTCGCCGCCGTACGGACCGTGCAGCAGCCGGTGAAGTGGCTCGGCCTGCCGCGTACGGTGCAGGGGCAGGCGCTCCTCGTGGTCCCGGGAGCGCGGCGGGGGCGGGGCGGGGACTCGGCGCCGCTGCGGCCGCTGCTGACGGACTCCAACGCCGACTTCCTGAGCCGCCCCGAGGCGTTCGACCGGGCGGCCGACACCGTCGAGGCGTGGGCGACGGAGCTGCGCTGACGCTCCCGTGGCGCCGCCGGCGGCGCCCGCCCGCGTACGGCCCCGCTACCCCGCCGCCCGGCGCAGCCTGATCGCCTGCTGCATCGCCTTGCGCGCCCGCGGGGTGTCGCGCGCGTCGTGGTACGCGACCGCCAGCCGGAACCAGCTCCGCCAGTCCTCGGGCGCCGCCTCCGTCTCGGCCTTGCGGCGGCGGAAGACGGCGTCGGCCGAGTCGCGGTCGATACGGCCGCTCGGGGTGCGCTTCAGCTCGTCGACCGGCAGCCCGCCCTCGGCGTCGAGCTCCCGCGCCAGCGCGCTCGCGGCGCGGGCGAAGGCGGTGGTGTGCCAGAGGAACCAGATGCCGATGGCGGGGAGCACGAGCACGGCGACGCCGAAGGCGACGGTCAGCGGCGTGCCCTCGCGCAGCAGGTACCAGCCGCGGGTGCCGGCGAGGAAGAAGTACACGACCAGCACGGCCGACAGCACGATGTACGTGATCTTCGAGCGCATGAGCGGATTCCCGGAGGCGGCGTCAGCCGAGGTCGAGGAAGTGTTCCAGGCCGACCGTCAGGCCCGGGGTCACGGGCACCCGGCGGGCGGCGAGCAGGATGCCCGGCATGAAGCTGCTGTGGTGCAGCGAGTCGTGCCGGATGGTGAGGGTCTCCCCCGTGTCGCCGAGCAGCACCTCCTGGTGGGCGAGGAGTCCGCGGAGGCGTACGGCGTGCACGGGCACCCCGTCGACGTCGGCGCCGCGGGCGCCGGGCAGGGCGGTGGCGGTGGCGTCGGGCTGCGGCGGCAGGCCGGCCTCGCGGCGGGCCTCGGCGATGAGGCGGGCGGTGCGGGTGGCGGTGCCGGACGGGGCGTCGGCCTTGTTCGGGTGGTGCAGCTCGACGACCTCGGCGGACTCGAAGAACCTCGCGGCCTGCCGGGCGAAGTGCATGGTGAGGACGGCGCCGAGGGAGAAGTTCGGGGCGATGAGCACGCCGGTGCCGGGGCTTTCCGCGAGCCGGGTGCGCAGCGCGGCGAGGCGGTCGTCGGTCCAGCCGGTGGTGCCGACGACGGCGTGGATTCCGTGGCGTACGCAGAAGTCGACGTTGGCGGGGGCGGAGTCCGGGTGGGTCAGCTCGACGGCGACCTGGGCGCCGGCCCGGGTCAGTTCCGCGAGGTCGTCGTCGCGGTCGACGGCGGCGACGAGGTCCATGTCCTCGGCGGCCTCGACCGCCCCGGCGGCCTCGGAGCCGATACGGCCGCGGGCGCCGATGACGCCGACCTTGAGCTGGGTGGTCATGCGCGTACTACCTCCGGTGTCGATGGGTTGCTCCGGGAGGGGGCGTCGCCGCGGCCGCGGGCACGCGCCCACGTTACGCCGTGTCCCCGCGGCACCCGCGCCCCGCTCCCTCAGGCCACCGCCGCCCGCAGCGCGGTGGCCTGGCGGTCCGTGACCGGGCCGATGACGGACAGGGACGGGCGGCGGCCCAGGACGGTCGCGGCCACCTCGCGGACGTCGTCGGGGGTGACGGCGCGGATACGGGCCAGGATGTCGTCGACCGACATCTGCTCGCCCCAGCACAGCTCGCTCTTGCCGAGCCGGTGCATCAGCGCGCCGGTGTCCTCCAGGCCCAGCACCAGGGAGCCGCACAACTGGCCGACGGCGCGCGCGACCTCGTCGTCGGGCAGGCCCTTCTTGGCGACGAGCGCCAGCTCCTCGCGGCAGAGCTTGAGCACGTCGGCGGCCTGCGCGGGGCGGCAGCCCGCGTAGACGCCGAAGAGGCCGCAGTCGGCGAATCCCGAGGTGTACGAGTACACCGAGTAGGCCAGGCCGCGCTTCTCCCGGATCTCCTGGAAGAGCCGGGAGCTCATGCCGCCGCCGAGCGCCGCGGACAGCACGCTGAGCGCCCAGCGGCGCTCGTCGTGCCGGCCGACGCCGGGGGCGCCGAGGACGAGGTGGGTCTGCTCGGTGCGGCGCTCCTGGAGTTCGAAGCGGCCCGCGGTGCGCAGCGCGCGGCTGCCGGCGCGGGGGCCGTGCGGGGCGGCGCCGGTGGCGTCGAGCGCGCCGGCGCGGTCGAAGGCGGCGGCCACCCGGCGTACGACGTCGTCGTGGTCGACGTTGCCCGCGGCGGCGACGACGAGCCGGGTGGGCACGTAGTGGCGCTGGTAGAAGCGGGCGACGCGGTCGCGGGTGAGGGCCGTGACGGTCTCGACGGTGCCGAGGACGGGGCGGCCGAGGGGGGTGTCGCCGAGCATCGTGCGGGCGAAGAGGTCGTGGACGCAGTCGCCGGGGTCGTCCTCGGTCATCGCGATCTCTTCGAGGACGACGCCGCGTTCGGCCTCGACGTCCTCGGCGCGGATGACGGAGCCGGTGAGCATGTCGCAGACGATGTCGATGGCCAGCGGCAGGTCCGTGTCGAGGACCCGCGCGTAGTAGCAGGTGTACTCCTTGGCCGTGAACGCGTTCATCTCCCCGCCGACCGCGTCGATGGGCGCGGAGATGTCGAGGGCCGAGCGCGTCCTCGTGCCCTTGAAGAGCAGGTGCTCCAGGTAGTGCGTGGCGCCGCCGAGCGCGGGGGTCTCGTCGCGGGAGCCGACGTGCGCCCAGATGCCGAAGGTCGCGGAGCGGACGGCGGGCAGCCTCTCGGTGAGCACGCGCAGCCCGCCGGGCAGCACCGTCTTGCGTACGGTGCCGGCACCGTCCGGGCCGGCGGAGCCGCCGGCGCCTGCGAGGAGCGTCGCGGTCGTGGAGCGCGGACGGGGGACGGCCCGCCCCCGGTACGGGGGGCGGGCCGCCTTCCGACTGCTGCGGGGGAGAGTCACTTCGCGGACTCGTCCTCGGACTTCCCGGCGTCGTCGCCGTCCTTCTCCTCGTCCTCCAGGACGGGGATGAGGGACAGCTTGCCGCGCTGGTCGATCTCGGCGATCTCGACCTGGACCTTCTGGCCGACGCCGAGGACGTCCTCGACGTTCTCCACGCGCTTGCCGCCGGCGAGCTTGCGGATCTGCGAGATGTGCAGCAGACCGTCCTTGCCGGGGAGCAGGGAGACGAAGGCGCCGAAGGAGGTGGTCTTCACGACCGTGCCCAGGTAGCGCTCGCCGACCTCGGGCATCGTCGGGTTGGCGATGCCGTTGATGGTCGTACGGGCGGCCTCGGCGGCCGGGCCGTCGGCGGCACCGATGTAGATCGTGCCGTCGTCCTCGATGGTGATCTCGGCGCCGGTGTCCTCCTGGATCTGGTTGATCATCTTGCCCTTGGGGCCGATGACCTCGCCGATCTTGTCCACCGGGATCTTGATGGTGATGATCCGCGGGGCGTGCGGGGACATCTCGTCCGGCCGGTCGATGGCCTCCATCATCACGTCGAGGATGTGCAGCCGGGCGTCGCGGGCCTGCTTCAGGGCCGCGGCCAGCACGGAGGCGGGGATGCCGTCGAGCTTGGTGTCGAGCTGCAGGGCGGTGACGAACTCCTTGGTGCCGGCGACCTTGAAGTCCATGTCGCCGAAGGCATCCTCGGCGCCGAGGATGTCGGTCAGCGTCACATAGCGCGTCTCGCCCTCGATCTCCTTGGAGATCAGGCCCATGGCGATGCCGGCGACCGGGGCCTTCAGCGGCACACCGGCGTTCAGCAGCGACATCGTCGAGGCGCAGACGGAGCCCATGGACGTCGAGCCGTTGGAGCCGAGGGCCTCGGAGACCTGGCGGATCGCGTACGGGAAGTCCTCGCGGCTGGGCAGCACCGGCACGATGGCGCGCTCGGCGAGCGCGCCGTGGCCGATCTCGCGGCGCTTCGGGGTGCCGACGCGGCCGGTCTCGCCGGTGGAGTACGGCGGGAAGATGTAGTTGTGCATGTAGCGCTTGCGCGTCACCGGGTTGAGGGTGTCGAGCTGCTGCTCCATGCGGAGCATGTTCAGCGTCGTCACGCCCATGATCTGGGTCTCGCCGCGCTCGAAGAGCGCCGAGCCGTGCACCCGCGGGATCGCCTCGACCTCGACGGCCAGCGGGCGGATGTCGGTCACGCCGCGGCCGTCGATACGGACCTTCTCGCGGATGACGCGCTCGCGCACCAGCTCCTTGGTGAGCGCGCGGTACGCCGCGGAGATCTCCTTCTCGCGGCCCTCGAACTGCGGCAGCAGCTTCTCGGCGGCGACGTCCTTGACGCGGTCCAGCTCGGCCTCGCGCTCCAGCTTGTTGCTGATGGTGAGGGCCTGGGCCAGCTCGTCGCGCACGGCCTGGGTGAGCGCCTGGAGCACGTCGTCCTGGTAGTCGAGGAAGACGGGGAACTCACCGGTCGGCTTGGCGGCCTTGGCGGCGAGGTCGGCCTGCGCCTTGCAGAGGGTCTTGATGAAGGGCTTGGCGGCGTCCAGGCCGGCGGCGACGACCTCCTCGGTCGGCGCGGTGGCGCCGCCCTTGACCAGCTCGACGGTCTGGTCGGTGGCCTCGGCCTCGACCATCATGATCGCGACGTCGCCGTCGTCGAGGACGCGGCCGGCGACGACCATGTCGAAGACGGCCTCCTCCAGCTCGGCGTGGGTGGGGAAGGCCACCCACTGGCCGCGGATGAGGGCGACGCGGGTGCCGCCGATGGGACCGGAGAACGGCAGGCCCGCCAGTTGGGTGGAGGCGGAGGCGGCGTTGATGGCGACCACGTCGTAGAGGTGGTCGGGGTTGAGCGCCTCGATCGTGGCGACGATCTGGATCTCGTTGCGCAGGCCCTTCTTGAAGGAGGGGCGCAGCGGCCGGTCGATGAGCCGGCAGGTGAGGATGGCGTCCTCGCTGGGGCGGCCCTCGCGGCGGAAGAAGGAGCCGGGGATCTTGCCGATGGCGTACATGCGCTCTTCGACGTCCACCGTCAGGGGGAAGAAGTCGAGCTGGTCCTTGGGCTGCTTGGAGGCGCTGGTCGCCGCGAGGACCATGGTCTCGTCGTCGAGGTAGGCGACGGCGGAGCCGGCGGCGAGCCTGGCGAGCCGGCCGGTCTCGAAGCGGATGGTGCGGGTGCCGAACGAGCCGTTGTCGATGACGGCCTCGCTGTAGTGGGTTTCGTTCTCCACCAGGAAATTCTCCTCGTCTGCGCCCACGCCCGTGTGGCGTGGGCGGTGAGCGGTGGAGCACCCGCGCGGCAGGCTCGGGCCCGGATGAGCGGCTGTAGGCCGGGCCGGTCTTCGATCGAAGCCACCGGGGTGCGCGCTCTCGCGTGCTCCGAAGGCCACTACCGAGGACCGGCGCCCGCTGTCGGCACTGTCCGGCGGCTGCGGGCGGTTGCTCCCCGTATTCACTCTGTGCTGATGTCCTGCCGACCAGAGTACAAGTCCCCCTGGCGGCGTCTCGACGGCTGGCTGGCAACCGTTCGGTAAGGGTCCGTACGGACGGACCGGCCCGGCGTCCGGGCGAAACCGGAGCGCTGCGGGCATACGCCGAGGGAGCGGCTCCCGGTGCGGGAACCGCTCCCTCGTACGGGGCTAGCGGGCGCCGGCGGCGCCGCGGCGGATGCCGAGGCGGTCGACCAGCGTACGGAAGCGGGCGATGTCCTTCTTCGCCAGGTACTGCAGCAGCCGGCGGCGGCGGCCGACGAGCAGGAGCAGACCGCGGCGCGAGTGGTGGTCGTGCTTGTGGGTCTTCAGGTGCTCGGTGAGGTCGCTGATGCGCTGGGTGAGCATCGCCACCTGGACCTCGGGCGAGCCGGTGTCGCCTTCCTTCGTGGCGTACTCGGCCATGATCTTCTTCTTCGTCGCGGTGTCGAGCGACATGCTTTCCCACTCCTCGGATCGGCGCCGCCGAGCGCCCCTGGTTTTGGTCACAGGGAATCTGCGGTGACTCGGCAGGCGGGGCGGTCGCGGCGCCTCACCCGTGGGATACGGGGGCGCTCACGCGAACCGTCCGTCAGCCTATCAGCCGCACGGCGGCCCGAGGACCGCCGTCCGGCGCCGCCCGGCGGGGCCGGGGGTGCGGGTCAGATCTTGACGCCGTGCTTGCCGAGGAACGCGACCGGGTCCACGGCGGAACCGTAGTCGGGGGTGGTGCGGACCTCGAAGTGCAGGTGCGGGCCGGTGGAGTTGCCGGTCGTGCCGATCTTGCCGATCAGCTCCTTGGCGTTGACCTTCTCGCCCACGTTCACGTCGATCTTGGACAGGTGGGCGTACTGGGTGTAGACGCCCTCGCCGTGCTTGATCACGATGTTGTTGCCGTAGGCGCCGCCCCAGCCGGCCGTGACGACGGTGCCGTCGCTGGCCGCCTTCACCTTCGTGCCCGTGGGGGCGGCGAAGTCCTGGCCGCTGTGCTTGGCGGCCCAGCGGGCACCGCCCTGGTTGTACTGGCCGGTGACGTCGTAGTCGGCCGTGACGGGCTTGACCCAGTCGGGCTTGCTGTCGGCCGTGGCCACCCCGGAGCCCAGGGCGAGAACCATGCCGCCGCCGGCGGCGAGCATCGCGGTGGTGGCTATGGGGGCGGTGAACTTGGCGTGCTTGAACATTCTCTGAATTCCCTCCAGAAAGGTTTCGACCCCGGCTGCGCTCCGAGGTCGCATCACCTTGGTAACGCGTCGGATCGGGACGGACAAGGACCCTTGGTACGAGCCGGGGTCGTAGCGGCGAGTCGGGTTTTTCTGCCCCTTGCGGACGTTCCGAGAAGGCCCGGGAGAACGCCCCCGGACGGCGCACGGGAGGGCTGCCGTAGGCCATATATGCAGGTCAGAGCGGTTCGCGTGGGCCGTGTCCACAAGTCCGGCGGACTCCCCTGCCAAAAGTCAGGTGACTACAGGGGCTAAAGTCCCGGACCCTCGTCAGATTCCGCTACTACCGCTTTTAGGATTCCTTCAGAGGCATGTGGTGCACGCCACTTCCCGATAAGAATCCGCGGCGCTCGCGCGGGACTTTCTCCCCTGCCGCGCGGGACCAATTACCCCCCGCCCGGCACGGAGCCCGGCCGTCCCCGGTAGGCTGCGTGCGGCCAGTTCCTAGGAGGGGGTATGGAACCGCTGCGACTCGACGACCCCGAGCAGTTCGGGGCGTACCGGCCGGTGGGGCGTCTGGACACGGACGCGGGCGAGATGCGCGCGCCGGCCGCGCGCTACATCGCGCAGGCACCGGGCGGCGAACGCACAGTATTGATCACCGCACCGCGCACCGAGGCGACGGCCGCCGACCACGGCCACGCCGGGCGCTTCCACGCCGCCGCCGCCGAGGCCCAGCGCCTCGGCGGTACGGGCGGCCCGTGGCTGGCGCCGGTGAGCGAGCTGTCGACCGCGGGACCGCCGTGGTGGGCGATGCCGTACCGGCCCGCGCTGCCGCTGCCCGCCGCGCTGGACGCCCAGCAGGGCCCGCTGCCCGAGCGCACCGTGTACGCCGTGGGCGCCGCGCTGGCCGAGACGCTGGCCGCGCTCCACGCCGCGGGCATGGCGCACGGCGGGCTCGACCCGACGGCCGTGCTGCTCACCGGTGACGGGCCGCTGCTCACCGGCTACGGCACGGTGAGCGCGGCGGGCGCCGACGGCAGCCCGCGCGAGAGCCTGGCCGGGCTGATACCGGAGTTCCTGCCGCCGGAGCAGGCGGCGGGCGGGCGGCCGCGGCCGCTGGGGGACGTGTACGCGCTGGCCGCGGTGCTCCTGTACGCCGCCACCGGGCTGCTTCCCGGCGACCAGGCGCAGGCCGCGGACCCGCAGGCGGGGGGCTTCGGCGACCCGCTGACGGACCCGCTCACCGGCGATCCCGGATACGGCCCGGACCCGTACGCCGCGGACCCGTACGCCACCGGCGCCTACGGCACCCCCGCGAACCCGCTGGACCTGCTCCAGCCCCCGCTCCGCGCCGTCCTGGAGCCCTGCCTCCACCCCGACCCGGCCCGCCGCCCCACCGCCGCCGCGCTGCTGCCCGAACTGCTGCACGCCGCGGCACCCGGCCACTCCGCGGCCCCCGGCATGGGCGCGGCCGCCCCCGGGACCGTGCTCGACGCGGCGACCACCCGCTCCGGTGCCGCGCTGGCCCCCGGCTGGCTGCCCCGCCGGGTCAGCGCCGCGCTCGCGCTCCAGGCCGCCGACGTGCTCGCCGCCGAGACCGAGCCGGACCCCGCCTTCCTCGCGGCGCCGGCCCCGGGCCCCGGCACGCCGGACCCGGTCGGCGGCACCACCGTCATCGGCCGTCCCGCCACCCGCCGCGCCCTGATCGCCGGCATCGCCGGCGGGGCGGTGGGCGTCGCGGCCGGCGGCGCCGCCGCCTGGGCCGCGACCACGGAGGACCCGCCTCCGCCGCCGACCACCGCGGAGCGGCTGGCCGCACGCACCACCGGCAGGAAGCGGCTGAACGGCGCCCCGCCCCCCGTGCTGTGGGGCAAGGGCCTCGGCAAGGTGGAGCCGGTGGGACCGCCGGCCGTCGCCGCGGGCACCACCGCGCTGGTCGTCGCGAAATCCGGCGTCTTCGCGCTGGACCTGCGCACCGGCGAGGAGCTGTGGGAGCAGTCGGACGTCCGCGCGTCGGCGCCCGCGGTGCCGCTCGCCGACGGCATGGTGCTGGTGCCCGGCAAGGACCTGACGGTGCTCGACGCCGCGAGCGGCTCGGTGGCGTGGACGTCGGAGAAGTTCCGCCGCGGCGGCAAGACGCCGTACGGCGCGCTGCTCGGCGTGGCCGGCGACACGGCCGCGTTCACCGTCGAGGAGGGCGGCGAGCTGACCGTCGTCGGCTTCGACCTCGCCGAGCGCCGCGAGCTGTGGCGCTCGCCCGGCTCGGCCGCCGCGACCGCCGCGCTCTTCCTCGGCGGCTCGGTCGTCCTGGTGCCCGAGGCCGACGAGGACGCCAGGCACCGCGACAAGCCGGCCGCGGTCTCCGCGCTCGACCTCGGCAGCGGCGAGGAGCGGTGGGCGCAGGAGTACGCCGGGATGGCGGGCGGCCACTGGGCCGCGGCGGGCAAGGACCTGCTGGTCGCCACCGCCGGCAAGACGATGCGCGGGTACGACGCGAGCGGCGGCGACGAGGTGTGGAGCGTGACCGCGGAGCCGTGGGACGAGGACATGGAGAGCACCAACCCGCAGAACTTCGGCCCGCCCGCCGTACAGGGCGAGATAGTCCACGCCCTCGACACCTTCCGCG
Organism: Streptomyces sp. WAC 06738; assembly: GCF_003945505.1. Taxonomy (NCBI): domain Bacteria; kingdom Bacillati; phylum Actinomycetota; class Actinomycetes; order Kitasatosporales; family Streptomycetaceae; genus Streptomyces; species Streptomyces sp. WAC 06738. The sequence continues at coordinate 6,334,753 of NZ_CP029618.1, read as the reverse complement.
CCGTGCACTCCGTGGCGCGGGACTCGGGCGAGGAGCAGTGGAAGCGCAACCCGCAGCTCGCCTACGTCGGGGTGCTCGTCCAGGCGCCGCCGCTGCACGTCACGCCCGACGAGAAGGTCCTCATCGCGGGCGACGACACGCAGGTGCTGGCGTACGACGCGGACGGCGGCGACCTGCTGTGGCGGTTCACCGACATGCGGCCGGGCAAGCCGAAGTACGCACACCGGCGCCGGGTGGCGGTCGGCAAGGACACGGCCGTGATCGCGAGCGGGAGCAGCGTGTACGCGCTGCCGCTGGACTGAGCGCGCGGCGGCAAGGGGGATTGTTCGTATGCAGACGTTGACCGGCTCAGGCGGTCACACCGGCGGCGCGACCGGCACCACCGTCGGCGGCCAGGAGAGAGTGGGCCCGCACCGGATCGTCGCGCCGCTGGGCACGTCCGGTCCCGAAGGGGGGTCCGCCGCCGACGGGCCGCGGTTCCATCTGGCGTACAGCGAGCCGCTCGGCCGGGTCGTGGTGCTGATGACGCCGCCCGAGGCGCTCGCCGCCGACCCGGGCTTCCGGGTCCGGTTCGCCTCCGAGGCCGGCACGTCCGCGCGGCTGGCCGGTCCTGCCGCCGCGCCGGTGGCCGGGGTGGCGCCGCAGGACGAGGAGCCGTGGGTGGCGTACGACTGCGCGCCCGCACTGCCGCTGCCCGCGGCGCTGGCGGCGCAGGGCGGTCCGCTGCCGGTGCCGTACGTCTGCCAGTTGGGCGTGTCGCTGGCCGCCGCGGTGCTCCAGGCGCACACGCAGGGCCTGGTGTACGCGGGGCTGACGCCCGCCGCCGTGCTGCTGACGGCGGCCGGGCCGCGGCTCGTGGCGTACGGCGCGGTACGGGCCGCGGCGCCGGGCGACGGGCCCCGTACGGCGGTGCCCGGGCTGCCGCCCGCGTGGCTGCCCCCGGAGCAGCACGCCGGCGGGGTGCCGCGACCGCTGGGCGACATCTACGCGCTGGGCGTGGTGCTGGCGTACGCCGCCACCGGCGCCCACTCCCCCGACCCGGCCGCGCTGCCCGAGCCGCTGGCCTCCGTCCTCGCCGGCTGTCTGGCCCAGGATCCGGCGCAGCGCCCGCGCGCGGACGCGCTGCTCCAGCAGCTCCAGCAGGCGCAGCAGGCCCTTCCCGCGGAGCCGGGGCAGGAGCAGGTGCCCGGCGCCGTCGCCGCGGCGCTGACCGCGCAACTGCCGTCGCTGCCCGCGCAGGGCCCGCTCACGCCGCCACCGGGCCCCGGCGAGCCCGGCGGCCCAGGCGGGCCGCCCGCCCCCGGGCAGACGCCGGAGACGTCGGCCGGGGCGGGCGCCGGGGAGACCTCCGTGCCCCCGCCGCGGCCGGGCCGCCGCGCCCTGCTGCGCGGCCTCGCCTTCGGCGCCGCGGGCCTCGCGGTCGGCGGGGGCGGCGTCTACGCGTACCGCCGGGCGACCGAGGAGGATCCGCCGGTCTACCGCACCACCCCCGCGAAGGGCGCCGCGCCCACGCCGCTGTGGCACTACTCGCTGCAGGGCCAGGAGGCCGACTCGGTCAGCCTCGTCGGCAAGATCGCCGTCGTGGAGACGATGGGCGCGCTCACCGCGGTGAACGTGCGCACCGGCAAGAAGGCGTGGGACTCCGACGTCTTCGCGGACGGGGGCCTGATCGATCTCGGCCGCGGCCAGGTGCTCCTGATTCCGACGTTCGGCGCCATGGAGGTCGTCGAGCTCGCCGGCGGCAAGTCGAAGGGCGCCGTCGAGGACTACTCGGCGAACAGCAAGCTGTCCTTCCAAGCAGCCGTCGGCGCGGTCGACGGGATCCTCTACTTCCTGGCCACGCGGGGCTCCGACATGGAGGAGTTCTCCATGGTCGCGTACGACACCCGCAAGCGCGCAGAGGTGTGGAACAAACCGCTGCCCAAGGGCTACGGCGCCTTGGGCGACCCGCTCAGCGACGGCGAGAAGATGAAGGTCCGCGGGCGCGAGCTGCTCATCCCCAGCGCCCCCACCTCCGGCTCCGCCTTCACCTACCTCGCACTCGACCGGCGCAGCGGAGAGAAGGCGTGGGAGCAGAAGTACGAGGGGATCGAGGACTACGACGGCCCCAGCACCTTCCTCACCGAGGCCGGGATACTCGTCAGCCCCAGTAACGACGCCGACATGCTGCGGGGCTTCGAGACGCGCGGCGCCAAGAAGGTGTGGGAGCAGCCGATGAAGGAGCATTTCTTCTCGGAGCTGACCGACACGCGCTCGCGCGTGCTGTACGGGACGCAGGGCGCCGAGGTGACGGCACTGTCGGTGAAGAACGGCAAGCCGGTGTGGCGCACACCGGTCTACTCCGGCGGCCGGTTCGACGTCACCAACGTCGTCCTCAGCGGCACCGGCGGCACCCTCTTCTACAGCAACGACGCCGAGGTACAGGCGTTCGACACCCGCGACGGCGCCCCGCTCTGGCGGTTCGCCACGGTCAGCGAGGGCGGCGGCTCCTCCGGCGACGGCACGGGCATCTCCGGCCGCGTGCTCGCCGCGGACGACGGCATCGCCCTCGTCCTGTCCAAGGACGCCCTCTACGCACTCCCGGTGGACTGATCCCATGGCTACGCCCCTCACCCACGACGATCCGCAGCAACTGGGCCCGTACCGGCTGGTCGCCCGCCTCGGCAGCGGCGGCATGGGCACCGTCTACCTCGCCCGCTCCGCGGGCGGGCGCACCGTGGCGCTCAAGACCATGCACGCCGACCTCGTCAGCGGCGAAGCCGGCACCGCGGGCGCCGAGTTCCGCACCCGCTTCCGGCTGGAGACCGACGCCGCCCGGGTCATCGGCGACCACTACGGCGCCGAGGTCGTCGACGCCGACCCGCTGGCGGAGACGCCCTGGCTGGCGACCGAGTACGTGCTCGGCCCGCCGCTGGACGAGGCGGTGGCCGTGTCGGGGCCGCTGCCCGAGACGACGACGCGCGCGCTGGGCGCCGCGCTCTGCGAGGCGCTGGGGCAACTGCACCGCTCCGGCGTCGTCCACCGCGACCTGAAGCCGTCGAACATCCTGCTGACGGCGGCCGGGCCCAAGGTCATCGACTTCGGCATCGCCCGCGCGGCGGGCGACGACCACCTGACCCGTACCGGCACCGCCGCGGGCACGCCCGCCTTCATGTCGCCCGAGCAGGCGTCCGGCGTCGAACACACGCCGGTCGGCGACGTGTTCGCGCTCGCCGGGGTGCTGGTCTTCGCCTGTACCGGCCACGGCCCCTTCGGCGGCGGGCAGGCCGCGGACCTGCTGTACCGGGTGCGCTACGGCGAGGCCGACCTGTCCGGCGTGCCCGCCGGGCTGCTGCCGCTGCTCCAGCGCTGCCTGGCCAAGGAGCCCGAGACCCGCCCCGGCACCGACGAGCTGGCGATGCTGCTCGCCGAGGGACTGCCGGACGGTACGGCCGACTTCGCCGACCACCTCCCGGACGCGCTGCACGCCGACATCCTGCGCCGTGCCGCCGTCGCCTGGCAGCCGCAGCCGCCGCGGCTGCCCTCGCCGCATCAGGCCGCCATGGAGACCGAACTGGGCGCAGGCTCCGGCCCGTCGCGGCGCAAGGTGCTGGCGCTGGCGGGCGCGGGCGCGGTGGCCGTCGGCGGCGCGGGTGTGGGGGCGTGGGCGTACCTCCGCGACGACGAGAAGGAGCCGGCGGCCAAGCCGAAGGCGAAGAAGCCGAAGGCGCCGAAGGAGCTGTGGACGCGCCCGGTCGTCGGCGGCGGCGGCGCGTTCAGCCTGGCGACCGGCGGGAACTACGTGCTGCTCCTCACGACCACGGGCGGCGGGCAGTTCGTCGACGCGCGCAACGGCAAGCTGCGCGGCGTCAGCCAGGTCCTCAGCCCGTCGCTCGGCATCATCGGCGACGACTCCGGGTTCTACACCGTCGGCAGCCGCAGCGTCTCGGGCGAGGGCACGCACGCGCTCTTCACCAACGATCCCGAGACGGGCGACTCCGAGGAGGACGTCGTCCTCAACGGCGCGGACGTCAGGGGCACGGCCATCGAGGCCGCCGAGAACGGCATCGTGCTGCTGCGCGCAAGCACCCGCTGGGTGACCCGCGTCTACCGCGACAAGAAGACGAAGAAGAAGATCGTCGAGAAGACGCCGTGGACCTCGCAGTTCGTGGCGGCGGACATGAAGACCGGCGAGCTGCTGTGGGGCTTCGACAACAAGTCCCCCGACACCGGCCCCTCGTACGCCACCGCGCTGACGAAGAACGAGGCGCTCATCCGCGTCGAGTCCACCCTGACGTGCATCGACGCCAGGAGCGGCGAGGTGCGCTGGACCTGGAAGGCGCCGAAGGAGGACCGCGAGTCGCTGGCCGGGCTGCAGCAGTTCCCGACCGCGAAGGGCCACGTCCTCCTCGGCCTGCGCGATCTCACCGCGCTGCGGCTGTCGGACGGCGAGGTGGGCTGGTCCGTCGGCGAGGGCCGCGAGGCGCGCGCCGCGCTCGGCCCGGACACCCGGCTCTACGGCACCCCCGCGGTCAAGGACGGCAAGGTCTACGTCGTCGAGAACGGCAACGGGCTCATCGCCATCGACGGCGCCAGCGGCGAGGTCGAGTGGGAGGCCAAGGCGGACTGGGCCGGGCCGCAGGCGTTCATCGTCGCGCCCGTGGTCGGCGAGAAGTACGCGTACGTGGGCACCGGCGGGCGCGACTGGGTCCGGGCCGTCGACCTCGAGGAGCACAAGACGGCCTGGTCGTACCGGGGGCCCGAGGACAACGAACGCCCCATGGTCCTCGCCCAGGACGACGCCAAGGTCGTCCTCGTCGTCACCGCGGCCGACGTGCGCGGGCTTCCCCTTCAGTAGGAACTTCCCCCAGGAGCGGTACGTCCATGAAACCCCTCGGCACCGGAGACCCGCTGCGCCTCGGCCCGTACCGCCTCATCGGCGTGCTCGGCGCCGGCGGCATGGGCAAGGTGTACCTCGGCCGCGACTCCTCGGGGCGGCCCGCCGCGATCAAGGTGCTCCGGCCCGAGCTGGCCCACCAGTCGAACCTGGCGCAGCGCTTCGTCCGCGAGGCGCACGCCGCGCAGGCGGTGCAGAGCCCCGGCGTGGCGCGGGTGCTGGGCGCCGAGACGGAGGGCGGCCGGCCGTGGATCGCCTGCGAGTTCCTCGCCGGGCCGACCCTCGCCGAGGCCGTCGAGCGGTACGGGCCGCTGGACGGCACGGCGCTGCGGGCGGTCGGCGCGGCGCTGGCGAACACGCTCACCGACATCCACGCGGCGGGCCTCGTCCACCGCGACGTCAAGCCGCCGAACATCGTGCTGACCGCGACCGGGCCGCGCATCATCGACTTCGGCATCGCCCGCCCCGAGCACGGCCTCACCCTCACCAGCACCGGCGAGGCCCCCGTCACGCCCGGCTACGGGCCGCCGGAGCAGGTGCTCGGGCAGCGCGTGGGCCCGCCCGCGGACGTCTTCGCGCTCGGCGCGGTGCTCACGCTGGCGGCGACGGGGCAGGCGGCGTACCAGGGCAGCCACGTGGCGGCCGTGCAGTACGAGGTGGTGCACGGCGAGCCGCGGCTCGAAGGGCTGCCGCCCGACCTCTACCCGCTGATCGCGCCGTGCCTGGCCAAGGACCCCGCGTACCGGCCCACTCCACCGCAGATCGCCGCCGCCCTCGCCCCACCGCCCGGCGCGGCGGCCGTCTGGGAGCAGGGCCCGCTCGCGCAGGACATCGGGGGCCGCGAGCAGGAGGCGGCGCGCCTCGCCGCGCTCCCCGCGGCCGGCGACACCCAGGTGCCGGGGCCCTCGCGGCGGCGGCTGCTCGTCGGGCTCGGCGCCGGCGGCGCGGTGCTGGCCGCGAGCGCGGGCACGGCGGCCTGGTGGTGGCTGGGCAAGGACGACGGCGGTACGACCGCGGCGCCCCAGCGCGACCCGTGGGCGGCGCAGCCGCTGAAGAGCTACAGCTCCGACAACGCCCCCGCGGCGCTCTGGGGCCCGGTCGGCGGGCTCAACTCCGATATGCCGATGCTGCTTCCGCTGCGCGAGACGCTGGTCGCCGCGATGGCCGACGGCAGCATCGCGGGCCTGGACATCCGTACCGGCAAGGAGAAGTGGCGCCAGAAAGACGCCACGGCGGCGTCCCGCGCGGCGGCGCTCGACCAGAACACCTTCGCCGCGGCGGACGCCGAAGGGGTGCTGTACGGGCTGCGCGGCCGGGACCGGCGCGAGCAGTGGTCGGCGCCGGACGCCCGGGCGGCGGTCGTGCTCGCGGGCGACAGGCAGGGCGCGTACGTGACGACGAAGGACGGCGAACTGCGCGCCGTCGGCACGGACGGCAAGGAGCGGTGGACGGTCCCGCTGCCGGTCAAGTCGACCGTCAGCAAGCCCGCGTGGGCCACGACGGCCGACGGCATGCTGCTGCTCTCCGGCTCGGACGGCAAGCTCGCGGTCGTCGACACCCGGGACGGCACGAAGGTGTGGGACACCCCGCAGCGCAGCTCGTACGCGCTGCCGTGCGCGGTCGGCGGGGGCTTCGTCTACGCGGGCGGGGACGGTCTGACGGCGTACGCGCTGAAGGGCGACGGAAAGGTCGAGTGGAACGAGGACCCGAAGGGCGAGTACATCTGGAGCGCACCGGCGCTGGCCGGCGGCCTGCTCTACGCCGTGAACGACAACCAGCTCACCGTGAGGAACGCCAGGACACGGGAGATCGAGTGGACGGCGGACGCCGGGTCCGTCGCGCTGAAGTACCCGCCGGTGGTCCAGGGGAACTCGCTGTGGGCCGGGACGACGTCGAGCGTCGACCCGGACGCGATCAAGGTCTACGACATCGACAAGGGCAGGCTGGCCTGGGACGACCGCCGCACGTCGCGCGAGCGGGACGACTGGACCCTGACCGCCGCGAACAACAGGGTGTTCGTCCTCTACACAGGGTCGCTGACCGCAAACCCCGTGTTCTGACCGGCAGTCGGGCGGACGGTCCCGCGGGGTGCGCCGTGGCCCGAGCGGGGCCGGTGTTCTGAACGGTGACACTTCCGTTGCCGATTGCGACAGTCCGGCCTGCCGGTGCGCTCCGTACTCCCCTTAGGGTGGGAGAAGCACACGGCACCGGGCAGGCGCCGGCACGACCGCCGTGGTGCGAGGGGATCTGGGAGGCACAGTGAGCAGCGATCGGGACGAGAACGGCGCGGGCCGGACCAGCCCCGATGTCGAGCGGTCCGCTACGGAGCCGGAGGGTACGGGCGAGTTCACCAGCAGCCCGGCGCCCGCGGCCTGGTACACGCAGGGCGTGCCGCCGCCGAGCACCGGACAGGACGAGGAGGCGGGCACCGGCTCGTCCCACGCCGGCTCGGCGATGCCTCCGTTGCCCAACGGCTTCACCGCGGCGCACGCACCGGCCCCGGGGCCGGTGCCGGAGTCGATGACGCCGCCGCCGTTCCTGCTGACGCTGCCGGACGAGCCGCCGGAGCCGCCGCCGGTCCCGGAGCCCGCGACACCGCCCGAGCCGGAGGCGGCCCCCGTGGCCCCCGCGGCCGCCGAGCCGGCCGCGGACCGGGACGACGAACGGGACGACGGCCGCGACGACGATCAGGATGAGCCGTACGCGGACGAGGACGACTCCCCGCCGCTGACGGCGGCGACGGACCCGGCCGCGGTGGCGTTCGCGGCCCTGCCGGCGGCCCCGGCGGCGCCGGAGGCCGGGACCGACGGCGATGGGGACACCGGGACCGACGACGGCGCCGCGCCCGCGGCGGAGGCCGAGGAGTTCACGTCCTCCCCGGTGAGCGCCCCGAGTTGGTACGGAGGCGGCGCCTCCGCGACCCCGGCGGGCCCCGAGGCGCACGACGAGCAGGAGACCGCCTCCGAGGCGGACGAGGAGCCCGCGGGCGCCACGGCCCAGTCCGCCGACGCGGACGACGACAGGGACAGCGGCACCGACTCGGCCACGACCGCCGAGACGTCCGGCGAGGACGACGGGACCGGCACCGACCGGCCGCCCCTCCCGGAGGCGACTCCCGCCGCGCAGACCGATGACGACTCCCCGTCGTCCGGCGCCGACTGGCCCTCCCCTCCTGAGTCGGACCCCGCCGCGCAGGCCGCCGAGGACGACCGGGACGACGACACCTCCTGGCGCAGCAGCGAGCCGGAGTCGGGGTGGCCCTTCCCGTCCGCGGACGCGGCCGGGGAGCGGGCAGCGGACGACGAACCGGCCGCGGCGGCCCGCACCGACGAAACCCCGGAGGCGGAGCCCGAGGCGCCCGGCACCGACTGGCAGAGCGGCACCGACTGGCACAGCGCCGCCGCGCCCGCCGCGGACGCGGGCGAGGCGTCCGGATCGGACGCGTCCTGGCCGTTCCCGGCCGCCTCCCCGGCGGCGGACGAGGAAGCCGCCGAGGCGCAGGAACCGGCCGGCACCTCCTCCGGCACCGACTGGCAGGACACCGCGGCCGGCGAGTCCGCCGGGTCCGGGTCCGCGTGGCCCTCGTTCGCCGGCGGGCAGGAAGCCGCGGACGACGGGACCGACGCGTCCGGCGAAGGCCCCGAGGCGCCGGAGGCGGGGGCCGCGTGGCCGCCCGTGCCCGGTACGCAGCCCGCCGCGGAGGCGGACGACGAAGCGCCCGCGGCCGGCGTCTCCGCCTTCCCCGCACCGCAGTTCGCGCCCCCGCCGCGGCCGGACGACGACGAGGCGGGTACGCCCGCCCCGTACCGCGACGACGCCACGCGCACGCTGACCCCGCTCGTCGCCCACGCCGCGCCCGGCGCCGCCGCGCAGGCGGACCAGGACCAGGAGCAGGGCCGGGACGACGACGCGGCGCAGGACGAGCCGGACAGGGGCGACGTGGTGAGCGGCGCGACCATGCGCTTCTCGCCCGCCTCGCTGCGCGCGCAGGCCGCGGAGGTCCAGGACCGTACGCCCGCGGACGACGAGCCGAACGACGCCGTGCCCGCCGCCGCCGAGGTACAGGACCGGGTGCCCGCCGACGCCGCGCCCGCCCGCGACGACGAGCCGCAGGACGCGCCGCCGCAGGCCAGCCCGTACGCGACGGACAGCGCGCCCGCGGGCGCGAACCCGTGGGCGCCCGCGCCCGCGCCGGACGAGTCCGCCTCGCCCACGGCGCTGCCGCCGCTTCCCCCGCAGTTCCCCGCCGCCGAGCAGCAGCGCCTCCAGGCCGCGGACCTGCCGTCCGGGCCGCCGCCCGCCCCGGGCGCGCCCTGGCAGTCGCCCGCCCCGCAGCCCGCGCCTGAGCAGTCCGCGCCGCAGCCCCCCGCGGCTCCCCCGGCGGCGCCCTCCGCTCCGCCCGCCGCGGCACCGCCGCAGCAGCCGTACCCCGGCCTGCCCGCTCCCGGCGCCGCACCCGCGGCGTCCGCCCAACCGCCCGCTGCCCCGGCCGCGCCCCCCGCCGGCGCCGAGGCGCCCCGCTCCGGGCCCGCCGCCGAGCCGCCGCCCGGCTGGACCGTGGCGTCGCCCTCCGGCGTGCCCGTGGCACCGGCCGCCCAGCAGCCCGACTCCGGCGCCCCGCAGGGTGGTTACGGCTGGCCCCAGCCGCCCGCCGCCCAGCAGAACCAGCCGGGACGGCAGGGAGAACAGGGTCAGCAGGCCACCCCCGGGCAGCAGGGCCGACCGGGACAGCAGCCCGGCCCCTACCCCGGCCTCCCCGCACCGCCCCCGCAGCAGGCCCACCCCGGCCAGCAGCCCGGCCACCAGGCCCAGCCCGCTCAGCCCGGCCAACTCCCCGCCCAGCCCGCCCAGCAGCCCCCGGGTCTCCCGCCCGCCGGCGGCGCCCAGACCGGTGCCCCGGGCCAGGGCGCGCTCTCCCCGGCCACCTCCCCCGCGCCCCCCGCCCAGCCCGGCGGCGACCCGCGATCCGGCGGCTGGCCCGACGTCACGCCCGAGCAGCGCCGCCAGCCGGTGCACAACGCCCCGCTCGGCTACACCGCGGCCGTCGAGCTGTCCTCCGAGCAACTGCTGCACGACAAGCACAAGCCGCAGCGCAAGTCGGAGCGCGGCGGCCTGTCCCGCTTCAAGCTCGGCGGCAAGGCGGCCGAGGAGGAGCGGCAGCGCAAGATCGCCCTCGTCCGCACCCCGGTGCTGTCCTGCTACCGGATCGCCGTGATCTCCCTCAAGGGCGGCGTCGGCAAGACCACGACGACCACCGCGCTCGGCGCGACCCTCGCCGCCGAGCGGCAGGACAAGGTCATCGCGATCGACGCCAACCCGGACGCCGGCACGCTGGGCCGCCGGGTGCGCCGCGAGACCGGCGCGACGATCCGCGACCTGGTGACGGCGATCCCGTACCTCAACAGCTACATGGACATCCGCCGGTTCACCTCGCAGGCGCCGTCCGGCCTGGAGATCCTGGCCAACGACGTCGACCCGGCCGTCTCCACGACGTTCAACGACGAGGACTACCGCCGCGTCATCGACGTGCTCGGCAAGCAGTACCCGGTGATCCTCACGGACTCGGGCACGGGCCTGCTCTACAGCGCCATGCGCGGCGTGCTCGACCTCGCCGACCAGCTCATCGTCGTGGCCACGCCGTCCGTCGACGGCGCGTCCAGCGCCAGCACCACCCTGGACTGGCTGCACGCCCACGGCTACGCCGACCTGGTCTCGCGGAGCATCACGGTCATCTCCGGCGTCCGCGAGACCGCCAAGATGATCAAGATCGACGACATCGTCAACCACTTCAAGCAGCGCACCCGCGCGGTGCAGGTGATCCCGTTCGACGAGCACCTGTCGGCGGGCGCGGAGCTGGACCTGTCGATGATGCGGCCGAAGACCAAGGAGGCGTACTTCAACCTCGCCGCGCTTGTCGCCGAGGACTTCACCCGCGCCCAGCAGGCGCAGGGCCTGTGGACCGGCGAGGGCGGCCAGCAGCCGCCGCACGCGATGCCGCCGCTGCCCGGCCAGGCCGGCGGCGCGGGCGCCCCCGGCGGCTACGGCGCGGGCGGGGGGTACCCGGGCGGCGGCGGCTATCCGGGTGGCGCGCCCGGCACCGGCCCGTCGCAGGCGCAGTCCGGCCCGAGCCCGTACGGGTGACGCCCCGGGCGGATCCGCCGGCGGCCCCGGTCGCCGGCCGCCCCGGGTCCGTACCGGCGGGCCGGCCAGCGCAGACGCGCGCACGCGAGCGCGCGGCGAAGTGCCTCGCGCCGCCGGCCCCGTCCGGCCGCCCGCCCGGCCTGCCGCCATTGGGTTGAACCAATGAGGCCCGCAGCCTTTTTGAAGGCGCGGGCCTCATTCGCGTTTCAGCCGGGTATCGCCCTCGTACAGGCCGGTCACGATCATTGACATGTTTAGACCAACCTCGCTAGACAGACCCGACCCCCAGGCCGGTCAGCCGGCATCCCGCCCCCTGAAGACCGCGAGGTGTCATGCAGCCCACCGACGACAACGCCCCGACGCCCGGCCCACTGAGCCGGCCGACCCCCGCCGCCCGCCCAGGACGCCGGCTGCGCCGCGCGCTCTGCGCGGGCGCCGCGGCCCTCGCGCTGCTCGGCGCCGCCACCGCTGGACCGGCCGCGGCGACCTCCGCCCAGGACGACGGCGGCGACGACGGCGACAAGACGGTCCTCACGGCCGCCGTCGCGCAGTCCGTCGACTCGCTCAGCCCGTTCCTCGCGGTCACCCTCGTCGCCACGAGCCTGAACCGGCTGATGTACGACTCCCTCGTCAACTACGACGTCAAGACGCAGGAGCCCATCCCGGGGCTGGCCGAGAAGTGGGAGCCCTCGAACGCGGGCAAGACGTGGACGTACACCATCCGCGACGGCGTGAAGTGGTCCGACGGCAAGCCGCTCACCGCGGAGGACGCTCGCTGGACGTTCCACACGATGATGACCGACGAGGCGGCGGGCGCGGCCAACGGCTCGTACGTCGCCAACTTCGCGAAGGTCTCGGCGCCCGACGCGCGCACGCTCGTCGTGGAGCTGAAGGAGCCGCAGGCCACGATGAACTCGATGGACCTGCCGATCGTGCCCAAGCACGTCTGGCAGGACGTCGACGACCTCGGGAAGTTCAACAACGACTCCGACTTCCCGGTCGTGGGCAGCGGCCCCTTCGTGCTGACGGGCTTCAAGACCGACTCGCACGTCACCTTCGAGCCGAACGAGAACTTCTGGCGCGGCAAGCCGAAGTTCGACGAGGTGACCTTCAAGTACTACAAGGAGACCGACGCCGCTGTCGCCGCCCTGCGCAAGGGCGAGGTGTCCTTCGTGCCGGACCTGACGCCGGCGCAGGCCGCGTCGCTGAAGGGGCAGCCCGACATCAAGGTCAACGACGGCCAGGGCCGGCGCTTCTGGGCCATCGCCACCAACCCGGGGGCGCGGGACGCCGAGGGCCGCAAGTTCGGCGACGGCCATCCGGCGCTGCTCGACCCGCGGGTGCGCGAGGCGCTCTTCCTCGCCGTGGACCGCAAGGCGATAGTGGACAAGGTGCTCCAGGGGCACGGCGTCGAGGGCGAGGGCTACATCCCGCCGCGCTTCGCCGACTACCACTGGAAGCCGTCCGCCGAACAGAAGATCGGCTACGACCCGGAGAAGGCGGCGCGGCTGCTGGACCGGGCGGGTTACGAACTGAAGGACGGCAAGCGCGTCGGCAAGGACGGCAAGCCGCTGAACTTCCGGATGCTGTGCCACGCCACCGACCCCAAGGACAAGGCGGCGGGCAAGTTCCTGGAGGAGTGGTGGGGCGAGCTGGGCATCGGCCTGGACCTGCAGTGCCTGGACAACGTGGGCGACCCGTGGGTGGCCGGTGAGTACGACCTCGCCTTCGACGGCTGGTCGGTCAACCCCGACCCGGACTTCGTCCTGGCCATCCACACCTGCGCCGCGCTGCCGGAGTCCAAGGACGTGGTGGGGCAGACGGACAACTTCATCTGCAACAAGGACTACGACCGGCTCTACGCCGAGCAGTTGGCCGCGTACGACGACCCGGCCAGGCGCGCGGAGATAGTCCGGGAGATGCAGTCGGTGCTCTACGACACCGGGTACATGAACGTGCTGGCGTACCCGAACTCCGTGGAGGCGTACCGCACCGACCACATCGAGTCGATCACCGCGATGCCCGCGGGCAACGGCAACATCTGGGGCCAGGACGGCTCCTGGAGCTGGGCCACCGCGGTCCCCGCCGCGAAGGCGTCGGACGACGGCGGCTCGGCGATGGGCGTGGTGCTCGGCGGCGGCGCGGCGGTCGTCGTGGTGGTCGCGGCGGGCGTGTTCTTCACGCTGCGCCGCCGGGCCACCGCGGAGGACCGCGAGTAGCCCGTACGCACCCTCGCCACCCGGGGTGTCCGGCGCCGCGGCGCCGGACACCCCGCCCCCTCCACCGCCCGAGACCCCCGCCCCCAGTCGCACTCCACCCCGGCGCGGCACGCGCGCCCCGCACCCCGGACGGCACCCCAGCAAAGCGAGGGCCATGTCTACGGCAGACCCATCCGTCACCCCCGCCGCCGTGAAAACGGCGCCCGACGCCCGCGGCTCCGCGGGCAGTTCCCGCCGCGCCTACCTCAGCTACGTGGCGGGCAAGCTCGCCGGCGCCGCGGTCTCCCTCTTCGCCATCCTCGTCACCAGCTTCTTCCTCTTCCGGATCATCCCCGGCGACCCGGTCAAGACGATGACGCACGGCCGCAAGGTCGACGCCGAGCAACTCGCCGCGCTGCGCCGGCAGTACGGGCTCGACCTGCCGCTGTGGGAGCAGTTCACGCACTACGTCGGCGACGCGCTCACCGGCAACCTCGGGGACTCGTACCAGTTCAACAAGCCGGTCCTCGACCTCATCTGGGAGCGCGTGCCGGCCACCCTGCTGCTCACCGGGACCGCCGTGGTGCTCTACAGCGCCCTCGGCCTCTGGCTGGGCACGCGCGCGGCCTGGCGGCACGGCGGCCTCGGCGACAAGGTCAACACGAGCATCGCGCTCACGCTCTGGTCGGTGCCGCACTTCTGGCTCGGGATGCTGCTCATCATCGTCTTCTCCGTCGGCATCGGCCCGGTCCCCGGGCTCTTCCCCACCGGCGGCATGGAGTCGGGCGACGAGCACGGCGTCGCGTACGTCGTGGACGTGATCCACCACATGTTCCTGCCGGTGCTCACCCTCGTGGCGGCGTGCTACGCGCAGACGCTGCTGGTCATGCGCTCCTCGCTCCTCGACGAGATGGGCAGCGACTATCTGACGGCCGCCCGCGCCAAGGGGCTGCGCGACGACCTCGTACGCCGCCGGCACGCCGTGCCGAACGCGATGCTGCCGACGATCACGCTCGTCTTCGTCAACCTCGGCTTCATCGCGGCCGGCTCGATCCTGGTGGAGACGGTCTTCTCCTGGCCGGGCCTGGGCGGGCTCTTCTACCAGGCGCTCAGCATTCCCGACCTGCCGCTGATCCAGGGCCTGTTCATCGTCTACGCGGGCTCGATGATCCTGGCGAGCGTGGTCGCCGACCTGATCTATCCGCTGTTCGATCCCCGGGTGGGCCGATGAGTACGGAAGCACTGGGCGAGGAGCCGGGCTTCGAGCCCAAGGGCCCGCCCGCCAGCCAACCCCCTGCCTCGGAGCCACCCGCCTCGGAACCCCCGGCGGAGCCCTCAGCCGCCGATCCGCGGGCGCTGGCCCGGGCGCGCCGGCGCCGCTCCGCGGCCCGCTTCTGGCGCGCCTACCGGAAGCAGCGCGCGGGGCTCGTGGGCCTCGTCGCGCTCGTCGTCATCGCGTTCGTGGCGCTGGCCGCGCCGCTGCTCGCCGGCTCCGACGCCGACAGCGTGACCGACGCGCCGGGCACCGCGCTGGAGGACCCCAGCACCGAGTTCCCGCTGGGCACCGACCAGTTCGGCCGCTCGGTGCTCGACCTCCTCGTCCACGGGGCGCGCATCTCGCTCACCGTCGGGCTGCTGGCCGCCGCGCTGACCGTCGGCATCGGCACCCTGGTCGGCATGGTCGCGGGCCACTACGGCGGCTGGCTCTCCGGCGTGATCATGCGCGTGACCGACTTCTTCCTCGTCATGCCGACGCTGGTGCTGGCGATCGTGCTGGCCACGGTGATGTCCCGGTCGGTCACGACCGTCATCATCGCCATCGGCGTGGCCGCCTGGCCCAAGACCGCGCGGCTGGTGCGGGCGCAGACGCTGGCCATCGAGGCCCGCCCGTACGTCGAACGCGCCCGGGCGCTCGGCAGCGGGCACACGCACATCATGCTCCGGCACGTGCTGCCGAACGTGATGCCGCTGGTCCTCGCCCAGACCACGCTGGTCATCTCCGAGGCCATCCTCACCGAGGCGACGCTCGCGTTCCTCGGCCTCGGCGACCCGCAAGTCATCTCCTGGGGCGGCATGCTCCAGGACGCCCGCGAGGCGGGCGCGATCAGCTCCGGGCACTGGTCGTTCCTGGTGCCGCCGGGCATCGCCATCGCGGTGGTCGCGCTCTGCTTCACACTGTCGGGGCGGGCGCTGGAGTCCGTGCTCAATCCGAAGCTGGGGGTGGCGAAGTGACGCTCCTCGAACTGCGCGACCTGCACGTGACGTACGGTACGGGCGCCGACGCCGTCCCCGCGGTCCGCGGCGTGGACCTCAGCCTGGCCGCCGGGCAGAAGCTCGGCCTGGCGGGCGAGTCGGGCTGCGGCAAGTCGACCCTGGCACTGGCGCTGCTGCGGCTGCTGCCCCGCTCGGCGCGGCTGACCGGGGAGATCCTGCTCGACGGCGAGGACGTGCTCACCATGTCCTGGGGGCGGCTGCGCGCGGTCCGCTGGGCGGGCGCGTCGATCGTCTTCCAGGGCGCGATGCACTCGCTCAACGCCGTCCACCGCATCCGCGACCAGATCGCCGAGCCGATCCTGCTGCACCGGCTGGAGACCTCCCCCGGCGCGGCCCGGCGGCGGGCGGAGGGACTGCTGGAGCAGGTCGGGCTGCCGGCCGCCCGCGGCGGCGCGTACCCGCACGAGCTCTCCGGCGGCCAGCGGCAGCGGGTGATGATCGCGATGGCGCTGGCGTGCGACCCGCGGCTGATCGTCGCCGACGAGCCGACGACGGCGCTGGACGTCATGATCCAGGCGCAGATCCTGCGGCTCATCGAGCGGCTGGTCGCCGACCAGTCCATCAGCCTGCTGATGATCAGCCACGACCTGGCGGTGCTCTCCGACACCTGCGACCGGCTGGCCGTCATGTACGCGGGCCGGATCGTCGAGGAGGGCCCGGCGCAGACGGTGTTCACGGCGGCGGAGCACCCGTACAGCGGCGCGCTGGCGGCCGCGTTCCCGACCGTCGGCCGCGCCGCCGACCGCCGCGCCCCGCAGGGCCTCCCCGGCGATCCGCCGGACCCGGCCCGGCTGCCGCCGGGCTGCGCGTTCCACCCGCGCTGCCCGGTGGCGCTGGAGACCTGCGCATCGGCGGACCCGCGGCTGCGGGAGGCGGGCCCGGGTCGGCGGGCGGCGTGCGTACACGTGGACAGCGTCAAGGAGGCACGGTGAGCGGGGAGTCGGCGGAGAAGGCGAAGGACGCGGGTGAGCCCGCGGTCGCGGGGAGGGAGTCCGCGAACGGGACCGCGGCCGGTGCCGGAGGCCCCGGGTCCCGCAAGTCCGAACCCGCGGCCGTAGGCGGTGAAGACGCCCGCGCCGCCGGGCCGCTGCTCGCCGCCGACGGGCTGCGGGTCGTCTTCCCCGGGCGGCACGGCGCACCCGCCGCACGGGCCGTCGACGGCGTGAACCTCGCCGTCGGCCAGGGCGAGATCGTCGCCCTCGTCGGCGAGTCGGGATGCGGCAAGACCACCCTGGCCCGCGCGCTCCTCGGCCTCGTCCGACCCAGCGCGGGCACGGTGTCGTTCCGCGGCTCCCCGCTCGCGTACGGCAGCCGGGCGCTCAAGGCGTACCGGCGGCGGGTGCAGCTCGTGCTCCAGGACCCCAGCGGCTCGCTCAACCCGCGGCACACGGTCTACGACGCCGTCGCCGAGGGCCTGCGCATCCACGGCCACCGCGGCGACGAACGCGCCGTCGTGGCCTCCGCGCTCGCCCGCGCGGGACTGCGGCCGCCGGAGCGGTTCTTCCTGCGCTACCCGCACGAGCTGTCCGGCGGGCAGCGGCAGCGCGTCGTCATCGCCGGTGCCCTGGTGCTCGACCCGGAGCTGATCGTCGCCGACGAGCCGGTGGCCTCGCTCGACGCCTCGGTGCGCGGCGAGATCCTGGCGCTGCTGCTGCGGCTCCGCGACCAACTGGGGCTGTCCGCGCTGGTCGTCACGCACGACCTGGGGCTGGCGTGGAACATCGCGGACCGGGTGGCGGTGATGTACCTGGGCCGCATCGTGGAGGCGGGTCCGGTGGAGGAGGTGCTGACGGCGCCGCGGCACCCGTACACGAAGGCCCTGCTGTCGGTGCTGCCGGAGTCGGGGACGGCGCCGGTGGTGCTGACGGGCGAGCCGCCGGATCCGGCGCGGATCCCGGGCGGCTGCCGGTTCCACGTGCGCTGTCAGCAGTTCGCCTCCGGCGAGGCCGCGTCGGCGGGCGTCGCCGACGCCTGCCGCGGCACGGACCTGCCGGTGCTGGACGGGGCCCGGCCGGGGGTGGCGTGCCACCTGGCCGGGACGGCGGCGGCCCCGCCCGCGTAGGACGGCGGGCGGCGCCGGCCCGGGGCGGCCCCGGGCGGCGCCGTCAGCGGCCCGCGGTCAGCTCGCGGCAGGCGTCGACGTCGCGGCGCATCTGGGCCTTCAGGTCCTCGACCGTGTCGAAGCGCTCCTGGCCGCGGACGAAGGCGAGGAAGTCGACGGCCACGTGCAGCCCGTACAGGTCGAGGTCGTCGCGGTCGAGCGCGTACGCCTCCACCGTCCGCTCCGTGCCGTCGAACTGCGGGTTCGTGCCGACCGAGATCGCCGCGGGGAGCCGCTCGCCCGCGGCCTCCAGCCAGCCCGCGTACACCCCGTCGGCGGGGACCGCGGTGTGCGGCAGCGTCTCCAGATTGGCGGTCGGGAAGCCCAGCTCGCGGCCGCGCTGCGCGCCCCGTACGACGACGCCCTCGACGCGGTGCGGCCGGCCCAGCACCTCCGCCGCCTCGGTGACGTCGCCCTCGGCGATCAGCCGCCGGGCGAGCGTGGAGGAGAACGGCTCGCCGCCGCCCGCGGCGCCGCTGACCTGGAGGTCGACGACGTCCACCGTGTAGTCGTACGTCTCCCCGAGGGAGGCGAGGAACGTGACGTCGCCTGCGGCCTTGTGGCCGAAGCGGAAGTTCGGGCCCTCCACCACCGCGCGCGCGTGCAACTTGTCGACCAGCACCTTCACCACGAAGTCCGCGGGCGCCAGCTTCGAGAACTCCGCGGTGAACGGCAGGATCAGCAGCGCGTCCACGCCGAGGTCCGCCATCAGCTCCGCCCGCCGGTGGTGCGCGGCCAGCAGCGGGGGGTGGCTGCCGGGGCGGACGACCTCCGTGGGGTGCGGGTCGAAGGTCACCACGACGGACTGCACGCCCAGCTCCCGGGCCCGCTCCACCGTCCGGCCGATGATGAGCTGGTGGCCGCGGTGCACGCCGTCGAACGAGCCGATGGTGACGACGCTGCGCCCCCACCCCTCGGGGATGTCCTCCAAGCCACGCCAGCGCTGCACTCTGCCCGCTCCTCGGTCCGCCGTTGTCGTGCCTGCCCCGTACAGGATTGTGGAACACAAGACTGCCATGCCCGCGGCCCGGGGCAGGACCCGGGCGCCGGTCGGCCCGGCGGGACGGCCGGTTTCGTGCGGCGGTACGGGCGGTCCGTACCGACTCCGCCGTCTTCGGGCGCCCGCCCGGGGCTCAGGACGCGCGCCGCGGGTGCGCCGTGCCCACGGCGAGCTGCGCGCTCGGCCCCAGCAGCACGGCCCAGCCGTCCCGGTCCGCGGCCAGCCAGCCGCGCAGTTGCGCCGCGAACGGGGGCAGCTCGGCGGCGAGCGCCACCAGCCGCCGGTCGAAGACCGCCGCCCCCTCCGGGGTACGGGAGAGCAGCAGCCCGATGCGCCGGACGAGGTCCCGGGTGGCGCACTCCGCGCGCCGGCCGGTGGCGCGGCCGACGGCGGCGAGGAGGGCGTCGAGCACGGCGGGCTCGCGCTCGCGGTCCAGGAGCACGGCGAGCAGTTCGCGGCGCAGCGCGCCGGAGGCGCGGGTGCCCGGGTCCGCGACGACGGGCGCGAGCGCGCGGCGTACCACGGGCGAGTGCGCGGTCAGCAACTCGACGGCGAGCGGGAGGAGCACGGCGCGGTCGCCCTGCCCGTGCTCCAGCCGCCGGTCCACGAAGTCGGCGGCGGCCGCGGCGCCTTCGGGGTGGTGGTCGACGTACTCGCGGACGAGGTCCGCGGCGCCGCGCGCCAGCGCGGGGGCGGGGGCACGGAGGCGGGCGAGGGTGCGCAGCACGTCGGCGGCGCCGTCGCCGGGCCGGTGGAGGCGGTCCCGGAAGGCGTCGAGCACGGGCCCGGGGTGGGTGGCGAGGGCGGGGGCGAAGTCGGCGGGGCCGAGGCGCGGGTCGTCGGCGGCGAGGAGCGCGAGGGCGCGGTCGAGGTGCGCGGCGCGGCTCTCGGGGTCGCGGAGGAGCACGGCGAGAGCGGGGCCGTGGAGGGAGTCGTCGCCGGTGCGCGCGAGCAGGGCCCGCGCGGCGTAGCGCAGCAGCGCGCGGTCCGCGGCGCCGCGCGCGTGCCGGGCGGTCTTCTGCGCGTACGTCGCGGCGGCCGCCCGCCGCTCGGGACGGGGGTCGCGCGCCCAGCGGTCCACGGCGCGGCAGAGGGCGGACGGCTCGTCCTCGGCGAGCGCGGCGAGGAGTTCGCCGGCCCGCGGGTGGGCGGTGGCGACGAGGGCGTCGGCGAGGTCGTCCACCGCGCGGGCACGGTGGGTGTGAAGGAGTGCCTGGGCGGCGTCGGCGACGGTGGCACCGTCGGCGGGCAGAGGGCGCTCGTCGCCGAACCAGCCGGTGAGGAGCGGCTGCACGGTGGCCGGGTCGGCGTGCAGCAGCTCGCCCGCGGCGGTCAGGTACGCGGACGGGCGTCGGGTGTCGGCGGGCACGAGGCGGCGCAGCAGGTCGAGGCGGTCGGCGAGCGGGAGGGGCAGCCGGGTGAAGAACGACGGGCCGAAGGGGGCGAGCACGGCGGGGAGCCCGGCGGTGCCGCCGAAGCGGGCCGCGTGCCCGGCGAGGCAGGCTGCGAGGCGCCGGAGCAGTTGCAGGTACGGACGGGCGTCGGGCACCCGCAGCAGGGTCTCGCCGAGCAGATGGGCGGCCCACCAGCCGCCGTCGGCCTCTGGGGGCGTGCCGGGGCCGGGCTCGGGGAACGCCGTGCGGCGGCTGACCGCGGCGTCGGCGGCGGCCAGCAGGTCCGACAGCCGGCGGCCCAGCTCCGTACCTCCGTGCCGGCGCTCCAGCAGGAGCAGCGCCTCGACGCACGCCCCGATCCGGTGCGGCGGCACCGGCAGCGCGCGCCGCGCGGCGCCGCCGTCCGCGGAGGACGGCAGGTCGCCGGGGCGCCAGCGCTCGGAGGTGCGGTGGACGAGCACGGCGAGGGCGGCGTCGACGTCGAGGTGCGCGCCCTGCAGCCAGTCGGCGAACTCCTCGTGCGCGAACCGGTACCCGGCGCCCGCGGGCACCAGCAGCCCCTCGGCGAGCACCGCGGAGGCCCACCCGGTGAGCCCGGCGAGGTGGTCCGGCACCCGCCAGGGAAACAGCTCCTCGAACGCGGCCCGCTCCAACTCCCCCTGTCCGGGCCCCAGACACCGCCGCGCCGCCTCGTGCGCCTGCCCGGCCACGTACACGGCCAGCCTGCCGAGGGCGGCCCCCCGGGGCCCGGCGGGTCCGGCTTCCCGGGCGAGCCGCTCGGCGATGCGCAGACAGACCACCGCGAGATACGACTCGAACACCTCCCACCGCCGCGCCCCGGGTCCACCCGGCGACCCCGTCCCGGTGTCCCGCGGCAGCGCCGCGCGGACCTCCGCCAGCAGCCGTAGCGTCAGCGGGTGGCGGGCCTCCGCCCCGTGGAGTGCGGTGGGCGGGATGCCGTAGTGGGTGCGCGCCTGTGCCGCCTGTTCCGGGGTGAAGTCCTCCAGCGGGACGCACGGCGGCAGCGTGTCGGGACCCGACCGCCCGGCATGCGGCATCCCCGCGGGGAAGAGCGCACCCGCCCGCTCCCAGAACTCCGGCCGGCACGCCAGCACCAGCCGTACGCCGTGCTCGCCCAGCCACTCCGCCGTGTGCGCCGTCCACTCCCCCAGCGCCGCCGCCAGCACCGGCGGCATCTCCTCCGGGCCGTCGAGCAGGACCAGCAACGGCCGCCCCGCGACGTGCGCTTGCGCGGCGACCGCCTCCGGGGTGGCCGACGCCGGGTCGCCCGCGCAGCCGGCGGCACCCGCCGCCGCGGCCACCGCCCGCGCGGCGTCGCGCAGCGCCCGGGCCACGGCATCCCGTACCCCCGCGTCCGCGACTTTCAGATCCGCGCCGCGCAGGCGTACCGACGGCGCGCCCTCCGCGGCGCGGCGGGCCGCCAGCCCGGCGAGTTCGGTGGACCGCCCGGTGCCGGGCCCGCCGACGAGCGCGAGTACGTGCGCCCCACCGCCGAAGAACCGCCCGAACTCCGCCCCCACCTCGCGCCGCTCCACGGCCGGACCCCACACCGGCCCGGACCCGCCGCACCCCGCAGCCGCCGTGCCGGCACGTCCCCCGTCCCGCGCGACCTCCCCTCCGCCCGCCCCCGCCGCACGGCGGGCGAACGCGGCCGCACCACCGCCCGCCGCCCCCAGCTCCACCGCCCCGGCCAGGTTCAGGTCCCTGCCGTACGCGGGCACCTGTGCCCCGCCCCGGTCCAGCGCCGCGCCCAGCGTCCCCGCCGCGTCGTCCGCCGCCCCGCGCAGCGGCACCGCGTGGGCCACCCCGCCACGGTCCGCGTGCAGCGCGGTGCCGACCACCGCCACCACCGCCCCGCTCGCGGCGTCCACGACCGGCGCCCCGCTCGCCTCGCCGCCCGCGCGCAGCGACTCGTGCGGGGCCAGGGCGAGTTGCAGCACCCCGTCGACGAGGTGGTAGCGGTCGGTCGCGGTGTACGTGGCCGTGGCCGCGGCCACCACCCGCCCCGGCACCCGCGCCCGGGGCAGCGTGACGGCGACCTCCGTGCCGTCGTCGGGCACCGCCGCGGCGAGTGCGAAGGCCCGGGCGCCGGCCAGCCCCGGGGCCCGTACGACCGCCAGGTCCGCACCCGGCAGCGAGGCGACGTCCGCGGACTCGACCAGCCAGGTCTGCGCGTCGCCGGGCGCGTGCAGCACGAGCCGGGCGAGCCCGTCCACGGCCTCGTGACTCGTGAGCACCGTGCCCTCGGCGTCCACGAGGAATCCGGTGCCGCGCGGGCGGCCGGCCAGGTCGCGGATGCGTACGACGGTGCCGGGCGCGCGCGGCGGCGGCGATGAATACGGCAACGGCCAGCCTCCCCGGGTGAGCCCCAGGGCATGGCTTGCCACCGCCTGATCACGGGAAACGACGAATGGCGCGATGCGCCCCCCGGGGCACCCGTTCGGCGGAATCCACGCCACCGCGGCCGACCGGGGCACCGGTCACGTACCCCCGCGCGACCGCACCGCGGCCCGGCGGACCACGCGACCGGCACCGCGGACTACGCGAACACCGCCAGCGCCTTGGCCCGTCCCCCGGCCGGCTCCACCAGCGCCAGGAACCGCCCGTCCGGGCCGAACACCGCGTGCGGCTCCTCGGCCAGCCCCTCCGGGACCGCCACCCGCACCCCGTGCGACAGCAGCCGCGCCTGCTCGGCGTCGACGTCCCAGCGCGGGAAGGCCGCCGCCGCGGCGTCGCCGATCGGCAGCACGTCGAGCCGCTCCTCCAACTGCTCCAGCGTCCGCGCCCCGTCCAGCCCGTACGGGCCGACGCGGGTGCGGCGCAGCGCGGTGAGGTGGCCGCCGACGCCGAGTCCGGCGCCGAGGTCGCGGGCCAGGGCGCGGATGTACGTCCCGGAGGAGCACGCGACGGTGACGTCCAGGTCGGTCACCCGGGTGCCGTCCGCGGCCGTCGCCGCCCGCACGTCGTGCAGCACGAACGTGCTGACGGTCACCGGCCGGGCCGGCAGCTCGACGGCCTCGCCGTCGAGCACCCGCTTGTACGACCGCTTGCCGTCCACCTTGATCGCGCTGACGGCGGACGGCACCTGCATGATGTCGCCGGTCAGTCCGGCGATGCCGGCGTCGACCGCGCCGGGCGGCAGGTCACCGGCGTCGGCGGTGGCGGTGACGTCGCCCTCGGCGTCGTCGGTCACCGTCGTCTGACCGAGCCGGATCGTCGCCCGGTACTCCTTGTCGGTGAGCGCGAGGTGGCCCAGCAGCCGGGTCGCCTTCTCCACGCCGACGACGAGCACGCCCGTCGCCATCGGGTCCAGCGTCCCGGCGTGGCCCACGCGCCGGGTACGCGCCAGCCGGCGGAGCCGGCCGACGACGTCGTGCGAGGTCAGCCCGGCCGGCTTGTCGACGATGACAAGGCCGTCCGGGCCGGTCGGCTTCCCCTTCATGCCCCCGCCGGGCCCCCGTCCTTATCGCCGCGCGCCGCGCCCGGGTCCGTCTCGCCGTCGTCCTCGCCGTCCTCGTCGCGGTCCCGCTTGTACGGGTCCGCCCCCGCCGCGTACTCCGCGCCCGCGGCGGCGCTGCGCACCTGCTCGTCCTGGAGCCGGGCGCGCTCCAGGACGTCGTCGATGTTCTTGGCGTTCTCGGGCAGCGCGTCCGGCACGAACGCGAGCGTGGGCGTGAACTTCACCCCGGCGGCGGCGCCGACCGCCGAGCGCAGCACGCCCTTGGCGCTCTCCAGCCCCTTCGCGGCCTGCGCCCGCTCCTCGTCGTCGCCGTACACCGTGTAGAAGACGGTCGCCTCCCGGAGGTCCCCGGTGACGCGCGTGTCGGTGATGGTCACCCGGGAGCCGAGCCGCGGGTCCTTGATCCCCCGCTGCAGCTTCTCGGCCACGACCTCACGGATGAGGTCCGCCAAGCGCTTCGCCCGTGCGTTGTCGGCCACTGGTCCGTCTCCTTGCCCACTTGTCTACTCGTCGTCTTCGTGGTGGATCCGCCGCCGTACGGACAGCAGCTCCACCTCCGGCCGGGCGGCGAGCATCCGCTCGCACCGGTCCAGGATGTCGGTGAGGTGCCCGGCGTCCCCGGAGATGGTCGCCAGCCCGATCACGGTCCGGCGGTGCAGATCCTGGTGCCCGACCTCCGCGGCGGTCACCGCGTACTTGCGGATCAGCTCCGCGACGATCGGGCGGACGACGGAGCGCTTCTCCTTCAGCGACCGTACGTCGCCGAGGAGGAAGTCGCAGGACAGCGTCCCTACGTACACGTGTGTCCGGATCACCCGCCGGTACGGGATATATGGAAGGGAAGGCGGCGCGGGGGCGGCCCTTCGCGAAAGGGCCGCCCCCGGCCGGCGGTGCTGCTGATCAGGCGCGCGGCTTCTCGCGCATCTCGTACGTCGCGATGACGTCGTCCACCTTGATGTCGTTGTAGTTTCCGAGGTTGATACCACCCTCGAAGCCTTCGCGGATCTCGGTGACGTCGTCCTTGAAGCGGCGCAGCCCCTCGATGTTGAGGTTCTCCGCGACCACCTTGCCGTCGCGGATGACCCGGGCCTTGGTGTTGCGCCTCACCTCGCCGGAGCGGATGAGCACACCGGCGATGTTGCCCAGCTTGGAGGAGCGGAAGACCTCGCGGATCTCGGCGGTGCCGAGCTCCACCTCCTCGTACTCCGGCTTGAGCATGCCCTTCAGCGCGGCCTCGATCTCCTCGATGACCTGGTAAATCACCGAGTAGTACCGGACGTCGACGCCCTCGCGCTCGGCCATCTGCGTCGCCCGGCCCTCGGCGCGGACGTTGAAGCCGATCACGATCGCGTCCGAGCCCGTGGCCAGGTCGATGTCGGTCTCGGTGACCGCACCGACGCCGCGGTGCAGCACGCGCAGGTCGACCTCTTCACCGACGTCCAGCTGCATGAGCGAGGACTCCAGCGCCTCGACGGAACCCGCCGCGTCGCCCTTGATGATGAGGTTGAGCTGCTGCACCTCGCCGGCCTTGAGCACCTTGTCCAGGTCCTCCAGCGACACCCTGCGGGTGCGCTTGGCGAAGGCGGCGTTGCGCTCGCGCGCGGCGCGCTTCTCGGCGATCTGGCGGGCCGTACGGTCCTCCTCGACCACCAGGAAGTTGTCCCCGGCACCGGGCACGCTGGTGAGACCGAGCACCTGGGCGGGGGTCGAGGGACCGACCTCGTCCAGGGGGTTGCCCAGGTCGTCGAGCATGGCGCGCACGCGGCCGTAGGCGTCGCCGACGACCATCGTGTCGCCGATCCGCAGCGTGCCGCGCTGGACCAGCACGGTCGCCAGGGCGCCGCGGCCGCGGTCGAGGTGGGCCTCGATCGCGATGCCCTCGGCGTCCTGCTTCGGGTTCGCGCGCAGGTCCAGGCTGGCGTCCGCGGTGAGGACGACGGCCTCCAGCAGGTCCTCGATGTGCAGGCCCTGCTTGGCGGAGATGTCGACGAACATCGTCTCGCCGCCGTACTCCTCGGCCACCAGCCCGTACTCGGTGAGCTGGCCGCGCACCTTGGACGGGTCCGCGCCCTCGACGTCGATCTTGTTCACCGCGACGACGATCGGCACGTCGGCCGCCTTGGCGTGGTTCAGCGCCTCGACCGTCTGCGGCATCACGCCGTCGTTGGCCGCGACCACCAGGATCGCGATGTCGGTCGCCTTCGCACCGCGGGCACGCATGGCGGTGAACGCCTCGTGACCCGGGGTGTCGATGAAGGTGATCCGGCGCTCCTCGCCGTTGACGTCCGTCGCCACCTGGTACGCGCCGATGTGCTGGGTGATGCCGCCGGCCTCGCCCTCCAGGACGTTGGTCTTGCGGATCGCGTCCAGCAGGCGCGTCTTGCCGTGGTCGACGTGACCCATGACGGTGACCACCGGGGGCCGCGCCACGAGCGCTTCCTCGCCGCCCTCGTTCTCGCCGAACTCGATGTCGAACGAGTCGAGCAGCTCGCGGTCCTCCTCCTCGGGGCTGACGACCTGGACGGTGTAGTTCATCTCCTCGCCCAGGAGGTGCAGCGTCTCGTCGGAGACGGACTGCGTCGCGGTGACCATCTCGCCCAGGTTGAACATCACCTGGACCAGGGACGCCGGGTTGGCGTTGATCTTCTCCGCGAAGTCGGTGAGCGACGCGCCGCGGGAGAGACGGACCGTCTCGCCCTTGCCGCGCGGAAGCATCACGCCGCCGATGGACGGCGCCTGCATCTGCTCGTACTCCTGGCGGCGCTGCCGCTTCGACTTGCGACCGCGGCGCGCGGGACCGCCCGGACGCCCGAAGGCGCCCTGCGTGCCACCGCGGCCACCGGGACCGCCGGGACGGCCGCCGAAGCCGGGACGGCCACCGCCGCCACCGCCGCCGGGACGGCCGCCGAAGCCGCCGCCACCGCCGCCACCGCCGCCGGGACGACCGCCGAAGCCGCCGCCACCGCCGGGACGACCGCCGCCACCGCCGCCGCCACCGGGACGACCGCCGGGACCGCCGCCGCCCGGACGGCCACCGCCGCCGGGACGACCGCCGGCCGGGGCGCCGGGGCGCCCGCTGGGCGCGGGACGCTGCGGCATCATGCCGGGGTTCGGGCGCGGGCCGCCGGGACGCGCGCCGCCGCCCTGGCCGCCCTGCGGCCGGGGCATACCGCCCGGGGTGGGCCGGGAGCCGCCCGGCGCCTGCGGGCGCGGACCGCCGCCCTGCGCACCGCCCTGACCGCCGCCGGGGCGGGGGGCCTGCGGGCGGGGGGCCTGCGGGCGGGCCATGCCGGTGGAGCCGCTGGACGTGAACGGGTTGTTACCCGGGCGCGGGCCCGCGGGCCTGCCGCCGGGACGCGGACCGGGCGCACCGGAGCGCCCGCCGCCGGGACGGCCGCCGCTGTCGGGCCGGCCGCCGCCCTGACCGCCGCCGCGCGCGGGGGCGGGCGGGCGCGGGCCCGGCTTCACGCCGGGCTTGGGGGCGCCGCCGCGGTCCGCGGCGGGCGGTGCGGTGAACTCCGGCGCCTCGGGCGCCGGGGCCTTCTGCGCCGGGGGGTCGGGCCCGGAGCCGGGCGGGGGCCCGGACCGGGTGCGGGCCTGCCGGCGTCGGCGCCGGGGCGCGGCGCGGGCTTGCGCTCCGCGGCCTGCTCGGGCTTGACGGGGGCGGGCTTCGCCGCGGGTGCGCCGGGGACGCCGGGCTTGGCGGCGGCCTTCTTCGGCGCTGCGGGCTTGCCGGCGGGCTTGGCCGCAGCCGAGCCGTTGCCGGACTGGAATGCGTCAGTCAGTTTGCGTACGACCGGCGCCTCGATGGTCGAGGACGCCGAGCGGACGAATTCGCCAAGTTCTTGGAGCTTGGCCATGACGACCTTGCTCTCGACTCCGAACTCCTTGGCGAGTTCGTATACCCGGACCTTAGCCACTTCGCTCCTTCTGGTCCGGGGGTGTCCGCCGGACCGTCGCTACTTCTGCATGGGCGTACTCATCGCGTACTCATCGAGTGCTCATCGCAATCTCGACCCACTTCCGACTCGCGAGGTACCTGGCCGCGCGGGGTTCCGCGCGGCGCTCGTGTTCTCCGTGCTCATGTCTGCCTCCACGGCCTGCTGCTCCACGAAACGGTCCACGTCCGCGGTGCCGAGCGGGCCGCGGGCCCGCAGGGCCCGGACGAACGCCCGGCGGCGGACCGCCAGGTCGAGGCATGCCTTGACGGGGTGCAGATAAGCGCCCCGGCCGGGCAGCGTACCGCGGGGATCAGGGACGCACGCGCCCCCGGCCTCCACCACACGCAGCAGATCGCCTTTGGCCGCACGCTCCCGGCACCCCACGCAGGTGCGCTCGGGGCAGGCCCGGGCGCGCGTCCGGCCAGACACGCTCAAGTCTACCTCCACGGCCGACAGGCACCGCCTCGGGGTACCGATCGAACGGCTGTTTTCGCTCACGGCAGGGCACAGCCCACGGCGGGGCCGACGATACGTGATCTATGCCCGGCGGTGCGACCCGGTTTTCGCGGGCCGGCCGCCGGGCCCGGGAGCCGGGCGCGGGCGGCGCCGGGGCCGCGTACCGGGCCCCGGCGTCAGTCCGCCGGCTGCTCGGTGTCGGGGCGGATGTCGATGCGCCAGCCCGTCAGCCTGGCTGCCAGGCGGGCGTTCTGGCCCTCCTTGCCGATCGCCAGCGAGAGCTGGTAGTCCGGCACCGTCACCCGCGCCGAGCGGGCCGCCAGGTCCACGATGTCGACCTTGGTCACCCGCGCCGGCGAGAGCGCGTTGGCGACCAGGTCGGCCGGCTCGTCGGACCAGTCGACGATGTCGATCTTCTCGCCGCCCAGCTCCGCCATCACGTTGCGCACCCGGCCGCCCATCGGCCCGATGCAGGCGCCCTTCGCGTTCAGCCCGGAGCGCGTCGACCGCACCGCGATCTTCGTGCGGTGCCCGGCCTCGCGGGCGATGGCCGCGATCTCCACCGAGCCGTCGGCGATCTCCGGCACCTCCAGCGCGAAGAGCTTCTTCACCAGGTTCGGATGGGTGCGCGACAGGGTCACGGACGGGCCGCGTACGCCCTTGGTCACCCGCACCACGTACGTGCGCAGCCGGGTGCCGTGCTTGTACTCCTCGCCCGGCACCTGCTCCTGCACCGGCAGGATGGCCTCCAGCCGGCCGATGTCGACCAGCACGTTGTTCGGGTCCTTGCCCTGCTGCACGACGCCCGTGACGATGTCGCCCTCGCGGCCCGCGTACTCACCGAAGGTGACCTCCTCCTCGGCGTCCCGCAGCCGCTGGAGGATGACCTGCTTCGCGGTGGTGGCGGCGATCCGGCCGAAACCCGACGGGGTGTCGTCGAACTCGCGCGCCTCCCCGCCCTCCGGCACGTCGTCCGGGTCCTCCTTGGCCCAGACCGTGACGTGCCCGGTCTCCCGGTTCAGCTCCACGCGGGCCTGCTGGCGGCTGCCCTCGGTGCGGTGGTACGCGATGAGGAGGGCCGACTCGATGGCCTCGACCAGCAGGTCGAAGGAGATCTCCTTCTCCCGCACCAAGCCGCGCAGCGCGCTCATGTCGATGTCCACGGCTACGAACCCTCCTCGTCCTTCGTCACCTTGCGGTTGAACTCGATCTCGACCCGGGCCGTGGCGATCTCGCCGAACTCCAGCCGCCGGGCGGTGGGCTTACGACCCTTCACCCCCGGCACCTCCAGGTCCAGTCCCGCGTCGTCCACCGCGGTGATGCGTCCCACGACCTCGCCGCCCTCCCTCAGCTGCACCTTGACCAACCGGTCCGCCGCACGACGGTAGTGGCGCGGCAGGGTCAGCGGGCGGTCCGTACCCGGAGAGGTGACTTCCAGGACGTACGGGCGGTCGCCCATGGCGTCGGCGGCGTCCAGCTCCTCTGCGATGCGCCTGCTCAGGTCGGCGCAGGTGTCGAGACCCACGCCGCCGTCCGCGTCGACCACGACCCGCAGGACACGCCGCCTGCCCGCCGGGGTGAGCACGATCTCCTCGAGATCGAGGTCGCGCTCCTTGACGAGCGGCTCCAGCAGATCCCGCAGCCTCTCGTTCTGGGTGGTGCTCATCCGGGTGACTCCTCGGCCGCGTGTGCTGTTGTGTGACGTCACGTGTCCGGTCAAAGCGTATCCGCTCCACGACCTGTGCGTTGCCCACCGGTACGCTCGGCTCGTGCGGATCAAGGGACTCCCGGCGAGAAGGACCGTGCTGGCCGGTGCCGCCCTGCTGGCGGCGACAGGCACCACCGCGGGCTGTTCCGGAGACGGCGGCGGCGACGGGGATCCCGACCCCGCGCGCACCGAACGGCTCCGGCGCCGCGCCGCGGACGAGTCGCGCTTACTGCTGCGGCGCTACGACGCGACCACGGCGGCCCACCCCGGCGTGGCCGACGCGCTCGCTCCGCTGCGCGCGGAGGTGGCGCAGCACGTGGCCGCCCTGGCCCGGGGCCTGCCCGCGGACACCCGCGCCGCCTCCCCGGAACGGGGGGCGGAAGGACCCGGCGACCGCGCGGACGCCGCTCCCCCGCCGCCCGGGAAGAAGCGCGGCGGCGAGCCGGTGGCCGCGGAACCGGCGCGGGCGGTCGCCGAGTTGGCCGCCCTCGAGAAACGCACCGCCGACGCCCACACCGCCGCCCTGGCCACGGCCCCGGGGGAGCTGGCGGGCCTGCTGGCCTCGGTCGCCGCGGCGGGCGCGGCCCACGTCTACCTCCTCGGGGCGATGGCGTGAGCGCTACGGGACCCGCCCCCCGGCGCCGCGGCGGGCGCCGTACCCAGCGCGGCGGCCGGGCGGGCCGCCCCCGGTCCGTACCCCAGGAGGCACCGTGAGCGAACCGTCCGACGAGGCCCGCGCCGCGGCGCAGCGCGCGCTGGCCGCCGAGCACGCCGCCGTCTACGGCTACGGCGTCGTCGGCGCCCGCGCCGGCGGCCTGGCCGACCAGGCGCGCGCCGGCTACGACGCCCACCGCGCCCGCCGCGACGCCCTCAGCCGCGTCGTCAGCGACCTCGGCGACCGGCCGCAGCCCGCGGCCGCCGCGTACGCGCTGCCGTTCGCGGTGCCGGACGAGGCCGCCGCCGTACGGCTGGCGACCGAGCTGGAGGACCGGATCGCGGGCAGCTACGCCGACCTCGTCCGCGCCGCGGAGGGCGAGCTGCGCCGCGACGCGGCGGCCGCGCTGCGCGAGGCGGCGGTCCGGGCGGCACGCTGGCGCGGCGGGAGCGTAGCCTTCCCTGGGCTGGCCGAACGCACGCCCGACACCGCACCCGCGGGCCGGCAGGAGGGCGCCGGCCGCCAGGACTGACCCCGCCGCCAGGCCCGACCCAGCAAGAGGACACCGCCCGTATGGCATCTGCACCGCAGTACAGGGCCGAGCCGCCGGAGCGCCTGGTGCGCCACGTCTCCGCCCACGGCGACCCGGGCCACGCCTGGCTCGCGGGGCTGTCCGGGCTGGTGGAGGGGTTGCTGCGGCGCTGGGAGCTGACTCCGGAGCGGGTGCACGCGCCGGGCGGCAGGACCAGCGTCCTCGTCCTCGTACGGCAGGAGGACGGCACTCCGGCGGCGCTCAAGGTCGCGTACGAGCCGGAGCGCATCGCGGCCGAGCAGCGCGCGCTGGAGCACTGGAACGGCGTCGGCGCCGTGCGGCTGCTGCGCGCCGAGGCCGCGTCGGGGGCGCTGCTGCTGGAACGGCTCCAGGCGGACGTCAGCCTCCGCTCGCTGGCGGAGGCGAAGGCGCAGTTGGAGGCGGCGGCGACGCTGCAGCGGCTGTGGACCGCGCCGCCCGCGGGCCACCCGCTGCCGACCGTGGCCGAGCACACCGGGCGGCTCGCGGAGCGGCTGCGCGCGCTGCGCGCCGAGCCGTACGCGGAGCTGGTCGACGCGGCGCTCGACCGGCGCGAGGCGCTGCTCGGCGACCGGGCGGCGGCGGGGCCCGACGTGCTGCTGCACGGCGACTACCACCAGGGGCACGTGCTGGCCGGCGAGCGGATGCCGTGGCTCGCGGTGGGGCCGCGGCCGCTGGTGGGCGAGCGGGCGTACGACCTGGCCTGGCCGGCGCGGGACCGCGTCGACACCCTGGTGGCCGCGCCGGGCGCGGCGGCGGCGACGAGGCGGCGGCTGACGAAGCTGGCGGACGCGCTGGATGTCGACCGGGACCGGCTGCGGGACTGGACGCTCTTCCGCTGCGTCGCGACGGGCGTGACGGCCCTGGCCCGCGGCGACCGCAACGGCGGCGAACTCCACTTGGAGTACGCGGGCTGGCTCTGACCGCTCCCGGGCCGCCGGCGGCGGCCGACGGCCGTCCGCGGACGGCCTGTTGGCGCCCCCTGGGCGGCGGGGGCGACGCCCTAGGATGCCCGCATGGATCCGGCCCCGCCCTCGCGCACACGGTCCCAGTGGGCCCTGGTCGCCGGGGCCGTACTGGTCGCGGCCGGGGTGCTGGCCGCGACCTTCGCGTACGTGCGGGGCGGGGACGACGCCGCGGCCGACGCGCAGGAGGGGGTGCGGGCGTACGTGGCCGCCTGGGCGCGCGGCGCGAACGAGGAGGCCGCGCGCCACACCGACCGGCCCCGGGCCGCCGCCGACCTGCTGGACTCCGTCCACCGCGGGCTGGACCCGAAGGACGTGTTCGTCTCCCTCGACGACGCCGAGAAGGGCGACGACGGCACGTACACCGTGCCGTTCTCCGTCCGGCTGCGGCTGCCCGCCTTCGGCACCTGGGAGTACGAGACCCGCGCGGTGGCCCTGCCCCCGTCCCACGGCGATGACGGCGGATCCGGCGGCGACGGGCCGGGCGGTGACGGGAGGGGCAGTGGCTGGCAGGTGCGCTGGGAGCCCCGGCTGGTGCACCCCGCGCTCCGCCGCCACCAGACCCTCGTGACCACCACCCGGCGCGCCGAGCGCGCCCCGATACTCGCCGCCGACGGGTCGGAGCTGGCCGGCGACGCCACGGTGTGGGCCGTCTCCATCTGGCCCGCGAAGCTGTCGGACCCCGGCCGCGCGTACGCCGCCCTGGCCGACCCCGCGCTCGGCGCGGACCTCGACGTGCCGCGGCTGAAGAAGCGCGTGGCCGCCGCGGACCCGGACGAGTCGGTACCGGTGGTGACGCTGCGGGACGAGGTCTACCGGCAGCACCGCGACCGGCTGCTGGCCGTCCCCGGGCTGCAGTTCGCCGACTCCCGCCAGCCCGTCGCGCACCTGGCCCGCTCCCTGGTCGGCGCCGTCGCGCCGGACTCCGGCAGGGGCACCTCGGCGCTGCAGGCGCGCTACGACGAGCGGCTGTACGCGGCGCCCGGCGCCGAGGTCGTGATCGCCGACCGGGCGACGGGCGCCCCGGTGCGCACCCTGGCCCGCAAGCGGCCGGGCGCGGGCAAGCCGGTGCGCACGACGATCGACCCGGGTGTGCAGCGGGCCGCGGAGGAGTCCGTCGGCGGGCTCGGCAAGAGCGCCTCGATCGTCGCGATCGACCCCGGTACGGGCCGGGTGCTGGCCGTCGCCGACAGCCCGGACACCGGCGAGAGCCACGCGCTGACCGGCCGCTTCCCGCCCGGCTCCACCTTCAAGACGGTCACCGCCGCCGCGCTCCTGGACGGCGGTCTCGCCGCCGGGGACCGGGTGCCCTGCCCGGCGGCGGCGCACGTGGCGGGGCAACGCTTCGAGAACCAGGGCGAGTTCGATCTCCCGCCCGGCGCGACCTTCGCGGAGGCGTTCGCGCAGTCCTGCAACACGGCCTTCGTGGGCCTGCGCGACGACCTGGACGAGCGGACCCTGACGCGCACCGCCCGCGCCTTCGGCATCGGCGGCACCTGGCAGGTCGGCGCGGCCACCTTCGACGGCAGCGTGCCGGCGGCCGAGGGCGAGAACGACAAGGCGGCGGCGATGATCGGGCAGGGCCGGGTGGAGGCGAGCCCGCTGGTGATGGCGTCGGTGGCGGCGACGGTGAAGGACGGCCGGTTCCGGCAGCCGGTGCTGGTGCCGGACGCGGTGGACGAGCCGTACCGGGCGCCGGAGACGCTCGACGCGCGCACCTACGGCCAGTTGCGCTCGCTCATGCGCGACGTCGTCACCGAGGGCTCGGGCTCCGCGCTCGCGGGGCTCCCGGGCCGGCCGCACGCCAAGACGGGCACCGCCGAATTCGGCACCCGGAACACTCCCCCACAGCGCGCCGGGCGCGCGCGGGAGGTGCCCCCACGCACCCACGCCTGGATGATCGGCTATCTGGAGGGCGCCGACCTCGCGTTCAGCGTGCTCATCGAGGACGGGGGCTCCGGCGGCAAGGACGCGGGCCCCGTCGCCGCCGACTTCCTCCGCGCGGCCGCGCCCGCACAGGGCGGCTCCGGCCGCTGACGCCGCCACCCGGCCGCGCGCCGCCCCCACGGCGGCGGCCCGCCGCCGGTCAGCTCCGCCGGTTCTCCGCGGCCGGTGCCGCGGCTCTCACCCCGCCGCCGTCAGCCGCGCCAGCGCCTCGTCCACCGGCAGTTCCTCGCGCTCGCCGGTGCGGCGGTCCTTCAGCTCCACCACGCCCTCACCCGCGCGCCGCCCGGCGACCAGGATCTGCGGCACCCCGATCAGCTCGGCGTCGGTGAACTTCACGCCGGGCGACACCGACGCCCGGTCGTCCACCAGTACCCGCACGCCCGCGGCGCCCAGCTTCTCCGCAAGCTCCAGCGCCAGCTCCGTCTGCTTGGCCTTGCCCGCCGCGACGATGTGCACGTCCGCCGGGGCCACCTCGCGCGGCCAGCAGAGCCCCAGCTCGTCGTGCGTCTGCTCGGCGAGCGCGGCGACGGCCCGGGAGACCCCGATCCCGTACGAACCCATGGTCACCCGCACCGGCTTGCCGTTCTGGCCGAGGACGTCCAGCTCGAAGGCGTCGGCGTACTTGCGGCCGAGCTGGAAGATGTGGCCGATCTCGATGGCCCGGTCCAGCTCGATGCCCGCGCCGCAGCGCGGGCAGGGGTCGCCGGGCTCGACGACGACCACGTCGAGGTACTGGTCGACCTCGAAGTCGCGGCCGCACACCACGTTGCGCGCGTGCGAGTCGGGCTTGTTGGCGCCGGTCACCCACGAGGTGCCCGGGGCGACCCGGGGGTCGGCGAGGTAGCGGAACGCCTTGCCGGCCATGCCCTGCGGGCCGACGTACCCCCGGACCAGGTCGGGGCGGCCGGCGAAGTCCTCGGCGGTGACGACCTCGACCTGGGCCGGGGCCAGGTGCTCGGCGAGCTTGCCCAGGTCCACCTCGCGGTCGCCCGGCACGCCGACCGCGGTGATCTCGCCGTCGACCTTCACCAGCAGGTTCTTCAGCGTCGCGGACGCGGGGATGTCCAGGTGCGCGGCGAGGGTCTCGATCGTCGGGGTGTCGGGGGTGTCCAGCTCCTCGACCGGCGGGTGGCCGTCGGCCGGGGAGGGCGCCACCGTCGTCGTCAGCGCC
This sequence comes from Streptomyces sp. WAC 06738, assembly GCF_003945505.1. NCBI lineage: Bacteria > Bacillati > Actinomycetota > Actinomycetes > Kitasatosporales > Streptomycetaceae > Streptomyces > Streptomyces sp. WAC 06738. The sequence continues at coordinate 6,299,874 of NZ_CP029618.1, read as the reverse complement.
TCGGTGTTCGCGGCGAAGCCGCAGGAGGGGCACTGCACATAGGTGTCCTCGCCGGCGGCGGCGGGGGCCAGGAACTCCTCGCTGGCCGAGCCGCCCATGGCGCCGGAGACGGCGGAGACGATCCGGTAGTCGAAGCCGAGCCGCTCGAAGATCCGCTGGTACGCCTCGCGGTGCAGCCCGTAGGCGGCGGCCAGGCCCTCGTCCGAGGTGTCGAAGGAGTACGAGTCCTTCATGTGGAACTCGCGGCCGCGCAGCACGCCGGAGCGGGGCCGCGCCTCGTCCCGGTACTTGATCTGGATCTGGTAGAGGATCACGGGCAGGTCCTTGTAGGACGAGCACTGATCCTTGACGACCTGGGCGAAGAGCTCCTCGTGCGTGGGACCCAGCACATAGTCCACGCCCTTGCGGTCCTTGAGGGAGAAGAGCAGGTCGCCGTACTCCTCGGCGCGGCCCGTCGTCTCGTACAGCTCGCGGGGCAGCAGGGCGGGCAGCAGCACCTCCTGGCCGCCGATCGCGTCCATCTCCTCGCGGACGACCCGCGCCACGTTCTCCAGGACCCGCTTGCCGAGCGGCAGCCACGTCCACACCCCGGCGGACGAGCGGCGGACATAGCCCGCGCGGACGAGCAGCTTGTGGCTCGCGGTCTCGGCGTCGGCGGGGTCGTCGCGCAGCGTCTTGAGCATCATCCGGGACATGCGCTGAACGTGGCTGTGCTGGCTCATGCCCCGGACTCTAGCGCCGGACGCGGGCCCGCCGGTAATTCGTCCGCCGAAGCTGTGGACAACTCGCCGGTTGTGGACAACTCAGCGCAGCAGCGGCAGCTCCGCGCCCATCACCACGTACGGACTGGGGGCGCCGGGGAAGACCACGCGGCGGGCGAGGTCGCGGTAGCCGAGCTGCCGGTAGAGGTGGCGCGCGGGGCTCTCCACGTCGATCGCCGAGAGCAGGCTCCTGGGCTCCGCGGCGGAGTCGGTGATCCGCGTGATCAGCTCGCGGCCGATGCCGCGCTGCTGGAAGGCGGGGTGCACGTGGAGTTCGGTGATGACGAAGGCGTCGTCGAGCCAGCGGTCCTCGCCGGCGGCGCGCAGATAGGGCTGGACGACGGTGGACCACCAGTACACGCGGTTGTTCGGCATGCCGTAGACGAACCCGACGAGCCGGCCGGCCGCGGTGGTGGCGCCCAGCGCGCGGGCGCCCGTGTTGGTCAGGTGCCGCAGCACGACATGGCGGCGGACGGCGATCTCGTCGTCGGTGAGCCCGAAGGCGACGGCCTGGACGGCAAGCGCGTCGTCCACGCGGGCGGCGAGGTCGAGAGGGCCGACGACGACGTCATCCATGGCTGCGCACCCTACCCTGCGCCCGCGGCCCGTCGGCCCAACCCCCGTGGCCCCGCCCCGCCGCGACGCCGGAAGGCCGCGGACCCGGCGCGCCTACGCACCCCGCGCTGCTCCGCGCCGCCGCGGACCCGGCTCTCAGAACAGCACGCTCATGAACGCCCCGACCTCGCGGAAGCCCACCCGGCGATACGCCGCGCGCGCCACCGTGTTGAAGTCGTTCACGTACAAGCTGACCACCGGCGCCACCTCGCGGAGCGCGTACCGCAGGACGGCCGCGAGGCCGATCTCCGACAGCCCGCGCCCGCGGTGCCCGGGTGCCACCCACACGCCCTGGATCTGGCACGCGTGCGCCGTCGCCGCGCCGATCTCCGCCTTGAAGACGACCTCGCCGTCCTCCACGCGCGCGAAGGACCGGCCGCCGCCCACCAGTTCCGCGACCCGCGCCTGGTACAGCAGCCCGCCGTCGCCGGCGAGCGGCGAGATCCCGACCTCCTCGGTGAACATGGCCACGCACGCGGGCATGATCAGGTCCATCTCGTCCTTGCGGATGCGGCGGACCAGCGGGTCGGGCATGACCTCCGCCGGCATCGAGGTGGTGACCATCAGCGGCTGCCGCGCCCGCACCTCGCGCGCCGGTCCCCAGGCGGGCTCCAGCAGGGACCACAACTCGGCGGTGGGCTCGGCCGGGCCGACGATCGAGGAGCAGCGGCGCCCCGCGCGCCGGGCGCGCTCGGCGAAGCCGCGGACCGCCTCGGGGGTGGCGCAGACGGGCACGAGGTTGGCGCCGGCGTAGCAGAGGGACTCCAGCCGCCCGCCCGCGTACCAGCCCCACAGCTCACCGCCGAGCCGCCAGGGATCGAGCCCCGCGACGGCGACGCGGGAGGCGACGAACGCGTTGGCGACCGGTTCGCGGTCGAGCACGGCGCGGGCGGCGTCGAGCTCCGCGGGCTCCAGCAGCCGGGTGGTGGTGGTCGTCAACACAGCGGCACTGTACCCGTGCGGGCGTCCGCCCGCTTCCTGCGGGTACGCGCCGTGCCCGGCGGTCAGCCGACGGTGACCTCCGGCTCGCCGGCGGCGGCGCCGTCGGCCTCCATCCGGTCGGCGATCTTCATCGCCTCCTCGATGAGCGTCTCGACGATCTTCGACTCGGGGACGGTCTTGATGACCTCTCCCTTCACGAAGATCTGGCCCTTGCCGTTGCCGGAGGCGACGCCGAGGTCGGCCTCGCGGGCCTCGCCGGGACCGTTGACGACGCAGCCCATGACGGCGACGCGCAGCGGCACCTCCATGCCGTCCAGACCGGCGGTGACCTCGTCGGCGAGCTTGTAGACGTCGACCTGGGCGCGGCCGCAGGAGGGGCAGGAGACGATCTCCAGCCGGCGCTCGCGCAGCCCGAGGGACTCCAGGATCTGGATGCCGACCTTGACCTCCTCCACCGGCGGGGCGGAGAGGGAGACGCGGATCGTGTCGCCGATGCCCTCGCCGAGGAGCGCGCCGAAGGCGACGGCGGACTTGATGGTGCCCTGGAAGGCGGGTCCCGCCTCGGTGACGCCGAGGTGCAGCGGGTAGTCGCACTGGGCGGCGAGCTGCCGGTAGGCGTTGACCATGACGACCGGGTCGTTGTGCTTCACCGAGATCTTGATGTCCGTGAAGCCGTGCTCCTCGAAGAGCGAGCACTCCCACAGCGCGGACTCGACCAGCGCCTCCGGGGTGGCCCTGCCGTACTTCGCGAGCAGCCGCCGGTCGAGCGAGCCCGCGTTCACCCCGATACGGATGGGGGTGCCGGCGGCGGAGGCCGCCCGGGCGATCTGCTTGACCTGGTCGTCGAACTTCTTGATGTTGCCCGGGTTCACCCGGACCGCGGCGCAGCCGGCGTCGATCGCGGCGTAGACGTACTTCGGCTGGAAGTGGATGTCCGCGATGACGGGGATCTGCGACTTCCTGGCGATCACGGGCAGCGCGTCGGCGTCGTCCTGCGTGGGGCAGGCGACCCGGACGATCTGGCAGCCGGAGGCGGTCAGCTCGGCGATCTGCTGGAGGGTGGCGCCGATGTCGGAGGTGCGGGTGGTGGTCATCGACTGGACGGAGACCGGCGCGTCGCCGCCGACGGCGACGGAACCGACCTGCAGCGTACGACTCGCCCTGCGCTCAGCCATCTTCAGCGGAACGGACGGCATTCCCAGCGAAACGGCAGTCATCTGGCGGCAACCCCTGTTGTACGGATCATGGCCCCCGCCGGATGAGGGCCCGGCTACCGAGATTACGGCACCCGTGCGCCGGGCCGCGGCCGGTGCCGGGGTGGTCACCGGAAGTGTCGATAAACCGGCACCGTACGTTTACCGCACGGTGCGCCGGATGCGCGGCCCGGCCGCGCCGCGCGGACCGGCGCGGGCGCCGGGAGGCGGCGGGCGGGCGCGTACGGCCTGGTCCGCGCCCCGCTCCGCCGCCCGGGTCAGCCCGTGAGCTTCACCGGGTTCACCACGTCCGCGACGAGCACCAGCAGCGTGAAGCAGATGAACACCCCGGCGACCACGTACGCCACCGGCATCAGCTTGGCGACGTCGAAGGGCCCGGGATCGGGTCGCCGGAAGACCCGCGCGAACGCGCGCCGCACCGACTCCCACAGCGCCCCCGCGATGTGGCCGCCGTCCAGCGGCAGCAGCGGCAGCATGTTGAAGAGGAAGAGCGACAGGTTGAAGCCCGCCACCAGCAGCAGCATCGACGCCACCCGCTGCTCCGGCGGGATGTCGAGGTTCAGCACCTCGCCGCCGACCCGGGCCGCGCCGACGACGCCGACCGGCGAGTCCTCCTTGCGCTCCTCGCCCTGGAACGCCGCGTCCCACAGGTCGGGGACCTTGGAGGGGAGCGCGATCAGCGCGTCGAAGCCGTTGACCACCATGTCGCCCATGCGGTCCACGGACTGGCCGAAGTCCTGCTTGACCACGCCGGTGGCGGGGGTGAAGCCGAGGAAGCCGGCCTTCACGTACTCGCCGTCGACGTAGCCGCCGTCGCCGTCGCTCTTGCTGACCGTGTTCTCGGTGAGCGTGGGGTGCAGGTCGACGCGCTTGCCGTCGCGCTCGACGGTGACGGTGGCCGGGCCGATGGTCTCGCGGATGCTCTTCTGCAGGGTCTCCCAGTCGCCGACCGGGCGGCCGTTGAACGCCACGATCCGGTCGCCGCGCTCCAGCCCCGCCTTCTTCGCGGGCGCGGCGGGGTCGGCGTCGCTGCACTTGCGGTCCGGGTTCTCGGCGACCGACTCGGCCTTGATCACGCAGTCGGAGACCGAGCCGACGGTCGTGGTCTGGGTGGCGATGCCGAACGTCATCATCACGCCGACGAACACCACGACGGCCAGCACCAGGTTCATGAACGGCCCGGCGAACATCACGACGACCCGCTTCCACGGGGCCCGCGTGTAGAACAGCCGCTTCTCGTCGCCGGGCTCCAGCTCCTCGTACGCCGCCTGCCTGGCGTCCTCGATCATCCCGCGGAACGGCGAGGTGGAGCGCTGCTGTACCCGCCCGTCCTCGCCCGGCGGGAACATCCCGATCATGCGGATGTAGCCGCCGAGCGGGATCCACTTGATGCCGTACTCGGTCTCCCCCTTCTTGCGGGAGAACATCGTGGGGCCGAAGCCGACCATGTACTGCGGGACGCGGATGCCGAACATCTTGGCCGTGCTGAGGTGGCCGAACTCGTGCCAGGCGATGGAGACGAGGAGCCCGAGGGCGAAGACGACGATGCCGAGAATCGTCATGAGTGTCGTCATGGGCGCACCTTCGTCATCAGTTGTCGATCGTCACTTGTCGTGCTGGTCGGCAGGCAGCCCGGCCAGCTCCCTGGCCCGGGCGCGCGCCCAGGTCTCGGCTTCGAGGACGTCCGCGACCGTCAGCCGGGTTCCCGGATCGTCCGTGCCGTGTTCCGCGACGACCTGGCTGACCGTGTCCATGATGCCAAGGAACGGGAGCTTGCCGGTGAGGAAGCCGTCGACACACTCCTCGTTCGCCGCGTTGAAGACCGCCGGGGCGGTGCCGCCGAGGGCGCCGACGTGGCAGGCCAGCGGCACGGAAGGGAACGCCTTCTCGTCGAGCGGGAAGAACTCCCAGGTGGCGGCGGCCGACCAGTCGAAGGCGGGCGCGGCGTCCGGCACCCGGTCGGGCCAGCCCAGCGCCAGCGCGATCGGCATCCGCATGTCGGGCGGGCTGGCCTGGGCCAGGGTGGAGCCGTCGGTGAACTCGACCATCGAGTGCACGTAGGACTGCGGGTGGACGACGACCTCGATGCGGTCGAAGGGCACGTCGTAGAGCAGGTGCGCCTCGATGACCTCCAAGCCCTTGTTGACCAGGGTGGAGGAGTTGATGGTGACGACCGGGCCCATGTCCCAGGTGGGGTGGGCGAGCGCCTGCTTTGGGGTGACCTCCGTCAGCTCCTCGCGCGTCCGGCCGCGGAACGGGCCGCCGGATGCGGTGACGAGCAGCTTGCGGACCTCGCCGCGGGTGCCGCCGAGCAGGGCCTGGTAGAGGGCGGAGTGCTCGGAGTCCACGGGGACGATCTGGCCGTGCCTGGCCACCTCCTTCACCAGCGGACCGCCGACGATCAGCGACTCCTTGTTGGCCAGCGCCAGCATCCGACCCGCCTTGAGGGCGGCGAGCGTGGGCGCGAGGCCGATGGAGCCGGTGATGCCGTTGAGCACGGTGTGGCACTCGTCGGCGGCGACCTCGGTGGCCGCGTCGGGACCCGCCAGCACCTCGGGCAGCGGCTCCCCGGCCCCGTACCGCGCGGCCAGCGCCTCGCGCAGCTCGCCCGCCTTGTCGGCGCGGGCGACCGCGACGCGGCGTACGCGCAGCTTGTGCGCCTGCTCGGCCAGCAGCTCCACCCGGCCGCCCGCCGCGGACAGGGCGGTGACCCGGAACCGGCCGGGGTTGCGCAGCACGATGTCGATGGCCTGGGTGCCGATGGATCCGGTCGAGCCGAGGATGACGATCTCGCGGGGGCCGTCGTCGGCGGTCGCGGGACGCAGGTGCGGATCGGCGAGCGGGGCAGCAGAGGTCTCGGTCATCGCCCCATTGTGTCCGCTCACACTTGGCGCGGAGCAGATGCCCTCTCGATGCCGTCCGCCGGTGGCTCACCCGTCGATTCGCCGTCCACCGCCGGGGCTCCGGCGGCGGCCGTCGCGGGCCGCGGGCGGCGGGCGCGGCTGCTGATCACGGCGTACGCGGCGAGCACGGCGCAGGCCGGGACGATGACGGTTTCCGGCACGTGCACCAGGGAGAGGCCGGTGGCGAGCAGGATGATCGCCAGCACCCAGCGCAGCACGGCGCCGGGGGCGCGGGTGGAGAGCACGGCGCCGACGAGCACGCCGGGGATGGCGCCGAGGAGGAGCACGGCCGCGAGCCCCAGGCTGGCGTCGCCGACGAGGAAGTGTCCGCCCGCGGCGGCGGCGACGATCGGGATGGCCTGGACGAGGTCGGTGCCGACGAGGTGGTTGGCCTTGAGCCGGGGGTGCACGAGCATCAGCATCACGATGATCAGCGAGCCGGAGCCGACCGAGGTCATGCCGACGACGAGGCCGCCGACGAGCCCGATGACCAGCGTGGGCACGGGGCGTACCGGCACGTGCGCGTCCTCGGTCTCCTCGCCCTGCGCGGCGCGCCGCCGGTCCAGCCACATCCGGGCGAGCATGCCGGTGACGGCGAGCAGCAGCGCCGCGCCGATGACGATCTTCACCCGGCTCTGCAGGTCGTCGCCCTCGCCGAGGAACTGCAGGAGAAAGGCGCCGCAGAACGCGGCCGGCACCCCGGTGGGCAGCAGCCAGCGCACCACGTCCCAGCGGACGGTGCCCGCCTTCTGGTGCACGGCGGCGCCGAAGGGCTTCATGAAGACCGAGGTCGCGAGGTCGCTGCCGATGGCCTGGGTGGGGTTGACACCGAAGACCGTCACCATGATGGGGGTCATGAGGGCGCCGCCGCCCATGCCCGTGAGCCCGACCATGCAGCCCACGAGGGCTCCGGCCACGACCATCGACCACGAAAATTCCATAGACATCGATACTAGGGATTTCCTATCGGGATGCTAGGGATAGCCTTCTGCGATTTTCACACCCGAACCGTGAGCTCCGCCACTCGACGACCCCGCCTTGACAGGCAACCAATTGGTTGCCAATCTGGGCGACCGAGGTGGTGACCATGGACGACGTCTTCCGGGCGCTCGCCGACGGCAGCCGCAGAGAGCTGCTCGACCGCCTCAACGAGCGGAACGGCCAGACCCTGCGGGAGCTGTGCACGGGACTGGAGATGAGCAGGCAGGCGGTGAGCAAGCACCTGGCGGTGCTGGAGTCCGCCGGCCTGGTCACCGCCGTGCGGCACGGCCGGGAGAAGCTGCACTACCTCAACCCCGTGCCGATCCACGAGGTGGCCGACCGCTGGATCGGCCGGTACGAGCGCGGGCGCCTCACGGCCCTGTCCGCGCTCAAGCAAGCGTTGGAAGGAAATCCCTTGAAGAAGCCCGCGTTCGTCTACACGATCTACATCGAGACCACGGCCGAGAAGCTCTACGAGGCGCTGACGACGCCGGAGTTCCTCAAGCAGTACCACGGCGGCTGGGCGCCCCGCTCCGACTGGCAGGCCGGCTCGACCGTCTACTGGCCGCTGGAGGAGAACGGCGAGCCCCTGGACCTGGGCCAGCGGGTCCTGGTGGCCGAGCCGGGCAGGCGGCTGGTGTACACCTGGCACACGCTGCAGCCGATGCACCAGGAGATGCTGGGCATGTCGGACGCGGAGTTCGCCGAGGCGAGCAAGGAGCGCTCGCAGGTCGCCTTCGACATCGAGCCGGCCGAGATCCCGAAGCTGGGCGTGAAGCTGACCATCACCCACGACCACTTCGACAGCGCGGAGAGCAGGATGCTGGAGAGCGTCAGCGGCGGCTGGGTCATGCTCGCCTCGCAGCTCAAGTCGATCCTGGAGCGGCAGCCTGCCTGACCGCGGTGCGCGGACGGCCCGCACCGCCGTCCGCGCGACCGCCGTCCGCTAGCCGATCGGCCGGTGCAGGTTCGGCTTCTTCGCCGGGCCCGGCTCGGCCTCGGCGATCCACGGGCCGTCGCCCGACGGGTCGACGATGCCCTCCTCCAGCCAGGTGTACGCGTCGTCCAGCACCTGCCTGACCACCCTGCGGTCCAGGTCGTCGGTGTTCGTCCAGAGCCGGCCGAACAGCTCCTCGACCCGGATGCGGGCCTGCCGGCAGAAGGCGTCGGCCAGTTCGTACGCCTCCTTGCCGTGCCCGCCCCGGCCGGGGGCGGCGCGCAGCATCTCGGCCCGTACGCACGCGGCGCTCATCGCGAACAGCTCCGCGCCGATGTCCACCACCCGGCCGAGGAAGCCCTGCTTGGTCTCCATCCGTCCCTGCCAGCGCGACATCCCGTAGAACGTCGAGCGCGCCAGCCGGCGGGCGCCGCGCTCGACGAAGCGCAGGTGGGTGGAGAGGTCGCGGTGCCCGGGCGGGTGGAACTCGCCGTATGTCCGCGGCACCTGCCCCTTGCCCGCGACCAGCTTCGGCAGCCAGCGGGCGTAGAAGCCGCCGGCCCGCGCGCCCGCGCGCGCCTTCTCGGAGAGGTTCTTCTGCGGGTCGATGAGGTCGCCGGCGACCTTCAGGTGGGCGTCCACCGCCTCGCGGGCGATGAGGAGGTGCATGATCTCAGTCGAGCCCTCGAAGATCCGGTTGATCCGCAGGTCACGGACGATCTGCTCGGCCGGGATCGCCTTCTCGCCGCGGGCGGCCAGCGACTCGGCGGTCTCGTAGCCGCGGCCGCCGCGGATCTGGATCAGCTCGTCGGCCATGAGGCTGGCCATCTCCGAGCCGTAGAGCTTGGCGAGGGCGGCCTCGATGCGGATGTCGTTGCGGTCCTCGTCGGCCATCTGGGACGACAGGTCGAGCACCGCCTCCAGCGCGAACGTCGTCGCCGCGATGAAGGAGACCTTCGCGCCGACTGCCTCGTGCTCGGCGACCGGCCGGCCCCACTGCTCGCGGGCGCCGCTCCAGCCGCGGGCGATCTTCAGGCACCACTTGCCGGCGCCGACGCACAGGGCGGGCAGGGAAAGCCGCCCGGTGTTGAGGGTGGTCAGCGCGATCTTCAGGCCCGCGCCCTCCGGGCCGATGCGGTTGGCGGCGGGGACGCGCACCTGGTGGAAGCGGGTGACGCCGTTCTCGATGCCGCGCAGACCCATGAACTGGTTGCGGTTCTCCACCGTCACGCCCTCGGAGGCGGCCTCGACGACGAACGCCGAGATGCCGCCCCGGTGCCCCTCCGACTTCGGCACCCGCGCCATCACCACGAGGAGGTCGGCGACGACGCCGTTGGTGGTCCAGAGCTTGACCCCGTCGAGCAGGTAGTCGGCGTCGGGCCCGTCGCCGTCGGGGACGGCGGTGGTCGCCAGCCGGGCCGGGTCGGAGCCGACGTCGGGCTCGGTGAGCAGGAAGGCGGAGATGTCGGTACGGGCGCACCGGGGCAGGAACTCCTCCTTCTGCTCCTCGGTGCCGAAGATCTTCAGCGGCTGCGGCACGCCGATCGACTGGTGCGCCGAGAGCAGCGCACCGACGGCGGGGCTCGCGGTGCCGACGAGGGCGAGGGACTTGTTGTAGTAGACCTGCGTGAGGCCGAGACCGCCGTACTTCCGGTCGATCTTCATGCCGAAGGCGCCGATCTCCTTCAGCCCGCGCACGGTCTCGTCGGGGATCCGCGCGTCGCGCTCGATCACGGCCCCGTCGATGCTCGTCTCGCAGAAGTCCCGCAGCCGGGAGAGGAACTCCTCGCCGCGCGCCACGTCCTCGGCGGCGGGCTCGGGGTGGGGGTGGATGAGGTCGAGGCGGAAGCGGCCGAGGAACAGTTCCTTGGCGAAGCTGGGCTTGCGCCAGTCCTGCTCGCGTGCGGCCTCGGCGACCTCCCTGGCTTCCTTCTCGGAGACGGACGGCCGTGTGGATGGTGCGGTCATGAGGGGACTCACCTCGCCGCTGCGTAGGGGTTACCAGCCGGTCTACTTGTGCGTATGTACCCGATTCGGCCGGGCGACACCACCCCGCGCGCGCCAATCGGGTGCCCCCGCACCCCGTCGCACGCCCCCACGCCCCCGTCCCGGGCCCTCCCGCGGGCGTTCCGCTGGCCTTCCGCGGCTCCGTGCGTGGGCCTTCTGCCTGCCTTGCGCCGGCCTGCCGCCGGCCTTCCGCCGGCCTTCTGGCGGGCCTCCCCCGCCCTCTCCCCGCACGCCCGCCCCAGGCTAGGCCGCCCCACCGACAAGATCACCCGGGCGGCGGCCGGGCCCGGCGCAGACCCCCGCGTCCCGTGCCGCGGCGGCCCCCGACCCCGTACCCTCGGCCCCGGCGGCCCGTGCGCGCACCGGCGGGCCGCGGGACCCCGCCCCCGGCGCCGCACCCCCGCGCCGCCCCACCCTTCCGTCGCGTAGCGCCGCACGAGCGGAGTGCTACGCGCCGGACAACGCACCCTGCCCCGCCGACCGCCTACGGTGGGCAGCAGAGGTACTTGCACTCTCCGGAGGGACTCTGCCGTGACTTCCACACAAGCGTTCTGGCTCGCCGGCCGGCAGGCGACCGGCGAGGACACCCTAGACGTCACCTCGCCCTGGGACGGCCGCAAGGTCGGCACGGTGAGCATTCCCACCGACGCCCAGATCGAGGAGGCCGTCGCCGCCGCACACGCGGTGAAGGACGAGCTGGCCGCCACCCCCGCGCACGTGCGCGCCGCGGCGCTCGACCATGTGACCAAGCAGATCGCCGCGCGCGCCGAGGAGATCGCGCGGCTGATCTCCGCCGAGAACGGCAAGCCGCTGAAGTGGGCCCGCGGCGAGGTCGGCCGCGCCGTGTCCACGTTCCGCTTCGCCACCGAGGAAGCCCGCCGGTGGGGCAGCGGCGACGGCCAGCGGCTCGACACCGACCCGGGCGGGGCCGGCCGGCTGGCCTTCACCCGGCGCTTCCCGTACGGCCCGGTCCTCGGCATCGCGCCGTTCAACTTTCCCCTGAACCTCTGCGCCCACAAGGTCGCCCCGGCCCTGGCCGTCGGCGCCCCGATCATCCTCAAGCCCGCCCCCGCCACCCCGCTCTCCGGTCTGCTGCTCGGCGAGCTGCTGGCGGAGACCGACCTCCCGGCCGGTAGCTGGAGCGTGCTGCCGGTGCCGAACGACCGGATGCCCGCCCTCACCCAGGACGAGCGGCTGCCGATCATCTCCTTCACCGGCTCGGACAAGGTCGGCTACGACATCCTCAACTCCGTCCCCGGCAAGCGCGTCACCCTGGAGCTCGGCGGCAACGGCGCCGCCGTCGTCCTGGGCGACTACTCCTCGGATGCCGACCTGGACCACGCCGCGCAGCGGATCGGCACGTTCGCCAACTACCAGGCGGGCCAGTCGTGCATCTCCGTCCAGCGCGTGATCGCCGACGCCTCGGTCTACGACCGCCTGGTGCCCAGGGTCGTCGCGGCCGTCGAGGCGCAGGTGACCGGCGACCCGGCGGACGAGGCCACCGACGTCGGCCCGATGGTGAGCGAGGCCGCGGCCCAGCGGCTGGAGTCGTGGGTCGACGAGGCCGTCGGCGCCGGTGCCCGGGTGCTGACGGGCGGCAAGCGGGACGGTGCGTCGTACGCGCCCACGGTGCTGACGGACGTGCCGGGCGGCGTGCGGCTCTCCCACGAGGAGGCGTTCGGGCCGGTCGTGACGGTGCAGCGGGCGGACGACGAGGACGCCGCGTTCGCGGCCGTCAACAACTCGAAGTACGGCCTCCAGGCGGGCGTGTTCACGCACGACGTGCAGAGCGCCTTCCGGGCGCAGCGGAAGCTGGAGGTCGGCGGCGTGATCGTCGGCGACGTCCCGTCGTACCGCGCGGACCAGATGCCGTACGGGGGCGTGAAGCGCTCCGGCGTGGGGCGCGAGGGCGTGCGGTACGCGATGGAGGACTACACCTACGAGAAGGTCATGGTCTTCACGGGGCTCGACGCGCTCTGACGACGGCCGGCCGGAAAGGCGAGGACCCCCGGGATGTCCCGGGGTCCTCGCCTTTCAGCCAACCCGGGAATAACTACGAATTATTCGATGACAGGCTCCTGACAAGCTTGTGCTCCGCCCTCTAGGGTGCTCGGCGACCCGCCAACTTCCAGGCACCCAGGGGGGATTCACCACATGAGACGCATACGCGCCTGGCGGCCCGCGGGCGTGGCCGCCGTCCTGCTCTCGCTCACCGCGACGCTCGTCTCCGGCGCCACCGCCGCCGAGCCGCAGGCGCGGGAACCCGCGGCCACGGCACGGCCCGCCGCGGCACCGGGCGCCGCCGTCGCGAAGCCCGTCATCAACGGCCCGGTCTTCAACGACCCGCTCGGCACCGCCGCCCAGCGCGGCGCCGTCTTCACCCAGCTCATCGCCCTCATCGACGCCACCCCCGCCGGCCAGACCATCCGCGGCTCGGTGTTCGAGCTGGAGGACACGGCCGTCGCCGACGCCCTCATAGCCGCCCAGCGCCGCGGGGTCGCGGTCAGGCTGATCGTCGACGACAACACCCGCGACAAGGGCAGCGCCGCCTGGACCTCGCTGCGCGGCGCGCTGGGCACGGACGACACGAAGACGTCGTGGATCGTCGTCTGCGACGACCGGTTCGAGGACCCCGGCCAGGACAACGTGCAGCGCGGCTGCCTCCCGGTTCCGCCCCCGGGGCCCGCCTACAACCACAACAAGTTCTTCGTCTTCACCCGGGTCGGCCCCTTCGACGACGGGACCGCCTACGACAAGGTCGTCTTCCAGTCGTCCTCCAACCTCAACGACTGGTACAAGAACGAGTCGTACAACGACGCCGTGACCTTCACCGACGCCACCGTCCACGACGGCTACGCGAAGTTCCACGAGGACCAGCGCCGCCTGCGCCACTCGGCGGCCGGCGACAGCACCTACTACTGGTCCACGCCCACGGGCTCCCCCTACCGCGCCTTCTTCTTCCCGCGCGGCGACGCGAACTACGGCAACCCGGCCACCGACACCATCGTCAACGCCCTCGACGAGGTGGCATGCGCGTACACCGGCACGGACGGCAAGCGGCACCAGACCGACATCCGCGTCGCCATGTTCCAGTTCCTCGGCTCCCGCAAGCAGGTGGCCCAGAAGCTGGCGCAGAAGCGCGCGCAGGGCTGCTGGGTCGACGTCGTCTACAGCGAGGGCGACGCGACGGTCGAGGGCATCCTCGACGCCGCGGGCATCCAGCGGCAGTTCTGCAACTTCCCCAACGGCCCGGGCATCGACGTGCGGACGCACACGAAGTTCTGGCTGCTGGACGGCGACTACAACGGCAGCATCACGCCGCGCGTCTACACCGGCAGCCACAACTGGACCGGATCCGGCCTCCGTTCCGCGGACGAGGCAATGGTACGGATCACGAGTGCGGACTACCACGCGAAGTACCTGTCGTACTTCTACAAGATCCGCGACACCTGCAAGGCCCGTACGCCGTGACTCCCCGCCGCCCCGCCGGCCGGCGGCCGGCGGGGCGGCGGGCCCCCGCTACGCCTTGAGGGCCAGCCACAGCTCCATCCGCGTGTCCGGGTCGTCCAGCGAGCGCCCGAGGATCTCCTCCACCCGCCGCATCCGGTAGCGCAGCGTGTGCCGGTGCACCCCCAGGTCGGCCGCCGCCGCGTCCCACTGCCCGTGCCGCGACAGCCACGCCCGCAGCGAGGCGACGAGGTCGCCGCGGCCCCGCTCGTCGTGCTCGCGCAGCGCCCGCAGCGTGCCGTCCGCGAACGCCTGCACGGCGTCGTCCGCCAGCAGGTCCACCACCGAGCCAGCCGTCACGTCCTCGTGCTCCACCAGCACCCGGCCGCGCCGCCGCGCCACCGACAGCGCCTGCTCGGCCTGCTTGTACGCCACCGTCACCACCGCGGGGCCCGCCGGCGCCGACACCCCGGCGACCAGCGGCAGCGTCCCCTGCCCCGCACCGGACCCGCGGGCCTGCCCCACCGCGCCCGGGTGCGCCGCCTCGACCCGCCCCGCGTGCTGCACCGCCGCCTCCGCGACCGCGCCGCCGTCCGTGGCCAGGACCACCAGCCGGCCGGCGTCGGGAACCGCGAGGAACGCCTCGCCCGACCCGGTGGCAGCGGCGTCCAGCGCGTCCGCCAACTCCCCCAGCGCCTCCGGCAGCGGCTCCGGTTCGCCCTCCCCCACCGGCGCCACCGGCGCGGCGGCCTCGGCGACGAGGAGGCGTACGGGCGCGTCCAGCAGCCCCCCGTACAGCGGCCCGGCGACGGACCGCGCGTGGTCGGGCTGGCCGGCGAGGAGCAGCCGCAGCACGGCGGTGCCGAGGCGCTGCTCGGCGGCGGAGAACGCGCTGGAGCGCTCCGTGACGAGGGTGAGGAGGGAGACGGCGGCGTGCACGGCGTAGCGCTCGGCGGGGGCCAGCTTGCCGTGGGTCCCGACGGCGAGGACGCCGCAACAGCGGCGGCCGGAGCCGAGGGACTGCAGCTCGACGCGGTCCTCCGCAGGTCCGGCGCCGTCCCGCGCCGGGCGGTCGGGGGCGTGGCCGGCCCGACGGGCGGCATCACCTGCCCGGCCGCGAGCAGCCTCGGCCGCGGCCTCCGGCACCGCGCCCGCGGCACCGTCCGATGCGGCCCCGTCCGCCGGCGGCCCTTCCGCCGCCGCTCCTTCCGCCGCCGTCCCCTCCGCTACGGCCCCTCCGCCGCCCGCGTCCACCGGCCCGGCCGGCTCCGCGTCCGCCGGCTCCTCGGCCCGTACGCCCGCCACCACCGCGCTCGCCGGCGCGGGCCGCCGACGCAGCCGCGCCACGTCACCCTTCAGCGCCTCCGCCCGCGCCGCCGCCCCGGCCGGGGAGACCGCGAGCACCTCCCCCGCCGTGTCGTACAGCGCCGCCCAGCCGCGGACGTGCGCCGCGAGCCGGCTGACGACCGTCGCCGGTCCCTCCGCGCCCAGCGCCGCCCTGGTCAGGTCGCGCTGCGCCTCGAAGCCGCGGGTCAGCGACCGGTACTGGTCGGCGGCGATGGCCGCGGAGACCACCTTGGAGATGGCGATGAACGGCGTCGTCCGCGGCACCTCCAGCAGCGGCACCCGCGCCTCCCTGGCCGCCGCGAGCAGCGCCTCCGGCACCGTCTCGACGTTCACGCCGACGCCGAAGCCCACCCCGACCACCCCGGCGTCCGCGAGCCGCCGCATGTAGCGGCGCATGGCCTCGGCGTCCTCGACGTCGAGCTTGAGCGCGGTGGTGAGGATCAGCTCGCCGCCTTCGAGGTACGGCACGGGGTCTATCAACTCACTGGTCTGCGCCCAGCGCACGGCCACGTCCAGCTCGTCCGCGCCGGTGAGGACGGAGAGCTTGAGGGTGGGATGGCGGACGAGCGAGGCGAGCGTGGGCATGGCACCTTCTGGCTGCTGCGGCGGCCGGGGCCGCCAGGCTGTTCGTGACCGTCTGCGCGACCGCCCAGGCCGGACCGGTCCGCTGCGTACGCGACCGGTCCCGACCGCCCCCGTCCGGCCCCGGTGGGCCCGCAGGCCCTCCGGAGTCCGGCGATCCGCACCGTCCTCCGACCGTCGCGGAGGTATCCGACCGCTTTCAGACTGTCGCTCTGCTTACGCCGCTCCGTATGAACGGCTGTTGCCATTGTGCCTCAGTGGTGCAAGTCGACCAGCACCGGAGGCGTCCGCTCGCCGTCCACGGTCGTCACGGAGAGCACCGCGTGCCCGGGCGGCAGCGTGTTCGCCAGCTCCGAGGCCGACCAGCGCTCCCGCTCCACGGTGCGCACCGTCACCGAGCGGCTCATGGCTTTCGTACCCGTGAAGACCTGCCGTACCCACCTCAGCAGCTTCCGGATGAGACCGCCGGAGACATCCGGGACATGTGTGACGTCCTCCGCCTCCACCCACTCCGCGCCCCACGCCTCCGCGAAATGCCGGCCGTCCCAGGTGCTGACGCCGGTGAGCGCCATCCGGCAGCCGACCGCGGCGAGCAGCGGCCCGCGCACCGGCTCCGCGACGTCGTCGAGCCCGCGCAGCCCGAGGATCACGCCGGCGTGCGCGGCGCGCAGCCTCCCGATGGCCCGTACGGACTCGGGGCTGGCGGTGCGGGCGGCGTCGTCGAGGACGAGGGCGGCGAAGAGGGAGCGGTCGGAGCGGGCCGGGGCGGCGGCGGTGAACTGGGCGAGGAGGAGCCGGGCCAGCACCCGGGACGCCTCGGCGTGCGTACGCTCCGGCAGCACGATCCGTACCCGCATCGGGTGCTCCAGCGCCCGCATGGAGAACTGGCGGCCGCGGCCGCGGGTGTCGAAGAACCGGGCGAAGACCGGGCGGTCGAGCACGGCGAGCCGGCCGGCGAGGAGGGCGCCGACGTCGCCGGGGCGGGAGAGCTGGCGCTCGCGGGCGTCGAGCTCGCGGAGGGCGGCGGCGGCGCGGTCGGCGGCGAAGGGGTCGGCACCGTCCTCGGGCGTGCCCTCGGCGACGGCGGTGCAGTCGCGCCGCAGGGCGGCGAGGGCGGCGCGGTCGCCGTCGAGGAGGCCGCGCAGCTCGGCGACGCCGGGAAAGGCGCCGTACGCCGACTGGTAGGCGCCGATGAGCTGGCCGAGGGCGGTGACGGCGGGCCGGGCGTGCGCCCAGTCGGCCTCGTCGCCGCCGAGCAGGGCCTCGGCGAGCAGGGCGGCGGCCTCGTCGGGGTCGGCGGTGCCGCCGTAGAGGTCGAGGTCGTGGGGGGAGGAGGGATCGGCGATGCGGATGACGACGTCGTACGCGTCGTCGTCGCCGAGCGGGGCGCCGGCCGCCCCGACGACGACGACCGCGGCCTGCCCGGCGAGCGCCTGGAGGCAGAGCAGCTCGGCGACGGGTCCGGTGACGCGGTCGCTGACCACGTTGCCCGCGGGGCCGACGGCGAGTAATCCGGTGCCGAGGAGGGCGGGTTCGAGGGCGATGCCGCCGCCGCGGTAGGCGTAGGGGTTGCGCTTGTCGTCGGGGGCGGCGCCGATGCGGACCTGGCCGGTGACGAGGTCGTGCCGGTACGCGCGGCGGCCGATGTCGCGGAGCCCGGAGGGGTGCGGGCAGGCGGCGGGGCCGTCGCGCCGTACGGAGTCGGCGAAGGCCCGCAGCCGCTCGGGCCGGGCCCGTACGGACTCCCAGGCCCGCGCTATCCGCGCCAGATCGACGTCGTTCATCCCCCCGCCCCGAGCGGCCCCCCCGAGCACCTCGGCCTCCCCCACCAACCCGGCAGCCCGCAACTCGGGCCACGCCACGGGATCCTCGGCCTCGGCGTCCTCCTGGGTCCGGTCGGGCTGCTGGGAGCTGAGGACGGGCTCCAGGAAGCGGGTCCACACCTCGCGCCACCGCCCGATGCGGCCGAAGACGTAGACGAGCAGCAGGATGAACAGGCCGTAGTAGAGGTAACCCGCGGCGACCATGGCGCCCGTGTCCCGCCAGGCGTCCAGGGTGACCCAGTCGAGCGGCCAGAGCCAGATGGTGATGACGCCGTTCCAGCAGAGCGACCACACGATCAACCCGCTGATCAGCGCGAGCGCGGCGCCGCCGAGCAGTTGCCGGTCGGACATCCGGTCCGCCTCGTCAGGCGGCCTGGGCACGTGCCCGAACCGCCAGATCCCCGGCCCTGCCTCCGGCCGCGGCGTGCGCATCCAGCGGACGAACGGGTTCTCCCACGCCTCGGTCCCGCCCTGCCCGGCTCCGGCCGCCGCACCCGGCGCCGCTCCCCGGGACTGCGGCGGCACCGCGGGGCCGATGGGCGGCTGCGTGGGCCGCGCGGGATGCCAGGGCCGATCCCCGTGCTCCGGACCCGACTTCCGCGGCCCGCGTCGGCCGTCCTCGCCCATGTTCTGCTCTTCCTTCCGCTGGTCCGGCCCCCGTTGCGGGGGCCGGGCCCGATCCTGCGTTCCTGCGCCCCGTCCGCCGCCGGCCGGCAACTCGGCGCCGTCCCGCCCAACTTAGCGCGTGCCGCCCACCGACCCGGTGCCCGTCCGCGGCACGCGTCAACCACCCCCGTACGCCCACCCGCACCCCGGAGTCACACATCCGCGCCCCGCGTCGTCCTGAGGGCATGAGAAACACCACCTCCGGGGCACCACTCCCGTCGACCGCCCAGGCCAGCCCGCGAAGGAGGCGGTGAGCGTGCCGCACGACGACGATCTCGCCCAGGCCTTCGAGCACGAGCGGCCCCGGCTGCTGCGGGTCGCGTACTCCACCACCGGCTCCCTCGCCGAGGCCGAGGACTGCGTGCAGGAGTCCTGGCTGCGGTTGCGCCGCGTGCCGGATCCCGGAGCGATACGCGACCTGCGCGGCTGGCTCACCACCGTCGTCGGCCGGCTCGCGCTCGACGCGCTCGGCAGCGCCCGCGCCCGGCGCGAGCGGTACGTGGGCACCTGGCTGCCCGAGCCGCTCGTGGAGCCGGCCGGGGCCGTCCGCCCCGCCGACCCGGCCGACCCGGCGGAGCAGGTGACGCTCGACGAGTCGGTGAGCATGGCGCTGCTCGTCGTGCTGGACGAGCTCTCGCCCGCGCAGCGCACCGCCTTCCTCCTCCACGACGTCTTCGGCCTGCCCTTCACCCAGGTCGCCGAGGTCGTCGGCCGCACCCCGGCCGCCGTGCGCCAACTCGCCTCCCGCGCCCGGCGGCACGTCGAGCGGAGCCGCCCGCACGAGCCCGCGCCGCGGGCGGAGCAGTGGCGGCTGGTGCGCGCGTTCGCCGCCGCCTGCCAGGAGGGCGATCTGGAGGGGCTCGTGCGGCTGCTCGATCCGGAGGTGACGTGGCGCGGGGACGGCGGCGGGCTGGTCTCGTCCCTGCCGGGGGTGGTGCGGGGCGCGGAGCAGGTGGCGCGCGGGCTGGTCGCGTTCGGCGGCGGACCGCTGCCGCCCGGCACGATGCGCGTGGTCACCGTCAACGGGGCCGCCGGGCTGGTGCTGTACGGGCCGGAGGGGGACGTGTCGGTGGCGGCGTTCACGGTGGACGGGGGGCGGATCACGGCCATCGACGTGCAGCGCAATCCGGAGAAGCTGACGTCGGTCCGCTTCCCGGAGGGCTAGGGCCCCACCGAGGGCTGGGGACGGGGTGTGGGCCCGTACGCCGTCCGCGGGCGTTGCGGTGCGTGCGCCCGGCGCCCCCGCCCGTACGCCGTACGCCCGCCCCCACTCCGCCGTACGCCCGCGCCCCGCCTGCCGTGCGCCCCCGCGTTTCCGCAGCTCACCCGCCCCCTGTCCACCGTGGACAAAGCGACACGGCAGACCGCTCCCCCGCGTAGCATGCCCCCACCCCGCGCCCGGCCCTAGCCTGCGAGGGAGAGCATCGTCGTCCGGACCCGGAGGAGATCCCCCATGACCAGCGCTTCCGCCACCGCAGGCGCCGCGCTCCCCCAGGAGCGGCGGCTTGTCACCCCGATCCCGGGGCCGAAGTCCCAGGAGCTGATGGCACGCAAGAACGGCGCCGTGGCGCAGGGCGTGGGCACGGTGATGCCCGTCTTCGCCGCCCGCGCCTCCGGCGGTGTCGTCGAGGACGTCGACGGCAACCGGTTCATCGACTTCGGCGCCGGCATCGCCGTCACCTCCGTCGGCAACAGCGCCGAGGCCGTCGTCCGCCGCGCGTCCGCGCAGTTGGCCGACTTCACGCACACCTGCATGATGGTCACGCCCTACGAGGGCTACGTGGAGGTCTGCGAGCAGCTCGCCGAGCTGACCCCCGGGGACCACGCCAAGAAGTCGGCGCTCTTCAACTCCGGTGCCGAGGCCGTGGAGAACGCCGTCAAGATCGCCCGTTCGTACACCGGCCGCCAGGCCGTCGTCGTCTTCGACCACGGCTACCACGGGCGGACGAACCTCACCATGGCGCTCACCGCCAAGGACATGCCGTACAAGCACGGCTTCGGCCCCTTCGCGCCGGAGATCTACCGCGTGCCCGTCGCCTACCCCTACCGCTGGCTGACCGGCCCCGAGAACTGCGCCGAGGAGGCCGCGGCGCAGGCCATGGACCTGATCACCAAGCAGGTCGGCGCCGAGAACGTGGCGGCCATCGTCATCGAGCCGATCCTCGGCGAGGGCGGCTTCATCGTGCCGGCGCCCGGCTTCCTGCCGCGGATCGCGCAGTTCGCGAAGGACAACGGCATCGTCTTCGTCGCCGACGAGATCCAGTCCGGCTTCTGCCGTACGGGCCAGTGGTTCGCCTCCGAGGCGGAGGGCGTCGTCCCCGACCTCGTCACCACCGCCAAGGGCATCGCCGGCGGGCTGCCGCTGGCCGCGGTCACCGGCCGCGCGGAGATGATGGACGCCCCGCACGTCGGCGGCCTCGGCGGCACGTACGGCGGCAACCCGGTGGCGTGCGCCGCCGCGCTCGGCGCCATCGAGACGATGCGCGAGCTGGACCTGAACGCGAAGGCCCGGCGCATCGAGGAGATCATGAAGGCCCGGCTGCTCGAACTGCAGGGCAAGTACGACGCCATCGGCGACGTCCGCGGCCGGGGTGCGATGCTGGCCATCGAGCTGGTCAAGCCCGGAACGAAGGACCCCGACCCGCAGCTCACGGCGGCGCTGGCCAAGACGTGCCACACGGAGGGGCTGCTGGTGCTCACCACCGGGACGTACGGGAACGTGATGCGCTTCCTGCCGCCGCTGGTGATCGGCGAGGACCTGCTGGCCGAGGGGCTGGACATCCTGGAAGGGGCGCTCTCGCGGAACGCGTGAGGCAGGCGGTACGGGCACGGCGCGCCCCGCGCCGGCCGGCGGCGCGGGGTGCGGAACGGGCACAGGAGCCGGCGCAGGCGCCGCCGCTACGGCGGTGGGCGGTCGCGGCGTGGGCCGTCCTCGGCTGCGCCGTGCTGTACGGGCTGCTGGCCTGGCAGGTCGCGGTGGACGGGCCGGTGCGCGAGCTGGACGAGCGCACCGGCCCCGCGCTGTCGCGGCACGCCCTGCCCGGCGCGGAATTCCTGGCCGACCTGGGCGGGGTGGGCGTGGCGCTGCCGGTGCTGGCGGCGGCGATGCTCTACGCGGTGTGGCGCACGCCGGTACGCGCCGGGGCGGCGCCCGGGGGCGCGGAACGTACCGCGACCGCCCCCGCGCGCCACGGGCCCCTTCGCCCCCTTCACCGCCTGCACCCCCTTCGTCTTCTGTATCCCCTTCACCGCCGCGTCCCGGCCGCCGTCCGTATCCCGCTGCTCGCGGGGGCCGCCGCCTTCGCCGTGCTGCCCGCCGTCGTCCTGCCGCTGAAGTCCGTGCAGGCCCGGCCGGGTCCCAAGGGCCCGCTCGCCGACGACTACGCCGGCTTCTTCCCCTCCGGCCACTCCACCACCGCGGCCGTCGCGTACGGCGCCGTCGTGCTGCTCCTGCTGCCGCTGCTCCGCTCCCGCGCCGCCCGGCGGCTGCTGGTGGCCGCGGCCGGGGCGGTCGTGCTCGGGGTCGGGGCGGGGCTGGTGTGGCGGGAGTACCACTGGCCGCTGGACGTGGTGGCCGGGTGGTGTGTGGCGGGGGCGCTGCTCGCCGGGTGCCAGTACGTAGCCGCCCGGCTCACGGCGTACGCCGCGGCTCGCGTCATTCCCCGGCAACCGGACCGCCCCCGCCGCCCGTAGCACCGGCAGGACCCGCGGGTCCCGTCCCGCCGGGACCGTCCGCGAGGTACGCGGCCGCCTCGTGCATCGCCAGTTCCAGCACCACCGGATCCGTCAGCCGCCCGCTGCCGTCCGGCGGCACCAGCCACCGCACCGCGCCGGTCGACCGCCCCGGGTAGGGCACCACGATCCACGTCCCGTGCCCCGCGCTCCGTACGCCCGTACCGACCCACCGCCCCGCCGTCCCCGGCGGCACGAAGAACCCGAGCCGCGCGTCCGTCATGTCCGCGAGCACCGGGCCCGGCGGGCCGGTGATCCGGGTGATCACGTCGAGCGCCGGCCGCCCCAGCTCCCCCGGCAGGATCAGCACGTCCCACAGCCGCCCGGCGGGCAGCAGCGCCACCCCCAGCGGGTTGCGCTCCCACTCCCACTTGCAGCTCTCGGGTTCGGGCGCCGCCGAGACCAGCCACTCCACCGCGGATTCCGCTCCCGCACCAGCCATCACGCTCATCCCTCGTCTCCCCTCGGACCGGTCCTGCTAGACCGGCTGTCAACTGGGGAGAGAGGGCAGGGCCGCAGCTCTTATGCGGCTTTACGGAAATGGCTCAAGTGGTGTGGATCACAACGGTCAGCAGGGGCGCACGCCGGAGCGCGCCGCGGGGTGCGTGGTGCGTCAGGCTGGCTGTTCGTCGCCAGTGCCGTCGACGTCCGTCCACCAGTACGCGTACTCGTACGGCCCGCCCGGCGAGACCTCGAACTCGATGTCGTCCGGCCCGTCTTCCAGTACGAAGTGGTAGACGGCCGTGACGGACCGGTCCTCGCCGAGGGTCAGGGGCAGCGCGTCGCCGAACGCCTGCTCCAGGTTCCCGCCGTCGGAGCCGATGGGGTACGCGCTCACCTCGCTGCTCGCCAGGGCCACCATCTCGCCGGTGCGGTTGTCGATCCGCACGCGCACCTGGAGCAGGTCGCCCCCGGTGCGACGCGCGTCGAGGGTCACCTCCAGGCCGTCGTCGTACGTGATGGTCTCGCCGGCCTCGACCGCGCTGTCCGTCCCGGGCGAGACGGGGGCGAACCAGTCGACCGCCAGGACGACGAGCAGGATGCTCATGCCGATACCGACGACCGCCGCCACACCGCCGAGCCAGATGCCCGACAGACCCGATCCCCTGTTGCGCGCCTCGCCGCGCCGCACCCGGCGGAGGGTGACGATGCCGAACCCGATGGCGAGGCCGCCGAGGATGACGGCGAGCGGGCTGAGGAGGAGCGTGAAGGAGAGCACGGCGCCGATGACGCCGAGGATCATCGCCGCGATCCCGGAGCCGTTGCGCGGCCCGGCGGGCGGCACCCAGGCGTAGGGGCCGGGGAGGTAGGGCTTCGGGCCGTACGGACCGGGGCCGGGACCCGGCCGCGGCCGCTGCCACCCGGGCGCGAGCGGCACGGGCGGACCGCCGTCGGGCGAGGGCAGCAGGCCGGCGCCCGGAGCGGCCGGGAGGTCCTTCCCCCCGCCGGACACGGGGTCCGCGGGGCCGGCGGCCTGACCGTCCGTCACCCCCGCGCCCCGGTCCCCCTCCGGCTCCTGCTGCGCAGGCGCACCGTGGTCCGCACCGTCGCCGGCGGACCCGTCCGCACCGGCGTCCGCGGGCGCGGCCGCGGACCCGTCCGCCTCCGCGCCCGCCCCGGCGGGCACCTCGGCGGGGTCCCCCGCCTCCCGGCCCGCCTCCACGCGGAGCGCACCTCGCCCCGCCGCGTCGTCCCGCCGGTCCGTATCCATGGGCTCAACTGTACGAGCCGCCCGTAACCCCTCGGACCGGCTCACCCGGCGCCGCCGCCCGGCCAGGACAGCGTCCCCGACCGGTCCGCCATGACCTGCACGCGCTGCCCGTCCCGCCGCTCCGCGGGCTTCTCCTCCTCGTCGTCGTCCCCGGAGAAGATCACGCCCGTCAGCGTCAGCACGATGACCGCCGCCGCGACCGCGAAGGCCACCGCGCCCGTCGCGATGCCGATGACCGCGTTGCGCCCGGCGGCCGCCCCTTCGCGCCGCGCGCGGCTCCGCGCGACCAGGCCGAGCACCAGCGCCGCCGGGCCCAGCAGCACCGAGAGGACGATGCCGTAGACCGTGGGCAGGAGCGTGACGCCGACGATGCCGCACACCATCGCCTTCGTGCCCAGTCCGGCCGGTCCCTGTCGCGCCCCGGCCGCGGCCGGGGCGGGTGGACTGCTCGCCGCCATGTGCGCTCCCTCCGCTGCCCTCGCGCACCGCGCGCACGCGCGTTCGCACATGCTACGGAGCCGGGGCGGCGCCGTCAGTCCGTTGGCCTACGATGATGCGATGGCCGATCTCGACTCCTTCATCGCCGGTCTGCCCAAGGCCGAGCTCCATGTCCACCACGTGGGCTCCGCGTCGCCCCGCATCGTCGCCGAACTCGCCGCGCGGCACCCGGACTCCGCGGTGCCCGCGGACGCCGCCGCGCTCGCCGAGTTCTTCTCCTTCCGCGACTTCGCCCACTTCATCGAGATCTACCTGTCCGTCGTGGACCTCATCCGCGACCCCGAAGACGTGCACCTGCTGACGTACGAGATCGCCCGCGACATGGCCCGGCAGCAGATCCGGTACGCGGAGCTGACCGTCACGCCGTACAGCTCCACGAGCCGCGGCATCCCCGACCGCGCCTTCCTCGACGCCCTGGAGGACGCCCGGCGCAGGGCCGAGACCGAGCTGGGCGTCGTGCTGCGCTGGTGCTTCGACATCCCGGGCGAGGCGGGGCTCGCGGCGGCCGAGGAGACCGCGCGGATCGCGATGGACATCGGCTGCGAGGGGCTCGTGGCCTTCGGCCTGGGCGGCCCCGAGATCGGCGTGCCGCGCGGGCAGTTCAAGCCCTACTTCGACCGGGCCATAGCGGCCGGGCTGCGCAGCGTCCCGCACGCGGGCGAGACGACCGGGCCGCAGACGGTCTGGGACGCGGTCACGGAGCTGCGCGCCGAGCGCATCGGGCACGGCACGAGCGCGGCGCAGGACCCGAAGCTGCTGGCGCACCTCGCGGAGGCGGGGATCGCGCTGGAGGTCTGCCCGACGTCCAACATCGCGACGAAGGCGGTGGCTTCGCTGGACGAGCACCCGCTGCGGCAGATCGTGGACGCGGGCGTGACGGTGGCGCTGGGCAGCGACGACCCGCCGATGTTCGGCACGGACCTGAACACGGAGTACGGCGTGGCCGCCCGCCTCCTCGACCTCGACGAGGCGGGGACGGCGGCGCTCGCGAAGAACTCGGTCACCGCGTCGTTCATGGACCCGGCCGCGAAGGCGGCGCTCACCGCCGAGATCGACGCGTACCTCGCCGCCTGGCCCGCGACCGCCGCCGGCGGCGCTCCCGGGGCCGCGACCCCGCCCGCCCGGTGACGGGCGCCGCCCCCGCCGTGCTGGCGGTCGCCCACCGCGGCGATCCGTACGTCGTCCGCGAGAACACCCTCGGCTCGCTGCGCTCCGCGGTGGCCGCGGGCGCGGACGCGGTGGAGTTCGACGTCCGGCTGACGTGGGACGAGGTGCCGGTGCTGCTGCACGACCGGACGCTGCAGCGGCTGTGGGGGCAGGAGGTGAACCTGGCGTCGCTGACGTACGCCGAGGTCCAGGAGCGCTCCGAGGGCGGCATCCCGACGCTGCGCGAGGCGCTGAAGGTCATGGCGGACAGCCCGGGCGTCCGCTCGTTCATCGACCTGCCCGACCCGGCGGCGGCCGAACACGTCGTCGCCGAGGTGCTGGAGTCCGATGCGGCGGCGCGTACGTACTACTGCGGCGGCACCGCGGCGCTGCTCACCATCCGCGCCGCGGACCCCGACGCCGAGATAGCGCTGACGTGCTCCTCGCCCGTCCCGTACCGCGCGGGCCTGCTGCGGCGCCTGCGGCCGCAGTGGCTCAACTACCGCTTCGGCCTCCTCGACGAGGCGACGGTCCGCGAGGACCAGGAGGCGGGCTACAAGGTGTCGTGCTGGACGGTCGACTGGCCGCGCAACTGGCGCCGGCTGACGGCCATGGGCGTCGACGCCATCACCAGCAACCGCATCGCGGCCCTCCGCCGCCACCTGGGCTCCTGAGGGCGGCTCGACGGCGGGCGCGGCAACGACGGGTGGGGCAACGACCGGCGCCGTGACGGCGGATGCCGCGTGGCGAGGGCTCGACTCCCCCGCCACGCGGCTCTCTTCCGCTCCCGTGCGCCGGCTGTCCAGGACGGCGTACGGGCCTCAGCGGCCGGCTTCCGCCGGTACCGGGGTCTCGTCCCGCGCGGGCGGAGGCTCGGGTGCGGCCTCCGGCCCCTCCTGCGCGGCGCCCGCGGCGGGCACGCGGCGGAGCAGGGTCGCCGACAGGACCGCCGCCGCGACCGCCAGCCCCGCGGCGAGCGCCGCCGCCACGTTGAGCCCGCTCGCGAACGCCTCCTTGGCCGGCGCCAGCACCGCGTCGCCCAGCGCCGCCGGCAGGCTCTCCGCCGCGCTCAGCGCGCCCGGCAGGGTGTCGCGGGCGGCGGCGTCCGCGCCCTCGGGGACGCCGGCGGGGACCGCGTCCGCCATCTCGCCGCGGTAGACGGCGGTGCCGACGCTGCCCAGCAGGGCGATGCCGAGGGCCACGCCGAGGTCGCTGGCCGTGCTGTTCACCGCGGACGCGGCGCCCGCCTTCTCCGGCGGGGCGGAGCCGATGACCAGGTTGGTGGCCAGGGCCATCACCGGCGCGATGCCCGGGTAGAGCAGGTAGAAGCCGGTGATCAGCAGCGGCAGCCCGCCCACGCTGTCGACCTGGGTGAGCACCAGGTACCCCGCCACCGACAGCAGGCTGCCCGCCGCCACGACGTACCCCGGCCGCACCCTGCGGGCGATCACCGGCGACAGCATCGAGACGACCACCAGCATCACCGCCGCCGGGAGGATCCACAGCCCCGCCTCCAGCGGCGTCAGCCCCTCGACGAGCTGCAGGTACTGCGTGAAGAGCAGGTACACGCCGCCGAGCGCGACCGCGCTGAGGAGGAAGACGGCCAGCGAGCCGCTGAAGGTGCGGTTGCCGAACAGCCGCATGTCCAGCAGGGGGTCGGTCAGCCGGAGCTGCCGCCGTACGAACACGGTGGACAGCACGACGCCGAGGACGAGCGCGACGATCGCCTCGGCGTTCACGCCGTGGGCGGCCATCTCCTTCACCCCGTAGACGATGGGCAGGATGGTGACCACCGAGAGCGCCACGCTCGGCAGGTCGAGCCGCCCCGGCTGCGGCGCCCTGTACTCGGGCACCAGGAACGGCGCCGCGAGCAGCACGAGACCCATCACCGGCGCGCCCGCCAGCAGGGCGGCGCCCCACCAGAAGTTCTCCAGCAGCAGCCCGCCGACGAGCGGGCCGACGGCCACGCCGACGGACACGGACGCCGCCCACAGGCCGATGGCGGTGGCACGCTGCTTGGCGTCCTGGAACATGTTGCTGATCAGCGAGAGCGTCGACGGCATCACCGCCGCGGCGCCCAGGCCCATCACGGCGCGCGCCCCGATCAGCGCCTCCGCGCTCGGCGCGAACGCGGCGGCCGCGGACGCCGCGCCGAAGGCCACGGCGCCGAAGAGGAGGATGCGGCGGCGGCCGATGCGGTCGCCGAGGGTGCCCATGGCGACGAGCAGGCCGGCCATCATGAACCCGTAGATGTCGTTGATCCACAGCAGTTGGCCGCTGCTGGGTTCGAGGTCGGCGGCGATGTCGGGGGTGGCGAGGAAGAGCACGGTCATCGTGACGAAGAGCAGGATCGTCGGCGCGAGCAGCACCGCGAGGCCGAGCCACTGCCTGGGGCCCGCGCGCAGCGCGGGGGCCTCCGGGGCGATTGCGGACATGATTCTTCTCGTTTCGGGGTTCGGGGACGGTAGGGATCAGAAGGGGTACGGGGTGCGGGCGCGTGCGGTGCGCAAGGCGCGGGCCCACCAGATGAGTTCGTCGAGGGCGTGGTCGGGGCAGTCGGTCTCGTGGACGGTCAGCGCGTGTGCCTCGGCGAGGTCCGCGCGCAGGGTGCGCAGCGCACGTGCGGTTCCCTCCCCCGCGCGTACATGCAGCGCCACCGGCCGCGCCTTGAACGCCTCGGCGCACCACACCAGCGCGCGCTGGAGCGGCCCTGCGGAGTGCTGCCCCGCGGGGGACTGCCCTGCGGGATGCTGCCGGGCCGCGGCCGGGGCCACGACGACGAACCCGTCGGCCGCGTCCAGCCACGGCCGCAGCTCCCGTACGGCGGGCGGCTCCGGCGCGTCGCCGGGCAGCACGCCGGGGCAGGGCTCCGGCAGACAGGCGGCCGCGAGGTCGATGAGGTCGACCTCCAGCCGGGCCCGCCGGCCCGCGAGCCCGGCGAGCCGCCGGGCCTCGGCACCCGCCGCCCGGCCGGGTCCGAGACCGCCGAGGACGGTCAGCCGCAGCGTGACGTCCGTGCTCATCCGGGGCCTCCTCCCACTCGCCGGCGACGACGTGGACCACGGTCGGGCAGAGCGCTCCAGGTCTCCTTCCGATCCGCTTCAGATCCGCTGCGGGTACGGCCCCGGCCTGCGGCGACGGGCGCTGTCGGTGCGCTGGGTTACCGTGAACGCATGCGCTTCGGGGTGCTCGGTCCGCTGGCGGTGTGGACGGCCGGCGGCCAGGCGGTCCGCGTACCGGAGGTGAAGGTCCGCAGCCTCCTGGCCGACCTGCTGATCCACGCCGGCCGCGCCGTGCCCGCCGACCGGCTCGTGGACGACCTGTGGGGCGACGGCCCGCCGGCGAACCCCGCGGGGGCGCTGCAGACCCGCGTCTCCCAACTGCGCCGCGCGCTGGAGGACGCCGAGCCCGGCGCCCGCGCGCTCGTCGTCTCCCGCCCGCCGGGCTACCTGCTGGACGTCGGCCCCGAGGCCACCGACACCGGCCGCTTCGCCGCCCTGACCGCCGCCGCCCGCCGCGCGGAGGACCCCCGGGCGCGCGCGGCGCTCCTCGCGGACGCGCTCGCGCTGTGGCGGGGCGAGGTGCTGGCGGACTTCGCCGACGAGGAGTTCGCGCGCGCGGAGATCGCCCGGCTCGACGAGCTGCGGCTGACGGCCCTCGAAGAGCAGGCGGAGGCCCGGCTCGAACTCGGCGAGCACGCGCTCCTCGCCGACGAGCTGGGCGACCTCGTCGCCCGCCACCCGCTGCGCGAGCGGCTGCGCGCCGCGCAGTTGCGCGCGCTGTACCGCGCGGGGCGGCAGAGCGAGGCGCTGGCGAGCTACGGCAGGCTGCGCACGCAGCTCGCGGAGGACCTGGGCCTGGACCCGGGCCCCGAGCTGGTCGCGCTGCACCAGTCGATCCTGGAGCAGGACGCGGCGCTCGGCCCGCCGCAGCGGGAGGAGACGGCGGTACGGGGCAATCTGCCGGCGCCGCACGGCGACCTGATCGGCCGCGAGGAGTCGGTGGCGGCGGTCCGGGCGCTGCTGGCCACGGGCCGGCTGGTGACCCTGACGGGCCCCGGCGGGGTGGGCAAGACCCGGCTGGCGCTGGAGACGGCGCGAGGGCTGCCGGGGTCGTTCCCGGACGGCGTGTGGCTGGTGGAGCTGTCGGCGCTGGCACCGCCCCGGCCGGAATCGGCGCCGGAGGACGCCGCCCCCGACGCCGACAAGGCGGCGGAGGTCGTGGCCGCGGCCCTGGGCGTACGGGACGAGACCGCCGGCGGCGGCCTGCTGACCGGCGCGGGCGGCACGCCCCCCGCGGAGCGGCTGGCCGAGGCGCTGCGGACGAAGCGGGTGCTGCTGGTCCTCGACAACTGCGAGCACGTCGTCGACGCGGTCGCCGCGCTCTGCGCCCGGCTGCTCGCGGCGGCACCGGGCGTGCACGTGCTGGCGACGGGCCAGGAGCCGCTGGGCGTCGGCGGCGAACACCTGTGGCCGGTGGCGCCGTTGGACGTACCGCCGCCGGCGACCGGAGCGCCCGCGGCCGGGGCGGACGGCGCGGCACCCGGCCTCGCCGCGCTCCGTGCCTCCGGGGCCGTGCGGCTCTTCGCCGCGCGGGCCGCCGCCGTCGCCCCCGGCTTCGCCGTCGACGCGGGCAACGCCGCCGCCGTCGCGACCGTCTGCCGCCGGCTCGACGGCATCCCCCTCGCGCTGGAGCTGGCCGCCACCCGCGTACGGGCCCTCGGCGTACACGAGTTGGCCGCCCGGCTGGACGACCGGTTCCGGCTGCTGTCCGCGGGACCGCGCGACGCGCCAGCCCGGCAGCGCACCCTGCGGGCGATGCTCGACTGGAGCTGGGAGCTGCTCACCGGCCCCGAGCAGGCCGTGCTCCGCCGCCTCTCCCTGCACGCGGACGGCTGCACGCTGGGCGCCGCCGAGGCGGTCTGCGCGGGCGGCGGCATCGCCGAGGACGACGTGCTCGGCCTCCTCGCCCGCCTCGTCGACCGCTCACTGGTCATGACCACCCCGGGCGACGGCGTGTCCCCCGCGCGCTACCACCTGCTGGAGTCCGTCGCCGCCTACGGCCACGAAAAGCTCTGCGAGGCCGGCGAGTTCACCTCCGTCCGCCACCGGCACGCCGCGTACTACGCCTCCCTCGCCGCCGAGGCGGAGCCCCAGTTGCGCGGCCCCGCCCAGCGCCAGTGGCTGCTGCGCCTCGACGCCGAGTCCGCCAACATGCGCGCGGCGCTGGAGGACGCGGTGCGTACCGGCGCCGCGGCCACGGCGCTCGGCCTGGCCTGCGACCTGGCGTGGT
The DNA here is from genome assembly GCF_003945505.1 of Streptomyces sp. WAC 06738. NCBI lineage: Bacteria > Bacillati > Actinomycetota > Actinomycetes > Kitasatosporales > Streptomycetaceae > Streptomyces > Streptomyces sp. WAC 06738. The sequence goes on along the minus strand of NZ_CP029618.1, from coordinate 6,269,270 downwards.
ACTGGGTGCTGCGCGGCCGCCTCGGCGAGGGCCGACGCTTCCTCACCACCGCCCTGGCCATCCCCCCGACCGCCGACGCCGCACGTCCCGCGGCCGACGCGGAGAGGGAGCGCGCGGCCCGTACCACCGCCCTCACCTGGCGCGCCGCCATGACCCTCCGCCTCGGCGAGACCCTCGCCCCCGACGCCCTGCCCGCCGTCCGCCCGGCGCCCCCCGCCACCCTCCCCGACCTGGCCGCCGGCGCCCGCGCCGACGCCTTCCTCGGCCTCACCCGGCTCGGCCTCGGTCCGCTGCCCGGCGGCGGCGACCCGCTGGCCCGCGCCGAGGAGGTCTTCCGCGCGCTCGGCGACCAGTGGGGCACCGCCGCGGTGTCCAGCACCCTCGCCCGGCAGGCGGTGCTCCGCGGCGACCTGCCGGCGCTCGCGGAGTACGGGGAGCGCAGCATGGCGCTCTTCGCCGGACTCGGCGACCGCTGGGGCCAGTTGCACGCGACGTACGCCCTCGGTACGTACGCGGAGATCACCGGCGACTACGCGCAGGCCGCCCGGCTGCACCGCGAGGGCCTGCGGATGGCGGAGGACCTGGGGCTGTGGTCGGAGGTGTCGGACAAGCTGTCGATGCTGGGCCGGGTCGCGCTGCTCACGGGGGACGTCGCGCAGGCCGACGACCTGCACGGCCGGGCCGCGCGGCTGGCCGCGGAGCAGGGGTACATGGTGGGCGAGGAGTTCGCGGGCATCGGCCTGGCGCTGGGCGCCCGGCGGCAGGGCCGGCTGGCGGAGGCGGAGGCGCATCTGCGGCGCTGGCTGGACTGGGACCGGAAGATCGAGTCGGACGTGGGCACGGCCCTGATCCTCGCCGAGCTGGGCTTCGTCGCGGAGCTGGCGGGAGACGCGGAGCAGGCCCGCGCCCACCACCGCGAGGGCCTGGCCTCCGCCCGCCCCACCGGCGACCCCCGCGCCCTCGCCCTGGCGCTGGAGGGCCTGGCCGGCGCGGAGTCCCTGGCCGGCGACGCCACGGCGGCCGCCCGCCTCCTCGGCAGGGCAGAGGCCCTCCGCGCCTCAGCGGGCGCCCCCCTCCCCGAAGCCGAACGCGTCGACACCGACCGCATCATGGGGCGCCTGCGGGCGGCTCTGCCGCCCGACGCCCTCGCCGCCGAGATCGCCGCGGGGCGGGAGGCCGAGGAACCGTGACCCGTTGATCAGGCGTCTTCGGACGAGATGTGGTGGTGACGGGGGTGGCGCATGGGGAATCGTCCGACGGACTGGCACGTACTCGACCTGGATGACGACCCGACGCCGGGTGATCCGGAGCGGGTCAAGCAATTGGCGCGTGAGCTGCATGATTTCGCCGATGACGTGGCGGATGCGTTGCGGCAGATCAAGGGCATGGCCGGTGAGGACGCCCTCCTTCGCTGGGCGGGGAAGACGGCGAAGGCGTTCCAGGACGAGTTCGAGGAAGTCCCGAAGAATCTCAAGAAGCTCCAGCGCTCCTACGACCTGGCGGGCGATGCCCTGGCGGCGTACTGGCCGAAGCTGGAGCGCGCGCAGTCCCTCGCGGACAAGGCGCTGGCGAAGGGCCGTGAGGCGCAGAGTGATCTGACCGCCGCGAACGGGCGGCTGGACTCGGCGAACTCGTGGGTGGATCGGGCGACGAAGAAGACCGAGGAGTACGACGAGAAGGAGGGCAAGGAGAAGCCCGACGAGTCCGAGGTACGCGCCGCGACCCGCAACGCCACCGACGCCAAGTCCGCCCGCGCCTCCGCACAGACGGCCGTCGACAACGCGCAAGGCGGCCTCGAAGCCGCCAAGAAGATGGCCGCCGACGCCAAGAAGATGCGCGAGGACGCCGCCTCCGAGGCCAAGGACAAGCTCGAAGAAGCCTCCGACGCCGGGATCCAGAACCGCAAGTGGTGGGAGAAGGCGGTCGACTGGGTCAAGGACAACTGGGACACCATCGTCACCGTCTGCAAGGTCATCGTCGCCGTCCTCGGCATCGTCGTCCTCATCATCGGCGGACCGCTGGCCTGGGTCGTCCTCGCCGCCGCCCTCGTCGTCCTCGCCGACAGCCTGATCAAGTACGCGAACGGCGAGGGCTCCCTCTTCGACGTCGCCATGGCCGCCCTGGACTGCATACCCGGCATGAAGGGCCTCACCTCACTGGCCAAGCTCGGCAAGGGCCTGAAGAGCCTCAAGGGCGGGCTGGCCGGGCTGCGCGGCATGAAGAACGCCGTACTCGGCCTGGCCAAGCGGGGCCGCACGATGATCGACGACGCCGCACAGGGCGCCACGACCCGGCTGAAGAACATCGTCTCGAAGTTCACCGACCCCGTGGACCTGGCCACCGGGGCGATGTACCTGCCGCAGGAGGACATCGAACTGCCCGGGAACCTGCCCCTGGTCTTCTCCCGCCGGCTGGGCTCGACCTACCGGGCCGGCTGGTGGTTCGGCCCCACCTGGGCCTCCACCGCCGACCAGCGCCTGGAGACCGACGACCGCGGCGTCGTCTTCGTCACCGAGGACGGCCGGCTCCTCGCCTATCCCCACCCCGCCGGTTCGGACGTGCTGCCCGAGCAGGGTCCGCGCTGGCCGCTGGCCCGCCTGGAGAACGGCGGCTACACCGTCACCGACCCCCTCACAGGCCACACCCGTACCTTCGCCCGCCCGGACGCCGACGGCCTCGCGCTGCTGGAACAGATAGCGGACCGCAACGGCCACACTCTGACCTTCACTTACGACGACGACGGCGCCCCCACCGGCATCTGCCACTCCGGCGGCTACCACCTGGCTCTCACCACCGACGCCGACCTCGGCCGCATCACCGCCCTCTCCCTCGTCGGCGCCGCCGACGACGGCACCGACATCGTCGTCAAACGCTTCGGCTACGACCCCGGCGGCAACCTCACCGAGGACATCAACTCCTCCGGGCTGCCCTTGGTCTTCACCTACGACGACCGCCTGCGGGCGACCTCCTGGACCGACCGCAACGGCCACCGCTACGACTACACCTACGACGACCGCGACCGCTGCACCGCCGAAGGCGGCGAAGCCGGCCACCTCGCCCTCACCCTCGACTACGACGGCACCGACCCCGCCTGGCCCGGGGCCGCGATCACCACCCTCACCACCGCCGAGGGCGCCGTCACCCGCTTCGTCGTCGGCGACAACTGCCAGATCACCGCCGAGATCGACGCCCTGGGCCACACCACCCGCACCGCCTACGACGAACACCACAACCTCATCGCCGAGACGGATCCCCTCGGCCAGCGGTTCGCCTACGCCTACGACGGCGACGGCAGCCTGCGCACGCTCGTCCGGCCCGACGGCACCACCACGACGCTCGAGTACGCCGCTCCCGGACTGCCGAACCGGGTGACGGCGCCGGACGGAGCCACCTGGGTCCAGTCCTTCGACGCCGCCGGCAACCGCCTCTCCGTCACCGACCCGTCCGGCGCGACCACCCGCTACCACTACGACGACCGGGGCCGCCTCCGGGCCGTCACCGACGCCCTGGACCACACGGTCGGCATCGAGAACAACGCGGCGGGCCTGCCCGTCAGAACGGTCGACCCGCTGGGCGGCACCACCCGCTACGAGTACGACGCCTTCGGCCGCGTGCGCACGGTGACCGACCCCCTCGGCCACACCACCCGGGCGACCTGGAACACGGAGGGCCTGCTCACCTCGTACACGCTGCCCGACGGCACGACCGAGTCCTGGGCGTACGACGCCGAAGGCAACTGCCTCGCCCACACCGACGCCGCGGGCACCTCGACCACGTACGAGTACACGCACTTCGACCAGCTCAGCGCCTACACCGCGGCCGACGGCGCGCGCTATGAGTTCACCCACGACGCGAGCCTGCGGCTCACCGAAGTGCGGGACCCCCTCGGCCGCCGCTGGCGGTACGCGTACGACCCCGCCGGCCGTCTCGTGTGGGAGACCGACTTCGACGGCAGGACGAGCGAGTACGTCCGGGACGCGGCCGGCCGGATCGCGGTGTCCGTCACCCCGCTCGGCGAGCGCATCACTTACGAGTACGACCCGCTCGGCAACATCGCGCGCAAGAACGCGGGCGGCGCGGTGACCCGGTACACGTACGACGCCGCCGGACGGCTGCTCACCGCCGCCGGCCCGGGCTCCGTCGTCACCTGCGAACGCAACGAGCTGGGCCTGGTCACGCGGGAGGACGTCGACGGCCGCAGCCTGTCGTTCCGCTACGACGCCCTCGGCCGCCGGATCGGCCGCGTCACCCCCTCCGGTGCGCGGACGGCGTACGACTACGACGCCGCGGGCGCCCGCGAGGCGGTCACCGCGTCGGGACACACGCTGCGCTTCGAGCGGGACGCGGGCGGTCGCGAACTCAGCCGCCTGCTCGACGGCTCGCTCGCCATGGAGCGGCAATGGGACCCGGTGGGCCGACTCCGTGCGCAGACCGTGGCCGCCGGGGAGCACACCGTCCAGCGGCGCACGTACACCTACCGCGGCGACGGCCACCTCACCGCCGTGCACGACCGGCTGGCCGGGACGAGCCGCTTCGACGTCGACGCCGCCGGCCGCGTCACCGGCGTCGCCGCAGGCGACTGGCGGGAGGCGTACGGCTACGACGCCGTCGGCAACGTGACGCGGGCCGCCTGGCCCGACCACCACGCCGGCGCGGCGGCCACGGGCGAGCGCCGCTACGAGGGCACCCGCGTCCTGGGCGCCGGCGCCCTGCGCTACCAGCACGACGCCGCCGGCCGGCTGGTGGCCCGGACCCGCAAGCGGCTCTCCCACAAGCCGGACACCTGGCGCTTCTCCTGGGACGCCGAAGACCGCCTGACGCGGGCCACGACCCCGGACGGCACCGTGTGGCGCTACCGCTACGACCCGCTCGGCCGCCGGACCGCGAAGGAGCGGCTGACGGCCGAGGGCGAGGTGGCCGAGCGGATCGAGTTCACCTGGGACGGGGCCGTGCTCGTCGAGGAGACCACGCGCTCCGCGGAGCTGCCGCACCCGGTGACCCTGACGTGGGAGCACGAGGGGTTCAGCCCGGTCTCCCAGGCGGAGCGCATCACGGACGACACCGACCAGCGGGAGATCGACTCCCGGTTCTTCGCCATCGTCACCGACCTCGTGGGCACGCCGCGGGAGTTGGTCGACGCGGACGGGCACGTGGCGTGGCACGCCCGCAGCACCATCTGGGGGGCCACCGCCTGGTCCGCCAGGAGCACGGCGTACACGCCGCTGCGGCTGCCCGGGCAGTACGCGGACCGGGAGACCGGGCTGCACTACAACCTGCACCGCTACTACGACCCCGAACTCGCCCGCTACGCCACGCCGGACCCGCTCGGGCTGGCGCCCGCGCCCAATCCCGTGGCGTACGTGCACAACCCGCTGACGTGGTCGGACCCGCTGGGGCTCTCCCCGTACAGCAGTCGCAAGCTGGGCCTGAGCGACTCGGCCCAGAACGCGATCCAGAAGCTGGAGAACATCAAGAAGGACCCCATCGGCAGGATCAACAGCATGCCGAACCACAACCACTACTCCGCTGCCCGCCGCGAGGCCGCGGGCGAGGTGGTGGCGGTCAAGCAGAACGGCGTGCCCTTCGACCACATCGCCGACCTGACGAACGCCAGGAACGGTCTGGAGAACGTGCGCAAGGTGCTGGTGAAGGAGATGGACGTGCTGCCGGAGGGACTGACGGAACGCGGCCTCGACGTGCTCATCAAGAAGCACGACGAAACGGTCTACCATCTCGACCGGCTGAACGGCTTCCTCGGGTCCATCGGCCACCGTTGAAGGGCGCACGAAAGACCGGAGGATCATGGACGACGCACACGACCAGCGGATCGCCGAGGACCGGCGCCGCTGGAGCACACCGGCCGGCACGGCCGCCGCAGAACGCGTCCTGCGCGCCCTGCGGGACGGAACGGACTGGCGGGACGTCTCCGCCGAGTTCTCCGGGCTGGGCGACCGCAGGGACCTGCGGGGCATCCCGCTGGCCGACGCCGACCTGCACGGGGCCGACCTGCGGGACGCCAACCTCAGCCACGCCGTGCTGCGTGCGGCCCGGCTCGACGGGGCCGACCTGTCGGAGGCGCATCTCGCCGGCGCCGACTTCACCGGGGCGTCGCTGCGCGGCGCGGTGCTCACCGGGGCGCAGGCGGGTGCCGCGACGTTCTCCGGCTGCGACCTCTCGGAGGCGCGCATGGACGGCGTCGGGCTGATGCGGGCGGCGCTCGACGGGGCGGTCCTGCGGGGCGCGTCGCTGCGGCGGGCGAACTTCGCCGCGGCGAACCTGCGGGACGCGGACTTCGAGAGCGCGGACCTGGAGGACGCGGTGCTGATGAGCGCGAGGACGGAGGGCGCGAGCTTCGACGGAGCCCGGATGACGGGAGTACGCGGCGGGCGGCTGGCACCGTAGGAGCCGGCCGCGGCGGGCCGCTGGGCGCACGGCGGCAGAGCCGGTGGCGTACGGGGCGCGCGGGGAGCCCGGACGGGTCCGGGCTCCCCCCGGGTCAGCCGCCTTCGCGGAGGGCCCAGGGGGAGCCGTAGGACGTGAGGAGGTCCAGGAACGGCTTCGGCGGGAGGGCTTCCGGGCCCAGGACGCCCGCCGCGGTCCACTCCCCGGTGGCGAGGAGTTCCAGGGCTATCACCGGGTTGATGCCCGTCTGCCAGACGACCGCCTGGACGCCGTCGAGGGCCATCGTCTCCTCGTTGTCCGCCACGTGGTAGAGGTACACCTCCCGCGGCCCGCCGTCCTTCGTGCCGCGGACCCACGTCCCCGCGCAGGTCTTGCCGCGCATCCGGGAGCCCAGGGTCGCCGGGTCCGGGAGGCACGCGGCGACCACGTCGCGCGGCGAGACCTTCGCGTCGCCGACCGCGACCGGGGCGGTGCGGTCCAGGCCCAGCTTGTGCAGGGTCTTGAGAACGTCGATGAACTCCTCCCCCAGCCCGTACTTGAAGGTGACCCGCTGCGCGTCTATCCAGCGCGGCACGAGCAGCACCTCCTCGTGCTCGACGTTGACGCACTCCACCGGACCGATGCCCGCCGGGAAGTCGAAGACCTCCGGTTCGCTGAAGGGCTCGGTGGTGTGCCAGCCGCGGCCGGCGTCCCAGATGACGGGCGGGTTGAGGCACTCCTCGATCGTCGTCCAGATGGAGAACGACGGCGCGAAGTCGTAGCCGTCCACGGTGAGGTTCGCGCCGTCGCGTACGCCTATCTCCTCGACGGTGTCGAAGAGTTCGTCGGCGGCGTAGCGGGCGAAGACGTCGGAGAGGCCGGGTTCGACGCCCATGCCGACGAGGGCGAGCCGTCCCGAGGTGGCCCAGCGGTCGGCGGCGGCGAACTGCTCGTCGCCGAGCTTCACGCCGCACTCCTCGTACGGGCGCACGGGGTGCGGGCGGGACAGGGACATCGCCATGTCGACATAGGTGGCGGCGGTGTCGTACGCGGCCTCGAAGAGCGGCATGACGAAGCGCGGATCGGTGGCGTTGAGGAGCGCGTCGCAGCGGTGGGTACGCAGCAGGGCGGTCACCGCCGTACGGTCCCCGGCGTCCACCCGCGCCGCGGTGAACCGGGCGCCGGAGGGCCCCGGGTGGGCGGCCCGTACGTGGGCGACCGCGGCCTCCGCCCGGCCGAGGTCGTAGTCCGCGACGACCATCGCCTCGAAGAAGTCGCGGCGCGCCGCGATCCGGGTGATCGCCGTGCCGACGCCGCCCGCGCCCACCAGCAAGATGCGCATCTGCCCACTCCCCGCGTCCGTCAACTGTCGAAGCCCATGCCCATGCGGTCCAGCGCCCTGAGCCACAGGTTCCGCCGCCCGCCGCCCGCGTCGGCCCGCGCCAGCGACCACCGCGTCAGCCCGATGCCCGCCCACGCCAGCGGCTCCGGCGGGAACGGCAGCGGCTTGCTGCGCACCATCCGCAGTTCCGTGCGCTCCGTGCGCTCCCCCGCGAGGAGGTCGAGCATCACCTCGGCGCCGAAGCGGCTGGCGCCGACGCCGAGTCCGGTGTAGCCGGCGGCGTACGCGACGCGGCCGGCGTGGGCGGTGCCGAAGAAGGCGGCGAAGCGGGAGCAGGTGTCGATGGCACCGCCCCAGCGGTGGGTGAAGCGGACGTCCGCGAGCTGCGGGAAGCAGCGGTGGAAGTGGCGGGCGAGCTTCAGATGGGTCTCGGGGCGCTGGTCGTACTCGGCGCGCACCGCGCCGCCGAAGTGGTGCACGGCGTCGTAGCCGCCCCACAGGATGCGGTGGTCGGCAGTGATGCGGAAGTAGTGGAACTGGTTGGCGCTGTCGGCGAGCCCCTGGCGGCGGTGCCAGCGCACGGCGTCGCGCTGCGCGGCGGAGAGCGGCTCGGTCATGAGCGCGTAGTCGTAGACGGGGGTGAGGTAGGGGCGGACCCGGCGGACCAGGTTCGGGAAGGCGTTGGTGCCGAGCGCGACATGCGGCGCGCGCACCCGCCCGTACGGGGTGCGCACCTCCATCGCGCCGCCGCGCCCCCGCACGCCCGGGGCCCCCGCGGAGCGGAACGCCCCGCCCCCGCCGCCTCCTCCGCCGGCGGGGGCGAGGGCGAGCCCCGGGGTGTGTTCGTAGATCCGTACGCCCGCCTCCAGGCAGGCCCGTTTGAGGCCCCAGGCCAGCCGCGCGGGGTGGACCATGGCGACGCCGTCGCGGTCCCAGAGCCCGCCGAGGAACGTCGGCGAGTCGACCTCGGCGCGGACCGCGTCCCGGTCCATGAGCAGCAGCCCCTCGCCGAGCCCGTGGCGCGTCGCCTCCTCGGCGAACTCGCTCAGCTCGTCGAGCTGGTACGGCTCGGTGGCGACCGTGATCTCGCCGGTGCGCCGGAAGTCGCAGTCGATGCCGTACCGGTCGACGGCCGCGCCGATCGCGTCCAGGTTCTCCGCGCCCAGCCTCTCCAGCGTGCCGATCTCCTCGGGCCAGCGCTCCAGGCCGTTGCCGAGGCCGTGGGTGAGCGACGCGGCGCAGAAGCCGCCGTTGCGCCCGGAGGCGGCCCAGCCGCACTCGGCGGCCTCGATGAGGACGACGTCGCGGCCGGGGCCGCGCTCCTTGGCCAGCAGCGCCGTCCACAGGCCGCTGTAGCCGCCGCCGACGACGAGCAGGTCGGCCTCCTCGGCGCCGGTGAGCGCGGGCAGCGCCGCGGGCCGTTCCGGGTCGTCGAGCCAGTACGGCCGCGGGGCGGCGGACGCCAGGGAGCGTGCGGGGTCCGTCATGCCCGCGACCTCCGCCGCGCCCCGACGACCTGTCCGGCCACCACCAGCGCCAGCGCGGCCACGAACATCGCCGTGCCGATGACGTTCACCTGCACCGGGATGCCGCGCTGCGACGCGCCCCAGACGTACATCGGGAACGTGACCGTGGAGGGTCCCGCGTTGAACTGCGTGATGATGAAGTCGTCCAGCGAGATCGCGAAGCTCAGCATCGCCCCGGCCGCGATCCCCGGCGCCGCCAGCGGCAGCGTGACCCGCAGGAAGGTCTGCAGCGGCCCCGCGTACAGGTCCCGGGCGGCCTCCTCCAGCTTCGGGTCCATGCTCGCCACCCGCGCCTTGACCGCGACGACGACGAAGCTGAGGCAGAACATGATGTGCGCGATGAGGATCGTCGTCACACCGAACTCGACCCGCATGTTGAGGAACAGGGTGCCCAGCGAGGCGGCCATGACGACCTCGGGCATCGCCATCGGCAGGAAGATCAGCGAGTTGCCCGCGGCCCGGCCGCGGAAGCGGTGCCGGGCGAGCGCGAAGGCCGCCAGGGTGCCGATGACGGTGGCGGCGACGGTCGCGGCGAGCGCGATCCGCAGGCTGAGGCCGACGGAGTCGCACATGCCGGCGACGCCGCAGGGGTCGGTCCAGGCGTCGGTGGAGAAGGACTGCCAGGTGTAGTTGTAGCGGCCCGCGGGGTCGTTGAAGGAGAAGACCAGCACGACGACGTTGGGCAGCAGCAGGTAGACCAGCGCGAGGGTGCCGGCGATGACGACGAGGTGGCGGCGGATCCAGCGCATCAGACCAGCTCCTCGGTGCCGGCCCGGCGGATGTAGACGGTCACCATGATCAGGATGGCGGCCATCAGCAGGAACGACATCGCCGCGGCGGTCGGGTAGTCGAGCACGTTGAGGAACTGCTTCTGGATGGCGTTGCCGACCATCTGCTCCTTCGGCGAGCCGAGGAGCTGGGCGTTGATGTAGTCGCCGGAGGCGGGGATGAACGTCAGCAGCGTGCCGGCGACGACGCCGGGCATCGACAGCGGGAAGGTCACCCGGCGGAAGACGGTCAGCGGCCGGGCGTAGAGGTCCTGCGCGGCCTCGTGCAGGCCCGGGTCGATGCGCTCCAGCGAGGTGTACAGCGGCAGGATCATGAACGGCAGGAAGTTGTACGTCAGTCCGCACACGACCGCCAGCGGGGTGGCGAGCAGCCGGTCGTCGGTGGTCAGGCCGAGGGTCGCGGTGACGTCGAGGACGTGCAGGGTGTCCAGGGCGCCCACCAGCGGGCCGTTGTCGGAGAGGATCGTCTTCCAGGCCAGCGTCCGGATGAGGAAGCTGGTGAAGAAGGGGGCGATGACGAGGACGAGGAGCACGCCCCGCCAGCGCCCGGCGCGGAAGGCGATCATGTACGCGAGCGGGTAGCCGATGGCGAGGCAGAGGACGGTGGCCACGGCGGCGTAGCCGAAGGAGCGGGCGAAGTGCTCGGCGTACTGGTCGAGCGCGTCGGTGTAGTTGGCCCACCGCCAGGTGACCTCGAAGCCCTCCTCGAAGGAGCCGGACTGCACGGAGGTCGACGCCTGGTAGACCAGCGGTGCGGCGAAGAAGACCAGCAGCCAGAGCGCGGCGGGCAGCAGCAGCCAGTACGGCGTGAGCCGGCGGCGCGGTGGCGGGGGCCCGGGCGCGTCGGGCTTCGCCTCCGGCGGGGCGGCGAGCGCGGTCACAGGGCCTCCTCACCCGTACCCGCGTCGATATCCTGGTCCCCGTCGAGCCCGAACGTGTGCGCCGGGTTCCAGTGCAGGACGACCTCCGCGCCCGGTACGAGCCCGGGGTCGCGCTCGACGTTCTGCACGAAGACCGACAGCTCGGGGCAGACGGGGCTGTCGACGACGTACTGGGTGGCGGCGCCGGTGAAGGAGGCGTCGACGACCGTGCCGGGTATCCGGTTGCGGCCGTCGGGGACGGTGTCCGCGGCGGCGTCGCGGTGGGTGAGGGAGATCTTCTCCGGCCGCATCCCGGCGAGCACCCGCGTGCCCACGGCGGTGGACCGGGCGCGGCACCGGGCCGCGGGCAGCGCCAGCTTGACGTCGCCGGCGGCGGAGAGCAGCAGGTCCGCGCCGGCGGTGCCGGCTATCTCGGCGGCGATCAGGTTGGACTGGCCGAGGAAGTTGGCGACGAAGGAGCTGGCGGGGTCCTCGTACAGCTCGACGGGCGCGCCGAGCTGCTCGACCCGGCCCGCGTTCATCACGGCGATGGTGTCGGCCATGGTCATGGCCTCCTCCTGGTCGTGCGTGACGTGCACGAACGTGATGCCGACCTCCGTCTGGATGCGCTTGAGCTCCAACTGCATCTGCCGGCGCAGCTTCAGGTCGAGCGCGCCCAGCGGCTCGTCGAGCAGCAGCACCTCGGGCCGGTTGACGACCGCGCGGGCCAGCGCCACGCGCTGCTGCTGGCCGCCGGAGAGCTGGTGCGGCTTGCGGCGGGCGAGGTGGCCCAGCTCGACCAGCTCCAGCGTCTGCTGCACGTCCTTGGCCACCGACCGGATGCCGCGGCGGCGCAGCCCGAAGGCGACGTTGTCGCGGACGTCGAGGTGGGGGAAGAGGGCGTAGCTCTGGAAGACGGTGTTGACCTTGCGCCGGTGGGGCGGCAGGGCGGTCACGTCCTCGTCGCCGAGGCGTACGGTGCCGGTGGTGGGCCGCTCCAGGCCGGCGATCATCCGCAGCGTGGTGGTCTTGCCGCAGCCCGAGGCGCCGAGGAGGGCGAAGAACGAGCCCCGGGGGACGGTGAGGTCCAGCGGGTGCACCGCGGTGACGTCGCCGAACTTCTTGCTGATCCCGGTGAGCGTGACGCCCGCCCGCTGCTCCGTCACCGCGCTCACGCCCCGATCACCTTGGACCACTTGTCCTGGTACGCGGTCTCCTTGTCGTCGTTCATCGACATGAAGACCTGGCCTTTGTCGATCATCTGCCGGTCGGGGAAGATCAGCGGGTAGTCGGCGAGCGAGGCGTCGATCTTCTTCATCTCGGCGCGGGCGCCGACGACGGGGCAGATGTAGTTGACCCAGGCCGCCAGCTCGGCGGCGACGTCGGGCCGGTAGTAGTAGTCGATCAGCTTCTCGGCGTTGGTCTTGTGCCGGGCCCTCGCCGGGACGAGCAGGTCGTCGGTGGCGTAGAGGTAGCCCTTCTCCGGGATCACGAACTCGATGTCGTCGGTGTCGAACTGGAGCTGCACGATGTCGCCCGCCCACGCCAGGCAGGCGGCGATGTCGCCCTTGACCAGCTCCTCGGTGTAGTCGTTGCCGGTGAAGCGGCGGAGCTGGTCGCCGTCCACGGCCTTCTGGACCCGGGCGAGGGCGGCGTCGAAGTCGTCGTCGGTGAACTTCGTCGGCGACTTGCCCATGTCGATGAGCGTCATGCCGATGGTGTCCTGCATCTCCGTGAGCAGCGACACCTTGCCCTTGAGGCTCTCGTCCTCCAGCAACTGCGCGACGGAGGAGACCGCGCGGCCCCCGGTGGCCTTCTTGTTGTACGCGACGACCGTGGCCAGCCCCGCCCACGGCATGGTGAACTGCCGCCCCGGGTCGTGCGCGGCGTTGCGGAAGCGCGGTTCGAGGTTGACGTTGGCGTGCGGCAGGTTGCGCGGGTCCAGGCGCTGGGCCCAGCCGTGCCGGATGAGCCGGCCGGCCATGAAGTCCGACAGGCACACCAGGTCGCGGCCGGTGTCCTGGCCGGCGGCGAGCTGCGGCTTGATGCGGCCGAAGAACTCGACGTTGTCGTTGACGTCCTCGGTGTACGTCACGCGGATGCCGCTGCGCTCCTGGAAGCGCTCCAGGGTGGGGCGGACGTTCTCGTTCTCGTCGTCGACGTCGATGTACAGCGGCCAGTTGGAGAAGGCCAGCTCCTTCTCCTGCTTCGAGTAGTCCTTGGCGGCGGCGGCTTCGCCGTCCCGGCCGCCGCCGTCGGCGGCCGGGATGCCGCACGCGCCGAGCGCCGGGAGCGCCGCGGCCCCGGCCAGCGCGCCGCCCGCGGCGAGCAGCCGGCGCCTGGACATGGCGGCCCGGCCGCTGGTCAGGCTGCGCTCCCAGGCCCTCGCTATGGGTTCGGGGAGTGAGGCGAACGGGTCCATGGGGGTCGGCCTTCCTCGGGGACGGGCCAGTGGGCTGCGGGGCGCGTGGTACGGGGGTGCGCGGTGCCGGGGCCGGGCGAGCGGTGCGCGGCGGGCGTACGCGGGCGCCGGGCGGCTCAGGGGGTGAACACGGTGCGGTGCCACTCCTTGCGCGCGGTCCCGGTGATGTCCTGCATCACGTGCTTGATCTGGGTGTACTCCTCGAAGGAGTACACGGACATGTCCTTGCCGAAGCCGGAGGCCCGGTAACCTCCGTGCGGCATCTCGCTGATGATCGGGATGTGGTCGTTGAGCCACACGCAGCCGGCCCGGATCTCCCGGGCGGCGCGCGCGGTGCGGTAGACGTCGCGGCTCCAGGCGGAGGCGGCGAGGCCGTAGGGGGTGTCGTTGGCGAGCGCGATGCCCTCGTCGTCGCCGTCGAAGGGCAGCACCGCCAGCACGGGCCCGAAGACCTCGCTCTGCACGATCTCGCTCTCCTGCGCGGCGCCGGTGACGAGGGTGGGTTCGTAGTACGCGCCCGTGAGGTCCGGCGCCCGGCCGCCGGTGACGACGCGGGCGCCGGCGGCGCGGGCCCGGTCGACGAAGGCGGCGACGCGGTCGCGCTGGGCGTACGAGACGAGGGGGCCGAGGTCGGTCGCGGGGTCGAAGGGGTCGCCGAGCCGGACCCGGGCCATGAGCGCGGCGACGCCGTCGACGAAGGCGTCGTACAGCGGGCGCTGGACGTACGCGCGGGTGGCGGCGGTGCAGTCCTGGCCGGTGTTGATGAGCGCCCCGGCGACCGCGCCGTGCACGGCGGCCTCGAGGTCGGCGTCGTCGAAGACGAGGAACGGTGCCTTCCCGCCCAGCTCCAGATGGAGCCGCTTCACTCCGGCCCCCGCGGCGGTGGCGAGGGCGGCGACGCGGCGGCCGACGGCGGTGGAGCCGGTGAACGAGGTCATCGCCACGTCGGGGTGCCCGACGAGGTGTTCGCCGGCGTCGGGACCGGCGCCGCAGACGACGTTGACGACGCCGGCGGGTATCCCGGCGTCGGCGGCGGCCTCGGCGAACATCAGCGAGGTGAGCGGCGTCAGCTCGCTGGGCTTCAGCACGATCGCGTTCCCGGCGGCGACGGCCGGCAGCACCTTCCAGGCGGCCATCTGCAGCGGGTAGTTCCACGGCGCGATGGAGCCGACGACGCCGACGGGCTCGCGGCGGACCGCCGAGGTGTGGTCGGCGCTGTACTCCCCGGCGGCCCTGCCCTCCGGCAGCCGGGCGGCGCCGGCGAAGAACGCGGCGTTGTCGACGGTGCCGGGGACGTCGAACTCGGTGCTGAGCCGGATCGGCTTGCCGCACTGCAGCGACTCGGCGTACGCGAACTCCTCCGCCCGCTCCGCCAGCAGCCCCGCGAGCCGGTGCAGCGCGTCGGAGCGCTCGCCCGGGGTCGCGGCGCCCCAGCCGGGCTGCGCCGCCGCGGCGGCGGCCACGGCGGCGTCGACGTCCGCGGGTCCGGCGAGTTCGTACCGCAGGACCTCCGCGCCGGTGGCCGGGTCCGTGACGGTCTGCGTGCGTCCGGACGTGCCGGGGACCAGGCGGCCGGCGACGAACTGCGCGCCGGGGGCGAAGCGTGCCGCCGCTTCGAGGCGAGGGGCCATCGAACCACTCCGGATGTCGTTTCGGCAGGATGTCGTTCCGGCAGGGGGTGATGGCTGATCATGACAGGAGGTGCCATATCCGGCAAGGGATTCCGTCGTCTTCATTTGAAGACGCGACGGAATCAGTCTTCCGAGGTGTCCTGGGCCACCATCGTCCAGTCCAGACAGCGGCGCTGGAAGTCCGCCTCCTCGCCGAGCCGTACGAGCTGCTCCATCCCGTACGCGCGCACCGGCCGCGCCATCCGCACCGCCGGCTCCTCCGCCCCGGCGGCCGCCCGGCCGCCGCCCGCCCGTTCCCGCAGGACGAGGACGCCCTGGCGCTGGAGCGCGTGGAAGACGGCGGGCAGCGCGCCGGGGGGCAGCCGCTCGTCGGCGCAGACCTCGGTGGCGTCCGGAAGACGAAACGTTCCTGGAAAGACGCTGCAGCGCGCCCACAGCAACTGCTCTGCGGGGGTGAGCAGACGGTGGGTCCAGCGCAGCGAGGCCCGCAGCGAGCGCTGCCTGGCCGGCCAGCGCGGCTCCTCGACGGCCAGGTCGAGGCAGCCCGCGGGGCGGGAGATGCGCTCCAGCAGCCGGTCGGGGCAGTGCCGGGCGAGCTGGGAGGCGGCGATCCTGGCCGCCAGCGGCAGGCCCTCCAGCAGGGCGCAGGTGGCGTGCAGGGCCTCGCGGTCGGCGTCGTCGTCGAGCATGGCGTGCGGCGCCAGGCTCTCCAGCAGCGTCACGGAGTCGGCGGGCGCCAGCGGTTCGAGCCGCAGGGTCGCCCCGCGCGGCCGGCAACGCCGCCGCGCTCCGCCGCCTGCGCCGGGCCTTGCTCCCGCCCCCGCGGCAGCGGAGACCACGACTCGGGCTCCCGCGCCGGCCGGGGGCGCCGTACCGGGGCCGCCGCCGAGCGGCACCCGGCTCGTCACCACCACCCGCAGCCCCGTCCGCTGCCGCAGCAGCGCGTCCAGTCCGTCGGCGACCGCCCCGGCGACGTGCTCGCAGGTCTCCACGAGCAGGACCGCCGCCCGCCGTCCGCTGTCCGGCAGCCGCCGCGCCGCCTCCGCCAGCCGCCGGTGCACCGCGGCCGGCTCACGCACCGGCGCCATGTCGACGCGCAGCACCTCGGGGGCGGAACGCCCGCGGCCGAGACGGCCGATCGCCTCGGCCGCGAGCGCGCTCTTGCCGACCCCGCCGGGGCCGGTCACCGTCACCAGCCGCGTGTCACGTAAGAGTTCCCGAAGGCGTGCGGTGTCCGCCCGGCGCCCGATCAGCGTCATGTGGCCGTGCCCATCGTCGTCCAGGCTGGTCTGCTGCGTTTCCGCTGCGTCGCCGCAGCGGCGGAGTCCTCGTCGGCTCCGCGGGTTCAGCCTGCCCCGCGGACGGGCCGCGGACATCGGTAGCCCGCGCGGATCGGTATACGTATCCGCGCGGGCCGGGCCCGCGGCCTACCTAGGTAGGTGTGCGGGAACCGCGCTCAGAGCGCGGTCATCACGTGCTTGACGCGGGTGTAGTCGTCGAAGCCGTACGACGAGAGGTCCTTGCCGTAGCCGGACTTCTTGAAGCCGCCGTGCGGCATCTCGGCGACCAGCGGAATGTGGGTGTTGATCCACACGCAGCCGAAGTCCAGCGCCTTCGACAGCCGCATCGCCCGGCCGTGGTCCCTGGTCCACACCGAGGAGGCCAGCGCGTACTGCACGCCGTTGGCGTAGGCGAGGGCCTGGTCCTCGTCGGTGAAGGACTGCACGGTGATGACGGGGCCGAAGACCTCGTTCTGGATGATCTCGTCGTCCTGCCGGAGCCCGGAGACGACGGTCGCGGCGTAGTAGTAGCCCTTGTCGCCGATCCGCCGGCCGCCCGCCTCGACGCGCGCGTGCGCCGGGAGCCGGTCGACGAAGCCGGCGACGCGCTCCAGTTGCGCGGCGTTGTTCAGCGGGCCGTAGAGCGCGTCCGCCTCGCCGGGGCCGGTCTTCGTCTCGGCCGCCGCCTTGGCGAGGGCGGAGACGAACTCGTCGTGGACGGACTCGTGGACGAGCACGCGGGTGGCCGCGGTGCAGTCCTGCCCGGCGTTGAAGTAGCCCGCCACGGCGATGTCCTCGACGGCCTTGGGGAGGTCGGCGTCGTCGAAGACGATGACCGGCGCCTTGCCGCCCAGCTCCAGGTGCACCCGCTTGAGGTCCTTGGCCGCGCTGCCCGCGACCTCCTTGCCGGCCCGGACCGAGCCGGTGATGGAGGCCATCGCGGGGACGGGGTGCTCGACCATCAGCCGGCCGGTGTCGCGGTCGCCGCAGACGACGTTGAAGACGCCCTTGGGGAGGATCCCGCCCATGATCTCGGCGAGCAGCACGGTGGCGGCCGGGGTGGTGTCGGAGGGCTTGAGGACCACCGTGTTGCCCGCGGCCAGCGCGGGGGCGAACTTCCAGATCGCCATCATCACGGGGTAGTTCCAGGGCGTGACCTGGGCGCAGACGCCGATCGGCTCACGCCGTACGTACGAGGTGAGGCCGTCCATGTACTCGCCGGCGGACTTGCCCTCCAGCATGCGGGCCGCGCCGGCGAAGAACCGGATCTGGTCCAGCATCATCGGCAGCTCTTCCTCGCGGGTGAGCTCCAGGGGTTTGCCGGTGTCCTTGCACTCGGTCTCCAGCAGTTCGTCCGCCCTGGCCTCCAGGGCGTCGGCGATCTTCAGCAGCGCCAGCTGCCTCGCCCCGGGGGTGGCGTCCCGCCAGCCGGGGAAGGCCGCCGCCGCGGCCTGCACGGCGGCGTCGACGTCGGCGGCGCCGGACAGGGGCGCGGTCGCGTAGACCTCCTCGGTGGCCGGGTCGACGACGTCCATGGTCCGGCCATCGGCGGCGTCCCGGAATTCTCCGTTGATGTAGTTGCGCAGACGGCGCGGTTCGCTGGTCACTGCGACCCTCCAGTAGTCGGTCCGCTGATGCGCCCCACCCTAACGGCGGGAGATTTGCCCGTCACGAGGCGCCTGAACAGGAAGACTTCCGTCGCCGCCCGCGGCCTCGCCCGTGCGGCCACTTCCCCGTCCTCGTACGAGATTGACAGCTCAAGCATCTTGGAACAAGCGAATCCATCGCCTGTACGCCATTCATCCACGGATTCAGTTCCCGATCCCTTGCGGCGGGCTCCGGCGCTCGGGCAGAGTGACAGCGTGGCCACACATGACAAGAAGCAGGCGGGCTCGGCGCTGGACGACGTCTCGCTGAAGATCGTCGAGCAGTTGCAGCAGGACGGCCGCCGCTCGTACGCCGCGATAGGCAAGGCCGTCGGCCTCTCCGAGGCGGCCGTGCGCCAGCGGGTGCAGAAGCTGCTGGAGCAGGGCGTCATGCAGATCGTCGCCGTCACCGACCCGCTGACGGTCGGCTTCATGAGACAGGCGATGATCGGCATCACCGTCGACGGCGACGTCGAGCCGGTCGCGGACGCGCTGGCCGGGCTCGACGAGGTCGACTACGTGGTGGTGACCGCCGGCTCCTTCGACCTGCTCGCCGAAGTCGTCTGCCACGACGACGCCCACCTGCTGGAGCTCATCAACAAGCGGATCCGGGCGCTGCCCGGCGTCCGCGCCACGGAGAGCTTCGTGTACCTGAAGCTGCGCAAGCAGACCTACTCGTGGGGAACCTGATAACCGTGAGCAAGGACAGCACCGCCGCATCCGGCGCCACCCCCTCGGCCACCTCGAAGGCCGCGTACGACCACCTGTGGATGCACTTCACCAGGATGTCGTCGTACGAGAACGCCCCCGTGCCCACCATCGTCCGCGGCGACGGCGCGTACATCTACGACGAGACGGGCAAGCGCTACCTCGACGGCCTCGCCGGCCTCTTCGTGGTGCAGGCCGGACACGGCCGCACCGAGCTGGCCGAGGCCGCCGCCAAGCAGGCCGCGGAGCTGGCGTACTTCCCGATCTGGTCCTACGCCCACCCCAAGGCCGTCGAACTCGCCGAGCGGCTGGCGGCCGGCGCCCCCGGCGACCTGAACAAGGTGTTCTTCTCCACCGGCGGCGGCGAGGCGGTCGAGACCGCCTGGAAGCTGGCCAAGCAGTACTTCAAGCTCACCGGCCGGCCCGGCAAGTACAAGGTGATCTCCCGCGCCGTCGCCTACCACGGCACCCCGCAGGGCGCCCTCTCCATCACCGGCCTGCCGGGGCTCAAGGCCCCCTTCGAGCCGCTGGTCCCCGGCGCCCGCAAGGTCGCGAACACCAACATCTACCGGGCGGCCGGGCACGGTGGTGCCCCCGAGGAGCCGGCGGCGTTCGGCCGCTGGGCCGCCGACCAGATCGAGCAGCAGATCCTCTTCGAGGGCCCGGAGACGGTCGCCGCGGTCTTCCTGGAGCCGGTGCAGAACGCCGGCGGCTGCTTCCCGCCGCCGCCCGGGTACTTCGCACGGGTGCGGGAGATCTGCGACACGTACGACGTGCTGCTCGTCTCCGACGAGGTCATCTGCGCCTTCGGCCGGCTGGGCCACATGTTCGGCTGCGACCGGTACGGCTACGTGCCCGACCTCATCACCTGCGCCAAGGGCCTGACCTCCGGCTACTCGCCGCTCGCCGCCTGCCTGGTCTCCGACCGCGTCGCCGAGCCCTTCTACGCCGGCGGCAACACCTTCCCGCACGGCTACACCTTCGGCGGCCACCCCGTCTCCTGCGCGGTCGCCCTCGCCAACCTCGACATCCTCGGCCGCGAGGACCTCTACGGCCACGTACGCGCCAACGAGGAGGCGTTCCACGCCACCCTGCGCCGGCTGCTCGACCTGCCGATCGTCGGCGACGTGCGCGGCAGCGGCTACTTCTACGGCATCGAGCTGGTGAAGGACAAGGCCACCAAGGAGACCTTCACGGCCGAGGAGACCGAGCGGGTCCTCTACGGCTTCCTCTCCCGGGCGCTCTTCGAGAACGGCCTGTACTGCCGCGCCGACGACCGCGGCGACCCGGTGGTGCAGCTCGCCCCGCCGCTCGTCGCCGACCAGGCGGTCTTCGACGAGGCGGAGCAGATCCTGCGGGGCGTCCTCACCGACGCCTGGGCGCAGCTCTGACCCTGCCCGCCGGAGTGCGCGCGCGGGGCGGTCCCTCCGTACGAGCGGACCCCCCGGCGCGCCGCCCGCCGCCTCACCTGCGGTTCCGCCGCCCCTTCCTAGGGTGCGAGTGACCGGAGCCCTGCCGTCCTCGTTCCACCACCGTGGGGGCGCAAGGGGACCCAGGGAAAGAGGTGTGCGATGACCGCGGCGACCACTCGGACCGCCCCACCCGACAACGACGTGCTGTGGGCCCGCTCCCTGCACTACGCCCACGGCGGCACCCCGGCGCTGGCCGGCGTCTCGCTGGGCGTCGCACAGGGCGAGATCCTCGCCGTCCTCGGGCCGCGCGGCAGCGGCAAGACGACCCTGCTGAAGTGCCTGTCCGGGCAACTGCTGCCCCAGCAGGGCGAGGTGTGGTTCAACAGCGGCCCCGTGCACACCCTCTCCGTCGGCGCCCGCGAGCGGCTGCGCCGGGACCGCTTCGGCTGGATCGGCACCCGTCCCGAGCTGGTCCCCGAGCTGACCGCCTGGGAGAACGTGGCGCTGCCGCTGCTGCTGGCCGGCGATGCGCACCGCGTGGCGCGGCGCGCGGCGATGGAGTGGCTGGAGCGCCTCGACGCGGGCGACATCGCGCGCTGCCGGCCCGCGGTGCTGCCGCAGCAGCAGCGGCAGCACGTGGCCATCGCCCGCGCGCTGGTCGCCGGGCCCGACGTGGTCTTCGCCGACGAGCCGACGGCTCCGCTGCGGCAGGCGGAGGGGGTGCAGGCGCTGCGTACGCTCGTCGCGGCGGCGCGCTCGCACGGGATCAGCGTCGTGCTCGCCGGGCCGGAGGGCGACGCGGCCACCGCCGGGGCGGCGGACCGGACGTTCGCGCTGGTCGACGGGCGCCGGGCGGGCGGGGCGCGGACGGCGGCGGAGGTCGCGGGGTACGGGGACGGGGCGGCGGCAACGGGTACGGAGGCGGGGGCGGCGCGGCCGGCCGGGGCGCCGGGGCCCGCGGGGACGACGGAGAACGCGGAGGACTCGTGCTCAGTCTCCGCCTAGCCCGCGGCTCCCACCCGCTGGTCCTGCTCCGCCGGCTGCTCGTCGCGTGCGCCTCGGCCGGCGTCGGCTTCCTGCTGCTGACCGCCCTGGGCCACGCCTCGCCCGAGCAACTGCTGTGGTGCGTGGCGCCGCTGGCGGCCACCGTCCAGTTCGCGGTGGCCGTGGCCCGTACCGACCCGCACGCCAGGCCGTCGCAGGCGCTCTCCTCCGCGGGCTTCGGCCCGGCCACGGCGCCGGCGGTCGCCGCGGTGACGACGGCGGTGTCGTGCCTGCTGGGCAGCGCGCTGGCGCTGCTGTTCTTCCTGCACCTGCGCGGCGACCTGTCGGGGCTGCCGTTCGACGGCGCCGCCGCCGCGCTCCTCGGCGCCGGCGGCCCGCTGCCCGTCGTCGGCGCGCTCACGCTGCTCACCTGCGTACCGGCGCTGGCCGCGGCGGCGAGCGCGGCGAGCCTGCGCCCGCGGCGTACGGCGGCGCAGGGCTCCGCCGCGGCGGCGGCCCGGCTGCGGGCCCGGCGCGAGGCGGCGGACGCGACCGGGGTGACCCTGGCCGCGCCGGGGCCGGACGGCGACGACCCGCCGGTCCCCGCCGACCTGCCGTGGGGCACCGCGCTGGCGACGACGGGCCTGGCCCTCGGCGCGTACGCGGGCAGCTTCGCGAGCGCCGGGGACGACGCGGCGCTGAAGTTGCCGCTGCCCGGCGGCTCCGGCGACGCGGCGCCCGCGGTCGTCGCGAGCTGGGCCCTGATCACGGCGGGCCTGATCCTGGCGGGCCCCGGCATCGTCCACCTCTGCGGCCGGCTGCTGTGCGCGCTGCGCCCGGGCGCCCTGCGGCTGCTCGCCGGGCGGGTGCTCCAGCAGGAGGCCCGCCGGGTGGGCCGCCCGCTGGGCGCCCTGTGCGCGGTGGCCGCGGGCGGGGTGCTGTGCACGCTCGTCTGGCCGGACGGCGACGACGCCCGGTCGCTGGGCCCGTTGACGGTGCTCGGCGCGGCCACGGTGGTGGGCTGCGCGGTGGCGACGGCGGGCATGGCGGCGCTGGAGTCCACACGCGCCCGTACCCACGCCACCACCGCCCTCCTCCGCCTCGGCGCCTCCCCCCGCCTGCTGCGCCGCGCGGCGCTGCTCCGCACGACGGTCCTCCTGGCGGTCTTCGCCCCCCTCTCCCTGGCCCTGGGCGAACTGGCCTCACTGCCGCTGCGTTAGCGGAGGGCGGCGACGGCCGTCCCCTCCCCTGTGCGGGGGACCGCCGCGTCCCCCGTGTGAGCGCCCGCGGTTCGCCCGGGCGCGTGACGACCCCGGGGGCGTCCGCTGCCTAGCCTCCCCGCATGACGACGTACGGAGACATCCGCGCCCGGCGCCTCCTCGCCGCCCTGCTCGTGCTGCTGGTGCTGCCGGCGGCGGGCGCGTGCGGGGCGGACCGTGACCGGGACCGGGGCGTGCGGGACGACGGTGCCGCCGGGAAACGGACGGAAGCGCGCACCGGCGATCCCGCCGCCCGGGCGGTGGAGAAGTACCTCGACGAGGTGTGGCCGGAAGACGCGCCCGGCACCGTCGTCGCCGCCCGCGGCGGCGCCGCGGTGACCTGCTCGGGGCGCGGGCCCGCCGACCCCGGGACCGGTGCGCGGGCGGGCTGCGGCACCGTGTACGACATCGCGTCGATGACCAAGCAGTTCACCGCCGCGGCGATCGTCAAGCTCCAGACCGAGGGGAAGCTGCGCGTCACCGACCCCCTCTCCCGCCACCTCGACGGCGTGCCCGCGGGCAAGCGCGGCATCACCCTGCACCACCTCCTCACCCACACCGCGGGGCTGCCCGAGTCCCTCGGCGACGACTACGACCCGCTCTCCCGCGCCGGGCTGGTCTCCGGCGCCCTCGCCGCCCCGCTCCACTCGCCGCCCGGCGAGCGCTACGCGTACTCCAACACCGGCTACAGCCTCCTGGCCGCCGTCGTGGAGGAGGCGTCCGGCACCGGCTACGAGCCGTACCTCGCCGGCCACCTCTTCCGCCCCGCCGGCATGACCGACACCGGGTACGTGCTGCCCGACTGGGACCGGGACCGCATCGCCGTCGAGTACGACCGCGGGGGCCGCCCGCAGGGCCGGCCGATGGACCATCCCTGGGCCGGCGACGGCCCGTACTGGAACCTCCGCGGCAACGGCGGCATGCTCTCCACCGCCCGCGACATGCTCCGCTGGCACCGCGCTCTCCTCGGCGACCGCGTCCTTCCCGCGAAGGCGAGGAAGCTGCTGTTCACGCGGTACGTCCCGGAAGGCGGCGGCGCCGGGTCCTTCTACGGCTACGGCTGGAGCCTGCTCGACCTCGGCGGCGCCCCCGTCGCCACCCACGACGGCGGCAACGAGTGGTCCTCGGGGCGCGTCGCCCGTTTCCTGGACGACGGCACGCTGGTCTTCTGGATCAGCAACGCCGCGACCCGCGCGGGCGCGTGGGATCTGCCGGACCTGGACCGGGAGTTGACGACGGGAATCGCCGAACGGGTGCGCGAACGCGCCTAGGGTGGGGCGCATGCCGCACTCCCCCTTCGAGATCGAGTCCCTGGCCGAGTTCGACGCCGCCGTCGCCTCCGGTTCCATCAGCGGGTTCCGCGTGCAGTCCGTCGATCTGACGGACCGCACGCGGCTGCTGCTCACCGCGGACGTGCACGGCGCGGTCTTCCTCGGCTGCCCGATGGCCGAGGAGGCGGCGCACCGCGTGCAGCGCGACGGCGCGCTGGTCTTCCCCGTCGTGCCGGATCTGCCGTTCGACCCGTACCGGGGTGCGCTCTACACCCCGGACGAGTTGTTCGCGGGCCTGGCGCGGGGGTACGCGCAGACGCCCGACGCCCGCTCGTACGCCTGGTTCCAGCGCACCCGCGCCGAGCACGACATATTCGCCGCCGTCATCCGCGGCATGCACGACGAGTCGATGTCCAACGCGCTGGACGAGCGGCTGCGCGCCTGCCGCCCCGTCGTCGGCGTCATGGGCGGGCACGCGCTGGAGCGCGGCGGCGAGGACTACGCGGGCGCGGCCCGGCTGGGCCGGGCGCTGGTGCGCGCCGGGTTCGACGTGGCCACGGGCGGCGGTCCCGGCGCGATGGAGGCGGCCAACCTGGGCGCGTACGCGGCGGAGTTCGACGACGCGATGCTGGACGAGGCGGTGCGGATGCTGGGCAAGGCGCCGTCGTTCACGCCCTCGGTGGCGCAGTGGGCCGAGGCGGCGTTCGCGGTACGGGAGCGGTGGCCGGGCGGCGGCGACTCGATCGGCATCCCCACCTGGTTCTACGGCCACGAACCGCCGAACGCCTTCGCGGGGCACATCGCGAAGTACTTCGCGAACGCGCTGCGCGAGGACGGGCTGCTGGCCCGCAGCACCGCGGGCGTGGTGTTCCTGCCGGGCGCGGCGGGCACGGTGCAGGAGATCTTCGACGCGGCGACGCCCAACTACTACGAGTCGCGCGGCGAGCCGCGGCCGATGGTGCTGGTGGGCCGCGACCACTGGTCGGCGCGGCTGCCGGCGTGGCAGTTGCTGTCGGCGCTGGCGGACGGCCGCTCGATGGCGCCGCGGATCGCGCTGGTCGACGGGGTGGAGGAGGCGCCGGAGGCGCTGCTGAGGCTGGGCGCCGCGGACTAGGACGCGGGCTCCACGCGCTGCCCGGCATCCTGCCCGGAGTACCGTCCGGCGTCCGGGTCCGGCGGCAGCGTGACCGTCACCGTGAGCCCGCCGCCGTCGCGGGGGCGGGCGGACGCGTCCCCGCCGTGGGCGCGCGCGACGGCCCGTACGATCGACAGTCCCAGCCCGGCCCCGCCGCCGGTGACCAGCCGGTCGGCGCCCAGGCGGCGGAACGGTTCGAAGAGGGCGGGGATCTCGTACGGGGGCACGGTGGGCCCGGTGTTGGCGACCCGGAGTTCGGCCCGGCCGCCGGCCCCGGTGGCGCAGGTGACGCGGACGTGCCCGCCCGCGCCGGAGTTGTGGCGGACGGCGTTCTCGACCAGGTTGTGCACCAGCCGCTCCAGCAGCAGCGCGTCGCCCGCGGTCCACGCCTCCGCGGTCTTCACGGTCACCTCGATCCCGGCCTTCGCCGCCTCGGAGACGGCCTGGGCGGCGACGTGGGTGACGATGTCGGCGAGGTCGACGGGGTGCCGTTCGGTGATCTCGTTCTCGGAGGAGGCCAGGAGCAGCAGCCCGCTGATGAGCCGCTCGTGGCGGGAGTTGATCTGCAGCAGGTCCTCGCCGAGGCGCCGGATGTCCGCGGAGGCGGCGGGCCGGTGCATGGCGGTCTCGACCAGGGCGCGGCCGAGGGTGAGCGGGGTGCGCAGTTCGTGGGAGGCGTTGGCGACGAAGCGGCGCTGGCCGTCGAAGGAGCGGTCGAGCCGTTCGACCATGGTGTCGAAGGTGTCGGCGAGTTCCTTGACCTCGTCGTCGGGGCCGGCGAGCGCGATGCGTTCGTGCAGCCCGCGGCCGGCGGCGGGGGCGTCGGCGATCCGCCGGGCGGTGTCGGTGACGCGGTGCAGCGGGGCGAGGACCCGGCCGGCGACGAGCCAGCCTGCGCCGGCCGCGGCGGCGCCGACGACGAGGAGGGCGATGCCGCCCTGGGTGAGGAGGGAGGTGCCCGCGGCGTCGCGCAGGACGTCCTCGCGGCTCTCGGTGAACCGCTGGTGTTCGGGCCCGGGTTCCGGACCGGGGCCGGGGGCGCGGGCGGGGGTGCCGGCCGGCGCCGCGGAGGGTTCGGTGGCGCTGCTGTTGAAGGTGCCGCCGGCGCCGAGGCGGGCGTTGAACAGGATGTAGGTGAGGCCGAGGAGTACGGCTCCGGCGGCCAGGAACATGGCCCCGTAGACGAGGGTCAGCCGGGCGCGCAGGGTGAAGCGCCGCGGCCGGAGCACGGTGCGCGGGCCGCTCATGGGATGCGGTATCCGACACCGGTGACGGTCTCGACGACGGGCGGCTCGCCGAGCTTGCGGCGCAGCTTGAGCACCGCGAGGCGGACGGCGCCGGTGAAGGGGTCGGCGTGCTCGTCCCACGCCTTCTCCAGCAGGAGTTCCGCGGAGACCGGGGCGCCTTCCGCGCGGAGCAGTTCGGCGAGGACGGCGAACTCCTTGCGGGAGAGGGGCACAGAGCGTCCGTCGCGTACGACCTCGTGCCTGGCCTGGTCCAGGGCGATCCCGGCGCGGCGCAGCACGGGCGGCGCGGCGGGCCGGGCGCGGCGGCCGAGGGCGTGGACGCGGGCGGCGAGTTCGGGGAAGGCGAACGGCTTGGTGAGGTAGTCGTCGGCGCCGAGGCCGAGTCCCGCGACGCGGTCGGCGACGTCGGCGGAGGCGGTGAGCATCAGCACGCGCGCGGCGGAGCCGGCGGCGACGAGGCGGCGGCAGACGTCGTCGCCGTGGACGGCGGGGAGGTCGCGGTCGAGGACGACGACGTCGTAGTCGTGGACGGCGGCGCGCTCCAGCGCGGCGGCGCCGTCGTACGCGATGTCGACGGCGTGCGCCTCGGCGCGCAGCCACTCGCGGACGGCGGCCGCGAGCACCGGCTCGTCTTCGGCGACCAGCACCCTCATCGGCGGCCTCCCGTAGCTGGGTTCGGAGGCTCATGGTGCCGAAGGACGCGTTTCCTCGCCGTTAGGAGACGGGGGCGTACGGCGGAAACGGCGGGGAAACGCGCCGCCGCGTTGCATCGGCCCGTACGGCGCGGGCGGCTTGCGCCCGCGCCCCGAAGGAGCGGAGACGACGATGCGACGACGTACGCGCACCGCGCTCGCGGCCCTGCCGCTGGCGCTCACCCTGGCCCTCGCGGGCTGCGGCTCCGGCGGCGGCGACGGGACGGTGGCGACCGCGGGCGGCGAGGAGAAGAAGAGCGGCGGGAAGGACCCGGTCGCGGACGACATGGACGAGCAGATGCTGCAGTTCGCGCGGTGCCTGCGGGAGAACGGCGTGGACGTCCGGGACCCGGAGCCCGGGCAGGGCGTGAACCTGAACATGGACGGCGTCGGCAAGGCGAAGGCGGAGCGCGCCATGGAGGCGTGCCGGGAGTACGACCCGGCGACCCTCTCGAAGAACGACCCGATCAGCAAGGAGCTGGAGGAGAAGCTGCGCGCGTACGCGCGCTGCA
The DNA here is from genome assembly GCF_003945505.1 of Streptomyces sp. WAC 06738. Classification (NCBI taxonomy): domain Bacteria; kingdom Bacillati; phylum Actinomycetota; class Actinomycetes; order Kitasatosporales; family Streptomycetaceae; genus Streptomyces; species Streptomyces sp. WAC 06738. The sequence continues at coordinate 6,242,174 of NZ_CP029618.1, read as the reverse complement.
TGCGGAGCAACGGTGTGGCGGAGTTCCCGGATCCGGTGCCGGGCGGCGGGCTGCAGATGGACGGCGCGATCGAGCGGGACCCGGACTACGACGGGGCGGCGAAGGCGTGCAAGAAGCTGATGCCGGCGGGCGAGGGCGAGAGCTCCACGAACGAGGTGGAGGGCGAATGACGGCGCAACCCGCCGCCTCCCGGCAGGAGCCGGGCCCCGGGGACCCGCCCGCGGCGGACCGACCGGCCGCGGACCCGACCGCCGGCGGCCCCGGGGCGGATCCGTCTCCGCCGCGCCGCGGCCGGCACCGCCGCAGGCGGCGGCGGATCGCCGCCGGGGCGGTGTTCCTCGCCGCGACGGGCGGCGCCGCGGCGGCCGGGCTCGGCCTCGGCGGCACCGGCGACCCGGCCGGCGCCGCCGACGGCGACCTGCCCCCGGCCACCGCCGAGGTGACCCGTGGCACCCTGGTCGACACCCGGAGCGCCGACGCCGAGCTGGGCCACGGCCCGGCCACCGGCGCCGCCGCCCGCACCGACGGCACGCTGACGGAACTGCCGCGCGCGGGCGCGCGGGTGACCCGCGGCGAGGCGCTGTACGAGCTGGACGACGAGCCGGTGACCCTGCTGTACGGGGACCTGCCCGCGTACCGCGCGCTGGCACCGGGCGCCGAGGGCACGGACGTGGCGCAGCTCGAGCGCAACCTGAGCGCCCTCGGCTACACCGGCTTCACCGTGGACGACGCCTACTCCGGCGCCACGGCCGCCGCCGTCCGCGACTGGCAGGCCGACCTGGGCGCCGGGGCGACGGGCCGGGTGGAGCCGGGGCAGGTGGTGTTCGCGCCGGGCCCGGTCGTGGTGGCGAGCGTCGACGCGCAGCGCGGCGACCTCGTCGCACCGGGCGCCGACGTCCTCACGTACACCGGCACCGACGTGGCCGTCACCGCGGAACTGGACGTCGCCGACCGGCGGCTCGCGCGGCGGGGCGCGAAGGCGGGCGTGGAGCTGCCGGACGGGCGGACGGTGCGCGGCACGGTCGCGGAGGTGTCCGTACGGACGCGGCCGGCCGACGGCGAGCAGGAGGCGCGGACAGTGGTGGAGGTCGTCGTCCGGCTCGAGGGCGCGGAGGCGCGAAAGGCGGCGTCCGCGTACGACGAGGCGGGCGTGCACGTGGACTTCACCGCGGGCCGGCGCGAGAACGTGCTGACGGTGCCGGTCGCGGCGCTGCTGGCGCTGGCGGAGGGCGGCTTCGGCGTGGAGGTGGTGACGGACGGCACGACCCGGTACGTACCGGTGGAGACGGGCCTCTTCGCCGGCGGCCGGGTCGAGGTCTCGGGCGAGGGCCTGACCGCGGGCACGAAGGTGGGCATGCCGCGGTGATCGAGCTGACGAACGTGGTGAAGACCTACCCGGGCGGCGTCACCGCGCTCGCCGGGGTCTCCCTGCGCGTGGCCGCGGGCGAACTCGTCGCCGTCACCGGCCCGTCGGGGTCGGGGAAGTCGACGATGCTCCACGTCCTGGGCACCCTGGACCGCCCCACGTCGGGCGGGGTGCGGATCGCGGGGTACGACGCGGGCGCGCTGTCCGACGCCGGCCTGTCCGCGCTGCGGGCCCACCGGATCGGCTTCGTCTTCCAGCAGTTCCACCTCGCGGGCGGCACGTCGGCCCTCGACAACGTCGCCGACGGCCTCCTCTACACCGGCCTGCGCCCGGCGGAGCGCCGCCGCCGCGCGGCGGGGGTGCTGCACCGGGTGGGCCTGGCCCACCGCATGGAGCACAGGCCGCACGAGCTGTCGGGCGGCGAGCGGCAGCGCGTCGCGGTGGCCCGCGCGGTGGCGGGCGACCCGCCGCTGCTGCTGGCGGACGAGCCGACGGGGGCACTGGACACGGCGTCGGGCGCGGGGGTGGTGGAACTGCTGCGGGAGCTGAACGCGGCGGGGACGACGGTGGTGGTGATCACGCACGAGCGGGAGCTGGCGGCGTCGCTGCCGCGGCAGGTGCGGTTGCGGGACGGCAGGCTGGAGCAGGAGGGGGCGAGGGCGAAGTGAAGGGAAGGCCGGCTGAGGAGATGCCACCCGCGGTCCTCCGGCCGGGGGACGTGGTGCGCGGCGGGGCGGTGGGGCTGCGGACGCGGCCGCTGCGGGCGGTGCTGTCGGCGCTGGGGATCGCGATCGGGATCGCGGCGATGGTGGCGGTGGTGGGGATCTCGTCGAGTTCGCGGGCGGATCTGGACCGTACGCTCGCCTCGCTGGGCACGAACCTGCTGACGGTCTCGCCGGGCCGGACGATGAGCGGCGGGCAGGCGAAGCTGCCGGCGCGGGCGGAGTCCATGGTGGCCAGGATCGGCCCGGTGACGTCGGTGTCGGCGATCGGCCAGGTCCCGGACGCGCACGTCTACCGCACGGACCGGGTCCCGGAGGCGGAGACGGGCGGTCTGGCCGCGTACGCGGCACGCACCGGCCTCCCGGAGGCGACGGGCGCGCGGCTCCGTACCGGCACCTGGCTGAACGCGGCGACGGCGCGCTATCCGGCGGTGGTGCTGGGCGCGACGGCGGCGGAGCGGCTGGGCGTGGGCCGGGCGGCACCGGAGGTGCGGGTACTGGTGGGCGGCGAGTGGTTCACGGTGGTGGGGATCCTGGAGCCGGCGCCGCTGGCACCGGAACTGGACACCGGGGCGCTGGTGGGGTGGCGGGCGGCGAAGGACCGGCTGGGCTTCGACGGCCGGGCGACGACGGTCTACACGAGGTCGGCGGACGCGGCCGTGGAGGAGGTCCAGTCGGTGCTGGGCGCGACGGCGAACCCGGCGGCGCCGAACGAGGTGGAGGTCTCGCGCCCGTCGGACGCGCTGGCGGCGAAGCGCGCGGCGGGCGAGGCGTTCACGCGGCTCCTGCTGGGGGTGGGCGCGGTGGCGCTGCTGGTGGGCGGCGTGGGGGTGGCGAACACGATGGTCATCTCGGTGCTGGAACGCCGCGCGGAGATCGGCCTGCGCCGCGCCCTGGGCGCCACCCGGGGCCACATCCGCACGCAGTTCCTGGCGGAGTCGCTGCTGCTGTCGGCCCTGGGGGGCGCGGCGGGCGCGCTCCTGGGGGCGGCGGTGACGGCGTCGTACGCGGCGTCGCAGTCCTGGCCGCCGGTGATCCCGGCGTGGACCCTGGCAGGCGGCCTGGCGGCCACCCTGACGGTGGGCGCCCTGGCGGGCCTCTACCCCGCCCTCCACGCCAGCCGCCTCTCCCCGACAACGGCCCTGGCAACGCCGTAGCGGGAGTGGGGGGTGGGGGTGATGTGGGGCCCTCACCCCCCGAGTACCACCACCTCCGACGGGTCGAACTCCACCCCCACCCGTGCCCCCGCCTCCGGCGCACCCCGCAGGGCCACCGACGACTCCAGCTCCGGTCCCCTCACCGGTCGCAGCGTCAGCAGCACGTGGTCCCCCCGGAAGGTCCGCCCCACCACCGCGCAGTCCAGCCCCGTGCCCGCCGGGCGAACCCGTACCCCCGCCGGCCGTACCAGCAGCGCGTGCTCCCCCGAGACCCCGGAATCGGCCACCCCCACCCGCCCCCACGGCGTCTCCGCCGCCGATCCGCGCACCGTCCCCCGTACGACGTTCGCAAAGCCCAGGAACCGCGCCACGAACTCGTCCGCCGGCCGCTCCCACACCTCCACCGGCGTTCCGGTCTGCGCCACGCGCCCCTCCCGCATCACCACCACCCGGTCGGAGAGCGCGAACGCCTCCCCCTGGTCGTGCGTGACCGCCAGCACCGTCGTGCCCAGCCGCCCGAAGAGCTGCCGCAGCTCCACCACCAGCCGCTCCCGCAGCGACCGGTCCAACTGCCCCAGCGGCTCGTCGAGCATCAGCAGGTGCGGCGACGGCGCCAGCGCCCGCGCCAGCGCCACCCGCTGCTGCTCCCCGCCCGACAGCGCCCCCACGGCCCGCCGCTGCGCCCCCGGCAGCCCGACGAGCGACAGCAGTTCCGCCACCCGCTCCCGGGCCGCCGCCCGCGAGGCCCCGTGCATGCGCAGCCCGAAGGACACGTTCCCGGCCACGTCCCGGTGCGGGAACAACTGCTGGTCCTGGAACATCAGCCCCACCCCCCGCCGGTGCGCCGGCACCCCGGCCAGGTCCCGGCCGCCGAGCAGCACCCGCCCGCCGGCGACGGGCTGCAGCCCGGCCACCGCCCGCAGCAGCGTGGACTTGCCGCTGCCGCTGGGCCCGAGGACGCTGACGATCTCGCGGTCCGCGACGTCGAGGGCGATCCCGTCGACCGCGGCGCGGGCGCCGTAGCGCACGGTGACGTCGTCGAGTACGAGCATCAGAACTCTCCCGCCTGGTTCTTGCGGACCCGTTCCAGCAGCAGCAGCGAGGCCGCGCACACCGCCATGAGGATGGTGCTCAGCGCCATCGCCTGCCCGTAGTTGGTCTCCCCGGCCCGCCCGAGGAGCCGCGCGACGGCGACCGGCAGCGTCGGCCGGTCGGGCCCGGCGATGAAGACGGTCGCCCCGAACTCGCCGAGGGAGACCGCGAACGCGAAGCCGGCGGCGACGAGCACCGCCCGCCGCACCAGCGGCAGGTCGACCTCCCGCCAGGCCCGCAGCGGTGACGCCCCGAGCACGGCGGCGGCCTCCCGCAGCCGGTCGTCGACGGCGCGCAGCACGGGCAGCATGGTCCGTACGACGAAGGGGACGCCGACCAGCGCCTGCGCGAGCGGCACGAGGATCCAGGAGGACCTGAGGTCGAGCGGCGGGCTGTCGAGGGCGATGAGGAAGCCGAAGCCGACGGTGACGGCGGAGGTGCCCAGCGGCAGCATGAGCAACGCGTCGAAGCCGCGGACGAGGGGCCCGGCGCGGCGGGTGACGGCGGCCGCGGCGAGGCCGCCGACGACGACGGCGATGACGGTGGCGACGGCGGCGTAGGCGAGGGAGTTGCCGACGGCTTCCAGCGGCGGGACGGCGAACGTGCCGTCGCTCTCCTGGAGCGCGCGGTAGAAGCCGGGGCCGTGGCCGCCGGGGGTGGCGAAGGAGCGTTCGACGAGGACGGCGAGCGGCGCGAGGAGGAGCACGGTGACGAGGGCGACGACGCCGCCGAGGAGGGCGCGTTCGCCGGCGCCGCGGGGGCGGCGGGCGGTGGTCTCGGGGGCGACGAGGCGCAGCGCGGTCTCCCGGCGGCGTACGGTCCAGGCGTGCACGGCCAGGACGGCGGCGACGGCGGCGAGTTGGAGGAGGGAGAGGACCGCGGCGGTGGGCAGGTCGAGGAAGTCGGCGGTCTGGCGGTAGATCTCGACTTCGAGGGTGGCGTAGGCGGGGCCGCCGAGGATCTGGATGACGCCGAAGGAGGTGAAGGTGAAGAGGAAGACCATGAGGGCCGCGGCGGCGACGGCGGGGCCGAGCGCGGGCAGGGTGACGTGCCGCCAGGCGGCGAGGCGGCCGGCGCCGAGGACTCGGGCGGCTTCTTCCTGGCGCGGGTCGAGCTGGGCCCACAGGCCGCCGACGGTCCGTACGACGACGGCGAAGTTGAAGAAGACGTGGGCGAGGAGGATGGCCCACACGGTGGTGTCCAGCCGTATGCCCCACCACCCGTCGAGGACGCCGCCGCGGCCGGTGAGCGCGAGGAAGGCGGAGCCGACGACGACGGTGGGCATCACGAACGGCACGGTGACCAGGGCGCGCAGCAGTTGCTTGCCGGGAAAGTCGAAGCGGGCGAAGACGTACGCGGCGGGCAGCGCGAGGACGAGGGTGAGCCCGGTGGAGGCGGCGGCCTGCCAGAGGGTGAACCAGAGGACGCCGAGGATGTCCGGGTCGCCGAGGACGTCGGGGATGCGGCCGAACTGCCAGCGGCCGCCCTCGCGCAGCCCGCGGGCGACGATGGCGCTCACGGGGTAGGCGAAGAAGACGCCGAGGAACGCGGCGGGTACGGCCATAAGCGCGAGCCGCCCGGCCGCCCCGCGTATCCGGCGGCGGCGCGCGCCCGCCGCCGGTCCGGTCGGCGTACCCGTACCCGGTCCGGTGTCCGTCTTGCCGCGGCCCGCGGCCCGGGTCACTTCACGACCAGCGAGGTCCACGTCTTGATCCACTGCTCCCGGTTGTCGTCGACGGTCGCCGGGTCGAGGGTGTGGGGGTCGGCGATCTCCTCGCCGTAGCGGGTGAAGACCTCGGGCAGCGCGGTGTCCTCGCGCACGGGGTGGACGAACATGTTCAGCGGCATGTCCTGCTGGAACCGCTCGCCGATGAGGAAGTCGATGAGGGCCTTGCCGCCTTCGGCGTTGCCGGCGTTGGCGAGCAGCCCGGCGAACTCGATCTGGCGGAAGCAGGTGCCGGTGGACACCCCGGTGGTGGCCTCCTGGGGCCGGGACTCCATGTCGAGCACGGGCGGGCTGGAGGCGTACGAGACGACGAGCGGCTTGTCGCCCTTGCCGGCGCCGGAGAAGCGCTCGTAGTACGCCTGCTCCCAGCCGTCGACGACCTCGACGCCGTTCTCCCGCAGCTTGCCCCAGTAGTCCTCCCAGCCCTCCTCGCCGTACTCGTCGGCGGTGGCGAGGAGGAAGGCCAGGCCCGGGGAGGAGGTGGCGGCGTTCTCGGTGACGAGGAGGTCCTTGTAGCGGGGGTCGGCGAGGTCGTCGAAGGTCTGCGGCGGGTCGAGGTTCTTCTCCTCGAAGTACGCGCGGTCGTAGTTGACGCAGACGTCGCCGTAGTCGACGGGGGTGACACGGTGTTCGTCCGCGTCGAGCTGGAGTTCCCCGGGTATGCGGTCGAGCCCCTTCGCCTCGTACGGCGTGAAGATGCCGTTGTCGAGGCCGCGGGAGAGCAGCGTGTTGTCGATGCCGAAGAAGACGTCGCCCTGGGGGTTGTCCTTGGAGAGGACGGCCTGGTTGACGGCGGAGCCGGCGTCCTTGCCCTTGAGGATGTCGACCGTGTACCCGGACTGCTTCTCGAACGCCTTCAGCACGCCGTCGGAGACGGCGAAGGAGTCGTGGGTGACGAGGGTGACGCTCTTGTCGCCCGCGCCGGACCCGGATCCGTCGCCGGAGTCCGAGCCGCAGGCGGCCAGGCCCAGGGCGAGGGACGCGGCCAGGGCGGTGGTGACGATGCGCTTCATCGGGCTGCTTTCGTGGCGGCGGGCAGCCCGGGCAGCAGCAGAGTCTCGACCGAACTTCCTACCCAGAATGACCTGGGCGAGGTTCGAGGGTCTGCGGCCTGGACGGTGCCGCACTCTCAGCGCTGCGAGCGCTCCCCTGTCGGTGTGTACACGTGAACGGTATCAGGCGGGGGTGTCGGCCGCGGAGGCGGCGAGCTGCCCGCAGGCGCCCTCGATCTCCTGGCCGCGGGTGTCCCGTACGGTCACGGGCACGCCGTGGGCCTCCAGGGCGGCGACGAACGCCCGCTCGTCCTCGGGCCGGGAGGCGGTCCACTTGGAGCCGGGGGTGGGGTTGAGCGGGATGAGGTTGACGTGCGCGCGGCGGCCCTTGAGGAGGCGGCCGAGGAGGTCGGCGCGCCATGCCTGGTCGTTGATGTCCTTGATGAGCGCGTACTCGATGGAGACGCGGCGGCCGGAGCGGGCGGCGTACTCCCAGGCGGCGTCGAGGACCTCGCGGACCTGCCAGCGTGTGTTGACGGGCACGAGGGTGTCGCGCAGCTCGTCGTCGGGCGCGTGCAGGGAGACGGCGAGGCGGCACTTGAGCCCCTCGTCGGCGAAGCGGTGCATGGCGGGCACGAGGCCGACGGTGGAGACGGTGATGCCGCGCTGGGAGAGCCCGAGCCCGTCGGGCTCGGGGTCGGTGAGGCGGCGGATGGCCGACAGCACGCGGTTGTAGTTCGCCAGCGGCTCGCCCATGCCCATGAAGACGATGTTGGACAGCCGCGCCGGGCCACCGGGCACCTCGCCGTCGCGCAGGGCGCGCATGCCGTCGACGATCTGGTGGACGATCTCGGCGGTGGACAGGTTGCGGGTGAGCCCGGCCTGGCCGGTGGCGCAGAACGGGCAGTTCATGCCGCAGCCGGCCTGCGAGGAGATGCACATGGTGACGCGGTCGGGGTAGCGCATGAGCACCGACTCGACCAGCGTGCCGTCGAAGAGCCGCCAGAGGGTCTTGCGGGTGGTGTCGCCGTCGCAGCTCAGATGCCGTACGACGGTCATCAGCTCGGGCAGCAGCCCCTCGGCGAGCTTCGCCCGGGATGCGGCGGGCACGTCGGTCCAGCCGGCCGGGTCGGCCGCGTAGCGCGCGAAGTAGTGGCGCGAGAGCTGCGCGGCACGGAACGGCTTCTCCCCCAGCTCGGCGACGGCGTCGCGGCGCTCGGCGGGGGTGAGGTCGGCGAGGTGCCGCGGCGGCTTCTTGGCACCACGGGGGACGGCGAAGGTGAGCTCTCCTGGCTTCGGCATAGCCGTACCAGTGTCGCAGACGGATTCACCCCCGCCCGCCTCATCCCCGAACGCCCTGATTCGTCGCTACGAGCCCACTGGCCGGCGCTCACCGAAACCGCGCCCCGGGAGGGGGGAGGCGGCGGCCGGGTCAGCCCGCGCCGACGAAGATCACCATCAGCAGCCAGACCACCGGCGCCGTCGGCAGCAGCGAGTCCAGCCGGTCCATGATCCCGCCGTGGCCGGGGAGCAGCGTGCCCATGTCCTTGATGCCGAGGTCCCGTTTGATCATCGACTCGGCGAGGTCGCCGAGCGTCGCCGAGGCGGCTGCCGCGGCGCCCAGCAGGAGCCCCTGCCACCAGCGGCCGTCGTCGATGAGCAGTTCCATGCACACCGCGCCCGCCGCCATCGCGAAGGCCAGCGCGCCGCCCAGGCCCTCGCGGGTCTTGCCGGGGCTGATGCGCGGGGCGAGTTTGTTGCGGCCGAGCTTGTAGCCCACGGCGTACGCGCCGGTGTCGCTGATCACCGTGAGGATCAGGAATGTCAGCACCCGCTGCGGCCCGTCGTCGTCCGCGGCGAGCATCAGGGCGACGAAGGAGGCGAGGAACGGCACGTAGAACGCGGCGAAGACGCCGGCGGTGACGTCGCGGAGGTAGTCCTCCGCGGGGCGCGTCAGCCGCCAGACGGGGACGGCGAGGGCGGTGAGCGCGAGGGCCGCTCCGGCGCCCTCGGCGCCGGCCGCGTACCCGGCGATGACCATGGCGATGCCGCCGAGCACCAGCGGCACCAGCGGCGTGCGGATGCCGCGGACCTCCGCCAGCCGCGACGTCAGCTCCCACAGCCCGACCGCCACCGCGACGACGATGACGCCGAGGAAGAGCACTTTCACGACGAAGAGCGTGGCCAGCACGATGGCGCCGAGGCCGAGCCCGACGCCTATGGCCGCGCCGAGGTCCCGGCCGCCGCGGCGCCGCTTGGGAGCGGGCGGCGGCGGGGTGGAGGGATCGCCCGGGGCGCCGGATCCCCCGGAGGGACCTGGGGAGGGTTCGTCGGCAGGGGCGTCGCCGGACACGATGGGCATGCGCGGAGTCTGCGCCCTTTCACCCCCGCCGTACACGGGACCCGCCGGGGCCCCCCTGGAGGAGTCGTTCATCAGACCTCGAGCAGCTCTGCTTCCTTGTGCTTGAGCAGCTCGTCGACCTGGGCCACGTACTTGTGGGTGGTGTCGTCGAGCTCCTTCTCGCCGCGGCGGCCCTCGTCCTCACCGATCTCGCCGTCCTTGACGGCCTTGTCGATGGTCTCCTTGGCCTTGCGGCGTACGGAGCGGATGGCGATCCGCGCGTCCTCGCCCTTGGCCCTGGCGACCTTGATGAACTCCTTGCGGCGCTCCTCGGTGAGCTGCGGGAAGACCACCCGGATGATGTTGCCGTCGTTGGAGGGGTTGACGCCGAGGTCGGAGTCGCGGATCGCCTGCTCGATGTTGCGCAGGGCGCTCTTGTCGAACGGGGTCACCACCGCCATCCGCGGCTCCGGCACCGAGAACGACGCGAGCTGGTTGATGGGGGTCTGGGCCCCGTAGTAATCCGCCGTGATCTTGTTGAACATCGCCGGATGCGCCCGCCCGGTGCGGATCGCGGCGAGGTCCTCCTTGGCGACCACGACGGCCTTCTCCATCTTCTCCTCGGCTTCGAGGAGGGTCTCTTCGATCACCACTGGCTCCTGGTCTCATCCGTGAACGGAACGGGAGTGCTCCCGTCCGCCCGTACCATGCCTGCACGGTGTCCGACCGGCAGGCCGTTGTCCATCCCTCAGACCCGGCTGCCGTGCGCGCTCACGAGCGTACCGATCTTCTCACCCCGCACCGCCCGGGCGATGTTGCCCTCCTTCAGCAGCTCGAAGACGAGGATGGGCAGTTCGTTGTCGCGGCACAGGGTGACGGCCGTGGCGTCGGCGACCTTGAGGTCACGGGTGATGACCTCGCCGTATCCGAGCGCGTCGAACTTCACCGCGTCGGGGTTCTTCTTGGGGTCGGAGTCGTAGACCCCGTCGACGCCGTTCTTCCCCATGAGCAGGGCCTCGGCGTGGATCTCCAGGGCGCGCTGCGCGGCGGTGGTGTCCGTGGAGAAGTAGGGCATGCCCATGCCGGCGCCGAAGATGACGACGCGGCCCTTCTGCATGTGCCGGATGGCGCGCAGCGGGATGTACGGCTCGGCGACCTGGCCCATGGTGATCGCCGTCTGCACCCGGGAGTCGATGCCTTCCTTCTCCAGGAAGTCCTGCAGGGCGAGGCAGTTCATGACCGTGCCGAGCATGCCCATGTAGTCGGAGCGGGCCCGGTCCATGCCGCGCTGCTGCAGTTCGGCGCCGCGGAAGAAGTTGCCGCCGCCGATCACCACCGCGATCTCGTACCCGTCGCGGACGACGGCCGCGACCTCGCGGGCGATGGCGTGCACGACGTCCGGGTCGACGCCGAGGTCCCCGCCGCCGGAGAACGCCTCGCCGGACAGCTTCAGCAGGAAGCGCGAGCTGTCCCTCTTCGTATGGTGGCCTTTGTCCGCCTTCTCCCGGTGGCCGTGGTCCGCGTCGGCGTCCTCGTTCATGAAGTCTCCTCGTGCGCATGCGAAAGAGGCCATCGCCGTGGGGTTCTCATCCACCCATTCCCGGCAATGGCCTCCTCGTCACTTCCGCGGCCCGGCGGCGGTCCCCCGCACCGGCCCGCAACAACTCAACCCGACCCTAGCGGGGCCGGTGGCCGTTCGCCGTACACCGTGCGCCCCGTACGCCGCGGCGACCCGCCCCGCGTGCGCCGGATCGCGGCGCGCGCCGTCCGGTCGCGCTTGCGCGCGCCGGGCGCACGGTGCCCGCCGGTGGCGCCGGTGCTCAGGCGCCGACGCGGATGCGCGCGAAGCGGATCACCTGCGCGCCGGCCTCGTCGAGCACCTTCCGCACCGACTTCTTCGGGTCCTTGGCGAACGGCTGGTCCAGCAGCACGTTCTCCTTGAAGAAGCCGTTCACCCGGCCCTCGACGATCTTCGGCAGCGCGGCCTCCGGCTTGCCCTCCTCGCGGGAGGTGGCCTCGGCGACGCGGCGCTCGTTCTCCACCGTGTCGGCCGGGACCTCCTCGCGGCTCAGCCAGCGCGGGCTGAAGGCGGCGATGTGCTGCGCCACCTCCTTGGCCGTCTGCGGGTCGGCCTTGTCCAGCTCGACGAGCACGCCGACCTGCGGCGGCAGGTCGGGCATGGTGCGGTGCATGTACGTGCCCACGTAGGCGCCCTCGAAGCGCGCGAAGCGGTCGAGGACGATCTTCTCGCCGAGGGTGGCGTTGGCCTCGTCCACGTACGCCTGGACGGTCTTGCCGTCGATCTCGGAGGCGAGCAGCGCCTCCAGGTCGGCCGGCTTGGTGGCCGCGACGTGCTCGGCGAGGGCGTCGGCGACGGCGATGAACTTGTCGCCCTTGGCGACGAAGTCGGTCTCGCACTTCAGCTCCAGCAGGACGCCGGAGGAGTTGTCGTCGGCGATCAGGGAGACGACGGCGCCGTTCTCGGCGGAGCGGCCCTCACGCTTGGCGACGCCCTTCTGGCCCTTGACGCGGAGCAGCTCCACGGCCTTGTCGACGTCGCCCTCGGCCTCTTCCAGCGCCTTCTTGCAGTCCATCATGCCGGCGCCGGTGAGCTCCCGGAGCTTCTTGACGTCGGCGGCGGTGAAGTTCGCCATGATTCGGTGGTTTTCTCTTCTCGACGGGTGACTGGGATCGGCGGATCAGGCCTGCGGGGCGTCGCCGGCGGGCTGCGTGCCCTCGGCGGCCTCGGTGGCCTGCTCGGCGGCCGGGGCGGGGGTCTCGTCGGCCTGCTCGGCGTCGGCGACCTTGGCGGTCTCGGCGGAGACCTGCACCTCGGCCTCGGCGGCGGCCTCGTCCGTCTTCTCGGCCGGGGCGGCCGGCGCGGTCTTGCCGTCCTTCTCGCCGGCGAGAAGGTCGCGCTCCCACTCGGCGAGCGGCTCGGCGTCGGTCTTGACGGCCTTCTCGTCACCGGTGGCGGCACCGGAGCGGGCGATCAGACCCTCGGCGACGGCGTCGGCGATGACGCGGGTCAGCAGCGTGACGGAGCGGATCGCGTCGTCGTTGCCCGGGATCTTGTAGTCGACCTCGTCGGGGTCGCAGTTGGTGTCGAGGATCGCGACGACCGGGATGCGCAGCTTGCGCGCCTCGCCGACGGCGATGTGCTCCTTCTTCGTGTCCACGATCCAGACGGCGCTCGGCACCTTCTGCATGTCGCGGATGCCGCCGAGGGTCTTCTCCAGCTTGGCCTTCTCACGGGAGAGGACCAGCAGTTCCTTCTTGGTGAGGCCGGAGGCGGCCACGTCCTCGAAGTCGATGGCCTCCAGCTCCTTGAGGCGCTGCAGCCGCTTGTGGACCGTGGAGAAGTTGGTGAGCATGCCGCCCAGCCAGCGCTGGTTCACGTACGGCATGCCGACGCGGGTGGCCTGCTCGGCGATGGCTTCCTGGGCCTGCTTCTTCGTGCCCACGAACATGATGGTGCCGCCGTGCGCGACGGTCTCCTTCACGAACTCGTAGGCGCGGTCGATGTACGACAGCGACTGCAGGAGGTCGATGATGTAGATGCCGTTGCGCTCGGTGAAGATGAAGCGCTTCATCTTCGGGTTCCAACGGCGGGTCTGGTGCCCGAAGTGGACGCCGCTTTCCAGCAGCTCCCGCATCGTGACGACGGCCATGGCCGTACTCCTCGTGTGTCTCGGTTGTGCGCGGCGGCCGGCCGGCCACCGCTCCTGACGCCCCTGCGCGTCGCGCCTCCGGCGGGAGCCGGAGGACCGAGTGACGCGGCCACCTTCAGGCAGGTGGCGGGGCGTGCGAAGTCGACCCGGAGAGCCGGGTCGCCACCAGAAGTGTACGGGACGGCGTCACCCGCCTGCGCCACGAAGCCCGGTCCCCGGGCGGGTCTCCGGGCGGTCCCCCGCCCCGGGTTGTCCACAACCGGCCGGTTATCCACAGAATCCGTCCATGATCCCCAAGCTCTCCCGGCCCTCGGCCAGACTCCCCCCATGAACGGACGACGCGAACCCCGCGCGGCCGGCGTCCCTGGCCGCGGGGCGCGGTGGGCGCTCGCGGCCGGGCTCGCCGCGGCCCTGACGGCGGGCGCCTGGCCCGCACCCCCGTTCACGCCGGCGGACACGACGGCCGACACAGCGGCGGAGGCGGAGGCGGAGGCGGGTGGGGAGGGGGCGGGGGCGGGGCGGGGGGAACGGGGGATACGGGAGACGTCCGCGCCCGGCGGGCGGTCCACCGGTCCGGGGCGGCCGGCCGCGGCGCCGGCCGAGCCGACGGCCCCCGGGGTGGAGGCGGTGTGGCCGGTTGACGGGGGGCCGCGGGGGCGGCCGGTGGTGGAGCGGGGGTTCGAGGCGCCGCGGTCGCCGTACGGCCCGGGCCATCGCGGGGTCGATCTGCGGGCATCGGCGGGGCAGCCGGTGCGGGCCGCGGCGGCGGGGCGGGGTTCGTTCGCGGGGCGGGTGGCGGGGCGCGGGGTGCTGGCCGTCGACCATCCGGGCACGGGCCGCCCGCCGCTGCGCACCACGTACGAGCCGGTGGTGCCCGCCGTACGCAAGGGCGAGCGGGTCGGGAAAGGGCAGGTCATCGGACATCTGCAGGGCGGCGGGTACCACTGCGCGACGGCCTGTCTGCACTGGGGGCTGCGCCGCGGCCCGGTCTACCTCGACCCGCTGTCGCTGCTGCCGCCCGGGCTGCTCACCGCGGGCCATGCCCGGCTGCTGCCGGTGTTCGGCGTCCCGCCGCCCGCGGGCGGCGGCTGACGCCGCGACGAGGGCGGTGCCGTCAGCGGGCGGCGCCGTGGAGGGCCACGGCGACGGCCGTGTCGGCGACGGTCTCCGGGGCGTCGGTGCCGAGTTCGGTGCGGCGGACGGCCGCGTCGACGACCCCCTGGAGGAGGGTGGCGGCGAGGCGGGGTTCGTCGTGGCCGAGGTCCGCCAGGGCCGCGACGACCATGGTGACGAGCCCGCCGTGCGCGGCGCGGATCTTCTCCCGGGCGCCGGCGTCGAGTTCGCCCGCGGAGATGGCGACGACGGCCCGGTGGCGGCGGTCGCCGACCAGCGCGAGCTGGGTGCGTACGTACGCCTCGACCTTGGCCTCCGGGGTGTCGGCGCGCTCCATGGCCGCCTCCACCTCGGCCGCCCAGCGCGGGAAGTCGACGGCGCACAGTTCCTCGACCACGGCGGCCCGGCTGCGGAAGTACTCGTACACGGACGAGCGTGCGAGGCCGGTGCGCTCGGCGAGCGCGGCGAAGTTCAGCGCTTCGGTGCCGCCCTCGCCGAGGAGTTCGCGCGCGGCGTCGAGCAGCGCGCCGTGCTGCATGGTCCGGTGCTCGGCCACGGAGGCCGCTCGAATCTTCGGCACGGTCCAACTTTAGACCGCGGCGGCCGTTCAGCCGCCCGAGTCGGCCAGCTTCGCGCGCAACTGCAGGACGGACTTGGTGTGGATCTGGCTGACCCTGCTCTCGGTGACGCCGAGGACCTGGCCGATCTCGGCGAGCGTGAGGCCCTCGTAGTAGTAGAGGGTGACGACGGTCTTCTCCCGGTCGGGCAGGGTGTTCACGGCGCGGGCGAGGAGCCGGCGCAGCTCGCGGTCCTCGGCGACCTCGACGGGGTCGTCGGCGGCGGTGTCCTCGAGGGTGTCCATGAGGCTGAGCCGGTCGCCGTTGTCGGAGCTGACGTGCAGCAGTTCTTCGAGGGCGACGACGTTGGCGAGGGAAAGCTGGCTGAAAACCCCGTGCAGCTCTTCGAGCTGGATGCCCATCTCGGCGGCGACCTCGGCTTCCGAGGGGGTGCGGCGGAGGGCGGCTTCGAGGGTGGCGTAGGCGCGCTCGACGGCGCGGGCCTTCTGCCGTACGGAGCGGGGGATCCAGTCCAGCGCCCGGAGCTCGTCGATCATCGCACCGCGGATGCGGGTGATGGCGTACGTCTCGAACTTGATGGCGCGCTCGGGGTCGAACTTCTCGATGGCGTCGATGAGCCCGAAGACTCCGGAGGAGACGAAGTCGGCCTGTTCCACGTTGGACGGCAGGCCGACGCTGACGCGTCCCGCGACGTACTTCACCAGGGGCGAGTAGTGGAGGATGAGCTGCTCGCGCAGCCGGCCGTCACGCGTCTCCTTGTACGACCGCCACAGCTCGTCGACCGACGAGGGTGCTGTGCGTGATGCGGCACGGTCGGACCCGGAGATGTGCTGGGGCATGCGTCGTCGCCTTGAACCGTTCTGGTGGGGGACTGGGTTCGGTGGGGGCCGTGGGGGGAGCGAGCGGGTGTGGGGAGGGGGCGGAGCGGGGAGGGTGACGCCGTGGGGAATGCGGGAACGTTCCGCGAGCGTAGCGTGACCGTACGGTCGCATTCTGCGACTGACGGCTCTTCATGAGTACGCAGATTCGTTCCGCGGACCGCACCTGCGGGTTATCAGGAGGTCACAGCGGGGGGACGGCCGCCGCGGCACCGGGTGGGGGTCGGTTTGCATCTCCCCCACCCTTTCACCCGAACGTCCCAGGTCAAGGAACGGCTCGTCACCTTTTGGGGTGCTCGCTGGAGCGCGGGGCCAGCCGCCAGCCGGTGCCGTCGCGGCGGACGAATCCGAGGGACTGCAGCTCATGAAGCCTGCCCAAGGCTTCGTCGCGCTCCGTGCCCGCCTCTTGTGCGATCTGTTCCAGCGGCGCTGTACCCCGACCGGGGAGTGCTTCGAGCACTCGTGCGGTGGCGGGCGGGAGCAGATCGCGTGGTACGACGGGGCCGCGGCGGACCGGGGCGAGGTCCGCACCGATGCGGCCGACCAGCTCGACGACTTCGGCCGCCTCGGTGACGAGCTCTGCCTCGCCGCGCAGCAGCTCGTGCACCCCTGAGGAGAGCCCGGAGGTCACCGGGCCCGGTACGCCCATCGTCGGGCGGCCGAGGCGCTGCGCCCAGCGGGCGGTGACGAGGGAGCCGCTGCGGCGCTCGGCCTCGACGACGACGGTGCCGCGGGTGAGGGCCGCCATGACGCGGTTGCGCAGGAGGAAGCGCGACCGGGTGGGATGGTCGCCGGGGGCGAGTTCGGCGACGATGAGGCCCTGTTCGGCGACGCGGCCGAGGAGCTCGCTGTGGCCGGGCGGGTAGACCCGGTCGACGCCGCAGGCCAGTACGCCGACGGTGGCTCCGGTGGCGGCGAGGGCGCCGCGGTGGGCGGCGGCGTCGATGCCGTAGGCGGAGCCGGAGACGACGGTCCACCCGGCGTGGGCGAGGCCGGCGGCGAGCGTCGCGGCGACGTGGGCGCCGTACTCGGTGCAGGCGCGGGCGCCGACGACGGCGACGGACTTCAGCGCCCAGAGCCGGAGGTCGGCGCGGCCGCGGACCCAGAGGCCGAGGGGTCTGGCGGCGGCGAGGTCGTCGAGCTGCCGGGGCCATTCGGGGTCGCCGGGGCAGACGAACCGCGCTCCGACGGCTTCGGCGGCGGCGAGGTCCTGCCGGGGGCCGGGTCCGCCGAGCCGCCGCCGGTAGCGGACCAGCCGGGTCTCGGCCTCCGGTGAGGGCGGCGGGGCGTCGCCGGTCACCCAGCGCATGAGCGCCACGGCCCCGTGCGTACGCAGCCACCTTCCGGCGACCTCGTCTCCGGGCTCGACGAGCCGCGTCAGCGCGACCCGCGCCAACCGCTCCCCGTCGCGCTCCGCGCCTCGCTCCGCGGGTTCAGCCGGGCCCGCTGCGGGCGCGGGCTCCGTCCCCTGGCGGCTACGGGCCGCCGGCCGGGTGCCGGAGCCCCGGCCGCGCCGTGGCCAGGCGGCCGGGGTCCGCATCGCGCCCGGCACCGGTCCCGCGACCGGGCCGGACGGCCCGCTCTGCCCCTCGGCCGGAGGCACCGGCGCAGCAGGCGGCGGGCCCTCCTCTCCCGGCGCCGGATCGGCCGCCGGGCCCGCGCATGCACCGCTCGGCAGGCCGCTGCGCGGCTTCCAGGCGAGTTTCTCGGTCGCATTCATTCGACGGGCTCCCTCGTTGCCTGGGTACGGGCGCCTCGGGGCACTCCCGTGCGGAGTTCCAGGGCCGCGGCGACGTCCTCGGGCCCCGGGCGGTCGTGGCCCGCGAGGTCGGCGATGGTCCAGGCGACGCGGAGGACCCGATCGAGGCCGCGGGCGGTGAGCAGGCCGCGTTCGAGGTCGCGTTCCGCCGGGGCGAGGACGCCGGGGGCGGGGTGCCAGCGGCGCCGCAGCTCGTGGCCGGGGACTTCGCCGTTGGTGCGCCAGGCGGTGCCCGCGTAGCGCGCGGCGGCGCGGTCGCGGGCGGCCAGGACCCGGGCGGCGGCTTCGGCGGTGGGCTCGGCGCGTTCACCATCGGCCGAGAGCTCGGCGCGGCTGACGGCGTCGACGGCGACCCGGAGGTCGACGCGGTCGAGGAGCGGGCCGGTGAGCCGGCCCTGGTAGCGCCGGATGGCCATGGGCGGGCATTCGCAGCCGCCTTCCTGGCGGGCGAAGCGGCCGCAGGGGCAGGGGTTGGCGGCGAGGACCATGAGGAAGCGGGCGGGGAACTGGACGACGCCCGCGGACCGGGCCACGACGACGTGACCGGACTCCAGGGGCTGTCTGAGGGCGTCGAGGATCCGGCCGCTGAATTCGGGCGCTTCGTCCAAGAAGAGCACGCCGCGGTGGGCCAGGGAGACGGCTCCCGGCTTGGGCAGCGCGTTGCCGCCGCCGATGAGGGCGGGCAGGGTCGCGGAGTGGTGCGGGGCGGCGTAGGGGGCTTCGCCGACGAGGGGCTGGCCCGCGGGCAGGGTGCCGGCCACCGAGTGGATGGCGGTCACTTCGAGCGCCTCGGTCTCGGTCAGGGGCGGCAGCAGCCCGGGCAGCCGTTCGGCGAGCATCGTCTTGCCCGCTCCCGGGGGGCCCTTCAGGTACAGGTGATGGCCGCCCGCGGCGGCGACTTCCAGGGCGAAGCGGGCCCGGTGCTGCCCCGCGACGTCGGCGAGGTCGGGGCGGTACGCGCCGGGGCCGAGGGCCGCCGGGGTGCACCAGCCGGCT
The DNA here is from genome assembly GCF_003945505.1 of Streptomyces sp. WAC 06738. NCBI lineage: Bacteria > Bacillati > Actinomycetota > Actinomycetes > Kitasatosporales > Streptomycetaceae > Streptomyces > Streptomyces sp. WAC 06738. Next base: position 6,223,783 of record NZ_CP029618.1, on the reverse strand, counting down.
CCGGGCACGGCGAGCCGGGCGGACGGGACGGCCGGGGCGCCGCCGGTTTCCGCGGGCTCGTCGGGGGGCGGTTCGTCGTTGAGGATGGCGATGAGCTGGCGCAGGCTGCGGACGCCGAGGACGGAGACGTCGGGGACGAGGGTGGCCTCGCCCGCGGCGGCCTCGGGGACGACGACCTGGCGGCAGCCTGCCTCCGCGGCGGCGAGCACGGCGGGCAGCACGCCGGGGACGGGCCGGACGCGGCCGTCGAGGCTCAGCTCGCCGACCATGACGAGCCCGGTGAGGGCGTCGGGCGCGATGCGTCCGGCGGCGCCGAGGGTGGCGCAGGCGATGCCGAGGTCGAATCCGCTGCCGGATTTGGGTACGGCGGCGGGGCTGAGGCCGACGGTGAGCTTCTTCTGCGGCCAGTCGACGCCGGAGTTGACGACGGCGGCGCGCACCCGGTCGCGGCTTTCCGTGAGGCTCTTGTCGGGGAGCCCGACCAGCGTGAACGTCGCGACCCCCGGCTCCAGGTCGGCCTGGATCTCGACGACGACGCCCTCGACGCCGACGAGGGCGACCGAGCACGTGCGGGCGAAGGCCATCAGGCGGCCCCCCGCACGTGCTCGACGACGGGGGCGCCGCGGTCCGGCAGCACCACGCCGACGACGTCGATCCGCATGCCGCCCGGCGGGACGCCGCCGTGCCGCAGTGCCCAGGCTTCGGCGAGCCGCCGGAGCCGGTCCGCCTTGGCCGGCGGGACGCCGGCCATCGGATGCTCCCAGCCGCCTTCCCGTCTGGTCTTGACCTCGCAGACGACGAGGGCCTCGCCGTCGAGCGCGACGATGTCGATCTCGCCGTCGCTGCATCTCCAGTTCCGCGCCAGGACGGTCATTCCCGCCTGGACGAGCCGCCGCTCCGCGATCCGTTCCCCGTACTGTCCGAGCGCCTGCCGCTGCTTCGGCATCGGGCACCACCTCCCGCGTCCGACTGTGTCGTGGCGCGGGAAAAGTTGTTGATCTTGGTGGATAACCGGCGGGTTGTGGACAACTCCCTCACCCATGAGGGTGACGGAGGAGGGGAGCTCAGCCGAGGTCGTCGGAGGGCATCTCCAGGTCGGACTTGCTCAGCTCCTCGATGTTCACATCCTTGAACGTGAGCACCCGCACCTGCTTGACGAAACGGGCCGGCCGGTACATGTCCCAGACCCAGGCGTCCGCCATCGACACCTCGAAGAACACCTCGCCCTGGACCGAGTGGACCTGCATCTCGTAGTCGTTGGTGAGGTAGAAACGCCGCTCGGTCTCGATCACGTATTTGAACAGACCGACGACGTCGCGGTACTCCCGGTAGAGCTTCAGCTCCATCTCGGTCTCGTACTTCTCGAGGTCCTCGGCGCTCATGGCACGTTCCCCTTCCGCCTGTGCGTGACCCCATTGTGCGTCCCCCGGGCACGACGGGCCCGGGCATAGCCGGAAACCGGCCCGTAGGCGGCGCCGCCCAGGATCAGCGCCGCCCCGGCGACGACCGCGAGCAGCAGTGGCCCCAGCGGGCCGGGCTCGGAGATCCCCCGGGCAGCGCCGCGAAGCCGTCCGGGCGCTCCAGCATGCCCGCGCTGCCCAGCGGCCACGCCGTCGCGTCGACCCGGCTTCTGACGGCGTCGCGGGGTATGGCTCCGCCGCCCGATTCGGCCAGATGGCTGCGGGAGTCGACGGAGTCCCCGCGGTGGTCGCCGAGGAGGAAGATCATTCCCTCGGGCACGGTCGTCGCGGGGAAGTCCTCCTGAGCCGCGCGCTGACTCTCCGTGACGTACCGCTCCGTGACCGGCACATCGTCGACCGTCAGCCGCCCCTGCGCGTCGCAGCAGCGGACCGTGTCACCGCCGACCGCCACGACCCGCTTGACCATGGGCAGATCCCCCCACGCCGCGTCCTCGAAGACCACGACGTCGCCGCGGCGCACCTCGTCGCCCGAGATCCGCTCGGCCAGCACCCGGTCGCCGGAGGCGACGGTGGGTGCCATGGAGGACGTCGGCACGGTGTACGGCACGTACACCGCGGCGCCCCAGGCGAAGCCGCCGAGGAACAGCACGCACCCGACCGCCACGGCCAGGCCCGACAGCATGTTCCCCCTGCGCCCGGCTCCGCTGCTGCTCATGGGCGCACACTACCCAGAGGCCCGGCAGGCAGTCAGCCCGCTCGGTGAACCACCGTGATCAGCGACGCCCGGCCCCGCCTCGGCACCGGCCCGCGCCCGTGAATCCGCAGGCCAGGCGGGTCGCATACGGCTCGGAAGCCGCCGCGGGCCCGGCGATCACATCACCCGGACGGCCCCGTGCCCCCCGCGCACCCTGAGCAAGCGGCCCGGCCGGGAGCGGCCCGGCCCCGGCTCGCCTCAGTCGTTCAGGTCCGCCTTGCGGATCAGCCGGCGCCGCCGCCACAGCACCAGCGGCACCGCTCCGGCCAGCCCCAGCGCCGCCGGCGCGGCCCCCGCCGCGGCGTTCAGCCCCGGCTGGTCGAAGGTGCCCGGCACCGGCAGGGTGCCCCAGCGGTCGATCGGCCAGGCCCGCGCGATGGCCCGCCCGACGACCAGGTCCTCGTCGACGAAGCCCTTGTCCGGCGACTTCTCGTGGTAGCGGGAGTCCAGCGAGTCCTGCCGGTGGTCGCCCATCACCCACAGCTTGCCCTCCGGCACCTTCACGGGACCGAAGTCGTTGTCCTCGCAGGGGGTGTCGCCGGGGAAGATGTACGAAGTCTCGTCCAGCGCCTTGCCGTTCACCTTCACCGGGCCGACGCCCTTGCACTCCACGGTGTCGCCGCCGACCGCGATGACGCGCTTGATGAGGTCCTGCTCCTCCGCCGAGGGCATGAGGCCGATGAAGCTCAGCCCCTTCTGGATGCCTTCGAGCACGGGCCCGGAGTCCGACGACGGCGCCTCGTTCAGCCAGCCGCCCGGGTCGTGGAAGACGACGACCTCGCCGCGCTCCGGCTCGGCGCCGAACCACGGCGTGAGCTTGTCCACCAGCACGCGGTCGCCGACCTGCAGCGTGTCCTGCATGGAGTTGGAGGGGATGGAGAACGCCTGGACCAGGAAGGTCTTGATGATCAGCGCGAGCACCAGCGCGACGAGGATGAGGATCGGCAGTTCCTTCCAGAAGGAACGCTGCTTCTTCCCGCCCGCGGCGGCCGCGCCGCCGCCGTCCGCGTCCTCCCCCCCGCTGCTGCTCCCGCCGCTGCCGTCCCCGCCGTCGCTCATCGCTCCCGCTTCCGTCGCCGCAGGGCCGCCGGGAGCGCCGGCCGCGGCGTCCTGCGGGACACCGTCCTTGCCGAGTGAGGGTCGGGGGGCGCCGTCCCACGCGGTGTCCGCCGGGCCGCCGGCCGCCTGCTCCGGAGGGCTGCCAGGAGGGCCGGCAGCCGGCTGCTGCGCGCGCCCCTGACCGGGCCGGTCTTCGGGATCCTCGTGACCGGACCGGGCGCTGACTGCCACGTCCCCCACATCCACTCCTCACCTTGCCGCTGCCTGCCCCTGGTCAGGTGCAGGCCCACCACTCCCATAACGAGCGAGAGTTCCGCAGGAGTCGGGAGGGGCTCCATTCGGCCCACTTCTTTCGAGGACACCTTATTCGTCTGCGCGTCCGACTCCGGAACCGAGGCATAGGTGTCCGGTGAGTCGAATTTGTCCCAGTGACCGAGCGGCCAGGCGATGGCCATGGCCCTGCCCACGACGTCCTCTTCCGCGATCGTCCCCTGGTACGGACCGTCCAGGTGGTAGCGCGAGTCGGCGGAGTTGGAGCGGTGGTCGCCCATGACGAAGATCCGGCCGTCCGGCACGGTCACGTCGAAGGTCCGCTGCGACGGCTTGTCCCCGGGGTGCAGGTACGGCTCCACCAGCGCGGTGCCGTTGACCGTGACCCGCCCGCCGTCGTCGCAGCAGACCACGCGGTCGCCGCCGACCGCCACGACCCGCTTGATCAGGTCCTGTTCGTGCTCCGAGGGCAGCAGCCCGATGAACGTCAGCACGTCCTTGACCTGCGCGACGCCCACGGGGTCGTCGAGCCGGTCCTCCTCCCGGTTGCTGAGCCAGCCGCCGGGGTCCTTGAAGACGACGATGTCGCCGCGCTCCGGCTTCGCGCCGAACCAGGGCGTGAGCTTGTCCACGACGACCCGGTCGCCGATCCGGATCGTCTGTTCCATGGATCCGGAGGGGATGACGAACGCCTGCAGCAGGAAGGTCTTGACGCCCAGCGCGATCAGCATGGCCGCGCCGATGATGAGCGGGATCTCCTTTATCCGCGAACGGGTTCTGCGCCGCCGCGCCCGCTTGGCCGCCTTGCGGCGCTCCGCGCGCCCGCCGAGCCGCGGACCCTCCTCACCGGCGGGGCTGCGCGGGCCGCTCTCCGGCTCGTACGGATCGTCGCCGCCCGGGGCGTACGTGCCGTCGCCCTGCCCGCCGTCCCGTCCGTACGGAGGGCCCTCGCCGTGCCCGCTGTCCGCGCCGTACGGTCCTTCGCCGTATCCGCCGCCCGGACCGTACGGATCTCCGCCGCCCCCGCGTCCGTACGGATCCCCGCCCCCGTACCCGCCACCGCCGCTGCTCCCGTGCGGATCCCGGCGCCCCGGCCCGCCCCCGCGCCGCGGCGGTCCTCCCGGCCGCCGCCGCCCGCGTGACGCGCGTGGCTACCCCCCATATCCCGGCCGTCCCAGCGAGCCGGCCCGGTCCGGCGGCCACCCCCGCCAGTCCGCCCTGCCGATCACCTTCTCCACCGAGATCGTGCCGCCCCCGGGCGACCCGAGGTGATCGCGGGAGTCGCGGGAGTCGCTGCGGTGGTCGCCCATGACCCAGAGCCGGCCGGGCGGCACGATGACGTCGAACTCGACCAGCGACGGGGCGTCGCCCGGATACAGGTACTCCCGCTCATCGAGCGGCTTTCCGTTCACCTTCACCCTCCCCCGTGCGTCGCAGCAGATCACGCGGTCACCGCCGACACCGATGACGCGCTTGACGTAGTCGGTGCCTTCGGGCTCCGCGAGGCCGGTGGCCGCGCCGGCCCTGCGCAGCAGGCCCGGCACCGCACCCCCGCCGTCACCGGCGGCGGCGAAGGTCCCCGAGCCGTCGAAGACGACAACGTCTCCGCGCTCCGGTTCGTCCCCGAACGCGTAAGCGAGCTTGTTCACCAATACCCGGTCGCCGGGCTGGAGAACCGGCTCCATGGAACTGCTCGGCACCAGGAACGGCTGCACGACGAAGGCGCTGACGAGCAGCCCGAGGACGGTGAAGGTGGCCGCGAGGGCAACGGCCCAGCGCAGCAGACGGAGAAAAGAGGAGCGCGAGGACCCCTCCCGCCCGGACTCCGGGGAGGAGGAGTCGTCGCGCTCCTCGGGCCGCAGCTCAGTGTCCATCGCAGCGAAGCCTAATATGGCGATTCGCCCGCGTGGACCGGCCGCGTCAGCTCTCGCGCTTCTCCTTGATCTTCGCGGCCTTGCCGCGGAGGTCGCGCAGGTAGTACAGCTTGGCGCGGCGGACCTGGCCGCGGGTCACCAGCTCGATCTTCTCGACGACCGGGGTGTGCACGGGGAAGGTGCGCTCGACGCCGACGCCGAAGCTGACCTTGCGGACCGTGAAGGACTCGCGGACCCCGGCGCCCTGCCGGCGGATGACGACACCCTTGAACTGCTGGACACGGGAGCGGTTGCCCTCGATGACGCGCACGTGCACGTTGACCGTGTCACCGGGCCGGAAGGGCGGGATGTCGTCGCGCAGGGAGGCTGCGTCGACGCTTTCGAGAAGGTTCATGACCGTCTGCTTTCTTCGCCGATGCCACAGGTCATCGACAAGAGTCCGAAGTGGGACAGAGGATGCTGCAGCGTCGTACGGGCGTCATGTCCCCCTGTGGCAGGGGCGCCGCGTCGGACGGCAGGCAGCAACGGCCTATTCTTCCACGTCGGCGCCCGTACGCCAAAATCGTCCGTCGGGCCCCTCGGCCCAGCCGAGTTCGGCGAGCAGTGCCCTGTCGTGCTTGTCGTACGCACCGGGCGCGGCCCGCGCGATCAGGTCGGGGCGGACCTCGGCGGTGCGGCGCAGCGCCTGGTCGCGGCGCCAGCGGGCGATGCGGCCGTGGTCGCCGCTGAGCAGGACGTCGGGTACGGTCCTGCCGCGCCAGTCGGGGGGCTTGGTGTAGACGGGGCCTTCCAGGAGGTCGGCCATGGCGCCGGGGGCGAAGGAGTCGTCCTGGTGGGAGGCGGCGTTGCCGAGGACGCCGGGCAGGAGGCGTACGACGGCCTCGGCGATGACGAGGACGGGGGCCTCGCCGCCGGCGAGGACGTAGTCGCCGATGGACACCTCGTGCAGCCGGTAGCGGCCGGCGTACTCCTCGACCAGGCGCCGGTCGATGCCCTCGTAGCGGGCGGGGGCGAAGACCAGCCAGGGCTCGGCGGCCAGCTCCACGGCCAGTTCCTGGGTGAAGGGCCGGCCGCTGGGGGTGGGGACGACGAGGACGGGGTCGCCGGTCCCGGAGCCGGCGACGGCGTCGAGGGCCGCGCCCCACGGCTCGGGCTTCATGACCATGCCGGGGCCGCCGCCGTAGGGGGTGTCGTCGACGGTGTGGTGCCGGTCGAACGCCCACTCCCGCAGGTCGTGGACGCGGACGTCGAGCACGCCGCGCTCGATGGCCTTGCCGAGGAGCGAGAGCCGCAGCGGCTCCAGATAGGCGGGGAAGATCGAGACGACGTCGATCCTCACGCCGGGCCCTCTCCCCCGCGGCCGCCTTCCGGCGCACCGTCCCGGCCGCCGCTGACGGCCACGTCCAGCAGCCCCGGCGGCGGCTCCACGACGACGCGCTGCGCGTCGAGGTCGATCTCGGGCACGATCTCGCTGACGAACGGGATCAGCGCCTCGCCGCCGTCCGGGCGCGCGACGACCAGCAGGTCCTGGTACGGCAGGTGCGCAACCTCCGCGACGCGCCCCACGGGGGTGCCGTCGCGGAGGACGACGTCGAGGTCGGCGAGCTGGTGGTCGTAGAACTCCTCGGGATCCTCCGGAGTCGCCTCGGGGTCGACGTCGGCGACGAGGAGGGTGTTGCGCAGCGCCTCGGCGGCGGTGCGGTCGGTGACGCCCTCGAAGCGCAGCAGCAGCCGGCCGCTGTGCACCCGCCCGGTGGCGATGGTCAGCGGTCCCGCGGCGGCGGGGTCCGTGGTGAGGACCGCGCCCGGGGCGAGCCGCCGCTCGGGCTCGTCGGTGCGTACCTCGACGGTGACCTCGCCCTTGATCCCGTGGGCGCGGCCGATCCGCGCGACTACGAGTTGCACGGCTGCCTTCCTCTTCGTACGTCGTCGGCCGTCACCCGGTGCGCGCCGGGCCCGCGCGGCCGTACGGGACGGCCCGCCGCCCGCGTACGGCGACGGGCCGGGGCGCCTGCCGGCCTCCCCGGCCCGTGCCGGTGACTGCTCCGTCCGTCCGCGCGACGACCGGTCAGCGGACCTGGTCCACGTCGACGAGGTCGACGCGGATGCCGCGGCCGCCGAGCGCGCCGACGACCGTGCGCAGCGAGCGGGCCGTACGGCCGTTGCGGCCGATGACCTTGCCGAGGTCCTCGGGGTGCACCCGGACCTCCAGCACCCGGCCGCGGCGCAGGTTGCGGGAACTGACCTCGACCTCGTCGGGGTTGTCGACGATGCCCTTCACCAGGTGCTCAAGGGCTTCTTCGAGCATCGTCAGGCCCCGGGGGCCTCGGCCGCGGCCTCGCCGGGCTCGGCGTCGGCCTTCTTCTCGGCCTTCTCGGCCTTCTCCGACTTCTCGCTCTTCTCGGCCTTCTCAGCCTTATCGGCCTTGTCGGCCTTCTTCGCCTTGGGGGTCACCGCCTCGCCCTTGGGCTCGTCGGCGGCGTCCTTGGCGGCGGCCTCGAAGAGGGCGCGCTTGTCGGCCTTCGGCTCGGGGACCTTCATCGGCTCGGGCGCCGGCAGGCCCTTGAACTTCTGCCAGTCGCCGGTGACCTTGAGGATGGCGAGCACGGGCTCGGTCGGCTGCGCGCCGACACCCAGCCAGTACTGCGCCCGCTCGGAGTCGACCTCGATGCGCGAGGGGTTCTGGACCGGGTGGTAGAGCCCGATCTCCTCGATGGCCCGGCCGTCACGGCGGGTGCGCGAGTCGGCGACGACGATGCGGTAGTGCGGCGACCGGATCTTGCCCAGGCGCTTCAGCTTGATCTTGACTGCCACGGGAGTGGTGTCTCCTGAAGTTGACGTGATTGGGCCGGCCGAGGTGCTGCGTGGGGTTGCAGTGCCCGGGCGCCCGATGGACGCGTCAGCCGGAGGAGAGAGGGGTCCTGTGCGGCTGCCGAGTTCAGCTCACCATTGTGCCACACGGTCCCGACGCCCCTGCCCGCGCGGTCGCACGCCTCGTACCGCCCGCCGGTGCCCGCGAGGGCGTGCCGGACGGGCGGCTGGGCGAGGTACCCGTATGGGGCGGCGCACACGGCTTCAGGCGGCCGCCTCCGCGATCCGGCCGGCGGTCCGGCGGTCGGCCGGCGCTCGGGCGGGATCGGGGGGTCGGGAGTCCGGCGGCGGGGTCAGGCCGCGGCGGCGGGCTCCGGGATGCGGAACGGCTTGCCGCAGCCGCCGCACACGATCGGGGCCTGGGCCAGGACCGACGGCACGACGCGGACGTTCCGCCCGCAGTCGCACACGGCCTTCACCCGCACACCGCCGCCGGACGACCCGTGCCGGGCCGCGGGACCGCGGAAGCTGCGCGGGCTGTCGGCGGCGGTGGCCGCGTCATGAGCCCGCAGCGCCTTGCGCAGGCGCTCGCCGGCCGCGCGATAGCGCTTCTTGGCGGCCGGGGTGAGGGTCACCAGGGAGAACCCGCTGCTGGGGTGCGGCTCGTCGGGGTGGTCGAGGCCCAGCTCCTCGGCGATGGCAAGGAAGCGTCTGTTGTGGTAGCGGCCGGCCCGGGAGGTGTCCCGTACCCCGCGGGCCGCGGCAATGCCATGAACGGCTTCGTGCAGGAGTCGCTCGAAGGACAGCTCCGCCCCGCAGGCGGACGAGGACTCCCCGATCAGTGATTCCGGCGCGGCGAGGTCCGGCAACTCCGGGTGGTGCCGCTGAATCTCGGCCCACGCGGCTGCCAGCTCCGCGGCAAGTACAAGTGGTGTCGTGCTCACGTCGGGAGTAACGAGCGAGCCCCCTTCGGTGTTCCGATTCCCGGCATCCCAAATAATTTGCATCTACCCGTCAGTTCGCGATGATGCGGTGGGGACCGGGGCGCCTGTGCTGATCTGTGGAGGTCTGCCGCTTAAATGATCGGGTCACAACAAAGCCGTACGTGACCGCTTGTGCACCGTCATGCGCCCTTCGCACCGTGCGCCTCCACCGTCCCGCCGGAGGCCGCCGCTCCGGACGATCAGTACGCCCGGGCGACGACGGCGAGCGTACCGGGCTCGTCGTCCGCTCCCGGCACCGACCCGTCCGCCGCGATCAGGCAGCGCACCGACACGGCCTGCTCCGCCAGCCGGGCCTCGCCCGCGGGACCGAGGTCCGCCCACGGGATACGGGCCCAGCCGCCGGCCGCCGCCGCCTCGGCCGCCTCCGCGACCGTCCGCACGTCCGTCGTCCGCTCCTCACGCATTCGACGTGACTCGGCCAGCAACCGTTCCTGATCGTCTTCGAGAATCTTCGGCAGCATCCCGGCCCGGTCGTCCAGGAGCGCGTCGAGCGCCACCGGCTCCTTGGTGCCGGGCACCCGCCGGACGAGCGTCGCGGTGCCGGCGGCCAGGTCGCGCGGGCCGATCTCGACCCGTACGGGCACCCCCTTCAGCTCCCAGTCCACCGCCCGCCGTCCGAAGGGGACGTCGACGCGGTCGTCGACCCGGACCCGTACCCCGGCGGCGGCCAGCCGGTCGCCGGCCTCGCGCGCCTTGGCGAGCACCGCCTCGTCGCCCTTCACGGCCAGCACCACCGCCTGCACGGACGCCAGCCGCGGCGGGACGCGCAGCCCGTCGTCGTCGCCGTGCACCATGATCACGCCGCCGACCATGCGGGTCGTGGAGCCCCAGGAGGTCTGCCACACGTGCTCGCGGGCGCCGTCCGCGGTCAGGTACCGCGTGCCGAACGCCTTCGCGAAGTTCTGGCCCAGCTCGTGGCTGGTGCCCATCTGCAGCGCTTTGCCATCGCGCATCATCGCTTCGAGGGTCAGGGTGTTGAGGGCGCCGGCGAACCGCTCGGCGGCGGTCTTGCGGCCCGGGAGCACGTCGATCGCCAGCACGTTCACCATGAAGTCGGCGTACACGTCGCGCTGGATACGGGCCGCGTAGTCGCGCGCCTCCTCGTACGTGGCGTGCGCGGTGTGCCCCTCCTGCCACAGGAACTCCGTCGTGCGCAGGAACATCCGCGGCCGCAGCTCCCAGCGCACCACGTTGGCCCACTGGTTGATCAGCAGCGGCAGGTCGCGGTAGCTCTGCACCCACTTGGCGAAGTAGTCGTTGACGATCGTCTCGGAGGTGGGCCGGACGACGACCGGCTCCTCCAGCTCCTTGCCGCCGCCGTGGGTGACGACGGCCAGTTCCGGCGCGAAGCCCTCGACGTGGTCGGCCTCCCTGGCCAGGTAGGACTCCGGGATGAAGAGCGGGAAGTACGCGTTCTGCGCGCCCGCGTCCTTGATCCGGTCGTCCATCTCCCGCTGCGTGCGCTCCCACAGCCCGTACCCGTACGGCCGGATGACCATCGTGCCGCGCACCGGGCCGTTGTCGGCCAGCTCGGCCTTGGTGATGACGTCCTGGTACCAGCGCGGGAAGTCGTCCGCCTGGGGCGTGAGTACGGGTGCCTTTGCCATGGCGGAGATCGTAGGGGCCGGCCGCGGGCCGCAGGTAACGGTTTACGAGGCCCCCGCCGGCCCGCCGGCCGCCGCCGTCACAGCAGCTTCTTGAACTCCTCCGGCAGCTCGAAGTCCTGCGGCGGCTGCTCCGCGCCGCCGCCGAAGGGGCTGCCCGAGGCGGCCCGGCGCTCGGCCGCGGCCTGCTCGTCGGCCTTGCGCTTCATCGGATTGCCGCTGCGCTGGCGCCCCTTGGCCTTCTTCTGCTGCTTGCCCTTGCGCTTGCCGCCGCCGCCCGCGCCCGGCATCCCGGGCATGCCCGGCATCCCCGGCATGCCGCCGCCCTGGGCCATCTTCGACATCATCTTGCGGGCCTCGAAGAACCGCTCCACCAGGTTCTTCACGGCGCTGACCTCGACGCCGGAGCCGCGCGCGATCCGGGCCCTGCGGGAGCCGTTGATGATCATCGGGTCGTGGCGCTCCCCCGGCGTCATCGACTTGATGATCGCCGCGGTACGGTCCACGTCCCGCTCGTCGAGGTTGTTGATCTGCTCCTTCATCTGGCCCATGCCCGGCATCATGCCGAGCAGCTTGGAGATGGAGCCCATCTTGCGGACCTGCTCCATCTGCGCCAGGAAGTCGTCGAGCGTGAACTCCTTCGGCCCCTTCGCCAGCTTGGCCGCCATCTTCTCGGCCTCTTGCTGGCTGAAGGTCTGCTCCGCCTTCTCGATCAGCGACAGCATGTCGCCCATGCCGAGGATGCGGGACGCCATGCGGTCCGGGTGGAACGCGTCGAAGTCGTCCAGCTTCTCGCCGTTGGAGGCGAACATGATCTGCTTGCCGGTGACCTGCGCGATCGACAGCGCGGCGCCGCCGCGGGCGTCGCCGTCGAGCTTGGAGAGCACCACGCCGTCGAAGCCGACGCCGTCGCGGAACGACTCGGCCGTGCTGACGGCGTCCTGGCCGATCATCGCGTCGACGACGAAGAGGATCTCGTCGGGGCCGACCGCGTCCCGGATGTCGGCGGCCTGCTGCATCATCTCGGCGTCGACGCCGAGGCGGCCGGCGGTGTCGACGATCACCACGTCGTACTGCTTGTCGCGGGCGTGGGTGATCGAGTCCTTGGCCACCCGCACCGGGTCGCCGACGCCGTTGCCCGGCTCGGGGGCGTAGACGGCGACCGAGGCGCGCTCGCCGACGACCTGCAACTGGTTGACGGCGTTGGGGCGCTGGAGGTCGGCGGCGACGAGCAGGGGCGTGTGCCCCTGGCCCGCCAGCCACTTGCCGAGCTTGCCCGCGAGGGTCGTCTTGCCCGCGCCCTGGAGGCCCGCGAGCATGATCACGGTCGGCGGGGTCTTGGCGAACCGCAGCCTGCGGGTCTCGCCGCCGAGGATGCCGACGAGCTCCTCGTTGACGATCTTGATGACCTGCTGGGCGGGGTTGAGCGCCTGGGAGACCTCCGCCCCGAGCGCGCGCTCCTTGACCTGCTTGATGAAGGCCCGTACGACGGGCAGCGCGACATCCGCCTCCAGGAGGGCGACGCGGATCTCCCGCGCGGTGGCGTCGATGTCCGCCTCGGACAGCCGGCCTTTCCCCCGGAGGGTCTTGAAGGTCGCTGCTAGGCGGTCGGAGAGCGTATCGAACACGGCGTTCGCGATTCCTTGGCTCGGGTGGTCAGGCGATGTCGGCTCTCCAGGGTATCCGCCCGGCGGCGCGTGCGGACCGGCGGTGCGCGGCGGACCGGTTCAGACCAGCGCCGCCTGGAGCCTCCCGGCCAGCTCGTCGGCGGCGCGGTCGGCGAGGGGGCGGCCGGCGGGGTCGGTGACGTAGAAGGCGTCGACGGCGTTGGCCCCGAGGGTGCTGACGTACGCGCCGCGCACCCGCACCCCGGCCGCCTCCAGCGCCCGGCCGATGCGGTGCAGCAGGCCGGGGGCGTCCTGGGCGCGGACCTCGATGACGGTCGCGTGCTGGGAGCTGCCGGGGGCGACGGTGACGCGGGGCGGCGGGCCGGGGGTGCCGCGGCGGCGGGGGCGGTACGCCTTCTCCCGCTCGGCGAGGCGGGCGGGAACGTCGAGCGTGCCGTCGAGGACGCGCAGGAGGTCGGCGCGGAGGCGGTCGGCGGCGGGAAGCGAGCCGAACTCGGACGCGACGCGCCAGTTGAGGAGGAGGACGTGCGGGTCGTCGGGGTCGTCGGAGGTGCCGGGGCCGGCCGCGCGCCCGGGGCCGGCAGGGGTGCCGGTGGGGTCCGGCGCGGGCTCCAGGCCGTCCGCCACCCCCGGCGGCAGCCGCAGGGGGCGCAGCTCCGCGGTGCGTACGGTCAGCCGGTGCAGCGCCAGTACGCCCGCGAGCGCGGCCATGGCGTCGGGGCGGTCGGGGAGGGCCACCAGCAGCTCCACGCCCAGCGGCAGGGCGCCGGCCCGCTCCGTACCCGCCGCGTCTTCCGGCTCCGCCTCCGCGGGCGGCGGCTCCTCGGTCCTGGCGCGCAGCATCAGCGCCGGGGCGCGGGTACGCCACGCCTCCACCGCGAGCCGCTCCTCCGCCGCCCCGGGGGCCCGCTCGGCCCGCTCCTCGACCGCCCCGGGGGGCTCGCCGGCCAGCGCGGCGCCGACCCGCCCCGCCAGGTCGGCGACGAGCGAGGCGCGCCAGGCGCTCCACGCCGCGGGCCCCGTGGCCAGCGCGTCGGCCTCGGTGAGCGCGTGCAGCAGCTCCAGCGTGCCGCGCCCGCCGACCGCGTCGGCCACGAGGCGTACGGTCGCGGGGTCGTCCAGGTCGCGCCGGGTGGCGGTCTCGACGAGCAGCAGATGGTGGCGTACGAGCGTGGCCACGACGGCGACGTCGGCGGGCGGGAAGCCGATGCGCCGGGCCATGTCGCGGGCGATGGTCTCGCCGGTGGCGCTGTGCCCGCCCGGGCCGTCCGGCCAGCCCTTGCCGATGTCGTGCAGGAGCGCGGCGACCAGCAGCAGGTCGGGACGGCCGACGCGGCGGGTGAGCGCCGCGGCCCGTACCGCGGTCTCCACGAGGTGGCGGTCGACGGTCCAGCGGTGCACGGCGTTGCGCTGGGGGCGGCAGCGTACCCGCTCCCAGTCGGGCAGCAGCCGGGTGAGGAACCCCTCCGCCTCCAGGCTCTCCCACACCTGCACGGTGGCCTCGCCGGCGCCGAGGAGGGTCACCAGTTGCTCGCGCGCCTCGTCCGGCCACGGCACGGGCAGCGGCGGCGTCTGCGCGGCCAGCAGCCGTACGGCGTGCAGCGACAGCGGCAGTCCCGCCTGCGCGGCGGCGGCAGCGGCGCGCAGCGGCAGCACGGGGTCGCGGGCCGGGCGGGCGGTACGGGCGAGGACGACCTCGCCGTCCTGCTCGACGACGCCGTCGGCGAGGGGGGTGCGCTCGGCGGGGCCGCGCTGGCCGGAGCCGATGAGGTTCCGCAGCCGGGCGGCGCCGCGGCGGCCGCCGCGGGCGCGCAGGACGCGGTCGACCTCGCGCCAGGTGACGTCGGTGGCGTACGCGAGGGTGCGGGCGGCCTCGTAGACCTCGCGCAGCAGGGTGTCGGCGTCGAGCAGGCCGAGGGCTTCGGCGACCTGGTCCTGCTCCTGGAGCGCGAGCCGGTCGGTGGCGCGGCCGGTGGTCAGGTGCAGCACGTCGCGGGTGTCGAGGAGCCGTGCGCGGGCGCGGTCCAGTCCTTCGCGGGGGGCGTCGGCGAGCCAGGAGGCGGCGACGGCGCGCAGGGCGGTGGCGTCGCGGAGGCCGCCGCGGGCCTCCTTGAGGTCGGGCTCCAGCAGGAACTGCAGCTCCCCGTGGCGCTCGGCCCGCTCCCGGCCCAGCTCGCGCAGTTCGGGGAGGCGGCGGGCGGCGCGGTTGCGCCAGTCGGCGAAGACGGCGGTGCGCAGCGCGGAGGTGAGCGCGGCGTCCCCGGCGACGTGGCGGGCGTCGAGCAGGCCGAGGGTGACCTTGAGGTCGTCGGCGGCGGTCTTGAGCGCTTCCGCGGAGGTGCGTACGGAGTGGTCGAGGGCCAGGCCCATGTCCCAGACGGGGTACCAGAGCCGGTCGGCGAGGGCGGCGAGTCCGGCGGGCCGGAGGGAGCCGTCGTGGAGGAGGAGCAGATCGAGATCGCTGCGGGGTGACAACTCCCCGCGCCCGTAGCCCCCGACGGCGACCAGGGCGACACCGCGGAGCCCGCGGGCGTCACCGGGGCCGGCACCGGATACGGACCCCGATACGGCGCCGCCGGCCGCCCCGTGGAGCAGGCCGGCGAGCCAGCGGTCGGTGGCCCGCGCCAGCGCGGCCCGCCGCGGCGCGCCGCCCTCGGCGTCGAGCAGCCGCACCCGGGCGGCGGCGTAGGACTCCTCGGCCGGCGGGGCGCCGGATGCGGCGGATCCCGGTACGGAGTGCGCGGTGCCGCGCGCCGGTTGCGGGTCCTTCTCCCCGGCCGGCGGGCCGCTCCCGGCCCCGTCCCCGGACACGGGCGCTCCGCCGGGGCGCGCACCCTCCCCGGGCGCTGCCGGGGCGGGCCCCGTCCGGGAAGCCACCCGGCCGGCGCCCGGTGTCCCCCGCGAGGGCCCCCGGCGCCTCCGGGGGTCCCCGCCTCCGCCAGTTCCCCGCCCGTGTATCCCCCCGGCCGCTGCCGTCCGGTCTCCGTCACCCACGTACTCCCGCCAGTTGGTCCGCCCACGGCCGGGCCCGCACCCTTGCGGGCCCGGCCGTGGGCGGGGGTCGCCGACCGCCAGGTCAGAGCGCGTCGGGGCCGCGCTCGCCGGTGCGGACCCGTACCGCCGTGTCCACCGGGACGCTCCACACCTTGCCGTCGCCGATCTTGCCCGTCCGTGCCGCCTTCACCACGACCTCCACCAACTGCTCGGCGTCGTCGTCCTCCACCAGCACCTCGATACGCACCTTCGGCACGAGGTCCACCGTGTACTCCGCGCCCCTGTACACCTCGGTGTGACCGCGCTGCCTGCCGTAGCCGCTGGCCTCCGTGACCGTCAGCCCCTGCACGCCGAAGGCCTGGAGGGCCTCCTTCACCTCGTCCAGCCGGTGCGGCTTGATCACTGCCGTGATGAGCTTCACGCGTCAACCCTCTTGTCCGCGGCCGCGGCCGCCGTCGCCCTGTCCGTGCCCGACGCCTGACCGCCCACGGACGCCGCTCCCGGCGCCGCGGCCACCGCCGCCGAGCCCACGCCGCTGAAGTCGTACGCGCTCTCCGCGTGCTGCGAACGGTCCACGCCCGCGAGTTCCTCGTCCTCGCCGACCCGGAAGCCCACCAGGCGGTCGATGCCCTTGGCAAGGAGCCAGGTGACGACGAACGTGTAGACGAGCACCACGCCCGCGCCCGCCGCCTGCCGGCCGAGCTGCTCGAGACCGCCGCCGTAGAAGAGGCCGATCTCGTCGATGGCGAAGAAGCCGATCGCGAGCGTGCCGACGATACCGCCGACCAGGTGGACGCCGACGACGTCGAGCGAGTCGTCATAGCCCAGCTTGTACTTCAGGCCCACGGCCCAGGCGCAGACGACCCCGGCGATGATCCCCACCGCCAGCGCGCCCATGGCGTTCACCGACGCGCCGGACGGGGTGATCGCCACCAGTCCCGCGATGGCGCCGGACGCGGCGCCGAGCATCGTGACCGAGCCGTGCCGCCACTTCTCGTAGATCAGCCAGCCGACGACGGCGGCGCCGGTGGCGACCTGGGTGTTGAGGAGCATCGTCGCGGCGACGCCGTCGGCGGCCAGCTCGGAGCCGGCGTTGAAGCCGAACCAGCCGAACCACAGCAGCGCGGCGCCCAGCAGCACGAAGGGCAGGTTGTGCGGCCGCATCGGGTCCTTCTTGAAGCCGATGCGCTTCCCCACGACGAGCACGGCGGCCAGCGCCGCGACGCCGGCGTTGATGTGCACGGCGGTGCCGCCCGCGAAGTCGATGGCCTTGATGTCGCCGTTCAGGCCGATGAAGCCGTCCGGGCCCCAGACCCAGTGCGCGACGGGGAAGTAGACGATCGTGACCCACAGGGCGATGAAGAGCGCCCAGGCGGTGAACTTCACCCGGTCCGCGAGGGCGCCGCTGATGAGTGCGGGGGTGATGATGGCGAACATGAGCTGGAAGGCGGCGAACGCGAGCACCGGGATGCCCTCGTCGCCTCCCGTCAGCGTCTCGGGGGTGATCCCGGCCATGCCGGCGTGGTCGAGGTCGCCGAGGACGCCGCCGCCGATGTCGTCGCCGAAGGTGAGGCTGTAGCCGTAGAGCACCCACAGGATGCTGACGATCCCGAGCGAGATGAAGCTCATCATCAGCATGTTCAGGGTGCTTTTGACCCGCACCATGCCCCCGTAGAAGAAGGCAAGACCGGGCGTCATCAACATGACCAGCGCCGCGCTGATCAGTACAAATGCGGTATCGGCGCCATTCAACGTCGCGTCTCCTCCTCGTGCGGCCCGTGCGGGCAGAAGTGGTGCGGGCCGGAATGCGCACGAGGCTGGCGCAGCGGGGTTTCCGCCACCGCCCCCCGGTGTTTCGGGGGCGTGACGAAGGCCACGGAGGTGTTACAGGGCGATGAACTTCCCGCGGGCGCGGGCGGGCGGGGTTACTCTCGCACGCACCACGGGGGCGGCCCGTCCGGGGGACGGGCCAGGGTGGCCGGGTGCCGGGGAGCCGCGGGTTCGAATCAGCCGGCGGCTTCCACGGTCTCGGGCAGTTCGCGGGCGAGCCGGTCGGCCAGGTCGGCGACCTCGCCCACGGCGCCGTACCGGCGCACGGCGGTGTCGACGGTCTTGCGCAGCCGGGTGTTGACCCGCTCGGAGCGCACCTGGCGGGCGACGGTCAGCGCCTCGCCCGCGCACAGGGCGCACTGCCGGGGATCCTCCTCCAGCAGGTGGACGGTGGCGAGGCCGACAAGGTTCAGCGCGTACGAGCGGCGCCGCTCGGCGTCGGCGGCGAAGAGCTCGACGGCGCGCGCCATGACGGGCCGGGCGAGGGCGGCGTAGGTGGGGCTGCGGCCCGCTACGTAGGCGAGGTCGCGGTAGGAGTGGGCGTTCTCGCTGTTCAGTTCCGCCTCGGAGAAGAAGCGGATCCAGTCGGGCTCGGAGCCGTCGGGGTCGATCTCCTCGAAGCAGTCCTGGGCCATGCGGACGGCCCGGTGGCAGCGGTCCGGGCGGCCGAGGTTGGCGTACGCGCGTGCCTCCATCGCATACAGCATCGACTGGGTACGGGCCGTGGCGCTGTCGCGGCTGCCGTACTGGGCGAGGTGGATCAGCTCCAGGGCGTCGTCGGCGCGGCCGAGGTGGATCATCTGCCGGGCCATGCTGGAGAGCACGTACGCGCCGAGCGGCCGGTCGCCGGCCTCCTTGGCGGCGTGCAGGGCCAGCACGAAGTACTTCTGGGCGGTGGGCTGGAGGCCCACGTCGTAGCTCATCCAGCCGGCGAGCTGGGAGAGTTCGGCGGTGATGCGGAAGAGCCGCTCGGCGACCGCGGGCGCATGCGGCTCCTGGAGCAGGTCGGTGATCTCGTGCAACTGCCCGACGACGGCCTTGCGGCGCAGCCCGCCGCCGCACTGGGCGTCCCACTGGCGGAACTTGGCGGTGGTGGTCTCCAGCAGCGCCAGCTCGGGCCCGGAGAGGGCGCAGGGCGGGACGCCGGCGGGCGCGGCGAAGGCGGCGGCCGGGGCGGGCACGGGGGCCGCAGGGCCGCCGGACCCGGGAGGGTGCGCCAGCCAGCGCTGCATGGGCTCGACGAGGACGGGGCCCGCGGCGACGTTCAGCGAGGTGCCGAGGAAGCCGCGGCGGGCG
The DNA here is from genome assembly GCF_003945505.1 of Streptomyces sp. WAC 06738. Classification (NCBI taxonomy): domain Bacteria; kingdom Bacillati; phylum Actinomycetota; class Actinomycetes; order Kitasatosporales; family Streptomycetaceae; genus Streptomyces; species Streptomyces sp. WAC 06738. Next base: position 6,205,238 of record NZ_CP029618.1, on the reverse strand, counting down.
AGCATGAGGTCACTGCGCGAGAACTCGCTGATGTGCTCGACGGTTTCCGCGGCGTTCCACGGCAGGTCGATGCCGGAGACGGCGGGGCGGGGGCGGGCGGCGTGGAGTCCGAGCTGGTCGACGCCGACGACGCGGCCGAAGCGCTCCGAGAACAGGTCGGAGAGGATCCGCGGGATCGGCTCGCGCGGCTGCTCGCCGTCGAGCCAGCGGCGGACGCGGGAGGTGTCGGTGCTGATGTGGTGGGCGCCGAGCTGGCGGGCCCGGCGGTTGACCTGCCTGGCCAGCTCGCCCTTGGACCACCCGCTGCGCAGGAACCAGGAGGTGAGCTCCTCGTTGGGGCCCTTGCCCGCGCCGGTGGCGCCGGTCCGGCTGCCGCCCGTGCCGTCCAACTCCAACGCCCCCATCCCGCCTCGGCCGTCGTGGTACGCCCCGGATTATCCCCGGAACCGAAGCCCCCGAAGCCCGGTGGGAATTCCTGCCGTTGGCATATCCACCTGTCGCATGCCGCCGCCGCTGGCACTGAAAGTAATCCTACGATCACGGTTTCGCGAGCGCGATCCCGGAAACGCCACCATTCGCCACCCCTACGAGTGAACACGGCGCCGCTGACACGCGGTTGACTTGACGAGGGACGGCATCGCAGCGTTCGAGGTGACGCCCGGCAGGGCGCGCGCCGCGGGTCACGCTACCCCCTGGCGCGCCATCACACCCCGGATACACCTCCCCGACAACACAGTGTTACCAGCAAACTGCTGTGAGTGAGGCGTGCGGAGTGACCGACCGCACCGGCGAGCAGTTGGAGGGGGCATGGGTTTCCCGATCGGCGGCATCCGCGGCCGACGCGACATCGGATCCGTCCGGCGCGCCCGTACGTCCGCCGGACACGCGGCGACGGCGGTGGCGGAGTACACCGGGCTGTGGGGCTGGGACGTGCTGCCCGGCGCGCCGCTGGTGCGCGGCGACGGCGGCGGGCGCGTCTGCTCGTGCGCGCGGGGCGCCGCCTGCCCCGCCCCCGGGGAGCACCCGCTGCCGGACGCCCGCCCGGTCCCCGCGGGCACCCCGCTGGACGAGGTGACGGACGCCTGGGCGGGCACGCCGGGAGCAGCGGTGCTGCTGCCGGTGGGCCTGTCGTTCGACGCCCTGGAGGTGAGCGCCGTCGCGGGGCGGCGGGCGCTGCCGCGGCTGGAGCGCCTCGGGCTGCCGCTCGGCCCGGTCTGCGCGACCCCGGACGGGCGGGCGCACTTCTTCGTCGCCCCCGGCGCCGCCGCCGAGCTGCCCCGGCTGCTCTACCGGATGGGCTGGGACGGCGCCCGGCTCGACCTGCGCTGCCTCGGCCGGGGCGACTATCTGCTCGCACCGCCCTGCGATCTGCGCGGCCTCGGCCCGGTGCGCTGGCTGCGCCCGCCGACGCTGGACACGGCGGGCGGCCCGCCGCCGGCCCGGCTGCTGCTGGGCACGCTGGCGTACGCGCAGAGCGCCTGGCTGCGCGCGGGCTGACCCCGGCGCCCGCGTACCGGCGGGCACCGGCGGCGTGCGTGCGGTCCGCTCCACCGGCCGCCCGGACGGCGGGACGGCCCCCCTGCCCGGCGGGGTCGGCGGGGGTCGGCCCGGGGCAAGCGGTTCAGTCGCCGATCAGCGCGTCCACGAACGCCTCGGGCTCGAACGGCGCCAGGTCGTCCGCGCCCTCGCCCAGGCCCACCAGCTTGACCGGCACGCCCAGCTCCCGCTGCACGGCGATCACGATGCCGCCCTTGGCGGTGCCGTCCAGCTTCGTCAGCACCAGCCCGGTGATGTCCACGACCTCCGCGAAGACCCGCGCCTGCACCAGCCCGTTCTGCCCGGTCGTGGCGTCCAGCACGAGCAGCACCTCGCCGACCGGCCCGTGCTTCTCCACCACCCGCTTGACCTTGCCCAGCTCGTCCATGAGCCCGGTCTTGGTGTGGAGCCGCCCCGCGGTGTCGATGAGCGCCACGTCGGCGCCCTCGTCGATGGCCTCCTTCACCGCGTCGTACGCGACGGACGCCGGATCGCCGCCCTCCGGTCCGCGTACGGTACGCGCGCCGACCCGCTCGCCCCAGGTCTGGAGCTGGTCCGCGGCGGCGGCCCGGAAGGTGTCCGCGGCGCCCAGCACCACGGACTTGCCGTCGGCGACCAGCACCCGGGCGAGCTTGCCGGTGGTCGTGGTCTTGCCGGTGCCGTTCACGCCGACGACCAGCACGACGCCCGGCACCTCGCCGCCCTCGGGGCCGACCGACTCGGCGGTGTCCAGCGACCGGTCGGCCTCGGTGCCGACGAGCGCCAGCAGCTCCTCGCGGAGCAGCGCGCGCAGTTCCTCGGGCGTGCGCGTACCGAGGACCCTGACGCGCTCGCGCAGCCGCTCCACCAGCTCCTGCGTCGGCTGCACGCCGACGTCGGCGGTGAGCAGCGTGTCCTCGATCTCCTCCCAGGTGTCCTCGTCGAGGTGTTCGCGGGAGAGGAGGCCGAGGAGGCCCTTGCCGAGGGAGTTCTGCGAGCGGGCCAGCCGGGCGCGGAGCCGGACGAGGCGCCCGGCCGACGGCGCGGGGACCTCCAGCTCCGGCGCGGGCGCCGGCGGCTCGGCGACGACGGTGCCGGTGGCGGCGGCCTCGCCCGGCAGGTCCACCTCCTCGATGGTCCTGCGCTGCTCGTCGCCGGGCTCCCCCGCCTCCTCGCCGACCTGCGGCTCGGCGGGGGTCGTGGTGCCGGGCGACGGCGGCGGGGGTACCTGCTTCCGGCGGCGGGAGCCGACGACCAGGCCGCCCGCGACGAGGACTGCGACGACGGCAATGGCGATGACGATGAGGATGATGTCCATAACGCCCACCAGTATCGCCCGCCGGGGAAGTGTTCGCGGCACCCCGCCCACTTCCGGCCCGCGGGCGCGGGCGCGGAGGGCTCAGCTGAGCCGCTGGCTGATCACCTTGGAGACGCCGTCACCCTGCATCGAGACGCCGTAGAGGACGTCGGCGACCTCCATCGTGCGCTTCTGGTGCGTGATCACGATGAGCTGCGAGGTGCGCTGCAGCTCCTGCATGAGCCGCACCAGCCGCTGCAGGTTGGTGTCGTCCAGCGCGGCCTCGACCTCGTCCATCACGTAGAACGGGCTCGGCCTGGCCATGAAGATCGCCACCAGCATCGCCACCGCGGTGAGCGAGCGCTCGCCGCCGGAGAGCAGCGACAGCCGCTTGACCTTCTTGCCCGGCGGCCGCGCCTCCACCTCGACGCCGGTGTTCAGCATGTCGTCCGGGTCGGTGAGGATCAGCCGGCCCTCGCCGCCGGGGAAGAGGCGGGAGAAGACGCCCTCGAACTCGCGGGCGGTGTCGTGGAAGGCGTCGGTGAAGACCTGCTCGACGCGCTCGTCGACCTCCTTGACCACCTGGAGCAGGTCGGCGCGGGTGCGCTTGAGGTCGTCGAGCTGTTCGGTGAGGAACTTGTGCCGCTCCTCCAGCGCCGCGAACTCCTCCAGCGCCAGCGGGTTGACCTTGCCCAGCTTGGTGTACGCGCGCTCCGCGGCCTTCAGCCGCTTCTCCTGCTCGGCGCGCACGTACGGCCGCGGCCGGTTGCGCGGATGCTCCGGATCCTCGGGCAGTTCCTCGCCCTCGGCGGGCAGCGACGGCGGTACGGGCTGGTCGGGCCCGTACTCCGCCACCAGGTCGGCGGGCTCGACGCCCAGCTCCTCCAGCGCCCGGCCCTCCAACTGCTCGATGCGCAGCCGCTTCTCGGCGCCCAGCACCTCGCCGCGGTGGACGGAGTCCGTGAGCTTGTCCAGCTCGCCGGCCAGCTCACGGGAGAGCCGGCGCTGCCGGCCCAGCTCCTGCTCGCGCTCCGCGCGGGCCCGCTCGGCGGCGGCGCGCTCCTCCTCGGCGCGGGCCAGGGAGACCTCGACGTGCGCGAGGAGCTGCCGGGCACCGGCGGCGACCGCGGTGGCGACGGCCGCCTCGTGCCGCAGCCGGGCGCGGCGGCGCTCGGCCCGGGTGCGGGCCTCGCGCTCGGCGCGGGCGGCGCGGTCGAGACCGTCGGCGCGGCCCGCGAGGCCCTTGACGCGCTCCTCGTGGGTACGGACCTGGAGTCTGGCCTCCATCTCGGTCTGCCGGGCGTTGGCGCCGTCGGCGGCGAGCCGGTCGCGTACGGAGGTGTCGGAGCCGTCGTCGCCGTCCTCGGCGGCGCCGGCCTCCTCCTCGGCGGTCTCCAACTGCGCCGCCAGTTCCTCCGCCTCCGCTCCGGCGCGGGCCAGGGCCTCCTCCGCGCGGGCCGCCGCGGCGGCGCTGCGCTCGGCCTCGCCCGCGGCGGCGCGGGCCTGCCCGGCGAGCCGGCCCAGCTCGCCGGCGACGCGGGACTTCTCCCGGTCCGCCGCGCTGCGCCGGCCGCCCAGCTCCTCGACGAGCGCGGCGCACTCGGCGCGCCGGGCGACGGCCGCCTCCTGCCGGTCGCGGAGCCGCAGGCAGCGGGCGTCCAGCTCGGTCAGCTCGGCCGCCGCCTCGTCGACGGACGCCTGCACCTCCAGCAGGCTGGGGGCGCCGGCGGAGCCGCCGTGGGCGAAGTGGCCGCCGAAGAGGTCGCCTTCCGCGGTGACGGCGGTGAGCTCGGGCCGGAGCGAGACGAGGTCCTCCGCCTCCTCCAGCGTGGCGACGTACACGGTACGGGCCAGCAGCCGGCGCACGGCGGGCAGCAGTTGGTCGGGGCCCGCGACCAGGGCGGCGAGGTGGCGGGCGCCGGGCGGCAGCTCGCCGTCGGGCAGCGGCTCGTACGGGGCGTCGCCGAGGAGCAGCGCGGCGCGCCCGGCGTCGTGCTTGCGCAGCAGCCGCAGCGCGTCGGCCGCGGCGGCGGGTCCCGAGACGGCGAGGGCGTCGGCGGCGGCGCCGAGCGCGGCGGCGACGGCGACCTCGTACCCGGGGGCGACGGTGAGCAGTTCGGCGGCCGGGCCGAGCACGCCGGTGAGCTTGTCGCGGGCCTGGAGCAGGGTGCCGGTGCCGTCCTTGCGGCGCAGGCCCAGGGCGAGGGCGTCGCGGCGGGCGGTGGTGGCGGCGCGGGCGCGTTCGGCCTCGGCGGTCTCGTCCCGGGCGGCGGTCAGCTCGGCCTCGGCCGCCTTGAGGGCGCTCTTCGCCGCCTCCTGCTCGGCGGCCAGGTCGCTCTCGTCCCCGGCCAGCCCGTCGACCTCGGCCTTCAGCGTCTCGTACGCCTCCTGCGCGGCCGCGGCGCGCTCCTCCGCCTCGTCGCGCGCGGTGGCCAGCCGGTCGATCTCGGCCTGCGCCGAGGCGGCGCGGCCGCGGGCGGCGGTGACCTTGCCGCTGAGCCGGGCGAGCCGTTCGCGGCGGTCGGCGACGGCGCGGGCGGCGTCCTTCAGCCGCCGCTCCTCCGCGGCGAGTTCGCGCTCCAGTTCGGCCCGGTGGGCGACGGTGTCCTCCAGCGCCCGTTCGGCGGCCTCCAGGGCGGCTTCGAGCTCGGCCTCCTGCTGGCGGATGCGCTGCGCCTCGCGCTCCAGGTCCTCCGGGTCACGGCCGCGGCGTTCCTCCTCGGGGGCGGCGGTGGCGTGCTTGGCGCGGGCGTCGGCGAGGCTGACGGTGCCGCGGACCCGCTCGGCGAGCTGGCCGAGTTCGTGCCAGGCTCCCTGCGCCTCGGTGAGCCGCGGGGTGAGGGCCCGCACCTGCTCCTCCAGGGCCGATTCGCGCGCGCGGGCGGCGGTCAGCTCGGCCTCGGTGGCTTCCTTGCGCTCCTTCAGCGCCGCCTCGTCGGCGATCTCGGCGGAGAGGGCCGCGCGGAGGGTGACGAGGTCGTCGGCGAGCAGCCGGAGCCGGGCGTCGCGCAGGTCGGCCTGGATGACGGCGGCCCGGCGGGCGACGGCGGCCTGCCGGCCCAGCGGCTTGAGCTGGCGGCGGAGTTCGTCGCTGAGGTCCTGGACGCGGGCGAGGTTGGCCTGCATCGCGTCCAGCTTGCGCAGCGCCTTCTCCTTGCGCTTGCGGTGCTTGAGGACGCCGGCGGCCTCCTCGATGAAGGCGCGGCGGCCCGAGGGGTCGGCGTGCAGGACGGAGTCGAGCTGGCCCTGGCCGACGATGACGTGCATCTCGCGGCCGATGCCGGAGTCCGACAGCAGTTCCTGGATGTCGAGGAGGCGGCAGGTGTCGCCGTTGAGCTGGTATTCGCTGCCGCCGCTGCGGAACATCGTCCGGGTGATGGTCACTTCGGAGTAGTCGATGGGCAGCGCGCCGTCGGAGTTGTCGATCGTCAGCGAGACCTCGGCGCGGCCGAGGGGCGGCCGGCCGGTGGTCCCGGCGAAGATGACGTCCTCCATCTTGCCGCCCCTGAGGGACTTCGCCCCCTGCTCCCCCATCACCCAGGACAGCGCGTCCACCACGTTGGACTTTCCCGAGCCGTTCGGGCCGACGACACAGGTGATGCCCGGCCCGAAGCGGAGGGTGGTGGCGGAGGCGAAGGATTTGAACCCCCGGAGCGTGAGGCCCTTCAAGTGCACTGGCGAGCTCTCCTCCGGCGACGAAACATGTGCCGGAGACTCTATCGCGCAAGCCGGTTTCACTGGGTAACCGCCGGGGCACATCAATTACGGAGCATCACCCCCGGGGTGCCGGCTCCGGGGCGGGTTCCCTGCCGGGGGATCCGTAAGAGACGGAGAAACGACGAAGGGACGCCCGTAAGCGTCCCTTGACAGTTATCTCAAGCGGTTGAGGTGCAGACCTGACGGTTCTCGCATGATTGTCAGGTAAGCGCAGGCTCCGCCTGGGGTACGTCGAGCAGTGACTCGCTGTTGTGAGCAGCGGCGGCGGCGAGCATGTCGTTCTCGGCCTGGACGCGGACGAGCTCCGACTCCAGGTCCTGAACACGCTGCTGCAGCCGTCGCATCTCGGCGAGGAGTCGCGGGTCAGTACCGCCGACGTAACCGAGAAGCGCCTTTGCCATGATTGCAGGTCCTCCACACTGAGTGACCGACCGAGCGGTGTGGGTCGTGAGGGATTTCGCACCCGCGTGTCTGCCCATGGCACAAACAGCAAGGGTGCGCGGGGCTTCAAGCGTCTCACCAAATAGTTTGACGGTCAACACGATCACACCCCGCATCGGGCGCCGCGCGTGGAATTGCAAGCCGCGGGGGGTGGCAGGACCCGTCTGGTGTGAGAGCTTTGCACGCCCGGCAGCCGTTGGCAACCCGCTGGTCATCCCTGTCGGACCAGCCCTTATGGCGGAGCGTGCTCAACGGATGGCAAATGAGTGATATCCGCCGCGCGGCTCGTCCCAGATCTCCGTCACACCCGACACGCGGCCCGGCGTGTCGGCGGACCGCAGCCACTCCAGCAACTCCTGACACTGCGCTCGCGGACCCTCGGCGACGATCTGGACCCGGCCGTCCGCGAGGTTGGCGGCGAAGCCGCTGAGGCCGCCGATCTCCAGCGCGCGGGCGCGGGTGAACCAGCGGAAGCCGACGCCCTGGACCACGCCGCGCACCCATGCCGTCATGCGGACGTCTGTACTCATGTGACGCACGTTATCCGGACGATGTGGCCGCGGGCACGTCCGGCGTGGGGGTCATGGCGTACAGTCTGCCGACAGCAATATCACTCGTGTGTGCGAGTGGCGCGTGTGCAGGAGATGTTGTCGTCGGACGTGAGGGGTCAGCCGGATGGGCCGCCACAGACGCTCGGAGCCGCAGCCCCCGACAGGCCACCGCGGGCACACGCCCGCCGCATACGGCTCGTACGACTCCTACGGTGACCGCGAGGCGCACGGCACCGGCCGGTCGCGGGGGCAGCACCGCAAGCAGAGCCCGGCCAGGGCCGGGATGCTCGGTACCTCGGCGGCGCTGGCCGTGGGCGCGGTGGCGATGGCCTCCGGGGTCCTCGGCAGCGGCTTCGACCTCGACCGCGGCGGCGGCGGTCCCGCCGGGCACGTCCAGGCGGGTGACCCGCCGTCCCCGAGCACCCAGGGCTCCTCCGAGCTGCCGACACTGGAGTCGTCGCCGTCCGCGAGCGACGGGTCTGAGCGGCCGGGAAGCGGGACGCCGGAGGCGAAGAAGACCGGCGGCAAGGACGCGCGGGACGGCAAGGAGTCGAAGAGCGCTTCGCCCTCCACCTCGGCGCCCGAGCGCGAGAAGCGGGAGTCCGCGGAACCGTCGTCGAAGTCCCCGAGCCCGTCCCGTACGGAGTCGCGGTCCCCCTCCCCCACGAAGACGGAGACCTCCGCGCCCACCCCCTCGGCGAAGCCGACCGCCACCGCCGACGCCGCCACCGCCGCGGAGGCGGAGGTGCTGCGGCTGGTCAACCAGGAGCGTGCGCAGGCGGGCTGCCGCCCGCTGACGAACGACCCGGAGCTGGCGAAGCTCGCCGGCGACTACAGCCAGGACATGGCGGAGCGCGGCTTCTTCGACCACACCGACCCCGACGGCAACGACCCGTGGGAGCGCGCGCAGGACTACGGCATAGCCGACCTCGGCGGCGAGAACATAGCCCGCGGCCAGGCCAACGCGCAGTCGGTGATGGACGCCTGGATGAGCAGCGAAGGCCACCGCGCGAACATACTGAACTGCGACTTCCGCACCCTGGGCGTCGGCGCCCACTTCGGCGACGGCGGCCCCTGGTGGACGCAGAACTTCGGTTTCTGAGGCGCGGGTTGCGGGTGGTCCGGCCGGGTCAGGGGCGTGGTGGGCGCTGGCAGCGGGGGCAGAAGTAGCTGGAGCGGTTCATCCAGGGGCGGCGGCGGATCGGGGTGCCGCAGCGGCGGCAGGGTTCGTCCTCGCGGCCGTACGCGTCGAGCGAGCGGGCGAAGTAGCCGGACTCGCCGTTGACGTTGACGTACAGGCTGTCGAAGCTGGTGCCGCCGACGTCGAGCGCGGCGTTGAGCACCGCGCGGACGTGCCCGAGGAGTTCCGCGGTGCGGGGGCGGGTGAGGCCGGCGGTGGGGCGCTCGTAGTGCAGGCGGGCGCGCCACAGGGCCTCGTCCGCGTAGATGTTGCCGACGCCGCTGATGAGCGACTGGTTCAGCAGCGCCCGCTTGATCGTGGTCCGGCTGCGGCGCAGCGCCGCGTGGAACGCCGCGTCGTCGAACTCCGGGTCCAGCGGGTCCCTGGCGATGTGCGCGATGACGTCGGGCAGCCCCCCGGCCGCGTTCGGGTGGAGCGAGAGGCCGCCGAACGTGCGCTGGTCGACGAAGCGCAGCTCCGTGTCCGTCTCGTCCGCGAAGCGGACCCGGATCCGCAGGTGTTGCTCGTCCGGCGCCGCCTCCGGCTGGACCAGGAGCTGGCCGCTCATGCCCAGGTGCGCGAGCACCGACTCGGGGCCGTCGGCCAGCGGCAGCCACAGGTACTTCCCGCGCCGCCGCGGCTCCCCCAGCGGGTGCCCCGTCAGCCGGGCGGCGAAGTCGCCGGCGCCCGCGGGGTGCCGGCGTACGGACCTGGGGTGCAGCACCTCGACGGAGCCGACCGTGCGGCCCGCGACCCACTTCGCCAGGCCGCGGCGCACCACCTCGACCTCCGGCAGCTCCGGCATCGCCGCGCTACCGGTCGGCGGCCTGCGCCGCCCCGGCGGGGCCCGCGGCGGCGTCACCGTCCGCGGAGTCCGGTACGTCCGCGGGCGTACCGGCCGGCGCGGACGCGCCGTCGGACGCGGGCGTACCGCCTGATGCGGACGCGTCGTCGGACCCGCCGGACGGCGCGGGCTCCGGTGCCGCGGCCGCGGAGCCGTTGCTCCCCGCCGCGCCCGTGCCCGCCTCGCCGTCCGTCCCGGTCGCGCTGATCGCGCGCCAGGCCGTGTCCGCCGCCTGCTGCTCCGCTTCCTTCTTGCTGCGGCCGGTGCCGGTGCCGTACGTGACACCACCGACGCGGGCGGCAGCCGTGAAGGTCTTCTCGTGATCCGGGCCGGTCTCGCTGACCAGGTACTCCGGCACGCCCAGTCCCCGGGCGGCCGTCAGCTCCTGCAGCGACGTCTTCCAGTCCAGCCCCGCCCCGAGGTTCGAGGACTTCTCGATCAGCGGGTCGAAGAGCCGGTGCACCAGCTCCGACGCCGCCTCCAGTCCCTTGTCCAGGTAGACCGCGCCGATCACGGCCTCCAGCGTGTCCGCGAGGATCGACGCCTTGTCCCGGCCGCCCGTCCCCTCCTCGCCCCGGCCGAGCCGGATGAACGCGCCCAGGTCGAGCCCGCGGCTGACCTCGGCGAGCGCACGCGAGTTGACCACCGCGGCCCGCAGCTTGGCCAACTGGCCCTCGGGCAGGTCGGGGTGGCCCCGGAACAGCGTGTCGGTGACCACCAGGCCGAGCACCGAGTCCCCGAGGAACTCGAGCCGCTCATTGGTGGGCAGACCGCCGTTCTCGTACGCGAACGAGCGGTGGGTGAGGGCGCGCACCAGAAGGGCGGGCTCGAGTTCGTACTCGAGCCGCCCTTCCAGGATCTTGGGGGACGAGGCTGTGTCGGCCGGCGCCTTCCGCGGCGTAGTGGCATCTGACATGAGCCTTCTCCCCGTCGCTCAGACCTCGAGGACCTGGCGGCGGTTGTACGTGCCGCAGTTCGGGCATGCGATGTGCTGCTGCTTCGGCTCGTGGCAGCGCTCGCATGCCACCAGGTGCGGGACCGCAGCCTTCCACTGCGACCGGCGGTGGCGCGTGTTGCTGCGCGACATCTTCCGCTTCGGAACGGCCACGGCTACTTCTCCTGCTTCTCGCCGGCGCCGTCGTCAGCGCCGCTCGTATCGTTCTTCTCGCCGTCCGAGACGGTCTCGGCGAGTCCCTGCAACGCCGCCCACCGGGCGTCGACGACGTCGTGCCGGTGGTCCGGGTCGTCCGCGAGCCGCGCCCCGCAGTCGGGGCAGAGGCCCGGGCAGTCCTCCCGGCACACCGGCTGCAGCGGCAGTGCGAGCACCACCGCGTCGCGCAGCTCCGGTTCGAGGTCGAACATGTCGTCCTCGAGGTACAGCGTCTCCTCCTCCGCGTCCGCCTCCTCGGCGTCCGCGCCGGAGCCGCCGCCGCGGGCCACACGGCCCCTGGCGTCGGTCTCCGGGTAGGAGTACAACTCCTGGATGTCCACTCGGAGCTCCTGCCCGAGCGGCTCCAGACACCTTACGCACTCGCCCGTCGCGCGTGCCCGGGCGGTGCCCGTGACGAGCACGCCCTCCATCACCGACTCGAGCCGCAGCTCCAGCTCGACGGGGTCGCCCTCCGGCACGCCCACCACCTCGTTGCCGAGGTCCTTGGGCGCCGGCACGGTGCGGGAGAGCCGCTTGAGCGTACCGGGACGACGGCCCAGGTCCCGTGTGTCGAACACGAGAGGGGCGCGGTGGTCCGGATGGGCTTTCAGGGCTTTCCTGCTTTCGTGCACCCTGCGCATGACGGGCAGGGACGGGCGCGGCGCGATACGGCGAGGGTCCAGAATACTTGAGACCCCGCCCAAGACCCAATCCGGGCGTCCGGCCGCGGCCGGTCCCGGCGGGTGCTCCCCGGCGGCTCAGCGGCCGCGGTCGTCGTACTGCCTGAGCTGCTCCAGGTCGATCATGCTGGTGTCGAAGAGGCTGGTCTCGTCCAGCGCGGCGGGCGCCGGGGTGTAGCCGCCCTGCTGCGGCAGGTGCGCGTCAGTGTGGCCGTACGGCATCTGCTGCCCGGCGTCCGGGTACGCGCCGGCCGGGGCCTGCTCCTGCTGCCCGGCCTGCTGCGCCCAGCCGTAGCCGGGCTCCGGCTGCTCGTAGCCCTGCTGGTAGCCCTGGCCGTAGCTCTGCGGGTAGTCCGGCTGCTCCGGCTGGGGGTAGCCGGCCTGGCCGTAGCCCTGCGCGGCGGTGACGTCGTAGTACGCGGCGGCCGGCTGCGGGGCGGCGTGCGGGGGCTGCTGCGCGGGGGCGGCGGGATCGCGGGGTCCCGCGGGGCGCCGGGGGCGGGCGCCGGGCCCGGGGGCGGGTCGGCCAGCTCGGCCAGCTCCGCGAGGTAGCTCTCGTCCGTCGTGCCCGTGTGCCCCGTGCCCGGCTGTCCGAAGGTCTCGCCGAGCTGGTCCGTGGGCCGGGCGCCCTGGAGCTTCTGCCGGCCGCGGCCGACCGCCTCCAGGGTCTTGGTGAGCACCGACTGGAACGCCTGGAACTGCGCCTCGACGTACGTGTCCGCGCGCCTGCGCTGCTCCTGCGGGTCGGCGCTGCGCTCGGGCGCCTCGCCCGCCGGGTCCTGCCCCGCCTCGAAGCCCTGCGGGTCGTCGTACCCGGGGGCGCGGCCCAGCAGCTTGTCCCGGCCGCGGTCGACCGAGCCGATGGTCTTGGTGAGGACGACCTCGAAGTTGGCGAGCTTGCTGTCGACGTAGTCGTCGGCCTCGGCGCTGATCTGCTCGGCCTCCTGGCGGGCCTCGCCCAGGATCCGGTCGGCCTCGGCCTGGGCGTGCCGGGCGACCTCGGTGTCGGAGATCAGCGCGTTGCGCCGGTTCTGCGCCTCGTCGAGGATCTGCTCGGCCTCGCGGCGTGCCTCCTCGACCAGTTGCTCGCGCCCGCCGAGCAACTGCTGCGCCTGGGCGAGCGACCCGGGCAGTGCCTCGCGCACCTCGTTCAGCATGCCGAGCAGCTCGGCGCGGTTGACCACGCACGACGCCGACATGGGCATGGACCGCGCGCCCTGGAGGGCCTCCGCGATCTCGTCGAGCTTTCTCTGCACGTCCATGGGGAAAGACTCTACGGCGCCCGGCTAGGACTTGGTGAGGCGTTCGCCGAGTGCCCGGTTGACAACCGGGGGTACGAGGTGGGATACGTCGCCGCCCCAGGTGGCCACCTCTTTGACCAGGCTGGAGGAGAGGAAGCTGTAGGTCGGGTTGGTGGGGACGAAGAGGGTCTCCACGCCCGACAGGCCGTTGTTCATCTGGGCCATCTGCAGCTCGTAGTCGAAGTCGCTGACGGCGCGCAGCCCCTTGACGATGGCGGGGATGTCGCGCTCCTTGCAGTAGTCCACGAGGAGGCCGTGGAAGCTCTCGACCTCCACGTTGCCGTACTCCGTCGTGCACTGGCGGATGAGGTCCATCCGCTCCTCGACGGTGAACATGCCTTTCTTCGACTTGTTGATCATCACGGCGACGTGCACGACGTCGTAGAGCTTCGAGGCCCGGGCGATGATGTCGAGATGCCCGTTGGTGATGGGGTCGAAGGACCCCGGACAGACGGCGCGGCGCAACGGAGGTTCCTCGCTCTCGGTTCCGGTCGTGAGGGTCATGAGGGTGTGGGTGGCGGTCCAGGGTCGGGGGCGGGAGGGACGCGGCCGGTCATGGGGCCGGTGAGGCGGCGCGACCGTACCAGAGCGTGCCTTCGCCGTAGCGCCTGGCCCGCAGCCCCTCGAACCCGTCGGGCCAGGGGAATTCGCCTCCTCGGGTGCTGCGCTCCACGGTGGCGAGCGCGCCCGGTGACAGCCAGTCGTGGGCACGGAGTGTGACGAGTATCTCGCCCACGGCCGCGTCCTCCACCTCGTACGGGGGGTCGAGGAAGACCACGTCGTACGGGTCGGGGGGCGGCGGCCCGGCGACGACCTGCTCGGCGCGGGCGGCGCGCACCTCGGCGCCGGGCAGGCCCAGGGCGCGGACGTTCCGCCGGATGACGCGGGCGGCGCGGGCGTCGGCCTCGACGAGCAGCGCGTGCGCCGCGCCGCGGGAGAGCGCCTCCAGGCCGACGGCGCCGGAGCCGCCGTACAGGTCGAGGACGCGCAGTCCTTCGAGCGGGCCGAGGAGGGCCTGCCAGGTGGAGAAGAGACCCTCGCGGGCGCGGTCGGACGTGGGCCGGGTGCCGGTGCCGGGCGGCACGGCCAGGCGCCGCCCGCCGGCGGTGCCGGCGATCACGCGGGTCATGGCTGCTGGGTGTCCTTGTCCTCACGGGCGCTGTCCGTCCCACGATATGCCTCCGGGGTGACGGGCGCGGTGCCGCCCGGTGGCGCGCGGGCGGCGGGGCACGCGCCACTCGCACCGCCCGCCCCCGCGGAGCCCCGCCGCGGGGGCCGTGTCAGCCCTTGTCGAGGAACTGCTCCCGTTCGTCGTCCAGCAGGCTCGCCAGCGCGCCGCGCAGCTCCGGGTACGCGGTCAGTTCGGGGTCCTCGGCCACGATCGCCGCGGCGGCGTCCCGGGCCTCGGCGATGACGTCCTCGTCGTCGATGACCGTGAGCATCCTGAGGCTGGAGCGGGCCCCGGACTGCGCCTGGCCCAGGACGTCGCCCTCGCGGCGCTGCTCCAGGTCGATACGGGAGAGCCGGAAGCCGTCCTGCGTGGCGGCGACCGCGTCCAGCCGGGTCCTGGCGGGCGTGCCCTCCGGCATCTCGGTGACCAGCAGGCAGAGCCCGGCGGCCGCGCCGCGGCCGACCCGGCCGCGCAACTGGTGCAACTGGGAGACGCCGAAGCGGTCGGCGTCCATGATGACCATGACGGTGGCGTTGGGGACGTTGACGCCGACCTCGATGACCGTGGTGGCGACCAGCACGTCCACCTCGCCGGCCGCGAACCGGCGCATCACGTCGTCCTTGGCGTCCGGCTGCATCCGGCCGTGCAGCACCTCGACCTTCAGCCCGGCCAGCGGCGCCCCGGGGGCGGCGGAGAGCTGGGCGGCGACGTCGAGGACCGCCAGCGGCGGCCGCCTCTCCGCCTCGTCCTCCGGCGACGGCGCCTCCTTCGCGCCCTTCCCGCCCTTCGCCCCCTTTCCGCTCTTGCCGCTCTTGCCGCCCGTGGGCTCCGTCTCCTCCGCGGAGTCGCCGATGCGCGGGCAGACGACGTACGCCTGGTGCCCGCCCTCGACCTCCTCGCGCACCCGCTCCCAGGCGCGGGAGAGGAAGTGCGGCTTGTCGGCCGCCGGCACGACGTGGCTGGCGATCGGCGAGCGGCCGGCCGGGAGCTGGTCGAGCACGGAGGTCTCCAGATCGCCGAAGACCGTCATGGCGACCGTACGCGGGATGGGCGTGGCGGTCATGACCAGCAGGTGCGGCGTGCGCTTGTCGTCCCCGCGGTTGCCCTTCGCGCGCAGCGCGTCCCGCTGCTCGACGCCGAAGCGGTGCTGCTCGTCGACCACGACCAGGCCCAGGTCGTGGAAGTGCACCTTGTCCTCGATCAGCGCGTGCGTCCCGACGACGATCCCGGCCTCGCCCGTGGCCAGGTCGAGCAGCGCCCTGCGGCGGGCCGCCGCGCCGGAGGAGCCGGTGAGCAGCTCGACCTTCGTGCCGTGCTCGGCGCCGCCGAGGAGGCCGGCCTCGGCCAGCTCGCCCATCATCTCGGTGATCGAGCGGTGGTGCTGCTGCGCCAGCACCTCGGTCGGGGCGAGCATCGCGGCCTGCCCGCCCGCGTCCACCACGGCGAGCATCGCGCGCAGCGCCACCAGCGTCTTGCCGGAGCCCACCTCGCCCTGGAGCAGCCGGTGCATGGGGTGGTCGGTGGCCAGGTCGGCGAAGATGTCGGCGGAGACCCGCTGCTGGCCCTCGGTGAGGGTGAACGGCAGCCGGGCGTCGAAGTCCGCGAGCAGCCCCCCGGCGGGCGCCACCCGCGGCACCGCGGGCAACTGCCCGTCGGCGTGCCGCCGCCGGGCCAGGGCCACCTGGAGGACGAACGCCTCGTCCCACTTCAGCCGGTCCCGGGCCGCCCACAGATCGGCCTTGGTCTTCGGCCGGTGCACCTTCAGCAGCGCCTCCCGCAGCGGTACGAGCCCCCGCTCGGCCCGCAGCGCCGCGGGCAGCGGGTCGGCGACGCCCTCCCAGCCCGTGGCCTCCAGCCCGTCCAGCACGGTGTCGACGGCCTGCTGGAGCTGCCAGGAGGCGAGCTGCCGGCACGCCGGGTAGAGCGGGAGGAGCTTGCCCGCCCACTCGTCGGCCTCGGCGTCGGCGCCCGCGCCGTCCTTGCCGGAGAGCGGCTTGTAGTCGGGGTGGGCGAGCTGGCGCTTGCGGTTGAAGACGGTGACCTTGCCGGCGAAGAGGGCGCGCCGGCCGGGCAGCAGCTCCTTCTGCGGGTGGTACGCGCCGCGCCCGAAGAAGACGAGGGTGAGCCGGCCGCTGCCGTCGGTGATGACCACTTCCAGCCGGCGCCCCCGGCCCGTACCGAGCATGGCGGCCTTCTCCACCTGCGCGACGACGGTGACGTGCTCGTCGATCTCCAGGTCGGCCAGGCGCGTCAGCTCCCCGCGCTCGGCGTACCGCCGGGGGTAGTGGTGCAGCAGGTCTCCGGCCGTGTGCAGATCCAGGTGCTCCGCCATGGCCTTGGCGGTCCGGTCTCCGACGGCCGTCTTCAGGGGCTCTTCCAGCACGGACACGCGTCCATTGCACACCATCGGGCCGACAGAGCGTGGAAACCCCTGGTAACCCGGGCCCGCGCGGTCCTACGATGGTCCGCCTCGAACTCCCCTTCGCGATCACCGACGCCGATCGGGATCGCCCGACCCGCGCCGCCCCTTCCACCCCCTGCCGGCGCTCCAGAGATGACATCTGAGAACGCTGCGCCCGCCTCGTCCCACACCTTCCAGGTCGACCTGCGCGGCCTGGTGGACCTGCTCTCCCACCACCTCTACTCCAGTCCGCGGGTCTATCTCCGCGAACTGCTGCAGAACGCCGTCGACGCGGTCACCGCCAGGCGCGCGGCCGACCCCGGCGCGCCGGACCGGATCCGGCTGTACCCGCGGGACGGCGACGGCGCCGGGCTGCGCGTCGAGGACAGCGGGGTGGGGCTCACCGAGGCGGAGGTGCACGAGCTGCTCGCCACCATCGGCCGCAGCTCCAAGCGCGAGGGGGGCCTGGAGTCCGTGCGGGCCGGGTTCCTGGGCCAGTTCGGCATCGGGCTGCTGGCCTGCTTCCTGGTCGCGGAGCGGATCCGGGTGGTCAGCAGGTCGGCGCGGGAGCCCGGGGCGCCGCCGGTGGAGTGGACGGCCGCCGGCGACGGTTCGTACACGGTACGGACCCTCCCCCCGGCCGCCCGCCCCGAGCCCGGCACCACCGTGCACCTGACGGCGCGGCCCGGCTGCGCCGAGTGGTTCGAGCCGGCCCGCGTCGCCGGCCTGGCCCGCGACTTCGGCTCGCTCCTGCCGTACGACGTGCGCGTGGACGAGACGCCGGTCACCGAGCTGCCCGCGGTCTGGGACCGCCCGTACCCGAGCCCGGCCGCCCGCCGGGTGGCGCTCGCGGCCCACTGCCGGGACGTCTTCGGCTTCACCCCGCTCGACGCCGTCGAGCTGGACGTACCGCTCGCGGGCGTACGCGGGGTCGCGTACGTGCTGCCGTCCGCCGTCAGCCCCGCCCAGCGCGCCGGGCACCGCGTGCATCTGAAGGGCATGCTGCTCACCGCGCGCGCCGAAGGGCTCCTGCCCGACTGGGCGTTCTTCGTCCGCTGCGTCGTCGACACGGACAGCCTGCGCCCGACCGCATCGCGGGAGGCGCTGTACGAGGACGAGACGCTGCTGGCCGTACGGGAGGCGCTCGGCGGGGCCGTACGCGACTGGCTGACCTCGCTGGCCACCGGCGACCCCGACCGGCTCACGCAGTTCCTCTCCGTGCACCACCTGGGCGTGAAGTCGCTGGCCCGGCACGACGAGGAGATGCTGCGCACCATGCTGCCGTGGCTGCCCTTCGAGACCACCGACGGGCAGGTGTCGCTGGCGGAGTTCGCGCAGCGCCACCCGGTGGTGCACTTCACCCGCAGCGTGGAGGAGTTCCGGCAGGTCGCGCCGATCGCCTCCGCGCAGGGCATCGGCGTCGTCAACGGCGGCTACACCTACGACGCGGAGCTGGTCGAGCTGCTGCCGCGGGTACGCCCCGGCACCGCGGTCGCCGAGCTGGACCCGGACACCGTCACCGCCCACCTGGACGGCGTCGACGCGGCCGAGGAGCTGGCCCTGTCCGGCTTCCTCGGCGTCGCCCGCGCCCGCCTCGACCCGCTCGCCTGCGACGTCGTGCTCCGCGCCTTCCATCCGCTGACGGTGCCCGCGCTCCACCTCGACGACCGCGCCGCCCGGCACGAACGGGCCCGCGCGGACGAGGCGGAGCAGGCCGACGAGCTGTGGGCGGACATCCTCGGCAGCCTGCGCGGCGGCGCGCCGCGCGCCCGGCTCGTCCTCAACCACCGCAGCCCGCTGGTGCGCAGGATCAGCACGCTGGGCGCTCCCGAGCTGGTCGGCAGCGCGGTCGAGGCGCTGTACGGGCAGGCGCTGCTGATGGCGCAGCGCCCGCTGCGCCCCGCCGACTCGGCGCTGCTCAACCGGGCGTTCGCCGGCCTGCTGGAGTGGGCGACGCACCCGCCGGGGGCCGCGGACCCCGCGGCCGGCGCCCCCGGCACCGGTGAGGAGGACGGCCGATGAGCACGGACGCCCCCGCCCCCTCCCCCGCCGGGCCTCCCGCCGACATCGTCGCCTTCCGCCAGGCGATGCACGACAACGCGCGGGAGCCGGAGGGCCCCGGCCGCAACGCGGGCGCGGAGCGGCTCCTCGCCGAGGCGGAGCGGACCGGCCGCGCGGCGTTCGTCGTCGAGGGCCTGATCCACCTGCTGCAGACGTACAACTTCAGCTCCGAGCAGGACAAGATGTTCGTCCCCTTCGCGCGGCTGCTGCGCATGTGGGACGAGCGTCCGGAGGACTTCGACGAGGAGGACACCCACCGGCTGTTCTGGATGTTCAAGTGGGTCTCCTCGGGGATGACCGACCAGCCGCACATCCCGCTGGCGGCGATGGAGAAGTGGCTCGCCGAGATGGAGCGCCGCTACCGCCTCGCGGGCCACAGCGAACGCGCCGTGCGGCAGGCCGAGTACCACATCGCCGAGCACGTCGGCGACGACGCGCGCGCCGCCCGCGCGTACGCCGCCTGGCGCGCCGCGGAGCGCGACGTCATGAGCGACTGCCACGCCTGCGAGCTGCGCGGCCAGGGCGGTTGGGAGGCGGGGCACGGGGACGACGCCGCCGCGCTCGAGCTGTGGGCTCCGGTGCTGGGGGGCGTGCACACCTGCGCGCACGAGCCGCACGCCACGCTCGCGGAGTCGCTCCTGCCCCTGCTGCGGCTGGGCCGCGTCGACGAGGCGCGGGCCAACCATCTGCGCGGGCACCGGATGGTGCGGCGGATGGAGAGCATGCGGTTCGCGTTCGCGCGGCACGTGGAGTTCTGCGCGCTGACGGGCAACGAGGCGCGGGGCCTGGAGCTGCTGGCGGAGCGGCCCGCCTATCTGACCGACCGGGGCGAGCCGTCGAGTCTGATGGCGTACCTGGCGGTGACGACGCTGCTGACACGGCGGCTGGCGGACCTCGGCCTGGGCGCGGAGCCGGTGGTGGGCCCGCCGGGGGCCGGGGAGCCCGGGCGGGAGTGGACGGTCGCGGAGCTGGGGGCGTACGCGGAGCGCGAGGCGCTGGCGCTCGCCGGCCGCTTCGACGCGCGCAACGGCACGGCGGCGGTGTCCTCGGGCGTACGCGAGCGGATGGCGCGCGAGCCGCTGACGGAGCGGCTGCCGCTGGGGTTGCGCGTGGGCCGGCCGGTGCGCCGGTCCGCGGCTTCCGCGGCCGGTGCCGCGGCGCCGCCCGCCACGGGGGCCCCTGCGGCACGGCCCGGGGTGGCGGAGCTGCTGGCGGCGGCCAGGGAGCTGACCCGGGCCCGCCGCCCCGACGCGGTACGGGCCTGGGCGGACGCGGCGCGCGCCGCGGCGGAGGCGGGCACCGAGCTGTCCGTACGCGACCGGGCGGAGGCCACCGCCCACCGCGCGATGCACCCGGACACCGCCGACGCCGAGGTCGCGGCCCTCCTCGGGACGGCGGCCGGACTCTTCGAGGCGGCGGGCGACCCGGGCCAGGCCGAGGTGGCGCGCGCCCGCGCGGCGTTCGCCCTCGCCCGCGAGGGGCGTACGGACGAGGCCCTGGCGGCGGTCGCGGAGCCCTGTACCCGGGCGCTGGCGCTGCACGCGGAGGGCCGCGCCACGGCGGCCGAGGCGGCGACGGCGCTGATCTGCCGGGCCCGTATCCACATCATGCGCGGCGACGGGGCTTCCGGCGCGCAGGACACCGCCGCGGCGGACGGCTCCGCCGCCGACGCGGTGGCCGCGGTGGCGGACTTCGCCGCGCCGTACGCGGACGATCCGCGCGTCGCGGGACGGATCGCCGAGACGTACGAGCTGCGGGCGGAACTCGCCGCCCGCCGCGGCGAGACGGAGCCCGCCGCGGCGCTGTACGCGCAGGCGGTCGACGGGTACGCCGCAGCGGGCGTGCCCTGGTACGCCGTACGGGCCCAGTCCGCGCTGGCCGGCCTCGCGTCCCGGCTCGGCGACCGCGAGACCGCGGAGCGCGCCGTGCGCGGGGCGCTGGAGCACAGCGCCCTGCACGCCCAGCCCGCCGGGCAGGCGGGCCTGCACCTGCAACTGGCCGACATCCTCTGCAACACCGGCCGCGACGGCGAAGGCGCCGAGCACCTGCTCGAAGCCGCCCTCTGGGCCGACGAGGCCGGCGACTCCGCCGGCACCGGCGCCTGGGCCCGCCACCACCTCGGCGGCGCCCTGCACCGCCTCGGCCGCGCGGCGGAGGCGGCGACGGTGCTGGAGGACGCGCTCGCGGACCTGGGCGCGGAACGGCACGGCGAAGGCGCCGTGGTGCAGACGCGCTGGTGGCTGGGCGACGCCCTGGGGCGGCTCGGGGAGCACCAGCAGGCGGCGGAGCAGTACCTGCTCGCCGCGGAGATCGCCGCGCACTGGCCCCGCGAGGGCGCCCGCGACCACGCGATGCTGGCGACGCTGGCCGCGCAGTCGCTGAGCACCGCGGACCTGGACACCCAGGCGGCCCGCGCCTACGAGCGCGCGGGCGCGCTCTGGCGGGACCTCGGCGACGTCCCGGCCCTGATCCGCACGCTCAGGTCCCGCGCCTGGCTGGCGCTCCGGCCGGAGCAGGAGGGCGCGGCGGCGGGCCGGGCGCTGATGGCGGAGGCGGAGCGGGAGCTGACGACGGCCCTGGCCGCGGACGCCACGGATGCGCAGGGACCGGCCGAGGACGGGAGCCCGGTCCGGGAAGCCGCGGTCCCCGCTCCCGGCGCGCCGCCGGAGGGCGGCGATCCGGTACGGCGCGGAGCCGCCCCGGGCACCGGCCGCGCCCCCGTCCGCGGCGGGCGCCGCGACGTCCTGCTCGCCGAACTCGCCGCCACGCACCGGCAGACCGGGGACCTGATCACCGCCGCCGTCGGCGGCACGCCGCACGACCCGGACGAATCCGGGGCCGAGGCCGCCCGTACCGCGTACGAAGAGGGCCTGGCGCACGTGGTACGCGCGGTGGCGGGCTTCGCCGATCTCGGCCCCGACTGCCGCGACGAGTACACCGGGGCCCAACTGCTCGCCGCCTGGCTGGAGGCCGACCTCGGCCGCCCCGAGGCGGCCGCGCGGCGGGCCCGGGCGGTGCTCGCCGCGTACGCGGACGACGACACCGCGGGCGGGACCGCGGAGTCCCGCCGCGACGAGGCCCGGGCGCTGCTGAACTACGCCGGGGCCGAGGCTGCCGGGGACTGATCGTCCGCCGCACCGCCATCCGGCGCTTGTGCGGCGGGCCCGGCGGCAGCGCCGCCGCCGGGCTCCGCGAGGGAGGCCCTCGTCCGCGGACACCCGGGCTACGGCGCCGCGGTCCCCGGCCGGGCGGTCCGCGCGCGAACGGACCGCGCGGCGCGGCCGCACGCTCCCCCGCCCGGACCGCGCAGCGCCGTTCCCGCTACTCCACCCCGATCAGCAGCGGTGCCGACTGGCTGCCGCCCTCGTACACCACCGTGTCCACCGCCAGGTGCCCGCTCCGTACGTGCGCCTCCAGGCGGGCGCCGAAGCCCCGGGGCAGGCCGGGGCCGAGTACCAGCGTGACCAGTTCGCCGCCGCCCGCCAGCATCCGGTCGAGCACCGCCTCCGCGGTCCCGGCGAGGTCGGCGCCGACCAGCGCCACGTCGCCCTCCACCACCCCGAGCACGTCGCCGGGGCGGCAGATCCCCGCCGTCGTCCACGCCTCCTGCTCCGCGACCGCCAGCTCCGCGTGCCGCGTGGCGCCCGCGGCGGCCGTCATCGCGACCACGTCCTCGTCGAACCGCCGCCCCGGGTCGTGCACCGCGAGCGCCGCAAGGCCCTGGACCGCCGCCCGCGTCGGGATGAGGGCCGCGCGCACGCCGGACGCGCGCGCCTCCTCCACCGCCACGGCCGCGGTGTGCCGCAACTCCGCGTCGTTCGGCAGCAGTACGACCTCCCGCGCGCCCGTCCGCCGCATCGCCTCTGCCAGCTCCCCGCTCGCGGGGAGCTCCCCCTCCCGTACGGTCACCACGCCCGCGCCCGCCTCCGCGCAGAGCGCCGCCAGCCCGTCGCCCGGCACGACGGCGACGACGGCCCGGCCCCGGGCCCGCCGCCGGCATCGCCGCGCGGGGGCGCGGCGGCGCCGGCCGGGAGGTGGGTGATCCGGATGCGGTACGGGCGGCCCGCCTCGACGCCCGCCTCGACGGCGGCACCGGCGTCGTCGACGTGCACGTGCACCCGCCACAGCCCGTCGCCGCCGACGACGACGAGGGAGTCCCCGAGCGCGTCGAGCCGCGGCCTGAGCCGGGCGACGGCGTCGTCGGCGGCCTCCAGCAGGTAGATCACCTCGTACGCGGGCCCGCCCCCGGCCGGCACCGGACAGGCGGCGTCGCCGCCCTCGTGGCGGGCGGTGGTCCTGCGGGAACCCGCCCCGCGGCCCGCCGGCCCTTCGGGCTCCAGCTCCGTGGGGCGCGCGGCACCGCTCAGCGCGTCGGCGAGCGTGCCCAGCACCGCCACCAGGCCCAGCCCCCCGGCGTCCACGACGCCCGCCCGGCGCAGCACGTCCAACTGCCCGGTCGTCGCGGCCAGCGCCTCCCGCGCGCCGTCGTACGCGGCCCTCGCCACCCGCGCCGCGTCGCCCGCGCCCGACCCCTCGGCCGCCGCCGCGGCGGCGTCGGCGACCGTCAGCATCGTGCCCTCGACCGGGTGCTCCACCGCCGCCCGGGCCGCGTCCGCCCCCGCCGCAGCGCGCCCGCCAGCAGCGCCCCGGCACCCGGGCCGGCACCCGGGCCGGAGCCGGTACCCGAGCCCGCGTCCGCCGCCACCACCGCGCCCGTCAGCCCCCGCAGCAGCTCCGCCAGGATCGTCCCCGAGTTGCCCCGCGCCCCGATCAGCGCCCCGTGCGCCATCGCCCGCAGCACGTCCGCCACCGCAGGCTCCACGCCGCCGCCGCTGCCCGCGGCCTCCGCCGCGAACGCCCCGTACACCGCGTCCACCGCCTGCGCCGCCGACTCCACCGTCAGGTACAGGTTCGTCCCGGTGTCGCCGTCGGCGACCGGGAAGACGTTGACCGCGTCGATCTCCTCCCGGCCGCGGCCCAGCGCCTCCAGGGCCAGGGCACACCAGGCCCGCACGGACGAGGCGTCGAGCACCTGCACAACCCCCTCGGAACGGACGACGGCACGGCCGGGTACGGTGTAGCGGCAGCGTAGCCGCTGGACCGGTGATTTCCTCCGCCGGGAAGCGCCGTAGTATGCTGCACAGGTTGCCCGGTCCCGTACCGGGCCTTCCTCCCCCGGCACGGCCGGCCTGCTCCTTCCCGGAGAAGGGCGCGCTGCCGGGTTCCGACCGTACGTGCATCAGAAGCTTGGAGTGACCCGTGGCTGCCAACTGCGACGTCTGTGGCAAGGGGCCGGGCTTCGGCAACAACATCTCCCACTCGCACCGCCGCACCCGCCGCCGCTGGAACCCCAACATCCAGCGGGTGCGCGCCGTGGTCGGGGGGACGCCGAAGCGCCTCAACGCCTGCACCTCGTGCATCAAGGCGGGCAAGGTCTCGCGCTGACGTAGCGCAGCCGCCCACGCACGGCGAGCCGGTCCACCCCGGGGTGGACCGGCTCTCTCGTGTCCGCGCGGCCCCACCGGGCCGTACGGAGAAGGGAGTTCCCGCCCGTACGGGGCACGCCCCCGGCCCGTACGGAACGGAGCCCCGGGGCCTACGCCCCGCGCCACCGCCAGCCGTGGTCCACGGGACCCGTCCCCGCCCCCAGCGGGAAGCCCGCGGCGATCGCCCCCGTGACGTACTCCTTCGCCGCCGCCACCGCCTCCGGCACCGCCCGCCCCCGCGCCAGATACGCGGCGGCGGCGCTCGCCAGCGTGCAGCCGGTGCCGTGGGTGTGCCGCACGGGGATCCGGGGGGCGCGCAGCCAGTGTTCCTCCGTGCCGTCCGTCAGCAGGTCCACGGCGCCCTCGTCCGCCGGCAGATGGCCGCCCTTGACCAGCGCCCAGCGCGGCCCGTACGCGAGCAGCGCCGCCGCCGCCCGCCGCATGTCCGTCTCGCCCGCCACCCGGATCCCGGTCAGCCACGCCACCTCGGCCAGGTTCGGGGTGACGACGGTCGCGACCGGCAGCAGCCGGGTCCGCACCGTGTCCAGCGCCTCGGCCGCCAGCAGCCGGTCGCCGTGGGTCGAGACCCCCACGGGGTCGACCACGACCGGCGCGGGCGTCCCCGCCAGCAGCTCCGCGACCGCCGCCACCGTCTCGGCACCCGCGAGCATGCCGGTCTTGACGGCCTGGACCCCGATGTCGTCGACGACGCTGCGGAACTGGCCGCGCACCGCGGCCACCGGCAGCGTCCAGCTGTCCTGCACCCCGAGCGAGTTCTGCGCGGTCACGGCGGTGACGACGCTCATGCCGTGCACACCGAGCGCGAGCATCGTCTTCAGGTCGGCCTGGATGCCCGCGCCGCCGCCGGAGTCGGAGCCGGCGACGGTGAGCGCCCGCGGCGGCGCGCTCGCGCCGCCCCCGCCGCCCGCCGGGCCCTCCGTGCCCGCCGGCTCAGCCACCGAAGTGGTCCCAGCCGGCCGCGCCCCGCCACGGCTCGCCGTCCACCGTCACCTGGGCCACCGCCGACGGCGCCTGCACCTCGCCGACGACCCGCCACCGCGCGGGCAGCTTCACCTGCGGCGGGAAGGTCGCCACGATCGCGTGGTCCTCGCCGCCCGTCAGCACCCACTGCAGCGGGTCCACGCCCACCGCCTTGCCGATGTCCGCCATCTGGCCGGGCACGTCGAGGGCCGCGGTGCGGACGTCGATACGGACCTTCCCCGCCTCCGCGACGTGGCCGAGGTCGGCCAGCAGCCCGTCGCTGACGTCCGTCATCGAGGTGGCGCCGAGCGCGGCCGCCGCCGGACCCGCCTGGTAGGGCGGTTCGGGGCGGCGGTGGGCCTCGACGAAGGCGCGGGGCGAGCGGAAGCCGCGGGCCAGCACCGCGTGGCCGGCCGCGGACCAGCCGAGCCAGCCGGTCACCGCCACCACGTCGCCGGGGCGGGCGCCGGCGCGGGTGACCGGCTCGTGGCCCTGCATGTCGCCGAGCGCGGTGATCGCGAGCGTGATGGCGTCGCCCCGTACGACGTCGCCGCCGACGACGGCGGCGCCGGCGACCTGGCACTCGTCGCGCAGCCCGTCCATCAGCTCCGCGGGCCAGGTGACGAGGAGGTCGGCGGGGACGACGAGGCCGAGGAGCAGGGCGGTGGGGACGGCGCCCATGGCGGCGATGTCGGCGAGGTTCTGGGCGGCGGACTTGCGGCCCACGTCGTACGCCGTGGACCAGTCGCGGCGGAAGTGCCGGCCCTCGATGAGCACGTCCGTGCTGGCCACGACCCGGCGGTCGGGGGCGCTGATGACCGCGGCGTCGTCCCCCGGCCCGATCCGTACCGCGGGCGTCGTGGTCAGCCGGGAGGTCAGCTCCCGGATGAGCCCGAACTCGCCCAGCTCCCCCACGGTGCCCTGGCCCTGCCCGTGGCCCCTCATCGGATCGCTCCTTCCGTCAACCCGGCGCCCGCGGTCTCGCCCGTCACGGCCGCTCCCGACCCTCCCGCGCCGGCCGGAGTACGCGATACGGTTGCGTCTCCTCTCCCATGATCCTCGAAGCCGCCCCTGGAGGTTCCGTGGTACAGGCTTACATCCTGATCCAGACCGAGGTCGGCAAGGCGTCGGCCGTCGCCGAAGTCATCGCCAAGATCCCCGGAGTGATCCAGGCCGAGGACGTGACCGGTCCCTACGACGTGATCGTGCGCGCGCAGGCGGACACCGTCGACGAGCTGGGCCGGCTCGTGGTCGCCAGAGTCCAGCAGGTGTCGGGGATCACCCGGACCCTGACCTGCCCGGTCGTCCATCTCTAGGCCCCCCGTATGCTCGGCCGGTGATGAGCACACCGTCCCGGCCGCCCCGCACCCCCCGGCGCCCCGGCGCCACGCACCGCGGCGCACGGAGCGAACGCCCCGCCCTGCACTTCCGCCCCACCCGGCCATACCGCTCCGCTCTCCGCCTGCCCGCCGCACTGCTGCTGCTCGCCGCCCCGCTCGCCTGTTCCGGTGGCGGCGGCGGCACGCCGCAGGTGGCCGTGCCGACCCCACAGGGGAAGGCCGTGGACCACTGCCGCGCGCTCGCCGACCGGCTGCCCGGCACCGTCGACGGCCAGAGTCGCCGCGAGACCGATCCGGTCTCGGCGCTCACCGCCGGGTGGGGTGACCCGGCCGTCGAGCTGCGCTGCGGCGTGCCCAGGCCGGAGGTGCTCACGCCCGGGAGTGAACACTACAACCCCACCGCCGACGCGGTGAGCGTGAACGGCGTCGACTGGCTCTACGAGGAGCTGGACGACGGGGCCCGCTTCACCACCACGCAGCGCAGGGCCTTCGTGGAGGTCACCGTGCCCGGGGCGTACGCGCCCGAGGTGAACGCGCTGACGGACCTGGCGGAGGCGGTCGACGAGACCGTGCCCGGCACGCTCTGACGCCCCCGCGGGCCCGGGACCGGTCACGGGCAACGGGCCGCGGGCCGCAGGGGGCTGCTAGCGCAGCCCCGTCGAGCGGCGCAGCGCCGCCTGGATGAGCCGGTCGACCAGCTCCGGGTAACTCACGCCGGACTCCTGCCACATCCGCGGGTACATCGAGATGGGGGTGAAGCCGGGCATCGTGTTGATCTCGTTGATCACGAAGCCGCCGTCGGCGGTGCGGAAGAAGTCCGCCCGCACCAGCCCCTCGCAGGAGCACGCCTCGAACGCGGCGACCGCCAGCCGCTGCACCTCGGCGGTCTCCTCCGCGGTGAGCGGCGCCGGCACGATCCCGGCGGCGGAGTCGATGTACTTGGCCTCGAAGTCGTAGAAGTCGTGGCTGGTGGTCGGCGGGATCTCGGCGGGCACGCTGGCCCGCGGCCCGTCCTCGAACTCCAGCACGCCGCACTCGATCTCGCGCCCCTCGACCGCCGCCTCCACGATGATCTTCGGGTCGTGCCGGCGCGCCTCGGCGAGCGCGTCCTCCAGCGCGCCGAGTTCGCCGACCTTCGTGATGCCGATGGACGAACCGGCCCGCGCGGGCTTCACGAACACCGGCCAGCCGTGGTCGGCGGCGAAGTCCACGATCTTCTTGCGGGCCGCCGCGCCCTCCTGCCCGGGGGCGCCCTGGTCCCACTCGCGCGGCCGGATCACGACGTACGGGCCGACCGGCAGCCCGTACGAGACGAAGACCCGCTTCATGTACTCCTTGTCCATGCCGACCGCGGAGGCCAGCACCCCGGAGCCCACGTACGGCACGCCGGAGAGGTCGAGCATGCCCTGCAGCGTGCCGTCCTCGCCGTACGGGCCGTGCAGCATCGGGAAGACGACGTCGACCTCGCCGAGCGCCTTGGGCACCTGCCCCGGCTCGGCGTAGACGACCTCGCGGCTGCCGGGGTCGGCGGAGAGCACGACGGCGCCGTCCTCGGCCTCCTCGTCGACCAGTTCCTCCACGCGCGGCACCTGGCGGTCGGCGATGGCCATCCGCGCGGGGTCGTCCGCGGTGAGGGCCCAGCGGCCGTCCGCGGTGATGCCGATGGGCAGCACCTCGTACTTGTCCCGGTCGATGGCGGCCATGACGGCGCCCGCGGTGACGACGGAGATGCCGTGCTCGGAGCTGCGCCCGCCGAAAACGACGGCGACGCGCGGCTTGCGGCCCTGGCTTTCGTAGGAGTGCTCGCTGCTCATCGCTCGCAGACTACCCGCTGCGCCGGGCGACGTCAGTGTCCCTCCGCCTTGGCGCTGCGCGACATCAGCTCCTTCAGCGCCACGAGCGGCGGCTTCCCGTCGTGCACGATGCTCACCACGGTCTCGGTGATGGGCATGTCGACGGCGTGTCTGCGGGCCAGATCGAGCACCGACTCACAGGACTTGACGCCCTCGGCGGTCTGCCTGGTGGCGGCGATGGTCTCGGCGAGCGTCATGCCGCGGCCGAGGTTGGTGCCGAAGGTGTGGTTGCGGGAGAGCGGCGAGGAGCAGGTGGCGACCAGGTCGCCCATGCCGGCCAGGCCCGCGAAGGTGCGCGGGTCGGCGCCGAGCACGCTGCCCAGGCGGGCGGTCTCGGCGAGGCCGCGGGTGATGAGCGACGCCTTGGCGTTGTCGCCGAGGCCCATGCCGTCGGCGATGCCGACCGCGAGCCCGATGACGTTCTTGACGGCGCCGCCGAGTTCGCAGCCGACGACGTCGGTGTTGGTGTACGGGCGGAAGTACGGGGTGTGGCAGGCGGTCTGCAGCCGGCGGGCCACCTCTTCGTCGGCGCAGGCGACGACGGCGGCGGCGGGCTGCCGGGCGGCGATCTCGCGGGCGAGGTTGGGTCCGGTGAGCACGGCGACCCGGCCGCGTACGCCGTCGGGACCGCCCGCGGGGCCCGCACCGGCGCCCTGCTTGGCGACGACCTCCTCGATGACCTCGCTCATGCGCTTGGCGGTGCCCAGCTCGACGCCCTTCATCAGGCTGACGAGTACGGTGCCGGGGTCGAGCAGCGGCGCCCAGTGCTCCAGGTTGCCCCGGAGGGTCTGCGACGGCACGGCGAGCACGGTGAACTCGGCGTCCCGGGCGGCCTCGGCGGGGTCGGCGGTCGCGGTGACCGCGTCGGGGAGGCGCACGCCCGGGAGGTAGTCGGGGTTCTCGCGGGTGGCGTTGAGGGCGTCGACGAGCGCGGCTCTGCGGCCCCACATCGTCACCCGGCAGCCGGCGTCGGCCAGCACCATCGAGAAGGCCGTGCCCCACGATCCGGTGCCGAAGACGGCGCAGCGCGTCACGAGTTCTCCTTACGGTCCGCGGAGCGGCGGCGCTGTTCGGCGCGTACGGTCTTCGGATCGAAGCGCTCCGCGGGCGCCTGCTCGCCGCGCAGCTCCTCCAGCAGGCGGGTGACGGCGTCCATGATGACCTCGGTGACCTCCGCGAGCACCTGCGGGGTGGGCTCCTTGCCGTAGAACTCCGACAGGTCCACCGGAGGCCCGGCGAGCAGGTGGAAGGTCTTGCGCGGGAAGGGCCGGGGCTTGCCGTACGGGGGCAGCAGCTCATTGGCGCCCCAGTGGGCGACGGGGATGACGGGCGCCCTGGTGACGAGCGCGACCCGGGCGGCGCCGGTCTTGCCCTTCATCGGCCACAGGCCGGGGTCGCGGGTGAGCGTCCCCTCGGGGTAGAACGCGACGCACTCGCCGTCCTCGACGGCTTTGACCGCGGCCCGGAATGCTTTGGAGGCGTCGGTCGACTCGCGGTAGACGGGAATCTGCCCGGTGCCGCGCATCACGGTGCCGACGACGCCCTTCTTGAACAGTCCGTCCTTCGCCAGGAACCGCGGCACACGGCCGGTGTTGTACTGGAAGTGGGCATAGAAGAACGGGTCGAGATACGAGTTGTGGTTGACGGCGGTGATGAATCCGCCGTCGGCCGGTATGTGCTCCGCGCCACGCCAGTCCCGCTTGACGAGCAGCCGCAGCGGGGGCTTGCAGATGGCCGCGACCAGCCGGTACCAGAAGCCGATCCTCCGCCGTGACACGGTCCTTTTCACCTTCCCGGTTTTTCTTCGGTGCGCGTTTCGTGGCCGAAACAGTCTGGCCCCGGGTCTCACGTCTGTCGAGAACACCGTACGCCCATGTGACCGGGCCGCCCCGCCGCGCGCGGCACGGTCAGGTGACAATGGGGCGTAACGACGATGACGAAACGCACGGCACCAGCGCAGACGGAACTCCCCGGCCGACCGGACCGGCGGCTGTGGCATGTCGTCGTACCGCTGAAGCCGCTCGCGCTGGCGAAGTCCCGGCTGGGCCCGGCGGCGGGCGAGCCGGGACGGGGCCGGCTGGCGCTGGCGTTCGCGCTCGACACGGTCGGCGCGGCACTCGGCTGCCCGGCGGTGGCCTCCGTCACGGTCGTCACCGACGACGCCGAGGCGGCGGGGCAACTGACGGCGGCGGGGGCGCGGGTCGTACCGGACGCACCGCGGGCGGGCCTGAACGCCGCGCTCGCGCACGGGGAGCAGCGGGTACGGGCGGCGGAGCCCGGCGCCGCCGTCGCGGCGCTCAACGCGGATCTGCCGGCGCTGCGCCCCGCGGAGCTGGCCCGGGTGCTCGCGGCGGCGGGCGGCGGCCGGGCGTTCCTGGCCGACGCCCCGGGGGTGGGTACGACGCTGCTGGCGGCGGACGCGGGAGCGGCGCTGGCGCCGGGGTTCGGGGTCGCGTCGCGGGCGCGGCACCTGGCGTCGGGGGCGCGGGAGATCGGGCTGCGCGGGGTGGACTCCGTGCGGCAGGACGTCGATACGGGCGCCGACCTGCGGGCGGCGCTGGCGCTGGGGGTGGGGCGGCACACGGCGGCGGCGCTGGACCGCCTGGCGGCGTGCGGCCGCGAGGTCCACGACCGGGACGAGGTCCACGACCGGGACGAGGTCCGCGACCGGGGCGGGGTCCGCGACCGGGAAGGGGTCCGCGAGCGGGAAGGGGTCCGGGGCCGGAACGGGGCCCCTGCCGGGTGCCCGGGGCACGCCCCGGGTACGCGGGCGGCGTCCGACGGCGTGTGCGGCTGAGCGCCGGCCGGTAACCTGCGGCGCATGCAGGCCACAGCGTTCACGTACGACCCGCAGACCCGCAGCGGCAGCGTGCTCCTCGACGACGGCACGCCGCTGCCCTTCGACGGCGCCGCGTTCGCGGCGGGCGGGCTGCGGCTGCTCAGGCCGGGGCAGCGGGTGCGGATCGAGACCGAGGGCGCGGGCGAGGAGCGCAGGATCGTCCTGGTGACGCTGCAGACCTTCTGAGGCCGCGGCCACGGGGCGCCGCGCGGTTGCGTACGGCGGCGCGCGGCCGGGCCCGGACATGCCGCGGGCCGGTCTCCCCGAGGGGAGCCGGCCCCGCTTGCGGACCCTGCGCCGGGTCCGTCATCGCTTCCTGGCAGTGGTCTTCTTCGCGGTGGTCCGCCGGCCGGCGGCCTTGCGGGCCGGCGCCTTCTTGGCGGTCGCCTTCTTCGCCGGGGCCTTCTTGGCCGACTTCTTGGCGGCCGTCTTCTTGGCGGCGGCCTTCTTCGCCGACGACTTCTTGGCCGTCGTCTTCTTCGCCGAGGACTTCTTGGCGGTGGTGGTCCTCTTCGCCGGCGCCTTCTTGGCCGCGGTCTTCTTGGCCGTGGTCTTCTTCGCGGTGGCCTTCTTGGCGGCGGCGGTGGCCTTCTTGGTGGCCTTCTTGGCGGCGGCCTTGGCGGTGGTCTTGGTGCCGCCGGACAGGCTGCCCTTCGGGGCCTTCTTCACGGCCGTGTCGTGCTTCGGCAGCCGCTTGGTGCCCGAGACGAGGTCCTTGAAGCCCTGGCCCGCGCGGAAGCGGGGCACGGAGGTCTTCTTGACCCGGACGCGCTCGCCGGTCTGCGGGTTACGGGCGTAGCGCGCCGGACGCTCCACCTTCTCGAAAGAGCCGAAGCCCGTGACCGATACACGCTCGCCGGAGACGACCGCACGAATGATCGCGTCGAGGACGGCGTCCACGGCGTCGGCGGCCTGCTGGCGGCCACCCATCTTGTCGGTAATAGCTTCAACGAGCTGGGCCTTGTTCACGTCTTCCCCTTCTGAGGCATTGATTGCCGGAACGAAATGTTCAAGCTTTTTCGCACGTTAGGCAGATATATACCGCAAATCAAAGGCAAAACGTCTCTCATCACCCTTGTGTCGCAACGGACTACCGCTGCGAGCGCGCGTCCAGCTCCCGGCGCAGCCGCTCCAGCCGCCTTGCGGCTCCGGCGAGATCGTGCTTCGCGGCACCCGTGATGGCGAGCAGGCGCCTTGTCAGCTCTGCCCGTTCGGCGTCCGTCGCGGCCACCTCGCGCACCTGGCGGTGGGCCTCCTTCAGCCCGGCGGCGACGGCCTCGTAGAGCGCGAGTTGGCCGTCGGGATCCATGCGCCGATTGTGTCATCTGCGGTGAGTTGTCGCTCGTCGGCATGCCAACGCGGCGGCGCGCAAAGCCCCGCGCCCGCCACCGGTCGGTGGCGGGCGCGGGGCCTCGGCTGGGGCGGAAACCGCCGGTCAGCCCTGTACGGTCTGCGGCTTGAACGCCGGCCGGGCCGCCTCGAAAGCGGCGATGTCGGCTTCGTACCGAAGGGTGATGCTGATGTCGTCGAGACCGTTCAGCAGCCGCCAGCGGGCGTTCTCGTCCAGCTCGAACGAGGCGGCGAACGCGGGCTCCCCCGGCGTACCGCCGGCGCGCACCTCCAGGGCCTGGAGGTCGACCGTCACCTCGGTCCGCGGGTCGGCCTCGGCCAGCTCCCACAGCCGCTCGACGTCCGCCTGCGGCAGCACGACGGTCAGCAGGCCGTTCTTGAGCGAGTTGCCGCGGAAGATGTCGGCGAAGCGGGACGAGACGACGGCCTTGAAGCCGTAGTTCTGCAGCGCCCACACGGCGTGTTCGCGGGACGATCCGGTGCCGAAGTCCGGGCCGGCCAGCAGCACGCTGCCGCCCCGGTACGCCGCGTCGTTCAGCACGAACTCCGGGTCCTTGCGCCACGCCTCGAAGAGGCCGTCCTCGAAGCCGTCCCGGGTGACCTTCTTCAGCCAGTGGGCCGGGATGATCTGGTCGGTGTCGACGTTGCTGCGGCGCAGCGGCACGGCGCGCCCGGTGTGGGTGGTGAAGGCTTCCATGGATCAGACCTCCGCGGTGATCAGGTCGGCCGGGGAGGACAGCCGGCCGGTCACGGCGGTGGCCGCGGCGACCTGCGGGGAGACCAGGTGCGTACGGCCGCCCTTGCCCTGCCTGCCCTCGAAGTTGCGGTTGGAGGTGGACGCCGAGCGCTCGCCGGGGGCGAGCTGGTCGGGGTTCATACCCAGGCACATCGAGCAACCGGCGTGCCGCCATTCGGCCCCGGCGGCGGTGAACACCTTGTCGAGCCCCTCTTCGACGGCCTGCAGCGCGACCCGTACGGAGCCGGGCACGACCAGCATCCGTACGCCGTCGGCGACCTGCCGGCCGTTCACCACCTCGGCGGCGGAGCGCAGGTCCTCGATCCGGCCGTTGGTGCAGGAGCCGACGAACACGGTGTCGACCGCGATCTCGCGCAGCGGCTGCCCCGCGGTGAGGCCCATGTACTCCAGCGCCTTCTCCGCCGCCTGCCGCTCGCTGGCGTCGTCGAAGGACGCCGGGTCGGGCACCTGCGCCGACAGCGGCGCGCCCTGCCCGGGGTTGGTGCCCCAGGTGACGAACGGGGCCAGCTCGGCGGCCTCGATGACGACCTCCCGGTCGAAGACCGCGTCGTCGTCGGTGCGCAGCGTGCGCCAGTACTCGACGGCCGCGTCCCAGCCGGAACCCTCCGGGGCGTGCGGGCGGCCCTTGAGGTACGCGAACGTCGTCTCGTCCGGGGCGACCATCCCGGCGCGCGCGCCGGCCTCGATGGACATGTTGCAGATCGTCATCCGCGCCTCCATCGAGAGCTTCTCGACGGCCTCGCCGCGGTACTCGATCACGTAGCCCTGCCCGCCGCCGGTGCCGATGCGGGCGATGATCGCGAGGATCAGGTCCTTGGCGGTGACGCCCTCGGGCAACTCGCCGTTGACGGTCACGGCCATGGTCCTGAACGGGGCCATCGGCAGCGTCTGGGTGGCGAGCACGTGCTCGACCTGGCTGGTGCCGATGCCGAACGCCAGCGCGCCGAACGCACCGTGCGTGGAGGTGTGGCTGTCGCCGCAGACCACGGTGGTGCCCGGCTGGGTGAGCCCGAGCTGCGGGCCGACGACGTGCACGACGCCCTGCTCGACGTCGCCGAGCGGGTGCAGCCGGACACCGAAGTCGGCGCAGTTCTTGCGGAGGGTCTCCAGCTGCGTACGCGAGACCGGGTCGGCGATGGGCTTGTCGATGTCGAGGGTGGGGGTGTTGTGGTCCTCGGTGGCGATGGTGAGGTCGGTCCTGCGCACCGGCCGGCCCGCCTTGCGCAGGCCGTCGAAGGCCTGCGGGCTGGTCACCTCGTGCAGCAGGTGGAGATCGATGAAGAGAAGGTCGGGCTCGCCCTCCGCGCGCCGGACGACATGGTCGTCCCAGACCTTCTCCGCGAGTGTCCTTCCCATCGCATTCCCATCGTCGTCGATTGCGAACTGCGTGTGCGCATGTCCGTGCCGGTGCCCGCAGGCACCGTCCGCTCCCCTCGCGCCGGACGGGGCGCGGTCTCCCCAGGGTGACGCGTTCCCCGGAAATTTGAACTTGCGTTTCACAGTGTGAGACGTGAGTATCGTTGCATGGACAACTCTAGCGGCGTCGGCGTACTCGACAAGGCGGCTGTGGTACTGAGCGCGCTGGAGTCCGGTC
Organism: Streptomyces sp. WAC 06738; assembly: GCF_003945505.1. Lineage (NCBI taxonomy): Bacteria > Bacillati > Actinomycetota > Actinomycetes > Kitasatosporales > Streptomycetaceae > Streptomyces > Streptomyces sp. WAC 06738. The sequence goes on along the minus strand of NZ_CP029618.1, from coordinate 6,170,729 downwards.
CGGCCACCCTCGCCGGGCTGGTCTCCGCGACCGGTCTCGCCCGCCCCACGGCCCACCGCCTCGCGGTGGCGCTGGAACACCACCGGATGGTGGCGCGGGACATGCAGGGCAGGTTCATCCTCGGCCCCCGGCTCGCCGAGCTGGCCGCGGCGGCCGGCGAGGACCGGCTGCTGGCCGCGGCCGGCCCGGTGCTCACGCACCTGCGGGACGTCACGGGCGAGAGCGCTCAGCTCTACCGGCGCCAGGGCGACATGCGCATCTGCGTCGCGGCCGCCGAGCGGCTCTCGGGGCTGCGCGACACCGTCCCGGTGGGCTCCACGCTGCCGATGAAGGCCGGCTCGGCGGCGCAGGTGCTGCTCGCCTGGGAGGAGCCCGAGCGGCTGCACCGCGGGCTGCAGGGCGCGCGGTTCACGGCCACGGCGCTGTCGGGCGTACGGCGCCGGGCGTGGGCCCAGTCCGTCGGGGAGCGGGAGCCGGGGGTGGCGTCCGTCTCGGCGCCCGTGCGCGGCCCGTCGAACCGCGTGGTGGCCGCCGTCTCGGTCTCCGGACCGATCGAGCGGCTGACCCGGCACCCGGGGCGGATGCACGCCCAGGCGGTCGTGGACGCCGCCGCACGGCTCACGGACGCGCTGCGCAGGACGGGCTGAGGCCCGCCGCGCACGGGAAAGGGCCCCCCGCGCCGCGGGAGGCCCTTCGACGTCTGCGCTGGTACCCCCGACCGGATTCGAACCGGCGCTACCGCCTTGAGAGGGCGGCGTGCTAGGCCGCTACACAACGGGGGCCTGTGGACGATCCTCTCCTCGCGATGGAGAGGACCTGTACCCCCGACCGGATTCGAACCGGCGCTACTGCCTTGAGAGGGCAGCGTGCTAGGCCGCTACACAACGGGGGCGTGCACATCTGCAACTGCGTTGCGCTGGGGTACCAGGACTCGAACCTAGACTAACGGAACCAGAATCCGTCGTGCTGCCAATTACACCATACCCCACCAAAACACAACCCCCGTCGCGGGGGCTCTGTTCCGGTGGCCGCCGTTCCCGGCGACGGACAGAACATTACCCGATCGCGGACCGCACTCCAAAACGGGTTAGCGGAGCCGGGCCATGAGGGCGTGCTCGACCAGCGTGATCAGCGTGGACTTCGACTCGGAGCGCTGACGGGCGTCCGTGGTGAGGATCGGCGTCTCGGGCCCGATCTGCAGCGCCTCACGCACCTCGTCCGGCGAGTACGGCTGATGACCGTCGAACCCGTTCAACGCGATCACGAACGGCAACCCCGAGTTCTCGAAGTAATCCACCGCAGGGAAACAATCCGCCAACCGCCGCGTATCCACCAGCACCACCGCACCGATGGCACCACGCACCAGATCGTCCCACATGAACCAGAAACGATCCTGACCAGGCGTCCCAAACAGATACAGGATCAAATCCTGATCCAACGTGATACGACCAAAATCCATCGCCACCGTCGTCGTGGTCTTCCCCGACACCTGCGACAGATCATCGATCCCCGCAGACGCCGACGTCATCACCGCCTCGGTACGCAACGGATTGATCTCCGACACCGAACCGACGAACGTGGTCTTCCCCACCCCGAAACCACCCGCCACCACGATCTTCGCCGACGTGGTCGCACGAGCCGGAGAAGAACCGGCCACACCACTAGAGCTTGCGAAGTCCACTGAGCACCCTTTCGAGCAAAGTCACATCTGGCTGGCCCCCGCGGCTTCGCCGCCGCCCGGCTGGTGGATCGTGACCAGGCCGGCTTCCGCGAGGTCGGCCACGAGGATGCGCGCGACGCCCAGCGGGAGGGTCAGCAACGCGGAGACCTCCGCGACCGACTTGAGTTCATAGCACAGTCGGCAGATGCGCTGGTGCTCGGGGAGCTGGGAAGTGAGGCGGGAGGGGTCGGCAGTGGTCTGCACCAATGCCTCGATGGCGAGCTGATAACGCGGCCGGGTCCGGCCGCCGGTCACGGCGTACGGGCGCACCAGCCGGGACTGCGGGCCTCGGGCCGCGCGGGCGCCGCGGGCCGCAGCCGCGGACTGGGGCTGCGCCGCGGGCGCGGGACTGCCCCGGTGCTGCGCCGGGCCGCCGCCGTACGGAGACGGCGAGGGGTGCTGCGGCTCCCCCGGGGACGAGGGCACGCCGGGGGCCGCGTACGGTACGCCGGGAGGGCCCGGCTGGTGGGGCATCCCGTGCTGCGGGGGCATCCCATGCTGCGGCGGCATGCCCGGCCGGTCGGACTGCGGGCCGTAGCCGTATCGCCAGTCCTCACCGCCGTGAGGTACCTCTTGGTGCGCTGCCACTGCGTTCCCCTTCCCCGACGGCGTGCCGGAGCGTCACTGCACTCGACGCACCTTAGCCCGGCGAGCATGCAACGTGCATCGGTTGTCGGCTAGTTCAGCAGGCTGCCCTGCAGCTCCGCGCGCAGGTCGGGGGTGAGCACGGCGCCCGCCCGGTCGACCAGCAGCGCCATCTCGTAGCCCACCAGACCGATGTCGCACTCCGGGTGCGCCAGCACGGCGAGGGCCGAGCCGTCGGAGATCGACATGATGAAGAGGAAGCCGCGCTCCATCTCCACCACCGTCTGGTTGACGTAGCCGCCCTCGAAGATCCGCGAGGCGCCGGCCGTCAGCGACGTCAGTCCGGAGGCCACCGCCGCCAGTTGGTCGGCGCGGTCACGGGGGAAGCCGTCGGACATCGCGAGGAGGAGTCCGTCGGCGGAGACCACCACCGTGTGCGACACCCCCGGGGTGTTGTCCACGAAATTGGTGATCAACCAGTTCAGGTTCTGCGCCGCCTGGCTCATCGGGCTCACCTAACGCTCCTGATCGTATGTGCCGGGGCCCACGCCCGGTCCGTCATTCCGCTGCGGCCCCCGCTCGCGGCCCTGCTGGACGCCGCGGCGCAGATTGCTCAGCCTGCCGCGCACGTCCTCCGGGGCCCGGGAGACCTGTGGGCCTCCCAGCGGCGCCTGCTCCGCGGTGCCCTCCACCAGATTCTGGCGGGGCACCCGCCGGGGAAGGCCCGCGGGGGTGATCCCGCCCGCCTTCGGTTCGCGCACCTGCTCGGCGCGCTCCCAGCGTTCGTCGTTCGCCGACCTCCACTCGTCGTCGGCCGGCGCCGGCTCCGGTTCGCCGAAGCCGAAGCCCCCGCGGCCGGTGCCGAGCTGTGCCGTAGATTCCGCTTCCGGTACTGCCGGGCTGTCGTACGCGCCCTGCCCCGTCCAGTGGTTCGACGCGGGGCCGGGCTCTACTTGGCCGTAGGTATCGTACGCGGGCTCCGGCGAGATACCCCCGGGCGTGAAGGCATCCGTACCGGCGGCCTCCGCTTCCGGGTCGCGGAAGCCGGGCGTACGGTCCTGCGCCGCCGCTTCCAGCGCGGCCCTGCGCTCCTCGCGGAGCAGCGAGCGCTGGATGGGGTCGAAGACCCCCTCCTGCCCGCCGAGCGCGGGCATGGCCGGGCGCTCCGGCTCGACCTGCGGGTACGGGGAGTCGTCGAAGCCCAGCTCGGCCGCGCTGCGCGGCCGGCCGACGGCGAAGCCGTTCCCCGGGGGCTGGAAGGAGGGGCGGTCGGCGACGATCCGGGAGACGGTGAACTCGTCGTGCTGGTCGGGCGCCTCGGTGGCGCCGCCGAAGGCGATGGCCTCGGGGAGCATCACCAGCGAGGTGGTGCCGGACTGCTCGCCGGACGGGCGCAACTGCACGCGGATGCCGTGCCGGTCGGCGAGCCTGCCGACCACGAACAGGCCCATGCGCTGCGAGATCGCGACGTCCACGGTGGGCGGGTTGGCGAGCCGGTGGTTGATGTCCGCGAAGTCCTCGGCGGTGAGGCCGATGCCCTTGTCGTGGATCTCGACCATCACCCGGCGGTCGGGCAGCCGGGTGGCGGTGACCCGGACCTTGGTGTGCGGCGAGGAGAACGTGGTGGCGTTCTCCAGCAGCTCGGCGAGGAGGTGCACGAGGTCGGTGACGGCGCTGCCGTGGATCTCGACGTCCGGCACGCCCTCCAGCTCGATGCGCTCGTACGACTCGACCTCCGAGGTCGCCGCGCGTAGCACGTCGACGAGCGGGACCGCCTCGTCCATGTGCCGGCCGGTGTCCTCGCCCGCGAGCACCAGCAGGTTCTCGCCGTTGCGGCGCATGCGGGTGGCGAGGTGGTCCATGTGGAAGAGGTTCTCGAGCTGCTCCGGGTCCGCCTCGTGGTCCTCCAGGCCGGAGATGAGCTCGAGCTGGCGCTCGATGAGGCCCTGGTTGCGCCGGGAGAGGTTGGTGAAGATCGCGTTGAGGTTCCCCCGCAGCAGCGCCTGCTCGGCGGCCAGCCGGACGGCCTCGCGGTGCACCTGGTCGAAGGCGCGGGCGACCTCGCCGATCTCGTCCCTGCTGTGCAGCGGGATGGGCTGCACACGGGTGTCCACCCGGCCGGGGTCGGTGCGGGAGAGCTGGTCGACCAGCATCGGCAGCCGCTGCTCGGCGATGCCGAAGGCGGAGTTGCGCAGCAGCCGCATGCTGCGGCCCATGGAGCGGGCCATCATCGCGGCGATGACGAAGCCGATGAGCAGCGCGCCGACCGCGATGGCGGCGCCGACGACGGTGTCGCGCTTGGCGGACTCGACGATCTCGTGGGCGTCGGCCACGGCGCGGTCGGCGAACTCGATCTCGACGGTGCGGTACGCGGCGATGGGCACGCTCGTGGCCGCGTACCACGTCTGCGGGGTGATGCCCTGCTCGGCGAGGTCCGCGGGCGTGACGTCCTCGCCGATGCTCGCGACGCCGGCGAGCATCGCCGCGGGCTCCGGCGGGGCGGTGAACTCGCCGCCGCCGCCCTCGGCCTCGCGCTGCGCCTCGGCGAGCCGCTGCTTGGCCTCTTCCTCCTGGTCGGCCAGCGCGTCCTTGAGCATGCGGTTGTCGGCGGCGGTGCTGCCGGTCCTGAACTCGTCGAGGGCGATGGGCTCCAGATAGGCGAAGGAGGCGAGCGCGGTCTTCTCCTCGGCCAGCACCCCGGCCTTCTCCGGCGGGCTGACGAGCAGCTCGGTGCCGATGGAGCGGACCAGCGAGGCGGAGGACTTGGCGAGCGAGATCGCATACATCGCGCGCCCGTAGGTGGTGATGTTGCTGGTGCCCAGGCCGAGCTCGTTGGCGAAGGTCATCAGCGGGCGGTACATCTGCGCGTACCCGAGGTGGGTGTCGGTGCCGGCCGCCTGGGGCGTGAACGCCGCCTGGCGCATCTGCTCCAGGTTCTTCTCCTGGTCCCGGAAGGCGTCCAGCCGGCGCTGCAGGCCGGGCTTGTCCGGCATGTCCTCGACCTGCCGGTCGAACTCGGCGGCGGCGGCGTCGGTGGCCTTGCGGGCCTCGGTCACCCGGCTCGCCTCGCGGTCTCCGTGCAGCAGAGGCTGCACGGAGACGTCGCGCTCGGCCATGAGACGCTCTGCGTAGTCGCCGGCGGCCTTGGCGACCTTGGCGGTGTTCTCCGCGTCCTGGGCCTCCTGCCAGGTGTCCACGGAGCTGTTCACCTGGAAGCCCGCGAAGACGATGGCCACGAGCACCGGGATCAGCAGGATCGCGTTGAGCCGCGTCGCCACCCGCCAGTTGCGGGGTGAGAACCGGCTGCCGCTGGGCGGCGGGGCCGGCTGCGCCCCGGCAGGGGGCGGCACCGCCGCGTGCGACGGCGGGCTGAAGTTGCCCCGCGCCTCCTGTGCGGGACCCTTGCTGCTGCGCCTCACCGGACCAACAACCTCTCGGCCTACTCTCGGGTCAGTTCCTCGAATTCCAGCACGCCGCGCGGCACATTCCAAACGCCTGCCGAGGACTTCGTACGATCACGCAGGCACCGTCAAAAAGGGCGTAAGCGGCGCCAACCGACAAAGTGCAACCACGGCATCAGCGGAACGGAGTCGACCGCCTGCGTCCTGTGCAACGCACCCCCTCAATCTGCTTCCAAACGTTATCAACGCCTCAGGGGCAGGTTGCACCGTACGGTGCAACCTGCCCCTGGCGGAGTCTTTGGCCGCGGCGTGCGGCCCGGGCGGCCGGCGCGGTCAGCGGAGCCGGGCCATGAGGGCGTGCTCGACCAGCGTGATCAGCGTGGACTTCGACTCGGAGCGCTGACGGGCGTCCGTGGTGAGGATCGGCGTCTCGGGCCCGATCTGCAGCGCCTCACGCACCTCGTCCGGCGAGTACGGCTGATGACCGTCGAACCCGTTCAACGCGATCACGAACGGCAACCCCGAGTTCTCGAAGTAATCCACCGCAGGGAAACAATCCGCCAACCGCCGCGTATCCACCAGCACCACCGCACCGATGGCACCACGCACCAGATCGTCCCACATGAACCAGAAACGATCCTGACCAGGCGTCCCAAACAGATACAGGATCAAATCCTGATCCAACGTGATACGACCAAAATCCATCGCCACCGTCGTCGTGGTCTTCCCCGACACCTGCGACAGATCATCGATCCCCGCAGACGCCGACGTCATCACCGCCTCGGTACGCAACGGATTGATCTCCGACACCGAACCGACGAACGTGGTCTTCCCCACCCCGAAACCACCCGCCACCACGATCTTCGCCGACGTGGTCGCACGAGCCGGAGAAGAACCGGCCACACCACTAGAGCTTGCGAAGTCCACTGAGCACCCTTTCGAGCAAAGTCACATCGGGGGTTCCGTCGGCATCCGTGCCGCCGCCGGGCTGGTGAATGGCCACGAGACCGGCCTCGGCCAGGTCGGCGACCAGAATGCGCGCGACGCCCAGCGGCAGGGTCAGCAGCGCGGAGACCTCGGCGACCGATTTCACCTCGCGGCACAGGTGGCAGATCCGCTGGTGCTCCGGAAGCAGCCCCTGCAGCCGCATCGGGTCGGCCGACGTGCTCACCAGGGCCTCGATGGCGAGCTGATAACGGGGCCGGGTCCGGCCACCGGTCATGGCGTAGGGCCGGACCAGCGGCTGATCGCCTTCACCTTCGTAGGGCTGATGCTGGGCACCACCGTACGAGTCGGGTGAGGCGGGTGGCGGGGTCATGGATCCTCCGGGCGGGAACATGGCCGATGGGGAAGGTCTGATAAAAGCGGTCGGCCGGGCGGCCGGCCGTGGTTCAGTTCAGCAGGCTGCCCTGCAGCTCCGCGCGCAGATCGGGGGTGAGCACCGCGCCCGCCCGGTCGACCAGCAGCGCCATCTCGTAACCAACCAGGCCGATATCGCACTCCGGGTGCGCCAGCACGGCGAGCGAGGAACCGTCGGAGATCGACATGATGAAGAGGAAGCCGCGCTCCATCTCCACCACCGTCTGGTTCACGCTGCCGCCTTCGAAAATGCGGGAGGCACCGGCCGTCAGCGATGTCAGCCCCGACGCCACCGCCGCGAGCTGGTCGGCACGGTCCCGCGGAAAGCCGTCGGACATCGCCAGCAGCAGTCCGTCGGCGGAGACCACCACCGTGTGCGACACCCCCGGGGTGTTGTCCACGAAATTGGTGATCAACCAGTTCAGATTCTGCGCCGCCTGGCTCAATGGACTCAACTAACGCTCCTGCTGATAGGTGGGACCAAAGCCGTTGCCGCCGAGGGTCTCACCGGTGCCGCCGGCCTGGCGGCCCCGCTGGATCCCCCGGCGCAGGCTGGTGAGCCTGCCGCGCACATCGTCGGGCGCGCGCGAGACCTGGGTCCCGCTGGCGTTCGAGGACTCCTGCGCGGTGCCCGCCACGAGGTTGGCGCGCGGCACCCGCCTCGGCAGCCCCGACGTGGTGACGCCGCCGGCCTGCGGGGTGCGCAACTGCTCCGCGCGGCGCCAGCGGTCGTCGTTGGGAGAGGGGCGCCAGGCCGGTGCGGGGGTGGCCGTGGCCGGCTGCGGCGCGGGAGCGGAGGGTTCGGCCGCGGTGTCCCGGTCCGGTTCCTCGGCGGTGGGCGCGTCGGCCGTGGGCTGCTCGGCGGTGGTGGCCGCGGGGGTCTGCCCGCGGCCGCGGCTCTCGCGGAACCAGTTGGACTCCATCGACTCGAAGATCGGCGTGGGTTCGTCGCCCCGGGTGGGTACGGGGGCGCCGTCGAGCAGGCCGTCGTCGAGGGGCGATTCGGCCCGCTGCGCCGGTACGGCCGCCGGGTACTCGCCGGTGTCGTGCGGGGCCGGGCGCTGCCCGGGGACCGCGTACTCGCCGGTGTCGCCGGGGCCGGGGCGCTGACCCGGCATCGCGTACTCGCCCGTGTCACCGGGACCCGGACGCCGGCCGGGCATCGCGTACTCGCCGGTGTCCCCGGGGCCCGGACGCTGGCCGGGCATCGCGTACTCGCCCGTGTCGCCGGGGCCGGGGCGCTGACCCGGCATGGCGTACTCGCCGGTGTCACCGGGACCCGGACGCGCCACCGGGTGCTCGCCCGTGTCGTACGACGCGGGGGCCGCCGGGGGCAGCGCGTGGGCGCCGGTGTCCTGCGGGCCGCCGCCGGGGCGGGCCACGGGGTGCGCCCCGGTGTCGCCAGGACCGGACTGCGGGCGACGCTGCAACGGCGGCGCCGGGTGCTCGCCGGTGTCCTGCGGGGCGCCGTACGCGGCCGACTCGCCGGGTACGGGCGCCTGCGGAGAGCGCGGCGGCGGCACGGAGCCGAACGCCGGGATGCCCGCGGCGCCGCCGGGCGGCGGGCCCGCGGTGTCGGGGCGGGAGAACTGCGTGGTGTCGGCGTCGTCGTGCTGCCGCGGTCCCTCGTGCCGGTCGCGGCCGGAGTCGCGCAGCCCGGCGCCGGTGTGCTGGGCCTCCGCGGGCTCGCGGGCACCGGAGTCGGCGCCCGGCCTGCCGGGCAGCCCGGAACGGCCGGGCGAGGACCCGAGGCCGCTACCCGAATGGGAGTTCGCCCCCGGTGCGGTGCCGAAGGCCGAACCGCCCGGGAAGGCGGAGCCCGTACCGGGGCCGGACGAGCGGCCGAAGGCCGAACCGGCGCCCGCCGGTTCGCGCCCGGGCAGTCCGGGCCGCTTGCCGGGACCGCCGGGGCCGCCCGCATCGCCGGGCCCGCCCGAGCCGCCGACGTCGCGGCTGGGCAGCGCGGGCCGGCCGGGACCTGCGCCCGCCCCCACCTGGCCGCGCTGCTGCGCGGCGCCGAGCCTGCTCATCGCGCCCGCGCGGGCCGCGGCACCGCCGCGCCCCGGGGCGCCGTTGCCGGCGCCGCCGGCGCCCGCGCCCGGTGCGCCGGACGCGGCGCCCGCCGGCTGCTTGCCGCCCGCGCCGCCGCCGTTCTGCGTGACGTCGACGGGGAGCATGACCAGCGCGGTGGTGCCGCCGGAGTCGGAGGGGCGCAACTGGATGCGGATGCCGTGCCGCAGGGACAGCCGGCCGACCACGAAGAGGCCCATGCGGCGGGAGACGGAGACGTCGACCGTGGGCGGGTTGGCCAGCCGCTCGTTGATCGCCCCGAGGTCCTCGGGCGACAGGCCGATGCCGGTGTCGTGGATCTCCACGAGCACCCGGCCGTCGGGCAGCGCGTGGCCGGTGACCTTCACCTTGGTCTGCGGCGAGGAGAACGACGTGGCGTTCTCCAGCAGCTCGGCCAGCAGGTGCACGAGGTCGTTGACGACACGGCCGGCGACCTGGGTGGCGGGCACGGCGGAGAGTTCGATGCGCTCGTACTGCTCCACCTCGGAGGCGGCGGCGCGCAGCACGTCGACCAGCGGGACCGGGCGGGTCCACCGGCGGCCCGGCTCCTCGCCCGCGAGGACGAGGAGGTTCTCGCCGTTGCGGCGCATGCGGGTCGCGAGGTGGTCGAGCTTGAAGAGGTTCTCGAGCTGGTCCGGGTCCGCCTCGCGGGACTCCAGTTCGGATATGAGTGAGAGCTGACGCTGGATGAGGCCCTGGCTCCGGCGCGAGAGGTTGGTGAACATCGCGTTCACGTTGCCCCGCAGCAGCGCCTGCTCGGCGGCCAGCCGGACCGCCTCGCGGTGCACGTCGTCGAACGCGGACGCCACCTTGCCGATCTCGTCCCGGCTGCGGATGCCCACGGTCTCGACGGAGGTGTCGACGTCCTGCGGGTCGGCGTCGGAGAGCTGCCTGACCAGCTCGGGCAGCCGCTTCTGGGCGACGGTCTGCGCGGTGTCCTGCAGCCGGCGCAGCGAGCGGACCATGGAGCGGGCGACGACGAAGGCGCCGGCGAGCGAGATGAGCAGGACGAGGAGGATCAGCACGCCGTTGAAGATCGCGTCGTTCTGGGCCTCGGACCGCAGATCGCGCGCGGTCTGCTCCATCTCCTGGAGCAGGTGCTGCTCGATCTTCTTCATCTCTTCGATCTTGACGCTGTCCAGCTCGTACCAGTGCCGGTAGCTCATGTCGGCGTTCTTGATGCTGTCCGGGTTGTTCACCAGGTTCTTGGCGAACGTGTCGGCCTGCTGCACGGAGGCGTTGCCGCCGTCCAGCGAGCGCATCAGATCCGTCAGACCGATCCGGCCCGAGTAGAGGTGGGCGAAGAGCTTGAGCGAGGAACTCTCCGCCTCCTGGGCGGAGGCGGCTTCCAGCCGGTCGGCCTCGGCGAACTCGTCGCGCGGCTCCTCGGCGAGGGCGGCGCTGATGATCGCCTGCTGGACGGACGCGTACTCCTTGGCGGAGGAGAAGGTGGCCAGCGCCCGGGTCTTGGCGATCATGTCCGGGTTGCTGGTCGCCAGGGCCATGTCCTGGGAGAGCGAGACCAGGGAGTCGACCAGTTCGCCGTACGCCTTCACCGTCTGGGCGGCGCCCCCGGTGTCGTCCGAATAGGCCGTCTTGCGAATGCTGTTGATCTTGTTGAGCTTCTCGATGACGCTCGTGAGCGAGTTGTTGACCCCGGCGAGGTCCTCGTCGTCGGTGGTGTCGATCTCGTCCGCGGACCGGGTGAAGGCGATCAGGGCCTTGTCGGTCTCGTCGCGGGCGTCGGTGATGTCCGGGTGCTTCGGGTTGCCGTCGACGATGAGGCCGGCCGACTTGTCGCGCTCCTGCTGGAGCATGTCGGCGAGTTCGGTGGCCTCTTCCGTCATGTCCGTCAGCAGCTTCATGTTCTCGAGCTGCTGCAGGTTCTGCCAGGAGTCCTCGATGCGGAAAGCTCCCAGCGTGGTCGCGGCGACCACGGGGAGCGCGAGGAGCGAGACAAGTCTGGTGCTGATGCGCCAGTTGCGCAGCAGGATCCGGGAGCCCGGGCCCTTGGAGCCCTTGGGCTGCTGCATGTTGGCGAAGTCGCCGGCCTCGGGCGCGGGTATTCGGGCGCTGCCGCGGTCGGCGTTCCGGTCCGGCGAGGAGCTCGCGCTCTGGCCGTACCGAAGGGAGGCTGCGCGGTCGGTCTTCCCACGCACCTCAGGCTCGCCCGGAACGCTGCCGTCAGTCTTCAATCGTCCCTGCACTAGCGTCGCAACCTCTAGGACCGGCTCCGGCGCATGCGCCGGAGCGTTGTCTGGTCGTGCGGGAGCTTAGGCCCCCGCCCGCCGTGAACCAACCGGCGCACGCTCCCCGCACAGCCCCCCGCGTGGCGCCCCGTTGCGCCCTCTGCGTCGACTGCACTCCAGCGACGGTCCGTGGAATTCCAGCACAGTGCCGGGATCTCCAACAAGGCCCGGGGGTAACAGCTCGACCGCAACTACGCACCGTGCCAGACAGATTACATGCGGTTGACGCGGCGGGTGGGGATAACGGACATTTTCCTACGAGGTGCATGGCGCGGGCCCGTGTCCCGGGTCGCGCCCATCGGTCGGGAAATGTCGCCCCTGTGGGTAGATGGCCCGTTTCAGCCCGACGTCGGGGCCGACGATATTTGGCTTTCGTCACCGACGAGGTGAGGAAAGTCACAATGCCGTACGGGATGGGTCCCGGCGGTGCGGGGAATAGCGGCCCCTTACCCTTCCCTTGACACAGTGAATCATTCCGTAAAGCTCGGTCTCGTCGGCCCGACAGCGGGCCCCGGCACGTAAAGGCGCGCGTAACCCTCATGATCTTCCGCACCATAGCCAACCCGCGGCGCACCACCCTCGCCCACCTCGACGACGCCGGGGACCTGCTGCTTCCCGAGCCGCCCGCGGCGGTCGCCGCCCGGATCGCCGCCGCGGCCCCGGCCGCCCAGCCGCCGGAGCGCACCGCGAACCCGCGCCGTACGGTGCTGGAGGAGATCCCGTCCGGCGCCTGACCCGCGCGGCACGGCGGCGAGCGGCGGGGCGATAACCTGGGCCCCGTGCGTATCGCCAGGTTCTCCGTCGACGGCAGCGTCGCGTTCGGTGTGGTCGAGGGCTCCGACGGCTTCGACGGGGCGGGCGCCCCGCGGGGCGAGGTCACCCTCGACGTGATCAAGGGCCATCCCTTCGCCGAGTTCGAGCGGTCCGGCCGCAAGCTCCCGCTGGACAAGGTGCGGTTGCTGCCCCCCGTCCTCCCCAACAAGGTCGTCGCGATCGGCCGCAACTACGCCGAGCACGCCGCGGAGCTGGGCAACGAGGTGCCGGAGGTGCCCGTCACCTTCTTCAAACCGTCCACCTCGGTGATCGGGCCCGGCGACCCCATCGCGTACCCCTCCTTCTCCGAGGACCTGCAGCACGAGGCGGAGCTGGCCGTCGTCATCGGCCGGCTCTGCCGCGACGTGCCGCTGGAGCGGGCCCAGGACGTGATCCTCGGCTACACCTGTGCGAACGACGTGACCGCGCGGGACGTGCAGCGGCGCGAGAAGCAGTGGGCCAGGGCCAAGGGCTTCGACACCTCCTGCCCGCTCGGCCCCTGGGTCGAGACGGACCTGGGGCACGACAGGATCGCCGGGGGCATCGCCATCCAGTGCACCGTCAACGGCGCCCAGCGCCAGCTCGGCAGCACCACGGACCTGATCCGCTCGATCCCGGAGCTGATCGTGCACGTCACCGAGGCGATGACGCTGCTGCCCGGCGACGTCATCCTCACCGGGACCCCCGCGGGCGTCGGCCCGCTCCACGACGGCGACGAGGTCGCCGTCACCATCGAAGGCATCGGCACTCTCGCCAACAAGGTGATCAAGCGTGGCTAGCGCAGCCCCCCCGGCCCCCCTGCGGGTCCGCTTCTGTCCCTCCCCCACCGGCAACCCCCACGTGGGCCTGGTGCGCACCGCCCTCTTCAACTGGGCGTACGCCCGCCACACCGGCGGCTCGCTGGTCTTCCGGATCGAGGACACCGACGCGGCCCGCGACTCCGAGGAGTCGTACGAGCAACTGCTCGACTCCTTCCGCTGGCTCGGCATCGACTGGGACGAGGGCCCCGAGGCCGGCGGCCCGCACGCGCCGTACCGGCAGTCGCAGCGCATGGACATCTACGCCGACGTGGCCGGCCGGCTCCAGGACGCCGGGCACGCCTACCGCTGCTACTGCACCGCGGCGGAGCTGGAGGAGCGCCGCGAGACGGCGCGCGCGGCGGGGCGGCCCTCCGGGTACGACGGGCACTGCCGCGACCTGAGCGCCGAGCAGGTGGCCGCGTACGAGGCCGAGGGCCGCACCTCGATCGTCCGCTTCCGCATGCCGGACGAGACGATCACCTTCACCGACCTGGTCCGCGGCGAGCTGACCTTCGCACCCGAGAACGTCACGGACTACGGGATCGTGCGCGCCAACGGCGCCCCGCTCTACACCCTGGTCAACCCCGTCGACGACGCGCTGATGGAGATCACGCACGTGCTGCGCGGCGAGGACCTGCTCTCCTCCACCCCGCGGCAGATCGCGCTCTACCGCGCGCTGATCGACCTCGGCGTCGCCAAGCGGGTGCCGGACTTCGGGCACCTGCCCTACGTCATGGGCGAGGGCAACAAGAAGCTCTCCAAGCGCGACCCGCAGGCTTCGCTCAACCTCTACCGGGAGCGCGGCTTCCTGCCCGAGGGGCTGATCAACTACCTCTCGCTGCTGGGCTGGTCGCTCTCCGCCGACCGGGACGTCTTCACCCGCGAGGAGCTGGTCGCGGCCTTCGACATCGCCGACGTCGTGCCCAACCCGGCCCGCTTCGACCTGAAGAAGGCCGAGGCCATCAACGCGGACCACATCCGCATGCTCGACGTGAAGGACTTCGCCGAGCGCTGCGCCCCCTGGCTGCGGGCGCCGCACGCCCCGTGGCCGGCGGAGTCGTTCGACCCGGACGCCTTCGCGGCGGTGGCGCCGCTGGCGCAGACGCGGCTGACCGTGCTCTCCGACATCACGGCCAACGTCGACTTCCTCTTCCTCGACGAGCCGGTGTTCGACGAGAAGTCGTGGGACAAGGCGATGAAACCGGGGCAGCCGGGCGCGGCCGACCTGCTGCGCACGGCGCGCGCGAAGCTGGCGGCGGCCGAGTGGTCGGCGGAGCCGCTGAAGGAGGCGGTGCTCGCGGCGGGCGAGGAGCACGGCCTGAAGCTGGGCAAGGCGCAGGCGCCGGTACGGGTCGCGGTGACGGGGCGGACGGTGGGGCTGCCGCTCTTCGAGTCCCTGGAGGTGCTGGGCCGCGAGCGGACGCTGGCGCGCGTGGACGCGGCACTGGCCAGGCTGGCGGCGGAGCCGCGGGGCTGAGGCGGCACGGCGCCGACGACGCGTGAAGGCCCCGCCTGCGGCGGGGCCTTCGGTGTGCGCGGGGCCGGGTGTCGCCGGCCGGGTCAGCGCTGCCAGCTGTGCGGGGCGCGGAACCCGTGCTGGCGCTCCAGTCGGCGCCAGCGGGCCGCGGAGCCGCCGTGCCCGCCGTGGCGGGCGTGCGTCGGCTGCGGGGCGGCGGCGCGGGCGAGGAGCACCGCGGTGAGCGCGGCGAGCTCCTCCTCGCTGGCCTCGCCCTTCTCGACGCGGACGAGGTTCTCGGTGTGCTGCGTGGTCACGTCTGTGCTCCTGGGCTGTTCTGCGCGGTCGGCTGCGGGCTGCGGGGCGTGCGGAAGCGGCGGGGTCACTGCGGCGGGTTGCCGTGCTTGCGCGCCGGCAGGTCCGCGTGCTTCGTACGCAGCATCGCCAGGGACCGGATGAGGATCTGGCGGGTGTCCACGGGGTCGATGACGTCGTCCACGAGGCCGCGTTCGGCCGCGTAGTAGGGGTGCATCAGCTCCGCCTTGTACTGCTTGACCATGTCGGTGCGCTTGGCGTCGGGGTCGTCCGCGGCCGCGATGTCACGCCGGAAGATCACGTTCGCCGCGCCCTCCGCACCCATCACCGCGATCTCGTTGGTCGGCCAGGCATACGTCAGATCCGCACCGATGGACTGACTGTCCATCACGATGTACGCCCCGCCGTACGCCTTCCGCAACACCACCGAGATCCGCGGCACCGTGGCATTGCAGTACGCATACAGCAGCTTCGCCCCATGCCGGATGATCCCGCCATGCTCCTGATCCACCCCCGGCAGGAAGCCCGGGACGTCGAGCAGGGTGACGATCGGAATATTGAAAGCATCGCACATCTGGACAAAGCGGGCACCCTTCTCGCTCGCCTCGATGTCCAGAACCCCCGCAAGGGACTGCGGCTGATTGGCGACGATGCCCACCACCTGACCGTCCAGCCGGGTGAGCGCACAGATCAGATTCGTCGCCCAGCGCTCATGCACCTCAAGGTACTCACCGTCATCGACGAGCTCCTCGATCACCCTGCGCATGTCATACGGGCGGTTGCCGTCCGCCGGCACCAGATCCAGCAGCACATCACCACCGCGGTCCGCCGGATCCTCCGCGGTGACCGCCGGGGGGTTCTCGCGGTTGTTCTGCGGCAGCATCGACAGCAGATACCGCACCTCCTCCAGGCACGTCACCTCGTCGTCATACGCGAAGTGGCACACCCCCGAGGTCTCCGCATGCACATCCGCACCGCCCAGCCCGTTCTGCGTGATCTCCTCACCCGTCACCGCCTTCACCACGTCCGGACCGGTGATGAACATCTGCGACGTCTCACGCACCATGAACACGAAGTCCGTCAGCGCCGGACTGTAGGCCGCACCACCCGCACACGGACCGAGCATCACCGAGATCTGCGGAATCACCCCCGACGCACGGGTATTGCGCTGGAAGATCCCCCCGTAACCGGCGAGCGCCGAGACACCCTCCTGAATACGCGCACCCGCACCGTCGTTCAGCGACACCAGCGGCGCACCCGCCGCGATCGCCTTGTCCATGATCTTGTGGATCTTCTCCGCATGCGCCTCACCGAGAGCGCCGCCGAAGATCCTGAAGTCGTGCGCGTAGACGAACACCGTCCGCCCGTGCACCGTCCCCCAGCCGGTGATGACGCCATCGGTGTACGGCCGCTTCGCCTCCAGGCCGAACCCCGAAGCACGATGCCGCCGCAGCGGCTCCACCTCACTGAACGACCCCTCGTCCAGCAGCAGGTCGATCCGCTCCCGCGCAGTCAGCTTCCCCTTGGCCTTCTGCGCGGCGGTCGCCCGCTCACTCGGCCCCGCGTGAGCCTGCTCGCGAATGCGGCGCAGTTCGGCCGCCCGCCCCCGGGCCTCGTTCTCGACGGCGCCTGCCGTCGCTGCCGCGTCGGAGGGGGCGTAGTCCACTGTGGTCATGAAACGACGGTACGGGTACTTGGGCATCGAACCTTATGTCATTTCCCTACAACGTCGGCCGGTAAATCATGAGCACCCGGCACTATGCGCAGGTGACGGGGCCAGAGATCGGCCAACGACACGTCGATCAGGGCTGTAGGGCTTCGACAAGCAGTTGGACAGATCGTTGGCGCACGAGAAGGTTCCGTAGCAGACCTTCTTGTTAGTCTGGAGCCATGACCACCATGCCCGCATCCCGCGCACCCGCCCGTACCGTGCCGGACATCACCGGCATCCTCATGCACACCGCGCACGTGCTCAACACCCGGCTGTCCGCCGCACTGACGGAGGTCGGACTGCTCCAGCGCGAGCAGTGCGTGCTCGTCCACGCGCTCGCGGCCGAGCATACCCAGGGGCAGCTCGCCGAGCTGTCGCGCATGGACAAGACCACGATGGTCGTGACCGTGGACGGCCTGGAGAAGGCCGGGTACGCCGAGCGGCGGCCGTCGAGCACGGACCGCAGGGCGCGCATCATCCACGTCACCGAGGCCGGCGCGGAGGTCGCCGCGCGCGGCCAGGAGGTCGTCGACCGCGTGCACCAGGAGGTGCTCGACGCGCTGCCGGCCGCGCAGCGGGACGTCTTCGTCGCCGCCCTGGAGGGCCTGATGGCCGGCCCGCTCGCCGAGCCCGTCCCGTCCGAACAGCCGGTCCGCCGGGCCCGGCAGGCGCGGCGGTAAGCGGCGAGAAGGTCCGTACAAGAAAACTGAATAAGAGATAGTCCCGTAGAAAACTATCTGCTACGGTCTTTCCTGTTGCCCAAGCCTCAGGAGAGACCGCATGAACGCCACCGACGCACCGCAGGACCGATCCCGCTGGTTCGCACTCGCGATCCTTTGCACCGGCGCGCTGATGATCGTCCTCGACGGCAGCATCGTCACCGTCGCGCTGCCCGCCATCCAGGAGGACCTGGGGTTCTCCCCCGCCGACCTGACCTGGACGGTCAACGCCTACATGATCGCCTTCGGCGGGCTGCTCCTCCTCGCCGGCCGCCTCGGCGACCTGCTCGGCCGGAAGCGGGTGTTCGTCGCCGGCATCGCGCTCTTCACAGCCGCCTCACTGCTGTGCGGCGTGGCCACCGAGCCGTGGGCACTGATCGCCGCCCGCTTCCTCCAGGGCGTCGGCGGGGCGCTGGCCTCGGCCGTCGGGCTCGGCATGATCGTCACGCTCTTCACCGACGCGAAGGAGCGCGCGAAGGCCATCGGCGCGTTCGCGTTCACCGGCGCGGTCGGCGCCTCGCTGGGCCAGGTGCTCGGCGGCCTGCTCACCGACGCGCTGAGCTGGCACTGGATCTTCTTCATCAACGTGCCCATCGGGCTGGCGACCGCCGCGCTGGCGCTGCGCGTGCTGCCGGGCGACCGCGGCATCGGCCTGGCCGCGGGCGCCGACGTCGCCGGGGCGCTGCTGGTCACGTCCGGGCTGATGCTCGGCGTCTACACCATCGTCGAGACCGAGAGCCACGGCTGGGCCTCCGGCCGCACCCTCGGCTCCGCCGCGCTCGCCACGGCCCTGCTCGCCGGCTTCGTGCTCCGCCAGGCCCGGGCCGCCGCGCCGCTGCTGCCACTGCGGGTATTCCGCTCGCGCACCGTCGCCGGCGCCAACGCCGTCCAACTGCTCGTCATCTCGGGGATCTTCGCCTTCCAGATCATCGTGGCGCTCTACATGCAGCAGGTACTGGGCTACGGGGCCGCGGAGACCGGTCTGGCGATGCTGCCGGCCGCGCTCACCATCGGCGTCACCTCGCTGCTCGTCTCCGCCCGGCTGGTGGCGCGGTTCGGCGAGCGGACGGTGCTGCTGGCCGGGCTGGTGCTCCTCGCGGCCGGCCTGGCGCTGCTCGTCCGCCTCCCGCGGGACCCGGCCGAGGTGAGCTACGCGGCCCATCTGCTGCCGACGATGCTGCTGCTCAGCGGCGGCGGGCTGGTGCTGCCCGCGATGACCGCGCTGGGCATGTCCGGGGCGCGCGAGGACGACGCCGGGGTGGTGTCGGGGCTCTTCAACACCGGGCAGCAGATGGGCGGCGCGCTGGGCGTCGCGGTGCTCACCACGCTGGCGGCGGGGCGCACGGAGTCGCTGGCCGCGGCCGGGGAGGGCCGGGACGCGGCGCTGACGGGCGGCTTCCAGCTCGCGTTCGGCATCGGGGCGGTGCTGGTCGCCGCGGCGGCGGTGCTGACGGTCGCGGTGCTGCGGCCCCGTACGGCAGGCGGGCCGCGGCAGCCCGGCTCCGGCGCGCGGGCCGCCGGTGCGGAGGGTCCGGCCGCGGATGCCGCCGGTGCGAAGAGCGCCGGGACCACGGGCGCAGGTGCGGGCTCCGGCGCCGCCCCGGCGCCCGGTGCTACTCCTGCGGCACGACTCCGGCCCGCAGCAGACCGTAGGCGTACGCGTCGTCCAGCGCCTGCCACGACGCCGCGATGACGTTGTCCGCGACGCCGACGGTGTCCCACTCGCCGCGGCCGTCGCCGGTGGTGATGAGCACCCGCGTCGTCGACGCGGTGCCGTGGGTCCCCTCCAGGATCCGCACCTTGTAGTCGATCAGCTCGAAGTCGGCGAGCTGGGGGTAGATCCGCTCCAGTGCCACCCGCAGGGCCCGGTCCAGCGCATGGACCGGGCCTTTGCCCTCCGCCGTGACGACGGCCCGCTCGCCCTTCGCCCAGAGCTTCACCGTGGCCTCGTTGGCGTGGGTGCCGTCCGGCCGGTCCTCGACGATGGCCCGCCAGGACTCGGTACGGAAGTAGCGCCGCGTCCTGCCGGACTCGCGCAACTGCAGCTCCTCGCGGAGCAGCAGCTCGAAGGAGGCGTCGGCGGCCTCGTACGTCAGCCCGCGGTGCTCGTTCTCCTTGACCCGCTCCACGACCCGGCTCAGCAGTTCGCGGTCGTCGCCTAGGTCGAGGCCGAGGTCCTTGCCCTTCAGCTCGATCGACGCCCGGCCCGCCATGTCGGAGACCAGCATGCGCAGCCGGTTGCCGACCAGCTCGGGGTCGATGTGCTGGTAGAGGTCGGGATCGACCTTGATGGCGGAGGCGTGCAGGCCCGCCTTGTGGGCGAAGGCCGAGACGCCCACGTACGGCTGGTGGGTGGCGGGCGCGATGTTGACGACCTCGGCGACGGCGTGCGAGATCCGGGTCATCTCCGCCAGCTTGCCGGCGGGCAGCACGCGCATGTCGTACTTCAGCTCCAGCGCGGCCACCACCGGGAAGAGGTTGGCGTTGCCGACGCGCTCGCCGTAGCCGTTGGCGGTGCACTGCACGTGGGTGGCGCCGCCGTCGACGGCGGCCAGGGTGTTGGCCACGGCGCAGCCGGAGTCGTCCTGGGCGTGCATGCCCAGTCTTGCTCCGGTGGCGGCCAGCACCTCGGCGACGGTCTCGCGCACCTGGCCGGGGAGCATGCCGCCGTTGGTGTCGCAGAGCACGACGACGTCCGCGCCCGCCTCGTGCGCGGCGGCGACGACCTGCTTGGCGTACGCGGCGTTGGCGCGGTGGCCGTCGAAGAAGTGCTCGCAGTCGACGAAGACCCGGCGGCCGTGCTCGCGCAGGAACGCGACCGTGTCGCGGACCATCGCCAGGTTCTCCGCGAGCGTGGTGCGCAGCGCCAGTTCCACGTGCCGGTCGTGCGCCTTGGCGACCAGGGTGATGACGGGGGCCTTCGACTCCAGCAGCGCGAGGACCTGGGGGTCGTCCTCGACCCGTACGCCCGCCTTGCGGGTGGCGCCGAAGGCGACGAGCTGCGCGTGCCGGAAGTCGACCTCGTCGCGGGCACGGCGGAAGAACTCCGTGTCCCGGGGCACCGCGCCGGGCCAGCCGCCCTCGATGAAGCCCACGCCGAAGTCGTCGAGGTGCCGGGCGATGGCCAGCTTGTCGGCGACGGTCAGGCTGATGCCCTCGCGCTGCGCGCCGTCGCGCAGCGTGGTGTCGAAGACGTGGAAACCATCGTCGGAAGCCTCGGGGGCCTCGGGGGCCTCGGAGGCGGCGGGCTCTGTGCTCATCGAAGTGCTCCTGTCGGGATGGTGTGTGCTCTCCGGTCCCGGAAATGGAAAAGACCCCTCGCGGGTCGCGAGAGGTCTGCGCGCGGGTCTGGGACGCGGTGAGCCGGCACCGCATGCGGATCGCGGTACGGGTCAGCGCGGACCGGCGCGCCTGTTGCCAATAATCATGACGGCAGACGAGGTCACGTCGGGAAGTGTGGCACACACGCCGCCCGATCTGGAGACCCGTCTCACGATACGGGCAGAGTGCCCACGTTTCGTACGAGGAGGTCAGGGCGCAATTGCGGTCTTGTGTGGATGACATGCGCGTGCCAATTTGGTCCAGGCCAGTCGGTACGGCACCTCCCACAACCCCCACATGGTTCACACAAAGGAGAACCACCGCATGAGACCCCAGAAGTCCGCGCGTCTGGGTGGCACCATCGCCGCCCTTCTCCTCCTCGGCACCGCCGCACTCGGCTCCACGGCCGCCGCGGCGCCCCCGCCGGCCGACCGTTCCGGGCAGGGGGTGCAGGCCGACGCCGCCACCCTCGCGCTCGACGCCGACGTCACCCGCACCCTCGGCAGCGACAGCGCCGGCACGTACCTGGACGCCGAGACCGGCGACCTGGTCGTGACGGTCACCGACAAGGCCGCCGCCGCCGAGGCCCGCGCCGCCGGCGCCCGCGCCGAGCTGGTCGAGCACAGCGCCGCGGAACTGCGCTCCGCGATGGGCGCCTTCGAGGACCGGGCGAAGATCACCGGCACCTCCTGGGGTGTCGATCCGGCCACCAACCAGATCGCCGTGCAGGCCGACTCCACCGTCTCGGCCGCCGAGTACGCGAAGCTGAAGAGCGTCGCGAGGAGCCTCGACGGCGCGGCCCGGGTGGAGCGGGTACCCGGGGCGTTCAAGAAGGAGGTGCTCGGCGGCGACGCGATCTACGGCGGCGGCTACCGCTGCTCCGCGGCGTTCAACGTGACCAAGAACAACGCCCGCTACTTCGTCACCGCGGGCCACTGCACCAACGCCGGCGCCTCCTGGTCGGCCACCAGCGGCGGCGCGGCCATCGGCACCCGCGAGGGCACCAGCTTCCCGACCAACGACTACGGCATCGTCCGCTACACCGACGGCTCCTCCCCCGCGGGCACCGTGAACCTCTACAACGGCAGCACCCGGGACATCACCAGCGCCGCCAACGCCGTCGTCGGCCAGGCCATCCAGAAGAGCGGCTCCACCACCCAGGTCACCAGCGGCACCGTGACCGCGGTGAACGTGACCGTCAACTACAGCGACGGCCCCGTCTACAACATGGTCCGCACCACCGCCTGCTCCGCCGGCGGCGACAGCGGCGGCGCCCACTTCTCGGGCAACGTCGCGTACGGCATCCACTCCGGCAGCTCGGGCTGCTCCGGCACCAACGGCTCCGCCATCCACCAGCCGGTCACCGAGGCGCTCAGCGCGTACGGCGTGAGCGTCTACTGACGCACGGCAGCGCACCACGGCACGAAGGGGGCCGCCGCCGCAGCCCGGCGGCGGCCCCCGGCCCGTGCCTCAGCCCAGCTCGTGCATCCACCCGTGCGGGTCCGCCGCCTGCCCCGTCTGCACGTCGACCAGCGCCTTCCGCAGCCGCGCCGTGACCGGCCCCATCGACCCGTCGGCGACCGTCCACTCCGCCGTGCTCGACTTGGCGTGCCCCACCGGCGTGATGACCGCCGCCGTGCCGCACGCGAAGGTCTCCGAGATCGTGCCGTCCAGGCAGCCGGCCTGCCACTCCTCCTTGGAGATCCGCACCTCGCCGGTCCGGTAGCCGAGGTCGGCGGCGATGGTCAGCAGCGAGTCGCGGGTGATGCCCGGCAGCAGCGTGCCGGTCAGCTCGGGCGTGACCACCTCCGCCGCCCCTTCCTGCCCGCCGGGCCCGCCGCCCCGGACGAAGTAGAGGTTCATCCCGCCCATCTCCTCGATCCACCGGCGCTCCACCGCGTCCAGCCACACCACCTGGTCGCAGCCCTGCTGGACGGCCTGGAGGGTGGCGGCCATCGCGCCCGCGTAGTTGCCCGCGCACTTGGCCTCGCCGGTGCCGCCGGGCGCGGCGCGCACGTACTCCTCGGTGAGCCAGACCGACACCGGCTTGATGCCGCCCGTGAAGTACGCGCCCGCGGGCGAGGCCAGGACCATGAAGAGGTACTCGTGCGCCGGGGAGTTCACGCCGAGGCCGACCTCGGTGGCGAACATGAAGGGGCGCAGGTAGAGCGACTCCTCGCCGGTGCCCGGCACCCACGCCTTGTCCTGGCGCACCAGCGCGTCGATGGCCGCCACGAAGGTCTCGACCGGCAGCTCCGGCATCGCCAGCCGGCGCGCGGAGAGCTGGAAGCGGCGCGCGTTGGCGTCGGGCCGGAAGGTGCGGACGCTGCCGTCCGGCTGCCGGTAGGCCTTCAGCCCCTCGAAGATGGACTGCCCGTAGTGCAGCGCCATCGTCGCCGGGTCGAGGGTGAGCGGCGCGTACGGCTGGAGCTGCGCGTCGTGCCAGCCGCGGCCTTCGGTCCACTTGATCGTGACCATGTGGTCGGTGAAGTGCTTGCCGAAGCCGGGGTTGGTGAGGATCGCCTCGCGCTCCGCGTCGGACAGCGGGTGCGCGGACGGCTTGAGCTCGATCGTGGTCATGAGATTCGTGTCCTTCACCGTTCGGTGGGTGGCGGACCGCGTCCCGTACCGAGGTCCTCGCACCCGAAGGTACTAGGACGTCCGAGCATTACCCCGTGCCGCGGCCCCGCTGTCGATTATGACGGGGGCGCGGGCAGCGGCAAGCGTGGCGGTGGTACGCGGCCCGAAGGGTCATCGTCGCACCGACCCCGCCCGGAGGGCAGGGTCGCCGGCCGTACGGAGAAACCTGACCGGCCGGGCCGGCCGCGGCGAGCGTGTGTGGTCCCGGCGGTCAGCCGGATACTCGGGCGGCGAGCGCGTCGCCGATCTCGTCCGTGGTGCGCGCGGTGGCGCCCCGCGCGGCGAGGTCGGCCTCGACGGCCTCCTCGACGCGGGCGGCCTGCGCGGCGTAGCCGAGGTGGCGCAGGAGCAGGGCGACCGACAGCACCGTGGCCGTCGGGTCGGCCTTGCCGGTGCCGGCGATGTCCGGCGCGGAGCCGTGGACCGGCTCGAACATCGACGGGAAGGCGCCGGCCGGGTTGATGTTCCCGGAGGCGGCGAGACCGATGCCGCCGCTGATGGCGGCGGCCAGGTCGGTGAGGATGTCGCCGAAGAGGTTGTCGGTGACGATCACGTCGAACCGCTCGGGCTGGGTGGTGAGGAAGATCGTCGCGGCGTCGACGTGCAGGTAGTCCGTGGTGACGTCGGGGTACTCGGCGCCGACCCGGTCGAAGGTGTCCTTCCACAGGTGGCCGGCGTACACGAGCACGTTGTTCTTGTGCACGAGCGTCAGCTTTTTGCGCGGGCGGGCCTGGGCGCGCTCGAACGCGTCCCGGACCACGCGCTCCACGCCGTACGCGGTGTTGACGCTCACCTCGGTGGCGACCTCGGCCGGGGTGCCGGTGCGCAGGCTGCCGCCGTTGCCGGTGTACGGGCCCTCGGTGCCCTCGCGGACGACGACGAAGTCGATGGCGGGGCGGCCGGCGAGCGGGGTCTCGGTGCCCGGGAAGAGCTTCGACGGGCGCAGGTTCACGTAGTGGTCGAAGGCGAAGCGCAGCTTCAGCAGCAGCCCGCGCTCCAGCACGCCGGACGGCACCGAGGGGTCGCCGATGGCGCCGAGCAGGATCGCGTCGTAGTCCTTGAGGGCGGTCAGCTCCGCGTCCGGCAGGGTCTCGCCGGTGGCGTGCCAGCGCCGGGCGCCCAGATCGTAGCTCTCGGTCTCCAGCTTCACGTCCTGCGGCAGGACGGCGGAGAGCACTTTCAGGCCCTGGGCCACGACCTCCGGGCCGATGCCGTCGCCGGGAATGGACGCGAGACGAATGCTGCGAGACATGTGAGGGAGCCTACGCGCTACGTCTTGCGGGATGACACCGCCGTCCGGGATGTGGACATACCGCGGGCGTTCACCACGCCGACGGCCGCGGTTCTCCGGTGCGCCGGCAACGAGGGGGAATGCTCGGGCATATGGAGACCCCCGGCTTCGGCATCCCCCACGGCTCGCCCGCAGCATGAGCATGGCCGAACAGCACGAGTACCTGCGCCGCGCGCTCTCCCGGCGCCGCGTCGTCACCGGCGCCGGCGGTCTGGCCGGCGGGCTGTTCCTCGCCGGGTGCGGCGACGGGGGCGGGGGCGGAAGCGGGAGGGCCGGACGTACGGACGACTCCCCCGCCGACTCCGTCAGCCCCGCGCCCTCCGGGGCGCCCGCGGCGTTCGGCCGGCATCTGGCGTTCGGCGCCGACCCGCGCAGCCAGATGCGGGTGGGCTGGCAGCTCCCGCTGCCGGTGCGCCGGCCGTACGTCCGCTTCGGCACGGACCGCGGCGGCCTCGGCGAGCGCGTCGAGGCGGAGATCCGGCCGCTGAAGACCCCGGCGCTCAGCGGCCTCCCGGCGGTGGAGCAGCACTACGTGCACGCCGCGCTCGACGGGCTGGAGCCCGGAACGGAGTACGTCTACGGGCTCGGCCACGAGGAGTTCGACCCCGCCGCCTCACCGGGCGCCGAAGCGTACCTGGCGGAGTTCCGCACCGCGCCCGCCGGGCCGGAGCGCTTCGTCTTCACCGCCTTCGGCGACCAGGGCACGGGATCCGCCGCCCGCGCCGTCACCCGGGGCATCCGCGACCTGCCCGGCGGCCCGCCGGCGTTCCACCTGCACGCCGGCGACATCTGCTACGCCGAGGACTCCGGGCGCGGGCTGGAGGGCGACCGCT
The DNA here is from genome assembly GCF_003945505.1 of Streptomyces sp. WAC 06738. Lineage (NCBI taxonomy): Bacteria > Bacillati > Actinomycetota > Actinomycetes > Kitasatosporales > Streptomycetaceae > Streptomyces > Streptomyces sp. WAC 06738. The sequence continues at coordinate 6,145,446 of NZ_CP029618.1, read as the reverse complement.
ACGACGCCCGGGTGTGGGACCGCTTCCTGCGGCAGATCGACCCGGTGTCCTCGCGGGTCCCGTGGATGCCGGCGATGGGCAACCACGACATGGAGGCGTGGTACTCCCCCGACGGCTACGGCGGCCAGCGCGCCCGCTGGACGCTGCCGGACAACGGGTTCGACCCGCGCGAGGCGCCCGGTGCGTACTCCTTCGTCTACGGCAACGTCGCCGTCGTGGCGCTGGACGCCAACGACGTCTCGTACGAGATCCCGGCCAACCTCGGCTACACCGACGGCGCCCAGGCGCGCTGGCTCGACCGGCGGCTCGGGGAGCTGCGCGGCGCGCCCGGGGTCGACTTCGTCGTGGTCTTCTTCCACCACTGCGCGTACTCCACCAGCACGCACGCCTCGGACGGCGGGGTGCGGGAGCACTTCACGCCCCTGTTCGACACCCACCGCGTCGATCTGGTGATCAACGGCCACAACCACGTCTACGAGCGGACCGACGCGCTGCGCGCCGGGGCCCTGACCCGGCCGCTGCCCGTCGGCGGCTCGGTGGACACCGAGCGGCACGGGGCGGTCTACGTGACCGCGGGCGGCGGCGGGCGCAAGCTGTACGACTTCAGCGCGCCGGACAGCTACGAGGGCCGGCGCCGCGACCGCGACGTCGTGCACACCTTCTCCTGGGCACGCGGAGGCGAGAAGGCGCTGGAGGACGTGGAGTGGTCGCGGGTGCGCTACACCGGCTACTCGTTCCTGGCGGTGGAGTCCCGGCCCGGCACCTCGCCCGCGCTGCGGGTCGCCGCGTACGCCGAGGACGGCACGCGGATCGACCGGTTCGAGCTGGTACGGGGCCGCTGAGCGGCCGCCGTGCGCGGGCCGGGGTCCCGGGGGCGGCGGCTCAGTGGCCGGTCGCGCCGCCGTTGTCGCGGCGGTCGAACGCCCGCTGGAGCGCGGCGGCGGCGTTCTTCCGGGCGATCGCGGAGTCCTGGCTCTGCTCGGTGCGGGCGGAGTGGCGGGCGCGGCGGACCGTGGTGGTGGCAGCCATGGGGCAGCTCCTCTGGGGCGCTGGGAAGACGTGGGGACGCCGCTGGGGCGGGAGCGGCGCCGCAGGGGTGACCTGCGTGAGGCGCCAGACCTCGACCACCGTCGCTGATCGGCGAGCGTTCGGCTCCTATAAAAGTAGGACGTCAAAGCGTTCTTGTCTCGCCATATACTCGGGCTTCCTACTATCTGAGACGGCACCGCCCCTGACCTGCGGTGATCGTTACGGGTCCAGGGTGCCGAGGAGCGGCCCGAGCTGGCCGGGCGAGGTGATGCGGCGCACATCCGGGGCCCCCTTCCCGGCCACCCGTGCGGCCGCGCCCGGACGGTCCAGCCAGATCCCCGTCAGCCCGGCCGCGTCCGCGCCCGCCGCGTCGGTGTCCGGACGGTCCCCGACGTAGGCGACGCGCTCCGGCGGCAGCCCGAGGGCGGCGCAGGCGGCGTGGAAGGCGCCCGCGGCGGGCTTGGCGATGCCGAGCTCCTCGGAGCACACCAGCGCCTCGAAGCGGTCGTGCACGCCGATGGCGCGGAGCTTCTCCTCCTGGTGCGGGGCGCTGTTGTTGGACAGCAGGCCGTGCCGGCGGGGCGGGCTGAGGCCGTCGAGCGCCGGTACGACGTCGGGGAAGACCCGCCAGTGCCGCCGGTACGCGGCCAGGTAGCCGGCCATCCAGACGTCGGCCTCGGCGTCGGTCAGCGGCCGGCCGGCGAGCACCCGGGCCCGCTCGCGGCGCTGGGCCAGGAAGGTGAACTCCCCGGCGAGGTAGCGGTCCACGTACTCCTCGGAGACCGCGTGCCAGTGGTCCGCGGCGGCCTCGGGCGAGGCGTACCGGCCCAGCAGCCCGCGCGCGGTCAGGTACTCGAGCGCGGCGCGCCGCTCGGCGCCCGAGTGGTCGAAGATCGTGTCGTCGATGTCCCAGACCACGGCGAGTATCCGCATGTCACGACGGTAGCGCGGGGAGGGCGCGGGCGGCTGCCGGAGAGCGCGCGGAGGCGTCCTTCAGATCGTGAACCGGTCCGGATCGGCCGCCGCCCAGTCCGCGGCCCAGGCCCGCGGCGGCTCGGCCAGGAGCTGTCCGGGCGCCGGCGGCGGCAGCGGCCGGTCGTCCCGGCGGACGGCGCGGGGCTCGATGCGGACGCGAAGCTGGTGCCGGCGAAGTTGCGCCGGGTCGTCCACGCCCATCGCCGACATGATCTCCAGGGCGCTCTGCACGGTGGCGCGCTGGAAGCGCTCGACGCGCACCGTCTTGTCCGCCACGTCCAGCGAGCGCACGCGGAGCGGATCCTGCGTGGTCACGCCGACCGGGCAGGTGTTGGTGTGGCAGCGCTGGGTCTGCAGGCAGCCGAGGGCGAACATCATCGCGCGGGCCGAGTTGGTGTAGTCGGCGCCCTGGATGAGCCGCTTGACGATGTCGGAGCCGGTGGCGACCTTGCCCGCGGCGCCGATGCGGATACGGTCCCGCAGCCCGGTGCCGATGAGGGCGCCGTGCACGGCCGCCAGTCCCTGGGTGAGCGGGGCGCCGATGTTGTCGGCGAACTCCAGCGGCCCCGCCCCCGTACCGCCCTCCGAGCCGTCGACCAGGATGAAGTCGGGCGCGGTGCCCTCGGCGAGCATCGCCTTGCAGACCGCGAGGAGCTGCACCCGCGAGCCCACGCACAGCTTGATCCCGGCCGGCTTGCCGCCGGCCAGCTCCCGCATCCGGGCGACGAACCGCACCAGCTCGCGCGGGGTGGAGAAGACCCGGTGGTACGGCGGCGAGACCACGGTCTCGCCCTGGGGCACGCCGCGGGTGCGGGCGATCACGGCGTCGACCTTGGCGCCGGGCAGCAGCCCGCCGATGCCGGGCTTGGCGCCCTGGGACAGCTTCAGCGACACGCACCTGACCCGGTCGTCGGCGGCCTTGTCGGCGAACTGCCGGGCGTCGAAGTCGCCGTCGGGGGTACGGCAGCCGAAGTAGCCGGTGCCGATCTCCCACACCAGGTCGCCGCCGGGCCGCAGATGGAACTCGGAGATGCCGCCCTCGCCGGTGTCGTGCGCGAAGCCGCCGCGCGCGGCGCCGCCGTTGAGGGCGAGGATGGCGTGGGAGGACAGGGCGCCGAAGCTCATCGCGGAGACGTTCAGCAGCGCCATGTCGTACGGCCTGGTGCAGTCGGGGCCGCCGACGCGGACCCGCGGCGGGGTCGTGGGCATCGCCACCGGGGCGATGGAGTGCACGAGGAACTGGTGGCCGGGGGCCTCCACGTCCAGCTCCGTGCCGAAGGGCTCCTCGGCGTCGGTGCCCTTGGCGCGCTCGTAGACGATGCTGCGCACGTTGCGGTCGAAGGGGCGGCCGTCGAAGTTCCGCTCGATGAAGTACTGCTGCATCTCGGGGCGGAGCCGTTCCAGCAGGAAGCGCAGATGGCCCACCAGCGGGTAGTTCCGCAGCACGGAGTGGCGGCGCTGGAGCACGTCCCACACGCCGAGCGCGGTGAGCGCCAGGAACACGCCCGCGGCCGGCCACCACGCACCGGACACCAGCGTCGCGGCGAGGGTGCACCCGACTGCGGCCACGACGACGGCGGCGAAGAAGCTGTTCCTCTTCATACGCGATCCATCGGACCACAGCACCGGCCCGCACGCACGGGGCCGCCCCCGGCCGACGGGGGAGGCGACCGGGGGCGGCGTGTGCGGGGACCGCGCGGAGCGGTCCTGCGGGCGTCAGCCCATGTGGGGGTAGCGGTAGTCCGTCGGAGCGTCCATCGTCTCCTTGATGGCGCGCGGCGAGGACCAGCGCAGGAGGTTGAACTTCGAGCCCGCCTTGTCGTTGGTGCCGGAGGCGCGGGCGCCGCCGAAAGGCTGCTGGCCGACGATCGAGCCGGTGGGCCGGTCGTTGACGTAGAAGTTGCCGGCCGCGAAGCGCAGCCGCCGGGTCGCGTCGGCGATGACCGCGCGGTCCTGCGCGAGGACGGCGCCGGTCAGGGCGTACGCGGCGACGGACTCCATCTGGTCCAGCATCGCGTCGTAGGTGTCGTCCTCGTACACGTGCACGGCGATGATCGGGCCGAAGTACTCCTCGGTGAAGACCTCGTTCTCCGGGTCCGAGCAGACGATGACCGTGGGGCGGACGAAGTAGCCGACGGTGTCGTCGTACGTGCCGCCCGCGACGATCTCGCACGCCGGGTCGGCCTTGGCGCGGTCGATGGCGGCCTTGTTCTTCGCGAACGCCCGGTCGTCGATGACGGCGCCGATGAAGTTCCCCAGGTCGGTGACGTCGCCCATGGCCAGGCCCTCGACCTCGGTGACCAGCGACTCCTTCAGCCCGCCGTCCCACAGCGAGCGCGGGACGTACGCGCGGGAGGCGGCCGAGCACTTCTGGCCCTGGTACTCGAAGGCGCCGCGGGTGATGGCGGTCTTCAGCTTCGCCACCTCCGCCGTCGGGTGGGCGACGATGAAGTCCTTGCCGCCGGTCTCGCCGACGATCCGCGGGTACGCCTTGTAGCCGGGCAGGTTCTTGCCGACCTCGCCCCACAGGTACTGGAAGGTGCGGGTGGAGCCGGTGAAGTGGATGCCGGCCAGGTCCGGGTGCGGGAGCGCGACCTCGGAGACCTCCTTGCCGTCGCCGGTGACGAGGTTGATGACGCCGGGCGGCATCCCGGCCTCCTCCAGCAGCCGCATGAGCAGCACGGCGGCGTGCGTCTGGGTCGGGGACGGCTTCCAGACCACGACGTTGCCCATGAGGGCGGGCGCGGTCGGCAGGTTGCCGGCGATCGCGGTGAAGTTGAAGGGCGTGATCGCGTAGACGAAGCCCTCCAGCGGGCGGTGGTCGAGCCGGTTCCACACCCCGGGCGGCTGGACCGGCGGCTGCTCGTCCATGATCTGGCGGGCGAAGTGGACGTTGAAGCGCCAGAAGTCGACCAGCTCGCAGGGCGCGTCGATCTCCGCCTGCTGCGCGGTCTTCGACTGGCCCAGCATGGTCGACGCGGCGATCGTCTCGCGCCACGGCCCGGCGAGCAGGTCGGCGGCCTTGAGCAGGATCGCGGCGCGGTCGTCGAAGGAGAGCGCACGCCAGCCGGGCGCGGCGGCCAGCGCGGCGTCGATGGCGTCCTGCGCGTCGGCGCGGGTGGCGGTGCCGTACGTGCCGAGGACGGCCTTGTGGTTGTGCGGCTGCACGACGTCGACGCGCGCGCCGCCGCCCATGCGGCGTACGCCGCCGATGGTCATCGGCAGCTCCATGGGGCTCTCGGCCAGCTCCTTGAGCCTGGCCTCCAGCCGCGCACGCTCCGGTGTGCCGGGGGCGTAGGTGTGCACCGGCTCGTTGTACGGGGCGGGGACCTGGGTCACAGCGTCCATGGTTGCCGTTCTCCTTCGAGGTGCGGAGTCTTTCGGGGGCTCTCGGGGGCTCGCGGGGGCTCGCGGGGTCGTCAGCGGCGGCCGGCCAGGGCGCGCAGGAAGAAGGCCGTGTTCGCCGGGCGCTCGGCGAGCCTGCGCATGAAGTAGCCGTACCAGTCGGTGCCGTAGGGGGTGTAGACGCGCATCCGGTGGCCCTCGGCCACCAGCCGCTGCTGCTCCTGGGTGCGGATGCCGTAGAGCATCTGGAACTCGTACTCGTCCGTCTTGCGGCCGTGCCGGCGGGCCAGCTCCTGGGTGATGGCGATCATCCGGGGGTCGTGGGTGCCGATCATGGGGTAGCCGCGGCCGGTCATGAGGATCTTCAGGCAGCGCACGTACGCCCGGTCCACCTCCGCCTTGTCCTGGAAGGCGACGACGGCCGGCTCCTTGTACGCGCCCTTCACCAGCCGCACCCGGGAACCCTCGCCGGCGAGGTCGCGGCAGTCCTCCTCGGTGCGGAAGAGGTACGCCTGCAGCACCGCGCCGGTCTGCGGGAAGCGCTCGCGCAGGGTGCGCAGGATGGCGAGGGTGGAGTCGACGGTGGTGTGGTCCTCCATGTCCAGGGTAACCGTGGTGCCGGCCGCGGCGGCGGCTTCGACCACCGGAGTGACGTGGGCGAGCGCGAGGTCGTGGCCGCCGGGCAGCGCCTGGCCGAAGGCGGAGAGCTTCACCGACATCTCGGCGCGGGCTCCCAGGCCCTCGTGCGTCAGCGCCTCGGTGAGGGCGAGGTAGGCGTCCCGGGCACGCAGCGCCTCGCGGGGGTCGGTGACGTCCTCGCCGAGGTGGTCGAGGGTGACCTCCAGGCCGCGGGCGGACAGGTCGCGGACGGCGGCGACGGCGTCGGCCAGTTCCTCGCCGGCCACGAAGCGCGCGACCACCTGGCGGCTGACCGGCGCGGCCGAGACGAGGCGACGGATTCCGTCGCTGCGCGCGGCGGCGAGAAGCACGGGACCCAGCACGGGGCACCTCCACGGTCGGGGCGCAGGTAACACCTCCGTGAAATCTAAGGATCGCTCCGATCCTGGGCCATCGACACCTGTCACGCATCCGCGAGCGCCGTCTCATACAGATGTATGAGAGGCTGCGGTCATGCGCGGCGACTACCAGCAGCTGGTGGACGAGGTCTCGGCGGCGCTCGGCGCCCCCGCCACCCTGGAGGACCGGGACTTCGGGCTGATCGCGTTCGGCGTCCACGACACCGGCGACGGCTCGTCGGGCGGCGTCTCCTCGCTCATGGACCCGGTCCGCACGAAGTCCATCCTGCACCGGCGCTCCACGGCGGCGGTGCGGGCGTGGTTCGAGGCGTACGGGATCGCGCGCGCGACCGGGCCGCTGCGGATCCCGCCGGACCCCTCCGCCGGGGTGCTCACCGGGCGGATCTGCCTGCCGGCGCGGCACGACGGGGTGGTGCAGGGGTACGTCTGGCTGCTCGACGACGGGCACCTGGCCGACGTCGAGCTGGGCGGTCCTGGACGGGCGCAGGACCCGCGGATCGCGCAGGCCATGCGGACGGCGGCGCGGATCGGGGCGCTGCTGGCGGCGGAGACCCGGGCGGGCGCGGCGGCGGGCGCGCTGCTGCACGACGTGCTGGCAGGCCCCGTGACGGGGCGGGACGCGGCGCTCGCGGAGCTGCGCGACGCGCTGCCGGGCGGCGCGGCGGGGCCGGTGGCGGCGGTGGCGGTACTGCCCTGGCGCCCGGCGGACCCGGCGGCGCCCGGCCCGGGGCTGCCGCGGACGGCGGCGACGACGCTGGTGCGGGTGGGCGGCGGGGGCGGGCGCGACGGGGAGAGCGCGGGCGCGGGGACCGGCGCGCGGGTACGGACGGGCGCGGGCGGCGGGTCGGGCGGCGGGGCAGAGCCGGTGCGGGCGCTGGCGGCGCTGGTGCTGCTGCCGTCCGCGGGCTCGGTGGATCCTGCGGTGGCGGCGGCGGAGCGGCTGCTGCACGCAGCGGGCGGCGGGCCGCCGGGCGGGACGCGGACCGGTGCGCCCGGCGAGGTGCCGGCGGGGGTACGGCGCGGGGCGCGGGGCGCGGCACGTATCCGCGCCGGAGAGCCCGCCGCGGGTGCGGCTGCCGTACCGGACGCCGTGGCCGGCGTCGGCGACGGGCGGGCGGATCTCGTGGGGCTACCCGATACCTGGCGCGAGGCGCTGGCCGCCGCCCGGGCGGCGCGGGCCGCGCCGCGGCTGGGCCCGGTGGCGCGGTGGCCGGAGATCGGCCCGTACCGGCTGCTCACCGACCTGCCCGGCGGCGCCGACCCGACGGTCGGCCGGCTGCTGGAGCCGGCCCACGCCGCCCTGGCCCATACCGCCGAGGTCTATCTCGACCACGCGGGCCAGGCCGCCCGCACCGCGGCCGCGCTGGGCATCCACCGCCAGACCCTCTACTACCGGCTGTCGCGCGTCGAGGAACTGACCGGCCTCGACCTCACGGCGGGCGAGGACCGCCTGCTCCTCCACATGTCCCTCAAGTCCGCCCGCCTCTGACCTCGGCACGCACCCACGCGGCACGCCGCAGGCGAGACGTGCCCGGCCCGCCCCGGGGGTGTGGCGGGCCGGGGTGCGGGTGGGCGTCAGCCGAGGTGTGCCGCGGGAGCGGGGGACGGGGCGCCGGGCCTGGCGGGGGCGGGGCGGGGGGTGTTCATCACCACCGCCACCACCGCCGCGGCCACGACGAGGATCACCGACGCCACCGTGTACGCCGAACTGAAGCCCTCGACCAGGCCCGCCTTCACCACGTCCGGCACCGGCCCGCCCGCCGCCCGCCGCTCCTCCAGCGCACCCGCCTGCGGCAGCCGCTCGGCGAGGTAGTCGGCGGTGGTGCTGGTCGCGACGGTGTTGAGCAGCGCGGTGCCGATCGAGCCGCCGATCTGCTGCGCGGTGTTGACCGTCGCCGACGCCACCCCGGCCTCCTCCTCGCGCACGCCGTGGGTCGCGTAGTTGATCGCCGGGGCCATCACCATCCCCATCCCGAAGCCCAGGACCAGCTCCGCGGGCAGCACCCCCGCCGCGTACGAGGTGTCCACGTCCACCGTCGCCAGCCACCCGGTGCCGGCCGACGCGAGCAGCAGCCCGGGGACGATGAGCGCCCGCGGCGGCACCCGGGGCAGCAGCCGGCTGGCGAGCCCCCCGGCCCCCGCCAGCACCCCCGCCGTCAGCGGCAGGAACGCCACCCCGGTCTTCAGCGCGGAGTAGCCCATGACGACCTGCATGTAGTACGTGAGGAAGAGGAACATGGCGAACATCCCCACGGTGGCCAGCGCGATGCCCAGGAACGCGCTCCCCCGGGCCCGGCTGAGCACCACCCGCAGCGGCAGCAGCGGCGCCGCCGCGTTCCGCTCGTACAGCACGAAGCCGGTGAGCAGCGCCACGCCGAGGAAGAGCAGCCCGAGCACGAGCGCCGAGTCCCAGCCCTCCGACTCCGCCTCGCTGCACCCGTAGACGACGGCGACCAGGCCGGTCACCGCGAGCACCGTGCCCGGCACGTCGATCCGCTGCCGCGCCTGCGGGCGGGTGTCGGCGGGCAGCACCCACCAGCCGGCCGCCGCCAGCACCGCGATGGGCACGTTCACGTAGAGGCACCAGCGCCAGTCCAAGTACTCGGTGAGCGCCCCGCCCGCGACCAGGCCGATCGCGCCGCCGCCGGCGGCGATCGCGCCGAAGATGCCGAAGGCGCGGGCGCGGTCGCGCTGCTCGGTGAAGCTCGTGGTGAGCAGCGACAGCGCCGCCGGCGCGAGCAGCGCGGCGAACGCCCCCTGTGCGGCCCGCGCGCCCAGCAGCGCGCCGAAGCCGGGCGCCGCCCCGCCGAGCGCGGAGGCGGCGGCGAAGCCGACGAGCCCGGTGAGGAAGGCCCGGCGGCGGCCGGTGTAGTCGGCGATCCGGCCGCCGAGGAGCAGCAGGCCGCCGAAGGCCAGGGTGTACGCGGTGATCACCCACTGCCGGTCGCCGTCGGAGATGCCGAGGTCCGCCTGCGCGGACGGCAGGGCGATGTTCACGATCGTGACGTCCAGGACGATCATGAGCTGCGCCAGCCCGATGAAGGCGAGGGCGAGCCAGCGCCGCGATCCGGTCGCTTCCGTTTTTGTAGTGTCCATGCCACTACCTTTCTCGTGCGTGCTCGGGGTTTCGGGTGGCTGCGGGGCTTGCGGGCGGGACCGGCGCTAGCCGTCGTTCCCGCCGACGATGCGGTCCGTGGCCCTGATGAACCGGGCGGCGGTGATCGCCGGGCCCGGCAGCCCGGCGCCGCGGGCGCGGGCGGCCTCGGGGCGCAGCCCGTCGAGATAGAGCTCCAGATGGCGGTGGGCCAGCGCCTCGTCCTCCGCGAACCCGCCGCCGGGCAGCAGCAGCGTCAGCCGCATCACCATGAACGGCACGTCGCCGAAGACCACGTCGTCGCGGAGCCGGCCGGCCCGCTGCGCCCGTACGATCAGCTCCTGCACCGGCCGCAGCGTCCGCGCGCGCAGCTCCGCCAGCTCCTCGTCGATCCGGATCCGGCCGGAGAGCGCGGGGAGTACCGCGCCGATCCGCAGGTTGAGCGCCGTGTGGGCGAACCGGCGCAGCGCCTCGAACGGCTCGTCCCCGCCGGCCAGCGCCTCCTCGGCCGCTCCGCGCAGCTCGGCGAGGGTGGCGGCGGCGACGCCGCGGATCAGCGCCTCGCGGCTGCCGAAGTTGCGGTAGAGCGTGGCGATGCCCACGCCGGCCCGGCGGGCGACGTCCTCCAGCGGGGCGTCCGGGCCCTCGCCCACGAAGACCTCGCCGGCCGCCTTCAGGATCAGCTCGCGGTTCCGCCGGGCGTCCGCGCGCATCGGGGTCCGCATGGCCACTCCTCAACCGAAGGGAAATTCTCCACTTACCCGCACCGTAGGAGGGAACCGGAGAGATTTCATCCGTCTGGGGCGAAGTGAGAGGGCATCGCGCGAAGATCCTCCGCATCACGCCGCGGGCACCCCGGGCCCCGGCCCGGCCGGAGCACCGGGCCCTGACACGCGTACGGGCCCGGGCCGGCGGCATCGCTGCCGCCCGCCCGGGCCCGGTGCCCGGGGTCTCCCCCGGTCCGCTACTCGGTGAGGTTCACCGCGCGCGCCGAGGCCGCGCCGATCTCACCCGCGATCTCCTGCACGACGGCCGGCGGGATCGTGTCGTCCACGGTGAGCGCGACCAGCGCCTCGCCGCCCGCCTTGGCCCGCGACACCTGCATGCCGGCGATGTTGATGCCCGCCTCGCCCAGGATCCGGCCCATGGTGCCGACGACGCCGGGGCGGTCCCCGTAGCTGAAGAAGGCCATGTGGTCGGCGAGCGTCAGGTCCACGTCGTGCTCGCCGACGGCGACGATCTTCTGCTGGTGCTTCGGCCCGGAGAGCGTGCCGGAGACCGACACCTCCTCGCCGCTGGCGAGCGTGCCGCGCACCGTCACCACGTTGCGGTGGGCGTTCGACTCCGAGCTGGTGGTCAGCCGCACCTCGACGCCGCGCTCCTGCGCGAAGAGCGGGGCGTTCACGTAGCTCACGGTCTCGGCGACGATGTCCTCGAAGACGCCCTTGAGCGCCGACAGCTCCAGCACCTTCACGTCGTGCTGCGTGATCTCGCCGCACACCTCCACGTCGAGCCGGACGGCGACCTCGCCGGCCAGCGCCGTGAAGATCCGGCCCAGCTTCTCGGCCAGCGGCAGCCCGGGCCGCACGTCCTCGGCGATGACGCCGCCCTGGACGTTGACCGCGTCCGGCACCAGCTCGCCGGCGAGCGCGAGCCGCACCGAGCGGGCCACGGAGATGCCCGCCTTCTCCTGCGCCTCGCCGGTGGAGGCGCCGAGGTGCGGGGTGGCGACGACGCTGTCGAACTGGAAGAGCGGCGAGTCCGTACACGGCTCGGTGGCGTAGACGTCGAGGCCCGCGCCCGCGACCCGGCCCTCCTTCAGCGCGGCGGTCAGCGCCTCCTCGTCCACGATGCCGCCGCGGGCGGCGTTGACGATCCGGACGGACGGCTTCACCTTCTGCAGCGCCTCGTCGCCGATGAGACCCAGGGTCTCGGGGGTCTTCGGCAGGTGGACGGTGATGAAGTCGGAGGTCTCCAGCAGTTCGTCGAGCGATACGAGCTTGACGCCCATCTGCGCGGCGCGCGCGGCCTGCACGTACGGGTCGTACGCCACGACGCTCATGCCGAACGCGGCCATGCGCTGCGCGACGAGCACGCCGATGCGGCCGAGGCCGACGACGCCGAGCACCTTCTCGTTCAGCTCGACGCCGGTGTACTTGGAGCGCTTCCACTCGCCGGCCTTCAGCGCGGCGTTGGCCTGCGGGATGTTGCGCGCGCTGGCGATGATCAGGCCGCAGGCCAGCTCGGCGGCGGTGACGATGTTGGAGGTCGGCGCGTTGACGACCATGACACCGGCCTTGGTGGCGGCGGGCACGTCGACGTTGTCGAGGCCGACGCCCGCGCGGGCGACGACCTTCAGCCGGCGCGCGGCGGCCACGGCCTCCGCGTCGACCTTGGTGGCGCTGCGGATCAGGATCGCGTCCACGTCGGCGATGGCGGCGAGCAGCTCGGCCCGGTCGGCGCCGTTGCAGTGGCGGATGTCGAAGTCGGGACCGAGGGCGTCGACGGTGGCCGGCGAGAGCTCCTCGGCGATCAGTACGGCGGGCTTCCCGGGGGTGGCGCCGGTTGCGGGGGCAGTGCTCACGTGGTCCTCACTGGATTCCTGTACGGGACGGCCGTCCCGACGGCCGCAGGTGGAGGGATGCAGGCGCCGGTCCGCCGGACAGACGCGTGCTGCCGCGTTTGAAGGACACACGACGCTGTGAGCCTGACGCGCGATGTACCAAGAGTGTAGTGGCGCCGGGCGGTGGCCGGGCGCCGCTGCGCCCCGCCACCGCCCGAACGAGCGACCCGGTCCGCTCAGTCCTTGTCGTCGACCCAGCTCATGAGCTTCCGCAGCTCCTTGCCGGTCGTTTCGATCAGGTGGTCGGCGTCGCGCTTCTTGTACTCGTTGTAGCGCGGCAGGCCGTTGTGGTACTCGGCCATCCAGTCCTTGGCGAACGAGCCGTCCTGGATCTCGCCGAGGATCTTCTTCATCTCGGCCTTGGTGTTGTCGTTGATGATCCGCGGCCCCGAGACGTAGTCGCCCCACTCGGCGGTCTCGGAGACCGACCAGCGCATCTTCTCCAGGCCGCCCTCGTACATGAGGTCCACGATGAGCTTCAGCTCGTGCAGGCACTCGAAGTACGCGATCTCCGGCTGGTAGCCCGCCTCGACCAGGGTCTCGAAGCCGGCCTTGACCAGCGCCGAGGTACCGCCGCAGAGCACGGCCTGCTCGCCGAAGAGGTCGGTCTCGGTCTCCTCGGTGAAGGTGGTCTTGATGACGCCGGCGCGGGTGCCGCCGATGGCCTTCGCGTACGACAGGGCCAGCGCGAAGCCGCCGCCGCTGGCGTCCTGCTCGACGGCCGCGATGCACGGCACGCCGCGGCCCTCCTCGAACTGGCGGCGGACCAGGTGGCCCGGGCCCTTCGGGGCGACCATGCAGACGTCGACGTTGGCGGGCGGCTTGACGAAGCCGTAGCGGATGTTGAGGCCGTGGCCGAAGAAGAGCGCGTCGCCGTCCTTGAGGTTCTCCTTCACGGACTCCTCGTAGACCTTGCCCTGCACCGGGTCCGGCACCAGCATCATGATCACGTCGGCCTCGGCGGCGGCCTCGGCGGGGGTGACGACCCGCAGGCCCTGCTCCTCGGCCTTCGCCCGGGACTTGGAGCCCTCGTGCAGGCCGACGCGGACGTCCACGCCGGAGTCGCGCAGCGACAGCGCGTGGGCGTGGCCCTGGCTGCCGTAGCCGAGGACCGCGACCTTGCGGCCCTGGATGATGGACAGGTCGGCGTCGTCGTCGTAGAACAGCTCGGCCACGGTTGCGATCTCCTTGAGTCTTGCGGTTGGTCCCACCGTACGTCTGGCGCGGCGGGGGTCCTGGGGGGTTCGGGGGTCTCCCCCGAAAGATCTTCCTTCACTGCGACTCCACGGAGTGCAGCAGGGATACGACGGGGCGGGGTGCCGCCGCGGCGGCACCCCGCCCGGGGGTTACGCGGTCCTGTCGAGGGCGCGGAGGGAGCGGTCCGTGATGGAGCGGGCACCGCGGCCGATGGCGATCGTGCCGGACTGCACCAGTTCCTTGATGCCGTACGGCTCCAGCATCTTCAGCATCGCCTCCAGCTTCTCGCCGCTGCCCGTGGCCTCGATCGTGACCGCCTCCGGGGAGACGTCCACGGTCTTGGCGCGGAAGAGCTGGACGATCTCGACGACCTGGGAGCGGGTCTCGTTGTCGGCGCGCACCTTCACCAGGACGAGTTCGCGCTGCACCGCCGCGCCCGGCTCCAGCTCGACGATCTTCAGCACGTTGACGAGCTTGTTGAGCTGCTTGGTGACCTGCTCCAGGGGCTGGTCCTCGACGTTCACCACGATCGTCATCCGGGAGATGTCCGGGTGCTCGGTGGTGCCGACGGCGAGCGAGTCGATGTTGAAGCCGCGGCGGAAGAACATCGCGGAGATCCTGGCCAGGATGCCCGGCTTGTTCTCCACCAGGACCGACAGCGTGTGCTTGGACATGTCTTCGTCTCTCTCTTCGCTGCCCGGCCTCAGTCGTCTTCGCCGTCGCCGAAGTCCGGGCGGACGTCGCGCGCGGCCATGATCTCGTCGTTGGAGGTGCCGGCCGCGACCATCGGCCAGACCATCGCGTCCTGGTGGACGATGAAGTCCACGACGACGGGGCGGTCGTTGATGGCGTTGGCCTTCTCGATGACCGCGTCGAGCTGCTCGGGGTCCTCGCAGCGCAGGCCGACGCAGCCCATGGCCTCGGCGAGCTTGACGAAGTCCGGGCAGCGGGTGCCGGCGGCCTGGCGGGCCTGCTCCTCGGCGCCGCCGGCGCTCTCGGCCGCGCCGCCGTTGCCGTTCGGCCCGGAGTGCAGCACGGTGTTGGAGTAGCGGCGGTTGTAGAAGAGGGTCTGCCACTGGCGGACCATGCCCAGCGCGCCGTTGTTGATGATCGCGACCTTGATCGGGATGCCGTTCAGCGCGCAGGTGACCAGCTCCTGGTTGGTCATCTGGAAGCAGCCGTCGCCGTCGATGGCCCAGACCGTCGCGTCCGGCGCGCCGGCCTTGGCGCCCATGGCGGCCGGGACGGCGTAGCCCATGGTCCCGGCGCCGCCGGAGTTGAGCCAGGTGCGGGGCTTGTCGTAGTCGATGTAGTGGGCGGCCCACATCTGGTGCTGGCCGACGCCCGCGGTGTAGACCGTGTCCTCCGGGGCCAGCTCGCCGATGCGCTGGATCACCTGCTGGGGCGAGAGGGTGCCGTCGGAGGGCAGGTCGTAGCCGAGGGGGTACGTCTCGCGCCAGCGGTCGAGCTGCTGCCACCACTCCGCGTACCGTTCGGTGCCCGTGCCCTGCCGGTCGCCCTGCTCCTGCTCGCTCTGCACCGCCACGATCAGGTCTGCGATGACCTCGCGGGCGTCGCCGACGATCGGCACGTCCGCCTCGCGGTTCTTGCCGATCTCCGCGGGGTCGATGTCGGCGTGCACGATCTTGGCGTACGGCGCGAAGGTGTCCAGCCTGCCCGTCACCCGGTCGTCGAACCGGGCGCCGAGCGCCACGATCAGGTCGGCCTTCTGCAGCGAGGTGACGGCGGCCACCGTGCCGTGCATGCCCGGCATGCCCAGGTGCTGCGGGTGGGTGTCGGGGAAGGCGCCGAGGCCCATGAGGGTGGTGACGACGGGCGCGCCGGTCAGCTCGGCGAGCACCTTCAGCTCGGCGGTGGCGCGGGCCTTGAGCACCCCGCCGCCGACGTACAGCACCGGGCGCCGGGCGGCGCCGACGAGCCGGGCGGCCTCGCGGATCTGCTTGGCGTGCGGCTTGGTGACCGGGCGGTAGCCGGGCAGCTCGTGCCGCGGCGGCCAGGAGAAGACGGTGGGCGACTGCAGCGTGTCCTTGGCGATGTCGACCAGCACCGGGCCCGGCCGTCCGGTGGAGGCGATGTGGAAGGCCTCGGAGATCACCCGCGGGATGTCCGCCGGATCGGTGACCAGGAAGTTGTGCTTCGTGATCGGCATGGTGATGCCGCAGATGTCCGCCTCCTGGAAGGCGTCGGTGCCGATCGACTTCACCACCACCTGGCCGGTGATCGCGACCAGCGGCACGGAGTCCATGTGCGCGTCGGCGATCGGGGTGACGAGGTTGGTCGCGCCCGGGCCCGAGGTGGCCATGCAGACGCCGACCTTGCCGGTGGCCTGCGCGTACCCGGTGGCGGCGTGGCCCGCGCCCTGCTCGTGGCGGACGAGGACGTGCCGGACCTTCGTGGAGTCCATCAGCGGGTCGTACGCGGGGAGGATGGTCCCGCCCGGAATGCCGAACACCGTGTCCGCGCCCACGGCCTCCAGGGCGAGGATGAGGGACTGCGCGCCCGTCACGGTCTTCTCTGCCGGTGTGTGCCCCGGAACGCGGGACTGTCCCCCGCTGCGGGCCCGCGGCGGCTGCGGGTGGGGCTCACTCCGCGGGGGAGCCTGCTCGGTCATCGGTTTCTCTTCTCGTCTTCGATTCGGTGCGAGGGTTGGGGGTGAAGCAGCGGGTTCGAGCAACAAAAAACCCCTCGTGCCGGATGGCAAGCGAGGGGAGCGCGTCGGCGCGGTCCGGGAGTCGGGATCCGCTTCAGCCGACGCGCTGTCCAAGTACGAGAATTCGGGTGCGCATGGACCAGACCTTGCCCCCGGCGCGCCGGGGGTGTCAAGTTCGTGGAACCCGGGTCTCACTATGTGAGCGCAATGGCCGATGCATCCTCTTCCGGCAGCGCGAACGCTCCCAGGGCCAGTGCGTCCCGTACTCGCTCCTCCTCCAGTGGTTCGCAGTAGGCCATGCCCTGCGCGTGCCGGCAGCCCAGCGCGCGCAGTACCTCGGCCTGCTCGGGCAGGTCGACTCCCTCGGCGGTCGAGTCCAGGCCCAGCTCGCCGGCGATGCCGATCATCCCGGCCGCGATGGCACGCAGCCGGGGCGATTCGGCCAGGCCGTCGACCAGGCCGCGGTCCAGCTTGAGCACGTCCACCGGCAGCCGGCGCAGCGCGGCGATGGCGGCGTGGCCGCTGCCGAAGCCGTCGAGCGCGATGCGCACGCCGAGGCGGCGCAGCGCCACCAGGCGCCGCTCCAGCTCGTCCATGCCGGCCCGGGCGTCGCTGTCGGCGACCTCGATGGTCAGCGCGCCGGGCGGCAGCCCGTGCCGCATCAGCAGCGCCTCCACCAGTTGCGGGGACATGCTCCGGTCGGTGAGCCGGGCGGCGGACATCCGTACGGTCACGGGGATGCCCATGCCCGCCTCGTACCGCGCGGCGGCCTGCTCGACCGTCGCCTCCAGCAGCCAGCGCGCCAGCTCCGCGGTACGGGCCCGGTCCTGCCCGCTGCCGCGCCCGCCGGTGTCCGGCGGCCCCTGCATGAACTCGGCCGGCGTGTGCACGATGCCCTGCGCCGAGCGCCAGCGCGGCTGCGCCGACAGCGCCGCCAGCCGCCCGCTCGACAGCTCCACCACCGGCTGGTGGACGAGCGTGAACTGCCCGTCGTCCAGCGCGGAGCGCAGCCGGTTCGCCATCTCTATCCGGCGCACCACCTCGGCCTGCATCTGCGGCGCGTACAGCTCGACGCGCGCCTTGCCCGCCTGCTTGGCGCGGTACATCGCCAGGTCGGCGTTGCGCATCAGCTCCGCGGGCGTGCTGCCGGGCTCGGCGAAGGCCACGCCGATGCTGGCCGCGACCCGCACCTCGACGCCGCCCGCCGTGTACGGCTCGGAGAGCCGCACCCGCAGCCGGTCGGCGACCTCGCGGGTGCGGCGCTCGCGCCCGGCGCCGTCGGACCGGTTCTCGCCCGCGGCGCCGCCGACGAGCAGCACCGCGAACTCGTCGCCGCCGAGCCGGGCCGCCGAGTCCCCGGAGCGGATCGACTCCTGCAGCCGGCGGCCGGCCTGGATGAGCAGTTCGTCCCCGGCGGCGTGGCCCACGGTGTCGTTGACCGCCTTGAAGCCGTCGAGGTCGATGAAGAGCACGGCCGCGTTCGCGTCCCCGGCCCGCCGGCCGCCGAGGGCGTGGCCGACGCGCTCGGTGAAGAGCGCCCGGTTCGGCAGGTCGGTGAGCGCGTCGTGGGAGGCGCTGTGCTGCAACTGCGCCTGGAGCCGGACGCGCTCGGTGACGTCCCGGGAGTTGAAGATCAGGCCGTTGTGGTGCCGGTTGACCGTCGACTCGACGTTCAGCCAGCCGTCCTCGCCGTAGCCGCCCTCGCCGGCGCGGGCGCCGCGGCGGCCCCGGCCGGCCCGGAAGCGGCACTCGATGCGGATCGAGCGCGCCCCGCCGGGCGGCGCCGACAGGAACCGGCGCACCTCGTGCAGCACCCGGCCCAGGTCGTCGGGGTGGATGAGCCCGGCCAGCTCGCAGCCGACCAGCTCCTCCGGGTCCGTGCCGTAGACGCCCTGGGCGGCCGGGCTGACGTAGCGCAGCACGCCGGACGGCGCCGCGATCATGATGACGTCACTCGACCCCTGCACCAGCGAGCGGAAGTGGTTCTCCTTCTGGGCCAGCTCCTGGGTGAGGCTGATGTTGTCCAGCAGCATGATCGCCTGGCGGACGACCAGCGCCAGCACGACCGTGCACGCGGTCATCAGCACCACGCGGTCGACGCTGCGGCCGTCCAGCAGGTTGTAGAGGATCCCCAGCGTGCAGACCCCGGCCGCGAGATACGGCGCGAGCGCGCCGATGTGCCCGGCGATGGGGCGGCCGCGCTCCTTCTGGCCGGGCTCCTCGGCCTCCTCCGCCTCCTCGGCCCTGCCGACCCAGGGGGCGTACGCGAGGAGCACCGAGCCGGCGAACCAGCCGGCGTCCAGCAACTGCCCCGAGCGGTACTGCTCCTGGAGCAGCGGCGAGGTGAACAGCGCGTCGCACAGCACCGTGAGCACCAGCGCGCCGATCGCCGTGTTGATCGCGGAGCGGCCGGCCGCGGTGCGCCGGAAGTGCAGCGCCAGCACCATGCTCACCAGCACGATGTCCAGCAGCGGGTACGCGAGTGAGAGCGCGACCCGCGGCACCGACTCGTCGTCCCCCGCGGCGTGCGCCAGGGCGAGCGTCCAGGAGATGGTGAGCAGGGAGCCGCCGATGAGCCAGGTGTCCAGGCCCAGGCAGATCCAGCCCGCTCTGCTCACCGGCCGCCGGGCCAGCACCAGCAGTCCGATGACCGCCGGCGGCGCGAAGAGCAGGAAGAAGAAGTCCGCCACGGACGCCTCGGGCAGCGGGCGCCGGAGCACGACCTCGTACCAGCCCCAGATCCCGTTGCCGATGCCCGCCATGGCGGACGAGACGCCGAACATGAGCCAGGCCGGCCGGAAGCGGCCCTGGCGGATACGCGCGTAGTAGAGACACGAGAAGGCGGCCGCGAACGCCGCCGCGCTCAGCCCGAAGTCCCCCATGATCAGGGCGATCCGGGAAGAGCCCCAGCCCAGAGCGGCACCGGTGGCATACCCCGCGCAGAGCACCGCGAGGACCAGCTGGGGTACGAACCCCGCGGGCAACGGCGGCCTGGGCACCACCGCCCCGATCGACGCGGTCACCGCGCCCCCCGGCTGCCGGGAGCCGGCCCCGTCCGCGGCCGCGCCGCGACGCCGGCTCTCAGGACCGGGAGGCGCGCGGGACTACCGCGCTGCCCGCGTCCCGGAAAGGATTTCCACTTGCCGTGCATGTGCCCATCGCCCCCCTCGATATCGGATGCGCCGCCGGCAGCGGGCCGGCCACGTTGACGTCGGGAGCAATCCCCGCTGCGGACGATACACCAGGTTCGTCACGCAGGGACATACTTCCTCTACGGAGCGTAACTAAAACCGAGAGTTGTCTGTCAACTACGTAGAGTGTTCATGCGGTTGTCCATCAGGCAACGGCGACCACGTGCTCCACCGGTTCACCTGCGGCGAACCGCCGCAACTGGGCACGCAGCAGCCTCTCCGCACGCGGCCGGAAGGCGGACGTGGGCCCGCCGGTGTGCGGGCTGATCAGCACTCCCGCTGCGTGCCACAGCGGGTGTCCCGGCGGCAGCGGCTCGGGGTCCGTCACGTCGAGCGCGGCCCGCAGCCGGCCCGGTGTCACCTCGTCCAGCAGGGCCTTCGTGTCGACGACGGCACCGCGGGCGACGTTCACGAGCAGCGCGCCGTCCTTCATCCGGGCCAGGAACCCGGCGTCGACCAGGCCGCGGGTGGCGTCGGTCAGCGGGGTCGTCACGATCACCACGTCGGCGGCGGGCAGCAACTCCCCTACGCCGTCGAGGGCGTGGACGGGACCGCGCGGTGTGGTGCGCGGGGAGCGCGCGATGCGTATGACCCGCTCGCACTCAAAGCCCGCAAGCCGGTCTTCCACCGCGCTTCCGATGGCGCCGTAGCCGAGGATCAGCACGGTCTTGTCGGCGAGCGACGGGTGGAAGCCGCCGCGCCACTCCTCCGCGTCCTGGTTGCGCACGAAGTCGGGGATGCCGCGCAGCGAGGCGAGGGTGAGCGCGAGCGCCAGCTCCGCGGTCGACGCCTCGTGCACGCCGCGGGCGTTGCACAGCCGGGTCCCCGGCGGCAGCGTGGAGAGCCTGGGCAGGAAGTCGTCGACCCCGGCGGTGAGCGTCTGCAGCACCTTCAGCGCCGTCATCCGCGGCACCGGGTCGTGCGTGATCCGGCGCATGTAGGGGGCCACCAGGAACACGCAGTCCGCCGGGTCCGCGGGGAACCCGGGCTCGGCGTCCCAGTGGACGTAGTCGAGTTCCGGCGGCAGACCGGTGATCTCGTCCGGCGGAATCGGCAGCCACACCTGTCCATCGCTCATGGGCACGAGGCTAGGTGATCGACGCGGGCGCGCGGGGTGTGAGGGGGGCGTGCGGCGGCCGGAGGCCGCCGGCCGGGTGTCGGCGCCAGGGTCTAGTGTGCCTTGCGTGGAGCGCAGGACGATCGGGGCGGCGGCCCTGGAGGTGGGCGCGGTCGGCCTCGGCTGCATGCCGATGAGCTGGGCGTACAGCACGTCGCGGCAGCAGGGCGACGAGTCCGTACGGGCCGTGTGCGCGGCGCTCGACGCCGGCGTGAGCCTGCTGGACACCGCCGACATGTACGGGCCGTTCACCAACGAGCTGCTGGTCGGCCGGGTACTCAAGGAGCGGCGCGCGGACGCGTTCGTCTCCACCAAGGTCGGCCTCCTCGTCGGCGAGCAGCACGTCGTCGCCAACGGCCGCCCGGCGTACGTCAGGCGCGCCTGCGACGCCTCGCTGCGCCGGCTCCAGACCGACGTCATCGACCTGTACCAACTGCACCGCGAGGACCCCGAGGTGCCGGTCGAGGAGACCTGGGGCGCGATGGCCGAGCTGGTGGCGGCGGGCAAGGTGCGCTCGCTGGGGTTCTGCGCGGTCGGCGCGCGGGCGGACCGCCGGGCGGGCGGCGGGATGTACGACGCGACGATCCGCCGGCTGGGCCGGGTGCAGCAGGTGTTCCCGGTGAGCAGCGTGCAGGCGGAGCTGTCGGTCTGGTCGCCGGAGGCGCTGGCGAGCCTGCTGCCGTGGTGCGAGGCGCGGCAGGTCGGGTTCCTCGCGGCGATGCCGCTGGGGCACGGGTTCCTCACCGGCACGCTGACGCCGGGGCAGGGCTTCGAGCCGGACGACATACGGGCCAGGCACCCGCGGTTCACCGCCGAGATGATGGCGGCGAACCAGCCGGTGGTCGCCGGGCTGCGCCGGGTCGCCGAGCGGCACGGCGCGACGCCGGCGCAGGCGGCGCTGGCATGGGTGCTGGCGCAGGGGGCGCACGTGGTGCCGGTGCCGGGGGCGAAGCGGGCGCGATGGTCGGTGGAGAACGCCGCGGCGGCGGGGCTGCGGCTGGGGCCGGCGGACCTGGCGGAGATCGCGGCGCTGCCGCCGGCGCAGGGGTCGTGGGAGTAGCCGCGCGGACGGCCTTCCGGCCGGGGCCCCGGGCGGCGGTGCGTACGCGTGCGGGCGGGCGGGCTCGTACGGACGCGTGACGCTCGTCCGTACGGGCGGGAACGCCCCACCGGCGCGCGGTGTACGCCCGGTTGTGATGTGCTGGGTACGTTCCGGCCGCCGCCCGCCGAAGGAGAACCGTCCCGTGAGAGCCCGCGCCTTCACCGCCGTGGCCGCCGCCGCACTCGTGCTCGCCGCAGGCTGCTCGTCGGGCGACGACGACGGCTCCGGCGGGAAGGACGCGGCGTCCTCCACCGCGCCCGCCGGCAGCGGCGGCGCCACCGACGGGGGCGAGCCGCCACCGGCCAAGGGCTCCGCGAAGGTCGTCGGCACGGTCGCCGAGAACCTGGAGACCCCGTGGGGCCTGGCCGAGCTGCCCGGCGGCGACCTGCTGGTCTCCTCCCGCGACACCGGCACCGTGTACCACGTGGCGGCCGGGGGCGGGAAGGTCACCGAGGCCGGCGAGGTGCCGGGCGTGCAGCGCGAACCGGGCAACGAGGGCGGCCTGCTGGGACTCGCGCTCGGCGCCGACGAGATGCTCTACGCCTACGTCACCTCCGACAGCGACAACCGCATCGTACGGATGACGTACGACTCGGACGGGCCGGAGGGCAACCGGCTGGGCGCGCCGGACACCGTCTTCCGCGGCATCCCCAAGGGCGGCCGGCACAACGGCGGGAGGATCGCGTTCGGCCCGGACAGGATGCTGTACGTGGGCACCGGCGAGGCCGGCGACCCGGCGCTGGCACAGGACAAGGACTCGCTGGGCGGCAAGATCCTGCGGATGACGCCCGACGGCGAGCCGGCGCGTGGCAACCCGGAGGCGGGCTCGGTGGTGTACTCGTACGGCCACCGCAACGTGCAGGGGCTGGCCTGGGACGACGACAAGCGGCTGTGGGCGGCGGAGTTCGGCGACCAGAAGTGGGACGAGCTGAACCTGATCGAGCCGGGGAAGAACTACGGCTGGCCCGAGGTCGAGGGCAAGGAGAACCGCGACGGCTTCGTCGACCCCGTCGTGCAGTGGCCCACCCCGGACGCCTCGCCGAGCGGCATCGCGTTCGCGGACGGGTCGATCTGGATGGCGTCGCTCCGCGGCGAGCGGCTGTGGCGGATCCCGCTGGACGGCACGAAGGCGGCGGCGGACCCGCAGGCGTTCTTCGACGGCAGGTACGGGCGGCTGCGCACGGTGCAGCGGGCGTCCGACGGCGACCTGCTGCTGATGACCAACGAGACGGACCTGCGCGGCACGCCGGAGAAGGGCGACGACCGCATCCTGCGGCTGGAGGTCAGCTAGGCCCTTGGGGAACGCGTACGCCAGGAGGCGTACGCGGGCGTGCGGGCCGGGGCGGGACTCAGGCGCCCTCGAAGAGCCGCAGCCGGTGCGCGACCGCCGCCGCCTCACCCCGCGCCGCCACCCCCAGCTTCGCCAGGATGTGGGATACGTGCACGCTCGCCGTCTTCGGCGAGATGAACAGTTCCTCGGCGATCTGCCGGTTGCTCCGCCCCGCCGCCACCAGCCGCAGCACGTCCGCCTCCCGGGCCGTCAGCCCCAGCGACTCCGCCGGATCCTCCGGTTCCGCCGGGGCGGCGGCCGCGGTGAAGGCGATCCGGGCGCGGGCCGCCAGGGCCTCCGCGTCGCGGACGAGCCCGGCCGCGCCGAGGTCCCTCGCCGTGTCGTACGCGAGCCGTAGCGCCCGCGCCGCGCCGTCCCGGGCTGCGGCCGCGGCCTGGCCGCCCGCGAGCACCGACTCCGCCCAGCGGTAGCGGGTCACGGCCTGCTCGTACGGCCACTCCAGCTCCGCCCACGCCGCCTCGGCCTCCGTCCAGCGGGCCGTCGCGTCGCGGCCCTCGGCCGCGCACAGCTCCGCCTCCGTCATCAGCGCCAACGCCTCCCACGGCGGCGCGAACCGCGGCAGGTTGCGCATCGCCGCGCGGATCGCGGCCAGCGCCGCGGGCCGGCCCGTCTCGGCCGCGGGCAGCCCCCGCAGCCGGGCCTCGGCGGCGGCCGTGGCGTACAGCAGCGGCCAGGCGTAGCGCTGCATGCCCAGCCGCAGCCCGTCGCCGACGGCCTGCCCGAACGCGGCCCGCACCTCGGCGACCCGCCCCTCCGCGGCGGCGAGGCGGATCGTCATCTCGGCCCGCGGCAGCTCGTACTGCGGCTGCCGGTCGCCGCCGAACTCGTCGCGGGCCGCGGCGAGTTCGCCCTGTGCCGCGGCGTGGTCGCCGCGCAGCAGCGCCAGCAGCGCACGGAGAGACAGCGCGCTGCCGCGCAACTGCGTGCTGCGCGCGGTGCGGAACTGCGCGTCCACGGCCTCCTCCGCCTCGGCCCAGCGGCCGAGCGACAGCAGCGCGGTGGCGCGGTTGCCGTGGCTGAGGGAGAGGAACGTGGCCAGACCGGAGTCGGCGAGCATCTCGACCGCCTCGTCGGCGGCGGCCACCGACTCCGCGGACCTGCCGACGCCTTCGAGGGCCGAGGGCAGGTTCGCGTACGCCCGGGCCGCGGCCACCACCAGGCCATCGGCCACCGCCCGTTCCCGTACCGCGTGGAACTCCGCGATGCCGCCCTCGACATCGCCGGAGTCGACCATCATCCAGGCCCGCGGGATGCGCACGGTCAGCTCGGTCTCCTCGGCGCCGACCAGCCGGGCGAGCTGCACGGCGCGCTCCGCGGCCTCGATGGCGCCGCCGCCGGGTGCATGGATCGCCTGCCAGTCGGCGACCTCGGCGAGCACCTGCGCGTGCACCGGCGACGGCGGCAGGCCGCGGACCAGTTCCTGCGCCCGGTCCAGGTCCGCCCAGCCGTCGCCGCGGCCGAGGCCCTGGATGCAGCGGGCGCGCTCGAGGCGGAACCACGCGGCGCGCAGCGGTGCCCGGCTGCCGAGCAGCCGCAGCGCCCGGTCGCCGAGCGTGAGGGCCCGGCCGAACGCGGACGCGAGCCGGGCCGCGAACACCGTCTCGGCCAGCAGGTCGGCGAACTCGGGCTCCTCGGCGCGCGGGTAGGCGCCGCCGGAGTCCGGCACGGTACGGGAGGCGGGCGGCGCCTCGTCCCACAGCGCGACGGCCCGCTCCAGCAGCGCGAGCTGGTCGGCGAAGGCGTGCCGGGCGCGGGCGTCCGCGGCGGCGGCGAGGACGGCGGGCAGGGCGCGGGCGGGATCGCCGGCCAGATACCAGTAGCCGGCCAGCCGCGCGGGGCGCTCGTCGGCCCGTACGAGGGCGGGGTCGGCCTCCAGCGCCTCGGCGAAGCGGCGGCTGAGGCGGGCGCGTTCGCCGGGCAGCAGGTCGTCGGAGACGGCCTCGCGCATCAGGGCGTGCCGGAAGCGGTACGCGTCCACCCGCTCGTCCGCCGGGAGCAGCACCCCGGCGCCGATGGCGGTGCGCAGCGCGTCGAACAGCGCGTCCTCGCCGAGCCCGGAGACGGCGGCGAGCAGCGCGGTGTCGACGCGGTCGCCGCCGACCGCGGCCAGCGCGACGATCCGGCGGGCGGGGTCCGGCAGCGCCTCGGCCCGTACGAGCAGCAGGTCGCGCAGCGACTCGCCGATGCCGCCCGCGGGGCGCCCGGCGACCGCGCCGCCCCTGCCGCCCGTGCCGGCGCCGAGGCCCGCGGCCAGTTCCTCGACGAAGAACGCGTTGCCGTCCGAGCGCCCGTAGACCTCCGCCACCAGGTCCTCCGGGGGCTCGCCGCCGCGCAGCCCGGCGAGCTGGCTGCGCACCTCGTCGCGGCTGAACCGGGCCAGCTCGAACCGGCGGACGCCGCGCAGCCGGTCCAGCTCGGCGAGGCCGGGGCGCAGCGGGTGGCGGCGGTGCAGGTCGTCGGAGCGGTAGGTGGCGACGACGAGCAGCCGGGCGGCCTGGACGGAGCGCAGCAGGTAGCCGAGGAGTTCGCGGGTGGAGTGGTCGGCCCAGTGCAGGTCCTCGACGACCAGCACGAGCACCCGCTCGCCGGCCAGCTTCTCCAGCATCCGGGCGGCCAGCTCGTACAGCCGCGCCCGCCCGGCCTCGCCCTGGGCGGCCGCCGGCAGGTCGGGGATCGGCCCCAGCTCGGGCAGCAGCCGGGCCAGCTCGCCCTCCTGCCCGGCGACGGCCTCGTCCAGCCGGTCGCCGAGGCGGCGGCGCAGGGCGCGCAGCGCGGTGGAGAAGGGCGCGAAGGGCAGGCCGTCGGCGCCGGACTCGATGCAGTTGCCGACGGCGGTGACCGCACCC
Organism: Streptomyces sp. WAC 06738; assembly: GCF_003945505.1. Taxonomy (NCBI): domain Bacteria; kingdom Bacillati; phylum Actinomycetota; class Actinomycetes; order Kitasatosporales; family Streptomycetaceae; genus Streptomyces; species Streptomyces sp. WAC 06738. The sequence goes on along the minus strand of NZ_CP029618.1, from coordinate 6,119,868 downwards.
GCGGCCTCGGCGCGCGCCAGGAACTCCTCCACCAGCCGGGACTTGCCGACGCCCGCCTCGCCGCCGACGAGCACGGCGCACGGCTCCCCCGCGGCGGCCCGCTCGTACGCCTCCGTCAGCGCGCCCAGCTCCGCGGCGCGGCCGACGAAGACCCGGACGCCGGTACGCGTGCCGGCGTCCGCGCCTGCCGGCTCCAGGGGCTCCGGGGACTCCACGCGACCGAGCATCGCACGTCACGCGGCCGGGCGCGGCGCCGGCCCGGAGGTCGCCGGGGAACCGGGCGCGGCCGGGGCCGCGGGGGGCCGCTGGGGGCCGTAAGTGGGGGTCCTCGGGGCCCGTAAGAGGGGCCTTAGGCCGCGGGGCCCGGCCGGGGCGGGCATCTAAGGCGCCGGGCGCGGAGAGATGAGGAAGTCGCCCGATGCGCCGCACCCCCCTGGGAGACGAGTCTTGAGGCACAGGGAGAACACGGCGAGGAAGCCGACTCACAGGGGAGCGAATATGTACGACTACGAGATCCACCGGGCCAGGTCCGCCGAGCTGCGCCGCGAGGCGGAGCAGTACCGGATGGCACGCGGCGCCACCGCCGCCCGCCGGGCGCGCCGCCGCGGCGCGGCCGGCGACCCGGGCGGGGCCGCCGCCCGCCGCGGGAGCTGGGTGAAGGCGGCCTGAGGATGGCCGCCCCGCCGGCACCTGTCGCCGGGGCCGAGGCGCATGACATCCTCGGCGGCGTGAGAGCCGTCCGCCTCAGCCCCGTACTCGCCGGGCGCACGGAAGAACTCAAGACGCTCGACGCCGCGCTCGCCCGCGCTTCCGCGGGCGAGCCGCAGGCGTTCGTCGTCGCGGGCGAGGCCGGGGTGGGCAAGACCCGCCTGGTGGAGGAGTTCCTGGCCGCGGCGCGGGCCGCGGGCGCGGTGACCGCGGCCGGCGGCTGCGTCGAGCTGGGCGCGGACGGGCTGCCGTTCGCCCCCTTCACCACCGCCCTGCGCGCCCTCCAGCGCGAGCTGGGCGACGAGGCGATCGCCGCGGCCGTCGGCGGCCGCGAGGAGGAGCTGTCCCGGCTGCTGCCCGACTCCTCGTACGCGCCCCCGGCCGGTGCCCCGCCGCACGAGCGCGACGGCCGCACCCGCCTCTTCGAGCTGACCGCGCAGAGCCTGGAGCGGCTGGCCGCGGAGCGCACCGTCGTCCTCGCCCTGGAGGACCTGCACTGGTCCGACCGCTCCACCCGCGAGCTGCTCTCCTTCCTCTTCCGCACCATGCAGGCCACCCGGCTCGTGGTGCTGGCGACGTACCGCTCCGACGACATCCACCGCCGCCACCCCCTGCGCCCGTTCCTCGCCGAACTGGACCGGCTGCGCTCCGTGCGCCGCATCGAGCTGGCCCGGCTCAGCCGCGACGAGGTCGCCGCCCAGCTCACCGGCATCCACGGCACCGTGCCGGCGCCCACCCACGCCGACGACATCTTCCGGCGCAGCGAGGGCAACCCCTTCTTCGTCGAGGAGCTGTCGGCCAACCCCGACTGCAGCCTCAGCGAGTCGCTGCGGGACCTGCTGCTCGTCCGGGTCGAGCGGCTGACCGAGCCCGCCCAGCGGGTGGTACGGGTCGCCGCCGAGGCCGGCAGCCACGCGGAGCACGCGCTGCTCTCCGCGGTCACCGGCGAGGGCGAGGACGCGCTGCTGGAGTCGCTGCGCGAGGCCGTCGCCCACAACGTGCTCGTACCCGACGAGGACGGCGAGTCGTACCGCTTCCGGCACGCGCTGCTGCGCGAGGCGGTCCGCGACGACCTGCTGCCCGGCGAGCGCTCCCGGCTCAACCGCCGCTACGCGGAGGTGCTCCAGGCCGACCCCACGCTCGTCCGGGCCGAGCAGCGGCTCACCCGCATCGCCCGCCACTGGCACCACGGCCGGGACAGCACGCGGGCGCTGCCCGCGGTGCTGGCCGCGGCGGTGGAGGCGCGCTGCCGGCACGCCTTCGCCGAGCAGTACGAGCTGCTGAAGCGCGCGATGGAGCTGTGGGACGACGTACCGCGGGAGATCCGCGCCCGGCTGCGGCCCGCGGACCGCATCGAGGACTTCGAGACGGGCGCGGCGGACACCCCCCTCACCGAGCTGGACCTGCTCGCCGAGACCGTCGTCGCCGCCCGGCTCGCGGACGAGCGGGAACGGGCCCTGGCGCTCACCCGGCGCGCGCTGGAGGCCATCGACGAGGCCGCGGAGCCGCTGCGCGCGGCGTGGTTCTGGGTGCAGCGGCACTGGCTGGTGGAGGACCTCGCGCGCGGCGACGGCCGCGCGGAGCTGGACCATGCGCTGCGGCTGGTACGCGACCTGCCGCCGTCGCGGGTCCCGGCGCTGGTGCTGACGGCCGCGGCGAGCTGGGAGATGCTGCACCGGCCGGGCCGGCCCGAGGGGCTGGCGGCGGCCGAGCTCGCGGTACGTACCGCCGCGGCGGCCGGCGAGGAGAACCTGGAGCTGAACGCGCAGGTGACCCTGGGCATCCACCTGGAGGACTCCGGCCGGGAGGAGGTGGGCGTGGGCATCCTGCGCGAGGCCCGCGACCGGGCCCGGCGCAGCGGCGACTACACGGCGGCGGCGCGCGCGGAGCTGAACCTGGCCGCGGCGCTGGAGAACCTGGGCCGCTCCCGGGAGGCGGCGGAGGTCGCCGCGGACGCGGCGCGGGCGGCGGCGAGCCGCGGGCGGCGCGACAAGGTGGCCTTCTCGCTCGGCAACCAGGTGGACTCCCTGGTGGCGATGGGCCGTTGGGACGAGGCGGAGCGCGTCGCCGACCGGGCGGAGCGGGACGCGGTCGTCGCCCTGACGTACGGCAACCTCGTCCAGGCCCGCGCCCGTCTCGCGCTCTTCCGCGGCGACGTGGCGCGGGCGGAGGCGCTGCTGGCCACCGCCCGCGACCGGCTCGGGCCGCAGCAGACGCAGCCGCAGATGGCGATCCCGCTGAGCACGCTGACGGCGTCGGTCGCGGCGGCGCGCGGCGACCTGACGGGCGCCCGCGAGGAGGCCGCCCGCACCGTCGACGCCGGTCTGGCGCCGGGCGTGCACCGGTACGCGTGGCTGCTGCTGGAGGTGGCGGCGGAGGCCGAGGGGGACGGGCGGCGGGTGCCGGCGTTCGCCCGGGGCACCGCCGCGGCGCTGGCGCGGATCCGTACGGCGGCGGCGGGGCTCTCCTGCTCGGCGCCGGTGTGGGCGGCGCACGCGCTGCTCCTGCGCGCGCAGTTGGCCCGCGCCGCGGGCGACCCCGACCCGGCGCCGTGGGCCGCGGCGGCGGCCGCGTTCGAGCCGCTGGACCGGCCGTACGAGCTGGCCCGGGTGCGGCACCGGTGGGCGGAGGCGCTGCTGGCCGCCGGCGACCGGGAGGGCGCCGCGCCCCTCCTCGCCGACGCCCACGCGACGGCCGGCGCCCTGGGCGCGGTCCCCCTGCGCACGGCGGTCACGGCGCTTGCCTCCCGCGCCCGGGTGTCCCTCGGCGGCCCGGACCCGGCCCCGGCGGACCCGGTGCGGGCGCTGGGGCTCACGTCGCGGGAGCAGGAGGTGCTGCGGCTGGTGACGGCGGGACGCAGCAACCGCCAGATCGCCGAGGAGCTGTTCATCTCGCCGAAGACGGCGAGCGTGCACGTGTCCAACCTGATGGCCAAACTCGGCGTCTCCGCCCGCGGCGAAGCCGCCGCGACGGCCCACCGCCTCCGGCTCTTCGAGGACGCGTAGGACGGACGGCCGCGACCCGCCGCCCGGCTCCGGCCGAGGTGGTGGCTGCGGCTCTAAGGCACCTGAGGCCCCCGGCGGCGCGAATCCCCGGGGGCCTTAGGCGTGTACGCGCGCGTAGGCGCCCCGGGTAAGGCGGCGGGCGCCCGGAGATGCGGAAGTCTCCCGATGTGGCGGACCCCCCTGGGCCGCGAAGCTGGAATCACACCGCAGGAGACCAGCCGGAACGCAGGGGAGAACGAGATGTTCGCATACCAGATGCACGAGACCCGCTCCGCCGACCTGCGCCGCGAGGCGGCGCAGTACCGCCTCGCCCGCGAGGCCGCCGTGGCCCGCCGGGAGCAGCGCCGGGCGGCCCGCCGGGCGCGCGTCCTGGCCCGCTGGGTGAAGGCGGCCTGACGTGCCGTACGGTGCGGCGGATCGCCGTACGGTCCGGGCCGCGCGGAGACGGGATCCCGCCGCGGGACCCGGGGACCCCGGGCGGCCGGCCGCTGCCCCGCCGGGCAGCGGCCGCCGCCCCCACCGAAGACCGGACCTGGACCCACGCGCCCGGACCGGACCAGAGAGCGCCCACCCGCGCACCGCGGGCCGGGCGCTCTCGTCGTCCGCGGCCCCTCCCCCGCGGCTTCGCCGTGCTGCCCCCGTGTCGTAAGGCTGTGCGATGCTCTCCACTGTGACGATCTCGTGCGTGAGCCCCGTGCTCGTCGGCCGGGCCGACGAGCTGCGCTCCCTCGGCGCCGCCCTGGAGCGGGCCGGTGCCGGCGCGCCGCAGGCCCTGCTGGTCGGCGGCGAGGCCGGGGTGGGCAAGACCCGGCTGGTGGAGGAATTCGCCGGCCGCGCCGAGCGGGCCGGCGCCGTGGTGGCCGTCGGCGGCTGTCTGGAGCTGGGCGCCGAGGGGCTGCCGTTCGCGCCGTTCGCCACCGCGCTGCGCGCGCTGCACCGCGCGCTCGGCGACGAGCTGGTGCGGGCCGCCCGCGGCGGCGAGGCCGAGCTGGCCCGGCTGCTGCCCGAGCTGGCGGGCGCCGGTGGCGCGGAGGACCCCGGGGACCGGCACGACGTCGAGGCCAAGGCCCGGCTCTTCGAGCACGCCGCCCGGCTGCTGGAGAAGCTGGCCGCCGAGCGGACGGTCGTGCTGGTGCTGGAGGACCTCCACTGGTCGGACCGCTCCACCCGCGAGCTCTTCGGCTACCTCATCCGGTCCTTGCAGGGCGCCCGCGTCGTGCTGCTGGGCACCTACCGCTCGGACGACATCCACCGCCGCCACCCGCTGCGCCCCTTCCTCGCCGAGCTGGAGCGGCTGCGCACGGTGCAGCGGCTGGAGCTGGCGCGCTTCTCCCGGCAGGAGGTGATCGGCCAGCTCACCGCGATCCGCGGCGCCGGGCCGCTGCCCCACCTGGTGGACACGATCTTCCAGCGCTCGGACGGCAATCCCTTCTTCGTCGAGGAGCTGACCGCCCTGCTGGACTGCGGCGGCTCGCCGGACGCGCTGTCGGAGTCGCTGCGCGACCTGCTGCTCGTCCGGGTCGAGGCGCTGCCGGAGGCGACGCAGCGGGTGCTGCGGACCGCCGCGGAGGCCGGCTCGACCGTGGAGTTCGGGCTGCTGCTCGCGGTGTCGGGGCAGGACGAGGAGGAGCTGATCGAGGCGCTGCGGCCCGCGGTCGACGCCGGCATCCTGATGCCCGCGGCGGGCGGCCCCGGCGCCGACAGCTACCGCTTCCGGCACGCGCTGCTCCGCGAGGCCACCGGAGACGACCTGCTGCCCGGCGAGCGCTCCCGGCTGCACCGGCGCTACGCGGAGGCGCTGGCGGCCGATCCCTCGCTGGTCCGCCCGGAGGAGCACGCCGCCCGGCTGGCCAGCCACTGGTACGCGGCCCGCGACCCGGCCCGGGCACTGCCCGCCGCGCTCAAGGCGGCCGACGAGGCGGGGATGCGGCACGCGTTCGCCGAGCAACTGGCCCTGCTGCGGCGGGCCGTCGAGCTGTGGGACGAGGTGCCCGAGGAGCAGTTGCGCGAGCTGCCCGCGGCGCGCTACGCCGAGTCGTATCCGCTGTGCCGCTGCGCCGACCAGCCCCACCTGCACTTCGTCGACCTGCTCGCCGAGGCCGCCGTCGCCGCCCGGCTCGACGACTCGCACGAGCAGGCGCGCACGCTCACCCGCCGGGCGCTGGAGCTGCTCGACGAGGAGGCGGAGCCGGAGCGGGCGGCGTGGTTCTGGCTGGAGCGGCAGTGGCAGGTCGTGAACAGCGGCGGCGCCGACGGCTGGGCGGAGCTGGGCAAGGCGCAGGAGCTGGTGGCGGACCGGCCGCCGTCGCCGGTGAAGGCGGACGTGCTGGCGACGGCCGCGCTCTGGAAGATGCTGCACAGCCCCGACCCGGCGAGCATCCCGCTGGCGGAGAGCGCGGTGGAGCAGGCCCGGCTGGTCGGCGCCGCGGAGGTCGAGCTGCACGCGCGGATCACGCTGGCCACGCTCCGCACCCACGCCGCCGACGTCGAGCGCGGCATCGCCGAGCTGTACGAGCTGCGCGACGCCGCCGACCGCAGCGGGGCCCCGACCGTCATCGGCCGGGCGCACAACAACCTCGCGTCCGTGCTGGAGATGACCGGCAGGTCCCGCGAGGCCATCGAGGCGGCGCGCGGCGGTCTCGCGGCGGCCAGGAAGCAGGGCCTGCGCGACTCGATCGCCTTCATCGGGTGCAACATGGTCGACGCGATGATCTCCGTCGGCGAGTGGGACGCCGCCGAGCAGGACCTGGCCCGGCTGCGGTCGTACGGGGCCCAGGCCCGTACCCGCGCGTTCGCCGGGCTCGCCGCCGCCTGGCTGGCGCTGTACCGCGGGGACGTGGACCGGGCCGGGGAACTGCTCGCCGAGGCGCGCGAGGCCGCGGGCGCGAGCCAGGCGGAGCCGCAGGGCTCGTACCGCATGGTGCAGATCGGGGCGCGGATCCTGATGGAGCGCGGGCGGTACGACGAGGCGCGGGCGATGCTCGCCGAAGGGCTGGTGAAGCTGCCGGAGCTGGGGCACGAGTCGTATCTGTGGCAGCTCCTGGTCTCCGCGGCGGCGGCCGAGGGCGACGCGCGCGGGCTGCCGGGCACGGCGGCGGGCCGCGACGAGCTGCTGGACCGGCTGGAGCGCGCGGCGGGGCAGTTGGACACGCCGACGCCGATCTGGGTGGCGTGGCAGCGGTACTTCGTCGCGGAGCTGGCCCGGGCGCGGGGCGGCTCCGAAGTGGCCCTGTGGGAGGCGGCGGCATCGGCGCTGGAGCCGCTGGAGCGGCCGCACGAGCTGGGCTGGGTGCGTTACCGGTGGGCGGAGGCGCTGCTCGCGGGCGGCGCGGCCGTGCCCGTACGGGAGCGGGCGGCGCGGCTGCTCGGGCAGGCGTACGCGGCGGCCCAGGCGCTGGGCGCGGCGCCGCTGCGCGACGGCGTCGAGCAGTTGGCGGCCCGCGCGCGGATCCCGCTCGCGGCTCCCGGCGATGCGGCGGCGCAGGCGCCGGCGCCCGCCGATCCGGCGGAGGCGCTGGGGCTGACGGCCCGCGAGACGGACGTGCTGCGGCTGGTCACGGCGGGGCGGAGCAACAGGCAGATCGCCGAGGAGCTGTTCATCTCGCCGAAGACGGCGAGCGTGCACGTGTCCAACCTGATGGCCAAACTCGGCGTCTCCAACCGCGGGGAGGCCGCGGCGGTGGCACACCGAATGCGCCTCTTCGAGAGCGCCTGACACCCCCTCGGCTCCACCGGGATGGCGGGCGCCGGTCCGTCCCGGGGGCGGAGGGCCCGGCGGGCACGGTCGCGGGGCGCCGTCCTGCACCGCCCCGGGTTTCCCCGTCACCGTATGGGTCCGGCAGCCGCGCTCCGCGACGCGCGACCCGGCCCGCGGGGGTCAGTCCTCGAAGAGGCGCAGGCGGTGGGCCATCGCGGCCGCCTCGCCGCGGTTCGACACACCCAGCTTCGCCATCAGGTTCGACACGTGCACACTCGCCGTCTTCGGCGCGATGAACAGCTCTTCCGCTATCTCGCGGTTGCTCCGTCCCACCGCCACCCGCCGCAGCACGTCCGTCTCGCGGGCCGTGAGGCCCAGCGACTCCACCGGGTCCGCCGGCGGGCGGGACGCCCTGCCGAGGGGGACGCGGGCGCGGCCCGCGAGGTGTTCCACGGACTCGCGGAGCGGGGCCGCGCCGAGGCGGACCGCCGTCGCGTGCGCCTCGGCCAGCAGCGGGGCCGCGATGTCGCGGGCCGCCGCGCCGCCGCCCGCGGCGCCGGCGAGCAGCGTCTCCGCCCGGCGGTACGCGATGTGCGCCAGCGTGTGCGGGTGGCCCAGCGGCTCGTACGCCGCGGCGGCCGCCGCCCAGACGGCGGGGTCGGCGAGCCCGCGGGCGCGGGCCAGTTCCGCCGCGAAGAGGCGGGACGACGGCGTCCAGGGCGGCCCCTCGGCCGGCAGGACCGCCGCCGCGTCCGCCAGCCGCGCCACGATCTCCGCACGCCGCGCCTCCGGCACCCCCGGCACCCCGGCGACGTCCCCCGCCAGCCGGGCGCCGGCGACCAGGAGCTGCCAGACGTACGCCTCCTGGCCGGAGAGCGGCAGCAGCGCCAGGTGCCGCTCCAGCAGGTCCAGCGCCTCCGGCGCCTTTCCCAGCGTCCACAGGGCGCTCATCTCCACCGCGGCGAAGGGCAGTTCGTACTGCGGCTCGCCGTCGTTGCGCCCCCGGTACCTGCGGGCCGCGGCGATCAGCTCCGGCACCAGCTCGAACTCCCCGCGCAGCAGCGCGAGCTGGGCCCGCCGCAGCGCCACCGACGCGCCGGTGCGGGAGCCGGCCGCGTGCCGCTTCCACTCCTGGCGCATCTGCTCCGCGCGGTCCCACTCGCCCAGCGAGGTCAGCGACTCCACCACGTTGAGCGCGGCGAAGGCCGCGGCGTCGTACAGCCCGCGGCCGTACATGTCCTTCATGCCGGCGAGGCCCGCCTCGACCGCCTCCGCGGACCGGCCGGCCTTCTCCAGCGCGTCGCAGAGGTTGATACACGCGCGGCCCATCTGGCGGTGGGCGCCGCGCTGCCCGGCCAGGTCCCGTATCTCGTACAACTCCGCGATCCAGGCGTCGGAGTCGCCCTTGGCCGAGCGCAGCGTGCACAGCGTGATCCGCGCGCCCAGCTCGACCTCCCCGGCGCCCGCCTGCCTGGCCAGCTCGACGGCGCGCTCGGCGAGGGCCATGCTGTCCAGGTCGGAGGCGTGCAGCAGCTCCCACATCGCCACGTGCGCGAGCACGTCGGCGTGGGTGGCCGAGGCCGGCAGGTCGTGCACCAGCTCGTGCGCCCGGGTGAGCTCCGCGCGGCCGTCGCCGCGGCCGGCGAGCGCGATGAGCTTGGAGCGCTCCAGCCAGAACCAGGCGGCGCGCAGCGGGTCCCGCGTCTCGTCGACGACCTTGAGCGCCTTCTTCACGAACTTCAGCGCCGCCTCCCACTGGTGGTCGAGCCGGGCCGCGAACGCGGCGTGCGCCAGCAGGTCGACCAGGTGCAGCTCGATCTCCTCCGGCCGGTCCCCGCAGCCGCACGGCGGATACGACTCGAGGCCGCCCTGCGAAGGCAGCCCGCGGCGCTCCTCGGGCGACACCTCGTCCCACAGCTCCAGCGCCCGCTCCAGCAGCTTGAGCTGCTCGGCGTAGGCGTGCCGGGCTCGGGTCTCCAGGGCGGCGTGGAGCACGGCGGGCAGGGCCTTGGCGGCATCGCGCGCGTAGTACCAGTAGCTCGCCAGGCGGGTCGCCCGCTCCTCCGCCGCGACCAGCCCGGCGTCGGCTTCCAGGGCCTCCGCGTACCGCCTGCTGAGGCGGGTGCGCTCGCCGGGCAGCAGGTCGTCGAGGACGGCCTCGCGCAGCAGGGCGTGCCGGAAGCGGTACGCCTCGCCCTCCTCGTCGGGCACCAGCACGTTCGCCCCGACGGCGGCGCGCAGGCCCTCGATCAGCTCGTCCTCGGTGAGGCCGGAGACGACGGCGAGCAGGGCGTGCGGGACGCGCGTGTTCCGCGCGGCGAGGCGCACCACGCGCTGGGCGCCCTCGGGCAGCGCCTCGACCCGTACCAGCAGCAGATCCCGGAGGGAGTCGCTGAGGCGGCCCGCGTCCTCGCTGAGGGCCAGCTCCTCGACGAAGAAGGGGATGCCCTCGCTGCGCGCGTACACCTCGGCGGTCAGCTCGCGCTCGGGCTCGGCGACGCCGCGGATGCCGGCGAGCTGGCTGCGCACCTCGTCCTCGCTGAGCCGGGCCAGCTCCAGCCGCTGCACGGAGCGCAGCCGGTCCAGCTCGGCGAGGAAGGGCCGCAGCGGATGGCGCCTGTGGACGTCGTCCGAGCGGTACGTCATGAGGACCACGAGGCGGGCGCCCTGGACCGAGCGGACGAGATAGCCGAGCAGCTCGCGGGTGGAGCGGTCCGCCCAGTGCAGGTCCTCCAGGGCCAGCACCACGGTGCGCCCCGCGGCCAGCCGCTCCAGCAGGCCGACGGTGAGCTCGAAGAGCCGGGCCCGGCTGTCCTGGCCGTGCGGCTCCTCGGTGACCGGGCCCAGGTCGGGGAGGAGCCGGGCGAGCACCGGCTCCTGGCCCGCGGCCAGCTCCGTCAGCTCGGCGCCGACCTTGCGGTGCAGCATGCGCAGCGCCGTGGCGAACGGCGCGAAGGGCAGGCCGTCCGCGCCCAGCTCCAGACAGCCGCCGACCGCGGTGACCGCGCCGGCGCCCTGCGCCGCCTCCAGGAACTCGTCCAGCAGCCGGCTCTTGCCCACGCCTGCCTCGCCCCCCACGAGCAGCACCTGCGGCTCGCCGAGCGCGGCGCGGGCGAGCGCGGCGTCGAGGGTCTTCAACTCGTCATGACGGCCTGCGAACACCGGGCTGATCGTTCGGCTCTGCACGCTGTCGAGCATCGCACGCTGCACTGACAGCGTGGAATCGGTTTTCTCACTGACCGGGCACGGTGGGCAGGCCGGCGAAGACGTCGAAGCGCATGACGGCCGCGATCACCAGCCCGAGCGCGCCCAGCACCACCCCCGCGACGGCCACGGCCCGTACCCACACCACGGGCCGCAGGCCGCTGTCGCCGAACGCCGGGCGGACGAGCACCGCCGCCGACACGATCAGGGCGACGACCGCGGTGAGGCCGTTGAAGAGGGCGATGGTGTGCCAGGGGGTGCCGTACGCGGCGGAGATCTGCTCGGCGGCGGTGCCGTTGGCGGATTCGAGCTGGCCGGTCAGCTCCCTGCGGGCGGAGACGAGGTCGGCCAGCCAGGTGCCGGTGAGCGAGGCGAGGCCCAGGGCGGCGCCCACGATGGCCGCGGCGCCGGCGGCGACGCCGGTGGAGGCGCGGGCGGCGGGGAGCAGTTCGCCGGGCTCGTCGCCGTCGGGGCCCTTCCCGGCCCGGTCGGTCTCATCGGCCCCGTCGGCCTCGGTGTCGTCGCCCTCCGTGTCGTCGTACGCGGCCTCGTCGGCGGCCGGCGCGTCCACCGGGTCCGCGGTCTTCGCGGTGCCGGCGGCCCCCGTGGCGTCCGCGGCGTCGGTCCCGGCGGCGCCGGCCGCCCGGTCGGTCTTCGATAGTGCAGTCATGCCGGGCACCGTAGGCGGCCCGTCTGAGAGGAGTATTAACGAACCGCCGTCTCCTCCGGCAGCCGGATGTGCTCGGCGGCCGCCGGCTCCTCCGGCCCCTCGACGCCGATGTGCGGCAGCCGCTTCTCCAGCCAGCCGGGCAGCCACCAGTTGGCCCGGCCCAGCAGATGCATGAGCGCCGGCACCAGCAGCGTGCGCAGCACGAAGGCGTCCAGCGCCACCGCCGCGGCCAGCGCCACCCCGAACATCGCGATGATCCGGTCCCCGCCCAGCGCGAACGCCGAGAAGACCGCGATCATGATGAGCGCCGCGCAGTTGATGACCCGGCCGGTCTCGGCGAGCCCGACCCGCACCGCCCGCCGGTTGTCGCGGGTCGCCCGCCACTCCTCGTACATCCTGCTGACCAGGAAGACCTGGTAGTCCATCGAGAGCCCGAAGAGCACCGAGATCATGATCACCGGCAGGAACGGCTCGATCGGCCCGGTGGCGCCCAGCCCCAGCAGCCCGGCACCCCAGCCCCACTGGAAGACCGCCACCACCACCCCGAAGGACGCCGTCACGGCCAGCACGTTCATCAGCGCGGCCTTCAGCGGTACGCCCACGCTGCGGAACGCCACCAGCAGCAGCAGGCAGCCCAGCGCGATCACGACGCCGCCGAAGAGCGGCAGCTTGCCGACGATCACCTCGGCGAAGTCGTCCTGGCCCGCCGTGATGCCGCCCACGTGCACCTGCATCGACGTGCCGTCCGCGGCCTCCGGCAGCACGTCCGAGCGCAGCCGGTCCACCAGGTCCGACGTCGCCTCGTCCTGCGGCGCGGTCTCCGGGGTGACGGTGATCAGCCCGGTGCCGCCGCCCTTGCCGTGCACCGCAGCGGTGGCGTCGGCGACGCCCGGGGTGCCGCGCAGCGTCTCGGGCAGCGAGTCGAAGGCGACCCGGTCGCCCGCACCGTCGAGGTGGGCGACGAGCGTGAGCGGGCCGTTGCTGCCGGGGCCGAAGCCCCCGGCCATCATGTCGTACGCCTGCCTGGTGGTGGCGCTCGCGGGATGGTTGCCCTGGTCGGAGCTGCCCAGGTGGAGCGCGGCGACGGGCAGCGCGAGGACGCCCATGAGCACCAGCGCGAGCGCGCCCAGCAGCCGCGGCCGGCGCTCCACCAGACCGGCCCAGCGGGCGGCGAGCCCGCGCGGCACCTCGGGCCGCGGGCCGTTCTCGACGAGCGCGCGCCGCTCGCGGCGGCTGAGGGCCTTCATGCCGATGACGCCGAGCAGCGCCGGCAGCAGCGTGATCGAGGCGGCGACGGTGAGCACGACGGTGAGCGAGGCGGCGACGGCGACGCCGGTGAGGAAGTTCAGCCGCAGCACCAGCATGCCGAGCAGCGCGATGCACACGGTGACGCCCGCGAAGACCACGGCCCGCCCGGCCGTGGCCACGGCGCGTTGCGCGGCCTCGCCCACGGGCAGCCCCTCGCGCAGTCCGCGGCGGTGTCTGGTGACGATGAACAGGGCGTAGTCGATGCCGACGCCGAGGCCGACGAGCATGCCGAGCATGGGGGCGAAGTCGGCGACGGCCATGGCGTGGCCGAGGAGGGTGACGCACCAGTACGCCGTGCCGACGCCTACGAGCGCGGTCGCGATCGGCAGCGCCATCGCGGCGAGCGAGCCGAACGCGACGAAGAGCACGACCGCCGCGACGACCACCCCGACGGCCTCGCCGTAGTGCACGGACGGCGCCTGGAGCAGCCCGGCCCCGGGGCCGCCCACGGCGACCTCCAGACCGTCGCCCGCCGCCGTCCCCGCGGCGTCCACGACCTTGCGGACGTCTCCGGTCGCCAGGTCGTCCACGGCCCCGTCGTAGGTGACGGTGGCGTACGCCGTGCGCCCGTCGGCGCTGACCGCCCCGCCGTCACCGGCGCCGTTCCCGGTGGCGGCCCCCGCCTCGCCGGCGGCGTACGAGCCGTAGGGGCCGCTCACCTCCGAGACCCCCGGCAGCCCGGCGATCTCCGTCAGCGCCGCGTCCACCCGCTCCCTGGTCTGCGCGTCGCCGACCCCGCCGTCGTCGTGCCAGACGACGGAGTCCGCAACGCCGTCCATGCCGGGGAACGCCTCGGCCATGAGCACCTGCGCCCGCCCGGACTCGGTGCCCGGGACGTCGTAGTCGTTCGAGTACGCCGGCCCCAGCAGGGCCGCCGCGACGGCGGTCCCGGCGAAGGCGGCGAGCCAGAGCAGGACGACGAGCAGGCGGCGGCGGAGACACCACCGGGCGAGACCGGACACGGGCGGCTCCCTGGGATATTCACGATCTTTCAGGGAGGTCGGCCCTCAAAGACTCCTGCACCTGCGCTGCCACTGTTACAGGTGCGGGAGATCGTTGGTCCGATGAGTGGCTTTTTTCACACCATCAGTCCGCTACGCCCAGCTTCTCCATGATCAGCTCCCGGGCGCGGGCGGCGTCCGCCTGGCCGCGGGTGGCCTTCATGACCGCGCCGACCAGCGCCCCCGCCGCCTGCACCTTGCCGCCGCGGATCTTCTCCGCGATGGCCGGGTTGCCCGCGATGGCCTCGTCGACCGCGGCGCCGAGCGCGCCCTCGTCCTTGACGATGGCCAGACCGCGCTTGTCGACGACCTCGTCCGGGGTGCCCTCGCCGTCCAGGACGCCGGTGATGACCTGGCGGGCCAGCTTGTCGTTGAGCTTGCCCTCCGCGACCAGCGCCGCCACCCGCGCGACCTGCTCCGGCGTGATCGCCAGCGCGGCCAGCTCGACGCCGTCCTCGTTGGCCCGCCGGGCCAGCTCGCCCATCCACCACTTGCGCGCCGCGGTGGCGTCCGCGCCCGCGTCGATGGTGGCGACGATCGGGCCGATGGCCCCGGCGTTGAGGATGGACTGCATGTCGTGCGCGGAGACGCCCCACTCCTCGCGCAGCCGGTTGCGGCGCAGCCGCGGCAGCTCCGGCAGCCCGGAGCGCAGTTGCTCCACCCACGCGCGGGCGGGCGCGACGGGCACGAGGTCGGGCTCGGGGAAGTAGCGGTAGTCCTCCGCCTCCTCCTTGGTACGGCCCGAGGTGGTGGTGCCGGTGTCCTCGTGGAAGTGGCGGGTCTCCTGGACGATCTTGCCGCCGCCGTCGAGGACTTCGGCGTGCCGGATGACCTCGGAGCGCACCGCGCGCTCGACGCTGCGCAGCGAGTTGACGTTCTTCGTCTCGCTGCGGGTGCCGAAGACGGTGGCGCCGGCCGGCATCAGCGACAGGTTCACGTCGCAGCGCATCTGGCCCTGCTCCATCCGGGCCTCGGAGACGCCGAGGGCCTTGATCAGCTCCCGCAGCTCGGCCACGTACGCCTTCGCCACCTCGGGGGCCTTGGCGCCGGCGCCGGTGATCGGCTTGGTGACGATCTCGATCAGCGGGATGCCGGCCCTGTTGTAGTCCAGCAGCGAGTGCGAGGCGCCGTGGATCCGCCCGGTGGCACCGCCCACGTGGGTGGACTTGCCGGTGTCCTCCTCCATGTGGGCGCGCTCGATCTCGACCCGGAAGACCTCGCCGTCGACCTCGACGTCGAGGTAGCCGTCGTACGCGATGGGCTCGTCGTACTGCGAGGTCTGGAAGTTCTTCGGCATGTCCGGATAGAAGTAGTTCTTCCGGGCGAAGCGGCACCACTCGGCGATCTCGCAGTTGAGCGCCAGGCCGATCTTGACCGCGGACTCCACGCCCGTCTCGTTCACCACCGGCAGCGCGCCGGGCAGGCCGAGGCAGACGGGGCAGGTCTGGGTGTTGGGCCCGGCGCCCAGCGCGGTGGCGCAGCCGCAGAACATCTTGGTCGCGGTGCCGAGCTCGACGTGGACCTCCAGGCCCAGCACCGGCTCGTACGTCGCGAGGGCGTCCTCGTACGTGACAGTCACAGCTCTCTTCCAGCCTCTCGACCCCGGCGCGGCCCGCTCAGCCGGCGAGGATGTCGTCGTCGTTCATCCGGCGCAGCTCCCGCACCAGCAGGGCGACGCCGGTGGCGATGGCGGCGGCGGACACCGCGGCGTCGAGCTGACGCAGCCGGTCCTCCTCGAAGCGCGCCTGCTTCATCTGCTTGGCGACGCTGATCACGCCGAAGAGCGTGGACGTGAGGGAGATGTACACACCGGTCTTGGACTTCTTGAAGTCCTTGGCCTTGGCGAACTTGCTCATAGGGCGGGTGCCTCCTCCAGCAGGGGGTGGCCCCACCGGTCGGTGAACGCGGCCTCCACCGCGGCACCGACCTTGTAGAGCCGGTCGTCGGCCATGGCGGGGGCGATGATCTGCAGCCCCACCGGGAGCCCGTCCTCCGGCGCGAGGCCGCAGGGCAGCGACATCGCGGCGTTGCCGGCGAGGTTGGACGGGATGGTGCACAGGTCGGCGAGGTACATCGCCATCGGGTCGTCGACCCGCTCGCCGATCGGGAACGCGGTCGTCGGGGTGGTCGGCGAGACGAGCACGTCGACCTGCTCGTAGGCGCGCTCGAAGTCACGGGTGATGAGGGTGCGGACCTTCTGCGCCGAGCCGTAGTAGGCGTCGTAGTAGCCGGAACTCAGCGCATACGTACCGAGCATGATGCGGCGCTTGACCTCGGGGCCGAAGCCCGCCGCCCGGGTGAGCGAGGTGACCTCCTCGGCGGAGTGCGTGCCGTCGTCGCCGGCGCGCAGGCCGTAGCGCAGGCCGTCGTAGCGGGCGAGGTTCGAGGAGACCTCGGCGGGCGCGATGAGGTAGTACGCGGCGAGCGCCCTGTCGAACGCCGGGCAGGACACCTCCACGACCTCGGCGCCCAGCTCGCGCAGCAGCTCGACGGCCTCGTCGAAGCGCTGCATGACCCCCGGCTGGTAGCCCTCGCCGCGGAACTCCTTCACCACGCCGACGCGCGTCCCGGCCACCGAGCCGTGGCGCGCGGCCTCGACGACGGCCGGGACGGGGGCGTCGATGGAGGTGGAGTCCATCGGGTCGTGGCCGGCCAGCACCTCGTGCAGCAGCGCCGCGTCCAGCACCGTACGGGCGCACGGGCCGCCCTGGTCGAGGCTGGAGGAGAACGCGATCATCCCGTACCGCGAGACGCCGCCGTAGGTCGGCTTGACGCCGACCGTGCCGGTGACGGAGGCGGGCTGGCGGATGGAGCCGCCGGTGTCGGTGCCGATGGCCAGCGCCGCCATGTACGCGGTGATGGCGGCCGACGAACCGCCGCCGGAGCCGCCGGGGATCCGGGTGAGGTCCCAAGGGTTGCCAGTGTGGCCGTAGGCGCTGTTCTCGGTGGAGGAGCCCATCGCGAACTCGTCCATGTTGGTCTTGCCGAGGATGACGACGCCGGCTTCCTTCAGCCGCCGGGTCACGGTCGCGTCGTACGGCGGGACCCAGCCCTGGAGCATCTTCGACCCCGCGGTGGTGGGCACCCCCTCGGTGGTGAAGATGTCCTTGAGCGCCAGCGGCACGCCGGCCAGCGGGCCGAGCTGCTCGCCGCGCTCGCGCCGGGCGTCCACATCGCGCGCCTGGGCGAGCGCCCCCTCGCGGTCGACGTGGAGGAAGGCGTGCACCTTCTCGTCCACGGCCTCGATGCGGGCGAGATGGGCCTCCGCCACCTCGACCGCGCTGACGTCGCCCGCGGCGATCTGCGCGGCGGTCTCGGCCGCCGTCTGCCTGATGATTCCCGAGCTGTCGGCCACGGTCACTCCTCCCCCAGGATCTGCGGCACCTTGAAACGCTGCTGCTCCTGCGCGGGCGCGCCGGAGAGCGCCTGCTGCGCGGTGAAGCCCGGCCGGACGGTGTCCGGGCGCATGACGTTCGTCAGGGGCAGCGGGTGGCTGGTCGGCGGTACGTCCTCGCCGGCCACATCGGCGACGCGGGCGACCGCGCCGATGATGGCGTCGAGCTGGCCGGCGAAGTGGTCCAGCTCCTCGCCGCTCAGCTCCAGGCGCGCCAGCCGGGCGAGGTGGGCGACCTCCTCGCGCGTGATGCCAGGCATGCGGGTCATCCTCACAGGGTGGTGTGACGGTTTCGGGGCAATCCTATGGGGCGCGGGGCGGTGCGCCCGACCGGGTTTCCCGGCGGGGGCGGTTCCGGCCGCCTCCACGGCCGCCCCGGCCGTACGTGACGGTTCGTCCGCCCGGGTGCCCTGCGGCGGCGGGGCGGCGGTCACTTCACCGGCTTGACCGGCTCCTCCGCCTCGCCCGGCTGCGGCACGGCCCCGGCCGCCGCCGGCTCGTCCGCCGGGCGCGCGGCGGACGCCGCGGCCGGCAGCGCCCTGGCCCCGGGGCCGGGGCCGCGGGCGCGCAGCCAGGCGGTGGTCTCCGCCGGCGGCATGGCGGCGGAGACGAGCCAGCCCTGCACCGCGTCGCAGCCGAGGTCGCGCAGGTGCTCCCAGGTCTCGTCGTCCTCGACGCCCTCGGCGACGACGCGCAGGCCGAGGGAGTGCGCGAGGTCGACGGTGCAGCGGACGATCTCCAGGTCCTCCGGGTCGACGGCCAGCCGGGCGACGAACGAGCGGTCGATCTTCAACTCGCTCACCGGCAGCCGGCGCAGATGGACCAGCGACGAGTAGCCGGTGCCGAAGTCGTCGAGCGACATCTTCACGCCGTGCCCGGTGAGCCCGGCGAGCGTGTCGGCCGCGCGCTGCGGGTCCTCCAGCAGCACGTGCTCCGTTATCTCCAGTTGCAGCGCGCCGGGCGGCACGCCGTGCCGGGCGAGGCGGGCGGCGACGGCGCCGGCGAAGCCGGGCGTGTGCACGTCGCGCGGCGAGACGTTGACGGCGACGGGCACCTGGAGGCCGGCGGCGCGCCAGTCGGCGACCTGGGCGAGCGCGGTCTCCAGCACGTACTCGGTGAGCACCGGCATCAGGCCCGAGGTCTCGGCGATGGCGATGAACTCCTCCGGGTTCACGTGCCCGCGCTCCGGGTGCGCCCAGCGGACCAGGGCCTCCAGGCCGACGACGCGGCCGTCGAAGCCGACCTTCGGCTGGTAGTGCAGCGCGACCTCGCGGGCCTGGAGCGCCCGGCGCAGGTCGCCCAGCAGGCCCAGCCGGTCGGGGGTGTTGCCGTCGCGGCGGGCCTCGTAGACCTCGACGCCGCTGCGGTCCCGCTTGGCCTGGTACATCGCCACGTCGGCGCGCTGGAGCAGGCCCTCGGTCTCGGTGGCGTGCTCGGGGTAGACGGCGACGCCGGCGCTGGCCTCCAGCACCAGGCTCATCCCGTCGAGGTCGAGCGGGGAGCCGAGGGCGGCGACGAGCGTACGGGCCACCCGCTGGGCGCTGGTGGCGGAGTCGGTGAGCGGGATGAGCACGGCGAACTCGTCGCCGCCGAGGCGGGCGGCCTCCGCGCCGCGGGGCAGCGCGAGCCGCAGCCGGCCGGCGAGCTGGAGCAGCAGCCGGTCACCGGCGCGGTGGCCGAGGGTGTCGTTGACGGCGCGGAAGCGGTCGAGGTCGATGAGGATGAGGGCGGCGCGCCGTCCTGTGCTCTCGGCCTCGGCCAGGGCGTGCCAGGTGCGCTCCAGCAGCCACTGGCGGTTGGGCAGTCCGGTCAGCGGGTCGCGCAACTGCTCCTCGGCGCGGGCGCGGGCCATCCACAGGCTGGAGTCGAGGGCGATGAGCGGCACCGCGAAGAGCGGCAGCAGCACGGGGGTGTTGACGGCCACGACGATGATGAGCGGCGCGATGCCGAGGAGCGCGGCGCCGCCCAGGCCCTGGCGGGTGAGGGCGGCGCGGGCGAGCAGGCCGGGGCCTTCGCGGTGGCCGGGGTCGGCGTACCAGGTGAGCACGCGGGTCACCAGGACGTACGCCAGGGCGGCGGCGATCAGCTCGGGCAGCGCGTACAGGTCCCAGGAGCCCGGCTCCCAGGGCTCCTCGACCGTCGGGTGCTCGCCGCAGGTCCACAGCACCACGGCGGCCGTCGAGATGCCGAGGATCTCGACGGCCCCGTGCAGCGGCGCCTGGCGGCGGTGCGGCCGGCGGACCAGGGCGACGGCGAGGATGACCAGCAGGCTGACGGCGACGGCCGGGATCCAGCCGTAGAGCAGCAGCACGGCGAGGGTGAGCGCGGCGGCCGAGCCGTTCCCTCCGGACCAGCGGTCGCGGCCGGGTGCGACCAGATGGGCGATGAGGACGGCCGTCAGGACGGCCAGGCCCCAGCCCGCGGTGCCGCGGGGAAAGAGCGCGTGGCCCTGCCGCAGCCCGTACAGCACCCCGATGGCGAACACCAGGCCGCCCGCGGCCTGCGCCAGCCACGGCAGGGCGGGCAGCACCAACCGGCGCAGCACCGGCGCCGGTTCCGTGCTCTCCGTCGGTCGCATCCCGTCCCTCTCACCGCCTGGGCGCGCGTCGGCGCGCCCATCCACACTAGGCCGCGAAAGCCTTTCTGGGGCGGCGATCGGCTGCGGTCGCCCGATTGCCCCCGACTCGCCGGGTTTCGGTCAGCGCTCGAACGGGCCGGGGGCGGCGGTTACTCGGGCGGGGGCAGGGCGGCGTCGCGGGCGGCGTCGGGTCCCTGCTCCAAAAGGACGGCGAAGCCCGCGTCGTCGAGGATCGGAAGCTTCAACTGCACGGCCTTGTCGTACTTGGACCCGGGGTTGTCGCCGGAGACCACGAAGTCGGTCTTCTTCGAGACCGAACCCGTCACCTTGGCCCCGCGGCTCTGCAGCGCCTCCTTCGCGCCGTCCCGGGTGTGCGACTGGAGCGTGCCGGTGACGACGACGGTCAGCCCCTCCAGCGGACGCGCGCCCTCCGACTCCTGCGCCTCCTCCTCCATCCGCACGCCCGCCGCGCGCCAGCGCTCGACGATCTCGCGGTGCCAGTCCTCGGCGAACCACTGGGTGAGCGAGGCCGCGATGGTGGGCCCGACGCCCTCGGCCGCGGCCAGCTCCTCCTCGCTCGCCGCCATGATCCGGTCGATGGAGCGGAACTCGCGGGCCAGCGCCTCCGCGGCGACGGGGCCGACGTGCCGGATGGACAGCCCGGCGATGATCCGGGCCAGCGGCCGGTCCTTGGCGGCCCGGATGTGACCGAGCATCAGCTCGGTGTTCTTCTTCGGGTTGCCCTCCTTGTTGGCGAAGAAGGTGACGACCTTCTCCTCGCCGGTCTCCGGGTCGCGCTTGGGCAGCCCGGTGTCCTGGTCCAGCACGTACGACTTGATGGGCAGCAGGTCCTCGACCTTCAGGTCGAAGAGGCCGCCCTCGTCCCTGAGCGGCGGCTCCGCCGGCTCCAGCGGCTGGGTGAGCGCCGTCGCGGCGACGTACCCGAAGTTCTCGATGTCCAGGCAGCGGCGTCCGGCGAGGTAGAACAGCCGCTCGCGGAGCTGCGCCGGGCAGGAGCGGGCGTTGGGGCAGCGCAGGTCGACGTCGCCCTCCTTCATGGGCTTGAGCGCCGTGCCGCACTCGGGGCACTCCGCGGGCATCACGAACTCCCGCTCGCTGCCGTCCCTGAGGTCCGTGAGCGGGCCCATGATCTCGGGGATCACGTCGCCCGCCTTCCGGAGCGCGACCGTGTCGCCGATGAGGACGCCCTTGGCCTTCACCACGTCCTGGTTGTGCAGCGTGGCGAACTCGACCTCGGATCCCGCCACCGTCACCGGCTCGACCACCGCGTACGGCGTTACCCGTCCGGTGCGCCCGACGCCTACGCGGATGTCGACCAGCTTGGTGTTCACCTCCTCCGGCGGGAACTTCCAGGCGATGGCCCAGCGCGGCGCGCGGGACGTGGAGCCCAGGCGGCCCTGGAGGGCGATCTCGTCGAGCTTGACGACGACGCCGTCGAACTCGTACGCCACGTCGTGCCGCCGCTCGTGGTAGCGGGAGATGAAGGCCCGTACGCCGTCGATCCCGTCGACCACCTTCGTGTACGGCGAGGTGGGCAGGCCCCACTCCTTGAGCAGGTCGTACGCCCCGGAGAGGCGGTCGAAGCGGGCGCCTTCGAGCGCACCGATGCCGTGCACCACCATGTGCAGCGGGCGGGAGGCGCTGACCTGGGGGTTCTTCTGGCGCAGCGAACCGGCCGCGGAGTTGCGCGGGTTGGCGAAGGGGGGCTTGCCCTCGGCCACCAGGTCCGCGTTGAGCTTCTGGAAGTCACCGAGCGAGAAGTACACCTCGCCGCGGATCTCCACGAGATCCGGGACGTTCTCCCCCCGCAGCCGGTGCGGGATATCGCCGATGGTGCGGATGTTCGGCGTGATGTCCTCGCCGGCGCGGCCGTCGCCGCGGGTGGCGCCGCGGACCAGCCGGCCGTGCTCGTACGTCAGGTTGACCGCGAGGCCGTCGACCTTCAGCTCGCACAGCAGGTGGTACGGCTGGGGGTCCAGCTCCCGGGCCATCCGGTCGGCCCAGGCGTCCAGCTCCTCGTCCGAGAACGCGTTGTCCAGCGAGAGCATCCGCTCGCGGTGCCGGACGGAGGTGAACTCCGTCTCGTACGCCCCGGCGACCTTCTGGGTCGGCGAGTCGGGCGTGACCAGCTCCGGGTGCTCCGCCTCCAGCGCCTCCAGCTCCCGGAGCAGCTTGTCGAAGTCGGCGTCGCTGATGACGGGCGTCGTCACGTAGTACCTGAAGCGGTGCTCCTCGATCTGCTCCGCCAGCAGCCGATGCCGCTCACGCGCCACGCTGTCCGTACTCACACCGGCCTCCCGTTGTCACTCCGGGTCCCGGGCGAGGGACCCTGCGGCACGGACGCAGTGGGCGAGGGCCCGGCGGGCGTACTCCGGGTCCGCGCCCGCGAGGCCGCACGCCGGAGTGATCACCACACTGCCGGCGAGCGCCTGCGGCGACAGCCCCAGCCTGCGCCACAACGTCCTGACACCCCCGACGCTACCTGCAGGGTCTGACATCTGACCCGCACCGCCGGGCGCGCCCGCGGACGCTTTCGGCGTCGCCGGCACGACGCCCGCGAAGAGCCCGAGCCCGCCCTCCACGGCCTCGCCGACGGTCTCGTCCTGGCGTTCGGTGAGCAGCGCCGCGTCGTACGACACGGCCGCGGCGCCCGCGCGGTGCAGCAGGGCGAAGGGCACGTCAGGGGCGCAGGAGTGGACGACGACCGGGGTGCCGGCCGGGCCGGTGGCGCCGGCGGCGGCGATCACGTCGCGCAGGGTGCCCTCGACGACGGCGCGGTCCACGGCGCGGTAGGTGCGGTAGCCGCTGGCGGTGGCGACCCGGCCGGTGAGCACGGCGGTCACGGACGGCTCGTCGAGCTGGAGCACCACCTCGGCGCCGGGCACTCGGCGGCGTACCTCCGCCAGATGGGCGCGCAGCCCCTCGGCGAGCGAGGCGGCCAGGTCGCGGCAGGCGCCGGGGTCCCGCAGCGCGGCCTCGCCGCCCTTCAGCTCCAGCGCGGCGGCGAGCGTCCAGGGCCCGGTGGCCTGGACCTTCAGCGGTCCCGCGTAGCCCTGGGTGAACTCCTCCAGCGCGTCCAGGTCCTCGCCCAGCCAGGAGCGCGTCCTGCGGGTGTCCATCCCCGGCCGGTCGGCGACGCGCCAGCCGCTGGGCTGCAGGTGTGCGTAGACGTCGACGAGCATCCCCACGCTGCGGCCGACCATGTCGGCCCCGGGCCCGCGGGCGGGCAGCTCGGGCAGGAAGGGGAAGTCGCCGACCTCGCCGGTCACGGTGCGCGCGGTCTCCCGCGCGTCCTCGCCCGGCATGGATCCCACGCCGGTGGCGGCACCTGCGCCCCAGGGGCGCGTCGCTGTCTCAGTCACGAGGGTGAGGGTATGCCGAAAGTGCGACAGTCCCTACGGGCCGGGGCGTACGGAGACGTCGGTGAGCTGGGCGTCGCGCGGCAGGTCGAGGGCCGTCAGCAGGGTGGTCGCCACCGACTCCGGGTCGATCCAGCGCCCCGGCTCGTACTCCCGGCCCTCCTGCCGGTGCACCTTGGCCTGCATCGGCGTGGCGGTGCGGCCCGGGTAGACCGTGGTGACCCGCACGCCGCTGCCGGCCTCCTCCGCGCGCAGCGCGTCGGCCAGCGCCTTCAGCCCGTGCTTGCTCGCGCCGTACGCGCCCCACCCCGGTCCCGCGTTCAGCCCGGCGCCGGAGTTGACGAACACGACGTGCCCTCGCGCCGCCCGCAGCCGCGGCAGCAGCAGCCGGGTCAGCTCGGCGGGCCCCGTCAGGTTCACCGCCAGCGTCTCGTCCCAGACCTTCGGGGTGGTCTCCGCGACCGGGCCCAGCTCCACCACGCCCGCGACGTGCACCAGCGAGTCGAGCCGGGCGGGCAGTTCCTGCCCGGCCAGCGCGTCGGCCAGGCCGCCCGGCGCACCGAGGTCGGCCACGACGGTGTGCGCACCGGGGAAGCGCTCGGCCAGCTCCGCGGCGCGGGCCTCGCCGCGGACGAGGAACCAGAGCCCGGCGGATCCGCGCGCGGCCAGCCGCCGGGCCAGCGCCTCGCCGATGCCGGAGCCGGCGCCCGTGATCAGATGTGTGGTGGCAGGGGTGATCTCACTCATGCGGTCATCCTGTCACCGCGCCGGACGGGCCTCCAGGTACGTCATGGCGGACTCGGGGTCGTCCGCGAAGAACATCAGCTCCGTCAGCGGCAGCGGCAGGAACCCCTCCGCCTCCATCCGCCGGAACTGCTCCCGCAGCCCGTCGTAGTACCCCGCGGTGTTGAGCAGCACCACCGGCTTGGCGTGCAGCCCGTGCTTCTTCAGCTCCAGGATCTCCGTGGCCTCGTCCAGCGTGCCGGTGCCGCCGACCATGATCACGACGGCGTCGGAGCGGCCGAGCAGCTCCGCCTTGCGCTCCGCGAGGTCCCCGGCGATCACCATCTCGTCGGCGCCCGCGCGCGCCTTGTCGGCCAGGAACGTCACCGAGACCCCGACGAGCCGGCCGCCGTACTCCTGCACCCCGTCGGCGACCACCTTCATCAGGCCCACGTCGGAACCGCCCCACACCAGCGTGTGCCCGCGCTTGCCGAGGAGTTCGGCGAAGTGGCGGGCGGGCGCCGTGTAGCGCTCGTCGAGGTCGGCGGCGGAGAGGAAGACGCAGATGTTCATGCGTCACACGGTACGCGCGGGCAAGGGCGCCGCGGACCGGCGCGTTTCGGCCGCGCTACGCGGCCTTGGCCGCACTATGCCGCCTTGGCCGCACTGTCCGGCCCTGGCCGCACTATGCCGCCGGCGCGCCCGCGCGGCGGGTGGTGGCGATGGTGGCGGAGCCGACCACGCGCGTGCCGTCGTAGAGCACCACGGCCTGCCCCGGCGCCACCCCGCGGACCGGCGCGGCGAAGCTCACCCGCAGCTCGCCGCCGGCGACCTCGGCGGTCACCGCCGTCTCGCCGCCGTGCGCGCGCAGTTGGGCGGTGTACGCGCCGGGTCCCGCCGGCGGCGTACCGCACCAGCGCGGCGAGATCGCCGTCAGCGCCTCGACGTCCAGGGACGCGGCCGGGCCGACCGTGACGGTGTTGTCGACGGGCGAGATGTCGAGCACGTAGCGCGGCCGGCCGTCGGGGGCCGGGTGGCCCAGGGCCAGGCCCTTGCGCTGGCCCACGGTGAAGCCGTACGCGCCGGAGTGGGTGCCGACGCGGGCGCCTGACTCGTCCAGGATGTCGCCCTCGGCGGTGCCGAGGCGGCGGGCGAGGAAGCCCTGGGTGTCGCCGTCGGCGATGAAGCAGATGTCGTGGCTGTCGGGCTTCTTCGCGACGAACAGCCCGCGCTCGGCGGCCTCCGCGCGGATCTCGGCCTTTGTGGTGTCGGTCTCGCCGAGCGGGAACATCGCGTGCGCGAGCTGCCGTTCGTCCAGCACGCCGAGGACGTACGACTGGTCCTTGGCGGCGTCCGCCGCGCGGTGCAGCTCGCGGCTGCCGTCCTCGCGGGTGACGACCTTCGCGTAGTGGCCGGTGCACACCGCGTCGAAGCCGAGGGCCAGCGCCTTGTCGAGCAGCGCGGCGAACTTGATCTTCTCGTTGCAGCGCAGGCAGGGGTTGGGCGTACGGCCCGCGGCGTACTCGCTGACGAAGTCCTCCACGACGTCCTCGCGGAACCGCTCGGCGAGGTCCCAGACGTAGAAGGGGATGCCGATGACGTCGGCGGCGCGGCGGGCGTCGTGCGAGTCCTCGATGGTGCAGCAGCCGCGGGCGCCGGTGCGGAAGGACTGCGGGTTGGCGGAGAGCGCGAGGTGCACCCCGGTGACGTCGTGTCCCGCCGCCGTGGCGCGGGCGGCGGCGACGGCGGAGTCCACGCCGCCGGACATGGCGGCGAGGACCTTCAGACGGGCGGGGCGGGCCGTGGGTGTCGCTCGTGGTGTCATAGCCACTCCAGGGTAACGAGCCCGCGGCGCGGAACCGTCCGGCGGCCGGAGGCGTTGGCCGATCGAGACCAACGAGCGGGAACGAGAAGGAACGACCGCATGCCGACGACGGACGGCGCAGAACCGGCGCGCGGGGCGGGGGAGCCCGGCGCGGATCCCGGGCCGCCCGCGAGCGGGCAGCCGCGCACGCGCTCCAGCCGCCGCGCCGTGCTCGCCGCCCTCGGCGTGGGCGCGGTCGGCGCCGGCCTCGGCTGGGCCGGGTACGAGCAGCTCAAGCGCATGTGGTGGCAGATCCCCGGCATCGACAAGCCGCGCAGGCCGGGCGAGCTGGACTACGCCGCGGCCGGCTGGGCCGGCGCCTCGGAGGCCAACTGGCGCCGCGCCGACCGCCCCGCGGACTACGGCATCGACCGCGTCGTCGTCCACGTCACCGAGGGCAGCTACGCGGTGGCGCTCCAGGTCTTCGGCGACCCGGGCCACGGCGCCGCCACCCACTACGTCATCCGGGCGGAGGACGGGCACGTGGCGCAGACGGTCCGGGAGCTGGACGTGGCCTTCCACGCGGGCAACCGGGAGTGGAACGAGCGCAGCGTCGGCATCGAGCACGAGGGCTTCGTGGACCGCCCGGAGACGTTCACCGACGTGATGTACCGCTCGTCGGCGGAGCTCACCGCGGACATCTGCCGGCGCTACGGCATACCCGTGGACCGGGAGCACATCGTCGGCCACAACGAGGTCCCGGGGGCCGACCACACCGACCCCGGGCCGCACTGGGACTGGCCGCGGTACATGCGCCTGGTGCGCAGGGCGCACGCCGCGGCGGAACGGAGGGCGAACGCCCGCCCGGCGCGCGACTCCTGATCCCGGCGGCGCGCGCGCAGAGCCGCGCATCCGCTACGGGCCGCACCGCCCCGCGCCGCCGCGGGCCAGGCCGGATGAAGCCGGCCGGGTCAGGTCAGCCCCGCCGCCCGCGCCCGTGCCACCGCGGGCCCGATCGCCGCCGCCAGCGCCGCCACGTCCGCCTCCGTCGACGTGTGCCCCAGCGAGAACCGCAGCGTGCCCCGCGCCAGGTCCGGGTCCGCCCCCGCGGCGAGCAGCACGTGGCTGGGCTGGGCCACCCCCGCGGTGCAGGCGGAGCCGGTGGAGCAGGCGATGCCCTGGGCGTCCAGGAGCAGCAGCAGGGAGTCGCCCTCGCAGCCGGGGAAGGAGAAGTGCGCGTTGGCGGGCAGCCGCCCGGCCGGGTCCGGGTCGCCGTTGAGCACCGCGTCGGGCACCGCGGCCCGTACCGCCGCCACCAGGGCGTCGCGGAGCGCGCCCACCTCGGCGGCGAACTCCGCGCGCCGCTCCGCGGCCAGCTCCGCCGCCACCGCGAACGCCGCGACCGCCGGCACGTCCAGCGTGCCGGAGCGCACCTCGCGCTCCTGCCCGCCGCCGTGCAGCAGCGGCTCCGGCGCGTACCCGCGGCCGAGGAGCAGCGCCCCGATGCCGTACGGGCCGCCGATCTTGTGCCCGGTGAGCGTCAGCGCGGCCAGCCCGCTCGCCCCGAAACCGACCTCCGCCTGGCCCGCGGCCTGCACCGCGTCGGAGTGCATCGGCACGCCGTACTCGCGTGCCACGGCGGCGAGTTCCGCGACCGGCAGGACCGTGCCGATCTCGTTGTTGGCCCACATCGCCGTCACCAGCGCCACGTCGCCCGCGCCCCCGGCGGGGCCGCGCTCCAGCGCGGCGCGCAGCCCGTCGGGGTGCACCCGGCCGTAGGCGTCGACGGGCAGCCAGTCGACGGTGGCGCCCTCGTGCTTCTGCAGCCAGTGCACGGCGTCCAGCACCGCGTGGTGCTCGACCGGGCTGGCGAGTACCCGGGTACGGGCTGGGTCCTCGGCCCGCCGCGACCAGTACAGGCCCTTCACCGCGAGGTTGTCCGCCTCGGTGCCGCCGGAGGTGAAGACCACCTCGCTGGGCCGGGCGCCGAAGGCGGCGGCCAGCCGCTCCCGGGACTCCTCGACGGTGCGCCGGGCCCGCCGGCCCGCGGCGTGCAGCGAGGAGGCGTTGCCGGTGGCGGTGAGGCGTTCGGTCATGGCCCGCACCGCCTCGGGGAGCATCGGGGTGGTGGCGGCGTGGTCGAGGTAGACGGCCTGGTCCATGATGGTCCCGATTCTACGGCGCCCGCCCCGCCCGCCGAACGCCGCCTTCCGGCCGTACGGACCCCGGCTCCGGCACCCGTCTCCGTACCGCACCCGCCGGGCGGCAGCCCGCCCCCCCGGCCCGCCCTCAGCCCTCCCCCGCGGCCCTGCTGCGCCGCTGCCAGGCGCGCGGGGCCCGCCAGCGGAAGCGCAGCGCCAGCAGCCGCAGCACGAACGCCACCGCCGCCGCGGCCGTCGCCGTCGCGGGCCCGGCCTGGTCGAAGCGGATCAGCAGCGCGGTGGCCACCGCGCCGACCAGCGCCGGCACCGCGTACATCTCCCGGTCCCAGCGGAGCAGCGACGGCACCTCACCGGCGAGCAGGTCGCGCACCACGCCGCCGCCGGCCGCGCTGGTCAGCCCGAGGACGGCGGCGGAGGTGAGGCCGAGCCCGTACTCGTCCGCCTTGAGCGTGCCGGTGACGCAGAAGAGCCCCAGTCCGGCCGCGTCGAAGACCATGACCGCGCTGGTGATCCGCTCCACCTCGGGGTGGAGGAAGACGACCAGCAGCGCGGCGACGAGCGGCGTGAACAGGTATCCCGGCTCGGTGAACGCGGCCGGCGGCACCGCGCCGATCACCAGGTCCCGCAGCAGCCCGCCGCCGAGCCCGGTGGCCAGCGCGAGCACCGCGATGCCGAAGACGTCGAAGTTCTTCCGGACCGCGAGGAGCGCGCCGGAGATCCCGAAGACGAAGATCCCCGCGAGGTCCAGCCAGTGCTGCAAGGACGGGGTGAACAACTCGTCGGACACCACGCCCCCGTGTTACTCCGGCACGTCCTACTTCTTGTCGTCGGGCGCCTGGTCGGGCGCGTTCTCCGGGTGCCAGCAGGCGGTGCGCCGGCCGGGCTTCAGCTCCAGCAGCGGCGGCTCCTTGGTCTTGCAGACCTGGGTGGCCTTCCAGCAGCGGGTGTGGAAGCGGCAGCCGAGCGGCGGCGCGATCGGCGAGGGCACGTCGCCGTTGAGCAGGATCCGCTCGCGCTGCTGCCGGCGCTTGGTGTCCGGCACCGGCACCGCGGACATCAGCGCCTTGGTGTACGGGTGCAGCGGTTCCTGGTACAGGCTGGTGCGGTCGGCGAGTTCGACGATCTTGCCCAGGTACATGACCGCGATCCGGTCCGAGACGTGCCGGACGACGGACAGGTCGTGGGCGATGATCACGTAGGTGAGGCCGAACTCCTGCTGGAGGTCGTCCAGGAGGTTGACCACCTGCGCCTGGATCGACACGTCCAGCGCCGAGACCGGCTCGTCCGCCACGATCAGCTTGGGCTGCAGGGCGAGCGCGCGGGCGATGCCGATGCGCTGCCGCTGGCCGCCGGAGAACTCGTGCGGATAGCGGTTGTAGTGCTCGGGGTTGAGCCCGACCCGCTCCAGGATCCCCTGGACCTCCTTCTTCACCCCGCCCTCCGGCCGCACCTTCTGCAGCTTGAAGGGGGCGCCGACGATGGTGCCGACGGTGTGCCGCGGGTTCAGCGAGGAGTACGGGTCCTGGAAGATCATCTGCACGTCGCGGCGGAGCGGGCGCATCTGGCCCGTGCTCAGGTGCGTGATGTCCCGGCCCTGGAACTCGACGGTGCCGCCGGTGGGCTCCAGCAGCCGGGTGATCAGCCGGCCCATGGTGGACTTGCCGCAGCCGGACTCGCCGACGACGCCCAGGGTCTCGCCGGGCAGCACGTCGAAGTCGATGCCGTCCACGGCCTGCACCGCACCGACCTGGCGCTGCATGAGGCCCTTGCGGATGGGGAAGTGCTTGGTCAGCCCGGAGACCTTCAGCAGCGGCTCGGTGCCGGCGGCGGGCTTCTTGCGCAGCCGCGCGCCCGGAATGGTCGCGGTCGCCTTCGCCCCGCCGGCGTCGGCCGGGCCGGCCGCCGCGGCGCCGGTCTCCTTCCCGTCCCCCGCTGTGGGGGCACCCCCGCCAGTGGAGGCGGAGCCGGCGGAGGAGCTCGCCTTGTCGGCCTTCGTCTCGGGCACAGCGTCGTCCTTCACAGCTTCGGCGCAATCTCTTCGGTGTAGATGCGCTCCCGGTCTTCCTGCCGCAGGTGGCAGGCGGCGAAGTGCCTTCCCCCACCGGCTACGCCCTCTCCCCCACCGGCTACGCCCTCACTGGCGGGGGTACCCCCACTGGCGGGGGTGCCCCCACCGCCGACCTCGCGCAGCTCGGGCCGTACGGTGCGGCTGGCGTTGTCCGCGGGCACGTCCGCGTACGGGCAGCGGGGGTGGAACGCGCACCCGCTGGGCACGTTGATGAGGCTCGGCGGGCTGCCCTTGACCGGGATGAGCCGGTCCGTGGCCTCGCGGTCGATGCGCGGCATGGAGCCGAGCAGGCCCCAGGTGTACGGGTGCTGCGGCCGGTCGAAGATCTGCTCGGCCGAGCCCCGCTCCACGCACCGGCCGCCGTACATCACCACGATGTCGTCGGCCAGTTCCGCGACCACGCCGAGGTCGTGGGTGATGATGATGACCGCGGAGCCGAACTCCTTCTGCAGATCCCGGATCAGGTCGAGGATCTGCGCCTGCACGGTGACGTCGAGCGCGGTCGTCGGCTCGTCGGCGATGAGCAGTTCGGGGTTGTTCACCAGCGCCATCGCGATCATCGCGCGCTGGCGCATGCCGCCGGAGAACTGGTGCGGGTAGTCGTCGACGCGCTTGTCGGGCTGCGGGATGCCGACCCGGTCGAGCATCTCGATGGCCCGCTTGCGCGCGGTCTTCTTGTCGACGTCGTGGTGGACCCGGTACGCCTCCACGATCTGGTACCCGATCTTGTAGTACGGGTGCAGCGCGGAGAGCGGGTCCTGGAAGATCATCGACATCTCGCGGCCGCGCAGCCGGCGCACCGCGTCGGGCTCCGCGGAGAGGAGCTCCTGCCCGTTGAGCCAGATCTCGCCGGAGATCTGCGCCCGCCGGCGCTTGCCGTACTGCCCTGCGGTGTGCAGGCCCATGACGGCCAGCGAGGTGACGGACTTGCCGGAGCCCGACTCGCCCACGATGCCGAGGGTCTTGCCCTTCTCCAGTTGGAAGGAGAGCCCGTCGACGGACTTCACCACGCCGTCGTCGGTCGGGAAGTGGACCTTGAGGTCCCGGATGTCCAGGAACGCCGACGCTTCGGCGGCGGCCGGTACCGGCTCGCCGACGGCGCCCGTCTTCGTCAGACCGGTCACGAGACCCTCACCCTCGGGTCGATGGCGGCGTACACGAAGTCGACCACCAGATTGCAGATCACGATGAAGAAGGCGGCGAACAACGTCACACCGAGGATCGGTGGCAGGTCGTTCTCGCTGATGGACTGCACCGCCCAGGAACCGACCCCGTTGAAGGAGAACACCGTCTCGGTGATCACCGCCCCGCCGAGCAGCAGCGCGAAGTCCATGCCGAAGATCGTCACGATGGGCGTCAGCGCGGAGCGCAGTCCGTGCCGGGCGATCACCACCGGCTCCTTCAGGCCCTTCGCGCGGGCGGTGCGGATGTAGTCCTCACCCATGGTCTCCAGCATCCCGGC
The DNA here is from genome assembly GCF_003945505.1 of Streptomyces sp. WAC 06738. Classification (NCBI taxonomy): domain Bacteria; kingdom Bacillati; phylum Actinomycetota; class Actinomycetes; order Kitasatosporales; family Streptomycetaceae; genus Streptomyces; species Streptomyces sp. WAC 06738. The sequence continues at coordinate 6,088,704 of NZ_CP029618.1, read as the reverse complement.
GCGCGTGAGTCTCGCATAGAGCGCGGAATAGAGGAACGCCAGGGAGAACCAGGGCAGCACCAGCCCCTGGAACCACCGCACCGGGTTCTCGGTGAGCGGTGTGTACTCGTTCGGGAAGATCTGCCAGTGGAAGGTGAACAGCGCCAGCGCGATGGTGCCGGTGAAGAACATCGGCAGGGAGACGCCGGCCAGGGCGATGCCCATCGCCGCGCGGTCGAAGATCGACCCCGGGCGCAGCGCCGAGATCACGCCCGTCGTCACCCCGGAGATCAGCCACAGCACGGCGGCGCCGATGGCCAGCGAGGCGGTGACCGGCAGCCGGTCCAGCATCTCCGGCCAGACCTCTTGGTGGTCGCGGAAGGAGTAGCCGAGGCAGGGTGTGCTGCACTGCGACGGGTCGGGGCCGAAGTTGAACTCCCGGCCGGCGAAGATGCCGCGGATGAAGTCCCAGTACTGGACGTAGACGGGATCGTCGAGGCCGAGGTTCTTCTTGACCGCGTCGATGGTCTTGGGGTCCGGGCTCTTGCCGATGTACTGCGCGGCGAGCTGGTCGGGGGTGCTGCCTGCCAGCCGCGGCAGGACGAAGAAGATGGCGTAGGTGATGGCGCTGACGACGAACAGCAGCAGCACCGCGGCCAGCAGCCGCCGGATGAGATACGCGAACACGAGGGCGTGCCTTCCACGGTCCGGGCGGCGCGGGCGGTGCCGGTGAGGGCACCGCCCGCGCAGCCGGTGGGGATGCTACTTCAGGCCGAGGTTCAGGTAGTCGTACTGACCGCTGAACGCCTGCGAGACCACCAGGTTGGTGAGCTTGTCCGAACGCTGGTGCAGGACCTTGAAGTAGGAGAGGGGCACGATCGCCGCCGTCTCCAGCATCTTCTTGTCCACCTCGGCGTACGCCTTGGCGCGGGCCGCCTTGTCCGGGTTCGCGATCGAGTCGTCCAGGAGCTTGTTGATCTCCGGGTCGTCCAGGTACGAGATGTTCGTGTTACCGGACTCGCCGAGCGCGCCGCCGTTGGCGATCTGCTGCAGGAAGCCGTAGCCGCTGGGCCAGTCGGAACCCCACTGCATCATGTACAGACCGGCGTTGTTGTCCTCGGTCCACTTGCGGGAGCCCGCGAAGTCGGTGAAGTACTTGCCGCCGGGGAACTTCTGGATCTCGGCGTTGATGCCGACCTTCTTCAGGGCCGCCTGGATCGCGGTGGCGTTGTCGATCTCGTCCTGCCGCTCGGTGCGCGCGGTGAGCACGGTGTCGAACCCGTCGGGCTTACCGCACTCCTTCAGCGCGGCCTTGGCCTTCTCGACGTCGCCCTTGCTGCCCTCGGTGGCGTACGGGTCGTCGTACGCCTCGTGGCTCGGCACGTCCGGGGGCAGCGCGGTGGTGGCGATCTCGCCCTTGGGCTCGCCGCCGAGCGCGCGCATCGAGGAGTCCTTGTCGACGGCGTACTCCACGGCCTTGCGGCAGTTGACGTCGTCGAAGGGCGCGAGCTGGGTGTTCATGGCCAGGTAGGTGAGCCGGCCGCCGGTCGGGTTGTCGATGTTGCTGGCCTTGTCCCGCAGGAGCTGGGACTGGGTCTGAGCGGTGACGCCGAGGGCGTCGAACATGACGTGGGTCTTACCGGCCTCGATGTTCTTGTCGATGGTCTCGGGGTTGACCTTGAACCGGACCTCGATCTTGTCCGGGAGCTGCTTGCGGATCTTGTCCGTCTTGGGGTCCCACTGGTCGTTGCGGACCAGGGTGGCGGACTTGTCCAGGTTGAAGCTCTCGAACTTGTACGAGCCGGAGGAGACGATGTTCTTCTGGTAGTCCGCGCCGTTGTCCTTGTCCCGCGGCACCGGCGCCGTCTGGGTCATGGCCACCAGGTAGTCGAACTCCTGGAACGCCTGGTCGAGCTTGAAGACGATCGTGTGGTCGTCCGGGGTCTCGATGGACGAGATGCCCTCTTCGCTCTTGTCCTTGTACGGACCCTTGTAGTCGTCCGGGTTCTTCAGGTACTGGGCGAAGTAGTTCGGGCCGAGGGAGAGCACGTCGCGGGCGTAGTTGCTCCGCTCGACGGCGTACTTGACGTCGCCGGCCGTGATCTCGGTGCCGTCCTCGTACTTGACGCCCTTCTTGATCTTGTACGTCCAGGTCTTGCCGCCGTCGGACGCCTCACCGGGACCCTCGGCGAGGTCCGGCACCGGCTCCGCGGCCTGCGCGCCCGGACCGGGGGCGTAGGTCATGAGGGAGCGCGCGTACAGGCGGCTGAAGTTCCACACGTAGCCGTAGTACGTGTTGCCCGGGTCCATCGAGTCCGGCACGTCGGCGGACTCGTAGACGAGGGTGCCGCCCTTCTTGTCGGAGGCGTTGAGGACCTTATCGATCGCCGCGTTCGCGGCGGCGCCGCCGCCCTCGCCGTCCGAGTCGTCGTCGTTGCTGCCACCGCCGCAGGCGGAGACGGTCAGCGCGACCGAGACGGCAACCGCGAGCATGGCGGCTGATTTCGACCTGAGTTTCATGGTGAGGCGTTGCCCCCTGGTTCGGAGTGATGGGACGAGAGCGGGAACGGCGGGTGCCGCGCCCAGGCTGCTTCTTGGGGTCATCGGTGTCATCGGCGGCCCTTGGGATCGAGTGCGTCCCTGAGCCCGTCGCCCAAGAGGTTGAAGGCCAGCACGGACAGGAAGATCGCCACGCCCGGTACGACCATGAACATCGGATCGACCTGGTAGTAGTCGATCGCGCTGCTCAGCATGCCGCCCCAGGAGGCCTGCGGCGGCTGGATGCCCACGCCGAGGAAGCTGAGCGCCGCCTCGAAGAGGATGTTGGTCGGGATCAGCAGGGTGGAGTAGACCAGGATCGGCCCCACCAGGTTCGGCAGCAGCTCCCGGAAGAGGATGAAGGGGCCGCGCGCGCCCAGGCTCTTGGCCGCCTCCACGAACTCGCGTTCACGGAGGCTGAGCGTCTGTCCGCGGACGATGCGGCCGATGTACGGCCAACTGAAGAAGCCGATGACGAAGATCAGCACGCCGATGTGCAGCTCCAGGCCCTTCAGCCCGAACGCGCCGCCCTGCAGCGCGGCCGAGATCGAGATGGCGAAGAGCAGCACCGGGAAGGCCAGGAACGTGTCCATGGTCCGGCTGATGATCGTGTCCGCCCACTTGCCGTAGTAGCCGGCGATCACGCCGAGGACGGTGCCGATCACGACGGCGACCATGGTGGCGCCGAAGGCGACGAGCAGCGAGACCCAGGAGCCTTCGAGGATCCGGGTGGCGATGTCGCGGCCGAGCCGCGGCTCCACGCCCAGCGGGTGGTCCCAGCTCATGCCGCCGAACGAGCCGTACGGCGTGGCCAGGGAGGGGTCGACCAGGTCCTGGTTGAGCCTGTTGGGGTCGAGCCCGAAGGCCGCCTGGATCGGCCGGGAGAGCGCGGCGATCAGGATGAGGAGCACCACGAGGACGCCGCCGGCCATGGCGACGCGGTCGCGCTTCAGCCGCATCCAGGCGATACGCCCGAGCGAACGGCCCTCGATCCGGCTCTTGTCCACGCCCTCGACGAGAGCTTCCGGCGTCGCCTCGGTGGCGCCGGTGGTCTCGATAGGTGCCGTCATGTTGTGGGGACCCCTCTCGAGCGGCGGCGTCCCGCCGTCGTCTGCCGCGGTAGCGGCTCAATCGCTTCGCTGGTGCAAGTCATGCCGTGGTGCCGTGATCCGTGGTGCCGTCGTGCCTGGTGCCCGTACCGGGTGATCGTGAAGCCCTGCCGTCGCACAGGGGAACGACAGCTTCCTGCGGGGGGAGTCTTCAATGCGCCTGCGATCACTCGCCAGACCCCAAGGGGAATGGATGCGCAAACGTGATGCGAAGCAGTGGATAACCGTTATCCGGACATCCGACCGCCGCTGAGCGGATCTTCGCCGGGCCGATATCGGGATAGTGCGGATATAACGGAGTCGGACGGGAGGGCGGGGCGGGGCCGAAGGCTCAGAACTGCGGGGCGGGTCCCGGCTGCCAGCCGGACTGCGCGGCGCCGCCCGCGGAGTGCGGCGGCGGGTAGCCGTAGCCGGCGGGCGGGGCGGCCGGGCCGCCGCCGTAGGCGCCGCGGTCGAAGAACGGCCGGGAGTTCGCCCGCATCCACATCGCCACCGGGTCGTGGTCGTCGGCCAGCGCCACCGTGGAGACCGCGAGGCCCGGGGGCACGGCGGCCACGGACTCCTGCATCATCGACTGCGCCGCGGCGACGGACTGCGCGCCCGTGTCGTACAGGTCGATGCCGATGGCGAGGTACGGCTCGCCGAGCACCGGCTGCACCCAGGCGCGGCAGAGCGTGCGCACGGCGGGGGTGCGGTGGGCGGTCTGGCCCAGCAGGGCGTAGAACTGCGCGACGTCCACGACCGGTTCCGCGATCCGCAGCGGGCCCGCGGGCAGCCGGTCCAGGCCCGTGGCCACCCGGCGCAGGTCGAGCCAGGGGACGCCGACGCCGCCGCCCGCGGCGTGCGGGTCGAGCCAGAGGCCCCAGCGGTCGGGGTAGAGCGCGGCGGCGATCTCCGCCCCGGCGACGGGCTCGTGGGCACCGGCCCAGCCGCTGGCGGCCAGCTCGCGGTCGGAGCTGAAGCAGGGCGCGTAGGCGTGGCCCTCGATCTGCATGCTGCCGTACTGCGCGTCGGGCGAGTCGGGGCGGCCCTGCCAGAGCAGCATCCACACCTGCCCGGCGGCCAGCGCGGCGAGCAGCGCCTCGTACGCGTCGTACCTGCCGGGAGCCACCTGGCGGACCAACTGGTCCACCCCCGCTCCCGGCGCCCGCCCGCTCGCGCCCCCGTTCACCCTGGGCCCCAACCCTTCGTCTCGGCTCCCGCCGCTCCCGGGCACGCGTGTACGCCCGGAAAGGTCATCAAACCAGCTTAGAGCCTGACCGCGTCAGCCGACCCGGATGTAGAACGGCTCGACCTTGGCCCGCATCCAGGTGATCACCGGGTCCACCGCGGCGTCGAGGAAGACCAGTTGGACCTTCCACGGCACCGGCTGCGCGCCCAGCGCCCGGCCCAGCGCCTCCACCGTCGCCTGCCTGCTCTCGTCGTACGTGTCCAGCAGCTCCACCCCGATGTAGAGCTGCTCCGCACCGCCCTCGACGCTCGCGAGCCCCCGGCGCGCGCTGCGTACCACCCCGATCCGCTCGAACTCCTCCCGCGCGACCGCCAGGAAGTCCACCGGGTCGTCCTGCCAGTCCGGCGTGAACAGCCGCACCCGGCCGCCGCGCGCCTCCCCCGGCAGCCGCGCCGCCCCGCGGTCCCGGCACAGCTCGGCGACCGCCGCCGGCGGCAGCGGCACGCCGACCGTGCCGCCGGGGTTGACCGCGATGCCGACCTGCGGCGGCAGCCCGCGGGCGAACTCGCGGGCGGGCGCGACGGTGAACGACATGTGGGAGCCGCTCACCCGGAGGAACTCCTCCTGCGAGGAGAACACCGGCACGTACGGCGCGCCGCCTATCTCGGTCGTCGGCACGGGGAGCGAGGGGCTGTCGGGCCCGCCGCCCGCGGGCAGCGGCACCCAGAGGCTGCTGCGGCCCAGCACCTCCAGCAGCCGCGGGGCGGCCTGCGGGTTGCCGAGCGAGGCGGCGAGCACCTCCTCCAGCTCGTTGCCGGGGAAGCCGCCCGTGGCGGGGGGCTGCGGGGAGCGGTAGTCGAAGCTCATCGGGACCAGCCAACTCTCGGGGGATGAACGTCGGCACCCTAACGGCTGCGAGCGCTCGCGGGCGAAGCCCGCACCTGCCCACGGTGGAGTCCCCTCACCCTCACGACCTCGCGACAGGGAGCCCGTTTTCCATGCGTACGAACCGAATGGCCGGCCTCGCCGCCACCGTCGTCCCCGCCGTCGCCGGCGGCGCCCTCGTGCTCGGCATGGCCGGGCCCGTCGCCGCCGCCGGGGACGGAGCCGGGGGCGGGCACCCCGGCGGCAGGACCGCGGCCTCCGTCCCGGCCGCCACCGACGTCGACCCCTCGACGCTGCACCTGCTGGGGGAGCTCGGGCAGCTCACCGCCGCCACGGTGAGGACCGTCGAGCAGGTCCAGCAGGCGGTCGCCGACGGCGGCCGGCAGAACCCGCGCACGCTGCCCGACGTGCGCGCGCACCTGGACGCGGTGGGCGCGGCGGCGGGGGCCAAGGGCACGGTGAAGTCGATGAAGGCGCGGGAGACGACCGCCCTGGCACAGGCCGTCGGCTCGCTGCGGGAGGAGCTGGCCCGCCTGGTACGGGCCGGCCGGGCGGGCGACCGGGCGGCGGTGGCCGAGCGGTCCCCGGTGACCGTGACGGCGCTGGTACGGGTCCTCTCGGCGACGGCGGCCAGCGGGCTGGTGCCGGCGGGGCAGGTGCCGCAGACGCCGCCGAACGCGGCGGTGCCGCCGAAGCTGCCGGCGCGCTCCGGCGCGTAGCGGTCCGGTGCGCAGCGGTCTGGGCGCGGGACCGGTCCGGCGGGCAGCCGCCCGCCCGAGCTCAGCCGAAGCTGATCGAGCGCAGCGCCCCGGTCGCCTCGCCGTCCAGCACCAGTACCGAGTGGCAGCCCTCCGCCGGCTGCCCGGCGCTCGCCCAGTCCAGCAGCCTGCGGTGCGCCCACCGGTGGCGGGCGAAGGCGTACCGCGAGACGGCTCGCCCGCGCCGCGCCTGCCGCTCCCGCGCCACGTCCGCGGGCACGTCGAGCACCACGACGTGCATCCCGCGCCCGTGCCGCCTGGCCTGCCTGGTCAGCCACCACCGCACCCACGGCAGCGTGCCGCAGTCGTGCACGACGAGGCTGCCGCCCGCGCGGACCGCCAGGCGCAGCCGCGCGTAGTGGTCGATGCGGACTAACGGCCGGTAGAGGGCGTACGGCAGCCGCGTGCCCAGCTTGCGCGCCCAGCGCTCGCGCACGTACTGCGAGTCGATCAGCCGGACCGCGGCCGGCGGCTGCGTGCGGCGCATGAGCGTGCTCTTGCCGCTGCCCGGCAGCCCGGAGATCACGACGATGTCCCCCTCCGGATATCGAAGCCGTTCCCTGGAGGCCGCCTGCTCCACCGTCACGCTGCCTCCCACGCCCCGCACCGCCGCCTCTTGCCGTCCACAAGCCTCGCAACAGCGGCGGGGCTCGACAAGGACGCAACGGAAGGTGGCCTCCCACTTCTTCCCCTGTCCCGCGGTCGAGGGCGCGTGCAATGATGGGCCCCGCCAACTGCATACCGGCCGTTCGAACCCGCGCGGGAGAGTCCCGGTGCCTCGTCGCACCGGGCGCCGAAGGAGCAAGTCCTCCCTTGAATCTCTCAGGCACCAGTCACCGCGCGGGCGAGGCAGATCTGAAAAGCGGGCGTGCCCGGCCGAGCGCCGGCGCCGCCCCACCCAAGGTGCAAGCCACGCTCCCGCGGGGTCGTGGCGAACCTCTCAGGTTCCGATGACAGATGGGGAGGACACGACCACCCCCTGTCCGGGAGCCTGACGATGACCACTGAGAGCCCTGCACCGCGCCGTACCGCGCTCGACGCCACGCACCGCGCCCTCGGCGCCACCATGACCGACTTCGCCGGCTGGGACATGCCGCTGCGCTACGGCAGCGAGCGCGAGGAGCACGTCGCGGTGCGCACCCGCGCCGGCCTCTTCGACCTCTCCCACATGGGCGAGATCGCCGTCACCGGCCCGCAGGCCGCGGACCTGCTGGACTACGCCCTGGTGGGCCGGCTCTCCGCGGTGCGCCCGGGCCGCGCCCGGTACACGATGATCTGCCGCGAGGACGGCGGCATCCTCGACGACCTGATCGTCTACCGGCTCGCCGACGAGGAGTACATGATCGTCGCGAACGCCGCCAACGCCCAGGTCGTCCTGGACGCCCTCGCCGAACGGGCCGCCGGCTTCCCGGGCGCCGAGGTGCGGGACGACCGGGACGCGTACGCCCTCATCGCCGTGCAGGGCCCCAGGTCGCAGGAGATCCTGGGCCGGGTCACCGACGCGGACCTGGCCGGCCTGAAGTACTACGCGGGCCTGCCCGGCACCGTCGCCGGCGCGGACGCGCTCATCGCCCGTACCGGCTACACCGGCGAGGACGGCTTCGAGCTCTTCGTACGCCCCGCGGACGCGCCCGCCGTCTGGGCCGCGCTCACCGCGGCGGGCGCGGACGACGGCCTGGTGCCGTGCGGGCTCTCCTGCCGCGACACCCTGCGTCTGGAGGCCGGCATGCCGCTCTACGGGCACGAGCTGACCACCGCGCTCACGCCCTTCGACGCCGGGCTCGGCCGGGTCGTCAAGCTCGACAAGCCCGGCGACTTCGTCGGGCGCGAGGCGCTCGAAGAGGCCGCCGGGCGCGCCGCGGCGGAGCCGCCGCGGGTGCTGGTCGGCCTGGTCGCCGAGGGCCGGCGGGTGCCGCGCGCGGGGTACGAGGTGGTGGCCGGCGGCCGGCGCATCGGCGAGGTCACCTCCGGCGCCCCCTCCCCCACCCTGGGCAAGCCGATCGCGATGGCGTACGTGGACGCCGCGCACGCCGGTTCCGGGCCCTCGGCGGCCACCGGCGTGGGCGTCGACATCCGCGGCAGCCACGAGCCGTACGAGGTCGTCGCCCTGCCGTTCTACAAGCGCCCCTGACCGGCTCCGCGAGAGCCACCGGCCCCTTCCCGCGGCGGCCCTCGACCGCGCCACCAGCGCCCCTTTACGCCTCTGACGTCCCGATCCTGGAGAATCGCCTTATGAGCAACCCTGAGCACCTGCGCTACAGCAAGGAACACGAGTGGGTCGCGATCGCCGACGGCGTCGCCACCGTCGGCATCACCGCCCACGCCGCGAACGCGCTGGGCGACGTCGTCTTCGTCCAGTTGCCGGAGGTGGGCGCCGCGGTCAACGCGGGCGAGCCCTGCGGCGAGCTGGAGTCGACGAAGTCCGTCTCCGACCTCTACGCGCCGGTGACCGGGGAGGTCACCGAGACCAACCAGGACGTCGTGGACGACCCGGCGCTGGTGAACTCCGGGCCGTATCAGGACGGCTGGCTCTTCCGGGTGCGCGTCTCGGCCGAGGCCGCCGACCTGATGTCCGCCGCCGAGTACACCGAGTTCACCGCGGGCTGAGCTCCGCCGCCGCAGCCCCGCCCGACCGCGTCCCTCTTCTTTCCCGGAAGGTCCCATGTCCCTTCTGAACGGCTCGCTCCACGAGGTCGACCCCGAGGTCGCCGCCGCCGTGGACGCCGAGCTCAAGCGCCAGCAGTCCACCCTCGAAATGATCGCCTCGGAGAACTTCGCCCCGGTCGCCGTGCTGGAGGCGCAGGGCTCGGTCCTCACCAACAAGTACGCCGAGGGCTACCCCGGCCGCCGCTACTACGGCGGCTGCGAGTACGTCGACGTCGCCGAGGAGCTGGCCCGCGAGCGGGTCAAGGCGCTCTTCGGCGCCGAGGCGGCGAACGTCCAGCCGCACTCGGGCGCGTCGGCGAACGCGGCGGCGATGTTCGCGGTGCTGAAGCCCGGCGACACGATCCTGGGCCTGGACCTGGCCCACGGCGGGCACCTGACCCACGGCATGAAGATCAACTTCTCCGGCAAGCTGTACGACGTCGCCGCCTACCACGTCGACGCCGAGACCGGCCAGGTCGACATGGCCGAGGTCGAGCGGCTGGCCAAGGAGCGGCGGCCGAAGCTGATCATCGCCGGCTGGTCGGCGTACCCCCGGCAGCTCGACTTCGCCGGCTTCCGCCGGATCGCCGACGAGGTCGACGCGCTGCTGATGGTCGACATGGCGCACTTCGCCGGTCTCGTGGCCGCGGGCCTGCACCCCAACCCCGTGCCGTACGCGGACATCGTCACCACCACGACGCACAAGACCCTCGGCGGCCCGCGCGGCGGGGTCATCCTCTCCCGCCAGGCCCTCGCCAAGAAGATCAACTCGGCGGTCTTCCCCGGCCAGCAGGGCGGCCCGCTGGAGCACGTGATCGCGGCCAAGGCGGTGTCGTTCAAGATCGCCTCGTCCGAGGAGTTCCGCGAGCGGCAGCGGCGCACGCTGGACGGCGCCCGGATCCTGGCCGAGCGGCTGCTGCGGGACGACGCCCGCGCGGCCGGCGTCTCGGTGCTCTCCGGCGGTACGGACGTCCACCTGGTCCTGGTCGACCTGCGCGCGTCCGAGCTGGACGGCCAGCAGGCCGAGGACCGGCTCCACGAGATCGGCATCACCGTCAACCGCAACGCGGTCCCGGACGACCCCCGCCCGCCCATGGTCACCTCCGGCCTGCGCATCGGCTCGCCCGCGCTGGCCACCCGCGGCTTCGCCGCCGCGGACTTCGAGGAGGTCGCCGACGTCATCGCGGAAGCCCTCCAAGCACCCCTCACCCGCTGGGGTTCCGGCGATCCGAAGACGGCCGCACTAGCCGCCCGGGTCACCGCCCTGGCGCAGAAGCACCCGCTGTACCCCGGCCTGTAGCCCGTACGGCCCGGCGGCCCGCCGCAGCGACGCGGCGGGCCGCCGGGCCCCGGGGCCGTACGCGCAAGCCGTCACCACCCGCACCACACACGCGCACGCCCCACGCAAGGACAAGGGAGTCCCGAGTGGCCATCTCCGTCTTCGACCTCTTCTCGATCGGCATCGGCCCGTCGAGCTCGCACACGGTCGGCCCGATGCGGGCCTCCCGGATGTTCGCGCGCCGGCTGAAGAACGAGGGCCTGCTGGCCCACACCGCCGCCGTACGCGCCGAACTCTTCGGCTCCCTGGGCGCCACCGGCCACGGCCACGGCACCCCCAAGGCCGTGCTTCTCGGCCTGGAGGGCCACTCGCCGCGCACCGTCGACATCGAGTGGGCCGAGGGCGAGGTGGAGCGCATCCGCGCCACCGGGCGGCTGCACCTGCTGGGCGCCGAGATAGGGCGCGACCACGAGATCCCCTTCGACGCCTCCGCCGATCTCGTCCTGCACCGGCGCCGCTCGCTGCCGTACCACGCGAACGGCATGACGCTGGCCGCGTACGACGCGGACGGCGGGACGCTGCTGGAGAAGACGTACTACTCGGTGGGCGGCGGCTTCGTCGTCGACGAGGAGGCGGTCGGCGAGGACCGGATCAAGCTCGACGACACCGTGCTGAAGCACCCGTTCCGTACCGCGGACGAGATGCTGCGCCGCACCCGCGAGACCGGCCTGTCGCTCTCCTCGCTGATGCTGGAGAACGAGCGCGCCTGGCGCACCGAGGCGGAGATCCGCGCCGGGCTGCTGGAGATCTGGCGGGTCATGCGCGAGTGCGTCGCCCGCGGGACCGGCCGGGAGGGCATCCTCCCCGGCGGCCTGAAGGTCCGCCGCCGCGCCGCCGGCGAGGCCCGCCAGCTCCGCGCGGCGGGCGACCCGGCGGCGCACGCGATGGAGTGGGTCACCCTCTACGCGATGGCGGTCAACGAGGAGAACGCCGCCGGCGGCCGCGTCGTCACCGCCCCCACCAACGGCGCGGCGGGCATCATCCCCGCGGTCCTCCACTACGCGACGGAGTTCGTACCGGGCGGGGACAGCCGCGCCGGGGAGGAAGACACCGCGGTCCGCTTCCTCCTCGCGGCCGGCGCGATCGGCATGCTCTTCAAGGAGAACGCCTCCATCTCCGGCGCCGAGGTCGGCTGCCAGGGAGAGGTGGGCTCCGCCTGCTCCATGGCCGCGGGCGGCCTCGCCGAGATCCTCGGCGGCACCCCGGAACAGGTGGAGAACGCCGCCGAGATCGGCATCGAGCACAACCTGGGCCTGACCTGCGACCCGATCGGCGGCCTGGTCCAGATCCCGTGCATCGAACGCAACGGCATGGCGGCGGTCAAGGCCATCACGGCGGCCCGCATGGCACTGCGCGGCGACGGCCGGCACTTCGTCTCCCTCGACAAGGCCATCAAGACGATGAAGGAGACGGGTGCGGACATGAAGGTCAAGTACAAGGAAACCGCCCGCGGCGGCCTCGCGGTCAACGTGGTGGAGTGCTGAGGGAGTTGGCGAGAGCCTTTCCGGCCGCAGCCGCCAACTTCCCCTCCTCCGCCCGCAATCCGGCGGCGATCCGGAAGGCGTCCTTTTCCCTTGGCCAGTTGACGCCCCTTCGCCCTCATGGGCGAACGGGTTCCCCGCGATGAATTCGTGAATTCCCCTCGCGCATACGCGCCGCCGGACGGTCAAGAACAAACGGACTTGTCGGACATTCCCCGACGAGGCGATACGTACCATTTGAAGGATTCGCCCCCGATCGCCCCGCGCCTCTGACCGATTGGCCCCCTCCGTCCGGTGACGCGAATCACGTTCGGCCGCGGGCACCGGCGGGGGGAATTCACAGTTTCCGTGTTCCGAAAGCGAGTTGCGGACTTCTCCGCTTTCCGCGGCGGCGCCCATCCGGCCTCCGAGCCGGTCCCGTATTGGCCGGACGAGTTCCGCAGCTTGTCCGGACCGGAAAGACATGCTTAAGTCTCCGCCAGCCGGGTGGACGCCGAATCCTGCCGCCATCCGGAAACCGTTCCCTAATGACACACGGCAGGAGCGGGGGACCCATAGGTAAGTCGCCGGTCCGGATTCCGGAACGGCTTGGGGTGAAGTCGCACCGCGGTGCGGCCGGGCATCTCCAGCCCGAACCCGACAGCTCACCTCGCAGGCGCAGGAGGAGAAAGACCCATGCCCGCAAGAGGTAAGCACCGCCGTCCCAAGCTGCGTCTGATCGGCCGCGGCATCACCTTCGCCGGCGTCAGCGGCGTCGCGATCGCCGCCCCGCTGATCGGCGCGTCCTCGGCATCCGCCGCCGGCTCCGTCCCCGCGTCCGCCCCCCAGACCGGCGTACGCGCCGAGGCCCCCGCCGCGGCGACCGCCGGCGCGGCAGCGGCCACCTATGCCGTGGTCGCCGGAGATTCCCTGTCGAAGATCGCCGACAAGGAAGGCGTACGCGGCGGCTGGAAGAAGCTGTACAAGGACAACCGCGAGGCCGTCGGCGACAACCCGCACTTCATCCTCCCCGGCCTTGAACTCTCGCTCGGCGCCAAGGCCGACACGAGCGAGCCGAAGGAATCCGAGTCCGGCCTGAAGACCACGAGCGCGTCCGTCACGAGCTACCCGGACAACCTCGACGGCTGGATCCGGGAGTCGCTCGACATCATGGCCGAGCACGGCATCCCGGGGACCTACGACGGCATTTACCGCAACATCATGCGGGAGTCCGCGGGCGACCCGCAGGCCATCAACAACTGGGATATCAACGCCATCAACGGCACGCCCTCCAAGGGCCTGCTCCAGGTCATCGCTCCCACCTTCGAGGCCTACCACGTACCCGGCACCTCGACCGACAGCTTCGACCCGGTCGCCAACATCACCGCCGCGTGCAACTACGCGGCCGACCGGTACGGCTCGATCGACAACGTCTACGGTCCGTACTGACCCGCCGGAGAGCGCCGGTGTCCCCACCGGCGCTCTCCGCTCCGGCGGTGAAGACCGCGGTGCGTCCGGAGGGCACGGACGCGGGAATTCGCGGCCCGTTCACCCCGTGCTCGCCGGCCGGGAGCGTTTCGCTTCTACGGTCGCGCCATGTCCGCCACCTCTCTGTCCCGACGCGGTGTCCTCGCCGGCGCCGTGGCCGGCGCCCTCGCGTCACCGCTCGCCACCGTGCCCGCGCACGCCGCCCGCACGCGCAGCCTGCTGATCTTCGTCGCCCTCGACGGCTTCGGCATCGACTACCTCGACGGCCGTGCGCCGATGCCCCACCTGACGTCGCTGGTACGGGCCGGCTCGCTGACCACCAGCACCGGCGTGATGGCCAGCATCACCAACCAGTCGTGGACGGCCGTCTCCTGCGGCGCCCACCCGGACCGCACCCGCAACGCCGCCTACTACTACGACGAGGCGGCCGGCATCGCCCGCGGCCAGAGCCGCGACAGCGCGGTCGAGGGCCTCGCCCAGGCGTGGCGGCCGCAGGGCATCCGGATCGGGTCCGCGCAGTGGTTCATCCTCCAGGACAAGGGCACCTCGTACGGCGATCCCGACGGCCTCTACACCCAGCCCGGCGGGCGCATCGGCGCGCGCGTCGACGACGCGATCGCGATGCTCACCGGGCGGCCCGTCGACAGCGGCGGCACGGCGGTGACCCTCACCCGGCGACCGGACTTCCTCGCGGTCTACTCCAGCGACCTCGACGGCGACGGGCACGCGTTCGGGCCCGACGACCCCCGGATGCTCGACACCCTGCGCGAGACCGACGCCGGGATCGGGCGGCTGATCCGGACGGTGAAGGACCTCGGCCTCTACGGCCGGACGACCTGGGTGGTCACCGGCGACCACGGCATGACGGGCTGGAAGACGCCGATGGCGGCGCAGGCGGTCGCCGCCCTCGCCACCGCGGGCTTCACGCCCGAGGTGATCGTCTCCGGCGGCCGGCCGGCGCCGGAGACCGATGCCGTCCTGGTCTCCGGCGGCAGCATCGCCTCCGTGCACCTCCTCGGCGCGGGGACCGCCGCGATCGAGCGTGCCCGCGCGGCGCTCGCGGACACCGAAGGCGTCGCGGCGGTGTTCACCAAGGCGGACCAGGCGGCGCTGCGGATGGCACCGCAGTACGGCGAGCTGGTGCTCGAACTGGCGGCGCCGTACGCGCTCTCCTTCACCCCGCCGGCCGAGGGCTTCGACGGCCGCCACGGAAGCCGCGCGGAGACCGCGGTCCCGCTCATCCTGGCCGGCCACCGGATCCGGCGCGGCCGCGCGCCGCGCGACCCGCGCCACGTCGACCTCGCGGCGACCATGTCGGCGATCCTCGGGGTCGCCCCGCCCGCGCAGTCGGAGGGCCGGGTGCTGCGGGAGTCCCTGCTGCCCTGACCCGGGCCCCCCGGACCGCCGGGTTATTCGCTGGAGCGGCGCCGCCGGGCGCTTCTAGAGTGGCCGGACCCGACCGCGTCACGGAGCCGGACCCATGCGTGTGCACTATCCCCGTACGCCGCATCTTCCCTGGTCGCCGGGGGCGGCCTCGGACGACGTCCGCGCCGGTGACCTGGCCGGGCTGCGGGGGCGCGAGGTCGTGGTCACCGAGAAGCTCGACGGGGAGAACACCACCCTCTACGCCGACGGGCTGCACGCCCGGTCGCCGGACTCGGCGCACCACCCGTCGCGGGCGTGGGTGAAGGGGCTCCAGGGGCGCATCGGCGGGGAGATACCGCCAGGTTGGCGGGTGTGCGGAGAGAACGTCTTCGCGCGGCACTCGCTCGCGTACGAGGACCTGGAGAGCTGGTTCTACGGGTTCTCGGTCTGGGACGGCGACCGGTGCCTGGACTGGGACCGGACGGTCCGGTTCTTGCGGCGGCTGGGCGTGCCGGTGCCGCCGGTGCTGTGGCGCGGGGTGTTCGACGAGCGGGCGCTGCGGGCGCTGCGGCTGGACATCGCGCGCCAGGAGGGGTACGTCGTGCGGGCCGTCGAGGGGTTCGGGCTCGGGGAGTTCGGGCAGCGGGTCGCCAAGTGGGTGCGCCGGGGGCACGTCCAGACCGGCACCCACTGGATGCACGCCGCCGTCGTGGCGAACGGGCTGGGGCCGAAGGCCGCGCTGTGGGCGGTGCGCTCGGGCGGGACCGCCGGTGCCGCGGCGCTGTCGGCGGCGGTGGGCGTCGCGCCCGGAGAGCCGTCCGCGACCGGGGCAGCAGCCGGGAGCGGCGCCGACGCCGCGGAAGCCGCCGTCGCCGACGTGTCCGCGCGGCTGGACGGGCTCGGCCGCCACGGTGACGCGCGGCTGGCCGGGGTGCTGGCGGCCCTCCTGCACGGAGAGCGCCGGGCGTCGCTCGCGCCGCGGCTCGCGGGGCCTCTGGGCCTGCCCGCCGCGCGGCGGGTCGCCGATCTGGTGGGGCTCTTCGCCGCGTTGCAGCGCCCCTGCCCGGACGGCGACCGCCGGGCCGGTCTCGTACGCCTCGCGCAAGCCGCCGACCTCGGGGTGCTGCACGCGGTCGCGGGGGCACTCGCGCGGGACGCGGAGGCGCGGGAGCAGGTGGAGTGGTCGATGCTGCACGCCGAGGACGCCGGGCTGCTCGGCCCGGCGCCGCTGGCGCCGCTGCGGGCCGGGCTGCGGGAGGCGCTCGACGGCCTCGGCTCCGATGCCGCGGACAGGTGCTGGGCCGAGGCGCGGGAGGCGTACGCGGCCGGGCGGATCGCCACCGTCGCGGAGGCGGTGGCGGCGAGTTGGCGGTGGCGCCCGGGATCGTTCCCCCGGCTGGTCCATCTGGTCGGTCCTTCCGGCAGCGGCAAGAGCACGTTCGCCAAGAGCCTCGCCGGGACCGACGCGTACGTCAGCCTGGACGACCTGCGCGAGGCCCGCGGTTCGCGCGCCGGCCAGCGGGCCAACGGCGACGTCCTGCGGGCCGGCCTGGACCGGCTCGACGCGGCGCTGGCCGGCGGCGGGACCGCGGTCTGGGACGCCACCTCCCTCAACCGGCACCAGCGCGCCGCCGTGCACCGGGTCGCGGAGCGCCGCGACGCCCTGGTCACGCACGTGGTCGCGCTGGTCGGCGAGGCCGAGCTGGCACGGCGCAACCGGGAGCGGACGCACCCGGTGCCGCCGGAGGTACTGGCCGCCCAGCTACGCCGGTTCGCCCCGCCCTACCCGGGCGAGGCGCACCGCACCTGGTACGTCGGGGCGGACGGCACGGTCGCCGACGTGAGCGGCGCCCTGGCCGGGGCGGCGGACGGAGGCGAGGCGTGATGCGTACGAGCGACGAGATATACCACCGGGTCCGCTGGGACCCGCGGTTCGATCCGGCCAGGTTCGTGCTGGGGATCAACCAGCGCGGCGCGGCGCCCAAGCGGGTCCCGCTGCCCTCCTTCGTCCCCGGCGGAGACATCCCCTGGCACCGGGTCGTGTTCGTCGAGGCGGACGGCGAACTGCTCTGGGACCGCGCCACCGGGGTGGACCGCATCGACGCCTCCGAGGCCGGCAGGAGGCGCGGCTCGCGGCTGCTGCGCGCGCCCTTCTTCACCGCCAGGACACCCTTCCGGTGGGAACCGGGGGCCGGCTGGCGCCCCGCGGACGACCCGCCGTCCGCGGCGGCGGGGAGCACGGCGCGCGTCCGGGTCCTCACCTGGAACACGCTGTGGGACCGGTACGACGGCGGCCGCATCGAGACCGCCCGGCGCCGTCCGCTGCTGCTCGCCTCCCTGGCGGAGGCCGGCGCGGACGTCATCGCGCTCCAGGAGGTCGAGCCGGACCTGCTCACGCTGCTCATGCGGGCCCCCTGGGTCCGCGCCGGCTACACCCTGGGCACCGACCCGGGCGGCACGGACGTCGCCGACTGCGGGCTGCTGCTGCTCAGCCGGCTGCCCGTACGGGAGGCGGGGTGGCACGGGCTCGGCCCGCACAAGGCCGTCACCGCCCTCACGGTGGATACCGGCGGGGAACCGCTCGTCGTGGCCACGACCCATCTGACCAGCGACCACTCCGACGACGGCCCCGCCCGGCGGCGGGCCCAACTGGGCAGGATCGCCGAGGGACTCGGCGCCGTGGCCGGCGACCTCGTCCTGGCCGGCGACTTCAACGACGGCGGCGACGCGCCCGCCGCCGCGCTCGGGCTGCGGGACGTCTGGACGGAGGTCCGCGGCCCCGGCGACCGGACGCCCACGTTCGACCCGGGCGTCAATCCGCTGGCCGCCGTCTCCTCGCTCTCCGGCCGGGCCTCCCGGCTGGACCGCGTCTTCTTCCGCCCCGGGCGGCTGCGCGCGGCGGGGGCCGTCCTGCGGGGCGATTCGCCCGCGGCGGACGGGCTGTACGTCTCGGACCACTACGGCGTGCAGGCGGACCTGGAACCGGCCGCCGCCGGACCCGCCATCGGCGCCCTCTCCCCCGGACCCGCCGCCGCCGAAGCCACCGCCGGGCGCGCCCCCGTACCGGCCGCGGCGAGCGGGGCCGAGGACGCCCGGGCACGTGCGATCGTGCGGCGCCTCTCCGAGGCGCTGGGCGAGGGCGTCGTCCACCTCGCCGGATCGCGGCGCATGGGCTGCGCCCTGGCGGGCGCGGACCTGGACCTGGTCGCGGCGCTGCCCGGCGCCGTCGATCCCGCCGCCGTACGGGCCCGGGTGACCGCCGCGCTGCCGGACGCCACCCGGGTGCGGCAGGTGACCGGCGCCCGCGTGCCGGGCCTGCGGCTGCGCGAAGGTGACCTGGACGTCGACCTGGTGGTCGTCGCCACCGGAGCCGTCGACCCCGCCGAAGCGGTCGCCCGCCGCGCCGAGTCGGGCGAGTCGGCGGCGGTCGCGCTCAGCGCGGTGAGCGACGCGGACGCGGTACGGGCCGCGGTCGCCGGCCGGCACCCCGCCTTCGCCCGGCTGGCCACCGGGGTGAAGGCGTGGGCGAGGGCCCGCGGCCTCGACTCGGCGCCGTTCGGCGGACTGCCGGGCCTGGCCTGGTCGGTGCTGGCGGCCCGTACCGTACGCGAGGCCGAGGACCCGGCCGCGCCGGACCTGCCGGCGCACTTCTTCGGGACCTGGGCCGCGTGGGACTGGCGGATTCCGGTCGCCCTCGACGCCGCGGCCGCCGCACCGCAGGCGCCGGTGGCGGTCCTCACCCCCACGGAGCCGGTCCGCACCTGCACCGGGCAGGTGACCGCCGGCTTCCGCGACCTCCTGGCCGACGAGCTGTACCGCGCCTGGGCCCTCCTGGAGCAGGCGGCGGAGACCGGCGCGGACCCCTGGCCGGAGCTGCTGGCGCCGCCGCCGCCGCTGCACCGGCGGCACGCGGCGTGGGCGGTCCTGACCGTACGCCGTGGCAGTACAGGCGAGTTCGAGGAGACCCTGGGGCGCGTACGGGGGCGGCTGCCGGCGCTGCTCACGGCGCTGGCGGACGCGGGCGCGGCCGACGTGCACGCCTGGCCGCGGCCGTTCGAGACCGGGCCGGCCCTCGCCCGGTACGCGATCGGCCTCGGCCGCACCCCGCCGGGCCCCGCCCGGCTCGCGGAGATCGCCGGCGGGTGGTGCGGCGGGCTGCGCGGGGTGGGCGTCGACTGGGCGGCGGGCGGCACCGTACCGGCGCTGCGCTGATCGCCTCGGACGTGCCGGGACCGCTACCCGTTCGGCCGCCCGCGGCTACCGCTTGCGGCCGATCCGCGCTCCGCCACACCGTGCGATGTGTCTCGTACTCCCGTTCCCCTGCGGGCAGTTGGGAACACCGCGGGACGCGCGGGGAGAAGTCCCCTGACGTCCAGTTGACAAGATGTCCTGACAAACCCCTTGCCCCCGCTCCCGGTCTGGCTTAGAAAGGGTCGGTCGTGAGCCTCATCAAGCGGGGCTCACCACGTACGTCAAGGGGAGGCCATCGGTGACGAACTCGGCGCAGGGGGACAGAACGGAGCCCGTACGGGCACAGGACGGGGACCGGTCGGGACCGAGCCGGCGGCTCGTCTCGGCCGCGCTGGTGTCCGGCATCGTCGGTACGGCGCTGGGCGCGACCGCCCCGTCCGCGTGGGCGGACGACTGGAGCGTGCCGCGCCCGCGCAAGGCGCCGCCGGGAGGGCGGGACCGCGCCCACAACGACGTGCTCTTCGTCGGCGCGCACCCGGACGACGAGTGCGGCAACCTCGCGACCTTCGGGCAGTGGCGGGAGCAGTACGGGCTCAGCACCGGCGTGCTCACCGTCACCCGCGGCGAGGGCGGCGGCAACGCGGTCGGCCCGGAGGAGGGCCCGCCGCTCGGCCAGATGCGGGAGGACGAGGAGCGCGAGGCGGTCGGCCTCGCCGGCATCGACAACATCTACTACCTGGACAAGCCCGACTTCTGGTACACCCTCTCCGGCCCGCTGACGGCCGCGATCTGGGACGTGGACGACACGCTGGAGCGCGTCGTCCGGCTGATCCGCGCCACCACGCCCGACACGGTCGTGACGATGGACCCGCGCCCCTTCAACCAGCACGGCGGCCACCAGTTGTCCGCGCGGCTGGCGATCGAGGCGTTCTTCCTCGCCGGCGACCCGCGCGCGTTCCGCTCGCAGATCACCCAGGAGGGCTACCGCCCGCACAGCCCGCGGCTGCTGCTCGCGCAGAACTACGGCTTCGGCAGCCTCCTCGGCCCGGACGCCCCGAAGCAGCGGCGCACGGACCGCGCCAGCGGGCTGCCCGTCTTCGGCGTCTTCACCGGTACGCAGAGCGAGGAGCACGGCACGAGCTGGGCGCAGGTCGAGCGGAACGCCGCCCGCAAGTACGTCACGCAGGGCTGGGCCGCGCGGCCGCCGCAGGTGCCGACCGACCCCGAGCAGTTGGGCTCCGACTGGTACACGGTCCTGGCGGCGAACGGCAAGGCCGTGAAGTCGAAGGTGCGGCCCCAGGGCGAACTGCGCCCGCTCTACGCGGAGTTCCGCGAGTGGACGGAGCGCGTCGGCCTGCCGTGGCTGGCCAACGACACCCAGCCGGCGTACCCCGCCGCCCCGGCCACGACGATCCCCGAGGTCGCCACCGCCCCCGTGCTCGACGGGGTCGAGCGCCCCGGCGAGTACCCGGGCCCGGAGCTGCCGCTGGTGCACTGGGAGGGCGAGAAGACCGGCGCGGAGGACGTCTCCGCCACGGCGAAGCTGTCGCGGCACGGTGACGACCTGTACGTGTTCGTCAAGGTCACCGACGACCGCAGGGGCACGGCGCTGGAGGAGAGCGACGCCAAGCGCCACTGGCGGACGGACGCGGTCGAGATCACCCTCGACCCGCGTGGCACGGCAGACGACACCTCGACCACGTTCAAGACGGGCATCTTCCCGTATACCGCGAACGGCGGCGGTGCGGCGGCCGAGCGCGACGGCGACAACCGGCAGGGCCCGGCGGCCGCTACGGCGCCCGGGATGCGGGTGGTCTCGGCGGTCTCGGACCCGTACCGGGGCTACACGATCGAGGCGAAGATCGCGCTGGCCGACCTGCCGGCCGCGGCGGACCCGGAGAAGTTCGCGCTCAACGTCCTCGTGTACGACTCGGACACCGACGACAAGACGGGCCAGACCCGGCTGGCGTGGTCGCCGTTCGGCAGCGCCCAGGCCGACCCGTACGTCTGGGGCACCGCGACGCTGGAGGGCTACACCCCGCCGGCGGACCGGCCCACGGAGCCGGCCGAGCCGGAGATCCCGAGGGACGCGGCACGGAGCGAGGACTCGCCGGCGTCGGTGGCGCAGTCGCGGCGTACGGGCGTCCCGCTCGCGGTCGGCCCGCGCCCCCGCGGCTGACGCGGCAGGGCACGCCACGGCAGGCTCCGGCCCGCCGGAGCACCCGGCGGGCGCGCGCCCTTGACGCGCGCCCGCCGGGCGTACGCCCCGCGCCCCGCCCGCCCCGGCGGGGCGCGGACCGCGCTCCCCGGGCGCCCCGTTCGGCCCGGTCGTGGAGGTCCCCCGCCGGTATCGTGAGCCGCATGGTCACGGACACCAGGGACGCTCAGCGCGGCGAGGAGATACTCGCCGTCTTCGACTCCGCATTCGGCGAGCTCCTCGCCGCCGATCCCGCCGCCTTCCGGCTCAAGTTCCGCAAGATGGCGGCCTCGGCGTTCGCCTTCTACCGCGGGACCGCCGCCCTCTATTACCACGACCTGGAGGCCGGCGAGCGCGGCGATCCGTTCCTCACCGAGCAGACGAGCCGGGTCTGGATCCACGGTGATCTGCACGCCGAGAACTTCGGCACGTACATGGACGCCAACGGCCGGCTCGTCTTCAACGTCAACGACTTCGACGAGGCGTTCGTCGGCCCGTTCACCTGGGACGTCAAGCGGCTGGCCGGTTCGCTGGCGCTCATCGGCTACACCAAGGCGCTCAGCGACGGGCAGATCACCGGCCTCGTCCGCGCCTACGCCGACGCCTACCGCGAGCGCATCCGCGCCCTCGCCGCCGGGGCCAAGGACGACGAGGTGCCGCCCTTCACCCTCGACACCGCCACCGGGCCGCTCCTCGGCGCACTGCGCACCGCCCGCGCGCACACCCGCTTCGGGCTGCTGGAGTCGATGACGGAGGTGCGGGACTTCGAGCGCCGCTTCACCTCCGGCGGCGGCGCCATCGAGCTGGACGCGGCCACCCGCGCCCGGGTGCTCGACGCGTTCGAGGGCTATCTGGAGACGCTGCCCTCCGGCGGCCGGGAGCGCCGTCCGGACGCGTACCGGGTGAAGGACGTGGTGGGCCGCCGGGGCATCGGGATCGGCAGCGCGGGGCTGCCGTCGTACAACATCCTCCTCGAAGGGCACAGCGACGCCCTGGAGAACGACATCGTCATCTACATGAAGCGCGGCCAGACCCCGGCGGTAGCGCGGCACGTCACCGACCCGGCGATCCGCGGCTACTTCCACCACGAGGGCCACCGCACGGTCATCTCGCAGCGCGCGCTGCAGGCCGCCTCCGACCCGTGGCTGGGCTGGACCGAGCTGGACGGGGCGGGGCAGCTGGTCGCGGAGGTGTCGCCGTACGCGGTGGACCTGGACTGGTCGGACATCGACGACCCGGAGCAGGCCGCGGCCGTCGTGGGCGACCTGGGCAGGGCCACCGCCACCATGCACGCGGCGGCGGACGTGGCGGAGAGCGGGCACTCGCTGGTGCCGTTCTCGACGGAGCAGGCGATCGACGGGGCGATCTCGGCGGACGCCGACGGGTTCACGGAGATGCTGGTCGACTTCGCGCACGACTACGGGGCACGGGCGCGGGCGGACCACCAGATCTTCGTCGACCTCTTCCGCAACGGCCGGATCTCCGGCCTCTGAGCCGGTCCCCTCCCCCACGGCCTCCTCGACGGCGGCACATCAGCGGCGGCACAGGGCGCGTACGCGGACGGCGTACGCGCCCTGACGTGTACGCGTCCCCTTGACATCATTATTGGTCTGGACCAACCTGTCCCTCGCGCATCCCCCGCCAGGCCCCAACACCCCAAGCCGTGGAGGCAGTTGTGGACCGTTTCCTGCGCTTCTCCAGACACCGCTCCGGCCGCAGCGCCCCGCTCGCGGCCCTGCTCGCCGCGCTCGCCCTGCTGGCCGGCGCGCTCTCCGGCACCGCCGCAGGGGCCACCGCGCCCGAGGCCGCCGCCGAGCCCAACCTCGTCCGCAACGGCGGCATCGAGGCCGGACTCGACGGCTGGAGCTGCTCCGCCGGCAGCGGCTCCGCGGTCTCCAGCCCCGTGCGCAGCGGGACGTCCGCGCTCCGGGTCCAGCCGTCGGGCAACGACCAGGGCCAGTGCACCCAGACCGTGTCCGTGCGCCCCAACTCGCAGTACGCGCTCAGCGGCTGGGTGCAGGGCGCGTACGCCTACCTCGGCGCCCGGGGCACCGGCACCACCGACGTCGCGGACTGGACCCCAGCCGCGAGCACCTGGACCGAGCTGAACACGTCCTTCACCACCGGGCCGAACACCACCTCGGTGACGGTCTACACCCACGGCTGGTACGGCCAGCCCGCCTACCACGCCGACGACCTCACACTCACCGGACCCGGCGGCGACCCGGGCACCGTCCCCGCCGCCCCCACGGGGCTCGCGGCCGGCTCCACCACCGCCACCTCCGTCACGCTCTCCTGGGGCGCGGTGAGCGGTGCGACCGGCTACACCGTCTACCGCGACGGCACCCGCGCCACCTCCGTGACCGGCACCTCCGCCACGATCACGGGGCTGACGCCCGCGACCTCGTACCGCTTCGAGGTGACCGCCACCAACGCCGCCGGCGAGTCCCCGAGGTCGGCCACCGTCAGCGCCACCACCGGCGACGGCGGCGGCAACCCCGGCGGCACCCTGCCGCCGCACGCCCTCGTCGGCTATCTGCACACGAGCTTCGCCAACGGCTCGGGCTACACCCGGCTCGCGGACGTCCCGGCGAGCTGGGACGTCATCAACCTCGCCTTCGGCGAGCCCACTTCGTCGACCTCCGGCGACATCCGCTTCTCGCTCTGCCCGCAGACCGAATGCCCGAACGTGGAGCCGGTGGCGGACTTCAAGGCGGCCGTCAAGGCCAAGCAGGCCGCGGGGAAGAAGGTGCTGCTCTCCATCGGCGGCCAGAACGGGCAGGTCCAGCTCACCAGCACCGCCGCGCGCGACGCCTTCGTCCGGTCGGTCGGCGGCATCATCGACGAGTACGGGCTCGACGGCGTCGACATCGATTTCGAGGGCCACTCGCTCTCCCTCGCCAGCGGCGACACCGACTTCCGGAACCCCACCACCCCGTCGATCGTCAACCTGATCTCGGCGCTGAAGACGCTCAAGGCGAAGTACGGCGAGCGCTTCGTGCTCACCATGGCGCCGGAGACGTTCTTCGTGCAGATGGGCTACCAGTTCTACGGCACCGGGCAGTGGGGCGGCCAGGACCCGCGCTGCGGCGCGTACCTGCCGGTGATCCACGCGCTGCGCGACTCGCTGACGCTGCTGCACGTCCAGGACTACAACTCCGGGCCGATCATGGGCCTGGACAACCAGTACCACACCATGGGCGGCGCCGACTTCCACATCGCGATGACGGACATGCTCCTCACCGGCTTCCCGGTCGCGGGCAACGCCGAAAGGTTCTTCCCCGCGCTCCGCCCGGACCAGGTGGCCATCGGGATGCCGGCCAGCACCCAGGCGGGCAACGGGCACGTGCCGACCGCCGAGGTGAACAAGACGCTGGACTGCCTGACGAAGGGCAGCAACTGCGGCTCGTACAAGACCCACGGCACCTGGCCCGGCATGCGCGGGCTGATGACCTGGTCGATCAACTGGGACCGGTACAACAACTGGGAGTTCAGCAGGAACTTCGACGCCTACTGGCCGTAGGAGGCCCGTTGCCAGGGACGTGCGCCGGCCCCGGGCGGCCGGACGCGCGCCGCGCCCGCCCCGCGGTCTCGCGGGGCGGGCGCGGTCGGGCCGCCGGGCACTCGGCCCGCGGGCGGCGGCCCGCCGGTCCCGTGTGGGGCCGGGACCGGGCTCGGCCGGCGGCCGGTTCCGGGCGGGGCCGGAACCGGATCCGGCTCAGCCGAAGTTGCGGTCCACGCGGGCGGCTTCGTTCGCGTTCGGGTAGGCGTTGCGGCAGGAGGTGCCGGGGCCGCCGCCGGACATCAGTTCGCTGCACGGGCCGCTGTAGTTGTCGGGCAGGCCGAGGATGTGGCCGGTCTCGTGGGCGACGACGCGCAGCGAGTAGTACTGCTGCGTCTGGCGCAGGTCCAGGAAGACGTAGCCGTGGCCGCGGCCGTCGGTCACGGCGTGGCTGCCGCGCGGGTCGTTGCCCTGGCGGTAGCTGAAGTCACCGGAGCCGGAGGTCTCGGCGAGCGTGATGTTGTTGGTGGCGTTGTTCCAGATCTGGGTGCTCTGGGCTATGTCGCCCTGGTAGTTGGGCGCACTGGCGTCGTTGTACGTGATGGTGATGGCCTGGTAGCCGGGTTCCGCCGCCTGCTTCTCGCGCGCCTTCTCCCGGATCATCTCGAAGAAGGCCCGGTTCTCCTTCTGCTGTTCCTTGTCCTGCCCGACGTACGCCGCGGAGGCGGTGGCCCGCGTCGTCTGCCGGTCGTGGTGGTCGGCCGCGGGTGCCGGGGACGCGGCCAGGCCGGTGAGCGCCAGGCCGAGGCCCAAGGCGGTGGAGACCAGTCTTCCGGAGAGCTTCATGGGGGTTTCTCCTCACGAACGATTGGTCGGTCGGTCGGTGAGGAGTCTGCGGGCGAAGAGGTGGCCGGGGGCAGATCTCATCCGGTGATAGCGGCGTGCGATCCCACCCCCCGGCGGCGCCCGCCGGCGGGGCGGAACGGCGCATAGGTGTAGTGCCCCTGACAAAAAATTGCGGCTATGCTCCCCGCGTGGAGCTGGAGTTGAGGCATCTGCGCGCGCTGTGCGCGATCTCCGACGCCGGAAGTGTGCACGGGGCGGCCAGGTGGCTCGGAGTCTCCCAGCCCGCCCTGACGGCGCAGCTGAACCGCATCGAACGGGCCGTGGGCGGCCCGCTGTTCGTCCGCGACCGCTCGGGCTGCCGCCCGACCCCGCTCGGCCGCTCCGTGACCGCCCGCGCGCGGCCGATCATCGCCGAGATGTCCACCCTGGTCAGCGAGGCACGCGAGGAGGCCCGCGCGCTGGAGAGCGGGCCCCGGCTGCGGCTGGGCAGCACCGCGAACCGGGCGGTGGCCGGCTGGCTCTGCCGGCTGCGCGGACGGTTCCCGGACACGGACGTCTCCATCCGCGTCGACCCGTCGCCGAACTCGCTGCTGCGGATGGTGGCCGACGGCCAGCTCGACGTCGCCTTCGTGCACGAGGTCACCGGCTGCCCGCTGCGCGTACCCGACGGCGTCGGCCAGCGCACGCTGCTCTGGCGCGAGCCGCAGTTCGTCGCGCTGCCCGCGGCGCACCCCGCGGCCGCGGGCGAGGAGGTGGCGCTCGCCGACCTCTGCGGGCACCCGTGGGTCGTCGACCCGCACGTGGACGGCGAGTGGCACGGCATCCGCCGGATGTTCGCCAGCGCCGGGCTGGAGCTGCGGGTCATCCAGGGCGACTACCTGACGGGCGCCGACCTGGTACGGGCCGGGGTCGCCGTCACCCCGTGCCAGCCCACCTCGACGCCGCGCCCCGGCATGGCGATCAGGCCGCTGCGCGGCGACCCGCTCACCGTACGGCTGCTGCTCGCCGCCCGGGCGGCGTCGACCACCGACGGCGAGTTCCACGCCGTCTACACCGCGCTGGAGGACGCCTACCGCGAGGCGGCGAGATCCACCGAGACGTATCTGCGCTGGCTGCACCGGAACGACGACCCGCTGCTGCTCACCTGACGCCCGCCCGCGCGCCCCCGGGATCCGCCCTCCGCGCCTGGCCACGGGCGCGCAAGCCGGTTTACTATCCCTTTACCCTGGTGTCGGGGACACTCGACAGGAGACACCCCCGGCACCCCGCCGACGATGACGAAGGAGCAGCGGTCCCGCAATGGGCGAACCTCCCAGTACCAGCCGTGCCACAGCCCACCGGAGAACGAGCGACGGGGCGGGGGTGGCACGGTGACCGAGATCCTTCTGCTGCTCGCCGCCCTGGCCCTCACCCTGGCCTGCGCCATCTTCGTGGCGGCCGAGTTCTCCCTCACCACCGTCGAGCGCGGCGACCTGGAGCGGGCCGCCGCCGCGGGCGAGCGGGGCGCGGAAGGCGCCCTGAAGGCCGTCCGCCGGCTCACCTTCCAGCTCTCCGGCGCCCAGCTCGGCATCACCGTGACCTCCCTGGTCATCGGCATGCTGGCCGAGCCTTCGCTGGCCACGCTGCTGCGCGGCCCGCTGGAGGCGACGGGCCTGGGCGGCACGGCCGCGCCGGTCGCCACGCTGCTGGGCGTGGCGCTCTCCACGGTGGTCCTCATGGTGATCGGCGAGCTGGTGCCGAAGAACTGGGCGATCGCCCGGCCGCTGGCCGTGGCGAAGGCCGTGGCCGGGCCGCAGCGCGGCTTCACCGCCGCCTTCGGCCCGTTCATCCGCCATCTGAACAGCACCGCGAACCGCGTCGTGCGCCGCGTGGGGCTGGAGCCCGCCGAGGAGCTGGCCTCGGCCCGTACCCCCGACGAGCTGGTCTCGCTGGCCCGGCACTCCGCCGAGGGCGGCGCCCTGGAGCCGGACTCCGCCGAGCTGTTCGTCCGCACCCTGCACCTCCACGAGCTGACCGCGGAGAACGTCATGACGCCCCGCGTCGACGTCAAGGCGCTGGAGTCCGGCGCCACCGCCCTCGACGCCGCGAACCTCGCGCACGCCACCGGGCTGTCCCGCTTCCCCGTCTACGCCCACAGCCTGGACGAGGTCGTCGGCACGGTCCACATCCGCGACGTGCTCGCGCTCGAACCCCGCACCCGGGCCGCGACGCGGGTCACCGAGCTGGCCACCGAGCCGCTGCTGGTGCCCGAGACGCTGCCCGCCGACCGGCTGCTGGAGCAGTTGCGCGAGCGGCGCACGATGGCCGTGGTCATCGACGAGTACGGCGGCACCGCGGGCGTGGCCACGATGGAGGACATCGTGGAGGAGGTCGTCGGCGAGGTGCGCGACGAGCACGACCCGGTCGAGCTGCCCGACCTGCAGCCGGCGGGCGTCGGCGCGGACTCCAGGCCCACCTGGGACGCGGACGGCAGCGTCCGGCTGGACCAGCTCGCGGAGCTGGGCCTGGAGGCCCCCGAGGGCCCGTACGAGACGGTCGCGGGGCTGATCGCCACGCTGCTGGCCCGCATCCCCGCCAAGGGCGACGCGGTGCACCTCGCCGGCTGGCGGCTGGACGTCCTGGCCGTCGAGCACCACCGCGCCGACCGGGTCCGGATCACCGCGCCCGCCGAGTCCGCGGCCGGCGCCGCGCCGCCGCGCCGGACCGCCGCGCCCGACCAGCGCCGGCCCGCCGAGGAGGTGCGCCGGTGACCGCGCTGCAACTGTGGATCGGCGCCCTGACGCTGGTCACGAACGCCTTCTTCGTCGGCGCGGAGTTCGCGATGATCTCCGTACGGCGCAGCCAGATCGAGCCGCAGGCCCGCCGCGGGCACAAGCGCGCCCGCATCACGCTCTACGGCCTCGAACACCTCTCCGCGATGATGGCCACGGCCCAGCTCGGCATCACCGTCTCCTCGCTGGTGCTGGGCGCGGTCGCGGAACCGGCCATCGCGCATCTGCTGGAGCCCGGCTTCGAGGCGGCGCACGTGCCGTCCGCCGCGGTGCACCCGATCGCGTTCGTGATCGCGCTGACCGTGGCGACGTACCTGCACATGCTCGTCGGCGAGATGATCCCGAAGAACATCGCGCTGGCCGCCCCCGTGCCCACGGTGCTGCTGCTGGGCCCGCCGCTGGTCGCGGTCACCCGGGCGCTGCGCCCGGTGGTCTTCGGCATCAACGCCTTCGCGAACGGGCTGCTGAAGCTGCTGCGGGTGGAGCCGAAGGACGAGGTGGCCGCGGTCTTCACCGACGACCAGCTCGCCCGGATGGTCACCGACGCCAGCCAGGCCGGGCTGCTGGAGCCGGCCGACGGCGAGCGGCTGCGGGACGCGCTGGAGCTGGGCACCCGGCCGGTCGGCGAGATCCTGGTGCCCGCGGGCACCATGACGACCGTCGAGGACACCGTCACGCCGGCCCGCCTGGAGCGGCTGGCCGCCGAGGCGGGCTTCTCCCGCTTCCCGGTCACCGACCGGGGCGGCGCGCTCCTGGGTTACCTGCACATCAAGGACACCCTCGGGGTGACGGAGCGGGACGCGCCGTTCCCGCGTACGGCGCTGCACCCGATGACGCGGGTGGCCATCGACACCCCGCTGGACGACACGCTCACCGCGCTGCGCGCCGCCGGCAGCCATCTGGCGGCCGTCACCGGCGACCAGGGGCGGGTACTGGGCTTCGTCACCATGGAGGACGTCCTGTCGGAGCTGGTGGGCCCCGCGCCGGCCGCGGCGTGAGCGCCCGCCCGCCGGTCCCGGCCACCGGCTCCCGCCGGGGGTACGGTCCGGCGGGCGGCGGCGCCGCGCGGGAAAACCCCTCGTGCGCCGGGACCCGGCGCGGTACGGTCGCGCTCTCGGCGACGGCGGGAGGCGGCTCATGCACGGTCGGCCGTCCGGCGCGCCCGCGGACGCCCCCGTACCCCCGGCCCCCGGCACCGAGCTCTTCTGCGACGAGTCCGGCTACGAGGGCGAGAACCTCGTCGGCGGCATCACCGACGTCTTCGCCCACGCCGGTGTGACGGTCCCGGCCGCGGACGCGGCGGACTGCATCCGAGAGCTGCGGGACCGCATCCGCTCCCCCGCGACCGTCTACAAGGCGAACCATCTCCAGCGCGAGAAGCACCGCGGCACGCTGCTGTGGTTCCTCGGCCCCGGCGGGCCGCTCCCCGGCCGCGCCCGCGTGCACCTGACGGAGAAGTCCTTCTTCGCCGTCGCCCGGATCGTGGACCTGCTGGTGTCGGGGACGGACCCGGCGGACGCGGCGGCGATGCTGCGCGGCGCGCACGCGCGCGGCCCCGCGGGCGAGCTGTACCGCGCGGGCCCGCGCCTCTACGGCGGCGAGCGCTGGCGGGCGTTCCTCGCCGCGTTCAACGAGCTGATGTGGATCAACACCCGCCGGGGCGCGGAGACCTCGGCGGACGGCTTCTTCGGGCTGGCCGGCGAGCTGCACCGCGCGGGGGCGCCGGGCGAGGCCGGGCGGCTGCTGGGGCTCGTACGGCAGGCGCGGCCCCGGACCGAGGCGCTGCGTGCCGCGCTCCTCGAAGACCCGCGCACCGTGCCCGCGCTGGACTCGCTGCTGCCGGCGCTGGCCGCCGCGGTCGCGTACTGGGGACGGGACGGGGCGCCGGTGACCGTCGTGCACGACCGGCAGACGGCGCTCACCGACGAGCGGGTGGCGCGGCTGTACGAGGTGTGCCGGCCGCCCCGGGCGCACCTGCGCGGGCTGCGCTTCGTCGACGCCGAGACCGATCCGCGGGTGCAGCTCGCCGACTTCCTCGCGGGGATCGCCCGCAAGCGGGCCTCCGACGCGCTGGCCGGCCTCGCCGACCCCGAACTCGACGAGCTGCTGCGCCCGTACGTCGCCCCGGACTCGGCCTGGGGCGACGCGCGGAGCTGGGCGCTGCTGGGCCCCGAACCCGCGCCCCGGGCCGGCCTCGCCCCGGCGTGACGGCGCCCGGGCCCGGGGCTCCCGGGTGCGGGCTCAGCGGGGTGTGGCCGCCAGCCGTACGGCCAGGCCCGCGAAGACCGTGCCGCTGAAGATGTTGAGCCCGCGCGACAGCCGGCGGCTGCGGCGCAGCGCCCGCGACAGCCGGCCGGAGAGAAGGCCGACCGAGCCGTCGACGCAGAAGCCGACGACCACGCCGGTGATGCCGAGGAGGAGCAACTGCAGCGGCAGATGGCCGCGGCCGGGGTCCACGAACTGCGGCAGGAACGCGATGTTGAACATGATGACCTTGGGGTTCAGCAGGTTGGTGATCATTCCCTGCCAGAACGCGCGGCGCGGGCGCGGCCCGCCGCGCCTGCCGTCGGCGCCGGCCGCCGCGTCGTCCTCGTCGCCGGGCACGGAGCGGTCCCGGAAGGCGCGGATCGCGAGGTAGAGGAGGTAGGCGGCGCCGAGCCAGCGGAGCACGTGGTAGAGCACCGGCAGCGCGCCGAAGAGGGCGGAGAGCCCGAGGGCGGCGGCGCAGGCGTGCACGAGCATGCCGCAGGCCACGCCGGCCGCGGCCATCACGCCCATGCCGGAGCCGCCGCGCCCGCCCATGGCCACGATGAACATCATGTCGGGGCCCGGGGTGATGGAGAGCACGAAGATCGCCACGACGAAGGCGGCGAGGAGGGACAGGTCGACCATGGCGGCGATACTCGCACCGCGCCGCCGGGAGGGCGACCGAATTCCGGATGCCGGGACGGCCCGTCGCGGGAGCGTCGCCCGCCCCTCGTACGCGGCGGCCCGGAGGCGCCCGTACCGCCGCGGCATATGCCATCCGCGGTCCCGTACGACCGCGGAACGCTCGCTGAACGCCCGCCTCCGCGGGGTAGCTTCGCCCCCCGTGCCACAGCCGTCTAATGTGGTCTGCCACGACCACCCCGGACCCCGGTGGGCCGTCGCCGGAGCACGAGCGAACCGCCCATCACTGGGAGCAAGTCCCCGGTGCGCGCCCACGCTCGACCGGGAAGCACTCCCGAGTTCAGCCCCACGTACCCGGATGCGGGCAGCGGGTCGCGCGTGACCTCCGGCGGCACGTCCGGCCGCACATCCGGCCGGCACAGGAGCCGTGAAACGAGGTGACGACCCCATGCCCGAGGAGTCGCGAGAGGAAGGTCTGGCCGCCGCGTTCGTGGACCTGGCCGACACCCTCGACAGCGATTTCGACGTCGAGCAGCACGCGCGCAGGCTGGCGCTGCACTGCGCCGAGCTGGTCGACGTCAGCGCCGCGGGCGTCGTCCTCGCCGCCGACGACGGTGGCGCGTTCACCGCGTCGGCCTCCGACGAGCGCGCGCACGCCCTGGAGGAGGCGGAGGCGGAGTGGGGCGAGGGCCCCGCCGTGGACTGCCTCCGCACCGCGAGACCCATGCCCGCCGTCCCGCTCGCGCACGCGCGGGCCCGCGCGGACTGGCCCCGCTTCACCGGCCGGGCGCTGGAGCTGGGCTTCGCCCTCGTCGCCTCCGCGCCGATGCAGGCGCGGGGCACGACGGTCGGCGCACTCAATCTCTTCCGGGACCGGCCCGGCACCCTGCACGCCGCGCAACTGCGGCTGGGCCAGGCGCTCGCCGGCGTGGCCACCCTCGGCATCCTCCAGCAGCGCGCGCTGGCCCGGCAGACGGCGGTCGCGGCGCAGTTGCAGACCGCGCTCAACTCCCGCATCGTCATCGAGCAGGCCAAGGGCGCCCTCGCCCAGCGCCGGAGCATCGCCGTCGACGAGGCGTTCCGCCTGCTGCGCGGGCACGCCCGCAACAACCGCAGGCCGCTCGCCGAGGTGGCCCGCGAGGTGGTCGAGGAAGGGCTCGACCCGGCGCCGCAGGACGGCTGAATCCGGCCGGTGGGACGGCCGGTTCCGGTCGGCCGGCACGCGCGCGGAGGTGCGCGTGACCGGCGCGAGCGGCCGGCGGGCGGCGGGTGGGCGGCCGGTCAGGACAGGGCGAACGTGGGCGGCACGCTGGGCAGTTCCATCGCGGCGTCCAGGAACCGGTCCTCGCGCGGCGGCAGGAACTGCAGCGTGCTCGCGTGCGCCGGGCCTTCCGCCGTCATCGCCCACATGCACAGCATCGCCGCGGGCCGCCCGGCGGGGCCGGGCGACGCCTCCAGCGTGGCATAGCGCACCGGCGCCCCCAGCGGTGCCGTCACCAGCACGAAGTGCGCCTCCGGCGGCGCCACCGCGGGCGGCGGCGTGACGAGGACGGAGTCGTGCCGGACGAGCCGGCCCACGGGCCGGTCGTCCGACTGCTCCCCGGGGGGCAGCCCCGCCCCCGCCTGCCGCCACAGCGCCCGCAGCTCGGCGTCGAGCGAGCCGTCGAGCGCGGCGGCGAGCAGGCGCTCCGGTGCGGTCAGGGCGAGGTCGCGGAGCACGGCGTGGGCGAAGGCGTAGTGCTGGCGTCGGGCATCCGTAGCATTCATACATCAGTTCTATCCGAGCCCACTGACAACGCCCCGCCGCCCGGCGGCCGTTCGCCCTGGCACGGGGCGCGGGCGCCCGCCCGCCGGCTCAGGGCAGGGTGAGCCCGTACGCCTGGAGCGCGGGGACCACCGGCTGGTAGAACGTGGCCCCGCCGGAGCTGCACGAGCCGCCGGACACGATGAGACCGAGCGCGGTGCCGCCGGACCAGGCGGGCCCGGCGCCGTCGCCCGGCTCGACGCAGACGTGGGAGCGGAAGAGGCCGGAGACCGTGCCCTCGGGGTAGCTGACGGTGTCGTTGACCGAGACGACCGTGCCGCAGTGCACCCCGGTGGTCCGGCCGGCGTGGCAGACCTGCCGCCCGACCGAGGGCTGGGCGGCGCCGGTGATCCCGATCGCGCCGATTCCGGCCGAGACCTCGCTGGGATAGCCGAAGTCCGGGTTGGTGTAGCGGATCAGGGCGAAGTCGACGCCGGGGAAGTTCACCGCCTCGGTCCTGCCGACCTCCACCGTCCTGGCGGCGTCCGCGTACCAGACCGGCCCCGCGGCGGCTGCGCAGCGGCCCTGCATCAGGGCGTAACGCTCCCCGCCGCGGCCCGCGTTGAAGCCGACCGGGCAGGACGGCCCGGTGCTGCTGTAGAGCACGTCGCCGCCGCGGACTGCCTGGTCCTGCGCCCCTGCGGCGGGCGGGGCGAGTGCGGTGAGGACGGCGAGGAGCACGGCGGCCAGGACGGCCGCCGCCGGGGTGAGCCTCAGGGGGACGGTGTGCGGGGTGAGCGGAGCGCGACGTAAGTTCACGGATCCTCCCGTCGTGGGGTCGGCGACCGCATTGTCGCGCAGGGCCGACTGCCCCGTACAGCAGAGCCGTTCGGCCCTATTCGGGTGCGTATCACCCGCGGCATGCTGGTCCCGCCTCGGCGAGCCGTGGCGTGGGGGGTGAGAGCCGATGCGGCGCGGGCTTCCGCGCCGCATCGGCTCGCCTTCGTCTTCGCCGTCCCTCCCGCACGGCCGGCCGCCGCGCGGCGCCCGCCCGGCTACCGCTCGGAGGGCCCCGCGCTTCCCTGCCGCCAGTGCGGCTCCACGCGCGCCCAGTCGCGCTCCCACTCCTCGGCCCGCCTGCGGTCGAGCCGTACGCGCACCACCGTCCTGGACCCGAACACCAGGCACCCCACCACTCCGGCCGCCCCGCCGGCGGCCACGGCGCTCTGCACGCCGGTATCGCCCGGGGGCGGCGGCGGGTCCACGGCGTGCCGGCCCGAAGCATCCGTCCAGATCTCCGCCTCGGCGCCCCTGCGCAGCCCGGCGGACACCCGGGTACGTCCCGTGTGCGCCCGCCCGTCCGCGTCCCGCCAGCGCACCTTGGTGGCCACCTCGCCACCCGCCCACGCGTCGCCCCGCAGCATCGTCAGCGGGGGCGCGTCCTCCAGCAGCACGGCCGTCGTACGCTGCCGCTCCGCGCTGCGGCTGCTCAACTCCTCGTGGACGGCGGCCGCGGACGCCCAGGCGGCCGCCGTGCCGCCGAGGGCGAACACCGCGACGGCGCCGAACGTCACCCAGCCCTCCAGCACGTCCGTACGCCGTCGGAAGGGGTTGCGCCGGCTCCACACTCTGCGTACCGGGCGGTCCCCCTCGCGCCCCATGCCCGCTCCCGCGGCCATCGGCACCCCCCATCCGCTTCCCTCGCGCCCGGGTAAAGGCTCTCGCACCGACTGTCGCACTTCGGCCCCCGGTTCGGCGAGAACCGGGCGGAGGCCGGCCCGCGGGTCGTAGCATCCGGGTGCCCCCGACGTGCCGGTCATGGGCCCGTTCGGCCCTACCCCCGGGGCACGGCGGCCGAGGACGATCGAGCCAGCCGAGCAGGACTGAAAGGTGCCCGACGTGACAGTGGAAAGGAAATTCTCGGCGGCCCGCCCCATCAGGGTCTTCCTCGTCGACGACCACGAGGTGGTCCGGCGCGGCCTGCGCGACCTGCTGGAGGCCGAGCCCGGCATCGAAGTGACCGGCGAGGCGGGCACGTTCGCCCAGGCGCTCGCCCGCGGACCCGCGCTGCGGCCCGACGTCGCCGTGCTGGACGTCCGGCTGCCGGACGGCGACGGGATCGGGGTCTGCCGCGAGCTGCGCTCGCGGATGCCCGAGCTGGCGTGCCTGATGCTGACGTCCTTCGACGACGACGATGCCCTGCTGGACGCGATCATGGCGGGCGCCTCGGGGTACGTGCTCAAGCAGATCAAGGGCGGCGACCTGGTCTCCGCGGTACGGACCGTGGCCTCGGGGCAGTCCATGCTCGACCCCGCCACCACCGCCCGGCTGATGACGAACCTGCGCCGCGACGACGTCCCCTCCGCGCCGGAGAACGAGGTGCTCGCCGGTCTCTCGCCCCGCGAACTCGACGTGCTGGAGCTGATCGGCGAGGGCCTGACGAACCGGCAGATCGGCCAGCGGCTCTACCTGTCCGAGAAGACGGTGAAGAACCACATCTCCCGGCTGCTGGCCAAGCTGGGCGTGGAGCGCCGCATACAGGCGGCGGTGCTCGCCAGCAAGGCCCACCGCCCGCCGGGCGCGTGACGCCCGCCGTACGCGCCCGCCGCGGCCCGCGCGCCGCGCCGCTCACCCCCGGCCGGGGTCCTGCCCGCTCCCGTCCGTGCCGCCCCCGCCGCCCTCCGGCCCGTCCGCCTGCTCCCCCGGGCCGCCCCGCTCCTGCGCCGCCCGGAGGTCCAGCGGCACCCGCCACACCAGGCGCGTACCACCGCCGGCCGGCGGATCGAGCATCAGCTCGCCGCCGAGTTGCCGGGCCCGCTCCGCGATGTTCGCCAGCCCGCTGCGCCGACCGCCGTCCGGCAGGCCGCGCCCGTTGTCCGTCACGGTGAGCGCGACCAGGCCCTGCCCGGCGATCACCGTGATCTCGACCGACGACGCGCCCGCGTGCCGGGCGGCATTGGACAGCGCCTCCCCGAGCACCGCCACGAGGTGGTCGGCCACCGGCGCCGGCACGTCGGTGTCGAGCAGCCCCTCGGTGCGCAGCACCGGCGTGAACCCGAGCGTGGCGACCGAGTCCTTGACCTGGCTGAGCACGCGCAGCCGCAGGCCCTGCGCGGTCGGCCCGTGCTCGTGACTGCGCAGGCCGAAAATCGTGGTTCGGATGATCTTGATGGTCTCGTCCAGATCGTCCACGGCGCGCAGCAGCCGCTCGGTCCCCTCCTCGTGGGTCACGAAGCGCACCGCGCTCTGCAGCGTCATGCCGGTGGCGAAGAGCCGCTGGATGGCCAGGTCGTGCAGGTCCCGGGCGATGCGGTCGCGGTCCTCGAAGAGCGCGAGCTGCTCGGCGTCCCGGCGCCGCTGCGCCAGCTCCATGGCGACCGCCGCCTGGCCGGCGAAGCCCACCAGGGCGTCCGTCTCCTCGGGGCCGAAGCGCTCGCCCCCCGCCTCCCGGCCGACGAGCAGCACGCCGCGCAGCCCGTCGCTGGTGCCCAGCGGTACGGCGACCGCCGGGCCGATGCCGTTCTCCGGCAGCCCGCCGTCCCGTACCCGGGGGTCCTTCGTCACGTCGTCGCTGATCGCCAGCTCCACCCGGGTGAAGGCGGCGCCGGACAGCGTGCCCTTCATGGGCAGCGTGCGCCCGGCGAGCGCGTCGGCCGCGGTGCCCTGGGCGAGGACGATACGCAGCTCGTCGGCGCCCTCGGCGGGCAGCGCGACGGTGCCGAGGTCGGCCTTGAGGATGCTGCGGGCCCGGTCGAGCATGAGGCCCAGCACCTCCTCCTCCTGGGCGCCGGAGAGCAGGGTGTTGGTCACCTCGCCGCTGGCCTCGATCCACCGCTGCCGGCGGCGGGCCTCCTCGTACAGCCGGGCGTTCTCGATCGCCACGCCCGCGGCCACGGCGAGCGTCGACAGCACGGCCTCGTCCTCGCCGTCGAACTCCTTGGCGCCGCGCTTCTCGGTGAGGTAGAGGTTGCCGAAGACCTCGTCGCGGACCCGGATGGGCACGCCGAGGAAGGAGTGCATCGGCGGGTGGTTGGCCGGGAGGCCGTACGAGGACGGGTGGTCCTGCAGCTCCTGGATGCGCAGCGCCTCCGGGTGCCGGATCAGCTCGCCGAGCACGCCGTGCCCCTGCGGCAGCGGGCCGATCTCCTCGTACTCCTCGACGGAGATCCCCACGGGGATGAACTGCGCCAGCCGCTCGCCGTGTTCGATGACGCCGAGCGCACCGTACTCGGCGTCCACGAGCACCACCGCGGCCTCCACGATCCGCCGCAGGACCTGGCGCAGGTCCAGCTCCCTGCCGACCGTGAGCACCGCCTCCAGCAGGCTGTGCACCCGGTCGCGGGTGCCGCGCACCTCGTCGATGCGCAGTTGCAGCTCGTCCAGGAGCTGGTCGAGCTGGAGGCGGGGCAGGTGCCCGCCGCCGTGTCCGCTTGTCGCCATCGCATCCCCCCACAGGACCCAGGGTGGTCAGACAGCACCTCCCCGCACCACGGTAGCCACGTCGTCACGCTCCGGGAGCCGTTCCCGGTCACCCGAATGCACGAGGCGGCACGGGACTGCGGAAAGCCTCACGGAGTGTGGGCACCGGGGAGGCCCCCGGCCGCCGGGGCGGGCGGCGGGGGCACCGCTCGGCGGGCGGGCCGCCCGGGTGCGCCCTTACCGTGGGCATATGGCAGAGAACGAGACCCTGGCCCTGCACGCCGCCGCGCTCGATCAGTTCACCCGGCACGTCCACCAGGTCGGTCCCGACCAGTGGGGTGCGGCCACGCCGTGTACGGAGTGGAGTGTGCGGGATCTCGTCAACCACATGACGGTCGAACAGCTGTGGGTGCCGCCGCTGCTCGCCGGTGACCGGCCCGAGGGGGTGGGCGACGAATACGAGGGCGACCAGCTCGGCGACGATCCGGTGGAGGTCTGGGACGGCGCCTCCGCCGAGGCCCGCGCCGCCTTCGCGGAGCCGCTCGCCCTTTCCCGCACGGTGCACCTGAGCTACGGGGACAGCTCCGCGGAGTCGTACTGCACGGAGATGGCCGTGGACGCGATCGTGCACTCCTGGGACCTGGCCCGGGGCATCGACGCGGACGACGTACTCCCCGCGGAGCTGGCGGAGTTCGCGCTGGCCCAGGTGGAACCGCAGGCCCGGATGCTGGCGGCCAGCGGGCTCTTCGCCGCCCCGGTGCCGGTGCCGCCGGACGCGGACGCGCAGACGCGGCTGCTGGGGCTCACCGGGCGCCGCCCCTGAGCCCGAGGGGCCTGCGGGCTACGCGTCCGTGCGCTGCGGGGCCGTGAGGATCGTCCCCTGCGCCACCGCGCACAGCTCGGGGCCGCGCTCGCCGTCCCCGGCGGCCCCCCTGTCCGGGGTGCCCGGGGTGCCCGCGCCGTCCGGGGTGCCGGGACCGACCGCGTAGATGTCGCAGCGGCAGACGGCCTGGCGCCGGCCCGCGTGCACCACGTACGCCTCGGCCCGCAGGGTGCCGTCCCGCGCCGGGCGCAGGTACTGGACGGAGAAGCCGCCGGTGAGGACCGCGGGACCGAGGACCGTGCCGGCGGCGAACGTCAGCGCGTTGTCGGCGGCGTAGGCGAGCAGCCCGCCGTGCGCGTAGCCGAACTGCTGGCGCAGGTCGTCGCGGATGTCCACCTCCAGCGTCGCGGCGCCGTCCGCGAACGCGGTGATCCGGGCGCCGAGCAGCCGGCTGAACGGCTGCTCGTCGAGCACCTTCTGCGCGAAGTCGATCCCGAGGTCCGTCATGTGACCCCACGGTAACGGCTGTGGGACGCCTCTAGCCCCGCTCGGGTTCGCGCAGTTCGACCCAGGTGCACTTGCCGCGGGGCAGCAGGTCCACGCCCCAGCGGTCCGCGACCTGGTCGATGAGGAACAGCCCGCGGCCGCTGGTGTCCATGTCCCGTACGGGCATCAGGCACGGCAGCGCGCGCGAGGGGTCGCGCACCTCGATGCGGATCCGGCCGCGCCGCCGCGACATGCGCAGCCCGAACGTGCGCGCCCCGGTGTGCCGTACGGCGTTGCCGACGAGTTCGGAGACCAGCAGCACGGCGTGCTCGGCGAAGCCCGGCGACATCCCCCAGTGCCGGAGGACGACGGCCTCGGTCAGCCGGCGGGCGGTCCCGGCGGACTCGGGCCGCGACGGCAGCCGCACCTCGCCGACGGCGGGGTTGCCCCAGCGCTCCATCGGGTCGGGGTCGGCGGCACCGCCGGCGGGGGCCGCGGTGGGGAAGCGCCGGTAGGCGGGCGAGGGCAGCGGCCGCAGCAGCTTCCTGCGCGGCCGCCGTCCGGCGAGGGCCTCCGGATGCGCCGGCTCGTCCCGGTGGAGTTGCTGGATGTCCTCAAGGCCCGCCATGGCCTCATGATGGCGCGGGCGGACGTCTTTGGGAGCATTTCCGCGCCAACAAGTCCCGCGGAAGCCTACATTCCGTGAGCACGCACAGGCATATGCCAGAGCTACTTCGTCCCGCCCGTACCACGCTGAACTGCGTAAACTCCCCGGTGACCGGCGTACGCGGGACCTCAAAGCACCCGGATCACCGAAGTCTTGCTTCCGGCGCCCACTACCCCCGGGCGGGGGTAGTGGTCACGGAGCGTCGCCTGGCGCCCGGGGCGGCGGAACCCGCCCGGAGGGCGCCCGCGGACCGGCTCAGCGGAACTCCGCCTTCCCCGGCCCCTTCTCCACGAAGCTGCGCATCCCGCTCTCCCGGTCCTCCGTCGCGAACAGCCCCGCGAACCAGCTCCGCTCCAGCGCGAGCCCCGTCTCCAGGTCCGTCTCCAGGCCGTGGTCCACCGACTCCTTCGCCGCCCGCAGCGCCATCGCGGGCCCCTTGGCGAGCCGCGCCGCCCAGGCGTGCGCCTGCTCGTACACCTCCGCGTCCGGCACCACCCGGTCCACCAGGCCGATCGTCAGCGCCTCCGCGGCCTTGACCATCCGGCCCGTGAAGATCAGGTCCTTGGCCCGCGAGGGCCCCACCAGCCGGGCGAGCCGCTGCGTGCCGCCCGCGCCCGGGATGAGCCCGAGGAGGATCTCCGGCTGCCCCAGCTTCGCGCCCTCGCCCGCGATCCGGATGTCGGCGCAGAGCGCCAGCTCGCAGCCGCCGCCCAGGGCGTACCCGTTCACCGCCGCGACCACCGGCTTCGGCACCCGCGCCAGCGCCGTGAACGACTCCTGCAGACCGCGGCTCCGCGCGACCATGGCCGCGTGGTCCATCGCTTGCATCTCCTTGATGTCGGCGCCGGCGGCGAAGACCTTCTCGCCGCCCCACACCACCAGGGCGCGCACGTCGTCGCGGCCGGCCGCCTCGTCGGCGAGTTCGCGGATACGGTCCTGGACGGCGATGTCCAGGGCGTTCATGGGCGGGCGGTCCAGGCGCAGCGTACCGACGCCCTCGGCGACCTCCAGGTATGCAGTCATGCCACCACACGTTAGCGCTCATTAACGCGACGGGGCCCGGTGCGCTTGCTCACACACCGGGCCCCGTGTGCCGTCCGTCCGGATCATCCGGCGGAGGGACTGCCGTCTTGCGTCACTTCTCTGCCGTCACTGCGGTGCGGTCCACTCCTCCCAGGACATGTTCCAGCCGTTCAGGCCGTTGTCCGGGGC
Source organism: Streptomyces sp. WAC 06738 (assembly GCF_003945505.1). Taxonomy (NCBI): domain Bacteria; kingdom Bacillati; phylum Actinomycetota; class Actinomycetes; order Kitasatosporales; family Streptomycetaceae; genus Streptomyces; species Streptomyces sp. WAC 06738. The sequence continues at coordinate 6,048,219 of NZ_CP029618.1, read as the reverse complement.
GATGACCTCGTCCTTGGCGTTCTTCACCTCGACCACGTCGCCGATGAGGGAGTTGCGGAAGAACCAGGAGCCGGGCGTCGACTTGTCGCCGCCGCCGCGGGCGTCGTACAGGCCGATGCAGCCGTGGCTGGCGTTGGCCGAGCCGAACGTGGCCTGTCCCGACCAGTAGTTGCCGTGGATGAAGGTGCCGGAGGTGGAGAGGCGCTGCGCGTGCGGTACGTCCTTGATGTCGTACTCGCCGCCGAAGCCGACCGTGTCGCCGTCCATCCTGGTGACCTCGAGCTGCTCGGTGATCACCATCTTGCCGTTCCAGGTCGGCGTGGACGGCGCGCCCGTCGTCACCGGGATGGTCTTGATGGTCTTGCCGTTCCGCTCGACCTTCATCTTCTTGCTGTCGGCGTCGACCGTGCTCACCTGGCGGCGGCCGATCTCGAAGCCGACGTCCTTGTGCTGCTCGCCGTAGACGCCGTCCGCGCCCTCGACGCCGTCGAGGCGCAGGCTGAGGGTCACCTCCGTGCCGGGCTCCCAGTACTCCTCGGGGCGGAAGTCCAGCCGCTGGTTGCCGAACCAGTGGCCCTCGATCTCCACGTCGGGGTCGGCGGTGACCTCGATGGCCTCCTCGACCTCCTTCATGTTCGAGATCGGCTGGTTGAAGTTGAGGGACACCGGCATGCCGACGCCGACGGTGCTGCCGTCCTCGGGCGTGAAGTGGCCGATGAAGGTGTTCTCCGGCACGACGGTGGTGAAGGTGGTGTCCTTGGCGGACTCCAGCCCCTCGGAGTCCTTCGCGACGGCGTGCACCTTGTACTTGGTCTGGGTGCGCAGGTGGCCGGACGGCTTCCACTCGGCGCCGTTCTCCGAGATCTCGCCCTCGACCTCGGTGCCCTTCTCGTCCGCCACCTTCACGGAGACGAGCTTGCCCTTGTCCGCGGTCACCTTCAGGTCGCCCTGGGTGCCGACCGCGTCGGCGCCGTCCTTCGGCGTGATCTCGACGACCGCCTGCGAGACCTTCTGCTCCTTGCCGCCGGAGCCGGGACCCCCGGAACCGCCCTTGCCCCCGTCGCCGTCCCCGCCGTCGGAGCCGCCGCACGCCGTCACCACGACGAGCACGGCGCCGGTCAGCAGCGCCGCCAGGCTGTGCCGGGTACGTCCCCTTCGTATCCGCTCCACCTTCAACGCCGTATTCTCCCCTCGGCCACACCGAGCCAGAAGTCCCCCGCGCGTGGTCACATGCGCGCCTTTGCGTTCAAGGTATCCCCAGCCATGGAGATGTGACGCCGCGCGATTGTCACCGTTCGGTCCCAACTGGTGGGCGCCGCGCAGGCGCTTGCGGCGCGGTAATCCGGTGGCGCCCCCGGAGCCGCCGGGTGACACTGCAACCCGATGACCTCCTCTTCCGCATCTTCCGCACCCTCGTCCCCCGCCCACGGGATCCGGCGCGGCGCGCCCGCCCGCCGGGGACCCCCGCCCCGCCGCAGGGCGGCCCGCCGGCGCTGCCGGAGCCGCCGCGACGGCCCCTGCGCAGCCGCGAGTTCGGCCTCTTCTTCGTCGCCCGCGGCATCGCCAGGCTCGGCGACATGATGGCGCCCGTCGCACTCGCCGCCGGGCTGATCATGCACGGCTACGGCGCCGGGGCGGTCGGCCTGGCGATGGCGTCGATGACGGCGTGCTTCGCCGGGTTCGTCCTCTTCGGCGGGGTGTTCGCGGACCGGTTCAACGCCCGTGCCGTGATGATCGGCGCCGATCTCGCCCGGGTCGGCACGCAACTGGCGACGGCCGGGCTCTTCCTCTCCGGTGACGTCGTGCTCTGGCAGGTCTGCGCGCTGTCCGCGCTGAACGGCACCGCGTCCGCGATGTTCCAGCCGGGGATCGCCGGCATCATCCCGCGGATCGCCGATGACGTGCAGGGCGCCAACGCCTCGATCCGTACGGCCGAGTCGGCGATGACGCTCGCCGGCCCCGCGGCGGCGGGAGCGCTGGTCGGCCTCACCTCGCCCGGCGGCGTCTACGCCGCGCACGCCGGGACGTACGCCGTGAGCGCCCTGTGCCTGGCGCTGCTGCGGCTGCCGCCGCGCCCGGCGGACGACGCGCCGCCCGAACCGCCGGCGAAGGGCGGGCGCGGGCGCGCGCTCCGGGCCGATCTGGCGGAGGGCTGGCGCGAGTTCTCGTCCCGCACCTGGATGTGGGCGGTCATCGTGGTGTGGATGGTCTTCATGATCGGCTCCTGGGGCCCGACGGTGCCGCTGGTGGCGGCGGAGGTGGTGAGGGAGTACGGGGCCGGGGCGTACGGCGTCGTCAACTCCGTGATGGGCGCCGGGATGGTCGTCGGCGGGCTGGTCGCGATGCGGCTGCGCCCGGCGCACCCGCTGCGCGCCGGGGCGATCGCGGCGCTCGGCTTCGGCGCCCAGCCGGCGGCGGTGGGGCTCGGGCTGCCGGTGCCGGCGATCGCGGGGGCGATGGCGGTGGCCGGGGCGGCGCTCGCGTTCTGGAGCGTGATGTGGGCGACGAGCGTCCAGACGCAGGTGCCGCCCGCGGCGCTGAGCCGCGTGAACGCGTACGAGATCGCCGGCTCCGTCGCCATGCTGCCGGTGGGCAACGCGCTCGCCGGGCCGGCCGCGGGGGCGTTCGGCGCGCACGCGGTGCTGGTGTTCAACGGCGGGCTGGCGGTGCTGACGGCGTGCACACTGCTCGCCGTACCGGCGATACGCAACCTGCGCAGGGTGGACGGCATACGCAAAGATCCCGTCAAAGCGGACACCCGGCGGACGGATGGGCGCATGACCGACAGGTCAGGGAAAGGGAAAACAGGGTGAGCGGTTAGCCTGCCCTTACGTAGGCTCGGGGGCGATGCCTGCAGCCGACACACGCACCGAAGAGCCCGAGCCCGCCGACTCCCCGACCACCGCCGGTACCGGCCCCGGCCTCGCGGGACCACCCGCGGGCGGCGAGGAGGACCGCTCCGCGGTGCGCTCGCTGCTGCGCCTGTGGCCGTACGTCCGCCCGGTGCGGGTGCGGCTGTTCTCCGCGGCCGGGGTGGCGATCGTCGCGTCCTGTATCGGCCTCGTGATTCCGCTGGTGCTCAAGTGGCTCGTGGACGGCCCGGTGGCCGACCGCGACTCGGCGGGCGTGTGGCTGGGCGGCCTGCTGATCCTCGCGCTCGGCATCGCGGAGGCGGCGCTGTTCGGCTTCCGCCGCTGGCTGGTGGCGCGCCCGCTGGCCGGCGTGGAGGCGGCGATGCGGGCGAGCCTGTACCGGCACCTCCAGCGGCTGCCGGTGTCCTTCCACGACCGCTGGGCCTCCGGCCAACTGCTCTCCCGCGGCACGACGGACCTCCAGCTCATCCGGATGTTCCTGGCCTTCCCGCTGACGTTCCTGGTCGTCAACGGCACGACCATCGCGGTCGGCTGCGCGGTCCTGCTGGTGCAGGAGTGGACGCTCGGGCTGGTGCTGCTGGCGCCGGTGATCCCGCTGGTCGCGCTCTGCTCGGCGTTCGAGCGGCGCTTCTTCGGCGCCGCCCGCCGGGCGCAGGACCAGGTCGGCGACCTGACGACGGTGGTCGAGGAGGCGGTGCTCGGCATCCGCATCGTCAAGGGCTTCGGCCGGCACCGCAGCCAGGCGCAGGCGTTCCGCCGGCTCACCCACGAGCTGCGCGGCACCGAGCTGCACAAGGCGCGGCTGCTGGCCGGGATCTGGGCGCTGATCATGACGCTGCCCGAGCTGGCGATCGGCGCGGCGCTGGTGCTGGGCACGGTGCAGGTCGCGGACGGCGACCTGTCGGCGGGGACGCTGGTGGCGTTCTTGTCGACGGCGATGGCGCTGCGCTGGCCGGTGGAGTCGATCGGGTTCCTGCTGGCGATGTGCAACGAGGCGGCGACCGCGGCGGACCGCTACTTCGAGGTGCTGGACGAGCCGGAGGCCGACGCGGCGGACCGCAAGACCGCCGCGGCACCCGCTGCCCCCTCCCCCGCCGTGCCCGCGCAGCGCACCGGGCCCCCGCCGGAAGCCGCGGACGGCATCCGCTTCACCGGCGTCGTCTTCCGCCACCCCGACGCCGGCCCCGGCACCGCGCCCGTACTCGACGGCGTCGACCTGCACGTGCGCTCCGGCGAGACCCTCGCCCTCGTCGGCGCCACCGGCTGCGGCAAGACGACGCTCACGGCGCTCGTCCCGCGGCTGTACGAACCGACCGCCGGCCGCATCAGCCTCGACGGCCGCGACATCACCGCCCTCCCCCGCGACGAGCTGCGGGCGCTGGTCGCCGTCGCGTTCGAGGAGCCGACGCTCTTCTCCGCGACCGCGGGCGAGAACGTGCTCATGGGCTCGTACGAGGCCGAAGAGCACGACCTGCTGCGGGCGTTGGACATCGCGCAGGCCGACTTCGTGCACCGGCTGCCGGACGGCCACCGCACGGAAGTCGGCGAGCAGGGGCTCAGCCTCTCCGGCGGCCAGCGGCAGCGCCTCGCGCTGGCGCGGGCGATCGTGGGCAGGCCGCGCTTCCTGGTGCTCGACGACCCGCTGTCGGCGCTCGACGTGCATACCGAGGCGCTGGTCGAGGCCGCCCTGCGGCGGGTGCTTGCGACGACCACGGCGCTGGTGGTCGCGCACCGGCCGTCGACGGTGCTGCTCGCCGACCGGGTGGCGCTCCTCTCCGGCGGCCGGATCGCGGCGGTCGGGACGCACGACGAACTGCTGCACGGCAGCGCGGAGTACCGCGCGCTGATGGCGGGCGTACCGGAGGAGCGGACGGACGGCGCGGCCGGGACCGCGCACGGCGACGAGGGGGAGCGGCGATGACGGCGACGGTCACCGAGAGACCCGGCGGCGAGGAGCCGGACGACGACCGCCCGCGCCCGCGGACCGACCCGTTCGACCAGGACCTGCTGCCCGCGCCCGACGGCGCGTCCCGCACCCTGCTGGGCTCGCTGCTCGCCCCGCACCGCCGCCGGGTCGCCGCCGCGACCGTGCTGATCCTGCTCCAGCAGGCCGCCGTGCAAGCCGGTCCGCTGCTGGTCGCGTACGCCATCGACCACGCCGTGCCCGCGCTGCGGCGCGACGACCACGGCCCGCTGATCGCCGTCGGCATCGCCTACGCGGTCTGCGCGCTGGCGTCCGGGCTGCTCCAGCACACCTTCGTACGGGCCGCCGCGCGCATCAACCAGGACGTGCTGCTCGACCTGCGCGGCCGCATCTTCCGCCACGCACAGGCCCTCGACGTCGACTTCCACGACCGCTACACCTCGGGCCGGCTCATCTCCCGCTCCACCAGCGACGTGGAGTCGCTGCGCGAGCTGCTCAGCGAGGGGCTGCAGGAGCTGATCGTCGTCGTGCTCCAGGTCGTGTACATCTCCGCGCTGCTGCTCTGGCTGGACCTGGGGCTCGGCGGGGCGGCGCTGCTGTCGTTCGTGCCGCTGTACTTGCTGATCCGCAACTTCCAGCGTCGTTCGATCAAGATCTACACCAAGAGGTCGACGGCGATCGCTCGGGTGATCGTGAAGTTCGTCGAAACGATGAACGGCATCCGGCCCGTCCAGGCGTTCCGCCGGGAGCGCGCGAACGACGAGGACTTCGACCGGCTCAACGGGCACCACGAGCGGGTCAACGGCGACTCCATCCTGGAGATGGCCCGTTACGTCGTCTGCTCCCGGCTGACCGCGAACGCCTTCGTGGCGGCGATCGTGCTCTGGGGCGCGTACCGGGTGGCGGAGGACGACCTCGCGCTGGGGGTGCTGGCCGCGGCGGTGCTCTATCTGCGGCGGCTGTACGACCCGATCGACCGGCTCGGGATGTTCCTCAACTCCTACCAGTCGGCGGCGGCGTCGCTGCAGAAGATCGCCGGGCTGCTGGCGCAGCGGCCCGGCGTGGCGGAGCCGGCGGAGCCGCGGCCGCTGCCGGCGCGGCGGGAGGGGCTGCCGGGCCGGGAGGTGCGCTTCGAGGGGGTCGGCTTCTCGTACCGTACGGGCGGCGAGGTGCTGCCCCGCTTCGACCTGACGGTGCCGGCGGGGCAGACGGTGGCGGTCGTCGGCTCGACGGGGGCGGGGAAGTCGACGCTGGCCAAGCTGCTGGCGCGGTTCTACGACCCGAGCGCGGGCCGGGTGCTGCTGGACGGCGTGGACCTGCGGGAGATCGCGAACGCGGAGCTGCGGCGCGGGGTGGTGATGGTCACGCAGGAGGCGTTCCTCTTCTCGGGCACGGTGGCGGAGAACATCGCGATCGGCCGCCCGGACGCGACCCGCGAGGAGATCGAGGCGGCGGCGGAGGCGCTGGGCGCCCACGAGTTCATCACGGCGCTCCCGGACGGCTACGACACGGACGTACGCAAACGCGGCGGCCGCATCTCGGCGGGCCAGCGCCAGTTGGTGGCGTTCGCCCGCGCGCTGCTGGCGGACCCGGCGGTGGTGATCCTGGACGAGGCGACGTCGTCGCTGGACATCCCGGGCGAACAGGCGGTGCAGGAGGCGATGCGGACGGTCCTGCACGGCCGCACCGCGGTGGTCATCGCCCACCGCCTGTCGACGGTGGAGATCGCGGACCGGGTGCTGGTGATGTCCCGGGGCCGCATCGTGGAAGACGGCCCCCCGGCCACCCTCATAGCCGACCGCGGCCGCTTCGCGGCCCTCCACCAGGCCTGGCAGGACAGCACCCTCTGACCCTCCGGGGGCGGCCACGGAGGAGGGCGCCCTGCGCTAGAGGCAGCGCAGCCGGGCGGGGCGTGGTCCGTCGACGTCTCGAAAGGGGCAGCGGACGTACGAAAACGATCACGCCCGCGCGTTGACGGCTACGGCATCGGGCGCATTCCGACGCGACCGGTGGGGTGGTGGGCGGTAACGGGGTGGGTGGGGGGTGGGGTTCGGGGTGGGGATGACCGTGGGGGTGCACAGCGTGTCTAGTCTGGCACGCTCCGTGACCGGAATGCTATTCTTCGTTTCGGCTTTCACACCATGAAAGTTGACGATTTCCGCTCCGGTAACCGCAGCTCAGCGCACGCGTCACTGGACTGGACCATAAAGGGTGGCGGTCCCCCCTTCTCAGGCAGGCGTTCCTATGCGTCACTCTTGTCGTGTACGCATCAGAATTCCGGTCTGTGCGTACAAGCAGCACCCCAGCACCGCCTCTCCCCACCCCCACAGAGCACACGAGTGCCAGGAGGCCGCGATGCACCTGCCCACATCACTCACCCACCGCCTCTTCTCCCGCCGTGCCGGCCGCACCCGCGCCGGCGCCGCCGTCGTCCTCGGCGCCTCCCTCGCCCTGGTCGCGGGGCTCACCGCCCCCTCGGCCGCGTCCTCACCCGCCGCCGACAGCGACGCCAGGAAGAAGAACCCCGTGCCGCTGGGCCACGCCTACATGGGCATGGGCGTGACCTCGGACCAGTCGTCCCCCGACGTCAGCCCGATGGACCACACCACCGGTGTGCAGGGAATCGACGTCTCGCACTGGCAGGGCAGCATCAACTGGTCGTCGGTGCGCAGCGCCGGCATCCAGTTCGCCTGGATGAAGGCGACCGAGGGCACCACCTACAAGGACCCCTCGTTCAACACCAACTACCCCGCCGCCTACCGCGCCGGCGTCATCCGCGGCGCGTACCACTTCGCCCGGCCGAACTCCTCCAGCGGCGCGACCCAGGCCAACTTCTTCGCCTCCAACGGCGGCGCCTGGTCCCGCGACAACCTGACCCTTCCCGGGGTGCTGGACATCGAGAACAACCCGTCGGGCGCCACCTGCTACGGGCTCTCCCAGACCGCGATGCGCAACTGGATCCTCGACTTCTACAACACGTACAAGGCGCGGACCAGCCGTGACGTCGTCATCTACACCAGCCCGAGCTGGTGGAACACCTGCACCGGAGGCTGGAACGGCATGGCCTCGCGCAGCCCGCTGTGGGTCGCGCACTGGACCTCCGCGCACAGCCCGTCGATCCCGAACGGCTTCCCCTTCTACACGGTGTGGCAGTACACCAGCACCGGTCGGGTCGCCGGCATCTCCGGCAACGTCGACCGCGACAAGTTCAACGGCAGCCGGGACCGGCTGCTGGCGCTGGCGAACAACACCGCGTAGCCCGGGGAGATCATGCGACGAAGGGGCCAGCCGGGCTACGGCCGGCCCCTTCCGCATGGGCCCCCGCGCCCGGGGGTCACAAAAGATGAAAGTTGCTCTACTCTTCCGCCATGTCGTGGACGCGTAAGGTCCGAACGGCCCTTCTCCCGCTCGTCGCGCTGGGCGCGCTGCTCCTCACCGCCGCCCCCGCCGCCGCGCACGAGGAGCGCCCCGTCGAGTTCCCCGACGGCACCGGCAGCGTGCCGGCCTACCGCGACGAGGAGCCCGACCTGCTGGTCTGCAAACCCGGCCGGGCGGACTTCGAGGACCGCATCGCGGACTTCCCCGCCGCGCTCCGCGAGCGCAACCTCCGGCTGTACGAGCGCTGCCGCGACCGCGGTTACGAGCATCTGCAGGAGGCCGTCGACGCCGTCGACGCACCCGGTATGACCATCGCCATACTCCCGGGCGTCTATCTGGAGGAGCCCAGCCGGCCGAAGCCCACCGGGTCCTGCGCCCGGCTGAAGGCGCCGCGGTCCGACTTCGGGTACCAGATCCTGTCGTACGCGCAGCAGGAGCGCTGCCCGCACAACCAGAACCTCGTCGCCATCATGGGCAAGCGGGACCTGCAGATCGAGGGCACCGGCGCCGACCGCGGCGACGTCGTCATCGACGGCCAGTACCGCAAGCTCAACGTCATCCGCGCGGACTCCGCCGACGGCGTCTACTTCCGCAACTTCACCGCCCAGCGCTCCACCTTCAACTCGCTGTACGTGCTGGCCGCCGACGGCTTCGTCATCGACGACGTGCTCACCCGGTGGAACGACGAGTACGGCTTCCTCACCTTCGCCTCCGACCACGGCCTGTACCGCGACTGCGAGTCGTACGGCAACGGCGACTCCGGCATCTACCCGGGCAGCGCCTCCGACATCAACGACGGCCGCGGCTACGACGTCCCCCGCTACGCCATCGAGATCACCGGCTGCCGCAGCCACCACAACATGGTCGGCTACTCCGGCACCGCGGGCGACTCGGTCTGGGTGCACGACAACGAGTTCGACCACAACATGGGCGGCGCCTCCATGGACAGCGCCTTCCCCGGCCATCCGGGACTGCCGCAGAACCACGCCAGGTTCGAGCGGAACCTCATCCACGACAACAACCAGAACTACTACCCGTACGTCGCCGACGGCACCTGCGCCGAACCGCCCGCGGAGCGCGGCTACGAGCAGGGCGTCGTCTGCCCGCAGATATCCATGCCACCCGGGACCGGCATCATCACCGCGGGCGGCAACTGGAACATCTACCGGGACAACTGGATCTACGGGCACCAGCGCGCGGCGTTCTACCTCAACGCCGTGCCCGCCTTCATCCGCGGCGAGGGATCCCCCGGCAAGCAGCTCGACACCTCGCACCACAACCGCTACGCCGGCAACCACCTCGGCGTCGACCGCGCGGGCAACGAGCGGCCCAACAAGACGGACGTGTGGTGGGACGGGCAGGGCGAGGGCAACTGCTGGCAGGGCGACGCGGGGGCGAGCAACCCGCGCACGCTGCCGGAGTGCGGCTCGCGGCCCGGCGACGTCTCCGGCGGTTCCGACCGGATCGTCGGCGAGCCGGTGAAGCTGGCGCAGTTGCTGGTGTGCGCGGAGTACGACGTGCGGGCGCGGAAGCTGCCCGCGGGGTGCGACTGGTACGGGGCGCGGGGCATCGAGCGGATCGAGGTGCAGATCGCGCTGGCCGTGGCGGTGGTGCTGGGGCTGGTCGGCGGGGTGCTGTGGTGGCGGCTGCTGCGGCGGGACGCGGTGGCCGGGGGCGCCGCGGTGGCGGGGGCGGCGGGGCTGGTGCTCGACGTGGTGGGGGCGGCGAGTTCGTACGCGCACACCTGGGTACCGGTCGTCGCGCTGGTGCTGCTGGGCGCCTGGTGGACGGCGACCGGACTGCGGCTGCGCGCCCGGCTGCCGGGCGGGCGGCCCGGGTTCACGGGGGTGACGGTGGCGATGGGCGTGCTGACGCTGCTGGACGCCTTCGACAAGTCGGTGCTGCTCATCCCGTGGACACCGCTGAGCCCGGCGTGGCTGCGGACGCTGCTGGGGCTGGTCTGGGTGATCTGGGCGGTGATAGCGGTGGCCAGGCGCGTCCCCGCGCCGGACCCGGCGGCGGACCGGGAGGCGGACCCGACGGCGGAGAAGGTGGCGGAACCGGCGGGTCCGGGACCGGAGCACGCGACGCCCGCGGCGGACCCCGAGTCCGGCCGCCCCGCGGCCGGTCCCGGACCCGCGGGCCCGGCGCCGGAGGCCGGCCTCGCATGAGCCGCCTGGCTCCCGCCCCCTCTCCCACCGCCCGTCTCGCCCTCCTCGGCCTCGTCGCCGCCGTGCTCCTGGCGCTCGCCGGCGCCGGCTGCTCGCGCGGCGACACCCACCACGAGCCCGGCACCGGCCACGAGGTCGCCACCGGATCCGTGCCGCCCGCCACCGACGTGCCCGACCGCGGTGCCGACGGCTCGGACGCGGACACCGGTACGGCCACCGGCACCGTCGTCGAGATCGCCGTACGGGACGGCGAGGTCGTTCCCGCGCCCGGACGCGTCGAGGTGGCACTCGGCGAGCGCGTGACCCTCCTCGTCACCGGCGACACCGACGACGAACTCCACGTCCACGGCTACGACAAGACCGCGGAACTGCGCGCGGGACGCCCCGCCGAGCTGGCGTTCACCGCGGACCGCGCCGGGGTGTTCGACGTCGAGACGCACGGCTCCGGTCTCGTCCTCACCCAGCTCATGGTGCGCTGATGCGCCTCGCCCACGGCGTCGGCGGCACCCAGGACCTGCCGATACCCGCCTTCTACGCCTACGCCGGCGGCTTCGCCGCGCTGCTCGTCTCCTTCCTCGCGCTCGGCCTCCTCTGGCCGGAACCCCGCTACGCCGGTGCCACCGCGGGCCGCCCCCTGCCCCGCGCCGTACAGCGCCTCGCCGCCGCGCCCGCGCTGCGCCGCACCGCCGCGGGCGCCGGACTCGCCGCCGCCGCGTTCGTCGCCGGCCACCTGCTCCTCGGCCCCGACGATCCCGCCCGCAACCCCGCGCCCGGCGCGGTCTACGTGCTCCTCTGGGTCGGCCTCGTCCCCGCCTCCCTCCTCCTCGGCCCCGTCTGGCGCCTGCTCAACCCGCTCCGTACGCTCCACGCCCTGGCCTGCCGCGCCCTGGGCCGCGACCCCGCCGCCGGCCGCCCGCTGCCCGCCCGGCTCGGCCACCGGCCCGCCGCGGCCGGGCTGCTGGCGTTCACCTGGCTGGAGCTGGCCGCCCCCGAACCGGCCGCCACCGCCGCCCTGTCGGCGTTCCTCGCCGCCCACGCGGCCGTCCAGCTCACCGGCGCGGCGGTCTACGGCGACCGCTGGTTCGCGCAGTGCGACCCCTTCGAGGCGTACAGCGCGCTGCTCGCCCGGCTCGCCCCCGTCGGCCGCCGCCCCGCCGACGGCGTGCTCGTCCTGCGCTCCCCCCTCGCCGGGCTCGACGCCACCCCCGCGCTCCCGGGGCTCACCGCCGTCCTGTGCGTGCTCCTCGGCTCCACCGCCTACGACGGCTTCTCCGCGGCGCCCTCCTGGATCGACACCCTGCAGACCTCCTCCCTCGGCCGCACCGCCACCGCCACGCTCGGCCTGCTCACCGCCGTCGCCCTCGTCGCCGTCCTGTACGCCGCCTGCGCGGCGGCCGTCCGCCTGGTCTCCGGCCGTCTCGCCCACCCGCTGTCCGCCTTCGCCCACTCCCTCCTGCCGATCGCCCTCGGCTACCTCGTCGCCCACTACTTCACGCTCTTCGTCACCGAAGGCCCGCGTACCGTCACGATCGCATCCGGCACCGACGACCCGGCCCCGAACGACCCCCCGCTCTCCCCCGGCGGCCTCGCCGCGCTCCAGGTCACCGCCGTCGTCACCGGCCACGTCCTGGGCGTCGTCGCCGCCCACGACCGCGCCGTCCGCCTCTTCCCGCCGGCCCGCGCGGTCGCGGGCCAACTGCCGCTGCTGGCACTGATGGTCTGCTACACCGTCGGCGGCCTGACCCTGCTGCTGGCCGCGTGACCGTGCGGCCCGGCGGCGCGGCGGCGGAGCGGTCCGGCACCATGGACGGCGTGAGCACCCCCTCCCTCCGCCGCACCCCCGTCCAGCAGCGCAGCGCCGAGCGGCTGGCCCGGATCCTCGACGCCTGCGCGGAACTCCTCGACGAGACCGGCTACGAGGAGCTGACGACCAGCGCCGTCGCCGACCGCGCGGGCGTGCCCATCGGCTCCGTGTACCGCTTCTTCCCCAACAAGCGCGCCCTCGCCGACGCGCTCGCCGCCCGCAACCTCGACGACTTCACCGGCCGCATCACCCGCCGGCTGGCCGCCGAGCCCGCACAGGCCGGCTGGCGGCGCATCCTGGACTCGATGCTGGCGGAGTACGTCGCGATGATGCGGACGGTCCCGGGCTTCGCGCAGGTGGACTTCGAGGCCAACGACCCGGTCGCGGCCCGGCTCTGCGCCATCCTCGCGGAGCGGCTCTCTCTGCCGGTGACGCCGTCGCTCCAGCGGTCGTGCCTGGTGGCGGTCGAGGCGGCCGACGCGCTGCTCCAACTCGCGTTCCGCGCCGACCCGGAGGGCGACGCGGCACTGCTGGCGGAGACCCGGACGCTGCTGCACGCGTACCTGTCGCGCACGCTGGACTGAGGGGGCGGGGGTCAGCCTCCCAGGGCCGCCTCCGCCTCCTTCCGGCGGCGCGGTGCCTCATGGCTCTCCACGTACCACTCGTACTCCCCGCCGACCAGCTCCCGCGCCAGCGCCAGGTCCGGGCCCGCCCCTTCCTCCCGCAGGTGGTACGGGGGCGGGTAGTAGCAGTCGCCGACGAAGAGCACGCCCTCCGACGGCACCCCGACCACCGTCGAGTCCGCGGCGTGTCCCCCGCCGACGTGCCGCAGCTCGGCCGTCACGCCCCCGAGCCGGATCTCGTGCCGGCCGGTGAACGTCTCGGCGGGCGGCACGATGCGCAACGAGTCCCAGCCGTCCTCCGCCATGGCGCGCAGCCGCGCCGTATAGCTCGGGACCAGCCGCGGGTCACGGGCCATCCCGGCCCGTACGTACGCCTCCGACCACGGCTTCTCCGCCTCCGCGCGGAGCGCTTCAGCCGTCAGCTCGTGCGCGGTCACCGGCACGGCCCACTCCTGCGCGCCCCAGACGTGGTCCCAGTGGTGGTGGGTGTAGACGAGGGCCCGCGCCTTCGGCAGGCCCGCGCCGCCGAGGGCGCCCGCGATCCGGCGGGCCAGCGCGGGGCTGTGACCGGCGTCGACGAGCAGGCAGCCGTCGTCGCCGGCGATCACCCCGACGCCCGCCTGCACCCGGTCCGGGTCCGGGTGGTGCGGCCACCACCACACCCGGTCCGTGATCCGCACCAGCCCCGGCACCGCTTCCGCCATGTGCCCGCCTCCCTCTCGCCGCCCGGCGCCGACAGGCCCGGGACCCGGACTATATGCCGGGCCGCGGCGCCCCCGGGGCCCCGGCGCTACGGAGCCTCCGCCGCCGCCAGCAGCGCCCCCGTCACCGCCGCGTACGCCGCACCCACCGGAAGCGACGGCTCCGCGGCGGCGGACTCCACGGGCCCCGCAAAGTCCCCGGCAGCCGGCTCCGGCACCAGCGTGTCCAGGTCCCCCACCACCCGGACCCCCGACTTCCTGATCCCCGCGACCATCTCCGCGCTCACCTCCGCCGCCGCCCGCCGCGCCCACGCGGGCGTGGCGATCCGCTCCGCGGGGTCCTTCGGCACGTGCGCCCCGCGCAGGCAGCGCACCAGGGCCTCGCGTACCAGCTTGCGTTCCGGCGCCGGGCGTTCGGCCCTGGCCAGCTCCCTGTTCACCAGGCGCAGCACCTCCACCTCCCCGGCGGTGAGCGAGCGGTTGGTGAACCCGTCCTGCTCCGGCTCCAGCAGCCCGTCCGGCAGCCCCAGCAGCCCCTCGAACGCGCGCAGGTGCGCCAGCGGTTCCGCCGGGTCGACGACGACCACCGTGAGCCGGTCGGCGCCGACGGCGTCCGCCCAGCGCGCCACCAGCTCGTCGTGCCGGTGCCGCCGCCAGAACGACGGCGTCGGCTTCCGGTACGGCGGCCTGCGCAGCATGCCGTCGAGCCACTTGTCGTACGTGTGCTGGTGGCCGGACTTGATGTACTCCTGCCACTGCGACGGCAGGATCTTCACCAGCGGCCGCAGCGTGACGACGACGTGCACCCGCTCCCCGCCGAGCCCGTCGACCACCGCGCGCACCGCAGCGGCGTCCGCGTTGGCGAAGCGCTCGCTGCTGACGACGACCCGGCGCCGCCGCCCCGCGCCCGCGACCTCCGCGCACAGCTTCTCCCAGTGCGCCATGCTCGGCGCCTCCAGGCTGTGCACGGGGGTCCCGCCGGCGATCGCGGCGGCGGCGTGCGCGGGCTGCCGGGAGGCGCCGGCGTACCGGACGCCGTGCGCGGCCAGCGCGCGCCGGCTGCGGTGGAACGCCCCCTGCAGCGTCGTGGTGCCGGTCTTGTGCGGCCCGATGTGCACCAGCCGGGTACCCGGCGGGAGCGCGCCCTGCCGCTGAGCCATCAGCCCCGCCCGCCCCGGCCCTTGAAGACCCCGCCGAGCCGCGCCATCGGCCGCTTGTCCATGGCCGCGACGCGCCGCTCGAGACCGGAGAGCCGCTTCTCCAGCCGCTCGACCTCGCCGGCCAGCTCGTCGTTGCGCTCCTTCAGCTCCGTGGCGCGGCGCACCGCGCCGTCCAGCCGCTTGCGGGCGATGTCCGCCCGCTCGTGCAGCCACGCGAAGCGGTAGGCGTACGCCCCGTCGTCGGAGCCGTCCCACATCCGGATCGAGGGCGGCAGGTCGAGATCGGCCATGCGCTTCTCGAAGGCGGCGCCGCCGTCGCCGTGGGTGTAGGTGTTCTTCAGGTCGTTGCGGTCGAGGAAGCGGACGAAGCGGTCCCAGCGCTCCTGGTGGCCGGTGTGCAGCCCGGAGAAGTCGGCGTTCTCGTACACCTTGGCCGGGTCCATGTCGGCGGGCTGGTCGGCCAGCATCTCGTGCGGGATGCCGAAGTAGCGGCAGAGTTCCAGGGTGCGCGAGTCGTGCACGAGCACGACGGCGGGGGTGCCGGCGAGCAGCGCGGCGATGTTGCCGTGGATGCGGGTGCCGAAGGCGAAGTCGCGCTCGCGCAGCTCGGCCATCCAGCCGTACGGGTCGGTGGGCACCCGCGTCTTGTCGTCGCGCAGCAGGCCGTGCGCGCCGGCGGTCGGCAGCTCCGGGTTCAGCCCCTTCTCCACCGACGTGTCGCCCCAGAAGAGCAGTTCCGCGTCGGTGAGGTTCTGGGCGTAGTACACGAGGTCGTCGAAGCGCTCGTACGCGCGCCGCGCGATCTCCGCGATCGGGCCGACGCGGGCGGCGTCCGGCGAGACGTTGATCGCGATCCGGGAGGCGTCGGTGATGCCGGCGTCGATCGTGCGGATCGCGGGGAAGGTGTCGCCGTGGAGGAACATCGACGGGCAGCCGATGATGTCGACGTCCTTGAAGCCGAGGTCGTTCAGGTAGCCGGCGGTCAGCTCGCCGCGTACGCCCACCGACGCGGACCGCTTGAGGACCGCCTTCATGAACTTCTTCACCGACGGCTCGATGGCCTTGAGCCGCTCGGTGTCGTAGTCGGCGGCGACCTGGGCACCGACGCCGATGACGACGACGGGGATGGTCAGTTGCTCGATGAGCCTGGTGAGCCGGTTGAGGGAGGCCTCGAACGACGGCCGGAAGGCGTTGGCGAGCGGGACGACGAAGGCGTCGTACTCCTCGTTGATCCGGGCGGCGCGCTCCTTGGAGTAGTCCGTCTTGATGCCGTTGGACGTGACGTCGGTGTCCGGGGTGAGGAGCAGTTTGTGGACGGCGTCGCTGAAGAGCAGGTTCCCGGAGTTGGTGCCGATGAGGTCCTGCTGGATGACCTCCGTCGTCGTCGGGACGTGGAAGGGGCTCTTACCTGAGCGGATGAGAAGGTGCTTCATGGTGGGGGCGGTTCCGTTCGTGTGGGGGTGCTGCGGAGTGGTACGGGACGGGGTTCAGAGCGCGGGACGGCCGATGGCGCGGAAGGTCCAGCCCGCGGCGCGCCAGGGCGCCGGGTCCAGGGTGTTGCGGCCGTCGATGAGGTGCGCGGTGGCTACGGCGCGGGCGAGCCGGCGCGGGTCGAGGTTGCGGAACTCGCTCCATTCGGTGAGATGCAGCACGACATCGGCGCTGCCGACCGCGTCCTCGGCGGAGTCCGCGTAGCGCAGCGTGGGGAACTCCCGGCGGGCGTTGTCCATGCCCTTCGGGTCGTAGACGGTGACCTGGCCGCCCTGGAGGTGGATCTGCCCGGCGACGTTGAGCGCGGGGGAATCGCGCACGTCGTCGGAGTCGGGCTTGAACGCGGCGCCCAGGACGGCGATCCGGCGGCCGAGGAAGGTGCCGCCGCAGGCTTCGCGGGCGAGTTCGACCATGTGGGCGCGGCGGCGCATGTTGATCGAGTCGACCTCGCGGAGGAACGTGAGCGCCTGGTCGACGCCGAGTTCACCGGCGCGGGCCATGAACGCGCGGATGTCCTTGGGCAGGCAGCCGCCGCCGAAGCCGATCCCGGCGCGCAGGAACTTCTTCCCGATCCGGTCGTCGTAGCCGATCGCCTCGGCCAGCTTCACCACGTCACCGCCCGCCGCCTCGCAGATCTCCGCCATCGCGTTGATGAACGAGATCTTCGTGGCGAGGAAGGAGTTGGCGGCCGTCTTCACCAGCTCGGCCGTGGGGTAGTCCGTGACCACGAACGGGGCGCCGTCGCCGACCGGACCCGCGTACACCTCGCGCAGCAGTTCCTCGGCGCGCTCGCTCGCCACCCCGACGACGACGCGGTCGGGGCGCAGGGTGTCCTCGACGGCGAAGCCCTCGCGCAGGAACTCCGGGTTCCAGGCCAGCTCGGCTTCCTCGCCCGCCGGGGCCAGCTCGGCCAGCCGGCGCGCCAGCCGGGCCGCGGAACCCACCGGCACCGTCGACTTCCCGACCACCAGGCACGGGCGGTCAAGCCGCGGCGCCAGGGTGTCGATCGCGGCGTCGACATAGCTCATGTCGCAGCCGTACTCGCCCTGCTTCTGCGGCGTGTTCACGCAGACGAAGTGCACGTCGCCGAAGGCGGCCACCTCGTCCCAGTCCGTGGTGAAGCGCAGCCGCCCGGTCGCGCCCTCGACCCCCGCGACGTGCTTGCGCAGCAGCTCTTCGAGACCCGGCTCGTACATCGGCACCCTGCCCGCCGACAGCAGCTCGACCTTCTCCTTGACGACGTCCAGGCCGAGCACCTCGAAGCCCAGCTCCGCCATCGCGGCGGCGTGCGTGGCACCGAGGTACCCGGTGCCGATCACAGTGATTCTCAACGACATCCGTGCAGGTCCTTCTGGTTATCGGCGGATACGGCGAAGGCCGCGCCTGGCGGCGCTCCGCAGCGGGTTGGTGGCGCCGCCCCGGCCTCCGGCGGAGGCGTCGGCGGGCGCCGGCTCGGGCGTGGGGGCGGCCGTCCCGGTGGCGGTGGACGCGCCGGACCCGGAGGAGTTCGGCCCGGTGGCGTCCTTCGCCGCCGCGGCGGCCTTGCTATCGTGCGCGGCCGCCTCGGCGGCGGCCCTGGTATCGAGCGAGGACTGCGCGAGCAGCGCGCCGATGACGGCCTGCGCCGCCGCGGCCGCGGGGATCGTCGCCTCGGCCGGCGGCGCGGCCGGTGCGCTCGGCCGCTTCGCCAGCGACGCCAGGTCGCCGACGACGTTGACGCCGAGCGCGGCGATGGCGGTCGTCATCTCCCCGGCCAGCTCCGTGGCCTCGGCCACCGCCCACTCCGGGGTGGTGACGCGGGCCTCGTCGCGGCCGGGCTGGTACTTGTCGCGCATCCGGCGCAGCGCCCCGGCGCGTACGACCTTGCCGTGCCGCTCCACGGACCAGCCGCGGCGGTGCGACTCCTCGTTGAGGAGCCGGACCAGCTCGGCCTCACCGTGGGTCATCGACCGGTTGTCGCGCTCGTCGTAGACGAGGAACCCGGAGGGCAGCCCGGCGAACTCCTCGAAGACGCGGAGCTGCATCTGCTGGTCGGACTCGTCCTGCACCAGGACGGTGAGGTTCTCCGGGCCGGCGGCCGCCGCCCAGCGGGCGATCAGCTCGTCGTGCCGGTGCCGACGCCAGAAGCTGGGCGTCGGCTCGATACACGGCTCCCGGTGGAACATGGCCTCCAGCCAGTCCTCGTACGACGAGCGCAGCCCGTTGCGCACGTACTGCTGCCACTGCGACGGCAGGATCTTCAGCAGCGGCCGCAGCGTGACGACCACGTGCACCCGCCCCCCGCCGCCGAGTTCCGCGACGACCTCGCGGGCGGCGTCGTCACCGGCGTTGGAGAAGTACTCGGTGCTGATGACCGTGCGCCGGTCGCCGGCCTCCTCGCACTGCCGGACCAGCCGCCGCCAGCGCTCCATGCCGGGGCGGTCGCGCTGCAGGAACACGTCCAGCTCTTCGCGTACGGGCGTGCCGGCGGGCCCCGGGAACTCCACCCCGATCTTGGCGAGCGCCGCCGCGACCGGCTGCCGCTTGCTGCCGGCGTAGACCACGTCGTACGCGGGCAGCCGGTCGCGGGCGCTGTGGAACGCGCCCTGCAGCGCGGTGGTGCCGGTCTTGTGCGGACCTATGTGGAGGAGGCGGCCGCCGCGTGGCACCGTGGGCACCAGCGACGGCGGCGTTGGCTGCGTCGGCATCAGAAGTCCTTCTCTCATCCGACGCTCTCCGGCAACTGGTCGTCCAGCCAGCCCGTGAGCGTCTGCATGTACGTCTCGGTGATGTGCTCACCGGCCCGGTAGACGATCACGTTGCCGATGACGGCCGGGCAGGTACCGTCCGGGCAGAGCTCGGGCCCGAGGTCGATGACGTCGACCCCGGTCCGCTTCGCCGCCTCCGTGGTGACCTGCTCGTAATCCAGCCCTTCGCGCAGCGGGAACGCGCAGTCGGTGAGTCGGTCGGTGGCTCCCGACACGCACGAGGGTATGTCCTGCGGCGGGTACGGGATGTCGGCGAACGCTGTGACGTCCGCCCCGTTCTCCTTCAGCTCGCGCAGCGTGGCCGCCATCCCGTCGCGCAGGGCGGCGGTGTTGTCGTCGCCGTCGAGCTTGTCGCCGCCGCGCATGGCCGCCTGGTCGTCGCGGTTGCCGACGAGGACGAGGTCGGCCTTCTCCGCCGCGATGCGCTCGACGGCGGAGGCGCGCCAGTCGTCGCACTCGGTGTAGTCGCGCTCGTACTGCCGGTTGTAGATGGTGACCTTGGCGGGCGTGCAGGCGGACTTGGTGAGGACCAGCAGCCGCCAGCCGCGCTCCTCGGCGATGGTGATGAGCGCCGGGGAGAACTGCGCGGCGTGCGAGTCGCCGAAGAGCGCGACGGTGGTGTCCGACTTCTTGTCGCCGTAGACGCAGCCCTCGGCCTCGGTGTCGCGCTGCCCGGCGTGGCAGCCGTTGCCGTACACCGCGCCCTCGTCGGCGTCGGCGTCCTCGGGCAGCGGGCTGAGCACGGAGGCGGACTCCTGGACCTTCGTGGAGTCCTGCAGCGCGGCGGCGCCGACGGCCTGCGAGGGGTCGGCGAGCTTCATGGTCGGTACGGTGGCCCAGGTGAGCCAGCCCAGCAGGGCGCCGGCGGCGGTGCAGGCGAGGCCGAGCACGAGGCCGCGGCCCACGGGCGCCAGCGCGCGCGAGACCCGTACCGGGTTCTCCACCAGCTTGTGGGTGAGCGCGGCGGGCACCCAGCTCGCCGCGACCACGACCGAGAGCTGTGCGGTGGTGATGCCGGGCCACTTGACGGTCGCGAAGGCGACGGCCGGCCAGTGCCACAGGTACCAGGAGTACGAGATGCGCCCCACGTACCGCATCGGCGCGGTGCCCAGCAGCTTCGCCCCGGCCGTGTCCTGCGCCGCGGCGCCGGCCGCGATGATCGCGGCGGCGCCCAGCACGGGCAGCGCGGCGGCGGAGCCGGGGAACGGGGTCTCGTCGGAGAAGCCGAAGGCGGCCACCGCGATGGCCGCGAGCCCGGCGAGGGCCAGCCCGCCGGCGAGCCGGCCCGGCAGCCGGCGCCAGGCGTCCGCGGGCACCAGCGCCACCAGCCCGCCGACGGCCAGCTCCCAGCCGCGGGTGAAGGTGGAGAAGTACGCGGCGCCGGCCTCCTGCTCCGTGAGGTGGACCGAGTACGCGAACGAGGCCACGGCGATGGCGCCGAGCGCGACGGCCAGCCGCGGGCGCACCGCCTTGCCGCCGCGGCGCGTGCACCACCAGCCGATGGCGATGATCAGCAGCGGCCAGACCAGGTAGAACTGCTCCTCGACCGCCAGCGACCAGAAGTGCTGTACGGGGCTGGCCTCGGCACCGAGCGCCGAGTAGTCGACGGCGAGCGACGCCTGCTGCCAGTTGACGACGTACAGCGCGGCCGCGGCCAGGTCCTTGGCGACCGTCTTCCGTTCCACCGGCGACATCAGCAGCCACGCCAGCAGCGCGACCGCCGCCAGCACGACGGCGGTCGACGGCAGCAGCCGGCGGGCGCGGCGCGCGTAGAACCCGGTGAGGGAGATCCGCCCGCTGCGCTCCAGCTCGCGCACCAGCAGCCCGGTGATGAGGAAGCCGGAGATGACGAAGAAGACGTCCACGCCGACGTAGCCGCCGGAGATGAGCGGGACGCCGGCGTGGTAGAGCAGCACCACCCCGACGGCGACGGCCCGCAGGCCCTCGACGTCGGGGCGGAACCCCCGGCCGGGGCCGGCCGCGCGCTGCGCGTCCGGCTGGGACCGGCGCTCGGTCGGATCGTGCGCTTCGAGCGCCGGGGCCTGCTGGCCGTGCATCAACCCTCCGGGTAACGGTGCTGGTGGTGTGGGGTACGCCTGCCGTGCCTTGCCGTCACTTGCGCGCGGCGAGCCGGCGCAGCACCGTGACGATGTTCCGGCCGGCCGGCGGTCCCGCGTCGGCCGGGGCGGGCTCGGCGGGGGTGACGGGCACGGTCCAGGCGAGGCTCCCGGCGCGTACGGTCACCCGCGGCGTGAAGTCGTCGCGGTGCTTGCGGGCCTCGCGCGGGAGCCGCAGCCGGGCGCGGTACTTCCGGGTGGCACCGGCGGCCTTGCCCGGGTGGGCGACGGCGGAGGCGACGACGCCGGCCGGGCCCTCGACGTCGAGCCGCACCGCGTCCGCGGGCAGCCCGGAGACGGTGGCGCGCACGTCGACGACGAGTTCGTCGCGGCGCGTCACGGGCTGGGCGGCGACGTCGAACCGCTTGGCCGCGTGGTGCTTGATCTCGCCCATCTCCAGGGTGAGGTGGCCGGTGGAGCGGATCGCGTAGAGGGTGACGACCTGGCCGGAGCCGGCGTGCTTGGGCGCGGCGTGCATCGCCGGCTGCTTGGCGAGGCCCTGGTTGTTCCGGTCGCCGAACCGGGTGACGTTGGCGTCGCCTGAGGCCAGCGAGAGGTCCCAGAGCGCCTCGGCCAGCGGCTCGCCGCCGCCCGCGGTCGCCGGGTCGATGTCCAGCCGGAAGTCCTGGTAGCCGGCGTCGTCGCGGGACTCGGCCACGGTGAGCGGCAGCCGGTGCTCGACGATGCCGCCGCGCTGCCTGAGCAGCATCTCCGGCGGGGCGCTCCAGCCGCCGGGCGCGGGCGCCTTGATCTTCCCGGCGAGGTGGACGACGCCGGTGGCGGGGTCCAGCTCCGCCCTGCCGACCCGGAACGGGATGGGCAGTTCGTCCGTGATGTCGTAGAACTCGTCGGGGATGTTCCTGGCCGGGTCGCGGAAGAACGGGAACCGGGCGTAGACCCGGCCGTTCTCCGTCAGGTGCTCCGCCTCGCGGTCGCCCAGCTTCTTGTGGTACTTCGACGCCGTGAGCAGGTCGTCGAGGTCGCCGCGGCGCACCAGCTCCATCAGCAGCCGCTCCACCGCCGACAGCCGGGCCGCCATGCCCTCGCTGTAGTACTCGTCGAAGAGCCGCCGCATGTCCTGGAACGCCTCGCGCTGGTCCGAGGCGTTCTTCTCGCGGCGCAACTGCCGGATGGTGTGCGGCAGGTCGATGGTGTAGTGCCGGGCCAGCAGGTGGTGGCGGCGCGGGCCCTCCGGCACGTACTCGCCGACCAGCTCGAACATCGCGCGCAGGAAGCGGATCCGCGGCGCGGTGCCCTTGGTGACGGAGGTGTTGTTGCCGCCGTCGTCGCGCTTGACCCAGTACACGCAGTCGTAGTCGGCGATCACGCTGATGCCGTCGGCGTTCAGGTACGCGGCGCTGGTGAACGGCTGGTCCTGGCCGACCCGCAGCTCGGGCCGGAAGCGGAGCCGGTGCTTCTCGACCAGCTCGCGCCGGAAGAGCTTCATCGGGTTCAGCGTCCAGTACACGCGGGAGCTGAACACGTCGGTGCGGGCCAGGTTCTGGTGGTACATGGACGTCGGGGCGTTGCGGCCGTTGACGCCGATCATCTTGCCGACGACCACGTCGGTGCCGTGGGTGTCCGCCAGGTGGACCATCCGCTCCAGCGTCTCGCGGCCGATGTAGTCGTCGGCGTCGAGGAAGAACACGTAGCGGCCGGTGGCCCGCTCCAGACCCACGTTGCGCGGGCCGGCCGGGCCGCCGGAGTTCTCCTGGTGGATGACGGTCAGCCCCGGGTTCTCGGCCGCGAGCCGGTCCAGTTCCGCGCCGGTGCCGTCGGTGGACCCGTCGTTGATGACGAGGATCTGGAGCCGGTCGGTGCCGATGGTCTGCTCCAGCACCGAGGTGACGCTGCGGGTGATGTAGGGCATCGAGTTGTACGCGCCCGTGATCACCGTCACGTCGGGTATGGGTCCGGCCGCGGCCGTGTCCGCAGGGGTGGTCATCGTGCGGGTCTCCTTCAGACGGCGCGCTCTAGATTGCGGCGCTCGGACTTCTCCGCCAGCGCGCGCACCGCCTCGCCGAAGCGGACGACGGAGGCGGGCTCGTCGGGTCCGAGCAGGTATTCCTTCAGCTCCTCGCGCGCACCGCGCAGCGGGTCGGCCGCGGGGTCGGGGACGGCGGCGAGCAGCTCGTCGATCCTCGCGGCGTCGGGGTCGAGGATGACCGCCGCCCGTACCGCGGTGTTCTGGCGCTTGAACTCCTGCTCCCCCAGGCCCGCCGAGTCGGTCACCGCGTACGGCTTGCCGCTGGCGATGAAGTCCGACACGACGCTGGAGATGTCCGAGACCATGCCGTGCGAGGCGTTGAAGCAGTCGTACAGCCGCGGCCGGTCGCCGGTGACGACGCGGTGCTCCCACCAGCCGAAGGAGCGCCAGTAGGCGTCGTTCCACTCCTCCTTCAGCCGGGCCGCCTCCGCCTCGCGGGCCGGGTCGACCACGGCGTCGCGGGAGGTCTGCGCCTCGTCCGCGCCGTCGTCGGTGAGCCGGCCGATCCGCTCCAACTGCGCCTCGATACGGGCCAGTTCGGCCCGCGCCGCCTCGCGCTCGCCCTGCTCGGCCGCGGCGGCGCGCACCCAGCGGGGGTCGGCGGCGCGTTCCGTCCGGGCCTGCTCGACCATGGCGACGATGCGCTCGTGGGCGGCCTTGGCGAGCGGGCTGACCATGCCGGTGAACGGGTGCGGCTTGTAGAGCACGCGCACCGGCGGGTCGGCGGCGAGCAGCCGGCGCACGATGTTCTCGCCGGCCAGGATGAGCGAGGTGTTGCCCGGGTCGTCGGTCCAGCCCTCCCACGTCGGCGCGTAGAGGATGGTGGGGATGCGGCCGGCGGCGGGCGCCTCGGCGGGGCGGATCGGCGCCAGTTGCGGGCGGCCGACCTCCACGATGGCGTCGTCGCGGACGCCGACGTCGGCCAGCGCGTAGCGGTCGCGCCCGGCCCGGCCCGCGGTCCACACCTCGTCGTAGACCTTGGCGTACGGGTTGATGCTGGCGACCTTGTCGCTGTCGCCGTGGCCGATGAAGACGTGCTTCATCGTGGGCACCCGCAGCAGGTGGATGTTCTTGCCGACGTTCGCCGGGTAGAGCGCGACCCGTACCGAGGCCAGGTCCATGTTCATCAGGTGCACCGCGGACGGCACGCAGGCCACCGGCACGGTGGTGGAGGCCAGCCCCGGCAGCGTGTGCTGCTCGCGCACGATGAGCAGCGGCCGCTCGTCCAGCTCCTCCAGCGTCTCCAGCCACATGTTGATCTGGTACGTGGACTCCTTGGTGCCGGAGAAGTAGAGCACCAGGGTCGGCCGGTAGGCGCGCAGCCACTCGTCGAACCACTCCAGCACCGCGTCCCGCTTCGGCGGCAGCGCGCCGGGCCGCAGGTGGTACGCCACCACGAGGATGTAGAGCAGCGTCAGGCCCAGCGTCACGCCCATGCCGGCGTAGCCGTACACGCCCCGCCCGGTCTCGGCGGCGACGAGCACGCCCGTGACGGCGAAGAGGTCGAGGTGCTGGACCTTCTCGGCGGCCCGGTGGGTGAGCACCCGCGGCGCGGCGTCGGAGATGCCGAGCGGCGCCAGGTCGATGTTGCGGGTGACGACGGGCAGCTTGCGGCGGTTGCGCAGCAGCGTCAGCAGCCCGCTGTGCGGCGCCTGGAGCGTCGCGATGAGGGCGAAGCAGGCGATGGCCTCGTAGCCGAGGGTGTCGCCCGTGACGCCCATCCGGGCCAGCAGCAGCACGAGCAGCAGTTGCCGCAGCATGAAGCGGAGCGTCAGGCCCGCGCGGGCCCGGGAGAGCCGGGTGAGCAGGTAGACGTTGCGGCGGTGCAGGAAGTGGTCGGAGAGGTAGCTCACGGCCGCCACCGCGGCGAACATGCCGAGGCTCGGGACCAGGGCGGCCACGAGCATCAGCGGGTACGAGACCAGCATCAGGGCGGCGGCGGCGAACTCCGCGGGGCTGCCGACCCGGACCAGGCGAAGGAGTGCTCCGGTCACCGCACACCCGCCTCTGCGCCGTCCTCGCTGCGGTCGAGCACGGCGGCCAGCGCGCGGTCCACGCGCGAGCCGCGGGTCGGATCCTGCTGTCGTACGTCGATGACGTGGCCGGTCATCTCCGAGAGCAGCACGTCGAGGGAGGTGCGGGCCACGGCCTCGGAGGCCAGCAGCGAACCGGCGGGCTCCTCGCCGAACGCCTTGGTGCGCATCGGGGTGGCGGTGCGCTCGGGGTTGATGCAGTTGACGCGGACGCCGTCGCCGGCCCACTCGTCGGCGAGCGCCTGGGTGAGGTTGACGACGGCGGCCTTGGTGGAGGAGTAGAGGCTGTACTCGGCGCGGCCGCGGGTGTAGCTGCTGGAGGTGTAGAGCAGGAGCTGGCCGCGGGTCTCGGCCAGGTACTTGTGGGCGATCCTGGCTATCTGCACCGGGGCGAGGTAGTTGACGCGCAGGGCCTCTTCGAGGGCGGCGTCGTCGGTCTCGGCGAGCCGGCCGATGCGGAGCACGCCGGCGGTGTTGACGACGTAGTCGACGCGGCCGGTCTCGTCGTAGGCGCGGCGCAGCGCCGCCTCGATGTCGGCGGGGTTCTCCACGTGGGTGCCGGTGGTGGAGCGGCCGAGCGGGTAGACGTGGGCGCCGTAGCCGCGGGCCAGCTCGCAGATGTCGCCGCCGATGCCGTACGAGCCGCCGAAGACGACGAGCGTGCGGCCCTCCAGCAGGCGGCGGTGGGCCTCCTCGTCGCTGTGCTCGGGGCGGAGGTGGAGGCGAGCTGGAAGAGCTTGTCGGCGATGAAGACGTCGACGGGGTGGGTGACCTTCATGTTGTACTCGTCGCCCGCGACCACGTGGATCGGCACGTCCGGCAGGTACTTCAGCACCACCGAGCAGTCGTCGGTGGCCTGGAAGTTCGGGTCGCCCGCGGCCACCTCGTACGCCCGCCGGATGGTGGAGAGCTTGAACGCCTGCGGGGTCTGCCCGCGGCGGAGCCGGGAGCGGTCGGGGACGTCGGTGATGAACTCGCCGTCCTCGCCGTGGCGCCGGGTGACGATGATCGTGTCGGCGGAGGGGATGGCGACGTCCACGGCCTGGTAGCGCTCCAGGGCGGTGACGCAGTCGGCGATGACGCGGGCCGAGAGCAGGGGGCGTACGGCGTCGTGGAAGAGGACGTTCGCGTCCTCGCCCTCGGCGAGGTCCGCGCCGATCTCGGCGATGGCGCGCTCGGTGGTCTCGTTGCGGGTGCCGCCGCCCTCCAGCACGCGGCGGACCTTCGTCAGCCCGGCCTTGGCGACGATCCGCTCGACGTCCTCGACGTAGCCGGGGGCCATGAGGACCAGGATCTCGTCGACGCCGTCGGCCTGCTCGAAGACCGTGAGCGTGTGCTCGATGACGGTCTTCCCGGCTATCTTCAGCAGTTGCTTGGGTATGGAGAGCCCCACGCGCTGCCCCGTACCGCCCGCGAGTACCACGGCGGTGGTTCGGATGGCCTGGCCGGACGTACTCTCTGTCGGCTCCGTGGGGGCGCCTGTCGACACTGCTGCTCCTGGTGGTGATCGTGAGCGTCAGCCGAATTCGGGGTGAATTCGGCTCGACTGGAAGACATCCGAATGATGCGCAAAGTTGTACCCGGTTACGAGCTGAGCACGAGATCGTCACCTCCCCGTGATCAGGAAGCCGGGTTGACCGCCCCCCGGCTGCCCCGGGCGAGCCATCCGAGGAGCGCCCGTGCGGGGTTCGCGCTCTCCACCCGTACGGCCTGCAAAGGCAGCTCCGACCTGCTGTTTCCCGCGATCCGCAGGGCGAGGTGCCAGGTGCCGGGCTGGGGCAGCCGGATACGGGCCGTGAACGCCGGCTTGCCGCCCGTGCCGGAGGCGGATGTGGCGGTGTTCACATGCTCGTTGGCGGGTGCGGGGACGGCGACCGTGACCGTACGCCCGTCGCTCTCGCGGGTCGCCGTCAGCTCCAGCGCCACCGCGGGCAGCCGGACGCGGCGCCGGCCGCGGACCGATAACACCCGGGAGTCCCGGCGGTCCTGGGCGACGGTGACGGACCCGGGCCGGATGAAGGAGCGGGCGCCGACCTGGCGGGTGACGTCGAAGACGTCGTCGGGCAGGCCGAGGCGGGAGTCGCGGAAGTACGGGTAGTGGGCGAAGACCCGGCCGCCCTCGACGGTGAAGTCGGCGGGCGCCAGCCAGCGCACCGGCTTCGCGCCGCCCGCGCGGTCGAGTGCGTCGCGGCGCTTGCCGATGTACCGGACGACCGCCACCGCCTCGTCGTACAGCCCGCGGCGCACCAGTTCGCCCTGGAGCCGCACGATCGCCGGGAGCTTGGCGATCGCCGTCTCGCTGTACCAGCGGGCGACGGGCTCGTGCAGCGCGGCGAACATCCGGCGGGAGCGCTCCGGGTCCTTCTCGCGCTGCACACCGCGCAGGGCACGCTGGAGGTTGACCCCGAAGAGGCGGGTGAGGAGGTGGTCGCGGCGGGGGCCCGCGGGGGTGTGCTCGCCGACGAGGGCGAACATCGCGGCGAGCGTGCCGGAGCCGCCGGGGCTGCCCGGGCCGCCCGGGGCGGTGCGGGGGGTCTTGCGGACGGTGGTGGTGAGGTTGCCGCCGTCGTCGCGGAGCACGTAGTACACGCAGTCGTACGAGGCGAGCACGGAGATCTTCGCCGCGTGCAGGTACGCCTTGGTGACGAAGATCTGGTCCTCGCCGGTGCGCAGTTCCTCGGGGAAGCGCAGCCCGTGCCGCTCGATCAGCTCGCGGCGGAAGAGCTTCATGGGGTTGAGCACCCAGAAGACCCGGGAGCTGTAGAGGTCGGCGTCGGGCTGGTCGCGCTTGAACATCGACGTCGGCGGCTTCCGGCCGCCGACGCCGACGAGCTTGCCGACGACGACGTCCGAGCCGTTCTCGTCGGCCATGGCGGACATCCGCTGGAGCGCCTCGGGGCCGAGGTAGTCGTCGGCGTCGAGGAAGAACACGTACCGGCCGCGGGCCAGCGCGATGCCGGCGTTGCGGGGGGCCGCGGGGCCGCCGGAGTTCTCCTGGTGCACGACGCGGACCCGCCCCGGGTGCAGCCGGGCGAAGCGGTCCAGCTCCTCGCCGGTGCCGTCGGTCGAGCCGTCGTCGACCGCGACGATCTCGACCGCCTCCGGCGGCAGGCTCTGCCCGAGCACCGATTCGACGCACCTGGTGAGGTACGGCATGGCGTTGTACGCGGCGATGACCACGCTGACGTGCGGCTGCTCCACTGGCCCCCCAGCCCGTTCTCGATGTCGTCCAAGGAGACCGGCCCGGGGGGCGAATGGTTGTCCTGTGTTTCCGTATTCGTAACGGGTTATTCAGACCTTGACGGGCTGCGACCCGGGCTCCAGCGGCGTGTCCGCGGGCTCTCCCGGCTGCTCCGCGGGCGCGGGCGCGTGGTCGTCCACCAGGGTCGCCTCGTCGAACGGCACCCGGCCGGCGAGGACCTGCTCGACGCGGTCCTTGTCGATCTCCTTGGTCCAGGTGCCGATGAGGACCGTGGCCACGGCGTTGCCCGCGAAGTTGGTCAGCGCCCGGGCCTCGCTCATGAACCGGTCGATGCCGACGATCAGGCCGACGCCGTCGACCAGTTCCGGCCGGTGCGACTGGAGCCCGCCGGCCAGGGTCGCCAGGCCCGCGCCGGTGACGCCCGCGGCGCCCTTGGAGGCGACGATCATGAAGACGAGCAGCGAGATCTGCTGGCCGATGGTGAGCGGGTCGCCCATCGCCTCGGCGATGAAGAGCGAGGCCATGGTGAGGTAGATGGCGGTGCCGTCGAGGTTGAAGGAGTAGCCGGTCGGCACGGTGATGCCGACGACGGGCTTGGAGACCCCGAGGTGCTCCATCTTCGCGATCAGCCGCGGCAGCGCCGACTCCGAGGAGGAGGTGGAGACGATCAGCAGGAACTCCCGGGCCAGGTACTTCAGCAGCCGGAAGATGTTGATGCCGGTGAAGAACTTCAGCACGAGGCCGAGCACCACGAAGACGAAGAGCGCGCAGGTGACGTAGAAGCCGATCATGATCATGGCCAGCGACTTCAGCGCGTCCACGCCGGTCTCGCCGACGACCGCGGCGATGGCGCCGAACGCGCCCACCGGGGCCACCCACATGATCATCGCGAGCACCCGGAAGACCAGCCGCTGGATGTGCCCGATGCCGGCCAGCACCGGCTCCCCGACCCGGCCCATGGCCTGCAGCGCGAAGCCGACGAGCAGCGCCACGAAGAGCGTCTGCAGCACCTCGCCCTCGGTGAACGCGGAGACCATGGTGTGCGGGATGATCCCGAGCAGGAACTCGGTGGTCGACTCCGCGTCGCCCGCGGCGGCCTGGTCGGCGCCCACGCTGCGGGTCTCGTCGGTGATGTGCAGGCCGTCGCCGGGCTGCACGATGTTGCCGACGACCAGGCCGATGGCCAGCGCGGCGGTGGACATCACCAGGAAGTAGCCGAGCGCCAGCCCGCCGACCGCGCCGACCTTGGCGGCCTTGCGGACCGAGCCGATGCCCAGCACGATCGTGCAGAAGATGATCGGCGAGATCATCATCTTGATCAGGTTGACGAAGCCCTCGCCGATCGGCTTGAGCTCCACGGCCGCGTCCGGCGCGGCGAAGCCGACGAGGACGCCGGCGAGCACGGCGACGATCACGGCGAGGTAGAGATAATGGGTGCGGTCCCGCTTCACGCGGCCCGCCACGGGGGTGGGTGCAGCCACGTCGCTGCCTCCTCACGGCTCGGTGTCCCTGCGGTCCCGGTGAATATGTCGGCCGCCGCGGACGGCGTCACCGTTGCGTTCATTTCGTTCACGTGACCGGTCCGGCGACACTGGAGCCATGCGCCTCCCCCGTCCCCGCAGCCTGGCCGGCCAGCTCTTCGCGATGCAGGTCGTGCTGGTCACGCTCATGGTGGCCGGGGCGGCGATCTTCATGTACGTGACGGCGCACGACCGCGCGGAGGAGGCGGCGGCCCGGCAGGCGGAGTCCACGGCGCGGTCGGTGGCGGCGGCGCCGGGGGTCGCCGAGGCGATCACCGGCGGCGGGAACCCGTCCGACGTCCTGCAGCCGTACACCGAGCGCGCCCGGCGGGACACGGCGGTGACGTTCATCACGATCATGGCCCCGGACGGCACCCGCTACACCCACCCCAACCCGGACGTGATCGGCGAGGCGTTCCTCGGCCACACCGCCCGCGCGCTGCGCGGCGAGACCTTCACCGAGACGTACACCGGCACGCTCGGCCCGTCGCTGCGCGTGGTCACGCCGGTACGGGCGGACGACGGGCGGATCGTCGGGCTGGTGAGCGCGGGGATCACCGTCAAGACGATCAGCGACGAGGTGCGGCGGCAGCTCATGCCCGTGCTGTACGTCGCGGTGGGCGCGCTGGCGCTGGCGGGGCTCGCCACGTACCTGATCAACGCCCGGCTGCGGCGGCACACGCACGGCATGAACGCCGGTGAGCTGAGCCGGCTGCACGACTACCACCAGGCGACGCTGCACGCGGTCCGCGAGGGCCTGCTCATGCTTGACGGCACCGGGCGGATCGCGCTGGTCAACGACGGCGCGCGGGAACTGCTCGGCGTGGGTTCCGGCGGCGAGGTCGTGGGCCGCCCGGTCGCGGACCTCGGGCTGCCGGCGCCGCTCACGGAGGCGCTGCTGTCGCCGGGGCCGCGGGTCGACGAGGTGCACCTGACCCGGGACCGGACCGTGGTCGTCAACACCTCGCCGGTCACGGGCGGCGAGCACCGCGGCACGGTCGTCACGCTGCGGGACGTCACGGAGCTGCAGACGCTCACGGGCGAGCTGGACTCGGCCCGGGGCTTCGCGGAGGCGCTGCGCTCGCAGGCGCACGAGTCGGCGAACCGGCTGCACGCGGTGGTCTCGCTGATCGAGCTGGGGCGGACGGAGCAGGCGGTGGAGTTCGCCACGGCGGAGCTGGAGCTGGCGCAGACGCTGACGGACCGGGTGACGGGCGCGGTGACGGAACCGGTGCTCGCGGCGCTGCTGCTGGGGAAGGCCGCGCAGGCGAACGAGCAGGGGGTGGAGCTGGTGCTGAGCCCGGAGAGCCGCATCGACGACGGCGTGCTCCCGCCGACGCTGCCGCCCCGGGACCTGGTGACGGTGCTGGGCAACCTGATCGACAACGCGGTGGACGCGGCGGCGGAGGGCGCGAGGACCCGGACGGCGTCCGGGATACGGGACACGGCGCAGCCGCAGGTACGGGTCACGGCGCTGGCGGCGGACGGGGAGCTGCTGCTGCGGGTGGCGGACGACGGCCCGGGGGTGGACCCGAGCCGCGCGGAGGAGGTCTTCGCCCGCGGCTGGACCACGAAACGCGCGGGCCCCGCAGGACGCGGCCTGGGCCTGGCCCTGGTCCGCCAGGCCGCCCGCCGCCACGGCGGCGAGGCGACGCTCACCGGCGCGGAGGCCGGCGGCGCGGAGTTCACCGTCCGCCTCCCGCTGGGCCCGCCGGACGCCCCGCGCCCGCCCGTGGGTCCGTCCGGCCCGCCGCCGCCTTCCGTGCCCCGCGCCCGTGCCGCGGAGCCGGATCCCACCGCACCCGCCCGGACCGCGAACCCGCCCGGACCACCCGAGCGTTCGGCTTCCCGGACCCGCGCCGGCCACCCGTACCCCCGCCGTCCCGCGGACGCCGACCGCCCGGGGGACCGGTGACCGCCCCCGGGCGCTCCGCGCCCATCCGGGTGCTCGTCGTCGAGGACGATCCCGTCGCCGCCGACGCGCACCGGCTCTACGTCGAGCGCGTGCCCGGCTTCGCCGTCGCCGGGGCGGCGCGATCGCGCGCCGAGGCAGCCAGGGTCCTCGACCAGGTGCCCGTCGACCTGATCCTCCTCGACCTCTACCTCCCCGACGGCCACGGCCTCGCCCTGCTCCGCTCGTTGCGTGCCGCGGGGCACGCCGCCGACGTCATCGCCGTCACCTCCGCCCGCGACCTGGCCGTGGTCCGCGAGGGGGTGTCCCTCGGCGTCGTGCAGTACGTGCTGAAGCCGTTCGCCTTCGCCACCCTGCGCGACCGCCTCGTCCGCTACGCCGAGTTCCACGCGGCCGTCGGCGAGGCCGGCGGCCAGGACGAGGTGGACCGCGCGCTCGCCGCGCTCCGCGCCCCGGCGCAGGCCGCGTTGCCCAAGGGGCTGTCGGGCCCCACCCTCGCCGCCGTCACCGACGCCCTGCGCCGGGCGGGCGACGACGGCCTCACGGCCACCGCCGCCGGCGAGGCCACCGGCACGTCGCGCATCACCGCCCGCCGCTACCTGGAGCACCTGGCGGAGACCGGCCACGCCGTCCGCGCCCCGCAGTACGGCCAAGTGGGCCGCCCCGAGCTGCGCTACCGCTGGTCCGGCTCCCGCCCCTGACGGCCCGTCACACGGCTCCACGCGAAAGCTTCCGGCCCGCCGGCGGCTGAAATCAGTCGGTACAGCACGGGAAACCGTCGGTACAACAACGTTGTCACCGATACGGGACAGCCCTTGTCAGAAGGATTGACCGGACATCCGGACAGCCGTACTTTCTCCGCATCCTCGCCCGAGCCGCAGGGAGGTCCCGCCGTGCACCGCCCCGTTTCCCCCATGCTCGCCACCGCGCTCACCGCCGTCCTCGCCGCCACCGCGCTCTCCGCCTGCGGAGACTCCGGCAGCGATCCGGACACGGTCAGAGTCCAGTTCAAGAAGTCCACCGACGCCAAGAACAAGATCTTCGACCGCGAGATCGAGGCGGTGAAGAAGGAGTTCGAGGAGAAGTTCCCCGGCAAGAAGGTCGAACTGATCCCCGTTCAAGTGCCGGACGAGCAGTACTACACCAAGGTCCAGCAGATGCTGCGGTCCCCCAAGACCGCCCCCGACCTGGTCTACGAGGACACCTTCCTCATCAACTCCGATATCGCCGCGGGGCTTCTCACCCCCCTCGACGACTACCTCAAGGACTGGAAGGACTGGGGCCAGTACATCGACACGGCGAAGACCGCCGCGCAGGGCCAGGACGGCAAGACGTACGGCGTCCCCGACGGCACCGACACCCGCGGGCTCTGGTACAACAAGGACCTCTTCGCCGAGGCCGGACTCCCCACCGACTGGCAGCCGAAGACCTGGGACGACGTCCTGGAGGCCGCCCGCACCATCAAGCGCGAGCTGCCCGGCGTCATCCCGCTGAACGTCTACACCGGCAAGCCCGCGGGTGAGGCGGCGTCCATGCAGGGCTTCGAGATGCTGCTGTACGGCACGGGCGAGGACCCGCTGTACGACCCGGGGTCGAAGAAGTGGGTCGCCGGCAGCCAGGGCTTCACCGACGCCCTCGACTTCGTGCACACCGTCTACAACGACGGCCTCGGCCCCGACCCGCAGGACGCCCTCGACCCCAACGTCGGCACCAAGGTCGGCACCGAGTGGCTGCCCGAGGGCAAGCTCGCCATCGACCTCGACGGCTCCTGGATGTCGAACAACTGGCTGGAGACCGGCCCCAAGCCGTGGCCGGAGTGGACCGAGGTGCTCGGCCAGGCCGCCATGCCCACCCAGAACGGCCAGGCGCCGGGACGGGTCAGCATGTCCGGCGGCTGGGCCTGGTCCATCCCCGCCAAGGCCAACAACCCCGACTTGGCCTTCGAGTTCATGAAGGTCGCCCAGTCGCGGAAGAACAACACCCGGCTGACCATCGCCAACGGCCAGATCGCCGTCCGCGAGGACGTCGCCGCCGACCCGGAGTACCAGGCGTACGTCCCGGGCGTCGAGTTCTTCACCGGCCTGGTCGAGGACACCCACTACCGCCCGGCGCTCCCGGTCTACCCGCAGGTCTCCACCGCCATCCAGGAGGCCATGGAGCAGGTGACCACCGGCGACGCCTCCGCCGAGGAGGCCGCCAAGGGCTATGACGAACAGCTCGATTCGATCACCGACGGCGAGGTGGTCGAGAAGTAGCCGCCCGAGCAGCCCGAGAGGCCATGGTGAGCAAGCACACCCCCGCCCCCGCCGGGCCCCGGGACGCCGCCGCCGGAGCGGCGCGCGTCCCCGGCCAGGCGGGCGGCGGCCGCCGCACCGGACCGGGGAAACACCCGCAGCCGCCCAGCTCCGTGCTGCGCGCGCTGCTGCGGGCGCTGCCCGTGGGTCCTTCCGTCGTCCTGATGCTGCTGTTCCTGGCGGGCCCGATCGCGTACTGCGTGTGGATCGCCTTCACCGACCTGCAGTTGTCGGGCCAGGCCGAGTCGTCGTTCGTCGGCCTGGAGAACTTCCGCACCGCCTTCGACGACGAGGGCTTCGTCAACGCCGTCTGGCTGACGCTGGTGTTCACGATCCTGTCGTCGATCGTCGGCCAGAACACGCTCGGCCTCGCGCTCGCGTCGCTGATGCAGCGGGCCTCGAAGACGGTACGCACCGTCACCGGGGCCATCGTCATCACCGCCTGGGTCGTGCCCGAGGTCGTCGCGGGCTTCCTGCTCTACGCCTTCTTCCGCCGCGAGGGCACGCTCAACTCCGTGCTGGACTGGCTCCATCTGCCCAGCCAGAACTGGCTGTACACGCTGCCGATCCTGGCCGTGTCGTTCGCCAACATCTGGCGCGGCACGGCGTTCTCGATGCTCGTCTACTCCGCCGCGCTCTCCGAGATCCCGAAGGAGATCACGGAGGCGGCGGAGGTGGACGGCGCGGGCGGCTGGCGGAAGCTGTGGCACGTCACGCTGCCGATGATCCGGCGCTCGATCGCCACCAACCTGATGCTCAACACCCTGCAGACGCTCTCGGTCTTCGGGCTGATCTGGGCGATGACCCGCGGCGGCCCGGGCGACCGCAGCCAGACGCTGCCGCTCTTCATGTACGAGCAGGCGTTCAAGAACAACCTGCTCGGCTACGGCACGGCGGTGGCCCTGCTCCTGCTGCTGGTGGGCGCCCTGTTCTCGCTGGTGTACATGCGGATGCTGCGTACGGAGGTATGAGCGATGCCCACGTCCACGCTCACCCGCGGCACCCCGCCGCCCGGCCCTCCGGCGCCCCGCGGGCGCCGTCCGCGCCGGGGACCCGGCGCGCGCCGGAACAGCCGGCGGCTGGCGGCCGACCTGTGCCTGCTGCTGGCGGCGCTGGCGTTCGTGCTGCCGCTGGCCTGGCTGCTCTTCTCGTCCGTCGACGCGGACTCGGGCCTCACCGCCCGGCCGCCCACGGACGTCACCTGGGAGAACTTCGACGCGGTGATGACCACGGACATCACCTTCCGCCCGCTGCTCAACAGCCTGATCCTGTGCGGTTCGGCGACGGCCATCACGGTCGTCGCGGCGGCCCTTGCGGCGTACCCGCTCTCGCGCTACAGCTCACGGCTGAACCGCCCGTTCATGCTGACGATCCTCTTCACCACCAGCCTGCCGATCACCGCCATCATGGTGCCGGTCTACGGCCTCTTCGTGCAGATCAACCTCATCGACACGATGTCCGGCACGGCGTTCTTCCTGGCCAGCTCGCAACTGCCGTTCGCGATCTGGCTGATGAAGAACTTCATGGACGGGGTGCCGAAGGTGCTGGAGGAGGCGGCCTGGACGGACGGCGCGTCGTCGATGCAGGCGCTGGTGCGGGTCATCCTGCCGCTGATGGGCCCGGGTGTCGTGGTGGTGACGGTCTTCTCGTTCATCATGATGTGGGGGAACTTCTTCGTCCCCTTCATGCTGCTGCTCAGCCCGGACCAGATGCCCGCTTCCGTCTCGATCTTCGAGCTCTTCGGCAACATGGGCTCCGTGGTCTACGGGGAGCTGGCCGCCTTCTCGATCATCTACTCGGCGCCCGCGGTGCTGCTGTACGTGCTCATCGCCCGCCGCCTCGGCGGCGGCTTCGCCCTGGGCGGTGCGGTGAAGGGCTGACGGTGCGGTGCGGGGGTGCGGTGAAGGGCGGGCCGGGGCCTGGCCCGCCCTCCACCGCCGCCCGCGGCGGCCGCGCGACGCGCCCGGCGGGAAACCCCGCCGGGCGCGTCCCGTACGGCCACGGGGACGGACCCGCGAGGCGGGTGTCAGCCGCCGATGTTGACGTCGATGCAGGCGTAGAAGGCGTTGCCGGTGTCGGCCACGTTCCACACGGCGAGCACCTTCTGCTTGCCGGTGATCCCGCCGAAGTTCACGGAGTGGCTGAACTCGGCCGGCGGCTGAGCGCCGCCGTCGTCGAACTCCGCGACCTTCTGGCCGCCGACGAAGTACTGCCAGGTGCTGGTGGAATGCCGGGCAGTGATCTTCCAGTTGAACGTCGTGGTGCTGCCGACGTCCGTGACCTTCCAGCCCTTGCTGTCGTCGTCCAGCTCGGCGAAGCCCTGGTTGCCGCCGCTGCAGCTCGTCAGGCCCTTCGGCCCCTCGACGCTCTGCGGCTCGTACTTGATGGCGCCGCACTCGACGACACCCTTCGCGCACTGCTCCTGGCGGCTCGGCGGGTTGGTGATCCAGCCGTGCGCGTTCGCCTGCTGGGTGGGCAGGGCGAGGAGCAGCAGCGGGGCCACGCCGGCGCCGACGAAGGCGGCACGGGTGGCGCGGGCGGCGCGTTTGCGGGCAGGCTTGGTGCTGCGGTGCATACAACACTCCTTGCGTGGGGGGTAATTGGTCTAGACTTTAGTCATTGGCCGTCCACCGTCAACCCCTCCGGCCCCACCCGTATCCCGGTGCAGCTTCGGCGGAACGCACGGTTGATAACGGGGTGCGCCACTACCTACGGTGACGGTGTGACGACACAGGTGCCCGGCCCCGGCGCCGGCCCGCCGGAACATCCGCCACCCTTCGACCCCGCGGCGGCCCGCCGATTACGCCGCGCCCTGGGCCTGGGTCACGACCACGTCGCGTACGGCATGCGCGCCGCGTACGGCCTGGCCGTACCCGCCGCCGCGGTCGCCGACTGGGAGAAGGGCCACGCCCGCCCCACCCGCGTCGAACTCGACGCCCTGGCGGGCGCCCTGTGGTGCACGCCGGCCGACCTGATGGACACCCCCACGTCGCTCCACGCCCACCGCCGCGCCCACGGCCTGCCCCTGGACGACGTGGCCCGCCACATCGGCATGGACCCCGCCACGTACCTCAGCGCGGAGCGCACCGGCCGCTGGCCCGGCACCGAGTCCCAGGCCACCCGGCTCGCCCACCTCCTCCGCCTCCCGCTGCCCGACCTGCTGGACCTCACC
This sequence comes from Streptomyces sp. WAC 06738, assembly GCF_003945505.1. NCBI lineage: Bacteria > Bacillati > Actinomycetota > Actinomycetes > Kitasatosporales > Streptomycetaceae > Streptomyces > Streptomyces sp. WAC 06738. Next base: position 6,011,110 of record NZ_CP029618.1, on the reverse strand, counting down.
GGCCGCAGCGAACCCCTGGCCCGCCACCTCCGCGACGCCGCCACCACCCGCTGGCAGCCCCAGGTCCGCCCGGTGGCCCGCCTCACCCGGTTGCCCCGCCGCCCCCTGGAACGCGCCCTGAGCGCCCTCCACGAGGAGTACCAGACCCGCAGCGCCGCGGCCCGCAACTGGGGCGAGGACCCCCGCCGGAATCCGCGGCGGGAGTGACGACGTACCTGCAGCAGGTGCTCCCGCGCTTCTGGGAACTCCTCCGCAGCTGACGGCGGCCGGCCCGACCGCCTCCGGCCGCCTGACCTCGCGGGAGGCCCCGCGACCCCGGCGTGGCGTAGCCTCGGCGGGACGGCCGGGGTCCGCGCCGCGGGCGCCGGACCGGGCCGACCGCCCTCCTGCCGCATCCGCATCCCTGGGGGTTCCGACGGACACCGAACTGACCGCCGTCGCCGGAGAGACCCTCAGGACGGCGCGGCTCGACCTGCTGCCGCTCCGCGTCGGGCACGCCGACGAGATGGCCGGGGTGCTCTCCGACCCCGCGCTCTACGCGTTCACCGGCGGCTCGCCGCCCGCGCTCGGCGAACTGCGGGCGCGCTACGCGCGGTTGGCCGCCGGCGCGCCGGGGGGCGGGACCGTGTGGGGGAACTGGGTGCTGCGGGTGCGGGCGGACGGAGGGCTCTGCGGATACGTACAGGTGACGATCCGGGAGGAGGTCGCCGAGGTCGCCTGGGTGGTGGGGACGCCGTGGCAGGGCCGCGGCTACGCCGGTGAGGCCGCCCGGGGACTCGTCGCGCGGCTGCGGAGGCTGCCGTTGCGCGCCGTCGTCGCGCACGTCCACCCCGGCCACCGCGCCTCCGCCGCCGTCGCGGCGTCGGCGGGCCTGGTGCGCACGGATCTCGTCCAGGACGACGAGGCCGTCTGGCGCCTCGACCTCACCTCACCGCCCCCGCCCCCGGCCGCCGCCGGCTAGCGGCCGATCACGTCCAGCTCCGCCATGTCCGCCCCGGAGAGCGCGAGTCCGGCCCCCGCCGTGTTCTCGCGCAGGTGCGCCACCGACGACGTACCGGGAATGAGGAGGATGTTCGGCGACCGCCGCAGCAGCCACGCCAGCGCGACCGCCATCGGCGTCGCGCCCAGCCGCGTGGCCACGGCGGAGAGCGCCGTGGACTGCAACGGGGTGAAGCCGCCGAGCGGGAAGAAGGGCACGTAGGCGATGCCCTGGGCGGCGAGTTCGTCGATCAGGTCGTCGTCCTGGCGGTGGGCGAGGTTGTACATGTTCTGTACGCACACCACCGGCGCGATCGACCGGGCCTCGGCGACCTGCCCGGCCGTCGCGTTGCTCACCCCGAGGTGCCGGATCAGGCCCTGCCGTCGCAGCTCCGCCAGGGTCTCGAATGCCTCGGCGAGCGAGCCGGGCCTGGGCCCCTGCGCGTCGCCGAGGCGGAGGTTGACCACGTCGAGGGCGTCGAGGCCGAGGTCGTCCAGGTTCTCGCGGACTGACGCGCGCAGTTCCTCGGGGCGCCGGGCCGGCGGCCAGCCGCCCTGCGCGTCGCGGACCCCGCCGACTTTGGTCACGATGTGCAGGGACGCGGGGTAGGGGTGCAGGGCCTCGCGGATGAGCTGATTGGTGACGCGCGGCCCGTACGCGCCGGCGGTGTCGATGTGGGTGATCCCGAGGGCCACCGCCTCCCGCAGGACGGCGAGTGCGCCGTCGCGGTCGGCGGGCGGCCCCATGACCCCGGGTCCCGCGAGCTGCATGGCGCCGTAGCCGACGCGGGTGACGGTCAGATCGCCGAGGGTCCAGGTGCCGCCGGGAGGCGGGGCGGAGGGGGTGTGCATGGCTGTGCCTTCGCTGTCGGGGCGGTGGCGGGCCGTCCGGCCCGTCGCCGCTGATGCTCGCGCGCCTGCGAGCGGCGCGGCCAATACCGACACGACCGCCCCTCATACCCGGCGGGTATCACCGACGTAGCCTGGAGGCGTGGACACCCTGGAGACCCGCGAGCTGCGCTACTTCGTCGCCGTGGCGGAGGAACTGCACTTCGGCCGTGCCGCCGGGCGCCTCGGCATCGCCCAGCCGCCGCTGTCCCGGGCGATCCAGCGGCTCGAACGGCGCCTCGGCGTCCGTCTGCTGGAGCGCGACCGGCGCGGCGTCGCCCTCACCGCCGCCGGGGAGACGCTGCTGTCCGAGGGCCGCGCCGCCCTCGCCGCGACCACCGCCGCCGCCCGCCGCACCCGCCGCGCGGGCGGCGCCGAAGGACCGGGGGCTTCGCGTGACCGGCTGGTGCTCGCGGTGAAGGCCGCCGCGTCCCACGAACTGCTGCACAAGCTCCTCGACACCTACGCCGCGGAACCGGGCGCCGCCGACGTCGAGGTGCTGCCCAGCGGCACCTGCGAACAGGGGGAGATGCTGCGCGACGGCCGCGCCGACGTGGCGCTCATGCACGCGCCGTTCAACTCCCTCACCGGCTTCGACAGCGAGGAGCTGACGAGCGAGGGCCAGATCGCCATCCTGCCCGCCGCCCACCCCCTCGCGGCGCGTACGGCCCTCACCCTGGCCGACGTCGCCGACGTCCCCGGCCTCCCGCTCGCCCGCTGGTCCGGCTCCGCGCCGGGAGCGGGACCCCTGATCCACGACCAGACGCAACTCGCCCAGTTGATCGCCCTCGGCCGCACCGCCGCCGTCTTCCCCGACTCCGCCCGCGCGTGGCTCTGGGCCGAGCACGCCGCCGTCCCGCTGACGGACGCACCGCCGGTCGTCACGCACCTCGCGTGGCCCGCGCACAGCCGCTCGCTCGCCCTCGCGCGGCTGGTCCGTACCGCCACCCGGCTCTGACGCGCCGCCGCCGCGCCCTACTCCTCCACCTGCCCCCGCTGCCAGGCCAGATAGTCCGCCACCAGCTCCGGCGGGTTCGCCTCCGCCGTGAGCGGGATCTGCTCCTCCGGGTCGTCCATGTCGAAGAGCACCACCGGCACCGGCCGCCCCAGCACCTCCTCGACGCGCCCGGTCTCGTGCAGATGCCGCGCAACGTCCACGCAGTCCTCGGCGAAGTCCGCGCAGAGCAGGTCGTACGCCGCGGACCACCGGTCCGAGAACCGCTCCCCGTCCTCGAACCACAGCCCCTTCGCCGTCGCCTCCGCGCGGTGCAGCACGGTCCCCACGGGATCCTCCGGCACGTGCCCGACCCGCTCGAACCCGTCGAGGATCCAGTACGCGTACGACCACCGCACCTCGCCGTCCGGATCCAGCTCCCCGCGCGCGGCCTCGCACTCGCGGCGTATCTGCGCCTCGGTGTTGTAGCCGACCTGCACGTACGGATAGCGGGCGTCCTGGTCGACGCGGTACATCTGCAGGGCGACGACGTAGATCTCGGGTCTCAGCTCCACCGGAAACGTGTCGAGGATCCGGTACGCCTCCTGCTTCAGATGCTGCCGAAACGACATCTCCCGCCCGCCTTTCCCGGCACCGCCCCTCGCACACTCACCGCCGCCGGGATGCAGTCCGGCGTCGTCGGTGCCGGAACAGCCGCCGGGCCACCCGGCCGATCGCCCCGGCTCCGCACTCCGGCACGGTAGTAGCACTCGGTGCCGTCGCGTCAATCCCCCGTCCACGTACGCCTCGACTGATCACGTCAACCGCGCGGTCAGCATGGTTACCCGGACGTCCTCACGGTAGGGGGCCGATGGCAGCGCCCGGCGGATCCGTTCGGCGAAGGCCGGCCGCTCCTGCGGGCCGGGGAGGCGGTCGGCGGGAATCGCGGAGCAGACCGAGCCGAAGACCTCGTCGAAGGCCAGCTCGACGCTGTAGTCCAGGACGTCTTCCCGTACGTCGGCGAACCCGGCGTCCGCCAGCGCCTGCGCATACCGGCGCCGGTCGTCCGCGGCGGTCCCGCACGTGGCCTCCAGCCGGGTGCCGAAGCAGTCCTCCAGACACGATCGCAGCACGCGCGACCAGTCGCTGTCCTGCAACCACAAAGGCGCGCCGTTGGCCACCACCGCGACGCCCCCGCCCCGGCGGCACAGCGGGAACAACGCCTGGAACAGCTCCTCGTGCCGCATCCAGTGCAGGGCCTGCCCGATCACGGCCATCCCCAGCGACCGCCGTCCCATCAGCCCGGCCAGTGCGGGGAGATCGGAGTCGGCACCCAGCACCCACGTCACGTTCCGCAGCCCTTGTCCTGCTGCGGCCTGCCTGGCGAGCCGGAGCATGTCCGGCTCCGGATCCATGCCGATGACCGAACCGACCCGGGACGCGAGCGGGACGGCCAACTGCCCGGTGCCGCACCCGAGATCGAGAACGGCATCCTCGGCGGACAACGCGAAGCCCGCCTGCAAGACGTCGAGAACTCCGGACGGATACCCACGGCGATACCGCGCGTAGTACTCGGCTACGTCACCACTGAACCCCACGGTCACGCGCCCACCCTGACAGAGCGGACAGCGCCGGGGCACCTCGCTCGGCTACCAGCGAAGGAGAACCCGGACCCCCGGCCGGGCAAGAACGCGGCACCGATCGAGACGCCTTCCGAGGACACCGCGTCAGAAGACGACCTCCGCCTCGTCCATCCGGTGCGCCGGCACCCGCTTCAGCTCCCGCGTCGCCTCCGCCAGCGGTGCCATCACGATGTCCGTCCCCCGCAGCGCCGTCATCTGCCCGAAGTCGCCGCGGTGCACCGCCTCCACCGCGTGCCACCCGAAGCGCGTCGCCAGCACGCGGTCGTACGCCGTCGGCGTGCCGCCGCGCTGGACGTGGCCGAGGATGACCGGCTTGGCCTCCTTGCCCAGGCGGCGCTCCAGTTCGCCGGCCAGGCGGTTGCCGATGCCGGTGAAGCGCTCGTGGCCGTACTGGTCGATCTCGCCCTTCTTGTACTCCATCGTGCCCTCCGCCGGGTGCGCGCCCTCGGCGACGCAGATGACGGCGAACTTCTTGTGCCGGTCGAAGCGCTCCTCGACCATCTTGCAGAGGCCGGCGACCTCGAAGGGACGCTCCGGCAGGCAGATGCCGTGCGCGCCGCCCGCCATGCCCGACTCCAGCGCGATCCAGCCCGCGTGCCGGCCCATGACCTCGACGACCATGACCCGCTGGTGCGACTCGGCGGTGGTCTTCAGCCGGTCCATCGCCTCGGTGGCCACGCCGACGGCCGTGTCGAAGCCGAAGGTGCGGTCGGTGGCGGAGATGTCGTTGTCGATGGTCTTCGGTACGCCGACGACCGGCATCCCCGCGTCGGCGAGCATCGCCGACGCCGTGAGAGTGCCCTCGCCGCCGATCGGGATGAGCGCGTCGAGGCCCAGCTCGCGGCTGAGCTCCTCGGTGTTCTCGCAGGCTTCGCGGAGCCGGTCGCGCTCCAGCCGGGACGAGCCGAGGACGGTGCCGCCGCGGGCGAGGATGCCGCTGACCGCGTTGAGGTCGAGCTTGCTGTACCGCCCTTCGAGCAGTCCCTTGAAGCCGTCCTCGAATCCGATCACCTCGTCGCCGTGACCGGCCACGGCCCGGTGGACCACCGACCTGATCACCGCGTTCAGGCCGGGGCAGTCTCCGCCCGCCGTGAGTACTCCGATGCGCATGTCTCTCCTGCTCGGTGCCGTCGCATGCATGCTCGATGCCGATTCTCCCATGCTCCGGGGGTCACTCGTCCGAACAGCCGGTTAACCCTCTGTCACACCCGGCGGTCACCTCGCCGTCACCCGCGGTCCGCGGAATCGCGCCCGGCCGGCCGCCGCCCTTCGCGCGCCCCGTCCCCCCGCCCGACTGTATGGTCGAACAGGACCGCGACGGACGGGACGGATGGAGTGCAGGAGTGACCCGCAGCGTCTACGTCGCCGGCATCGGCCGCGGTGACGGCCGTCAGGTCGTCGAGCTGGGCATGATGGAACTGCTCTCCCGCCAGGTCGACCGGGTGGGGATCTTCCGCCCGCTGGCGCATGCCGGCGCCGATGCCCGCGACCCCGTCTTCGACCTGCTCCGCGCCCGTTACCGGCTGAGCCAGCCGCGCGCCGGGGTGCTCGGCATGACGTACGGGCAGGCTTCCGCGCTCCAGGCCGAGGAGGGTACGGACGCGCTGGTGGCCCGGCTCGTGGGGCGGTTCCACGAGGTCGCCGCCGGCTACGAGGCCGTGCTCATCTTCGGCAGCGACTTCGCCGACACCAACATCCCGGCCGAGCTGGCGCTCAACGCCCGCCTCGCCAACGAGTGCGGCGCCGCCGTGCTGCCCGTCGTCGGCGGTGCGGAGCAGTCCGCGGAGTCGGTGCTCGCCGAGGTGCGCAACGCGCACGACGCGTACACCTCCCTCGGCTGCGACGTCCTGGCGATGATCGCCAACCGGGTAGGCCCCGACGCCGCCCCCCGGGCCCGCGCCGCCGCCGCGGACATCGGCGCCCATCTGCCCGTGCCGGTGTACGTCATCCCCGAGGACGCCGGCCTCGCCGCCCCCACCGTCGCGCAGATACGGGACGCGCTCGGCGCCGGGCTGCTGGCCGGCGACGCCGGCGGGCTGGCCCGTGACGTACGCGACTTCGTCTTCGGCGGCGCGATGCTCCCGGCGTTCCTGCCGGCCCTCAGCGAGGGCTGCATGGTGATCACCCCCGGCGACCGCGCCGACCTCGTCGTCGGCGCGCTGGCCGCCCACTCCGCCGGCTCCCCCGCCATCGCCGGGGTGCTGCTGACGCTGGACGAGCGTCCCGGCCCGGACATCATGGCGCTGGCCGAGCGGCTGGCGCCGGGGACGCCGCTGCTCACGGTCGCCGAGGGCTCGTTCCCCACCGCCGCCGCGCTGGTCGGGCTCCGCGGCGAGCTGAACGCCGCGACGCCGCGCAAGGCGGACATCGCCCTCGGCCTCTTCGAGTCGCACGTCGACTCCGCGCAGCTCACCGGGCGGCTGGCGGGGGCGGCGAGCGGGCGCGTGACGCCGATGATGTTCGAGCACATGCTGATCGAGCGGGCGCAGGCCGACCGCAGGCACGTGGTGCTGCCGGAGGGCACCGAGGAGCGGGTGCTGCTGGCGGCGGAGGTGCTGGTACGCCGCGGGGTGTGCGACCTCACCCTCCTCGGCGAGGAGCAGACGATCCGCAAGCGCGCCGCGGAGCTGGGGCTGAGCCTGCCGCTGCTGAGCGCCGACGCCCCGGCGGCACGTCCTGACGGACCGGCCACGGCCCGGATCACCGACCCCCGCGTCTCGCCGCTGCGGGAGAGCTTCGCCGAGCTGTACGCGCAGTACCGCTCGCACCGCGGCGTCAGCGTGGAGCTGGCGTACGACGTCCTGGGCAACGTCAACTACTTCGGCACCCTGATGGTCCAGCAGGGCCTGGCCGACGCGATGGTCTCCGGCGCCGCGCACTCCACGGCCGCCACCGTGCGCCCGGCGTTCGAGGTCATCAAGACCGCACCCGGGGCGGCGATCGTCTCGTCCGTCTTCTTCATGTGCCTCGCGGACCGGGTCCTGGTGTACGGGGACTGCGCGGTCAACCCCGATCCGAACGCCGAGCAGCTCGCGGACATCGCCATCCAGTCGGCGGCGACGGCCGCGCAGTTCGGCGTCGAGCCGCGGGTGGCGATGCTGTCGTACTCCACCGGCACCTCGGGCTCCGGCTCGGGCGTCGACAAGGTGCGGCGCGCGACCGAGCTGGTACGGGCCCGCCGGCCGGACCTGGAGGTGGAGGGCCCGATCCAGTACGACGCCGCGGTGGACGCCACGGTCGCCGCCGCCAAGATGCCGGACTCGCGGGTCGCCGGGCAGGCCACGGTGCTGGTCTTCCCCGACCTCAACACCGGCAACAACACGTACAAGGCGGTGCAGCGCACGGCCGGCGCGATCGCCGTGGGGCCCGTGCTCCAGGGGCTCAAGAAGCCGGTGAACGACCTCTCCCGGGGCGCGCTCGTGCAGGACATCATCAACACGGTCGCCATCACCGCCGTACAGGCGCAGGGCACCGCCGCGCCCGCGAAGGGCGGCCGCCCGTGACCGGCCCCACCCGGATCCTGGTGCTCAACTCCGGCTCCTCGTCGCTGAAGTACCAGCTCATCGAGATGGCGGGGCCGACGCCCGGCGCCGACCGGCCGGCCCGCGGCATCGTCGAGCGGATCGGCGAGCCGCAGGCCCGCGGCGGCGTGCCGGACCACGCGGCGGCGCTGCGCGCCGTCGGCGACGAGCTGGCCGCCGCGGGGCACGGTCTCGACGCGCCCGGTCTGCTGGCCATCGGCCACCGCGCCGTCCACGGCGGCACCCGCTTCACCGAGCCGGTCCTCGTCGACGACGGGGTGCTGGAGGAGATGGAGAAGCTGGTCCCGCTCGCGCCGCTGCACAACCCGGCGAACATCGCCGGCATCCGCGTCGCCCGCGAGCTCCGCCCCGACCTGCCGCAGGTCGCCGTCTTCGACACCGCCTTCCACGCCACCCTCCCGGAGCACGCCTGGCGCTACGCGCTGGACACGGCCACCGCCGACGCCCACGCCATCCGCCGCTACGGCTTCCACGGCACCTCGCACGCCTACGTCTCCCGCGCCACCGCGCGGTTGCTCGGCCGCGACCCCGCGGACCCCGGGGACTTCCACGTCATCGTGCTCCACCTCGGCAACGGCGCCAGCGTCTCCGCGGTCGCCGGCGGCCGGTGCGTGGAGACGTCGATGGGGATGACCCCGCTGGAGGGCCTGGTGATGGGGACCCGCAGCGGGGACCTCGACCCGGCGGTGATCTTCCATCTCGCCCGCGAGGCCGGCATGGGCACGGACGCGATCGACGCGCTGCTGAACAAGCGGAGCGGTCTCGTCGGCCTCTGCGGCGACAACGACATGCGGGAGATCGGCCGCCGGATCGCCGAGGGCGACGAGCGCGCGCGGCTGGCCTTCGACGTGTACGTCCACCGCATCCGCAAGTACGTCGGCGCGTACACCGCCGTGCTGGGCCGGGTGGACGCCGTCGCGTTCACCGCCGGCGTCGGCGAGAACTCCGCCGCCGTACGGGAGGCATCGCTGCGGGGTCTCGGGGGACTCGGGATCGAGCTGGATTCCGTACGCAACGCGGTCCGCGGCTCCGCACCCCGCGTGATCTCCGCGCCCGGCTCCCGGGTGACGGTCGCCGTGGTGCCCACCGACGAGGAGCTGGAGATCGCCACGCAGACCCGCGACCTGGTCCGCGGCGGCGGCCCGGCGCTCCCCCCACCGGAATAATTCCGGTCGAGAACAAACCGATAGGATGCCGCCATGCGCCGAGCGAAAATCGTCTGCACCCTGGGTCCCGCCGTCGACTCCTTCGAGCAGCTCAAAGCGCTGATCGACGCCGGCATGTCCGTGGCCCGCTTCAACATGAGCCACGGCACCCAGGCCGAGCACCAGGAGCGCTACGACCGGCTGCGCAAGGCCGCCGAGGAGACCGGGCGGCCCATCGGCGTGCTGGCCGACCTCCAGGGCCCGAAGATCCGGCTGGAGACCTTCGCCCAGGGCCCGGTGGAGCTGGCGCGCGGCGACGAGTTCACCATCACCACCGAGGACGTGCCCGGCGACCGGTCCATCTGCGGCACCACGTACAAGGGCCTGCCCGGCGACGTCTCCCCCGGCGAGCGCATCCTCGTCAACGACGGCGCGGTGGCCCTGGAGGTGCTGGAGGTGCGCGGCCCGGAGGTGCGCACCATGGTCATCGAGGGCGGCGTGGTCTCCGACCACAAGGGCATCAACCTGCCCGGGGTGGCGGTGAACGTCCCGGCGCTCTCCGAGAAGGACGTGGACGACCTGCGCTTCGCCCTGCGCATGGGCTGCGACATGGTGGCGCTCTCCTTCGTCCGCGACGCCGGCGACATCGGCGACGTGCACCGGGTGATGGACGAGGTGGGGCGGCGGGTGCCGGTCATCGCCAAGGTCGAGAAGCCGCAGGCGATCGAGCACATGGAGGAGATCGTCCTCGCCTTCGACGGCGTGATGGTGGCCCGCGGCGACCTGGCGGTGGAGTACCCGCTGGAGAAGGTGCCGATGGTGCAGAAGCGGCTGATCGAGATGTGCCGCCGCAACGCCAAGCCGGTGATCGTCGCGACCCAGATGATGGAGTCGATGATCAGCTCCTCGCGTCCGACGCGCGCCGAGGCGTCCGACGTCGCGAACGCGATCCTGGACGGCGCGGACGCGGTGATGCTGTCCGCCGAGTCGTCGGTCGGCAAGTACCCGATCGAGACGGTGAAGACGATGTCGCGGATCGTCGTGGCGGCGGAGGACGAGCTGCTGTCGCGCGGGCTGCAGCCGCTGGTGCCGGGGAAGAAGCCGCGTACGCAGGGCGGTTCCGTGGCCCGGGCGGCGTGCGAGATCGCGGACTTCCTGGACGCCCGGACGCTGGTGGCGTTCACGCAGTCCGGGGACACCGCGCGGCGGCTCTCGCGCTACCGCGCGTGCCAGCCGATCCTTGCCTTCACCACCGACGAGCACACGCGCAACCAGCTCACGCTCAGCTGGGGCGTGGAGCCGGTGCTGGTGCCGCACGTGGACAACACCGACGCGATGGTGGACCTGGTGGACGCGGAGCTGCTGAAGCTCAACCGCTTCCGCGAGGGCGACACGATGGTCATGACCGCAGGGTCGCCGCCCGGGGTGGCCGGCACCACGAACATGGTCCGCGTGCACCACCTGGGCGGCGAGCGCTGAGCCGGGCGGCGCGGCCCTGCGCTACTCGATGGTGTTCTTCAGGCCCGGCACGGTGAGCGTGCCGCCGAACTGACCGGCCTGGACGACCTGGACGTCGGTGAAGAACGCGAACGGGAGGTCCACCGGCGGCGGGCTCTCGGGGCTGAACGTCATCGGGATCAGCCCGAAGAGATTGCCCTTCAGCTCCTCGGTGTACATGGTCACCGTGCCGTCACGGATCGTGGACGTGCTGCCTTCCTCGGCGCGTACGTGCGTCGTGTTCCTGCCGGGTCCGATGACGGTCTGGTGCAGGTCGCGGATGTCGACCCCGTCGTCCGCCGTGTACTTCAGCACCTTCTTCACCTGGCCGCTGTAGGTCTTCACCTCGACGATGCCGTGGTACTTGAGCCCCTTGAGGGTGAGCTTGGTGCTCTCCAGCCGCCAGGGGTCGTCGGGCAGCAGCGGCAGCCCGGGTTCGAGCACGGCGTTCGCCAGGGCCTCGGGGTCGGGGGTGGGGCAGGGGAACGGCTCCTTGCCGTCCCCGTCCGCGGCGGCGCCGTCCCCGGCGGCCGGCTTCTCGTCCGCGGGGTCCTCGGCCGTGTCCCGCACCTTGTCGTCCAGCTCTTCCACGGTGGCGCCCGCGTCCTCGGCGGCGTCGCGGACGGCCTTCTCCTTCGCGCGCCGCTCCTCGTCCGAGGCGGCGCCGGAGCCGGACTCCTCACCGCTGTCCGGGCCCGAGCCCGAACCGGACGTGCCGGCACCGGAGTCGGCACCGTCCGAACCGTCCGGCGGCTCGGCTCCCGGCTCGGGCTCAGCGCCGGGGTCGTCCGGATCGAGCAGGCCGTCCACCGCGTCGCCGAGGCCCAGCGGGTCGTACCAGGGGCGCGACTCCGAGGGCGAAGGACTCGGCTCCGTCTCGCCGGACTCCCCGGCTCCGTCTCCGTCCGACCCGCCGCCGGAGGCACCGCCCGACCCCGAGCCCGACCCCGAGCCGTCGCCGCCACCGCCGCCCGGCCGCTCCGCCGCCGATCCGCCGTCCGTCGCCGACGGACTCGGCGAGGCACCGCCGCCCGGCTCCGCCGACTCTCCGGCGCCCGGCGCCTCTTCGCCGTCCCGGGCCTCCCCGGCGTCCGCCGTCTCCTCGTCCTCCGGCTCGTCCGACTGCTCCGCGCACGGCCCCGGCCGCCAGCGGTCCGCCGGGTCGTCCTCGGCGATCGCGGGCCGCGGCGTGAGCCCCAGCCCCAGGAAGACCGCGGTGGGCATCGCCGCCAGGGCTATCGCCTTGCCCGCCGGCACCCGGCCGAGCAGCGATCTGCGCGGCGCCGCGTGCCGCGGCCCCCCGCGTGCCGCCCTCGCGTGGTCATCCGGCCGCACGGTGCCTCCCGCCGTCGATGTCCTCCAGCACGCCCACGCCCGGCTCGCCGGCGCCGGCTCTCTCCTCCGCCGCCGCACCGTCCCCGGTGTCGTCGGCCGCCTCGTCCGCGTCGTCCGCGGCACCGGAGTCATCGGCGGCCTCCGCGGCCCCCGGCACGCCCGGCACCCACGACACGGCCAGCGCCCCGCCGATCATCGACAGCAGGAAACCCACCAGCAGGCCGCCGAAGTTGGACACCGGAATCGACACCAGCGCCAGCACGATGGAGGCGACGCCCGCGAACACCCGGACGACGGCGTGGAACCACATGGTCAGCCCGAGCGTCACCAGCAGCACGCCGATGATCAGGCCGCCCGCCCCCGCCTGCGTCGCCATCTGCAGGCTGAGGTTGCCCAGCTTGATGTTGTAGTACGGCAGCGCGCCGATGGGCACGCCGCCCGCGATGGTCAGCAGACCCGCCCAGAACGGACGGGAGCCGCGCCAGCCGCGGAATCCCAGCCGCCAGGTGTTCAGACGGTGCAGCAGGTCCGGCAACTCGGCGCTCATGAATGCAGCTCCCCGGTACGGCGGTGCGGTTCGGTCAGTGGGGGGTCCGGCGGGGAGCGGTACGCGCCTCCCCGCCGGCCGAGTGCGTGGTCAGAAGCACTCTTTGACGCCCTTGTGCAGCTTCATGCTGAGCCCGCTCAGCTTGAAGGTGCCGGCGCTGGTGGCCCAGGCGGTCTGCTTCACGTCCGTGAGGACGGCCCTGTCGGCCTCCTGCGCGAACCCGTTCGGGTTCGCCTTGTCGCCCTTGCCGATGCCCGGTCCCTTGGTGCTGGACCCGGCGGCCACACCGATGTTGATGTTCTCGAACGTCGCGTCGGCGTCGAGCTGCGCGATGTCGATGTAGAGGTTCTTCGCCTCCACCGGCTTCTCGTCACCCGCCGTCAGCATCAGGCTCACCGAGCCGATGAGCGGGACGTCGGGCGTGACGACCGACTGGCACATGCCGTTGATCTCCGCTTCCTTGAACGCGGAGATCGCGACCGGCCGGGTCGCCTCGTTGCCCTCCAGGTCGTGACCGCTGTCGACGCCGCTGTACTGGACGAAGCCGACGCCCTCCAGCCGGTCCGCCGTGACCTTGAACTCCTGGCCCGACACGCTGAACGACGCCGCCAGCGCGCCCTGGCTCAGCGCCACGCCGATCGCGGCGGTCGCCGCCAGGCTCGGCACCATGACCACGGCGAACCGCTTCCACCTGGTCCCACCACGTGCCTGGGACTCCATGCCTCTCCTCCTTCTCGGACGTACGTCCTGGACCCGTGGGCCGGTCCTCGGGAGCGAGGAGGATCCGCACGCGCTCGCGGCGCGGCTCTGCGGGTCCGGGTACGGGCGCGGACGCGCTACGTCGAAGGGGGCGTTACCCCCGAGCGACTCGTTGTCCGGACAGGCTCCGGTCCGCGGGAACGGTCCGCGGAAACGGGGAACCCCCCTGTCCGGATGGCGATCGTGGTCCATCGGAAGGGGGGCGCACAAGGGGTTCGTTACCAACGGGTAACGCGAGGGGTGCGGCAGATCCGGCCGCGGTGGCCGGATCCTGCACCCTGGGTCGCCGCCGGCCGCGGACGTACCCGATGACAAGGCATGACAAAGACGGTCATCTGACAGCGCGTCAGTTACTCCGAGTAACAGCCCTGCCCTCAGTCAATTTTTGGCAAAGCGGCACGGGCTGTCACCCTACGTCAACCTCCGCTCAGAAGAGCACGCGGGCCAGCGCCTGCCTCCCCGCCACCACCCGCGGATCGTCGCCGCCGACGACCTCGAAGAGCTCCAGCAGCCGCACCCGCGCGGCCTGCCGGTCCTCGCCCGCGGTCCGCGCCACCGTGTCGACCAGCCGCCCGAACGCGTCCTCGACGTGCCCGCCGACCAGGTCCAGGTCCGCGACCCGGATCTGCGCCGCTACGTCCGCCGGGTTGTCCGCCGCCTCCTTGCGTACGGCCGCAGGGTCGAGCCCCTCCACCCGCCGCAGCAGCTCCGCCTGCGCGAGCCCCAGTTTGGCCTCCACGTTGCCCGGGTCGTCGGAGAGCACGTTCTGGTACGCCTGGATCGCGCCGCCGAGGTCGCCCCGGTCCAGCGCGTCACCGGCCGCCGCCAGCGCGCCGTCGTACGGACCCGCCGGCTCCTCCGGCGCCTCCCGCTCGCCCGCCTCCTCGCCGGCCGCGGCGTCCTCGCCGGCCACCGCCTGCCCGACGATGCCGAACTGCTGCTCGGCGACCTTGATCAGCTCGTCCAGCACCCCGCGGATCTGCGGCTCCGGGGCGGCGCCCTGGAAGAGCGGGATGGCCTGCCCGCCGACGACCGCAAAGACCGCCGGGATGGACTGGACGCCGAACTGCTGGAAGAGCATCTGGTTCGCGTCCACGTCGATCTCGGCCAGCACGAACCGCCCGGCGTACTCCTGTGCCAGCCGCTCCAGCAGCGGGCTGAGCTGCTTGCACGGCTGGCACCACTCGGCCCAGAAGTCGACGACGACCGGGACCTCGGTGGAGCGCTGCAGGACCTCCTGCTGGAAGCCGGCCTCGTCGACGTCGATGACGAGCGCACCGGCGCCGGGCGCGGGCACCCCGTCCCGGGCGGCCTGGGCGCGGGCCGCCTCCGCCTTCTCCTTGGCCTCCGCGGCCGCCTTCACCGCGGCCAGGTCGACCGCTCCGCTCATAGACATGTTGCGTGGCTGCATACGCCCTATCCTCCCCCCTTCGCACGGTGCATTGAACGGACGGGCCGCGGATGACTCGGCGAACCCGCCCGGAAGGGTTCGTCCCGGGCGGGTTCCCAGGTGCAGCAGAAGACACCGGTCGCTCGGGGGTGACTTACGCTACGGCCCGTAGCGTAACCTACCTGCGCCCGCGGGGAGAAGGGATAAGGTCCAGCTCATGAGCCACGAGACGCCCGCCGCACGGCGCGCGGGCCGGCCGCGCAGCGCGACCGCGGACCGGGCCATCCTGGACGCCGCCCGGGCCGCGATCGCCGAGACGGGCTGGGCCGGGGTGACGCTCGGCGGCGTCGCGGCCCGCGCGGGAGTGGCGAAGACCACGCTCTACCGGCGCTGGCCGGGCAAGAACGAACTCGTCCTGGACGCGCTCGCCGACCTCTTCGACTCGCTGCGGCTGCCGGACCACGGCAGCCTGGCGCGGGACGTGGAGGGCGTGGTGCTGCAGTTCGCCGAGCTGCTGCGGGAGCCGCGCACGCGCGGCGCGCTGATGGCGGTGCTGGCCGAGGCGACGCAGGACGCGGCGCTGCGCGAGCGGATCCGCGACACGATCGTCGACCGGCAGCGGCATCTGGTGCTGCTGGGCCGCGCCCGGGCGCAGGCGCGCGGGGAGTTGCCGGTGGAACCGGACGCGGCGGCGGCGGACCGCACCGCGGACATGATCTTCGACGTGATCGCCGGTTCCGTGCTGCACCGGCTGCTGGTGAGCGCGGAGCCGGTGACGGCGGCGTGGGCGACGGCGTTCGCCACCCTGCTGACCGGAGGGCTGGCCGCCCTGACGGATCCCGCACCCGTTCCTGCGCCGGACCCGGCCGCGGGCAACCGGGACCCGGCCGCGCAATAGGTCCTTCGGGCCTGTCCCGGCCGCGCCGGGAGCGGGATGCTGGCAGCCCGCCTCGAAGGAGGGCCCATGAAGGCGATCGTCCAGGACCGCTACGGCCCGGCCGGGGTGCTGCGGCAGGCCGAGGTCGCACGGCCGGAACCGGGTGCGGGCGAGATCGTCGTACGGGTACGCGCCGCGGGGTTCGACCCCAGCGTCTGGCACCTGATGACCGGACTGCCGTACATGATGCGCCTGATGGGCTTCGGCCTGCGCAGGCCGAAGGACCGGGTGCGCGGCTGGGACGCCGCGGGGACCGTCGCGGCGGTCGGTACCGGCGTCACCCGCTTCGCGCCCGGCGACGAGGTGTTCGGCGTCGGCAGCGGCGGGACCTTCGCGGAGTACTGCCGCGGCGCCGCGGAGATGTTCGCGGCCAAGCCCGCGGACGTGGACTTCACGGCCGCCGCGGCCGTGCCCACGTCGGCGATCACCGCGCTGCGCGCGCTGCGCGACGCGGGCGGGCTGCGGACGGGCGGGCGCGTGCTGGTCCTCGGCGCCGGCGGCGGCGTGGGCACGTTCGCCGTCCAGCTCGCCAAGGCGCGGCAGGCCGAGGTCACCGGCGTCTGCGGTACGGACAAGACGGAGCTGGTCCGCTCGCTCGGCGCGGACCACGTCGTCGACTACACCGAGCGGGACGTCACCGCGGGACCCGGCCGCTACGACCTCGTCCTCGACACCGCGGGCAACCGTCCGCTCGCCGCGCTGCGCCGCGTCCTCGCCCCGCGCGGCACCGTCGTCCTCGTCGGCGGCGAGGGCGGCGGCAGGTGGGTCGGCGACCTGCGGCGCTCGCTCGGCGGCTCGGTACGCTCCCTGTTCTCCGCCCGGAAGGTGAAGGCGCCCTACGTGCGCCCCCGTCCGGAGGACGTCGAGGAGGTGCGCGGCCTGCTGGAGTCCGGCACGATCACGCCGGTCGTCGGCCGGACGTACCCGCTCGCCGAAGCCGCGGAGGCGGTCAGGGACTGGGAGAAGGGCCACACGCGCGGCAAGTCCGTCCTCGTCGTGTGACCCCGCTCCCCGCGCGCGGGGAGGCCCGTGCGCGTACGGGTCAGAAGGCCGCCGGCTCGGTGTAGACGCCCCACTCGTCGCGCAGCGCGTCGCAGATCTCGCCGAGCGTGGCCTCGGCCCGTACCGCGGCGAGCATGGGCTCGATCATGTTGCCGCCGTCCCGGGCGGCCGTGAGCATGTCCGCCAGCGCGGCGCGCACCCGCGCGTCGTCGCGGGCGCCCTTGCGGACGGCCAGCGTGCGCACCTGCTCGCGCTCCACCTCGTGGCTCACCCGCAGGATCTCCAGGTCGCCGGTGACGGAGCCGGTGTGGCAGTTGACGCCGACGATCTTCTTGTCGCCCTTCTCCAGCGACCGCTGGTAGCGGAAGGCCGACTCGGCGATCTCGCCGGTGAACCAGCCGTCCTCGATGCCGCGGAGGATCCCGGACGTGATCGGCCCGATGGGGTGCTGCCCGTCGGGGTGGGCGCGCCGGCCGCGCTCGCGGATCTGCTCGAAGATCTTCTCCGCGTCGGCCTCGATCCGGTCGGTGAGCTGCTCGACGTACCAGGAGCCGCCGAGGGGGTCGGCGACGTTCGCGACGCCGGTCTCCTCCATCAGCACCTGCTGGGTGCGGAGCGCGATCTCCGCGGCCCGCTCGCTGGGCAGCGCCAGGGTCTCGTCCAGGGCGTTGGTGTGGAGCGAGTTGGTGCCGCCGAGGACCGCGGCGAGCGCCTCGACGGCGGTGCGCACGACGTTGTTGTACGGCTGCTGGGCGGTGAGCGAGACGCCCGCGGTCTGGGTGTGGAAGCGCAGCCACTGCGCCTTCTCGCTGCGCGCCCCGTACACGTCGCGCAGCCAGCGGGCCCAGATGCGGCGCGCGGCGCGGAACTTGGCGATCTCCTCGAAGAAGTCGACGTGGGCGTCGAAGAAGAAGGAGAGGCCGGGGGCGAAGGCGTCGACGTCGAGGCCGCGGGAGAGGCCCAGCTCCACGTAGCCGAAGCCGTCGGCGAGGGTGTACGCCAGCTCCTGCGCGGCCGTCGAGCCGGCCTCGCGGATGTGGTAGCCGGAGACGGAGAGCGGCTTGTACGCGGGGATGCGCTCGGCGCAGTACTCCATCAGGTCGCCGATGAGGCGCAGATGCGGCTCGGGCTGGAAGAGCCACTCCTTCTGCGCGATGTACTCCTTGAAGATGTCGGTCTGCAGCGTGCCGTTGAGGACGCCGGGGTCGACGCCCTGGCGCTCGGCGGCGACGAGGTACATGCAGAAGACCGGGACCGCGGGGCCGCTGATCGTCATCGAGGTGGTGATGTCGCCCAGCGGGATGTCCCGGAAGAGCACCTCCATGTCGGCGGCGGAGTCGATGGCCACGCCGCAGTGCCCGACCTCGCCCAGCGCGTGCGGGTCGTCGGAGTCGCGGCCCATGAGGGTGGGCATGTCGAACGCGACGGAGAGGCCGCCGCCGCCCGCGCCGAGGATGAGCTTGTAGCGCTCGTTGGTCTGCTCGGCGTTGCCGAAGCCGGCGAACTGGCGGATGGTCCACGTCCGGCCGCGGTAGCCGGTCGCGTACAGGCCGCGGGTGTACGGGAACTCGCCGGGCCAGCCGATGCGCTCGAAGCCCTCGTAGACGTCCCCGGGGCGCGGGCCGTAGACCGGCTCGACGTCGTCGCCGGAGAGCGTGGTGAAGTCCGCCTCGCGCTTGCGGGCCGCGTCGTAACGCGCCTGCCAGCGGCGCCGGCCCTCTTCCATGGCCGCAGCATCCATGCCCGTACCGCCTCTCTCTGCGCGCGGATCGCGCGGCGCATTTAATAGGACGTCCTACTAAGTGTTGCATGCCCCGGGCCCGCGCGCGGCATACGCGGCCGGGGAGTGGGGGTGGTCACGGCGTGTCTCCGGCGGGGTTTAGGCTCGATGCCATGAAGAAGAGCGTCCTCACCCGCTACCGCACGATGGCGTACGTGACCGGCGTGCTCCTCGTCCTGCTCACCCTGGGCATGATCGGCAAGTACGCCCTGGACCTCTCCGGCGCGGACGGCTTCACGAAGGTCGTGAGCATCGCCCACGGCTGGCTGTACATCCTCTATCTGGTCTTCGCCTTCGACCTCGGCTCCAAGGCGAAGCTCCCGGTCGGCAGGCTGATCTGGGTGCTGCTCGCGGGGACGGTGCCGACGGCGGCGTTCTTCGTGGAGCGGAAGCTCACCCGGCAGGTCGAGCCGCTGGTCGTCCGCGAGGGCGAGCCCGCGGCGGCGAAGGCGTAGCGGGCGCGGGCGCCGGGCCGGCAGGCGCGGCGAGGCGGAAGGGGCGCCGGCGCGCGGCGCGGCGGGCTACTGCTCGAAGTCGCCCGCGGCTATCCGCAGCGGGCGGAGCATGGCGAAGATCTCCGCGCACTGCTCCTCGTCGTACGCGCTGAGCCCGAAGTCCATCGCCATCAGATCGCGGGTCGCCTGCTCGACGACCTCGCGGCCCCGGTCGGTGATCGACGCGAGCGTGCCGCGGCCGTCGTTGGGGTTGGGCCGCTTGGCCACGTAGCCGGACTTCACCAGCCGGTCGACGGTGTTGGTCACCGACGTCGGGTGCACCATCAGCCGCTCGCCGATCTTCGACATCGCCAGCTCGCCGGCCTTGGAGAAGGTGAGCAGCACCAGTGCCTCGTAGCGCGCGAAGGTCAGCCCGTACGGCTTGACGACGGCGTCGACCTGCGCCAGCAGGATCTGGTGGGCGCGCATCACCGACGTGATGGCTCCCATCGCGGGCACGGCTCCCCAGCGCTGGCGCCAGAGTTCATCGGCGCGCGCGATGGGGTCGAACGACAGGCTCAGCGGCTTCGGCACGTCGCCGACCCTACCGCCCGGTCACGTCGCGGTCAGCCCGGTCTCACCCTTCGGCCGGGTCCTGCGCACTTCCAGGCAGACCAGCAGCGAGCACACCGTGCCCGTCACGCCGACCGCGGCGACGGCCAGGTGCACGGGGGCGAACTCCGCGACCGCGCCCGCGCCCGCCATGCCCACCCCCTGCAACGTCATCAGCCCGGCGGTCTGCAGCGTCATCGCCCGGCCGCGCATCTCCTCGGGCACGGCCGCGACGAACCACTGGTCGAGGCCGAGGGAGTACGAGATGCCGAAGCCGGTGAGCACCAGCAGCGGCAGCGCCCAGCCGAAGGAGGGATGCGTCACGAAGCCGATCGCGGGGACCGTGCACAGCACCGCCACCGGGAAGACGATCCGTTCCCGGCCGCGCGGGCCGAGCAGCGAGCCCGCCAGGATCTCGCTGGTGACCGCGCCGATCGGCATGCCGGTCATGAGCAGGCCGAGCCCGAGGGCGCCGATGCCGAGGTCGTCCGCGTACGCGGCGGCCAGCGCCTCGGGGGCGACGACGAAGGTCGGCGGGATCCAGGTGAGCAGCAGCAGCGCGCGGATGCGGCGGTCGCGCAGGAAGGTGCCGGCGGCGGCGAGCGAGGCGCCGACGGTGCTCGCGCGGCCGGGCGTCCCCGCGGCGGTACGGGCCGGGCGGGCGCGGGTGCCGAAGCGCAGCACCAGCGCCGAGCCGAGCATCCCCAGCGCCGTCAGGGTGAGCGTCGCGCGCGGGGAGAACGCCGCCAGCAGCCCGCCGAGGGCGAAGCCGGCGAGCTGCGCCGCCTGCGCGGTGAGCCGGATGACGGAGCGGCCGAGGACGAACCGGTCGCCGGTGCCGAGGATGTCGGCCAGCGTGGCGATCCGGGTGCCGGTGAAGACCGGCGAGATGACGCCCGCGACGCAGCGCAGCGCCAGCAGCGCGGCGACGGGCATCCCGGGCAGCACCATCAGCGCGAAGCAGACGGCGGCCAGCAGGTCGCAGGTCACCAGCACCCGGCGGGCCGGGAGGCGGTCGGCGATCGAGGACAGCAGGGTCCCGCCGACGAGGTACGGCAGCAGGCCGACGCCCAGGGTGAGCGCGCTCAGCAGCGGGGATCCGGTGCGGTCGTAGACGAGGACGGTGAGCGCGATGGCGGCGACGACCTCGCCGAGGATCGACATGACGTGCGCGGCGAAGACGAAGCGGAACTCGCGGACGCGGAAGACGTCGGCGTAGCGGGCGCGAGTGCCTGCGGGGATGCCGGGGGGCGCGGCGGCGGGCGCGTCCGCGGGTGCGTCGGCGCGTACGCCGGTGCCGTCCCGGCCGGACGGCGGGGCCGCGGGCACGGGTGCGGCCGCGCCGTCCGGGGCTGTGGTGTCGCTCATCCCCGGAGCCTCGCCCGCTGCCGGTGGCGGGCCGTAGTCTTTCGGCACCAGCCGAATCAGCCAGCCGCGAGGGGGACCCGCCGTGCCGATGTACATGCGCTTCGGCCCGGAGGACCTGCTGCGCTGCCGCTTCGCGATCTCCCCGGTCTTCGAGACCCACGAGGCGATACGGACGCTGCGCCGCACCGAGCGCCACGGCTACCACCGGCCGTGGCTGCGCAGCCTCGGCGACGCCGCCGCCGGGCTCGACCTCGCCCCGCTGTGGATCTTCATGCCGAACCCCGGCCCCTCCTACACCCCGGACTTCCTCGGCGGCCCGCCGCGGGACACGTACACCTCGGTGGCCGACGGCCTCGCCCGGCTGCGCGCCACCGACCCGGCCCTCGCGCACGCCGAGATGACCATGTCGTTCGGCACCATCCCCGGCGCCGCCGAGTCCCCGCTCGGCCGCAAGCTGCTCGCCGATCCCGCCGCCGCGATCAGCCTGATGGCCGACCTCACCGAGCGCGCCTGGCACGTACTGGTCGAGCCGTTCTGGCCGCGGCTGCGCGACCTGCTGGAGGCGGACATCGACTACCGCGCCCGGCAGCTCGCCTCCGCCGGTCTCGGCGAGCTGTTCGCGCTGCTGCACCACCGGCTGTCGTACGCGGACGGCCTGCTCACCGTGAGCACCAAGAGCCGCGACCGCTACGAGCGCGACCTCGCCGGCGACGGCCTGCTGCTGATGCCCAGCGCCTTCGTCTGGCCGGACGTGGTGACCGGCTTCCAGCCGCCCTGGCAGCCCACCGTCATCTACCCCGCCCGCGGCGTCGGCAGCCTGTGGGCGGAGCCGGGCACCGGGGCGGGGCAGGCGCTGGCGAAGCTGCTCGGCGCCGGCCGGGCCGCGGTCCTCGCCGCGCTCGACGAGCCGGCCTCCACCTCCGCGCTGGCCCGCCGCCTCGGCCTGGCTCCCTCCTCGGTCTCCGCGCACCTGACCGTGCTGAAGGCGGCCGGCCTGCTGACGTCCCACCGCGAGCGCCACCGCGTGCTCTACGAGCGCACGCCGCTCGGCGGCGCGCTGGCCGCGGGCGGCTGACGCCCATCCGGACGCCTCCGGACCGCGGCACAGGCCGCGCGGGCGCGGCGTTCCGCAGGGAAAGATCCGCTCATGTCACGATCGACGCGTTCTCTTTCGTCGCCTCCCGCGGGAGAAGTGCATGTCGGCGCGGATCCGTACGCTCATCAGCCTCCTGCTCCTGGGGGTCCTGCTCGGCTGCGCGCCCGACGGCGGCGAGGGGGACGGGGACGCGGCGCGGGACGGTGAGCGGGCGCGGCCGGCCACGGCGGCGAAGACGCCGTTCTGGGTGGACCCCGGCTCCCCGGCGGCCCGCCAGGTGCAGGCGTACAAGCAGCAGGGCCGGGCGGAGGACGCCGCGCTGCTGGAGCGGATCGCGAGCCGGCCGGTCGCCGAGTGGCCCGCGGGGCACGACCCCGGCGGCGACGTGCGCAACGCGGTGAGCGGCGCGGAGGCGGACGGGCGCACCGCGGTGCTCGTGGCGTACAACATCCCGCACCGCGACTGCGGCCAGCACTCCGCGGGCGGCGCCGCGGACGCCGCCGCGTACGAGCGGTGGATCGGCTCCTTCGCCGACGGCATCGGCGACGCGAAGGCGCTGGTGATCCTCGAACCCGACGCCATCCCGCACGTCGTGGACGGCTGCACCCCGCCGGAGCTGCACGAGGAGCGCTACCGGCTGATC
Organism: Streptomyces sp. WAC 06738; assembly: GCF_003945505.1. Lineage (NCBI taxonomy): Bacteria > Bacillati > Actinomycetota > Actinomycetes > Kitasatosporales > Streptomycetaceae > Streptomyces > Streptomyces sp. WAC 06738. Next base: position 5,988,580 of record NZ_CP029618.1, on the reverse strand, counting down.
TCCGGCGCCATCGCCCGGCTCAAGCAGCACCCGGGCGTCAAGGTCTACCTCGACGCCGGGAACTCCTCCTGGATCGCCGACCCGGGCAAACTCGCCCATGCGCTGCGGCAGGCCGGCATCGGCGCGGCCGACGGCTTCGCGCTCAACGTCTCCAACTTCCAGCGCACCGGAGAGCAGCTCGCCTACGGGCGCCGGCTCTCCGACCACCTGGACGGCGCCCACTTCGTCGTCGACACCAGCCGCAACGGCAACGGCCCGCTCTCCGGCGCCCCGGACGAGGTGTGGTGCAACCCGCCGGGCCGGGCGCTCGGCGAGCCGCCGACGACGCGGACGGGCGACGAGCGGGCCGACGCGTTCTTGTGGGTCAAGCGCCCCGGGGAGTCGGACGGGCCGTGCCGCGGGGGCCCCGAGGCCGGCGCCTGGTGGCCGGACTACGCGCTGGGCCTGGCCCGCCGCGCGGGCTGAGCGGACCGGCGCGTACGGGCGGACCGGCGCGTCCGGCGGCAGGACGCTCCCCGTACGAGCGGCAGGCGCCCCCGGACGACGGGAAGCGCCTGCCCGCGGGGTGGTACGCCGGCGGGGCCGAGGGGCAGCGGCCCCGCCGACGGGCTTGTCAGGGCACGTGCACCCACTTCGCCTCGGACGGCACGCCCTTGCCGTCGGTGACGAAGAGCATGTACCAGCCGGGCGGTACCAGGCTCGGGTCCGCCGGCACCGTCACCGTCACCTTCCCGGCGCTCTTCTTCACGTCGAGCTGGATCGAGCGCTGCTCGACGTCCGTGACGTGGGTGACGGAGCCCGGCCGGATCAGCCGCGCCTTCGCCACCCGCCCGGCCCCCTCGACCTCGTACGTCGCCTGCTGCCCGCGGCCCGGCCGCTCGGGACCCGCGCCGATCGACAGCCGCTCGCCGTCCTCGGCCTTGTGCAGATACGGCGGCGTGAAGATCTCGATGCGCTTCTCGAAGGTGCCGGGCAGGGTGTTGGCCTTGTCGCCGAAGAGGGAGTCGGAGCCGAAGGTGGCCACCCGGCCGTCGGGCAGCAGCACGGCCTCGGAGTGGTAGTTCCGGCCGACCTTCGGATCGGCGGCGCGGGTGAAGGAGTTGGTGCCCGGGTCGTAGAACTGGGCCTTGTGGATGTCGCTGTCGCCGCGTCCGCGGTAGTCGGCGGAGCCGCCGCTGGTGAAGACGGTGTCGTCGGGCATGATCACGCTGTTGAGGTACCGGGTGCCCTGCGGCAGGTCGGGGCCGTCCGCGTACGCCGGCCGGTCCTCGGTCAGGTCGATGATCGAGGTGCGCGGCGTCGACTTCGCCGACTCCCCCACCCCGCCGCCGCCGAGCACCATGACCTTCTGGTCCTGCGCGGGCGGCAGCAGCAGCGAGCCCGCGGTCTCCAGTTGGTCGGGGTCGGTCATGCCGGGCACGGTGGTGAAGGAGTTGTCCTTCAGGTCCCAGATCCCGGGCTTGCGGCCGCGGTCGGCCGGGCCGTAGCCGGCGTTGGCGCCGGAGTAGAAGAGCTTGCCGCCCGCGGTGAGGAAGAGCGCGGGGTACGTGGGGAAGTACCGGTTCGGCGCCTTGGACCACTTCTTGGTCTCCGGGTCGTAGACCTCGTTGTCGCCGTAGAGGATCTCGCCCGACTCGTCGAGTCCCGAGACCGAGAGGACCTTGCCGTCGGGCAGCGTCACGAGGGTGGGGTACCAGCGGGCCTTGTCCATCGGGTCGACGCGCACGTAGCGCTCCCGGACCGGGTCGAACTCGAAGGTGTCCTTGATCCCCTGGAAGTCCTGCTTGTCCATGGTGAGCTTCTGCGCCAGGCCGTAGACGTTGTCGGCCTGCTTGCCCGTCAGGCCCTCGACGGCGTACTGCGCCTGCCGGTCCTGGACGTAGCCGCGGCCCTCCTCCTCGGCCTCGACGAAGACGTTGGCCTCCGCGGCGGTGACGACCGCCTTGCCGCGCTTGGCGGTCTTCTTCTGGGCGGCCGGGACGGTGACGGCGGCGGTGGTGCGGTAGACGAGCCCGGAGGGGGCGATGAAGCCGGTGCCCTTCTTCAGCCTGACGGGCTTGTCCGGGTTCTCGTTCTTCACCAGCATCCGGCCGCCGGCGCGCTCGACGTCGCCGTCGAGGAGTTCGTAGCGGGCGGTGCCGCCGGCGACGAGCAGCCGGCCGTCGGCGAGCTGGGTGTGGCCGGCGCAGAAGAGGTCGGCGGGGGTGCGTATCTCCTCGTAGCTGTTCTTCTCCGGGTCCCACAGGACTGTGCGGAAGGTGCCGGCGTCGAACTGCTTCTGGTCGTTGCCCGAGCCGGCGATGAGCAGCACCTTGCCGGTGTGCAGCAGCGTGGCGTGGATGGCGTTGAGGTGGTACGAGTCCGGGGTCTCCTGCACCTGCCAGGAGCCGTACTGCCGCTGATACCCCGGCCGGGATATTCGGTACTCGTGGTACTGCTCCTCGGCGAAGCCGATGGCGGCGGGGGCGTTGAGTGCCGCCAGCACCATGACGACGCCCGTGCCCATCGCCGCCTTCTTCAACCGTTTGCCGGGCCGGTACCCCATGGATCAGCTCCTCCCGCTCGTCGTCGCAGTGGTGGTCGCCGTCGTCGCGGTGGCCGCCGTCGCCGTCGTCGCGGTGGCCGCCGTCGCCGTCGTCACGGTGGCCGCCGTCGCCGTCGTCACGGTGGCCGTCGTCGCGGTGGTGGCGGCGGTGGGCGGTGCCGCGGTGCCGCCGGCGCCGGCGCCGGCGCCCGCGGCCGCGTCCTCGGCCGCCGCGGCCGGCTTCCACGGCCTCGTCCGCAGCCCTCTGGCCCGGCCGCGTACGGCAGCGGTGGCGGCCACCGCCGCCCGGCGCCTGACGTCCTCGCGCCGGTGCGCGCTCCGTACCTGCCACGAGGACCAGAGCCAGATCGCCGCCGGCGCGAGGGCGAGGCACACCCCGAGGACCGTCCAGGTGCGCATCGCGACGTGCGTGTGGCCCAGGACCACCGACGCCAGGAACGAGACCCCCAGGACCCCCGCCCAGAAGAAGTGGATGCGGAACGTCGCCGGCCGGTCGGGGCTCGCGTCGCCGCCCTTGGGCGTGACCACGAAGCGGCACGGCCGGCGCAGCACCGCCGCCTTGAAGGAGGTGAAGTAGATCGGCGCCGACATCGCCGACATCAGCATCCCGGCGAGGCCGCCGGAGCCCTCGGGCTCGTGCGGCGAGACGTTGTGCCGCCGGTTCCACAGGTAGAGGCCGATCTGCAGGGCCGCCGCGTCGCTGTAGAGCATCAGCCAGATCGAGGCCGGCACCTGGGTGCCGGAGGAGCCGAGCCAGAGGAAGAGGACGCAGCTCAGCGCGCCGAGGAGCCAGTTGACCGCGGTCATCGGGTAGTAGACGAGCATGAGCGAGTAGTTGAGGAGCCGCGGCAGGGGGAAACGCCCCCTGCCGCGCCCGTACTGGCCGATGAGCGTCTCGTACGTGCCGCGCGACCAGCGCAGTTGCTGGGTGAAGAAGTCGGTCCAGGAGGTGGGCCCCTCGCCGACGGCCAGCACGTCCGGGGTGTAGACCGAGGACCAGTGGCGGCCGGTGGCCGGGTTGCGGGTGCGGTGCAGCTCGAAGCCGGTGGCCATGTCCTCGGTGATCGAGTCGTAGAGGCCGCCGATCTGCCGGAGCGCGGTGATCCGCACGGCGTTGTTGGTGCCGACGAACATCGGCGAGCCGTAGGCGTTGCCGGCGCGCTGGATCAGGGCGTGGAAGAGGTACTGCTGGCTCTCCGCGAACTTGGTGACGGCGGTGTCGTAGTTCCCGTAGACCTGCGGGCCGACGACGAAGGCGACGTCGGGGTCGCGGAAGTAGCCGAGCATCCGCTCCAGGTAGTTCGGCAGCGGCACGTGGTCGGTGTCGACCGAGGCGAAGAAGTCGTAGCCGTCGCCGTAGGCGGCGAGCCAGGCGTTGTAGTTGCCGTGCTTGGTCTTCGCGCGGTGGGGGCCCTCCTCGGCGTTCCACTGCGGCACGCCCTTGCGGCTGAAGTGCCGTACGCCCAGCTCCGCGCAGAGGGCCCGGGCCTCGGGGTCGTCGCCCTCGTCCAGCAGCCAGACGTCCAGCGGCCCGTCGTGCCGCAGCGCGACCGCGGCGGTGAGCGTGGCGCGCACCATGGCGAGGGGTTCCTTGCCGGGCACGTACGTGGTGAGGAACGCGACCCGGGTGCCGGGCTCCGCGGTGACCGGGACCGGGTCCCGGGCGACCATCGTGGCGTGCGCGATCGAGACGACGTTCACCAGCCGGAACGACTCGATCAGCCCGATCGATATGAGCATCACCGCGTCCGCGGTGAGCAGCCAGGGCGGGGCGCCGGTGCGCTCGGTCCAGTGCGAGGGCCAGACGAGGTAGAGCAGCAGGGCGCAGGAGAGCACCGGCGCGAGCGCCATGAGCAGGACCGCCCGGACGCGGTGGGGCTCGCGGGAGAGCAGGCGCGTGTAGCGCACCCGGTAGGGCCGGGACGGATCGGGATCCGTCAGCGGCCCCGCGAGGCGGCTGAACTTCTCGTAGTCATAGCCTTCCGGCCGCACGGTCCCTCCGCAGATACGACAACGCCGACATATCCCACCAAAAGCGGAAATTGACTGCGTGTCGAACCGGAGAGGGCCGTGCGGGGGTTTCCGTCCCGCGAAGGGGCCGGAAGGGGAGCCGGCGGGCGGCGGTCAGGTGCCGACGACGCCCTCGCGGCGGGCGCGGTCGGCGATGATCCCGGCCTCCAGCTCGCGGCGCAGCATGCGCTCGGCGACGAAGCCGCCGCCGGGCAGCACGGCGAGGACGAAGTACAGCGCCCCGCGCTTCAGCGGCCAGCGGGTGCGGTTCCAGGCGTCGGCGAGGAAGAGCACGTACCCGATGAAGAGCAGTCCGTGGATCATGCCCATGACCGGGACCGCGTCGAAGTCCGTGGTCCGCTTCAGCACGGAGCAGACGAGCAGCAGGAGGAAGGAGACCGCCTCGGGGGCCGAGATCAGCCGGAGCCGGCGGAGTGCGGATGCGGTGTCGATGTCCACGGGAGAGCCTTAGGATCGTCCGGAATCCGGGGGATCTCCCCGGGCAAACTGGACCCCATTGTGTCAGCCGCTCATACCCGGCCTTCCGGGAGGGGTGGCCGAGCCGCTAGCGTCGCCCCGTGGCTCAGTTTCGACTGCAAGGCAGCAAGGTGCTGGCCGTGGACATGGCCGGCGACGCGGTGAAGGCGAAGAACGGCTCGATGGTCGCCTACGACGGCCAGATGGCGTTCAAGAAGCTCACGGGGGGCGGCGAGGGGATACGGGGGATGGTGACGCGCCGGCTGACCGGCGAGTCCATGGAGCTGATGGAGGTGAAGGGGCAGGGCACCTGCTACTTCGCCGACCGGGCCAGCGTGATCAATCTGGTCGGCCTCCAGGCCGACAAGCTGTACGTGGAATCGAGCAACCTGCTGGCGACCGACGGCGGGCTGAAGACGGGGACGAGCTTCACCGGGATGCGCGGCGCGAGCACCGGCACCGGGCTCTTCACCACCACGGTGGAGGGCACGGGACAGGCGGCGATCATGTCGGACGGGCCCGCGGTGGTGCTGCGGGTCACCCCGGGCACGCCGCTGGTCGTCGACCCGGGCGCGTACGTCGCGCACACCGGGCACGTGCAGCAGCACTTCCAGTCCGGCGCCACGTTCCGCACCCTCATAGGCGAGGGGGGCGGCGAGGGGTTCCAGATCCGCTTCGAGGGGGACGGGCTGGTCTACGTACAGCCCAGCGAGCGCAACACGGTGGGGGGTGCGGTCTAGATGCCGTTCCGGATGCTCAATTCGAAGATCGCCGAGGCGCAGGTGCTGCCCGGCCAGACGATGTTCAGCCAGCGGGGGGCGATGCTCGCGTACACCGGGCAGGTGAGCTTCACGCCCAACATCCAGGGCGGCCAGGGCGGGCTGACGTCGATGATCGGCCGCCGGGTGGCGAACGAGGCGACGCCGCTGATGACCGTCGAGGGCTCGGGCACGGTGATGTTCGGGCACGGCGGCCACGAGGTGCACGTGATCGAGATGGCCGGCGACACCCTCTACGTGGAGGCCGACCGGCTGCTGGCCTTCGACGGCTCGCTCCAGCAGGGCACGATGTTCATGGGCTCGCAGGGCGGCGTCATGGGCATGGTCCGCGGCCAGGTCACCGGCCAGGGCCTCTTCACCACCACCCTCGCCGGCCACGGCGCGGTGGCGGTGATGGCCCACGGCGGCGTCCTGGAACTGCCGATCACCCCGCAGCGCCCGGTGCACGTCGACCCGCAGGCGTACGTCGCCCACCGCGGCCAGGTGCAGAACAAACTCTCCACCGCCCTCGGCTGGCGCGACATGGTGGGCCGCGGCTCGGGCGAGGCGTTCCAACTGGAACTGTCGGGCAACGGCACGGTCTACGTGCAGGCATCGGAGGAGAAACTGTGACCGCCGGACCCGTCGTCCACGACATGAACACGTTGCCGCGCAACGACAACGTCCACCCGTACGCCTTCAGCGTCGCGCTCAACGGGCAGTGGTTCCTGCAGAAGGGGAAGATGATCGCCTACTACGGGCAGATCTCCTTCGAGGGCGTCGGCCACGGGGCGTTCGACGGGCTGGTCGCCGGGAGCTTCCATTCGCCGCTGCACGCCGCGGACTGGGTGGTGGCGCGGGGCAACGGCGTGATGGTGCTCGCGGACCGGGCGTTCGACGTCAACTCCTTCGACCTGGACGACGGCAACCTCACCATCCGCTCCGGGAACCTGCTCGCCTTCGAGCCGGGTCTGGAGCTGAAGCAGTCCATCGTGCCGGGCTTCCTGACGCTCATCGGCACGGGCAAGTTCGTCGCCGTCTCCAACGGCGCCGTCGTCTTCGTCGAGCCGCCGATCCGGGTGGACCCGCAGGCGCTGGTGGGGTGGGCCGACTGCCCGTCGCCGTGCCACCACTACGACCACGGGTACATGCAGGGCCTCCTCGGCGGGATCCGGGCGATGACCGGCATCGGCGGTGCGTCCGGTGAGGAGCACCAGTTCCAGTTCACGGGCGCCGGGCAGGTGCTGCTGCAGTCGACGGAGACGATGCAGGCCGGGCTGGCGACGGGGGCCGTGCCGCATCAGCAGGGCGTGCCGGGCGGCACGCCCGCGGCGTACGGCAGGTAGCGGAGGCGGCTGAGCGCGTACGGGCCGGAGGCCCGGTCCGTACGCGCCGCGGAGGGCCCCGCGCCGTCAGCCGCCGGTGAGGCCCTCCAGCAGTTCGTCGGCGGCGGCGTACGGGTCCAGCTCGCCCGCGGTGATCCGCTCGGCGAGCGCCGACAGCCGCCGGTCGCCGTGCAGGTCGGCGATCCGCTCGCGCAGCGCCGTGACCGCGATCGTCTCGACCTCCCCCGCCGCCCGCCGCAGCCGGCGCGCGGCGAGCACGCCGTGCTCCTCCATCCAGGCCCGGTGCTTCTCCAGCGCCTCGACGACCTCGTCGGTGCCCTCGTCGCGGGCGGCGACGGCCTTGACGATGGGCGGGCGCCAGTCGCCGGGGGCGCGGGCCTCGCCGAGGCCGAGCATGTGGTTCAGCTCGCGGGCGGTGGCGTCGGCGCCGTCGCGGTCGGCCTTGTTCACCACGTACACGTCGCCGATCTCCAGGATCCCGGCCTTGGCCGCCTGGATGCCGTCGCCCATGCCGGGCGCCAGCAGCACCACGCAGGTGTCGGCCTGCCCGGCGATGTCCACCTCCGACTGCCCGACGCCGACGGTCTCCACCAGCACCACGTCGCAGCCGGCGGCGTCCAGCACGCGGATCGCCTGCGGCGCGGACCAGGCGAGCCCGCCGAGGTGGCCGCGGGTGGCCATGGAGCGGATGTAGACGCCCGGGTCGGAGGCGTGCACACCCATCCGCACCCGGTCGCCGAGGAGCGCCCCGCCGGAGAACGGCGAGGAGGGGTCGACGGCCAGCACGCCGACCCGCTTGCCGCGCCTGCGGTACGCGGTGACCAGGGCGGAGGTGGACGTGGACTTGCCGACGCCGGGCGCTCCGGTGAGCCCGACGACGTAGGCGCGGCCGGCCAGCGGGGCGAGGGCGGCCATCACCTCCCGCAGGTGCGGCGACGCGCCCTCGACCAGGGTGATGAGCCGGGCGACGGCCCGCGGGCCGCCCTCGCGGGCGGCGGCCACGAGCGCGGCTACGTCTGCGGCTGGCATGTGTGATCGCTCCTTGCGTCCGTACGGGGCCTGCTCCCCGGCCCCTCCCCTGCCCCGGTCACCGTACGGACCGGGGCCGCCGCGCCCGTGGCGCCGGGCCTCAGGCCCGCGGGACCCGCACCACCAGCGCGTCGCCCTGGCCGCCGCCGCCGCAGAGGGCGGCCGCGCCGGTGCCGCCGCCGCGGCGCTTCAGTTCGAGGGCGAGGTGGAGGACGAGCCGGGCGCCGGACATCCCGATCGGGTGACCCAGCGCGATGGCGCCGCCGTTGACGTTCACCTTTTCGGGGGTGACGCCGAGGTCCTTCATGGACTGCACGGCGACGGCGGCGAAGGCTTCGTTGATCTCGATGAGGTCGAGGTCGCCGACGTCGATGCCCTCCTTCTTCAGCGCGTGCAGGATGGCGTTCGAGGGCTGGGACTGCAGGGAGTTGTCCGGGCCCGCCACGTTCCCGTGGGCGCCGATCTCGGCCAGCCAGGTCAGCCCCAGCTCCTCGGCCTTGGCGCGGCTCATGACGACCACGGCGGCGGCGCCGTCGGAGATCTGCGAGGCGGTGCCCGCGGTGATCGTGCCGTCGGGCGCGAAGGCGGGGCGGAGCTTGGCCAGGCCCTCGGCGGTGGTGTCCGGGCGGATGCCCTCGTCGGTGTCGACGACGACGGCCGCGCCCCGGCGCGCGGGCAGCTCGACCGGCGTGATCTCCTCGGCGAAGATCCCGCGCTCCCGCGCGGCGGCGGCCCGCTGGTGGGAGGCGGCGGCGAAGGCGTCCTGCGGCTCGCGGGCGATGCCGAGGCGGGCGTTGTGCTTCTCGGTGGACTCGCCCATGGCGATGCCCTCGAAGGAGTCGGTGAGCCCGTCGTGCGCCATGGAGTCGAGCATCTGCAGGGCGCCGTACTTCACGCCCTCGCGGGACTTCGGCAGCACGTGCGGGGCGTTGGTCATGGACTCCTGGCCGCCGGCGACGACGATGTCGAACTCGCCGGCGCGGATGAGCTGGTCGGCCAGGGCGATGGCGTCGAGCCCGGAGAGGCAGACCTTGTTCACGGTCAGCGCGGGCACGGTCATCGGGATGCCCGCCTTCACCGCGGCCTGCCGCGCCGGGATCTGCCCGGCCCCGGCCTGGAGCACCTGCCCCATGATCACGTATTCCACCTGGTCGGCCGCGACGCCCGCACGCGCCAGGGCCGCCTCGATGGCGAAGCCGCCGAGATCCGCGCCGGAGAAGGCCCGCAGGGAGCCGAGGAGGCGCCCCATGGGGGTACGGGCGCCCGCGACGATCACGGACGTGGTGCCTGAAGTGCCGCTGCCGGTCATGCGCGTCCCCTTCGGGGAGGAGTGAATGAGGGTTAACTTCAGCGTACTGAGCGGTTCGCGCCCGGGTCACGGTTCGTTCGGTGTGACCGTGCGCACGTTGCGTAACCTTCCCCGCGGCGGTGGACTGTGCGCATGCTGACGCGCATCGACCACATCGGAATCGCCTGTCATGACCTTGACGCAACCGTCGAGTTCTACCGCGCCACCTACGGCTTCGAGGTGTTCCACACCGAGGTCAACGAGGAGCAGGGGGTCCGCGAGGCCATGTTGAAGATCAACGAGACGTCCGACGGCGGCGCCTCGTACCTGCAACTGCTCGAACCCATCCGCGAGGACTCCGCGGTCGGCAAGTGGCTGGCGAAGAACGGCGAGGGCGTCCACCACATCGCCTTCGGCACCGCGGACGTCGACGCCGACGCCGACGCCATCCGTGACAAGGGCGTTCGCGTCCTCTACGACGAGCCGCGGCGCGGCTCGATGGGCTCGCGGATCACCTTCCTGCACCCCAAGGACTGCCACGGCGTGCTGACGGAATTGGTCACTTCGGCATCGGCCCCCGGCGCACACTGACCTTTGATTCCCGTGGCCGGTAGAGTGCAGGGGGCCGCCCGCGTCCTGGGCGGCCCGATCATCTGACACCATCGATACCAGCACACGAAAAGCACACGACGCAGCACACGTCATCGCCATTGCCAGCAGGCAGAAACGACCCGGGGACGGATGGGACCGCGCAGTGCGGGGCTACGACCGCTACGAGCCTGACGCCGTCATGGACGGGCTCTCGCAGTTCGAGGCCGAGATCGAGCGGCTGAAGAAGGAGCGGGAGAAGGCCGTCCAGCACGCCGAGGACCTCGGCTACCAGGTCGAGGTCTTGCGCGCCAAGCTGCACGAGGCGCGCCGCGGGCTCGGCGCCCGCACCTCCTTCGACAGCGCCTCGCACCAGGCCGAGCAGTTGCTGCGCAACGCCCAGGCCCAGGCGGACCAGTTGCGCGCCGACGTCGAGCGCGAGCTGCGCGAGGCGCGCGCCCAGGCGCAGCGGCTGCTCCAGGAGCACGCCGAGCGCCAGGCGCGGATGGAGGCGGACCTGCACGCCGAGGCGATCGCCCGGCGGCAGCGGCTGGACGAGGAGCTGGCGGAGCGCCGCACCACCGTCGAGACCCACGTCAACGAGAACGTGGCGTGGGCCGAGCAGTTGCGCTCCCGTACGGAGGCGCAGGCCCGCCGGCTCATGGACGAGACCAGGACCGAGGCGGACCGGCTCATCGCCGCCGCCCGGGCCGAGGCGCAGCGCCAGGCGGAGCAGACCCGCCAGCGGGTCGGCAGCGAGGCGGAGGCCGCCCGCGCGGAGGCCGACGACCTGCTGCGGCGCGCCCGCGCCGACGCCGAGCGGCTGCTGAACGCCGCGTCCACCCAGGCCCAGGAGGCCACCACCCACGCCGAGCAGTTGCGCAGTTCCTCGGCCGGGGAGGCGGAGGAGGCCCGCCGGGAGGCGACCGAGGCGCAGCGCCGGGCCGAGGAGAAGCTGGCGGAGGCCGAGACCGCGCTGCGCGCCGCGCGCACCGAGGCGGACCGGCTGGTGGCGCAGGCCCAGGAGGCGGCGACCAAGAAAATCGCCGAGACCGAGGCGGGCGCGGACCAGCGGATGCGCACCACGCGCAACGAGATCGCGCGGCTGGTCGGCGAGGCCACCAAGGAGGCCGAGGCGATCAAGGCGGAGGCCGAGCAGGTGCGGGCCGATGCCCGTACCCAGGCCGAGGCCCTGATCGCGGAGGCCGAGGAGACGGCCCGTACGCGCTCCGCGGAGGACAGCGCGAACGCCATCGCCAAGGCCGCCAAGACCGCCGAGGACGTGCTCAACAAGGCGTCCAAGCAGGCCGAGGACACCACCGCGGCCGCCGGCGAGGAGGCCGACAGGATCCGCCGGGAGGCGGAGGCCGAGGCCGAGCGGCTGCGGGACGAGGCCGCGGCGGCGGCCGAGCAGCTCAAGGGCGCGGCCAAGGACGACACCGAGGAGTTCCGGGCCAAGACGGTCGAGCTGCAGGGCGAGGCGCGGCGGCTGCGCGACGAGGCCGAGCAGTTGCGCGCGGAGGCCACCGCCGAGGGCGAGCGGATCCGCGGCGAGGCCCGCAGGGACGCGGTCGCGCAGATCGAGGAGGCGGCGAAGTCCGCCGAGGAGCTGCTGGCGAAGGCCGGCACGGACGCCGAGGAGCTGCGCGAGGCCGCCACGGCCGAGGGCGAGCGGGTACGCGGCGAGGCCGCGGAGCGGGCCGCGACGCTGCGCGAGCGGGCCGAGGAGGCGCTGGCCAAGGCCCGTACCGAGGCCGACGAGCTGCGCGCCGAGGGCGAGGCGCAGGCCGCGAAGATCACCGAGGCGGCCGCGGAGGCCGCACGGAAGACCCGTACCGAGGCCGACGAGGCCGTCGCCGCCCGCCGGGCCGAGGTGCAGACGGAGCTGGACCGGCTCCAGCAGGAGGCTGCCGCCCGGGTCACGGCCGCCGACGAGGCGCTGGCCGCGGCCCGCGGCGAGGCGGAGCGGATCCGCCGGGAGGCCGCGGAGGAGACCGAGCGGCTGCGCGCGGAGGCCGCGGAGCGGCTCCGTACGCTCCAGCAGCAGGCGCAGGCCGAGGCGACCCGGATGCGCGAGGAGGCCGCCGCGGAGACGGCCGCGACCCGCGCCGAGGCCGAGGCCGCCGCCCAGCGGCTGCACGAGGACGCCACCGGCGAGTCCGAGCGGCTGCGCCGCGAGGCCCAGGAGGCGGCGGACCGGATCCGCTCGGAGGCGTCCGCCGCCGCCGAGCGGCTGGCGGCGGAGGCGCAGGAGGCGCTGACGGCGGCGCAGGAGGAGGCCGCGCGCCGGCGACGCGAGGCGGAGGAGATGCTCACCGCCGCCCGGGGCGAGGCGGAGCGCGAGCGTACGCAGGCGACCCGGCAGGCCGAGGAGCTGCTGGCCTCGGCGCGCAAGCGGGTCGAGGAGGCGCAGGCCGAAGCCGCCCGGGTGACCGAGGAGTCGGAGCGCCGGGCGCGCGAGCTGGTGACCGCGGCCGAGCAGACCGCCCAGCAGGTGCGGGACTCGGTGAGCGAGTTGCGGGCGCAGGCCGACGAGGAGATCGCGGGCCTGCGGTCGGCCGCGGAGCACGCCGCTGCCACGCTGCGCCGGGAGACCAAGGAAGAGACCGACGCCGCCAAGGAGTTGGCGGAATCGACCGTCAACGACGCGCTAGCAGAAGCCGAACGCCTGCGTACCGAGGCGGAAAGGGTCCGGGACGAGTCCCGCAGCGACGCCGCGAAGCGCCGTACGGAGGCCGCGGAACAGGCCGACAAGCTGGTCGAGAAGGCGCACGAGGAGGCCACCAGGGCCACCGCGGCGGCCGAGGAGCAGGCCGACGTGATGGTCGCCGCCGCCCGCAAGGAGTCCGACCGGCTGGTGCGCGACGCCACCTCGGAGGCGAGCGGTCTGGTGGAGAAGGCCCGCGCCGACGCCGACCGGATGCTGGAGGAGGCCCGCCGGGACTCCCACGCGATCCGCGAGCGGGCCGAGGAGTTGCGTACCCGCACGGAGGCCGAGACCGACGCGCTGCACGACCGCGCCAGGCGCGAGGCCGCCGAGGCCACCAAGGCCGCGGGCGAGCGCGTCGACAAGCTCGTCGCCGCAGCTCACGAGCAGCTCAACGCGGCCGAGGCGCGCGCCCAGCAGATGCTCGCCGACGCCAAGGGCGAGGCCGGCAAGGTCCGTATCGCCGCCGTGAAGAAGGCGGAGGGACTGCTCAACGAGGCCGAGCAGAAGCAGGCGGAGGCGTTCGACGCGGCCGAGCGGACGAAGGCCGAGGCGCGCGCCGAGGCCAAGCGGATGGTCGACGAGGGCCGCCGCGAGCTGGAGTTGATCACCCGCAGACGCGAGGACATCAACGCGGAGATCTCCCGCGTGCAGGACGTCCTCGAAGCCCTGGAGTCCTTCGAGAGCCCCGGCACCGCGGGGGCGAACGGCAAGGACGCCAGAGAGGGCAAGAACAGCCAGGTCAGCAAGGGGAAGGACGGCGGCGGGAAGGCCCCCGCCGCCGCCGCGGCCCGGTCGGGGGGCAAACAGTCCGGTGGCAGACCACTCGATTGAGCGGACATTCTCCAGATCAAACCTGGATTGACGCTGTGACACGCCGTCAGCACCCCTAGGATTCCCCTTATCACCTCACTCGGTCTCTTTCGACAGGAACCCCATGAGCGACACTGCCAACCCCTTCGGTTTCGAGTTCGCAAGGCGCGGATACGACCGCGAGCAGGTGGACGAACGGATCACCAAGCTCGTAGCCGACCGCGACAGTGCCCTCTCGCGCATCACCTCTCTTGAGAAGCGGATCGAGGAGCTTCACCTCGAGACGCAGAACGCACAGGCGCAGATCGCCGACTCCGAGCCGTCGTACGCCGGCCTCGGTGCCCGGGTGGAGAAGATCCTGCGGCTCGCCGAGGAAGAGGCCAAGGACCTGCGCGAGGAGGCCCGCCGCGCCGCCGACCAGCACCGCGAGCTCGCCGAGTCGGCCGCGCAGCAGGTGCGCAACGACGCCGAGGCGTTCGCCGCCGAGCGCAAGGCGAAGGCCGAGGAAGAGGGCGCCCGGATCGTCGAGAAGGCGAAGGGCGAGGCCAGCGGGCTGCGTGCCGAGGCGCAGAAGGACGCGCAGTCGAAGCGCGAGGAGGCGGACACCCTCTTCGAGGAGACCCGCGCCAAGGCCGCCCAGGCCGCCGCGGACTTCGAGACGAACCTCGCCAAGCGCCGGGAGCAGTCCGAGCGCGACCTCGCCTCCCGTCAGGCCAAGGCCGAGAAGCGGCTCGCGGAGATCGAGCACCGCGCCGAGCAGCTCCGCCTGGAGGCCGAGAAGCTGCGTACCGACGCCGAGCGCCGTGCCCGGCAGACGGTCGAGACCGCGCAGCGCCAGTCCGAGGACATCGTGGCGGACGCGAACGCCAAGGCCGAGCGGATCCGCAGCGAGTCGGAGCGCGAGCTGGCGGCGCTCACCAACCGCCGCGACAGCATCAACGCCCAGCTCACCAACGTCCGCGAGATGCTGGCGACGCTGACCGGCGCCCAGGTCGCCGCCCAGACCGGGGTGGACGACGTGGAGGACAAGCCGGGCGTGCCCGCCCAGCAGTCCCGCTGAGTCCGGTGCGGCCGGGCGGATCGCCCCGCCCGGCCGCACGGCACGTCTCCGGCGCCCTCCGCCCCACTGACGGAGGGCGCCAATCCGGTTGTGTCGATTGCTCCCAGGAGATGCATTCGACGACCTCGCCGCCTAGGGTTAGCGCATGATCGAACTGGAGGGGCTGACCAAGCGGTACGGCGACAAGCTCGCCGTCGACCACCTGACCTTCCAGGTGCGGCCGGGCATGATCACCGGATTCCTCGGCCCGAACGGCGCCGGCAAGTCGACGACGATGCGCATGATGCTCGACCTCGACAACCCCACGTCCGGTTCCGTGCGCATCGACGGCAAGCACTACCGCGAGCTCCAGGAGCCGCTGAAGTACATCGGCGCCCTGCTGGACGCGAAGAACATGCACGGCGGCCGCAGCGCGTACAACAACCTGCTCTGCCTGGCCCAGAGCAACCGCATCCCGGCCTCCCGGGTGAGCGAGGTGCTGGAGACCGTCGGCCTCACGGCGGTGGCGAAGAAGAAGTCCAAGGGCTTCTCGCTCGGCATGGGCCAGCGCCTCGGCATCGCGTACGCGCTGCTGGGCGACCCCGAGATCCTGATGTTCGACGAGCCGGTCAACGGGCTCGACCCCGAGGGCATCCACTGGATCCGCAACCTGATGAAGAGCCTGGCCGCCCAGGGCCGCACGGTCTTCGTCTCCAGCCACCTGATGAGCGAGATGGCGCTCACCGCCGACCACCTCATCGTCATCGGCCAGGGCAAGCTGCTCGCCGACACCTCGATGGCCGGCTTCATCCGGGAGAACTCGCGGTCGTACGTGCGCGTGCGCACCCCGCAGCCCGAGCAGTTCAAGGACGCCGCGAGCGCGGCGGGGATGACCGTGAGCCTCCGCGAGGACGGCGCCTTCGAGGTCGAGGGCGCCGACATGGCCGAGCCGGTCGGCGAGCTGGCCGCGCAGCACCGGGTGACGCTGCACGAGCTCAGCCCGCAACAGGCCTCCCTGGAGGAGGCGTTCATGCAGATGACCGCCCAGGCGGTCGAGTACCACGCGCACGATCTGAGCGACCCGAACGCCGCCGCGGCGGCCGGGGCCGCGCCCCCGGGGCCGCCCGCGCCGAACGCGCCGCCCGCACCGGGTCCGCAGTGGGGCAAGGGAGACTGACGGCCATGGCAGCACCCTCGGCAGTGCTCAAGTCGGAGTGGACCAAGATCCGCACGGTCAGCTCCACGATGTGGACGCTGGCCGCCGCGCTGGTCCTCACCGCCGCGGTGGGCGCGCTCCTCTCCGGCGTCATGAACGCCACCTTCGACGACCTCTCGGAGGCCGAGCGGCTCACCTTCGACCCGACCCTGGTGAGCTTCTTCGGCATGATGCTCGGCCAGCTCGCGATGGTCGTCTTCGGCGTGCTCGTGATCAGCACCGAGTACAGCTCCGGCATGATCAAGACCTCGCTGGCCGCGGTACCGCAGCGCGCCACGTTCTACGTCTCGAAGATCGCCGTCGCCACCCTGCTCGCCCTCATCGTCGGGCTGCTCACCAGCTTCCTCACGTTCTTCCTCGGCCAGTCCCTGCTCGGCGACCACGCGGCGTCGATCGGCGACGAGCACGTGCTGCGGGCCGTCATCGGCGCCGGCCTGTACATGGGCGTGATCGCGATGTTCTCCATGGGCGTCGCCGCGATGCTGCGCAGCACGGTGCTCTCGCTCGGCCTGCTGATGGCCTTCTTCTTCCTGATCTCCTCGATCCTGGCGGGCGTCCCGGCCACCAGGGACGTCGCGCGGTACCTGCCGGACCAGGCGGGATCGCGGGTCATGCAGGTGGTGCCCGGCGCGCTGAACAGCGACGAGACGCCGTACGGGCCGTGGGGCGGCTTCGGCATCATGTGCGCGTGGACGGCGGCGGCGCTCATCGGCGGGTACCTCGTGCTGAAGAAGCGCGACGCCTGACCCCCGGCCGTCGCCCCCCTGCCCCCCTCGCCGTCCCCCGGTGCCTCTTCCGGCAGCCCGGCGGCCTGCCCGCCGGGAACCGGAGGCTTCCCGATAGCCTCTTAGCCTGAAGGGGGACGGGAAGTCGCTGCGCCCCCGTGTCCGACGCAGGGGGCCACATGATCGAAGCACAGGGTCTGACGAAGACCTACGGCGGGAAGACCGCCGTCTACAACCTTTCCTTCACCGTCAAACCGGGCGTCATCACCGGCTTCGTGGGTCCCAACGGGGCGGGCAAGTCGACGACGATGCGCATGATCCTCGGACTCGACGAGCCGAGCAGCGGCAGCGTCACCGTGGGCGGCTACCCGTACCGCAAGCTGCCCAACGCCCCCCGCCAGGTCGGCGCCCTGCTCGACGCCAAGGCGGTGCACGGCGGCCGCAGCGCCCGCAACCACCTGCGCTGCGTCGCCCAGCTCTCCGGCATCCCGCAGCGCCGCGTCGACGAGGTGCTCGACGTGGTCGGGCTGCGCGAGGTCGCGGGGCGCCGCTCCAAGGGCTTCTCGCTCGGCATGGGCCAGCGCCTCGGCATCGCCGGCGCGCTCCTCGGCGACCCGCAGATCCTCCTCTTCGACGAGCCGGTCAACGGCCTCGACCCCGAGGGCATCCTGTGGATCCGCAACCTGATGAAGCGGCTGGCGAGCGAGGGCCGCACCATCTTCGTCTCCAGCCACCTGATGAGCGAGATGGCGCTCACCGCCGACCACCTCATCGTCATCGGCCGCGGCCAGCTCATGGCCGACATGAGCGTGCGGGACTTCATCAACACGCACTCGGCGAGCTTCGCCCGGGTCCGCGTCCCCGACCGGGAGCAGGGCCTGCGGGAGAAGCTGACCGCCCTGCTCACCGAGGAGGGCGCGCAGGTGCAGCAGGAGCAGGACGGGGCGCTGCGCGTGGGCGGGATGCCGCTGCCGCGGATCAGCGACCTGGCGCACGACGCGCGGATCCAGTTGTGGGAGCTGTCGCCGCACGAGGCGTCGCTGGAGGAGGCGTACATGCGGATGACGCAGGGCGCGGTGGACTTCCGCTCCACCGTCGACCACCGCGCCGGTCTGCAGCAGCCGGCGGGCCCGGTGCCCGCACAGGGCTACGCGCCCACCGGCCCCGGCTACGCGCCGCCCATGGGCGCCCCCGGGATGCCGCAGGGCGGCCCCGGCATGCCGCCGCCCGGCGTGCAGCCCGGCTACGCCCCGCCCCCGCCGCAGGGGTACGCCCCGCCGCCACCCCCGGCCGCGCCGCAGGGCCCGGCCGGCGCCGCCGCTCCCGCCCCGCGCGAAGGTGAGACCCCCCGATGAGCTACCCGCCGCAGCCCTCCGCCCCCGCCCCCGGCGCGCCCCCGGTGCCCGGCGCCCCTCCCGGTCCCGTCCCCGGCGCCGCGCCGCCGGCCGGCCCGCCCCCGGGCGGCGGCTACTCCTCGCCCATCCCGATCGTCAGGACGCACCTGGGCCACGCCTTCGCCTCCGAGTGGACCAAGATCCGCTCGGTGCGCTCCACCATGTGGACGCTGGGCGTCATGCTCCTGCTCGTCGTCGGCGTCGGCTTCCTCATCGCGCTGGCGATGAGCAGCGACGACTGGGTGGGCGCACCGCTGCTCTCCGGCGGCCTCTTCGGTCTGATGCTCGGCCAGATCTGCATCGTCACCCTCGGCGTGCTGGTGATCACCTCCGAGTACGGCACGGGCATGATCCGTACCACGCTCACCGCCTCGCCCCAGCGCTGGCGGGTGCTGGCGGCGAAGGCCGTGGTCTTCTTCGTGCTGGCCTTCGTGCTGACCACCGCGGCGTGCGCGATCACCGCGCTGGTCCACTCGGCGGTCCTCGGCGGCCAGACCGTGCCGGAGTACGAGATGAACGAGCCGATGTTCAAGGACTCGGTCTCCGACAGCGGCGAGCTGATCGCCACGAGCAGCCAGTGGTTCGACGCCACCGTGGGCGCGGCCCTGTACGTGTCGCTGCTGGGCCTGCTCGCGCTGGCCGTGGGCGCGATCCTGCGGCACTCCGCGGGCGCCATCACCACCATGGTCGGCTTCATCCTGCTGCCGCTGATCATCGCGCTCTTCATGCAGGCCGAGAGTCTGCGGGACGTCCAGCGCAAGCTGATCGAGTACTCCCCGCTCAGCGGTCTCGCCTCGCTCTACGGCATCCCGTTCTTCGACGACGGGGACATCGGCGGCTGGGGACTCCTCGGCCTGCTGGCCGCCGTCACCGGCGGGATGCTCCTCCTGGCGTTCGCACTGCTGTCGAAGCGCGACGTCTGACCGCACGCGGACGGCCGGGGGCGGAGACCGTACGGGAACGGCCGTACGGGATCCGCCCCCGGCCGCTCAGACGCCCAGTTCCTGCGCCAGCACCGCCGCCTGTACCCGGCTGCGCAGCCCCAGCTTCGCCAGCAGCCGGCTGACGTGCGTCTTCACCGTGGCCTCCGCCATGTCGAGCCGGGCCGCGACGTCCGCGTTGGACATGCCCTGCCCCAGGCAGGCCAGCACCTCCCGCTCGCGCCGCGTGAGGGCGTCGAGGACCGCCGGGTCGGGGCCGTCCGGCGACGGGGCCCGCCGGCCGCCCGCGAACTCGGCGATCAGCCGCCGCGTCACGGCCGGGGCGATCAGGCCCTCGCCGCGGGCGACGGTGCGTACCGCCTCCACCAGGGCGTCCGCCTCGGTGTTCTTCAGCAGGAAGCCGGCGGCGCCGGCGCGCAGCGCGCCGAAGACGTACTCGTCGAGGTCGAACGTCGTCAGCACCAGCACGTCCGCCAGCCCCTCGGCGCTGATCCGCCGGGTCGCGGCCACCCCGTCGAGCTTGGGCATCTGGATGTCCATCAGCACGACGTCCGGCCGCAGTTCGCGGGCCAGCGCCACGGCCTCCTCGCCGTCGGCGGCCTCGCCGACGACGGTGAGGCCGGCGGCGGAGCGCAGGATGAGCACGAGCCCGGCGCGTACGGCCTGCTGGTCCTCGGCGACGAGGATCCGGACGGGCGGGGCCTTCTCAGCCATGGGTCCTCCGTTGCGGTGCGGTGGTGTCCTCGCCGGTGGGCAGCCCGGCCCGGACGGCCCACTGCTTGCCGGCGCCTGGTCCGGCGCCGCCGTCCTCGGGTCCGGCGGTGAACGAGCCGCCCAGCAGGGCCACGCGCTCCTCCATGCCGATCAGCCCGGCACCCGAGCCGGGCGCCCGCGGCACGGGCCCGGCGCCCGGCCGGCCGTCCTGCTGCCGCCCCTCGCCCAGCGGGCTGGTCACCGCCACCGTCAGCGGCTCGGGCCCGGCGAGCGCGACCCGTACCTCACCGGGGGCGGCGTGCTTGAGCGCGTTCGTCAGCGACTCCTGCACGATGCGGTACGCGGCCAGCTCCACCGGCGCGGGCAGCGGCGCGCCCGGCTCACGGGCGTCGTCGAGGGCGAAGTCGAGGCCGCTGGCGGCGCCGTTGACGCGGGCCTGCTCCACCAGCGCGGCCAGCCCGGCCAGCGTCGGGGCCGCCGCCGGCGCGGCGTCCGCGCCGCCGGCGTCGGAGGCGGCGCGCAGCAGGCCGATGAGGCGGCGCATCTCCGCCAGCCCCTGCACGCTGTTCTCGCGGATGACGGACAGCGCCTCCCGGGACGCCGTCCGGTCGTCGATGGACTGGGCGGCGGTGGCGTGGATGGCGATGGCGGAGAGGTGGTTGGCCACCATGTCGTGCAGCTCGCGGGCCATCCGGGCGCGCTCGGCGCCGACGGCCTCGCGCCGGTCGAGCTCCGCGAGCAGCGCGGTCTGCTGCGCCCGCAGCCGGGCGGCGTCGGCGGCCTGGCGGTGCGAGCGTACGGCGACGCCGGTGGTGGCGGGGGCGAGCGTGATGAGGCCGACGGCGACGCCGATGAGGATCGCGGCCCGGTCCTGGAAGACGGCGAGCACGACGATGGTCGAGGCCACGGTGAGCCCGGCGGAGGCCCGCGGGATCCAGCGGGCCGCGGTCGCGGTGCCGTAGAGCACGGCCGCGTACATCAGGTCCGTGAACATCAGGATGGTGGCCAGCGTGCCCCACGTGAACTGGTCGGCGACGACGGCGACGAGTGCGATGCCCAGCGCGGTCACCGGCCGGCTCCGGCGCAGCAGTTCCGCGCCGCACATGACGGCGAGCGGGATCAGCGTGAGCCGCGAGTCGTGGAACGGCCGCCCGCCCTGGGTGTGCAGCCCGAGCGCCCACAGCGCCACCCCGCCGAGCAGGCCGGCGACCGCGATGAGTACGTCGTCGCGGTGCGGCCGGAGCGAGGGGCGTGCGCTGGTCACTCCCCCATCAAACACGGCCGGTGCCCCGGCGGCCTCCGTATCGCGGGCGGCTTCGGGCGGGCGGGGGCTACATCGAAGGATGCAGTCCGGGATCGTCGCGTACGACGACGTACCCGCGCGCGGCGGGCGGGAGCCTGGAAGGGAGGACGGGGAAGGGAGAGCACACCGTGGTCGTCACGCTCATCATCGTCTGCGAGGTCGCCTTCTGGGTGCTGCTCGCGGCCGGGCTCGCCCTGCGTTACCTGGCGCGGAAGCCGCGGCTGGGCGCCGCCGTGCTGCTGTGCGAGCCGCTGCTGGAGGTCGTGCTGCTGGTCGTCACGGCGATCGACCTGAAGAACGGCGCGGAGCCGGACTGGAAGCACGGTCTCGCCGCGGTGTACATCGGCTTCTCCGTCGCGCTCGGCCCGTCGACGATCCGCTGGGTCGACGCCCGCTTCGCGCACCGCTTCGCGGGCGGGCCGCCGCCGGTGAAGCCGCCGAGGTACGGGATGGCGCGGGCGCGCCACGAGTGGTCGGTCGCCGTCCGCTGGATCCTGGCGAGCGGCATCGCGATCGCGCTGCTGCAGGGCGCCGTCTGGTACGTGGGCGACGACGGCGGGACCGAGTCGCTGCGGGCGTGGCAGATGCGGATGCTCTTCGTCATCGGCATCAACCTGGTCATCGCCGTGAGCTACACGGTCTTCCCCAAGCAGCGTCCCGCGGGTGCGGTGGAACCGGAGGCCGGGCGGGACGGCTCAGCGTTCGCCGCCGGGCACCCACAGCACGTCCCCGACCGCCTTGTTGGCGGTGCGCGCAAGGATGAAGAGCAGATCCGATAGCCGGTTGAGGTACGTGGCCGTCAGCGGGTTCATGGTCTCGCCGTGGACCTCCAGGGCGGCCCACGTGGACCGCTCGGCCCGGCGCACCACCGTGCACGCCTGGTGCAGCAGCGCGGCGCCCGGGGTGCCGCCGGGGAGGATGAAGCTGCGCAGCTTCTCCAGGCCGGCGAGGAAGCGGTCGCAGTCGGCCTCCAGCCGGTCGACGTACTCCTGCTCGACGCGCAGCGGCGGGAACTCCGGGTCGGGCCGCACGGGCGTGGAGAGGTCGGCGCCGACGTCGAAGAGGTCGTTCTGCACCCGGGTGAGGACGCGGGCGACCTCCTCGGACAGCCCGCCGAGCGCGAGGGCGGTGCCGATGACGGCGTTGGCCTCGTTGGCGTCGGCGTACGCGGAGATCCGCGGGTCGGTCTTGGGCACCCGGCTCATGTCGCCGAGGGCGGTGGTGCCCTTGTCTCCGGTACGGGTGTAGATCCGCGTGAGGTTGACCATGCGCCCAGCGTATGCCCGCGACGCTACGCCCCGGCGGAGCGGAACACGCGTGTGCCCAGCGTCACCGCCCCGGCGGCGAACGCGGTGGCGACGAGCGCGCCCCACAGCATCTCGGCGCCCGCGTACTCGCCGGTGAAGGCGGCGCGCACGGCGTCGACGACGTAGCGGTACGGCACCGCGCGCGACAGCGCGTCCAGCCACCCGGGCGCCAGCGCCATCGGCAGCATCAGCCCGGACAGCAGCATCGACGGCAGGGTGACGGCGTTGACGACGGGACCGAACTCCTGCGGCGTACGCACCCGCAGGGCGAACGCGTACGACAGCGAGGCCATCGCCGTCGAGAGCAGCGCGACGAACACCAGCCCGATCAGCACCCCGGCCAACGGCGCGCGCAGCCCCATCGCCACCGCGGCGACGACGAGCAGCACGGCCTGGAAGAGCAGCAGCAGCACGTCGCGCAGCACCCGGCCGAGCAGCAGCGCGAGCCGGCTGACGGGGGTGGCGCGCATGCGGTCCAGTACGCCGAGGTTCTTCTCCACGATGATGCCGAAGCCGGCGAAGGAGGCGCTGAAGAGGCCGAGCATCATCAGCAGCCCGGGGACGAGGACTTGCCACGAGCTGCCCTCGGCGGCAAGCGGCAGGTCGCGCAGGAGCGGGCCGAAGAAGACGAGGTAGAGCAGGGGCGTGAGGATGCCGAAGAGCATCTGGAAGCGCGAGCGCAGGGTCTGGCGGGCGTAGCGGCCGAAGACGAGGGCGGTGTCGGCGGTGAGGGCGTGCACGGCGGTCTCCCGGGGCTTGGGGGCGTACGGAACGGGCGTGGCGAGCCCGGCGGACGGGCTCTCCGGCAGTCGGCATCGGTCTGTCGCGCTTGGGTCTGCCGGGCGGCTGCCGCCGTCAGACGGCGAGCGGGGCGGGGTCCGCACCGGCGGCGGGGCCGCGGCCGGTGAGGGCGAGGAAGGCGTCCTGCAGCGAGGCGTCGGCCGAGCCGGCATGGCGCTCCTTCAGCTCCCGCGGCGCGCCGTCGGCGACGACGACGCCCTGGTAGATGACCACGATCCGGTCGGCGAGGGCGTCGGCCTCGTCGAGGTAGTGCGTGGTGAGCACGACGGTGGTGCCGTGCCGGTCGCGCAGCCGGCGTACCAGGTCCCACAGGTCGGCGCGGCTGCCCGGGTCGAGTCCGGTGGTCGGCTCGTCCAGGAAGAGGAGTTCGGGCCGGTGGACGAGGCCGAGCGCGAGGTCGAGCCGGCGCCGCTGGCCGCCGGAGAGCGACGCGCAGGGCCGGTCCAGCAGGTCTTCGAGGCCCAGTTCGGCGGCGAGTCCGGCGGCCCGCGCGGCGGCCTCGTCCTTCGCCAGCCGGTAGAGGCGGCCCTGGGTGACCAGTTCCTCCCGTACGGAGACCTGCGGGTCGACGCCGCCGCTCTGGGCCACGTACCCGATCCGTTCGCGTACGCCGGCGGGGTCGGCGGCCAGGTCGCGGCCGGCGACGGTGGCGGCGCCGCCGGTGGGCGGCAGCAGCGTGGTGAGCATCTGCAGGGTGGTGGTCTTGCCGGCGCCGTTGGGCCCGAGCAGTCCGACGATCTCGCCGGGCTGGACGCGCAGGTCGATGCCGCGGACGGCTTCGACGGGCCCCTGCTTGGTCGTGAAGGTCCGGGCGAGGCCGGACGCGCTGAGGATGGGCATGACCTCAGAAAAACAGAGTCACTTAATTTTTGCAATGTCTCTAATTTTTCACTCACACCAGCATGGGTACCATGAGGGCATGGCCGAGGGACTCAGGGAGCGCAAGAAGCGGCAGACCAGACAGCTCATCTCCGACGTGGCCACCGGCCTGTTCCTGGAGCGCGGCTTCGACGCGGTCACGGTCGCCGAGGTCGCCGAGGCCGCCGACGTCTCGGTCAACACCGTGTACAACTACTTCCCGGCCAAGGAGGACCTCTTCCTCGACCGCAGCCGCGGCGTCACCGAGCGCCTCTCCCGCGACGTACGCGGCCGGGCGGCCGGCGAGTCCGCCGCCGAGGCCGTACTGCGCGGACTGCGCGAGGACGTGGAGGCGGTGTCCGCCCGGGTCGGGCTCAACCCGGGCATCGGCAAGTTCATGGTCGTCGTCCAGGGCGCCGACGGGCTCAAGGCCCGGCTCTGGCTCATGCAGCAGGAGGCCCTGCTGCACCTCGCCGCCACCCTCCGCGAGGAGACCGGCGCATCCGCCGACGACCCGCTCCCGGATCTGATCGCCGGTCAGCTCTCCTGGGTGAACAACACGCTCTACGCCCTCATCCGCCGCGAGATGACCGCCGGCCGCGACCCGGCGGCCGTCTCCCGCGACGCGCTCGGCCTGCTGGACGAGATGGAGGAGCTGTTGGGCGAAAAGGTGCTCAACTACGCACGCAGGACCGGAGACTGAGCCCCGCACGTGTGATGTCCGTCATCTGAGACGTGACGCGCATCTCTAAGCGCTCCGCGAACGGGCCAGGAGCGCTAGTGTCCGCTTCAGAGCACGTGAACGAGCCGTATAGCGAGGGAACCACCGTGGAATCCGCCGGAAAGCTCGCCGTCGTCGGAGCCGGACTCATGGGGTCCGGTATCGCCCAGGTCGCCGCCCAGGCCGGCTGGCACGTCGTGCTGCGCGACCTCACCGACGAGGCGCTGGCGCGCGGCACCGACGGCATCAAGGGCTCGTACGAGAAGTTCGTCGCGAAGGGCAAGCTGGACGCGGCCACCGCCGAGCAGGCGCTCGCCCGGATCACCACGACCACCGACCTCGACGCCGCCGCCGACGCGGACATCGTGGTCGAGGCGGTCTTCGAACGGCTCGACGTCAAGCAGGACATCTTCCGCACGCTCGACGGTCTGGTACGCGACGACGCGGTGCTCGCCTCCAACACCTCCGCGATCCCCCTCACCAAGATCGCGGCGGTGACCGCCCGCCCCGAACGCGTCGTCGGCACGCACTTCTTCTCGCCGGTCCCCATGATGGGGCTCTGCGAGCTGGTACGGGGCCTGAAGACCAGCGACGACACCCTCGCCCGCGCCCGGGCCTTCGCCGAATCCACCGGCAAGACCTGCATCGTCGCCAACCGCGACGTGGCCGGCTTCGTGACCACGCGGCTGATCACCGCGCTCGTCGTCGAGGCCGTCAAGCTCTACGAGTCGGGTGTCGCCACCGCGGAGGACATCGACGTCGCCTGCCGGCTCGGCTTCGGCCACGCCATGGGGCCGCTCGCCACCGCCGACCTGACCGGCGTCGACATCCTGCTGCACGCCGCCGAGAACATCTACACCGAGACCCAGGACGAGAAGTTCGCGCCGCCGGAGCTGATGCGCCGCATGGTCGACGCCGGCGACATCGGCCGCAAGAGCGGCCGCGGCTTCTACGAGCACTGACCCGGGCCGTCCGCCGCCCCCGGCCGCCCGGTGCGGCCGTGGGCGGGTACCGGCGTCCCCCGCAGGGGTGAAATCGGTACGGACACCCGTACAGAGGGCAACCCGGCACCGTCCGGGACAGTCATATCCATAGAGGAACCGGCACGGACTCGGCATCACGACAACGAGAACCCGCAGACGGGGAGCGCACATGTTTGAGGCGGAGGGCCGCGAAAGCGCCCCGCCCTACCACCACCCGGCCCGCCATCGCGCGGGCCCCGCACGCAGGACCGCCCGCCGCCCCGTCCGGGACGGCGCCGCGGACGGCACGGGCGCAGGGGCGCCCGCGTACATCAAAGGGGACTGCGCGGAACTGACCGTCGGGGGCTGCCTCGACGTGCGCAGCGCGGCCGACGCGCGCGTCGCCCTCCACCGCGCCGTCGACGAGGGCCGCGGCGACCTGGTCCTCGACCTCACCGACCTGGACTCCTGGGACGCCACCGGGCTCGGTGTCATCATGGGGGCACACCGCAGGGCGGGACGGGCCGATCGCCGGCTCGTGCTGCGCGGGGTGCCCCCGCAGATGCAGCGGCTGCTGGTGGCCACGCGACTCCACCGCATCCTCACGATTCAGTGAACAAACGGCGTCGTCGGGCCGTCCCCCCTCGGAGATCGCCCGGCGGAGGTCATAGGGTTTCCGGGCCGGGGAGCGGCACGGCGCAGGACGGCGGGCAGGGGGCTTCGCGATGGACCCGAACACGGGCCATGGACAGGACGACACACCCGAGGGCATATCCCCGCCCGCGGGCGCTTCCCCGGGTTCGTACCCCGGCGAGCCGGCGCACACGCACCCCGATCCGGAAGAACCGGGGGCCATGTACCCGGAAGACGACCACGGCGCGGGCGGGTTCGGGGACGACGGCACGGGGGCGTTCCCCGGCGAGGAGCCGGTGCGGCCGTACGCCGACGAGGTTCTCCGCCCCTACGTCGGGGAACCCGACGCGGCGGCCGGGCCGGACGGCCCGCCCGCCGGCTCCGCCCCCGGCTCCTTCCCCGGCCCGCTCCCCGGCTCCGGCGGCAAGGCCGCCGGGCGCGGGCGGCCGGGCGACGGCCTCACCCCCGCCGCCGGCGCCCGCCCGGGACCGGCCCGTACGGCCCGCGTCATCGCGGGCGAGTACCGGCTCACCGTCAACCCCGTCGACGGCACCCACGCCGAGCTGTGCCCGCCCGCGGAGCGCCCGGGGCCGCCGCGCCGGATGACCCCGGAGGAGCGCGCCGAGCACCGCCGGCCGCCGTCGCCGCCGCCGGGCCCCGCGGGGCCGCAACTGCCGCTGCTGGAGCGCGACGAGATCCGCGAGCGGCTGGTGCGCCTCCTCTCCCGCGGCCGGTCCGTCCGCCTCACCGGTCCCCCGGGCTCCGGCCGCACCGTGCTGCTCGAGGCCGTCGCCGCCGACTGCGCCGAGCTGGCGCCGGACGGCGTCATCCGGCTGAACGGCCGGGGCCGCACCCCCACCGATCTGCGGTACGAACTGTGCGCCGCCGTCTACGAGCTGACCGGCCGGCGCCCCGACCCCGGCCAACTGGCCGAGCTGCTGCCGCGGATCGGCGCGGTCGTGGTACTCGACGACGCCGAGTTCGGCGGCACCGCGCTCGAAGAGCTGCTGGACGCCACCCCCGAGTGCGCGTACCTGATCGCCGTCACCCCCGACGTGACCGCCCCGGCGGCCGCCTCGTACCTCGAAGAGGTCGCGCTGCCGGGCCTCGGCCGGGCCGCCTGCATGCAGTTGCTGGAGCGCGCCGGGCGGCTGCCGCTCGGCGACGAGGAGCGCACCTGGGCGGCGGACCTGTGGTTCGAGTCCGAGGGGCTGCCGCTGCGGTTCGTCCAGGCCGGCGCGGTGCTGCGGCTCGCCGGTCCGGGCGCGGGCGAGCCGCTGCCGACGCTGGCCGAGAGCGCCGCGCCGGCCGCGCTGCTGGCGTCGCGGCTCAGCGACGCGGCCCGTACCGCGCTGCGCTTCGCCGTGGCGCTGGGCGGCGTCTTCCCGCACCACGCGCAGTTGCCCGCGCTCGCCGGCGAGGCGCTGGCCGACACCGCGCTCGCCGAACTCGCCGGCTGCGGTCTGGTCTCCGGCGGCCTCGGCCGCTACCGGCTGGCCGCGGGCGTCTCCGCCCAGTTGACCGCCGCGGGCTACGACCGGCCCGCCGAGGGCGGCCAGGACCCGGCGCTCACCGCCGCGCAGCACTACGCCTGGTGGTCCGCGCACCGCTCGGTGACCCCCGAGACGGTCGCGGACGACGCGGACGCCATCCTCGCCGCGCTCGGCGGCCTCGTCGCCGACCGGGAGGGCGCCACCGCCTCCACCGCGGTGCTGCTCGCGCGCGCCGCCGCGCCCGCGTTCGCCGCGGCGCTGCGCTGGAGCGCCTGGGAGCGGGCGCTGCGGTACGGGCAGGAGGCCGCCCGGCGCGCGGGCGAGGTCGCGGCGGAGGCGTACTTCCACCACGAACTGGGCGTGCTGGCGCTCTGCACGGGCAACACCGCCCGGGCGCGGGCCGAGTTGGAGGCTGCCCTCGCGCTGCGCGGGGCGATCTCCGACCGCGGCGGCGAGATCGCCAGCAGGCGGGCGCTCGCGCTGGTCACGCACGGCGCCGGCAGCGAGGCCGTGACGGCGGCGCTGCCGGTGGTGCCGGCCGGCACCGGCCCCGTACCGGAGGGGGCGGCGGCGTTCGACGAGCCCGGCGCGGGCGCCGAGCGGCCCACCGTGCTCATCTCCCCGTCCTCCGGGGGCACGGAGACGACCGTGACGCCCACGGTCCGCGGGCCCGGCGCCGAGGCGGCGTCCGCGTCCAAGCGCAACCTGATCGCGGCGGGCGCGGGTGCGCTGCTCGTCGCGGTGCTCGGCACGGTGGTCACCCTGGGGATGACGGGCGGCGACGACCCGCCGGCCGACCGGGTCGAGGTGGAGCGCTCGGCCGCCGCGGACGACGACGGGCTGCCCACCGAGGAGCCGTCCCGCAGCCCGTCCTCGGAGTCGGCGCCGCCGTCGCCGGAGTCGTCGGCTCCGGAGCCGTCGGAGGCGTGGACGGACCCGGGCGACGAGACGAGCAGCGCGCCGCCGCAGAGCCCGTCGAGCAGTTCGCCGGGCACGCCGTCGGACAGCGGCTCGTCGGCGGACGGCGGGTCGTCGAAGGGCGGTTCGTCGAACGGCGGCGGTACGGACACGGGCGGCGCCGGCGGCACGCAGAACGGCGGCACGACGACCGACGGCGGGTCGACGACGGACGGCGGCGCGACCGGCGACGGGGGCACCACCGACGACGGCGGGACGACGACCGACGACGGGGGCACGACGGACGACGGCGGGACGACCGACGACGGCGGGACCACGGACGACGGCGGCACGACGACGGACGACGGGGGCACGACGCCCCAGGGCGGCACCACCACCGGCACCGACTCGGCGGCCTCCGGCGAAGCGGCCGGCACCCCGCCCGGCAAGACGGCCTGACACCCCCCGCGACGGCCCCGTGAGCCCGTAGCCCGGCGGCCCGGTACGCCAACGGCCCCGTACCGCCCGCGAAGCCGTACGGGGCCGCCGGCGGGCGCGGCGGGCGTTCCCCGCGTCAGAAGAGCTTCAGCTTGCCGTCGTCCGTGCCGCGCAGCGCGTCGTAGTCCAGCACCGCGCACTCGATCCCGCGGTCCGCCGCCAGCACCCGCGCCTGCGGCTTGATCTCCTGCGCCGCGAACACCCCCCGCACCGGCGCCAGCAGCGGGTCGCGGTTGAGCAGGTCCAGATAGCGGGTGAGCTGCTCCACCCCGTCGATCTCGCCGCGGCGCTTGATCTCCACCGCGACGGTCGTCCCCTTCTCGTCGCGGCCCAAGATGTCCACGGGGCCGATCGCCGTGGGGTACTCGCGCCGGATGAGCGTCCAGCCCTCGCCCAGCGCCTCCATGCGGTCCGCGAGCAGTTCCTGGAGGTGTGCCTCCACCCCGTCCTTCACCAGACCCGGGTCGACACCCAGCTCGTGGGACGAGTCGTGGAGCAACTCCTCGATCGTAATGATCAGTTTTTCGCCTGCCTTGTTCTCGACCGTCCACACGGCGACACCGTCCTGTTCACCTTCTTTCAGAGTGCACGGCGGTGACATCCAGTTGAGGGGCTTGTACGCACGGTCGTCGGCATGGACCGAGACGCTGCCGTCGGCTTTGACCAGGATCAGCCGGGGCGCGGAGGCGAGGTGGGCGGTGAGCCGCCCGGCGTAGTCGACGGAGCAGCGGGCGATGACGAGGCGCATGGCGCACCACGCTACTCGACTCCCGGCGCACACAGCGATCTGACCCCTGATGCACCTTTCGGTATTGGCCAGTTGTGTACGCGTTCTTGTGGTGGAGCCGCATCCTCCGCCCTACGGTGGAAGCAGGCGGTCGCCACATGGACACCGAGAGTGGTGATCGCCTTATCTGTCCGGTCAGGCCCCGCCCGAACCCCGCGGGGCTGCGAGAGGAGAATCCATGTCGCTGGACGTCCCACCTGCTCTGCTCGATCAGGCCGAGCGGGGCGAAGTCGACGAAAGGGAGTTTGTCGACTGCGTCCGGACCTCGCTTCCCTATGCCTGGGACATGATCAGTTCCCTGGTGGCACAACTCAAGGTCGACGGCGGAAACTTCGCCGACAACCAGGTACCGCCCCCGGACGAGCACGCCCGCGGCCAGCTCCTGCGCGCGCTCGCCAGCAATGCGATACGGGGGGCGCTGGAGCGCCACTTCGGCGTCCGGCTCGCTTTCCAGAACTGTCATCGCGTGGCGGTCTTCCCCCTGGAAGCCTCTTCCGAGGAGCCGCTGGCCCGCTTCACCTCCGTGCGGGCGCAGTTGCTCAACCAGTCACCGGAGCTGCGTGACTGCTGACGGGCCCCAGGACACCCCCCGCGCTGCCGCTCCCCACGCCGTCCGCTCGCGCCCCCCTCGGGTGGTCAGCGAGCGAGGAGCGGCAGCACCTCCGCACCGATACGCCGT
Source organism: Streptomyces sp. WAC 06738 (assembly GCF_003945505.1). Taxonomy (NCBI): domain Bacteria; kingdom Bacillati; phylum Actinomycetota; class Actinomycetes; order Kitasatosporales; family Streptomycetaceae; genus Streptomyces; species Streptomyces sp. WAC 06738. The sequence continues at coordinate 5,958,051 of NZ_CP029618.1, read as the reverse complement.
ACGTTCCGCTCGGTGGCGCCCAGCTCCCCCGAGCCCTCCACGAGCAGCGCGAAGCGCGTGATGCCGGTACGTTCCGCGGTCGCCGCCAGCCGGTCGGCGCAGAGCCGCGGCGGGCCCACCGGGTGCAGCGCGCACAGCAGTTCCGTGTACGCCTCCGGATCGCGCATCGGACGCCTTCTGCCGTCCACCGTCTCCATCGCCCCCACACCGCTGCGGAGGGCCCCCGGCAGGGCCGTGCGCAGCAGCTCCGCCGCGCCCTCGGGGGTGTCGTCGACCTGGGCGACGCCGGCCGAGACGTGGCCCGCCGCGTCGATCGCCTCCGGGCTCATCCCGGCCTCCCGCGCGGTGCGCCGCCACAGCCGTACCATCTCCGCCTTCTCCTCGTCGCCGCAGTGCATCCCGAGCAGCATCGGCAGCCCGCGGCCCGCGGCGAGCCGGACGGTGCCCGGCGAGGTGCAGGCGACGAGCACCGGTACGTCCGCCGCGCCGTGCAGCGCCTCGGCCGGCCGGGGCACGACGGCGACCTCGCGGAACGCGTAGCGGTCGCCGCCGGCCCCGACCCGCGGTTCGCGCAGCCAGCGCAGCAGCAGGTCCAGCGACTCGGGGAAGTCGCTCTCGTACGCCGCCAGCCCGGTGCCGAAGACCTCCAGGTCCACCCACGGCCCGCCGCGCCCGACGCCGAGGACGAAGCGCCCCTGCGCGGCGTGGTGCAGCAGCGCGGCCTGCTCGCCGAGGGCGACGGGGTGCTGGGTGGGCAGCACGCTGACGGCGGTGCCGACGCTGATGCGGCTGGTGCGGCCGAGGAGCAGCGCGGCGAGGGTGACGGCCGAGGGGCAGGTGCCGTACGGGATGAAGTGGTGCTCGGCGAGCCAGACGGAGTCGAGACCCGCCTCCTCCGCCGCGACGCCCGTCCGCACGGCGCGGTGCAGGGCGTCGCCCTGTCCCTGGCCGGGGAACTGGGCGCCGAGGACGAACGAGCCGATGTGCATCCTGCCCCCTGTGTACCGATGGTGCTGTCGTGCGCGGGGTACGGACGGCCCGTCACCTGCGGCGACGGGGCACAACCCCGAAGTCGTCTTCATTGTTGGCGATCGAGGGGTGAATCGTCATTCTTTGTGCCCGGGGCTGGACTTCGCGCCCCGTACCCTGGTAGAGACCTCCGTCACGACGATCTTCCGAGGTGCCGACGTGTCCCCCCGCCGGAACAAGCCGCGCTCCCGCGGCGCCGCCCGTCCGTCCGCGGACGACGACCTCGCCGGCCGCATCGGCACGCCCGACGCGGCGGACTACGGGGGCGAGGAGTTCCTCGTCCGCCGCGTCGCCGGCTCCGCGACCGACAAGAGCTACCGCTGCCCGGGCTGCGACCAGGAGATCCGCCCCGGCACGCCGCACGTGGTGGCCTGGCCCGAGCACCGCGGCGCGGACCTGCGCCGGCACTGGCACACGGCCTGCTGGAACGCGCGCGACCGCCGCGGCACCCGGCCGCAGCGCTCGCGGAACGCCCCGCGCCACTGACGGCCCGCGCCACCGGCACCGGCACCACCCGGCGCACCGCGCCGCTGACACCCCGCCCACCTGCCCGTACGGCACCGGTCGCGGCGGACCGCGCAATCCCCCCGTGGTCCAGACCTATTGACGATTGGTGCAGACCTTCCCTACGCTCCCCCCTCACTGCGGTGCGCATGACATTCACATGCCCACCGGGCGACGCAGGTCCCACCCCCACACGTATCCGGACCTAGCTCGAGGAGCACGCCCTTGAGATCCCCCCACGTACGCACCCGCACGCGCGTCATCGGCATCCTGCTGACCCTGGCGCTCGCGATCCCGCTCACCGTGCTGGCCACCCTGGCGCCGTCGAGCAGCGCCGGCGCCGCGACGACCCCCGCGGGCCCCAAGGCCGCCGGCGTGAAGATGGGCTACTTCACCGAGTGGGGCGTCTACGACCGCAACTACCACGTGAAGAACATGGACACCTCCGGCACGGCGGAGAAGATCAACACCATCAACTACGCCTTCGGCAACGTCCAGGGCGGCCGCTGCACCATGGGCGACTCCTTCGCGGCCACCGAGAAGAGCTACACCGCCGACCAGAGCGTCGACGGCGTGGCCGACACCTGGGACCAGCCCCTGCGCGGCAACTTCAACCAACTCCTCAAGCTGAAGAAGAAGCACCCGCACCTCAAGATCCTCTGGTCCTTCGGCGGCTGGACCTGGTCCGGCGGCTTCACCCAGGCCATGCAGAACCCCGCCGCCTTCGCCCAGTCCTGCTACGACCTGGTCAACGACCCGCGCTGGCAGGGCCTCTTCGACGGCATCGACCTGGACTGGGAGTACCCCAACGCCTGCGGGCTGAGCTGTGACAGCAGCGGCCCGGCCGTCGTGAAGGACATGATGCAGGCGTTCCGCGCGAAGTTCGGCGACCAGCTGGTGACGGCGGCCGTGACCGCCGACGCCTCCGAGGGCGGGAAGATCGAGGCGGCCGACTACGCCGGCGCGGCCCAGTACGTCGACTGGTACAACGTCATGACGTACGACTTCTTCGGCGCCTGGGACGCCCAGGGCCCCACCGCCCCCCACTCGCCGCTCTCCTCGTACGACGGCATCCCGAAGCAGGGCTTCGACTCCACCGCGGCGATCGAGAAGTTCAAGGCCGCCGGCGTCCCGGCGAACAAGCTGCTGCTCGGCATCGGCTTCTACGGCCGCGGCTGGACCGGCGTGACCCAGGCCGAGCCCGGCGGCACCGCTACGGGACCCGCACCCGGCACGTACGAGCAGGGCATCGACGACTACAAGGAGCTGAAGGGTAAGTGCCCCGCCACCGGCACGGTCGCCGGCACGGCGTACGCCCACTGCGGCAACCAGTGGTGGAGCTACGACACCCCGCAGACCATCGGCGGGAAGATGTCCTACGCCAAGGAGCAGGGCCTCGGCGGCGCGTTCATCTGGGAGCTGAGCGGTGACACCGCGAACGGCGAGCTGATGTCCGCCGTCAACAGCGGCCTCGGCTGAGGCCGTTCGGCCGGCCGCCGCGCCGGCCGGAGCCCGGGACGGTGGTGTCGCCCCCACCGGCCCGGGCTTCTTCCATTTGGTCCAGACCTCTTGACCACATTGGTATGTACCAATAGCCTCCCTGGCGAGTGAGTGTCATGGCATGAACAAAAACCCGGCTCATGTACGACGGGCGGCCGTACGCGCGGACGCGCCGCCCGCACCTGACGGAACGGCACTCGACGAGGGAGACACACCTTGAGATCCCCCACCGGCAGTCGCCTGCTGAGACGCGCCACGGCCATCGTGGCCGCCGTGGCCATCCCGCTCGCCGCCATGGTCGGACTCGCCAGCCCCGCCCAGGCGGCAGGAGCGACCGCGACGTACCAGAAGGCATCGGACTGGGGCACCGGCTTCGAGGGCAGGTGGACGGTGAAGAACACCGGCACCGCGCCCCTCAGCTCCTGGTCCATTTCCTGGGACTTCCCCGCCGGCACCAGCGTCACGTCCTCCTGGGACGCGGACGTCACCAACACCGGCACCCGCTGGACCGCCAAGAACAAGTCGTACAACGGCAGCCTCGCCCCCGGCGCCAGCGTCACCTTCGGCTTCAACGGCTCCGGCAGCGGCGGCGGCAACGTCACCAACTGCACCCTGAACGGCGACCCCTGCGACGGCGGCGGCATCCCCGGCGACAGCGCGCCCTCGGCTCCCGGCACGCCCAGCGCCGGGAACATCACCGACACCTCCATCGCGCTGAGCTGGACCGCGGCCACCGACGACAAGGGGATCAAGAACTACGACGTGTACCGCGGCAGCACCAAGGTCGCCACGGTCACCGGCACCACGTACACGGACACCGGCCTGAGCGCCGGCACCCCGTACACCTACAGCGTCCGCGCCCGCGACACCGCGGACCAGGTCGGCCCCGCCAGCGGCTCGCGGACCGTCACCACGACGGGCGGCGGCGGCCCCGGCGGCGGCAAGATCAAGATGGGGTACTTCACCGAGTGGGGCGTCTACCAGCGCAACTACCACGCGAAGAACCTCGACACCTCCGGCACGGCGCAGAAGATCAACACCATCAACTACGCCTTCGGCAACGTCCAGAACGGCCGCTGCACCATGGGCGACTCCTACGCCGCGATCGAGAAGGCGTACGGCGCCGGCGAGAGCGTCGACGGCGTGGCGGACACCTGGGACCAGCCGCTGCGGGGCAACTTCAACCAGCTCCTCAAGCTGAAGAAGAAGCACCCGCACCTCAAGATCCTCTGGTCCTTCGGCGGCTGGACCTGGTCCGGCGGCTTCACCCAGGCCATGCAGAACCCCGCCGCCTTCGCCCAGTCCTGCTACGACCTCGTGTACGACCCGCGCTGGCAGGGCCTCTTCGACGGCATCGACCTGGACTGGGAGTACCCCAACGCCTGCGGGCTCACCTGTGACAGCAGCGGCCCGGCCGTCATGAAGAACATGATGCAGGCGTTCCGCGCGAAGTTCGGCAACAAGCTCGTCACCGCCGCCATCACGGCCGACGCCTCCAGCGGCGGGAAGATCGACAAGGCCGACTACGCCGGCGCGGCCCAGTACGTCGACTGGTACAACGTCATGACGTACGACTTCTTCGGCGCCTGGGACGCCCAGGGCCCCACCGCCCCCCACTCGCCCCTCACCTCGTACAACGGCATCCCGATCGCCGCGTTCCACTCCGACGCCGCGATCCAGAAGCTGAAGGGCATGGGCATCCCGCCGGCCAAGCTGCTGCTCGGCGTCGGCTTCTACGGCCGCGGCTGGACCGGCGTGACGCAGAGCGCGCCCGGCGGCAGCGCGACGGGACCCGCACCCGGCAAGTACGAGCAGGGCATCGACGACTACAAGGAGCTGAAAGGCAGGTGCCCGACCACCGGAACGGTCGCGGGCACGGCGTACGCCCACTGCGGCAACCAGTGGTGGAGCTACGACACCCCGGCGACACTCACCGCCAAGATGACCTACGCCAAGAACCAGAACCTCGGCGGCGCGTTCATCTGGGAACTCAGCGGTGACACCGCCAACGGCGAGCTGATGACCGCGGTCCACAACGGTCTCGGCTAGGACCCCAGACGGCCTGAACCCGGGGTATCCGGCGTGCGCTCGCCTCCCCGCCCCGGGTTCAGGCCCTTTCCCGTTCCCACGGACGAGTGGCCGTACGCGCTACGCCACGTTGACGCGCTGCCCCGGAGGGGCCGCCTCCAGCCAGGCGAGAAAGCCGGTGAGCGCGTCCTCGCTCATCGCCAGCTCGATCCGGTCCTCGTCGTGCCGGCAGGCCAGCACGACGGCATCGGAGAGCAGGGCGAGTTCCTCCTCGCCCGCGGGGGCCCGGCGCTCCAGCACCTCGATGCCGTCCCGCCGCAGCACGCGGCGCGGCCTCGGTGCGTACGAGAAGACGCGGAACCACTCGATGACGTCACCGCTGTAGCGGGCGACGCCGTACGCCCAGCCCTTCCCGGGCCGGTCGGCGCGGGCGGACCAGCGCAGACTGCAGTCGAAGGTGCCGCCGGCCCGCTGGATGAGGCGGCGGCGCAAACCGAAGAGGAAGAGGCCGAGCAGCAGCAGGGCGACCGCCGCCCCGGCCAGCAGCAAAGCGAGGAACATCTCCACAGACCTCCTCGCCGCTCCTCTCGCGTGGCCTCAGCGACCCGCCACGGCCAGGAGCCGCACTTCCGCGCGCCGCTCCGCTCCCGCGTCCGCGTCGGCTTTGGCCCGCTCCAGGGCGCGCTCCGCGCGCTCCACGTCGATCTCGTCGGAGAGCTCGGCGATCTCGGCGAGCAGCGAGAGCTTGTTGTCCGCGAAGGAGATGAAGCCGCCGTGCACGGCCGCCAGGACCGTGCCCTCGCCGCTGGCGCCCGTCGTACGGATCGTCACGGGGCCGGACTCCAGCACCGTGAGCAGCGGCTGGTGTCCGGGCATGATGCCGATGTCACCGGACGGGGTGCGCGCGATGACCCGGGTGGCCTCGCCGGACCAGACGCTACGGTCCGCGGCGACCAACTCGACGTGCAGCTCGGCCACGATGGCTCCTCAACTGGGGTTTAGCAGAGAATAACGGGTTTGCGGGCCGGGGGCGGGGCGAACCCCGCCCCCGGGTGGCTCGGAGCCGGTGAGAACCGCGGGCGCATCCGTCAGGAGACGCCCAGCTCCTTCGCCTTGGCCTTCAGGTCCTCCAGGCCACCGCACATGAAGAACGCCTGCTCGGGGAAGTGGTCGTACTCGCCGTCGGCGATCGCGTTGAACGCGGCGATCGACTCGTCCAGCGGCACGTCGGATCCGTCGAGCCCGGTGAACTGCTTCGCCGCGTGGGTGTTCTGCGACAGGAAGCGCTCGATCCGGCGGGCGCGGGAGACGGTGAGCTTGTCCTCCTCGGAGAGCTCGTCCATACCCAGAATGGCGATGATGTCCTGCAGGTCCTTGTACTTCTGCAGGATCGCCTTCACGCGCGTGGCGCACTCGTAGTGGTCCTGCGCGATGTAGCGCGGGTCGAGCACCCGGGAGGTGGAGGCCAGCGGGTCCACCGCGGGGTAGATGCCCTTCTCCGAGATCGGACGGGAGAGCTCCGTCGTCGCGTCGAGGTGGGCGAAGGTGGTCGCCGGGGCCGGGTCGGTGTAGTCGTCCGCGGGCACGTAGATCGCCTGCATCGAGGTGATCGAGTGGCCGCGGGTCGAGGTGATCCGCTCCTGGAGCAGACCCATCTCGTCCGCCAGGTTCGGCTGGTAGCCCACCGCGGAGGGCATGCGGCCCAGCAGGGTGGAGACCTCGGAGCCGGCCTGGGTGAAGCGGAAGATGTTGTCGATGAAGAACAGCACGTCCTGCTTCTGCACATCGCGGAAGTACTCCGCCATCGTGAGACCGGCCAGGGCGACGCGCAGCCGGGTGCCCGGCGGCTCGTCCATCTGCCCGAAGACCAGCGCGGTCTGCGGCAGCACGCCGGACTCGGCCATCTCCGCGATCAGGTCGTTGCCCTCACGGGTGCGCTCGCCGACGCCCGCGAAGACCGAGACGCCCTCGTGCAGCTTGGCCACACGCATGATCATCTCTTGGATGAGCACGGTCTTGCCGACGCCCGCGCCGCCGAAGAGGCCGATCTTGCCGCCCTTGACGTACGGGGTGAGCAGGTCGACGACCTTCAGACCGGTCTCGAACATCTCGGTCTTGGCCTCGAGCTGGTCGAACGGGGGCGCCGTGCGGTGGATCGCCCAGCGCTCCTGGATCTCCGACTCGTCGACCTCGTCGTTGAGGATCTCACCGAGGGTGTTGAAGACGCGGCCCTTGGTGACGTCGCCGACGGGGACCGTCAGGCCCTCGCCGGTGTCGGTCACCGGGGCCTGGCGGACCAGGCCGTCGGTGGGCTGCATGGAGATGGCGCGGACCAGGCCCTCGCCGAGGTGCTGCGCGACCTCCAGGGTCAGCGCCTTGATCTCGCCCGCCTGGGCGGGGTCGGCGACCTCGACGGTGAGCGCGTTGTAGATGTCGGGCATCGCGTCGACGGGGAACTCCACGTCGACGACCGGGCCGATGACCCGCGCGACGCGGCCGGTCGCCGTGGCCTTCGCTTCGGTGGTCGTAGCAGTGGTCATGATTATCGGTCACTCCCCGCAGAGGCGTCGGCCAGGGCGTTCGCGCCACCGACGATCTCGCTGATTTCCTGGGTGATTTCGGCCTGGCGGGCCTGGTTGGCTAGCCGCGTGAGCGACTTGATGAGCTCCTCGGCGTTGTCCGTCGCCGACTTCATCGCACGGCGGGTGGCGGCGTGCTTGGAGGCGGCCGACTGCAGCAGCGCGTTGTAGATCCGGCTCTCGACGTACCGCGGCAGCAGCGCGTCGAGCACGCCGTCCGCGGACGGCTCGAAGTCGTACAGCGCGTGGTACTCCTGCTCCTTCTTCCGCGCCTCCTCGAAGACCTCCGCGGAGTCCGCGGCGGTCTTCTCGAAGACGATCGGGAGCAGCCGCCTGTCCACCGCGGTCTGCGTCATCATCGAGTGGAACTCGGTGTAGACGATGTGGATCTCGTCCACGCCGCCCTCCGAGGTCTCCTTGCTCAGCGCCTCGATGAGCGGCGCGGCCACCCGCTTCGCGTCCGCGTAGGTCGGGTTGTCGGTGAAGCCGGTCCAGGACTCGGCCACCGGCCGCTCGCGGAAGCCGAAGTACGAGACGCCCTTGCGGCCGACGATGAAGTGGTCGACCTGCCGGCCCGCACCGGTCAGCCGGTTCGTCAGCATCTCGGTCTGCTTGATGGCGTTGGAGTTGTAGCCGCCGGCCAGACCGCGGTCGCTGGTGATCATCAGCACCGCGGCCCGCACCGGCCGCTCCACCTCGGTGGTGAGCGGGTGCTTGGTCTCGGAGCCCGCGGCCACCGCCGTGACGGCGCTGGTCAGCTCGGTCGCGTACGGCGTGGAGGCCGCCACCTGGCGCTGCGCCTTGACGACGCGCGAGGCGGCGATCATCTCCATCGCCTTGGTGATCTTCTTGGTCGCAGAGACGCTACGGATCCGCCTCTTGTAGACCCGCATCTGGGCGCCCATGCTCAGCCCTCGCCCAGCAGCTTGCCGTCCGAGGTCTCGAACTGCCGCTTGAAGGACTCGACCGCCTCGCGGAGCGCCTCGATGGTCTCGTCGGGCATCTTGCCGCCCTCACGGATGCCCGTGAGCAGGTCCTTGTTCTCCCGGTGCAGGTGGTCGAGGAGCTCGCGCTCGAACCGCTTGACGTCCGCGACGGGCACGTCGTCCAGGATGCCGTTGGTGCCGGACCACACGGACACGACCTGGTCCTCGGTGGGGAAGGGCGCGTACTGCGGCTGCTTCATCAGCTCCATCATCCGCTGGCCCCGCTCCAGGGCCGCCTTGGAGGCGGCGTCCAGGTCGGAGCCGAAGGCGGCGAACGCCTCCAGCTCGCGGAACTGCGCCAGGTCCAGCTTCAGCCGTCCCGAGACCTGCCGGATCGCCCGGTGCTGGGCGGCACCGCCGACGCGGGAGACCGAGATACCGACATTCAGCGCCGGGCGCTGGCCCGAGTTGAACAGGTCGGACTCCAGGAAGCACTGGCCGTCGGTGATGGAGATCACGTTGGTCGGGATGTACGCCGACACGTCGTTCGCCTTGGTCTCGATGACCGGCAGGCCCGTCATCGAACCGGCGCCCAGGTCGTCGGAGAGCTTGGCGCAGCGCTCCAGCAGCCGGGAGTGCAGGTAGAAGACGTCACCGGGGTACGCCTCGCGGCCCGGCGGGCGGCGCAGCAGCAGCGACACGGCGCGGTACGCCTCGGCCTGCTTGGACAGGTCGTCGAAGATGATCAGGACGTGCTTGCCCTGGTACATCCAGTGCTGGCCGATGGCCGAGCCGGTGTAGGGGGCCAGGTACTTGAAGCCCGCCGGGTCGGACGCCGGGGCCGCCACGATCGTGGTGTACTCCAGCGCACCGGCCTCCTCCAGCGCGCCGCGCACGCCGGCGATGGTGGAGCCCTTCTGGCCGATCGCCACGTAGATGCAGCGGACCTGCTTGTTCGGGTCGCCGGAGCGCCAGTTGTCGCGCTGGTTGATGATCGTGTCGATGCCGAGGGCGGTCTTGCCCGTCTGCCGGTCACCGATGATCAACTGGCGCTGGCCGCGGCCGATGGGGGTCATCGCGTCGACGGCCTTGTAGCCCGTCTCCATCGGCTCGTGCACCGACTTGCGCTGCATGACCGTGGGAGCCTGCAGCTCCAGCGCACGGCGGCCCTCGGTCGCGATCTCGCCGAGGCCGTCCACCGGCTTGCCCAGGGGGTCGACGACCCGGCCCAGGTAGCCGTCGCCGACCGGCACGGAGAGGACCTCGCCGGTACGGGTGACCGGCTGCCCCTCCTCGATGCCCCTGAACTCGCCGAGGACGACCGCACCGATCTCCCGCTCCTCCAGGTTGAGGGCGAGGCCGAGGGTGCCGTCCTCGAACTTCAGCAGCTCGTTCGCCATCGCCGAGGGCAGCCCCTCGATCTTGGCGATGCCGTCCATGGCCTGCGATACCGTGCCGACCTCTTCGCGCGAGGCCGCGTCCGGCTGGTACGACTGGACATAGCTCTCCAGCGCGTCCCGGATCTCCTCCGGCCGGATCGTGAGCTCCGCCATCTGGGTTCCCTGCTCTCCTTGTTGGGCCCGTAAGTTCTTGCGTCCACGGCCCAACTCGGGCCGCTGGTGATGCTCTGGAGTTGGTGTGTGACGATCGGTGACCGTCAGCCCGCCATACCGCGCTTCACCTCGTCGAGGCGGTCGGCGACGGAGCCGTTGATGACCTCGTCGCCCACCCGCACCGAGATCCCGCCGAGGACCGCGGGGTCCACGTCCAGGTTCAGGTGCATGTCCCGGCCGTACAGCCGGGACAGCGCGGCGCCCAGGCGCTCCTTCTGCCCGTCGCTGAGCGGCACGGCGGTGGACACGACCGCGACCATCCGGTCCCGGCGCTCCGCGGCGAGCTTGGAGAGGGCCTCCAGGCCCCCTTCCAGGCTACGGCCCCGCGGCCGTTCGACGAGCCGCACGACCAGCCGCTCGGTGACCGGGTTGGCCCGGCCGCCCAGCAGCGTGTGCAGCAGCCCGGCTTTGGCGGCGCCGGTGCCCACCCGGTCGGTGAGCGCCCCGCGGAGCTGCTTGTCGCCCGTGACGATCCGGCCGAACCGGAACAGCTCGTCCTCCACCTCGTCGAGCTGCCCCGCCCGCTGCGCGGCGGTGAGGTCCGCGGTGTCGGCGAGCTCCTCCAGCACGTCGACCAGGTCACGCGCCCGCGACCAGCGGGCCCGTACCATCCCGGCGACCAGGTCGGCGGCCGCGCCGCCGATCTGCCCGCCGAGGACCCGGCCGGCCAGCTCGGCCTTGGCCTCGCCGGGCTGCGCCGGGTCGGTCAGCGCCCGCCGCAGCGTCACCTCGCGGTCCAGCAGGGCGGTCACGGCGGCCAGCTCCCCGGCCAGCTCCGCCGCGTCGACCGAGGTGCTGTCGGTCAGCGCGTCGAGCTGCTTCCGGGCGGCGGCCAGCGCCTCGCGGCTCGCTCCGTTCATCGGTCACGCTCCTCGTCTCGCTCGCTGACGCTCGCTCGACTCGTCGCCGTTCCGGCGTTCATGCCCCGGCCTCGGCCTTCGTCCCGGACTGGGCGGCGGCCTTGGCCTCCAGCTCGTCCAGGAACCGGTCGACGACACGGCTCTGCCGGGCGTGGTCCTCCAGGGACTCGCCGACCAGCCGGCCGGCCAGCTCGGTGGCGAGCGCGCCGACGTCCTGGCGCAGCGCCAGCGAAGCGGCCTTCTTGTCGGCCTCGACCTGGGCGTGACCGGCGGCGATGATCTCCTCACGCTGCCGCTGGCCCTCGGCCCGCATCTCGGCGATGAGGGCCGAACCCTGCTCGCGAGCCTCCTCGCGCAGCCGGTTGGCCTCGTGCCGGGCCTCGGCGAGCTGGGCCTTGTACTGGTCCAGCGTCTGCTCCGCCTCGATCTGGGCGGCCTCGGCCTTCTCCATGCCGCCCTCGATGGCCGCCTTGCGCTCCTCCAGCACCTCGTTGATACGCGGCAGGAGCTTCTTGGCCAGCAGGCCGAAGACGATGAGGAAGGCGATCAGGCCGATGACGAGTTCCGGCAACGGCGGGACGAGAGGGTTCTGCTCCTCTGATGCCGCGATCTGCAGGAGGTTCACATCGGTGCCTTTCGTCGTAAGGAGTCCGCTCAGGACGGGTAAACGAACGGCATGACGATGCCGATGAGGGCGAGCGCCTCACAGAAGGCGAAGCCCAGAATCATGTTCTGCCGGATCAGGCCGACGGCCTCGGGCTGGCGGGCCATGGCCTGCACACCGTTACCGAAGATGTAGCCGATGCCGACACCGGGGCCGATCGCGGCGAGGCCGTAGCCGATGGCGCCGAGGTTGCCCTTGATCTCGACGGCGGCGAGAGTCTCCATGACAGCCATGGGTGTTTCTTCCTTCTCTTCTACGGGCCGGTGGGGGTTGGCCACCGGACGATTCGGGGTGGTGCGGGTGGTGCGGTGGCTCAGTGCGCCTCTTCGAGCGCGCCCGAGATGTAGCTGGCGGTCAGCACGACGAACACGTACGCCTGGACGGCCTGGATGAAGAGCTCGAAGGCGATCATCACCATGACCATCACGAACGCCACGGGCGCGTAGGCGAAGCCCCAGCTGTTGAGGAAGAACCAGGTGGCGATGGTGAACATCACGAGCAGCAGGTGGCCGGCGAACATGTTCGCGAAGAGCCGCACCGCGTGCGTGAAGGGCCGCACGAGCACGTTGGAGAAGAACTCGATGAGCATGACCAGCGGGAGCACGCCGCCCAGCGACTTGTCGTAGCCGGTGAGGTTCTTGAACCCGCCGGCGAAGCCGTGCCGCTTGAAGGTCAGCGTCATCCAGGTCAGCCAGACCAGGATCGCCAGGGCGGCGGGGAAGGCGATGATCGAGGTCACCGGGAACTGCGCGAGCGGGATGATCGACCAGAGGTTCATCAGCCAGATGAAGAAGAAGAGGGAGACCAGCAGCGGCACCCACTTCTCGCCTTCCTTCTTGCCGATGGTCTCGTAGACGATGCCGCGGCGGACGAAGTCGTAGCCGGACTCGGCGACCATCTGCAGCTTGCCCGGGACGACCTTGGGGCTGGCGAACGCCTTCCAGAAGAAGACGCAGAGCACCAGCGTCGTCACCAGCGCCAGCAGGATCGGCTTGTTGAACTCGAAGCCGCCGATCGTGAACATCGGCTTGAAGACGAACGAGTGCAGGCCGGGGGACTGGAAGCCGCAACCACCTTCAACGAAGATCTTGCAACTCGCGTCGAAAGCGAGCGTCGTATCAGCAGCACTCACCGGCGAGCTCCTTCGGCGTGACGCATGGCTACGGCAACCTCAATGTGTCGGTGTTGTGCACCGCTGGAGAGCGGTACGTGACAGGACGGGATACGGCCGGCGGGGTGCGGTGCGGCCCAGCGGCCCACGGCGCACGCGCGCACCGGCGCGGCAGGGGGACCATAGCAGTCGCGGATCACTGCTCGGCCAGCGGGTGTCATCGCCCGGCCTCGGTGGCCGTACCGGAGCGCTGTTCACCCGCTCCGGTTTCTCGCTCCGGCTCCACGTACGGCAACTTCAGCCGGAAGTGGGTACGGCCCATGGCCGCGGTGAACACCAGGGCCGCGGCGAGCACCGTGAAGCCGAACGCCTTGGTGTCGAAGAGCGTCGTGTCCTTGAACAGCCCCATGACGACGGCGAGCAGCAGCACCTGGGAGGTGTAGGTGATCAGCGCGATTCCGAGGAAGAGCTCGGGGTTCTTGCGCGAGAAGTGCTGGAGTGCGAAGAGGCCGAGACAGAAGAAGGCAAGGACCACCACGGTGGCTGCGGCGGCTCCCACACCGCCCTTCACACCGGCCGCGAGTGAGCTGATGACCACTGCGACGACGCCGGCGAGGGCGGTCGGGATCGCGGCGCCACGGAGGATCCGGGCGTCGTTGACCTGCATATGAGGAGTCTCCGGCGGGAGTCGGGAGCAACTGGTCGACGGTGACGAGCATGTCCCCCGGTGCGGGTGCACCGCGTCGAGGGGCATCGCGCCAGAGAACCGTCGCACTACGGTCCTTCGGCTCTGCACCGGGTTCTCGTGAACGGTATCACAAGCATCTTGACCCGAGCTTTACTCAGGAAGTGTGCTGCCCGTCACACGAAAGGGCTACGTCGGCCACGTCGCTCCGCTCACCTGGAGATATGCCTGCTACGGCGTCAATGTCCAGCCCGGCGCCAGCGCGAGCGCTCCCCCACGGCCGTGGAACCACTGATGCCCGCGGGGATGAGCTCGTGCCCCTGTGAACCGGGCGCCCCCTTCGCGCCGTTCACCCCGTTTGCTGCCTCTGCCGCGTTTGCTGGATTTGCCCCGTTCACCGCGGCGCCGCCGGCCGGCGCCGGGTCGCCGCCGGTGCCGTCGCCGGCGTCCCCGGGGCGGCGGTAGCGCGGCGGTACGAGCCTGTTGGCCCAGGACGGCGTCTTCGGGGCGAACCGCGGCAGCAGCAACAGCACGAGTCCCGCGGCGCTCAGCCCGACCGCCACCAGCACCAGCCAGACGTTGTCGGCCTGCACCGAGAACGCCACCATCCCGAACGCGACCAGCGCCGACCAGAAGTACATGAGCAGCACGGCCCGCATGTGCGAGTGGCCCATCTCCAGCAGCCGGTGGTGCAGGTGCCCCCGGTCGGCCGCGAACGGCGACTGGCCGCGCCAGGTGCGCCGTACGACGGCCAGCACCAGGTCCAGCATCGGGATCGCCAGGATCGTCAGCGGCAGCACCAGCGGGATGAACACCGGCACCGTCGAGCGCACGGCCTCCTTCTCGCTGCCCGCGAAGACCTTCAGCGCGTCCGGATCCACCTGCCCGGTGATGGAGATCGCCCCGGCGGCCAGTACCAGGCCCAGGAGCATCGATCCCGAGTCGCCCATGAAGATCCGCGCCGGGTGCACGTTGTGCGGCAGGAAGCCGACGCACATGCCCAGCAGCACGGCGGAGAAGAGCGCGGCGGGGGCGGCAGCTTCGATCCCGTAGCCGAACCAGATGCGGTACGCGTAGATGAAGAACGCCGCCGAGGCGATGCCCACCATGCCGGCGGCCAGCCCGTCGAGGCCGTCCACGAAGTTGACGGCGTTGATCGAGATGACGACAAGGGCGACGGTGAGCAGCGTGCCCTGCATCGGCGTCAGCACGACCGTGCCCACGCCCGGGACCGGGATCCACAGGATCGTCAGGCCCTGCAGCACCATGACGCCCGCGGCGATCATCTGCGCGCCGAGCTTGAGCAGGGCGTCCACGCCCCACTTGTCGTCCAGGACGCCGATCAGCCAGATCAGCGCGGCGCCGGACAACAGCGCCTTCGGCTCGTTGAGCTCGAAGACCCGCTCGAAGGCCTGCAACTGCGACGCGACGAGCAGCGCGGCGCACATCCCGCCGAACATGGCGATGCCGCCGAGCCTCGGCGTCGGCTCGCTGTGCACGTCACGGTCCCGGATTTCCGGCATCGCGCCGGCCGCGATCGCGAACTTCCGCACCGGGCCGGTCAGCAGATACGTGACAGCGGCTGCGATGCACAGCGTCAGCAGGTATTCACGCACAAGCTGCCCCAGAGGTTTCGCTGTTCCGTTCAGCCACACACATTAGCCCGCTCCCGGCCCTCCATTCTCCGGGTACGGGCGCAAGGCCCGTCCGGGCCCGTAAAGAAATAGACCCCTCAGGCGCCCGACCGGTTGCATCCGGCCATCGTCAGGCGGCCGCCGGCACCCCTGTGAGCGCCGTCACCACCGGGTCCAGCGCCTGGCCGATCTCCTCGCCGATGCGCCGGAAGTACGGCACCGGCGCCCCGTACGGGTCGTACACCTCGTCCGCCGCCGGGCTGGGCGCCAGCAGCCAGCCGCGCAGCGCCGCCGCGGCCTGGACCAGCGCGTGCGCGCGCGCCACGGGGCCCTCGCGGGCCGGGGGCAGCGTGGCGGAATCTATGGCCCGTACCAGCCGGGCGAACTCCTTGAGCGTGAACGTGCGCAGCCCCGCGGAGTGGCCCATGGAGATCACCTGCGCCCGGTGGTCCCGGGTCGCGGTGAGCACCAGATCCGCCCGGATCACGTGCTCGTCGCGCAGCTCCCGGGCCGCAAACCCGTCCGGGTCCGCCCCCGACTCCCGCAGCACCGTCGCCGCGTGCGCCTCCATCGGCGCCCCCTCGTGCCCCCAGGTGCCCGCGCTCTCCACCGCGATGCCCGCCGCGGGCCGCGGGCCGAGGCGCACGTCGAGGGCATGCCGCGTCAGCCGCTCGGTGATCGGGGAGCGGCAGACGTTGCCGGTGCTGACGTGGAGGATCCGGAATCCCTGTATGTCCCCCGTGCGCCCTTCGGGCGCGGTCAACTGGCGACCTCGAGCCCGCCTGCGACCTCGCGCAGTTGCTCCGCGGTCACCGCGCCCTCGCGCAGCAGCACCGGCGTGCGGCCGGTGATGTCCACGATCGAGGACGGCACCGCGGCCGGCGTCGGGCCGCCGTCGAGATAGACCGAGACCGACTCGCCCAGCATCTCCTGGGCGGCGTCGCAGTCCTGGGGGGCGGGGTGGCCGGTGAGGTTGGCGCTGGAGACGGCCATCGGGCCGACCTCCTTGAGCAGTTCGAGCGCCACCGGGTGCAGCGGCATCCGCACCGCCACCGTGCCGCGGGTCTCGCCCAGGTCCCAGGTGAGCGACGGCTGGTGCTTGGCGACGACGGTCAGCGCGCCCGGCCAGAAGGCGTCGATCAGCTCCCACGCCTCCTCGCTGAGGTCCTTGACGAGCCCGTGCAGAGTGTTCGGCGAGCCGATGAGCACCGGGGTGGGCATGCTGCGCCCGCGGCCCTTGGCGTCCAGCAGCGCCGCCACCGCCTCGCCGGCGAAGGCGTCGGCGCCGATGCCGTAGACCGTGTCGGTGGGCAGGACGACCAGCTCGCCGCGGCGGACTGCGGACGCGGCCTCGCGCAGCCCGGTCCTGCGATCGGCCGCATCGCTGCAGTCGTAGCGCCGTGCCATGTCAATCTCCTTCTCAGGTACGGACCCTGCGGGCGGTCGCGAATCGAGGCCGGTTGTTGAGGTCGGGGTGGTCGGCGGCGTCCGCCCAGCCGCGTTCCTCGGTGAAGAGCCACGGCACCTGGCCGCCCTGGGTGTCGGCGTGCTCGACGACCAGCACCCCGCCGGGGCGCAGCAGCCGCCGGGCCGCGACCTCCAGACCGCGGATGAGGTCGAGGCCGTCCTCGCCCGAGAAGAGCGCGGCCTGCGGGTCGTGGTCGCGGGCTTCCGGGGCGACATGCTCCCACTCGGTCAGCGGGATGTAGGGCGGATTGCTGACGACCAGGTCGACCTGGCCGTTCAGCTCCGGCAGCGCGGTGCGCGCGTCTCCATGGTGCAGCACGACGCGGGCGCCGCCGTCGTTGTGCGCGGCGTTCTTGCGCGCCCAGTTGAGCGCCGTCTCCTCCAGCTCGACCGCGTGCACGGCGGCCCGCGGCACCTCCTGCGCCATGGCCAGCGCGATGGCGCCGGAGCCGGTGCACAGGTCGACGATGAGCGGCTCGACGACGTCCATGGCGCGGACGGCCGCTATGGCCCAGTCCACCACGGACTCGGTCTCCGGGCGGGGCACGAAGACGCCGGGACCGACCTGGAGTTCCAGATAGCGGAAGTAGGCGACGCCGGTGATGTGCTGCAGCGGCTCACGGGCCTCGCGGCGGGCGACGGCCTCCCAGTAGCGGGCGTCGAAGTCGGCGTCGGCGACGCGGTGCAACTCGCCGCGGGGCACGCCGTGCACGTACGCCGCCAGCTCCTCCGCGTCGAACCGCGGGGAGGGCACGCCCGCGTCGGCGAGCCGCCGCGTGGCCTGTGCCACTTCGACGAGCAGCAGGTTCACGTTCCCTCCGGTCCCTCGGCCGTATCCCGTGCGGTGCTCAGCCCGCGTCCGCGAGCTTGGCCGCGGCGTCCGCGTCCACGCATGCCTGGATCACCGCGTCCAGCTCCCCGTCGAGCACCTGGTCCAGGTTGTACGCCTTGAACCCGACCCGGTGGTCGGAGATGCGGTTCTCCGGGAAGTTGTACGTGCGGATGCGCTCCGAGCGGTCCACGGTACGCACCTGGCTGCGGCGCGCGTCCGCCGCCTCCTTCTCCGCCTCCTCCTGCGCCTCGGCGAGCAGCCTCGCCCGCAGGATACGCATCGCCTGCTCCCTGTTCTGAAGCTGGCTCTTCTCGTTCTGGCAGGAGACCACGATGCCGGTGGGCAGGTGCGTGATGCGTACCGCGGAGTCCGTCGTGTTGACGGACTGCCCGCCGGGGCCCGAGGAGCGGTAGACGTCGATGCGGAGGTCGCCCGGGCCGATCTCGACCTCGTCGACGTCCTCGGCCTCGGGCAGCACCAGCACGCCGGCGGCGGAGGTGTGGATCCGGCCCTGCGATTCGGTGGCCGGCACCCGCTGCACGCGGTGCACGCCGCCCTCGTACTTCAGCCGCGCCCACACGCCCTGGCCGGGCTCGGCGGCCCCCTGACCGGCGCCGCCCTTGAGCTTCACCGAGACGGAGACGTCCTTGTAGCCGCCGAGGTCGGACTCGTTGGCGTCGAGCAGCTCCGTCTTCCAGCCCTGCCGCTCGGCGTAGCGCAGGTACATCCGCAGCAGGTCGCCGGCGAAGAGCGCCGACTCCTCGCCGCCCTCGCCCGCCTTGACCTCCAGGATGACGTTCTTGTCGTCGCTGGGATCGCGCGGTACGAGCAGCAGCCGCAGCCGCTCCGTGAGCTCCTCGCGCTCCCGCTCCAGGCTCTTGGCCTCGGCGGCGAAGTCCGGGTCCTCCGCGGCCAGCTCGCGGGCCGCCGCGGCGTCCTCGCCGGCCCGCTCCCAGGCGCGGTAGGCGGCGATGATCGGGGTCAGCTCGGCGTAGCGCTTGTTGAGCCGGGTGGCGCGGCGCTGGTCGGCGTGCACGCCGGGGTCGGCGAGCTGCCGCTCGAGGGTGGCGTGCTCGCCGATGAGATCCTTGACGACCTCGAACATCGTGGGGCGCTCCGTAGGGGGAAGTAGCAGGACCAGGCGCGGGCGGCCGGGCGGGAGGCAGAGTGCCGGCCGCACGGGACGAAAAACGTGCGCCGGCCCGGTCCGCCCCTCTTCGGGGCGGCCGGCCCGGCGCACGCGGACGGGCTACTTCTTCGCCGCGGCCTGCTTGCCGAAGCGGGCCTCGAAGCGGGCCACGCGGCCACCGGTGTCGAGGATCTTCTGCTTGCCCGTGTAGAACGGGTGGCACGCGGAGCAGATGTCCGCGCGGATGGTGCCGGAGGTGACGGTGCTCCGGGTGGTGAAGGAGTTGCCACAGGTACAGCTCACCGTGGTCTCCACGTACTCCGGGTGGATGTCGCGCTTCAAGGGATTCTCCTAGGTTCGGGAGGGCTCCGGGTCGATCGGCGGGATGCGTCACGTGAACCGGGGCCGACGTACCAGTCTACGAGGACCGGTCGTGCTCGCCAAAACGGGTCCCGGGCCCGCTTTATTCCACGCCGGACGCCGCGGGCGGCGGCGCCCCGGCGGCCGCCGGGGCGCGGTACGGAGCCGGCAGAGGCGGGTCCGGGGGCGCTCACGCTCCGGGGTCAGTCCGCCGCCGCCTGTGCACCGCCGCCGGGCGCGACCTCCTCCAGGCCGTCGCCGGGGGCCGGCGGGGCGGCGACCACGTCGCGCTCCCCCTGTCCGCCCGCATCCCCCTTCAGCGCGGACTTCGGTATCGGCCGGTCCTCCCGCAGCGCCTTCCAGACCTGCGCGGCCTCCTTCTCCTTCGGCACCACGCGGTTGCTGTCCTGCTTGTCGGCCGTCACCGGCAGGGTGACCATCCGCATGTCGTTCGGGCCTATGTCGCCCAGGCTCTCGGCCAGCCGGCGCAGCTTGTTCACCGTGCCGAGACCGTCGTCCGTGGTGATCGACTTGGTGGCGGTGTCGGCGAGCCCGATGAGCTTGCCGGGGCTGGTGTGCAGGTCGACCTGGCCGACCTGCTGCACCAGCGCCTTGACGAACACCTGCTGCAGCTCTATCCGGCCCAGGTCGCTGCCGTCGCCGACGCCCTTGCGGGTACGGACCAGGCCGAGCGCCTCCTCGCCGTCCAGGGTGTGCGTGCCGGCCTTGAGGTCGAGGTGGCTGTCGGGGTCGTCGATGTCCTGGCGGGTGGTGATCTCCACCCCGCCGAGTTGGTCGATGAGCCGCTTGAAGCCGCTGAAGTCGACCTCGACGAAGTGGTCCATGCGCACCCCGGTCATCTTCTCCACGGTCTTGACCGTGCAGGCCGGGCCGCCGACGGAATACGACTCGTTGAACATCGCGCGCTTCGCGGCGGGGGCGGTGTCCCCGTCGTCGCGGCTGCACTCGGGGCGGTCGACGAGGGTGTCGCGGGGGATGCTGACGACGCTGGCGCGCTTCCGGTCCTCGTAGACGTGCACGATCATCGCGGTGTCGGAGCGGGCGCCGCCGCCGTCGCGGCCGTATTTCGCGTTGTCGCCGGCCCGGGAGTCGGAGCCGAGGACGAGGATGTCCGTGGAGCCGTTCGGCAGGTCCTCCGGCCGGTCGCCGCCGAGCTTGGCGTCGAGGTCGACGCTGGTCAGATTGCCGTTGAGACGAAAGTAGAGGTACGTGAAGCCGGCCCCGCCGAGGACCATCACCCCGACGAGCGTCCAGACCGCCACGAGCACCGCCTTGCGGCGGCGGCCGCGCGGCCGGTGGCCGGGATCCCCGTCGTCGTACGGTTCCGTCATCGGCTCCTCACCTCAGCCGCTCAGGTCCCTGGTTTGCCGCGGGTAAATCCGAACTTTTCCCCACATTCCCCGACAGGGATCACCTAAAAGGGTTACACACGTACTGCTGAACGCGCAAAAGCCTCCCCTCGTTCCAAGGGGAGGCTTTTGCCTACGAAAACTGTCCGACCTGCACCGGTTCGCGTGGAACCGGCGCCGGGTTGCGCGTCAGTCGCCGTTGGGCGTGGGCGTGGTCTTCTGGATCTGGAGCAGGAACTCCGCGTTGCTCTTGGTCTGCTTCATCTTGTCCAGCAGCAGCTCCATGGCCTGCTGCTGGTCCAGCGCGTGCAGCACCCGGCGGAGCTTCCAGACGATGGCCAGCTCGTCGCTGCCCATCAGGATCTCCTCCTTGCGGGTACCGGAGGCGTCCACGTCGACCGCGGGGAAGATCCGCTTGTCCGAGAGCTTCCGGTCGAGCCGCAGCTCCATGTTGCCGGTGCCCTTGAACTCCTCGAAGATCACCTCGTCCATCCGCGAGCCGGTCTCGACCAGCGCGGTGGCCAGGATGGTCAGCGAGCCGCCGTCCTCGATGTTGCGCGCGGCGCCGAAGAACTTCTTCGGCGGGTAGAGCGCCGTGGAGTCCACACCGCCGGAGAGGATGCGGCCGGAGGCGGGCGCCGCCAGGTTGTACGCGCGGCCGAGCCGGGTGATCGAGTCGAGGAGCACGACGACGTCGTGGCCCAGCTCGACGAGCCGCTTGGCCCGCTCGATGGAGAGCTCGGCGACGGTGGTGTGGTCCTCCGCCGGGCGGTCGAAGGTCGAGGAGATGACCTCGCCCTTCACCGACCGCTGCATGTCGGTGACCTCCTCGGGCCGCTCGTCGACGAGGACGACCATGAGGTGGCACTCGGGGTTGTTCGTGGTGATCGCGTTGGCGATCGACTGCAGGATCATGGTCTTGCCGGTCTTCGGCGGCGCCACGATCAGCCCGCGCTGCCCCTTGCCGATGGGCGAGACCAGGTCGATGATCCGCGGCGTCAGCGCGCCCGGGTCGCTCTCCAGGCGGAGCCTGTCCTGCGGGTAGAGCGGCGTGAGCTTGCCGAACTCCGCCCGGCCGCGGCTCTGTTCGGGACCCTGGCCGTTGACCGAGTCGAGCCGGACGAGCGCGTTGAACTTCTCCCGGCGCTCACCGTCGCGCGGCTGGCGCACCGCGCCCGTAACGTGGTCGCCCTTGCGCAGGCCGTTCTTGCGCACCTGGGCCAGCGAGACGTACACGTCGTTGGGGCCCGGCAGGTAGCCGGAGGTGCGGACGAAGGCGTAGTTGTCGAGGATGTCGAGGATGCCCGCGACCGGGATCAGGACGTCGTCCTCGGCGATCTGCGGCTCGCTGTAGTCCTCGCGGCCGCCCCGGCGCCCGCGGCGGTCGCGGTAGCGGCCCCTGCGGCCGCGCCGGCCGCCGTCGAAGTCGTCGTCCTGCTGCTGTTGCTGCTGCCGGCCGCCGCCCTGGTTCTGCTGGCCGCCGCCACCGCCCTGGCCGCCGCCGTCGTCGCCCTTGTTGCGGCGGTTCTGCCGGTCGCGGCGCCCGCCGCCCTGCCGGTCGCCGCCGCCCTGGCGGTCGCCCTTCTGCCGGCCGCCGTCGCCGGACTGCTTGGCGTCGCCGCCCTTCTCGCCGGACTTCTCGGCCTTCTCGGCCTTCTCCGCCTTGTCGGCCCGGTCGGCCTTCTCGCCGCCGTTCTGCTCGGCACCGGCGTCCTGCACCTTGACGGGCTGGCCGGGAATGTCGATCCGCGAGTCGCCGTCGTCGCCGCGGCCGTCGCCCTCGGCCTGCTCGGCCGCGTCGGTACGGGCCCGGGAGGTGGCCCGGCGCTTCGGCCGCGCCGCGCCGCCGTCGGCCTGCGCGTCCTTGCCCGCCTTGTCGGCGGCCTTCTCCGCCTTGGCCTCGGCGGGCTTGCCGCCGTCGGCGCCCTGCCTCTCCTTGATCACCTCGATGAGCTGGCTCTTGCGCATCCGAGCGGTGCCCCGGATCCCGAGGCCGGATGCGATCTGCTGGAGCTCCGCCAGGACCATGCCCTCCAGGCCGGCGCCGCGACGGCGCCTGGTCGAACCGGCGGTGGTTGCGGGAGCTCCCCCAGTCTCCTGCTGGGAGGCACCCCCAGAAGCTGGGCTGGCGGCGTTCTCTGCGTTGACGCCCATCAGATCGGTGGTGTCGCTCACGAAGGGTCCTTCCCTGGAGCGGTGCGTCGGCCTGTCTGGCTCGGCGACCGGTCGTGCTCTCCGGCTGCGGCCCGTGCGTTTGCGTCCGCGGGTCCGCGTCGGTGCGGTGGTCCGCCGTACGGCGGTGAAGACTGTGCAGGGTCGGCATGCTGGTGGCGCGAGGCACTCCGGTGGGTGTCACGCACGACAGCGGTGCCGATTCGGGAGCGTCACTGCACCGGCAGGCTGCTCAGGCAATGTGGAAGGCTCCCGGAAGAAAGGCTGCCCCGGTGGGGAATTCCCCTTGTGGGACCTGCCCCCGGGCCCTGCGGCCCGGAGAGACCCCAGCACACAGCACGGCCGTGTGGAACCTACGACTGAAGTGCGCTGGTGCTGCCTTGAGGTTAACACTATCGGATCCTGCAGACATTCCCCCTCTCCCGGCGCCGGGAGGCCGGTTCCGTGTTGTGCGGCCAGTGGTACGGGTCGTCGTGCGCGGGCCGTCCGCGCGGGCCGCTGACCTGCGCGATGTGCCCGCGTACGGCGCGTGGCACGGCCGCCGCGGCCCGTCAGGCCAGCGGCAGCACGCTCGCCCCCTCCCGGTCGAGGGCCAGCCGGTTGGCGGCCCAGCCCTCGCCCGCCGAACGGGCGACCTTCTCGGCCGCGCCGTCCTCGGCGAACGCCAGCACCGTCGGCCCCGCGCCGGAGATCACCGCGGGCACGCCGTCCGCGCGCAGCCGCGCCACCAGCGCCGTGCTCTCCGGCATCGCCGGCGCCCGGTAGTCCTGGTGCAGCCGGTCCTCGGTGGCGGTGAGCAGCAGCTCGGGACGCCTGGTCAGGGCCTCGACGAAGAGCGCCGCGCGGGCGGCGGTGAGCGCCGCGTCCGCGTGCGGCACCGTACGGGGCAGCAGGCCGCGGGCCTCCGCGGTGGAGAGCGGGTTGCCGGGCACGAAGACCACCGGGACCACGCCCCCGGCGGGCTCCAGCCGGATGGCCCGTACCGCCGCGGGAGCGTCCCCGGGGGCCGTGCCCGCGCCGCCCGTGCCGTCGTCCGTCCAGGCCAGGGTGAACCCGCCGAGCAGACAGGCCGCGACGTTGTCGGGGTGGCCCTCCAACTCCGTCGCCAGCTCCAGCAGCGCCGCCCGCTCGGGGGCGTCCAGGACGCCGGAACGCTCGGCGCCGCCTATCGTCACCGCCCGCGCCGCGATGATGCCGGCGCAGATCGCCGCGGCCGAGGAACCGAGCCCGCGGCCGTGCGGAATGCGGTTGGCGCACACCACCTCGAGGCCGCGCGGCTGGCCGCCCAGCGCCTCGAAGGCGCTGCGCATGGCCCGTACGAGCAGGTGGGACTCGTCCCGCGGCAGGTTCTCCGCGCCCTCGCCGGCGATGTCGACGTGCAGCCCGGACTCGGCGACCCGGACGACCACGTCGTCGTACAGCCCGAGGGCGAGGCCGAACGTGTCGAAGCCGGGGCCGAGGTTGGCGCTGGTCGCCGGCACGCGGACGCGTACGGGCGCGGCGCGGAAGGCTGGACCGGCCATCGCTTGCGTGACTCTCCTTGTGACTCTCACCCGGTCTCCCGGGCGGTGGGGGAAATCAGCTCGGTTACGACTCTGCCCGACCGGCGCCCCCGCGGCATGGCGTGCGCGCGCGGACGGGCGGTGCGGACGGCATACGGAAGGGGGTGCCCGGGACACTCGACCGGCGGGCTCAACGCCAGCTTATCGAAGGTGGGTTCCCCTGCGACATAGGGCGCACAGGAGGCGCTCGATGCGCGGCCCGCGCACGTCCCCGGCGCGCGGCGGAAGAGCCGGTACGGCGCGCGCTCCCGGCCCCGGCCGTACGCACGTCCGCCCAGGCCGGACGGGCTGCCGCCGGTGCCGTACGCCGGTGCGCCCGTGCCGTACGCGGGTACGCCGGCCGGTACGCGGACCGGTACGCGGGCCGCGGGACGCCCCGGTCAGGCCAGCCCCAGCCGCTCCGCCGCCCGGTCCGCGTCGACCGGCACGGCGACGGGCTGCGGGGCACCGGCGACCGCCCAGTCGGGGTCCTTCAGGCCGTTGCCGGTGACCGTGCAGACGATCCGCTGCCCCGGGTCGACCCGGCCCTGCTCGGCCGCCTGCAGCAGCCCCGCGACGCTCGCCGCCGAGGCCGGCTCGACGAACACGCCCTCCTCCGCGGCCAGCAGCTTGTACGCCCGCAGGATCTGCCGGTCCGTGACCGCCTCGATGTGCCCGCCGGACTCGTCGCGCGCCCGCTCGGCCAGCTCCCACGAGGCGGGGTTGCCGATGCGGATGGCGGTGGCCAGCGTGCTCGGGTCCTTCACCGGCTCGCCGTGCACGATCGGCGCCGCGCCCGCCGCCTGGTAGCCCCACATCCGGGGGGTGTGCGTGGCGAGACCGTCCCCGTGGTACTCGCGGTAGCCCTTCCAGTACGAGGTGATGTTCCCGGCGTTGCCGACGGGCAGGACGTGGATGTCGGGGGCGTCCCCGAGCGCGTCCACGACCTCGAAGGCGGCGGTCTTCTGGCCCTCGATCCGCACCGGGTTGACGGAGTTCACCAGCGCCACCGGGTACTGCTCGCTGAGCGCGCGCGCCAGCGTCAGGCAGTCGTCGAAGTTGCCGTCGACCTGGAGGATGCGCGCGCCGTGCACGAGCGCCTGGCCCATCTTGCCCAGCGCGATCTTGCCCTGCGGCACCAGCACGGCGCAGGTCAGCCCGGCCCGTACCGCATAGGCGGCCGCGGAGGCCGACGTGTTGCCGGTCGAGGCGCAGATGACGGCCTGGGCGCCGGACTCCTTGGCTACCGAGATCGCCATCGTCATGCCGCGGTCCTTGAAGGACCCGGTGGGGTTGGCGCCCTCCACCTTCAGGTGGACGTCGCACCCGGTGCGCGCGGAGAGCACCTGGGCCGGCACCAGCGGGGTCCCGCCCTCCCGGAGCGTCACCACCGGAGTCTCCGCGGTGACCGGCAGCCGGTCGCGGTACTCCTCGATGACGCCCCGCCACTGGCGGGTGCCGGACATTCGCGGTTCGTCGATCACTGCGTCCATTTCCTTACGTCACTCCCCTTCGACCCGCATGGTGCTCGCCACGCCGCGGACGGTCTCCAGCCGCCGGAGCGCCTCGACCGTCGCGGCCAGCGCGGCGTCCGTCGCCCGGTGCGTGACCACCACGAGCGACGCCTCGCCGTCCTTGCCCTGCTGCCTGACCGTGTCGATGGACACGTCGTGCTCGGCGAAGACCGCGGCCACGTGCGCGAGCACGCCCGCCCGGTCGGCCACGTCCAGGCTGATGTGGTACCGCGTCACGACGCCGTCGGGCGGCGCCACCGGCAGTTGCGCGTACGCGCTCTCCCCGGGACCGCTGCCGCCGCTCAGCCGGTGCCTGCCGACCGCGACCAGGTCGCCGAGCACGGCGCTCGCGGTCGGCGCGCCGCCGGCGCCAGGACCGTAGAACATGAGCTGCCCGGCGGCGCTGGCCTCGACGAAGACGGCGTTGTACGCCTCGCGCACGGAGGCCAGCGGGTGGGTCCTGGGGATCATCGCAGGGTGCACCCGCGCGGTGACGGACGTGCCGTCGGGCGTGCGCTCGCAGATGGCGAGCAGCTTGACCGTACAGCCCATGCGGGTCGCGGACGCCATGTCGGCGGCGGTGATCTCGGTGATCCCCTGCCGGTGCACGTCGTCGAGGCGGACCCGGGTGTGGAAGGCGATGCCGGCGAGGATCGCGGCCTTGGCGGCGGCGTCGTAGCCCTCGACGTCGGCGGTGGGATCGGCCTCGGCATAGCCGAGCGCGGTGGCCTCCTCCAGCGCCTCGGCGTAGCCGGCGCCGGAGGTGTCCATGCGGTCGAGGATGAAGTTGGTGGTGCCGTTGAGGATGCCGAGCACGCGGTTGACCTTGTCGCCTGCCAGCGACTCCCGCAGCGGGCGGACCAGCGGGATGGCGCCGGCGACGGCGGCCTCGTAGTAGAGGTCGACGCCCTGCCGGGCGGCGGCGGCGTGCAGGCTGGGGCCGTCCTCGGCGAGGAGGGCCTTGTTGCCCGTGACGACGCTGGCGCCGTGCTCGAAGGCGGTGGTGATGAGCGTACGGGCCGGCTCCAGGCCGCCGATCAGTTCGACGACGATGTCGATGTCGCCGCGTTTGACCAGCGCCGTGGCGTCCGTGGTGACGAGCTCGTCCGGGATCCCGGGCCGCGCCACCCCGGCGCGCCGCACCGCGACGCCCGCCAGCTCGACCGGGGCGCCGATCCGGGCGGCGAGGTCGGCGGCGTTCGCCGTCATGATGCGCGCGACCTCGGAGCCGACGGACCCGCAGCCCAGGAGCGCCACCTTCAGCGGACGCCTCTCGCTCATACGACCTCGTTCCTCGTTCCTCACGTGCACCGATGGGGCCGGTTCCAGTCTCACGCAGCGGCGGGCGATTGCGAGGCCCTGTCCGGATGGCGAGACGTACCGTTTAAGTCCTGAGATATGCCTGAGATATGACCGCGCTGCCGCTCAGCCCACGTCGAGCCGCAGCAGGTCCTCCTCCGTTTCGCGGCGCACGATCTCCCGCGCGGCGCCGTCCGCCACGGCCACCACGGGCGGGCGCAGCACGTGGTTGTAGTTGCTCGCCATGGCGCGGCAGTACGCCCCGGTGGCGGGCACCGCGAGCAGGTCGCCGGCCGCGAGGTCCGCCGGGAGGTAGGCGTCGCGTACGACGATGTCGCCGGACTCGCAGTGCTTGCCGACGACGCGGGCGAGCATCGGCTCCGCGGTGGACGCGCGGGAGGCCAGCGCCACCGAGTACTCGGCGTCGTAGAGCGCGGTGCGGATGTTGTCCGACATGCCGCCGTCCACGCTCACGTACGTGCGCAGCCCCGCCAGCTCCTTGACCGTGCCGACCTCGTAGAGCGTGAACGCCGTGGGGCCGACGATCGCGCGGCCCGGCTCGACGGAGAGCCGCGGCATGGCGAGACCGGCGGCGGTGCACTCGCGGGAGACGATGTCGCGCAGGGCCTTGGCGATCTCGTGCGGCTCGCGGGGGTCGTCCTCGGGCGTGTACGCGATGCCGAGGCCGCCGCCGAGGTCGATCTCGGGCAGCTCCACCCCGTGCTCGTCGCGGATCTCGGTGAGCAGCCCGACGACGCGGCGGGCGGAGACCTCGAAGCCGGCCATGTCGAAGATCTGCGAACCGATGTGGCTGTGGATGCCGACCAGTTCCAGGGAGTCGAGCTTCAGCACCCGCCGCACCGCCTCGGCCGCCTGTCCTTCGGCGAGCGCGAGGCCGAACTTCTGGTCCTCGTGGGCGGTGGCGATGAACTCGTGCGTGTGCGCCTCGACGCCGACCGTCACCCGGATCTGCACCCGCTGGCGCTTCCCGAGCCGCTCGGCGATGTGCGCGACGCGGACGATCTCCTGGAACGAGTCGAGCACGATCCGCCCGACGCCGGCCCCGACGGCCCGCTCGATCTCGGCGGGGCTCTTGTTGTTGCCGTGCATCGCGATCCGCTCGGCGGGCATCCCGGCGGCCAGCGCGGTCGCCAGCTCGCCGCCGGAGCACACATCGAGGTTGAGCCCCTCCTCGCGCAGCCAGCGGACGACGGCGCGGGAGAGGAACGCCTTGCCGGCGTAGAAGACGTCGGCGTCCTCGAAGGCGTCGGTCCAGGCGCGGCAGCGGGCGCGGAAGTCGTCCTCGTCGAGGAAGTAGGCGGGGGTGCCGAACTCCTCGGCGAGCCGGGTCACGGGCAGCCCGCCCACGGTGACGACGCCGTCGGCGCCGCGGGCGACGGTGCGGGCCCAGACGCGGGAGTCGAGGTCGTTGAGGTCGGCGGGCGGTGCGGCGTAGTGCCCTTCGGGCAGCACGTCGCCGTGCCGGGGGCCGGCGGGGTGGGCGGATCGGCTCACGGCGGGGTACTCCTTCGGTGGTGCGGGGTGTTCGCAGGTGGCTGTCGGGTGGCTGGGCGGTGGCTGTGGCTCAGAGGTGCCGGGGGGCCCGGATCCCGAGCAGGGTGAGCCCGTTGCGCAGGGCGACGCCGGCGGCGGCGGCCCGGCGCAGCCGGGCCCGGTGCACGGCGGTGGGCTCCTCGTCGCCGCTGGGCAGGGCGGGGTGGGCCGCCTCGGCACCGAGGAAGGCGCCGGCCAGGACGTCGAGGTGCCGGGCGAGCCGGTCGGGCGCGCGGCGGCGGGCGGCGGTCTCCACGACGGCGGGGAGCTCGCCGATGGCGGCGAGGAGGACGCCGTCGGAGCGAGTGTGCCGTACGGGGGCGGCGGGGGGCGCGGCGGGTGGTCCGTCGGCGCGGGTGCCGGTGCGGGTGTCGATCCGGAGCGCGGCGGCGGCGCGGGCGAGGGCGGCGGTACGGGAGTGGGCGTACTGGATACGGAAGAGGGGGTTGGCCTCGCGGCGGAGGAGCAGCTCGGGCGCGAGGCGGGGCCGCTGCCGGGCGGGGGCACGCAGGAAGGCCCACCGCAGCACGTCGGGGGGAAGCTCTCCGAGACCGCGACCGGCCCCGGCTCCGGTCGGGGCGGCGACACCCGTCACCCGTACGAGATCCCCCTGCTCGCCGAGGGAGGCACCGGCGGCGAGGAGGAGCCGCCGGAGGGAGTCGGCGAGGACGAGGGCCCGGGGATGCTCGTCGGCGACGAGCCGGAAGGAGCGCCCGCGGAGGAAGTCGCCGTGCCCGAAGGAATCACCCGCGGCGAGGGCGTCCTCGACGGGATCGCCTTCATGCAGAAGGGTGATGTTGAGGAACCCGGGCCCGGTGACGGTCACGGCGGCGATGCCGGGCTGGACGGCGAGCCGGTCGCGGAGCAGGGCGGCGACGTCGAGGGGGTCGCGGCCGGCGGCGCGGGCGAGCTGGAGGGCGGCGTTGGTGGCGTAGTCCCCGGACCCGCCAGGCCGCGGCCGCTCCACGACGACGCGCGCCGGCACGGGTGCGCCGAACTCACCCACCGCGGCGGATCGCACCGTACGCAGGACGGTGCCGGTGAGCTCTGCGGGGTCCACGGGACCAGCGTACGAGAGGGACGGGGTGGGAAGGCGAACCCTTTTACCGGACTCGTCCCCGGCTCAGCACACCGGGGACCCGGCGGGCTCCGCGTCATCGGCGGCATCCCCGGCGACGCCCCCGCCGACCCGCTGCGAGGCCCGCCGCGCGGCGAGCCGCCGCACGACCCGTACGAGATCGACCGGCTCGAAGGGCTTGGCCACGAACGCATCCACCCCGGCCGCCCGCCCCGCCTCGGCCTCCAGCTCACTGCACCCGCTGACCACCGCTATCGGCAGCCCCCGCGTCCGCGGATCGGCCCGCAACCGGGCCGCGGTCCGCAGCCCGTCGAGCCGGGGCATGACGATGTCGAGCGTCACCACATCGGGACGCACCCGATGGACGGCTTCCAGACACTCGGCACCATCGGCCGCGGTCACGACCTCGAAACCTTCAAGTTCGAGATTGACCCTGATCAACTGCCGGATCACCTTGTTGTCATCGACGACAAGGACCCGACCGGACAAGCCAGGCACATGGGAAAGGGTAGGCGCGCCCGCCCCCCTACGTCCGGCTTTTGGACACTTCCGCCCCTGACCAGCACACACACCCCGCCCCCACCCCCAAAACCCCGTACCCGACCACCCCCGCGAAGCTGGTAGGGTTCTACCCGTCACCGCACCACCACGCGGCGGACACGCCCCCGTAGCTCAGGGGATAGAGCAACGGCCTCCGGAGCCGTGTGCGCAGGTTCGAATCCTGCCGGGGGCACCCAGAACATGGGAACGGAATGGGGCGTCATCGCCCGATTTGCAGCTCTGGGTGCCACGATCATTCGAAGCTTCTTCGACGTGGCTCTGCGGCTCTTCGCGCCCCGTCCGAAGCTCATGTGCGAGATCCGTCAGCTCGTGAACCAGATGGCCTGGGATGACGACCCTGAGCCTGACGTCCTCTCGGGTCCGGCTGTAGTGAACCTCCAGACCAAAGGCTTCGTAGAGCTGGCGTTGTTTCTCTTCGGGGGCCTTGGTTACGTCCACGTTCAACATCGGTAGGGTGTCAAGCAGGGCAGCATCGCTGACTTGGCTGGAGGGCTCGGGTGCACCCATCCGGTCAAGTTGGTCGGAGAGCGCTTTCCGCTGCCTCCCCAGGTTCGTGTGTTCCTTCCGGACGCCGTCACGGAACGCCTTCTCAAGATCGGGATCTGGTTCTCCACCGGGCACTTCGCTATCGATGCCCTCCGCAAGGGTCTGAATCAGACGGTCCTGGCGGCTGCCGATGGCAGCAATGGCTTGCTCCAGCGCGTCTCGCTCGTCTGACTCTCGTTCAGACGCACCTCGGGACTTTGGTGCGGATTCAAGAGCCGCATTTAGGTGGACATGTCGATTGGGGCCGAAGACGCGTGTAGCGAAGAAGTCAGACACGGATTCGAGCAGGATCTCCTCTCGGATCCATAGGCTCTTGGGATGCGCGGCGAACCAAGATCTGTCTCGGTGCTCGTTCGTATCCAACTCGCAGGCGTAGTACGGGATCCGATGTCGGGTCTTGCCGAACATACGCCGCTCACACAGATCACAGACGACATACGAACGCAGGACGTAGGAGCGTTTGGCGGCTGGGTGCCGATTTACACCGCAGGCAGTGCGCGAGCCTTGGCGTTTGCGGGGCATGGCGGAAACAGCGTCGAACAACTCGCGAGTGACCAGCGGCTCGTGAGTGGGCTGGGGCGACCACACCCAGTCCTTGGGATCGTTGTTGCGTCCCCCCTTTTTGGTCGCACGGCGGTTCCAGACTTGGTAACCGGTGTACTTGGGGTTCATCAGAATCTCACGCACGGCGGACCCACTCCAGCGTCCGAGCGCAGCCTGGGCTCTTGTGGGCGCCGGGGGCGGGTGTGCTACCCGGTCAAGGTTGAGCTGGTCAGCGATAGCGTCGTAACCGAGCCTAGCCAGGCCGCGGAGTTGGAAGATTTTGGTTACTGCCGGGCCCCGGGCGGGATCGGGGATGAGTCGGTGTTTGGTGCGGCCTTCAGCGCGCCGGGCAGGAACGGGGTGAGGGACCTTTTCGGCTAGGTATCCGTACGGCGGCTTTCCGGTGTTCCAGCCTTGTTGAGTGTGCTCGACGAAGCCGTCCCAGGAAAGCTCCAGCATCTGGAGTACGTACCATTCAGATACCGCTTGCTTGACACGTCGCGTGAGGGTTGGCGTGGCTCGCTTGGCGTGGCGCCCGGTGACAATGGGCTCGTCAGCAGCACATAGGGCGACTCCAGTTTGCTCAAGCTCGTACTCGATTTTAGTTCCGAAGTAGGTGCGCCGGGCGACCCGCTCGATGGACTCACAGATGACGGCTGCGAAGCGGCGATCGGGTCGCTGGGCCTCTTCTAGAAGGTCCGAGATGCCCCCGTCCCGGGGGATGGAGATGTTGAAGTTCCGGTGGGCGAGGGAACGACCCCGCTCATCCAACTCTTTGCGTCCGGACTCCACGTCGTAGAAGTGGGCGACAATGACCCAGCCGGGTGGCAAGGCAGCTCTGGCATTGCGGAGCTGCCGCGGTAGGGACAGGGTCGGGTCCTGTGAGTCCTCCGTGGATGTGCGCCCGAGCCAAGCGACCGGGACGCTGACGGGCGGCGCGCCCGGTGCTGGGGCATTGCTGGTGGACCAGGGCCGGTCCGCCATCGGAGGTGACCAGGTCGTGCTAGATGGGTTCTCCGGCATATGCGCGCTTCCCTCCTGGGACCTGGGCGCCGGGACTCATCCGCGTTGCTCACGCCGGTGGGCGTATATCCACTCCAGCACCTCGCGGATCGCAGCCCCTTGGCGCTGGGCCACAGCCTCGGCGTCCTTGCCATCAACGACGATGTACTCCACGATCACCGGCTGCCGATCCGCCGAGCAGGGCAGTTCTTGGCGCGTGCCGGTATCCGGCGACCATGGACGCTCCGCCTCGGTGAGCTTGTCAAGACCGTGATCTTGGGTGTTGACGCGGGGGTGCTGTGGGCCAGTCACTCCTCGTGCCGCCCGACGGTGGGGCCACACAAAGGTCGGCATCCCTCAGCACAGGTACGTGAGCGGAACCCCTCGGTGGCGCTCCCTTGCCGCGGGCGTGTAGCGGTGGCTGCGGTCGGGCAAGCGTGACGTCCGGGGCGGGTGAAGGCCAAGACGTCCTCGTGCTGGACGACGGCGAGTGGGATGCCCTGGCGGCGGGCGTCTTGGACATTCTTCATCTGGAAGAACGAGGGGCGGGTGATCAGGCGGCTGTCGCGGATGCCAGCGAGGAGGGCAACGCAGCGTTCGGTGGGGATGAGTCCGGCGGCCTGGCCGGCGGCCAGGACGGCGGACGGTAGGTCGATGAGTTCGCCGCGTTCGCGCCAGGGGCGGGTGGTGACGACCACGGTGCCGCCGGGGCGTAGGAGGTGTCGGCACTGGGTGAGGATCTGGGTGAAGGCTTCCAGGAGCTGGTCGGTGGAGACGTGGGCGAGGTTGGAGGGGTCGTGGCTGTAGCGGTAGTCCTTCTTGAGCACTCCTCGTTTGCCGGTCTCGCGGGTGGAGCGGACTTGCCCGTGCACCGAGTGCCCGTAGGGCGGCGAGGTGATGACGAGGTCGACCTCGCCATGGTGCTCGGCGTGGATGAGCTGGGTGAGTCGGCGGGCGTCGCCGCAACGCACATCACCAGAGCCTCTGCCGCCTTGGTGGGTGGCGTAGGCGACGTTGCGGCGGGCGAGGTTGGCCCACTTGGATTCGTACTCGACGCCGAGGGCGTGCCTGCCGAGGTGGATCGCTTCGACGAGGGTGGTGCCGATGCCGCACATCGGATCCAGGACCCGGTCGCCGGGGCGGGTGTAGGTGGCGATCGCGTGGGCGGCGACGCACGGGAGCATCTTGGCGGGGTGGACGGCCGAGCCGGACACGTAGCGGTTCTTGCGCTGCTGCGGGGCGGAGGTGGGTGCGGTGTTCCACACCGAGAGAGGGGAAGGCACGAGCGTTCTCCTTGGCTGGTCTAGGCGTGGCGGATCGCGGACAGGGCGATCAGGTCGCAGTGCGCGACGCCTGGTGAGGTGTCGGCGGGGAGGGCGGGTGCCAGTCGGTCGCCGGCCGGGTGGCCGTAGGCGACCACGATGTGCTGGAGGTAGCGGAATCCGGCGGTGCGGGCGGATGCGATCAGGGTGCCGAGCGGGTCGGTGAGTCGGCCAGCGTCCCGACGCTGGCGGGTGGCCAGCAGCAGAAGACCGTCCGTGGGCAGGAGCCGGTGGGCCCGGTGGAAGAAGCCGGGCCAGCCGTCTCCGGCTGCGCCGTGTACCTCGCTTCCGCCGAGGGCCAGATCTGCGGTGGCAGCAGTGGGGATGGCGTCGGGGTGGAGCTCGGCCAGGAGGATGGACATGTCTGCGCTGTCCCCGTCGTCAGCCGGGGTGGTGAAGGGCGTGGTGGGGATCCGGGCGTCCATACCGGGTGCCGTGTCCCGGATCGCGATCTTGAGCAGGTGAGCAGGCTGGTGGGCGGGGCGGTCGACGAA
Source organism: Streptomyces sp. WAC 06738 (assembly GCF_003945505.1). Lineage (NCBI taxonomy): Bacteria > Bacillati > Actinomycetota > Actinomycetes > Kitasatosporales > Streptomycetaceae > Streptomyces > Streptomyces sp. WAC 06738. Next base: position 5,924,134 of record NZ_CP029618.1, on the reverse strand, counting down.
GTCGGTGCGGATCTTGTCGATTGCCCAGGCGGGCAGTACGGCGCCGGGGATCGGACGAGCCGGGTCGTCCGGGCCGGGGAGCCAGATGGTCGTCGGCAGCGGCCGAGAGGTACGGGAGCGGGGAGCGGTGGGGTTCGGCATGCGATGAGCGGCGCCCGGGACGGAGGGGTCCGGCCGTACTCGTGCTGACGTGGCTAATAGAGACTCGCCGGTTGATCTTTGCCATCGCGTTGCGACTGTTCGATCCCCTCGACAGCGACTCTGCGCGCGCCGAGTGACTCCCGGCTCTCCTTGTCGTGAACCGTATTTGTGCACTTCGTTGTGGGTGCGAGCCAGTCGTATGCCACCTGCGAGCCACCCGCGAACCACTTCGGCGAACCCCCCAGCGAGTGGCGCAGAGGAGTGTTGAGAATTTCTGTGTTCGATTCACTTTGCTCCGTCTGAGGCGTCACTCCAGACCATCGAGGGTGAACCAGGGCAGGGCTGTCGCACATGCCGGGCAACTCGGTCGGCGGTGACGCGGCACTGGCTTGCGGGTGGGCCGGTGGTGGCACGGGGCCTTGGGAGGTGTGGCGGCGGAAGTTGTCCACGTCGTCACAGGAGATGCGCCATGCACCACCACCAAGCTCACCGTCCCGCGCCCCGTTCGCACGACAGCCTTCGTTCCCCGCTCGGGGAGCTGGAGCAAGCGTTCCTCGCCCTCGCCCGGGGAATCGAGCCGCTCACCTTCCCCGCGCACCTGGTATGCGACGACCCTGACCGTGCGGCATGGACGGTCGACCAGGTACGCACGCACCTGGCACACCCCTCCACCCGAGCCGAGCTGCGCGAGCAGACGTGGCGTGAGGTGGTCCGGCGTGCTCGCGATCTGGGTGAGCCGTGGGGCGTGGTCGCTGTGGCCATGACCGTTCCGGTGCTGCGCCGGATGCTCGCCCGGCTGCCCCGCCCCGCCCACATGGAGCGCGCTGAAGTCGAGCAGGAGGCCCTGGCCGCCGTCGCTGTAGCCCTGCGCACGGTGGATCTGCGCTCGGAGCGGCTGGATAGGGAGCTCTTCAACGCAGCCGACCGGGCCGTGCACCGAGTGGTGTACGCCGCACATCGCCGCGCGAACCGCGAGGCCGGCCCGGCAACAGCGCGCCTCGACCTCCTGTGCGCCTCGCCGCAGGCGGACCCGGATGAGGCGGTGGACGAGTTCACGGTGCTCGCCCAAGCCGTAAAGGCCCGGGTGGTCGACGTGGCCGAGGCACGGCTGATCGCCCGCACCCGCCTCGGCGGCGAGCCCATGAGCCTCCTTGCGGCCGAGCGCGGAGTGAGTGTGCGTCAGCTCTACCGGCACCGCAACGCAGCGGAGCAGCACTTGGCCGCGCATCTGCGGAACCGGCTACAGGAGGTGTAGGGCGTCCGAACGGGGGATCTCCGGCGGCGGGATGTCAATTCACGCCACCGGCATCTCTATTCACGGTGAACAGCGGCCCGGTCCGTGAGTCGGACCAGGCCGCCCGTTCCGGTCCGGGGCATCGGCCGACGTCCCGGACCGGAATGCCGCCTGGTGCGGGGTGAGCACGACCGTCTCGTGCTGACACCCGAGAACCCATCCCGCCGCATCCCGTAGGGAGGCCGGCTCCCGGGCCCAGGGTTCTGCTCACCCCGCTCCTGCTGCCCCCATGCCCCGGCCAGGGGCGCTCCCGTCTCTGTCCCGTCTTGCCGTGTGCCCGATGGAGGTGTACTGCCATGCTCGCGCGTCGTCGGCAGTCTCGGCCTGAGCCCCTCGGCCGCTGGTTCGTCCGCCCGGGGGCCACCGTGGCTATCACCGCGGTGGCACTGCTGGCCCAGCCGCCGCACGTGTGGGCGGTGGCCGACATCCCGACCGTCATCGACAACCTGCGGAACTGGATCGTCGGCATCCTCGCCGGCCTGGCCACCCTCTTCCTCACCTTCGGCGGGCTGCGCTACCTGATGGCCGGTGGTGATCCCGGTGAGGTCGAGGCCGCCAAGCGGGCGTTGAAGGCCGCGGGCATCGGCTACGGACTGGCCATCCTCGCTCCGGTCATCGTCACGGTGCTCCAGGGCATCGTCGGGGTGGGCGGGGGCGGCCAGTGACCAGCCCCCGGTATGTGGGCCGCTTCCTGCCTCTGCTGTTCCTGGCGGCCCTCGTACTGGTTCCGCTCGTCCACTCAGACTCTGCGCAGGCCGTAAGTACAGCCGCGCTGGCTCCCGCCGCTCCCGATCCGCCCGAACCCGAACCGCAGCCCGCGCCCACTCCGGAACCCGAGTCCGGGACGAGGCCGGATCCTACGCCCGGCCCGACCCCCACTCCGGGACGCCCCGAGGCCGAGCCGGAGGCGCCGTCCTCGCCGGAGCCGACGCCGAGTCAGACGCCGCAGGCGTGCGAGTTGGACGGCGATCCGAGCGACTGCAATAACGGAGGCAGCGCTTTCGGCTTCCTCGACGTTCCCGGAATGATCGTGGACGCGATCACCTCGTTCCTGGGCATGCTGGTCGAGCAGATCATGAGGCCGGTCCGGGAATTTCTCGCCGACACTCTGCTGGCGACGCCTGATGTCACCAAGCACGCGGACATCAAGCGGCTGTGGACGGCGACGCTGGGCATCACGGCCGGTATCTATGTGCTGTTCGTGACCGCGGGCGGTATCACGGTCATGGGATACGAGACGGTCCAGACCCGCTACGCCCTGCAGCAGATCGTGCCGCGGCTGCTGCTGGGGATGGTCGCGGCAGCGACATCGCTGACGGTGATGGGCAAGGCGATCAGCCTGTCCAATGCCCTGGCCCACGCGATCATGGCCACCGACATGTCGGACGCCGGGAAGGGCATGGTCGAGCAAGTCCTCCCCTTCGCCCTGTTCGGCACCGCGGGGTTGAAGCTGTATCTGTTGATCCTGGCGATCGTGATGATCGCGCTGGTCCTCGCGGTATTGATCGGGTTCCTGGTCCGGGTCGCGGTGATGGCGCTGTTGGCGGTGGCCGCACCGTTGATGCTGGCGTGTCATGCTCACCCGCTGACCGATCCGGTCGCTCGGCTGTGGTGGCGGGCCTTGGGCGGATGCCTGGTTATTCAGATCGCGCAGTCGATGACGTTCGTTCTGGCCCTGAAGCTGTTCTTCTCTCCCGGCGCCAAGACTCTGGGCATCCCGAAGTCCGATCAGCTAGGTACGACGCTCGCCGGCGTGGCCCTGTTCTGGGTGCTGTTCAAGATTCCCGGCTGGACCTTGCAGGTTGTCCTGCGCGGCTCCCCGGTCAGCAATCCGCACGCGCCGACCGGAGTGCGGATGCTCAAGCACCTGGCGATGTACCGGCTCATGGACCACTACTTGCCCGGCGCGAGCCTGCTCCGCAGACGCAGCGGACCGCGTGGCCGCGGCGGAGGCGCCGCCGGGCTCGGCCTTGGCCGCGGCGGGCCCAACGGTGGCGGCGGTGGCCGGCCGGGAGGGGGCGGGGGCGGGCCCGGTAGGGGCCGACCGCCCACCGGGCCCGGGCGAGGTGGTGCCCGAGGTCGGGGACGGGATTCGTCTGGCCGTGGGCCAGCAGCTTTCGCCCGTCCCCGTGGGCGGCGAGGGGCAGCAGATCAACCAGCCTCCGGCGCCCCAGCCGGGCAGCAAGGAGGACATCGCACTGGCGCCGCCGGCGCGCATCAAGCGCCCACCCCGGCGATCGCTCCTGGCGCCGCTGGCCGACCGGGCAGCGCTCCCCGACGCCACAGACCAGGGGCAGCTCCCGTCCCCCGTACGCCGAGAGGCCCCCGCGCCGTGATCCACCCTGCCCAGGCCCGCCGGACACGGCAACTGGCCCTGCCCGTCACCGCCCCGCGCAGCCCCCGGTCAGGAACATCCACTCAGCTATGGCTGCCGATCCGCGCCGAGCGCATCCCTGCCACGCCCCCAGCAGTCCGCGCCGCAGCAGCGCCAGGCTCTCCGCCGCGGATCGCCCGAGCGGGCCCGGCACCCAGGACACGCCAAATGCCCCTGCCCGTACCAGCCCGCCGCGTCCGCCTCCGCCCACCACGCCCCATGCAGTTGCGGCTGCCCCTCGAACCGCCCCGGAGGTAACTCCCGCATGAACCCACCCGACGAGGCAACCGATGCCTCGTACTCCACCCGCATCCCGGCCGACATCTCACGCCCCGACCGCATCTTCGGACCCTTCACCGCCAGGCAGACCGGGGCCCTCGCTCTTGCCGGAGTCGTAATGTACGCCGGCTGGTGGGCCACGCGCCTCTTCATGGCACCGCTCACCTACGTGGTCCTGGTCATCCCGATCGCCGGGGCTCTAGCCGCCCTTGCGGTCGGCCGGCGGGAAGGAATCGGCCTGGACCGCTTCCTGCTCGCCGCGCTCACCCATGCCCGCGCCCGGGGGCGCCGGGTGCAGGCCGCCGAAGGCGTGCCGCCGCTGCCGACCGCCATCCCCGACCAGTGGGCCCGTGCCGCAGGTCCGCCTCCGACCGCGATGCGCATGCCGTATGACGGCATCACCCCCAACGGAGTGCTCGACCTGGGCGGTGAAGGTAAGGCGGCCCTGGCGACGTGCTCCACCGTCAACTTCGAGCTCCGCTCGGGCGCCGAGCAGCAGGGCCTGACCGCGGCGTTCGCCCGATGGCTCAACTCCCTGACCGGTCCCACCCAACTGCTGGTGCGCTGCCACCGCATCGACCTCGCCCCGCTCGCCGCTGACCTCCAGCACCAGGCAGCCGCGCTGCCGCACCCCGAGTTGGAACGGGCCGCCCGTGCCCACGCAGACTTCCTCGCCGACCTCGCCGCGGACGGCAACCTGCTCGGGCGGCAGATCGTGCTGGTTTCCAGGGAAGAAGAGGCCGGGCCCGGCAGGCGGCACCACGCCGGCGAGGGACGGGTGCTGCAGCGCGTGGCCGAGGCAGCCCGCGCACTCAGCGCCGCCGAGGTCACGGTCACCGGGCTGGACAGCGAGCAGAGCGCCGAGTTGGTCAGCGCGGCTTGCAACCCCGACACCCCCACCGCGCCTGAGGACGGACCGGAAGGAGATCACGCATGACCTGGATCCGCTTCACCCGCCGCCACGCGAAGCGCGACACGTCGGTCGTCGACGCCGCCCGCCTGCTGGACGTCCATGGACCCGAGGCCATCGAAGTGCACGCCCGCACCCTCGCCATCGGTGAACACCTGGCCACCACACTGGTGGTCAGCGGCTACCCGGCCGAAGTCACCTCCGGCTGGCTGGCCCCGCTACTGAACTTCCCCGGCCACCTCGACATCGCCCTGCACATCGAGCCGGTCCCCAACCCCGTGGCGGCGGCCGGGCTGAAGAAGCAACGGGCCCGACTGGAGTCCGGCCGCCGCACCGGCTTCGACAAAGGGCACCTGGACGATCCGGAGGTAGAAGCCGCCGCAGCGGACGCCGCCGACCTCGCCTACCGCATCGCCCGCGGCGAGGGAAAACTCTTCCACGTCGCGATGTACCTGACCGTGCACGCCCCAGACGAGGAAAGTCTGGCCGAGCAGGCCGCCGCCGTCCGGGCGATCGCCGAGTCGCTGCTGATGACCGTAGCTCCGACGACCTACCGGGCACTGCCAGGCTGGCTGGCCACCCTCCCGCTCGGTATCGACACCCTCAAGATCCGCCGCACCTTCGACACCGCCGCGCTCGCCGCATGCTTCCCCTTCACCAGTCCCGACCTACCGATCACCGCAGGCGAAGACGGTACGGCGTCCGGAGTCCTGTACGGGTTGAACGCCGTCTCCGCAGCCCCGGTGATGTGGGACCGCTTCGCGCAGGACAACTACAACTCCATCGCCCTGGCCCGCTCCGGGGCCGGCAAGTCCTATCTGACCAAACTGGAGCTTCTGCGCCTGCTGTTCACCGGCGTCACGGCCTCGGTGATCGACCCGGAAGACGAGTACGTCCGCCTCGCCGAAACCGTCGGCGGGAACGTCGTCGCCCTGGGCGCTGACGGCGTACGCCTCAACCCCTTCGACCTCCCGGCCGCGATGGACAGCGGCGAGGACCTCCTGACCAGGCGGGTGCTGTTCCTGCACACGTTCCTCGCCGTTCTGCTGGGCAGCGACCTGGCCGCGGCTCAGAAAGCGGTGCTGGACCGGGCCATCCTCGCCGCCTACACGCGTGCCGGGATCACCTCAGACCCACGCACGTGGCAACGCACCCCGCCCACCCTCGCGGACCTCGCCACGGTCCTGGCCGACGACGACGGCCAGACGGCAGCCGATCTCGTCGACCGGCTCATTCCCTTCACCACCGGCTCGCACGCGCGGCTGTTCAATGGCACGAGCACCGTCTCCACCAACGGTCATCTCGTCGTGTTCGCCCTGCGCCAGCTCCCCGAAGAGGTCAAGGCACCAGCCATGCTGCTCGCGCTGGACGCGATCTGGCGGCAGGTCACCGACCGCGCACAGCCCGGCCGTCACCTGGTCGTGGTGGACGAGGCGTGGCTGCTAATGCGCGACGGTGCCGGGGCGCGCTTCCTGTTCCGCTTGGCGAAGGCGGCGCGCAAGTACTGGACCGGTCTTGCGATGGTCACCCAGGACGCCGACGACGTCCTCGCCTCCCCCCTCGGGCGGGCCATCGTCTCCAACGCAGCCACCCAGATCCTGCTCCGCCAGGCACCTCAGGCCATCGACGTGATCAGTGAGAACTTCCACCTCTGCCACGGCGAGCGGGAGTTCCTGCTCTCCGCGACCCGCGGCGAGGCCCTGCTGCTGACCGGCGACCGCCGGCACAAGGTCGCCTTCATCAGTGTCGCCGCTCCCGGCGAACACGGGGTGATCACCACAGACCCGAGCGAACTCACCACCGATCAACCGGGAGGCGAAGAACCCGACAGCGATGGCCTCATCGGCTCCTACGCGGCAGAGGACTTCTGATGGCGCACCCGGCGTACGCCGCATCCCAGCCCAGCGGGCCACTCGTGGACTTCCTCACCAACCCAGGCTGCCTCTGGGCCACGATCAGTGCCCAGGGCATCGGCTGGCTCGCCGCGCATGCACCCGTCCTCGCCCCTTGCAGTGCTGTCGCCGTGGCCAGCGGCTATGCGCTCAAGACCCGTCTGCGGCGGTGGCGCGAGCAGCAATTCGCCCAGGGCGCGCGCTGCGTGGAAATCCTCTCACCACCCACCGTCGCGCCCAGGGGCGGTGAAGTCCTGTGGGCCCAGCTCGCCGGCCTCCTGCGCCCCTGGTGGCGCCGGATCACCACTGGCCAGCCGCACCTCGCCTTCGAGTACAACTGGTCCTACACCGGGCTGTCCATCCGCCTGTGGCTGCCCGGCACCGTACCGCTGGGCCTGGTGCGCAGTGCCGTCGAGGCCGCCTGGCCCGGCGCCCACACCCGCGTCACCGAACCTGCCGCACTCCTCACCCCAGGCCATGCCGTATCCGCTGGACAACTACGTCCAGCTCGCCACGATGTCCTGCCGCTGCGCACTGACCACGCCACCGACCCGCTCCGCGCGTTGCTCCAGGCCGCCAGCGGCATGGGCGAGGACGAGTCCGCGTGCGTGCAGATCCTGGCCCGCCCCGCCACCGGCAGCGCACTGCGCCGAGCCCGCCGCCACGCCCGCAGGCTCAAAGCCGGAAGCGCTCCAGCCCGGCTCCCCGCCCTGGCCGCACTGCTCTTCCACCGCGCCCAGCCCGCCGCAACCGGCAAACAGGACCCCGGGTACGGAGCCGCAGTACGGCAGTCGGCGACCAAGCTCTCCGGCCCGCAGTGGCAGTGCTCCCTCACCTATGCCGCCACCTGCTCGACCAACACTGAACGGTCCGAGGACGTGGCGCGTGGCCGGGCCCACGCTCTCGCCTCGGCCTTCGGCCTCTACGCCGACCGCAACTACCTCGCCCGCGCCCGGCTACGCCATCCCGAACCGTGGCTGAGCACCCGGTGCTTCCCGCTCTCCCGGCCAGGGCTGCTGTCGGTCGCTGAGCTTGCCGCCATCGCGCACCTGCCCGTCGACCCGGATGCTCCTGGCGTGCAACGGGCCGGCGCCCGCTCGGTCCTGCCGCCCCCGAAGGTCCCCGAACCCTCACCCGGCAACAGCGTCAAGCCTCTCGGGCGCTCCGATACCGGCGCGCGCCGCGGTGTCGGCCTCGCGGTCACCGATGCCCGCCACCACCTCCATGTCATGGGCGCGACGGGATCCGGCAAGTCCACCCTCATCGCGAACCTCGCCCTGGACGACGTACGCCACCACCGGGGCGTCATCGTCATCGACCCCAAAGGCGACCTGGTCACCGACCTCCTGAACCGGCTCCCCGACACCTGCGCCGACCGCCTGGTCCTCATCGATCCCGACGACCCGCACCCCCCGCCCTGTCTGAACGTCCTCGACGGCACGGACATCGACGTCGTCGTCGACAACATCACCGGCATCTTCCGCCGCATTTTCAGCGCCTTCTGGGGGCCGCGGACCGACGACGTGATGCGGGCCGCCTGCCTGACCCTCCTCAAGCACCGCGAACGCACCCGCCAACTGGTCACCCTCGCCGACGTCCCCCGCCTGCTCGGCGAATCCGCCTACCGGCTGCGCATCATCCCCGCCCTCAAGGACCCGGTACTGCGCGGCTTCTGGGCCTGGTACGAATCCATGTCCGAACCCTCCCGCGCCGCCGTCATCGGCCCGGTGATGAACAAGCTGCGCGCCTTCCTGCTGCGCGACTTCGCCCGCCGCGCCATCTCCGCCGGCCCCTCCACCTTCGACCTCGGCCAGGTCCTCGACGGCGGCATCCTCCTCGCCCGCCTCCCCAAAGGAGCCCTCGGCGAGGAGACCGCACGGCTGCTGGGCTCGTTCATCGTCGCCGGGACCTGGCAGGCCGCAGCAGCCCGCGCCCGCGTCCCCGAGCACACCCGCATCGACGCCACGCTGAGTATCGACGAAGCCCACAACTTCCTCACCTTGCCGTATCCGCTGGAGGACATGCTCGCCGAGGCGCGTGGCTACCGCCTGTCCATGCTCCTCGCCCACCAACACCTCGCCCAGCTCCCGCGCGACCTGCGCGAAGGCATCTCCGCCAACGCCCGCAACAAGGTCTTCTTCAACGCCTCTCCGGAAGATGCCAACGCCCTGGAACGGCACACGCTCCCCACCCTGGCCGCGCATGACCTCGCCCACCTCGGCCCCTACCAGGCCGCTGCGCACCTGCTGACCGGCGGCGCAGAATCCGCCGCCTTCACCCTCATTACCCGGCCCCTCCCGCCCACAGTGCCCGGCCGGGCCAAAGACCTGCGCGCGGCGGCCGGCGGACGCACCGGCCCCCGCCCGGCCACCCGCCCCTGACACCCCTCCCGCACCGCCCCTCTGGTGGAGACTCCCATGCCCGCACTCCCGCGCCCTGCCTCCGGCCCCGGCTCGCGCTACACCGCCCGCGCCGCCACCACCCGCAGGCGCCCCTCCCGGCACACCGACATCGCCGCCCTATCCCGCGTCCTCACCGCCCGCGACCTGTGGCTGGCCCGGATGCTGAACGAACACCGCGTCCTGACCACCCACCAGATCGCCAGCCTGGCCTACACCTCCCTGCGCGCCGCCCAGCGCCGCCTGCGCACCCTGCACCACCACGGCGTGCTCGACTCCTTCCGCCCCCTCACCCAGACCGGATCCGCCCCCGAGCACTACACCCTCGGCCCCGCCGGCGCCGCCGTACTCGCCGCCCATGCCGGATGCGACCTCGCCGACCTCGGCTGGCGCCCCAGCCACACCGGCCGCATCGCCTACTCGCCCTGGCTGGGCCACGATCTCGGCGTCAACGAACTCCTGGTACGCCTCGCCGCCCGCAGCCGTACCACCGCAGGAACCGGGTTGCCACTCTGGCTGTCCGAGCGGTCCTGCGCCCGCCGTTGGGGCGACATCGTCCGCCCCGACGCCTACGCCCACTACGGCGCCGGCGACCTGGTGTTGCCGTTCTTCCTCGAATACGACACCGGCAGCCAGCCCCTGTCGCGCGTCGAAGCGAAACTCACCGGCTACGCCGCCTTCACCACCACGGCGAACGCCCGGCCAGCCCTGCTCATCCACACCCGCACCGCCTCCCGCGACCAGGCACTGCGCCGCCGCCTCACCGCCCCCGCACGCGAACTGGACCTGAACATCGCCACCTCCTCCGCGGACTTCACCACCACCGAACCCTGGGGCCCCTGGTGGAGCCCCCTGGCACCCGGAGACACGCGCCGCACCACCCTCACCCACCTCGCCACCCGCTGGTCCCCCCTCTGCCCCGCATGCGAACTGGAGCCCACCGACGCCGACACCGCCCTCACCCTCCCCGTGCCGCCGCTCCCACCGCCTGCCGGGCCCGGGGCAGGCTCGTGAACTCGCTGCTCACCAAGACCACCGGAGGCATCGGCTGCGCCATCCTCGCCCTACCGCTGCTGGCCGCTGCCATCATCGCCGCACTGCTAGGCGGGCTGTCGCCGAACAAGTACGCGCGGATGGACATCCCCGCCCACCTGCTCGCCCTCTACCAGCGCGCCGCACCCGAGTGCCCGGGCCTGCACTGGACGATCCTCGCCGCCATCGGCAAGGTCGAGACCGACCACTCGCGCGACCCCACCATGATTTCCTCGGCGGGCGCGGTCGGGCCGATGCAGTTCCTCCCCTCCACCTTCAAGATGTACGCCTATCCGGTACCGCCGGGCGGGAAGAACCCGCCAACACCTTGGGACCCCGTCAACGCCGTCTACGCTGCCGCCCGGCTGCTGTGCGCCAACGGCGCAAAGAACGGCCAGAACCTACGGCGTGCTATCTGGCACTACAATCACTCCGACTCCTACGTGAACCGCGTCCTGGCCATCGCCGACGGGTACGACTCCGCCGCACCGACCCCAAACAAGCCCGCTGCCAAAGCGGTTGCCTTCGCCCGCACGCACCTTGGCGCCCCCTACGTGTGGGGTGGCGACGGCCCAGCCGAGGGCGGCTTCGACTGCTCCGGACTGACCAAAGCTGCCTACGCCTCCGCCGGCATCACACTGCCCCGCGTGGCCCAGGACCAGTTCCGCCACGGCCCGCGCGTACAGCGTGATGCTCCGCTGCTTTCGGGGGACTTGCTGTTCTTCGGCACCAGCGCGGAGCACATCACCCACGTCGCCCTTTACATCGGCTCCCGTCGAGCAATCGACGCTCCGAGGCCGGGAGCCGTCGTACGTGAAGGCCCGGCGGACACCGACAGTGCTTCTTTCCAGGGCGCTACCCGCCCCGCGGTACGCAAGGGGCGCCAATGAGCGGGCCGCCACAAACTGAGGCTGCTCGGATGCTCCGGGCGCTTACCGCAGTGCTGTGCGCGGTCGGGGTTCTCGCCCTGGTGTTCACGGCGGTCAACGTCACCGGCTTCGCCACCAGCCGCGGCATCCCTCTGCCGATCGCCATCCTGCTAGACCCGATGATCAGCCTTGCTCTGGCAGGCACCCTGTACGCCGACGCCCGCCTCGCCGGCTGGGGCCTTGCCCCGCCAGCCTGGTCGACCACCATGCGCTGGGGTGCCGGCTTGTGCGCGGCGCTGATGAACACCTGGGCCTCCTTGTGGCCCGACGGACGCATCGGGCTCCCGCGTCAGGCAGACCCGGCCGCGGTGCTACTCCACCTCACGCCCCCGCTACTGCTGATCGCCCTGGCCGAGACCATCGCCGCCTACCGCCGCTTGCTGACCGAGGTGCACCACCGCACCCCGCCCGCGCCCGCCAGTGCACCCGCGCCACACCACCGAACCCTCGCGCATCCCTCCACGCTGCCGCACGAGGCCACTGCCACAGCAGCACCACCTGCCACGGCCACACATGCGGCAGACGGCACCGACTGGGAGGAGGCGCACCCCGACCCGACCAGCTCCCGCCCCCGCTCCCGTCACGTGCGCCCCTCAGACACCGACCTCTTCGCGCGCGCTCTGGCGTTGGACACCGCGTGGCGGGCACGAACGGGCCAGCCGATCTCCATCCGCCAACTCCGTCGCCAACTGCACCTCGGACAGCAACGCGCCCGCACCCTGCGCACCCGTCTGAACAACGCGCACCCGACGGGTGCACTCGCTCCCGATACCGCACCCCAACATCTCTTTGACCAGGAGCGATGCGGCGCTTGACGAACACACAAGAGTCGAGCGTCCATGGTCGCGGGACGACCGGAACCACCCGCGATGCGCACGCACCGGCCGTCCTACACGGCCACCCAGTGGCGGCCGCACCCCGGCCGGGGTCCACCCACCGAACCACCACGGGAGAGACCCATGACGAAGAAGACACCCCCCCACCACGACCCCAGCCCCGATTCCGAAACCGGAGACGAGACCGTACTCACCGGCTCCACCGTCGACGTGTTCACCGCCCTGACGGGCAAGACCGACTGCACCGCCGCGGATCTGGCCCGCGCCACCGGACTGGGCCGCTCCACCGCCACCAGGGCCCTGGCATACCTGGAACAGCACGGTCTCGCCGTACGCACCCGAGGCCAGCTCGAAGGCGGCCGCCGCACCCCCGACCGCTGGGAACCCGCCCCCGAACAAGCAACCCAACCGCACACCACAGAACACACCGAGACCACCCCCGAGCCGGACCCCAACCCCGCACTCGCCAAGGAAGACACGGAGCAGGACAAGGCCGATGCACCTCTCGCCGACACCGCGCAGCCCGTCGAGAACACGGCTGCTGCGGCCACGGATGGTCACAACGCCACCCACCCCACGCCGGACGGGACTCGCCCTCACGCCGACGGCGCTCCGGCAACTTCGCCGACACCCGGCAGGCCAACGGCCGCCCCGGAGTCGGACACGCCGCCCACACCCGCACCCGCTGCCGGTCGGCTGGCCCCCGGAGCCCTGCGCGAGCAGGTACTCAGGCACCTCCAAACACACCCCACTGAGGAATTCACGGCGACGCAGATCAGCCGGGTGATCGAAAGGAGTTCCGGGGCAATCGCAAACGCCCTAGCCACGCTGACCACCAAGGGGCTGGCTGAGCGGGTAACCGACACCCCCCGCCGTTACCGGCTGACCGACGCCACGGAGACTAACGGCCACTGACCCGTTCCCTCACCGGCCCGTGCCCACCGCAGACGCGGCGGGCACGGGCCGGTGCGAACTCCGTCGTGGCCTGGCCGCCGCCGTGCCTTCGCCGCCTCCGGGGCCGCCGTCGCCGTCGCGCTCGGCATCGCCGGTTGCACAACCACACCCTCACCGAGTGACGACGAGCAGGCAGGTCACCACACACGCCATAGATCATTCACGGGAAACGTAGGCAGGGCGCGGCCGACAGCACCGACCAACCAGCATTTCATTAGTACTTCTGATAGAGATCTGCGCAGTTGAAGATGACCCATCCCCGGCGCTTCTCGCCGGCCTTCCGGAACTGGATCTTGAGGTGCGAGAAGCCGCGCTTGGGCAGCTTGCGCTTCAGACCGCCCAGGACCTTCACCTTCTCGCCGCGGTACACCACCCCGACCAAGCGCGCGGACTTCCTCGGAGCTGAACGGACGTTGGCTGCCTGGCACGTCACCTTGACCACCGGCCTGGAGTACCCGTCTGCCGTGGTCGAGGATGGCGCGGCGGTGGCGGGCGCGAGACCGGCGAGCACAGCGCTGGCGACGGCCGCCACGACAGATGTAGAGATCAATTTTCGCATGCCCGGCCAACAGCGGCAGGCACCGCAGGTCACGGCTCCCCGACGAATATCACCATGTTCGGTGATCGCCGCTGTGTGTCATCGACCGGATGCCAGGGAAATTCGTCCGGTTCTCAGCGCGCGCAGCGACGACAGTGGTTGGGACTCCGAAGGCAACGAGTTCGACGTGAAGGAACAACCGAGCATCTGAACTGACCGTGGTGCACCCGCCATGCCGTTCTTGAAGGCGTCTCCCACGACACCACACGGCAGGCCTGGCTTCGTTGATCTAACGGAACAGCGTTTGTTGACGGCTTCCGGAGGCGTTTGGTGATCAACAGGCTCGTCAATGTTGAGGAGAAATGACGGCACCAGGCCCTGCGACCTCAGCCACTAGGGTCTGGGCATGGTCAGACATGTGCCGTTCACCGGCGGCGAGAAGGAAAGCCTGCACATCGCCCTAGATCGACACCGCGATGCGATGCTTTGGAAGCTCGAGGGCCTCGACGACGACCAACTGCGCCGCCCGGTAGCCCCGTCGGGCACGAGTCTCCTTGGGCTGCTCAAGCATCTCGCCGGCGCTGAACTCGTCTGGTTCTGCCTGACGTTCGGTCGCGAGTGCGATCCGCTTCCCTTCGAAGTCGAAGGCGACGAGGCATCCGACTGGCACGTAGCCGCTGACGAGCCGACCAAGGACATCTTGGACTTCTATGCCCGTGCCCGGGCCGCTGCGGACGAAGCGATCGAGAGCCTAGACATCGACGCCACCGGCACCGCATATGCGTTCTTCGACGGCGCCACCGTGTCACTGCGCTGGGCACTGATCCATATGCTTGAGGAAGTCGCTCGGCACGCGGGTCACGCGGACATCCTGCGCGAGTCCATCGACGGCTTCACTGGAGATCACAACTGGGGCTGACGCAGAGAACCTCATTCCTCCTGTCGAAAACAGGTGTGGAGACCCATCGAGCAGATGGGGGATCACTCCCGAGCAAGAGTGGTCGCGACGAGTGTCGTCAGTGGGACGGCCAGCCGCCCGTCAGGGCGGCTGGCCGTCGAGGCGGGTGGCTGGTAGCAGTCAGCCGGCCTTGGCGGGCTCCTCGGCCCGTGCCCGGGTGCTGGCCAGGCGGTAGGAGTCGGTGCCGGTTTCGATGATGGTGCCGTTGAAGGTCAGGCGATCGACGATGGCCGCGCAGAGCCGGGGGTCGGTGAAGGTCTTGGTCCAGCCGCCGAAGGACTCGTTGGAGGCGATGGCGACGCTGTTCTTCTCCTCGCGTTCGGTCAGGACCTGGAAGAGGAGTTCGGCGCCGTGCCGGTCGAGTTCCATGTAGCCCAGCTCGTCGATGCACAAAAGATCAACACGCCCGTAGCGGGCGATGGTCTTGTTCAGCTGCTTCTCGTCGGCGGCCTCGACCAGCTCGTTCACGAGTTTCGTGGCGAGGGTGTAGCGGACTCGGTAGCCCTTCATCGCTGCTTCGGTGCCCAGCGCGATGAGCATGTGGGACTTGCCGGTGCCGGAGTCGCCGATCAGGCAGAGCGGCTGCCCGTTCTTGATCCATTCGCAGCTTGCGAGGGTGTGGACGGTGGCCGCGTCGATGTTGGGGTTGGCCTCGAAGTCGAACGCCCGGATCGACTTCTCCCGCGGGAAGTTCGCCGCTTTGATCCGCCGTTCCGAACGGCGTCGGGCCCGGTCGTCGCACTCGGCCATCAGCAGCTCGGCGAGGAAGCCCCGGTAGGTCATCTGCTCCTTCAGCGCCCGGTCGGCGATGTCGGAGAACTCCTTGCGGATCGACGGCAGCCGCAGCATGCGGCAGGCGGTGTCGATGGCGGCGTCGGCGGCCTGCTCGGTCAAGCCTCGCTGGCGGGGAACGGTCACTGGGCTTCTCCCTCACGGTGGTCACCGCCGCTGTCGCGACGGCGTCGGAGCAACTGGTCATAGGGGGTCACCGAGGGCAGCGGCCTGGTGTCCGGCGGAAGATGAGCAAGGCGCCACTCGTGCAGGGACGTCACCGTCGCCGGCGGCTTGCCCGAGGCCGGTGCATTCGCGGTGGTGCCGGGTTCGGTCTCGGCCTGGGCGGCCTTGCGGGCCTCCAGTGCGACGGCGTCCGCGGTCATGGCCCCGGCCCGCAGGGCCGCGGCCAGGCCGGCGACGACATGCTCGTGGGGCAGATGCCGGCCCAGCAGCAGGACCTCGATCAGGGCCCGGGTGCCGTCCCGCTCGCCGTGGATCTTCTTGGCCTGGTCCCACCAGGCGTCATGGACCGGGGTGAACTTGCCGGCCGAGCGGGCCTGTTCGAGGGCGGTGGAGCCGGGAAAGGCACCGGGCTTGCGGACCAGGACCTCCAGATAGTGGTCCAGATCCAGGCGGACGGCGCCTTTGGCGATCAGCCGCTCGTGCCGGGCCACTTCCACGTTCCTGTCGTAGACCACCAGGTGAGAAGCGTGCAGCACGACCCGGACCCGTTTCCCGATCAGCCTGGTCGGGACCGAGTAGCGGTTGGTGCGGACAGGGATCTGGCTGTAGCGGTCGACCCGCGGCGTGAAGAGCCGGCCCGTCTTGAACGATTCGTCGGGCAACGGCCGCAGCAGCGGCTGTTCGAGCGCGAAGCACTCCGAGACCGTCTTCGCTCTCGATCCGATGCGGCGGGCGTCGTCCTGCCGGTCCCACTGCTCGACCATCCCGTTCAGCTCGGCGAGCGAGGAGACCTCGGGGACGGGAACCAAGTGGTTGCGGCGGAAGTAGCCGATCTGGCCCTCGACCCCGCCCTTCTCGTGAGCGCCTTCGATACCGGGCCGGCAGTAGAAGCTCTCGATGCCGAAGTGCGACTTGAACGCGATCCACCGATCCGTCTCCACCCTCGCCCGGCTCAGCCCCAGCACCTGGGCAACGGCGGCCTTGAGGTTGTCGTAGCGGATCTTGCTCCGTGGGACGCCGCCCAGCGTCCGCAGCGCGTGGACGTGGCCTTCGAAGAAGGCTTCCTGACCGGCCGAGGCGAACACGCGGTGGACCGCCTTGCCCGAAAACGACAGACGGAAAGAGAACAAGTAGCAGGTCACCAACTCACCTGCCAGCCGCACACTCACGTCGCCGAAGTCGACCTCCGCCTCATGACCGGGCTGATGGTTCTGCGGGACGAACGCCTCCAACGGTGCCTTGCCGGACTCGACCAGGATCTCCGGCTTCCGTCCGGCGACGTAGTAGCGGACCATCCCGTAGGAGACATCCGCCCCGTGCTCCTCGACCAGCCGGTGAAAGATCCTGGTGATCGTGTGCCGCTGCTTGCGCGGCGCATCCAGATCCGCCCGCAGGATCTCGTCGATCACAGGCTTGAACGGGCCCAGAGCAGTGGCCCGGGGCGGGAGCTTCTTACGCGGCTCCGGCCAGGCCGAATCCAACGCCTTCCGCACCGTCCGCCAGGTCACACCGTGCTTGCGCTCAAGCTCGCGCATCGACATGCCGCCGCGGTGGTCACGCCGGATCGCCGCGTACAGCTCGACCTTCGACATCGGCGGCATGACCAGCACCTTTCACCAGGAGCATGCCGATGCTCCCCTGGCAAGAGACCTGGCGCCTCCCGAACTCATCAACATCACCCGACCGTGGTTCGGGGTGCCTCCCAAACCCATCGACAAGTGACGTCACTACTGCTCGATAAAGCCAGCAGGCCATAGCCCTCACGGCCCCACAAGAGGTGGATCAGAGCTCAAGAGTTGACAGCGAATCTCCCTCCGGTAGACATCTGTGCCCGCTCCGGAATCGAACCTGCCCCGCACCGCGGCGTCCCTTGCGGAAGCTAGCTGGGGGTCCCGTTTGACTCGAAGCCGAGGGGTATGCGATTGCTGCCCCTGGCTAGGTGCTTTCCATCTCGTACGTGGCGACCACGGGCTTCCTGCCGGGCGGGACGTTGCCACACCGAGTCCGTGCTCGGGGCGTGGTCCGCGGTCCGGTCAGGGACGGGTGCGTTGCCACGGCCATCGACGTCGTTCGGTATACGCGGCTGCGGCCCGTGCCTCTGCCAGGTTGTTGCGGCTGGCGAGGGTGTCGGGGTGATCCGGGCCCAGAACGCGCTCGCGGTCGGTAAGGGTCTGCCGATCGAGGTCGGCGGCCTCCCGGCACCGGCCGAGCGCATACAAGGAGGTGGCGAGATTGTTCCAACTAGCGAGGGTGCGGGGGTGGTCCCGGCCCAGAAAGCGCTCGTAGTCGGCGAGGGTCTGCCGACGGAGGTCGGCGGCCTCCTGGCACCGGCCGAGCTCGCGCAGGGAACTGGCGAGATTGTTCCGACTAGCGAGGGCGTCGGGATGATCCGGACCCAGAACGCGCTCGCGGTCGGTGAGGGTCTGCCGATCGAGGTCGGCGGCCTCCCGGCACCGGCCGAGCTCGCGCAGGGAACTGGCGAGATTGTTCCGACTAGCGAGGGCGTCGGGATGATCCGGACCCAGAACGCGCTCGCGGTCGGTGAAGGTTTGCTGATCGAGGTCGGCGGCCTCCCGGCACCGGCCGAGCTCGCGCAGGGAACTGGCGAGATTGTTCCGACTAGCGAGGGCGTCGGGATGATCCGGACCCAGAACGCGCTCGCGGTCGGTGAAGGTTTGCTGATCGAGGTCGGCGGCCTCCCGGCACCGGCCGAGCTCGCGCAGGGAACTGGCGAGATTGTTCCGGCTGTTGAGGGCGTCGGGATGACCCCGGCCCAGCACGCGTTCGTAGTCGGTGAGGGTCTGCCGATGAAGGTCGGCGGCCTCCTCGTGACGACCTAGCGCGTTCAAGGAGGTGGCGGAGTTGTTGCGACTGGCGAGGGTGTCGGGGTGATCAGGGCCGTGCTGGTGGGTCTCGGCGTCCAGGACGCACCGGCGCAGGAGGTGTTCTTCAGTTGCGGCACCCGCGTTGCGAAGGGTGTAGGCGAGGCTGTCGAGCAAGTCGCGGGTGGTGGTGAAGTCGGCGTCGGATGTGCGGTCGAGGAGGGGCGGGAGGTGGGCGGCGAGGAGGCGGGCGGTGGGCCAGCCGGCGCGGCCCGCGGCGGTGGTGTCGTGCACGGTTTGGGTGAGATGGGCGTCGAGGGCCGCGTAGCAGGTGGTGCGGTCGGTGCCGGGGGGCGCGGTGAGCGCGATGACGTCGTGGACCACGGGGTGCAGCACAACCTGCCCGACCGCAAGGGTCTCCCCCGGGGTGTTGATCAGGCCGTACTGGTGGAGCCCTGCGAGGGCGGCGTCGAGTTCGGCTGCGGTGACCCTGCGGCCGGTGGCGTCGGTGAGCAGGGCGGGGGTGAGAAGAGTGCGCGGAACGGGTGCGGGCGCCAGGAGCGCGAGGAGATACAGCGTGGGGCGGGCGAGGGTGTAGCCCTCGCTGTGGAGTTGTGTGAGGGAGAGGTCGAAGGTGTGCCGCACCACTGTGCGCGCGACTTCCGGATCGGCCGCCTGCGGATGTTCGGCGCCGACGAGGTCACCGAACTCTTCGTCAAGGGCGTGCCGGTAGGCGGTGAAGGTGCGGAAGCGGCTGGTGGGGTTGGCGAGGTAGCGGCCCGCCGTCTCCAGAGCAAGGGGCAGCCCGCCGAGGCGTTCCCCGAGCGCGGCGGCTTCCTCCGCGGTACCGGCGCGGGGTGCGGCGTCACGTAGCACCTGGCCGGAAGCGTCGTCGGCCAGGGGTTCGAGGGGGACCAGGCGGGCTCTCGGCCCCCAGGTGTCGGGCGCCCCGTCGCGGGTGGTGACCACCAGGAGACCGGCTCCGTCAGGGCGTACCCACCCCCGGTAAGAACCAGGCGGCTCGCTGCCTGGGCCGAGACGGTTGGGGGTGTCGACGTTGTCGATCACGATCATCCACCCCCGTACCGCCGCCAGGTGCTCCCACACCACATCGACGAGCGCGGCCTGACCGCTCTGGGCGTCCTGAAGGCGGCTTTCGGCGAGGCCGAGTTCCTTGACGATGCGGGTGAGGTCGTGGGCGAGACGCGCGGCATCGTCCTGCCACCGCACCCAGAACACCGCCCGCCCCTGCGCCTCGGCCTGTTGGGCGGCCTGAGCGGCAAGGGTGGTCTTGCCCAGCCCGCCCGTACCGCAGACCACGACCAGTCCGCCGTCCCGACCGGCCGCCATCTGCTCGATGTCGGCGAGCTGGCTGTCGCGGCCCCGTACAGGGGCCGGAACGGCGGGAGCGCGGTACGAGTCGTGAGCAGCGGCGTCCCGCACCCAACGCCCACCCTCCCCACCGCCACCCGCGGCCGCGGCCGCGGGACGGGCGGGAGCGGGAGAGCGAAGGGTGAGCAACGATACCGCGAGACCGACCAGGCCGGCCGCCCCGCCGATCACACTCGAGAGCTGATCCGCCGTCTCCAGCCCGACCCGTACGACCGCCCACGCAATCCCACCCGCCACAAGGCCGCACACCGGCGCCCACACCAGCCGGGCGAGCATCCACCGCCACCGGCCCCGCCCCACATGCCTCGCCACGCCCGCAGCCCTCTCTACGCCCGTCCCGTACGCCGAGGATGCCCGCCGCCTCAGATCAGCGGGTATGGCCGGGGACTTCGGTATGCAGCCGTGACAGCACCAGCCACAGAAAGGCCACACGCCCACCCCGCTGAGAGGCGTGCCCCGCTGAAGGCACCAGATACAGCCGCCAGACCTGACCAGATGTTCAATCTCGACCAAGACGCAACGGAGGGAGTGGTTGGTCGTTTCACCTGGGATTCTTGCGTGCACTGCTGAGGATTTTGGTCCAGGTGCTGTAGCTGCTTGATGGTGCTGCGGAGAGCGCCAGTTCCTCGATCAGCTCGGCGTTGGTGGCACCGGGGCGCTCGGCGAGGAGCTTGCGAGCGAGCGTGAGCCGAGGGTCGCCTGCATACGGGTATCGGGCGTTACGGCTGCCTGCTCGGCGGCCTCTGCGGATGGGTTGGTCTGCGCGGCGGTCGCGGTACGCCAGGGCGCGTTGGCGCCGCCATTTCGGGCGCTTGCGGCCGCTGGGGAGGTCTTCCCATTCATCCGGTTGGGGCCAGCCGGGCGGCGGCGTCTTGACGGCCTTGCTGACGGTGCTGGTGTCCGCGTGTCCGAGGATGCGCGAGAACTCCGCGGGTCCGATGAGGTAGTCCTCGTCACCGGTTTTCCCCTCGACGGTCGGCTCGATGTCCTCGATCCGCAGTCGCTGCCGGTTCCAGTCGTCCCATGCCTGTCGGTTCCAGCGAAGGCGGCCTCCGATGCGCATTCCCAGAGGATGTTTGTTGGCGTTGCGCGCACGCCAGAGCGATTCGAGGTAGCGGACGGTGTAGCCGGTCTTCTCGGCGAGCTCGGGCCGGGTGAGCATGCCCTCGGGGTTCAGTCGCTGCTTATCCCACGCTTTCCATTCGTCCTCGTACCAGTAGAGGGTGCCATGGAGCCCTACGGCGTCGGGATATCCGTTGGTGTCGCGTTCGGCCCACCAGCGCTCCAGGGTGCTGATGGCGTAGCCGAACTGCTCGCGGATATCACGGCGGGAGAGGACACGCCTCCCGTCGATGGTGATCATGTGCGGTTCCCGTATCCTGGTGGTGCTCCTCGTGAAGGGAGCCGACGCCCGGCGCGGTTGCCCACTTGCGCCGGGCGTCACTCATGCCTGCGGTAGTGGTTCGGCTCCTCGCATAGATCACCTTAGACGCCGGAGGCGGCGTCGGACGGGTTGTGCACTTCGATGCGCTCTCCTAAGCGCAGGCGCATGGGTCGGCCCGCCGCGGATATTGCGGCGGGCCGCCAGGTTCGGAACTATGCGCGGTGGCTGAGCTCGTACAGCTCGTTCTGCAGGCGTGTGGCGTGCTGTTGGCGCTGTTCGAAGTCGGCTGCGAGTCCGGCGGCGGCATCGGCGGTGATGCGTGCGTTGCCGCCCTTGGCTGCCAGGTCGCGGAGGTCGACTGCGTTGTCTCCCATCCGCTCGCTGTAGAAGCGCAGTACGGCGGCAAGGGTGGAGTTGTTGGCGTGCAGCCAGGCCGCGGCGTTCTTCATGGCCTGCGTGTCGGTGTTCATGTGGCGCTCCTCGGTGTGAAGGGGTTTGTCGCGGCTCAGCGGGTTGCCCTCCGCCGAGTCCGTGCAGGGTGCCGGAATCCGGGTCGCGCAAGGGCTTGGCTTGCCAGCCCGACGCCCGGCTCCTCGCGGTTGGGCGTGGCCGGTGCCCGGGGCGGTATTCCCGCCCCGGGCACCGGCTAGGGGCTACAGGTACCGGCGGGAGTACGCGGCGATTCGCCCGATGAGCCGCACCGCATCGGCCTGGAAGGTGGTTTCGTCGCGGTCGCCACGCCGATCGTCGAGTCGCTGGGCCTCGCGCAGGATGCTGCGCGTGAGGACCTCCGGAACCCTGATGGCACGGACGACTTCGGTGCGGCTGCCGTCAAGGGAACGGCGGGCAATGACCAACTTCTCCCTTCTCAAGTCCCCTTTGTGGAAGATCCCGAAGCGGTAGACCCAACCGCCGATTCGCCGGTCCCAGATCTCTTCGACTGCGGTGCGCACGTGATAGTCACGTGCACCGATCACGAACCGGTCAGATGCGTCGGCGGGGGGTGTTGCCGCCCGGGCTTGGAGGTCGGCCTGTCGCCGCTGGCGTGGAATGCGCGGGATGGCGGGCTCATTCAGGTCGTCCATGCGGTGGCGCTCCTTGCTGTGAAGGGATTCTCCGGGCTGACTCGCCCAAGGGGTTCGGTTGAGGGTTGCCCTCCCCTTCCGAACACTTTTATTGAACCATGTTCTAGTCCGGGGTCAAGCATTTGCCGGGGAGCGATTAAGCGTGCCGTCATCGCCATGTATCTCGAATTGCTGGATTGGCGGCAACGGCACCGTCTACTAGAAGGTCAGCCGACATCCCGCGTGGGTGATCTTCGCGGGGCCGCCGTGACCATCCCGCCAGGCCGGAGTTTGCCCGGCATGAATTGGATTCCTCGTGTGGCGGTATCTGCAGTGGGCGGCGCACGTCTGGCCGGTATGGCTCCTGCAGTCAGCGCGGCACCGTCCTCTGTCACCGCGGATAGGTACTCTCGGCCGGTGGTGAAGGTGACGTGTGATGCAGCCAATGTCCGTTCGAAACCGCGGAAGAACTCGCGGCTGGCAGGGGTTGTGTACCGCGGTGAGAAGGTGCGGATCCTGGGGGTCTGAAGCGCAAGCACGGATTCTCACACTGGAAGACTAGATTTCGTGAGGGAGGCGAGACTCGCACGGGTTGGATCATCTTCGACTGTGCTGACTGGTACAGGCAGTGATCTCCGTACGAGGGCAGGCGTCTGTACGAGCACGACTGCTGGGTCCGGCGGTCGTGGTTGCTGGCATGGTATTTCTGACCACCGTCGGATGTATGTCGGTGACCGGTTCTTCTCCCACGCCCGCGCCGCGGTCGGCCGCGCCAACCGGTTTACACCGCCCGGGGGCGGTGCCGCTGAGCGAAGAGATCGCGACCCTCGGATCCAGCCCGTCGCCCCGTTCGCCGCGGCGTGGGGATGCCCGTGTAGTTCAGCGTGGTGAGACGGATCGGCCCCTGCGGGCGGGGCAGTCGGGCATGGGTCCGTCCACTCCAGCGACGGTCGACTCCCCGGCCGAGGCGACTGATGTTCGCCGGCAGCCGCGGGCTACAGAGGCTGCCAGGGCCCCAGAGCGGGGCGGGGCCGCGCGCCGCCCGCGGACGCAGGCCGGTCAAGGTGCGTCGGCAACGCCGTCATACGACATGCAGGCGGCCTGCGCGGCGGCTGACCGGGTGCTGGATCCGGCGATCGTCGAGTTGTGCCGGGCGAAGTACGGGTGAGGCTCCCGGCCACCGGGGCGGTCATGGATCGGGCGGCCGGGATCCGGGAGGGTGGACTCGCTGGCGAGGCGGGGGCCGGTGTAGCCCAGGAGGCAGATCAGGTCTCTACCGGCCCTCCGCAGCCCGCGTGTCCGCAGCCGCCGCAGAAGCCACCGCTGTTGCACGGGCACGGGCAGGCCACGCTACGGCCCCGGGTGGCTGTCGGCACTCCCGAGGCGAGGGTGTTCTCGTTTGGCGGCGAGGCACTGCAGGGGGTGGGTGCCGTGTATCGGATGGCCGCGGTGAGCAGGCCGGTACGGGCGCTACGCGGGAGCCGGTCGAGTGCCTGCAGGCAGTGCGTCACGTTCGGATCGCCGGCGGTGATGGGGATCTTGCACCGGGCGAGCAGTTGCGCGGCGGCCTCTGCCACGGCCCAGGCGAGGGCGAGGGCGTCCAGGTGTTCGCGCTCCTCGGCCGACACGCACTCCAACGCGCGGTTCAGGAGTTGGGCCGTGGGGGGATCTTCGTCATCGTCGGAGGCGGTGAGGAGAGCGTGGGCGTGCTGGAGGATCTGGTGCACGGTTGCGGGGTTGTGTGGTGGGTCGGGAGCGGGCATGGACGAGGTCCTTCCGTAGCGGGCCGCCGAGTGTGCTTAGTGCTGGTCCGCGTGCAGCGGGCGGGGGCCCCGGTGGGGCCCTGCGTGGTCAACGACGCGTGGTCACATCCCGGTGTGCCGTACGAAGGTCAAAGGGCCTCTCGTTGAGCTGGCCGGCCCGGTTCGATGTCCGGTAGACGGGGTGCCGCCCCGGCCGGGACCGGGGCGGCACCGGGGGGTTAAGGGTTGGTGGCGGCGAGGGCGGTGGTGGCGGCTTTGCCGATCGCGGCGGCTGCCTGGGCGGGGTCGGTGAGTTCCAGGAGGGTGGCGCCGGGCAGGGGGCAGGGGTCGGGGTCGAAGGCGAGCCATAGCACCGCGCATCCGGTCGTGCGCAGGGCGGCGACGCGCCCGGCTGCCTGGTCGGCTTCCTTGGCGCCGTAGATACCGTCGGAGGCGATCACGAGCAGGCGGCCCGCCCCGGGCTGGGTGAGACCTGCCCCCACTTCCAGGGCGTCGATGGCCTCGCCGAGGCTGTGGCCGAGCCCGGTGGCGTCGAACTCGGTTACCCGCGCCGGGGTCCGTCCCGGCGTGGTGATGGCGGTGATCGACTTGTCGTAGGCGACGGTCGCGCTGCTGGAGTCGGGGTCGGTGAGGGCGGCAGCCTTGGCCACGATCCAGGCGGCCGAGGCGATCGGCGCGGCGGCGATGCTCATGGAACCTGAGACGTCCACGGCGATGCCCACCCTTAGCGGCGGGGTCACCCCGGCACGGTGCATGGTGTGCACCCAGGGGGTCGCTGTCGGGATCGCTCCTGCGGCCTTCTGCGCGTCGCGGGCGAGTGCTTGGCGCATGTTCAGCCGTCCGGGCGGGGCCGCTGAGGTGGTCTGTGTGGTGGTGCGTTCCCGGTAGGCGGCGGCCCGCAGTGCCCGGGCAAGTTGTCCGGCCGCTGCCTTCTCGGCGCTGGTAGGCTGGCGGGTGCCGGTCACCGGCGAGCGGCGGCTTCGGGAGTTCGGCTTGCCGGGGGTGTAGGGGCGTCCGCCGGGGGCGAAGACCTTCTCGGCGGTCTGCGCGGCTTGCCGTGCGTGGGCGGCCTGGGCGGCCTTCTTACGTGTCCGGGCCGATCGGGCGGCTGCCGCCTGCGCCTGGGCTGCGGCCTGGGCGGCGTCGTTCGCGGCTGCCGCAGCGGTCACTTTGCCGATGCCCTCGGCCAGTTCGCCCCTGTGCCCGGCGGCGGGGTCGGGGGTGGGTTCCGGGGCGGCCGGGTCGGCGCCGAGGGCCTGGCACCAGGCCCTGGCGTGTTCCAGCATCGCCTGGCTGTCCTCGTCGGCGGTGGTGTGGGCGGCTGTCCAGATCGCTGCGAGGGCGTTGAGGAGGTTCGGACCGAGGGTGGCTGCGACGGTGATCTCCAACGCGGCGGTTTCGTCCTCGTCGAGGATTCCGGCGTCCCGGCGGGCGAGGATCAGTCCGGCTGCAGCTGCCGCCTGCCACCGGTCGGTGGGCGTCTGGTTGGAGAAGCCGTCGATAACCAGGGAGTGGACGGCAGCACGTAGGAACCTCCTGTCACCGGGACGGCGGGAAAGTTGGGCGTTCTCGGCGCGGGACTCGTCCAGTAGCTGGGCTGCTGCGTCCAGGGCCGTGCCGCGCAGCGGGGGCGGGGTCGTCCAGCGGGTGTGGGCGGCGTGTGCGGCTTCGTGGGTGAGGACGCCCCAGGCGACCGGGTAGTTTTCCTCGTCGCCGACCCGGGTGGGATCGATCGTGGCGGGTGCCAGCGGGGCGAACAAGGCCGCGTCGATCTCCAGGTCGGCCGTTGCGGGGAAGAAAGCGCCTGGGGAACCGGAGCGGGTCCCTTGCTCGCAGGTGACGATAACGTCCTCGCGTCCGGCGAGCTCCGGGAGGCGTTCGGTCAGGGCCGCAGCGATTCGCAGCCACTGTCCGGCCTGCGGTGCAGGCGGAGGTTCGATGGCGGGGCCGCCGTCGTCCTCCCAGCGGACCAGGGCCTGTTCGGTTTCGGACAGAGCGGGCCGGGTGTTCTGCACGTGGGTCTGGGCGTGGGGCGACATGACGGATACGGGTTCCTTCCAGGAGGGGTCGGTCGTGGGTTGAGGGCCGGGCCCAGCGCTCGGCTGGGCCCGGGCGGGGGATTAGAGTTGGCGGCCGAGGGCCAGGGCGGTGACCGGGCTGCCGAGGGCTTTGGTGACGATCTCGGTGACCGTGTCCCGGTCCTCCAGCGGGGCGATGCCGACCAGGTTGGCGAAGGCCGCCTCGGTGCCGAGGACTTCGGCGATCTTCTGAAAGGCGATCAGTTCCCGTAGTTGGGGCGCCCAGCCGACGTCGCCCGCCTGTCGCAAGGTTGCCAGGTTGCGGGCGATCCGCACCGCCGTCCGGTTGATCTTCAGGGAGGCGGCTAGGTCGTAGTCGGAGCCGACCTGGATCTGCACGCTGAACCGGGAGGCGAGGGCTTCGGTGAGGACGGCTCCGTGAACACCCGGGTTATGACCGGCGATCACGTAGAAGCCGTCGGCAGCCTTGATCGTCTCGCCCTTGTGCGCCTTGACTTGGATCTGCCTACGTCCGTCCATCGCCGGATACAAGGCCGCAAGTACCTTCGGGGAGATCAGCGTGGCGTCGTCCAGTAGGAGGGCCCGGCCCTCGGTCATGGCGGTCACCAGCGGCCCGTAGACGAACTCGTATCCGCCATTGGAGTCCTGGGTGTATTCACCGATCAGGTCGCCGACCGTGGTGTCCCCGTCCCCGGCCACCGTGATGAGGTCCGGGAAGGCTGCCTCGATCAACGAGGTCTTCCCCGTCCCCGGTGGCCCGTACAGCAACACCGCCACCTGTGCCTCGCGCAACCGCCGCAGCGCCTCCACGTCCGGAAGCTTCGCCAACGCCCGGGGGTGATACTGCTGCCCGTTTGGGCGGACGATCGGCACCGGTCGCCCGCCCGGCGGCGGGGACGCGGGCGCCTGCTGGGGGTGCTGCCGCGATGCCTGGGGGGTTGCGCCCGAGGCGGGCCGGGATGGCGGTACGACCTTGCGGGCTGCGGCTACCGTGGCCGATGTCGCCTGGTACGTACGAGGTTTGGAGCCGGACTGGACCGCCTCGCCCCGGCTGACGAGGGTTTCACAGGCGTTGCCGACCGCGCCGCCCGAGTGTCCCAGCCGCCGTGCCAGATCCGTGACCGTGAACGCCGTCCCCGGGCTCGCTGCGAGCACTTGGGCAACCCATGCGCGTAGTTCGCCCGGGCGCGCCTTGCTAGCCGTTCCGGGCGGAGGAGGCGCGGGTGCCGTGGGGGGTTGCGGCGCGGTAGGGGTGGCCTTCCGCCCTGCGGGACCAGAAGGCGGGGATGCGGGCGCGGCGGTGCTGGTCATCGAGACTTTCCTTTCACCGGGAAACAGGGGTGGCGTAGCCGATTCGAAAAACACTTGAACTTTTGGGCAAACTTCACCCGTCACGCGTTTTCGGGCGCACCCCATTGAAGGGATTTCCATTCCCGGCCCTTTCCGGGAACAATTCAAATATAGCTCGACCTGCACCCTAACCAAAGCCGCTTTCGGCCTGGGAAATGCTGGAGTTCTCGTGAATTCGCGACCGCATTTCAGGGATTTCCCGCATGGCGCGACGTAAAGTGTCGTGGCCGGTGGCCTGCACGACCGATTCCCAGGCGTCCGGCAGCTGACATTCCGGGAACCGGCGTGCCGACGTTCCGGGAACCGGCGTGCCGACGTTCAGGGGATTCGATGAGCGCATGAGTGGGCTGCCCCGGCGCGGCGGCGCCCCTGTTGACTGCCCTTCTGGTGCTGCCGTGTCGCGCGGGGAAGCTAGTCCAGGTCAGTGCAGGCTGGTTGTGAGAAATTGGATGGCCGGGAGGAGGAGGCTGGATGTACGACTGGCAGCCCGGGCCTCGTGGATGTGCAGAGGATGCGAGAGGCAGCCGGCGCAGGCTGTTGGTGGATCGGGATGCGTTGCTGCACCGATATACAGTCGCCGCCGTCTGCTACTGGCACGCAGAGGGCCTGGCCTGCGCCTTCAGGGGTAGCGGGGGTGTCGTGTCCAAGGGCGAACACGGAAGCGGTGTCAGAAACGACATCGGATGCGACGGGGTGAACGCCAGCAGGTCAACTCGTCGAGCGATGAGGTGCGCATTGGGCGGTGAACTGCGACTTCACCGAGTCTGGCGCGAGTGGCTCCGAGGTGTGATGAGAGCCTGGGTGGCCGCCTCGGGTTCGAGGCCGAGGTCGGCAAGGCACCTGGTCAGGCGGGTGTGGACGTGCCGCGCGGCGTCGTGGCGGCCGGCGGCTTGATAGAGGCGGATGGAGTGCTGGGCCAGGCGTTCGTGGTCGGGATGGATGGTGCCCAGGTGTTCCAGCAGTGTCAGGACGGCGTCCCGCTCGCTTGGCGCGGCCTTGGCGTGCTCGGCGTTGTGAGCCAGGCGGAGGGTTGCGTCGATTGCCTTGATGGCGAGGTGTTCGCGGATCGTGTCAGCCCAGAGGTAGTCACTGCCGTGGGCGAAGGGGCCGCGGTAGTGACCCAGAGCGGCGCGTACAGCTGCCAGGGGAGCGTCTTCGTCTTCATTACTGCCGGAGGCGGGGAATGCCTCTTTCAAGGCGCCATTGAAATCTTTAAGGTCGGTTTCTACGAGTTCGGGGTGGAGTTTGTGGAGTTCCCCTTGGAGCAGGATAAATTCTTGTGCGGTGATCTCGGTCGCAGCGCGTAGGGCCCGCCTTACGGCCCGGCGGAGATTTTTCAGGCCGCTCTGGTCGGTGCCGGGGGCGAGGTGGAGTTTGTCTGCGATGTCGGCGGCGAGGAGTCCGGTGGGGTGGGCGGCGAGAAGAGCAAGGAATTCGCGGACCTCTCCGCGTAGGTTGGTGCCGATGGGATCCTGGTGGCCGCGGGCGTAGAGGGTGACGGGGCCGAGGACGTTGAGGCGTACGGGCTTGGTCTGCTTCGGCTGCGGGACTTCCACCGTGTGTCGGCGTACCGGTGCTTCTTCCGCCTGGGGCGCTGGAGCGGGATCGGGAGGATCGCTGTCGGAGTGCGGGCGCGGGGCGGGGGTGGGGGGATGGTGAGGGCGGGGGTGCTGCCCGTTAGCGGTGAGGAGGACGTCGACCATGTCGCGGCCGGCCTCGGGGGTGAGGTGGAAGAGCCTGAGCCGTTTGGCTTGTTGGCGATGGCTTTTCGTGGTGACGGTGCCGTCGTCGGCGATGTGCCAGGAGGCGGCGCCCGGTAGTGCCGTACCGAGGGTGAGGACGACCAGTGTGCCAGGGCTGCTGTGGGCGGCCAGGGCCTGTAGCTGTCCGGTGTGGGCGGCGTCCGGCACGGTGAGCAGGAGGAGGGTCCCCGGCTCGGTGTCCGCGGCGGAGTCGGCGCTGGGCTGGAGGGTTGCAGCAGGCGTGGTGTCGTGCTCGTCGTGGTTGCGGGCGTGGGCGATGAGGTGCTGTTCTGCGGCTCGGACAGCATCGGCGAGGTTGGGGCTCTGGGTCAGGGCGGTGAACTGGTCGGGCAGCGAGGGCAGCAGGGTCTCGCCCAGGTTGCGAGGGATGACCGCCGTGACGCGCGAAGGCCCGGGGCGTTGGCGTTCGGCGGCGGTGAGGACGCCGACCAGCAGGGCTCGGGCCGTGCCTTGGGCGCCGGAGCCGGTCCAAGCACAGCCTCCGGGGATGGCCAGCTCATCGAGGGGGATTTCGGCGTCGTGCCGGACACCGATGGTGACCGTGCCGGGCGCGCGGGGTGGCTGCGGCGGGTTGCTGCGGGGCGCCAGAAGTTCGGGGTCGGCTGGAGGTAGAGGTCGGGTGGCCGCATGGGCGGCCTGTGCGGCCTTGTCCACCAGCGGGCTCAAGGCGGGTGGTTCCGTCTCCCGGCCGGGCTCGCGTCGGCGGTGTTGGTGCCAGTGCCAGTAGCGGCGTGCGGCCAGCAGGCCGGCTGCCGTGGTGATGCCGATGAGGCTCGCGTGTCCAAGGCTGATCGCGACCGGGCGTGCCTGTGTGCCAGTCGGCTGAGCCGTTGTCTCGTGACGCTGGCCGGACTGCGCAGGCGTACCGCTCCCCTGCTGGGCGGCGTCCTTGTGGTGGCCGGGGGCTGACTGCGTCGGGGCAGGCTCGGCGGCCTTGGTGGGTGGTGCATCCGGCTCGGGGGTCGTCTCGGTGGTGGAAGGTTTCGGCGCTGGGGTGGCGGCCCGGGCGACGGGGATGGTCAGTTGCCAGCCGGGCAGGATCAGGTCCGGTTCGGTGAGCCGGGCTCCGTCGCTTTGGACACGGTCCTTGTTCAGCGCGTAGATGCGCGGCCATGTGAGCGCGTCGCCCAGGTACGTGTGGGCGATCGTCCACAAGGTGTCGCCCTCGATGACCGTGTGCTCGATGTTCCGGGTTGCCTCCGAGGTGCCGGACACGCCGTGACGTTCCGAACCGGGCCCGGCTGTCGTGGTCGCCCCCATGGCCCTCATGGACACGGCACAGGACGTTGACGGCCGACTAGGGGCAGTGACGAAAGTCGCCGTTGCAGCGGTGTGTGCCCGACTCTCTCCCGATGACGGGAGCTGCTGCTGGGCGCTGACCGTGTCCGGGCGCCACAGGCCGATCAGGGCGATGACGAGGGTGCCGATGCACAGCGCAGCCAGCGAGCCCTTCACGGACAGGGAGGCGACGTGCTCATGGTGGGCGTGGCGGTCGCGCAGCAGCTGAGGGAGGTGGGTGGCGTACCAGATGGTCTCGCGGACCACGGTGAACGCGAAGGCAGCCCAGCACAACCAGCCGACCATCGCCAGGAGGTCGATCATCAAGGGGTCGCTGATCGGCTGCGTCAGCCGCTGGCTGAACTCGCCGACGGAGGAGACGTGCTCAGGCCAGGGGAGGCCAGTGGCGCGCCACAGGATGTAGGGCATCCCGGCCAGCAGGGCGAGAGTGACGGCCAGGGTGCCGCCGACCGTGGTGGCCGCTGTCAGGCGCAGGCGCGTCTGTGGGGGGTGGTTCATCGCCGGTTTGCTCTTTTCGGCCGAACGGTCTTATGGGGCGGCGCGTTCGGCGTGCGCGGTGCCCTTCGCATGGACGGTGAGGGTGGGCAGGCGGATCAGCCGCAGGATCTGGGTGTGCTGGTGGTGGGTGACGTGGACGGTGACGGCATCGCCCTTGACGGAGACGGTGGCGCTGTCTCCTGTGGAGGCGACGTAGGCGCGGGCCTCCGCTGCGGCCTTGCCTTGTACCAGGCGGACTTCCCCACCGCGCCTTAGCCGGCCGATGTCCAGTTGCTGGGCGCCGGTGCGGGCGGCTTCCTGCGCCACGTCCAGCGCCCGGGCCTTGCCGGCCAGGGCGAGGCCGCCGTCGATGACGATCCCGGCAAAGAGCCACAGTGCGGCGAAGACGCCGACGACGAACACTGTGACCTGCCCTCGGTCGTCCCCCGCCGTCCGCAGCAGGGGCGCGTACGTCATACGCGTTCGCGCTCCTGGCTTCACGGGGTACTCCTGAAGGTGTCGACGACGGAGAAGGCTGTGTCGGTCAGTTGGATGTGGCCGGGCAGTCCGGTGTGGGTGAGGCCGGCCAGGTCAGCGGTGCAGGAGACACGTGCGCTCACCGTGGCGCCAGGTGCGAGACCACCGGCGGCGAGGCGGACGCTTGGACGCGTGCAGGCCGCTCCCGCCTCGCGTAGCGCCGTGCTGGCCGCCCGTTGGGCCTGGGCGCGGGCGTTCTTCTCGGTGCGGGCCAGGGAGGCGGCGCGGGCGGCCTGGTGGGCTGCGTCCGCCACGACCAGGCGGGCATCGGCCAGCAGCCCGAAGGCCACCACCACCAAGAGCAGCAGGACGAGCAGCGGAGTGGCGAGCACCAACTCCACCGGCGCCGAACCCCTTTCTCCGTCGTCACGGGCCGAGTGCACTCGCCGGGTCATGGCTGGCCTCCGGTGGGGGTCGTGATGCGTTCGGTGGGGCCGGAGGCCGTGCCGGAGGCGTGCAACTCAAGGCCCGGGACTGGGAGCACGCGGGTCACGGTTCCCTGGACGCGCACGGTGGTCTTCGCGGTGGCACGCTCGGCCGTCACGGACGGGGCGGTCAGGACCCGGCTGCCCAGCGCAGCGAGGCTGCGCCGCGCCTGTGCCTGGCCACCCGCCGCGGTGCCGTCCTGGACACGAGCGGCGGCCAGGCCGCGTTGGGCAGCATGCTGGGCGACGTGGCGGGCGTGCCATACAAGCGCGAACTGCACCACCAGAAGGGCGATCAGCAGTAGAGCCGGGAAGACCAGCACGAGCTGGGTGCTCGCGGCCCCGCGGTCGCTGCGCAGCCGGCGAAGGAGGATGGTCACGCGCTACCCCAGGTCGATGCCGTTCGCCCTGGCGGTGACCTTGGCGACGATGATGCCCACCACGGTCAGGCCCAAGACCGCCAGGAGAGCGGTGACCACGATGGTCTCGGTGGTGTAGCCGGCGTCCCCGCGGGCGTGTCGGCGTACTTCGGCCAGGTGCGCGCGTGCCGGGCGGACCAGGTTGTCGAGTCGGAACATGGGGTGCTCTTTCTATGGGTCTCGTTGAGCCGGAACTCAGGTGATCGACATGACGTGGGCGAGGGCCGGGTAGCCGATCAGCAGCAAGAACGCGCCGAACAGGCCGACCACGGGCAGCGACATCCGCTCGGTGGCCGCCTGGGCTGCCCCGTCGGCCTCGGAGATCCTGCGCCGCCGCATCGCCCGCGCCTTCGCCGCGAGTGAGCCGCGGATCTTGGCGCCTTCGCTGCCCGCGAGGTTCAGCGTCGAGGCCAGCTCGCTCAGGTCCCCAACGGACACCTGCTGGCCGAGGTCGCCCAGGTGGGCCCAGGGGCTGGTGCGGGTGAGCTGGGCGACGTGCAGGGCGTGCCGCAGTCTGGCCGCCGCCCATCCCTCAGGCGCGGCCACGGCCTGTGTGAGGGCCTGCTGGACGCCTGCGCCGCCCGCGAGCGCGATCACCGTCAGGTCCAGGACGAGGCTGAGGGTATGACGCATCTCGCGCCGTCGCCGCGCAGCTTCTTGACGCACCGACACGTCGGGGATGAAGAACAGCACGACGGCCAGTGCGAGTGCCCCCGCCGACGGCACCCACCAGCCAGCCTCGATACCAGCGCCCAGGCGCAGCACGAGCACGGCGGTCCACGGGGCGAGGAGGCCAGCCGCGGCACAGATCGCCTTGCCCGCCAGGTGCTGCTCCTCGTCCTTGCCGCATACAGCCAGGTCCGCGCGCAACGAGGCGGTAGGGAATCCCAGCGCGCGCACCAGCGGCACGGCGCGCTGGCCCAGGCGGGTGGCCCACTCTGCCTCCGGCCCGCCCGTGGGGGAGCCCGCAGAAGGGACAGGAGTGTTGAGGGCGGAGAGGACGTCGGCGAGGGCGGGCCTGGGTGGGCGCAGCCCGTAGACGAGCGTGGTCGCCCCGGCGCCGAACAGCGCACCCAGCAGCATGACGATCACCGCGTACCTCCCGGTTCAGTACCCGTAGCGCGGGGAGCGGCCGGGGAGACGAGGCGGACCGGATCCTCGATGCGGCCGATGGCGTTGAGGTAGGTGAAGCTCACGGCGAACAGGGACCCGACCAGCGCAAGTACCGCCTGCCCGGTGAAGGTGTTGAAGGGGTCCAGGTAGGGCCGGTTGAAGACCACCAGCCCGACTGCCATGCCCAGGGTGACGAGCACCGTGACCCGCACTCCGGCACGCACACTCGCCCGGCCGGCCTCGATGCGCTGCCGCATGGCGACCTGCTCACGCACCGACTCCGCCAGCTCACCCAGCAGCGGCGCGAGCTGGCTCGCCTGCTGCTCGGCCGCCATCACCAACGCGGCCACCACAACGTCGGCCAGCGGGTCATCGACGTCCTCGGCGAAGGCCCGTAGCGCGGCCGGCAACGGCCGTCCGGAACGGATCGCGGCGGACAACGCCCGCAACTCTTGCTCAAGCGCGGCCGGGGCGATGTCCGAGGTCGCCAGAACCGCCTGCTCCAAACCGGCCGCGGCGGAGAGCGTGTCACGCAGCATCTCCGTCCACGTGGCCAGCGCCTCCATCCGCTCCGTCCGCCGTGCGGCCTGCCGGTCGGGGCCCAACAAGCCAGGCAGGGTAAGCAGGGCGACCGTGGTCAGCACCGCCGCCACCGGCCACCTCGTCAACGCCCCCGTGACCGCTCCGGCCACCAGCGCGATCAGCACGCGCCGCGTGGTCCACTCCCTCGGGAGCCGCGCCACCAGGCCATGCCACAGACCGGTGCGCTCCTCGCGCGCCGCGCGCCGCACCGTGCCATAACCGATGGCCACCAGACCGAGGCCGAATACCGTCCCGCACGCCACCGCGCCCGCCGTCCAGGAGCCGGAGACCGCCATGATCATGATGCAGCCCCCCACCACTGCGAGGACGCCTGCTGGGCATCCCACCCAGCTGCGACAAGGTCATGGAAGGTCTCGACGCATAGAGGGGTCGCCGCGACGGCGCGCCCATCCGGGCCAGGGCGGTAGACCTCGTTGGAGACGATCTGCGCACCGTCTGCGTCGATGACCTCGCGCACCGAGTCGATGACCCTCCGGCCAGCCACGTCCCAGCCCAGGTGGACGACGAAGTGGACTGCAGAGGCCACCATCAGGTTCGTCGCCTCCAGCGTGAGCCGTTCTGGGGCCTGCGCGGCGTAGGAGGCGAGTTTGGTGAACACCCCGCGCGAGGTGGAGGCGTGGATCGTGGACAGCGAGCCGTCGTTGCCCTGGCTCATCGCGTTGCACATCGGGATGACCTCGGCTCCGCGGATCTCCCCGACGATGACCCGATCAGGGGACATCCGCAGCGCCCACCGCACCAGTTCGGCCTGGTCGATGCCCCCCTGTCCCTCGATGTTCGGCTCCCGTGCCTGCATGGCCACGACGTTCGGATGCACCGACGCATCGGTGTCCAGGCCGAGCTCGAAGGTGTCCTCGACCGTCACCAGCCGCTCTTCGCAGGGGATCTCGTGGGCGAAGGCCCGCAGTACCGTGGTCTTCCCGACGTTGGTGCCGCCGCCGATCACGATGTTCTTCCGCGCCTGCACCAGCGCCTTCAAGAAGGCGGCGAGTTGCTCATCGCACACACCCAGCCGCACCAGCTCCGCCATGGAGGCAGCGGGGAAGCGGTGGCGGCGTACCGTCAGGGACACCCGGCCCGTCACCGCCATCACGGCGAACAACCGAGACCCGTCCGGCAACTGCAGGTTCAGGCGGGGCATACCCCGATCGAAGCGTCGCTCCTCCCCGCCGGCCCGGGCTGCGAGCGTGCGGACAAGTTTCACCAGCTCCTCATCCGAGGCGGCCACTGGTGCTTCGCGCCGCCATTCGCCGGCCCCGTTCTTGACCCACACCGCGTCGGCCCCGTTGACGCAGATGTTCTCGATCGCCTCATCGGCAAGCAACCGCTCCAGGCCGCCGGTGCCGAACAGCTCGTCCCTGACCGTCTGCGCGACCTGCTCCTGCACCGCGGCGCCGATCACCGGGCCGCCCTGAGCAAGGGCCAGCCGTCGCTGCTCCCCCAATTCCTCGGCCAGCAGCATGGTCACGGTGGCTCGTCGCGCCTGCTCATCCTCCACCGGCAGACCCGCCGCCTCGCGCTCGCCCGCGTACGCGGCCAGCCGGGCCGCCACCCGCTGCCGCACCACCTGCGCCAGAGCCAGCTCGCCACCACCGGGCGCCACTCCGGGTGGCATCAGCTGCTCACTCATGATCCACTCTCCTCGACTCCGGGTCCCCGAACCAGGCCCGTACTGCTCCGGGCCACCATCGGAGCCGCACTGCCCGTGCTTCCGCAGCCACCGTCCGCGGTTCCCGCCCCAGCGCCCTCCTCGGGCAGGACGGCCAATTGGCGGGCCACTTTCCGGGCGGCGGTCATCAACGGCGACGGCCGAAACCCATCCGTGCGCAACGCCCCGTGATGGGCACTGCTCATCACGGTCACACCCTTGGCATCCCAGGGCAGGAAAGACACCTGCTCGATGCCGAGAGCCTTGGTGATCTCCTCTGCCCTATAGGGGCACGGCCCGACCACAGCGAGAGTCAGCCGTCCTGCGTACACACAAGCGTCGAAGCCGTAGGCGGACACGTGGGTCAGCGGCTCCGCCCCTCCGCGGGCCACGAGCACC
The DNA here is from genome assembly GCF_003945505.1 of Streptomyces sp. WAC 06738. Taxonomy (NCBI): domain Bacteria; kingdom Bacillati; phylum Actinomycetota; class Actinomycetes; order Kitasatosporales; family Streptomycetaceae; genus Streptomyces; species Streptomyces sp. WAC 06738. The sequence continues at coordinate 5,888,144 of NZ_CP029618.1, read as the reverse complement.
ACCTGGTCGGCGCCCTCCAGCAGCGGCTCCACGTCCTCACCCAGGCGCCCGACATCCAGCAGCACCGTGCCCCGGTCATGGTCATCCCCCAGCAGCACACGCCGCCCGCCCTCACCGGCCAGCAGCCGCACCGCCTCCCGGCACGGACCACGGCCCGGCACCGCGACCACCGCCCGTACCCCGAAGGGCAATTCACACGCCGCACCCAACAAGGAGCCCGGATACTGCTGCCCCGCCGCCGCCGCCACATCCAGCAACGAGGGAGCCGACGGCAAACCGAAGCGGATCATCAAGTCACCACCGGAGGCATCCGCCTCCACCACCACCGGCCGCACCCCACCATCCGCCTCCGGCCACACAGCAGCCAACGCCAGCCCGGTCGTCGTCACCCCCGGCGCACCCGTCACCGAACCAAGAACGACCAGCCGCCTCACGGAGCCTCACGCCCCTGAGCAGGAAGGACCACAACCCGCGGATGCTCCAACTGCGCCGCTTGCCGAGCCGCACCCGTCTCAACCAGCACCGTCACCACCCGCGGCCCACCCGCAGACTCCGGCTCCCGCACCCCCGTCACCGTCCCCACCACCGCCGAAGACGCCTCCCCCTCCTCATCGCCCACCGCTTCCGCACCAACCGGACTGGGAAGAACCGCGACGCGCTCCCCCCGAGCGAGATCCGGCGGCGCACCGCCAGACTCAACAGCAAGCGCCACCTTCGAAAACCCCTTCGCCGGGAAGGCGGCACTGCTGCCCACCTGGCCCGGCGCGAGCAACGCCCCGGCCACCAGCGGCACCTTCGCCCGCCGCCCCAGCACCGTGCCCCGATCCTCAAGACGCACCACACCCACATCCGCCGCTACCTCCACCAGACGCAGATCGCCCGCCTTCAGCACCCCTCCAGCCGGCACATCCCGGGCAAGCACCAGGACCTCATCGCGCTCCCCCACCACCTGAGCAACCAGCGTGAAACCGACCGCCGAGACCACCACCGCCCCCACCCCGCCCCACACCCAGCCCAGCCTCCGCCGCCGCGCCCCCGTCACCACCGGCTGCTGCTCTGGACCAGACAGGCGCGCTCTCGGCACCCGCAACCCGCCGCCCTTCAGACCCGAAGAAGGCATGGAGGTACCCATCAACTCACCTCACGATCAAAAGAAACCCACATCCATCGCCCGGCCCAGAAGCCCGGGGCGGGCGCCAACTACTCCAAGCCGTCAGCGCGTGACAACGGCCTGCACCTCATCCACCACCAGCTCCCGCTGCGAATCCATCACCAGCCCCGGCACCACACCGGCCTGGCCGCCCCCCTGCCACTGGACATCCCAGACAACCCGCACAGACACCTGATATGCCTGGCCCGGCGCGGAAAACGACGCCCGCCGGTAGGTGTAACCGCAGTCCGGCGACGACGCCTTGGGGCTGTACGCACCCGAATACGGAGTCCCCGGCCCACGGCAGACAACCTGACCACCCTCACCCATCGACCACACCGCCCTCCGCGGACGAGCGACCGCCGTCACCCGCACACCCTCCACCGCAGCTGACGTCGACACCGGCCCCCACGAGGAATGCTCCACCCACATCCACGTGGGCACCCGCACCACCTGCACAAAGTCCTCATCCGGACTCGTACGAATCACCGGCTCCGGCAACTTCAACTGCTCCACCGCCCGCTGGACGACGACCCCCACCGGAACCTGCCGCCGCCCACGGCCCGACTTCCGCTTCTCCGCCTGCTCACCATCGAAACGCGGCAGAATACCCAAGCCACCCAGCTCGAACTCCCAGCCAGTTGACGTAACCGTCGGCGGCTCCGTTACCTTTCCACCACCGCCAGGCTTAACCTCGCCTCGATGAGGGGCCGACCTCCTCTTCGCCGGGCTGCCCAGCTTCCGAGTGATAATGCTCGCCTCGGCCTCGCACACACCGGGTACACACGTCAATCCGGCGCCAGTGCTCAGCCCGTCGTCAGCCGCCGCTTCCTGCGCCACTAGCACCACTGCGATGCACACCGCCGTCATTGCAATCGGCAGAGCGGACTCGCACCTCAGCATGATCCCACCTGATCGATATACAGACGCTCCACTCGCCAGCTTCCGCTGTACGGCCGGACCGTTGCATCGACGCGGTGATGGCCGCCGGGTACATCGTCCTCAAGCGCGCCATCATGGGTGTAATGCAACCAGTCAGAGGCATCAGCGCAATCCCGGACCACTACTCGCGTCGCATCGCCGATTTCAACGGTGGGGCTAAGACGAAGACGCCCCTTGGTGACGACGCCCTTCTTGCGATCCTCCGTCATCATGTAGCGCAGCAGTTCCAACGCCTCGCCCCAAGCGTGCGCTTTCAGCCTTGAGTGCTTGGCGTCCGAAGTCGCTGCTGCGGCAGCAAGATCACCCCACATCGCCCGGTAAGCGCGGAGTGCCTCCGCGTGGTCCACTCCGGGTCGAAGTGAGGCCGCCGTCTCAGCGGACTTCCCCTCGGGTAACGGTCGGAGATCAGACGAATTTTCACCAGCACAGCCAGCGAGCAGCACCCCGGCGATGACTGCACTCGCACTCGGCAGATGCACGTTGGCCCACCGTCGCGCCACCACAACCTCCCGCTTCATCACTATCGGTAGGCAGAGTACAACAATGAGTAACACGCCCCAGACGGAGACGCCTCCCACCCGAGCCTCTTACCGTCAGTTGACGCCGCTATGTTGCGAGAACTCCACGCGCCAAAGGTGGCACTGTCGCTCGTACGAGTGACAGTGCCACCTTTTAAGGGCCCATCCGTAGGTCGAATAACCGATTCTTCGGACGGCGATTTGCGCACCCATCCGAGTGGGCACAGCAGCCAGGATTGACCTCACGACGGTACTGACATCCACGCGACCTTCTTCCAGACGTCACGGCCGCTCCCACCCACGAGACGGAAACCCCAGGAACCACCTGTCAACGCCTCTACTACTAGCAATCCTCGACCCCGCTCAGCGTCCAGACCCAACGCCCTGGGAAGCGGTCCGCCCTCTCGGGCAGCGGCGGCTACCGCTGCCCGGAGAAAGGAAGCCGGAATGCACGGTAGTGAAGCATCTCGGTCGTGCATCTCCACAATCAGATCTCGTCCCGTTTGCCGAAGCCACAACTCGTACGGTCCGATTGCGTGCTCCACCGCATTGCCAACCAACTCCGAAGCAGCCAGGACCGCATCATCAACGGCCGAACTCCTTACACCGTGGAATGTCAGTGCGTCTCGCAGCGCTGACCGTGCCGCCGAAGCCGCGTGAGTCGCACCGTCATTCCAGCACAGCAGCAGGCGACGCAACGGCTGCGCCGGGGGCGTCACCGCAGCCCCCCACACTTCGCGTGACGACGCGGCGCAACCCGGCGATGGCGACCGGTTGGCGCCAACCAGGCGCACATATCACGCATCACCATAACCGCCGTGATCACCATGGCGAGGGCGAGAAGAATAGCGGAGGGGAGGAAGATCATGACGCTCCTAGTTGTGTGATTGAAGTTTCCGCCACACAACGACACCGTCGCCCTCACCAAGAGCGGAACCCCTCTGAAAGACCTTCACCGAATCGGGTCGAAGATTCTTCAGAAATTCTGCGCTGGGCCAGCTAACTCTAACATCCCCTAGGTAGACTCGATCAGTAAGGAAGCCGAAAAGGGCCACGGGATAGGTTGACACCGCCGAAAGCAATTACGTGCTCACCGAAGGCGGGGATGGAGTTGCGGCTGTTTAGTGCGCTTTTATGCAAGTAGATGAGGCAGGCCAATACCCCGGGTTCAGACTTAGAAGGGGGCTGCCCGCGGGCGGCCCCCTTCGGCGTGCCGGGTCTTCATCCTGCGTCGGCTGAGTGTTCCGGGGTGTTCGGGGGGCCGTAACGGGGGCGCCCATGGCGTGGTAGCCGCCGTCGACGTGCAGGATGGTGCCGGTCATGCCCCGGGACAGGTCGCTGAACAGAAAGGTGGCGGTGCCGGCGACCACGTCGGGGTCCCGGACGTCCCAACCGAGGGGTGCTTGTTCCTGCCAGGGGCCGGCCAGGGTGTCGAAGCCGGGGATGGACTTGCCGGCCATGGTGAAGAGGGGGCCGGCGGAAATGGTGTTGACGCGGATGCGGGAGGGGCCGAGGTCGCGGGCGAGGTAGCGGTTCACGGATTCGAGTGCGGCCTTCGTCGGGCCCATCCAGTCGTAGATCGGCCAGGCGACTTGGGCGTCGAAGTCGAGCGAGACCACTGAGCCGCCTGACGGCGCTTTCTCCATGAGGGGCTTGAGGGCTACGGCCATGGCTTTGAGGCTGTAGGCCGAGACGTGCATGGCGGTGGCGACGGACTCGAAGGGGGTGTTGAGGAAGTTGCCGCCGAGGGCATCGCCGGGTGCGAAGGCGATGGCGTGCAGCATGCCGTCGACGTGGTCCCACTGGGCGGCGGTCTCGGCGGCGAGCCGGTCCATTTCGTCCGGCTGGGTGACGTCGGCCGACACTAGGGCGACCGGAGTGCGGGGGAGCCGCTTGGCGATGCGGCCCATGATCGATGAAGGCCGTCCCGGCGCGTTCGTCAGGATGACCTCGGCGCCGTGTTCCATAGCCTGACTGGCGATGGCGAAGGCGATGGAATCGCTGGTCAAAACGCCGGAGATGACGAGTCGTTTGCCATCGAGCAGCAAGGGCTCTCCTAGGTGAGGTGGTCGGTGCCGGCCAGGTACGTGTCCAGGCGGGCGGCCTCAACATAGCGGCCGTCGGGGGTGGCAAGTGGCAAAGCGAGGTCGGGCCGCAGGACGCAGCCGGCGGCCTTGAGGTCGGGGGTGATGCGGATGCCGCAGCCCATCCATCCCTCCAGGCAGGCGTCCTTGACGCGGCATCTCTGGCAGACGGGCGCGGTGTGCTGGGTGCGCGGGTGGTTGAGGTTCGTCTCGACCGACGCGCCGCCGTGCAGCCACCACACGATGTTGACGCGGCCGGGCAGTCCGTAGGTCCACACGGTGATCCGCTCGGTCCGGTCGGCCCACAGGTGAGTGATCTCCTGCCAGGAGATGTGGTTGCGCAGCCATTGGGCGTCCTGGCGGGGCATCCACATGACGTCGTAGAGGCGGACCCGGAGCCGGCGGTGGTCGATCCAGTCGAGGCAGCCGGGAATGTCCTGGTGGAAGCCTCGTAGGAGTACGCGGTTGATCGCGATCGGCATGCCGATGGTGGCGGCGTGGTCGATGACCTGGAGGACGTTGGGGAAGGCGTCGTGACCCATGATGTCGGCGTACGCCTGCCGCTCGAACGCCTGCACACTCAGGACGACGTCGGACAGGCCCGCGTCCTTGAGCCGGTCGAGCCAGGGCAGCAGTTTCAGGCCGTGGCTGACGAGCGAGACCTTCTCGATGCCGTCCGCACGCAGGTGGGCGATGAACCGTACGAAGTCGTCGTTCAGCCGGGGTTCGAGTCCGGCGAGGGTGACTTGGGTGATGTCGCGGTCGTGCCGGATGCGGGCGACCGTGGCCCGCATCGCGTCGAGGTCGGCGTCCTGCACTCCGTTGCGGTCCAGGCCCTCGTTGTGGCACCACATGGTGTCGTCGCCCGGGTAGCCGCAGCGCATCGCGCACGTGGCCGTGGTCAGGACCCGGAGGTTCTGGAAGTGGCCCGGAGCCGGGATCTCCTCGACGGGGAGGCCGGGGAAGGCGGCGCGGATGTCGTCGACGGTTTGCAGCGGGAGCGAGTGCAGCCGCTCCACGACGGCCGGCGCGGGGGCGGTGGAGCCGGTGCCCTGCACGGGCAGCAGCGGCAGCGTACGGCGGGGGCTCATCGGACCGGCTCCTTCGTCCATAGACCGCACAGGCCGTCGTCGGGGGTGCCGTAGAAGGTATGGACGCTGGTGTGGAGGCCCCACGCCTGGAGCTGGGTGCGGGTGACGGCGTGTACGTGGTCGCTGTCCATGGCGAGCACGTCGACCACGGCGGGGTTCGGAGTCGTCAGCACGAAGCCGCGGCCCGCGCGCTTCATCACCTCGATGAGCCGCTGCGGGTCCTGGAGGTGCTCCACGATCTCCAAGGCTGCGAACCAGGCGGGGGGACGAGCGGGTGTCCACGTCTCCAGGTCGGTGCCGTCGATCCAGCCGTCCACCGGAACATATCGGCCGCGCCAGTCGTGTTCGCGCCGCAGGCAGTAGTCCAGCTCGGTACCGCCGGCGCCGAGATCCATCAGGGTGTCTTCGTTGTTGAGACCGCTGCGGTGGAGCTGTTCGGCGGCGACCTGGTATCGCGCCTTCCGTTCGTCGTAGGGGCGTCGGCCTTCCGAGTTGTAGGCCGTGCAGTGGTCCATCAGGGCCTTCGAGGCGGATAACACAGGATCTCCTTCGGGGTGAGGTCCTCGAACAGCGGTTCAGGGGCAGGGGGCTCGGCCACGCGCACGGCTGAGGCGGTCGTGGCCGGCCTGGTCGGTGGGTTCACGGGATCCGGGCGATTCCGCCGTAGGCGATCCACCCGGTGGGCGGGACGGTGGCGTGGTGCTGGGGTGAGTACCAGGTGGTGACGTCGCCGAGGGGTCTGGTGCGCTTCAGTCCGGTGAGGAAGCCGGCGACGTGCCCGGGGGGCCGTACGCGGCCTCCGGTGGGCACGAGTTCGTTCAGCAGGGCGGTGGCCCTGCGGCAGAATTGCTGGTCGGCGCTGACGAGGCTGTAGAGGACGAGGTAGCTGCCGGAGGCGAGGCGGGCGCGGACGTCGCCGACGAGTCGGTCGGCGTCCGCGTCGTCGAGCTCGTCGAGGATGAAGCCGAGCAGGGCCGCGCCCGGCTGGTCGAGGTGGTAGAAGCCGCCCTCCTCGGCGCCGGTGAAGACGCCGGCGGCGCCGTCGCGCAGATCGGCCTTGATCACCCGGGTGTGGTCGTTGGTCTCCAGCATCATGCCGCCGTGTGCGAGGACCATCGGGTCTCGGTCGACGTAGACGAACCGCGTGTTGCGGCGGACCTTTTGCGCGGCCTCGTGCAGCTGTACTCCGACGTCGGGTAGCCCGCACCCGAGATCGAGGAACTGGCCGATCCGGTGATGGCGAGCCAGGTGGCGGACCGTGCGCAAGGCCACCCGGCGAGCGCCCCGAAGTACCTCCTCGGTGGTGGAGGCGAGCCGGTGGATCCTCAACGCGGCGATCTGGTCCGACTCGTAGTTGTCCGTCCCGCCGCGGAAGAGATCGTGGATGCGGGCGGTACTGGGCTGGCTGACGTCAACCACGTGTCAGGCCCTGCCGGCGTCCGGCCCGGCGCCGGGGTCGAGGCGGCGCCGGTGTCCGTCGACGCGTTCCGCGTGCGGGAGGGCGCCGAGTGTGCGGTAGACCTCCTCGGCCTGGTCGTAGTGGTCCCGGGCCGAAGCCGGATCCGCGTCCTGCTCGGCGACCTCGCCGAGGAGTTCGTGCAGGGTGCCCCGGTCGAAGACCGTACCGGCGTCCGAAAGCGCCTCCAGCGCGGTTTCGAGGTGGGTGCGCGCCGCGGGGCGGTCGCCGGCGCGCAGGTACGCCTGTCCGAGGCGGCGGCGGACCGGGATCTCGGTGCTGAGGTCCCCTGTCCCCTCGATCATGTCCATGGCCCGGGTGAGATGGCGGATGGCGTCCTCATGGTGTCCGAGGCGGCTTTCCACCTCTCCGATAGCGGAGTGCTCCCGCGCGATCCCGCGGGTGTCCGACACCTGTTCCCGGATGTCCAGCGCCTCCCGGAACCAGTGGCCTGCCCGGTTCGGTTCGTCGTCTCGTTGCAGGCACAGCAGGCCCATGTTGTGCAGGACCAGAGCCTCACCCCGGAGGTCGCCGAGCTCCATGCGTAGCAGCAGGGCACACCCGAAGGCGCCGTGGGCCTCTGCGTATCGGCCGGCCTCTCGCAGGGCCACCCCGAGGCCGTTACGCAGCCTGGCCTCGCCGAGGTGGTGGCCGCAAGCCTTGGCGGCTGACACGCCGAGCTCGTAGCTGGTGATCCACTCCTGGTAGTAGCGCTTGTGGATGAACAGGCCCCACATGGCATCCGCGAGCTGCCATGCGGCTGACTGGTGCCCGTACTCCGCGGCGAGCCGCTGGACGCCCATCAAGTTGCCCAGCTCGTCATCGAGCCAGCCGAGTGCGGTGGCGAAGTCCGCGAACGTACGGGGCTCCTGCGGCGGGAGCAGGTACTCGGGCTCCGGGCGCCGGCGTTGCGGGTAGACGACGTGATCGGCGCTGTTCGCGGTGGCGAGGTAGTGGTTGATGATCCGCTGTACCACCCGGTCGCGTTCATTGACATCGTCGTCCGCTTCGCCGCGTTGCCTGGCGTGCTCGTGGACGAGGTCGTGGAAGCGGTACCGGCCGGGGCTGTCCGTGCCGAGGAGGTTGGCGTGCACCAGAGCCTCCAGGCTGTCGGCCGGCGCGGGGATCTCGGGGGGCGCGGCGGCTGCGGCCTCGGCGACGCCGGTATCGAACTCGCTGCCGGGGTGCAGGCTCATCCGGCAGTACAGCCGCGCGGCGTCCTCGGGCAGCGTCCTGTACACCTCGTCAAACCTGGTCTCCATGGAGACCTCCTCTGTTTGTGTGAGATACGGGTGGGCGGCAGGGCCGGTGAGCGCCGTGGAGAGGCTCCACCCGGGCCTGTCGGTGAACAGCGCCGCGCTGACGACCACCGCCAGCGGGAAGCGCCCGCAGGAGGTGACCAGGGCGCGGGCGGTAGCAGGGTCGGCCGCGACGCGATCGTGGCCGGCCAGGTTGCCCAGCAGCTCCATGGCCGAGTCGGTATCCAGTGGATCGAGCTGGACGACCTCCGCCCCGTCGAGCACCAGGGACCGCAGATACCAGCGGCTGGTCACCACGCAGACGCCGCCCGCGGACGCCGGCATCAGCGGCCGGACCTGGGCGGCCGACAACGCGTTGTCACACAGCACGGCGATACGCCGGCCGGCCGTGACCGTGCGGAAGTGGGCCACCTGGCCGGCGAGGTCGACGGGCACGTGCTCCGGATGCACGCCGAGCGCCTGGAGGAAGCGGGGGAGCACCTGGTCGGGGCCGGTCGGCTGGTCCCGGTGACCTTCCAGCTCGGCGTAGAGCTGGCCGTCTGGGAAGTCCTCGCTGCGGCTGTGTAACCAGGAGAGTGCCAGAGACGTCTTCCCCACCCCCGGCAAACCGCTGATCGCAACGAGCGCGGAGGAGTCTTCGCTGCGCGCCCTCACCAGCGCGCGGTCCAGGACGCTCAGCCCTGCCTCACGGTTGGTGAAGTGCCGCGGCCTTGGGGGAAGCTGCCTGGGGACCGGGAGGCGCGGCGGGGCCTCGGCGCCGAAGTACACGTCCCCGCGGATGGTGGCCGCCTGAAGGCTGGGCCCGTGGACGGTCCCCCGGAGGTCGTTGCGCGTATCGCTCCGCCCCGGCGCGTGACCTTCGGACTGGCCCATGCGGGTACCTCCCGGACTCTCATGATCAAATCTGGCTCAGGTGCTCGGGCCCGGCCCGGGGCCAGGCCGCCCGCGGACCGCAGTGCACCTGTGCGGGCCGCGGGCCGTTCAGTCCGCCGTGGCGATGCCGATGGTGAGGAGCACGAGCACGCCGATGAGGATGCCGACGTAGAGCAGCTCGGGGATGCGGTCGTTCACGAGTCCTCCTGGGGCACGTCGAGTTCGGCCCATACGCGCTTGCCCCAGGGCAATGGGTCGGCGCCCCACGCGGCGGACAAGTCAGCGAGCGCGGCCATGCCCCGTCCCGTTTCGTCGTCCACGCCGGCGGTGATCAGGGTCGGAAGGGTTCGGGAGAGGTCGACGACCGCCACCCGGACGCGCCGCGGCCCGGGGCGGGAGACCCGGACGAGTACGGTCGGACCGCGGGCGTGCTTTACCGAGTTCGTCGCCAGCTCGCTGACGATGAGGCACGCTGCCGCCACGCCTGCGTCCAGCGACCAGACGCGCAGCGATGCGGAGATGAGCCTGCGGGCCTTGGCCACCGATGGGGCCGTGCGCGGCAGAGTCTCGCAGTAGGCCGGTACGGCCGTGGCGGCCAGCGCCGGTACGGTGCCGCCTCTCGGGCTGTTCCACTTCGAGGGGCCGCCGGTCCGGGCGGGCACGTAGCACGCCGGTGTCGTTCCGTCCGGAGGGGGTTGGTCACGGGTCATAGGCATGGGGGGAGTCCTTTCTGCACGGTGCCCTCCGCAGGGCCCCGGCTATGAGGGAGGAGAGCAGCGCGGGGGAGCCGAGGGCGCCCGGCCCAGACATCGGGAGCACCCACCGGGGGGAACCGCCCCTCTGCCCTGCTCCCGGTGCTGGCACCCAATAGGGTTCGCCTCTCGAAACGGTCGTCGGCGGCACATTCCATGCCGTCTGCACGCTGGGCGGCAGCAAAGCCGTGTACCAGGGCTCTTGGTCGGCGGTGAAGAACACCGACGTCCTGAGTACCTGCAACTTCGCGGCCACTGCGGCGGGGTCGTCCGTCTCGAAAAGTGAATGCAGCAGATCGGCGGGTATTGCCACCGCCGCGAAATGACGGCCGGTGTGCAGCCATGCCGCGCCCGTGGTCCTCCACTCGTCCATGGCCCGCGACGCCTTCCGCGCTGACAGTGCCAGCCACTCCGCTATGTGAAGATCCCGTTCCTGAGATCCCAGCCGAAGACCAGTGGTGTTGGGCTTACCCTGCCCTTGCGGATTCCTGAGGCTGGCCTCAGAGGCTACTGAGTGAAGAAGTTCGCGGCTGACACCTTGAAACTTCTCGACAACACTCGGGGACGCACCGAGAATACCTGCGAAGCGGCCGTACCCGATCAGTGCGCGGAGCGCATCATCCGTCTGGGACGGGCTAGGCATCCAATCACTGTGCGGCCTAATGGGAATGTACGCGGGACCCGCTCCGCTGCCGCTTTTCGCGACCAATCCGCGTGAGACGAGGGTGCGGAGGTAGCCTCCCACTCGGATAACCTTTAGGTCCAGGCATCGGGCCAGTGCGGGCGCCGTTGGCGGGTATCCGCGCCGGTCGATAAAGTCGTATAGCGCATCGATGACCTGATGTTCATGTGGTGTCAGATCCACAAGATTGCTGCACATGTTGCTTGGCTCCAGTGGACGTCAGACGGGGGTCTGGGTTTCGCTGTCGGCCGGGTTTGGGCGGTTCAGCCCTTCCCAGGGGTCCGCCTTTTCCGCCAGCAAAACGAATAGTCTCGCGGTGATGAGCGCCTTGTAAGTGGCCCGCCGCGGTTTCAGCCCTTCCGGCAGATCGGCGGTAAGCTCGAAGGCGTCAGCCAGCGTATCGAGGCGAAAGCCTCTTTGCTCCGGAGCAAAGATCCGGGCCATGGGCATTGTGCTCAGCACTACCGAAGGATTCCACCCTGTAAGCTTGCGCTGCAAAAGGTTACGGTCCATCTCGGCACTGTGGCCTACGAATACGGACCCTTCCAGGGCCCCGCGGATCTCGTTCTCGAACCGGGCGAACGGCGGAGCGTCGGTCACATCTCGGTTACCGATCCCGTGCATTCGCGTCGCCATGTGGGTGATGGAAAGAGTCGGAGAGATAAGCCAGGTCTTCGGCTCTCCGATCTTCCCCCCACGATGGGCACAATCGCCATCTCGACCACGTCCGGTGGGAACTGGCCATTGCGCTCAATGTCCACCACTGCGTATGCCTGGTCCGCCCAGTTGGCCGACTTGGGGCTTCCGTTGCTAGACGTCATGAATCGTCAGCTCCTCTTCAGTTGAACGGCGGATGCACTTCAGCAGGTTGAGGCTGCTCCTCTCCATGGCGAGCTGAGTGACGAGGTCTTTCACCCTCGTTCCATTGCCGGAGAAATTCCCGCCGCGCTTGGGTTAACTGAGTGGCGAAGGAGGCCGGGCTCTTGCCGAGCGAGCGAGCTGCTTTCTCACGGTCGCCGTACAATGCGATGGCCAGGAAGATTTCTCGGTGGGCGGTCGACAGCGCTGGCCAGATCTGCGACAGAGCGACGTTTTCAACAACGGAATCGGATTCATCGTGCTGAACCCAGGAACCGAGTGAGGGCCAGTCAACTCCGGGAATGTGCCCGGCTGTGGTGTCGCCGTGGCAGCAGTCGCCGTGTACGACCTGGACATGGTCGGCGATAGCCCGGCACGCCACCCCTAGTACCGTTTCGACATCGGGTGCCTCGTCGCTGGCGTAGAGGTGTTCAGCAATGGCTGACCGAGCCACGTCTACGCGTGCGGGAAAATCACGGTGCTGCTGCCAGATTTGCATGGTGACCGCGAGCATCGCCATTCGTGTAAGCCTGTTGACCGTGTAGCCATGCACAAGGTCAGCGTCCCCACCGCGCCGCATTTCCCTCATAGCGTCTCCAGCCGAACGCCGACTAGGCGGTTCAGTAGAAGTTTTGGAGTGTGAGGTGGGCGGGCCGCCGGCGCCGTCCTCCGGCGACCCACCCCGCCCCTTCCCTCTGCCGCGAGGATCTCGGCAGAGGGAAGGGGAGTTGGCATTTAGTTGTGCGGATACATCCGCCGGCGGGCTGTTACCAGAAGGGTGCCGATATGGCCCGGCTGCGGGGCATCGATGATGACCGCCTTCGATTGCGTAAACCCTGCCCGCTTACACCACGCCTCCCAGCGTTCCGGGGTATAGGCATAGCGGTAGGCGTACCTCGCCGGGCCGATGTAGCTTCCTTCGTACATCCCTTGCGGGCCAGTCGTACCCGGGATCGCCGGAGCGTGGGAGAAAACGAAGACCCCCCTGGGCTTGAGGCGCTGCTCCACCCAGTGAAACAAAATTGCAGGGTCGGAGAACCACGCAGCGCCGAAACTGCTGTAAATGGCGTCGTAAGAGCGTGGCCAGTACGTGAGGTGGTCGGTCGCATCCGCGCAGGAGAAAGTGGCACCGCTGTGCGTCCACCATTCCTGGGCCTTCTTGACCATCAGCGGAGCGATATCCACTCCGTATGCCTCGATGCCCTGCTGCGCCAGGTACGCCACGGCGCCGCCGGCGCCGCAGCCCAGGTCCAGGGTGCGCTTCGGCTCGCCGAGGAGTTCGACTCCCGGTCCGTGACCGGGGTACTGCGTCCAGCAGAAGCCCGGCTCGGCGCTCGGCCTCACAGTGGCCGCCGCGTACCGGTTCCACATCTCCCGTTCGTGGTCGAGGGCGTGCGGAGGGTACCCCGGCTGGCTCCTCGGCACCGGGGCGGCGTGGGGTCGGCGGTTGGTCACAGGTCCGTGTCTCCCTCGGCGAGGATGCGCACCACCGTGTCCACCATGATCTGACCGCTCTCGTCGCGGCCGTAGTTGGTGCTCACGTCCGTGACCGACACGAGGTGACCGTGAACCCCGATCCGGTCCCCGAAGCAGGGAATCGGCAGGATGCCGGTCACGTGCATACGCACCAGCTCCCTGTCGCCATCCTGGGTGACGAACGTCATCGCGTGCGAGGCTGCAACGCTCTCGGGTCCGGTGGGCGCCTCGCCCTCGGCGTCGTGGATGTCGTCGTAGGTCGTCGTCATGCGGTTCTCGCTCACGTGCGGAGATTCGGGTGGGGGGTCACGGCGGTCACCGCCGTCAGGGCGTGCGGTTGGAGCCCGCCGCCCGTCCGGGTCGTGCATCGGGAGCCCTGCACGGAACCGTCGTGCAAGGGACAGAGGTCTCCCGGGCACCCGGGCGGGCGGCGGGGGTCTACTGGGGGCGGCCGGCGGGCTGTGGCTGGTGGATCTCCCGCGCGTCGTTGAGGCTGCCCGCGAAGGCCGCCGCCTCTGCGGCCGACAGGTGACGCGCCGGCCGGGCGATGCCGTCCACGCGCTGAGAGGCGATGCAGCCGGAGACGCTGTCCATCACGTAGTACCCGATACCGTTCGGCTCACAGCGCACCTGGTAGTCCCCCTCGGGCTGGACGTAGGTGATCCAGCGGCGAAGGAGGGCCTCGCAATCCGCGGCCAGCGACATCACGTATCGCCACCGATAGGCATCTGGCTCACCGGGTTGAGGGACGCCCGCCAACGACTCCTTCGCGTTGTGGAGCATGACATAGCGCTGCGCGTCCTCGGGGCCGAGAGGCTCCACCAACAGCAGCCCGATGTGACCGCATACGCGGTCCATCAGCGCGGTCACCGCCTCGCCCTCGGGCGGGTAGAGCCGTGAACGGATGGACTGAAGGGTGTCGTCGATGGAGGCGACGTCGATCGGACTGTCAATCGCACAAGCTTGCGAGTCAGAACGGCTTGGCGATGCGGCAGGTGTGGAGGTCGGCATGGGGGACTCCGCGAAGGTAAGCGCTGGGACCTCTTACCTTCGCGGTCTGATCTCGCACGGAACAGGACAGAGCCACCTTGGTTTACTTCACGACAACCGGACACTTCTCTTCGGTCGCGGTGAACCACCTTCTACTGTGATGAGCATCACCAGCGGAAGACGGATGCCCATGCCCTTACAGCCGAACGAGACCCTGCGCCGTGCCATCAAGGAATCCGGCTACACGCAGAGCGGGTTGGCCGACGCCGTCAACGACGCGCACGAGCTGCTCTACGGCGAGCGTGGCGAGTGCAGCGATCGCCACATCCGCAGGCTGCTCCAAGGTGCAGTCTCCTGGCCCAAGGACTCAACGCGGCTCTCTTTACAGGCAGTTCTCGGGCTGACTCCCTACGAACTCGGTTTCCGGCCTCCCCTTCCGGCCACGCGCAGGGTTACCGTTCGGAGAGTAGACCTCCCCCAGGATCAGGACTCGCCTGTGTACCGCCGAAAGTTCGTCCTCAACGTTGGCACGCTCGTCGCGCTCCCCGCCCTGCCTGCATCCGGCCGCATCGGCATGAGCGACGTGGAGCGTATCCACGGTGCGGAGGCCCGTCTCGTCCAGCTCGATGAGGAGCATGGAGGCGCCGGGCTTGTCAGCATCGCCGGCCGATACGTCGAACACATCGAACACGCCATCCGACACTGCACGTACGGTGGCCGGGTGCAAACTGCTCTCTACCGCGCCGTCGGCGAGATCAGTGCGGAGGCAGGTTGGCTCGCTTACGACTCCCAGAAGCATCAAGAGGCCCGGGCGCACTGGCGTACGGCGCTGCAGTACGCCCGTCTGGGTAGGGCGACGGAGTTGGAAGCTCGTATCTGGTCCAAGATGGCTCGACAGGCGGTTGACCTGGGGCACGGTTCCGAGGCTGTGGGCATCGCTCGTGCTGCACTGGACGCCACCAGGGGCCGGCGGGATCCACGGCTGTCCGCGCTGCTCCATTCCCGAGTCGCTCTCGGGCATGCCGCTGCGGGCCAGGCCGGACGCTGCGCACAGTCCTTGCACCGCGCTGAACAGGAGCTGGACCGTGCCACGGACGAGCCCCCCGCGTGGCTCGCCTTCTGCGGCCCAGACGAGATCGCGGCGCAGAACGCCCTATGTCACTCCAGCCTTGGTGACCACGCCCGTGCTGCTCAGGCCGCGTACGATGCTGTCGCCCGCACTCCGCCGAACGAGTACCGCCGTAACTCCTTCGCCACACGAGTCAGCCTCGCACGAAGCACCTTCGCAGCAGGCGCTGCCGACGAAGCCTTGGTTGCTGGGCACAGCGCGCTGGATCTGTTGCCCGAGGTGCGTAGCCAACGCTGGGTCCATGAACTTGCCAGGTTCCAACGCGATGTCCAAAGGGACTGGCCTGCCGGAGCGGCCGACTTCACCGAGCGCTACCGGGCGGTGGTCGCATGAGGAGGAACGAACTGACGATCAGCTCGCACAGCCACGGCGACGCCGCCGCGTTGCGGACGCTGCTGCTCGATGTGCACGACGACTGCTATGCCGACCAGATGGATGACCCCTTTCACACGCGGGATCGGTTCGAGTGGTTCGTCGACCACTGGTCGTCGAACCCGGGCTGGGCCTGCGTGGTCGGGTACGACGCCGCTGATCCCGTCGGTTTTGCGTACGGTGCTCCACTTGCCCCCGAAACGGAGTGGTGGCGCGGTCATCTCGACCCCGAGCCCGAGCAGCAAGCCACGTTCGGTCTGTCCGAGCTGATGGTGCGGCCGAAGTGGCGCAAGACCGGCGTCTCCCGGCATCTGCACGACGCTCTCCTCAAGGACCGCACAGAGGACCTTGTGGTGCTCAGCGTGGACCGTGAGCACGAGAAGGTTCAAGCCCTCTACGAGTCCTGGGGGTACGAGAAGGTCGGCGAAGACAAGCCGTTCGATGATTCGCCTACATTCGCGGTCATGCTTCTGCGCCTGCGGTGAGCCCGCCCCGCATGCTGGGGATTCGATCGCCTGTGAAATATCCGCGGGCACTGCCGAGTTGCTTCCCCGTCTGCCTCGGCTTCCTCCGGAGCGGCGGCCAAGCGGTCGACCTCGGCTCGTGCCTCTCCGCACGTTCCTCGACAGAGGTGACTTCGCACAGTCGGCGACTGCAGAGGCGTCCAGCGCTTCGAGCGCTGACCCGCCGGCTGGAGCACGAACAGGGTCGTCGCCGGCTCGCGAACACCCAGCTAGCCACGGCCCTCACCGTGGACGGCGGTCGCCTTCGCGCAGAGAGCAGCCTCTGTTCAGGCCCGCCGCTTCTTCGTCTCCAAGGGCGGCAGCGAATGGTCCGAGCACTCGGTGACGAACTGCGACATGGGCACTGCGCGGCCACTACGACGGCGAGCTTCCTTGGCCAATTGCTCGATCACGTGACGCGCCAGAGGGTCAGCTGGAAGCTGGATCCGCCGCACCGGTAACCGGCACGAGGGGTCAACGGCCAGGACTAAGCACGTGTCAGCATGGCGCGAGTCAGGTGCAACAGCTCCACGCGGGAGTCTCCGTGGTTATGACGGTGGGTTTGGAGAACGTCTGTCGCTCAGCGCCGGGAACACCGCGGTTCTTGTGAGGGTGATGTCGGTGAGTTCGGGAACACGTGACACCCGGTGGTGGAAGCATCGTGATGCTCCAGCGTGGGGGATCGTCGTTACCGTCGGAACTCCAGGCTCGATCTGTACGCTGCTATCCGCCGGGATCACCGGGCCGGCCTGGGCACGCGCGCCTTTATGAGCACGTACGGCATCGGGCACGAGACGATCCCGCGGACCTGCGTGACAGCCCGTCTGCGGCCCGTTGAGGGCCGCAGGAGGCGAGTATCGATGCCGCGCCGCCGTGCACGGACCGGTGCGCTGATGGATGCGCAGACTGGTGCAACACCCCTCGGCGGCACGAGGCATTTCGCCAGTTCAGCGGCCGGATGCGAGCAGGGTACAGCCATCGACACCTCTTAGCTGCCCTGGGTGGGAGGCTGGGCATGCCGCCAGCCCTTGCCGTGGATCTGTTCAGGGTTGCTGTTGTGCGAGGTGGCGTTGCAGGTCGATGTGCCGGAACTGGTAGACCGGCCCAACCTGTCGCAGCACGCCGCGGTGCTCGTGCGCGTCCTTAAGGAACGCCATCAGGTCCTGCGGGACCTTCCGGCGCATCGACAGATAGGCCACAGCCACCACGAAGCGCGGCCACGCTGTCCGCGGGAGCCAGAACACGAATCCATTCGCGAGTCCGAACACGAGCCCGAACACGAGCCCGGCCGTGAGCCCAATCGTGAGCCCGAACAGGAGCCCGATCTTGAGCCCGAAGGTGAGCCCGGTCGCGAGCCCGATGGCGGTGTAGGTGCGGCGGTCTGATACGGCAGCTGTAGATCGTTATCGGCTGCCTTTGTGATCATGGTGGGGTTTCTGCGTAGGTGTGCCAGGCCTGGTGGCAGGTGCGGGCTCGGTGTTGGTGGCGGCGTCTCCAGCGGGACCAGGCGTGGCGGTGGGCGGGGTCGCGGCGGGGTGGTGGGATGACGGGGTCGCGGAGCAGGCGTAGGAGTTCGGGGATGCTGATCGGTTCGAGGTCGGGGTCGTGGTGGTCGGCGCGTTCCAGGGCGGTGCCGACGGTGAGGAAGGTGTAGGCGAGCAGGGTGAGGACGGTCCAGCGGTGCCAGCTGGTCCAGGTGCGAGTCTGGCCCTTGTCCAGGCCGGAGGTGTGTTTGGCGAGTTGGTGGTCTTCTTCGAGTTTCCAGCGGAAGGTCGCGACCTTGACCAGGGTCGAGAGCGGGACGGGCCGAGGGCTCCAGCAGCGGTAGAACGACAGTTTGCGGGTGTAGCGGTGCCGCCGGACCAGCAGCGCGTTGTGGCCGGTGGCGTGTTGGTCGGTGGTGTCGTCGGGGTCGATCGCCAGGATCGCCCAGTCGTAGGAGCGGATCCCTTTCGTGCCGGCGCCGGTCTTGAGGCGCTGCCAGCCCTCATCGGGGATCAACCGGACTGTTTTGCGGGCGGTGGTCGAGATTCCGGCGAGGGCGACGGTGTGGTCGTGCCGGACGGCCATCACGTAGCCCATGCCGAGCTCACGGATACTTCGGCGCAGGTCACGGCTGCCGTAGACCTCGTCGCCCGTGACGAAGCCGGCGGCCACGCCGCGGCTGTGCGCGGCCCTCAACATGACGGCGGCCTGCTCGGGCTTGGTCGCGAACTCGATGTCGTCGGGTATCCCTGCCAGTTCGCGTCGTTGGAGTCGAACGTCCAGGCGGCAGGGAGGTAGAGGGCCCGGTCGATGATGGTGTGGCCGCGTCGGGTCGCGAAGGTCAGGTTGACCGTGACCTGGCACAACGCGACCTTGCCGAGCGTGCCGGAGTACTGGCGGGCCGCCCCGACGCAGTCCGTGGAGGACTTCCGGTCGCCGGTCTCGTCCACGATCAGCACCGCGTCACCGTCATCCAGGTGCTCGATCGCCCACGCCGAGGTCTCGGAAAGAACTCGCTGTTCGTCCCATACCGCCCGTGACAGGAGGTTCTGCAGTTCCCGCAGGAGATGGGCGTTGCAGCGAGCGTGCGTGGCCTGGGTGTAGGTGTCGTAGGGCGCCCAGCCATCGTGCACCGCGATGCCGGTGAAGGCGGGCAGGACTCCGGCGGCGTCCATCGCCTCGACCCCGCGCCGCTCGTGCACGGTGATCAGGACGTACTTGCCGGTGGAGGCCGAGTGCACCCAGTGCAGCTTCCCGGCGACCCGCAGCGCGGTCTCATCGAAGTGCGCCATCTCGGCCTCGGCGAGCCGGGCACGCACCCCGGCGGTGAAATCATCGAGCCCGGCGGCGGCCCGCGCGGTCATCGCCGCGACCGTCCCCGCCGACATCGGGGTGCCGAACAACTCGGCCAGCGCTTTGGCGGTGCGGTCCTTGGGCAGGAACTGCCCCACATACAGATAGACCACGATCGCGGCGCACCGGTGCCTCCACCCCCGCCGGGGCGTCCGCGGTAGTGACCGTCCCGCACCCGCACTGCCGCTTGACCAGCTGATACTCGGTCACCTTCACCGAGATCGGCGGAATGTCGAACACCTGCCGCCGCTCCACCCCGACCTCGGGCGCCCCGCTCAGCCCTCCGCCACAACCCCGGCAGCAACGGGGCACACGCCTGCGACAACGATCGGGATTGGCCACCTGGCACAGCGTCTGCCCACGATGCCCGGCCTGCCCACCAGGCCGCCGGCCGCTCTTCCCGCGCAGTGACCTGGGCGCCGGCTTGGCCAGCCCATCCAACGACGGCGGCCTGGAGGAGTTCGAGGAGTCCTTGCCCACCCGCGCCCGCAACTCGGCGTTCTCCGCACGCAACGCAGCCACCTCAGCCCGCAACTCCACCACCAGCGCGGCCAGTTCCTCATACGACGGCGGCTCGGCGGACACCCCACCATGATCGACAGTCAGGACACCAAGATCAAATCGGACACGCCCCTTGGACCTGACCAGTCACCTTTTCTTCCGCCGGGCTGACGCTAACTCTTTAGCTCGTTGGCGCGGCACACGATCGAGTGCGTGGTGTCGGCATCGTAGAAGAGACTGGGAGCTTCAATGTCCTTCTGCGTCGTCCAGACATTGCCTTCCACCCAGAGGCCGGTTCCTAGCTCGGCGCGAATGCTGCCGCGCATCTTCTCCGCAACCGGCGCCTCCTCGAGATTCGTCACGAAGTTGTTCCTGATCACCAGGTTCTTGAACGAGGAGGCTTTTACTGCGGGGCCCGACATTTCTGTAAATTCGTTCTCCTCAAGCAACACTCCATCGAGCAGAGGATACGCAGTGCTGGCGCCGCGGACCGTCGCGCCTAGCTCAATGACTGGTCCATCGTCGGCTCCGATGGAATTGGATGACACGAACTCGTTCCCCCGGATGATGACGTTACGCGCGCCGAAGCCCTCTGCCCAGAGGCCCGGGGACACGTCTGGTTTCAGAAGCATGGCGGCGAACTGGTTATGAAAGAAACGGTTATCTTCGACGAGCCAGTCGGCGCTGTTGCACAAGACGCCTCGCGCCCGATTCTCGTGGAAGTAGCAATTGCGAACAATAACATTGTGTGAACCATAGCGTCGATTGAAGAGAATGGCGTCATTGGCGATGCGCCTGGGAAGCTTCTGGCTGAAGATCAGTGTGACTTCGCTCTTCTCGGAGTCCACGGCGGCAGATTTCAGCTTGGCGGTAAAGCCGGCCGGCGATAGATCAGCGTTGCGGAGCTCGACTGGATCGCCAGCCGAGAAAGGACTTTGCCAGACGACGATGTTAGTTGCGACCAGGGTGTAGTCATCCACGCGGCGGACACCCATGTGGATGTTGTCGTGAATGTTCACGCAGTCGTCGCCCATGAAACTGAACTCGCATTGCTCCAGCCGGATGAAACCTTGCGACTGCATGACATGAAATCCGTCGGCCGTGGTGGTGATGGGGCGGCGCTCGTTTGCTGGAGGAGCGATGCGGCAGTTGACCAGCTCGAAGTGATGCTGATCGCCGCCAGTGACGAATCCCTCGCCAGGAAACGTGTAGATGTTCACGTTGCGGAACGAGAGATGGGAATTGCCGCCCATGACAACGGCGTGCTTTTCGTAGGTGTAATGGCGCAGTAGGTAAAGGTGGCCTACGATGGGGTTGATGCGATCGGTTGGCCACACGCGCACCGTTTGCGCATCGAGCTTCTCAATCTTGGTGGGTGCGAAGCCGTCGAACTCCGTGCCGGCGCCCGGCGCACGCAGCTCTTCATCGAGCGGGTTCATCGTGACCCAAACCTTGGGATCGAGCGGCGCATCCGTCTCGAAGCGCATCACGAAATTCGATTGATCGTGGGCCAGTTCGGTAACTCTGCCTACCCAAGCCGGCGGATCGATCGCGCAATCCCAGTCCAGATTGAAGTTGGAGAACACCGATCGTTGGCAGTTCTTGATCGATACACCTTCGCCACCTTCGATCAGGTGGAAGAGAAACGTCGCCCCGCCGCCATCGAAGGTGAAGTCGGCAAGAGAGTCGAAGACAATCGTTTGGCCGGAGGCGATGCGATATACTCCCTTGTCGGCGACGAGTTTGGAGGCCTTCACTTTGCGGCACTGGTGGAGTGCAGCTTTGAGCGCGGCCAGGTTGCGGTCCGGACCACTGGAAGGCGGCGCCGCTCCATCCGCCACCGCGCCGAAGTCCCGGAGGTGGACGACCGGGCCATTCGGGTTCCTTGGCGCGTCGATAGTGAAGGGCTGCGCTCCACTGGGCAACGGCGGCTCCGCTGCGCCTCCCGATCTGCGCATCGCGCCTTGCAGGAAGGACCACGGAATTGCCACGGACACCGCGGCGAGAATGCTATTTCGTATAAACCGCCGGCGCTGCATTATAGGTCTCCCATTCTGAATCCTAATTCTGGCATGCCGTTGCGATGTCAGGTTGATATTCACGCAGGCGTCTATTCACTCACAGTCGCCCAACGCCTGCCGTTGCCGGCCTGGCTCACAGGCAGGCAGCCGCGGTATGCGCCCGGTATCGCCAGATATTGCAACACTCGCGTCGCACCGGGCTGCGAAGTGAAGAACGCCAGCAAGGCCAGTTCTCTCGTTGCCAGGATAAATGACTGTTGGTGCGCGTCTGTCGAGGGCCTAGTTCGTTGCTCCAGCAGTGCGGCCGCGCGAACTCTCTGTACGAGGTCCTTCTGCTTCCGCGAGACGAGTGCGCGTTCCTCCGCGATGGCCTCATCCTGAAACCGCTGCACCAGCGCCCTTTGCTGTCCCCGCTCCAGGCTCACGAACGGCTTGTGATGCACTTGCTGCGCGACCGTAGCGAAATGACGCAGCCCATTGAGGTAGTCATCTCGGCCTTCCTTCGAATAGACCTCTTTCAACATCCTATCAACAAAGGCAGGTACACCGACGTCGAGCGCCCCCGGTGTGTCGGTCGCAACAAAATACGAGGGAAGCGCACGGATACAGCAGCTGTAGATCGTGATCTCCTGGGTGTTGCTGCTGGTCGGCGTCTTGATCACGGTGTGGTGGAGTCCGGGACATGCGGGACGGCCGCCGTGATCGTTGCTTCTTGTGAGAAAAGACATGATCCCGACGGCCGTCGGGGGAACGATAACGCATGCCCGTCATCAGGGGCTGTGGGATGGGTTGATGGCCCGGATAGCGGGTTGTTTCCGCAGGTGGGAGCCTCGGCGGGTGGCCGGGGAGTTCGCGGCGGGGTTGCTGATGGAGTTGGAGGACAAGAACTGCTGGACCCTGGCCGAGGCGGTCGGGCACTCGGGTCCGCACCGGCTGCAGAACCTCCTGTCACGGGCGGTATGGGACGAACAGCGAGTTCTTTCCGAGACCTCGGCGTGGGCGATCGAGCACCTGGATGACGGTGACGCGGTGCTGATCGTGGACGAGACCGGCGACCGGAAGTCCTCCACGGACTGCGTCGGGGCGGCCCGCCAGTACTCCGGCACGCTCGGCAAGGTCGCGTTGTGCCAGGTCACGGTCAACCTGACCTTCGCGACCCGACGCGGCCACACCATCATCGACCGGGCCCTCTACCTCCCTGCCGCCTGGACGTTCGACTCCAACGACGCGAACTGGCAGGGATACCCGACGACATCGAGTTCGCGACCAAGCCCGAGCAGGCCGCCGTCATGTTGAGGGCCGCGCACAGCCGCGGCGTGGCCGCCGGCTTCGTCACGGGCGACGAGGTCTACGGCAGCCGTGACCTGCGCCGAAGTATCCGTGAGCTCGGCATGGGCTACGTGATGGCCGTCCGGCACGACCACACCGTCGCCCTCGCCGGAATCTCGACCACCGCCCGCAAAACAGTCCGGTTGATCCCCGATGAGGGCTGGCAGCGCCTCAAGACCGGCGCCGGCACGAAAGGGATCCGCTCCTACGACTGGGCGATCCTGGCGATCGACCCCGACGACACCACCGACCAACACGCCACCGGCCACAACGCGCTGCTGGTCCGGCGGCACCGCTACACCCGCAAACTGTCGTTCTACCGCTGCTGGAGCCCTCGGCCCGTCCCGCTCTCGACCCTGGTCAAGGTCGCGACCTTCCGCTGGAAACTCGAAGAAGACCACCAACTCGCCAAACACACCTCCGGCCTGGCCCGGCGCCATCTGCAGCCGCTGGAGGACATGGTGGAGACGGCGTCGGCGATCTCCGAAGGCGACCTGTCACGCCGGGTCGACACCTCGCCAGCGGGCGGCAGCGAGGTCGAGCAGCTCCGCGAGGCGCTCAACGCAATGCTGCAGCAGATCGAGGACGCCATGGCCAGCCGCGAACACGCGGCGGCCCGGCATCGCCAGTTCCTCGCGGACGCCTCCCACGAGCTGCGCACCCCCCTGGCCACCGTGCAGGGCTACCTCCAGCTCTACGAGAAGGGCATCCTGGACGACGCCGAGGCCGAGCGGGCGCTGGCCCGCGTCGGCGCGGAGGCGGACCGCATGGGCCGGCTCGTCGACGAGCTGCTGGCCCTGGCGCGGCTGGAACAGCAGCCGGCCAGTGTCCGCGCCCCCGTCGATCTGGCCGTCCTCGTCCGCGACGCCGCCGCCGACCTGGGCGCCCAGCAACCCGGGCGGCCCGTCGACGTGGACGCGCCCGAGCCGGTGGTGGTCATCGGCGACGACGCCCGGCTGCGCCAGGTGCTCGGGAACCTCCTGGCGAACGTACGCACCCACACTCCCGAGGACGCCGCCTGCACGCTGTCCGCCCGCGCCGAGGACGGCGCCGCGGTGCTGCGGATCGCCGACACCGGGCCCGGCATGCGGCCGGAGGACGCGGCGCGGATCTTCGACGGGTTCTTCCGCGCCGACCCCGACCGCGCTCGGGTCCCCGGCGGCAGCGGCCTGGGCATGTCGATCGTCCAGGCGGTGGTCGAGAGCCACGACGGAGAAATCGAGCTGGACACGGCACCGGATGCCGGCATGAAGGTCACCATCCGGCTCCCCCTGCGAGGCGAGACCCCACGGAACATCACCGCGACCAGTGCTCACGGCGGGGCGCGATGAACCGGGGTGTCTCCCCGCCCGACGAACACTCCAGCAGCGTTCACCCGGATGGGCCGGTCCGCGTCGACGGAGCCCGCGCCGCCCCCGTCGAGCCGCAGGGGGCGGCGGGCCGCTCCTCCACCGGGTCCGGAGGCTTCGCGAGGGCATGCGCGGGCACCGGGATGACGCCTCACCCTCCGCCCGGCGGGTGCACCTGGACCTCCGCGAGCGAGAGCGGGTCCGAGCCGGCGAGCTGGACGCGCACGTGGCGTGCCCCGGTGCCCGGCGGCAGGTCCACGGTCGTCGGACGGCCGGCCTGGCCTTCCACGTGGACGGCTGTCACGCCGGGCGCCGAGCGGGCTTCGGCGAGACCGTCCGCGGTGATGGGGGCCTTCGAGGCGAGGACCCAGAAGTCCGTCAGGCGGTCGGCGCAGCAGTCGGTGCGGTTCCAGACGTTGACGCTGTCCACGGCCTGCATCTCGCCGAGGTCGACCTGCCACCAGGGCTGGGCCGAGCCGTCCTCCGCGGTGTGGGTGACGGAGCCCGCGGCGAACCCGCCTTCGGTGTCGCCGTCCACGGCGCGCTCGGCCGGGGCGTCCCAGGCGGTGCTCTTCTGCTGCGCCGGCTTGCCCCGGGCGAGGTTCTCCGGCGCGACGGTGATCGGTACGGCGGTGGTAGTGGCCTGCCGTCCGTGGCGCAGGGTGAGACGCAGCTCGTAGTCGCCCGGCGCGGTGCCGGACGCCGGCGTGACCTTCAGCGGGATGCGGGCGTCGGCGCCGCCGGCGAGCGGGCCGGTGCGGATGGCCGCGGGCGAGACGGTCCAGCCGGCTGGCGCGTCGACGTCGACCCGGGCGGCGGCCTCGCGCCTGCCGGTGTTGGTGACGGTGAGCGTGCCCTCGGCGGTGCGGCCGGGGTTGAGCTCGTCGGGCAGTTCGGTGTGCGTGCGCATCAGGCCGTTGACGCCCGGGGTGCGGATCTTGAAGACGTAGGCGTGCTCGCTGCCGGTGGCCGCCGGGCCCGCGGCCGGGGTGTCGACGACGACGCGCCCGTCGGCGTCCCGGTGCCAGTCGAGGTCGCGGCCGTCGGACCCGAGCAGCGTGACCTCGGTGCCGCGTCCGGTGGGCACGTCGGCGCCGAGGGTGAGCTGTTCGCCCGGCCAGCTGAGCGCGGTGGCGTAGAGGGTGCCGTCCTTGACGGTGTAGCGGACGTCGTCGCCGCCGGCGGGCTCCTCGGCATGGTGCCAGTACGTGGTCCCGTAGACGGCCTCGCCGTTGACGTCCAGCCAGGTGCCGATGTCGAGCAGCCGGTTCCGCATGATCTCCGGGATGGTGCCGTCGGCGCGCGGGCCGATGTTGAGCAGCAGATTGCCGTTCTTGCTGACGATGTCGGCGAGGGAGTCGATCAGCTGGTCGGAGGTGAGGTAGTCGGACTCCGGCTCGTTCTGGTTGAAGCCGTAGGAGTGGCCGATGCCGCGGCTGGACTCCCACTTGTCCGGGTCGATGTCTTCCTTGACCGTGTACTCGGGGGTCTGGAAGTCGAGTTCCGTGCTGGCCAGTGCCCCGGTCTCGATCTTGCACCGGTTGGCGACCGCGACATCCTTGGGACGCTCGCGGTTCTTGGCCTGGTTGTAGTAGTCGGCGATCACCGGGGCGGTGTTCCAGTAGTCGACGGGCTTCTCCCACTGCCCGTCGCACCAGAGGATGTCGGGGTCGTAGCGCTCGACGAGTTCGCGCATCTGCGGAGCCATGTAGTCGCCGGCGTAGTCGTCGACCACGGGGGCGCCGGTGTACGGCACGGGCTCGCCGGTGTACGGGTTGGTGGCGGGGCGGCCGGTGTAGGAGGGGTTGGACCACTCGTAGAGCGAGTAGTAGAAGCCGGCCCGCAGGCCGCCGGCCTCGCGCGCGGCGTCGAACAGATCGCCGGCGAGGTCACGCCGCGGGCCCATGTCGACCGTGTCACGGCCGCTGACGGCGCTGTCGTAGAGCGCGACCCCCTCGTGGTGCTTGGAGGTCAGCACGAAGTACTTCGCGCCCGCGTCCTTGAACAACTTCACCCAGGCGTCCGGGTCGTACTTCTCGGCCTGCCAGCGGTCGATGAACTCGTCGTATTCGAAGTCCGTTCCGTACGTGTCCCGGTGGTGGGCGTTCGTTGCGTGACCGCCCTGGTTCATGTAGTTCCAGTACCACTCGGCATAGGTGCCGCGCGGGCCCCAGGCGGGCACGGAGTACGCCCCCCAGTGGATGAAGATGCCGAACTTGTCGTCGTCGAACCACTCGGGTGTCGGGTGGCTGTTGAGGGACTCGACGGTGGGTTCGTAGTCGGGGACCGGCTCCCGCCCGCCGCCCTGCCCGGCCGCGCCGGCCGATCCCGGCGCGCCGCCGAGCAGCGCGCCGACGGCGGACAACAGGGCGGCGGCCGCCACGAGCGTCCGCCCGCTGCGCCCGCGGGGGCGCCGGCCTCTGCCGCGAACTCCGGTGCTGTGGACCTTCGTCATGCCTCTCCATCCCGTTCGCCTGCGCGGACAAGACATCCGATCTCCACACCCCTCCGGATGCGGCGTTGTGCGGCACAAGGGGACACGCGGGAGTGATTCATCGGATGATAGATCGGTTGTAGCGCCGTGGCGTGGCCGCGTCAACCAGAGCGGGGCGCTCGTCCGCGGCCGGACGGGCTGCCGGGGGCCCGCCTCCCGTCCGGCCCGGCACGCGGAGCACGGTCACCCGCGCTTCGGCGTCACCCATGTGTCACGGCCGTTGACGCGGACTTTCACCTTGCGCCGGTTCGGTGCCCGGTCAGCGACCACGGAGTACGACGTGACCTTGCCCCCGCGCCACCTGGCACTGACCTCGTAGCCGCCGCGTGCCCGAAGCCCGGTGAACGACCCGTCGGCCCACTCGTCCGGGCAGGCCGGCAGGATCGAGAGGAATCCCTCGTGGCTCTGCAGCAGCATTTCGGTGACCGCGCCGGGGAGCCCGAAGTTGCCGTCCATCTGGAACGGCGGGTGGTCGCAGAACAGGTTCGGCAGAGTGTTGTACGCCAGCAGACCGCGGATCATGATCCGGGCCCGGTGACCGTCACCGAGCCGGGCGAACAGGGCACACCGCCACGGCCAGGTCCAGGACCGGCGGCTGTCACCCGAGACGGTCTCGGCGGTGAACGGGACGCCGTCCTTCTCACCGCACCGGGCCTTCAGCGACACCAGGGCCGCGTCCGCGAAGTCCGGCGTACCCGCCCGGGTGATCTGCCGGCCCGGGTACACCGCGAACAGGTGCGAGGTGTGCCGGTGGATGTTCTCCGGGTCGTCCCGGTCGGTCTGCCACTCCTGCAGTTGGCCCCAGCGGCCGACCTTGTTGGGTGCCAGCCGGTCGCGGAGGTCGGCGATCCGGCTCTGGTAGTCCCGGTCGGTGTCCAGCGCCCGTGCCATTTCGAGGTAGTTGGAGAACAGATCCCAGATGATCTGCTGGTCGTACATCACGCCGTCCTCGTGCGGCCCGTGCTCGGGCGACCAGCCGTTCGGCGAGACGAGCAGCCCGTCCGGCCGCTCGACCAGACGGTCCTCCCAGAACTGACAGATCTCCTTGACCATCGGATAGGCGCGGCTGCGGAGGAACTCGCGGTCCTGGGTGAAGGCGTAGTGCTCGAACACGTGCTGCATGTACCAGGCGCTGGCAACGGTGTTCCACTGCCAGGCATTGCCGCCGAAGATGCTCTGGCTGGTGCGGGCGGTCCAGCCGCGGGTGTCGGCTCCGAAGGCGTTCCGCGTCGCCACGCGGCTCGGCACCGCCACCTGCTCGACGAAGTCGACCAGCGGCAGGTGGGTCTCCGAGAGGTTCGTGGTCTCCGCCGCCCAGTAGTTCATCTGAACGTTGATGTTGGTGTGGTAGCCCGAGGCCCACGGCGGCTCGTTGCTGTCGTTCCACACACCCTGCAGATTGGCCGGCAGCCCGCCGGGCCGGGAGGAACTGGCCAGCAGGTAGCGGCCGTAGTCGAACATCGTCTGCTCAAGCTCCGGGTCCTCGCCGCCACCCGCGTACTTCGCGCGCCGCAGGTCGGTGGGGAGGTTCGCCGTGGCCTGGTCGGTACTGCCCCACGTCACGTTCGCCCGGGACATCACCGAGCCGATCCGGCGCACGTGCTGCTCGCGCAGTTTCCCGTAGTCCTTCCTCACGGCCGCCGCCAGGGTGGCCGCCACCACCGGCGCGGGATCGACACCGCGCCACCCGGCGGCGGCGTCCATGGCGTAGTCGGTCCGGGCATCCAGGTACAGCGTCAGCGCGCGGCAGCCGTCGAACCCGATCTCGTCGCCGGCCCGGGAGAGGGTGCCGCCGGCTGGAACCACCCGTACCGCGCAGGCGAACCGCAGATCGTTGGCCATCGTTCCGGCGAACCCGAGACGGCCCGCATCGGCGTCCACCGTGGTGGGGGCACCGGACTGCGCCGAGGTCAGCGAGATCGTGCCCGAGAAGCCGGCGGGGTCGTCGGTGCGGTAACGGAGCACCAGGCAGTCGGCATCCCGGCTGGCGAACACCTCGCGCAGCACCCGGTGGCCGCGCTCGGCGTAGCGCGTGACCTGGACGCCGGCGGTCGGGTCGAGCGCCCGCCGGTAGTCGGTGAGCACCGTGGCGGTCCCGGTGTCGAAGCCGGAGCCCACCAGGGCGATCCCGCCGACCTGCAACCGGCCGGAGTCGGCGCGGGGATGCAGCGTCAGCCGGTACGACGAGTAGGTTTTGGCGTCGTCCACCGTGAACGACCTGGTCGCGCCGTTGCCGTCGAACGTCTCATCGGCGCGCTCGTCGAGCACCTCCCAGGTGAGCCCGTCCGCGGAGCCGGCGAGTGTCCAGCGGGCGGGGTCGTGGCCGCGCTCCCCGCTCCCGCTCGTGATCCGGTACGACGCCACGGCCGCGGCCGTGGTGAGGTCGGCCTGCCACACGACGTCCTTCCCACGGTGCACCACCTGCCAGGCGGTCCCGTCGTCGTGGTCGACGGTCGCCGCGATGCTCTGCGGACCCGCGTGTCCGGAGGCGTCGCCTTTGGCGTGTCCGCTCGGCGAGGAAACGTACACGAACCCGCCGCCGCGCAGGTCGATCCCCGCCAGGCCCACCTCGGCCATCTGGAAGTGGCTGACACCGGACTTCGGCGCGAACGTGAAGCGGTAGTGGGAGTAAGGAGTCGGGTTGCCGACCTCGAACGTCTTGGTCTGGAAGCGCTCCTCGAACGGCGCGGGCAGGTCGCGGCCGTCCAGGACGGCCCAGGTCTCGCCGTCGTCGGAGCCGGCGAGTGTCCACTGCTGCGGGTCCCGCTCGGGCACATCGTTGGCGCTGGTGAGCGAGTAGGTGCCGACCGCCACCGGGTCGGGCAGGCTGACCTGCCAGAGCACCTCGGCGGGCGGCCCCACGATGCACCACTTGGTGCGCGGGTTGCCGTCGTAGCTCTGCGCGACCGTCTCGCCGGGGCCCGAGTCCCGGTAGGGACCGCCGGGGGCGGTCACCTTCACCGTGCCTCCGAACGCCACCCGCAGATCGCCGCAGTTCCGGTACGAGCCGAACCCGGTGACGCTGGTGTCGAAGGCGTTGTCGGGCTCGCCCATGAGGGCGTTGTCGTAGTCGTTGACGCCGCCCCACAGGCTCTGCTCGTTGAACTGCACGCGCTCCTGGACCGGGCCGCCGAACAGCATCGCACCGAGCCGTCCGTTCCCGACGGGCAGGGCTTCGCGCTGCCAGTCGGTGGCCGGCCTGCCGTACCAGAGCGACCGCCGGGAGAGCTCCGGCCACGTGACGGATGCCGTACCGGCGGCGGGCGCGGCCGGGTGGGCAGCGGCCACCGCGGGTGCCGGCAGCGCCATCTCCACCATGGAGGCGACGGCGATTGCGGCCCCCGCCTTGAGCACGCTGCGTCTCTGTGGACTGGGCTCAGCGCTCATGGACCCTCACTTCCTATTCATGGGATGAATCATGGTGAAGAAGGGCTGTAATGCCCGGCACTCGCTGAATATGCAGGAGGAGTTATCGGATGTCTAGGCTGCGCGCAGGACTGTGTGACGGCCTGTGTGCCGCTACGCCGAGTCGAGCAGGGCGTCCTCCCCGGACTGGGCTCAGGCGGCGGCGCACCGCCTCACACGTCATCACTTTGCTTGAAGTTGCTCGAAAGCAGCATCATTCGCGCACGTCTTGACACCTCGTCCCGCCTCCGGGAGATTCACGGGCACCAGAGATGTCCGAGCCAGGGAGGACGCATGCAGGAAGCATCTGGAGTCTCAAGAAGGGCCGTACTGGGAGGAGCAGCGGCCACGGGAGCCATGGCCGCGCTGGGGACTGCGGGCACCGCGAGGGCCGCCGAAACGGCCGGGACGGCCGGGACGCCCGGTCGGCCGGCGGGGCAGACCTCGATGGTGAAGCAGCCCTTCGACGTGTACCCGACCGTGCGGGTCGGGGTGATAGGAATCGGCAACCGCGGAAGCGGGGATGGCCAACGGGTGGGCCGCGGTACCCGGATGCGTGGTGCGGGCGGTCTGCGATGTGCGGGCCCCGCGCGCGAAGGCGAAGGCCGATCAGCTCGCGGCGGACGGCAAGCCGCGGCCCCTGGAGTTCGGCGGTTCGCCGGATGCGTACAAGGAGATGCTCAAGCGCGACGACATCGACCTCGTCTACATAGCCACCCCCTGGGAGTTCCACTACGAGCAGGGCAAGGGCGCGTTGCTGGCCGGCAAGCACGTGCTGGTCGAGCTGCCCGTCGCCACCGAGCTGGACGAGCTGTGGGATCTGGTCAACACCTCGGAGCGGACCCGTCGTCACCTGCTGCTCGCGGAGAACGTCTCCTACGGCCGCAACGAACTGGCCATGCTGCGCATGGCCCATGACGGCGTGTTCGGCGACATCACCAACGGCCACGGTGGCTACCTTCACGACTTGCGGGAACTGCTGTTCTCCACCACGTACTACACCGACTCCTGGCGGCGGCTGTGGCACACGCGCTCGACCGCCTCCTTCTACCCGATGCACGGCCTGGCCCCCATCGCGGCGGCGATGGACATCAACCGCGGGGACCGGATGGTCACCCTGCGCGCCACGGCCACCGAGCCCAGGGGACTGGCCGACTACCGGGCCCGGTTCGTGCCCGAGGGGCACCCGGCGTGGAAGGAGACGTACGTCAACGGCGATCTCGTCACCTGCTTGATCGACACCGCCGACGGCCGCGTCATCCGGGCCGAGCACGACGTCAGCTCGCCTCGGCCCTACAGCAGGATCAACACGATCGCCGGCAGCCGCGGCATCTTCGAGGACTACGCCGGTGCGTCTCCCACCGGTGGCCGGGTCTACCTTGAGCCCGACCACGGCGGCCACTCCTGGCGGGACTTCACCTCCTACCGGAACGAGTACGACCACTGGCTGTGGAAGAAGATCGGCGACGACGCCGCGAACAACGGCGGGCACGGCGGCATGGACTACGTGCTGCAGTGGCGCACGGTCCAGTGCATGCGTGCCGGCCTGGTGCCGGACATGGACGTGTACGACGCGGCGGCCTGGTGCTCACCGGTGCCGCTCAGCGTGATGTCGCTGGAGAACAAGGGGCGTCCGGTCCAGGTGCCCGACTTCACCCGCGGATCCTGGGTGAACATCCGTCTCGGTCTCGACACGCGTGAGTCGGACATGCCGCCCGTGGCCTGAGCAGGGCTCGCCCACGCCGTCCCGGATCAACCCCACCCCACCTCAGACCGCCCTTCGGCCCAGTCTTCCCGGAGAAGAGGAAACGCTCATGCCGATCGAGCCATCCCGCGCCGCCCTGTCCCGAAGATCCTTCGCCGTGGCCGGAGCGGGGGCCGTGCTGCTGCCCGCCACCGTCCTCGCTGGCGCGGCCCGCGCCGCCGACGCCGCGCAGACCGAGGTCACCGTCTCGCCCATCGACCTCGAAGGGCCGGCCGTCACCACCGTCACCGTCACCGTCCGCAACACCGCTCCCCAGCGACTGCGTGATCTGCGGGTGAGCTTCTCCGGGCCGGTCGGCTGGGTGGTGGAGCCGGAGGTACGGACCGTCAGGAACGGCATCGCCCCGAACGCCCACGCCACCGTGACCTTCGAACTGCTGGTCCCGGCACCGAGCTCCGGCTTCCGGCTGCTCAACTTCACCGCGACCGCGCTGTACGAGGGCGGCGACGGCCTCGCCCGCGCCACCGCCACCCGCACGGAGCGACGCGGCGAGCCGCTGCCCACCCTCGCGGCGGCATACAACAGCGTCGGCGTCACCGACGAATCGAACACCGCGCCGGGCGACTTCGACGGCGGCGGCAACAGCTTCTCGGCCCAGAAGCTCGCCGACGTGGGCCTGAGCCCGGGCGCTGCCGTCACCGCTCTCGGCGCCGAGCTGACCTGGCCGGATGTCCCGCCGGGAGTCAAGGACAACGTGTCCAGTCGGCACGAGCAGCAGCGGCGGCTTCGGCTTCCCCAACTGGTCGTTCCAGAACGTCACCGACCACGGCGCGACCCAGGTGGCCGCCGCCAACGGCCGCAACCGTCAGGACGGGTACGGCAACGCGGGTACCACGTACAGCATCTTCGCCCATTCCGTTCCACTCCAGGCAGGCAAGACGGTGGAACTCGTGGTGCTGCCGAGGCACGGCGGCATCCACGTCTTCGCCATGGCCATCGCCCCCTGAAGCGCCACGAGCAGCGGCCGTGCGGCTGCTGAAGCGGGACGTGTCCTGTCCACCAAGCGGCGGACAGGACACGTCCGAGCCTCTCAACCCGGCCTCCGCTCGGTTCCCGCCCCTCCCTGGATTGCTGCTTCCAAGGGACTAGACCACTTCGAGCGCACCTCGGTAAGGTGCTTGAAATTGCGAAAAATGAGCGCTCCATAAGCATGATCGTGCAGTGACTCCGGCCATCAGGGAGCCCCCATGCAGGTGCAGAAGCGGGAGAGACGTGCGTTGCTCTCCCCACGTGGCAAGCCATATCTGCTGCTCGCGGCGTTCGTGACAGTCCTGGGCGGGCTGGCGGGCATGCCGTCGGCCGGTGCCGAGCCGGACTCGTCCGCACAGCCGGACGGCAGCGCTCTCATCCCCCGCCCCGCCGTCGTTCAACAGGACTCCGGTCAGGACCCGTTCGTCCTGCGCCCCTCCGTCAAGGTCGTTGCCCGTGGCGAGGCGGTCGGCGTCGGGAAGCAGCTCGCGGTGCAGTTGCGCCGTGCGACCGGGTTCCGGGTGCCGGTGCGCGACAAGGGCGCCGGCATCCGCATCACGGTGAACCCGAAGGCCGAGTACACCGTCAAGGGCGCCGCGCCCACCCCGGAGTCGTACGTCCTGGACGTGGACCGCGGCGGTGTCGCCATCACCGCCCGCACCGCGCACGGCGCGTTCAACGGCGTGCAGAGTCTGCGTCAGCTCCTGCCGGCGTGGGCCAACTCGCCGCGCCCGGTCGTCACCGACTGGCGCGTACCCGCCACGCATATCGAGGACGCACCGCGCTTCTCCTACCGCGGTGTCATGCTCGACGTGGCTCGCTCGTTCCAGGACGTCGGGGAGGTCAAGGAGTACATCGACACCCTGTCCCGGCTGAAGATGAACGTGCTGCACCTGCACCTCGCCGACGACCAGGGCTGGCGGATCGAGATCACCAACGACGGCAAGGCGCCGGGCGATCCGATCGACTACAGCGCGCTGCACCGCGAGTCCGGCGCGACCGCGATGAACCAGCAGGGCCACCGCAACGAGTTGGGCCTTACCGGCTACTACACGCAGGAGGAGTACCGCGACATCGTCGCCTACGCCAGGGAGCGGTTCGTCACCGTCGTCCCCGAGGTGGACGTTCCCGGCCACACCAATGCCGCCCTGCACGCGATCCCGGAGCTGAACACGGACCGCTCGCTCCCGGCGCGCGACCCCGGCACCGGGGTGGTGGACTGGAACGGGACCGGCAGCGTGGGGTACTCGGCCCTGGACGAGCAGCACGATCTGACGTACACCTTCGTCAAGCATGTCTTCGGGCAGTTGGCCGAGATGACGGGCGGCCCATACGTGCACCTCGGCGGCGACGAGTCGCATGCCATGGGGCACGAGCGCTACGTCGACTTCATCTCCCGCGCGGTTCCCGACATCAAGGCCGCGACCGGCGTCGGGACGGTGGGCTGGTCGGAGTACGCCGAGGCCGGGCTGTCCCAGGGGCCGGGTTTCTGGGACGGATCGGTCGTGCAGTACTGGGTCGGCAGCGGCGACTGGGTACGCGACTTCATCGCCAAGGGCGGCAAGGCCGTGGTGTCCGCCGCGGGCGGTGCGTACCTGGACCAGAAGTACACCGGCGAAACCCCGATCGGCCTGACGTGGGCCTGCAGCGGCACGTGCGACTTCCAGCGCTACTACGACTGGGACCCGACGACGACGGTGAGTGGCGGCATCCCCGAGGAGGGTGTCCTGGGCGTCGAGGGCCCGCTGTGGTCGGAGACGGTACGCGGCGGTGACCAGGCGGCCTTCCTCACCCTGCCGCGAGCCGCCGCGATCCTGGAGACCGGATGGACGCCCGCGGACCAGAAGGACGTCGCCGACTTCGGCGCCCGTCTCGCCCGGCTCGGCCCGCACCTCACCGTGGCCGGCGCCAACTTCTACGAGAGCCCGGGCACCCGGTGGGCCGCCACTGTCGCCGGTACCGACGCGACCGCGCCACGAGGCGTCACGACCCGCGTCGAGCTGGGCCAGGTCGCCGCTCCGGGGACCAAGGTCGCCGAGGACGGCACGCAGATTCTCCCGGACACCGTGTCGAGCGACGGTGACCCCGCCTCCGCCAGCGCACTGACCGAGCCTCTGACCGCGACGGCGACCTGCGGGAACCGGGAGCTGCCGGTGACGTTCACCCAGAGCCGGTCACGCGATTCCCTGCACGCCGCCGGTCTCTACACCGCAGGTGTGCAGGCGGCGTTCACCAAGGACACGGCCTGCACACTGAGGACGTCGGCGGGCGACGAGGTGTCTGTCAAGGTCAGGAGTGCCGGCACCCCGGACGCCGAGGAGCCCGCCGCCGCCTCTCCTACGATCTCCGTCCCGTCCGACGTGAACGCGGGTACCTGGGTGCCGCTGAAGCTGACCGGTTTCGCGCCCGGCTACGTCGACATCCGCATCGACGGCGAGACCGTCTACACCGTGCGCGCCGACACGGCCGGCCGGTTCGAGCGCCACGGCGTCATACCGGCTGAGACCTATCACGGTGAGCAGACGATCAGCGCCGTCCAGGGCGAGCGGTCCGCGCACGAAACCGTATCGGTCACCTCTGAGGTGCGGCCGCTGCCGGATCTCATCGACCAGTCCACGCTGCGCGTGCATGACGTCGACAGCGAGGAGACCACCGGCGAGAACGGCGCCGCGGTCAACGGCATCGACGGAAAAACCAACACCATCTGGCACACGCAGTGGCACGGCACGACCCCAGGCTTCCCCCATCACCTCACCCTGGACCTGGGCCGGCAGTACGACGTGACCGGCATGCAGTACACGCAGCGGCAGAACGCCCGCAACGGCCGGATCAAGGACTACCGGATCGAGGTGAGCGCCGACGGCACCACCTGGACCCAGGTAGCCACCGGCTCCTTCACCGAAGCACTCACGCCGCAGAACGTCGAGTTCAGCGCCTCGGGCGGCCGGTACGTCCGCCTTACGGGCCTCAACTCCCAGGCGGGCAACGCCTTCGCCGGCGCAGCAGAACTCAATGTCGGAGGCCGCCCCATGTGAGACCAGGTGCCCCGGTGTGACACATGCTCCGATGCCAGGCGTGCGGAACCTGGCATCGGAGCATGCCGGTTCCGCGAAGGCGCCGTACGGGTCGACGTTGGGCCAGTACAAACGCCAATATCTCAGACGCTGATCACTTCGACTGCGGCGTCGGTGAGACGAGCGATCACTTCGGGAGAGGCGGCTGAGTCGGTCACCAGGACGTCGATGCAGTCCAGGCCGCAGATCCTGGCGAACGCCCGCCGCCCCAGCTTCGAGAGTCGGCAGCCACGATCACCCGGTTGGCACGTTCGGCGAACAGGCGGCTGACGCTCGCCTCTTCCTCATGGTGGGTCATCAGTCCCAGCTGGGGATCCACCCCGTCGATGCCGAGGACCGCGACATCCAGCGACACGTCGCCCATCACGCCGTTGACCAGCGGACCGACGAGTTCATACGTCTGGGGTCGCGCGACACCGCCGGTCAGCACCAGTTTGATCTGCGAGCGGACTGCCGCTTCGCCGGCGATGTTCAGCGCATTCGTCACCAGGGTCACGCTCGGCGCCGGTGTCCCTGCAATCTGCTCGACGCCTTCTCCTGCTGCGCGGATGATCAGCGCGCGTGCCACCTCGGTCGTGGTGGTACCACCGTTGATGCCGACCGCAGTCCCCACCCCGCCACCCCGTGCCCCCGCGCGGTCTCCGCGGGCCGCTTCTCGTCCTCGGTCGTCGCGATCCTCCCGGTCGTCGTGCTCCTCGCCCTCATCGAGCGGCACGTCGTCCCGGGTCTGACGACCGACTCCGTCACACAGAAGGCTGGAGGCGCGTCCGAGCGCCTCTGGCCAACGTTCTTGATCAATGGGGAGAACAGTGACCATGCGTCGTTCACTGCCGGTGCTCATCGCCGTCCTCGCCGCCTTGCTCGGCTCCCTCCTCGCCCCGGCCGCGGCAGCCGGCCCCAACTCGCGTACCGACGGCGGCCCACCGCCCGTCGTGCCCCGGCCGGCGCAGTGGGAGGACCTCGGCGGCACCGTCGCCCTGACCGCGCCCGTACGACCACCGAGGCCGGACGACGCGAACTGCCGGGCCCCGCCCGGCAGACCGAGCAGGAACTGGCCCGGCAACTGCGCGCCGGCATCGAGGCGGTCACCGGGCTTCGGCTGCCGGTCAGCAGCGGGCCCAAGGAGCCCCGGCCGGGCGACATCCACCTCCGGCTCACCGACGACGCCGGACTCGGCGCCGAGGGCTACCGTTTCGACAGCGCGGACGCGATCCGCATCGAGGCGGCCTCCACCCACGGTCTGTTCTACGGCACCCGCACCCTGCTCCAGACGCTGCGCGCCGACTCGTCACACCGCGCCGTGCCGCGCGCCCGCAGCACCGACGTGCCCACGCAGCAGGTGCGGATGGTCCAGCTCGACGCCGGGCGCAAGTACTGGGAAATGGACTACCTGGAGAACCTGATCCGGCGCATGGGCGACATGAAACTCAACACCCTCTTCCTGCACCAGTCGGACTCCGAGGGCTTCCGCCTCTCCAGCCCGAAGTTCCCCGGGCTCGCCGACCGCGAGCACAGCTACACCCGCGCCGACATCGAGCGGCTGAAGGCGCTGGCCGCCCGCCACCACGTGCAGGTGATGCCGGGGATCGACGTGCCCGGGCACGCGACCGTGATCAGCGAGGCGTTCGGCATCGGCTTCGGCACCGAGCCCGACCCGTGCACCGGCGCGCACACGCACTCCCATCTCACCCCGGACTGGATCATCGACATCACCGACCGGCGAGCGATCAGGAAGACGAAGGAAATCGTGGCCGAGTTCAGCGGCTGGTTCGACGCCCCGTTGTTCAGCGTCGGCGCGGACGAACTGCCCGGGCAACTGGAGCAGTGCCCGCGCGTGCAGCGCCACCTCGCCGGGGACCCGGGCGTCAGCACCCTCGGAGACCTGCTCAACCGCTACATCAACGACCTCGACGACGTGGTGACCGCACACGGCAAGCGGACCGCGATCTACAACGGTTCCGAGCACATGGAGGCGCCGCAGCAGCGGGTCCACTCCTCGGTGGTCTTCCTCACCTGGGAGGGAACCGGCAGCGAGCCGGTGATCCCGGGTCACGACGAGATCGCCATCGGCCCCTTCTACGTGACCCCGAACAACTACCACAACCTCTATCCCGACGAGCCGTGGATGTACGCGCGGTGGGTGCCGAACACCGCACCCGACATGCTCGGCTCCGGCCTGACGAACTGGGCCGACTACAACTTCTGGGCCGAGGACGCGTACTTCGAGCAGAAGATGGCGGCCCCGCGGGCGCTGCTGGCGGACCGTACCTAAAACGGCTCCGCCGTCCCCGACTCGCTCACCGCCTTCCGGACCCGGGTCGTCGCAATCGGCGACCCGCCCGGGGTCACACCCGCGCCGCAGCCGCCCCGGGTGGACGACGGCCGCCCCAGCCACCACT
The DNA here is from genome assembly GCF_003945505.1 of Streptomyces sp. WAC 06738. NCBI lineage: Bacteria > Bacillati > Actinomycetota > Actinomycetes > Kitasatosporales > Streptomycetaceae > Streptomyces > Streptomyces sp. WAC 06738. The sequence continues at coordinate 5,849,865 of NZ_CP029618.1, read as the reverse complement.
GGACCTTCGACGCGGCTCCGTACCCGGCCGGCTGGACCTACGCCGGCCGCCCGCCTCATACGATCATGGCCGAGGAGGTGGCCGGCGACCTGCCCGGTACCTCGTACATCATCAACAACCCGGCCCTCGTCGACGACGGCGTGCGCGGCCAGGCGTTCCGCTTCGACCATGACAAGGACGGGGTGGGCTTCGGCGGCCTCGACGTCGCGGCACCCTGGACCGCCTCCACCTGGGTCAAGCTCACGGGCACCACCAGCGACCAGGTGCTGCTCAGCTCCAGCGCCGGTGCGCTGAAGCTGCAGCAGTACCGCACCGCCAAGGTCGGCTTCACCCGCTTCGGCGTCGCCGACCACAGCTTCGACTACACCCTGCCGCTGAACCGCTGGGTCCAGCTCACCTGGGTGGCCGAGCCGGACCGCACCACCCTCTACGCCGACGGCGACCCCGTCGGCACCGTCAACGCCTCGATCCCCCTCCCCCAGAGTTCGATCGGCGCGCCGCACGCAAGCCTCCACGGCGACCTGGACGAACTCCTCACCTGGGACGAGGCCCTGAGCCCCGACCAGGTGCGGGAGAACTTCGCCGGGTACGGACGCTGACCCGTGCCATCAGGTGGCCCCAGAGACCCGGGGGGGTGCCTCAACCGCGGCCGGGTGGTTGAGGCACCGCAGCGGCGTCAGGCGAATCCGGCGCCACTGCGCCTCCTCCGCTCGATCCACCCGCAGATCCGGGACATGATCGACAACGCCCCTCAGCCGGACGAACTGCTCGCCACCGCAGCCTGAGGGCCCAGCCTCAGCCGTACAGGATAGATTCTTAAACAACCCTCAGGCGGTCGAAATCACCGGGACGGTTCCGACGTCTCCTGCAACAGGCGCCCGAGAAGAGGGTGCCACTGAGACGACAGGAACGCGGTCATGACCGATGATGAGCAAGAGATCCGCACCTTGGTGAAGCGGTGGGCCGCGGCAGTACACGCCGGCGACCTGGCCGCGGTCATCGACCGTCACGCGGACGACATCGTGATGTTCGACGTACCGCCGCCGTATGAGGGTGTGCACGGCATCGACGCCTACCGCGAGGTGTGGCCGGGCTTCTTTGCCTGGCAAGCGCAGGGTGCACTGTTCGAGATCGAATCCTTGGGCGTCACCGCCGGCGCGGAGGTCGCCTTCGCTCATGCCCTGCTGCGCTGCGGAACCTCGCAGGAACTGGCCGAGCGCCCCGAGATGCGCATGCGGCTCACCCTCGGGTTGCGTAAGGAAGCCGGCCGGTGGGTGGTGGCGCATGAGCACCATTCGTTCCCCGACCTCTCCGATCCGGAGGCCGACCAGCAGGTGTGGGCGTCCATCAGCGGTTGCCCGAGGTGACCGCGGCGAAGGGCGAGCTGATGACACACATCGCCGAGGACGTCGTCTCCCATGGCCACGAACCGCCGCTTGCGTACGTCAGGCGAAGGACGTGTGCGGGTTTCTGTCGGCTGCATTCTTCAAGTCGGCGGCGTGCGCGGCGGTCGCGAGGTCCTTGATCAGGTCGCGCTGCGACAGCCGGCTGGGGTGTTCGGCGGTGGCGGGGACGAGGCTCTCGTACAGGGGGTTCGGCGAGGCCCAGCCACTACTGATTCCCCTCGCGCACGGAGCGAACCTTGATGGACCAGCTCCGATCAGAGGGTGATGACGACGCCTTCCCGGCGAGCGCGTTCGGCGGCGAACACGACGCGGTGGCTGGCGACGCTTTCGGCGATGCCGGACAGGACGAGATCGGGGCGGCCCTCGTGCAGGGCCGTGACGAAGGACCTGATCAGTCCGGCGTCTCCGCCGGCGTGGCCTTCGGCGGCCGAGGATCCGTCCACCGAGGTGTCGATGACGGTCGTCTGCTCGGTGCGGAAGTCGTAGATGCTGAGGTGGCGGCCGTCTCCGGTGAGCTGGCCGCGCGTCCCGAAAATCTTGGTATGCCGGTTCTCCAGCGGGGTGAACGCCGTCAGGGTGAAGGAAGCGGTGACGCCGCCCTCGTATTCGATGTTCACCACCTGGTGGTCGACGACGTCGTTGTCACAGGAGTAGACGCACCGGCCGTAGGGGCCGTCGGTCAGCGCGGCGGTGACGGCCTCTTCTGTAAGGACGTTCCCGGTCATAATCCGGGTGAAGTACTGCTTGGTGCCACCGTTGCGCAGCCCTTCCCGGTACATCCGCGCCGCCGAGTAGGCACAGTCCCCTTCGACCGGGCAGGTGACGCACCGGTCGGCCGCACCCTCCGGCTTGTTCTCCGGCCGGAAGTGGCGCAGGCCCCCGAAGGAGGACACTCGGCGGGCCTCGCGGCCGATGACATAGCCTAGCCAGTCGATGTCGTGACAGGACTTTGCCAGCATCGCGAACGTGGCCTCCTCCTCGCGCCGCCAGTTGCCGCGGACGAAGGAGTGCGCGAAGTGGTACCAGCCGACCGGTTCGAGGTGCTCGACGGAAACGATCTCACCGATCCGCTCAAGCATCGCGAGGACCGCCCGTGTGTAGGGCGTGTACCTCATGACGTGGCACACCGCCACCATCGCACCGGTCTGCGCAGCAACCTCGCCCACAGCCATGGTCTCGGCTTCGCTGGGCGCGATCGGCTTCTCCAGCAGGATGTCGTAGCCGAGACCGGCGAAAGCCTCTGTCGGCGCGAGATGATCGGCGTCCAGGGTGGCGATCAGCACGGCGTCAGCGATCCGGCCGCGAGCCGCCAGTTCCTGCCAGGTGTCGCAGACCAACTCGGGCCTCAGTTCGTGCCGGTCCGCGAAGTACTTGCGCGCCGCCTCGCGTGGTTCGGCCACCGCAACGATGCGAACCTTGTCCGGCCACTGGGCGGCAAAATCGGCGTACGCGCTGCCGCGCGCACCCGCGCCGACCACGGCCAGAGTCAGCGGGCGGTCCAGCGTCCGGCCGATGTGATCGCGCAGGTTGATGTGTGACTGGGTCATCCTTGGACAGCTCCTCAGGGGTGAAACCCTTGGACCAAGGGTTTCTGCGGCAGACGGGAAGCGAAGGCACCCGAGGCGGCGGTCGCGCAGCAGGACGGCCGCGGATCTCAACGGACGTCCCAGGCTGAGCGGCCACATCATCGGTCGAGAGTTTCCCGGGTGTGGCTCCTGCCTCGGTGGTGCTCACCGGTCTGGGGTATCGCGGATCCTCGACGTCCCAGACCGGTGACGTGCCGCGCGTGAGCCTGTGGGCGATCTCCTCCCTCGCGGGGAACTCGTCGGGGGTGCACCGATGGACCTCAGGTGCCGTGGAGGGTGCGGTCCGACGGCGCGCTACAGATGCTCGGCAAATGTGTGGACGTGACGAAACGCAGCCCTCCGGCGCGGAGCGAGAGCGGTACCCAGACCGCGCCGGAGGCATTCGAGTGACGACTCTGCCGCCGATGAGGATCCGACTGCGCTATCCGGAGTGTGTCCACTTCTGGTGGGCGCCGCCCCAGCAGGTCCACAGGTGCACCTTCGTGCCCGGGACCGCCTGTGCTCCCTCGACGTCGAGGCACTTGCCGGAGTTCGGGTTCACCAGCGAGCCGTCGGCCCGCATCTCCCAGTCCTGGGCACCGGATCCGTTGCAGGTGTACAACTGGATCTTCGCCCCGTTGCCGGTCGCCGCTCCACCGACGTCCAGGCACTTGCCCAGCGCGCGCAGCGTCTGTCCCGACCGGGTCCAGGTCTGGGCCGCGGTTCCGTTGCAGGTGTACACCTGCGCCTGGGTGCCGTCTGCGGTCGCCCCGCCCTGGACTTCCAGGCACAGACCGCCCAGCCCCACGACAGGGCCCCCCACGGCGGGACTGTCCTTGGTGAAGGTGAATTCGTCGATGTCGAACAAGCCGGATCCGCCGCCCGTGAAGGTCAGGAAGACGTCCTGGGTTCCGGTCGGCACGTTCGACAGCGTCGTCGACACGTCGGCGAACGTGGACCAGCCGCCGGTGTTCGGCACCGCGACCGACCCCAGAATCGGACCGGTGGGCGAACCGGTGCGCACCTGGAGGGTGCCGCCCGGGCCGCCGGACACGACCCGGGCACGGAAGCCGGTGGCGCCGCTCAGGCCGAGCCCGTCGTAGCGTGCCCAGTCCGCGGGGTCGATGTACCCCAGGGTCCGTCCGCCGCTCGCTCCCTCTTTGGCGAACGACTCCACGCCGCTGGCTGCCGAGAACGCTTCGGCCTGCACGGCCGTCCCGGAGAGCTCCTTGAGCCGGATGTTGCGGAAGGACACCTCCTCGCCGGCTCCGTGGTTCTGGATTCCGACGTGTCCGGCCAGGGAGCGGGCGGGGTCGGTGTTGGTGAAGTCGTTGATCTTGACGCCGTTGAGGAGAACCTGCAGACGTTCGCCCTGAACGAGCAGTTCGTAGGTGTTCCACTCCCCGGGCGGGTTGAGTGCGGCGTCGCGGGCGGCCTGGTCAGCGGCCTTGAATCCGTAGACGGCGCCGGTCGTCTTGTCCGGGGAGTCGGTGGCGTCGATCTGCACTTCGTAGCCGTTGTCTATCGCCGACTGCGGGTCGCCGGAGGGCGGGAAGCCGATGAAGACCCCGGAGTTGGCGTCGCCGGTGATCTTCCAGTCCAGCTTGAGCGAGTAGGACGTGTACTGCTTGGCGTCGTACCAGAACAGGCCGGTGCCTCCGACCGACGACAGCGTGGCGTCGGAGTTGGTGAAGCTCCCGGGGCCGGCCTGTGACCAGCCGGTGGGGGACCCGTTGTAGAGCGGCGTGTACCCGGTCTCCGGACGGCAGTCCGCCTTGGAGACGCCGGCCGCGTAGCGGATGCCGCCCAGCAGCATCTTCTGGAAGGCCGGTTCCGCGTAGGTCTCCTTGGTGTGTCCCAGGCCGGTGTACCAGGATCGTCCCGCGTCCAGTGACTTGCACCAGGTGATCGGGTGGTCACCCATGGGTGCGCCGGGTGAGTAGCTCGACTCGTCCAGGCTCGCCAGGACGTGGGCGGTCGAACGCGGATTGGTGCGGTAGTCGTACCATTCGTCGGTCCGGGTCCACGGTGTGGATGCCAGATGCCCGGTGCTCGCGTGGGCGCGGTCCTCAATGTCCACCCGGGCCTGCTGGATGTCCGGGTGGGTCTTGAACCGGGCGCCCACGGTCTCCCCGTAGAAGGCCCAGTCGTACTCGGTGTCGGCGGCGGAGTGGATGCCCACGAAACCGCCGCCGGCGCGGATGTAGTCCTCGAACGCGTCCTGCTGGGCGCCGTCGAGTACGTCGCCGGTGGTGTTCGCCCACACGACGGCCTGGTAGTTGTCCAGGTTGGTGGGGGTGAAGTCCGAGGCTTCTTCGGTGGCGTCCACCGTGAACCCGTTGGCCGCGCCCAGGTCCTTGACCGTCTGGACGGCCTGCGGGATGGAGTCGTGGTGGAAGCCGCTGGTCTTGGAGAAGACCAGGACCTTGTAGGACGGGTCGGCCGCCCCGGCCGGTGCGGCGGGCAGTTGGGTGAAGGCGAGCGCGGTCAGCACGGCTGCCGCGCCACCCAGGAGTGCTTTCTTGGTCATGTAAGGGTCGCCCATCTCTGGTTGACGTCTCCGTGACAGCTCCACAGATGCACCTTCGTTCCGTTGGCGGTCCCGTGGCGCTCGGCGTCGAGGCACTTACCGGAGGCCGGGTTGACGATCGTGCCGTCCGGCTTGACGTCCCAGTTCTGGGCGCCGGACCCGTTGCAGGTGCTGGGGGAGTTGTTCGCGGGTTCTTTTGCACAGTCGAACTTCCCCCCGCTCGTGTTGGCCGGTTGAACTCGACCTGTCCGCCCGGGCCGCGGTTCGGATCGGAGCCGCCGGCGTCCGGGCCGTAGTCGCCCAGATAGACGGCGCCACTCGTCTTGCCGATGCTCATCCGGTACGGATTCCGGAAGCCCATCGCGTAGATCTCCGGCCGGGTCCTGGTCGTGCCCTCCTGGAACAGGTTGCCCGCGGTGTCGAAGTCGATGTCGCCGCCCACGTGACAGCAGGTACCCCGGGTTTCCCGACGACGGTCGTGTTGCCGTCCTTGTCGGTGCGACGCAGATTCCCGTCACGTGCGGTGTGCAGAACCGACCGATCAGGCAGCACCTCCATCGCCATGGGCTCACCTAGTTCCTGTCCCCCTTTCGCGAGGGTGCCCTCGGCGAAATCCTCCGGAACGATCTCGTGTGTGCCCGCGGGACGGAGAGCCCGGCGAAAGCAGTCAGCGAAGAAACGATCAGAGTGAGCGCGACAGCCGAGCGTCTGCGACATTGTCTTCGAAACACAGGGAATGTCCTTCGACTGGCGACGCGTACGCCGACCACGTCGAGCGTCCTGAGGGGTTGTCCCGTCGGTGTGCCACCGCCGACTTCGTGACTGCTGCCACCGTGCCAGCCCGCCAATCGCAGGGCAACGTACACAACACAGCGAATGCATGGACTTCTTCCTGGTGACCGTCACAAGGAGCTTTTACTCACGTAGCATGGCGCAATCGAACCAGGGCCGGTGTCGAATCCGTCCGAGGTTGACACTGCCCCCGAAGCCGGTCCGGAGCGCTCCAAGCGAGCCGTTCCGACACCTGGTCACGCCGAGCCCGGGTGCGGTGCGCGTGGCCGCCGTGCGGCGCGCTCCGGACCAACCTCCGCGGCCCTCGTGACGCATGCGTCCGCGGTACGGCATGGAGAAGGCGAGTAGATGAAACATCGCAGCCTCGCCGAACTCACCCGTCTGCTGGAGCAGTCGCCGCCCGTCGCGCCCTTCCACCTCGAGAACGTGCGCAAAAATGCACGGCAGCCATACGCGGCAACCCTGATGGAGGCGATACAGCAGGAGGCGGCCCGCGGGGTGGCCGAAGGACCGATGCCTCAACTGCCCTGGTCCCTGCAGCGGCTCTACGACGAAACCGGCGACCGGACGGGGTACGAGCGGCACCGGTTCGCCCGTCGTCGGCGGCTCGTCGCCCTGGCGATGTCCGCCCTCGTCGACGGCGGCCCCGAGCGCGGGCGCCGCGAAGTCCTCGAGGCTCTGGCCGGCATGCTCTGGTCGGTGTGCGACGAGTACACCTGGTCCGTTCCCGCGCATGCGACGTACGCCCAAGCCCACGGACGCACCTTGGAGACCTGCGTCGACCCGTTCTCCTGCGAGACCGCCCACACCCTGGCCGAGGTGGTGTTCCTGCTGGCAGGGCGCCTCCCGGCCCCGGTGGTCGAGCGGGTCCGCGCCAATGTAAGCCGCCGTGTCCTCGACCCGCTGTACGCGGACCCGCGCCCCTGGCCGTGGGAGTCCGCCCGCACCGCCTGGGCGGCGGTGTGCGGCGGTGCAGCCGGCATGGCCGCGCTGCTCCTGGAGGACGACCCGGCGCTGCTCGCCGCCGGTATCGACCGGTCGCTGCGCGCACTGGACACCTTTCTCTCCGGTCTGGCCGCCGACGGCGGCTGCGCCGCCGGCATCGGCCACTGGGCCTATGGCTTCGACTACTTCACCCACTTCACCGAGGCGCTGCGCGCCCGCACCGGCATCGACCTGTTCGCCGAGAGGCCGCTGGCCTGCCTGGCGGCCGAGTTCCCCGCCGCGGTGGCGCTGGGCGCAGATCGCTATCCGAGCTTCGCCGGCAGCCCCGGGAGCCACGCGCTGTCCCCCGGGCTCCTCACGCGCTTGCACGAGCGCTGCGGCGTCCGGCTGCCACCGATCACCGCAATTCCTGAGTTCGGTTCCGATCACTGCCACCTGTGGGCGTTGACCCGCGACCTGGCCTGGACCGACCCGGCGGTACTGAACTCCGCGCCCTCGATGGGCACCACGTGGCTGCCGGAGTTGGGCTGGCTGACCGACCGCCGCCTGGCCGCCGACGGCCTGGCGGTGGCGTTCGCCGCCAAGGGCGGGCACAACGGAGAGCCGTACAACCACAACGACCTGGGGCAGTTCATCCTCTCCGCCGGAGGCGAGCAGTTGCTGGCCGATATCGGTCCGGGCGAGTACGCAACCGGCTTCCTCGACCCCCACCACTCCGCGGCCCGCCTGCACCCTTCTGCCGAGGCGCACTCCGTGCCGGTGGTGGACGGCCACCCGCAGCGCGCGGGACGAAACGCGGCGGCACGCGTGGTGGAGCAGCGGACGACAGGCCAGAGCGCATATCTGGAGCTGGATCTGTCCTCCGCATACGAAGGTGGCGCCGAGATCCGCCGGCGCTTCGAATGGCGGGCAGACGGCCACCTCACCCTCACCGACTTCTTCACCGGCGCCAAGCGGGCGCGGGAGGTCTTCATGAGCCGCCTGCGTCCGGAGCTCGACACGGGCGTGGCCCGCTGGCGGGGCACCTACGGCGTGGCCGAGCTCAGGTACCGCCACCGGTGCTGGCGTCCTGCGGTCGAGGAACTGGAGGTCACTGACCACCTGGGGCGGCCTGGGACTGTGTACAGGCTGCGGCTCGACACCCGCGGTGCGGTGCCGAAGCGGGCTGTTTTCGAGCTGGTCCTCGCGCGGAACCGTGCTGCGACCTCCTCGGTGCGCGACGGCTGAGTGGCCTGTTCCGGCTCGCGTCCTCGTTCGCTCGAACCTGTGATGGAACTGATCGGCAGATGTGTCACAAGAGTCCATCAGCCAGTCGGAAAAAGTCCATCAAATAGTTGGACAGAGTCCATACCCCCATCGGGATCGGCGAAGCACGGTACTTGTCAAGAACATGCCCCCCACAAGAAGAGGATTGCCCATGTCAGCAGTCACCACATTCCGCACATGCGCCGTAGCCGCCGCAGCGACCGGGCTGGCAGCAGGGCTGTCGATATTCGCGCCGGACACGGCTATCGCAGACGTCGGCGGCGGGAACGTCCTGGTCAGTTGGTCGATCCCCGACACCCCGGAGGAAGGGCTGACCGACCTCACCTTCCCGATCACCGTGAACCCCACGACGGCCCACCAGTCCGGGATCTACTTCGCCCAGCAGTACAGCTTCGCCGACGGCATGGGCTACACCGGCCTGCAGCCGCGCGCGAACAGCGGCGGCAGCGAGCGGCTGTCCGCCCGCTTCTCCACCTTCACCGCCGGCGCGACCACCTCCGACCCGTTGTGCCATGAAGGCGCCGACGGCGGCCCGGGCGTCACCTGCGCGGTGGACTTCGACGCCGTGTACGGGCACCGGTACGACATCACCGTCGAGAGGACCGGAACCGACACCTGGTCAGGCACGGCCACGGACACGGTCACCGGCGCCTCGACCCGCCTGGGCTCCTGGACTCTCCCCGTCGGTAGCGGCAACCTCCAGGGCTCCCAGGTGGGCTTCGTCGAGTACTACGCGGGCATCCCGAGCTGCGCCGAGATGCCCCGCTCCGACGGCGTCTTCGGCGGCCCGACCACGACCGCCGCGGGCGGGCTGAGCGGCACCACGAAGGCCGAGTACGAGTACAGCGACTGCGTCGGCGAGTCCGGCTACCACGCCGAGCCCGACGGCACGGGCACCCACGTCACCCGCGGCTTCGTCTCGTGAACGCCACGGGCCGACCGGGAGCAGAACCCTCACCCGCTTGATTGGCAGGTACCTGACATTCCCGCACCACCGGGAGCCGTGTCGCATCCGACGAGACAGGAACGGCGACACGGCATGTGTCTCGACAATGAGAGAGGAACAAGTCATGCGAGGACGACCCCCCACACGAGGACGAGCGCTGCTGATCGCAGCGCTCCTGGCACTGGCGGCGAGCGCGCTCGGCTTCGCCCCCACCGCCTCCGCCGAAGTCCCCCCGTCACATGCGCCGGGCGACATCAGCACGAAGATCTTCGGTGGCGGCACCGTCACCGAAGAGCAGCCCTCGATCGCGGCGTTCTACAACGGCGGCGCCTTCTGCACCGCCTCCATCATCGCCCCGCGCTGGGTGCTCACCGCCGGACACTGCGCCGGCGAGGGCGACACCCCGGAAGTACGGGTCGGCTCCCTGGACCGTACCCAGGGCGGCACCACCGCCAAGGGTGTCCAGGTCTTCAGGCACCCCGGCTACAACTGGCCCGGCAACGACATCGCGCTCGTGCAACTGGACCGGGACGTCGACACCACGTACTCTCCGCTGGCCAGCGCCGGTGACATCGCCCAGGGCCAGGAGGCGGCGATCTACGGCTGGGGCGTGGAGAACGCGGACTGGTCCGGCGACATTCCCGTCAACCTCAAGTACGCGAGCGGCACCGTCACCAACACCGACTGCACCAGCGCCAACCCGAGGATGCTCTGCTTCGGGGGCAACGGAAGCGCGGTCGCCGGCGACTCCGGCGGGCCGCTGCGGGTGAAGAGCCCGCAGACCGGCCAGTGGGTGCAGGCGGGCGTGAGCGCGGTCAGCCCCATTCCGGCGGGCGACTGGAGCGGTTACACCGACATCGCCAAGAACCGTGACTGGATCAAGGAGGTCGCGGGCGTGTAGAACTCGGCGGCCGCCCCCGGCACTCCCGGCTCCCAGCGGCCGGCGGCCGGGGGCGGCTGCAGCCGGGTGCGGGGACCCCGGCAGGTGCGGGAAGGCAATGAAGCCGATCAGCCACCGAAGGCGTTTCCTGCATAGCGGAAGCGGAGGGACGGAGTGTCGTAGTAGTTCGCCGTTGTACCGATGTCCGGGGCGTGGGGTTCGCCTTCGCCGGCGGCGTGCCAGTCGTCGAGACCGAGGAGATACAGCGACGCGCCCGGCAGAGCGAAGGCGACCGTGCCGTCACCCTTGGTGAAGTACGCCCAGCGGGCCGTCTCCGCGCCGGAGTGGCAGGCGCTGCGCTGCTGACGCACCGGAGCGCCATCGGTCTCGGTGCCGGTATGGGTGAGACACATGCCTGTCGCGTAGTTGCGGATCCGCGCCTGCTGGCCCGCCCGGTCGACCAGCAGTTCCCACTGCTGGCTGCGGCCGCCGTCGCACTCGGCCTCGTACGGCTCGGCGCCTTCGGCCGCGGAGATGTCCATGCAGCGGCCGGTGGACGCGATGGGAAGCCGGGCGCGGTCATCGGCGGCCGGCTGCCAGGACGGAGGTGCCTCCGCCGTCGGGCTGGCGCTGCGTGGTGACGGAGTACTGGTTGGCGATGCGGTGCGGGGTGGCGGGGTCGGATCCGCGGTCTCGTCCTGCTCCGGTGTGGGAGTAGGGGCCGAGGTGGACGGAGCGGCGCTGGGATTCGGTGGCGGTGTGGAGGGCTGACCGCGATCCGGGAAGAACATGTAGGCGCCGAGCGCGACGACGAACACGGAGGCGCCGAGCATGCCGGCCTTCACGGCCGAGCTCAGCCCGGTGGCTCCCCCGGCGACCGCGCCGCCGGAGGCCGCCGCCGCCGGCTTCGCACCGTACGAGGCTCCGGCCCACAGCAGGATGCCGACGGGGAGCACGGCTTTCAGGCTGCTGTTCAGATCCTGCAGTTGCAGGCCCGCGCGGCGGCAGCGGAAGCAGCCGGCCAGGTGGCGTTCCAGCGCCCGGTGTTCACGACGCCGCCGACCGGCCCGGCGAATCGAGCCGGCCAGCATCCCGGAATAGTGACGGCACTCCTCCGATGCCGCCGTGTCCTCCACGTGCGCCTCAAGGTAGGCCTGGCGCAGTCCCTCGCGGGCGCGTGCGGTGAGCGATCTGACGCCGCTCGGGCTGAGACCGAGCAGGGGCGCGATGCGGTCCGGCGGCTCACCCTCGACGGCTGTGTGCCACAGGGCGGTCTGCCACCGTTCGGGCAGACTGCGAAAGGCGCGCAGCACCAGGTCGGCGTTCTCCCGGTGCAGCACGTGCTCCTCTCCGTTCTCCGTCACCCGCGCCTGCGTCAACCAGGCCTCGAAATCCGGTGCGAGCTTCGCACGGCGGGCGGTGCGCGACCAGTCGGCGGCGGTGCGGCGGACCGTCGTCAGCAGATAGGGCCGCCAGGCCCCCTCTGGGCCACGGCCGCCCTGGAGAGCGTGCAGTGCGCGGGTGAACGCCTCGGAGACCAGGTCCTCCGCGGTGTGCCAGTCCTGGGTGCAGCTGCGCGCATACGCCAGAACCGGCCCGCGATGCCGCCGGTAGAGCTCGTCGAGCGCTGCCTCGGCGGCGGGGCTCGGACCGGTACGCACCAGGCGAGTCAGCTCGGCATCGCTTTCGGCAGCTTCGGAAACGGCGGAACCGGTGGTGGTCTCGTGCATGGCGGTCATTCTGTGAGTGGGCGGTGGGTCGGGAGCGTCGTCTCGCACAGAGCAGGCAGCAGCGACGCAACCCGCGAGGGTACAAAGCCGTTACGCGGCATGGCACGGTCGTACAGCCCGAGGTCGCGCGGAAATCACTGCACCACGAGTCCCTTCGTTCTTTTACTCGCAGGTGGCCACGACCGCAATGGACGAATGGCCGGAGTTCATGGACTCTTTGAGAACGAAGGTCCGTGCCAGGGTCACGTCAGGCGGGGCCTCGGCACGGACGCACGGGGACGGTATATCGTTACCGCAGTTCGTCGGGCCGGATGTTCCGGAAGGACACTTTGCACGTGCCCCAGCGGTTCTGCAGGCTGATATTGCCGTCCTTTAGGCTGCGTTGGGGGCGGTGTTGGTGTCGACACGCCCGCGCGCGGCGGCACCGTGATCACGGTGCCGCCGCGGTCGTACGGCCTTCGGCTGTCAGCCGGCGGTTACCCACGCACGAACGCCTGACTGCCGATGTCGGTGGAGCGGCAGGCGGACAGCTTCATCGTCGCCCCGTTCGCGGTCGCCTCGTCCTGCACCTGCAGGCACTTCCCCGACTGCCGGCCGACGATCTGGCCGGTGCCGTTGAACGCCCATTTCTGATTGTCGCCGCCGTTGCACGTCCAGATCAGAATTGCGGTGCCGTCGGCGGTCCCGCGGCCCTCGGCGTCAAGACACTTGGTGACGCCGTTGACGGTCGCCCGTAGCTCACCGGCGTCGGTGAGCTGCCATCGCTGGTTGTCGCCGCCGTTGCAGTCCCAGATGGCCGGCTTGGTGCCGTCGGACATGTTGTGCGCCGGGATATCCAGACAGCGACCGGACGACGGGTTGACGATGGTCGTGGACGACTCGGTCGACGGCCAGTCGATCTGCGGGGATCGGTAGAAGTCGATGCCCATCGCCTCCCACCTCGGTCCCTGCGCGGCCAGCCGTTGGCGGTAGGCGTTCCAGTCGTGTGTCGACTTCGGAGACCAGCCGAGTTCGGCGGTGCCCGCGAGCCGCGGGAAGGCCATGAACTCGATGTGTTCGGTGGTGGAGATGGTCTCCGTCCACAGCGGTGCCTCGACGCCGAGGATGGCGCTCTCCGGGACTCCGCCCTGCATGTACGCGCCGGGGTCCCAGTCGTACGACTGCTGTACCTCGACATACCCGGCCCAGTCCGTCCCCACCGGGGTCTGCGCGTTGTACTTCATGTCGAGGTAGAGCCTGTTGACCGGCGACAGGATCAACGGCGTGCCCGCCTTGGCGGCGTCGATGACCTCCTGCTCACCGCCGCCCTGGCCCCAGTACTGCGCGACGGCGCCCTCGACCGGGTTCGCGCCGGCGAGCTGGTGCCAGCCGATGACCTTCTTGCCGTACTTGCCGACGACGGCCTGCGCGCGCTCCATGAAGGCGACGTACTCCTCGTGCGGGGTGGAGTGGGCCTCGTCGCCGCCGATGTGGAGGTACGGGCCGGGCGTCAGCGCGGCCAGCTCGCGCAGGACGTCGTCCACGAAGTCGTACGTGACCTCCTTCGGCACGCACAGCGAGCTGAAGCCGACGCTCGTGCCGGTGTACAGCGGCGGGGCGACGCCGTCGCAGTTCAGCTCGGCGTACGAGGCGAGGGCGGCGTTGGTGTGGCCCGGCATGTCGACCTCGGGCACGACGGTCATGTGCCGGCTCGCGGCGTACGCGACCAGCTCGCGGTACTGGTCCTTGGTGTAGTAGCCGCCGGGGCCGCCGCCGACCTGCGTGCTGCCGCCGTACTCGGCCAGGTCCGGCCACGAGTCGATCGCCAGCCGCCAGCCCTGGTCGTCGGTGAGGTGCAGGTGGAGGGTGTTGTACTTGTACAGCGCGAGCTGGTCGATGTAGCGCTTCACCTGCTCGACGGTGAAGAAGTGCCGCGCGACGTCGAGCATCGCACCGCGGTACGCGAACCGCGGATAGTCGATCACCCTTCCACCAGGGACCACCCAGGGGCCCGGCTGGGCCGTGTCCGACTCCACCGTCGGGGGCAGCAACTGGCGCAGGGTCTGCACGCCGTGGAAGAGCCCGGCAGCCGTCTCTGCCCGGATGACAACCGCCGTTTCGGTCACATCGAGCTGGTAGCCCTCCTCGCCCACCCGATGGTCGGCGCCGGACAACAGCAGCGAGATGCCGTTGCCCGGCTCGCCGGACGCGGCCTCCACCGGCAGCTCGTACCCCGTCGCAGGGCGCAGGAGGACGGCAAGCTGATCGGCGACGTCGGACGCGCCAGCGTCCGCGTGTATCGTCGCGTCGTCGGGGAGCGTGTAACTCACCCCGGCGGCGGGCGTCGAGGAGACGGGGGCGGGCACCACATCCTGAAGCGAGGCGACGGCCGCCGACGCGGCCGTGGAGGGTGTGATGACGGTGGCGATCGGGGCGATCAGGAGCACCACGAGCAATCCGCGTGCCAGGCGCATGCGCACTCTGGTTGATCGGTGTACGAAGGGCATGGTCAGGGCCTCTCGGGAATCCAAGCCGTCAGCCTGCGACTGCCGTGGAAGGACCCGGGGTTTCACGAGTATTCACGCGCGCGCAGGCACACGGCAATCACAGGTGTCTCCCCGCGTTGTACCGAGTCTCAATCACCTGTTGCAAGAGACGTATACGCACTTGTATATGGACTCTTGGACCCGCTCCGGCGGGCGCGTCGGAAATTCCTTCTGACCGCACTGTCGTCACCCGTGGAAATGTCCAGCAGGACGTCCGAAGAGTCCGTTCCGGAGAGCACACTCCAGCCGCACACACCGGTTCAGGATTCCGGAACGTCTTGCGGGCAGAGGGCCCGCCGCCGGGGAGGTGCGGCGGGCCCTCAGGTATTCGCTCCGAGTGCTACCGCTCGGGTCAGCTCGGATGGAGCTGCTGTTGCGGCACGATCTGCTGGTTCTGCCCGGGACTCGACCAGAGCAGCTTCATGTACGCCTCGCCGGTCTGCTCCACGTACTCGACCTTGACCGAGTGGCGGGTGCCCGCTGCGAGTTTCACCTGGGCCTTGTCGACCTTTGCCGCGTGCGGCGTCCAGTTGTCGATGACCAGCTTGCCGTCGATCCAGACACGCACGTTGTCGTCCGAGACGGTGGTCAGGGTGTACGTCTCGGAGCGGCGCGGTTCGATGCTGCCGGTCCAGCGGACACTGAAGCCGTCGGCCGGGATGTCCGCATGCGGGGACCCGCTGAACTTCCAGGAGTGGTTGACGGTCGGGTCCGTGCGGGTGAGCTTCGGCGTGCCGGACAGCGCGGTGTTGTCGAAGACCTCCTGCTTCAGGCCGGTGCCTCCACCCGGGGCGGCGGTCGGTCCGGGGTCGACGGTCAACTCGATGACGGTGGCGGCCTCGTTGGTGGCGGCGCCGGAGGGCGTGAGGTCGTAGCCGTCACCGGCCTTGGTGACGGTCACTTCCTGGTCGGAGCCGAGCACGCGGGCGTCGGTGACATCGAAGTCGGTGCGGGCCTTCAGATGCAGGGCACCGCCGGCCTGGGGCCACTGAGTGACGGCGACGTAGAGCTTGTCGCCCTTGCGGCTGACCGAGCCCCAGTCCGGCTCGTCGACCAGCCCGCCGTAGTCGGCACCGTAGACCGCCTCGCCCTGGCCCGCGGTGCGCAGCCAGTCGCCCATCTCGCCCAGGCGCTCGACGGACGGTGCCGGGATCCGGCCGCGGGCGTCGGGACCGACGTTGAGGAGATAGTTGCCGCTACGGGACGACGTGGCCAGCAGGTTGCGCACCAAAGAGGTGCTGGACTTCCAGTTCTGGTCGTGGCGGGCGAATCCCCAACTGCCGTTGATGGTCATGCAGGACTCCCAGAGCTGACCGTCGACCGGTGTCTCGGGGATCTCCTGCTCGGGGGTGCCGTAGTCGCCGTCGACCACCCGGCGCTTGCCGACCCGGTTGTTCACGACGAGATCGGGGTTGAGGTCATGCAGGTAGGACTCGAGCCTTTCGCCGTGCTGCGCGGTCCAGGGGTTGTGCGGACGGTCGGTGTCCCACTCGCCGTCGAACCACAGGAGCGCCGGGTCGTAGTTGTCGACCAGCTCTTTGAGCTGGGCGTACATGCGCTCCTCGTACCGGGGGAAGGTCGCCGGGTCGGGGAAGTCCGGGTCGTGCCAGTCCCAGATCGAGTAGTAGAAGCCGAGCTTGATGCCCGCCGCATCGGCCGCCTGCTTCAGTTCGGCCATGATGTCCCGGCGCTTGTCGAAGGCCGAATGGTCCCGCAGGTTCCACGAGTTGACCTTCGTCGGCCACATCGCGTAGCCGTCGTGGTGCTTCGAGGTGATGACGATGTACCGCATGCCGGCGTCCTTGGCCGCCGAGACCACGGCCTCGGCGTCGAAGTCGGCGGGATCGAAGGTCGCCGCCTGCTTCTCGTACGCCTCCGTCGGGATGTTGCACTCCCGCTTGATCCACTCGGCGTTACGGCAGACGGTGCCGTCCGGGCGGGTGTACTCGCCCTCCAGGTTGGAGTACGCGCCGAAGTGGATGAACATGCCGAAGCGGTCCTGGCGGAACCAGCTCGTCCGGTCGGACGTGAAGGGGTCGTCGACGGCGTAGTCGGTTCCGGGGCCCGCCGCTCGCGGGGCCGCCTTCGCCACGGCGGCGGGCATCGCGGCAGGCAGTGCCGAGGCGGCTAGCGCCGCGGCGACGAGCAGGGGCAGTGCGGCGACTCTTCGGTTGTTGCGGATGTGTGGGGTGTGCATCGCGACTCCAAGTCATCGGATGACTGGACGGTAGGAACGGATACATCGGATGTCAATGGACTATCTCCGGGGAAAACTTCGGACTACCTCCCTCCCAGCCGACCAGATGTCCGATGTATCGTCACGATCGGGGGATCCGAACGAGCGCACACACACCGACCGCTCGTGGGGAAGGCCCGCCCTTACTTGCTGCGGCGCCGGTACGCCGGACGGCGGCCGTCGCGGCCGCGGCCCGTCCGTGGCCCACAGCAGTGGACAGCCGTGACGGCAAACGGATCTCCGGCGGAGCGTTGGGTGACATGGGCGAAGAGGTGGCCGGCTCGACAAGGGCGAGCCCTGGGCTTCGGGTGATGACCGACGACCGAGCCTCGACGCCGATCCCGGACTTCACGACCGGTGGGAGAGACATGAACGATTCGCCGCACCCCATGGGGGATGACGACTGGGTCCCCGGTCGCGAGCACGGTAGCCACTGGCTGCGCACGTTCACACCACCCACGATGGCGCAGAGACCGACGCTGGTCTGCACGACCATCGGCGCACAGCCCAGGCACCTGCTCGAAGGACCTCGTAGGTTCGACCACCATGTGGCGCTCGTCATCGCGTCCGGGTCGGGCCGGCTCTCCTGGGGCGGGCGCGAGCCCTTTGACGTGATCGCCCCCGTACTGCTGTGGCTCCCACCCGGCGTGGAGCACCACTGTGAACCACGGGAACCCGGTTGGTGGGAGTGCTTCGTCGGCTTCACCGGGCCGGCCGCGAGCGCCCGACCGGAACTCGGACACCTCGGCGACATCGTCGTTCCGCTCTCCTCGGAGCAGCCCCCACGCCGCGCCGTCCGCAAGTTGGCCACGGTGTGCAACGAGACCGAACCGCACTACGCATCGTCCGTCGCGGCCGCTCTGCACGAGTTTCTGGCCACCTTGCGGCGCTGCCGGGCGGATGTGAGCCGGTACGTCCCGACGGTGCTCGAGCGCTTCGCCGACGCCGCCTGCCTGCCGATCTCCGTACCCGAGCACGTCCGCAGGCTCTCCCTGTCCGCGGACGAACTGCGCGATGCGGTCGGGCGCACGGCCGGTTGCAGCCCCAAGGAGTTCATCCTGGCAATCCGCCTGAACCTGGCGAAGGACCTCCTGGCCACCACCGATCTCACCGTCGCGGCGATCGCCCGCCGCGTCGGCTACGACGACCAGGGGTACTTCACCCGGCTGTTCACCAAGCGGGTCGGGATGCCGCCGAGTTCGTTCCGCAGGCGGCACGCTCAGCGCTCCTGACTCCTGGAACCACGTCAGGACCGCACGACAGATACATCGGATGACAGTGCCAATTTTGCCGGAGATTCACGCTGCTGACCTCATGAAGAATCCATTGACATCCGATGTATCCCTCCCTACATTTCCGGTGGACAGCAGGCGGGACGCCACGAGCCACCCAGCCGCGGTCGGCGTCGGCCCGCCCGTTGCGGGACGCAGCAACTTCCAGAATCTGTCTTGACCGCACGCTCCGGCGTGTGGCCGAGCCGCGGAGGCGTGCCGGGTCATTCAGCCCGGGGGCCGTACTCCGCAGGCCCGCGCGCATCGAGCGCTACTTCAACGCGGCATTCCTCACCACCGCACCCCAGTCGCCACAGGAGGACCACATGTCACAAGCGCAGTCTCCCGACACGGGACCGAATTCGTACCGGACGGAAGGGTTCCGGCGCCGCGGGGTGCTCGCCACCATGCTGGGCGTGCCCGTCGTAGCCGCGATCGGCTCCCCCGCCGCGGCGCTCGGCCATGCACCGCAGCGCCGTTCCGATGAGGTGGACAGCCTGGATCCGCGGCGCGCCGGCGACATCCTCGCCTCGCTTCGGTTCGGGATGTTCGTGCACTTCAACCCGTCGGCCGTGGTCGGCATGGAGATCGGCTGGGGCCGCAACGCCTACCGGCCGGGCGAGCCCCCGGACAACCAGTACAAGGATCCCTCGGTGAAGGACGATCCGGTGTACGACGTCGCCTACCGCGACTTCCTGCCTGAGAAGGACTGGGCGCCCACGCTCGCCGCCACCGCCAAGGCCGCGGGCATGACCTACCTGGTCTTCACGGCCAAGCACCACGACGGATACCCGAACTTCCGGACGGACAACGTCACCCGGTCGTTCTACCCCGACTACGCGGACACCCCGATGGGCCGGTCCAAGCGGGACCTCACCCGGGAGATCGCCCGAGCCACCAGGGATGCCGGACTCAAGTTCGGCTTCTACTACTCACCCCGGGACTGGACTCAGCCCGACTACGTCAAGGGCGACTACGACACGTACTACGGCTACATGATGGAGCACATCAACCAGTTGCTCACGGACTACGGGAAGATCGACTTCCTGTGGTACGACCACATCCCCTACGCGGACATGACTCCGTTCCACCCGCCCCTGCTCAACACGATCCCGCGGGACCTGCAGAAGGGCATTCTGGTCAACGACCGCGGCTACGCCACCATGGGCTTCGAGGCCAGGCCGGCCACACTCTCCGGCGACTACGACACGCCCGAGCAGAAGGTCGGAGCGTTCGACCCGGTCCGGCCGTGGGAGTCCTGCATCACGATCACACCGCCCCACTGGTCCTGGCAGCCGAACCAACCCAGGTCCGACTTCGCGACCGTGGTCAAGACCATCGTCGCGACGGCTGTCGGAGACGGCAACCTGCTGCTCAACGTGCCGCCGACGAAGACCGGCTACCTGGAGGACGACATCACCGCGACGCTGCACCAGGTCGGCAAGTGGATGGGCACCTACCGGCGCACGATCGTCGGGACCCGCGGCGGACCCTACCGCTCCAACAGCATCGGCGGGGCCACCTACCGCGACCGTACGATCTACGTGCACCTCACCGGCGGCCTCCAGCCCGGCAAGCTGCGGCTGCCTGCGCTGAACGCCAAGGTCGACTCGATCACCACGTTCGACGGCGACCAGAGCGTGCCGTTCACCGAGACGGACAAGGGCGACCTCCTCCTCGACGTGAGCGGGCTCACCGCGTCCACACCGGACATGATCCTCAAGCTCGCCGTCGACCGGCCGATGACCGTCGAGTACGTGACGCGCAAGCCGATGTCGTGGGACATCAAGAAGCCCGGCGAGAACCTCGCCCGGGGCAAGCCGGTCAAGCAGCACTCGACCGCCTTCGGCGGAGTGCCCGAGCGCGCGGTCGACGGCAGAACCGACGGCACCTACCAATCCGGCACCATCACGCACACCGAGGATGCCAAAGAAGCATGGTGGCAGGTCGACCTCGGCTCGTCCGCCGACATCGGCCAGGTGTGGCTGTACAACCGGACCGAGGACAACTTCGGCCTGCGGCTGAGCAACTTCTGGGTCATGACCTCGGACACCGAATTCACCTCCGGAAGTCTGGCCGAGTCGCGTAACGCCCCCGGAGTGACCGCAGTCAGGACCGACGGCCCTGCCGGCGACCTGCGCGCGGTGGACCTGAACGGCCGCGGTCGCTACGTGCGCATCCAGTTGGAGGCGGAGAACACGCCCCTGTCGCTGGCCGAGGTTGAGGTGTACGCCCGCTGAGCCCACCTCCGGAACCTGGGGCCGGCGCCGCACCCGCGGCCAAGTGGCGGGATTGCTCCTGCATCGCTCGCCATGGGCGCGCGCCGGCCCCGCGGGGATTGATCTTCAGTTCACGGGTACATCGCCGTGGCAGGATCCGGCCAAGGAGGACTGGACTCTGGCGGACGGATCTCCGGCGCTGGCCCGCGGGTTCGTCCAGATCCCGATGGCCGACTTCGGCCGCCCCAGCTCCACGGAAGGCCCGCCCCCGCCGGACTGGCCCACTGAGCCCGTCGAACGGACCCGCGAGTCGCTGGCCGAGCCGCGACTCGGTGCACGGGTCACCGGGGTGTACTCCGTCAGCTCCGTGCCCGCCGGCTCCGCCGCGGCTGCGGCAGGATTCCTCAGCGGCGACGTCATCCGCACGGTCAACGGCACCAAGCTGACCGAGAAGAACAGCTTCTGGACACTTCGGCATCTGGCGGAACCAGGCAGCCGGCACCGTGACGCTGGCCAGACCCGGTGGCACCGAGAAGATCAACAACACCTCGGGGGTCGTCTACACCGGCGCCGACTGGCTGTGGCGCGACGGCGACAAGGGCGGTGGCGGAAACTGGCTCGACGACATCGACGCGACGAATGCCGCGGGCGACTCGTTCACCCTGTCGTTCCACAGCACCCGGCTGAAGATAATCACCGAGACGTTCTCCGACGAGACCACGATGATGATCTCGGTCGACGGCGGCCCGGAGCAGAGCGTCGACCTCCGCTCGCCCTCACGGGTCTACCAGACCACCGTGTTCGACACCCGGGGCGCCGGACTCCGGCAAGCACACCATCTCTCAGCCCGGTCCGCGACCACGGAGTACGACGTCACCCGGCTGGCGCGCCAGGTGGTGCTGATCCGGTAGCCCACTCGTCCGGGCAGGCCGGCTGAGACCGCCGCGACGGCGACGGCCACGCGATGGACCCCCTGCTGCCGACGGGTGCACCGGTCGGAGAGGCGGCGTCCGCGACGGGGGACGGCATCGCCCCGTGGGCGAGGGTGACGAGGGCGAGGGCGCCGCCCGTCTTCAGGACGCTGCGCCGGGGTGGGCTGGACTCTGCATTCATCGGCTCTCACTCCACATTCGTCGGTTGTTCCCTGTGCCTGACGCCGACTCCAGGGCTGATCTGTGGGTTTGATGATCAGCCGGTCCGGCGCAAGCGGATGAGGGTGCTGGACCAGTCGCCGGACGGCAGGCGGTCGTGGACCGGCACGCCGGCGGTCATCAGAAAGCGGCCCGAGACGGCGAACCCCGGTCGATCGAGGTCCGTGTAGACGGCGTCGGGATCGAGACCGGCCAGGAGCACCGACGGCGCGTGCGGTCTCAGTTCGACGCGGGGGCGGTAGACGAACACCGCGACGTCCTCGTTGTCGACGTAGGCGATCGCGGACAGGCTCTCGCCGGGTTGTCCGCCCAGGCGGTACTGCTCGCCCTGCTGGACAAGAACGCGAACAGCCTTGTACACGGCGATGTTCTCCCGCGCCTGCTCACGCTGCCGGTCGTTCCAGGCGTTCAGGTCACCGCCGATGCCGAGGGCTCCGGCCATGGCGACGTGGTAAGCGTACTGGTTGCGCTGGGGGTCGGTGCTGTACGGCTGGTCGGTGACCCAGGCGGACATCACACACGCCGGATACAACTGGCTGAAGCCGTGCTGGATCGACTGGCGGTAGTGGGCGACCGTGTCGTCGGACGTCCAGACCTGGTCGGTGCGTTCGAGGATTCCGTAGTCCAGCCTTCCGCCGCCGCCGGCGCATGACTCGATGCGCAGTCGCGGGTGGCGGGCGCGCAACCTATCTATGACGTGGTAGACGCCGCGGGTGTGCTCGATCCACAGCCGGTTCTGACCCTCACCGTCCTCGGGCCAGCCGGCCTGGGTGAAGGCCCTGTTCATGTCCCACTTGAGGAAGTCGATCTCGCCGTCGGCCACCAGCGCGTTGAGCCAGCCGAGCGCCCACATCCGCACGTCTTCGCGGGCGAAGTTGAGGACCAGTTGCGACCGCAGTTCGTCGCGTTGCCGGTCTGGGTGATGGAGTACCCAGTGGGGGTTGGTGCGGTACAGGTCGCTGTCGGGGTTGACCGCCTCCGGTTCCACCCAGATGCCGAACGCCATGCCCAGTCTGTGCACTTCCCGGGCGAAGGGGGCCAGGCCGTTGGGGAAGCGGGCGGGGTTGGGCCACCAGTCGCCCAGGCCGGCCCTGTCGTGGGTGCGGGTGCTGAACCAGCCGTCGTCGATCACGAACAACTCGGCGCCGAGCTCTGCCGCCTGGCGTGCGAGCGCGGTTTGCTGGTCCTGGTTGAGGTCGAATCCGACCGCTTCCCAGGAGTTGTAGACGACCGGACGGATCTCGTCGGGATGGGGCAGGACGGAGGTACGGGCGTGGGCGTGCCAGGCCCGGCTGACGCCGCCGAACCCCTCGGCGCTGTGGAGGCCGAGGATCGACGGTGTGGTCAGTTCCCCGCCGGGTGCGAGTGGGAGGGTCAGGCCCTCGTGTCCGAAGCCGCCGCTGACGGCGACCCGGTTCTGGTGGCGACGCTGGGTGGTGAGCCGCCACGAACCGCTCCACGCCAGCGCGACACTCCAGACCTCGCCGCGGCCCTCGGTCGCGGTGCCGTCGTCGATCATCGTCCAGGGGTTGCTGTGGTGCCCAGTGATGCCCGTACGGCTCGACAGGGTGTACTCGCCCTCCGGCACGATTCCGCGGCGTACCTGGCCCTCGGCGTAGTAGCCGCCGGACGCCACGCTGTACCGGTAGTCGGCCATCGGCGGGATCAGCCAGCTGCCCGCGTCCGCCCGGCTGATCTCGAACGTCTCGCCTTCCGGATCGGTGTGCCGCAGGGTGACCCAGCGCTCTATCACCTCCGACGCCTCGCGCACCCGGTAGTGCAGGACCACCTCCAGTGGAAAACGGACGTCGGCCATCGTCAGGTCCAGCCGTGCGGCGTCCTTCTCCTGCTCGATCCGCTCCCCGACCAGGACCGGCTCCAGCGAGCGCACCCCGCCGGGGAACGTCACCTGGAGTGAGGCGGGTCCCCACCGCAGCCCGCCGTCGACGGGCAGTTGCTCCTCGACCTCCAGAGGCAGCCCGTACGGCGGCACGATCGGACCTGCCGTGCGGGGTAGCTGCTGCACGTCCTGCGGTGCCAGCCGCTGCCCCCAGTACACCTGAACCAGTCTGCCACCCTGGTCCAGACCCACGACGTAGCTGGTTCTCGTGGTAGTCAGATGCCACAAGCCCGGCTCACGGCCACCGGTGATCGATTTCAAGTCCTGTCCCTGTCGTCTCGGAGCACGCTTGCTGCGGGTCGCCGACGCGGAGGCGGTGCGGTCCGCGTCGGCGACCACTGATCGGAGGTCAGCCGCTTACGGCAGTGACCACTTCTGGTTGGATCCGCCGTTGCAGTCCCAGACCACAAGCTGGGTGCCGTTGGCGGTTCGGCCGCCCTGCGCGTCCATGCACCTGCCCTGGGCGCGGAGGCTGCCGTCGGGGGTCATGGTCCACTCCTGGGCTGCGCTCCCGTGTTGCCCTGCGAGGTCACGCCCACGTTGTTGGACGCCGGCGCCAGGCTCAGCGGACCCGCCTGCGGCTTGCCTGCAGGCGCGATGGTGAAGGTGCGTACTGCGTCGGCGCTGCCCAGGGAACCCTTGCCGGTGATGGTGAAGGTGGCGGCCTTCTTGGAGACCGGAATGCCGGTGATGCCGCCTGTGTCCGCGTTGAGCTGCAAGCCTCTCGGCAGGTCACCGGAGGTGACGGTGTAACGGGTGGTCGAGGGGTTGTTGGTGGCCACCCGCGCCTCGTACAGGCTGCCCTTCGTCATCGCCGGAAGCGAGGTGGTCGTGAACGCCGGAGTCGGAGCGACGACCCGCTGAGCCTCGCCGACGGGGTTGCCTGAGCCGTCGAGCTGCTGCAGCGACCAGGACTTCCCCGGGGTGTCGGCGCTCAGATGCCAGTGCGTCGACTGGTCGCGGAACTGCGCGAGCTGTGCGGGCGTGAAGGCGCCGAGGTTGCGCGCGGTGTCCCACTGCTTGATCGCGTCGAGCAGTTCGGCGGTGTTCGGGCCCGCGGCCAGGCTGCCGATCGACGTGCGGAAGCCCGAACCCGCATTGAAGCTGGCGGCGCGGGCCAGAGTGTCCTCCAGGTCCGCGAGGCCGCGGTTGCCCGGCAGGCCGATCCAGCCCAGCATGCCCGGCAGGTAGTTGTCCTGGTAGTACGCGTTGTGGAGGTACAGCTGATCCATGCTGGTGCTGCCGATCTCGCCCCAGCTTGCCCGGGACAGCCCGTCCCAGGTGTTCGAGGTCACCCGGCTGGTCTCGGAGATGAACCCGTCCGTGTTCACCTGCCGGCGGAACATGTCGTTGACCAGCCTGGAGATGCCGTAGGAGCCCCAGCCGGACTGTGAGGATCCCTCCAGTCCGTCGAACGACATTCCGGTGATACCGGTGGTGTCCCAGATGTCGGCGAACCGGGTGGCGATGTTGTCGATGATGGGCAGACCGGCGAGCGCGCCGCCGTACGCGTTGCCCGGAATCCGGGCGACGGTTGTGCCGGCCGGGTGGGACGTCGCAGTGGAGCCCCAGATCCCGCGGGTGACGCCGGTGACCTTGCATTCATCGCCAGCCTGGGAGTATGCACTGTAGTCGGCGGTTTCGCCGCCGATCGTGACCCTGGTATTGCCGACACCGTCGGCCAGCGGTGCGCAGTCGGTGAGATACAGCTCCTTGTCGCCGGCAGCCGCGGCACGGCTGAGGGTGGCGCTCTGGCCTCTGGCCACGTCAGGGTGCAGCGACGGCGTGGCATAGGGGTCGTTCGAAGTGACGAAGCTCGACAGGGTGTGGGCTCCCACCTGGATGCCGTTGGCCTTCGCCCGGTCCACCAGGGCCTTCGCGGCGGCATCGTTGCCCCCGAAGCTCTGGTCGAACTCGTAGTGCCCGTCGCTCTGCCACGGACCGTCGGTGCTGCCAAGCGCGTAGACCATGTTCATCCCGCCGTCCTTCGTGAACTCGGCGGCCTGGTCGACGGTATTGGCGTTCAGGTCGTTCACGACCAGGATCGACTGCGATGTCGCCTGTGCCGTCTTCTGCCACTGTCCGTTGATCGTCGGGTAGGGCAGGTCCTGGTCCTTGGCGATGTTCGACAGAACGGTGGGCGCCATGTCCGGCGCGGTGCCGAACAGTGCGATCTTGGAGCCGACGACCTCGCCCTGATCTCCCGGCAGCGGCCCGACCGGGATCGGGTAGTTGACACCGCCGTCCCGGCCGGTGAGGCGGTCGCGCTTCTCGGTGTAGTCGAAGGTGAAGGCCCGCAGCAGCGTTCCCCACGGGGTACGGGCGCCCACGCTCCACTCCTCCAGCGGGGCGACCTGCACCCGGGAGGGGTTGGCCTCGACCTGGTCGCCCCAGCCCATGTCGGGGTTCTCGCGGGGCCAGCCGCCCTCGGTGCGGTCGGTGAGCGGCTTCATCCCGACGGCGAAGCTGCTGTTTCGGACGATCCCGACGGACTCGCCGAGGGTCTGGGTGATGTCTGTCGCCAGCGGGCCCCACAGCAGGGTCTGAACGTCCGCGCCCTGCGGTGCTTGGACGTCGGTGACCTCGAAGGAGGTGTACGTCGCCTTGTCCCGAAGCGCGACGTCGATCTCGACGCCGGCTTCGGAGTTGGTGAAAAGCAGCGTGTTCTTGCGGCCGAGGGTCAGTTTCGACGGCTTCACCTGCTTCCCGTCGATCACCAGGCTGACCAGCGGTGCGGTGCCGTGTCCGGTGGCGAGGTGGTTCTTCGCGGTCCGCAGGTCGACGAGGGAGTCGACCTCGCCCGTGGCGTTCATGCCCAGACGCAGGTATCCGGCGTCGACCACGACACCGCCGTCGTCGTCCGGGCCGACCGCCGACAAGGCGGTCTGCGCACCCGCGCCTGTCAGTGCTGTGACCATCATGCCGATGGCCGTGGCGAGCGCGGATATCCGCCCTCTCCGTGCGGGAGTTGATGGCATGTCGTACCTCTCATCGTGTGGACGAGGTCCCGTCGAGTCGTACGGAGTTCTTCCGGGCGGCTCCTCTCATCCCTTGGTGGCCCCACCGGTGAGGCCCTTGATGAAGTGGCGCTGCAACATGAGGTAGAAGATCAGCACCGGGAGGGTGGCCAGGAGCATCAGGGCGAACACCGAGCCGAAGTCGGCCTGGTACTGCCCGATCGAGCGGTAGATGCCGGTGGTCACGGTCGTGCCGCGACTGGGCCCGAGAATGACCAGCGGATTGATGAAGTCGTTCCAGATCCACACCCCGAGGAAGATCATGACGCTCGCGCTCGCCGGCCGGAGCAACGGGAACACCACCCGCCAGAACACCTGGGTGCGCCGCGCTCCGTCGACCATGGCCGCCTCCTCGAGTTCGATCGGGATGCCGCGGACGAAGCCGGCGAACACGAACACGCCGAAGGGCACGTAGTAGCCGATGTTGAACAGCACCAGCCCCTGGACGGTGGCCATCAGGTGCATGGACTCCAGCACGTCGGTGATCGGGATGAGGATCACCTGGGGCGGGATCATCAGCCCGGCGAGGAGCACGAGAGTGAGGACCTTGGCCCAGAGGCTGCGCTTTCGCGCCAGATAGTGCCCGAGCATCGCCGACACCACGGTGAGGACCACGACCGAGACGGCGGTGATGATGAGGCTGTTGGACAGGCTGACCCAGAACAGGTTGTCGGGCCGGGTCAGCACGGCCTCGAAGTTCGCCAGCGTCACCGGCCAGGGCAGCGAGGACGGCGACCCGGAGATCTTGTCACTCTGCTTGAACACATTGGCCAGCACCAAGTACAGGGGCACGAAGAACAGGGAGCTGACGACGAGCGCCACCGTCGGGCGCAACCAGGCGATCCGGTCTTTCACAGCTCGACCTCCCTCCTGCGCAGGATCCCCAGGGCGACGGCGGCGACGGCGGCGACGATCAGCAGCATCAGCACCGCCATCGCCGACGCGTAGCCGACGTGGTTGGCGTCGAATCCGGTGGCCAGAACGTTGAAAGCGATGGTCGCGGTGGTGCCGGAACCGGGCCCGCCGTTGGTGATCACCTTGATGTGGTCGTAGGTCTTGAAGGCAGAGATCAGCAGAACCACGGTGTTGATGGTCAGTGCGGGGGCGAGCATGGGCCACGTCACAGCCTGGAATCGGCGCGCGGGTCCCGCACCGTCGAGTGCGGCGGCTTCGTGCAGTTCGGCCGGCACTCCCTGCAGGCCGGCCAGGTACACGACGACGCAGAATCCGAGCATCTGCCAGGAAACGATCGAGGCCACCGCGTAGAGCGCGAAGTCCGGGTCGGACAGCCAGGCCGGCGGACTGTCGACACCCAGCCCGCGGAGGGCCTGGTTGACCGGTCCGTCGGCGTCCAGCAGCCGGGTCCACAGGACGCTGACGACCACGGAACTGAGGATCACGGGGGTGAAGAACACGCCGCGCATGGCGTTGTAGAATCTGCCGCGCTTGTCCAAGAGCAGTGCGACCAGCAGCCCGAGGACGTTGGGGACGATCACCACGATCGGGGTGAGCACGGCGGTGACCCGCAGTGCGGTGAGAAACTCGGTGTCCTGCAGCAAGTTGGTGTAATTGTCCAGACCCACCCAGCGGCGCGGCGGGTTGAACGGATTGGCATTGGTCAGGCTGTAATAGACGGTCAGAATGATCGGGACCAACACGAAGCACGTGTACACGAGCACGCCGGGGGCTGCGAAGACGGCGAAGTGTGCGAGGCCGGCGCGCAGTCCCCGGCCGCGCCGGCGCCCGGCGGCCGACGGCCCGGGCCGGAGTTTGGTAATGCGGGTCACCTCAGTTTGCCTTCGCCCATTCGTCGTCGAGGTAGTCAGCGGCCTCGGCGGGACTCTTCCGGCCGGTGATCAGGTCCTGGGCGACGGCGTCGACCTTGTCGGTCACGCCCGGCAGCAGGCCGTCGTCCGCGGTCTCAAAGCGGAAGGCGTGCACCACCGCGTCCTTGGCGAGCGCTTCCTGGTACAGGTCGTATCCGGCCTTATAGACAGGGCCGACGTCTGCGGGCGGCTGGTAGCCCTTGATCGCGGGGATCAGGCCGTCGGCCTTGACCGAGGCGTCCAACTGGGTCTTGTCCAGTTGGAAGGCGAGGGCGAAGCGCTTGGCCGCGTCCAGGTCCTTGGCATCCGCATTGACTATCATGCCGCCACCGGTGTAGGCCGGGACCACCAGGCGCCCGTCGGCGCTGGGGAAGTTGAAGACGCCGATGTCCTTGCGCTTCTTGCTGTCGGCGCTGGCGGCGAACCAGTTGCCCATGGGGTACATAGCGCCCTTGCCGTCGAGGAATGCCTGCTCGGTTGCGGCATAGTCACGCGAGACGTCGGACTTCTGGAGGTAACCGCGCTCCGCGAGATCGGCGAACTTGGTCAGGGCCGCGACGAAGTCCGGGTCGGAGAACTTCACCGAGTCGGCCCGGCGCTGGGTGAGCCAGTCCGGGGTCTTGCTGTACAGGTCCACGCTGACGATCCCGGACAGGAGCATCGAGGAGGCGAAGCCGTCCTTGCCGCCGCCGACGACGAACGGCGTGACTCCGGCCGCCTTGAGCTTGGCGCACACGTCGAGCAGCCCGCCCCAGTCCTTGGGGGGCGCGGTGATCTCGGCATCGGCGAACGTCTTGGTGTGGTAGTAGATGGGCGGAATGCTCTGGGTGTTGGCCGGGAGCTGGTGGTGCTCGCCGCCTATCGGGTTGGCGGTCGGGAAGATGAAGTCCTTGAGCTCGTTCTCGGACCAGGCGTACAGGTTGCCCGCCTCGGCGAAGCCCGCGGGCGTGACGCCGACCATGACGTCGGGGAACTGGCCCGACTGCAGCAGTTGCTTGGCGTAGCCGGTACGGCCGTCGGCCGTCGGCGAGACGATCTTGTTGACCTTGATGTCGGAGTGCTTGTCGGTGACCCGCTTGATCGCCGCGTCCCAGTAGGCCGGCGTGAGGTTGGGCGTCTCGAACGTCAGGAAGGTGACGTTCGCGTCACCCTCCGAGGTGCCGCCGCTGGTGCTGCAACCTGCCACAGCCGAGGCGGAGATGAGCGCGGTCGTACCGACGATCAGTTGTCGTCTTGTCACCGGAGTCATGGCGATGCTCTCTCGTCAGGTCGAGGGTGAGGTGATGTGGCGTGCTTGGAAGCCGCTGGGGATGCGAGGCATGTACGCGCGTTCACAGGAGCTGGCGGCGAAGGTAGTCCGCTCACAGAAGCGTCGTCAAGAGCCTGGAAACATGTTGGTTATCGCGCGTTGACAGATGCCACCCGGCATGCGGACACTCCTGCAGGGGTTGAGAACGCGCGTTCACGATACGAAGGACGAAGGGTAGACGATGGCCACAAGTGAAGACGTGGCGCGCCTGGCGGGGGTCTCCCGGGCGACGGTCTCGCGCGTCATGTCGGGCACGGCCCGGGTGAGTGAGGCCACCCGCAGGCGGGTGGAAGCGGCGGCGGCGAGTCTCGGCTACGAGCCGGACGTGGCCGCCCAGAGCCTGTCCGGCGCCCGCTCCAAGACGATCGCGCTGGGGTTCTTCGCCAACGACATGTGGGCGCTGTCCCAGATGATCCGGCCGCAGTACCACTTCCACCTCGACGTCCTGCGTCACATCGAGGAAGCCGCGGCCAAGGCCGGCTACGACCTGTTGATGCCCTCGCGCCCGGCCAGCGCGTCCAGCGACAGCTATGTCCGGCTGCTGCGGTCCAGACGGGTGGCCGGCACGATCATGGTCGCCTGTCCCCCGGGCGACGTCCGGACCCAGGCTCTCATCGAATCCAGGCTGCCGACCGTGTTCATCGACACGATCGGCGTCGGGCCGAGCGCGACGTATGTGACCTCGGACAACACCGACGGCGCCCGGCAGATCACCGAGCACCTGCTCCAGTTGGGCCACCGCCGCATCGCCCGGATCACCGGCACCGAGACCGACCCCTCCGGACACGACCGTCTCGCCGGTATCCGCCAGGCCCTGGCCGCGCACGGCGTTGCCGAGGACACGGGCCTGGCACGTAAGTCGGACTGGTCCGTCGAGGGCGCTTACCGGGAGATGCTCGAACTCCTGGACAGGCGAGGAGACTTCACGGCCGTGATCGCCGAGAGCGACATGATGGCCATCGGGATCCTGCGGGCCCTGCACGAGCACGGCCTGCGGGTGGCCGAGGACGTGTCGCTGACCGGTTTCGATGACATCGACCTGAGCGCCTTCGCCTCGCCGCCGCTCACCACCGTGCGGCAGGACGCCGAGGCGATGGGGGTTGGCGCCGTCCACGCGCTGCTCGACCTGGTCGACGGCCGCAGCGTGGCCCCTCTGGTGTTGCCGACCGAGATCGTCATCCGGAGTTCCACCGCGGCACCCCGAGGCTGATGCTCTGCCGGCCGGCCACGAGGCCCGCTACGTCCGCGTCCGACTCGTCGTCGCCGACCGGCCGCTGTCCCTCGCCGCATACAGATCTTCACGTAACCCGAGCTGTCGGCGGCGGCCGCTCTTGCTGCCGCCGCCGACAGCCGCGCGGCATCAGCCCCGGACCTCGAAGCGGTACAGCGAATACCCATAGCCCGTCTGCCGCTTCAGGCCGAGCATCCGGACGTGCCGGGCGGTGACCGGTTGGGGCAGTTCCACGGTGTCCACGCCCGCCTGTGTGCGGTCGCGGCGGGCGGCGACCGTGTCCTATGTCGTGCCGTCGTCGGAAACCTGGATGTCGTAGTCGCGGCCCGCGGCGGATTCCCAGTCGAGGAGGACCCGGCGGATCGGCGCCTGCGCGTCGAGGTCGACCGCCAGCCATTCGCTGTCCGTGTAGCCCGAGGCCCAGCGGGTGCTCGGGTCGCCGTCAGTCGCGTTCGAGGCAACCAGCGTCGAGGTCTCCTGCGAGGACGCAGTT
The DNA here is from genome assembly GCF_003945505.1 of Streptomyces sp. WAC 06738. Taxonomy (NCBI): domain Bacteria; kingdom Bacillati; phylum Actinomycetota; class Actinomycetes; order Kitasatosporales; family Streptomycetaceae; genus Streptomyces; species Streptomyces sp. WAC 06738. The sequence continues at coordinate 5,818,627 of NZ_CP029618.1, read as the reverse complement.
GTCGTCTTCCCGCGCGCCAGATCAGGGGCGTCGAAGACCTGCGCGGACCACAGGCTCCAGCGTGCCGTACCGCGCTCCCGGCCGTGCAGCCGCACGTACCGCGCCCGGACGGCGGCGAAGGTCAGCTCATCCCAGCCCGCCCCGTCACGGCCCCGGCGGCTCGCCACCGTGCGCCACGCGGAGCCGTCGTCCGAGACCTCTACGTCGTAGGAACGGCCGTGTTCCGCCGCCCAGTCGAGCCGGACCCGGGCGAAGTCCCGCGGCTGCCCGAGGTCGATCCGCAGCCACGGCCCGCCCCGTTCCGCGCCGCTGGTCCAGCGCGTGACCGGATTGCCGTCGACTGCGGCGGAAGGGTGCGCGCCGGAGGAGGCAGTGGCCGCGGCGCCGGGTGAGACCTGTTCGGGTTCGGCGAGGGTCGGTGAGACCGTGGTGAGTCCGGGGCCGAGGGCGGCGCGGCGGAGCTGCCCGGTGAAGGTGCCGTACGGCACACTCGCGGCGGTGCCGCTCCACATCTTCTGGCGCCCGCGGATGCTTGCCGAGGCCGCGCAGGTGGGCGGCCATCCCGTTGAAGTACGTGCGATAGTGCTCCTCCGGACCGGTGTACTCGTCCGCCCCGAAGTGCACCTCGGGGCTGCGGAACCACGGGGCGAACTCGGCGAAGACCGACTCCATGAAGGGGAGGGTGTCCGGGTTGCCCAGGTCGAGGTGGTCGGAGTTGGCGCCGCCGAGGCCGATGTCCGGCCGGAAGCGCACGAACGAGCGCGCGTGCGCGGGGGCGTCGATCTCCGGCGTCAGCTGGACGGCGTGCAGGGCGGCGGTGTCCTCGAAGGAGTCCCAGTCGGCACGTGAGTACGAGCCGTCGGGGGCGGCCAGCCCGTCCCACTCGGACTTGTCACTACGCAGCCGGAACGCATCGTACGCGCGCGACCAGTCGCCCTCCGGCGGCCGGATCTCGTTGTCGTTGAGGTGCAGTTGCAGGTCGTTGAGCTTGAACCAGCCCATGATGCGCAGGTAGTCGCGTACGAACTCCGGGGTGAAGAAGCGCCGCCCGACGTCCAGCATGTAGCCGCGCAGCCGGTAGTTGGGCCAGTCCCGCGCCGTTCCGGCCGGGACCCGGCGGCGCAATTCGTCCTGCAGCAGGATCTGCAGCAGCGTAGGGGTGCCGTAGTAGACACCGCTGTAGGCGGGCGCCATGACGGACACCGAGCGGGCGCTCGCCTCGAACGTGTACCCCTCGCGCGCGTAAAGTTCACCGCCGCGCGGGTGGGTGTCGTCGCCGTTGAGTCGCAGGATGACGGCCCCGTCGGGCACGGTTGCCGAGACCTGGGGGGTGGCCGTGCGGATGCCGGTCACGTCGGCGATGTCCCGCGTCAGTTGCGCGGCGAGCGGCATCAGCCGCCGGGCGTCACGGGCGGCGACGACGACGCGCGAGCCGGCGGTCAGCCGGAAGGCACCCGTGCCACCCACCCACTCCTGCAGCGCGGGAGCGACAACCGGGCGCGGGTTGGGGCCGCCGGCACCGACCCTTGCCCGCGGCACCTGGGCCGCCATGGCCTGCGTCGGCGGGACCGTGGTGGCCGCTGCGGCAATGGCGACGGAGGTGATCACAGATCTACGCGAGAGATGGCTACTGTCGCCCATGCGTGGCCGGGCTGCTGCCGGTCGGCGTGGTCGCCCCCCTTCGCGGCGTCGGAGTCGGTGACTTTCGGGTGGACGTGGTGTGCGCCGGCGAGTGGCACCTCCACGGAGAGCCCTCGGGCGCCCGCAGTCCGACGCTGTCGTTGGCCCCGGCGACCGGGCCTCCTTCCTGACGAGGGCTACCGCGGGCTCTTCCTCGTCACACCGCTGGGGCACCCGGTGCGCGCCGAGCAGCAAGATCATCTGAGCCGGGCAGCCGCCCCTGAACAACCCCGTCCCGAGGGTGCCTACTCACCGCACCCCCATGTCAGGCCGGCCCGGTCGCCCGGTTGGTCCTCACGCGGCGGAAGCCGATACACGAGCCCTGCCGCCGCGCTCACCGCGCCTGCGACACCACCGGTCCCGCAATGACCCGCCCTCACCGAGGAGCACCGCTGATGGCGGCCGCCCCTCGGTGATCGCCGCCCAGTTGCCGCCGCAGCCACCCCTCGACCTCCGCCACGTGCACGGAGGCCGCGGCACGAGCCGCGTCCGGGTCGCGGTCGACCAGCGTCCGGTAGATCCGCGTGTGCTCCAGCACCGTCCGCTCGAACGCCCCCTCCTCCTGGTAGCCCCGCCACACCCGGGCGCGGAACGTCCGCGAGGAAAGCCCTTCGAGGATCGCCGCCATCGACTCGTTCCCCGCCGCCGCCGCGATGGTCCGGTGGAAGGCGAGGTCGTGGGCGAGGATTTCCTCGGGGTCGTCGCTCGCCCGCATCGCCTCAAGGTGCCGCCCCACCTCGGCGAGCTGGCCGGCGTCGATGCGGGCCGCGGCGATGCCTGTCGCCGTGGATTCCAGCACCCTGCGGACCTCAAGGAGTTCAAGAAGCTGAGGCCCGGAGGACAGGTCCGCAACGGCCCCGAAAGTCTCGAACAGGTCGCCGGCCCCGAGCCTGGTGACGTAGACCCCTGAGCCGTGCCGGGCCTCCAGGATCCCCAGGACGGTCAGAGCGCGCACCGCCTCGCGCATGGAGCTGCGGGAGATGTTGAGCTGTGCCGCAAGGTCACGTTCCGTAGGCAGTCGCTGCCCCGGCTGCAGCACCCCCTCGCGGATCATCGACTTGATCCGCTCGATGGCGCGCTGCGTCACTGTGCCTTTGGGCGCATCCGCCCCCTCGACCTGTTCCGCACGCCTCTCCACACCGGCCTCCAAGGGTTGGTACGCGGAGTCTAGCTCCACAATTGACCCGACCTCTATAGATCATCATGGCGGAAATCGTCTGCATGCCCCCATTGACAGGGCAGAGTGATCCGATGAATATTTGAGCCCAGCAGCCGGTGTTACGCCCCGGCCCTCCCACAAGTCAGCCATCCCCACGAGTCAGCAGTCACCCCGATGAGGAGCCGCAGCAATGACCGGTACATCTCTGGGAACCACTTCGCGGGCAGCCCGCACAGCGGCCCTGGCCGCCTGCGCCGCCCTCGCTCTCGCAGCATGCGGCAGCACCAATGACTCGGACTCCTCCTCGGACGGTGAAGGCGGCGGGGAGGGCAAGGTCGGCGTCGTCCTGCCGTTGCTCACCTCGCCGTTCTGGCAGTCGTACAACGACTACGTGCCGAAGATGGCGAAGGAGGAGGGCGTCGACGCGCTGAAGACGGTGAACTCCAACAGTGACCCGTCCCAGCAGATCACCGATATCAACAACCAGCTCAACCAGGGCGTCAAGGGCCTGGTGGTGGCCCCGCTGGACAGCGCCGCGGTCTCCGCCGGACTGGATCAGGCCGAGCGCAAGGGGGTCCCGGTGGTCGCCGTGGACGTCGCCCCCGACGAGGGCAAGGTCGCCATGATCGTGCGGGCGAACAACAAGGCGTACGGCCAGAAGGCCTGCGACTACCTCGGCGAGACGGTCAAGTCGGGCAAGGTCGTACAGATCATGGGCGACCTCGCCTCGGTCAACGGCCGCGAGCGCTCCGAGGCGTTCCGCTCCTGCGTGAAGGAGAAGTACCCGGACCTGAAGGTCCTGGAGATCCCCGCCAAGTGGGAGTCCGACACCGCCGCCGCCAAGCTCGACACCCTCCTCAACGCCAACCCCGACATCAAGGGGATCTACATGCAGGCGGGCGGCGTCTACCTGGCGCCGACACTGCAGACGCTCAAGTCGAAGGAGATGCTGAAGAAGGCTGGCGAGGACGGCCACATCGCGATCGTCTCCAACGACGGCATCCCGCAGGAGTTCGAGGCCATCCGCAAGGGCGAGATCGACGCCACTGTCTCGCAGCCCGCGGACGCCTACGCCAAGTACGCCATGTACTACATCAAGCGCGCCATGAAGGGCGAGACGTTCAAGCCCGGCCCGACCGACCACAACTCCGAGATCGTCAAGCTGCCCAACGGCCTGTTGGAGGACCAGTTGCCCGCGCCGCTGGTCACCAAGGAGAACGTCGACGACCCCGAGCTGTGGGGCAACACGGTCGAATGAGCACCGCCGACACCCTCACCCGCCCGCTCGTCGCCGCCGAGGGCATCGTCAAGCGCTACGGCCCCACCGTGGCGCTTGCCGACGGCCGCGTGACCGTCGTCCCCGGCGAGTCCCACGCCCTGGTCGGCCGCAACGGGGCCGGCAAGTCCACTCTGGTCTCCGTGCTCACCGGGCTGACGGCCCCCGACGCGGGCACGGTGGCATTCGACGGCGAGCCCGCACCGGCGCTCTCCGACCGCGACGCCTGGCGGCGCAAGGTCGCCTGTGTCTACCAGAAGCCCACCGTCGTCCCCGGTCTGACGGTCGCGGAGAACTTGTTCATCAACCGGCAGCCGGCCCGCCGGGGCGGCTTCATCAGCTGGCGGCGCATGCACACGGACGCCGCCGAACTGCTGGACACGTGGGACGTGCGGGTGGCGCCGGACGCCGTCACCGCGGAGCTGAAAGTCGAAGACCGGCAGCTCGTGGAGATCGCCCGTGCGCTGTCCTTCGGCGCCCGCTTCATCATCCTCGACGAGCCCACCGCGCAGCTCGACAACAAGGAGATCGAGCGGCTCTTCAGCCGGATGCGCGGCCTGCAGAAGTCCGGCGTGACGTTCCTGTACATCTCGCACCACCTGGAAGAGGTGTACGAGGTCTGCCAGACGGTGACGGTCCTGCGCGACGCCCGCTGGATCACCACGGCGCCGGTCGAGGACCTGCCCCGCAGCGCTCTCGTGGAGGCGATGGCCGGCGAGGCCATGGCCGAGCGCTCCGCCGAGGCCGCACGCGCGGTCCCGGGCACGGACGAGCAGGCACCGGTGCGCCTCGACGTACGCGGTCTCACCGGCATCGACGAGGTGTTCAAGGACGTCGACCTGACCATCCGCCGCGGCGAGGTGGTCGGCCTGGCCGGATCCAGCGGCAGCGGCAAGATCGAACTCGCCGAGAGCCTCGCCGGACTCCACACCCCGATCGCCGGCGAAGCAGAGCTGGACGAGGAGAGGCTGCCGTTCGGAGACGTGCCCGCCGCGCTGCGGGCCGGCGTGGGCTGCGTGCCCCGCGACCGGCACTCTCAGGGGCTCGTCACCGGAATGACCATTGGTGACAACGCCACGATGAGCATCCTCGGCCGCCTGGGCCGCTACGGTCTGGTCGGCACCGCCGTCCGGCGAGCCTTCACCGGTGACCTCATCAAGCGTCTCGACATTCACGCCGAGGGCCCCGACCAGCCGGTCTCCGACCTCTCCGGCGGCAACGCGCAGAAGGTCGTCATGGCCCGCGCGCTGGCCTCCGACCCCCACCTCCTCGTCCTCATCAACCCCACCGCCGGCGTGGACGTGAAGTCCAAGGAATCCCTGCTCGCCAGGGTGGACACCGCCCGGGACGACGGCACCGCCGTGCTCGTCGTCTCCGACGAACTCGACGACCTGCGCCGCTGCGACCGCGTCCTGGTGCTCTTCCACGGCCGCATAGCCGCCGAGCACCCCGCCGGCTGGAACGACCACGAGCTGATCGCCTCAATCGAAGGAGTTGACCGTGGCTGACGTCAAGGCCCTGAACCCCCGGGCCGCCGAGAAGGGCCGGGCACCCGCCGGCCCGCCCTCGGCACCCGGCGGCAGCCGCAATGTCCTGCTGCGCCGGGCCCGCGAGCTGGCCCTGGTACCCGCACTCCTGCTGCTGCTCCTGCTGGGTGCGCTGGTCAACGACTCCTTCCTCACCGAGCGCAACCTCATCTCGATCCTCGGCGCCTCCGCCGCCCTCGCCATGGTCGTACTCGCCGAGTCCCTCGTCCTGATCAGCGGAAAGTTCGACCTGTCGCTGGAATCGGTCCTCGGCATCGCCCCGGCGCTCGGCGCGCTCCTCGTCCTGCCCGCGGCGAACGCCGGCTTCGGCACCGAATGGCCGACGGCCGTGGGGCTGCTGGCGATCGTGGTAGCCGGCGCAGTCCTGGGCGCCTTCAACGGGGTCATGGTGGTGATCTTCAAGCTCAACGCCTTCATCGTGACCCTGGCCATGCTGATCGTGCTGCGCGGCGTGCTGGTCGGCGCGACCGAGGGCAAGACCCTCTTCGGCATGCCGGATGCCTTCTTCACCATCGCGACCACCACGTTCCTCAACGTCCCGATGTCGGTGTGGGTCGCCGCGGCAGCCTTCGGCATCGCCGGGTTCCTGCTGAAGTACCACCGCTGGGGCCGCGCGCTGTACGCGATCGGGGGCAACCCGGACGCCGCGCGCGCGGCCGGCATCCGGGTGGAGCGGGTGATGCTCGGCGTCTTCATCGTCGCCGGGATGCTCGCCGCGGTCGGCGGCCTCATGCAGACCGGCTACGTCGGCGCCATCAACGCCAACCAGGGCCAGAACATGATCTTCACCGTGTTCGCCGCAGCCGTTATCGGCGGCATCAGCCTCGACGGCGGGAAGGGCACCATGTTCGGCGCGCTCACCGGCGTTTTGCTGCTCGGTGTGGTGCAGAACCTGCTCACCCTGGCCCAGGTGCCGTCCTTCTGGATTCAGGCCATCTACGGAGGGATCATCCTCGTCGCCCTCATGATCGCCCGGGTGACGACCGGCCGCGCCCAAGACTGATGACGGCGTGTCCGATGCCCCGAAACGGCTCACGCCACCGCTGTGCCGTACCCCGCAGACCGGAGCGCCGGACCCCGTCCCGCATGGAGAGATTTCTGTGAAACTGATGCGCCTCGGCGCCCCAGGCCGGGAGCGGCCCGCCGTCCTCACCGGCGACGGCCAGTTGCTGGACCTGTCTGCCCTTACTGCCGACATCGACGGCGACTTCCTCGCCTCCGACGGTCTGCTACGGACCCGGACCGCGGTCAAGGAGAACACGCTGCCTGAGCTGGCGGCAGCGGGTCTGCGCACAGGCGCCCCCATCGCCCGCCCCGGAAAGGTCGTATGCATCGGCCTCAACTACCGCGACCACGCGAGGGAAACCGGCGCCGCCATCCCGGTCCGGCCCGTGGTCTTCATGAAGGACCCGGGCACCGTCGTCGGCCCGTGCGACGAGGTACTCATCCCGCGCAGCTCCACCATGACCGACTGGGAGGTCGAGCTGGCCGTGGTGATTGGCTCCCGCGCCCGCTACCTCGGCAGCAAGGAGGAGGCCCTGGGCTGCATCGCCGGATACGCGGTCAGCCACGACGTATCCGAGCGCGAGTTCCAGCTCAAGTTCTCGACGCAGTGGGATCTCGGCAAGTCCTGCGAGACCTTCAATCCCCTCGGACCCTGGCTGGTCACCCCTGACGAGGTGGGCGAGCCGCCCGCCCTGGGCCTTCGGCTGGCGGTCAACGGAACGGTCCGGCAGGAAGGCCATACCAAGGACATGATCTTCCCGGTTGCGTATCTCGTCCAGTACCTGAGCCAGTACATGGTCCTGGAGCCCGGCGATGTGATCAATACCGGCACCCCAGCGGGAGTCGCCCTCGGCCTGCCCGGACAGCCGTATCTACGTCCCGGAGACACCGTGGAATTGTCCGTCGACGGCCTCGGCAGCCAACGCCAGGTCTTCGCCGCAGCGTGACACCCAGTGAATGAGGTCCCACATCGTGACTGCAAGCTCTCCCCGGATCGTCGCCGTGGACACGTACGACATCCGATTCCCGACCTCGCGCGAGCTCGACGGCTCCGACGCGATGAACCCGGACCCCGACTACTCCGCCGCCTACGTGGTGCTGCGCACCGACGTGGAGGACGGGCTTGAGGGGCACGGCTTCACCTTCACCATCGGCCGCGGCAACGAAGTCCAAGTCGCCGCCCTTGATGCGCTGCGGCCGCACCTCGTCGGCCGCCCGGTCGACGACGTGTGCGCGGACCCCAGCTCGGTGAGCAACGACCTGACCGGCGACAGCCAGCTGCGCTGGCTGGGGCCCGAGAAGGGCGTGATGCACATGGCGATCGGCGCCGTCGTCAACGCCGTGTGGGACCTGGCCGCCAAACGGGCGCACAAGCCGCTATGGCAGTTTCTCGCCGAGGCCGAGCCGGAGTGGCTGGCCGAGCAGGTGGACTACCGCTACATCGCGGACGTGCTGAGCCCGGCCGAAGCCATCGGCCTCCTCGAACGCGGCCGCGAGGGTGCCGCACAGCGTGCGGCGGACCTGCGGGCGATCGGCTACCCCGGCTACACGACCTCCGCGGGCTGGCTGGGCTATCCCGACGACAAGCTCATCCGGCTGGCCAAGCAGGCCGTCGCGGACGGCTTCACGCAGATCAAGCTGAAGGTGGGCGCCGACCTGAGTGACGACATCCGCCGCTGCGGCGCCGCCCGCGCCGCCGTCGGACCGGACATCCGCATCGCGATCGACGCCAACCAGCGGTGGAACGTCGACGAGGCCGTCGCATGGGTCCAGGTCCTGGCCGAGTTCGAGCCGTACTGGATCGAGGAGCCCACCAGTCCGGACGACGTCCTGGGTCATGCGGCGATCCGGCGGGCCGTGGCGCCTGTGAAGGTGGCCACCGGTGAGCATGTACAGAACCGAGTGATCTTCAAGCAGTTGCTGCAGGCCGGTGCCCTGGACGTGCTGCAGATCGACGCCGCGCGGGTCGGCGGGGTCAACGAGAACCTGGCCATCCTGCTGCTCGCCGCCAAGTACGGCGTGCCGGTCTGCCCGCACGCGGGGGGCGTGGGGCTGTGCGAACTGGTGCAGCACCTGTCGATGTTCGACTACGTGGCGCTGTCGGGCAGCACCGAGGACCGCGTCATCGAGTACGTCGACCACCTGCACGAGCACTTCACGGACCCGGTGCGCATCGTCCGCGGGCACTACGCCGCCCCTTCCGCCCCCGGCTTCTCGGCGCAGATGCACCAGCAGTCCATCGACACCTACCGCTATCCCGACGGCACCTTCTGGAGGGCGGACCGCGCCGGCCGGAAGGGGGCGGCATGACCGGCACGAACGACACCGGCGGCGACCTGCACGGCCTGAACGCCGTAGTCACGGGAGGCGGTTCCGGAATCGGCCTGGCCACGGCCCGGCTGCTCGCCGCCCGCGGCGCCCACGTCGCGGTCCTCGACCTCAAGCCCGACACCGCCGAGGCACCGTTGCACGGTTACGCGGCGGACGTGGCGGACAACGCCTCCGTCAGTGCGGCGGTGCAGACGGCGGCCGGAGACCTCGGCGGCATCGACATCCTGGTCAACAACGCCGGCGTCGGCGCGATCGGCACCGTGGAGGACAACGACGACGCCGAGTGGGAGCGGGTGCTCGGCATCAACGTGCTCGGCATGGTGCGTACCACCCGGGCCGCCCTGCCGTATCTGCGCGAGTCGGCGCATGCCTCGATCGTCAACACCTGCTCGATCGCGGCCATGGCCGGACTGCCGCAGCGCGCCCTGTACAGCGCCAGCAAGGGCGCCGTGCTGGCGCTGACCATGGCCATGGCCGCCGACCATGTGCGCGAGGGCATCCGGGTCAACTGCGTCAACCCCGGCACGGTGGATACCCCCTGGGTGGGCCGCCTGCTGGACCAGGCCGCCGACCCCGTCGCCGAGCGGGCCGCGCTCGACGGCCGGCAGCCGATGGGCCGGCTGGTGTCTGCCGACGAGGTGGCCGCCGCCGTGGTGTACCTCGCGAGCCCGGCTGCTGCTTCCATCACCGGCATCGCACTCGCGGTCGACGGCGGCATGCAGGGGCTGCGCCTGCGCCCGGAGGAGCAGTGATGCGCACGACGACACTCGGCGGCAGCGGCGTCGACGTCACCGTTCTGGGCTTCGGCGCCGCGTCGATCGCCGGGCTCTACACGCCTGTCGACGAGCAGAGCGCCGCGGCCACCGTCGAAGCCGCCTGGGACGCGGGTATCCGCTACTTCGACACGGCCCCGCACTACGGGCTGGGGCTGTCCGAACGCCGCCTGGGAGCGGTGCTGCGCGGCAAGCCCCGCGAGGAGTACGTCGTCTCCACCAAGGTCGGCCGGCTGCTGGAGCCGTACGATGGCGCAGATCCGGCGCCGTCCGACCTGGCCGACGGCTTCGCGGTACCGGCCACGCACCGGCGGGTGTGGGACTTCAGCGCCGACGGGGTACGCCGATCGCTGGAGGAAAGCCTGACCCGCCTCGGCCTGGACCGCGTGGACGTGGCGCTCTTGCACGATCCCGACGACCACGGGGAGCAGGCGTTCCGCGAGGCGTACCCGACGCTGGAACGGCTGCGCGCCGAGGGCGTCGTACGGGCGATCGGCGCCGGCATGAACCAGACCGGGATGCTCACCCGCTTCCTCACCGACACCGACGTGGACGCGGTGCTGTGCGCCGGCCGCTACACCCTCTTGGAACAGGCGGCACTCGACACACTCCTGCCCGCCGCCGCGGCCCGCGGCAAGAGCGTCATCATCGGCGGCGTCTTCAACTCCGGTCTGCTGGCCGCCCCCCGGGCTGGCGCCACCTACAACTACAGCCTCGCGCCCGTGCCCCTGCTGGAGAAGGCGCTGAGCATGCACAAGGCCACCGAGGCACTCGGGGTCCCGCTGCGCGCCGCCGCTCTGCACTTCCCGTTCGGCCACCCCGCCGTCGCGTGCGTCCTGACGGGGCCGCGGTCGGCCGAGGAGGTCCGCGACTCCGTGGCGCTGCTCAGCACACCCGTACCGGCGGAGGTGTGGCACCGGCTGCGCGCGGAGGACCTGCTGCCGCCCCTGATCCCGGTGCCGGAGGCGGGGTAGTCATGCGTATCGCCCTGTTCGTCACCTGCATCAACGACACCCTCTACCCGCAGACCGGCAGAGCCGTCGTGCGGCTGCTGGAGCGCCTCGGCCACACGGTCGACTTCCCGCGGGCCCAGACCTGCTGCGGCCAGATGCACTTCAACACCGGTTACCGGCCCGAGGCAATGCCCATGGTGCGGCGGTTCGCCGCGGACTTCGCCGGCTACGACGCGATCGTCATCCCCTCCGGATCGTGCACCGGCATGGTCCGCGACTTCCACGCCACGCTGGCCGCCCAGCACGGCGACGCGAACCTCCGTGCCGCCGTCGCCGACGTCGCCCCCCAGGTCTACGAGCTGTCCGAACTGCTGGTCGACGTCCTCGGTGTCACCGACGTGGGCGCCTACTTCCCGCACCGCGTCACCTACCAGCCGACCTGCCACTCGTTGCGCATGCTCCGGGTCGGCGACCGGCCCCTCGACTTGCTGCGCGCCGTCAGGGGCATCGACCTCGTCGAGCTTCCCGAGGCGGAAAGCTGCTGCGGCTTCGGCGGCACCTTCGCCCTGAAGAACCCCGACGTCTCCAACGCGATGCTCGCCGACAAAGTCCACGGCGTGCAGACCACCGGCGCCGAGGTGCTGTGCGCCAGCGACAACTCCTGCCTGATGCACATCGGCGGCGGCCTCGCCCGCCTCCGTACCGGCGTCGGCACCCGGCACCTGGCCGAGATCCTGGCCTCGACGGAGGAAGCCGCCGCATGAGCAGTTCCCCTACCTCAGGCGACGTCGTCTGGCTCGGCACCCCCTCCTTCCCCGAAGCAGCCCGGGACGCGGTCGCCGACACCCGGCTGCGCGTCAACCTGCGCAAGGCCACCGGCACCATCCGCGACAAACGCCTCGCCGTCACCGGCGAACTGGACGACTGGGAGGAGCTGCGCACCGCGGCCGCCGCCATCAAGGAGGCCACCCTCCGCCACCTCGACCGGCATCTGCAGCAGCTTGAGCTGTCGGTCACCATGGCCGGGGGGACCGTGCACTGGGCGGCGGACGCCGCCGAAGCCAACCGCATCGTCACCGAGCTCGTCCAGGCCACCGGCGAGACTGAGGTCGTCAAGGTCAAGTCCATGGCCACCCAGGAGATCGGCCTCAACGAGGCCCTCGCCGAAGCAGGCGTCACGGCGTACGAGACCGACCTCGCCGAGCTCATCGTGCAGCTCGCCGACGACCGCCCCTCCCACATCCTGGTCCCGGCCATACACAAGGGCCGCGCCGAGATCCGTGAGGTCTTCCGCGCCGCGATGGGCGCGTGGGGCAAGCCCGCGCCCGAAGGGCTCACCGACGACCCGCGCGACCTCGCCGAGGCCGCGCGGCTGCACCTCCGGGAGAAGTTCCTCACCGCCAAGGTGACAATCTCCGGCGCCAACTTCGCCGCCGCCGACACCGGCACGGTCGCCGTCGTGGAATCCGAGGGCAACGGCCGGATGTGCCTGACCCTCCCGGAGACGCTGATCACCGTCATGGGCATCGAAAAAGTACTGCCCTCCTTCGCCGACCTGGAGGTCTTCCTGCAACTACTCCCACGGGCCTCCACCGGGGAGCGGATGAACCCGTACACCAGCATGTGGACGGGGCCGGTGACGGGCGACGGCCCGCGCGACTTCCACCTGATCCTGCTCGACAACGGCCGCACTGCGACGCTGCGCGACACCGTCGGCCGCCAGGCGCTGGGTTGCATCCGGTGCTCCGCCTGCCTCAACGTGTGCCCGGTGTACGAGCGAACCGGCGGCCACGCCTACGGCTCGCCCTACCCCGGGCCCATCGGCGCCGTCCTCACCCCCCAGCTCGCCGGCATCGAACACGCCTCCTCCCTGCCCTTCGCCTCCACACTCTGCGGCGCCTGCTACGACGCCTGCCCCGTGAAGATCGACATCCCGGAGGTGCTGGTGCATCTGCGGGCGCAGGCCGTCGACGCCAAACGCGGCCCCGTACCCACCCCCGAGGCTCTGGTGATGAAGGCCGCCACCGTCACCCTGACCTCACCACGCCGCCTCGGCGCGGCCCAGCGGGTGGGCCGGATCGGCGGCCGACTGCTGTCCCGGCGCGGCGTGCTCCCCCGGCTGCCCGGACCTCTGTCCCGCTGGTCACACACCCGCGACACCCCGGCCCCGCCGCGCGAGACCTTCCGCGCCTGGTGGCGCCGGACGAGGAGCTGACCGTGAACAGCCGCGAAACCGTTTTCGCTCGGATCAGGGCCGCCCTGACGGACGTACCCTCCACTGAGACGTACGACGCCGCACGCATCCCCCGCGACTACCGCGACAGCCACGCCGGCGATGCCGACAGCGACATCGTCGGCCTCTTCGCCGAGCGAGCCGCCGACTACCGGACCATGGTCACCCGGACCACCGATCCCCTCCCGGTCATCTCGGCCGCGCTCGCAGCGTACGGCACCGCGGGCATCGTCGTCCCCGACGGCTTTCCCGAGGAGTGGCTCCCGGACGACGTCCCGCGCCGCACCCTCACCGACACCCCGCCACTCCGCGTCCGCGAACTGGACGCCGCCGGGGGCGTCCTCACCACCTGCGCCCTGGCCATCGCCGTCACCGGCACGATCGTCCTCGACGGTGGCCCGGGACAGGGCCGCCGCGCGCTCACCCTGCTCCCCGACTACCACCTGTGCGTCCTACGCGCCGACCAGATCGCCGGCGACGTACCCGAAGCGCTGCGCCGCCTCGACCCGCACCGACCGCTGACCTTCATCTCCGGCCCATCCGCCACCAGCGACATCGAGTTGGAGCGGGTCGAGGGTGTGCACGGCCCGCGCACCCTGGACATCGTCGTCGTCGACCCCTGAGGAGCCCTCATCCATGCTCATCGCCCTGCACACCGCGGTCCGGCCGGACCGCATCGACGAGTACGAGGCAGCCCATCGCGAAGTCCCGGCAGAGCTCACCGCCGCGATCCGCGCCGCCGGAGCCACCTCCTGGACCATCTGGCGCAACGGCACCGACCTCTTCCACGTGATCGACTGCGAGGACTACGCCCGGCTCCTCACCGACCTGGAGCGGCTGCCGGTGAACACCGCGTGGCAGACCCGGATGGCCGAACTCCTCGACGTCGCCCACGACTACTCCTCCGCTGGCGCCGATGCCGGCCTTCCCGTCGTGTGGAAGCTCTGACATTCGTGGCCATCACCGACGCGCACCACCACGTGTGGGACCTGTCCGTACGCGACCAGAGCTGGATCTCCGGGCCCGAACTCGCGCCACTGCGCCGCGACTTCCACCTCACTGACCTGGAGCCACAGGCGCGGGCCGCCGGCATCGACCGCACTGTGGTAATCCAGACGGTCACCGTGCCGGAGGAGACACCGGAACTCCTGGCGCTCGCGGCCGTCAGCGACCTCGTCGCGGGTGTGGTCGGCTGGACCGACCTCACGGCACCCGGCATCGCCGACGAACTGGCCCGGCTGCGCACCCTGCCCGGCGGCGAGCGGCTGCGCGGCATCCGGCACCAAGTGCAGGAGGAACCGGACCCGCACTGGCTCACCCGCCCCGACGTACTGCGCGGGCTACGAGCGGTAGCCGACGCCGGGCTCACGTACGACCTGGTCATCCACCCCGGCCAACTGGCCGCCGCCACGGCCGCCGCCCTCAGGCTGCCCGACCTCATCTTCGTCCTCGACCACCTGGGTAAACCGCCCATTGCGGCGGGCACACTGCAGCCCTGGGCACAGGCAGTCCGCCAGCTCGCGGCGATGCCGAACGCCGTGTGCAAGCTGTCCGGCATGGTCACCGAAGCGGACTGGCACGAGTGGACCACCGACGACCTCCGCCCCTACGCCGACACCGTGCTGGACTCCTTCGGTCCACAGCGGCTGATGTTCGGCTCCGACTGGCCGGTGTGCACGCTCGCAGCGGACTACGCCCACGTGGTGGAGTCCACGCGAACCCTGCTGGCCGGCCTGACAACGGGCGAGAAGACCGAAATCCTGTCGAGCACGGCAGCACGGGTATACAGACTGTGACCACCCCGGAGCAAGCTGCACAATCGGGAAGAATTCTCGATGAGTTGGCCCGACCACTTGCGTCTCACGGTCGGCGAGCGCATCCGTCGGGCGCCGGGACAGTCACGCGACGCGTGCCCGGCGATCGACGTCACCGGGCACGCGCCTCGGTGGATCAGCGGAACGTGGCTGCCAGCGCGCTGAGCGCCTCCACCAGCTTCGTGCTCGCCTTCCCCTTTCGTGCCGCGGTGTCGAGTTGCGCGATGACCGCACGGTTCGATACCGGCGATCGGGCAAGGTGCTCTGCCCGCGCGATGTGCTCCCGGACCTGTTCCGCGGCGGAACTCGGGATCTCCCCGGTAGTCTCGGCGCGATCGACGTGCCAGGAGACGTTGGCGAACCCCACGCCTTCGGGCTCGAAGGCGATCGTGTAGGTCTGCCCCTTGGCCGTGTCGAACGAGATCTCGTCCGAGCCGTTGGCTCTTGTGGCCACGAGGTTCCCGTCCGCGTCCTTTACCGTGGTCTGCGCGATGCCCGGGTAGTCGCCGACGAACGTGCCGCCGTTGCGGGCCGTCACCCGGAACTCCGTGGCAGCGCTGTTTGCCCACTTCATACCCAAGACGAAGTTTCCGCGCGCAACGAGGCCGTGGACGCTCCCGTCCTTCCACGCACGGGGGAGTGCCGGGAGGAACTGGGTGTAGCCGAGCTGGCTTTGCACGAGCATCTCGGTCATGCCGGCGGTCAGCCCGAAGTTGCCATCGATCTGGAACGGCGGGTGGGAGTCGAGCAGATTGTCCATCAGGCCGTTCCGGTTACCGGCGAGCATCGCACGCACCATGGAGTAGGTGTCCTCGGCGAGGCCGGTCCTGGCGTACATGTTGATCTTCATGGCCTTGGACCAGCCCGTGCCGTTGAGGCTGCGCTGCTCGAGCGACTTGATGGAAGCATCCATCCACTCGGGCGTGTCCTTGCTGATCAGCGTGCCGGGGAAGAGCCCGACGAGCTGTGAGGTGTGGCGGTGCACAGAGCCTTGGTTGGCGCTGCCGCCGGCACCGAAGTTCCAGATGTCGACCTCGGGGAGATCGCCGGCCTGGGCCTTGCCGAGGGTGGTCTCCTCGAACCACTCCTTCACCTGGCCCTGCTGCCCGATCAGGATCGGGTCGAGCTGCGACTGCTTGTCCTGCCACTCAGCGCGCAGGTCCGCGTCGACCCCGAGTTCCTCGGATGCCTCGATCGCCATGCGGTACAGCTCCCATACCAGGGACTGGTCGTATGCGGTTCCGACGGCTGTCGGGCCCTGCTCGGCCGAGACGCTCGGCGTCACGGTGAGTCGCTTCTGGTACGGGCTGTACCAGAGGTACTCGTTCCAGAACGCGGCCATCTCCTTGAGCATGGGGTACACGGTGTCGCGCAGGAAGGTCTCGTCGCCTGTGAAGAGGTAGTAGTCGTAGAGGTTCTGCATCGCCCACGACGATCCGCCGATGTTCCAGCCGTACTCCTGCGAACCGATCGGGGCGGTGTGCCCGAACGGGTTCACCTGGGTGTTGATGAGGAATCCCTTGCCGGTCCCGAGCGGCGCGTCTGCGAAGTCCTCGGTCTTCACCGCTGCGGACCGCTCAGCCGTCAGTCGACCCGGAACCACGAGCGACTCGACGAACTCGTTGAGCGGCACCTGGGTTTCGGCGAGGTTGGTCGACATCGCCGGCCAGTAGTTCATCTGGGCGTTGACGTTGAAGTGGTAGTCCGCTCCCCAGAAGGCGCTCGCGCTGCCGATCATCCACAGGCCGCAGAGGTTGGTGGGCAGGTCGCCGATCCGTGAGCCGGCGATGCTGAGGTAGCGGCCGAACTGGTACGCCATCTGGTCGACCGTGAGATCGTGGGATCCCGCGCGGTAGTTCCTCATGAGCTGATCGGTGGGGATGTCGGGCACGGTTGCGCCCAGGTCGAACTGCACGCGCGAGAAGAGCTCCCGGTAGTCGGCCAGGTGCCTGTCGAGCAGGGCGGGGTATCCGCGGGCGATGGCTGAGTCCACGCGTTGCGTGAGCTTGCCGTGCGGGTCCTCGCCTCGGTACGTCGGGTAATCGTTCTTGTAGTTGGTGCCTGTCGAGTAGACGAGCGTGACGGTGTCCGCGGCGGTGACGGTCAGCGTGCGGCCATCGCTGCTCGAGACAGCTCCGCCCTCGTTCTGCAGCTTGAGCTGCATCTCAGCACGCATCTGGTTGTCTCTCACCTCGCCGGCGAGGGTGATCCGCTTCTCGTCCGGATCCGCGGTCGCGGAGGTGTTCAGTCCGCTCGCCGCCGACGTCGACGTCGTGAAGCTGAGCTTTCCCGGCTCGGAGGCACTCAGACGCACCACGGCGACCTGGTCGGGATAGCTCACGAAGTACTCACGCTCGTAGTGCACGCCGTCATGGTCGAAGTTCACACTCGAGACGGCGGAGCTCATGTCCAGGTCGCGGACGTAGTTCGATGCCGATGCGTCGGTGATGCCGGTGGCGCCGAAGTCCAGGTAGAGGTCGCCGAAGTCCTGGTACATGCCCATTCCACCGGTGTCGCCGAACATCATGCTGGTGAGCTGCGAGTTGGCGCCGCCGGGGCCGGTGGGCGGCAGGCCGAAGACGTTCGTGGTCTTGTCGTCGAGAGCGTGGCGGTAGTTGTTCAGTTGCTGAGGCGTGATCGCCGTCGCCTTGTTGCCACCGAGGTAGGTGCGCCCATCAGCGGGCCCGCCTGTCCACAGGGTCTTCTCGTTGAAGTGGAGGCGGTCTCGCCCGGGGTTGCCGAATGCCATCAGGCCGGTCGTGCCGTTGCCCTGCACCAACGCCTGGCTCTCCCAGTCAGATACCGGGGTGGTGTACCACATACGCAGGGGATTGCCCCCATCCGCGCGTTGCGCCGGGCCCGCCGTCTGGTGAGCGGGCGCCCCGAGAGCACCGAGCGCTGTGGGAGAGGAAGCCAGCACCAACAGCGTGCTGAGAACGAGGACAAGCCTTGTTCGCATGTTCCTGTAGACCTCTATCAGAGTGGCGATCACAGAATGACCGACATGCGTGGCCCACTGGGCTGGAGGGACGCCCTCGCCACCTTTGGGACCGACCGCCCCACCCGTTCAAGCGGGCACCGGCAATGCCTTGCGACTGCCTCCCCCTTCGAGTGCTCTCGTCGTGCAGCGACTGGAAGAGAGGATGAAGAGATCGGATGAACCGCCTCCCGTCTGGCGGCTTGGGCCAGGAGTATGCATGACCTGTCGGGCACAGTCAACGAATCTGCAGCGAGGAACCCATCAATAGATCCGATGTCTGCTTACCAGGGGATCTGGAGGGTCTCTGGTTGCAGGCATAACCCCTATTGCAGGACATATGCCCCGTTATGTTCTTCTCGGTCCTGCATGAGGGCCGCCGGCCTCCGGACCGGCATGACTGTCGCCCCCTGATGAGATCGCCGCCCTGCCGATCATCCGGCACCGCTCCCACGGCTACTGGAACTACACCCTCCGCCCCAGCACCCACTGGACGCGACACCCACCAACAGCACGACACACCACGACCCGCTGACTCCTGCACCGGAGGTTCAACACGAGCGAGTACTCCGCACCCGCCGCGGTCACGAGCGCTCGGTCGCCCCCGGCACAAGCGCAACAGCCAAGTCCACCCCCATGGGGCGGATCCTGGCCACCGCTCTCCACGTGCGCAAACTCGCCACCATGGGCCTCCTCGGCCAACTCTTCGGCGTGACCGCCATGACCGTCAGCCGGGCGAAAAAAGAGGCCCACCCGCTCCTGGAAGCACACGGCCACCACGTCAACACCTCAACCGCCCGCCTCCGCACACCGGCCGACGTCACGACCTTCCCCGGTTCCGACCCCACTCCAACCAAGATCAAAACGACGAGTTTAAAGAACTGCACGCCCTTGGCACCGCAATCCAGCAGTTGACCGTCGAGATGAAGGAACTCACCCACTGGGTCAACCGCACCGTCCGTACCTGCCACCCGCAGCTCCAATACAGCATCGGCGTCGACTCCGACAGCGCCGCCGCCCCGGCGCTCACTGTTGAACTGACGGGCCGGTTCGCACCCTTGTGGACCTGGCGCTCACGCCGGAACGCCGGCGCGGCCGCGGGGCCCTGTACACGGGATCAACCGGGGCCGGGGCAACGTCACTTGAAGCCAAGCAGACCTGACGTGTGGAAGATCGATAACGTCCGTTCTCGCGATACATAGGACCTCTGCCAGTCTCATGCGTTCGAATTTGACGGTGTCCCGCCTCTTGTCCTTGCTCAGCAGCTGAGGCTAGCGTCAAGACATCGGATCTTTATCTGGCCTGCCGAGGAGGCAACCCATGGCCCTCGTCCGCCTGCGATTGTGGTCGACCGCAGCCCTGTCCGCTCTCGCGCTCGTACTCACGGCCGTTCCGCTGGGGATCGGCCCAGCCGTCGCCGCCGCGGGCCCCAAAATCGTCTCGGTCTCCCCGAACGGCTCCGGGATGGCATGCCAGCCCAAAAAGCCGTGCTCGTTGACCAGCGCGCGCGCCAAGGTCCGCGAGGTCCTGGCCGAGGGCATCGACCGGGACATCGTCGTGCAGCTCGGTGAGGGCACCTACCGCGTGTCGGAGGCCCTGTCACTGGATGCACGGGACAGCGGTTCCGCAGAGCATCCGGTGCGCTGGGTAGGGACCGGTTCGGGTGCCAGGATCGTCGGGGGCCGGGAGCTGAGCGGGTCGTGGCAGCCCACGGCCGAAGACAAGAGCGTCATGGTGACCGACGTTCCCGCGGGGATCGATTTCGATGAGCTGTTCGTCAACGACGAGCGGCAGGTCATGGCTCGCTATCCCAACTACGACGAGTCCGCGCCGCGACTCGAGGGTACGACGACCCTCAGCGACCTCAATACCCGCTCGGCCGGCTGGCAGGACCCCACGACGGGTTTCGTGCGGGCCATGCACTGTCACGACTGGGGGAGCGTCTCCTTCACCGTCACCGGTCGGGACAGCGACCAGCTCGGGCTGAACTTCGTTGGTGATAACAACCGTCCGCAGGACTGCGGCAGCGGTCTGCCGCTCAAGCGGGACGCCGTCCTCGTGGAGAACATCCGGGAGGAACTCGACGTCGCCGGTGAGTGGTACCTCGACAGGGCGAGCAACAAGCTGTACCTCAAGCCTCCCGCTGGAGTCGACCTCGCCACGGCCGCAATCGAGACAGGTGAGCTCGACCAGCTGATCACCCTCACAGGAGATTCGCCCGGGGAACCGATTCACGACATCGTGCTTGAGAACCTGCACTTCGAGCGGACTCACCGGACCCTGTTCAACAGCACCTTTGAAGGGCTCTCGCGTGGCGATTGGTCGGTGGTCCGCAAGGGTGCGGCGTACCTGAAGAACGCACGGGGCATCACGATCACGAAGTCGTCCTTTACCGATCTCGGCGGCAACGCCGTCTTCATGGACGGCTACAACGAGCGTAATCAGGTTACTTCCAGCACATTCGACTCCAACGGAGCGACCGACGTCCATGTTGTGGGCTCTCCCGCCGCGGTCCGCAACTACGCCGGAAACTACTTCACCACCCCACGGATTACCGACCTGAAGAGCGGCCCAAGAACCGAGGACTATCCCCGGGATATCCTCATCAAGGGCAATGTCATGAAGAACAATGGCCGCTACGAGAAGCAGACCTCGTCGGTCAACATCTCGATGGCCCTCGACGTCACCGTTCGGGGCAACTCATTGTCCGACAGCCCGCGGGCCTGCCTCAACTTCTCCGACAACACCTGGGGTGGCCATCTGATCCAGGACAATGACATCTTCGACTGTGTCCGCGAAACAGGAGACAACGGCTCGATCAATTCCTGGGGACGCAGCCGCTTCTGGCGCACCGGAGCCAGCAGCGACAAGTTCGCCAGCTTGGCGGAGGGAGTTACCTTTCAGGGCAACACCGGTGGAGAGCTCACCGCTGAGCAGGCACGCGCGATGATGCATCTCGACGTCATCAGGCCCATAACCATCGATCACAACAGGTTCTGGCACGACGGCGACTGGGCCATCGACCTCGACGACGGCTCGTCCAACTTCCGGATGACCAATAATGTCCTGCTCAAGGGAGGGGTGAAACTCCGCGACGGATTTGAACGCACCATGCACAATAACCTGATCCTCGACGGCCGCACCTTCGAGCAGGTGAGCTACATGCCTGGCGGCGACGTCATCGAACGCAACGTCACGCTGGGCAGAATGCCATACGATAATGTGCTGAACGATCCGGTCCGCGCCAAGTACACGATCGGCAAGAACCTGTTCTGGAACGCAGGGGCTTCTATCAGCATTTCGCCGAGCGGGGCGGGCACCGAAAAGCTCTCGGCCGACGGCAAGACAATCAACCCGGAAACGAGTTGGTATCGCGCCGGCATGGACCTGGACTCGTCGATCGGAGATCCCAGCTTCGCGAATCCCGATCCCACTGGCACCTACGACTTCACGCTGGCCGACAACTCGCCCGCGCTGGCACTGGGTTTCCGGAACATTCCGACGACCGGGTTCGGTGCGCCCGGCGGGGCACTACCCCCTGAGGCTGTTCTGCCGACCGGCTCCGATGACGACGATCCGATCGAGGTCACCCGCAGGAAGCACGTGGAGAAATTGATGGGTGCCGACGCCACCAACATCACCACCGAGGCCGAGCAGTCGTCCTATGCGATCAACGACTTCAAAGGACTCAAGCTCGCTAGCGTGCCCAGCGACAGCTATGCCGCCGAGGCCGGGCTGCTCAGCGGAGACCTGATCCGCACGATCAACGGCAAGGAGGTCGACGAGGACCGCAACAGCTTCTGGCGCGCCTACAACGAGCTGCCGGCCGGCGCCCCTGTCTCCCTCGGCGTACGGCGAGCCTCGACCGACGTCAAGGTGAACCTGACCAAGATCACCACACCCGAGCAGCTCAACAACACCTCCGGGGTTGTTTACACGAACAGCGGCACAGGCACGCGCGAGCACTGGCTCTGGAGAAACGCGAGTCGAGGCGGCGCGGGTGCCTATCTCGACGACATCGACGCCACCCAGAACATCGGCGACACTTGGGAGCTCGACTTCAACGGTACGGGCCTCGACATCATCTCGCAGGTCAACACCGACGAGGGTGACGTGGATATCACCATCGACGGCAAGTTCTACAAGACGGTGTCATTCCACAACCCCAGCCGCGTCCACCAGAAGACGGTCCTTTCGATCACCGACCTCGCGCCGGGCCCACACACGATCACCGGCACCATGAAGTCCGGCGACTACATGATCGTCGACGCCTTCAAGACCCACCCGGCAACCGCGGGCTGACCGCCCGAGAAAACCGCCAGCGCTGGCCCGGTGCCCCGCGCAACGGGCCAGGGCTGGCCGGCGGGCGCCCTTCGGGATGCTCGCGCAGTGCGTCCTCTGCTCCAACTACTGTGGTGCACACGCCCGTCGACGGCACCATTTGTCGGTTCGATCAGATCACACGACGCTCCACTCACATCGAGAAGAGAACCATTGTCGGCCGAATCCGTGAGGGTCGGCCGTCGCAGGCCGCTGTACCCGTCATCGTCGCGAGGGTTTCCCGGGCGTGGCCGGTACCGAGCAAGCCAAGGACAACCTCGCGGACGGGCCAGACCCGGAGACCACTGTCGGTGAACTCCTTGCCTCGCTTCCGTTCGGCATGTTCGTTGAGGGGCCCCGAAGATCCCGGACAGGGACCCAATGGGGTTGTCCCGTAACGGCTCGGGCACGACCTGTTGGCGCAGGTTGCGGGACTGGAACGAGCCGGTGTGTGGCAGCGGCTGCACGAGGTTCTGCTCGCCGAGCTGAACGCGGCCTCGCGGATCGACTGGTCGTGCTGCGTGGTCGACTCCTCGCACCTCAGAGCGTTCAGCATGAACGGTGGCTGTCGTACTCGGTCGGCATGACCATCACCGAGCAGATTCATCAGGCCGTACGCAAGGTCCTCGCCCTGGTCTGGACGGCAGCGGTCGTGCCCGGGAGCGAGATCCGGGACGGGGACCCCCGGTGGAAGTACTCGGGCGGCGTGCGCCAGCCTGCGCCCTCCTGCGTCCTCACCGCCCACACCGGGCTCCGCCTCCCCCGGGCCGCCGCTTACCTCCGCCACCACGTGGTCTGTCCGGCTCGTGTACCGAACCCATCCCGGCCAGGCAACGGCCGTCCTCCCGGCACGAAGAACCGTCACCCCACCGCCCGACAGGACGTCGGCAAGACTGCCGAACAGCCCGAGAGCATCAACGAGGCGACAAGGTCGCGCTGAGCGCCTCGCGTGCGACCCTGGCCGCGCTGGGCATCGCCCCGGCGGAGCAGGTGGAAGAAGACCGTTGCATGCCCGGGGCATCGGGTGGCACCAGACGGCTCCGGGCGGCCGAGGCAGTGCAGGCGGGAATTCGGGGAGGGCGACGTGGCGGATAGCGTACGCGCACCGCCCGCTGACTGCTTCGCCGCGGCCGGGCGGTGGACGGGTCCCGCGCACGACCAGGCCCCACGGCCGCGCACGGAGGCCGAACTGCTGCTGCGGTTCCTCGAAAGGGCCGGTCGCGCGCAGGAACCACGCGGCCGGATGAATCCAGCGAGCCGCCCGTGCGTGAAAACCTGCCGCCGCTGCCCGAATGCCTGGGTGCTGAGGTGCCGGCGATGCTCGCCGATGCACATGAAGGCGCTCCGTTCTGGACCGCCGGGCAGCTCACAGCGTCCGCTGCGGCGCCGACAGCCGGCGGAGGGCTCCCCCTCCGCCGCACGACCGTCCCTGATCGTCCCAACTCCTGGACGCGGTGCACGGCAACGGCGGCCCAGCGAAGCCACTGCCCTCATCGGCCGGAGCCCTTGTATACAAGACCGCTGGGCCGAGGAACCACAGAACTGACCGACCCCCACGGTCGTGCTGCGACGCGGCATCGGCGGTGGTACCCGATCCGCCTCCTGCGGGTGATCGCACTCTGCCCGTACACCACCCCTCAGGGACTTACATTCGGCCTCCGACCCCGTTAACATCCGATGTCTACGCCCTTCCTGACTCATCATGGGAGCAGCAGCGGCTGGACTCCCCCTAAAGATCGGGTGTATCACCGATCTCCACGAGGAGGTAGCAGTGAGATGCGCAGAGCACTGGCGTTGGTAGCGGCGATGGTGACGTTCGCTTGTCTGGCCGGGTTCGGTCCGGGAGCGATGGCGCGGGACTCGGCGCCGGAGGAGCCGACTGTCCGGGGTGTGTCGGGAGCGGTCGAGCTCAGTGAAGATGCGGACGTCGCGGCCTGGCAGCGTCTTCAGTACGGCATGTTCATCCACTGGGGACTGTTCTCCGAACTGGGCGGCGTGTGGCAGGGGGAACCGGTCACCCGGGGCTACAGCGAGCAGATCCAGATGTGGGCGAACATCTCCGAGGAGGACTACCTCGGAGTGGCTGAGCGGTTCCGGCCCGACCGGTTCGACCCGGCCGAGATCTGCTCGCTGGCCAAGCAAGCGGGGATGCGCTACATCGTCATCACGAGCAAGCACCACGACGGCTTCTCGATGTTCGACACGGACTCCACCACCTACGACATCGTGGACTCCACCCCGTACGGCAAGGACCCGATGAGGGCGCTCGCCGACGAGTGCCGGTCCCAGGGGCTGAAGTTCGGCTTCTACTTCTCCCTGGTGGACTGGCACCAGGGCCATGCCTTCGCCGGCAACAACTCGAATCCGATCCCGGCATCGATGGAGCCGGTGATCAAGCAGCAGATCCGCGAGCTGATGACGAACTACGGCGACATCGCCGAGGTGTGGTTCGACATGGCGGCGCCGACCGCGGATCAGAGCGAGGCCTTCGCCTCGATCGTCCGGGAACACCAGCCGCACGCGGCGATCAACAGCCGGGTGTGGAACAACAGGGGGCACTTCCGGACGCTCGGCGACAACGAGGTCCCGGACGTGCCTCTTGACGGCGCCTGGCAGACGCCTTCTTCGATCTACCACGAGACGTGGGGCTACCGCAGTTGGCAGAAGCGCGACGACCTTCCCGGTAAGGTCCGTGACCTCGTCACAGGGCTCACCAGCGTGCGCGCCCGGGGCGGAAACTACCTGCTGAACATCGGCCCACGCGGTGACGGCTCGGTCGTGGAGTTCGAAGCGGACGTCCTGGGCGGCATCGGCGACTGGCTGGACCGCCACCCCGGCGCGGTGCTCGATGCGTCGGCCACCCGCTTCGGCGGCCAGCCGTGGGGTGAGGTAACCGTCAACGGCCGCGAACTGTTCCTGCACGTGACCAACTGGCCGGCCGACCGTCAACTGCGCCTGCCCGGCCTGGCCACCAACGTGACCGACGTCCGGGAAGACGGAGCGGCGTCCGGGCTCGACTGGCGGTTCGACGGCGACGACCTCGTCGTCACACTGCCCGAACAGCCGCAGGACGAGGTCCTGCCGGTCATCCAGGTCGACCTCGCCGGCAAACTGCGGGTCATCCCCCGTAACACCGTCGCCCTCGGCAGCGACACCAGCGCCGTCATCCAGCCGGCCGACATCGAGTCCGGTCACAGCTACGCAGATCAGGGCTACTACGACAGCAACCGCCGCACCACGGTGCGGCAGACCGCCCACATCACCACCGGAAAGTCCTCCGAGGTCTCGATCGCCGTCACCGGCCAGGCCCGTCCCGACGCTTCGTACCGCGTGACAGTCGGCGACAAGTCCCGGGTGGTACGGGGGAGCGACCTGACCACCAATGCCATCGGCCCTTTCAGAGTGCGACCCCGAGCCGTCACTCCGGTGACCGTCAGGCTGGATCAGCCGACGCACCCCGGCGAGGACCTCGGCCTGCGGATCGACACGATGCTGGTCGGGCAGGCCGGCCAGGTGGTGTCCTGGCTGGAGGCACCGGACCAACTCGAACAGGGCGCATCGACCGACATCCCGGTGCACGTGACCAACCTGGGCACCCGGCCCGTCAGCGGCACCACCGTGCTGCGCACGCCTGAGGGCTGGCAGGCCGGCGACGCCGCAGACTACACCGACCTGGCACCGGGCGGCACCTTCACCACCACCATGACCGTGACGGTGCCTGCAACGACCCCCCTGGGGAACTACACACTCACCGCCGACGCAACGGGCGAGAAACACATCGTCGAACTCGACGCAAGCCTCACGGTGGTACCGCCCAACGTGGCCGTAGGCAAGACAGCGACACAGATCAGCACGGCGCATGAGGGCGTGCCCGCACGCGCCGTGGACGGCAACACCAACGGCGCGTACTTCGACGGCTCGGTCACCCACACCGCGGAACCGTCACACCAAGCCTGGTGGCAGGTGGATCTGGGTGAATCCCACCCCATCGACTCCATCGAGGTCTGGAACCGGACCGACTGCTGCTCCGAGCGCCTGTCCGACTACTGGGTCCTCGCCTCCGACACCCCCTTCACCACCGACTCGCTCGACGAGGCCAAGGCCGCACCGGGAGTGACCGCCCTGCACCAGGCCGGCACCGCGGGACGACCCACCACCGTCGACCTCGGCGGAGCCAAGGGACGCTACGTGCGGATCCAGCTCGCCTCGACCACTAATCCGCTGGCACTGGCGGAGGTGATCGTCAGGGCGCAACCCGCCGCATGACCGACGACCTGCTCGCTCCGGCCTCGGCCGGAGCGAGCAGGCACCGGGCCGCCCTTACTCCTGGCGTGCCGCTCGTACAGACCGAGAAATGTGCGGCGGTGAGCCCGTCCGTGGCGAAGGCGACCGCGTCGTCGTCGCCATGCGGCACGTCAGGTACCTGCCGATCGTGATCGGTGTAGCAGCCGGGCTGCCGGTACTACGAGTCCGCGCCAGGGCCTGGTCAGGCAGGCCCCGGCGCGGACGTCCGGGCGACGTGCGTCTGCCTCAGCTCGTCGCACTGGGCGTTCCCACGGGCACTTCGTGCCTGCAGGACGACACGCCGAGTTCGCTTCCGTGGTCACGGAGCTGCCGGGCCCTCGAAGCCGTCGAGGGTGAGGGCCGGCAGCTCCGTGACCAGAGCCGATGGCTATCGGCCCTTGGGGGCCGGTTCGGTTACTTGAAGGCCCACTTCTGGTTGGCTCCGCCGTGGCAGTCCCAGACGATCAACTGGGTGCCCTCGGCGGAGCTGTTGCCGGTGGCATCGAGGCACCTGCCACCGTTGCGGATCGTGCCGTCCGACTGCACCGACCAGTCCTGGTTGGCACCGCCGTTGCACTCCCAGAGCTGGGCCTTCGCCCCGTTCGCCGTGCCCCCTGCGGCGACATCCAGGCACTTGCCGAGCGAACGCAGTGTGCTTCCCGTGGCGGTCCACTTCTGGTTGGCGCCACCGTTGCAGCCCCACAGTTGGACCTTCGTCCCGTTCGCCGTGCCCAATGCGTCCACGTCGACGCACTTCTCCCCGATACCGACGATCTGCTTCCCTTCCTGGGTGGTGCCCGTGCCGAGGCCCGGGCCGATGAATGTCATCGAGTCGATGTCGTATGAGTTGTTGCCGGGCGTCTTGAACACCAGGTACAGCTCCGTGGTCCCGCTGGGTGCGGTGACGTCGACCGCCGCTGTGCTGGTGTAGTTGTCCCAGCCGCCGGTGCTCTGGATCGGCACCGTGGCGATCAGGTCACCCTCCGGCGAGCCCGCCCGGAGTTCGACGTTGCCGCCGCCGGACGGCGAGGAGTACCTGAGTGAGACTTGGTTGATGCCCTTGAAGTTGACCGGCTTGAAGGAGATCCAGTCGTTGTTGCTGATGTCGCCGATCCGGGCTCCGGACTCGGCGCCGCCCTGGGAGACGACCCGCACTCCGGACTGCCCGTTGAAGAACTCGGCCTGCTTGTGCTTGGGCTGCAGCACCACCTTCGTGCTGCCGGTCAGCGCGGGCACGCCGTCGGCGCCCTTGTCGGTGTAGGTGGAGGTCGCGACGTAGAACGAGTTCACGTCGGCGTGCGCCGAGTCGGTCTCGGGCTTGAGAGTGCCCGAGCATCCGGTGATCGCATCGGTGTCGTGCGCGTGCCCGTCGTGGCCCAGTGAGGGCACGGTCTTGACCTTGGAGCAGTCGACCTCGCCGTCCTCGGGGTCGGTGACCTCCACCGTGTACGGGATCGAGTCACCCCACTCGTACATGCCGCCGTCCGGGATCGACAGCTTCACGGTGGGTTCGGTGTTGCCCGAGGTCACCGTCACGCTCGCGGTGCCGGTCTTGCCGCCGCTGTCGGTCACCTTGAGGCTCGCGTTGAACTGGCCCTTCTCTGCGTATGTGTGCGTGGGGTTGGCCTCGGTCGAGGTGGCGCCGTCGCCGAAGGTCCACTCATAGGTGAGGGCAGTGCCCTCCGGGTCCTTCGAGCCCTCGCTGGAGAACTTCACCTCCAGCGGGCTTCCTCCCGACGAAGGGGCCGCGGTGGCCTTCGCGATCGGCCGCCGGTCGCCGGTGGTGTAGTCGATGCGGTACAGGCCGGAGTCCGGGTTGTCCCGGCCGAAGCCGGTCCCCCACTCCAGCAGGTACATCGCTCCGTCCGGGCCGAACTTCATGTCCATCGGGGACTTGAAGCTCATGTTCGACAGGAAGTCGTTGATCTTCAGCAGCTTCCCGTCCTTGTCCAGCCGGAACTCATGCAGTTTGTTGCGCGCCCACTCGCCGAAGAACGGCGTGTCGTCGAAGTAGGCGGGGAACTTCGTCTCGGAGGGATTGTCCGGGTCGTACTGGTACGCGGGGAAGGCCGCCGGCGCCTCGCCGCCGTCGCCCATCTCCGGGAACTTGTTGCCGTTCGCGCCGTTGCCGTACCAGACGTCGGCCTTCTTGGCAGCCGGCAGGTCGGTCAGGCCGGTGTTGTTCGGCGAGTTGTTGACCGGCTTGTCGCAGTCGAACTTCGGTCCGGACTGGCCGGTGGCGAAGTCGTAGTCGTTGTACGGGATGTTGTCGCCGACGCAGTACGGCCAGCCGTAGAACCCCGGCTCCTTGATCGCGTTCCACTCCACGAGCGCCGCCGGGCCCCGGTTGGGGTTGTCGTTGGCCGCGTCCGGGCCGTAGTCGGCCGCGTAGATCGTGCCGTCGTCGGGGTCCACGGTGAACCGGAAGGGGTTACGGAAGCCCATCGCGTAGATCTCGGGCTTCGTCTTGTCCGTGCCCGGCGGGAACATGTTGCCGTCCGGGACCGTGTAGGTGCCATTGTCCTCGGGGTGGATGCGCAGGATCTTGCCGCGCAGGTCGTTGGTGTTGGCCGAGGTCGCCTGGACGTCGTTGTTCGCGTTGCGCTCGTCGATCGGCGCGTAGCCGTCGGAGCGGAAGGGCTCGATGTCGTCGCCGGTGCCGATGTAGAGGTTCTTGCCCGGCCCGAACGTGAGGTAGCCGCCGGTGTGCCCCGGCTCGGGGGACTGCCGCGACGACGGCACCTTCATCAGCACCTGCTCGCTGGCCATGTCCAGCGAGTCGCCGTTGACCGTGAACCGCGACACGCGCGCGATGTCCTCGTCTCCGCCCGCCGGCGAGTACATCAGGTAGATCCGGTTGTTGGTGGCGAAGTCGGGGTCGAGGGCGAGTCCCGTCAGGCCGTCCTCGCCGCCGGTGTAGGCGTTGATCGTGCCGGCGGTGGCCACCTGACCGGTGTCCGGCTTGTGCACCTTCACCTTGCCGCCGTACTCGGCGTAGAACACGCGGCCGTCGGCGGCGACGTCCAGCGCGGCGGGGCCCACGGTGCTCTCGTCCAGGGCGACCTTCTCGTAGGCGGCCCACGTCGTCGGCCCGCAGTCCGCCTCGACTTTGCCGCCCGCGGACTCCACGCCGCCCACTATGTGCGCACGGAACTCCGGCTCGGAGTAACTTGCCGCCTCGTGGCCCATGGCGGTGGCCCAGACCTTGCCGCCCTCGGCGTCGCGGCACCAGGAGATGGGGTGGTCGGCGCCCATGGCGTCGCCGCCCGGGTCGTACGTGGTCTCGTCGGCGGTGACCAGGACGTGGACATTGCCGCGCGGGTTGGGATCGAAGTTGTACCACTCCTCGTTACGCACCCAGCGCTCCGGCAGGCCCTTGGTCGACGGGTGCAGCTTGTCGGCGACTTTCGCCGTGCCCTTCAGCGTGCCGGGCGAGTGGGTGGGCATGTGGGCGCCGCCGTTGATCAGCTCGTCCCACCAAGGGAACTCCTTCTCGATCCCCATGTCGAGCGTGTTGTGGATGGCCGCAACGCCGCCGCCCTTGTTCACGTAGTTCTTCATCGCCTGCCGCTGGGCGTCGTTGTCCCACACCATGCCGGAGTTCTGGAACATCACGACGACGTCGTACTCGGCCAGATCGTCGTCATTGAACACCGACGAGTCCTCGGTCTTCGTCAGCTCCCAGCCGCGCTCGGCGGCCAGCTCCTCGAACATCGGGAGGCCCGCCTCGATGGCGGGGGTATGCCGGTAGGCCCCGGGTGCCGTCTTGCTGAACACCAGGACGTGGAACCCCTCCGGATGCGCGGTGGCAGGCGCGGCCATCCCGCCCATCAGGAGCACTGCTCCGAGCAGTGCCAAGAACAATCGGGTTGGTCGTGATCTCATATCGGCTCCTGAGACTCATCGGATCACTTGGGTAGAGCTGGAACCGCCGCCGGTACGTGCGCGCGGCGGAGCGAACAGCCAGGGGTGGATCGTCCGGCCCGTCGGAGAAGCGATCCGTCAGCGGGCTGAAGCGCTGAGCGGTGAGGCCACCGGTGCGGCTCGCGGGGCGGTGATCACCGCACCGGTGGGGCTTGTCCCGTCAGGCCGTTGGCGTGGGAGGGCGGCTGGGTCGGGAGGGGACGGGCATGACCCGCCGGAGGAAGGCCAGGCCCTCGGTAGCGATGGCGTCCTGAGTCGACGCGAGGGGCCGCCACACGGACGCCGCCACGGCGATGGTCGCGTTGTGCGCCGTGAACGACTCGATGCACAGCGGGCCGCGGTAGCCCGCCTCGTCCAGCGCGCCGAGGAAACCGGGCCAGTCCAGGTGGTCCGCGCCGGGCGCGCCCCGGTCGTTGGCGCACACCTGGACGTGCGCGATCCGCCCCGCCGCCGCGCGCACGGCGCCGGGCAGGGAGCGCTCCTCGATGTTCTGGTGGTACGTGTCGAGGGCGACCCCGATCGTCTCGCCGGGCAGCCCGTCCAGCGCCGTCACGGTCTGCGCGACGGTGTTGAGCAGGCTGGTCTCGTACCGGTTGAGCGGCTCGACGGCCAGCAGCACCCCGGCGGCCGCGGCGTGCGCGACGACCGGCGCGATGTTGTCCCGCCACTCGGCGTACGCCGCCGCCCGCTCGTCCTCGTCCATCCGCCAGGTCCTGCCCACCGCCGCGTACATCGGCCCGGCAACCACCGGCGCACCGACCTCGTACGCCGCATCGACACAGCGCAAGAGGTAGTCCCGCGTGGCACGGGTAGTGAGCCGGCCCGCCTGCACGAGCTGACGATCGGGCGGCATGACGGCGATCACCGCTGCCGGAGTCAGGCCGGTCGACCGCAGCAGTTCCCCGACCATCCGCGGTCTCCAGTCGTCCTCCTGCTCCAGCGGCAGCTCGACGCAGTCGAAGCCCCATGCGGCCAGCCGCGGCAACAGCAGCTCAAGTACCTCGGTGGTGACCGGGGAGTGCCAGATCCACGGGTTGGCGCCGACGGGGAAAGCGGCTTGCCGTGCGGGCGACGGGGGCAGCGTCGGTGCGGGGGCCGGCATCATTCACCGCCCCAGTCGCCGGGGTAGCCGGGCAGGTCCTCGCAGCCGCAGGCGCCGTAGTGCAGCGGGGGCATGCCCTCCTTGTAGTACTCGTCGAAGTTCTCCTCGGTGACGACCGGCTGCGGCAGCGTCCACTCCTTCGGGACCTCCTCGCCGGCCAGGATCTTGAGCGCGGCGATCACGGGCGTACGCCACTGGAACGTCGGGTACGCGGGCGCGATGGCGGTCAGGTCCTTGTCCTTCCACGCCTGGAGGAAGTCCTGCTGGTCCTCGCCGGTGATCGGCGGAATGTCCTCGCCCGCGTCCTCGAACGCCTCGACGGCGGCGACCGACGTGGCGCCGGAGTCCATCCACACGCCGTCGATCTGGCCGTGCCGCGCGATGGCGTCGGAGACGATCGACTTGGCCTTCGACGGGTCGCCGTCGGTGAACTTCACCTCGACCACGTCGAGTCCGGCCTTCTCGAACGCGATCTCCGCGGCCGACCAGCGGGTCTCCAGCACGTCCACGCCGGGCGAGATGCGCAGCGCCACGATCTTGCCGCCCTTGTCCACCTCGTCCACCAGGAAGTCCGCGGCGGCGGCGCCGTAGGCGTAGCCGCCGATGGGACTGATGAACGTCACCGCGCAGTCGGTCTCCACGCCGCGGTCGAAGACGATCACCGGGATCTTGCCGCACGCCTCCTCGACGGCGGGGGTGAGGGTGGCGGTGGTGTTCGGCGAGACGATCAGCGCGTCGCAGTTCTTCCCCGACAGCTCCTGGATGTCGGAGATCTGCTTGTCGTCCTTGCCCTGCGCGTCCAGGACGGTGAAGTCCTCGATCTCGTCGTGCTGCGCGACCTCCGCCTCCATGGTCTTCAGCCCCACCTGCCGCCAGGGGTTGAAGACGCCGGCGTTGGAGAAGCACAGCTTGACGCCGCCGTCGCCCTTCTTGGCGTACTCGGAGGTGTCGACCATCCCGCCCGACTGCGGGTCGAGCATCTGCTCCCAGGGCTTGCCCTCGGGACCCTCGGGGGTCGCCTTCGTCAGCTCCAACTGCCGGTCGTAGTCCGCCTGGTCGAAGAACTCCGACTTCGCATCGCCGTCCCCCGCCCCGGCAGACGACGACGCCTCATCAGCGAGATCATCCTTGGGAGCATCAGAGGAACACGACACCAGCAGCGCGGCAGCGAACAGGGCCGCCGCCGGAGCAACCAGCCTCGAACGTCCTCTCCGGGGTCGTATGAACATCGTGCGGCTCATGAGGGCTTTCCTTCCGGAGAAGACGATGGTGAACGGCGTCGGCGCAGCCGGGAGAAGTCGGTGGCGCCGAGGCCGACGGCCGCGATGACGATGAATCCCTGGACCGTGGACTCCAGCGCGCCCGAGACGCCCTGGAGGTTGAGCAGCGTGAACAGCGCCTGGAGCGAGAACGCCCCGGCCATGGCGGCGACGACCGAGCCGCGGCCGCCGCCGAGGATGACCCCGCCGAGCACGACGGCGGTGATCGCCTCGAACTCCAGCCCCCGGCCGGCCTGCGCCGAGACCCCGGAGAAGCCGGCGACCAGCACCGCGGCGAGCGCCGCGGCGGTGCCGGAGAGCACGAACGCCAGGGTGCGCACGCGGGGTACGCGCACGCCCGCGAGCGCGGCGGCGCGCTCGTTGTCGCCGGTGGCCAGGAGCGTACGGCCGAAATCGGCGCGCATCAGCCACACGGCGACGGCGCCGACCGCGAGGCAGGCGAGCACCGCCCACGGCAGCCAGCCGCCGGCCTCGCCGCGGCCGAACTCGCGGAAGGACTGGGGCAGTACGCCCTGGGGGGAGCCGCCGGTCCAGTAGAAGACGGCGCCTTCGAGGATCAGCATCATGCCGAGCGTCGTGATGAACGACGGCACCAGCAGCACGGTGGTGATGAGCCCGTTGACCAGGCCGACGATCGCCCCTGCGAGCAGCAGCCCGGCGGTGACCAGCAACCAGGGCGCGTCCGGGTACGAGCCGTAGAACTCGGCCCCGGCGACGACCCCGGCCGTGACCACCGCGCCGACGGAGAGGTCGAAGCCGCCGGAGACGATGACCATGTACTGGCCCGCGGCGAGGATCACCAGCGGGGCGGCGCGCTTGACGAACGCGAGGAAGGAGTCGGGCTCGTAGAACCCGGGGTCGGTGATCGCCAGCGCGGCGAGCAGCACGGCGAGGAGCACGTAGACGGGGGCACCCGTACCGAGCCGCCGCCCGATGCCGGCAAGGGGCGACGCCGGCCCGGCGGTGGACGTGTCGGGAGTCGTGGTCGTCATGCGACCGCTCCCTTCTGTTCGTCGTTCTTCCGCGCCAGGTCGCGGGCCTTCGCCCGGCGGCGGAACGGACGGGCATACAACGCGACGGCGGCGATGATGACCACACCGCGGACCACGTTCTTGAAGAACGGATCGACGGACAACTGGTTGAAGATGCTGTCCAGCACCGACAGCAGCAGCACCCCGCCCAGCGTCCCCGCCACCCCGCCACGACCGCCGGCCAGCGCCGTGCCGCCGAGCACCACGGCCGCGATCGAATCCAGGTCGTAACGCGCCTCAGTACCCGCCCACGGAGCCCCCGCCCCCAGCCGCGAAGCCAGGAACAGCGCGGCGGCACCCACACACAGGGCACACAGCACATGCGCATAGATCACCGTGCGCTTGGTCCGCACGCCCGACAGCCGCGCGGCGTGCTCATCACCGCCGGTCGCGTACATGTGATGACCCAGCCGCGTACGTTTCGTGATCAGCCACAACACCGCCGCCACCGCGATCAGCAGGAAGACCGAGACCGGGATGAAGCCGATCCGGTCGTAGCCCAACCGCTGGAAGGACGCGGGGACATCACCCGCGGGTCCGGTGTAGTTGTCCTCGATGTAGCCGCGCAGGATGAAGGACATGCCGAGGGTGGCGATGAAGGCGTTGACCTTCAGCCCGGTGACGATCAACCCGTTGGCCAGCCCCACCGCCACGGACAGCGCCAGCACGGCCAGCACCGCCGTGACGACGCTGCCGTCCTCCATCGTCTCGGCGGCAACCAGCGTCCCGAGGCTGATGAGGTACGCCACCGACAAATCCAGCGAACCCGTGAGGATCACCGCCGACTGACCCACCGCGACCAGACCGAGCGCGACGGAGTTCTGCAGAATCCCGGTCGCGTTCGACTGGGTCATGAACTGGCCGCCGTCGATCGCCACGACGATCCAGCCGATCAGCGTGACCGCGGCGGCGGCCAGCCACACCCCGACCACGGGATCGGTGACCTTCAGCCGTCGCAGCCCCGGCGACCTACCACCGGAAGTCTCCACGACCACCTCGGTCTGCACAGCCGTCATGCGGCACGCTCCTTCGACGGCTCGCCCGTCGCCAGGCGCATAATGTCCTCCTCGCCCGCCCCGGCGGGGAGTTCGCCGGCGAGGGTGCCGTCGGCCATGACGAGGATGCGGTCGCTCATGCCGATCAGCTCGGGCAGTTCTGAGGAGACGATGAGGACGGCCATGCCGTCGCGGGCGAGTTCGCGGACGAGGGTGTGGATGGCGGCCTTGGCGCCGACGTCGACGCCGCGGGTGGGCTCGTCGAAGAGCAGCACGCGGGGCCTGGCGGCGAGCCACTTGGCGATGACGACCTTCTGCTGGTTGCCGCCGGAGAGGTACTGGACCTCCTGGTCGTGGCCGCGGGAGCGGAGGTTGACCCGGTCGAGCAGGGCCGAGACCTCGCCCGCCTGCGCGCCGCCGGCGTGGACGGCGCGGGTGACGAGGAGGGCGTTGTCGCGTACGGACTGGTGCAGGGCCAGGCCCTCGCCCTTGCGGTCCTCGGTGACCAGCGCGACGCCGCCGCGGATGGCCTGCCGGGGGCTGCCGGGGCGCAGCGCGCGGCCGGCGACGGTCATGCTGCCGCGGGTGAAGGGCGCGGCGCCGAAGAGGGCCCGTACGAGGGAAGTCCGGCCCGAGCCCTGGAGCCCGGCGACACCGGTGACTTCGCCGGCCCTGAGGGTGAGGTCGATGCCGGCGAGGCGCTCGTTGCCGGCGCCCGCCGTCGTCAGCAGCGGCTCGCCGATCTCCTCGGCCTGGGCGCGGGGCGGGTAGTACGAGCCGAGCTCGCGGCCGACCATGGCCCGGACGACGTCGTCGGGGCCGGTGTCGGCGGTGGTGAGGGTGGCGACCTTGCGGCCGTCCTTGAGGACGGTGATGCGGCGGGAGAGGTCGAAGACCTCGCGGAGACGGTGGCTGATGTAGAGGATGCCGATGCCGCGGGCGGCGAGGCGGCGGATGAGCGCGTAGAGGAGTTCGACCTCGTGGTCGGCCAGCGGTGCGGTCGGCTCGTCCATGACAAGCACACGGACATCGGACGCCGCCAGCGCCTTGACGATCTCCACCGTCTGCTGGCGGGCCACCGAGAGGTCCTTGACCTGGGTGTGGGGGGCGATTCCGGTCTCGTCCAGCTCGGCGAGGAGCTCGGCGGTGCGGCGCTCCATGGCGCGCCGGTCGACGAGCCCGCGACGTACCGGCTCGCGGCCGAGGAAGACGTTCTCCGCGACGGTGCGGTGCGGGAGCAGCGCGAACTCCTGATGGATGAGACCGATCCCGGCGGCCTGGGCCTGTACGGGGTGCGAGAAGGCGTGCACCGTGCCGTCGAGCGTGATGGTGCCCTCGTCGGGGGCGTACTCCCCGGCGAGCACCTTCATCAGCGTCGACTTGCCCGCGCCGTTCTCCCCCACCAGGGCGTGGACCTCACCCGGTTCGAGGTCGAGCGACACCCCGTGCAGCACCCGCACCCCGAGAAAGCTCTTGGACACGTCCTGCATCGTCAACATGCTTGGAGGGTTCCTAGCTCACTTTGACCCGTCAAGGGTTGAAGCAAGGCACGAACATGGACTTCTTTCACCTCATTTGGTCGATCATCAAACAAAGATTGCCTTCTCTCGCACTCAAGGCTTCTCTGTGGTGCCTCCTGTGACAGCGACTTCCTCGCCGACGCCGCCACCCGCGCCGAGATCGCCCGCCTCACGGGCCTCGCCCGCTCCACCGTCTCCCAGCGCGTCGACGCGCTCATCGCGCACGGCTTCGTCGACGAGGACGCGGAAGCCGGCTCCACCGGCGGCCGCCCCCCGCGCCGCCTCTCGCTGCGCACACGCGAACACGCCGTCGCCGGCCGGCGTCGACCTGGGCGCCTCGCACTGCCGGGTCGCGCTGCTGGACATCGGCGACACGCTCCTCGCGGTCCGCGTCGAAGGTCTACTCGATGACGGTGGCGGCGTCCTTGGTGGCGGTGTCGGACTGTGTGATGTCCCAGCCGTCAGCGCCCTAACGGCCTCGCGCTGGTCCGCGGTGTCGACGGCAGACGGCGACGCCGCACCGAGGACGACCCGGAGCGTAAAGCGTTGGCAAAGTGGCGGGACGCACGAGCCGATCGCCACTTACTCGCCTGTGGGATGCCTCCGAGCCAGTAAAAGACGCAGGTCAAGGGCGACGGAGTGCAGGACGGCGGGAGGGGGACCGCAGGACCCGGGAGGCGAGATTTCCGGTCCGGCGCTCTCGACTGCGGTCTCCCCTGGGGCAGAACCGGCGAGGACAAGGAAGGACGTGGGCAGCGTGGCGGCGAGCAGAGAATCCGACAGCATGCTGGTCGATGTGTCGCGGTGGGGTAGCCGACCGGCAGGGGACGTGCTTTTCGTCTCGCATCTGCCGCGCGTGGACAGCACCGTCGGCCGGGCGCCGAACGGGCATGGCGCAGGTGATCATGATCCGCATGCTCGGCGGCCAGCAATCGTTGCCGCGCCCGGAGAGCTTCCTGCCCTGGCTGGCCGCCTTGACGGGAAACCAGATCCGTACGCACCGGAGTGGGCTGAGTGCCGCACCGGGTGGTGCAGGCCAGCTGGTTGCGCACCACCTGGCCCATCCGGCCCCCAGGAGGGCCGAAGTCTGCCTGCGACGACACGGTGTTGCGCGACAGCGCTGCAGCGTACCGGCGCCTCGGCCGCGCCGTTCAGCCGTACAGCAAGGGCATCCCGGCCGCCACTACTACGGGTACACGCCTCAACGGCCGCAGCTTCACCGACCGGGCCTTGGCTCAAGGCTGTGAGCCTCCCGGCGCGGACACCATCGCCCGCGACCAGAACTTCCCGGAAAGCGTGGTGACGTCATGGATGAACTCAGAAGGTCAGGTGACCACCGACGACCGGGCCTGGACGCAGATATTCAGCTACTGAACCGCCCGGAGCCGTCGGAAGGCCAGACGGATTCGACCTGGAGAGGCATGGACACTCCGACGCATCCCCAGGGGGATGCCGACTGGGCCTTCGGCCGCGAGCACGGCGACCGCTGGCAGCGCACTCTCACACCGCCCACGACATCAAGGAGACCGACCCTGGCCTGTACAGCGGTCGGCATGCAGCCCAGATACCTGCCGGAAGGGCCACGCACGTTGGACCACCACCTGGCGCTCGTCATCCTGTCCGGATCCGGCTGGTTCTCCTGGGGTGGGCGCGAGCCCATCGACGTGGTCGCCCCTGTGCTGCTGCGGCTCCCACCCGGCATGGAGCACCACTACGGGCCACACACATCGGATTGCTCGGAGTGCTTCGTCGGCTTCATCGGGCCGGCCGTGGACGCGCACACGGAACTCGGGCACATCGGCGACATCGTCGTCCCGCTCTCCTCGGCCGAGCCTGTCCGTCGCGCCGTCCGCAAGGTGGCAACGGTATGCAACGAATCGGAGCCACATTACGCATCATCCGTCGCGACCGGTCTGCACGAGTTTCTGACCACTCTGCGTCGCAGCCGGACCGGCACGGGCCGACACGCCCCGACGGTGCTCGAGAGGTTCACCGAAGCCGCCTGCCTGCCGATTTCCGTGCCCGAACACACCCGCAGGCTGTCACTGAGCAGGGACGAGCTGCGCGATACGGTCGGGCGCACTGCCGGATGCAGCCCCAAGGAGTTCATCCTGGCAACCCGCCTCAACCTGGCGAAGGAGCTCCTGGCCAACACCGACCTCACCATCGCGGCGATCGCCCGCCGCGTCGGCTACGACGACCAGGGGTACTTCACCCGACTCTTCACCAAGCGGGTCGGTATACCGCCGAGTTCGTTCCGCGAGCGCCACACCCGACGTTCCTGACCCCTCCGAGCGTCCGGCCCACGCACATCACCGAGGGTCGGCGCGTTCCTCACGAGGCAGACCAGGCATCAGGTCAGGCACCGTGGCGCAAGCTGCAAAGAGGGCGCCGAATCTCCGAGCCGCAGTCCAGGAACTGCGACGCGCTGACTGTCTCGCCGAGCACCCATGCCCCCTCCCCTACCCGCGACCCGTAGGAAGATCGCCCGCGGCTACGAAACTGACCTTTTTCGTATACGAGGCGGCCCGAGAGCGGGTGACGGCGCGTCCGTTCGCCGCTCGCCCAGCTCCGAATGTGAGCACGGCTAAGGCGCCCCGCCGGCCACGAACTGGCCGGCGGAGCGCCTTCGGCTTCAACGTGCGCGGTGAGTCGCGGAAGGAACGCGCTTGCGCCGTGACTTGACCACGAACGCTCCACCGAGCACGACCAGCGCGGCGCCACCGGCCACGAGCGGTGTCGAGACTCCGGAGTCCGCGCCGGTCTCGGCGAGACCGGAGTCGTCGGCCGCGCCGGAGCCGTCTTCCATGCCCGAGCCGGCCGGCTTGGTCTTCTCGCTCTGCGGCTCCGCCTGCTGCTCGCTGGCCACACCGGCTGCAGCCGGTGCGGGTACACCGTTCAGGCTGACCGCCACAGTTGCTGAGGCGCCCTCGGAGTTGACGACCTCGACCGCAACTTTGTGAGCCTTGCCCGTCAGGGTGACTCCGGCTGCCAGGGCATCGGCATCCGGCTCACCCGAGTCGAAGGAGTGGTCGGCCTCCGGGGTCATGTCGATCATCTCCGCCCCGGCGTAGTTGCCCCCCGGGATCCGGTAGGCGTGGACGCCCTGGAGGTGCTTGTCCAGGGTGCCGGACGCCTGGCGGTACTCCACGACCAGGCGGTCCTCGCCGACGGGGATGTCCAGCGCACGTATCTCGTCCCGCGCCCCGTAGAGGGAGTTGAGCGTGTAGGTAGCGGACTTCTTGACCTTGACCGCCTCCTTGTCCGACAACCAGCTGGAGTGCAGCAACTCGGGCGCCGTGAGACCCACCGACCGAGTGCCGCCGCCCATGGGCGTCTTGCGGCTGTTGGCACCCTCGGACTCCTGGCAGTCGGCGAGATCGGTGCCGGGGCAAGAGATCCGCGGTTGATGCGGATAGCCGAAATTGTGCCCGAACTCGTGGACCAGAACCGTCTGATCGACACCGCCGCCATCACCCCCGACGGGCAGCCAGGTGATGCCGCCGCCGACCGAACCGAGCCCCCCGAAACCGCACCCCGCCTTGTCGCCGGGGAAGGCAAGCGACAGGTGCGCGAAGTCATCCCACCCGAGACCCTGCTTCTCCATCTCCTTCAATGTCTCGTTGTAGATCTTGTTGGTGTCGCAGCCGGCG
The DNA here is from genome assembly GCF_003945505.1 of Streptomyces sp. WAC 06738. NCBI lineage: Bacteria > Bacillati > Actinomycetota > Actinomycetes > Kitasatosporales > Streptomycetaceae > Streptomyces > Streptomyces sp. WAC 06738. The sequence continues at coordinate 5,778,770 of NZ_CP029618.1, read as the reverse complement.
GCCACGGGGATGTCGACCGGCCCGTACACACCGCCCTCGCCGGCGCCGGATTCGAAGGTGGCTGCCCCCTTGGTGATCTCGTTGTAGTACGACGTCAGGGAGTCAGTCTCGCCGAAGTAGGACTGCTCCAGATCGGACCGGCTTTTCGCCGGATCCGTGAACGAGCTGTCAGTGAAGTTGACCATCACCACCTGGACCGAGCGGGCATCCTCGTCGGCGGCGACGGCCGTCGTCTGAAGCGCCGCGGTGAGGGCAAAGGAGGTGCAGGCAGCGGAGATGAGCAGCGCACGCTGCGACGGACGCATGATCGGGGTCCTTCCAGGGGGTCTGAGTCGCCGCCGGGTGTGGCTTCGGGCGGCGACTCGCTGCGTTGTCATCCCCGGTAAGCCCCGCGGCCGACGACCGTCCCGTCGCGTTACCGACTCGTTATACGTAGCCGACGAAGGCTCGTATCACTGGGAGTTGGCCCGGGCTGCGCCATCGCTTGAGACGGGCGGGACGTGCTTCACGACAGCACAGTCGCGGGCATGATCGAGGTCGGACGCTCATCGGCTTCTCCGACGGCATCCGCCTTCCGACGATTTCACCGAGGGCTCAAACCTGTGCGTCTCCACGTCGCGCACGCTCTGAGGGCTGTCAGTGCCGCCGAGCCCCCGGAGTCCGGCGTTCCTCCGCGCTTCTCCCTCGACTGTCAACCTCTTCAACGGAAGGTGCAGCAGGCCGTTCCGAGTCGGAAGAGGGGCGATGCCCAGCGCGGGACGGCGGCCACAAGCGCCCGAGACTTCTTCGCCCCCACTCCCCGCCAACAGCAGCTCAGTCACGTTCAGTACCAGTGTCACGAAGCCAGCCAAGATCAGCAGACGGCGAACGATCGCGGGGCTGGCTGACGTCGGGGCTGTCTTCCTGCTGCCCACTGGTCATGCAGGTGGCAAGCCTGTCTCGTTCAGAGGTCGAAGAGTCCGTCCCCCGCGTCCGAAGCGGCCTTCAGCGGCTTGGTCGCCTCTCTCGGCACGGGCAGTATGTCTTCCTCGGTCAGGTCGGCCACGGTGATCAGTGGGCCCGTGCAGATGTCACTGAGGAGTTCTCCCTGTGCTGGTTCCTGCTGGACCAGCAGGCCGAGGACATTGAGTAACTCCAGCAGCTCCGTCGTCCATATGGGAGACCATCGCTCGGCGACCACGTGGTCGAGTTCCAGGCGTCGCTTGCCTGCGGGCTTCTTCCTCCGGTAGCCGAACCACTTGTCCAGGACGTTCATGCCGGAGACCTGATAGTCCCGGACGGCGGGAGGAACGGGGTTGATCCGCCCGGCTCCAACCCACAGGTCCTGTGTCACCGGGTCGTATGCCAGCCGCTCGGGCATGCCTTCCGGGTCGTCCGGGATCTCCTCCAGGCAGCGTGGTCGGCGACTGGCCGGAAGCAGGATCTTCCCGTGCGGTCTGCCAGCCGCCGCGTCCGCGTACCGCTCGCCGTAGGTGTGCAGCCACAGCACACGCCGGCCGAGGTCGACGGCCCGCTCCCACAGGTGCGGGTCGGCGGTGAGAGGTATCCGTACGCCCGGGACTTCCAGGTCATCCAGGAACCGCTCGGTGTAGCCGGGGTGGGACGCGACGGCGGCGATGTAGGCCAGGGTGTCTGGCGGTGTGACGGAAAGGGCGAGCCGTCGGCTGAGCAGCGGGAGCAGTCCGGGCACCAGGTTGGAGAGGGTGCAACTGGCGTTGCGGTACAGGGGGCGAGCGCAGCCGCTTCGGCCGTTGTAGTAGTGCATGTCGGGCAGCAGAGAGCTGAAGACCAGCGCCGGGCCGTTGATCACCGCGTGGGCGTTCTGCTCGATGGTGTAGATCTGACGCTCGCCGCGCACCCGCCACAGGTCGGGCCGGGCTACGACCATCAATCGGTGGTCGGGCATGATCCATTGCCGGTCGAACGATCGGTAGGCGATCTGCTCGGGCTCCGGCTGGGGCCTGTGCTCGAAGCGCAGGGGCGTCCGGTCGTAGCCGGAGGTGCCGGGCAGTGGCTCCACCCTGCTGTCGAGATGACGGTCTCTGGCCTCGCCGAGCATCGCGCGGCGGCGCCCGGTGTCGGCGGCCAGGAAGCGCCGCCAGCGTTCGTGGAGTGTCTCCTTGCCGGGCGCGTACACCCACATGCGCCCCGGGGTCACTCCGCGCGAGGACCACGGCATGAGGTCTTCCAGTAGGGGCGTCGCCTCCCACACGTCGCTGCCGGGCGGCAGGAGCGGGGCCGTCTCACCCGGTGCGCATGCACACCACTCGGGGTCGTCGAAGGCCAGGGACATCAGGCGGTCGATCTTCTGGTCACGGCGCCCGCCGACCTTCAGGTGCCAGAAGGTGGCGGAACCAGATGTGCGTACCTTCCAGCGGACGAAGATCGCGATGCATAACTCCTGTGCCACCTCCGGGAAGAGCCTGGTGGCTACGTCGGCTCGCTGACCTTCCGGGGAGATGTCGATGATCCAGCCTGCGTCAGCCGTTCGGCGCAGGTAGCGGCGCATCCCTGCGAAAGCCCGCCCTTTCAGCCACGCTTTGGGCGTGATCAGCGCGACCACCCCGAACGCGGCGTCGTCATGAGCGTCAAATACCTTCCAGGTGGCCCAGCGCCAGAAGTACACGTGGAGATTGGAGATCTTCGATTCGTATCGGCCGTTACCCGGGAGCCGGAAATCGTCCAACGGGGCGGGAGTGCCCGCTTCTGGGTCGCCACGTTCCACCCACTTGCCCGCCCCCTTGCCCACGGCGTCGTGAGGTGGGTTGCCCATGACCACCATGACCCGCTCGTCACGCTTGACGTGATTGGCCTGGCGGCGGGACTCGGCCAGCGCTCGGTAGGTGTGGGGAATCCAGTTCAACTCGGCCGTCGGGCTGTCCAGCGCATCGGCCACCAGCAGCCTAAGTCCCTGGGCGGGGGCGGCGGACCGGTATTTCTTGAGCATGGCGTGCATGCGCAACTCGGCCACGGCGAACGGGCCGGTCTGCATCTCGAAGCCGACCAGCCGACGCGCGACCATCTCCCTCAGCCGCGGCCCCACCGCCCCTTGCCCCTCCTCCTCGGCGATCGTGATCGCCGCATGTTCCAGCGCGGACAACAGAAACGTGCCCGTGCCCATGGCCGGATCGACGACGACCACGTCGGGCGAGGCGAATCCTGAGGGGATGCGGAAGCCCTCCTCTTTGAGGATGTCCTCCGTCAGCCGTGTCACCGCTGCCACGACGCCGTGCGGCGTGTAGTAGGAACCAGTGCGGATGCGGAGCTCGGGATCGTAGATGCGCAGGAAGTGCTCGTATAGCAGAAAGTAGGCGTCTCCAGTGCCGTCGTCCAGCACTTCCCAGTCGACGACGCTGACGACCCGCAGCAGGGTGTTCAAGGTGGTGGACAGTTCGCTGACCGACTCGCCCGCGAGGACCTCCAGCGCCTTGCCCATCAGGGAGTGTTTCTTGCCGAGCTTCGTGGCGATGCCGTGGATGGTCTCGCCCTCGAAGACGATTCCCTCTACCCGGGCCAGCAACAAGGCGAACACCACGGCTTGGCCGTACTGCTCGATGAACTGGGCATCGGTGGTCTCCGGGAACAGCAGGTGGCGCCAGTCCTTGGCGAGCTTGGTGAAGACCGGAGGGCGCTGGCGGGCCCTCTCCAGTGCGATCGACTCTCCCACCTCCTCTGACAGCAGCTGGCACAGGCTGGCGACGGTGTGGACGAGTTGGCTGGTGGTGCGGGGCTTCTGAGGCTTCCAGGTAAGGAAGTCGTGCAGCACGCGCGCCAGCGTTCCGTCGGCAGGGGCAAGCCGGAAACCGGAGGTACGCACCGACCCCCTCATCCGGGCCACATCCCCGACCTGCTGGCCGTTTTGATGAACAGAGAACTCATCACCGTCACACAGCAGCACGTTCGGCAGCAATCGCAACTTCTCCCACTGCTCCGCATTGCGCCCCGTGAAAACGGCTGGATCAGCCTGTGTGCCCGGCTTCTTCAGCTCGATGTAGCCGACGAGCGCACCACCCACATCCATCGCATAGTCCGGCCGGGCATTGAGGTCCACCAAAGGCACCTCGCCGGTGAGCGTCACTTCCAGCCCCAAGCCGCGGCATACCGACCGGATCAGAGTCTCCAGCGGGCCGCGCAGTTGGTCCTCCTGCCAGCCGCGTCCCTTGAGCTTCGGGGTTACTTCCGCGCCGAACACCGACACCGCCGCCCGGACTGCCTCCTCGTAGCTCGTGTAACTCCTACCCCTTGAAGCCATGCCATCCCCTCCCCTCGGGGGCGGAGGCGGGTACGGCCGCCCCACACCCCGCTCCTCGTAGCCGCCGTTTGCCCTGCCTAAGACGCAGAATCCGGATTTCCGGCGCCTCGTCATCGAATTACCGTAGATGGGCATCGCGGAGCCGTGCAGGGGGCTTGAAGCCATTCGGGGCGTACGCCCAGCGCATCAGGCAGCACTGGGCTTCTCACCAGGCCGAGACCGGACGGCACCATCCCGTAGATCGGCCGTTCACCCACCGCTCCCGCAGCACCACTCAGGTCCGCTTGTGACCTCCCGCCGGCCACTCGAACCTGCGGCTTGAAGTCTCTTCGGGAAGTCGTACGTCGCTGCGATCGTCACTCGACCACCGGAAACCCGATGGTCACAGCCGTTCCGATCTGCTGAGCGCTCCCCCAATGGGGACAGATGGTCGAGTATCGCTGATCTACCGGTTCAGTCGGGTGATCGTCTGAATCACCAGCTGCCCATCCCCGACCAGCGGTTTTCCCAGTTCCCATGTTCTGGGTCCCCCGCCGGGGGCACCTCGCTTGAGGTGCCCAAGACCCCGTGACCAGCGCAAGCGCTGAGGACGGGGTCTTCTTGCGTACGCAGCCAAAGGCCGCCGGATGCAGCCCCAGTCACTGATCACGTAATGACCACGTAATGATCTTCGAAGCGCTTTCCGCAGATCAGAGCCGCTTTGTGAGGTCACCGAATGTCCAACCGAGCACGATGAGAGCCCCGGAAGATTCCGGGGCTCTCATCGCGTCCAGCACGTTCTTCCTTGGTCAGTCGTCCTGTGTCCCACCAGACTCGCGTACGGCTTCTGCCAACTCCAGTAACGCGTAGGCGATCGCGTTCTGAGCGAGGACGCTACTCAGGTGCGCCCGGTCGTCAGTGTCCCTTGCGTACTCCTCAGCCCACTCAGCGATTCGCTGTGCCTTGATCCCGTTTATTCCTGCTTCCTCTGTCACGTCACCCTCCCCGTCCGTGCTCGGTCTTGACCGCGAGGTTCTGCCCATCCCCCACACGTGGGCAAACTGCCACATCAGGTGTCACGGTCCTCGTCGCCGAGGCCCAGCATGATCCGGTCATTCATCTCGTCCTCTTGGCCGTCGATGCACTTCGCGTAGATCTTCAACAGCACGTCGACCGAGTGACCAGCGCGGGCGGCCGCCTCCGGCGCAGGAACGCCTGAGTTCAGCCATTGAGAGACGCCCGCGTGCCGCAGGTCGTACGGCCGAGCCGCCAAGACCGACGAGACCTGCGGCGGCAACAGCGCCAGCTCCCGCGTCTGCTTCCACACCCGCGACTACGACGAAGCCGCTACGACGTTACTCCGCTCGCTGGCGAACAGCCGGCCGTCCTTGGCTGTGCCGAACTCGGCTGGGTGCTCGCGGAGCAACCGCACCAACGGCGGCGGGATGGGCACAGTGCGCACCTCGCCGTCCGCACGCTGCTTCAGCCCGCGCCGGTCGTGCGCCTCACCGGAATCCGTCCACGCTTTGCCCGCCGTGGGGCGGGTCTCGGCCAGCTCGATACGACGCCAACCCTTCGCCGAGAGCGTGCTGTCCGAGCGCCGCAAGCCCAGTGCCTCACCCGGGCCGCAGCGCGGCGTGGTATGGGCACCCGAAGAACGCCCGCAGCCGCCGGCCGCTGGCCCGTTCCCAACCGCCGACGTACGTCACCGCCGCCAGCAGCTCCCGGGCCTATCGCGGGTTGACCACCACGCGGCGATCGACCTCCAGCATCGCCCGGTGCCCGCGCTTGCCCCGTACACAGCCGAGCGGATTGGAGGCATCAAGTTCAGCTCGACCGCGTACTCCAGGGCGCTGAAGACCACCACACGGCGACGTCGGTACGTGTGCGTTGCCGACGGCTTGCCGTCCAAGCGAATCGATCAGCTCATGGACCCGGACGATCTCCTCCAGCTCGGCGACCTGCAACGACGCCTCATCCAGCCACCGCACGGCCGCCGCGATCTCCTCGGGCCGCTCCCGCTCCCGTCGAGGCGGAGGCAGCAGGAACGAGCGCAACGCCTTCCGCAGCACCTTCGCCGCCGGCCGCCCCGCACCGGATTGACCAGTGCGGGGACAACCGTCGCCAGGGAGTCGGTCATGCTGTCGCGCTGTTCGCCGACGCCTCCGCCCAGCGATGATCGACGTACTTCAACACCAGCTCCAGGAGGGACAGCGCCGCCTTGCCCCCGCGGAGCGAGTCCGGCAGCTCGTCTCCGTGTCGAAGGGCTCGCCCTTGTCAGCGGCCCGCAGCAGCTTCGCGCGGAAACCGTCGGCCAACCCCTTCGTCTTGTATGACATGTGGAAGGGCTCACCGTCCACAGACCACCGGACGAGGTACGTCGGCTTCTTCGCCCACCGGTTGATACTCAGCTTCCAGAGGGCGACCTTGTACGACTTCACGACGCCGCCCCCTCCCTACGCTCCTCCAGCCAGTCGTTCAGCACGTCACGCCGAACTCGCAGCTCGCCGTTCGGGAGCCGGATGCACCGCGGCGCGGTCCGCAACTGCCGCCATGGCCGGGATCTCGGCCGAGATCAGCGGTGATTACGGTGCTTCCCATGACGCGCGCCGTCCGGTTTCGTCTCGGCAACGATGGCGTCGCCTTTCCGGCGGTTCGGGTCCTGGGCGGAGGCAGGTAGCTGGAACATGGTGAGCCAGTCGGTGTTCACCGCGAAGAATTCGCGCAAGTCTGCGGTCAGGTGAATGCGGACGTTGTCCGAGACCAGCAGGATCGGACCGCCCAACTGGATCCGGGTACGGACCAGCACATCACGTGAGTCCGGCGAGCCGAAGTCCTTGGGATGGTTCTTGCGTCCCCGGAATTCGCGAACTGCGTAGATCCCCCGTGACCGCTTACCCGTCTTGTAGCAATGTACATACAGACACCCGGCCCGAGCCTCGGCTCCTGACACGAACCACCGTGTCTGGCCGATTCGAGCCCAGTTCGTGGGTACGCGGCGGCGTCAGCGACAAGTCGGCCTCGTCTGCGGAGACTATCCAGCCGTGTGCGCCGCCACGGTGCTCTCACCCGCGGCCAGACCTCTTCCTTCCATGGCCTACGTCACAGACCGCCGCCTACTGACTGTGATCCGGCAGTACAGTCAATTCGACTGCATAAGTTTGGGAAGGCCAGCTAGATATCGGTTGAATTTCAAGTCGCTATGGGCCTCTTGAAGTACGGCCGACGCGGAATTCAGAACACTCGCAGGAACTTTCCTGAACTCATCCAGCGAAACTCTAGACACGGCGCCAGAAAAGCTGTAGCGGATCTCCACGCCACCTCCCTGCCGCACAGCCGAAATCGAATCCTGAGTCTGCGAAGTTTCTACCACTGACTCACCCGATGACTCAACTTCCCGATAAAGCTGCCCGAGCATCAGGACGAAATCTACTACAGGTAGACCAGGGGTCCTCAGGCAAATCTCATTCTCCCCATCGTTGATCACTACATCGGCGCGGAAGCAGTGAAACGTAAGGTCATCAGCAGTCAATGTACGGACTGACCGCTCCTGCATGTCTTCAGAACCCCAGGAAGGGTCGTCACTGCGAGGCAGGAACCTAAATGAAAGCATCATACCGCCTAATTGCATAAACTTCGGCATTGCAGTGACGAAGTTGCCTGCATCATCAACCATGACCCTCATGCCGTTTTGCCCCAGCGCGCCAGCTTCGACATTCCCGAAGTTGTGGTCGATGTAATAACCACCCCGTCGGTCAGACTTAGCCCTCGGGACATCCACCCCGTTCTTGATCACCTCGTCAATCATCTCACGAAAGCGTACTTTATCGATGTCCTTAGCAAGTACATTCTCCATCCCTTCCCGATAGCAAGCACCACATACCTATGCTGATCCCAGGAGTGCTCGAATCGTTTCATTGTCACAATGCAATTTGCGTTGTGAACGAGCACCAGTGTTTTTCCTGCCAGCGCATTGTGGACGGTGGTCTGGGTGGTCCAGCGGTTGATGGCTGTGATCTGGACGTGGGTGCCGGCGCTGGTCTGGACACTGGCCGGTCTGGAGGTCGGTGGCGTCGATCCATTCGCCGAGTTCGGGGACCCATAAGCGGTGGCCGTCGGTGGCGGTGACGGTGGCGGTCTTCAGAACATCCCGCGATCCGCCATGACTCTGCACAGGTGCCAGCGGTGATCGAGCTTGCCCGACCATCGCCGGCTCCTTCCTCGCCACACCCCGGCGAAGGCCGGGGCCAGGGCCGGGGCAGTGTTCATCCCTACTCGGATGGATGAATCTACTGTCGATCCGTCTTCGTTCAAACAATGCCCATGCCGTTCTTCCACCGCCGCGACCTACAGGCCAACGGTGTGTAGTACCTGCGCGGCCTGCGAATTGCACGGCTATCGGCGTGATATTGCTGGTGGCGTGATGCGGCCGAACGGCTCGGAGGCGGGGCTCGGACGGCCACATACCGAAGGACGGCATCGAACATGCATACGGCCACCTTGAGCATGAGCGGGTTGCGGGTCTCCAGGATCGTCTTCGGCACCTGGCAGCTGGGCGGCGATGGGGGCTCGTTCGACGAGGGCACCGCGGTCCAGGCGATCCGGCATGCCCGCGAGCAGGGGGTGACCTTCACCGGGGCGCTCACACCGGACACCGCCTTCGAGGCGGACGACTGGCTGCCACGGACATCGACCTCACCGATGTGGACGTGGCACGGATCGAACAAACGCACCGCAGATCCGATCCCGGTCACGGGCGCCAATCCGGAGGGCGTCGCCTGGCAGGGGCCGCGCTGTCGGGGGTTGCGGCGGGGCAGCGCTCGCCTGGATGCGAGCACGGGTAGGGACACCTAGGAAGGACTGCAGTAATGAGCGCTACGGCACAGATCGGCGTCACGGGACTTGCCGTGATGGGTCGCAATCTGGCGCGCAACTTCGCCCGTAACGGCTATACCGTGGCGCTGCACAACCGCACCGCCTCCCGCACCCGTGACCTGGTGGCGGAGTTCGGTGGTGAGGGAGAGTTCGTGCCTACCGAGAGTGCCGAGGACTTCGTGGCGGCGCTCGAACGTCCCCGACGGCTTGTGACCATGGTCAAGGCCGGCCAGCCGACGGATGCCGTGATCGAGCAGTTCGCACCCCTGCTCGAGTCCGGCGACGTGATCATCGACGGTGGCAACGCGCATTTCGCCGATACCCGCCGTCGCGAGCAGGCTCTGCGCGAGCAGGGAATTCACTTCGTCGGCACCGGCATCTCCGGAGGTGAGGAGGGTGCACTGCACGGGCCGAGCATCATGCCCGGAGGCAGCGTCGAGTCGTACACCTCGCTCGGCCCGATGCTGGAGAGGATCTCGGCGAAGGCGAAGGACGGCGCCCCCTGCGTGACGCATGTCGGTCCGGATGGCGCGGGGCATTTCGTCAAGATGGTCCACAACGGGATCGAATACTCCGACATGCAGTTGATCGGCGAGGCGTTCCAACTGCTACGGGATGTCGGCGGGTATTCCCCGAGCCGGATCGCGGAGATCTTTCGCACCTGGAACACCGGCCGCCTCGATTCGTACCTGATCGAGATCACGGCAGAGGTCCTGTCCCACGTGGATGCGGACACCGGGAAGCCGTTCGTCGATGTCGTCGCCGACCAGGCCGAGCAGAAGGGCACCGGCCGCTGGACCGTGCAGACCGCCCTCGACCTGGGGGTACCGGTATCGGGCATCGCCGAGGCGGTCTTCGCCCGTTCCCTGTCCGGGCACGCCGATCTGCGCGCGGCATCCAGGCATCTGGCCGGCCCGAAGCCGCAGCCCCTGAGCGAGGCAGAGGCGGAAGGGTTCGCCGACCAGGTCGAGCAGGCCCTCTACGCCTCGAAGATCGTGTCCTACACGCAGGGCTTCCACGAGATCGCCGCGGGCAGCACCGCGTACGGCTGGAACATCGACCCGGGCGCCGTGGCCCGGATCTGGCGCGGCGGCTGCATCATCCGCGCTGCGTTCCTCGATCGCATCAGTGCGGCGTACGGCGCCGAGCCCGCGTTGATCTCGCTCCTGGCGGACGAGGGCTTCGCCGGTGAGATCGCCGCCGCACAGAACGACTGGCGGGCCGTGCTGAACACCGCGACCGCCCAGGGCGTCCCGACACCGGGCTTCGCGGCGGCGCTGGCCTACTACGACGCGCTACGTGCCGAGCGGCTGCCTGCGGCCCTCACCCAGGGCCAGCGTGACTTCTTCGGCGCCCATACCTACCGGCGAAGCGACCGCGAGGGGACGTTCCACACCCGCTGGGGCGGTGATCGCGCGGAGGTGCCGTCCTGAGGGCTGACCTTGCGCTTTCACGGGATCCGTCCTCCGAGACGTGATCCCCCGGCCCAGGTGCCGAAGGACTGCCGGCGCGGGCGGCAACTGCCGACCGACCATGTGTAGTTGACACCTAAACTAAATGCAGGCATGGTTGACACGCCAACCAGATGGATGAAGGTGGCGGCGATGACGCGCGCGGCCGCCACCCCGCAGCACCCCGCCCCGCCACCCCTACAACTCCCTGCGCGCAAGCCCGTACGCCGCCGGCCAGCGTCCCTTCGAAGTTGGAGCACACCCATGCGTTCACCGCATCCCGGTCCGGTCGCGGACGAGCCCTCCTTCAGCCCGTCCCGGCGCAGCCTGCTGCGAACCGCCACCACCGCCGGACTCGCCACCGCCGCACCGGTCGTCCTGGGCACGGACCTCGCCTCCGCCACCTCCGCCGGCGCCGTCGGCCCGCTGAACCTGCCGGAGGCCACCAGCCGGATCACACCGCTGGACCTGCGCGTCCCCGAGGCCCTCCTGACGGACCTGCGTCAACGGCTGGCCCATGTCCGGCTGCCCGAGCGGGAGACCGTCACCGACAACTCCCAGGGCGTCCCACTCGCCAAGCTGACCGGCCTGCTGGAGTACTGGCGCACTCGGTACGACTGGCGCCGCTTCGAACGGCAGATCAACGCCCTGGGCCAGTACCGCACGCGGATCGACGGCCTGGGCATCCACTTCCTGCACGTCCGCTCCCGGCATACGGACGCCACGCCGCTCCTCCTCACCCACGGCTGGCCGGGCTCCTTCGTGGAGTTCGTGAAGGCGATCGGCCCCCTGACCGACCCCACGGCGCACGGCGGCAGCCCGCGGGACGCCTTCCACGTGGTCGTCCCCTCGCTGCCGGGGTTCGGCTTCTCCGACCGGCCCGGCACCACCGGCTGGACCAACGCCCGCATCGCGGCGGCCTGGGCCGCCCTCATGGAACGCCTGGGCTACACCCGGTACATCGCCCAGGGCGGCGACTGGGGCGGCGCCGTCACCACCCAACTGGGCAAGCTGCGGCCCAAGGGCCTGCTGGGAGTGCAACTGAACTTCCCCGAGTACACCTTCAGCCCGCCGGTCACCGACACGACCACTCCCGCCGAGCAGACGGCACTCGCCCAGATCCAGACCTTCTTCAGCCGGCTCTCCGGCTACTCCCTGGAACAGTCGACCCGTCCGCAGACCATCGGCTACGCCCTCGCCGACTCTCCCTCAGGACAAGCCGCCTGGATCTACGAGAAGTTGCTCGACTGGACCGACAACACCGGCCGGCCCGAAGGCGTCCTGTCCCCGAACGACATGCTGGACAACATCACCCTGTACTGGCTCACCGGCACCGGCGCCTCCTCCGCCCGCCTGTACTGGGAGAACTACGGCGCCTCCGGGCTGACCAAGCTGGACCTGCCGGTCGGACTGAGCGTCTTCCCCCGCGAACTGGTCCGCAGCCCGAAGATCTGGGCCGAGCGCGCCTACAGCAACCTGGTCTACTACAACGACCAGATCCCCTACGGCGGCCACTTCGCGGCGTTCGAGCAGCCCCAGCTCTTCACCCGGGAGGTCCGGAAGTTCGCCCGGCTGGTGAAGTAAGCCCGCCCCCGCGGCGAACGGGCCGCGGCGAAGGCGGCGGCGGTAGAGGCGGCGGCGGTGAGGACACGTCCACCGCCGCCGCCCTCGTGGCATCTACGGCCGGGCCCGGGGGCTAGCGGCCGCGGGCCGCGTTCAGCCGGCCGGCGAGGGCTGGGATGCCGAGGGCCCGTTCGTCGGCGGGGGTGGCCGCGTGCAGCAGGTTGGTGAGCTGGTGCGGGTCGGCGGCAAGGTCGTAGTACTCGCGGAACGTCACCGCCCCGGTGCCGGAGACGGTGCCGTTCTTGTCGGTCGTGAGGTCGTAGTACTCGGTGTACTGGCGGTCCCCGGCGACGAGTGAGGCCCAGCTGCGCCGGCCGCCCGCACCCTGCTTGAACCACTCCACCAGCAGGTGGTCGCGGCTGTACGGGCGCAGGAGCGACTTCCCGTCCTGGGGAGTGTCCGGCTCGATGCCGGCCGCGTCGAGGATGGTCGGGGCTATGTCGATGTTGGCGACGATCCGGTCGTCGGTGGTGCCGGAGGCGAGGCCGCCGGCCGGCCAGGAGAGACGGAACGGCACCTCGTGGGAGGGGGAGTAGGGCACGGACTTGCCGGTCCAGGCGTGGTCGGCCCAGCAGAAGCCGTTGTCGGCAATGTAGATGACCAGGGTGTTCTCCAACTGTCCCAGCTCGCGGAGCTTGTCCTTGAACGCCTGCACGGCGTCGTCGACGGAGAGCAGGGTGCGTAGCTGGCGGGTGCGGACGGCCTGCCCGTCGGTGAGGGTGGCGGTGGCGTTCCGGATGTACGGGGGCTTGTCGGCGCGGTCGGGCTCGGGGACCGAGGGGCGGCCGTCCCAGGCCGGGACGGGCGTTTCGGCGTACTGCTCCTCCGGGGTGTTGGGGCCGTGGGAGGCGTACGGCGTGACGTACGCGAACCAGGGGCGGGAGTCCGTCGCGGCGCGGTCCAGGAACGCGAGCGTCCGCTCCCTGATGACGGTCGTGGTGTAGCCGGGAATCGTCTGCACCGTGCCGTCGACGTTGTACGTGCCGTCGACGTAGCCGGGGCGCAGCAGGGCGAACTCCTCGAAGTGCGGCGGGTTGTCGGCGATATTCCAGGAGTTGAGGTATTTGCCGAAGAGACCGGTGCGATAGCCCGCTTGGCGCAGATAGCGCTGGACGGTGGTGTGCTGGTCGAGCCGGCCGGAGGCGGCATTGTTGCGGACCTCGTGGTTGTGGGCGTACCGGCCGGAGAAGATTGACGAGCGGGACGGCGCGCAGAGCGGTGTGGTGACGTGGCCGTGGGTGAAGGTGACGCCCTCGCCGCCGAGCCAGTCGACGGTCTTCGGGGTCGCCCACTCGGTCTGTTTGGGCTGGTCGTCGGTGACGACGAGCAGGATGTTCGGGCGGCGCGCGGTGGCGCCGGCGGCGGGTGCGGCGGCGGCGACCGCGGGCACGGCGGTGGCCGCTGCCGCGGCCGAGCCGGCGAGGAAGCCGCGCCGCCCGAGCGACGTACGGTTTGTCTCACACATGGGTCAGCTCACTTCTGTCGGCTGTTTTCGGGCGCGGGAATTCCCGTGGGGAAACGTGCCGGAGAGGAAAAGGGGCGGGGTGAATCCGTGAGCGCTGCGGTGCGTGGGTACGTCGAGGTTACGTGCGGCCCGGGGGCCGGACAACGGAGACGTGGGCGGCCCTCACAGAACTGACATCTATTGCGGGCTCGTTGTATTCGTGTTGCCGGCCGGCGGCCGTTTCGCCCGGGCGCGGTGTGCGCCGAGGCCGTCGAGCGTGAGGGTGCCGTCGTCGAGCCGGGCGCCGAGGGCGTAGCGGTACTGTGCGCGCACCGCGGGGTCGCGGAGGTCGAGCGCGCCGCCGGTGTCGGTCGTGAAGAGGAACTCCCAGCCGCCGCCCTGGTCGGCGTAGGCGGTGGCGGCACTGCCGCGGAGCACGAACGCGTAGCGGGCGCCGGGGCCCGTGAGGTCCACGGTCCCGTCCAGGTTGCCCACGGGTTCGGCGCCGGCGGTGATCAGTGCGCCGTCGATGCGCAGGTCCCAGCCGACGCGGCGCAGTCCGTTGTGGTAGCGGAAGAGCAGGTAGTTGTCCGCGTCCCGGGCGAGGCCGACGAAGACGGTGTCCTGGGTGCCGGCCCCGGCGAACGTGCCCGGGTCCAGCACGACCGCCACCTCGTCCGAGCCGGGCGCGACGCCGGAGCGGAACACCAGGTGCGTGAGCTGGTCCGCGCTCACCGCGAGCCGGCCGTCGCGCACGGCCACCCGGCCCGCGTACGGCGTCACGGGCAGCACGTCCCAGTGCGCCAGGCCGGCGTCGAAGCCCTCCTCCACCTCCGGTACGGGATACGCCCGCAGGCCCGGCGGGGCGGGGAGGACGTCCAGTTCGGCGAGGTGCTCCCGGAGCAGCGCGCCCAGCCGGCGGGCCTGCGCGGGGTGGCTGCGGGAGAGGTCCGTGGTCTCGCCGGGGTCGCGGCCGAGGTGGTACAGCTCGCTGCGGCCGTCGCGCAGGTACCGGACGAGCTTGAACTGCCCGGCGCGGACGGCGGCGTGCGGGTGCGTCTTGCCGATGAAGTGCGGATAGACCCAGAACAGGGTGTCGCGGTCGAGGGTGCCGGAGCCGGTGAGCACGGGCGCGACGCTGACGCCGTCGAACTCGTCGCCGGGGCTGCCGCCCGCGAGGTCCAGGGCGGTCGGGAGGACGTCGACGGTGGACGTCGGCACGGCGGTAGGGCGGCCGGCGGGCACCCGGCCGGGCCAGTGCGCGATCAGCGGCACCCGGATGCCGCCCTCGTAGAGCTCTCCCTTGCCGCCACGGAGCGGCTGGTTCGCGTCCCGGTAGGGGCCTCCGTTGTCGGAGGTCACCAGCAGCAGCGTGTTACCGGCC
The DNA here is from genome assembly GCF_003945505.1 of Streptomyces sp. WAC 06738. Taxonomy (NCBI): domain Bacteria; kingdom Bacillati; phylum Actinomycetota; class Actinomycetes; order Kitasatosporales; family Streptomycetaceae; genus Streptomyces; species Streptomyces sp. WAC 06738. The sequence continues at coordinate 5,763,762 of NZ_CP029618.1, read as the reverse complement.
AGGCCCAGCTCGGTGAGCGCGCCGGCGATGCGCCCCACCTGCTCGTCGACGCTTTCGAGCATGGCGGCCAGCACCGGGCGGTTCGGCGCGTCGCCCGCACCGGGCTTTGCCCGGTACTTGGCGACCAGTTCCGGCTTGGCGTCGAGGGCGGTGTGCACCGCGTAGTTGGAGACGTGGAGGAAGAACGGCTCGTCCCGGTGGCGGGCGAGGTAGTCGACGGCCTCGGCGGCGAGGCGGTCGGTGAGGTACTCGCCGGGCTCGCGGGCCGGCAGCTCCGGCATGAAGAAGTACGGGTGGAAGTAGTCGCCGTCCGCGATGTACTTCTCCTCCGAGGCGATGACCTCGTCGAAGCCGTGCGCGTACGGGTTGCCCGGCCGCTCGGCGTACGGACCGCTGTAGGTCTCGGTGAGGTGCCACTTGCCGATCAGGCCGGTGGTGTAGCCGTACGGGCCGAGGACGCCGGGCAGCGTGGGGATGCCGGGGTCGAGGTACTTGGCGCTGGGCGCGGCCTCGCCGCGCAGGAAGTCGGTGATGCCGGTGCGTGCCGGGTAGCGGCCGGTGACCAGCGCGGCGCGGGTCGGCGAGCAGAGCGGGGCGGCGGCGTACGCCTGGGTGAACAGGGTGCCCTGGCGGGCGAGCCGGTCGATGTGCGGCGTCTCGTTGAAGATGTTGCCGTAGGCGCCGAGTTCGTCCCAGCCGAGGTCGTCGACGGAGACGAAGACGATGTTCGGGGGCCGTCGGCCGGGCCGCCCCGCCGCCTCCCGTGCCGTCGCCGTCGCCGTCGAGGGGCCCGCGGCCAGCCCGGCCAGGGCGGCGCCCGCGGCGCCGCCGAGGATGCCGCGCCGGGAGAGTCCGGCGCCGTTGCGTACGTTCATGGAGACTCCTCCGGTCTGCGGGGCGCTCATACGTCGTCGAACGGGGGGCGGACCGGCCAGCCGTCGAACTGCCGCGTCTCCCGGTCGTGCGGGTGGCCGTCCCACGGCCAGGACCCGAGCGTGAACGCCCGTGCGGCGGGGTCCACCCGGACGATGCCGTAGCCCTCCCGCTTGAGGCTGCTCTCGCCGACCCCCTGCCCGGTGGGGTAGCCCGCGCGGTAGTCCGCGAAGGACACCCGCGGGTTGGCGACGGCGAGGACGCGCGGCCTGGTGCCGAAGCCGTCGGTGAGGTCCCCGGTATGTTCCGTGGTGCCGATGAGGAAGCCGGAGAAGCCCGGGCCCGGGACGAGTGTTCCCGTGCGTACCCGCAGCCGCGCCGGCCGGTCGCCGGTGAGCTCCCGGGTGAGCACCGCGACCGTACGCAGCCGGTGCGGTCCCGGCGGCGCGACGCTCTCGATGCGTCCGCCGGCCGGCCGCCGGTCCTGGAGCCGGTTGGCCCAGAAGTCAGGACCGAGCCACGGGCGTTGCACGTCCGCCGGCAGCCGCCCGACCGCGCCCGTTCCGGTTCCGGGTTCGCGCGCGGCGGCGTCCGCGGTGGCGTCCAGGGCCGGGGTGAGGGCCGGCGCCCCGGTCGCGCCGCCGGCGGCCAGGAGCGTATGCCGGGCCAGGTGCCGATCGTGCTGCTGCGTCATGGGTGTGCTCCTGCCTCGTACGGGCGGCTAGCGGATGTCGGGCTGCTCGCCGCGGAGGACGGCGGCGGTGTGGGCGGCCTTGGACCTGACCTGGCCGTCGGTGTCGTCCACGGCCGCCTTCTCGATACGGGGCAGCTCGGGCCGGGCCGCGTCGCCGATGTTCCGCAGGGCGGCGACCGCCTGGAGCCGGACCCGGTGGTGCCCGTGCCCCGCCAGGGTGCCGGCGAGCCACGGCACGCTCTGCTCGGTGCGCCCGGTCCGGGCGAGGGCTTCGGCGGCGGCGATGCGGACGTGCACGGACGGGTCGTGGGCCAGGAGGCGGCCCAGCGTGTCCGCCGCCGGTTCCGCGCCCGCGTCGAGCATCACCGCGCCGAGGGCGCCCCAGTAGCGCACGACCTCGTTGTCGTGCCGCATCGCCGCGACGAGCCGGGGGAGGTTCTCCGGCGCCCGGCGGATGGCGGTCCCGGCGACGGCGAGCACCTCGGGCAGCGGATAGGCGCCGGGGGCACGGCTGGCGTCGTAGCCTTCGAGCGGCGAGCCCTCGGGGATGAAGCCGTTGTCGTGGGTGTCGAGCAGGTGGGCGTCGAGGGCCCGGCGCAGCCGGCCGCGGACCGTGCGCAGGGCGGGGTCGTCGATGAGGTTGTGGACCTCGTCGGGGTCCTTGGCGAGGTCGTACAGCTCCTCGGCGGGTTTCTGCCGCCAGAAGCGGGACTGTGTCCCGTTCAGCTCGCCCCTGGCGTACAGGTCCTGCCATTCGCGGTAGCCGGCCTGGCGCCAGCCGTACACGACGTGCTGGCCGTAGACGAGGTGGGGCAGGTAGTTGCGGATGTAGCGGTAGCGGCGGTCGCGCACGGTGCGCTGCATGTCGTACGTCTCGTCCATCCGCCCGCGCTGGGAGAACGCGTACCGGCGGGGCCGCCCCCGGCGGCCGGCGAAGGGGACGCCGCGCATGTGGGCCGGGACGTCGAGGCCCGCGAGGCGCAGGACTGTGGGCGGCAGGTCGATGGCGCTCACCGGATGGCGCACCACCGAACCGGGCCCGTCCGGGGCGAGGTGGGCGACGTTCCGGCCGAAGCGGACGATCAGCGGGGTGTGCAGGCCGCTGTCGTAGCAGTAGCGCTTGCTGCGCGGGAGCACCCCGCCGTTGTCGGAGTAATAGAAGACGATGGTGTCGTCGGCCAGGCCGGCCGCCTCGAGTTCGCCGAGCCGGGCGGCGATCTGCGCGTCCATCGTGGTCATCTGGTCGTGGTAGTGCGCCCGGTCCCGGCGCAGCGTGGGCGTGTCCGGGTGGTACGCGGGCAGCCGGACCGACTCCGGCGGGGTGGTCGGCGTCCCGTCGGCGAACATCACGGACTCGTGGGTGGACTCGTGGTTGAAGACCGCGAAGAACGGCGCTCCCGCGGGCCGGCGGCTCCAGTGCGCCTGCTTGCCCGAGGCGTCCCAGACCGCCGCGGGGTCGAAGGGGCCGTTGTAGTCGGTCTTGGCGTTGTTGGTGCAGTAGTAGCCGGCCGCACGGAGGTAGGCGGGGAAGCCGCGAAGCCAGCCCGGTGTGCGCGCGTCGGCGCGGTGGTGCTGGCCCGGTCCGCACTCCTGCGGGTAGACGCCGGTGAGCAGCGCGAACCTGGACGGTGCGCACACCGGGGCGACGGAGAACACGTTCTCGTAGCGCACGCCTTCCGACGCGAGCGCGTCGAGCGTGGGGGTGCGGGCCACGGGGTCGCCGTAGGCGCCGATGAACGGGTTGTTGTCCTCGCTGACGAGCCAGACGATGTTCGGTCCGCGCGGGGCGGTCTCCGCGGCGGCGCCGCCGGACGGGGCGAGGGAGAGGCCGCCTGCGCCGGCGACCGCCGCGCCGGCCGACAGGAACCGCCGCCGGGCCATTCCGTCGTCGTCGCCTGCCCGGGGGGCTGGAGGCGTGGTCGTCGGCATGCGGGCACATCCCATCTGAGGTCCGGAGGGAAGGTGGTGTCTGTCGGTGTACGCCCCGGGGGCGCCGGAGCGCGTGGGGTAGCGGGAGGGACGGGCCGGCGAGGGCAACGGCCTGCCGGCCGCGGCGGGTCACCCCTGGCGAATCGGTCGCCGGGGCGGCGGGGGTCCCGGCGGACATCGGATCACGTGTCCGGACGGAAGCCGAGGCCGGTGGCCGGGCCGAAACATGATCGCCATGTTCGGGAACGAGGGCCCCGAGCCGGCCGTGCCGGTGCGGGACGTGCCCTGACGCGCCGGTGAGCCGTGCCGAGGCGCGCCGGTGGGTGGCGCCGACCGTGGACGTTTCATTGCAGGGTCATGTCATCCATGGTCCCGGCGGTCGACTGCGTGTTCCCCTCCGGGGCATGACACACGGTTCAGCTTTTCCGTCCCGGCCGGGCTTCTCCCGCCGCGGCTTCCTCGGCGGTGTCGCCGCCCTGTCCCTGGCGGGGGCCGGCGCGGTGCCCGGCCGAGCGGTGGCCGGCACCGGGCAGCACGGCGGCGGCCGGCGGCCGAACATCGTGCTCATCGTTCTCGACGACCTCGGCCGGGGCGAACTGGGCTGCTACGGCCAGCGCCGGATCCGTACCCCGGTGCTGGACGGACTGGCCGCGGAGGGCATCCGGTTCACCGACGCGTACGCGAATCCCTCCTGCGCGCCGACCCGGGCGTCGCTGCTGACCGGGCTGCACACCGGCCACGCGTCGGTGAAGTCCAACGCCGACGCCGCCACCGGGCTTGCGGCCACGGACCTCACGGTCGCCGAGGTGCTGCGCTCCGCCGGCTACACCACCGGACTCGTCGGCAAGTGGGGCCTCGGCCCGGAGACGGGCGGCAACCCCAGCCACCCGAACAGCCAGGGCTTCGACTCCTTCTTCGGCCACATCGACCAGCGCCACGCGCACGACTACTGGCCCACGTACCTGTGGCGCGACGGCGAGCGCGTGTCCTACCCGGAGAACGACGGCGCGGACGTCACGTACACCACCGACCTGTTCACCCGGGAGACGCTGGAGTTCCTCGACCGCAGCCGGGACGAGCCGTTCTTCCTGCACCTGAACTACACCACCCCGCACGCCCCCAACGAGATCCCCGACGACGCGCCCTATACCCACGAGGACTGGCCGGAGGGCGAGCGCAACCACGCCGCCCAGATCACGTACACCGACGGCGAGATCGGCAAGGTGCTGGCCCGGCTCGCGGAACTCGGCCTGGCGGACGACACCCTGGTCCTGGTCACCAGCGACAACGGTCCGCACGCCGCCGGACACAACATGGGGCACGTGGGCAGCACGCTGCCGCACGACCCGGAGTTCTTCGACAGCAACGGTCCGCTGCGCGGTATCAAGTTCACCGTCTACGAAGGCGGGATCCGGGTGCCGCTCATCGTCCGGCTGCCGGCGGCGCTGCGCACCGCGCGCGGCCCGGCGCCCGGCTCGGTGCTGCACGACCCGGTGGCCGTCTGGGACCACCTCCCCACGCTGGCCGAGGTCGGCGGCGCCGCCGCACCGGAAGGGCTGGACGGCGTGTCGTTCGTGCCCGCGCTGACCGGCCGCAGGCAGACCCGCCACCCCTACCTGTACTGGGAGGCCGACGGAGCCGACGAGGCGGTGCGCTTCGGCAGGTGGAAGGGCGTACGCCCCGAGGACGGACCGGTCGAGCTGTACGACCTGCGCGCCGACCCCGGCGAGCAGAGCGACGTCGCAGCCGCCCGCCCGGAGCTCGTCCGCACCGCCGAGCGGCTACTGGCCGACGCCGTCGCGGAGCGCTGACGCGCACCGCTGCGCCCCCGGGGCCGACCGGCGCCGCCCGGCGGCACGTCGGCCCTGGGTGACGCCTTCGGTGGGGGCCTGGGGAGGGCTGAGGGCCGGCGGTACGCCGTTTCCGCCGGACCGCCCCGTCCGGGGCCGGCGGGCGCGAAAAGTGTTATCGCGGGCCCGTTCCCTGCGTCACCTGTAACAGGTGCGCTGCTCGGCGCGCCCTTCCCCCCACTCACAGGAGCCGCACATGGGCCACCACAACGCACCCCGCATGAGCCGCCGCAGCGTCCTGCAGATCGCCGGAGGGGTCGCGGCGGCAGGGGCGGTGGGCAGCTCGGCCGCCGCCTGGAGCGGCGAACCCGCCGCCGCTCCCGGGGCCGCAGCCTTCACCCACCCCGGTGCGCTGCACACCCAGGAGGCGTTCGACCGGATAGCGGAGAAGGTCGCCGCGGGCGACCAGCCGTGGCTCTCCGGCTGGGACCGGCTCACCGCCAACTCCCACTCCGCGCCGGGCAGGGTCCCCAACCCGCAGAAGACGATCGTCCGCGGCGGCGGCGAGGGCGAGAACTACTGGATCCTCTACAACGACATCCACGCGGCGTATCAGAATGCGCTGCGCTGGAAGATCACCGGCGACACCGCGCACGGCGACACCGCGCGGGACATCTGCAACGCGTGGTCGCAGACGCTGGAGTCCCTCGACCCCACCTACTCCGAGTCGCGGCTGGCGTCGGGCATCTACGGGTATCAGTTCGCCAACGTCGGCGAGCTCATCCGCGACTACGAGGGCTTCGACCTGCGCCGGTTCCAGGAGCTGACGAAAGCTGTCTTCTACCCGCTGAACAGCGACTTCCTGGTCCGCCACAACGGCACTTGCGATACCCACTACTGGGCCAACTGGGACCTGTGCAACATGGTCTCGATCATGGCCATCGGCATCCTCTGCGACGACCAGGCCCTGTTCGACGAGGCCGTGGACTACTTCCACAACGGCGCGGGGACCGGCGCGCTCGCGAACGCGATCCCCTTCGTCTACGACGACGCCGGTCTCGCCCAGTGGCAGGAGACCGGTCGCGACCAGGCGCACAGCATCATGGGCATCGGCCTGATGGGCACTCTGTGCGAGATGGCGTACAGCCAGGGCGTCGACCTCTACGCCGCGGACGACCACAGGTTCCGCAAGGCGTGCGAGTACGTGGCCCGGTACAACCTCGGCCACGACGTGCCGTACACCACCTACGACAACTGCGACAACGTGAACCAGACCGCCCCCGGTACCGGGGGCCGCGGCCAGGTGCGCCCGGTCTGGGAGCGGGTCTACCACCACTACGCGGGCCGGCTGGGCCAGGACTGCCCGAACATGCGGGAGACGGCCGAGGCCAACTCCCCGAGGGCGGCGGCGGCGACTACGGCGGCAACAGCGGCGGCTTCGACGAGCTGGGCTTCGGCACCCTGCTCTACGTTCAGTAGCCTCGCCGCGGCAGCGGCGGGTCCGGCGATGCGAGGAGTGACGGTGGACGCCCGGGACTGGCGCGCGGTCATCACGGCGGCGCAGGCCGGGGACCGCGAGGCGATGGAACGGCTGGTGGCCGGCTGGCTGCCGTTGGTCTACAACATCGTCGGACGGGCGCTCGACGGCCATGCCGACGTCGACGACGTCGTACAGGAGACGATGCTCCGAGCCGTGCACCGGCTCCCCGCCCTCCGCGACCCGGACAGCTTCCGCTCCTGGCTCGTCTCGATCGCGATGCGGCAGATACGCGACCGGGCACGGCGCCGGGAGCGGCAGGCCGCCGAGTCCCGCGCGAGGGCCGACGTCCCCGACGGGACCGTGGACTTCGCCGAGACCACCGTGCTGCGGCTGCAACTGGAGGGCCAGCGGCGCGAGGTCGCCGAGGCGGCGCGCTGGCTGGACGGCGAGGACCGGCAGTTGCTCTCCCTGTGGTGGCTGGAGGTGGCCGGCGAACTGAGCCGCGGTGACCTCGCCGCGGCGCTCGGCGTCAGCCGGGCGCACGCCGCCGTACGCGTCCAGCGGATGAAGGAACGGCTGGAGAGGGCGCGCGGCATCGTCCGCGTGCTGAAGGAGTCGAACGACCCGAAGCACGCCGGCTGCGACGGCCTGCGCGCCCTGCTCGGCCGCTGGGACGGCCGGCCCGGTTCCGTCTGGCGCAAGCGGCTGGCCCGGCACATCCGCGGCTGCGCCCGGTGCGCCGTGTCGCGCGAGGAGATCGTGCCGGCGGAGCGGCTGCTGGTGGGCCTGGCCCTGGTGCCGATCCCGGCGGGGTTCGCCCTCTCCCTGGCGCTGGGTGGCAAGACCACCGCGGCAGCCGCGGGCGCCGGCTGGGCGGCCAAGGCGCTGGCGGCATTCGGCAAGCCCGTGGCGGCGGCCACGGCGGGGGTGACCCTCGCCGCGGGTGGCACGGCGCTCCTGGTGTACGAGCGGCCGGCGGACCCGGCGCCGCGGGCCACCGCCTCCCCGGCCCCGCCCACGTCCGGGCGGGCCGGTACGCCGCCGGCGAGCCCGCCGGCGACGAGCAGGCCCTCGACACGCACGCCCTCGGCGAGCACGCCGCCGGCCACCCCACCGGGCACCGGGGGCCCGACGTCCGCTCCCGCCGCCCGGTACGGCAGCGTGGTCGACGCCGTCGACTCCCCGCCCGACCCCGGCCGGCCGCCCGGCTCCCTGCCCCACCGGCCGGAACGGGGCGTGACCAGCACCGTCGAACCTGACGTCACCCTCACCCACCGCGGGGAGAGCGCGACCCTGCGCGGCAGGGGATACGTGCTGGTCCGCTGGCAGATCGTCACCGCGGAACGCGGCGGCAGCCTGACCATGCCCACCTGGACGGGCCTGGAGGGCAGGCTCTTCCATGCGGCCTCCGGCGGCGGCCGGCGGATGGACGACGTCAAGCCGGGCGGAGCCGGCGAGACCTGGATGGAATCACCCGACATCGGCACCACCGTGCTCCCCGAGGGCACCCAGCAGATGTGGCAGAGCGAGTTCTTCTGGCTCGACGGCGCGGTCACGCTCCACCAGAACGAGACCGGGGAGGACTACAACGTCTTCGTCCAGCCGACGGACCACGCGTCCATCCTGCGCGACCTGCACACCGCGCCGGACCCGGCGACGGGCATCGTCCGCTACGGCCTCGTCCGCGACACCGGCGACAACCGCACCCCCGTACCGCAGTACCTCACCCGCGGCCGCCCGGCCGACCCGGCCACCGTGCCGCAACGTTCCCGGGTCGGATAGCGGCAGGACGGGACGGCCGGACCCGCGCACCGTCCGCTGCGTGGCCCCCTGGCGGCGCAACCGGGGCGCTACCGGTGTGCTGTACCTCTGGGGTGCGCGAGCGAGTCAGCCGACGTACCCCCACGACCGTCTGGAGACGACATGTCGCAACGACCATCCCGCCGTGGCTTCCTGGGGATAGCCGCGGTCGCCGTGGCCGGCGCCCCCGTGATCTGCTCCGGTGCGGCCTTCGCCGCGGATCCGCGGGAGTTGCCGATCGTGAACCGGCCCGGGCATCCCGGCGCGGTCTACGCGTCCGGCGGGCTGCGGCGGGCGCAGGACGAGCCGCTCAACGCCACCGTCGACTGCGCGCTGTCCGGACGGAGGGGACAGTGACCACCTTCGTCTCCCGGTCCGCCTGGGGTGCACGCGCTCCGCGGAACACCAACAGCAACATCACGCCCCAGAACGGCGGCGTGACCATCCATCACGTCGACGCCGTCCACGTCGCCCGCGCGAACCACGCGGACTGCGCCGCCCAGGTGCGCGGGATCCAGAACCACCACATGGACGGCAACGGGTGGGCGGACATCGCGTACAGCCACCTCGTCTGCGTGCACGACTACGTGTTCCAGGGCCGCGGTGAGAACCGCCGGACGGCCGCGAACGGCACCGACCCCGGCAATCAGAACTGGTACGCCGTCTGCGGTCTCGTCGGCGGGACCGCCGGGGACTACGACACCATCACCACCGGCCTCATCAACGCCTTCCGCTACGCCGTCAACCGGCTGCGCACGCAGGGTGGTGCGGCCCGTGCCATCTGCGGCCACCGCGACCACCTGAGCACCGGCTGCCCGGGGAACCTGTACGTGAACGGCGTGCTCAACGGGGCGACGAACCCCGGCGGCGGCCCGCTGCCCCACCCCGGCGTCAACTTCCGCCAGCCGCCGACCTTCAGCCACGCGAGCGTGGCCACGTGGCAGAACCAGATGAACGCCCGGCACGGCTACAGCCTCACCGCGGACGGCGCCTACGGCCCCAACTCGTACGCCGCGTGCCGGGACTTCCAGGCGAAGAAGGGCCTCACCGTCGACGGCATCGTCGGCCCCGCCACCTGGGGCGCCACCTTCCCCGCCTGAGGGGCGCGCCAGTCGGGAACGCTGTGGATCACCGCCCGGAACGGGCCCGGCCCGGGCGGGCGCTTGCGGGTCGTGCGGCGCGCAGTCGCCGGGCGATGCGGGCGGTGATCAGCAGCGAGGCCGGCAGGGGAGGCGGCAGAACCCATGGCGGCTCGCCGTAAGCCGCCCCACCGCGGCCCCTGCGCACCTCACGGCTTACGGGCTACGCCGCCGTAGACGGCCACCTCCGGCAGGTCCTCCGCGGTGCTCTCCGGCCGCCACCGCGGGCAGGAGACCACGCCCGGGGGCAGGAGGTGCAGGCCCTCGAAGTAGCGCTCGATCTCGTGCGGGGCGCGCGGTGTGTACGGGACCGCCGCCCCCGGGTTGTGCCGGCGGAGGGCTTCGACGTAGGCCGGTTCGGTGGTCGTGCCGTCGTTGAGGGCCAGGTGGCTGCCCGGGGGCAGGGCGGCCAGCAGGCGCCGTACGAGCGACCGGGCCTCGTCGTACTCCTCGACCAGGCCGAGGATCCCCATCAGCATCAGCCCCACCGGCCGTGTGAAGTCCAGCGTGCGCGCCGCCTCTTCGAGGATCCGGTCGGTATCGCGGGCGTCCGCGTCGACGTACTGGCACCGGCCCTCGGGGCTGGAGGTGAGCAGGGCCCGGGCGTGGGCCAGGACCAGGGGGTCGTTGTCGACGTAGACGATCCGCGCCTCCGGCGCGGTGCGCTGGGCGATCTCGTGGGTGTTGTCGGCGGTGGGCAGTCCGCTGCCGACGTCCAGGAACTGGCGGATGCCCGCGTCGCGCACCAGGTGGCCGACCACGCGGCCGGTGAACTGCCGGGAGTGGCGCGTGATGCCGGCCATCCCGGGGAAGACCGCGAGGATCGCCGCCGCGGCGGCCCGGTCGGCCTCGTAGTTGTCCTCGCCGCCCAGCAGGTGGTTCCAGATGCGCGCCGAATGCGGGCGGCTCGTGTCGATCGCGTCCGGTGCGTGGTCTGCCATGGGGACCGCCTGGAACTCGCGGGGTTGACCGGGGTGCGTCGCGGCTCAACGTACTGCGGCGCTACGGGCCCGGGAAAGGCCGCTTGACCCTCACGTGGCGTGAGGGGGCATCGTCGGGGGCGTGGCGGAACATCTGACCGTGGGGCGCGTGGCCGAGTTGGCCGGGGTGAGCGTGCGCACCTTGCATCACTACGACGAGATCGGCCTCGTACGCCCCTCCGCGCGGACCGCGGCCGGCTACCGGGCGTACGCGGCGGGCGACGTGGAGCGGCTGCGGGAGGTGCTCGGGTACCGGCGGCTGGGGTTCGGGCTGCGGGAGATCGCGGAGCTGGTCGACGACCCGGCCACCGACGCGGTCGCCCACCTGCGCCGGCTGCGCGCCCTGCTGCTGGCGCAGCGCGAGCGCGCCGCCGCCATGGTGACGGCCATCGACGCGGAGCTGGCGGCGCGGGCGAAGGGGATCAGGACGACGTCGGAGGAGCAACTCAGGGTGTTCGGACCACAGTTGTACGAGGCCATCGGCGCCGCGTATCCCGCGACCCGGCGCACCGAGCCGCGGATCGCCGCGCGGATCTGGGACGCCCTCGGGGACGCCCGTACGGTGCTGAACGTCGGCGCCGGCACCGGTTCGTACGAGCCGCCCGGCCGCGACGTCACCGCGGTCGAGCCGTCGGCCGTCATGCGGGCCCAGCGGCCGGCGGGCGCGGCGCGGTGCGTGGCGGCCAGTGCGGAGCGGCTGCCGTTCCCGGACGGGGCGTTCGACGCGGCCATGGCGGTGAGCACCGTGCATCACTGGCCCGACCCGGTGGCCGGGCTGCGGGAGATGCGGCGCGTGGCGCGGCGGGTGGTGGTGTTCACGTACGACGCCTGCGACCCGGGCAGGCGCGAGCGGTTCTGGCTCACCCGCGACTACCTGCCGGAGTTCGCCGGACTCCTCACCGACTGGCCGTCGCTGGCCGACCTGACGCGCGCGATCGGCGGGCGCGCGGAGCCGGTGCTCATCCCGTGGGACTGCGCGGACGGCTTCTTCGAGGCGCACTGGCGGCGGCCCGAGGCGTACCTGGAGGACGAGGTGCGCCGCGCGGTGTCGGTGTGGACCAGGGTGGGCCCGGCGGCGGAGCGGCGGGCGGTGAGCGGCCTCCGCGACGACCTCGCCTCGGGCCGCTGGAACGAGCGCAACCGCGACCTCCTCGCCCTCGACGCGGCCGAACTGGGCCTCCGCCTCCTCATCGCCTGACGCGTTTCCCGCCCTCTCCCCCGCGCCGCGGAATGCAGGCCGCCGGAAGGGGAGATATGACAACAGGCTTATCCGGGCCGTCCGATGAGCGGATGGCCGTCGCGGCCCGGGCCCGCCGCCGTGATTCACCCGTAAGCCGCGGCGTCCGCTTTCCCCCGAACGGGCACGGCTTGCCGGGGGAATGCGTTTGCGGGCAGCGGGTCCCGCCGGTTAGGAAACAGGGATGCTACGAGGCACGAAGGTCGGGCTCAGGGCCCGTCACGCGGACGACATCCCGATTCTGCAGGCCGACCTCTACGACGACGTCGTCACCGGCTCCCGGGCCCAGGCCACACCGTGGCGGCCGATCGCGGCCGCGTCCAAGGACAACCCGCTGCTGGTGGACGACAAGGCAGAGGGGACCGTCCCGTTCTCCGTGGTGGAGCTGGAGGGCGGGGAACTGGTCGGCACGGCGTCGCTGTGGGGCATCGACGCCCATCACCGCTCCGCGCACGTCGGCCTCGGGCTCATGCCGTACGCGCGCGGCAAGGGCTACGGCACCGACATCGTCGCCGCGCTCTGCCACTACGGCTTCGTCGTACGCGGCCTGCACCGGCTGCAGATCGAGACCCTGGCCGACAACGCCGCCATGCTCCGCGCCGCCGAGCGCAACGGCTTCGTCCGCGAGGGCGTGCTGCGCTCCTCGGCCTGGGTGCTGGGCACCTTCCTGGACGAGGTGGTCCTCGGGCTGCTCGCCCCGGACTGGCGGCCGGACGCGGCCTCGCGGCCCGACGACGGCGGCTGACGGATCGTCCGATCGTTGGTACCGCGCGCGAGCCGCGGGGGTCCGGCACCCCGAACCTTTGGCATGCTGCACTCATGTCGACGCCGCCCCTGCGCCCGGGTGCCTCCCCCGGCGGTCCCGCCGGTGTGTCCGTTCCGCCGGCCGCCGGCCTGCGGTTGCGGGCGCGGCGGGTGAGCCGGGACGTGCGCGGGGCGGGCCGGGTGCTGCGCGGGGTGTCGCTCGACGTCGCGCCCGGGAGCCTCACCGTGATCGCCGGGAGCAGCGGCGCCGGCAAGACGGTCCTGCTGCAGACGCTCGCGGGGCTGAGCGTGCCGAGCGAGGGCGAGGTGTGGCACGACGGGGCGCCGCCGGGGCCGCCCGGGCCGGAGTTCGGGTACGTGCCGCAGGAGGACATCATCCACCGTGAGCTGCCGCTGCACCGCACGCTGGTGTACGCGGCCGGGCTGCGGATGCCGCCGGGGACCCCGGCCGCGGCCGTCGCCGCGACGGTCGACCGGGTGCTGGCCACCCTGGGGCTGACCTCGCGGCGCGATACGCCGGTACGGGCCCTGAGCGGCGGCGAACGCAAGCGGGCGAGCATCGCGGTGGAGCTGCTGACCCGGCCCCGGGTGCTCTTCCTCGACGAGCCGACGTCCGGGCTCGACCCGGCCACCGGCGCGGAGCTGATGCACACCCTGCGCGGGCTGGCCGACGACGGCACGACGGTCGTGCTCACCACGCACGTGCTCGCCGATCTGCCGCGAGGCGACCAGGTGGTCTTCCTCTCGGCCGACGGCGAGGTCGCCTACGCGGGTGAACCGGGCGCGCTCTGCGAGACGTTCGGCGTGCGCACCGCGGAGGAGGTGTACGGGGCGGTGGCCGCCGGCGCACGGGCGCCGGGGGCGGGCGCCGGCGACGTCCCGGAGCGGGGGGACGGCTGGGGCCCCGGGGCGCCCTCCGGCCCGGCGGCACGCGCCGGCCACGCGGTACCTACAGGACACGCGGCACCGACCGGGGCCGTGGCACCCGCCGGTGCCGTCGCGGCCACCGGCCTCGCCACCGCCACCGCCACCGCTGCCGAGCCCACCGCCCGGTCCGGCCCCGCGGCAACGGCCGGTCCCGCAACGCCCGCCGATCCCACCACCCCCGCCGGCCCCGCCGCGCCCGCCCGCGCCCCCTCGTCCGCCGTCCCCGCCACCACACCCGCCCGCGTCGGCGCCCTGCGCCAGTGGGCCCTGCTCACCCGGCGCGGCACCGCGCTCCTCCTCCACAACCGCCTCTCCGTCGCCGTCCTCGTCGGCTCCCCCGTCATGATCGTGGCGATGTTCGCGGTGCTCTTCCGCGGCGGCGCCTTCGACCCCGCGTCCCCCGACCCCGGGTCGACCGCGATGATCATGTTCTGGATCGCCTTCGGCGCCTTCTTCTTCGGGCTGACGTACGGCCTGCTGCAGATCTGCACCGAACTGGCCGTGCTGCGCCGCGAATGGCTCGCCGGCCTGCGGATCGGCCCGTACGTCGCCTCCAAGCTCACCACCATGCTCCCCGCGCTCGCCCTCGCCGACGCGCTGCTGCTGGCCGTCCTGCGCGCGCTGGACCGGCTGCCGCCGGCCGGCTGGGACACGTACGCCTCGCTCTTCGCCTCCAGCCTGCTGGCCTCCGCCGCCGCCCTCGCGCTCGGGCTGCTCGCGTCCGCGGCGGTGGCGGAGCCGGGGCAGGCGACGCTGATGCTGCCGCTGCTGTGCTTCCCGCAGGTGCTGTTCTCCGGGGCGTTCGTGCCGGTGCCGCGGATGACGATGGGCGGCGAGGCGATCAGCCTGGCGATGACCAACCGGTGGGCGTTCGAGGCGCTGGGCAGCGGGGTGGGTCTGGAGTCGCTGTGGCGTACGGGGGTGTCCCCCGCGGGGTGGCCGCTGCTGGCCTCGTACGGAGAATCGTTCGGGCACCCGGCCGCCCGCGGGTGGCTGATCCTGGCCGGCTTCGCGGTGCTCTTCCTGGCGCTGACGTGGTGGGTCGTCGCGCGCAAGTGCCGGGACGGCGCCGAGCGGAGCCGGCAGGGACGGTGACGCGGGCCGGGGTCCGGGGCCCGCGGGGTCAGCAGCCCAGCCGCGGCGCGAGGCCGGCCACGTCGGGGACGCGGTCCCGGTAGGTCTGCGTCACGAACGAAAGAAACGTTTCGACATCGGCAGGCTGCGAGGACGCCCCCAGGGACACGCGCACGGCGCCCGCCGACGGCAGGTGCAGCATCTTCAGGTAGTCCTCCAGCGAGTCGAGCCGCCTGCGGGCCGCCCGGCGCAGCCGGCGCGGCGACAGGCCGAACGCCGCCTCGCCCGCTCCCGGGTTGCAGAAGCAGCCGGTGCGCAGGGAGATGCCGTACGCGCCGCTGTCGCGGATGATGACGCGCTCGTCGACGACCCGCCCTGCGGCGTCGAGGACGTTCAGCGCGACCGTGCCGCCGCGCGGTGCGCCGGCCCGGTCGGGGCCGTACACCCGGACCAGCGGCGAGCCGTCGCCGTGCCGCAGCGTCCGCAGCCCGGCGAGGAGGTGCGCCGTCAGCGCGTCGACGTGGTCGTGCACGCGGTCGATGCCGATGGACTCGATCCAGGCGAGGCCGGCGGTGACGTCCGGTATGGCGAGGAAGTTGACGGTCCCGTCCTCGAACGCGGCCTCGTCGTCGGCGAGGACGTGCCACTGCGCCTGCGCGCTGACGGCGTAGATCGTGCCGCCGGCGAACCACGGGCGGCGCAGCTTCGCGAGCGCGGTCCTGCGGGCGATGAGGGCGCCGAGTCCTGTGGGGTGGCCGAAGAGCTTGTACCAGCTCACGACGGTGAAGTCGGGGTGATGGCGGCCGAGGTCGAGGGCGTTGGTCGGGACGTACGCGGCCGCGTCGAGCACGACGTCGTAGCCGTGGGCCTGTGCGGTGGTGATCCAGTCCAGGGAGTGCTGTACGCCGGTGAAGTTGCTCTGCGCCGGATAGGCCAGCAGCCCCCGGGGAGCGTGGCGCACGAGGGCGGGGCGCCGGGTGCGTACGGCCAGGGCGGCGTGCATCCGGTCCTCGTCGATCCCCAGGTCCGGCGTGCGCAGCGGGACGTACTCGACGGTCGCGCCGCGCGCCCGCGCGTACTCCCGCAGGCCGTTGACGGAGTTGTGGTTGTCGAGGGAGAGGACGAGCCGGCTGCCGCGCCCGAGCGGATACGCCTCGCCGACCAGGCGCAGCGCGCCCGTGGCGTTGGGCGTGAAGATCACGGCGTACTCGGCGGGGTCGGCGTTGAAGTACCGCAGCACCGCCTCGCGGGCCTCGGCGAGCCGGTCCCCCGAGGCCCGGGAGGCGGGGCTCTCGGAGTGCGGGTTGCCGAACAGCCCGCCGGTGATGCGCCGGGCGCTCTCCGCGACGAGGGAGCGCGGCGGGAGTCCGGCGCCGGTGTGGTCGAGATAGGTGTGCCCGCCTTCGTCGAGGTATCCGAACTCCCGTTCCCGCAGCTCCGCGAAGAGGTCGGGGGCGTCCGCCGCTCGTTCGCGTACGTGCCCGGTGGTGTCTGCCCTGCCCATGGGACCCCTCCGCATGAAATCCGCCAAAGGTAGCCATACCAGGATGACACCGACCAGGCCCGGTGGCGGCAGCGAAGCGCGGCTTCGGCAAATCGAACTCAGCGGGGTATTTGATATGGCAGCTCGGTCGCATGTCGCATTCACAGATTTTCGAGTACGCCGGCGGGGGCACCCGGGCCCGGCCGCCGGGGACTTCGGCCGGTGGGCGCGGGCTGCCGGCCGCTCACCTGGATGGCCCGACGCGCGCCGCTCCGGGGGCGCACGCCGCCGGGTGCCGGACGCGGCCGAGCGCCGCGAAATCGGGTGGCGCGGGCGCCGCGCGCGTCACTACGGTCGCAGCCGTGCGGCATGAGGATCCGCTGGCCTACGCGGTCGGCATGGAGGGCATCGCCCTGGTGCGTTCGTTCACCGGGGAGTACGACCGGGCGTTCGTCGCCGCGCGGCTCGGCGGGATCCGGCGGCTGCTCGGCGACGAGGCGCTGGCGGGCGCGGGCGTGGACGTCGCCCGGGTGTCCACGGTCGAGGGGTACCGGATCTGGTCGGAGACGTACGACGGGCCCAACACGGCGTTCGACCTGGACGAGCCGGTGGTCGGGGCGTTCCTCGACCCGCTGCCTCCGGGCCTCGCCCTGGACGCCGCCTGCGGCACCGGCCGGATGGCGGCCCTGCTGGCCGCGCGCGGCCACCGCACCCTCGGCGTCGACAGCTCCCCGGAGATGCTGGCGCGGGCCCGGAAGCGGCTGCCGGAGGGGGACTTCCGCCTCGGCGGGCTGGACGCGCTGCCCGTCGCCGACGGCGCCGTGGACGTGGTGGTCTGCTCGCTCGCGCTGACCCACGTCCCCGATCTGGGCCCGGTGCTGGCGGAGTTCGCGCGGGTGCTGCGGCCGGGCGGGCACCTGGTGACCTCGGACGTCCACCCGGAACGGGTGGCGCTCGGGTCGGTCCCGGCGGTACGGCTGCCGGACGGCGGCCCCGCCCGGGTGGAGACGTACCGGCACGCGGTCGGGGACTACGTGCGCGCCGCGCTCGCGGCCGGGCTCGACGTGCTGGGCTGCGAGGAGCCGGGGGTGCCGGCCGCCGCGGAGGCAACACCGGCCCCCGCTCCGGCGACGGACCCGGGGCCGTGGGAGGCGTGGCCGTGGTCCCTGCGCGAACTGGTCCCCGAGGCCGCGGCGGTGTCCCACGCCGGCGTCCCGGCGGCGATCGTCTGGCACTTCCGGCGGGCCGCCCGCCCGGCGGTCACCTCCGCGGACGCATGACGTCGCAGCGCCTCGCGGCCGTCACCGGGTGCCGGCCGCGGGGCGCGTACGTCGTCGTCAAGTGACGTGCGCGGCACGCCGGTTCGCCCCGGGGTGGGCTGCCGGCCGCGGGGTCCGGGCGTGGCACCACGGGGTGGAGCGCACCGCGCCGGCCGCGGGTGCGGAACCCGGGTGACCTCCCTCCCCGGGGAACTGTCACCCCCGCCGCCACCCGCATAAGGTGGCGAACATGGATCCAGCAGACTTCTACACCGGAATCGTCGCGGAGCTGTACGGGCCGCTGAAGTCCGTGGCCCAGGACCCCGAGCCGTACGCCGCCTTCATCGAGCAGGCCGGTACGCCCGCGCTGGAGCTGGGCTGCGGCGACGGCGAGCCGCTGCTCGAGCTGCGCCGCCGCGGTCTGGACGTGGACGGCGTCGACTCCTCCGCGGACATGCTGGACCGGCTGCGCCGCCGCGCGGCGGAAGAGGGCCTGCCCGTCAGGGTGTTCCAGCAGCGCATGGAGGCCCTGGACCTGCCGCGCAGGTACGCCGCCGTCTTCCTCGCCGGGCCGACGTTCAACCTGCTGCCCGACGACGCCACCGCGCTGGCCGCGCTGCGCGCCATCCGCACCCATCTCGCCGGGGGCGGCACCGCCCTGATCCCGCTGCACCTGCCGGCGCCCACCGCCGCGGCGGACGTCGGCCGGGCCCGCACCGCCACCGGTCCCGACGGCGCCGAACTGCGGGTCCGCGTCGTCGCGGAGAGCCGCGACGAGCACACCCGCACCCAGACGACGCTGCTGCGCTACGAGCGCTACCACCCCTCGGGCAGCAGCATCACCGAACGCCCGTGGGTGCTGCACTGGTACACCCGGGACGGCTTCGAGACCCTGGCGGCGGTCGCGGGGCTCGACGTCGCCGGGATCACGGAACCGGACGGCGGGCCCGCGGCGCCGGACGCCGGCCACATCCACGTACGGCTGCGCGCCGCGGACTGACCCGCGCCCGGCCGCGCCCCGGCCCCGCTCCCCCGCCGCTCGCCCCCGGCCGCTCTCCGCCCGGCCAGCTCCCCTGCCCGCGCGGCGCTCCGCGCGTCCGTCCCGGACTAATTCACCCGGGTGTTGACGCCCGCTCGCGGGCCCCCGGACGCTGAGCCGTATGCCCCCGACGACGTTCCGCCGCCCCTCGCGCCGCGGCGTCCTGCGCGGTGCCTCAGCCGTCGGCCTCACGGCCGTCGCCGCCCCCGCACTCGCCCGGAGCGCCACCGCCGCGGGCCCGCCGCCGCCCAACATCATCGTCGTGTCGGTCGACGACCTCGGCTGGCGCGAGTTCGGCGCGTACGGCAACACCTTCAACGAGACCCCGCACATCGACCGGCTGGCGCGCGAGGGGATGCGCTTCACCCGCGCGTACTCCGCCGCGCCCATCTGCTCGCCGACCCGCGCCGCGCTGATGACCGGGCTGTACCCGGCCCGTACCGGCATCACCGACTTCCTCCGCGAGGCACCCGCGGCGAGTGACAAGTTCCTCTCCCCCGACGTGCCCACCGTCCCCGACTTCCTCGGCCCGTACGGCTACACCACCGCCCTGATCGGCAAGTGGCACCTCACCGAGACCTACAGCGGCGAGTACACCGAGCGGCCCGGCAACCCCTACGCGCACGGGCTGGACGAGGCCATCGCCTCCGAGCGGCTGTACATCGCGGACGGCGACTACTTCCACCCGTACCGCTTCATGCCCGACCTGCCGGCCCGCACCCCCGGCGAGTACCTCACCGACCGGCTCGCGGACGAGGCCGTCGACTTCGTCGCGCGCCACCGCGACGAGCCGTTCTTCCTGCACGTCTCCAACTACGCCGTGCACACCGCCCTGGCCGCGAAGCCCGGACTGCTCGCCAAGTACGAGGCCAAGCCGGGCGCCGGCGACCTGCCGAACCGGCCCGCGCTGGCCGCGATGCTGGAGAGCGTCGACCAGCAGGTCGGCCGCATCGTCGCCGCGCTGGACGAGCACGGGCTCGCCGGGCGCACGCTGATCCTCGTCACGTCCGACAACGGCAGTCCGTACCGGGACGCGACGGCGCCGCTGCGCGGCGGCAAGAGCGAGCTGTACGAGGGCGGGATCCGGGTGCCGCTGGTCGCGTACTGGCCCGGCCGGGTGCCGCCGGGGCGCACGGACGACACGCCCGTCTCCACGATCGACGTGCTCCCGACGGCTCTCGACCTGGCCGCCGGCGGCCGCGCCCCCGCCGCGCGCTTCGACGGCACGAGCCTGGCCCCCCTGCTCACCGGCCGCGGCCGGCTCCACCGCGACACCCTCTTCTGGATCTACCCGCACTTCAACCAGAACCGCCACCCGCACGCGGCCGTCCGCCACGGCGAGTTCAAGCTGGTACGCCGGCTCCGCGGCGGCGCCGCCGAGCTGTACCACGTCGGCCGCGACCCCGGTGAGACCGACGACCTCGCGGGCCGCCACCCCGCGAAGCTCCGCCAGTTGACCGCGCTGCTCGACGACCACCTCGCGGACGTCGGCCTGTTCCCGCCGCCGCCCGGCCCCGGGGCGTACCCCGTGGCCGAACTGGACGAGCGGTTCGACACCGGCCTCGACGGCTTCACCGTGCTGCCCGTACCGCGCGGGTCGCACCAGGGCACCGCCACCGCGGACGACGGCAGGCTGACCGTGACCACGCAGGCGCCGACGCACCTGCTCTTCCTCTCCGGCACCGCGCCGCGCACGGACACCTTCGCGCTGGTGCTGGAGACCGGCACGTTCGCGGGGACGGGCGGCCAGGACACCGTCTTCGTCGGCCTCGCCAAGGACGCGGACAACTATCTGCTCTTCCGCCATCACAACGGGTTGCGGCGGGCCGGCTGGGACCTGCGCGTCGACGGCAGGCTGATCACCGTCGGCCAGGAGCCGCTGGACAACCTCGACGGCACCGTGGACCTCTCCCGCCCCGGCTCCCGCTACGCCCTGGTGGCGCGCGGCAGGGTCACCACGGCGTACGTGGACCAGGGCGCGGGCTGGGAGTTCCTCTTCACGGCGGACGCGGGCGGGGTGCTGGACCTCACGGACCCGGAGGTGCGGGCGGCGTACCGGTACACGGCGAGCGTGCGCCTCGACCGGGGCACGATCACGCTGAACGGGCTGCGGGCGGCGAGCCGCGCGTAGCCCGGGCCGGGCGCCGTCCGGCGCAGAGCGCCGCGCCGCAGGCGGGATTGTCACAGCCGGGGTCTAGGCTCCCACCGACCGGCAGGAGGGTGCGGTGGCGGAGATGACCCTGACCGAGGTAATGGCGGAGCTGGCCGAGCTGGAGGACCCGAAGGCGCGCGCGGTGAACGAGAGGCACGGCGACGACCACGGCGTCAACCTCGGCAGGCTGCGCGCGCTCGCCAAGCGGCTGAAGACGCAGCAGCCGCTCGCCCGCGAGCTGTGGCGGACCGGCGACACCGCGGCGCGGCTGCTGGCGCTGCTGGTCTGCCGCCCGAAGGCGTTCGAGCGGGACGAGCTGGACGCGATGCTGCGCGAGGCGCGTACGCCCAAGGTGCACGACTGGCTCGTGAACTACGCGGTGAAGAAGAGCCCGCACGCCGAGGAGCTGCGCCTGGCCTGGCTCGCCGACCCCGATCCGGTGGTGGCGGCCGCCGGCTGGGCGCTGACCGCCGAGCGCGTGGTGAAGAGCCCCGCGGGCCTCAACCCGGCAGGGCTGCTCGACGTGATCGAGGCGGAGCTGAAGGACGCCCCCGACCGGTTGCAGTGGGCGATGAACACGTGTCTCGCGCAGATCGGCATCGAGTACCCCGCACACCGCGCACGCGCCGTGGCCGTCGGTGAGCGCCTGGGGGTGCTGAAGGACTACCCGACCTCGCCGGGCTGCACCTCGCCGTTCGCCCCCGTCTGGATCGCCGAGATCGTCCGCCGGCGAGGCGGCCCGCAGGCGCTCTGACCGGGCCGGAAGCCCTCACCACGCAGAGTCACCCAAACAGGCGTATCGTACGAAAAGGGATGCATCCGACTCTGTCTCTGGAGAGGAGGCGGCAACCATGTCGAATCAGCAGCACACCACTGAGATGACCTCGCACCCCGATGTAGTGGAGATGCGGGACCGGCTCGATCGCACGGCGGCCAGAGGTGGTGTGATTGCCCTCGAAGGACTGATCCTTCTGGCCGGCCTGTTCGCCGCGATTTCGCCTTGGGTCGTGCACTTCACGGGGAACACCAACCTCACTATCAACAACCTGATCGTCGGCATCGCCGTCGCCCTGATCGGGCTCGGGCTGGCACTCGCCCCGGAGCGGACGTCCGGCCTGGCATGGTTGACGATTCCCCTCGGCGCCTGGCTGGTCATCTCCCCCTGGGTGGTCACCGTGACCCACGGCGCGCCGACGGCCGCCATCTGGGCCAACTGCTTCGTCGGTGGTGTCACCGCCCTGCTTGGGCTGCTCGCCATGGGTCTGACCGTGGCGTTCAAGCACCAGGCGCGAACGCGTATGTGACGGTCCTCGACTCCGGCCGCGGAGCGGGCAGTTGTCTCCCGCCCCTCCGCGGCCGGGTCCTGCCCGAAAGGCGCGGGTCCGGACGGTCGCGCGCCTCCGGGCGGGCCCGGCCGGCCGCCGGGTGGGGACAACCCCCGGTGCGGGACTCCGACCGGCCCCATTCTCTCCTGCCGCCCCCTGCCGCAGGCTCGTCGCGTACGGGACGGGCGAGACGAGAGCGCGGGTGGACCGGGTGAAGCGGGTACGGGGTGTGCTGGTGGCGGCGGCGACGGTGCTGGCGGTGGCGGCCGGGTCGGCCGCCGCCCCGCCGCGGGACGGCGACGAGCCGCCCGGGGCGGCGGAGTTGCGGGAGCGGCTGGACGGGCTGGTGGCCGAGGGTGCGGTGGGCGGGCTCGCGGAGGTGCGCGACGGGCGCCGGGTGTGGCGGGTCACCAGCGGCGTCGCCGAGCGGGACACGACGCGGGCGGTCCCGGCGCGCGGGCGGTTCCGGATCGGCAGCATCACGAAGACCTTCGTCGCCACCGTCGTGCTGCAACTCGCCGGCGAGGGGCGGCTGCGGCTGGACGACCCGGTCGAGGACTGGCTGCCGGGCGCCGTCCCGGACGGCCGCCGCATCACCGTGCGGCACCTGCTGGGCCACACCAGCGGCCTCTACGACTACAAGCGCACCCTGACCGTGCCCCCGGACCCGGCGTTCCTCGACTACCGGTCGCGGACGTGGACCCCGGAGGAGCAGATCGGGCGCGCCGTCGCCCATCCCCCGACCTCCACGCCGCCGGGCACGGCCTACGCGTACTCCAACACCGGCTACCTCCTGCTCGGCCGGATCATCGAGGAGGCCACTGGGCGCCCGTACGCTAAGGAGATCGGGCGGCGGATCCTCCGGCCGCTGCGGCTGCACGCCACCTCGCTCCCCGGGACGTACCCGCGGATCCGCGGGGCGCACATGCGCGGCTACGTCCCGGTCGAGCGGGCCGGCGGGATTCAGCTCGCCGACTTCACGGAGATGAACCCGTCGCTCTTCGGCGCGAGCGGCGAGATGATCTCGACGGCCGGCGATCTCGACCGCTTCCTCGCCGCACTGCTCGGCGGGCGGCTGCTGCCGGACCACCTGCTGGCGGAGATGCGCACGCCCGCGTTCGGGGACCGGACGTACGGGCTGGGGCTGGCCTGGAAGGAGACCTCGTGCGGAGTCACGGTGTACGGCAACGACGGCGACGCGCTGGCCTACCAGAGCTGGTCGTTCACCACCCCGGACCTGCGCCGCCACGTCACCGTCGCGCTCACGCCCGAGCACCGCGCCGACCTCGACGACTCCGTGGACGCGCTCCTGGACGCGGCCTTCTGCGGCTGACCGGCCGCGCGCTCAGGCGTGCGGCGACAGCAGGGCGCGCAGGCCGCTGCGGAGTTCGACCTCGACGTCCTTGAAGACGGCCTGCTGCACGATGAACCCCTGGACGAGCGCCATGAGGGCGCGTACGAGGTGGTCGGTCGGGACGTCGGCGCGCAGGTGGCCGGCGTCCTGGTAAGTGCGGACGACCTTGCCCCACATGGCGCGCATCCGGTCGTAGCCCGCGTTCAGTGTCGCGGCCAGCCCCTCGTCCCGCAGGGTCTCGCTCCAGACCTGCACGATCAGTTCGGCGAACGCGCCCGGCCGGTCCACTCCCGAGGTGCGGGCCTGCTCTTCCAGCACCTGGGTGAGCACCCCGTCGATCACGTCGGCGAGGGGGCGCAGCGGGGCCTCGTGGCTCGCGGACTCGAAGGCCAGCCGCATCCGCTCGAACGCCTCCTCGGCGACGGCCGTGATCAGGTCGCTCTTGCCGCGGAAGTAGCGGTAGACGGCGCCGGAGGAGAGCCCGGTCTCCTGGAAGACGTCCTGCATGGACGTGGCATGGAACCCGTTGCGCGTGAAGCAGCGCCGCGCGCCGTCCAGGATCTGCCGGCGCCGGGCGTCCAGATGGGCCTGGGATACGCGAGCCATGGCCGCCACACTAAAACGAACGTTCCTTCTTGACAAGTCGCGACCGTCCCGCGCAGAGTGAGGATCGTAAAACGAACGATCCTTCTCTTTACGATCGAGGCCCCCGATGTCCTCCACCCGCAGCGTGCTCGCGGTCGTCGTCCTGGTCCCCGCCCTCGTGGCCCTCGCCCTCTGGGCGTTCGTCTGGCCCAACGCCCGGCTCGCGCCGCGCGACCTGCCCCTCGGCGTCGCGGGACCCGCGCAGGCCACCGCGCCGCTCAAGGCGCAACTGGCGGAGCGCGAGGGCGCCTTCGAGGTGCACGAGTACGCCGACGCGGACGCGGCCCGTACCGCGATCGAGGAGCGCGAGGTCTACGGCGCCGTCGTCGCCTCCCCCGGCGGGCCCGAGCTGCTGGTGGCCACCGCCGCCGGGCCCAGCGTGGCGCAGGTGCTCACCGAGGCCGTCGGAGAGAAGGCCGGGCGGCCGGTGCCCACCCGGGACGTGGTCCCGCTGCCGTCCGCGGACCCCCGCGGCTCCGCCCTCAACTCCAGCGTCCTGCCGCTCGCGCTGGCCGGCCTCCTGGTCGGCGGGCTGGTCACCCTGCTGGGGCTGCGGGGCGGTCGCGGGGTGCTCGCCGCGGTGGGCGCGGCCGCGGCCATCGGACTGGTCGCCGCCGCGCTCGCGGACAGCTGGCTCGGCGCCCTGGCCGGCGACTGGTGGGCGGAGGCCGGCGCGCTCGGCCTGACGGTCCTCGCGGGCGCCGGGGCGGTCGCGGGCCTCGCCGCGGTGCTCGGCCGGGCCGGGATGGGGGCCGGCAGCCTGCTGGTGATGCTCCTCGGCAATCCGTTCTCGGGCGTCACCTCGGCCCCCGAGCTCCTCCCCGAGCCGGTGGGGACGCTCGGCCAGTGGCTGCCGCCGGGCGCGGGCGGCTCCCTGGTCCGCTCCGTCGCCTACTTCGACGGCAACGGCGCCGCGGGCCCGCTCGCGGTCCTCGCCGGCTGGTCCGCGGCCGGCCTGGCGCTGCTGGCCCTCGGCCCGCTGCTCGCCCGCCGCCGTGCCCCGGAGGCCGCGCGGCCGGCCGCCGCGGGCGTCGCGGTGTAGCGCCGTCCCCGCACGGAGCCCGTACGGCCCCGGCCAACAGGCAGGTCGCATGGCCTCGTTGACGTGTACGCGAAGTGATCATACGCTCCACGCGTCGGTCCCGGTCGCGCCCGCGACGTGTGGTTTTCCCGGGTGCGCCCAGCCGCCGTCCCCCCACAACTCCGTACCGTCATTCCGGAGGAGCATGTGAAGAGACGTCACGCGGCCGCCTGGGCCGCCTCCGCACTCGCCGCCACCCTCGCGGCGACCGGCGCGCTCGCCGGGCCCGCGACCGCGGCGCCCGAAGCCACCGCGGCCGGCCCCCAGGCCCGTATCGCCACCGCCACCGAATCCGTCACGCACGACGAGAACGACCGCGTGCCCGAGGGCGCGGAATGGACCCAGCACTACTTCCCCTCCGCCGACGACTCCGGCACCGAGCTGCACGCCGACGTGCTGCTGCCCGAGGGTCTTGAGAAGGGCGAGGAGGTGCCCGTCATCCTCTCCGTCGGGCCGTACTTCGCTCACGCCGGCGCGACCGGCGACGAGGGCTGGTCGCACACCGGGCCCTCCTCGCGGTTCCAGGACTTCATCGAGGGCGCCGACGTCTTCGCCAACGGCTACGCCTTCGTCATGGTCGACCTGCGCGGCTTCGGCGGCTCGACGGGCTGCCTCGACTGGGCCGGGCCCGGCGAACAGGCCGACGTGAAGGCCGCGATCGACTGGGCCGCCGGCCGGCCGTGGTCGACGGGCGCGGTCGGCATGTACGGCAAGTCGTACGACGGCGTGACCGGGCTGATCGGCAACAACCTGGACCAGCGGGCCCTGAAGGCCGTCGTGTCGCAGGAGCCGGTCTGGGACATGTACCAGTACATTTACTCCAACGGCGTGCCGCGCCCCAACGTCACCGGCACCGCCAACGCGTACAACTCGATCGCCACCATCCCCCCGATGGCCGACGACGACCCCCGCTACGCGGCCAACGCCCGCTGGGAGGAGACCCATCCGGAGTGCCTGACGGAGAACTCCGCCGGCTACCGGATCTCCGACCAGGACAGCGAGCACTGGAAGGCGCGCGACCTCGCGCGGCAGGCCAAGGGCAGCGACACCCCCCTCTTCGTCACGCAGGGCTTCATCGAGCCCAACACGAAGCCCGAGGAGATGGAGGAGTACCTGGACAACCACCGCGGCCCCGAGCGCGGTTGGCTCGGCCAGTGGGACCACGTCCGCGGCGGCGACCGCGTGCCCGACGGCCGGCTGGCGATGGGGCGCGAGGGCTGGTACGACGAGACGCTCGCGTTCTTCGACCAGTATCTGAAGGGCGAGAAGCCGTCCGTCCGTTACCCGAAGTACGCCATGGAGGACAACAGCGGCGACTGGCGCGCGCAGAGCACCTGGCCGGTCGTCGAGCGGCGCGCGGGCATCCCCCTGGGCGGCGGCTCGTACGTCGACGACGGCGGCGCCTCCGCCCGCGCCGACCTCACCGCCTCCGGCCGCGCGGCGCCCGGCAAGCCGGCGCAGCCGTCCGGCAAGTGGGACATGGAGAACGCGCCCGCCCTGGAGCCGGCCGCACCGGACGGGCTCGCCGCCGAGGCCGCGAAGCAGCAGCGGGCGGGCGAGGTCACGTCGAGCTTCTTCGCGTGGTCGAAGCCGCTCCAGCGGGACGTGCGCGTCACCGGCACCCCGCGGATCGCGCTGAACGCGAAGGGCGCGGGGAACGTCATGCTCAAGCTCTACGACGTCGCCCCCGACGGCACCGCCGTGATGTTCGACGAGCAGGTCTCGCTCCTGGAGCGCGGCCGGTTCACCGTCGACCTGAAGTCGACCGACTGGCGGCTGGCGGCCGGGCACGTGCTGGCGGTGGAGATCGGCACGATCCAGACCGGCTCGTGGCGGGACACCCCGTCCGGCGAGACGATCGAGGTGCGTGACGCGACGCTGCACCTGGCCCTGGACGGCACCGCCGACGACGTGGCGACCGGCGGCGAGCGCTCGCCGTACCTCGACACGTACCTGAGGCAGTACACGGTGGACCTCCCCGCGGGGCCGCCGTCGTTCACCGTCCCCGGCGTCAGGTAGCTCCGGCGGAACGCAGGCCGGGCCGCCGACGGCACATGCGCCGCCCGGGAGCCCGCGGGCTCCCGGGCGGCGCACGCGTTCGAGGCAGGTCCGAGGCGTACGCGACCGCGGGGCCGGGGCCCGTCCGAAGAGGCCGTTTCTGACGGTCTATCGTGTACGGCATGTCCGTGCCCGAGCTCATCCGCATCGTCTCGCGCGACTCCCCCATGGCCCTCGCCCAGGTCGAGCGCGTCCGCGCCGAGCTGGCCGCCCGCCACCCCGGCATCCGCACCGCGGTGGTGCCGGTGAAGACCACGGGCGACAAGTGGCTGGGCGACCTGTCCCAGGTCGACGGCAAGGGCGCGTTCACCAAGGAGGTCGACGCCGCGCTGGTCAGCGGGGAGGCGGACCTGGCGGTGCACTGCGTCAAGGACGTGCCCGCGGACCGGCCGCTGCCGGCCGGGACGACGTTCGCCGCGTTCCTGCGCCGCGACGACATCCGCGACGCGCTGGTCCACCCCGGCGGGCTCGGACTCGACGACCTGCCCGCGGGCACCCGGATCGGCACGTCCTCGGTGCGACGGATCGCCCAGCTCTCCGCCGCGTACCCGCACCTGGAGTGCGTGCCGTTCCGCGGCAACGCGAACCGCCGGCTGGCGAAGCTCCACGCCGGGGAGGTCGACGCGCTGCTGCTGGCGGTGGCCGGTCTCGAACGCATCGGCCGCGCCGACGTCATCACCGAGGTGCTGCCGGTGGAGACGATGTGCCCGCCGCTGGGCGCCGGGATCCTGGCGCTCCAGTGCCGCGAGGACGACACGGCGACCATCGACGTCGTCAGCGACCTGAACCACCCGGAGACGTACCGCGAGGCCATGGCCGAGCGGATGTTCCTGCACGTGCTCCAGGGCCACTGCAACAGCCCCATCGCCGGCTTCGCCACCGCGGCGCCGGACGAACTGTGGCTGCGCGGCCGGGTGTTCAGCCCCGACGGCAAGACGGTGCTCCACGCCCACGAGTCCGCGGGCCGGCTCACCCCGCCCGACCTCGGCACGTCGGTCGCCCTCGCGCTGCTGCGGCAAGGCGCGCGGGAGCTGATCGACGGCATCGCGCACTGACGCGCGCGGGGCGCAGCAGCGCGGCGGCCGGACGCGGCGGGCGGCTTACAGGCCGACGTCCGGCGCCCGGTACTCCGGCGGCCTGCGGACCGCGGTCGCGCGCTCGTACGCGTACGCCAGCCGCAGCAGCGTCGGTTCGCTCCACGCCGTCCCCATGAACGTCAGCCCGACGGGCAGCCCGAACGCGAACCCCGCCGGCACGCTCACCGCCGGATAGCCGGCGAGCGCCGCGGGGGTCGAGGAGCCGCCGCCGTAGGCGTCGCCGCGGATCAGGTCGATCTTGGCCGGCGGGCCGCTGGTGGGCATCACGAGCGCGTCGAGGCGGTGCCGGCGGAGCACCGCGTCGATCCCGTCGGCGCGCGAAAGCCGGTGGTTGACGGCCAGCGCCTCCCGGTACTCGGCCTCGCCGTACTCCAGCCGGTGCACCGTCTCCAGACCGTCCTGCCGGACGTAGCGCAGCTCGCGGTCGGCGTTCTCGCGGTTGAACTCGATCAGCTCGGCGAGGCTGCGCGGCACGTCGCCCGCGGCGCCGGCCAGATAGGCGTTGATCCCGCGCTTGACCTCGTAGACCTGGACGACGACCTGGCCCGGCAGGTCGTCGAGCTGCCCGGCGGTGGGGATGTCCGCCGGGTCGACCACGGTGGCGCCCGCCGCGCGCAGGGCGGCGATCGCCCGCTCCGCGATCTCGTCGGCGTGGTGGCTGTAGCCGAAGTAGACCTCGCGCGCCACCCCGATCCGGGCGCCGCGCAGCCCGCCGGGGTCGAGGAAGCGGGTGTAGTCGCGGTGGTAGTGGCCGCGGCTCGCCCCGGTCGCGGGGTCGCGCGGGTCGACGCCGACGAGGGTGCCGAGCAGGATCGCGGCATCCCGTACGGTACGGGCCATCGGGCCGACGCTGTCCTGGCTCGGCACCCCGGGGATCATGCCGCCGCGGCCGACGAGCCCGACGGTCGGCTTGACGCCGACGACGCAGTTGGCGGACGACGGGTCGAGGATCGAGCCGTTCGTCTCGGTGCCGATGCCGGCGACGCAGAGGTTGGCGGCGACGGCGGCGCCGGTGCCGGAGCTGGACTCGTGGGGTGAGCGGTCCAGCTTGTACGGGTTGGCGGTCTGCCCGCCGCGGGCGCTCCAGCCGGCGTGGTGGGTCAAGGACATGCCGCCGGCCCACTCGCTGAGGTTGGTCTTGCCCAGGATGACGGCGCCGGCGGCGCGCAGCCGGGCCGCCACGGCGGAGTCCCTCCGGACCCGCATCCCCTCCAGGGCGTAGGAACCGGCGGTGGTGTGCATCCGGTCGGCGGTCTCGAACATGTCCTTGAGCAGCACGGGCATGCCGTGCAGCGGGCCGCGGGGCCGCCGTTCCCGGTCGAGCGTGCGCGCCTCGCGCAGCGCGTCGGGGCTGACCTCGATGACCGAGCGGAGGAGCGGGTCGATGCGCTCGATCCGCTCCAGGTAGTGGCGGGTGAGCCGGACGGCGTCGAGCCGCCCGTCGGCCATGCGGCGGCGCAGTTCGTCGATGTCCAGCTCGTCGAAGTCGTCCGGGGCGTCGGGGACCCGGCCGCGGCCGGTGCCGGCGTGGGCCGGGCCGGCGCCCAGCGCGGGCGCGGCGGCAGCGGCGGAGCCGAGGGCGAGCAGGGAGCGGCGCGAGGGGCGCGGAGCGGGAGTTCTCATACGCCGGAACGCTAGGGCGGCGGCGCCGCCGGATCCCTCCGGCTGCCACCCCCTTCGTCGCGGGAGCCATCCCCCGGCCCGTACGGGGGCCGGCCGGAGTCCCCGACTGCCGTACGGCGGCGGGGAGTCCGGCTCCTCCCGGGCGACCGGGCGCGGGGGCGCCGCCGTCCGCTCCGGCGCACGGCGGCGGCCCCCGCCCGGCGCGCTACCGCCGGTACGCCTCGATCCGCAGCGCCTCCTCACCGACCTCGGGCTCGGCGAGCACGTACACCACACCGCCGTCTTCGCTGCTGGCCACCGCCTGCGCGGAGCCCGCGTTCTCCGGCAGCATGCCCGCGGTCGCGGGCTCGCCGCCCTTCCGCGCGTCCCACAGCGCCAGGTACTCGCCCATGGCGTTCTCGCCCTCGATCATGCCGTCCCGGAGCGCGACCAGTTCGCCGCCGGAACCGCCGCCGGGGGCCAGCGGGTGCGGAGCGAAGTCGAACTCCTTCTTCCACAGCTCCTTGCCGGTGGTCAGATCGATGCCCACGTAGTCGTTGGTGGCGTCGTCGTAGCTGGTGACCAGCACCGAGTCCCGGATGGTGAAGTCCCCCGGGTCGAGGTGGAGATACCCGTCGGGCCGCTTCAGCGGCAGGTCGGTCAGCACCTTGCCGTCCTCGCCGAACGACACCAGCCGCTCCTGCGTCGCGACCGTCAGCGGCTCGTCGGTGAGGATCTCGACCCGGGCGGGCTGGTCCTCGTCGGTGAAGTCCGCCGCGGTCCACAGCTCCTCGCCGCTCGCGGCGTCGTACGCGGCGATGTGGTTCTCGGCGCCGGTCAGGTCGGGGCAGTCCACGACGGCGACCAGAGAGGTGGCGCTGTGCCGCCAGTCGGTGTAGAAGTCGTCGCACTGCTCGCCCACCGTCACCTCGGGGGTGGGCAGTTCCTCGCCGTCGAGGGAGAAGCGGTGCAGGCCGTCCTCGATCAGCTCGACGGTGACCGTCTCCTCGCCGACGCTGACGGGGACGACGTCGGCGCTCGGGTACGCGCTGTCGCCGGAGGTCAGGTCCTTGCTCCAGAGCAGCTTGCCGCTCGTGGTGTCGACCACCGCGAGCACCGCGCAGGAGTCGTCGCCGGGTTTCGCGTCCGCCGGGCCGAACAGCACCGCGCCGACGCCGCCGGCGTTCACCGCCGGCGAGGCGGCGCAGGGCTGTCCCGCGCCCGGTGGCGGGGCCAGTTCCCAGGCGGGCTTGCCGGTCTTGGCGTCGTGTCCTGTGACCCCCTCGGTGCTGATGCCGACGACCCGGTCACCGGTGACCCAGAGCGGCGGCAGCCACACGTCCTCCGGTTCGTGCGCCACGGCCTTCGTCCGCCACTCCTCCGCCAGCGGGGCCCCGCCGCCCCCGGCGGAGTCGCTCCCCTCACCGCCGTCGTCACCGCAGCCCGCGGCGAGCAGCACCGCGGCCGCCGTCGCCAGTAACGCCCACTTCTCCGTCTTCGCGCCCATACAGTCGCTCGTGTCCCGTCCTCTTGTCGTGATCAACTCAGGTTGCTCAGGACGCGACCGCGGACAGGATGGTTCCGCTACGGGTGGGGCGGAAGTCGGCCACGATACAGGGCTGTTTTCCCCACAAGCGGGCCCCGCGGGCCGGGCGGGCGGTGCCGTCGCGCCCGTTCAGGGCCCGGGGGGCCGCCGCGGAAACGGGCCGAACCGGGCACGATCCGCCGGGTCCCACGCGCGGGTCACCCACCGGTAGGGCGGTAACTTGCGCATTGACCAGTCGGGTTTGACTACGCGACCGTTTCCGTATCAGTGAGGTGAGTTCGCGTGCTTTCCATTGGGATCGTGACGCCTGACCGCCGGCACCTGTCGCACGTGCTCGGGCTCGCACTCGACAGATTCCACATCGACATCGTGCTGACCAGCACGGTGGTGGCGGACGCCGTCTCGCGCCCCGAGGCCGGGCGGGTGGACGTCTGGCTGGCGCGGCCGGCCGCGGCCACCGGGGAGTCCGTACGGGAGTTCCGGCGGCTGGTGCCGCCGCGGGGGGCCGCCGAGTCCGGGACGGAGGACGGCGGGGGCGCCGGGGCGGGGGCAGGCGGCGGCGTGGGCCGGCCGCGGCCGCTGGCCGTCGTGTGCGGGGGTGAGGAGGGCCAGGTGGCACAGGCGCTGGCGCTGGGCGCGTCGGCCGTGATGCTGCCGGACGACTCGGTGTTCGACACCGCGGCCGGCCTGTACGCGGCGGCCTCCCGGGACCTGTTCGTCTCGCCGCGGCTGCTGCGCCGGGTGTCGCGGCGGCTGAGCGACGTGCTCAGCGGGCCGCTGACCGTCGGCGTGGACGTGCTGACCGAGCGGGAGCAGCGGGTGCTGAGCCTGATGTCCGCGGGCATGTCCAACGGGGCCATCGCCCGCTCGCTCTGCATCAGCCCCGCGACCGTGTCCACGCACGTGGGGCACATCCTGCGCAAGCTGGGCGCCGGCAACCGTACGCAGGCGGTGATCGCCGCGCTGCGGCAGTCGCTGATCGCGCACCCGGCGCACCACGCCTGAGGGAGGGCGCGGTACGCCGGGTGCGGAGGCGGCCGCGTACGCGGGGCCCGCGTGCGGGTCGCGTACGGCCGTCAGGTGCGGGCGCTCTCCGGCAGCTCGTGGAAGTCGGACGCGAAGAGCGTGCGCGGCTCCTCCTCCTCGTCGAAGCCGCCGGAGGACACCACGAGGAACTGCACCTTCCGGGAGCCCGGCGGGTGCGGGCAGTGGTGCGTGACGAAGGTGAGCAGCGCCAGATAGGGGATGGTCAACTGCAGTACCTCGATGCGCTTCTCGTCCAGCGCGAGCTGCGTCAGCTCCGAGACCGTGTCGGGCAGCAGCTTCTCCACCCGCCGTCCGGGGTGCCAGAGCATGTGCCGGATCGTGCGCCGCTCCAGCATCGGGTACTCGGACCACTCGGTGGTGGAGCCGTCCGCCAGCCGCTCGCGCCCCAGGACGTGGATGTCGGAGCGGCCGGGGTTGGGGGCGAAGAAGGTGGTGACGGGGATCGCCGTGTTGATGGGGTCGATGCGGGTGAGGAACTTCGGGGTCTTGCGGAACTGCTTGGCCGCGGTGAGCCCCAGCCAGGAGGCGAGGACGCCGTAGAGCCCGTAGCGGGCGGCGGCCCGCGGCAGTGCCGTGGTGGTGGTCATGTGCGGTCTCCTCAGGCGCTGTCGGGGGTGGGCCTGGCCTTCTCGGCCTTCCCGGCCTTCAGGGGTACGACCGGGGCGGTGCCCGTGGCCACGCGCGTACGCGCCCACTCCACGGCCCGTACGACATGGGCCGCGTGCGCCTCGTCCAGCACCAGCGACTCGTGCCCCGCCTCCTCGACGACGTCGTGCCGCGACACCGTCGACAGCAGCGCCAGCTCCCGCTGGAACTCGGCGTGCAGCGGGTCGCTGCGCACCGTCTCGCCCGCGGTCACCACCGCGACCGGGGTATCGGTCGCGGGCAGCGGCCGGCGCGCGTCGGGGCACCAGGTGCGCTGCGACTCGGCCAGTTCCTCGCGCGCCGTGCGCCACAGCCGCGGCCGGCGCACGATCCGCTCCGTGGCCTCGCCCAGCGGCGCCGGCAGCCCGCTCATCTGCCGCGGGCGGCCGGAGTAGCGCAGCAGCCCGAGCGACGCCTGCAGTCCGGTCGTCGTCATGCGCTGCCGGATCCAGGGCAGCGCCTCGCGCTGCCGCGGGGAGCGGACGAACTGTTCGGGGTGGGTGGCGTCCACGAAGACCAGCCCGCCGGTGAGTTCGGGGTGGCGGCGGGCGAAGGTGCGGACCAGCAGGCCGCCGATGGAGTGGCCGACGAGCACGTACGGGGGCTTGAGCCCGAGGGTGCGCAGGGTCTCCGCGAGGACGTCGGCGGCCTCGTCCGGGCCCTGCGGGCGGTCGGCGGCGTCGCTCCAGCCGATGCCGGGCCGGTCGTAGGCGGCGCTGGGCGTCCGCGGGTCCAGGCCGCGCTGCACCCAGCCCCACTGGGTGGCGGGGGCGGCGAGGCCGTTCTCGAAGACGACGGAGGGCCCGTCCGCGGCGGAGTTGCGGGGCAGGACGTGGACGGTGCGGCCGGCCACGGTGAGGAGTTCGCCGGGTGCGTCGCGGCGCAGCCGGGCGTCGCGGGCGCGGCCGGCCTGCCGGACGGCGGCGCCGGCCAGCAGCGCGAGACCGGCGCCCGCGGTGACGGCGGCGGCGCCGCGGGGCCCGGCGGCGGCGCGCAGCAGCCGTCCCGCGGTGGCGGCGTACGCCTTCGGGGAGGCGGCCGGGGCGGCGGTGCGGGCGCGGGGGCCGAGGGAGCGGGAGACGTGCGCGAGCGCCGGGTAGGTGGAGCAGTAGGACCAGACGAAGCGGTTGAGGCCCATGAAGCGGGCGTTGCCGAGGTGGAAGGCCGTGCCGGAGGCCAGGATGCCGCGTGCCACGGGCTTCGGCGCGACGAGCACCAGCGGGAACGCCATCTCGCCGAGGATCGTCGCCCACGCCACCGACTTCGCCAGCCACGGCCGTTCGCGTACGGCGCGGAAGAAGAGCGGGTCGCCGAAGGTGCTCGTGCGGAAGATCTCCGGGATCGCCGTGCCGTCGCGCCACACCGGGGAGATGAGCTTGGCCGCGCCCGAGGTGAAGTACGCCATGCAGACCTGCGCGGCGAGGAAGCGCACCAGCATCTCGCGGGCCCGCGGGTCGTGCCCGAACGCCTTCTCGGCTGCGGAGACCGCGTAGTTGACGAACGTGAGGTGGTCGGAGCCGTCGAGGCCGAAGCCGCCCATGCGGGTGTGCAGGCCGTGCGCGGTGCCGCACATGGTCGCGGCCAGCACCCCGCGCTGCGCGCGGGTGGCGCCGGGCAGCAGCAGGCCGAGGCCGGTCAGGGCGCGCGTCTGCACCAGACCGACGACGCCGGGGTAGCCGAAGACCTTCTCCAGCCGCTCCTCGCCCACGCGGCGCCACCACATCGGGGCGCGCAGCCGCATCACGGGCCAGGCGAACAGGCCGTCGTCGGCGAGGGTCTCGGCGGTGGCGAGCAGTTCGACGGCGCCGATGGTGGCGCCGACGGAGGTCATCAGCTCCAGCTTGCGGAAGACGGTGTCGATGTCGTCCCGGCCGCCGTAGAGCCGGTCGGCGAACCGGCCCGCCGGCGGGCGGCCGGCGGCACCGGAGGGGGGTGGAGCACTGGGGGGTGTCACGGGTGGGGTCTCCCTTCTGGCGGAACGGCGGAGCGCTCCCGGGCGGCGGCGGGGGTGCCGTCCGCCCGGGAGCGCCGCTGCCGGCCGGACGCCGGGTGGTACCGAGGTGCGGGCGGTGCCGGGACGTCAGGCCGTACGGCGGCGGTGGTGCGGGCCGGCCGTCAGACCATGCCGGGGTGGCCGCCGGTGAGCTGGTCGACCGAACGGCCCCGGAGCGCGGCGCCGTCGGGGGCGTCGGGCGAGGTGCCGTCGTGGAAGCCGAAGGCCGTGGCGAAGGCCGTCGCCGGGCCGAGCGCGCATCCGACCGCCCCGGCGACCGTCAGCGCGATCAGCGGGGTGAAGAGCACCGGGACGACGCGGTCGGTCGGGGCGACGAAGTGCTCGTCGTGCTCCGCCGCGTTCTTCTGCGCCCAGACGGCGATGCGGGAGTCCGCCGTCGTGGGGGCCTGAAGGGTCGTGGTCATGACCTCTCCTTTCGTCGGGAGATTCCGAAGCTAGGTGCGCCGGCGGGGCCCGGCATCCGGTCAACGCACCGTCTTGGCGGCCGGTACGGAGGTGTTCTGAGGATTGACGCCGCGCGCCGGTTCGGTTACGGGCGGGGGCAGCGCGCCCCGGGCCCGGTTTGTCAATCCCCCGTGGCCCGCTCGTGTACGGCGGTCCCTCCGGCGAACTGCGGATGCGCGGGCGCGGGCGGCGGTCCTACGTTCCGGGGCATGGAGACGCCGAGCGGAAGGGCGGGAGCATGAGCGAGCCGACGCACGACGGAGGCGGGGAGCGTACCCGCGGCGGGGACGGGCGGGACCGGCAGGAGGGGACGCGGCCCGCGGAGGCGGGCCGCGCCGCGGAACCGCCGGGCGGGCGGGGGGCCGAGGAGGCCGCCGCCGTACGGGCCGCGACCGGCACTCTGGTCTACGGCTTCGCGCTCTCCCGGATCACCGGCGCCTTCGTCCGCCTCGGCATCCCCGACGCACTCGCCGGCGGCGCGCTGCCCGCCGACCGCCTCGCCCGCGCCACCGGCACCGACGAGCCGTCCCTGCGCCGCCTGCTGCGCGCCGCGACGGCACTGGGCCTGCTGACCGTACGGCCCGGCGGGCGCTGCGAACTGACCCTGCTCGGCGAGCTGTTCCGCGACGACCCGCGACTGCGCCGGCTCGCGGAGCTGTACGGCGAACCGGCGGTGTGGCAGGCGTACGGCGCGCTGGAGGACGCCGTACGCGACGGCGGCTCCGCCTTCCACCACGCCCACGGCACCGGCCTCTTCGCGGCGCTGGAGACGGACGGGCCGCTGGCCGCCCGGTTCACCGGGGCGATGGGCACGGTGACGGCCGCGGCGACCGAACCGCTCCTCGCGGGCTTCGACTTCGGCGGCATCCGCCGCCTCGTGGACGTCGGGGGCGGCGACGGCACGCTGCTCGCCGCGCTGCTGCGCGCGTACCCGCACCTGCACGGCACCCTGCTGGAACGGCCCGCGGCCCTCGCCGCGGCACCGGGCGTGCTGCGGGCGGCGGGGGTGGCGGACCGGTGCACGCTGATGGCGGGCGACTTCTTCACCGCGGTA
Source organism: Streptomyces sp. WAC 06738 (assembly GCF_003945505.1). Taxonomy (NCBI): domain Bacteria; kingdom Bacillati; phylum Actinomycetota; class Actinomycetes; order Kitasatosporales; family Streptomycetaceae; genus Streptomyces; species Streptomyces sp. WAC 06738. Next base: position 5,727,229 of record NZ_CP029618.1, on the reverse strand, counting down.
CCGACGGGCGACGGCGGCCCGGCCGACGCCTGCCTGCTGAAGAACATCCTGCACAACTTCGGCGACGACGACTGCGTGCGCGTGCTGCGCGCCTGCCGGGCGGCGCTGCGGCCCGGCGGCCGGGTGCTGGTGCCCGCGCTGGTCCTGCCGGAGGCCGCGGGCGGGGCCCGTACGCAGGCGGACGCCGAGGTGGCGATGGCGCTGAGCGACGTGGAGATGATGGTGCTGACGGCGGGACGGGAGCGCACCCTCGCCGAGTACCGCGGGCTCTTCGCCCGCGCGGGTCTCACGCTGCCGCCCGGGCTGCCCCCGGCTTTGCCCGGTCTCGCGCACCACCACATGCTGGAGGGGACGAGCGGGACACCGCACGACACGGAGGAGGCGCGGGATGCTGCTGCTGTACGACGGTGACTGCGGGTTCTGCACCGGATGGGCCGACTTCGGGCGCCGGCGGTTCGCGCCGGACGTGCGGATCGTGCCGTGGCAGTCGGTGGACCCGGCGGTGTACGGGGTGCCGGAGGAGCGGCTGCTGCGCGAGGTGGTGCTGGTCGAGGAGGTGGGGCACCCGCCCTCCGGGGCCCCGGCGGCGACCGTGCCGCCGGGCGGCGCCATGGCCATCGCCGGCACCCTGCGCAGCGGGAACCGCGCCGGCCGGCTCCTGGGCCGCGCACTCGCCGCCCGGCCCGTGCGCCGCCCCGCCGCGGCCGTCTACCGCCTGGTCTCCCGCAACCGCTACCGGCTGCGCTTCCCCTTCCTCCCGGCCCGCGAGGGCGCGAGCTGCGGGCTCCCCCAGCGGTAGCCACCAGGCTATTCAACCGAACGGTTGACTACTCGCCCGCGTCCGGGCTAGCGTGTATTCAACCGAACAGTTGAGGACGTGAGATGACCTCGGTCCCCGAGCCGGACGAACGGCTGTCGCTGGTGTTCTCCGCCCTGGCGGACCCGACCCGGCGCGACATCGTCGCCCGCCTCACCGCGGGCGACGCGACGGTCAACGAGCTGGCCGAGCCGTACGACGTCAGCGTGCAGGCCGTCTCCAAGCACATCCGCGTCCTGGAGGAGGCCGGCCTGGTCAGCCGCAGCCGGGACGCCCAGCGGCGGCCCTGCCACCTTCAGGCGGAGGTCTTCGACCTCATGACGAAGTGGATAGAGCGCTACCGGCGCGCGGCGGAGGACCGTTACCGCCGCCTGGACGCCGTCCTGGAGCGGATGGACGCCCAGGACGGGCCGCCGGTGGAGAAGACCCGGACAGAGAGAGAAGAAGCATCATGAGCACCACGCCCACCCGCCACCGCAACGAGACCGGGATCGTCGTCGACCCGGCGCTGCCCACCATCGTGATCACCCGGGAGTTCGAGGCCCCGCCCGAGCGGGTGTTCCGCGCGCACACCGACCCCGACCTCGTCGCCCAGTGGCTCGGCCCGCGCGGGCTCACCATGACCATCGACCGGTACGACGCCCGCACCGACGGCTCGTACCGCTACGTCCACGCCGACGAGGAGGGCAACGAGTACGCCTTCCACGGCGTCTTCCACGAGGTGCGCCCCGCCGAGCGCATCGTCCAGACCTTCACCTACGAGGGCATGCCGGACAGCGTCAGCCTGGAGACCGCCGTCTTCGAGGACCTCGGCGGGCGCACCCGGCTCACCGCCACGTCGCTGCTCGACTCCCTCGAATCCCGCGACGGGATGATCGCCAGCGGCGCCGAGACCGGCATCCGCGAGGGGTACGAGCGGCTGGACGCCGTGCTCGACGGCACCCAGGCGGCCGAGGAGCACCGCCGGATCGCCGCCGGCTTCACCGCGCGCGTCCGCGGCGTCGAGGCGGGCAGGTGGGACGACCCGGCGCCGTGCGAGGGGTGGGTCGCGCGGGACGTCGTGCGGCACCTCGTCGAGTGGTTCCCCGGCTTCCTCAAGGCGGGCGCGGGCATCGAACTGCCGGAGGGCCCCCCGGTGGACGACGACCCGGTGGCGGCCTGGCAGGTCCACAACGACGCCGTGCAGTCCCTGCTGGACGACCCGGCCACCGCGGGCAGGACGCTCTCGCACCCGCAGACCGGCGACCTCCCGCTGGCCCAGGCGATCGACCGCTTCTACACGAGCGACGTCTTCATGCACACCTGGGACCTGGCCCGGGCGACCGGCCAGGACGAGCACCTGGATCCGGCCAAGTGCGCCGCCCTGCTGGCGGGGATGCTGCCGATGGACGAGGTGCTGCGCGGCAGCGGCCACTACGGTCCGCGCGTCGAGGTCCCGGAGAGCGCCGACGTGCAGACCCGCCTGCTGGCGTTCATCGGCCGCACGCCCTGAACCCGGGCGGACGCGACCGGCCCCGTCCCTGTCCCTGCCGCGCCGCCCGTGGCAGGGACAGGACCGTGCGTGCAGCGTATGCGCTGGTGAGCAGCCCGGCGCGGGTCATGCCGCGGATTTGGCCGATGCTTGACGGTCACTTGGCCAGCCGCTGGTAACCGCGGGCCCCGGAGCCCGCCGCACGACGGGCCGGGGCCCCCGGATCCGGCGGCCCGGGCCGCCGTGATCGGATGGCGCCATGTCCCCCGAATCCCGTGCGCGGCTCGTCGCCCTCGGCGGCGAACTCCTCGCCATCCACCGCGGGCTCCGCGCGCAGCTCGCCCGGCTCCGTGAGGAGACCGACGACTACCTGGCAGGCGGCCCCCGGCCGCGCGACCTCAAAGCCCACTGCCTCGCCTTCTGCACCGCGCTCACCTCCCACCACACCGGCGAGGACCGCGGCGCCTTCCCCGCGCTCGCCGCGCGCGACCCGGAACTGCGGCCGCTGATCGCCAAGATGGAGGAGGACCACGCGATGATGAGCGGCCTCCTGCAGAGCCTGGAGCGGGTCCTCGACACGCTGCCCGAGGATCCCGGCGAAGGTGACGCGGCACGGGTACGAGGCGAGCTGGAGGGGCTGAGCGCGATCGTGGAGTCCCACTTCCGCTTCGAGGAGCGGACGATCACCGCGGCCCTCGACGCGCTGCCGCCCGAGGCCGGCGGCACCGAGGACCTGCTCGGGCTGCCGGGCCCGGGGAAGGACGGCGCGTAGCGGCGGGGCCGCGGCCTGATCCCCGGGGCCGCACCGCCGCGGATCAGGCGGCGCGGAAGGCGGCGGCGGCGTCCATCGACTCGATGCCATACGTCACCGAGCCGACCGGGATGCCGCCTGCGGCCTCGTGGATACGGGCCGCCGCGTCGGCCCCGAAGCCGCCGAAGATCTCGATCAGGCCCACTTTCGTCCCCCGTACCTCCCGCGCCACCCGCTCCGCCGCGGCCACGTCCGGCACCGCGATCGCGCTGAAGGTGAACCCGCCGGGACGCTCCACGACCAGCCGGTCCCGCGCGGGGTCCGCGCCCGGCAGCAGGATCAGGAACAGCTCCGACTGGTCCTGACCGGCCAGGAACGTCAGGTGGAAGCGGGAGATCGCGGCCAGCGACTCGCTGCCGTACCCGATCGCCCCGACCGGCACCCGGTCCCCCACCTCGGCGATCACCTTCGCCGCTCCCACGGGACCGAACCCGCCGCACAGCTCCACCAGACCGGCCCCCTCCGTCACCAGACCGGCGATGGCGGGCACCGCCTCCGTCTCGTCCGGCACGGCGAGCAGCGTCACCCGCCGCCCGCCGGACTCGAAGACCGTCCGGGTGCCCCGGGGGTCGGCGTCCGGCTGCGGGAAGACCACGATGGACTCGGACATGAGGTCGCTCCTCTCGTTTCCGGGGCCGCGGGATGCGCTCCCCGGTACGACGCCGACGCTACGGAGCCGCGCTGACGGTCCACTGACCGTCGGCTTACGATCGCCGGATGCGCTTCGGTGTGCTGGGACCGCTCGCCGTCTGGACCGACACGGGGCAGGAGGTCGCCGTGCCGGGGGCCAAGGTGCGCGCGCTGCTGGCGGACCTGCTGGTGCACCACGGGCGGGCGGTCCCGGCGCGGACGCTCATCGAGGACCTGTGGGAGGGCACGCCGCCCGCGGGGGCCACGGGGGCGCTGCAGTCGAAGGTCGCCCAGTTGCGGCGGGCGCTGGAGGGGGCGGAGCCGGGCGGCCGGGCGCTGGTGGAGCGGGCCCCGCACGGCTACCGGCTGCGGGCGGAGCCGGCGCAGGTGGACGCGGCGCGGTTCGCGGAGCTGGCGGCGGCGGGGCGGTACGCGGAGGCGCTGGCGCTGTGGCGGGGCCCGGCGTACGCGGGCTTCGCGGAGACGCCGTTCGCGCGGGCGGCGGCGGAGCGGCTGGAGGAGCGGCGGGTCACGGCGTTCGAGGGGCTGGCGGAGGAGCGCGTCGGGCGCGGCGAACACGGCGCGCTGGCGGACGAGTTGGCGGCGATGCTGGCGGCGCATCCGCTGCGCGAACGGCTGCACGCGGTACGGATCCGCGGGCTCTACCTCGACGGCCGGCAGGCGGAGGCGCTGGCGGCGTACCGGGAGATCAGGGACCGGCTGGCGGAGGAGCTGGGGGTGGACCCGGGGCGGGAGCTGACGGCGGTCCACGAGGCGGTGCTGCGGCAGGACCCGGCGCTGGAGCGGGGGCCGGGATCGCGTACGGCAGGCGCGGCGCCCGCGGCGGGCGCGTCGCGTACGGATCACGCCCCGCCCGCGGCAGCCGCGGCCGGAGCCGGTGCGGGACCGGGACCGCCCGCCGGGCCGGAGTCCGCCGCGCTCGCCCCGCCCGCAGGGACCGTGCCGTATGCCGGGCTCACCGCCCTCGTCGGGCGGGACGACGCCGTCGCCGAGGTCCGGGCGCTGCTCCGGGCGCACCGGCTGGTCACGCTCACCGGCCCCGCGGGGGTGGGCAAGACGCGGCTGGCGCTGGAGGTCGCGGCGGCCGCCGGGGGCGGGGCGCGGGTGGTGGAACTGGCCGGCGTCGACGCCGCCGGGGCCCGCCGGGACCCCGCCGTCCTGGCGGAGCGGATCGCCGCGGCCCTCGGCGTACGGGGCGACCTGGGCCGGGCGCTCGGCAGCCGACGGCTGCTGCTCGTCCTCGACACCGTCGAGCACCTGGCCGTGCCGGCGGCCCGGCTGGTGGTGGCGCTGCTGGGCGCCGCCCCGGGGCTGCGGGTCCTGGCCACCGGGCGCGAGCCGCTTGCGGTGCCCGGCGAACGGCAGGTGCCGGTCGCGCCGCTGCCCACGGAGGCGGCGGTGCGGCTCTTCCGCGAGCGGGTCGCGGACTCCGTCCCCGGGTTCGCGGGGGACGACGCGGAGATCGCGGCCGTCTGCCGGCGCCTCGACGGGCTGCCGCTGGCGATCGAGCTGGCGGCTGCGCGGGTGCGCACGCTGGGGCTGCGCGAGGTCGCGGCGCGGCTCGACGACAGGTTCCGCCTCCTCGGCGCGGGGGCGCGCACGCTGCGGGCGGCGTTCGACTGGAGCTGGGAGCTGCTCGACGCCGGGGAACGGGCGGTGCTGCGGCGGCTGTCGGTGTGCGCGGGCGGGTTCGGCCTGGCGACGGCGGAGGCGGTCACCGCGGGTCCCGGGGTGGCGCGCGAGGACGTGGCGGGGACGGTGGCGGCGCTGGCGGACCGCTCGCTGATCACCGTCGGCGAAGCGGGGGCGGGCCGGTTCCGGCTGCTGGAGAGCGTGGCGGCGTACGCCCGGGAGCGGCTGGCGGAGGCGGCGGAGTCGACGGCGTACGCGACCCGCCACGCCCGGCACTTCACGCACTTCGCGGAGGAGGCGGACGCCCGGCTCCGCGGCCCGGAACAGCGGGAGTGGCTGCGCCGCCTGGACACGGAGACGCCGAACCTGCGGGCGGCGCTGGCGGGCTGCGTGGCGCGGGGAGAGGGCGACGAGGCGCTGCGGCTCTGCGGGGCGCTGGGCTGGTACTGGTTCCTGCGCGGCGGCTACCGGGAGGCCCACCGGTCCTTCGGCGACGCCCTGGCGGCGGCGGGGCCGGAGGCCGCCCGCGGCGTTCCGGAACCGGAGGCCGCGGAGGACCGGGAAGGACCGGCGGACCGGCGCGCCGGGGGCGGCCGTTCGTGGGCGCTCGTGTGGCGCGCCGCGCTCGAAGCGTGGGAGCGGATGCCCGGCGGCGGACCGCCCGGTACGCCGCCCGCGGCGCGTACCGCACGGCAGCGGTGGCTGCTCGGGTTCGCTCGTGCCGACGGAGGCGATCTGCCCGCCGCCGTACGGGAGGTCGACCGCGCGCTCGGCGACTTCCGGCGCGACGGCGACCGCTGGGGGACCGCCGCCGCGCTCGGCGTGCTCGGCTGGGAGTCGCTGCGGCTCGGCGAGCCCGGCCGCGCCCGCCGCGAGGGCGAGGAGGCGCTGGCGCTCTTCCGGGACGCCGGCGACCGCTGGGGGCAGGCGCACGCGCTGCGGCTGCTCGGCGTCCTCGCCGAGGTCGGCGGCGACTACGAGCGCGCCGGGCGGCTGCACCGTGAGGGGCTGGCCGCCGCCGAAGAGCTGGAGTTGTGGCCCGTCGTGGTCGAGGAGTTCTCCCAGCTCGGCCGGCTCGCCGCGCTCGCCGGAACGTACGCCCGCGCCGACGCCCACTACGAGCGCGCTCTGCACGTCGCCCGCAAGCGCGGCTTCCACCACGGCGTGGTCCACGCCCGCGCCGGCCTGGGGACCTCGGCCCGCAGACAGGGCCGGCTCGACGCCGCCGAGGAGCATCTGCACGCCGCCGAGCTGGCCCACCGCGACGACGGCTACCGCTCGGGCCTCGCCTACGTCCTCGCCGAACTCGGCTTCGTCGCCGAGCAGCGCGGCGACGCGGACCGGGCCCGTGCCCGGCACACCGAGAGCCTGGAGCTGGCCCGCGCCGCGTCCGACCCGCGGGCCGTGGCGCTGGCGACCGAGGGGCTGGCCGGCGCCGCGGCGCTGGCGGGCGACGCCGGCGACGCGGCCCGCCTCCTCGCCGAGGCCGCCCGCATCCGCCCCCTGCCGCCCGCGGAACGCACCGATGTCGACCGCATCACGGCCCGCATCGCGGACACCTCCGGCCCGCGTTCCGGGCCCGGCGCACAATAGGCGGGTGCCCACCTTCCCGCCGGCGGCCGTCATCCGCCCCGCAGCGCCCCAGGACATGACGGCGATCGCCGAGATCTACGCGTACTACGTCACCGACACCGTGATCACCTTCGAGGAGACCCCGCCCCCGCCCGCGTACTGGCAGCAGCGGCTGCGCGACCTGAGCGACCGCGGCCTGCCGTTCCTCGTCGCCGAGGCGGCCGGAAGCCTCGCCGGCTACGCCTACGCCGCCCCCTGGCGCCCCAAGCCGGCCTACAGGCACACCGTCGAGAACACCATCTACCTCGCCCCGGACCGCACGGGACAGGGCATCGGCGGCGCGCTGCTGGCGGAACTGGTCGACCGGTGTGCGAAGGCGGACGTGCGGCAGATCATGGCGGTGATCGCGGACACCGGCGACGGCACCTCGCCCGCTCTCCACAGGCGGCACGGGTTCACGCAGGTGGGCCGGCTGACGGAGGTGGGGTTCAAGCACGGGCGCTGGGTCGACACGATCCTCATGCAGCGCACCCTGCCCGGGAGCGGGCTCACCCGCCTCGGAGCGGCCGCGGCACCCTGATCGTCGCCCACACCGAGAACCCCGGCCCCGACGGCTCCGCCCCCCACGCCTCGCTCAGCGCCGCCACCAGACCGAGCCCGCGCCCGCACTCGTCCTCGGGTCCCGCGACCGTGCGGATCGGGACCCCGTACGCGCCGCCCTGGTCCCGCACCTCCAGCCGCACCCACGGCTGCCGCAGCGCCAGCCGGCAGACGATCCTGCCGCCGCTCGCGTGCAGCACGGCGTTGGTCACCAGCTCGGAGATGACCAACTGGGCCGCGTCGCACACGTCGCCGCCGGCCAGCCGCCAGTCGCCGAGCAGCCGCCTGACGTGTGCCCGCGCCTCCGCCGCCGCGGCGGCCCTGGCCACGAGCTCGAAGCTCTCGCCGTGCGCCGCGACGTCGAAGTCCGCCATCGTGCCGAGCGCGGTGTGGGATGAGGAGGCCATGGGCCGGATGCCTTCCGTACGTCCGTCGAGGGGGAACACGGCGTCCGACCGCCCCGGAGCTTCGCACGTGGGCGGGCGTCTGCCGTGTGAACGGCGTCACTCGCCAACTATGCGTGGGCCGGTCACAGATCGCAAGCGCTGTTTTGCAGACTGCACATGCGGGAATGCATAACGCTGCGAACGATCGAAGTGGCGTGGCACACTGCGCACCGGCAAACCCACCGACAACGCCCCACAGTTGTTCCCGGGAGGTGCAGACGCGATGGCGCGAGCCGGCGGCGAGGCGGGCACGACGGCCATATCAGGCCCGTCGGCCCCCACGGCCGGCCAGCTCGTACTCGGCCGCCGCCTGCAGAACCTGCGCGAGAGCGCCGGGTTCACCCCCGAGCAGGCCGCCAGGGCGCTGCGCGTGAACGCGACCAGCGTCCGGCGCATGGAGAAGGCCGAAGTCGGCCTCAAGTACGCCTCCGTGGAGAAGCTGCTGCGCACCTACGGTCTGCCGCAGGACGACATCGAGTCCTTCCTCGACCTCGTCGAGCAGGCCAACAAGCCCGGGTGGTGGCACCGGTTCCGCGACGTCCTGCCGGAGCAGTTCGGCCTGTACGTGAGCCTGGAGTCGGCCGCGACCCTCATCCGCGCGTATGAACCCCACTGCGTGCCGGGACTGCTGCAGACCGAGGACTACGCCCGCGCCCTGCTCTCCGCCGGGCACCTGCCGCTGGCCGCGGGCGAGCGCGAGCGCCGCGTCACCCTGCGGATGGAGCGCCAGGGACTGCTCATACGCGAGCCGAAGCCGCTGCGGCTGTGGGCCATCGTCGACGAGGCGGCCCTGCGCCGCACCGTGGGCGGACCGCAGACGATGCGGGCGCAGCTCGACCGGCTGGTGGAGGTCGCCCGGATGCCGAACGTCACCCTCCAGGTGCTCCCGTTCGACACCGGCCCGCACCCCGCCATGTACGGGCCGCTGCACCTGCTGCGCTTCCCCGCCCCGGAGCTGGGCGACTTCGGCTACAGCGAGAGCCTCACCGGCCCCGCCTACGTGGAGGACACCGCGCTGGTCTCCCAGTGCCTGGAGGCCCTCAACCGGATATCCACCCAGGCACCGCCGGCACACCAGACCGAGAACATCATCGCCAACATCCGGAAGGAAGTATGAAGATGGCGCACACCCACGGGACGAACGACGCCCACCGCACCGGCGCACCGGGCGGGGGGCAGGTGTACAACGGCATGCCCGCCCGCGAGCTGGGCGCCGACGGCTGGGACAAGCCGTGGAGCGGCCCCAACGGCGACGCCTGCGTCGAGGCGAAGCGGCTCGCGGACGGCCGCGTGGCGCTGCGGCAGAGCACCGCGGACGACGGTCCCGCGCTGATCTACACCGCCGACGAGATGCGCGCGTTCATCGCGGGCATCAAGAACGGGGACGCGGACTTCCTGCTCTCCTGAACGGGCATTCCGGCCGCCGCCCCGCGCGCGTCCCGTACGCCGCCCCCACCGCCGAGCGCCGGCACGACCGAAACGGACTGAGCAGGTGACCGACGAGACCGCCGACCCCATCCGCGTCGACCAGACCCGGGCGCACCCCGCCCGCATCTACGACTACATCCTGGGCGGGCACGACAACTACGAGGTGGACCACACCGCCGCCCGGCAAGTGCTCTCCGTCTGGCCCCAGGCCCGTACCGCCGCCCGCGTCAACCGGGCGTTCATGCGCCGCGCGACCCACTGGCTGGCCGCCGAGGCGGGCATCGACCAGTTCCTCGACATCGGCACGGGCATACCGACGGAACCCAACCTCCACCAGGTCGCGCAGGACGCCAACCCGGCCGCGCGGGTCGTCTACACCGACAACGACCCGCTGGTGCTGCGGTACGCCGAGGCGCTGATGACCAGCACGCCGCAGGGCCGCACCGCCTATCTGCACGCGGATGTCACCGCGCCGCACACCATCCTGGACGCGGCGGAGTTACGTGGCACGCTGGACCTCGACCGGCCGGTCGCGCTCTGCTGCAACGCGCTCTTCCACTTCATCCCGGACCGCGACGCACCCCACGAGATCATGGAGACGCTGCTCAAGCCGCTGGCCCCGGGCAGCTTCCTGGCCCTGTCGCACGCCACCCCCGACTTCAACCCCGAGGGCATGGGGAAGATCCAGGAGATCTACCACCGGCAGGGCATCCCCCTGACCCTGCGCGCGAAGGAGTCGATAAGACCCTTCTTCGCCGGTCTTGAGCTGGTCCCTCCGGGCCTGGTCCCCCCGCACCGCTGGAAGCCCGAGAGGGCCCCGGACGCCGACGGCGGAACGGAGTTGCTCGACGCGGAGGTGTCCCAGTACGCGGCGGTGGCGCGGAAGGTGTAGCGGACGGGGGCGGCGCCTCGTCGGGACCGCCCTCAGCCGTACGGGCCGAGGAAGGCGAACGTGTCGCCGCGGGCCTGGTAGAGGAAGAGCGATCCCCCCGGCTCCAGTTGGTGCGTGTCGTCCTGCGCGAAGGTCAGTTCCTTGGCCACGCCGCGGTACGTCTCCCGGAAGAGCTCCTGCGCGAGGGCCCCGCGGTCGACGGTGCCGTCCGTCGCGGTCCTCTTCTGCCGCGCGATCGCCGCCGCGATCAGGCCCACCGCGTCGTACGCCTCGGGCGCCCAGCGCGGCGGCGTCGTGCCGTACGCGGCGCGGTAGGCGGCGGCGAAGTCCCGCGGTGCGGCGGGGTCGCTGAACGGGGCGGCGCAGAGCCAGCCTCCGGCCGTGCCGCCGGCCGCCTCGAGGAAGGCCGGGGTCATCGTGCGCCAGGTGCCGCCGCGCGGACCCGCGAAGTCCGCGGCGGCCATCGCGCGGGCGCACCGCGCGGCGCGCTCCGGGGACACGCCGGCGTAGATCACGGCCTCGGCGTCCCGGGCGACGGCGGCTTCGACGGCGGCGGCGATGCCGTCATCCGTGTCGTGCACGGTGACGATGCCGTCGTTGGGCGGATTCTCGCCGAGGGACAGGGAGAAGTCCGCTGCCTCGCGGCCCTCGTCGCGGACGACGGCGGTGCGGCGGACGGGGCGGTCGTCCGTCAGATACCGGAGGAGCGGCGCTGCCAGCAACTCCTCGGGTGCTCGGGTGACGCAGAGGGTGTCCATGGTGTGCGCGGCGGGTTGCGGGACGCCGGCGCCGTCGACGCCGACGAGCACGAAGCCGAGCCCGGCGGCCCGGTACACGCCCGCGGCGGCGCGGGTGCCGGCGGCCGTGGTCGGTCCGAGGACGGCCCGTACGGCGGTGCCGTCCGCGAACCGCCGGGCGACGCGCGCCGCGCCGTCGCGGGTGCCGCCGTCGTCGGCGACGTCCAGCGCGAGGCGGAACCCGGTGCCGTCGCGGGCGTTGTGCCGGTCCACGGCCAGCCGTGCGGCGCGCTCATGGGCGCGGCCCGTCTCCTTGCCCGGCCCGCTGAGGTCGGCGTGCAGCCCGAGGGTGTGCACCGGAGGGGAGCCCCCGGCCGAAGTCCCGCCCCGGCCGAGCCCGTACGCGAGCAGCCCGCCCCCGGCGGCGAGCGCCCCCGCCACCCCTCCGGCCGCCAGGAACCGCCGCCGGGTGGGGGCCGCGGCCGGCGGGGAGTCGGTGACGAGGGTGTCCCGGCCCGGAGGGGGAACGTCGAGCGCCCGGGCGGCCCGCTCGGCGACCACCCGCACCACCGCACCCGGCAGCCAGCTCCCGGGGTCCGCGACGGTCTCCCCCGGGCCGCCCGCGGGACCCGGCTCCTCCCCCGCCGGCTCCAGGGCCGCCGCGAGCTCCGCCGCCGTCGGGCGGTCCTCCGGGGGTTTGCTCAGGCACCGTTCCACCCAGCTCCGCAGCGTCCCCTCCGGGACTCCGGTCAGATCCGGGGGCTCGTGGACCGTGCGGAAGACGACCGCCGCCGGGTTGCCGGTGCCGAAGGGGCGGCGGGCCGAGGCGGCGTAGGCGAGGACGCAGCCGAGGGCGAACACGTCCGCCGGCGGGCCGACTTCGGCCGCGCCCGTACGCGCCTGCTCGGGGGCGAGGTAGCCCGGGGAGCCGATCACCACGTCGCTCTCCGTCAGGGCCGTGGCCCCCGGCGCGCGGGCGATGCCGAAGTCGATGAGCCGCGGGCCGTCGAGCGTCAGCAGGACGTTGCCGGGCTTGACGTCCCGGTGGACGAGGCCCGCGCGGTGGACGTCCGCGAGCGTACGGGCCAGGTACCCGCCCAGCCGCAGCACCGCCGGCTCCGGCCACGGCCCGTGGCCGTCCACCGTCTCCGTCAGCGTGGGACCCGGCACGAACTCCGTGGCCAGCCAGGGCTCCCGGGCCTCCGCGTCCGCCGCGACGACCGGGACCAGCCAGCGGCCCCGCAGCCGGCCCGCCGCCGTCACCTCGCGGCGGAAGCGGGTGCGGAAGTCCGGGTCCGCGGCGTGCTCCGCGCGGATCACCTTCAGCGCGACCAGCGCGCCGCCCGGCGTCCGGGCGAGGTAGACCACGCCCATGCCGCCGGCGCCGAGCCGCGCCAGCAGCCGGTGGCCGCCGATGGCCTCGGGGTCCGCGGAGGTCAGCGCGCGCACGGCCCGGGCCCCCTCACTCGCCCGTGTCCGCGGGGCCCGCGTAGCCGAAGCGGCCGTCCGCGGCGCGGTAGTGGAACATCTCGACGCCCTGCAGATAGCCGTCCTGGAACGCGTACTCCCGGACCAGCCCGCGGTACGTGCCCTTCGCCAGCAGCTCGAAGAGCTCTGCCCGCGCCGGCCGGCCGCCGCCCCCGGCGGCCTCGGTGAGCCGGTCGAGCACCATCCGCGTCACGTCGTACGCCTCGGCCGCCCACCGCCCGGGGGCCCGCCCGTAGCGCTCGCGGAACGCCGCGGCGAACTTTGCGACCGGCTTCGCCCCCGGGTCGATGTACGGCGCGTACACCTCCCAGCCGTCCGCCGCCGCGCCCGCCCGCGCCGTGAACTCCGGCCCGGCGGCCGGGTAGCCGAGGATCCGTACGCCCGTGAAGCCACGGTCGGCGAGCCCGCGCGCGAGGTCCGCGCCGCGCCGCGGGCCGCCCGCGTAGTAGACGGCGTCCGGCTCCCAGTCCAGCAGGTCCGCGAGGACCGCGACGGGCGAGGCCGCGCTGCGCGGCACCACCCGCGGGTGCACCTCGATCTCCACCAGCCCGACGGTCCGGTACGCGAGATGGCCCTCCTCCCACGCGAACTCGCCCGCCGCCCGGTCGATCACCATGCCCAGCCGGCGCACCCCCGCGGCCTTCAGCATCAGCGCGGCCGGCAGGCTGGTGGTGCCGTAGGTCGGCACGGTCTGGAGCAGGGAGCGGCGGGAGGCGGTGCCGTACACGCCCTGCGCGGAGGAGACCGTGAGCTGCGGGACGCGCCGCTCGTCGTACGGGCCGAGGGCCGCGCCGGTGGTCTTGTCGCCGGTGGAGCCGACGACGGCCAGCACGTCGCGGTCGGCCGCGAGCCGCCGCGCGGCGCGCTCGGCCTCCGCGGGGTCGCCGCGGTCGTCGGCGACGACGGCCTCCACCTCGAAGGGCCGGCGCTCCCGGGCGTTGAACTGCTCGACCGCCAGCCGCACGCCCCGCTCCTGCGCCCGCCCCGCCGCCTGCTGCGGCCCGCTCAGGTCGGCCTGGACGCCGAGGATCCACCGGCGCGCGGCGGGGCCCGGCGATCCGTCGTCCCGCAGTCCCGCCCAGAGCGCCGCGCCGCCGCCCGCCGCGAGCAGCACGGCGCCGCCGGCGCCGAGGGCGAGGAAGCGGCGGCGGCCGGCGGCGCGGCCCGGCTCGGGTGCCGTGGCCGCCGTGGCGTCGATGTCGGGCAGCGCCAGCGTCGCGGCGGAGCGGTCGGCGATCAGCCGTACGACCTCGTCCGGCAGCCACTCCGCGGTGCCCTCGGGCGCGTCCTCGACCAGGGCCTCGTCGAGTTCGGCGGCGGTCGGGCGGGCGGCCGGGTCCTTGGCGAGGCAGCGGAGCACCACGTCCCGTACGCCGTCGGGGACCTCGGCCAGGTCCGGATCGTCGTGCACCGTGCGGTACAGCAGCGCGTCCACGGCGCCGGTGCCGAAGGGCGGGCGTCCCGTGGCCGCGTACGCCAGCACGCAGCCCAGCGCGAACACGTCGGCCGCCGGGCCGACTTCCCGGCCCTGCGCCTGCTCGGGCGCGAGGAACCCCGGGGTGCCGACGACGGCGTCGGGCGAGGTGAGCGCGGTCTCCTCCGGGGAGCGGGCGATGCCGAAGTCGATGAGCCGCGGGCCGTCGACGGCGAGCAGCACGTTGCCGGGCTTGACGTCCCGGTGGACGAGCCCGGCCGCGTGCACGGCCGCGAGCGCACGGGCGAGGATCTTGCCGAGTATCCGCGTGCCGCGCTCCGGCAGCGGGCCGCAGCGGGCGACGGCCTCGGCGAGCGCGGGGCCCGGCACGAACGCCGTGGCCAGCCAGGGGGCTTCGGCCTCCGGGTCGGCGCCGGTGACGGGCACCACCCACGGGCTGCGCACGCGCCGGGCGGCGGCGGCCTCGCGGCGGAACCGGGCGCGGAAGTCCGTCTCGGCGGCGTACTCCGGGCGGATCACCTTGACGGCCGCCAGCTCGCCGGTCTCCGCGCGGCCGAGGTAGACGACGCCCATGCCGCCGGCGCCGAGCCGGGCGAGGAGGCGGTGGCCGCCGATCCGTACCGGATCCGAGGGCGTGAGCTGCTCCGTCACCGGCCGTTCCCCTCCGCGCCGTTGCCCTCGGCGCCCTCACCGCTCTTGCCGCTCTTGCCGCCGGTCCCGTCGCGCCCGAGCGCGTCCGCCACCCGCCGGAGCATCCGGACCCCCGCCTCCCGCCCGATGTCCTGGGCCTCGGTCATGTCGTACCCGCGCCCGGCCCTGACCGAGACCGAGACGGTGACCTGGCCGAGCCGCATCTGCATCCAGGCGTACGGGACGGGTGCCGCGCCCGCGCCCCGGTAGTCGCCGCTCTCGCGCAGCACGTCGTCGGCGTAGAGGTTCGCGGAGTCGCCGTAGTAGGAGGCGGAGGAGATCAGGTCCGTGAGCCGCTCGCCCGCGCCGAGTCGCTGCTCGGGGCAGCGGAGCATCTCCTCCAGCATCCCGGCGTTCTCCCAGTCCGCCTCCTCGGCGGTGCGGTGCACGGTGACCACGGCGACCAGCCGGGCGGTGCCCTTCCCCGCCGCGGGCGGGACCTCGAAGTGCCGCGAGAGCGTGGCCAGTACGTCGCCGGGCAGCGGCTCCCGGCGCCAGACGCAGTCGTCGCCGAGGACCGACCAGCCGCCCGGGTCGCTCTCGTACGGCGTGGCCGCGACCGCCTCGGGGCCGAAGAGCGCGGGTTCCGCGATGACCTCGTCGATCAGGGTGCGGGCGGCGGCTTCGTCCCGCGGCGCCTTCGCCGGGTCGGCGTCGAGCGCGGAGGTCGGCGCCGGGGCCGGATCGCCCCGCGTACCGGAAGCCCGGGCCGGGCCGTCAGCGGGCTTCCCACTGTCGCCGGTGCAGCCCGCGAGGGCGAGCACGGCGGCGAGCAGCACGGATCCGGCGCACCCCGCGGGCCGTCGTCGCACGAGTCTCCCCCACCCCTGACGTGACGCAGCTCTCCCGTCCCCCGGTAACGGATCGTACGGCGCGGCTCGACACGGTGTCAGCACGGGCGTGTACGGATCACGTAACACCGCGTGAACGCCCGGGGTCGGGGCGGGGCGGGCGGAAGGCGGGGTGCGGTACCCGCCTTCCGCCGCCGGCCTCAGCCGGTCGCCAGCCGGCGGGTCACCTGTACCCGGGACTGGCAGCCGAGCTTGCGCATCACCTTGCGCAGGTGGTTCACGACCGTCCACTCGGCGATGCCGAGCCGGCGGGCGATGACCCGGTTCGTCAGCCCCTCGGCCACCAGCAGGGCGACCTCCAGCTCCCGCTTGGTGAGGATGTCGGCCACGTCGGTGGGCACGTCGTCCCCGGCCACCGGGCGCGCGTCCGCGGCGGGCATGAGACGCAGCGCCGCCTCCCAGGTGAGGTCGGCGCCGGAGCGCCACGCCCACATGTAGTCGTCGGCGGTCAGCTCCTGGCTGGCGGTGGCGAGGATCGCCGTGGTCAGGTCGGTCAGCGGCCGCGGGCGCGGGTGGCCGAGCCGCCGGCGCAGCAGGTTGGCCAGGCCCAGCGTCGCCGTGAGCAGCCGCCAGTCGGTGATCCGGCGCCACTTGTACAGCGCGATCGCCAGCATCTCCAGGCACTCGGGCTGCTCCGGCGCGTCCGCGAGGCCGCCGAGTTGCTCGGCGGCGTCCGCGAAGAGCGCCCGGGCTTCGGCGGAGTCCTGCTCCAGCAGCCGGACGGAGGCGAGGACGTAGCGGGCGGTGACCGCGTCGCCGAAGTCCTCGCGGCCCAGCTCGGCCGCCAGGGCGGTACGGGCCAGTTCGTCGGCGCGGGCCAGGTTGCCCGCGTCGCGCGCCACCACGGCGAGCCGCCGGCTGAGGTACCGGCCGACGCCGACCGCGGTGTCACCGGTGACCCCCGCGCGGGCGGGAGAGGCCAGGACGGCCAGCCCCTCCTCGAACCGGCGGCGGGCGCGCTCCAGGTCCCCGGCGGCGTACGCCTCGTCGCCGAGCAGCCCGAGGCAGCGCACCAGGCCGACGTCGTAGTGCACGGCGCGGTACGCGTCGCGGGCCTGGGCGAGATAGCCGCGGGCCGCGCCGGAGCCGAGCCGCATCGCCAGCTCGCCGGCGGCCTCCAGCGTCCTGGCGTGCAGCCGGGCGTCCTCGACGCCGGCCCGCAGCACCTCCTCGGTGAGCCGCAGGCACTGCCGGGTCTGGGCGGCGCCGGTGGACTGATCGCGCAGCGCGCCGGCGATCAGCGCCATGAACCGGCCCTCGCGGGCCTCCCGCCAGTAGCCGAACGCGGCGAGCAGATCCGCCCGGGTCTCCGGTCCCGGCGCGGCGCGCGGACCGGCGGACGGGGCGCCCGGCTCGGGCGGCGTGGGGTGGGGCGTGGCGAGCGCGAGGAAGTACTCGCCGTGTGCCTTGCGCAGCGTCTCGTGGATCGGCAGCAGGGCCAGCGACCGGGCCGCGGCGTGCCGTACGGAGCTGGGGATGCTGAGGCTCAGCTCGCCGTCGGGGCGCTCGTCGGGGATGAGCACGCTGGCGTCGATGAGCCGTTCCAGCGTCCGGTAGCCGGCGGCGTCGAAGCCGGTGAGCACACCGGCCGCGGCGCGGGTGGTGAACGGGCCCTCGAAGATCGCCAGTTGGTCGAGGAGCATCCGTTCCTCGGCGGGCAGCCGGGCGAGCACCCAGGAGACCATCCCGGAGATGCTGGAGTGCCGCGAGTACGGGTGCCGGTCGATGCGCCGCAGGTCGCCGGTGCCGCGCTCGAAGCGCTCCAGGATCAGGTCGGGTTCGGCGAGCTTGACCTGCTCGGCGGCCAGCTCGATGGCGAACGGCAGCCCGCCGACGAGCCGGCAGAGGTCCAGTACGTAGCGGAAGTTCTCCGCGGTCAGCTTGAACTCGGGCCGTACCGCCCGCGCGTACTGTACGAACAGCTCGACGGCCGGAATCCGCGAGACCGCCGGGAGGTCGGCCTCGACGCCGTGCCCGGTCGGCAGCGGCCGCAGCCGTACGACCCGCTCGCCGTAGAGCCCGAGGCGGGTGGTGCCGACCGTGACCACCCGTACCTGCGGGCAGCTCCTGCGGAACTCCGTGAGCAGTGGCGCCAGTTCATCGGCGACATCCTCGTAGTGGTCGAACAGCACGGTGTGGGGCCCGGGGCCGAGGCCCTCCAGGGCCGACTGGACGGCGGCGGGGCCCTCGTGGAGCTGCTCCCTGAGCCGGCGCAGCATCAGCGCGCCCATGGCGGGGTCCGTGATCCGGCCGAAGTCGAACACCTCGACGGTACCGCCGGGCCCTGGCCCGAAGCGGCGGAGGTACTCCATGACGAGCCGGCTCTTGCCCACCCCTGCCGGCCCGGTGACGGTCACCAGACCTGCGTCGGGCGCGGAGAGCACGGTGGCGAGCCGGTCGAGGTCGCGGGTGCGGCCGATGAGCGACGTGGGGGTGGCTCCGATGTACCCGGCCGGGCTGGTCATCCGGCCGGCGAACAAGCCGGCGAGTCCCAGCTCCGCCTCCTCCTCCTTGGTTGCCACTACGGCGCCGGCGCTCATGGCGTCGCTTCACGGGAGGTGCCGGGAACGACCGACGGCCACGTGCGCGCCGAGACGTCCGCTCGTTTGCCAACAGGGCTGCTCACTGCATTCCCTCCGCCGATAACCTGTCCCGCTCCCCCATGCACACGGCCGGCTCGTCCCTCAGCGGGCGAAGATCAGTGTGGTGGGCGAAGGGGTGGGCTGGAACGTGATCTCCTCGTACCCGGTCTTGGTGAGCCAGGCGTGGTAGTCGGCCCGCCGCCAGGTGCTGCCGTGCGTGCTCTTCAGAAGCATCTCCGAGGCGAACTGCAGCGCGTACCGCGGGCCGCCGCCGCGGTCGTCGTCCACGACGTAGTCGGCGACGACCAGCGTGCCGCCGGGCTTCAGGGCACTTCTGGCCTTGTCGAAGAGGGCCATGTTCTCCTCCGGCCCCTCCTGGCGCGCGATGTTGGAGTACACGACGTAGTCGTAGGGGGCGTACGCGGACCCGCCGAAATCGGTGGTGTGGAAGTTGCCGTCGATGTAATCGACGCGATCGCCCACGCCGTGCTCGGCGAGCAGCCGGCGTGCGATGCGGTTGATCGGCGCCCAGTCGAGCTGGGTGGCGCGGGCGGCGGTGTTGAGCTGCAGCCAGACGCGGGAGTAGATACCCGAGCCGCCGCCGATGTCGAGGAGGGACATCTCCCCGGCGCCGGCGATCCCGAGGACGTCGGCGGCGATCTCCGTCGCCGGCAGGGACGTCGCGGCCAGCGCCTGGACCAGCGCCTCCCAGTACGGGTTGTCGACGACCCCGACCACCGAGGTGGACAGCGGCCCGCCGGCGCGGACCACCTCGGGCAGGTCCGCGAGGGAGTCCATGTGGCCCATCTTGAACTGGGCGAAACCGGTCAGGCTGGTCGGCCGGTGGTCCACCAGGTAGGTGGCGGCCTCTTCGGTGTTGTGGTACTCACCCGCACGCAGTTCGAGCAGCTCCATGCTGACCAGCCCGTCAAGCAGGGCCTGGGTGCCGCGGGTGGACAGCTCGGCGCGGGCGGCGAGCCCGTCGACGGTCCGCACACCGTCCTCGATGTGGGTGAACAGCCCGTACTTCGACGCGGTACCCACGATGCCGGTGGCCCAGTAACCCGTGATGAGGCGCAGAATCCGATCGGACGTCGGTCGGCCCTCACTCATGCTGCTCCTCCCTTGCCGGTCTGCTGGCCTGCCGGCCGGCGGCGGAGGTCTTCGTGCGGGACGCGGAGGACGCCTCGTAGCGCCGCGATGAGCTGACGTTGTTGCGCAGCGCGGCCCGCAGCGCCTCGACGACGCGCTCGGCCTGGTCGACGGAGAGCTCGGCGTGCATCGGGATGGCGAGCTGACGCTGCGAGAGGTCCGCCGAGACGGGGCAGGTCTGGTCGGTCTCGTACGCGGGCTGCAGGTGGCTGGCCCAGGTGCCGTGGCCGCAGCCGATGCCCTGCGCGCGCAGGTCGGCGGCGACGCCGGCGCGGTCGACGCCGGGGTCGAGCGTCAGCAGGTAGGACTGCCAGGCGTGGGTGCGGTCCGCCGGCACGTGCGGCACGGTGACCAGCTCCTCGTCCTTGAGGAGTTCGGCGTAGCGCGCCGCCACCAGGTTGCGGCGGTCCAGCAGTTCCTCGATCCGGCCGAGCTGCACCTGGAGGATCGCGGCGGAGATGTCGGACAGTTTGTAGTTGTAGCCGATGTCCGTGAAGATCGGGATCGGCAGGCCGATGACCCGGGCCTTGTCGAAGATGCTCCCGATGCCGAACGACGAGCGCAGTCGCACGTCCGCGCCGATCGCCGGGTCCTCCGCGAGCAGGGCGCCGCCCTCGCCGCTGGTGATCCCCTTGCGCCCGTGGAAGGACAGGCAGGCGACAGGTGCCAGTGAGCCCGCCGGGCGGCCCTGGTAGGTCGCGCCGATCGCGCAGGCCGCGTCCTCGATGAGGAACAGGTTGTGGCGGTCGGCGAGTTGCCTCAGCTCCGCGTAGTCGGCGGGCAGCCCGACGGTGTCCACCGCGATGATGCCGGCGGTGCGCGGGCCGATGAGGTCCGCGACGGCCTGGGGGTCGACGGTGCCGGTGTCGGCGCGTACGTCGGCGAACATCGGCGTGGCGCCGACGTAGCGCGCCGCGTGGGCGGGCGCCGGGAAGGTGTAGTCGGCGACGATCACCTCGGCGCCGGGCTCCACCTTCAGCGCGAGCAGGGCGAGGTGGAGGGCGGCCGCGCAGCTGCTCAGCGCGACGGCGTCGGCGACGCTGTAGCGGCGGGCCAGCTCGGCTTCGAGGGCCTTGCCCCGCGGGCCCTGGCCGGCCGTCCAGTCGGAGGCGAACACCTCCTCGACGGCGGCCAGCTCCTGCTTGCCCAAACTCGCGTGAACCAGGGGAATGCTGTCCATCGTGCCCTCTCGGTGGCGCTTTCGGAGACCGGTTACCCGTAGCGAAGCGGCGTGATCTGGTTGACGTCGTAGCGTTCCCGCATCTGCTGCACGGCGACGGGGTCCACGGTCTCGCCGGCGGAGAAGATCTCGCAGAGCTCCTCGAAGTACCGCTCGTGGTCCGGCGGGGGCGAGCTCTGGAAGAGCATGCGCGTCGGCGTGTCCGTGGGGTTGCGGAAGGCGTGCGGGGTCCCGCTGTCCACGAACATGCAGCTTCCGGGGCCGCCGCGCAGCGGCTTGACGCCCTCCGGGGATTCCCAGTTGTGCCAGGTGTCCCCGGTGCGGGTGACGGGTTCGAAGGCGAACACCTCCAGTTCGCCTTCGAGGACGTAGAAGAACTCCTTGGAGTCCTCGTGCACGTGCGCGCCGACGTCGAAGCCGGGCGGCACGATGACCTCGAAGGTCGAGGCGAAGCCGTTGTCCGCGCCGGTGACCTTGAAGGTCACCTCCTGCGCCTTGGTGACGAGCTTCCGTCCCTGACCGGGTGGGACGATCAGGCTGGTCATACGGTCTACCCTTCGTGGTGTGTGACGAGACGCTCGCGGGCGGGCCGGGGAGCCGCTCAGCCGATGGCGGCGGCGACGGGCGTGCCGGTCGCGTGCTCGTTGTCCCCGTCGGTGACCCAACTGCCCACCGACATCTCGGCGGTGATGCCGGGGCCGAAGCCGGCGATCATGCCGCTGGCGCCGGGCAGGACCTCGTTCTCCTCGAAGAGGCGGCGCAGTGCCTCCAGCACGACGGCGCTGGCGATGTTCCCGTAGTCGGTCAGGGTCGACCAGCTGTGCCGGAACATGTGCCGGTCGGTGTTGAGGAACTTGCTGAGGTCGTCCAGGATCCGCGGCCCACCGGCGTGGATGATGTAGAAGTCCAGCTTCTCGACGTCCCAGCCGTGGTTCGTGGCAAGCTGGCGCAGCACCGGCGCGAGCGGCTCCATGGTGCCGGGGACCCGGCGGTCGAGCTGGAAGTGGAAGCCGGTAGAGCGGACCGCGTAGGAGATCCACTCCTCGGTCTCCGGGATGAGGTACGAGGCGTTGCGCTCCAGCGTGACGCCGGTGCCCCCGCGTCCGCGCACGACGGCGGCGGCGACGGCGTCGCCGAACAGGCCGTCGGAGAGCAGCGAGCCGATGCCGTCGTCCTCCGGCTGGTAGCACAGCGAGCACAGCTCGGCGGAGACGATGAGGACGTTGCTGTCCGGGTACGCGCGGATGAAGTCGTGGGCGCGGTTGATGGCGGCGCCGCCCGCGGCGCAGCCGAGCTGGGCGATGGGGATCTGCCGGGTGTCGGAACGGAAGCCCATGGTGTTGATCAGCCACGCGGTCAGCGACGGCATGAGGAACCCGGTGCAGGACACGTAGATGATCGCGTCGATGTCCTGGGCGGTCACGTCCGCGTTCGCCAGGGCCTCTTCGATGACCGGCGGGGTCATCTTCTTGGACTCGACCTCGTAGACCCGGTTACGCTCTTCCAGGCCCGGGTGGTCGAGCGTCTTCTCGATGGGCTGGACGATGTGCCTTTTCCGTACCCCGGTCTTCTGAATGAGACGAAGCGCCAACGGAAGTTGCGGCTTTCCCGCGTGTACCTTCTTGGCGAATTCCAGGGTCTCTTCCATAGTGATGACGTACTCCGGCACGCTCACCGCTGGCTTGCAAAGAGTCGACATGCCTGGCATCCACCTTCTGGTAGGTAGAGATTCCCCCGAAGTCTCCCGTTGCACTGACTCCGGGTTTACAGCGAATTCAGTCGTGCCACCGCAGCTTTCCGCACGGTGCACAAGCGTTATCTTTGCTCATTTCGCTTGCGATCGGCTTGGTGGCGACTTGGCAACCTGTTGCTCACCCCACCGATCATGCGGGGGCGCAGGTCACACCGGACGGCACACCAAGTAAGCTCACTGAGCGGGCCCACAGGTGGGAGGATCTGACCAGATGCATGAACACGACTCGCTGGCGGAGAGGTTCGAGAAAGATCGCCCTCGCCTGCGTGCCGTCGCGTACCGGATGCTCGGCTCGACCGACGAGGCGGAGGACGCGGTCCAGGAGGCGTGGATCAGGCTGAGCCGCTCGGACACCAGCCGGGTCGAGAACATGGGCGGCTGGCTGACCACCATCGTCGCCCGAGTTTCCTTGAACATGCTGCAGTCCCGCAAGTCCCGTCCCGAGGACCTGGTGGACACCGAGCGGAACGGCCAGTCGTACGACGCGCACGCGCCGGACGACCCGGAGGAGGAGGCGCTGGTCGCCGACTCCGTCGGCCTCGCACTGCTGGTGGTCCTGGACACGCTGTCGCCGGCGGAGCGGCTCGCGTTCGTGCTCCACGACATGTTCGCCGTGCCGTTCGACGAGATCGCGCCGATCGTGGACCGGTCCCCCGCCGCGGCGCGGCAGTTGGCCAGCCGCGCCCGGCGGCGGGTGCAGCACGCCACGCCGGCCGCCAGGACCAGGCCGCTCGGCGTCTACCGGGAGGGCAGCGCGGCGGCGGTGCGTACGGGCAAGACGACGCTGGCGAGCGCGTTTCTCGCGGCATCCAAGGACGGCAACTTCGAGGCCCTGCTGGAGATGCTGGACCCGGACATCGTGCTGCGCTCGGACCCGGCCGCCATCGAGATGGGCGTCGACGCGGAGCTGCGCGGCCGGGACGCGGTCAACCGCGTCTTCGCCGGGCGCACGTGGTCGCCGGTGCTGGCGGACCTCGACGGCACGAAGGGGCTGGTGTGGGTCCTCGACGGCCGGCCGCACGTGGCGTTCCGGCTCACCGTCACCGACGGCCGGATCTCGGCGATCGACATCAAGGCCGAACTGGAGGAGATGGACATCGCCCTCGCCGGCTAGCCGTACGGCCCTGGGGCGCTTCGGCGGCGTACGACACGGCGAGGGCCGGTGCTCCCCGGAAGGGGGCACGGCCCTCGCCGGCTGCGGCCGAAGCGGGGTCAGCGGGAGCCGACCACCGTGTCCGCGCTGTCGCGGCGGCGGCCGGAGACCGCCTCGGTGACGGAGCGGGCGATGTGCTGGCCGGTGAGCCCGGCCTGTTCGAGGATGCCGCCGCGGGTGTTGTGGTCCAGGAACTCCTGCGGCAGGCCGAAGCACGTCACCGGCGTGGCCACGCCCGCGTCGCGCAGGTCGCGGGAGACGGCGTCGCCGAAGCCGCCGGAGATGCCGTTGTCCTCGACGGTGACCACGAGCCGTACGTCGCGGGCCGCGGCGGCGAGCGCCGGGTCGACCGGCTTGACCCACCGCGGGTCCACGGCGAGGGCGCCGATGCCCTGGTCGGCGAGGCGGGCCGCGGCGTCCGCGCACACCCCGGCCATCACTCCGGCGCCGACGAGCAGCACGTCGGCGGCGGTGCCCTCCTCGGGGCGGGCGACGACGTCCATGCCGCCCAGCTTGCCCAGGCCCGGGACCTCCTCGCCGGCCGGCGCCTTGGGCCAGCGCAGCAGGGTCGGCCCGGTGGAGTCGTCCAGCGCCTCGGTGAGCAGCTCCGAGAGCCGGGTGGCGTCGCGCGGGGCGGCGACGCGCATGCCGGGAACCATCTGGCTGATCGAGCCGTCCCACATGCCGTTGTGGCTCGCGCCGTCGGGGCCGGTGACACCGGCGCGGTCCAGCACGAAGGTGACGGGCAGCTTGTGGAGGGCCACGTCCATGAGCATCTGGTCGAAGGCGCGGTTGAGGAACGTCGAGTAGAGCGCCACCACCGGGTGCAGCCCGCCCATCGCGAGCCCCGCCGCCATGGTGACGGCGTGCTGCTCGGCGATGCCGACGTCGAAGACCCGGTCCGGGTGCGCCTTCGCGAACGGCGCGAGCCCGGTGGGGTGGAGCATCGCCGCGGTGATGCCGACCACGTCCTCGCGTTTGCCGCCGATCTTCAGGATCTCGTCGGCGAACACGTGGGACCAGGTCCGCGCCCCCTTCTTCACCGGCGTGCCGGTGAGCGGGTCGGTGTTGGCCCCGACCTGGTGCAGGTGGTCCTCGTCGTTGTTCTCCGCGGGCGCGTAGCCGTGGCCCTTGCGGGTCAGCACGTGCACGATCACCGGGCCGCCGAAGTCCTTGGCGTGGGCCAGCGCCAGCTCCAGGCCGGCCTGGTCGTGGCCGTCGATGGGACCGACGTACTTCAGCCCCAGGTCCTCGAACATGACCTGCGGCTGCAGGACGTCCTTCAGCCCCTTCTTGATTCCGTGCAGCGTCTCGTAGAGGGGCGCGCCGACCAACGGGGTCTTGGGCAGCGTCGACTTGATGGAGGCGAGCACGTTCTCGTACTTCTGCGACGTCCGCACCTGCGCGAGGTGGGTGGCGATGGCGCCGTGGGTCGGCGAGTACGAGCGGCCGTTGTCGTTGACGATGACCACGACGCGGTTCGACTTGGCCGCGGCGATGTTGTTCAGCGCCTCCCAGGCCATGCCGCCGGTGAGCGCGCCGTCGCCGATGACCGCGGCCACCGTGCGGTCGTCCTCGCCGCGCAGCTTGAAGGCCTTGGCCAGCCCGTCGGCGTACGACAGGGAGGTCGAGGCGTGCGAGTTCTCCACGTGGTCGTGGGGCGACTCCGCCTGGCACGGGTATCCGGACATGCCGCCGGGCTGCCGCAGGGTGGCGAACTCCTCCTGCCGGCCGGTCAGCAGCTTGTGCACGTACGACTGGTGGCCGGTGTCGAAGATGAGCGGATCGCGAGGGGAATCGAACACGCGGTGCATGGCGATGGTGAGTTCCACCACGCCGAGGTTCGGACCGAGGTGCCCGCTGTTCGCCGACACCGTGGAGATCAATCGGTCCCTGATCTCGGCGGCAAGACCGGTGAGCTCATTCGGCCCAAGGTCCTTGAGATCCTTCGGACCACGGAGCGAATCTAGAAGTGTCATGGAACAACACTCGGGGCGCGAACCGAATTCAGCAAGGAGTCCTGAGAGGCAACATGTTGCTGGCGGCCCGAGATGACAGACTCTTGTCATTTTTCCGGGCGTCTGATCGATCGGTCCGAGGGCCCGCAAGACGCCAAGCCGCCGCCAACTCGGAGCACAGTGCGGCCCAAGGAGCGTCACCATACTCGTGACTGTGGAGCGGTAGGGCGAGACAATAATTCATGTAACGCGGGAGCGCTCGTCCGCCGCTCCACTATTCAACTTTCCGCCCGCGTCGACGCCCTGGTCGCATTCTCCGCGACCGCGTCGCGATAACGACCCTTCTTTGCGGGTACGTTAGCGGCGCATTTCCGCGGGGCGTCGACCCGGCGCCGAGCCCTGCCGAATTCCCCGGCCAGCGCGCGTTTTCCACCCGCGCGCCGGCTGCATCCCACACCTATCCGACCCCTCGTCGGCAGCCCGTGAATGCGCATGTGAGAGGGGTTCTAGGCGGGGGTGACAATATGTTGCCCCACCTTCATTCTTGACGCTCGTCCCGGCGATTCCGCACCCTATTCCACATGGCTATCGCGGTGGAAAAGAGGAAGCAAAAGGGCGGCAAGAAGGTCATTCTGGCGGAGCCGCGCGGCTTCTGTGCCGGCGTCGAGAGGGCCATCGAGATCGTGGAGCGTGCGCTGGAGATCCACGGCGCGCCGGTGTACGTGCGCAAGGAGATCGTGCACAACCAGCACGTGGTGCGCGAGCTGGAGGAGCGCGGCACCATCTTCGTCGACTCCGAGACCGAGGTGCCCGAGGGTGCGGTGTGCATCTTCTCCGCCCACGGCGTCTCGCCGCAGGTGCGCGAGAACGCCGCCGGCCGGCAGCTGAACGTCATCGACGCGACCTGCCCGCTGGTGTCCAAGGTGCACCAGGAGGCCCGGCGCTACGCCCGTGACGAGCGCACCCTGCTGCTCATCGGGCACGCCGACCACGAGGAGATCGAGGGCACCTACGGCGAGGCACCGGACCGCACGCTCATCGTCGAGGACGTCGAGGAGGCGCGGCAGGTCGAGCTGCCACCGGGGACGGAGGCGGCGTTCCTCACCCAGACGACGCTGTCGCTGGACGACACCTCGGAGATCGTGGACATCCTGAAGGAGCGGTTCCCGGGGATCGTCGGCGCGGGCAGCGAGGACATCTGCTACGCCAGCCAGAACCGGCAGAACGCCATCAAGGCCATCGCCGCCCGCAGTGACTTCGTCCTGGTCGTGGGGGCCACCAACTCCAGCAACTCCATACGCATGGTCGAGGTCGCCGAGGCCCACGGCACGCCCGCCAGGCTGGTCCCGTCCGTCGACCACTTCGACCCGGCCTGGCTGGAGGGCGCCGAGACCGTCGGCGTCAGCTCCGGCGCCAGCGCGCCCGAGGTCCTCGTCCAGCAGCTCATGGAGCGTCTCGCCACCCTCGGCTACGTCGACGTCGAGTCCGAGGTGACCGCGAAGGAAACCGTCGTGTTCCGGCCGCCGTCCGGGCTCGAACTCCCCGGCGAGCAGGCCGCCGACGACGAGTCCACCGAGACCGCCGGCAGCTCCCCGGCAGGCGGTGGGGCCGCCGAGGACGACGCCGGGAAGCTGCTCGCCCGCACCGTCGAACGGATCGAGGTCCTGCTGCGCGACGAGGCCGACCGCTGGGGCAGTGTGGACACCCGCGCCGCGCAGCCCGTCGAGGCCATCGCCGAGCTGGTTGCCGCGGGCGGCAAGCGGCTGCGCCCGACCTTCTGCATCAGCGGCTACCTCGCCGCGGGCGGCAGGCTCGACGGCTCCGCCGCCGAGGGCGCGGTCGTCAACGCGGCCGCGGGCGTGGAGTTGCTCCACACCTTCGCCCTCCTCCACGACGACGTCCTCGGCAACGCCCCCACCCGCCGCGGCAAGCCGACCGCCCACGTGAAGCACGCCGGCATCCACGAGCGGCACGGCTGGGCCGGCGAGTCCCGCCGCTACGGCGACAGCTTCGCCATCGTCGCCGGCGACCTGGCCTTCAGCTACGCCAACAAGATCACGCGCCACCTGCCCGGCGCCGCCCGGGACGTCTGGGCGTACCTCAGCACCGAGGTGATCGTCGGCCGGCAGCTCGACATGGCCCTGGCCGCCGAGCCGGCCCCGGACCCGGACCTGGCCCGCTGGGTCGCCGTCTGCAAGTCCGGCCAGTACACGATCCACCGCCCCATGGCCCTCGGCGCCGCCATCGCCGGCCGCGAGGACCTCCGCGAGGCGTACGAGGCGTACGGCGTCGCCGTCGGCGAGGCATTCCAGCTCCGCGACGACCTCCTCGACGCCTTCGGCGACTCCGAGGCGACCGGCAAGCCGGCGGGCCCGGACGTCAGCGAGCACAAGATGAACCTGCTGCTCGCCCTGGCGGCCGGCAAGGACGCCGACGTGGCGGCGCTGGTCACCGACGGCGAGAACGGGGACCCCGACCGCCTCCGCGCCGCGATGCTCGCCTCCGGCGTCCGCCAGGAGGCCGAGGACCGGATCGACGAGCTCGTGCAGACCGCGCGGAAGGCGCTTGAGGGCGCGCCGCTGGCGGACGGCTGGCGGGAACGGCTGGACAAGATGGCGCAGCAGGTCGCGTACCGCGGCCGCTGACGCAGCAGCGAGACCGGCGGGGCCTGGACTCCGGCCCGCCACGACCCAATTGAGAGGATGATCATACGTGGTGGACCTGGGCATGCCCAAGGTGCCGCAGCAGGTTGCTCCCCGTCGGGAGAGCCGGCAGCTGAAGCTCGGGCACGACGACAAGGCCGTGCTGGTGGGCGGCGGTGCGCCGGTGAGCGTGCAGTCGATGTGCACCACCGTGACGGCCGACGTGAACGCGACGCTGCAGCAGATCGCGCAGCTCACGGCGTCGGGTTGCCAGA
This sequence comes from Streptomyces sp. WAC 06738, assembly GCF_003945505.1. Taxonomy (NCBI): domain Bacteria; kingdom Bacillati; phylum Actinomycetota; class Actinomycetes; order Kitasatosporales; family Streptomycetaceae; genus Streptomyces; species Streptomyces sp. WAC 06738. The sequence continues at coordinate 5,699,013 of NZ_CP029618.1, read as the reverse complement.
TCGTACGCGTCGCCGTGCCCTCGGCCGACGACGCCGAAGCACTGCCGGAGATCGCGCGCAAGTCGGGGATTCCGGTGATCGCCGACATCCACTTCCAGCCGCGGTACGTCTTCGCGGCGATCGAGGCGGGCTGCGCCGCGGTCCGCGTGAACCCCGGCAACATCAAGGCGTTCGACGACAAGGTCGGCGAGATCGCCAAGGCCGCCGCGGCGGCGGAGGTGCCGATCCGCATCGGCGTGAACGCGGGCTCGCTGGACAAGCGGCTCATGGAGAAGTACGGCAGCGCCACCGCGGACGCGCTGGTGGAGTCGGCGCTGTGGGAGTGCTCGCTCTTCGAGGAGCACGGCTTCCGGGACATCAAGATCTCCGTGAAGCACCACGACCCGGTCGTGATGATCAATGCGTACCGCAAGCTGGCCGCGGCCTGCGACTACCCGCTGCACCTCGGCGTGACCGAGGCCGGCCCCGAGTTCCAGGGCACCGTGAAGTCCGCGGTGGCCTTCGGCGCCCTGCTGTCCGAGGGCATCGGCGACACCATCCGGGTGTCGCTGTCCGCGCCGCCGGTCGAAGAGGTCAAGGTCGGCATGGCGATCCTGGAGTCCCTCGCGCTCAAGGAGCGCCGCCTGGAGATCGTCTCCTGCCCCTCGTGCGGGCGGGCACAGGTGGACGTCTACAAGCTGGCGAACGAGGTGACCGCCGGGCTCGACGGTATGGAGGTCCCGCTGCGCGTCGCCGTGATGGGCTGCGTCGTCAACGGTCCCGGCGAGGCGCGCGACGCCGACCTGGGCGTGGCGTCGGGCAACGGCAAGGGGCAGATCTTCGTCAAGGGGAAGGTCGTCGCCACTGTGCCCGAGTCCAAGATCGTCGAAACCCTCATCGACGAGGCCATGCGCATCGCCGAGGAGATGGGCGAGGAGGAAGACGCGCCCGTCGGCAAGCCCCAGGTCATCACCGCCTGAGGCGGACCCGGTTCGCTCTATGGAATTCACCACGGCAAACCGCCAAGTGAACGCCAAGTCATCGATATGCGGTGGCCAAGTGGGGTGCCGGATGCTGGGTGGGCGTGGCTTCGGGACGGTACGTTTATCGGTCGGTTTTCGAGAACGCTGGTCTGGGTGGAGGGCTTTATGAGCCAGAATCCGATGCACAAGCGTGGTTTGTATCTGGGGGTGCTTGCGCAGCGTGCGGCTGTGAAGCATGGGTCGGTGCTGCTGACGTTGGATCATGATCTGGATGTGCTGCCGGAGGCGGGGCGTCGGATCACGGTCAACGAGTTGGCGCATTATGTCGTGGATCTGGCGGGCCGGCTGGCGGCGGCGGGGGTGCGGGCCGGGGATCACCTGGTGATCTACAAGCGGCCGAACTTCGATTCGTGGGTGCTGGGCACCGCCGCCGCCCGCGTCGGCGCCGTGCCGGTGATGCTGTCGCCGGCGCTGGACGCGCCGACGGTGGCGGCGTTGATGCGGCGTTTGGGCCGGCCCCGGCTGCTTACCGATGCCGCGAAGTTGAAGCTGCTGGCGGGTGAGGACCTCGACGCGCTGGCCGAGTCGGTGATCACCGTTGCGGACCCGGGTGCGGATGCCGGTGACGGTGTGGTGTCGCTGGCGGATCTGGCGGGTTCGGCGGGGGTCCAGTCGGTGTTCACGGGTTTGGACGAGCCGGCGATGATCACGCACACGTCGGGGACGACGGGGCTGCCGAAGCTGGTGGTGCACACCGCGCGGACGATGCGTACCCGGTTGCGGCCGCAGTTGTTCATGCTGGGGATCATGCCGCGGCGGGAGACGGTGGCGATCAGTATCCCGTTCGTGCACTCGCGGCTCTTCGCGGCGATGGCGCTGGTGCTGATGAAGGGCATGCCGACGATCCTGGTCAACAACCACGATCCGGAGGAGGTGGCGCAGTTCTTCGTCAAGAACCGTCCGGGTCTGATCGAGGCGCTGCCCAACTCGTTCCTGGCGTGGGAGGGGCTGGTCAACGACCCGCGGAAGCCTTTTGCGTCGGTGAAGTATTTCTCCTCCACCTTCGATGCGATCCACCCGCGTACGGTGCGCCGGCTGCTGGACTCCTCGAAGCGGCGTGCCCCGCAGTTCTTCCAGATCTACGGGCAGAGCGAGGTGGGTCCGGCGGTGGGCCGGCCGTACTACCGCCGCCACGCGCGGGAGATGGACGGCCGCTGCGTGGGTTTCGCCCTGCCGGGCAGCGCGAAGGTGCGGGTCGTCTCGCAGAACGAGCGGGCGGTCTCGGAGAGCAATCCGGGGTTCATCGAGGTCCGCTGGGACGGTATCGCCAAGGCGTACCACGGTGAGCAGGACCGTTACGACGAGAACGTCAACGACGGCTGGTGGCGCACCGGCGATGTCGGCTACCGCACGAAGCTCGGCTGTCTGCACATGCTGGACCGGGAGATCGACACCATCCCGGGCGTCGGTTCCAGTCTGGAGATCGAGGACACCGTCCTGGACCGCCTGGACGAACTCGTCGAACTCGTCGTCGTCCAGGGTCCGGACGCCAGCGCGGTGCCGATCGTGTGCACCCGTGAGGACAAGCCGATCGACACCGGCCGCTGGCGGCAGGCCACCGGTGACTGGCCCCAGCTCGCCGAGCCCGTCCAGATCCCCATGGCCGAACTCCCCCGCACCGCCACCCTGAAGACCCGCCGCGTCGAACTGTCCCGCATCCTCCACGACAGACTCCAAGAACAACCCTGAAGCATCCGTGTGCCGGGCCGCCCTCCGGCACACCCCGGTCAGCGGGCGCGCCGACGGAAAGGCCGCCGGCGCGCCCGCTGACAGGCATGTGAGCAGCCACCGCACCGTGACTCGTCCGATGGGGTGCAGCACCGACTCACCGGCTACAGGCGGCGCGCCCGCCTTCTTCCGTTGCTGACCTTGGGAGGCTCGACTCGGTGTTCAGCCGTATAGCGATCATCAACCGCGGCGAGGCCGCGATGCGGCTCATCCAGGCAGTCGGTGAGCTGAACGCCGCCGGCGGACCGCGGATCGAGACCGTGGCGCTCTACACCGACGCCGACGCCACGGCCACGTTCGTCCGGGAGGCGGACCTCGCCTACGACCTCGGCAAGGCCGCGGACCGCCCGTACCTCGACCTCGCCGTGCTGGAGCGCGCCCTCGTCGAGACCCGCGCCGACGCCGCCTGGGTCGGCTGGGGCTTCGTCGCCGAGGACCCGGCCTTCGCGGAGCTGTGCGCGAAGCTGGGCGTGACCTTCGTCGGCCCCGACGCCGAGGCGATGCACAAGCTGGGCGACAAGATCAGCGCCAAGCTGCTCGCCGAGGAGGTCGGCGTCCCCGTCGCGCCGTGGAGCCGCGGCCCCGTCGAGGACCTGGACACGGCGCTGCGCGAGGCCGAGCGGATCGGCTATCCGCTGATGCTCAAGGCGACCGCGGGTGGCGGCGGCCGGGGCGTACGGGCCGTGCACCGGCCGGACGAGCTGGTCGAGGCGTTCGAGCGCACCAGCCAGGAGGCGGAGCGCGCCTTCGGCAACGGCGCGGTGTTCCTGGAACGACTGCTGGTGAGCGCCCGGCACGTCGAGGTCCAGGTGATCGCCGACGGCCAGGGCGGCGTGTGGGCGCTGGGCGTACGCGACTGCTCGGTGCAGCGCCGCAACCAGAAGGTCGTGGAGGAGTCGGCCTCGCCGGTGCTCGGTCCGGAGCAGGTGGAGCGGCTGAAGTCGTCGGCCGAGCGGCTGGCGCAGGCCGTCGGCTACCGCGGCGCGGGCACGGTGGAGTTCCTGTACCAGCCGAAGGACGGGATGTTCGCCTTCCTGGAGGTGAACACCCGGCTCCAGGTGGAGCACCCGGTCACCGAGGCCACGACCGGCATGGACCTGGTCAAGGCACAGCTCCACGTGGCCGCCGGCGGCCGGCTCACCGGCGGGCCGCCCGCCGAGCTGGGCCACGCCGTCGAGGCCAGGCTCAACGCCGAGGACCCCGACCGCGACTTCGCGCCCGCCCCCGGCCGCATCGCCCTGCTCGACCTGCCCACCGGCCCGGGCATCCGGGTCGACACCGGCGTCAGCCGGGGCGACACCATCCCCGCCGACTTCGACTCGATGATCGCCAAGATCATCGCCTACGGCCGCGACCGCGCCGAGGCGCTGTCCCGGCTGCGGCACGCGATGCGCGACACCACGGTGCTGATCGAGGGCGGCACCACCAACAAGAGCTTCATCCTCGACCTGCTCGACGAGCCCGAGGTGATCGACGCCAGCGCCGACACCGGCTGGATCGACCGGGTACGGGCGGAAGGCCGGCTGGCGTCGCCCCGGCACTCCGGCGTCGCGCTCGCCGCCGCGGCGATCGAGGCGTACGAGGACGGGAAACGGGCCGAGCTGCAGCGGCTGCTGACCACCGCCCGCGGCGGCCGGCCGCAGGTGCACCACGAGAGCGGCCGGCCCGTCGACCTCACCCTGCGGGGCGCCGGCTACCGGCTCACCGTCGTGGAGACCGGCCCCGGCCGCTACCGCGTCGGCTTCGTCACCGGGGGTGCGGAGGAGTCCGAGCGCACCGTCGAGGCGAAGCTGGAGCGGTTCGACGCGCACACCGGCCAGATACAGCTCAACGGCCGCCGCTTCCGGCTGGTCACCGGCGCCCACGGCGCCGTGCAGCTTGTCGAGGTCGACGGCGTGACCCACCGCATCAGCCGCGACGAGGGCGGCGTCGTCCGCTCCCCCGCCCCGGCTCTGGTGGTCGCGACGCCGCTCGCGGTCGGCGACGAGGTCGACGAGGGCGCCCCGGTGCTGGTGCTGGAGAGCATGAAGATGGAGACGGTCCTGCGCGCGCCGTTCCGGGCGTCGCTCAAGGAGTCGCTGGTCTCCGTCGGCAGCCAGGTCGAGACCGGCGCGCCGCTGGTACGGCTGGAGCCGCTGGAGGACATCGACGCGGCCGGCGTCGCCGCCGACGGCGTCGACCTGGACCTGCCCGCCGAGCCCGCCGGGCTCACCGCCGAGCAGCGCGCCGACCGCGGGCTGGCGGAACTGCGCAGCCGGCTGCTCGGCTTCGACGCCGACTCGCGCGGCGCCGACGTCACCCTGGCCGAGCACCTCGCGGTCCGCGCCGAGCTGGCGGAGCGGCCGCTGGCCGCCGAGGCCGGGCTGCTGGAGGTCTTCGCCGACATCTCCGAGCTGAGCCGCAACAAGCCGGAGCGCGAGGAGATCCCGGCCGAGACGTGGGTGCGCAGCCCGCGCGAGTACTTCCACACCTACCTGCAGAGCCTCGACGCCGAGCGGGCCGGCCTGTCGGAGGGCTTCCGGGAGCGGCTGAGCCGGGTGCTGGGCCACTACGGCATCGACTCCCTGGACCGTACGCCCGCGCTGGAGGAGGCGGTCTTCCGCATCTTCCTGGCCCGGCAGGCCGCCGGCACGGACGTCGCGGTGATCACCGGGCTGCTGCAGCAGTGGCTCAACGAGGAGCCGCCGCCGGCCCGTTCGCGCCAGGCCGTGAGCCGGGCGCTGGAGCACCTGCTGCGCGCCACGCAGCTCCGCTTCCCGTCGGTCGGGGCGCTCGCCCGGAGCCTGGTGTACCGCTGGTTCGCCCAGCCGCTGCTGCGCAGCGCCCGCGAGAAGGTCTACGCGCAGGTACGCGAGCACCTCGGCCACCTCGACGAGCACCCGGACGCGGCCGACCGCGACGAGCGCATCGCCGACATGTCGGCCAGCTCCGCGTCGCTGGTGCAGCTGCTCTGCGAGCGCATCGGCCGCTTGGGCGCCCTGCCGGACCCGCTGCTGGAGGTGCTGTGCCGGCGCGCGTACCGCGACCACGGGCTGTCCGACGTGCGCTGCGAGTCCATCGGCGGGCGCCCGTTCGTCCTCGGCGCGTACGACCTGGACGGTGTCTCGCACCGGCTGCTGGTCACCGTCTCCGACTACGACGACCTGGCCGCCGCGGCGGCGACCGTCGCGGAGGCGGCGGCCGCGGAGCCGGACTCCACCGCCGTCGTCGCCGAGTTCTACCTCAGCTGGACCGACCCGCCGGCCGACTCCGACGCCATGGCCGCGGGGCTGCGTACGACGCTGTCGGCCGCGGCCCTGCCCGGCAGCCTGCACCGCATCACCACGACGGTCGCCGGCCGGGGCGGCGCCGCGCCGCACCACTTCACGTTCCTGCCGACCTCGAACGGCCTGGTCGAGGACAAGCTGATGCGCGGCATGCACCCGCTCATCGGCCGCCGGCTGCTGCTGCGCCGGCTGCGCAACTTCGACCTCACCCGGCTGCCGTCCGCCAACGAGGACGTGTACCTGCTGCGCTGCGTGGCGCCCAACAACCGGTCCGACGAGCGGCTGGTCGCCATGGCCCAGGTCCGCGACCTGACCGCGCTCCGCGACGACGAGGGCCGCATCCTCGCGCTGCCGGAGGTCGAGGCGGCGCTCGGCGCCTGCCTGGACGCGATCCGCAAGGAGCAGATCCGGCACCCGGAGAGCAAGCGCCAGGACACCAACCGCATCTTCATCAACGTCCGGCCGCCCAGCGACCTCACGCTCGCGGACCTCAACGCCGTCGCCCACCGCGTGCTGCCGACGACCGCGGGGCTGGGCGTGGAGGAGGTGCTGTTCCTCGGCTGCCGGCGCGACCGGCGCAGCGGCGGGCTGGTCCCCGCGGCGGTGCAGGTGTCGTACGACGTGGCCAGGGGCGTCAGCCTCAGCGTCACCGACCCGCCGACCGACCTGATCCAGCCGCTGGACGACTACGGCCAGAAGGTGCTGCGGGTGCGGCGCCGCGGCACGGTCTACCCGTACGAGCTGTTCGACATGATCGCCGGTCCGGGCGGCTCGTTCACCGAGCACGACCTCGACGACGCCGGCGCGCTGGCCCCCGTGCAGAGACCCAAGGGCCTCAACAAGGCCGGCATCGTGGCCGGCGTGGCCACCACGCCGACCGAGCGCTACCCGGAGGGCGTGACCCGTGTCGTGCTCCTCGGCGACCCGGTGAAGGCGCTGGGGGCGCTCTCCGAGGCGGAGTGCGCCCGGGTGGTCGCGGCGCTGGACCTGGCGGAGCGGCTGCGGGTGCCCGTCGAGTGGTACGCGCTGTCCGCGGGCGCCCGGATCGCGATGGACTCGGGCACCGAGAACATGGACTGGATCGCGCGGGCGCTGCGCCGCATCGTGCACTTCACCCAGGACGGCGGTGAGGTCAACGTCGTCGTGGCCGGTGTCAACGTCGGTGCGCAGCCGTACTGGAACGCCGAGGCCACGATGCTGATGCACACCCGGGGCGTGCTCGTGATGACCCCGGACTCGGCGATGGTGCTCACCGGCAAGCGGTCGCTGGACTTCTCCGGCGGCGTCTCCGCCGAGGACAACTTCGGCATCGGCGGCTACGACCGGGTGATGGGCCCCAACGGCCAGGCGCAGTACTGGGCGCCGGACGTGAAGGCCGCGCGGGACGTGCTGATGTCGCACTACGACCACAGCTACGTGCTGCCGGGCGAGGCCGGCCCGCGCAGGGCCGTCACCACCGACCCGGTCGACCGGAACGTCTGCGACTTCCCGCACGCCGTCGAGGGCAGCGACTTCACCACGGTCGGGCAGATCTTCGCGCCGGAGACCAACCCGGACCGCAAGAAGCCGTTCGACATCCGCACGGTGATGCGCGCGCTCGCCGACCAGGACCACGCGGTGCTGGAGCGCTGGGCCGACATGGCCGAGGCGGAGACCGCGGTGGTGCAGGACGTGCACCTGGGCGGGCGGCCGGTGTGCCTGGTGGGCATCGAGTCGCGGTCGGTGCGGCGGCACGGCTTCCCGCCGGCCGACGGCCCGGACACGTACACGGCCGGCACGCTGTTCCCGCGCTCGTCGAAGAAGGTCGCGCGGGCGGTGAACGCGGCGAGCGGGAACCGGCCGGTGGTGGTGCTGGCGAACCTCTCCGGGTTCGACGGGTCGCCGGAGTCGATGCGCGAACTCCAGCTGGAGTACGGCGCCGAGATCGGCCGGGCGATCGTCAACTTCCGCGGACCGATCGTGTTCTGCGTGATCTCGCGCTACCACGGCGGCGCGTTCGTGGTCTTCTCCAAGGCGCTGAACCCGGGCATGACGGTGCTGGCGGTGGAGGGCTCGTACGCCTCGGTCCTCGGCGGCGCGCCGGCCGCGGCGGTGGTCTTCGCCGCCGACGTCGACTCGCGCACCGCCGCCGACCCGCGGGTGGCGGACCTGGAGGCCCGCATCTCCGGGGCCTCGGGCAGGGAGCGGGCGCAGCTCACCGGCCGGCTGGAGAACGTGTGGGCGACGGTGCGCGCGGAGAAGCTGGGCGAGGTCGCCGCGGAGTTCGACAACGTGCACTCGATCCAGCGTGCGCAGCAGGTGGGCTCGGTGGACAAGATCATCCGCCCGGAGGAGCTGCGGCCGCAGATCATCGCCGCGGTGGAGCACGGGCTCGCCGACGGCGAGCGGCGACCGTCGGCGGCGGGGAGGGAGAAATGCTGACAGGACACGAGTCATGTCGAGCCCCGTCATGCGCAAGCAGACCGAACGGAAGTACGTCGAAAAAACCGGGGGCGACTGGCGGCAGAAAAGTCTTATGTGCACCGTGCCAGCGTCGGCTGGAAGCCGATCTGCTCCATCTTCCCGGACTGTACTCCGACTGCAGCAGAGTCACGGGAGCGGAGGTGGTGAAGGTCGTACGGAAGGTTGCCAGGAAGAGCGCCGCGACCGGCACGATGAATACCGCCGCCGCCGAGGTGCGAGCTTCCATCCGTACGGTATTGGCATCCTGGTCGGGCCTCGTCGCCGAAGAGCGTCGACTGAGACCGCCGGCCAGAGACGTCCCCGCGCTCGCCCGCTTCCTGTGCCGGCATGTGGATTGGCTCACGCGCCACCCGGCGGCCGGTGATCTGGCGGAAGAAATCCAGGAACTCTCGCGGAGGGCACGCAGTGTCGCCGACCCGAACGGCGTTCGCAGAGTGCACATCGGCGATTGCCCTGACATCGACTGCGATGGCAATCTCGTGGCCCTGATGCGCACTCACGGCGACCGGCTGCCCTCCGAGATCGTCTGCACGGCTTCTGACGCGCACACGTGGCCGGCCACATGGTGGACCAGACTCGCCCGCCGGATGCAAACACAGAGAGAGGTCAGATGAAGCACAAAGCCGTGAGCGCCGGGCTGACAGCAGACGACGTCGCCAGCATCTGGCGCATACCCAAGGGCACTGTCTATCGCTACGCCCATATGCACCACTGGCGTCGCTACAAACAAATCGGCCGAGTTTACTACCACCCCGACGATGTCACGACCACCCTTGACGAGGTGCACCCGGGATGACCGCGGTTCCGGTGCGGTGCCGTCCGCTTCGGTACGTCCCTACGCGGGGCTTGACGGTCGGCCGGCGAAGAAGCTATAAATACAATTGTCGCCCATATTCCGCCCTCAGCGGGTGCGAGTCGATCTCGCGTATACGCGAAGCCGCACTGAGCCGCACCTGCTGCGACTTCGCACGGCAAGGCGATTTCAGCCACGTACTGCGCCGAAGAAGGCGGCACCCCGTGCTGGCCGGGCAGTTCCCTTCCGACGACATTCCTGTGGCCGCAGTCGGGGAGTGGATTTCTCATATGCCAAGGCTCCGCAAGTCTGGGAAAGACTGAGCAGCGGCGAGGCGCACGGACGCGCGGCCTGATGCCGACGTGTCAGGTCTGTTCATGACAGGAGGTAGGAGACCCCCATGGTTACTCGGGAATCACAACTGGTGGAGCTCGTCGACGCGGGCGGCACCGCGCTCGGCTCCCTCATGGTGGCCGAGGCGCATACGGCGCCCGGCCGGTTGCACCGGGCGTATTCGGTGATGTTGCTGGACGACCAGGGCCGCGTCCTTCTGCAGCAGCGCGCCGCGGTGAAGACCCGGTTCGCGCTGCGCTGGGCCAACGCCTGCTGCGGTCATCCGGCTCCCGGGCAGGCCGTGCTCGCCGCCGCGGCCGAGCGGCTGGTCGAGGAGATCGGGCTGCGCGAGGTGGCGTTGCAGGAGGCCGGCGTGTATCTCTACCGGGCCGAGGACCCGCAGACCGGCCGCGTCGAGCACGAGTACGACCACGTCGTGGTCGGTCTGGTGTCGGCGGACGTGCCTCTGGACCCCGACCCGGCCGAGGTGGCCGACGTCCGCTGGGTGCCGCCGGAGGAGCTGCGGGCGGACCTGGCCGCCCATCCGGACCACTACTCGCCCTGGCTGGGCGGCGTGCTCGCCGTGGCCACCAACGCCGCCGACCGCCTGCCGCACGCCGCCGGCCTCTCCACCCCGTAACGAAACCCGGTTCCACGGCTGGTGACGAGGGGCACCTCGGTTCTCGCACCGGTTGGCCCGCCTGCGACTCCAAAAGCCTTCGCGGTTGATGACGCTGCTGTCGTGTTTTGAGCTCGGAAAGCTTCCCCGGGGCTTCAGGTGACGGCGTTCGATCTGCTGGAGAAGGAGGATGAGGCCCTGGGGTCCGTGTCCTGTCCACGAAACACGGCAGGACACGGATCGGTACCACGCGCATCTGCGATGAAAGTCGGCGGAGGGCTTGACGGCCAGCACCGAAGAACCTATAAATAGGATTGCATAGCTGGAGTCCGCCTTCTTGCGTAGACTCATCTCGGCACCGACGCGGCGTCGGTTGCCCGCGCCCCACTTTTCTCGACGTCAACCGTCGCATGCTCCGCCACAGAGCTCCGCGGGCGCCCCGAATCCGAAATTCCGGATTCCCTTGTTGAGACCCACACTCACCTTCACCACTTGGAGTGGCGTATGCCCGGAACCGCTGAGCTTGAGAGAGTGAATTCGACCATCGAAGAATCGGCTCGGATAGTGGGTGCGCCCTGCTCCCGTGACAATGTCTGGCCGTATCTTTCTGCATTCGGAGGATCGATCGAGGACGCTCTGATGGTCTTCATTCTGCAGACCGGCGAGCGCCACGCGGGAGAACTCGTCTTAGAGACGCGTCAAGAGTTAGAGACGCGTCAACCCGCCCCGATCGCAAGCCTCGTCCAGCCCATCCTCAGTCTGAGTCTGAGTCCGGCTAGATGCAGCCTAGGTACGAACGAGCCCCTTGTCCAGGAGACGAACAATGCAGTCACTACACCGTAGCCTCAGGTTCCTCACGATACCGGCGGCAACCTTCGGCGTTCTCGCCTTCGCCCTGCCGAGCGCGCAGAGCAGCCAGTCCGCCCCCGCGACACCCGATAAACACGCCACCATCGAAACCCTGGCCACTGGTCTGGACAGCCCACGCAAGGTCACTTGGGACTGGAAGGCGCACCGTCTGTTCGTCGCCGAGGCCGGGGAGACATGCGGAGAGCCCCCCGCGTATTGCTTCACCAAAACCGGCGCGATCTTCACCTACAAACCGGGAGACGCGCGCGGCAAGCGCATCGTGACCGGATTGCCGGCGCTGACCGTGCACTCGCAGGCGCGGGGCCCGGAGGCGATGGGCATCACCGAGGTGAACCCGCTGCCCGGCAGCGGCTCGCCCGATGACTTCCGCGCCTCGATCGGGCTCAGCTACGACGTCACGAGCGCGGACCGGGCCAGCTTCGGTCCTGACGCGATGCCGCTCGGCACGATCGTCCGCATCACCGAGGACGACGAGATCATCCTCCTCGCCGACCTGCTGGCCTACGAAGAGGAGCACGACCCGGACGGCGTCGTGGTCGAGTCCAACCCCTACGGCATGGTCACAGACGCCACCGGGAGCACCATCGCGGACACCGCCGCGGACGACATCATGCACGTCGACTACAACGGCAAGGCCAGCGTGTTCGATGTGCCGCCGCGGATACCGGGAGCGGAGAACACGACGGTCGACCCCGCGCCGACCGCCATTGCGCGCGGCCAGGACGGCTCCTACTACGTCGGCGAGCTGACCGGTTTCCCGTTCCCGGTCGGCGCCGCCAGGGTGTGGCGGTATGCGCCCGGGCAGGAAAGGCAGCTCGTCTCGACCGGCTTCACCAATATCATCGACCTGGCCATCGACCGCAAGGGCCGGGTGCTGGTGCTGGAGATGGCCGAGAAGAGCCTCGCCTCCCCCGACCGCACCGGCCGGCTGGTGCGCATCGAGCGGAACGGCGACCACACCGTGCTGGCCCGGGAAGGTCTGGTGCACCCCGGTGGCGTCGAGGTGGTGCCCAACGGCGACGTCTACCTCACCAACAGGACCAACGAACCGAACGGTGGCGAGCTCCTGCGCATCCGCGGGCTGGGCTGATCCCGCCCGCCTGGGGCGGCATCGGCATGGGCACGGTCAACGACATCCGGGCCGACGAGTGGCCCCTTCCTCTTCCTGCCCACCGGTGACCACCCGGAGTACGGGTCGGGCTCGACCACCGTGGCATCGGCCGCGTCGCAGACGGCGCGGCGGTTCTTCGGCACCGACGAGCTGGGACAGCGGCACGTCAAGGGCGAGGGCAACGGCTGACGCCCCCGCCGGAGCAGAAATGGGGCGTTCCGGCACCCGTACACGGGTGCCGGAAGGCCCCGCTTCTCGCGCCCTGCCCGGATACGCCGCCGCACACCGGGGCGGGCGGCGGGTGCAGGGGAGCAGCAGCGGACGCATGACTTGTGATCAGTTACCTGCCACGGCCGTGGCACGAAAGACTCGGAAAGGACCACTACCTTGACACCGGAAGCCACGTTCACGCGATTTCGCGAATACATGGTGGGCCCCTCGCGGTTCATGACCCTGCTGTCCTGTTTCGAGCTCGGCGTCATCGACAAGCTCCGGCAGACCCCGGGCATGACCGCGGCCGAACTCGGCCAGGCCGTCGGCGCCAAGCCCGACGCCGTCGAACAGCTCCTGCTGCTGCTGGTCAAGGAGAGCTTGCTCGCCTACGACGAGGACTCCGGCGGCTACTCCCTCGACGCGCTCGCCGACATCGGCGAGGACGACCTGCGCCAGATACTCGCCCGCATGGAGATGATCAAGGCCGTCACGCTCAGGCAGTTGTTCTACCTCACCGACAGCGTGCGCACCGGCACCACCGTCGGCCTGAACAAGCTCTACGGGTTCGAGGGGAACCTGTACGGCGCGCTGGCCGAGCACAGCGAACTGCGCGAGCCCTGGGCGCGGCTGATGAACGGCGAGACCGCCCACATCGACCCCTGGTTCTTCGACAACATCGACGTGCCGGCCGGATCGAATGTGCTCGATCTCGCCGGGAACACCGGCCTCGGGGCCATCCACACGTGCAAGCTGAAGGCGTCCCCCGGGCTTCGGGTGACGACCTTCGACCTGCCCGAGAAGGAAAAGGAGTGCCTGGAGAACTTCCGGGCCCACGGCGTGGCGGAGCAGTGCTCGTTCATCGGCGGGGACGTCTTCGAGGAGGTCCCCAAGGGCTTCGACGTCGTGCTGATCAAGCACTTCCTGCCCATGTTCGACAAGAGCGACGTGTTCCGGATCCTCGAAGCCGTCAACCGGTCGATGGACCCCGGCGGGCAGGTCCACGTCCTGGTGCCGGTGTTCCCCGAGAACATCAAGGACACCGACAACTACACCGTCGACTTCTTCCCGTCCTTCTTCATCGGCTGCGCCATGGGCCAGGGCGGGGCGCAGAAGATGTCGACGTGGCAGCGGTGGCTGGAGGAATGCGGGTTCACCGTCACCAAGGCCGTCGCCGAGGACCCCGCCGACATGCTGCCGCACGCCCTGCCCGTGGAAGCCGTTCTGTCCGCCACGAAACGCGCCGGATAAGCCCGCCCCCCGCACCCGGCCGCACACCCGCGCGGGCCTGACGGCCCGTCACGGCCCGCCCGGCCGCCCGGGCCGGGCGGCCGGGCGGCCGGGCCCGGTGGCGGCACCCGGACCGTCCTGCGAAACCCGCACAGCCTCACAGGAGACAGGAAAGGGGCCCCAGGCGATAACAAAGGACACCGCCGAGATGCCGAGGAGGTCATTCCGACTCCGGCCATCCTGTGCGCGACCAAGGAGGGCTGACCCACCGGTGTTGACGGATCACGGATCCGGACGGCGGTACCAGGTGCCGGGTCCGTGTCCTGTGTACGAAACACGGCAGGACACGGACCGGTACCACGCGCATCTGCGATGAAAGTCGGCGGAGGGCTTGACGACCAGCACCGAAGAACCTATAAATAGGATGGTATAGCTGGAGTCCGCCTTCTTGCGTAGACTCATCTCGGCACCGACGTGGCGTCGGTTGCCTGCGCCCCACGTTTCTCGACGTCAACCGTCGCATGCTCCGCCACAGAGCTCCGCGGGCGCCCCGAATCCGAAATTCCGGATTCCCTTGTTGAGACCCACACTCACCTTCACCACTTGGAGTGGCGTATGCCCGGAACCGCTGAGCTTGAGAGAGTGTATTCGGCCATCGAAGAGACGGCTCGGATAGTGGGTGCGCCCTGCTCCCGTGACAACGTCTGGCCGTATCTTTCGGCATTCGGAGGATCGATCGAGGACGCTCTGATGGTCTTCAGTCTGCAGACCGGCGAGCGCCACGCGGGAGAACTCGACTACAGCTTCACCGCATCTCCGGGAATCGGTGACCCCTACCTCCACGCGCTGTCGCACGGCTTCGTCACCGAGACGGACCACCCCATCGGCTCTCTGGTCTCGGACCTGCAGGGACGATGGGCGATCAGGGAGCACTTCGTCGACTGCGGGGTCGCCGGCGGCTTCAAGAAGCTCTACGTGCACTTCCCGGGGGACCTGCAGCCGGTGGCAAAGCTGGCCGAGATCCCGTCCGTGGCCCCGGCCGTGGCCGAAAACGCCGACCTCTTCGCCCGCACCGGCCTGCACGAGGTGGCGATGGTCGGGGTCGACTACAAGCGCAAGACGATGAACCTGTACTTCCAGTTCACCCCCGACGGAGTTCCGGAACCGAGCGCGTACCGGTCCCTGCTGCGCGAGGTCGGGCTGCACGAGCCGAACGACGACATGCTGAAGTTCGTCAGCGGCTCGATGCGGTGCAATGTCACCCTCAGCTGGGATTCCTCGACGATCGTGCGGGTCGCCGTCGCCCGGCCGCCGGGCAGGAGGGTGGATCCGGCGGAGGTGCCCGCTCCCATAGAGCCGCACATCGCGCGGTTCGCGACCTCCGCACCGTACGCGTACCCCGGCGAGCTCATGAACCTCTTCGGTGTCAAATGGTTCCCTGACGGGGAATTCATCGACGTCTCTACGTACTACCAGATCTCGGCCGGGCACGTGGGCATCAAGTTGATGGAGACGTTCAAAGACCGGACGTAGTGCTTCTTGCCGCGTAGCCGGCACTACGGGAGTTCTTCAGCAACAACCACCTGGGCGTCCTCCTGGCGACGAGGGCCGCGGCAATGGCCCACGACCTGGACCTCGACGGCTGGGTGCAGCTGTACGTGACGATTTCGATGGCGCAGCTCGACCACCTCATCGCCGCCTGGACCGACTTCGTCCGGGACGCCGCGATGAGCCGGGTGTCGGCCGGCGTGAACTTCACGAAGACGGCCGAAAGGTCCGTGGAGTTCGGCATGCAGTTCGGCGACATGGCCTACGAGTTCGTGCACCGACACGTCGAAGGCGACGTCGAGGACTGACCGCGGTCACGAGAGCACGAACCTCCGAAACAACGGATCACGCAACCCAAGGAGATAACGGTGACCAATTTGATGTTGCTGCCGGACGGAATGCGCCGCTGGTCCAAGGCCAACGGCGTCTCACTCGACGGCGGCTACAAGGCAATGGCGGACAAGCTGATCGAGTTCATGGGCTGGGCCAGGGAAGACGGCGTCAAGACCCTGTACATCACGACCTCCTCAGCCGCGAACTTCAGCCGCCCCGAGCCTGCGGTGACGACGTTCCTGGTCGCGTTCAACGACATCGTGAGGCGCGTCCACGACGACCTCAACTTCGACTTCTCCGGATCGCTCCACCTGGTTCCCGAGCAGTACCTCATCGAGCTGGAGGAGCTGCGGGACAAGTCGAACAAGGAGTCCGGCTTCACCCTGCACTACATCATGGGCATGTCCCTCTCCGAGGAGGTCGTCCAGATCTTCAACAAGCTCAACGGTAAGATCCCCGAGATGACCGAGGAGATCCTGGCAGAAAACGCCTACGTCCCGCAGAACGTCGACTACCTCATCCGCACGGGCGGCGCGATCAGGATGTCGTCCTTCTTCCCGCTGATGTCCCCGTACGCCGAACTGCACTTCTCACCCGTGCTGTTCCCGGACATCACGCGAGCGGATTTCGACGCCGCGATGAAGGACCTCCGGCGGCGGGAACGGCGCTACGGGAACTACCCGGCGTAAGCGCCGTCGGACAGCGCACAGACAAGACGGCGGCCGATCTCGGCCGCTACGGCGGGGTCCACCCCACGGGGCCCCGCCTGGGCCGGCGGCCCCGGTCTCGGGACCGTCGACGACATGCCCGCCAACGAGTGGGCCAGCCTCATAGCCGTGGGTGACCACGTGCAGCGATACATCAAGGGCGAGGTCAAGGACTGACCCCTTTCGCGGGCACCGGCCCGCCCCACTGCCCCGTTGAGACGGCCGGGCAGGGCGCGCAGCACCGCGCCCTGCCCGGCCTTTTTCGTGTTTTCGGCCCCTCAACGGCCGTCGCCGAGGCCGCCCGGGAATGCCCGTGTCGCCCTTGGGCGGACGAAAACCTGGGTGAGCTGCGGGACATGGGTCAGGGCGGGGCGGGCGCCGACAGGACCCGGCGGGGGGGCCGGGTCTGGCGGCGCACGGCGGCGGACGGGCTTCTCAGTAGAAGAGGCGGTACGTGCCTACGGAGGTCATCGGCTCCACGGACAGCGGCTCCGAGATCCACTCGTTCTTCAGGCCGTTCATCGTCTCCAGGAACGCGGGCATGGTGAGCAGCGGGTTCTTCTCGTCGTCCTCCAGGTCCACCACCAGGACGAAGGTCTGCCCGTCGGGCAGCTTGCACCAGGAGTACCGCACGCCCTCCGGCTCGGCCTCCTCGATCGCCGCGAACAGCTCCTTCGCGGCCCTCTCCGCGGTCTCGACCTTGTCTTCCTTGATCTTGGCACGGAACATGCGGACGCTCATCGCGAATCTCCTTGGTGAACGTGCACGCCGCCGGGTGTCGGCGGCGTTTCTCAGGGTTGTTCTAGGAGCCAGATACAAACCACGCGTGTGCATCGCATTCCGGCTCACGAGGCCCTCCACCCAGACCAGCGTCGTTGCTCAGAAAGACCGTGAACGTGCCTTCCCGAAGAGCCCGTCCAGCATCCGGCACCCCGCTTGGCCACCGCATACCGACGACTTGGCGTTCACTTGGTCAGCGCGGTGCCGACCCAGGGCAGTGCGGTCGGCCGGCCGGTGGAGTGCCGCCGTCCGCGCCCGGTCCAGACGTGATCGGGGGTCGTGTGCCGCTCCGGCGTGCCGCCGGTGCCGGTCGTCGTCGGGGTCAGGAGTGCGCCTTCTCCGTCTTGTCCTTGTCCGCGGGCTGTGCCCCCGACGCCGGTGCGGGCAGCGGGCCGGAACGGATCAGCAGGCCGCAGATGACGGCGCCCGCCGCGAACAGGCCCGCGCACCACCAGAACACGGTTGAGTAGCTGTCGACCGCGGCCAGTTGGAGAAGTTCCTCGGTCGGCGGTCCCTGGGCGTGTTCCGTCACGTAGTCCGTGATGGCGCTCGCCGCGATGGTGTTGAGCAGCGCGATGCCGATCGAGCCGCCGAGCTGCTGGCCGACCTGGATGCTCGCCGAGGCAATGCCCGCGTCCTGCGGCCGTACGCCGGCAGTGCCGGTCTGCAGCACCGCGGCGAAGATGGAGCCCATGCCGTAGCCGCAGATCACGATCGGGCCGAGGAGTGCGGAGGCGTAGGAGGAGTCGACCTCCACGTTGGTCAGCCAGGCGGTGCCGACGGCGTTGAGCGCCAGGCCCGCGATGACCAGCGGCTTGGGGCCGTACTTGGGCATGATCTTGATGTTGCCGATGTTCACCGCCACGGCGGTGAACACGATCATCGGCAGCAGCGCGACGCCCGAGGTGATCGCCGAGTAGTCCAGCGTGTTCTGCATGTAGTAGATGACGAAGAGGAAGAACCCGAAGGCGCCGGCGCCGAAGACCAGCATTGTCAGGTACGCCCCGCCGCGGTTGCGGTCGAGGACGACGCGCGGCGGCAGCAGCGGGTGCGCCGCGCGCGCCTGCCAGCCGGCGAAGGCGATCAGCAGCACGGCGCCGGCGATGAGGAAGCCCCACGTCTCCGGCGTGCTCCAGTCCTCGTTCGCGGCGTTGGAGAAGCCGTAGACGACGCAGAACATCGCGCTCGACACCAGCACGACGCCCGGGATGTCGAGCCGGGCACGTGCACCCCGGGACCCGCCGTTGCGGCCGAGCGGGAGCCCTGTGCCGATCAGCGCGACGGCGGCGAAGACCAGGTTCACGTACATGCACCAGCGCCAGGACAGGCCGGAGGTGAGGGTGCCGCCGATGATCAGGCCCAGGCCCGCGCCGCTGGCCGCGACCGCGCCGAAGGCGCCGAACGCCTTGCCCTTCTCCTTGGGGTCCGTGAACGTCGTGGTCAGCAGTGTCAGCGTGGCCGGCGCCAGCAGGGCGGCGAAGACGCCCTGGCCGACGCGGGCGCCGACCAGCATCTCGAAGCTGGTCGAGGCGCCGCCGACGGCGGAGGCGCCGGCGAAGCCGACCACGCCGACGATGAAGGCCCGCTTGAGGCCGAAGAGGAGGACGAGCCGGCCGCAGAAGAGCAGCAGGCTGCCGAACGCCAGCGCGTACGCGGTCACGACCCACTGCCGGTCCGCGATGGAGAACTCCAGGTCCTCCTGCGCCGACGGCAGCGCGAGGTTCATGATGGTCGTGTCAAGGGTCACCATGAGCTGGGCGACGCAGATGACGACGAGGATGAGCCACCGCTTGGGGTCGGCCTCCGTCACTCCGCCCGCTCCCGGGTCGGGCCCGGCAGCAGAGTCTGCGCTCTGTGTTGCCACGATCGTCTCCTTGTCGTGTGTGACGGATATACACCCCCAACCTTCATGACAGGGACGGCGGGGTGAATGTGACCCGGGGCCGAGCCGAGCACGCGCGCGAGGGACGGGGGGCGGCGCCGCGGCCGTGGTCGGTCCGGCGGGCGCGGTCGAGGGGCGGCGGCGTCCGGGGCATCGTGTCCCGGAGCCGCCGCCTCCTCGCCGTCGTGCTGTTGCCGTGCGGTGTTGTGCCGCCGGGGGGCCGGCTGTCGTGCTAGCCGCGGGCGAGGATGCGCGAGAGCGCGTCGCCCAGCGCGGCGGCCGGGTCGTCACCGGCGGTCCTGCTCCGCCACGCCACGTGGTGGTCGGGGCGTACCAGGACGGCACCGTCGTCGGTGATCTCGCGGACGGCCGCCCACCGGCCGTCGGCGGGGGTGTACTCGGCGCCGTCGCCGATGCGGACCGTGGTGAGGGGGACCGAGAGCTTCTCGGCCGCCTCGGAGGCCGCGTCGCACCACGCCTTCCCCTCCGGGCCGGCGATCAGCACGAAGCCGCCGGCGCGGCCGACCAGGTCGTGGGTGGACAGCCGCTCGCCGTTCCGCTCGATCCAGGCGTGCGGGAGCATGTGCCCGGGCCGGGTGGTGGGGTGGTACTCGTTGAGCAGGGCCGCGCGGGCCGGGGGCTCCGTCCCGTCGGTGACGAGCGCCCCCTCCTCGTACGCGAAGCCCACCTCCAGGTCGAGCGCCTGGCACTCGGAGCGGTGGGTGTTGAGGATCTCCGCCGCCCGGGCCCGGACGGCCCTGCCGACCGGGGAGGAGTCGAAGAAGGCGGCGAACACCGACGTGCGGCGCTCGACCGGGATGTGGGCGCCGAGGCCGACGGCGGCCTCGGTGACCACCTTGTGGTGGAACCAGGTCGACAGGCCCCATTCGACGTTCCGCTTGCCGACGGGGCGGCGCTCGGCCTCGTACGAGTCGAGGAGGCCGTCGTCGGCGCTGCCTGAGACGACGGCGGCCAGCTTCCACGCCAGGTTGTGCACGTCCTGGACGCCGCCGTTGAGGCCGAGGCCGGTGGTGGGCGGCTGGCGGTGCGCGGAGTCGCCGACGATCAGCACACGGCCCTGGCGGTAGCGGTCGGCGACGACGCCCTCGACGGTCCACTGGCTGATCCGGTGCAGGGTCAGCTCCAGGTCGGGTATGCCGAGGACCTCGCGAATCCGGGCGATCATCGCGTCGGGGTCGCCGCGGTCGGCGTCGCCGGGGTTGAAGTGGAGCGCCCACTCCTCGCAGTTCTTCCCCCAGGTGGGCCCCATCTCCATCAGGGTGCAGGAGAAGTCGGGGCGGTAGGGGTTGACGAACCAGGTGATGATCGTGCCGTCGTGCCACCAGCGGGAGAGGTCGGCGGTGAGGTACGCGGTGGTGACGTTGAGCATGCTGGGCACGCCCTCCATCCGCACGCCCAGTTGGGTGCCGATGGTGCGGCCGCCGTCGGCGGCGATGACGTACTGCGCGGTGACCGTCGAGGTCCCGCCGGTGGCGACGTCGCGGATCTCGGCGACGACGCGGTCGCCCTTGTCGGTGAAGGCCGTCAGCTCGTGGCCGAAGAGGACCCCGCCGGGGTTGTCCTTCTCGGCGCGGCGGCGCATCTCGGGCTCCAGCCGCAGCTGCGGGAGCTTGGCCGGGAGCACCGGGCCGTGCTCCGCGTACACGTCGGTCAGCGCGCCGCCGCCGAAGGCGTCCATCTCGTGGATGACCCGGGCGTCCAGCGGCCCGTCGCCGGTGAGCGAGGTCTGCCAGCGCACCCTGCCGAACATCTCCACCGGCGCCGAGTGCTCGTGGACGACGTCCACGAGCCCGTGCTGCCGGAAGATGTCCATGGTGCGCTGGTTGAGGTAGTGGGCCCGCGGCAGTCGCGACGTGTCCGTGTGCCGCTCGACCAGCAGGTGTTCCACGCCCAGGTCGGACAGGAAGATGGAGGCGGACAGGCCGCACCCGCCGCCGCCGACGATCAGAACCGGAACTTCGATGGCATCCATGCTCGGCCTTCCATGAGTGACGGCTCGGGCAGCACACCGGGGGTCCCGGCAGTCTCCGTCCGCCGCCGCCGAACCGCAGAAAGCGGCATCCGAGACCGAGCGTTGCCGTCATCCCCACGATCTGGAAGCGGGAGCTTCCGGATGAGCCTCCCCGACACCGTCCGGCCGACGTCTCTTTACCGATGCTGCGTGCGTGTTCAGCATCGGGCGGGTGATTTGGCCGGCACTATCGAACGGGTTGGCGCCGGCTTGGCGGCAATCCGCGAACGGGCCCGCCGACCGGCCCCGCAGGGGCCGCGGGGGCGGTGCGCGCCGGGCCCCCGCGGCCGGGGCGGGGGGCGCGCGACGGTGTACCGGAAATCTCTTCAAGATCGTCGGTCACATTTCGCGCTTGCCAACTGTCATGTGTGGGGGACTGTCGCCTCCTTCGGCGCGAAAAGGGAAAAGCCGGACGAGTCCGGACGTACCCTCACCGTGTTCGGCGCGGCGCGCAGCCGGCACCCCTTCGGCGGGACGCCTCAGGCGTACGCCCCCTCCCCCGCGGCCGGCGCCGCCGACGCGATCACCGCCCGGCGGGCGGCGCCCCCCGAGTCGCGGGCGCGGGCACCGCCGGATAGATTCCGCTTCCGCAATCTCTGCAAAGGACCCGACGCTCCACCGGGCCGCCGCGCCGGATTGAATTCAGCACCCTGGTAATTCGAGAACGGCGGGAAATCCACGGCGACGGGTAGCGCCGCGAGTACGGCCCGGCGGCCGGGTAACGTCTCGGCAAACAGCGGATTATTTCGCCGCGATAATCACCTGAACCCGGCACGGGAAAGGTGAAGATCGACATCCGTCTGGGCCCCGGACCAGCCACGGAGCCGCATCCGGTCCGTTCCTCGCGGACCGGGATGAAATTTCATTGCCGACTTTGCCCCGCTTGCCGCCCGCCGGCACTCCCCCGGCGCCGCTCGCGCGGGCCGCAGGACGACGGTCGCAGTCACGCTCTGCTACGCGCATGGAGGGCCCCGCGGTGCTGACAGAAGGTCTACGCCACCCGCTCCCGCCGGCCGGACTCGGAACCCCTCCTTCCGTCCGGCTTCCACTTGACGTACCCTTTACCACCTGGGCATCCACCCGCGCGGGGGCGCCGCAGGGAAGCCCGTAGGCGATCTTGCGAAAACGTCACAGCAGCCGTCGGAGTAGCAAGTTCCTGCTACGTTCCGGCTGGATGGCAGGACCTTGCCCCCCGCCTCCCGGCCGGGACAATCGATCACACCTTCGACGTGCGGGAACGAGCGGGTACCGGATCAGGAGAGCCGCGTCACCTTCGGAACTGTGTTGACAACACCGGTAGGCGATGTTGGGATCGAATAGCCGGGGAGAAAAGGGTCGAAGCCCCTAGATCGATCGTTGCTCTCAGTGCCCGGCAAGGCGAAGATCCATTGCGTTGTGTACCGGCCGCGTAAAACCCGCAGTCGGCATTGCCGGGCCTTGACTGGATTAAGGTTCACGGCTACGCTGGCCCCCGGCCAGTCTCGGGGGACTGGACGACAAACACGGGGGCAGCAGAAATGCTAATGATCGACGCAGGGCCGGAACCCGGCCACTGGCCTCGCGGTCAGATTCAGAACTCCTGGCCGTCAAATCCGGCAAAAGTCGAATTTCACGAAACTCCAGTTGAGATTGCTGCTTCTCGGCAGCAAATCCCTACGGCGCCTACGCTCTCTGACGCGGCGCACGTCGTCTCCGCTTACCGCCTGGTAGCCCGGCCGCGCACACCCCTTGCGCCGCGCCACCGGCGGGCCGTTGTCATGCCGCGGCGTGAGAGCGCTCTCCAGAGCGCCACGCAGATCCACCCGCGTACATCGCACGGAGCGTACGGTGACCGGATCCTGCTTGGCTGTACGGCCGGCAGCCGACCCGGCCGACACCCGGCCGTGGCCAGGCGCCCCGGAAAAGGCGGTGAGATGTTGGGAGTTCAGAGATGACGAACGACAGAACCAACGTCGACACGATGGTTATCGGCGCTGGATTGGGCGGAAGCTGCCAGTCCCACACGGACGGCGGGCAGCGCACGGGAACCGGCAACGGTGATGCGCGGCGCATCGCGGAGCTGGAGCGCGAGGTGCAGGAACTCCGCCGCGCCAACGAGATATTAAAGGTGTATTTCGCCAAGGAACTGGACCTCGAACTCGAATCCACCACGTCCACCGTCACCGTCGGCACGCCCGGCGAGCCGGCTCTCCCGGAGGCGCCGCCGACCGCGCCTCCACCCGCCTCGCGCACGATCCGCTGGAGCCCTGCGCAGCCGTCCACGATCCCGGATCCGCCCCGGCCCATGGCGGAGTTCCGGGCGCTCGGCCCCATCGAAGCCGTCGTCGACGGTCGGCTGTTAGATCTGGGCGCACCCAAGCAGCGGGCCCTGCTCGCCCTGCTGGTCAGCAAGGTGGGCCAGCCGGTGGCGGTGGACGTCATCGTCGAGGAGCTGTGGACCGGCAACCCGCCGCCCTCGGCGATCACTTCTCTGCAGGCGTACGTGGCCAACCTGCGCCGGGTGCTCGAACCCAACCGCGCACCGCGCACCCCCGCGACCGTGCTCCGCACCTACGGCCGCGGCTACCTGCTGGACAACCACGTCGTCGAGGTCGACGTGCACCGGTTCAGCGAGCGCGCCAGCGCCGGCTGGGAAGCCCTCGACCGCGGCAAGCCGCAGCAGGCGCTGCGGGAACTGGAAGCCGGACTGATGCTGTGGCGGGGACAGGCTTACGCGGAGGTGGCCGACACCACCTACGTACGGCCCGAGGTCGCCCGGCTGGAGGAGCTGCGGCTCTCGGTCATCGAGGGGCGGTGCGCCGCGCTGCTCGCGGTGGGCGCCCACGAGATGGCGGTGGCCGAGCTGGAGGCGTTCACGCAGGCGCACCCGCTGCGCGAGTACGGCTGCGAGCTGCTGAGCCTGGCGCTCTACCGGGCCGGCCGGCAGGCCGACGCCCTCGCCGTGCTCCGCACCAACCAGCGCAGGCTGGCGGAGGAGCTGGGGATCGATCCTCGGCCCGCGCTGCAGCACCTGGAGAACGAGATCCTCAACCATGCGCCCGCGCTCGACTGGCGGCCGCGCCCGGGCGGTGGTGCGTGAGATCGCCGCATCGCGATCTCTTTGGCGTGCTCGGGCATCCGCACAGTGTCCGAAATGCCGAAAGCGGCCCGGGGAGTTCCTCACCGGGCCGCTTTCCTCTTCTCCCGTCCCCCGCCGCGCCGCCCGGATCCGCGCCGCGTCCCGCCCGCTCACTCCGGGGCCCGCACCAGCCCCGACTGGTAGGCGAGGACGACGAGTTGGGCGCGGTCGCGGGCGGCCAGCTTGGTCTTCGCGCGCTGCACGTGGGTGCGTACGGTCAGCGGGCTGACGACCAGCTCCGCGGCGATCTCGGCGTTGGACTTCCCGGCCGCGACCAGCGCCGTCACCTCGCGCTCCCGCGCGGTGAGCACCGCCAGGTCCTCCGGGGTGGCCCGGGCGGCGCCCGGCTCGGGGGTGGCCAGGAAGCGGGCGATGAGCGAGCGGGTGGCGGCCGATGAGAGCAGCGCGTCGCCGGCGGCGACCGTGCGGATGCCGTCGACGAGTTCGTCCGCGGAGGCATCCTTGCCGAGGAAGCCGGCGGCGCCGGCGCGCAACGCGCGGGCCACGTGCTCGTCGGTCTGGAACGTGGTGAGGACGAGCACGCGCACCTGCCCCAGCTCCGGGTCCGCGCAGATCGCCTCGGTCGCGGCGAGGCCGTCGGTGCCGGGCATGCGGATGTCCATGACGACGACGTCGGGGAGGTGCGCGCGGGTGAGTTCGACGGCCTCGCCGCCCTCGGCGGCCTCGGCGACGACCTCGAGGTCCGGGTACGAGTCGATGAGGATCCGGAACGTCGCCCGCAGCAGGGCCTGGTCGTCGGCGAGGAGGACGCGGACGGTCATCGGGGCTCTCCGGAGGGCTCGGGGTCCTGCTCGGTGGCCGGCTCGGGCGCCGGGGCGACGGGGGTCTCCTGCCGTACGGGCAGGGGCAGTTCCGCGGTCACCGTGAAGCCGCCGTCCGGTCGCGGGCCCGCGCGCAGGCTGCCGCCCGCGGCGCGGGCGCGCTCGCGCATGCCGATCAGCCCGAAGCCGCCGCCCGGCGGCGGTGGCGGCCGGCCCGCGCCGCCGTCGTCGCTGACGCTGACGGTGAGCAGGTCGTGCGCGTACGCGAGCCGCACCCGGGCCGAGCCCGCGCCCGCGTGCTTGGCGACGTTCGTCAGCGCCTCCTGCACGATCCGGTACGCGGTGAGGTCGAGCCCCGGCGGCAGCGGCCGCTCGGTGCCCTCGGCGGCGACGGCGACGGGCAGCCCCGCGGAGGCGAACGCGGCGACCAGCTCCGGCAGCCGGTCCAGGCCGGGCGCCGGCTCCAGCGGCTCCCCGGAGCCGCCGGGCAGGCCCGGTCCGCCGGATCCGTCCGGTCCCTCCGGGTCGCCGGGCTGGCGCAGCAGCCCGACGGTGGCCTGGAGTTCGCGCAGCGCCGCCGACGTCGTGCCGGTCAGCTCGCCGAGTATCTCCCCGGCCTGCTCGGGACGGGTGCGTGCCAGCCGGGCGGCGGTGCCGGCCTGGGCGTGTGCGAGCGCCATGTGGTGGGCGACGACGTCGTGCAGCTCGCGGGCGATGCGTACGCGCTCCTCCGCGACCCGGCGGCGGGCCTCCTCCTCGCGGGTGCGCTCGGCGTGCTCGGCGCGCAGGTGCACGGCGTCGAGGTACGCCCGCCGCGCCTGGACGGCGATGCCCGCGAGCACCGGCAGCAGCAGCCAGAAGACGGGGCCGACCGACTCCTCGGCCCAGTCCTGCTCCTCGTTCTCGGCGAGCAGCGCGACGGGGACGACCATGGCGAGGACGAGGGCGTAGTGGGCGTAGACGGTCCGCTGCGGAGCGCGTACGGCCAGCTCGTACAGCGCGAGGACCGACGGCGCCAGCAGCGGCAGCGAGAGCGGATAGCCCAGGCCCGCGGACGCGGCACCGCACACGGCGGTGGCGACGACGACCGGGCCCGGGTGGCGGCGCCGCCACGGCAGCGGGACCAGCGCCGCGGCCACCAGCGGCTGCCCGGCGGCCCAGCCGTGGGCGGCGCCGGCGTGCTGCCGACTGGTGACGGCCGCCACGAGCAGCAGCAGGGCCGCCTCGACGAGGCGGGGGTGGCGGTCGGTGAAGCGCTGCCAGGTGGGGAACACGGTGTCCTCCCCTCGGGTGGACCGGCTCGTGGTCGTACGCGCCGCGGGCCGGCCGCCGCATCCGCGGTGCGGGCAGCCGACCCTACGGCGCGGCGCGTCAGACGCGCGTCAGGTCGTGGTCCGCCCCGCCGTGCGGGACCGGCCGCGGTCCCGGCGCCCCGCGGCCCAGCGCCTCGCCCTCCACGTCCACGCGCGGCAGCAGCCGGTCCAGCCAGGCGGGCAGCCACCAGGCGCGCTTGCCGAGCAGGGCCAGCACGGCGGGCACGAACGCCATGCGGACGACGACGGCGTCGAAGAGGACGGCGACGGCGAGCCCGAAGCCGATCATCCTGATGACCTGCTCGCCGCCGGTCATGAACCCGGCGAAGACCGCCATCATGATCACCGCGGCCACCGCGACCACCCGGGCGCTGTGCCCGAAGCCGCTGACGACGGCCGCGCGGGCGTCCTCCCCGTGCACGTACGCCTCACGCATCCGGGAGACGAGGAAGACCTGGTAGTCCATGGCCAGGCCGAAGACGATGCCCACCAGGAAGATCGGCATCATGCTCATGATGGGCCCGGTCTGCTCGATGCCGAACAGGCCCGCCAGATGCCCCTGCTGGAAGACGGTGACGACGGCGCCGAGCGCGGCGAGCACCGACAGCAGGAACCCGAGCGCGGCCTTCAGCGGCACGAGCACGGAGCGGAAGACCAGCAGGAGCAGCAGGAACGCCAGGCCGATGACGGTCGCCAGATACGGGATGAGGGCGTCCTGGAGCTTCTGCCCGACGTCGATGTTGAGCGCGGTGGCGCCGGTGACCTCGTACGTGGCGCCGGTGGCGGCCTCCGTCGCGGCGCGCTGCCCGCGGATGTCGTGGACGAGATCCCTGGTGCGTTCGCTGGTGGGCGCCGTGGCGGGGGTGGCGGAGAGGACGGCGGTCTCGCCGGCGTCGTCGAAGCGCGGCGGGGAGACGGAGACGACGCCGTCGGTGGCGTCGAGCGCCGCGGCCACGTCGCTGACGGCGGCCCGCGGTTCTGCGGCGCCGCGGGCGTCGACGACGACGGTGAGCGGGCCGTTGAAGCCGGGGCCGAAGCCGGCGGCGAGGGCGTCGTAGGCGCGGCGCTCGGTGGTGGAGGCCGGCTTGGCCTCGTCGCCCGGCATGCCGAGGCGCAGATCGGCGGCGGGTACGGCGAGGAGGCCGAGCCCGGCGACGGTGGCGAGGAGGACGGGGACGGGCCGGCGCAGGACGAACCGGGCCCAGCGGACGGCGAGGGTGGCGGGCGCGGCGGAACCCGCCGGGCTCGCGCCGTACGAGGAGTCCGCGCCGGGTCCGCGGGCGCCGCGGGCGCCCCGGGCCAGCACCGCGTTCGGCCACCACCCCAGCAGCGCCGGCACCAGCGTGAGCGCGACCAGCACCCCCACCAGCACCGCCCCCGCCGCGCCCAGCCCCATCTTCGTCAGCATCGGCACCCCGACGACCGACAGCCCGGCCAGCGCGATGACCACCGTCAGCCCCGCGAACACCACCGCGGACCCCGCCGTGCCCGTCGCCCGCCCGGCCGCCTCGCGCGGCTCGTGTCCCGCGGCCCGTTCCTCGCGGTAGCGGGAGACGACGAAGAGCGAGTAGTCGATGCCGACCGCGATCCCGAGCATCATCGCCAGCTCGCCGACCGTCGAGGACAGCCCGAGCGCGCTGCCCAGGGCCAGGATCGCGCACATGCTGACGCCGATCCCGACGACGGCGGTGATCAGCGGCAGCCCGGCGGCGGCCAGCGAGCCGAAGGTGACGAGCAGCACCACCGCGGCCACGGCGATGCCGACGACCTCCCCGAGGCCCGCCGCCTCCCCGGGCTCCACCGCGCTGCCGCCCGCCTCGACGGTCAGCCCCGCGTCGCGCGCCTCCTCGACGGCGTCGTCGAGCGCCGCCCTGGCCGCCTCGCTGACGTCGTCCTCCGCGACCTCGTAGGTGACGGTGGCGTACGCGGTCGTCCCGTCGTCGCTGACGCCCTGCCCGTCGAAGGGGCTCGCCACCGCGGCGACCTGCGGGGCGCCGGTCACGTCCGCGACGAAGGCGCCGACCGCCGCGCGGCCCGTACCCCCGGTGATCTTCTCGCCCGCGGGCGCGACGAAGACGACCCGGGCGTCGGCCCCGTCGGCCGCGGCGCCGGGGAAGCGCTCGTCGATGAGGTCGTACGCGTGCTGCGCCTCGATCCCGGGCATCGAGGAGGAGTCGTCGGGCGGGTCGCCGGCGCTCGTCGCGCCGAGGAACGCGGCGCCGAGGACGGCCGCCCACAGCAGCGCCACGGGCAGGCGCCGGCGGAAGGCGAACCGGCCGAGCCGGTACAGGAAGGTCGCCATGGGAAGGGGTCTCCGCTTCTGGGGTCTCGAAGAACCCCTCCAGCGTTTCCGCGGGGACCCCGCGCCGTCGTCGTCGCCCGTACGGCACTTCCGCGTACTGAAAAGCGAGTACGCGGCCGCTCCCCCTCCGCCGCGGGGATGACGCCCGCGGACGCGGACGGGGTGACGGGCGGCCGCCCGTCACCCCGGTGCTCGCGCGCGGGTCAGCCGAGACGTTCGCCGTAGACGTGGTCCACGGCCATCTTCATCAGCACCCGGCGGTCGGAGACCATCACCGCGCGGTACTCGTCCCAGTCGGGGTGCTCCCCCGCCGCGGCGCGGTAGTAGTCCACCAGCGCCTCGACCTCGGGGCCCCGCGGGTCGGTGCCGGGTCCGACGAGGGTCGCGGTGCCCTCGGCGGTGGCCCAGGAGCGGCCGTCGCGGGCGGTGACCTCCAGCGCGGCGCGGGCGTCGCGGCGCAGGTTCGCGGTCTTCGCCCGGCCTTCGGTCATCGAGACGTACAGGACGCCGGTGTCCGGGTCGTAGAAGGGCATGACGGGCGAGAGCTGCGGGCGGCCGTCCTTCTTGATCGTGGCGAGCACGCCGAGCCGGCTCTCCGCCAGCAGCGCGCGGGGGTCGTACGGGGTCGTGGTCATGTCCGTTGCCAAGTCCTGGTCTGTCGGTGGTATTCCGGCGGCGGGGTCACGCGGGCCGCGCCGCCGGACGGCGGAACTCCTCGATCATCACCGGGTATCCCTCGCCGCCGTGCCCCGCCGCGGCGGCGCGGTCGGCGAGGGACTTGATCAGCGCCGGGAACTCCGCGTTCACGCCGAGGGATTCGCTCTCCTGGACGAGGTGTGCCATCGACACCCGGTGGGTGTCCAGCGTGGCGTCGTCCGGCGGGAAGGTGCCGGTGTCGATCTGCTTCGCGTACCCCGGGAGCCAGTCGAGGACGGCCGGGAGGCCCTTCGCCGCGACGGCCGTGAACTCGGCCGCGGACACGCCCGCGGTGCCGACCAGCGCGGCGCCCTGCAGCCAGCCGTTGAGCAGGCTCCACATCACGCCGACCATCGCCATCTCGTACAGCGAGGTCAGCCCCTGGTCCGCGCCGAGGTACGGGGTGTCGCCGGCCAGGCTGCGCAGCGCGGGCGTGTGGCGGTCGTACGCGTCGCGCGGGCCGCTGAGGGCGATGGCGGTCTCCGCGGTGCCGATGGCCTGCGGGGTGGCCATGATCGCGCCGTCGAGGTACGTCAGGCCGCGCCCGGCGGCCCACGCCGCGGTGTCGCGGGCCTGAGCGGATGTGCCGGAGGTGAGGTTCACCAGGGTCCGGCCGCCGAGGGCGGCGGGGTCGACGGGGTCGAGGAAGGCGTGCAGCGCGTCGTAGTCGGTGACGCAGGCGATCACGAGCGGGGCGGCGGCGACGGCCGCGGCGGGGGTCTCCGCGCGTACGGCGCCCGCGGCGACGAGGCCGTCGGCCTTGGCGGCGGTGCGGTTCCAGACGGTGGTGGGGTGGCCGGCGCGCAGCAGGGCGGCGGCGAGGGCGTGCCCCATCAGCCCGAGGCCGAGGACGGCGACGGGGGCGGGGGCGGGGGCTGTGTCGATGTGGGTGTCGGCGTGTGTGTCGGTCGTCATGGAAGAATGGTCAACGTTCACACCGGTATGAAGGTCAAGCCAGTCAAGCCCGGAGGGCGGGGAGGAGCGCGCATGCGGATCGGGGAGCTGAGCAGGCGCACCGGCGTCAACGCGCATCAGTTGCGCTACTACGAGGCCCAGGGCCTGCTGAAGCCCGAGCGCTCCGGCAACGGCTACCGCGAGTACACGGACGACGCCGTGCTCACCGTCACCCAGATCCGGCGGCTGCTCGACGCCGGCCTGTCCACCCCGGACATCGCCTGGCTGCTGCCCTGCGCCACCGGCACCGGACCCGACTTCGAGCCCTGCCCCGAGCTGATCGACAAGTTCCGCGACCGGCTGGACGGACTCGACGCCCACATCACCACGCTCCACCGCTCCCGCGAGGCCCTGAGCGAATACCTGGTCGCCGCCGAGCGGCGGGTCGCGCAGTACATCTGAGGGTCCGTACGCGGCCCCGGAGACGCCCGTACGGCCACGGGCCGGTCCCCCCCTCAGAGCTGCCACTCGTCGTTCCGCAGGATCACCACCCGGCCGCCGTCGTGCCCGATGCCGGTGACCGTGACCTCCGGGCCGCCCACCATGAAGTCCGTGTGCACCGCGGAGACGCTCATGCCCAGCGCGTCCCGCTCCGCGTCGCCCAGTTCCGCCGCCCCCGGCACGGTCTGCGGCAGGCCCGCGCCCCACGCCAGGTGGCAGGTCGCGTTCTCGTCGAGCAGCGTCTCCAGGAACGTCACGCCCGACCGGCCGATCGGCGACGTCCCGTCCACCAGCGCGACCTCGCCGAGCTGTGCCCCGCCGCGGTCGGCGGCCTGGTGGGCCCGTACGACGTCCGCGCCGCTGGTCGCCCGCACCTCGCTGACGCGCCCGTCGGTGAAGGTGAGTTCCAGTCCGGTGACGACCGTGCCGGCCAGCGCGAGCGGCCGGGTGGCCCGTACGGTGCCCTCGACCCGGCGGTGGTCCGGCGTCGTGTAGACCTCCTCCGACGGCAGGTTGGCGACGAACCGGCGCCCGTCGGCGCTGTCGAAGCCCACCGCGTCCCAGCGGCCGCCCGGGATGAGCCCGATGGTCAGGTCGGTGCCGGGGCCCTCGAAGTGCACGGTGTCCAGGCCCAGTCCATCGAGCCGGGCCGCCCGCGCCTTCAGCTCGGCCAGCCGCTCCCGCCAGGCGGCGGCCGGATCGGGGCGGTCGAGCCGAAGGAAGTGCTTGAGGTGCCCCCACAGCCGGGACACGTCGTCCTCGCCGAAGACGCCGCGCGCCCAGGCGCGGGTGGGGCAGGCGATGACGGTCCAGCGGACGAGGTCGTCGCGCTGGAGGCGGTAGCGGGAGGCGAGGTTGGGCATGCGGTCGAGCCCCGCCCTGGCCGGTTCCGTGTCGTCGAGCAGGCCGGGTTCCGCCTCGCCGCGGATGTTGATCAGAACGCCGTGGCGGTCGCCGAGTTCGCGGTTGCGCGCGTCGAGCCAGGCGGGCACCTCGCCGAGCGTCGCGGCGTCGGCGTGGCGGACGCGGGAGCGCTTGGCGTGCGGGTCGAAGTACCAGATGTCGACGTAGCGGGCGCCGCGCGCGTACGCGCCCTCGGCGAGCGCGCGGGCCAGCGGGGCATGCTCGATCTCGGCGTTGACGGCCACCAGGTCGCCGGGGACGACGGGGGCGGCGACGTCGAGGACGAGGGCCGCGTACGCGGCCAGGTCGGCGGCGGGGACGCCGGAGGCGGCGGTGGAGGCGGGCGAGCCGTGCGCGGACGGGTTCATGAGCACTCCTGTGGGCCGGGGATGCGGCATGTTTGTACGGGGACGGGAATCAGCCGGGTGCGCCGCCGGGGTCGCCGGGTGCGCCGTCCGGGTCGCCGGACTCGCCGGTCCTGCCGCCGAGTTCGAGCAGCATCGCGGTGAAGCTGACGTGGACGCCGTCGCCGGTCCGCGGCGGTCCCGCCTTGTCGTGGACGAGGCGTACGGCACGCTCCGTCAGGGCGCAGACCTCCGCCCAGGTCTCGCGCGGCAGCCAGACCTCCGCGTCGGCGCTGGTGACCTGCCGGCCCGCGGCGGCGCGGCGGCGCAGATCGGTGAAGAGCGCTTCCAGCAGCGGCCCGGAGCCGGCCGAGCGGTCCAGGCGCCGGGCGCTGTCCGGGTCGTACTCGTACCGCTTGGGCGGCTGTCCGCGCCTGGCCGCGCCGCGGGGCTCGCCGGTCTCGCCGCCGGGTGCGCCGTCCGCCCGCCGCAGGAAGCCCGCGGCCGTCAGCCGCCGCAGGTGGTAGCTCGCCGAGCCGTGCGCGATGCCCAGCTCCTCCGCCACCTCCGTCGCCGACATCGGCGCGCCCGTGAGCAGCGAGACGATGCGGATGCGCAGCGGGTTGGCCAGCGCGCGCAGCGGCACGAGCGGCGCGGCCTTTTCCCAAGACATGTTGGGATAATACTCCGGGCCGCCGCCGACGGGTAGGCAGCATGCGCGGCAACCGTTTACTGTGCGGGAGTTCGCCCCTGTCACCAGAAGGACGGTGTATGGCTGCCGAGTTGCGGAGCGCCGAGTGGTACGGGGGCACGGACCGGAACGCGTACATTCACCGCGCGTGGATGCGCCGCGGTCTGCCGCACGACGCGTTCTCGGGTCGCCCTCACATCGCGATCGCCAACACGGCCTCCGACCTGACCCCCTGCAACTCCCACCTCACCGAGGTCGCCCGTTCCGTACGCGACGGCGTGCACGAGGCCGGCGGCATCCCCCTCGAACTCCCGGTGGTCTCCCTCGGCGAGACCCAGGTGCGCCCCACGGCGATGCTGTGGCGCCACATGGCGGCGATGGCCGCGGAGGAGATGTTCCGCGCCAACCCGGTCGACGGCCTGGTGCTCCTCGGCGGCTGCGACAAGACCATCCCCGCGCTGCTCATGGCCGCCGCCTCGGTGGATCTGCCCGCGCTCGTCGTCCCCGGCGGGCCGATGCTCACCGGCACGTTCCGCGGCATGCCGCTGGGCTGCGGCACGGACGTGTGGCGGCTGAGCGAGGAGGTGCGCGCGGGCAAGCTGTCGCAGCAGGAGTTCACCCGCTCCGAGTCGTCGATGATCCGCAGCCGCGGGCACTGCAACACCATGGGCACGGCCTCCACCATGGCCGTGCTCGCCGAGGCGCTGGGCATGGTCCTGCCGGGCCTGGCCGGCACGCCTGCACCCGACAGCCGGCTGCTGGAGGCGGCGCACGAGTCGGGGAAGCTCTCGGTCGAGCTGGTACGGGAGGGGCGTACCCCGTCGCGGATCGTCACCGCCGCCTCGTTCCGCAACGCGATCGTCGCGCTCGCCGCCACCGGTGGCTCCACCAACGCCGTCGTGCACCTCCTCGCCCTCGCCGGCGCGCGCATCTGGGACCCCGAGGTCGTCCGCACCCGCGACGCGCCGCTGCAGCCCAGCGCCGGCATCGCCGTGCTCCGCGGCAACCTCGCCCCGTCCGGCGCCGTCATCAAACCCGCCGCCGCCTCGCCCGAGTTGCTGCGGCACCGCGGGCGCGCGGTCGTCGTCGACAGCATCGAGGACTTCCACGCCCGCATCGACGCCCCGGACCTCGACGTCGACGCTGACTCGGTGCTCGTGCTCCGCGGCTGCGGCCCGCGCGGCTATCCCGGCATGCCGGAGGTCTCCAACATGCCGCTGCCGCGCAAGCTGCTGGAGCAGGGCGTACGCGACATGGTGCGGGTCTGCGACGGGCGGATGAGCGGCACGGCGTACGGGACGGTGGTGCTGCACGTCGCGCCGGAGGCGGCGGCGGGCGGGCCGCCGGCGCTCGTCCGCAGCGGCGACTTCATCAGCCTGGACGTGCCGGGGCGCAGCCTCACGCTGGACGTGCCGGACGCCGAACTGGCCGCGCGGACGCCGAACGCGGCGACGGTGGCGGGCTATGCGGCGCCGCGGCGCGGGTGGGAGCGGCTGTACGTGGACCACGTGCAGGGCGCGGACACCGGGGCTGACCTGGACTTCCTGGTCGGCTCCTCGGGTCCCGAGGTGAGCCGTGAGTCGCACTGAGGTGCTGCCGTGAGGGCGTTCGTGCTGCACGGCCCCGGGCAAGCGGGCGTCGTGGACGTCGAGCCGCCGGTGGCCGGGCCGGGCGAGGCGGTGGTGGACGTCGCGCGCGTGGGCGTGTGCGGGACGGATGTGGAGCTGTACTCGGGCGAGTTGCAGTATCTCCGCGACGGCCGCGCGCGGTTCCCCCTACGCCCCGGGCACGAGTGGTCGGGGCGGGTCGCGGCGGTCGGCGCCGACGTGGACCGGGGCTGGGTGGGGCGGCGGGTGATGGGCGACACGATGCTGGGCTGCCGCGCCTGCCGCCGCTGCCGGGGCGGCAGACAGCACCTGTGCGACGACCGCCAGGAGGTGGGCATCCTCGGCCGCCCGGGCGCGCTGGCGGCGCAACTGGCGGTCCCGGCACGGTCGTTGCACGCCCTGCCGGACACGGTCGACGACGTGCTGGGCGCCCTGGTGGAACCGGGCGGCAACGCGCTGCGCGCGGCGCGCGCGGCGCGGCTCGCGCCGGGCGACCGGGTCCTGGTCACCGGGCCCGGCACGATCGGGCTGCTGGCCGCGATGTTCGCCCGCCGGGCGGGCGCGGAGGTCCACCTCCTGGGCCGCGACCCGGCGACGCTGGAGTTCGCGGCGTCCCTGGGCTTCGACCGCTGCTGGACGGCGGAGTCGCTGCCTTCCGTCCCGTACGAGGCGGTGATCGACGCCTCCAACGCGGACGCGCTGCCCGCGCGGGCGGTGGAGTGGGTGGAGCCGGGCGGCACGGTGGTCTACATCGGCCTGGCGGGCACCCCGAGCCTGCTGGACACCCGCGCCCTGGCCCTGAAGGACGCCACGGCGGTGGGCATCCTGAGCGGTTCCCCGGGCCTGGCGGAGACGATCGACGCGTACGCGGACGGCTCGGTGGACCCGCGCCCGCTGATCGCGGCGACGATCGGCCTGGACGCCGTGGCGGCCACCCTGTCCGGCTCCCGCCCGGCGACCGCGGGCCCGGGCCCGAAGATCCACGTAACCCCGACCACCCCCTGACCAGCTCACCCCCGCCGGACGCACCGGGATCGCCACCCGGGGTGAAAGAAGAGCGGAGGTCGGCTATTCGGTGCGGCCGGGCGGAGTTGGATGTGTTCCTGCCGACGGTGGCTCGCAGGCAGGAGGGGGCGCGGCGGGGTGGTGGGGTACCGGTGGCCGGGGTGGCCGTTCGGCTTTCTGGTGGATCACCGTTCCGGCGCTCGCGATGCCCACGCATGCCAGAGCCGCCCACTGGACCGTTCTCAGGTGTTCGTCGAGGACCAGCACGCCCGCGAGGCCGGCGCTTGCCGGTTCGAGGCCGACCAGCACGCCCACCGTCCGTGTCGGGAGGCGCCGCAGGGCCGCCAGTTCCAGTGAGTACGGCAGCACGGCCGAGAGCACCGCGACCGTGATCCCGGTCAGCAGGACGGAAGGGGTGAGCAGTTCTGGTCCTTGCTTCGCCACGCCCAGCGGCACCGTCAGCACTGCCGCCCAGGCCAGCGCCAGCGCCAGCGCGTCTCCGCCTGTGCTCCTGGATCCCGCTTGCTTGCTCAGCAGCAGGTAGGAGGCCATACAGGTCCCGGAGGCCAGGGCGAGAAGCACACCCGCGAGCGGGAAATGGGTGCCCTGAGGAGCGTAGAAGAGCCATACTCCGGCCCCGGCCAGAACAGCGCATCCCACGTCGACGAGGCGGCGCGAACCGAGCAGTGCCAGGGTGATCGGTCCGAGGAGTTGCAGGGCGCTGGCCAGGCCCAGAGGCAGCAGGGTCAACGCGGGATAGATCAAGTTCATGCCGGCGATGGCCGTACCGAAGCCGACTATCACGCCGGCGTCCTGACGGCTGCGCGGCAGTGCGGGACGGTGGACGAGGAGCAGGATCACCGCGGCCAGGCCGAGACGCAGAGCCACTGCACCGGATGCCCCGACCGTGCCGGAGAGCTGTTTGCCGATGGCCATCCCGAACTGGATGCTCAGCACGCTGCCCAGCATCAGCGCGACAGCGGGAACCTTCGTCATCGCTCCAGGCTTGCCCGTGCAAGCATCCACGTCCAGCGAAGGTTTCCGCAGAGAATCGTTTACGCTCGCTTCATGATCGACCATCGGCTGCACGTGCTGCGCACCCTCGCGGAGGAGGGGACGGTGACGGGCGCGGCCGCGGCGCTGCACCTGTCGCCCTCTGCCGTCTCCCAGCAGTTGCGTCTGCTGGCTCGCGATCTCGGTGTGGAACTGCTGCGGCCCGAGGGGCGACGCGTGCGGCTGACGCCGGCCGCGCACGTCGTGCTCCGGCACGCCGACACGCTGTGGCTGCAGTGGGAGGAGGCCAGGGCCGAACTCGCCCAGCACAACGAGGTTCTTCGCGGCACGCTGCGATGGTGCGGCGTCTCCTCCGCACTCGCCACGCTCGCCGCACCCGCCGTCGCCGAGCTGCGGAGGACGCATCCCCTGGTGGAGCCGCTGCTCATCGAGGAAGAGAGCGTCGAGTGCTACCGGCTGCTGCTCGCCGAGGAGGCGGACGTGGCCCTGGTGCTGCCCGGCCCGGACGCGCCGCCCGTCACCGACCCCCGCTTCGAGCAGGTGCCGCTGCTCACCGACCGCCAGGATCTGCTGGTCCGTGAGGGCCACCGGCTCGCCCGGCCCGGGGGAGTCCGGCTGCAGGAAGCGGCCGATCAGGCATGGATCGTGAAGAAGCGCACCAACGACTCCTACCCGCTGGTGCTGGCGGCGTGTGCGGCCGCCGGCTTCACCCCGCGCATCGTGCACGAGGTCAAGGAGTGGTACGCGGTCTCCTCGCTCGTCGCGCAAGGGCTCGGCGTCTGCCTCCTGCCCGGGATCGTGCCGTTGCCGCAGCACCCCGTGGTGCGGGTCCCCCTGCTGGGCGACTCGGCTCCCGTACGGCGACTGCTCACCGCCGTGCGGCGCGGGAGCGCGGGCCACCCGCTCATCGAGGCGGGTCTGGAGGCGCTGCGCAACGCGGCGTCCGCCCACGCCGTGGACGGCTGACCGGCCCGGGTCAGGCGCCCAGGGCCTCCGCGATGCGGGTGAGGTCCTCGGCCGATGCCAGGCCACCGTGGTACAGGCGCAGTTCGTCCGCGCCCAGTTTCGCCGCGTGGGCCGCGTCCGCCGCCAGGGTCGCCGGGGTGCCGCCCATGCCCGAGACCACCGTGAAGTTCGCCGCCAGGGTCGTGTGCGGGCGGCGGTGCGGGGCGCAGGGGTCCAGGGCGGCGGTGCGGGCGGCGGGGCCGCCGGTGCAGGGGAGGACCAGGCCGTCCGCGAACTGCAGCACCTCCCCCGGGTCCACCCCCGCGTTCGCGCCGCAGGCGTACGGCTCCGGGGTGGCGTGCAGCAGGACGCGGAACGCGGAGTCCGGGGCCTCGGCCCGTACCGCCGCGACCGCCTCGCGCTGCAGCCGGGTCGCCGCCGCGCGCCGCCAGCCCAGCACCGCCGCCGCCCGCTCGGCGCCCAGCAGCCCCACGATCCGGGCCCAGGTGCCCGCCGCCTCCACCGCCTCGGCCGCGGCCGGCGGCGCGGCGGCGGTGCCGTCCCAGTACGGGCGCAGCGCCGCGGTGACCGCCGACCGCAGGCCGTCCGGTTCGGCGCCGTACGCGGCGTAGCCGTCGCGGCAGCGGTCGCAGAAGCAGAGAGACATCAGCAACTGCCCGGCCGCGTCCAGGGCCACCCCGCCGGTCTTGTCGTGCGCGTGCAGGTGCGCCAGCCCGTACCACCCGCACGACTCCAGCTCGCAGCCGCGCGCCCCCGGCCGGGTGGCGGCCTCCGCCGCGAGCCGGACGAGGTAGTCGCGCACGTCGGGCCGGCCGATACAGGGCGCCCAGGGGTAGCGGTCGCCGTGCGCGTTCACCACCGACGTCTCCGGATGCTCCGCGCCCAGCCGGGAGTTGTGCGCGAGGACCACCCAACTGTGCACCTCCAGACCCGCGCGGGCCAGCGCCTCGGCCGCCTCGCCGAACGGGTCGGCGGCGGCCACCCAGTCCTGCTCGTACGGGTGCAGCGCCCGGCCCGCCCACCGGCGCGCGTCCGGCGGGTAGAGCACCGCCGAGTGCCGGGCGGTGACGATGCGGTGGCGCGGGTGGCGGGGGGTCACGGCGCGGGCGGAGTGGTAGGCGGCGGCGAGCGTCACCTGCCGTACGCCCAACTCCGCGACCCGGCGCGCGGCCGCGGGGTCGCCGACGACGTCCCACGGATACAGAAAGACCGAAGCACGAGGTGTCATCATCAGGGTGTACACATTTCTGCCCGGCGTCCATATTGGTGAACAGGCACGCTAAGGCCGCCCCGACACACCGTCAAGACCGCCTCCCCGCCGCCCCGTCCACCCGGCGCCCCGCACCCCGAGGAGTCACGATGTCAGCCCAGCGCCCCCCGCGCACCGTCCTGCTCACCGGCGCCGCCGGCGGCATCGGCACCCTGATGCGCGGCCTGCTCCCCGCCCACGGCCACGAGCTGCGCCTGCTCGACCGGGTCGCCGTCACCCCGGGGCCCGAGCGCGCCGTCACCGCCGACCTCGCCGACCGCGGCGCGCTGCGCGAGGCGGTCCGCGGCGTCGACGCCGTGCTCCACCTCGCCGGGATCTCGCTGGAGTCGACCTTCGAGAAGGTTCTGCGGGCCAACATCGAGGGCACGTACCACCTCTACGAGGCCGTCCGCGAAGAGGGCGTCCGCCGGGTCGTCTTCGCCTCCAGCAACCACGCCGTCGGCTTCCACCCCCGCCCCCGCCGCGCCGGCCGCGTGCCCGCCGCCGAGCTGATCGGCACCGGCGCCGCGCACCGCCCCGACACCTTCTACGGCCTGTCCAAGTGCTTCGGCGAGGACCTGGCCCAGCTCTACTGGGACAAGCACGGGATCGAGACCGTCTCCGTACGCATCGGATCCTGCTTCCCCGAGCCGACGAGCGTGCGCATGCTCTCCCTCTGGCTCAGCCCCGCCGACGGCGCCCGCCTCTTCCACGCCGCGCTGAGCGCACCGGACGTCGGCCACACCGTGGTCTACGGCAGCTCCGCCAACACCCGCGCCTGGTGGGACCTGAGCACAGCGCGGGCGCTCGGCTACGAGCCGCAGGACGACTCCGAGGTGTACGCGGACAAGCTCCTCGCCGAGCAGGGCCCCGACGCGCCGGACGCGCCGGACCAGGCGAACCTCGGCGGCCCGTTCTGCACCGACCCGCCCATCTGGCCCCACTGAGGCCCGCGTTCGCCGCTCCCCGGCTCCCGGCAACCGCGGCCGGAACCCGCGCACACCCCCTTGACGGCCACCGTCCCCACCTCTACGTTTCCGGCACCAATTCAGATTCATATCTTTCGTTCAGATAGATGAATCGAGGTTCCGGTGCAGCTCGACGGCATCCTGTTCTTCCCCCTCACCCCCTTCGACGCCGCCGGCGCGGTGCACGAGGACGTGCTCGCCCGGCACGTCGCCGACGGCGTCGCGCACGGCGCGGGCGCGGTCTTCGCCGCCTGCGGCACCGGCGAGTTCCACGCGCTCGACGGCGCCGAGCACCGGCGCGTGGTCCGTACCGCCGTCGCGGCCACGGCGGGCCGGGTGCCGGTGTTCGCCGGGGCCGGCGGCCCGCTGCCGCACGCCGTCGCGTGCGCCAGAGCCGCCGCGGAGGCAGGCGCGGACGGGGTGCTGCTGATGCCGCCGTACCTGGTCGCCGCGCCGGAGGCGGGGCTCGTCGCGTACGTGCGCGAGGTCGCCGCCGCGACCGGCCTGCCGCTGGTCGTCTACCAGCGCGACAACGCCCGCTTCACCCCCGCGGGCGCCGCGGAGCTGGCCCTGATCCCCACGGTCACCGGCTTCAAGGACGGGCTCGGCGACATCGAGCTGATGCAGCGCGTCGTCCCGGCCGTGCACGCCGCGCTCGACGGCGGCGACGGGCCGAAGAAGGACTTCACCTTCTTCAACGGCCTGCCCACCGCCGAGGTCTCGGCCGCCGCGTACGCCGCCGTGGGCGCGCGGCTGTACTCCTCCGCCGTCTTCTGCTTCGCCCCCGAGGTGGCCCTCGCCTTCCACCGCGCGCGGGCCGCGGGCGACGACGCGCGCGTACGCCGCCTGCTGAGCGGCTTCTTCATCCCCCTCGTCCACCTGCGCAACGAAGTCCCCGGCTACGCCGTCGCGCTGGTCAAGGCCGGCGCCAGGATGCGCGGCCTGGACACCGGCGGCGTCCGGCCGCCGCTGGCCGACCCGCACCCCAAGCACCTCGCCGAGCTGGAGCGGATCGTCTCCGCGGGGCTGGAGCTGGCGGGGGCGGACCGATGACGCGGATACGCGAGATCACCGTCACCCCGGTCGCCTTCCGCGACCCGCCGCTGCTCAACGCCGCCGGCGTACACGAGCCGTGGGCCCTGCGCAGCGTCGTCGAGGTCGTCACCGACGACGGCCTCAGCGGGCTCGGCGAGAGCTACGGCGACGCCTCCCACCTGGACCGGCTGCGCGCCGCCGCCGAGGCTCTGACCGGCGCCGACGCCGGCCACCACCACGACCTCTACGCCCGCGTCGCCGCCAGCGTCGGCACCGGCGTCTTCACCGACCAGCACGGCCTCACCGGCGCCGGCAGCAACGGCAAGACCGTCGACTCCGTCTTCGCCCCCTTCGAGGTCGCCTGCCTCGACCTCGTCGGCAAGGCCACCGGGCGCCGCGTGGCGGACCTCCTCGGCGGGCCGGTGCGCGACGCCGTGCCGTACAGCGCGTACCTCTTCTACAAGTGGGCCGGCCACCCCGACGCGCCGGAGGACCGCTTCGGCGCGGCGCTCGACCCGGACGGGATCGTCGCCCAGGCGCGGCTGCTCGTCGGGGAGTACGGGTTCCGCTCGCTGAAGCTCAAGGGCGGGGTCTTCCCGCCCGACGAGGAGATCGCGGCGGTACGCGCCCTCACCGACGCCTTCCCGGGGCTGCCGCTGCGCATCGACCCCAACGCCGCCTGGACGCCGGAGACTTCCGTACGCGTCGGCACCGAGCTGGCCGGGGCCCTGGAGTACCTGGAGGACCCGGCGCCCGGCATCGAGGGGATGGCCGAGGTCGCGGCGAAGGTGCCGATGCCGCTGGCCACGAACATGGCGGTGGTCACGCACGCCCATCTGCCGCCGGCGATCGCGCACCGCGCCATCGGGGTGCTGCTGCTCGACCACCACTACTGGGGCGGGCTGCTGAAGTCGGCACAGGTGGCGGCGCTCTGCGCGACGTTCGGCATCGGCCTGTCCATGCACTCCAACTCGCACCTCGGCATCAGCCTCGCCGCGATGACGCACCTGGCCGCCGCCACCCCCAACCTCGACCACTCCTGCGACACCCACACCCCCTGGCTCACGGTGCGGGACGGCCAGGACGTGATCGCCCCCGGGGCCCTCGCCTTCGCCGGCGGCGCCGTACCGCTGCCTCCGGGTCCCGGGCTCGGCGTCGAACTCGACCGCGACGCGCTGGCCGTGCTGCACGAGCAGTACGAGAGGTGCGGCGTCCGGCGCCGCGACGACACCGCGTACATGCGCCGCTTCCACCCCGGCTTCGCCCCCGCGCGGGCCCGTTGGTGAGCGCTCGGCACGCGGCACGCGCACCACCCCCTCCCCCCACCCATCGGAGAAGACACAGGCAGGAGCCGCGATGTCCATCGCTGACTGGATCATGGTCGGGGCCTATTTCTGCGTGATGGTAGGCATCGGCTGGTGGTCGAAGAACCGCATCCACACCGTGAAGGACTTCTTCACCACCGGCGGCCGCATACCGTGGTGGCTGTCCGGCATCTCGCACCACATGTCCGGCTACAGCGCGGTGATGTTCGTCGCGTTCGCCGCCGTCGCCTACGACCACGGGCTGACGGTGTACGTGTGGTGGGCGCTCACCATCGGCCTCGGCATCGGGATCGGCGCGTTCCTCTTCGCGCCCCGCTGGGCGCGGCTGCGCGCGAAGCACGACGTGGCCTCGCCGCTGGAGTACCTGGCGAAGCGGTACAACCTGCCGACGCAGCAGGTGCTGGCGTACAGCGGGGCGCTGCTGAAGGTCGTCGACATCGCGGCCAAGTGGGTGGCGATCTCGGTGCTGCTCCAGGGCTTCGCGGACGTGCCGCTGGAGTGGGGCATCCTCTTCACCGGCGTGGCCACGATGGCGTACATGGCGGTCGGCGGGCTGTGGGCGGACGTGCTCACGGACTTCAGCCAGTTCCTCATCCAACTGCTGGCCGGTGTGGTGATGTTCTGGGCCGTGCTGGCGGAGCTGGGCGGCATCGACACGCTGTGGACGATGTGGGACGACCTGCCGGACAGCCACCACGACCCGGTCACCGGGCCGGTGACGACGACGCTCGTCCTGGCGTTCCTGCTGGTGAAGACCTTCGAGTACAACGGCGGCATGTGGAACCTGGCGCAGCGCTACATGGCCGCGCCCTCCGGCTCCGCCGCGAAGCGCTCGGCGCTGCTGTCCAGCGGGCTCTGGCTGGTGTGGCCGTTCATCCTCTTCCTGCCGATGTTCGCGGCGCCGCTCATCGTGCCGGGCCTGGAGAACAGCGAGGAGTCGTACATCGAGCTGGCGAAGGAGCTGATGCCGGCCGGTCTGACGGGACTGGTGCTGGCCGGGTTCTTCTGCCACACGATGGCGATGGTGGCCTCGGACTCCAACGTGATCTCGGCGGTCATCACCCGGGACATGGCGCCCGTGCTGGTGCCGCGGGTACGGCAGTTGACGGACCGGGCGCAGTTGACGTTCGCGCGGGTGACGACGGTGGCGTTCGTGTCGGTGAGCATGGTGATCGCGATCGCGACCGGGGGTGAGGGCTTCGTGCTCGACGTGGTCGTGGACCTGGTGGCGGCGACGATGGGGCCGATCTCGATCCCGCTGATGCTGGGCATGCTGCCGTGGTTCCGGCGCTGCGGGCCGACGGCGGCCATCGTGTCGTGGGCCGGCGGTCTGGGGCTGTGGTCGGTGCTGCACTGGGTGCTGGACGGCACCACGCAGGCCGCGCTCGTGGGGCTGCCGCTGCTGACGTCGCTGGTGCTGTACGTGGGCATCGGGCTGCTGCGGCCCGAGGGCGGCGCGGAGCAGGACGCGCTGATCGACTCGCTGGGCTCGGACCCCGAGGAGGGCGCGGCGGCCGGGGGCGCGGCGGCCGGGGACGCCTCGCCCGGCGCGGCGGCGGGGGCGAAGGACACCCAGCCGCCGGAGGCGACGGCGGACCTCACCTCGCGCTGAGCGGTTCGCTGCCGGCAACCCCCGTTCCTGCGGCGGGGGTTGCCGACTTCGGGAGCAAGCGCTTTCATCCCCCGGTGAGTACGGCCGCTTTCCTGCGAATCTCCTACGAACCGAGGGAGCCCGATGCGCCCCGTCCGCCCGCCGTTGCCCTCCCGCCGCACCCTGCTCGCCGCGAGCGCCGGGACGCTCCTCGTCCCGGCGTCCGCCACCGCCGCGTACGCCGCGGCCCCCGGCGCCGCGCCCGGTCCGCCGACCGCACCTGCCGCCGCACCCGCCGACGAGGAAGCCCTGCTGGAGCGCGCCGCCCGCATGCTCGCCGGCGACGGCTACGACCCCGCGGACCCCGACTTCGCCGCCGCCCTCGCCGACCTCGACGCCGAGGCCCGCCGCTGGTGGGACACCCTGGACCGGTCGGCGGGCCGCACCGCGCTCTGGCCCGACCTCGCCCCCGTCGCCGACGCCGGCAACTTCGGCCAGTGCTACCC
This sequence comes from Streptomyces sp. WAC 06738, assembly GCF_003945505.1. Lineage (NCBI taxonomy): Bacteria > Bacillati > Actinomycetota > Actinomycetes > Kitasatosporales > Streptomycetaceae > Streptomyces > Streptomyces sp. WAC 06738. The sequence continues at coordinate 5,655,276 of NZ_CP029618.1, read as the reverse complement.
GCGGCTGCGCACCCTCGCCACCGCCTGGACCGCCCCCGGCACCTCCTTCACCGGCAGCGCCGACGTCGCCGCCGCGCTGCTCGACGCGCTGCGCTTCCTCCACGACGCGGCGTACCACCCGGCCCGTACCCCGACCGGCAACTGGTGGTTCTGGGAGATCGGCGCCCCGCGCGCCCTGCTCGACTGCTGCGTCCTGCTGCGCGCCGCGCTGCCCGCCGCCGACCTCGCCGCGTACCTCGCGACCGTCGACCGCTTCGTCCCCGACCCCGACCGCCGCACGGGCGCACCCACGCTCTCCGAGACCGGTGCCAACCGCGCCGACAAGTGCGTCATCGTCGCGCTGCGCGGGCTGCTGGGCCGCAGCCCGGAGAAGACGGCGCTGGCCCGCGACGGCCTCTCCGACGTGCGCGACGGCGGGCGCAACAGCCTCTTCCAGTACGTGACCTCCGGCGACGGCTTCTACCGCGACGGCTCGTTCATCCAGCACGGCTCCGTCGCCTACACCGGCACGTACGGCGCGGTGCTCCTGGCCGCCGCGGGGCAGTTGATGGCGCTGCTCGCCGGATCGCCGTGGGCGGTCACCGACCCCGCGACGACCGTGCTCTTCGACGCCGTCGAGCGGTCGTTCGCGCCGGTGATCACCGACGGGCTGATGATGGACGCGGTACGCGGCCGGGCGATCTCCCGCGAGCGCGCGCCGGACCACATGGACGGCGCGCTCGCCGTCTCCTACGTCCTGCAGTTGGCGGAGGCAGCCCCCGCGGAGCAGGCCGCGCGGTGGCACGCGGCGGCGAAGGGCTGGATCGAGCGGCAGTCGGCCTACCCGTACCTCTCGCTCGTCGGCCTCCCGCACGTCCAGCGGGCCAAGGCCGTGCTCGCCGACCCCGCGGTGCCGGCGGCACCACCGCTCACGGGACACCACTGCTTCGCCGCCATGGAGCGCGTCGTGCACCGGCGGCCCGGCTGGTCGTACGCGCTGTCGCTGTCGTCGAAGCGCGTCGCCGCGTACGAGGCGGGCAACGGCGAGAACGGCCACGGCTGGTACACCGGCGACGGCATGGGCTACCTCTACCTCCCGGGCGACCAGGGGCAGTTCGGCGACGCCTTCTGGCCCACGGTGAACGCGTACCGGCTGCCCGGCACGACGGTCGACACCCGCCCGCGCGCCGACCTGGGGACGGTGTGGACGGAGTTCCGCCCGGCGAACGAGGTGTCGGGCGGCGCGGTGCTGCACGGGCGGTACGGGGCGGCGGCGTTCGAGCTGCGGGCGGACGGCAGCTCGCTGCGGGCCAGAAAGACGTGGTTCTTCCTGGACGACGCGGTGGTCGCGCTGGGCGCGGACATCGCGGCGGGCGACGGCAGGGTGATCGAGACGACGGTGGAGAACCGCGCCCTGCGCGGGGACGGCGCGCCGGCGTTCGTGGTGGACGGGCGGCGGCAGCCGGAAGAGCCCGGCGGGGAACGGGACTTCGGCGGGGCGCGGTGGGCGCACCTGGAGGGAGTCGGCGGGTATGTCTTCCTCGACGCGGACGGAGGCTCCCGGCTGCGGGCGCTGCGCGAGGACCGTACGGGCGCGTGGCGGGACATCAACACCGGCGCCGACACGGGCGGCTCCACCACCCCGCACACCCGGCGCTACCTGACGCTCTGGCTGGACCACGGCACGTCGCCGGCCGGCGCGCGCTACGCGTACGCGCTGCTGCCCACGGCGAGCCGGGTGGCGACGGCGGCGTGGTCGGCGCGCGGCCCCGTACGGGTGGCGGCGAACGACGCGGCGGCGCAGGCGGTCGAGATCCGCCATCTCGGCCTGACGGCGGCCCACTTCTGGACGGCGGCCACGGCGGCGGGCATCCGCAGCGAAGGACCGGCCACGGTGCTGCTGCGGCACCGCGACGACACGATCTCCCTGGCGGTCTCCGACCCCGGTCACACGGCGGCGGAGATCCGCCTCGAACTCCCGCTGCCCGTCCGCGCGGTGACGAGCGCGGACCCGACGGTGGAGGTGACACCGGGCAGGCGGGGCCGGGTGACGGTACGGACGGAAGGCTCCCGGGGCGCGACGCACCGGGCGGAGCTGCGGTAGCGCCGGACACGGTGCCGGGGTGACCCCGTGACGGCATGCACGGGGTCACCCCGCGGGTGGCGGAGGGGGCGGCGGCCCGGTGCGCCCCGCCCCCGGGAGCCGCCGGTCTACGGCACGTCCAGGACCAGCTTGCCCCTCGTACGGCCCGACTCGCTGCGGCGGAACGCCTCCGCCGCCTCCGCCAGCGGCAGAGCGTCGACGTGCACCGTCAGCTTGCCCGCCGCCGCGAGTCCCGCCAGATGCGCCAGGCCCTCCGCGTCCGGGCGGACCCACACCACCTGCCCGCCCAGCTTCTTCACCTCGCCGTCCGCGATCGACGCCGAGCGCGCCGGGTCCTTGAGCACGTCGTGCGAGACCTGCACCGCCCCGCCGCCCGCGAAGTCCACCGCCGCGTCCACCCCGCCGGGGGCCAGCTCCCGCACCCGGTCGGCGAGTCCTTCGCCGTACGTCACGGGCTCGGCGCCCAGCGAGCGGAGGAAGTCGTGGTTGCGCTCGCTCGCAGTGGTGATCACGCGCGCCCCGCGGAGGACCGCGAGCTGCACGCCCAGCGAGCCGACGCCGCCCGCGCCGCCGTGGACGAGCACCGTCTCGCCGTCCCCCGCGCCCACCCGGTCCAGCGAGCGCAGCGCGGTGAGCCCGGCCAGCGGCAGCGCCGCGGCCTCCCGCCAGCCCAGCGCGGCGGGCTTGTGGGTGAGGGTCCGTACGGGCGCGGCGACGTACTCCGCGTAGGTGCCCTGCCCGACCTCGTCCCGGCGCACGTACCCCAGCACCTCGTCGCCGACGGCGAACTCCGGGGTGTCCGCGCCCAGTTCCTCCACCACGCCGGCCGCGTCCCAGCCGGGGATCAGCGGGAAGCGGACGTACATCATGGGATCGAGCCAGCCCTTCGCGACCTTCCAGTCGACGGGGTTCACCCCGGCCGCCTTCACCCGCACCAGCACCTGATCGGGACCGACTTTGGGCTTGGGCACCTCGTCGAGTCGCAGGTTCTCGGGGCCGCCGTAACTGTCCGTGATGATCGCCTTCATGCTCCCCTCCAAGGTCGGGTCGGACGGGATTATTCCGGAAGCGCGCCCCGTAGAGTCGATGACATGGCTGGAGAGGACGGGAGCGTACGGGTCGACAGCTGGATCTGGTCCGTACGGCTCACCAAGACCCGCTCCGCGGCTGCCACCGCCTGCAAGGCGGGGCACGTCCGCGTCAACGGCGACCGCGTGAAGCCGGCCCAGGCGCTGCGGGTCGGCGACGAGGTGCGGGTGCGGCTGGCCGGGCGGGAGCGGATCGTCGTGGTCAAGCGGCTGCTGCGCAAGCGCGTCGGCGCGCCGGTGGCCGTCGAGTGCTACGCGGACCACAGCCCGCCCCCGCCGCCGCGCGAGATGGCCGCCCCGGTCGCCCGCCGCGACCGTGGCACGGGCCGGCCGACGAAGCGGGACCGCCGCGAACTGGAACGCCTCCGCGGCCGGGCGGAACGGGACGGGGCCGAGGGCTAGGCATAGGACCAGGGCGGGGCCGCCCGGTCGCGGAGCCGGGGCGCCGGCGGCCGTGCGGGCCGCCGGCGCCCGGGGCGTCAGAAGCGGAGGAACGCCTGCACCGGCAGGTGGTCGCTGGGGAACTGGCCGCCGCGCTCGTACGTGTTGATCTTGGCGTACCGCGTCCGCACGCCCGGCGTGACGAGGATCCAGTCGATGCGGTCGCCGTCCGGCACCAGCGGCCGGTAGCCGTGGAACGTGGCGTACGCGTCGCTGCGCCGCTCCGCCGCGTCCCAGGTGTCCACCAGGCCGCCGCCCACGAGCATCGCGTCGTAGACGGGGTTGCGGTGGGCGGGGACGTTGAAGTCGCCGGTGACGACCCGCGGCAGCGAGGCGTCGAACTCCGCGAAGCGGCTGGTGATGAGGTCGGCGGAGAGCTCGCGCGCCTGCTGGTTGACGTGGTCGAGGTGGGTGTTGACGTGGTAGAACTCGCCGCCCGTGACCAGGTCGCGGAAGCGGATCCAGGTGACCATCCGCAGCACGGCGTTGCCCCAGGTGTTGGAGCCGATCAGGTAGGGCTCGTCGGAGAGCCAGTAGTGGTCGAACGCGACCGGGGCCAGCCGGCGGATGTCGTAGAACACCGCCATGAACTCGTCCTTGCTGCCGCCCTTCCGGCCGGTGCCGATCCAGGCGTGGTGGCGGCCGAGATCGGCGGCGATGTCGAGCAGTTGCGGGTACAGCCCCTCCTGGGTGCCGACGAGGTGCGGTTCCTCGGCGTGCAGCAGGGCGCGCATCACGGGGCGGCGCTCGGGCCAGGAGTTGGGCGGGGCGGCGGAGGCGTAGCGGAGGTTGAAGCTCATGACGTGCAGTTCGTCCTCGCCGTCGCCGCTCGCGCGGCTGTCGGCCCGCGCCTCGGCGAACCCGGCGACGGTCGGGGCGAGGGCGGCGGCGGCCGCGGTGCCGAGGGCGCGGCGGCGGGTGAAGGGGAACTCGGGCATGGGACACCTCTCCGTTCGGGGGGTGTGACGTGGGGAGAGTCTCAGGCGGCGAGATGAGAGGGAAGTGACGCGCACACGTCAGCGATACGAACTGAAGATCACCCGGCTGCGGACCCGGACGCGCGCCGCTCCCGTCGCACTGTGACCCACGTCACGTGCCGTACCTGTCAGCAATCGCGGCGCTGTCCCGCTCAGGTCACGAAGCAAGCGACCGAGAGGGAGCCGCACATGAAGCACCGCATCGTCGTCCTCGGCGCCGGCTACGCCGGCGCCTACACGGCCGGGAACCTGGCCCGCCGGCTGTCCCCCGCGGACACCGGGATCACCGTGGTCAACGCGGTGCCGGAGTTCGTCCAGCGGCTGCGGCTGCACCGGCTCGCCGCCGGCGGGGAGATCGCGGCGCCGCGGCTGGCCGACGTCTTCGCGGGCACGGGGATACGGCTGCGGGTGGCCCGCGTCACCGCCCTCGCCCCGGAGAGCCGGATCGTCGCCGTGGCCGATGCCGACGGCGGCGGCCTGCTGCACTACGACACGCTCGTCTACGCCCTGGGCAGCCGCGTCGCCCACCGCGGCGTGCCCGGGGTGGCCGAGCACGCCTTCCACGTCACCGCCAGGCCCGCGGCGCTGCGGCTGCGCGACCGGCTGGACGGCCTGGACAGCAAGGGCGAGGGCGGCGCGGTACTGGTCGTCGGTGACGGGCTGACCGGCATCGAGACCGCCACCGAGATCGCCGAGGCCAGGCCGGGACTGTCCGTGACCCTCGTCGCCCGCGGCGAGCTGGGCGCCCGGCTCTCCCCCGGTGCCCGCGCCCACCTGCGCCGGGCCTGTGACCGGCTGGGCATCGCCGTCCGTGAGCACACCCGGGTCGAGGCCGTGGAGGCGGCGGGGGTGCGGTGCGCGGACGGCACCGCCGTGGCGTCCGACGTCACCGTGTGGACCGGGGGGTTCGCGGTCGACCCGCTGGCAGCCGCCGCCGGTCTCGAGGTCACGGACACCGGGCAGTTGGCCGTCGACCGCACCATGCGGTCGGTCTCGCACCCCGACGTCTACGGCGTCGGCGACAGCGTCTGCGCCATCGGCGACAACGGCCGGCCGCTGCCGATGTCCTGCGGTTCCGCCGGCCACACCGGCAGGCAGGCCATCGGCGCGATCGTGGGCCACCTCACCGGGCGCGAGGTCGCGTACACGAAGCTGGTCCACACGTTCAACCACATCAGCCTCGGGCGGCGGGACGGGATCCTGCAGCCCGTCGACGACGCGGCGGAGGCCAGGCGGGGGTACGTGGCCGGCCGGACGGCCGCGCGGGTCAAGGCGGCCATCGTCCGCGGCTCGCTGTGGGGCACCCTGCACCCGACGTACGGCCTGCCCAAGCGGCGGCGCCGCCTTGCCGCCGCGGCGGGGAGGGCGACCGAGACCGCACCGGACCCCTCGTGGGACGCGACCGCCGAGAACCCTTCCGTGGCCGCCTAGTTGTACCGGACGGCGGCCGCCGGTGCCGCGGAGGTCCCGCACGGCCCGGGTTCCGGACAGCCGGACGGCGGTTCAGGCGGACGCGGCGGCCACGAAGACGGGCACGGCGACGAGGAACCGGCCGGCCTCGGCCCGCCTGCGCTGTTCCGCGAGCCACGCGTCCGCCCGGTCCCGGGCGACGGCGCCGCTCTCGCAGGCAGGACCCGCGAGCCTCGCGACCAGGGGCAGCATCGCGGGGTCGGTGAAGACGCTGGTGTGCACCTCGACCGTGACGTCGGCGAAGCCCCCGGCCAGGAGCATGCCGCGGTACTGGCGGCCGGCGCGGGGCGCGCCCAGGAGGTCGGCGCGGGCGTGCACGATCGTGCGGGTGAGCGCGGCGTCGTCCGAGTCGATCATGAGGGCGTCCCAGTCCTGCCCGACGAGGACGATCCGGCCGCCCGGGCGGAGGACCCGCCGCGCCTCCGCCACCGCGCGCTCCGGCTCCCGGAGGACGTGGAAGACCTTGTCGGCGCGGTAACCGTGGACGCTTTCGTCGGCGAACGGCAGTTCCTCCGCCCCGGCCGCCCGGAACTCGGCCTCCGGCCACCGCTCCCGGGCCGCGGCGAGCATCCGCGGGCTGGGGTCCACTCCCACCGCGCGGACGCCGCGTCCGGTCAGCTCGGCGACGGCCCGGCCGGCGCCGCAGCCGACGTCGACGACGGTCGAGCCCGGGGCGGGGGCGAGCAGTTCGTAGGAGCGGTCCCGCAGCCGGGTCGCGCCCGGCATCCGGTCCGCTGCATCGATGACGGCCAGCAGGTTTTCGGTGTCGCGGTGCGCTGCCACCGCTTCCTGGTTCGTGGACATGGACGCCATGCTGCGACTTCATGTCGGCATGAGGTCAAGCGCGGCCGGCGGGCCGCGGCGTCCGGCGGGCGAGCCGCCGGCCGCGAGCGCGGCACCGGCCCCGGGAGAGGGAGGATCTAGGGTGGAGCGCATGGACGGCACCGCGACCGACCGCTTCGACACCGGGCGGTTCGAGGCCGGCCGGGCCCGGCTGCTGTCGCTGGCCTACCGGATGCTGGGGTCCGCCGCCGATGCCGAGGACGCCGTGCAGGACGCGTACCTGCGCTGGCAGGCCGCCGACCGGCGGCGGATCGAGGTGCCGGAGGCGTGGCTGACCAAGGTGGTCACCAACCTCTGCCTCGACCGGCTCCGTTCGGCCCGCGCCCGCCGCGAACGCAGCGTCGGCGCCTGGCTGCCGGAACCGGTCCTCGACGGCGACCCGGTGCTCGGCCCCGCCGACACCTTCGAGCAGCGCGAGTCGGTGTCGCTCGCCGTCCTGACCCTCATGGAACGACTGTCGCCCGTCCAGCGGGCCGTCTACCTCCTGCACGAGACCTTCTCCTACGGCCACGCCGAGATCGCCGGGATCCTCGGCGTCTCCGAATCCGCCAGCCAGCAGCACCTGCACCGGGCCCGCCGCCGTGTCACCGCCACGCGCCACCGCGGCGGCGAGGTCGATCCGGCGGTCGCCCTGCGGATCGCCGAGGAGTTCTTCACCGCCGCCGCCTCGGGCCGTACGGAACGGCTGGTGGAACTCCTCACCGACGACGCGACGGCGATCTCCGACGGCGCCGGCCTGACCGGGACGATGCTGCGGTACGACACCCCGCGGCGGATCGCCGCCGTCGCCCGGGCGGGATTCGCCTCCTCGGCCGCGAAACGGCACTTCGCGGGCGGCATACCCGCCGTCCACTCCGCGCACGTGAACGGCGGCCCGGCCATCCTCTTCGTGGTGGGCGGCAAGGTCTTCGGCGCCGTGACGTTCGACCTCGCCCACGGGAAGATCGCGCTGGTGCGCGGCATCGCCGACCCGGCCCGGCTGGGCCGCCTCAACGAAGCCTGGCGGCGGTACGAACCGGGCCCGCCCGTGCTTGCGAGCTGGTGACCCGGATCCCGCCGCCCCGGCCGCCCCCGGCGTCCGTCCGGCACCGCCGCGTACCTGCGGGAACACCGAGCGCACCGCCGCGGGTTGCCCCTGCATGACCGACGTACTGCGTTACACCGCCTTCAGCACCGACCCCGCCGGCGGCAACCGGGCCGGTGTCGTCCTCGACGCCGCCGGGCTCTCCGACGAGCGGATGGCCGCCATCGCGGCCGACGTGGGCTACTCGGAGACCGCCTTCCTCACCCCGGGCCCCGCGGACGAGGCCGGCGCCGGCCGGTCGTTCACCGCCCGCTACTTCAGCCCCGCCGCCGAGGTCCCCTTCTGCGGCCACGCCACCGTCGCGACCGCCGTCGCGCTCGCCGAGCGCCTGGGCGCCGGCGACTTCGCGCTGCACACCCGGCCCGGCCGGGTCCCGGTGGCGGTGACCGAGGCGGACGGGGTGCTGAAGGCGACGCTCAGCAGCGTCGAGCCGCACGTCCGGGAGGCCGCGGACGCCGACGTCGCCGAGGCGCTGGCGGCGCTGCGCTGGTCCGCCGCCGAGCTGGACCCCGCGCTGCCCCCGCGCATCGCCTTCGCCGGGGCGCACCACCTCGTCCTCGCCGCCGCCACCCGCGCCCGTCTCGCCGACCTCGACTACGACTTCGGCCGGCTGCGCGCCCTGATGGAGAAGCTGGACCTCACCACCGTCCAGCTCGTCTGGCGCGAGTCCCCCGCCGTCTTCCACGTCCGCGACCCGTTCCCCGTCGGCGGCGTCGTGGAGGACGCGGCCACCGGCGCGGCGGCGGCCTCCTTCGGCGCGTACCTCCGCGAACTCGGCCTCGCCGCCGGGCAGGACCGGCTCACCCTCCACCAGGGCCACGACATGGGCAGCCCCTCGCTGCTGGAGGTGGAGCTGCGCGCGGGCGATCCCCGGGTGCACGTGACGGGCGCGGCGGTCCGCCTCTGAGGCATGCCATGTGATCCGCCTCACATTCGGGATTTCCGCCGCTCCGCTGTCGAAATCCGTCCCGCTCGCTCGACGCACGGGTGAGAGGCGCCCGAAGGGGGCGCCGGACGGTCGTTTCCGACAAGGAGCACACCTCATGGCCACCGACATCGCGAATCGGGCCGGGCGGCGGGAGTGGATCGGGCTCGCGGTGCTCGCGCTGCCCGTCCTGCTCATCTCCATCGACGTCTTCGTCCTGCTGCTCGCCCTGCCCCACCTCAGCGCCGACCTCGGGGCGAGCAGCACCGAGCAGCTCTGGATCATGGACATCTACGGGTTCATGCTCTCCGGCTTCCTCGTCACGATGGGCACCCTCGGCGACCGCATCGGGCGCCGCCGCCTGCTGCTCACCGGCGCGGCGGCGTTCAGCGTCGCCTCCGTCGTCGCCGCGTACTCCACCGGCCCGGAGATGCTGATCGCCTCCCGCGCCCTGCTCGGCATCGCGGGCGCGACGCTGGCGCCGTCGACGCTGGCGCTGATCACCACCATGTTCCGGGACCCCCGGCAGCGGTCGGCCGCCATCGGCGTCTGGTTCATGTGCTTCATGGGCGGCGCGGCGATCGGCCCGCTGGTCGGCGGGGCGATGCTGGAGCACTTCTGGTGGGGCTCGGCGTTCCTGCTCGGGGTGCCCGCGATGGTGCTGCTGCTGGTCCTGGGCCCGATCGTGCTGCCCGAGTACCGCGACACCGGGGCGGGCCGGCTGGACCTGGCGAGCGTGGCGCTGTCGCTGGCGGCGGTGCTGCCGCTGGTGTACGCGGTGAAGGAGCTGGCGAAGGACGGCTGGGCACCGGTGCCGCTGGCGGCGCTCGCGGCGGGCGGGGCGTTCGGGACCGTCTTCGTCCGCCGCCAGCAGCGGCTGGAGCACCCGCTGATGGACCTGCGGCTCTTCCGCAACCGGGCCTTCTGCACCGCCCTCGGCGGGATGTTCGCCGGCACGTTCCTCATGGGCGCGCTGATGCTGTTCATCACGCAGTACCTGCAGATGGTGCAGGGGCTCACGCCGCTGAAGGCGGGCCTGTGGATGCTGCCCGCGGTGGCGGCCTCGGGGTTCAGCTTCGGCCTCGCCCCCGTCGCGGCCCGCTACGTCCGCCCGGCCCGGCTCATCGGCGGCGGGCTCTGCGTCTCCGTCGTGGGCCTGCTGCTGCTCGTCGTGGCCGACGTGTCCGGCGGACTGCCGTACGTCGTCACGGGGTTCGCGCTCATCAACCTGGGGGCGGGGCCGCTGGTGACCCTCGGCACCGACCTGGTCGTCAGCTCCGCGCCGCCGGAGAAGGCGGGTTCGGCGGCGGCGATGAACGAGACCAGCGGCGAGTTCGGCTACGCGCTGGGCATCGCGACCCTGGGCAGCATCGGCACGATCGTCTACCGCGGGCAGATGGAGGACGGCATGCCGGCCGGCACCCCGGGCCCGGCGGCGGACGCCGCCCGGGAGGGCATCACCGGCGCGGCCACCGCGGCGGCGGACCTGCCGGCGCGGACGGCGGAGGCGCTGCTGACGCCGGCGCGGGAGGCGTACGTGAGCGGAATGCATGTGGCGGCGGTCATCGCGGCGGTGCTGCTCGCGGGGGTGGCGGTCCTGGCCGTACGCCTCCTGAACCACGTCCCGCCGACGGGCACGGCGCCGCAGGAGCCGGCACAGGACGGCGAGGCGCCGGACGCCGCCGGACCGGACGCCACCGGCGACGGCACAGCGCCCGCCCCGGAGCCGGTACGCGGCTGAGCGCGGCCCGGCCGCGTCACCCGTAGACCCGCACCCCGTCGAACCGCCCCCGGGGCGGGCGGACTTCCCGCCCGCCCGGACGGCTGTCCGGGGCCGGCCCGCCGCCCCCGGCCCTCAGCCGCCCGGCGGCCGTGCCGCCTCGCGCAGCGCCATCCGCGCCGCGACCGTACCCCCGTTCAGCGTCTCCCAGAACGGGTGGATGGATATCTCGATGGACAGGTCGCGGAACCTCTTCCGCAGCACCGTCTCCTGCCGGTCGAGCTCGGGTGTCCACCCGCTGCCGGCCCGGTGCTCGACGCCCGCGCTGTCCGTGTACGGGCGCAGCGGGAACTCCTCCAACCGCTGCGCGACGGCGAACCACTCCCGCTTCGCCCGCAGCAACTCCTCCGGAAACTCGTAGTCGCTCACGACTCGCTATCATACGTGTGTTCGATTTTCAGAAGCGAGCCGCCACGCACGACACGGGTGCATAGGATCGCCGGTATGCCTCTGCGACCCGTCCAGGTGAACATCAAGGCCGTCGACCACCCGGCGGTCGGCCGGTTCTGGGCGGAGGCGCTCGGCTGGGAGGTGCAGGCGTCCGGCGCCACCACCTACGTCGCCCCCGCGGGCGGCCTCCGGTGGCCGCACCCGGCCGTCCTCGGCATCGACGTCGTGCCCGTACCGGAACCCAAGACGGCGGCGAAGAACCGCGTGCACCTCGACCTCGCCACCCTCTCGGCGGCCCACCAGGAGGAGCTGGTCGACCGCCTCCGTGCGCTCGGCGCGGCCCCCGTGGACGTGGGCCAGGCGGAGGTGCCCTGGACGGTGCTCGCCGACCCGGAGGGCAACGAGTTCTGCGTGCTGGAGCCGCGGGACGTCTACCGGGACACCGGGCCGGTCGCCGCGGTGGTCGTCGACTGCGCGGACCCGCGGGCCATGGCCCGCTTCTGGGGCGCGGCGACGGACTGGAAGGTGCACGAGGTGAGCGACGAGCACGGGGTGCTCCGCGCCGCCGCGGGCACGGGCCCGTACCTCGAACTCCTCCGCGTCCCGGACCCGAAGACCGCCCCCGACCGGATCCACCTCGACCTGCTGCCGTACCCCGGCGACGACAAGGAGGCGGAGGTGGCCCGGCTGCGCGCCCTCGGCGCCCGCGACCTCGACGTCGGCCAGGGCGACGCCCCGTGGACCTGCCTGACCGACCCGGAGGACCACGAGTTCTGCGTCCTCGCCCTGCCGTGACACGCCCTGCGGAGGGTGAAGGCGACCGCTCGGGCGCCACCCGCTCCGAGATGTCCGGAACCGCGGGTGCCGTGATCCAGGCCCGCGACATCAGCGGCGGCCTGCACGTCCACCACGCCGGGCCTCCTCCCCCGGAACCCGGCGTCCCGGTCCCCCGCCAACTGCCCGCCGCACCCCGCGACTTCACCGGCCGGGCGGCGGAGCTGCACGACCTGGACGGCATACTCGCCGCGGCGGAGGGCGCGCCCGCCCTGGCCGTCGTCACCGGGACGGCCGGGGTGGGCAAGACCTCCCTCGCGCTCACCTGGGCCCACCGGATCGCCGCCCGCTTCCCCGACGGGCAGTTGCACGTCAACCTCCGCGGCTACGGACCCGGCCGGCCGCTGCCGCCCGTTGAGGCGCTGCACCGGATGCTCAGCGCCCTCGGCGTCCCGGCCCCGGCGATCCCCGCGGAACCGGACGCCGCGGGGGCGCTGTACCGCTCCCACCTCGCCGGCCGCCGGGTGCTGACCGTGCTGGACAACGCGGCCTCCGCGGCCCAGGTCCGCCCGCTGCTCTCCGCGGGCCCCGGCTGCCTCACGCTCGTCACCAGCCGCCGCCGCCTCGACGGCCTGGCCGTACGCGACGGCGCCCGCCAACTCACGCTGCGCCCCCTGCCGGAGCCCGACGCGGTCGCCCTGCTCCGCGCCACCACGGCGGGGCGCCGCGCCGGGGACGACGCACCCGGACTGACGGAGCTGGCGCGGCTCTGCGCCCGGCTCCCGCTCGCCCTGCGGGTCGCGGCGGAACGGGCGGTCAGCCGTCCGCATCTGAGCCTGGGCGATCTGCTGGACGGCTTGCGGGACGAGTCGTCGCTGTGGGAAACCCTCAGCATGGGAGACGACGAGGAGGAGGACGGGGTCCGCGCGGTCTTCGCCTGGTCCTATCAGGCGCTGCCGGAGCCGGAGGCCCGGCTCTTCCGGTTCCTCGGCCTGCACCCCGGGCCGGACTTCAGCCTCGCGGCGGCCGCCGCGCTGGCCGCGGACTCGCCGCCCGAGACCCGGCGGCTGCTCGACGCGCTCGTCGGCGTCCACCTGCTGGAGCAGACCGCCCCCGACCGGTTCGAACTCCACGACCTGCTGCGCGCGTACGCCGCCGACCGGGCGCACGCCGAGATGCCGCCGGACGAACGGGACACCGCGCTCAGGCGCGTACTGACCTGGTATCTGCTGACCGCCGAGACGGCACGCGCATGGGTCCGCACCGACGGGATCGAGCTGCCTCTGCCCGCGCCCGAGGACGGCGCCGCTCCCCTGTCCTTCACGGACTACGACGCGGCCGTGGACTGGACGGAACGCGAGCGCGTCAACGTCCACGCCGCCGCGCGGGCCGCCGCCGCGGCGGAACTCCACGCCCTCGCCTGGCAGCTCCCCGTCGTGCAGTGGCGCGGCTCGATCCGCGCCGCGCCCCTCGCCGCGTGGTCCGAGACGGCACGGCTCGGACTGGCGTCGAGCCGCGCCCTGCGCGACCGGAACGCCGAGGCGTGGGTGCTGCGGTGCCTGGGCGAGGCGCACCGGCGTGCCAACCGCCTCGCGGAGGCCGAGCAGTGCCATCGCCAGGTCCTCGCCCTCCGCCGCGAGCTGGGGGACCGGAAGGACGAGGCCGCCGCGCTGAACTCGGTGGGTCTCGTCTGCCTCGCCCGCAGGCGGCCCGACGCCGCCGTCACCCACTTCGCCCGGGCACTGGACGCCTACCGGGAGCTGGACCTGCCCCGATGGGTGGCCGTCGAGCTGGCCAACCTCGCCGCCGCGCACTACGACGCGGGTGACCTCACCCCGGCGGACGACTGCGCGCGCCGGGCGCTGGCCGCCTACCGGGACCTGGGTGACGAACTCGGCGAGGGGCGCGTGCTGCGCACGCTCAGCGGCATCCAGCGCGAGCGCGGTGAACCGGCCGCGGCCCTGGAGTCGGCGCGGCGCGCCGTGGACATCGCCGTACGGCGCCGCAAGTCGACGTCGGAGGGGCTGCGGCTGCTGGCCCTGGGGGCGGCGCAGCAGGCCAACGGGCTCTTCGGCGAGGCCCTTTCCACGTACGACCGGGCGGCCGCCCTGCACCGCCGCATCGGCGACGGCGGCCGCGAGGCGCTCGCCTGGCACGGGACCGGTGAGACCTGCCGGGCGCTCGCCCGCGCCGACGAGGCCGCCGCCTGCCACCGCCGGGCCGCCGCCCGCTTTCACGAGCTGGGCGACCCCTGGCACGAGGCCGTCGCGCTCGACGGCCTCGCCGCGGCGGTGCGGGCGGAGGATCCGGCCGGGGCGCGCGGCCACTGGGAGAGGGCGCTCGCCCTGCTCGCCGGCTACGGCGATCAGCGGACGGCCGCGCTCCGCGACGGCATCGCCGCGCGGCTCGGGGCCGCGGGCTGAGCAGGGGCGCCGGGGTCCCGCCGGGGGCGGGCAACGGGCCTGGGTAAGGGGCTCGTTCCCGGTGCCCTGCCCCTTACGGCAGCGCGTCCCCTTCTTACGGCACCAGCACCAGCCGCCCCCGTATCCCGCCCTCCGCGAGCCGGGCGTGCGCCTTCGGGGCGTCGGCCAGGTCGTACGTGCCGGCGACCCGGAGCGTCAGCACGCCGTCGTCGACGAGCCGGGCCAGCTCCGCCAGCCGCGGGCCGTCGGCGCGGACATCGAGGGCCGCCGTGCGGATGCCGCGGACCGGGGGCGGCGCGGTGTGCGGGATGACCGCGGCGAACGCGCCGCCGTCGCGGGTCCAGGGCAGGGCCCGTTCGCCGCCGAGCACCGCCGCGTCGAGCACGGCGTCGTAGCCGGCGGCGGCCGGCTTCGTCGTGAACGCCGCGCCGAGGCCGCGGACCAGCTCCTCGTCCGGCTCGCGGGCCAGCCCCGTCACCGCGACGCCGCGGGCGGCGGCGAGCTGGATCGCGTACCCGCCGAGCGCCCCGGCCGCACCCGTGACCAGCAGCGAGCTGCCCGGCGCGAGGTCCAGCAGGCCCAGCGCCTGATCGGCGGCGAGCGCGTTGAGCGGCAGCGTCGCGGCATGCACGGCGTCCGCCGTCGCCGGTGCCGGGGCCGCCGCCGCGCCGTCCACGACCACGTACTCGGCGTGCGAGCCCAGCGGCTTCGCCACGCCGTGCACGAGTGCCACCACCGCCTCGCCCGCGGCGAATCCGGCGCCCGCCACGTCCACCGTCCCCGCGACGTCCCAGCCGAGTCCCGTATACGCCCCGCCCGGCGCGGCGCCGAAGGCACCGGCGCGCGTGCCGGCGTCCACGGGGTTGACCGCCGCCGCGGCCACCTTGATCCGCACCTGCCCCGCGCCCGGCTCGACCGCCTCCACGTCGGCGATCGTCACGGCCTCGGGGCCGCCGAACTCCACCACCACTGCAGCACGCATGACCTGTCTCTCCCTGATCGGTACCGTTCTCCGCCGCCGCAACCCTAGGAAGAGTTGGTATCTTTCAGTAAGTAGTTACCTGAGAGTGCCTAGGCCACCCGGAGGAGAGCCATGGCGACCATGACGGCGGCCCAGCGGCGCGAGCAGGAGCGCTCCGCGTACGACGCGTTCATGCGCGACTGCCCCACCAACCAGCTCCTCGGCCGCCTCAGCGACAAGTGGGTCAGCCTCGTCGTCGCCGCCCTGGCCGGCGGCCCGCGGCGCTACAGCGACCTGCGCCGGAAGATCGCCGGCGTGAGCCCGAAGATGCTCACCCAGACCCTGCGCACCCTGGAGCGCGACGGCATCCTCACCCGCGCCGTCACGCCCTCCGTCCCGGTCCGCGTCGACTACGAGCTGACGCCGCTCGGCCGCAGCCTCGGCGGGCTCCTCACCGCCGTGAAGGACTGGGCGGAGGAGCACATCGAGGAGGTGCACGCGGCCCGCGAGCGCTACGAGAAGCAGGAGCCGGGGGCGGGGGTGGGGGTGGGGGCGGGGGCGCCGGAGGGCTGAGGGCTCAGGCGTGGGCCTCCGGGTCGCGGACGCACTCCCGTACCGCCGCCAGGAAGTCCGCGACCTGCGGGCTCGTCCGCTCCCGCGGCCAGGCCACCGCGATCCGCAGCGGTTCGATGTCGCGCACCGGCCGCCAGACCAGCTCGGGGTGCGTGTAGTACGTGGTCATCGACTCCGCGGCGAAGCACACCGCCCCGCCCGCCGCCACCCGTTCCAGCATCTCCTCGACGTTGTCGTTCTCCGGCCCCCACAGCGGCTCGGAGCCGTCGGGGCGCGGGTTGACCGCCCACCAGTCGACCCACGCCTTCGGCGCCCTGCGCGTCCACATCAATTGCTGGTCGCCGAGGTCCGCGATGCCCACGTCCGGCCGCGCGGCCAGCGCGTGCGCGCGCGGGAGGGCGACCCAGCGGCGCTCGGTGGCGACGGTGCGCGCGTGCAGCCCCGTCAGGTCGGCGGGCAGCCAGACGAACGCTACGTCGGCCAGGCCGCGGCGCAGGCCCTCGGCCTCGCCGCCCCAGTCGAACCGCTTGGGTTCCAGCACCGTGCCGGGCCGCCGCGCGGCGAAGGCCGCCCGCGCCCGCAGCCCCAGCGGCCCCGCGCCGGTGGCGACGAAGCCGAGCCGCAGCACGTCGCGGGCCGCCGCCGCGGCGGTACGGACCTCGCGCACCGCCGCCGCCCACTCGCCGGTGACCCGGCGGGCCGCGGGCACCAGTGCCTCGCCGGCCGCCGTCAACCGCACCTCGCGCCCGGCGCGTTCGAACAGCTCGGCGCCCAGGTCGGCCTCCAGCCGGCGGATCTGCCGGCTCAGCGAGGGCTGGGTGACGTACAGCTCGCGCGCGGCTTCCGTGAAGCTCAACCGCGCGGCCACGGCGAGGAAGTAACGCAGCACGCGCGTGTCCACGTCCGCCGCGGGAACCCCGGCGGCCGGCTGCTCATCCATGCCGGAAGCGTATGGGTGCAGGCATTGGACCGGCCCGGAACTCCGGTGTTTCGGTGGTCCCGACCCGAACACGAACCGGTACGGGCGGGGCCGCACGGCCCCGCCCGTACCGCGGAGAGGAGCCGGCCCATGCCCGCACACGAGACCGACGACGCCCGGCCCGCGGCCGCACACCCCGCCTCCGAACGCCCCGCTTCCGAACGCGCCGCCGGCCGGCCCGCGTCCAGACGCGCCCTGCTCAGGACCGGCGCCGCCGGCCTGACCGCGGGGCTGGCCGCGGGCGCCGCCGGGACCGGCACCGCGCGGGCCGCCGCCCCGGCCGCCGCCGGGGAGAAGAGCACCGGGGACGGTGAGTTCGACGGCAAGGTGGTGCTCGTCACCGGCGCCACGTCCGGCATGGGCGAGGCCGCCGCCCGCGCGCTGGCGGCCCGCGGCGCGAAGGTGTTCTTCTGCGGCCGCCGGGCCCGGCTCGGCCGCGAGATCGAGGCGGACATCCGCCGCGCGGGCGGCGAGGCCACGTACATGCGCGCCGACGTGCGCCACGAGGACCAGGTACGGGACTTCGTGCACGGCTGCGTGCGGCGGTACGGGCGCGTCGACGTCGCGTACAACAACGCGGGCATCGAGAGCCCGCGCGCGGTGCGGCTGCACGAGCAGACGCTCGCGGACATGGAGGACGTGTGGCGCACCAACGCCGCCGGGACGTTCCTCTGCATGAAGTACGAGATCCCGCAGATGCTGGAGCAGGGAGGCGGGGTCGTCGTCAACACGGCGTCGATCTCGGCCGAGGTCGGCTTCGCGACCATCTCCCCGTACAACGCCAGCAAGCACGCGGTGGCGTCGCTCACCAAGGTCGCCGCGCTGGAGTACGCGCCGGAGGGTGTGCGCGTGACGGCGTTCGCCCCGGGGGCGGTGGACACCCCGATGCTGCGGCGGGCGGCGGAGGCGTTCGACCTGACGTACGAGGAGATCGCGCAGGACTACCCGATCCGGCGCATCGTGCGGGCCGAGGAGATGGCCGCGGTGATGATGTGGCTGGGCTCGTCCGCGGCGGCGCCGGTCGTGGGCACGGACGTGGACGTCTCGGGCGGCTGGCTGACGGCCTGAGGCGGCGCGGCGGGAACGGTTCCGCGGGCCGCGGCGTTCTCCGGACGAGCCGAGTCGCGGGAGGCGCGGGGATG
This sequence comes from Streptomyces sp. WAC 06738, assembly GCF_003945505.1. Classification (NCBI taxonomy): domain Bacteria; kingdom Bacillati; phylum Actinomycetota; class Actinomycetes; order Kitasatosporales; family Streptomycetaceae; genus Streptomyces; species Streptomyces sp. WAC 06738. Next base: position 5,637,343 of record NZ_CP029618.1, on the reverse strand, counting down.
AACATCGTTGCGGAGCTGTTCGCGCCCAGCCATGCCCACGCCCGGCGGGCGCGCGAGCGGATGGAGCTCGTCGTGGACGACGTGGGCTCGGGCGATCCGCACCGCGGGCCGATAGACCTCACGTCGGGCAAGGTCGTCATCGCCCTCGGGGAGGCGGCGAAGCCGGCGGCGGAACCGGCGGACGCGGTGCCTTCCGACGCCGTCCCGGCCGACGCGGAGGCCGCCGACGCCGAGCCCGACGACGCCGTACCCGCAGACGCGATCCCGCCGCAGGCCACCCCCGCCGATGCCCCGCGCGCGTAGCCGACCGAGAATCGCACCCATGACGAAGGTTCTCGTGGTGCAGAACGGCCGCGGCGGCGGCCCCCGCCGCTTCGGCGCGTGGCTGGAGCAGGAAGGCGTCACCCTCGACGTCGTGCACGCCTACGCGGGCGCGCCCCTCCCCCGCCGCCTCGACCACGCCGCGATCCTGCCGCTCGGCGGCGGCCCCATGCCCGACGACGACGTGGCGATGCCGTGGCTGGCGGCGGTGCGCGAGCTGGTCGCCGAGGCGCTGGAGCGGGACGTGCCGGTCTTCGGCGTCTGCCAGGGCGGCCAGCTCCTCGCCCACGTCGCCGGCGGCCGGGTCACCGCCTCGCACGGCGAGCCGGAGCTGGGCAGCACGCCGATCGCGCTGCGCCCGGAGGCCGCGGAGGACGCGCTCTTCGCCGGGCTCCCGCCGCGGGTGACGGCCGTCCAGCGGCACGTCGACGCCATCACGGAGCTGCCCGCGGGCGCGGTGTGGCTGGCGGAGAGCGAGCGCTGCCCGCACCAGGCGTTCCGCTACGGCGCCCGGGCGTGGGGCGTGCAGTTCCACCCGGAGGCCGGCGCCGACCGCGTGCACGCCTGGAGCGACGAGTCCATCCGCGCCCGCGGCTTCGACCCGGTCCGGCTGCGCACCGAGGCGGACCGCGACGAACAGGAGTCGGCGCAGGTCTGGCAGCAGGTCGCGCACCGCTTCGCGCAGGCGGTACGGGCCGAGGGCTGACCCGCGGCGGTCCGGCGCCCCGCCCCGTACGGCCGGAGAGGGCACCCGCGCCCGGGACCCGCCGCCCGCGCGACCCACCCCACCCCCGGCATACCCGGCAAATCGGCCACCGCTTGTTACGTTGCCCGCATGACCACCGCCACCGACCCGGCCCAGGCCCTCCGCCCGCCGGGCCGTGCCCGGCGGCTGGCCACGCCGCCGCCCCCCGTGCCCCGCCCCCGCCGCCGCGGCGCCGAACTCGGGCTCCTGGTCTGCGCCGTCGGCGTCATCGCCTACGGCTACGCCAACGTCGGCTACGCCACCTCCGGCGCCCTCCCCGCCGGCCTGGCCACCCACCTCGGCGGCCTCGCCGGGCTCGCCCTCGCCGCCCACCTCGTCGTCCGCTTCCGCGCCCCCCGCGCGGACCCCGTGCTGCTGCCGGTGGCGCTGCTGCTCAATGGCCTCGGCCTGGTCCTCATCCACCGCCTCGACCAGGACACCCCCGGCGACCGCGCCGCGCCCACCCAACTCCTCTGGTCCACCGTGGGCGTCGCCCTCTTCGCCGGCGTCCTGCTCTTCCTCCGCGACCACCGCGACCTGCGCCCCCGCGCCGCGAAGTACGCGTTCACCGCCCTGTGCCTGATGGCCGCGCCGATCCTCTTCCCCGCCGTCAACGGCGCCAGGATCTGGATCCGGATCGGCGGTCTCTCCCTCCAGCCCAGCGAGTTCGCCAAGGTGCTGCTCGCGGTCTTCTTCGCCTCCTACCTCGCCGCCAACCGCCACGCCCTCACCTTCACCAGCGGCCCGCGCATCCGCCGCCTGCTGCTGCCGCCGCGGCGCGTGCTCGGGCCGATCGTCGCGGTCTGGGGCATCAGCCTGGTGCTGCTCATCCTGGAGCGGGACATCGGCGCCTCGCTGCTGTTCTTCAGCCTCTTCGTGGCGATGCTGTACGTGGCCACCGGGCGGCTCGGCTGGCTGGCCGTCGGGCTGCTGCTGGCCGCGGCGGGGGCGGCGGCCGTCGGCGCGCTGGAGCCGCACGTGCACACGCGGGTGGAGGACTGGCTGTCGCCGTTCCGCGCCATCGAGGAGGGGCATGGGCCCGGGCAGTTGGCGCAGTCGCTCTTCGCGTTCGCGGCGGGCGGCGCGCTGGGCGCGGGGCTCGGGCAGGGGCACTCGCTGCTGATCGGCTTCGCCGGCAAGTCGGACTTCATCCTGGCCACCGCGGGCGAGGAGCTGGGGATCGCGGGACTGACCGCGCTCTTCCTGCTCTACGCCCTCTTCGTCGCCCGCGGTTACCGCACGGCCATCGCCATCGGCGAGCCGTTCGGCGCGCTGCTCGCCGCGGGCCTGGCCGCGATCATCACGCTGCAGGTGGTGGTGATCGCCGGCGGGGTACTGGGGATGGTCCCGCTCACCGGGATGGTCACGCCGTTCCTGGCGCAGGGCGGATCCTCCGTGGTGACGAACTGGGTGATCGTCGCGCTGCTCGTACGGCTCAGCGACGAGGCCCGTACGCCGCCGGAGGAGCGCCCGGCGCCGGAGGCCGCACCCGCGCGGCCGGAACCGGAACCCGCCGCCGCGACGGCCCCCGCCACCGTCCCCCTCGTCGTCCCCGTCATCGACGAGGCGCGCCCCGCGGACGGCAGCCGGTGATCCGCAACACCCGCATCGCCGCCGCCTGCAGCCTGCTGCTCTTCCTCGGCCTCCTCGTCGGCGCCGCCCGGGTCCAGGTGCTCAACGCCCCCGAGTACGACGCCAACCCGGCCAACCGCCGGCACGCCCTGGAGCGCTACGCCCAGCCCCGCGGCGACATCTACGCCGCGGGCCGCCGCCTCACCGGCTCCGAGGACACCCGCCAGGGCCTGCGCTACGAGCGCTCGTACACCGACGGACGCCTCTACGCCCCCGTCACCGGCTTCGCCTCCCAGCTCTACGGCGCCACCCTCCTCGAAGACACCGAGGACGGCGTCCTCGCCGGCACCGACGGCCGGCTCGCCCCGCTGCCGCTCTGGGGCGACCTCACCCGCAGCCGCCGGCCCGGCGGCCAGGTGCACACCACCGTCGTACCGGCCGTGCAGAAGGCCGCGTTCCGCGGGCTGCGCGGCCGCAAGGGCGCCGTCGTCGCCCTCGAACCCGCCACCGGCCGCGTCCTCGCCCTCGTCAGCAGCCCCGGCTACGACCCCGCGCTGCTCTCCGGCAACTCCCCCGCCACCGCGCTGGCCTGGGACCGGCTCACCGGCGACCCCGACCAGCCGCTCCTCAACCGGGCGATCCGGCAGACGTATCCGCCCGGCTCCACGTTCAAGGTGATCACGGCGGTGGCGGCGCTGGAGTCCGGCAGGGTCACCGACATCGACGCGCCGACCCGCACCCCGAACCCGTACCGGCTCATCGGCAGCACCACGCTCCTGCGCAATGAGGCGAGCGGCTGCGCCGACGCGCCGCTGCGGGAGGCGTTCGCGGAGTCGTGCAACACGGTGTTCGCGAAGCTCGGCGCGACGGTCGGCACCCGGCGGATCGTGGAGACCGCGGAGGCGTTCGGCTTCAACGACGGCGGCCTCTCCCTCCCCTCGCCCGTGCTGCCGAGCCACGTCGACACGCGGATGGACCCGGCGCAGGTCGCCCTGTCGGCCATCGGGCAGTACGACACCAGGGCGACGCCGCTGCAGATGGCACGGGTCGCGGCGACGGTCGCCAACGGCGGCCGGTCGATGCGCCCGTACCTGGTGGACCGGCTCGCGGACGCCGGCGGCGAGACGGTGGCGCGGACCCGCCCGGCGTACGAGGAGACGGTGATGACCCCGGGGACGGCGGCGCTGCTGCGGCAGATGATGATCGACGCGGTCAGCGACGGCACCGGCGGGCCGGCGGCGATCGACGGGCTGACGGTCGGCGGCAAGACCGGCACGGCGCAGCACGGGGTGGACAACTCCGAGAGCCCGTACGCCTGGTTCATCTCCTGGGCGCAGCGGCCGGGGACGGCGGTGCCGGGGGTGGCGGTGGCGGTGGTCGTGGAGGACGCGGAGGCGGACCGCGCGGACATCAACGGCGGCGGCAGCGCGGCGCCGGTCGCGCGCGGGGTGATGCGGGCGGCGCTGCGCTGAACCGGCCGGCGCGGCGGGGCTCTTCTGCCGTCGCGCAGCCGGGAGGGCTCCCCGGGCGCGCTTCTTACGATGACCGCCGTGAAGGACATTCTGATCGGCATCGTCATCGGCCTGATCTTCCTCGTCGTCGGCGGCGCCGTCTTCTGGCTCCTGGCCTCCAGCAGCGAGGAGAACCGGGAGGAGTGCGAGCAGCAGGCCGAGCGCTCGAACGGCCGGGTCACGTGCATCGTCACCGTCGAGTGACGCCCGCCGCCCGCCCGTTGGCACCTTACTCACGCGTCGACCGGACGCGTCGGGGGCATTGACGGGCTTGCTGACAAGCTGTCTCATAAGAGGTGACCGCCGGTAACTCTCCCAGGAGACGCGATGACCACGACGACGGGGCACCTCGCGCTGACGGACGCGCTCGGCCCGCTCAAGGACCGCGAGAAGGTCGCGGAACGGCTCCTCGCGGCGTCGGAGAAGCACTCCTTCGACCCGGACAAGGAACTGGACTGGGACGCCCCGGTCGAAGAGGGCAAGTGGTTCTGGCCGCCCGAACTGGTCTCCCTCTACGACACCCCCATGTGGCGGCGGATGCCCGAGGAGCAGCGGAGGGAGCTGGCCCGGCTGGAGGCGGCGTCGCTGGCCTCGCTGGGCATCTGGTTCGAGATCATCCTCATGCAGTTGCTCGTCCGGCACATCTACGACAAGCCGGTCACCAGCAACCACGTGCGCTACGCCCTCACCGAGATAGCCGACGAGTGCCGGCACTCCATGATGTTCGCCCGGATGATCACCAAGGGCGGCGCGGAGCCCTACCCCGTCAGCCGCTTCCACCACAACCTCGCGCGCGTCCTCAAGACCGTCTCCACCACCCCCGGTTCCTTCACCGCCACCCTCCTCGGCGAGGAGATCCTCGACTGGATGCAGCGGCTCGTCTTCCCCGACGAGCGGGTCCAGACGCTGGTGCGCGGCGTCACCCGGATCCACGTCGTGGAGGAGGCACGGCACGTCCGGTACGCGCGCGAGGAGCTGCGCCGCCAGATGCTCACCGCGCCCCGCTGGGAGCGGAACTTCACCCGGCTCACCTCCGGTGAGGCCGCCCGGGTCTTCTCCGTCTCCTTCGTCAACCCGCAGGTCTACACGGACGCGGGCCTGAACCGCGCCGAGGCGGTCGCGCAGGTGAAGGCCAGCCCGCACCGGCGCGAGGTGATGCAGACGGGCGCGAAGCGGCTGACCGACTTCCTCGACGACATCGGCGTGCTCCGGGGCGTCGGACGCAGACTGTGGCGCAGCTCCGGCCTGCTGGCCTGAACGGGCCGGGGCCGCCGACCCCGGCCCGGCGGGCTACGCTGCCGGACATGAGCACTGCGTCCGACCGGGGAGCCCGCCCCGCCGCGCCCCCGCCGGCGGTCGCGTACCGCAGGCTGAGCGTCTCCCAGCGCCGCAGCCAGTTGCTCGCCGCCGCGCTCGGCCTCTTCGCCCACCGCGCCCCCGAGGACGTCTCGCTCGACGACGTCGCCGCCGCCGCGGAGGTCTCCCGCCCGCTGGTCTACCGCTACTTTCCCGGCGGCAAGCAGCAGCTCTACGAAGCCGCCCTGCGCAGCGCCGCCGACGAGCTGGAGCTCTGCTTCCGCCAGCCCCAGCAGGGCCCGCTCACCCGCCGCCTCACCCGCGCCCTCGACAGCTACCTCGGCTTCGTCGACGAGCACGACGCCGGCTTCAAGGCGCTCCTCCAGGGCGGCAGCGTCGTCCAGACCAGCCGCACCACCGCCATCGTGGACGAGGTCCGCCGCTCCGCCGCCGAGCAGATCCTGCTGCACATCGGCGTGCCCGAGCCGGGACACCGGCTGCTGACCATGATCCGCACGTGGATCACGGCGGTCGAGGGCGCCTCGCTGATCTGGCTGGACGAGGGCAAGCAGCCGCCGCTGCCCGAGCTGCGCGGCTGGCTCGTGGACCACTTCATCGCGCTGCTCGTCGCCACCGCCGCGGGCGACGAGGAATGCGGCCGGGTGCTGCGCCGGGCGCTGGAGCTGGAGACCGCCGAAGGACCCGCGGGCGACCTCGTCCGCCGCATCGCGCCGTTCCTGCCCGACGCCGGCCACCTGCTCGGCGAGGACTGAGCGCCGTGCGCACGGAGGACACCGCGTTCGTCGGCGGCCCGCTGGACGGCCGCACGCTCGCCGTGCACGTCGGCGCGACGGGCCGGCCGCCGAAGGTGTACGAGGTGCCGGTGCCCGACCCCGAGGGCGGCCCGCCGGCCGTGCACGTCTACCGGCTGGAGCCGGCGAACCTCAGCCCGCGGCTGAAGCTGCCGCGGGGATGGGTGTACACGTACGACCCGGAGGGCGTGCCCGAGCGGCGCAAGTGGCCCTGGTCGCGCTGACGGGCCGTCAATCCTCACGGGTGATGGTATTACTCGGTTTCGCCCAGTGCCGACGGGAACGCGGCGGTCGCGGGGGAAGCCTTGCGTACATGTCGCGCACCCCCCGCCCCGCCCTCACCGCCGCCTCCGCCGTCCTCCTCGCCGCCGTGCTGGCCCTGCCCGCCGACGCGGCGCCCGTGCCGGACGTACCGGACGTACCGGAAGCGGCAGATGCAGCCGACGCCGCCGGCCCCGCCGGTCAGGACGGCGCCGCCGGCCCCGCCCCGGGTCCCGCGGCACCGGCGGCCGACGGCGCGGAACCGGCCGCCGACGCCCCGCTCGGCGAACTGCTCACCCGGCTCCAGACCCTCCACGGGCAGGCCGAGCGCGCCACCGAGGCGTACCACGCGACCGCAGAGGACCTGAAGGACGCCCGCGCCGAGACCGCCAGGCTCACCGGCGACCTCGCCGGCACCCGCGCCGACCTGGCCACCGCGCGCCGCCGCGCCGGACTCCTCGCCCGCGCCCAGTACCGGGGCCCCGGGCTCGCCCCGTACCTGCAACTCCTTCTCGCCCGCGACACCGAGACCGCGCTCGACCGCAAGCAGGTCATCAGCCGCGCCATCGGCAACCAGGCCGCCGTCGTGACCCGGCTGGAGTCCGGCGCCAAGCGGCTCGGCGCGCTGACCGCCTCCTCGCGGAAGGCGCTCGACCGGCAGCGGGAGCTGACGGGCGAACGCAAGCGGCGCCGGGACCGCGTGGACGACCGGCTGACCGAGGTGGCCGACGCACTCGCGGAGCTGACACCCGCGAAGCTGGCGGCGCTCGACCGGCTGGAGGTACGGGGAGCGGAGGAGGACCGGCGGGAGCTGATGGCCCCGGAGGGGGCGGACGGCGGCGGCCCGGACGCGGTGGCGGACGGCAAGCCGGGCGGGGCCCGCCCGGAAGCTTCCGGCGGTACGGACCGGCCACGGCGGCCGGGTACGTGGGGCGCCGCGGAGCGGGAGCCGTCGCGCGCCGGACGGCGGGCCGTCTCGTACGCCCTCGACCAAGTGGGCAAGCCGTACCGCGCGGGCGCCGGCGGGCCGCGGGCCTACGACTCCTCCGGGCTCACGCAGCGGGCCTGGCGCGAGGCGGGCGTCCGCATCCCCCGTACCGCGCGGGGGCAGTGGCGGGAGCTGCGCCGGGTGCCGCTCACCGCGATGCGGCCCGGGGACATCGTCGTGTACCACCGCGACGCCTCGCACGTCGCGCTCTACCTCGGGCACGGCCGGGTGGTGGAGGCACCGCGCACGGGCCAGCGGGTACGGGTCGTCCCCGTCACCATCCGCCCCCTGCGCGGCGCCGTGCGCCCCGGCTGACGGCGGCGCGCTCAGCCGGTCAGCTCGCCGCGCAGCCCCGGGGTGAGGACGTGGCCGACGCGGCCGACGAACAGCTCCATGTGGTACGCGGCCACGCTCAGGTCGCAGTCCGGCTCGGTCAGCACGCCGAGCAGCGAGCCGTCCCCGGCCTCCATCACCACCAGGCAGCCGTCCTCCATCGCCACCATCGTCTGCTTCACCCTGCCGCCGTCCATGACGTCCGCGGCCCCGTTGGTGAGCCCGCCGATGCCGGAGACCACGGTGGCCAGTTGCTCCCCGGCCGACGCGGACTGCGGCGGGGCGGCGAGGAGGGGCAGCCCGTCGACGGAGACGACGACCACGGACCGTACGCCGGGCACCTCGGCGGTGAAGTTGTCGAGCATCCACCGCAGGCTGCTGATGGTGTCCCGGTGTTCCTGTGTGCTGTTCACGTACTGGCTCCCTGCTCCTTCGCGTCCCATGTCGCGGCCTCCGCGGCGGCGGCCCGCCGCCCGTCCCGAGACCCCTGCTGCAACCCCCCGAGCAACCGCCGCACCTCCCGCGCGTCCACGCCCCGCCGCTCGGCCTGCGCGGGCACGGCGACCACGGCCCGCACCGGTGCCGCGGGCCACCCGCCGGGCGACTCGGTGCCGCGCTGCGGGGCGACGGCACGGGCGGGCGGGGCACCGGCGGCAGGACCGGGGACGGCGGCCCGCCCGGCCGGTACGGGGCTGAGCGCCGCGGGACCGGTGGCGGGATGGCCGGTCGCGGGGTGGCCGGGGGCGGGGTGGAGGACGGCCGGGTGGCCGGGCGCGGGATGCTCGAACGCCGCGTGGGCGGGCGCCTCGTGGGCGGGCGCGGGTTGGGCGGGGACCGCACGGGCGGGTGCCTCACCGGGCACCGCCGCACCGGCGGCCGACCCGGCGCCGGCGGGCACGGGGGTGCCCGTCGCCGTACCGTGCCGCGGCGGCGCCACCGCGCCGCCGGAGACCGTGCTGCCGGGCCGGCGCCGCGGCAGCATCCCCGCCTCGGCACGCACCCATCCGCCGGTCCGCGGTGCGGCCGCGGGCCGGGCCGGCGCGAACGGCGGCGGCACCGGCCGTACGCCGCCGCCGGGCGGCGGGCCGGAGCGCTGCGGCCCGACCCGTACGGGCGCCGCACCCCCGTCCCGTACGCCCCGGCTCTCCGCGTCCGTGCGCGGACCGGGCTCCGGCCGGGCGCCGCGCGCCGCGGGCACCGGCACGGCACGCCCCGCACCACCGGCCGCCGCACCACCACCGGTAACGCCACCCGCACCAACGCCGCCGGCACCGCCCACCGTCCCGGCCGCGCCACCGGCGGACCCGGCGCCGCCACCGCCGGCCGCGCCGACTCCCGCGAGCCCCGCGGCACCACCGCCCGGCCCGGCACCGCCGCCCGCCGCTCCCGCTCCCGCGAGTCCCGCGGCGTCGCCGCCGCCGACCGCGCCGGAGGCTCCCGCGAACCCCGCGTCATCGTCCGTACCGTCCACCGCGCCGCCCACCAGCAGCCGCCCCGGCAGCCGGACCTCCGCGTCCACCCCCCGGTCCCGCAGCCGCAGCTCCACGGCCACCCCGTGCCGTGCCGCCAGCCGCGCGACCACGTACAGCCCCAGCCCCAGCGCCTCCCGCGGCGCCGGGCCCGGGTCGGTGTCCGCGAGCCGGGCGTTGAGGTCGTCGACCCGGGCCGCCGGGCTGATGCCGATGCCCTCGTCCCGTACGACGAGCAGCAGATCGCCCGTCCCCAGCATCCGCCCGGTCAGCAGCACTTCGGACTCCGGCGGGGAGCACGACGTGGCGTTCTCCAGCAACTCCGCCAGCAGGTGGCTCGCGTCGCCGGAGGCGAAGCCCGTGACGTGCACCTGCGGCAGGTCCGGGGAGAGCACCACCCGCTGGTACGACTCGATCTCGCCGACCGCCGCGCGCAGCACGTCGATGAGCGGGACGTTCGCGCGCCGCGTGCCGCGGTGGTCGGCGCCCGCGAGCACCAGCAGGTTCTCGCTGTGCCTGCGCATGCAGGCCGCGAGGTGGTCGAGCCTGAAGAGGGTCTCCAGCGTGCTGGGCTCCTGCTCGTGCGCCTCCAGCTCGTCGATGAACGACAGTTGGCGCTCGACCAGCCCCAGCGTGCGGCGCGACAACCCGACGAACGTGCCCTGGACGCTGGCCTGGAGCCCGCCGATGCGCTCCGCGAGCGCCGCCCGCTCGCGGAGCAGCGAGTCGCGCTCGACGACGTGGTTCTCCCTGGCGGCCGCCAGCTCCGCGCGTACGGCGGCGAGTTCCGCCGCCTTCTCCGCGGCGTCCTCGCCGGTGTCGGCGCCGTCGGCGGCGTGCGTGCCGCGGGCCGCGTACACGACGACGCCCACCGCGAGCACCGCGCACAACGCCAGCAGCGCACCGTGCACGTGCAGCGCGCTCGCCGCCTGCGGTCGCTCCTCCGGGTCCGCGCCGCTGACGCCGCGGAGCGCGCCGACCAGGCCGGGCGCGCCCGCCGCGAGCACCGCGGCGCCGACGACGAGGTACGCCGCCTTGGCGCGCGGCGAGGTGCGGGGCGCGGGGTGCGCACCGCGACGGTGTCCGGCGCCCCTGCCCTCCTGCCGATCCGGCTGCACGGGGGTCCGCAATGGCCCTCCTTCGACTCTTTGTCCCGCGGCGCCATGTCCTTGCATTTCGGACTGTTGGTGGCTGAGTCCGGTTGCGCCTCGGCCCGCGGGTCGACCTTGGCAGCAGGTGTCCTATGCAGGCGGACTTTGCCCCGGTGCTCACTCGAACGAGCGAACATGCTTTGCCGGGGTGCCGCCGGTCCTTCCGCCGGGCGTCACGGGCCGTGCGGTCCGTACGGGCAGACTGGGATCATGCGCATCGAACTGGCCAGCGACCCCGCCGCACCCCCCGCCCCGAACGAGGACTACGCCGCCGTGGCCCTGCCCGCGTCCGGCACGGGCGGGGCGGTGGTGGTGCTGGACGGCGTGACGCCGCCGCGGGACGGGGACACCGGCTGCGTCCACGGGGTGCCGTGGTTCGTGGCGCGGCTAGGCGGCGCGTTCCTGGAGTTGGCGGGGGCCCGGGAGACCCCGCTCGCGGATTGCCTGGCGGCGGCCATCCGCCGCACCGCCGAGGCGCACGGCCCGGCCTGCGACCTCAGCCACCGGCGGACGCCGCAGGCCACGGTGGCGGCGGCACGGTGGGACGGTGAGAGGGTGGAGCACCTGGTGCTCTGCGACGCGGCGCTGCTGCTGGAGGGGCCGGACGGGGCGGTGCGGCCGGTGCTCGACCTGCGGCTGTCGCAGGTGCCGCGCAGCCGTCCCGCGGAGGAGATGCGCAACGTCGAGGGCGGCTTCTTCACCGCCGCCGCCGACCCGGAGGTCGCCGCGAGGGCGGTGGCCGGCAGCGTGCCGCGTACGGAGGTGGCGGCGCTGGCGGCGCTGACGGACGGGGTGACGCGCTGGACCGAGGTGTTCGGCTTCGGCGACTGGACGGCGCTGCTCCAGCGGGTGCGGAAGGCCGGGCCGCAGGGCGTGGTGGCGGAGGTACGGGCGGCGGAGGCGGCGGATGCGGACCGCAGCAGGTACCGCAGGGGGAAGGTGCACGACGACGCGTCGGCGGTGCTGGTGGAGCTGTGACGAGCGATGGGTGACGAGTGACGAGTGACGAGTGACGAGCACCGACTGACAGATGACAGATGACGGCAGATGTCGGATGGCGGGCGAGTCCGGACGGCCCGCGGCCCGGGCGGCTTGGGGAGCCGCCCGGGCCGAACGGAGCAGGGGGAAGCGGCGGTACGGACTCACTCGGTGCCGAACGCCCGGCGCAGGACGGCAACGGCCTGCCCGATGGCGGCGTCCGCGGCGTGGGTCTCGCGCAGGGCGTTGAGCATCACGAAGTCGTGGATCACACCCTGGTAGCGGGCGGCGGTGACCGGCACCCCGGCCTGGCGGAGCTTGTTCGCGTATGCCTCACCCTCGTCCCGTAGGACGTCGGCCTCCGCGGTGATGACGAGCGCCGGCGGCAGGCCCGCGAGCTGCTCGGTGCTCGCCCGCAGCGGCGAGGCGGTGATCTCGGCGCGCTGCGCCTCGTCGGTCGTGTACTGGTCCCAGAACCACTGCATCGCGTCGCGCCGCAGGAAGTAGCCCTCGGCGAACCGGCGGTACGAACCGGTGTCGAAGCTCGCGTCCGTGACCGGGTAGAAGAGCACCTGCTGCACCAGCGGTACGTCCCCGCGCTCCTTTGCCTGGAGCGTCAGGGCGGCCGACATGTTGCCGCCGACCGAGTCGCCCGCGACCGCGATCCGCGCGGGGTCGAGGCCGTTGGCGGCGCCGTCGGTGACGATCCAGCGGGCGACCGCGTAGTTCTGCTCGATGGCGACGGGGTAGCGGGCCTCGGGCGACAGGTCGTACTCGGGGAAGACCACGGCGGCCCGCGCGCCCACCGCCAGCTCGCGCACGAGCCGGTCGTGGGTGTGGGCGTTGCCGAAGACCCAGCCGGCGCCGTGCAGGTAGAGGATCACGGGCAACTCCCCCGCGGCGTCCGCGGGCCGGACGATCCGGGTCCGCACGGAACCGGTCGGGCCGCCCCGCACGGTGACCCACTCCTCGGCGACCTCGGGCTTCCCGATCTCGCCCGACTGCACCTCGTCGACGGTCTTGCGGCCCTCGGCGGGGCCGAGGTCGAAGAGGTACGGGGGGTTGGCGGTGGCCTCGGCGAAGGCTGCGGCGGCGGGCTCCAGGACGGGAGCGGCGGGGGTGTACGCGGCGGGCTTCCGGTTCTCGGACATGACGGGTGCTCCTCCGGGGGTCGATCCCTCTCGATGCCCACAACACTAGAGCACGATTACCTTGTGCACAAGTCAATCGCTCCTTATTAACTTTTGAACCGTCCCCATGGGTACGATGACGGCACGCGCAGAGAGAGGGGCCCGTATGGCGACCACCGACACCGCGGCCGAGGCGCCGCGGACCGAGGACGAGTTCCGCAAGCTGGACGAATTCATGTGCTTCGCCCTGTACTCCGCGCAGCGCGCGGTCATGAACGCGTACCGCCCGCTGCTCGACAAGCTCGGCGTGACCTACCCGCAGTACCTGGTGCTGGTCGCGCTCTACGAGAACGGCCCGTCGCTGGTGAAGAGCCTCGGCGCCGCCCTGCACCTGGACTACGGGACGCTGACCCCGCTGCTGAAGCGGCTGGAGGCGAACGGCCTGGTGACGCGGCAGCGCCGCGCCGATGACGAGCGGCTGGTGGAGGTGTCGCTCACGCCGGAGGGCACGGAGCTGCGCCGGAGGGCGAACGTCGTGGTGCCGTCGCTGGACGAGGCGATGGGGCTGACGGCGGAGGAGCAGGAGGAGGCGAAGGCGCTGCTGCGGAAGATGTCGGCGAACCTGGCGGCACACGGCTGACGGGGGCCTGGAGCGCCAGGAAGCCCGGGATGGCCGAGGCGACTCGCGACCGCGCACCCAAGGCAGCACCCCGGGACGGCGCGGCGCCGAGGCGGGAAGGGGCCCCTACCGCCGCCCGCCGCCGCCTCCGCCCGCGTTCAGCTCGTTGAACCGTCCCAGCAGCCGGGCGAGTTCCGCGACCTCGGCCGGGTCCCAGCCGGCGAGCTGCTGGACGTACTCCGCGTGCCGCGCCCGCCGTACGCTCAGCACCCGCCGCCGCCCTTCCTCCGTGAGCCGCACGAGCGCCGCCCGGCCGTCGGCGGGGTCGGGTTCGCGGTCGACGAGGCCCAGTTCTTCGAGGGCGTGGAGTTGCCGGCTGATGGTCGCCTTGCCGATGTTGAAGTAGCCGGCGAGTTCGGAGGCGCGCCGTCCGCCGCCCTCGAGTTGGGCGAGCAGGGCGTACGCGCCGGGTTCGAGCCCGGGATCGACCTGGCGGGCCATGTCCGCCGCGATGCCGCGGGCCCGGCGGTAGAAGACGGCGAGTTCCCGTTCCAGATCGAGGAAGACGTGGTCCACACCATTTTCCTCGTCCGGCTGTTCGCCTCCGGGGGTTTCGGCCTTGTGCACGTCAGGGGCCCTTCTGGCTTTCCACGAGCTGAAAGTTTTCTTCAGAAGCGACAGAAGCCGCAGCTCCCCCAGTATTTCGCAGGAGTAGACCAAAGGCACCCGCCGGGCCCTCTTTCGCTCCCGCGCGCACAGCGCTTACCTTCGGCGCAGCACGTAGTGACATGGCCACACCAAGGGCCGGGCCCAGGCCCCGCAGGCGTACGAGGACGGGCCACTGCCGCCCCGCCGCTCCCGCCACACCCCAGAGCCGGCCGCACCACACGCCCGGCACCTCCGCCCCTCCGCCTACCGGCACCACCGGAATCACGGCTTACCGGAACCACGGCACCACCGGTACCACCGGCAAAACCGGCACCACCGAGGAACCCCCACACCCGGAGGAACGCATGTCATCCGCAGTCCGCACCCGCCGGCGCATCGGGCGCCGCTCCCTCGCCGCCGCCACCGCCGTCGCGGCCACCTCGCTCTCCCTCGTCGCCGGCCTGACGAGCCCCGCCGCCGCGGCGGGCGACCGGCTCAACCCCAACCCCCGCGACCTGGAGCGCGGCGAGGCGTACATGGGCGCCGGCATCCGCCTCCACGAAGGCACCGGCGCCCCCGCGGGGTCGGCCGGCGCGGCCGGCCAGGAGGCGGGCCCGCTGGCGACCGTCGAGGGCGTCGACGTCTCCAGCCACCAGGGCAACGTCAACTGGTCCACGCTCTGGAACGCCGGCAACCGCTTCGCGTACGTCAAGGCCACCGAGGGCACGAGCTACAAGAACCCGTACTTCACCCAGCAGTACAACGGCTCGTACAACGTCGGGATGATCCGCGGCGCGTACCACTTCGCCCTCCCGAACGGCGCGAGCGGTGCCGCCCAGGCCGACTACTTCGCGAGCAACGGCGGCGGCTGGTCCCGCGACGGCAAGACGCTGCCGGGTGTGCTGGACATCGAGTACAACCCCTACGGCGCCACGTGCTACGGCCTCAGCCAGGCGTCGATGCGGAGCTGGATCAGCTCCTTCCTGACGCGCTACCGCGAGCGCACGGGCCGGTACGCGGTGATCTACACGAACACCAACTGGTGGACCCAGTGCACGGGCAACTACAGCGGCTACGCGGGCAACCACCCGCTGTGGATCGCCCGTTACGCCTCCTCGCCGGGGACGCTGCCGGCGGGCTGGGGCTTCTACACCTTCTGGCAGTACACCTCGACGGGCCCGACGGTGGGCGACCACAACAAGTTCAACGGCGCCTACGACCGGCTCCAGGCCCTGGCCAACGGCTGACCCGCCCCTCGACCCCCGCCGGTCCCTCCGGAGCTGCTCCTCCGGAGAGACCGGCGGTCACCCGTTCCCGGCGGGCAGACACCCGGCGTCCACGAGAGCCTCCCGCAGATCGGCCACCATGCCGGGCGTGACGTCCGCGACGGGGAGCGGAAACCAGAGCAACGCGCCGCCGGCACGCGCGGCGGCCTGGACGCCGTGGGGGAGTTCGGCGCGCTCGATGCCGTCGATGTACGGGGGCCCGAGGTAGGTGATCCACCCGACCTTGGGACTGACCTTCATCCGGTCGCCCTGGGCGTCGCGTTGCGCACGGGTTGCACACAACGCATGTTCCGGCAGCCAGATCCGGGCAAGCCGATGGACCGCATAGCGGAGGCCACGGTCGTCGTAGAGCCCGCTCGGAGCGTCCGCCGGCAAGGGCAGCGGGAGGGACACCGCGTTCCCCAGACGCGGGATCGCACTCTCGCCTGCCCGAAATCTCAGCTTCGACATGCCGTCCGGGCCGGGTCCACTGTGATAGTCGGGGTACTGCTTGCTGTGGAAGCCGATGGAGTAGCCGATGCCCTCCGCTGACGCGTCGTCGGAGTGTCCACGCCGGGCCGCGATGACCGTGTCACGGAACCATGGCGAGCCGGGATCGACGGGCTCCGTGCGGTCTTCCCACCACCAGGATCCGAGCGCCGGATGAACGTCGCCCAACGCCCGCATGGTCTCGCCGATACGCGCGATGACCTGCTCCGCGCTCTCCTGCCGTGCGCCCCAGTACGCCCCGCAGTGGAGGGGGCCGGGTTCTGGTGTCGTCAAGAAGGCACGCCCTTCTCAGGTTTGGTGGACAACGCCGATCGGGAGGCCGTTTTCCCTTGAACAGTTCTCGGTACGTCTGGAAGGCCACCCTGCCCGTGACAACGTAGCGGACCGGCTCCGCACCGGCCGCTTCGAGCGCTTCCTCCGCCTTCGCCACAGCACGCCGAACGGCCCCTCCCGGGTGGGTGGTCGGGAGGGGCCGTGCCTAGGGGCGGGGGGTAGCGGACAGGCTGGCCGAGCCTCAGGCCGCCACCGGGACCTCCGGCTGGGCCGTGGCGGCGGCCGGGGTCAGGGCCAGGTCCAGGACGTGGCGGACGTCGGAGACCGGGTGGACCTCCAGCTTCTCCAGCACCTCCGCCGGGACGTCGTCCAGGTCGGGCTCGTTCCGCTTCGGGATGATCACCGTGGTGACCCCCGCCCGGTGCGCCGCCAGCAGCTTCTGCTTCACGCCGCCGATCGGCAGCACCCGGCCCGTCAGCGACACCTCACCGGTCATCGCCACGTCCGTGCGCACCTGCCGGCCGCTCAGCAGCGACGCCAGCGCCGTCGTCATCGTGATGCCCGCGCTCGGGCCGTCCTTCGGGACCGCGCCCGCCGGCACGTGCAGGTGGATGCCCCGGTCCTTCAGGTCGGCCACCGGCAGTTCCAGCTCCGCGCCGCGCGAGCGCAGGAAGGAGAGCGCGATGTGCGCCGACTCCTTCATCACGTCGCCGAGCTGGCCCGTCAGGGTCAGGCCCGACGCGCCCGACTCGGGGTCGGCCAGCGACGCCTCGATGTAGAGGACGTCGCCGCCCGCGCCCGTCACCGCCAGGCCCGTCGCCACGCCCGGGACCGCCGTGCGGCGCTCCGCGGGGTCGGTGGCGGACTCCGGGGTGTGGTGCGGCCGTCCGATGAGCGGGCGGAGCGCGTCGACGCCGACCGTGTACGGCAGCTTCGCGTCGCCCAGTTCGTGCTGCGCCGCGATCTTGCGGAGCAGCCGGGCGAGGGCGCGTTCCAGGTTCCGTACGCCCGCCTCGCGGGTGTACTCGCCCGCCAGCTTCCGCAGCGCGTCGTCGTCGACGGCGACCTCGCCGGCCTCCAGGCCCGCGCGCTCCAGTTGCCGGGGCAGCAGGTGGTCGCGGGCGATGGTGACCTTCTCGTCCTCGGTGTAGCCGTCGAGGCGGACCAGTTCCATCCGGTCCAGCAGCGCCTCGGGGATGGCTTCGAGGACGTTCGCGGTGGCCAGGAAGACGACGTCGGACAGGTCCAGCTCGACTTCCAGGTAGTGGTCGCGGAACGTGTGGTTCTGCGCCGGGTCCAGGACTTCGAGCAGGGCCGCGGCCGGGTCGCCGCGGAAGTCGGAGCCGACCTTGTCGATCTCGTCGAGGAGGACGACCGGGTTCATCGAGCCGGCCTCCTTGATGGCGCGGACGACGCGGCCGGGCAGCGCGCCGACGTACGTGCGCCGGTGGCCGCGGATCTCCGCCTCGTCGCGGACGCCGCCGAGGGCGACCCGGACGAACGTGCGGCCCATGGCCCGCGCCACGGACTCGCCCAGGGACGTCTTGCCGACGCCGGGCGGGCCGACGAGCGCGAGCACGGCGCCGCCGCGGCGGCCGCCGACGAGGCCCAGGCCCCGGTCCGCGCGGCGCTTGCGCACCGCCAGGTACTCGGTGATGCGTTCCTTGACGTCCTCCAGGCCCGCGTGGTCGGCGTCCAGGATCTCCTTGGCGCCGGTGATGTCGTACGCGTCCTGGGTACGCTCGCTCCACGGCATCTCCAGGACGGTGTCGAGCCACGTCCTGATCCAGCCGCCCTCGGGCGAGGCGTCGGAGCTGCGCTCCAGCTTGCCGACTTCCTTCAGGGCCGCTTCGCGGACCTTCTCGGGCAGGTCGGCGGCCTCGACGCGGGCGCGGTAGTCGTCGGACTCCTCGCCCTCGGGCTCGCCGTTCAGCTCGCGCAGTTCCTTGCGCACGGCTTCGAGCTGGCGCCGCAGCAGGAACTCGCGCTGCTGCTTGTCGACGCCCTCCTGGACGTCCTTGGCGATGGATTCGGCGACGTCCTGCTCCGCCAGGTGCTCCTTCAGCCACTGGGTGGCGAGCTTGAGGCGGGCCACCGGGTCGGCGGTCTCCAGCAGTTCCACGCGCTGCTCGATGGTGAGGAACGGCGAGTATCCGGAGTTGTCGGCGAGCTGGCCGACGTCGTCGATCTGCTGCACGCGGTCGACGACCTGCCAGGCGCCGCGCTTGCGCAGCCAGTCGGTCGCGACCGCCTTGTACTCCTTCGTCAGTTCGGTGACGGCGCCGGGGACGGGGTCGGGGACGGATTCCTCGATCTCGGTGCCCTCCACCCACAGCGCGGCCCCGGGGCCGGTGGTGCCGGCGCCGATACGGATCCGGGCGACGCCGCGGATCAGCGCACCGGGGTCGCCGTCGGCGAGGCGGCCGACCTGCTCGACGCGGCCGAGGACACCGGTGCCCACGTAGGTGCCGTCGACCCGCGGGACGAGCAGGACCCGGGGTTTGCGTCCGCTGCCGCGCGCCGCGGCCTGGGCGGCCTCGACCGCGGCCCGCACCTCGCCGTCGGAGAGGTCGAGCGGCACGACCATGCCGGGGAGCACGACCTCGTCATCGAGCGGCAGGACGGGCAGGGCCAGCGGCGTGCTGGAACCGGACTCAGTAGCCATTGATCTCCCCTTCGGCATGCAAGTTGAGTTACATGCGCTCAACCCGGAGGGGCGCCGGGATGTTCCCGGCGGTCTGTTCGCTGTCAGCGATCGGGCAGGATGGGGGCCATGAGCAGCGAGAACGACGCGGCGGGCGCGGTGACGCTCGACCGCAGGTCCGGCCCGTACGGGGAGGTCGTGCTCCGCCGGCGCGGTCCGCACCACGAGATCATCGCGAACGGCGTCTTCCTCATGGACACCTTCGACGGCCGCTCCGAGCGGCTGCTGATCCGGGCCGCGGCCGGGGCGCTGGACCCGGCGGCGGCGGCGCCCGCGGTGCTGATCGGCGGTCTCGGCGTGGGCTTCTCGCTCGCCGAGGCGGCGGCGGACCCGCGCTGGGGGCGGATCACGGTGGTCGAGCACGAGCCGGCGGTCATCGAGTGGCACACCGGGTCCACTGCCGGCCGGGTGCCCGCGGCCGGCCCGGAGTCCGGGGCCCCGCCCCTCGCGCACCTCAGCGGCGCGGCCCTCGCCGACCGTCGCGTCTCACTCGTCGAGGCCGACCTCCTCGACCACCTCGCCACCGCCTCCTACCGCTACGACGCGGTCTGCCTGGACATCGACAACGGACCCGACTGGACCGTCACCGAGGGCAACTCCGGCCTGTACGCACCCGCCGGCCTCGCCGCCTGCCGGGACCGCCTCACCCCCGGCGGCGTCCTCGCCGTCTGGTCGGCCCGCCCCTCTCCCGCCTTCGAGGCCGCCCTCCGCACCGCCGGCTTCACGGCCGTACGCACCGAGGAGATCCCGGTACGCCGCGGCGCCCCCGACGCCGTCCACCTCGCCGTCCGCCCGCCGGACGGCGAGGTGGAGGACGAGCCGGGCGGCGAGCCGGACCGCGGGGTGGGCGGCGCGTAGGGAACCCCGGGCGGGGGCTCTCCGTTCCGTAGCCGAGGCGTGTCACCTCCCCATACGCTGCTAGCTGAACCGGAGGGCCTACGGGGAAGAGACGGCGAGGGCCACGAACACATGGCAGACAGACAGGGCCTGAACGGCCGCGCCGACCACGCGGCCGCAGTGACGCCCGGTGCCCAGCGCAGGGTGCTGGTCGTGGAGGACGACCCGACCATCGGGCAGGCGATATCGGCGCGGCTGCGCGCCGAGGGCTTCCAGGTGCGTACGGCAGGGGACGGCCCGGCCGCGGTGGCGACCGCCGCGGAGTGGGCGCCCGACCTGCTCGTACTCGACGTGATGCTGCCCGGCTTCGACGGGCTGGAGGTGTGCCGCCGGGTGCAGGCCCAGCGGCTCGTGCCGGTGCTGATGCTGACCGCGCGCGACGACGAGACGGACATGCTCGTCGGCCTCGGCGTCGGCGCCGACGACTACATGACCAAGCCCTTCTCCATGCGCGAGCTGGCCGCGCGGGTGCACGTGCTGCTGCGCCGCGTGGAGCGGGCCACGCTGGCGGCGGGCGCGGCGCGGGACGACACGCTGCGCCTGGGCGAGCTGGAGATCGACCACACCGAGCGGCGGGTGCGGGTCGGCGGGGACGACGTGCATCTGACGCCGACGGAGTTCGAGCTGCTGGCGTGCCTGGCCAACCAGCCGCGGGCGGTGCTCTCCCGCGAGCAGCTCCTGGTGGAGGTCTGGGAGTGGGAGGACGCGTCGGGGACGCGGACGGTCGACAGCCACATCAAGGCGCTGCGCCGCAAGATAGGCGCGGAGCGGATCCGTACGGTGCACGGCGTGGGGTACGCGCTGGAGACCCCCGTCACATGACGGTGCCGGACGGCGGCGGGGAGCCGGGCTTCTGGCGCCGGGTGTGGGACGCGCTGCGCCCGCTGGACCCGGTGCGGTCGGTGAACGCGGCGCTGGGCGCGCTGGTCATCGGCTCGGTCGTGATCGCCACCGGGCTGGTGTGGGTGGCGATCCGCTCCTCCACCGAGGTCCGGCTCATCACGGTCTTCTCGCTCATCGCCTCGCTGCTGATCACCCAGTTCGTGGGCCAGCGGCTGACGTCGCCGCTGGTGCAGATGACCGCGGTCACCCGGGCCATGGCGCACGGCGACTACACCGCCCGGCTGGCGACCCGCCGCCGGGACGAGTTCGGCGAGCTGGCGCAGACGTTCAACCGGATGGCGGCCGACCTGCAGTCCGTCGACCGGCACCGCAAGGAGCTGGTCGCCAACGTCTCGCACGAGCTGCGCACCCCGATCGCCGCGCTGCGCGCGGTGCTGGAGAACGTGGTCGACGGCGTCTCCGAGGCCGATCCGGACACGATGCGCACCGCGCTGCGCCAGACGGAGCGGCTGGGCCGGCTGGTGGAGCAGTTGCTGGACCTGTCGCGGATCGACAGCGGGGTGGTGCCGCTGCGGCTGCGGCGGTTCGCGGTGGAGCCGTATCTCGCGGCCGTGCTGAAGGAGGCGCACTTCGGCACCGGCGCGCACGGCACGGCGGGCGCGCCGGAGGGGGACGGCGACCTCCCCGGCCCCCGCGGGCGGGGCGACGTCCGGCTGCACCTGGACGTCTCGCCGCCGGAGCTGTCCGTACGGGCCGACCCGGAGCGGCTGCACCAGGTGATGGCGAACCTGATCGACAACGCCGTGAAGCACAGCCCGCCCGGCGGCCGGGTCACCGTGCGCGCCCGCGCCGGGGCGCAGCCGGACGCGCTGGAGGTGGAGGTGCTCGACGAGGGCCCGGGCATCCCCGCGGCCGAGCGGCACCGGGTCTTCGAACGCTTCAACCGCGGCCGGGAGAACGGGGTGCTCGGCGGCCACGGGGCGGACGGCGGCGGCACGGGGCTGGGGCTGGCCATCGCGCGGTGGGCGGTGGATCTGCACGGCGGCCGGATCGGGGTGGCCGAATCACCCCGTGGCTGCCGCATCAAGCTCACTCTTCCGGGTTAACGCTCGTTCGGCACTTGACCTACACTTGACCTTGGCCGGGCGCGGTAACGGATCCGCAACGGCGGCGGAGCAGCCGGTGAACGGCCCGGTACGAGGACGGGACGCGGCGCCAGCACCTCGATGCCCCCATGCCGCACGCAGGCAAACTTCCAGTATTTCCCGCCAAATCCGGGGCCCAAACCACGTTCGCATTGTGACTTACGCGACCTCCGGCGGGTGCGGCCTGCACGTTCCTGCTCCAGGGGCGTAGCCTTGTTTTCCGCTGTCCATCACCTTGTGAAGCGGAAGAGGGCGGTTGCCGCCGTGTCGTCACAGTCCCCTAAGAGCAGCTCGTCGAGCGTCCGTACCGAAGAGCCCAGCCAGGGCCGGGACCCTGCTGCCGCCTTCGGTCCCAACGAGTGGCTCGTCGACGAGATCTACCAGCAGTACCTCCAGGACCCCAACTCGGTGGACCGGGCCTGGTGGGACTTCTTCGCCGACTACAAGCCGGGCACCGCCGGCGGGAACCAGGGGGCGGCGACGCAGACGGCGCAGCCCCCGCCCGCCGCACCCCCGGCCCCCGCCCAGGCGGCTCCTGCGGCCCAAGCGGCTCCGGCCCAGGCCCCCGCCGCGCCGCCGCAGCAGGCCCCCGCGCCCGCCGCGCCGCCGGCCGTCGACGGCCGGCCCGTGGCCCGGCCGCCGGCCAGGCCCGCGGCCGCCGCGCCCGCGAAGCCGGCCGCCGAGCCCGCGGCCAAGCCGGCGAAGCCCGCCACCCCGGCGCCCGCCGCCGCGCCCGAGGGCCCCGAGCTGGTCACCCTCCGGGGCCCCGCCGCCGCCGTCGCCAAGAACATGAACGCCTCCCTGGAGCTGCCGACGGCCACCTCGGTCCGCGCGGTCCCGGTGAAGCTCCTCTTCGACAACCGCATCGTCATCAACAACCACCTGAAGCGCGCCCGCGGCGGGAAGGTCTCCTTCACGCACCTCATCGGGTACGCGATGGTCCAGGCGATGAAGCTGATGCCGTCGATGAACCACTCCTTCGCGGAGAAGGACGGCAAGCCCACCCTGGTCAAGCCCGAGCACGTCAACCTCGGCCTCGCCATCGACCTGGTGAAGCCCAACGGCGACCGCCAGCTCGTCGTCGCGGCCATCAGGAAGGCCGAGACGCTCAACTTCTTCGAGTTCTGGCAGGCGTACGAGGACATCGTCCGCCGCGCCCGGTCCAACAAGCTCACCATGGACGACTTCACCGGGGTGACGTGCTCGCTCACCAACCCCGGCGGCATCGGCACCGTGCACTCCGTGCCCCGGCTGATGCCCGGCCAGTCCATGATCCTCGGCGTCGGCGCGATGGACTACCCCGCCGAGTTCCAGGGCACCTCCCAGGACACGCTCAACAAGCTGGGCGTCTCCAAGGTCATGACGCTCACCTCGACGTACGACCACCGCGTGATCCAGGGCGCCGCCTCCGGCGAGTTCCTGCGGATCATGCACCAGTTGCTGCTGGGCGAGAACGACTTCTACGACGAGGTCTTCAAGTCCCTGCGCATCCCGTACGAGCCCGTGCGCTGGCTCCGCGACATCGACGCCAGCCACGACGACGACGTCACCAAGGCCGCCCGGGTCTTCGACCTGATCCACTCCTACCGGGTCCGCGGCCACGTCATGGCCGACACCGACCCGCTGGAGTACAAGCAGCGCAAGCACCCCGACCTCGACGTCACCGAGCACGGCCTGACGCTCTGGGACCTGGAGCGGGAGTTCGCCGTCGGCGGCTTCGCCGGCAAGTCGATGATGAAGCTGCGCGACATCCTCGGCGTACTGCGGGACTCGTACTGCCGCACCACCGGCATCGAGTACATGCACATCCAGGATCCGAAGGAGCGCAAGTGGATCCAGGAGCGCGTGGAGCGCCCGCATGACACCCCGGAGCGCGAGGAGCAACTGCGCATCCTGCGGCGGCTGAACGCCGCGGAGGCGTTCGAGACGTTCCTGCAGACGAAGTACGTCGGCCAGAAGCGCTTCTCGCTGGAGGGCGGCGAGTCCGTCATCCCGCTGCTGGACGCGGTCATCGACGCCGCCGCCGAGTCCCGCCTCGACGAGGTGGTCATCGGCATGGCGCACCGCGGCCGGCTCAACGTGCTGGCGAACATCGTCGGCAAGTCGTACGCGCAGATCTTCCGCGAGTTCGAGGGCAACCTCGACCCGAAGTCGATGCACGGCTCCGGCGACGTGAAGTACCACCTGGGCACGGAGGGCACGTTCACCGGCCTGGACGGCGAGCAGATCAAGGTCTCGCTCACCGCCAACCCGTCCCACCTGGAGGCCGTCGACCCGGTCCTGGAAGGCGTGGTCCGCGCCAAGCAGGACATCATCGGCAAGGGCGGCACCGACTTCACCGTGCTGCCGCTCGCGCTCCACGGCGACGCCGCGTTCGCCGGCCAGGGTGTGGTGGCCGAGACGCTCAACATGTCGCAGCTGCGCGGCTACCGCTGCGGCGGCACCGTGCACGTCGTCATCAACAACCAGGTCGGCTTCACCGCCCCGCCGGAGTCCGCGCGTTCGTCGATGTACGCCACGGACGTGGCCCGCATGATCGAGGCGCCGATCTTCCACGTCAACGGCGACGACCCCGAGGCCGTCGTGCGCGTCGCGCGGCTGGCCTTCGAGTACCGCCAGGCGTTCAACAAGGACGTGGTCATCGACCTCATCTGCTACCGCCGCCGCGGGCACAACGAGGGCGACAACCCGCAGTTCACCAACCCGCAGATGGTCGAGCTGATCGACAAGAAGCGCTCGGTGCGCAAGCTCTACACCGAGTCGCTCATCGGCCGCGGCGACATCACCATGGAAGAGGCCGAGCAGGCGCTGCAGGACTTCCAGGGCCAGTTGGAGAAGGTCTTCACCGAGGTACGGGACGCCACCGAGACGCCCGCGCCGGCCGAGGTGCCGCCGCACGCGCTGCCCGGCTTCCCGGTCGCCGTGGAGACGGCCGTCTCCGAGGAGGTCGTCAAGCGGATCGCCGACTCCCAGGTCAGCCTCCCCGACCAGGTGTCGGTGCACCCGCGGCTGC
The DNA here is from genome assembly GCF_003945505.1 of Streptomyces sp. WAC 06738. Lineage (NCBI taxonomy): Bacteria > Bacillati > Actinomycetota > Actinomycetes > Kitasatosporales > Streptomycetaceae > Streptomyces > Streptomyces sp. WAC 06738. The sequence continues at coordinate 5,612,859 of NZ_CP029618.1, read as the reverse complement.
TGCCGCAGTTGCAGCGCCGGGTGTCGATGGTCGAGGACAACACGATCGACTGGGGCATGGGCGAGACGCTGGCGTTCGGCTCGCTGCTGATGGAGGGCACCCCGGTCCGGCTCGCCGGCCAGGACTCCCGCCGCGGCACGTTCGGCCAGCGGCACGCGGTGCTCGTCGACCAGAAGACCGGCGAGGACTACACCCCGCTCAACTACCTCGCCCCCGACCAGGCCCGCTACAACGTCTACGACTCGCTGCTCAGCGAGTACGCGGCGATGGGCTTCGAGTACGGCTACTCGCTGGCCCGCCCGGACTCCCTGGTGCTCTGGGAGGCGCAGTTCGGCGACTTCGTCAACGGCGCCCAGACCGTCGTCGACGAGTTCATCTCCTCCGCCGAGCAGAAGTGGGGCCAGTCCTCCGGCGTCGTGCTGCTGCTGCCGCACGGCTACGAGGGCCAGGGCCCGGACCACTCCTCGGCCCGTATCGAGCGGTTCCTGCAGCTCTCCGCGCAGAACAACATGACCGTCGCGATGCCCACCCTGCCGTCGAACTACTTCCACCTGCTGCGCTGGCAGGTCCACAACCCGCACCACAAGCCGCTGGTGGTCTTCACCCCGAAGTCCATGCTGCGGATGAAGGCGGCGGCGTCGCGGACGGACGAGTTCACCTCCGGCGGCTTCCGGCCGGTCATCGGCGACGACTCGGTCGAGCCGGCGGCGGTCCGCAAGGTCGTCTTCTGCTCCGGCAAGGTCTACTACGACCTCGACGCCGAGCGGCAGAAGCGCGGCGCCCAGGACACCGCGATCGTCCGGCTGGAGCGGCTGTACCCGCTGCCCGGCGCGGAGATCCAGGCGGAGCTGGCGCGCTACAGCGGCGCTTCGACGTTCGTCTGGGCCCAGGAGGAGCCGGCCAACCAGGGGGCGTGGCCGTTCATCGCGCTCAACCTGGTCGACCACCTGGACCTGATCATCGGCTCCGGCCCGGTGCCGAACGCCGACCGGCTGCGCCGGGTCTCGCGCCCGTCGTCGTCGTCCCCGGCGGTCGGCTCGGCCAAGCGCCACCAGGCGGAGCACGCCCAGTTGATGGCCGAGGTCTTCGACCTCTGAGTCCCCGCGGTGGTACGGGCCGGGCGGCCCCGGTCCGTACCACCGCGCAGAAGGGCCCCGCGCGCGCTGCGCGGGGCCCTTCTCGTCTGCCCGGATCCGCCTGCTTGCACCCCACGCGCAGGGCGGATGCGGGAACCCCGGCAGGTCACACGAGCGGACCAATCCGCCGGGCCACGCGCCCGGCGGCAGCGGCGGTGCCTGCGGGCCCGCGTACGTTCGCCCCATGGCCCCCTTTTCGCCCCGCGAAGCGCACGTGAACGGAGAGGTCGTCGAGTACGTGCGGTCCGGCGACGGACCGACGCTGGTGCTGCTCCACGGCTACCCCCAGACCTGGTACGAGTACCGGGCGGTCATCCCCGGGCTCGCGGAACACTTCACCGTGATCGTGCCGTCGTTGCGTGGCGCGGGAGGTTCGAGTGCGCCATCGGACGGCTACGACAAGAGGACGATGGCCCAGGACCTGCGTGCCCTCCTCACCGACCTCGGCCTGGAGCAGGAGATCAGGCTGGTCGGTCATGACATCGGCAGCATGGTGGCCTACGCCTACGCGGCGCAGTACCGCGACGGCGTGGCCGCACTGGTGCTGAGTGAGGCGCCGATCCCCGACCCGGGCATCTACGAGTTCCCGTCGCTCACCCCGGCCGGACCCGGCCTGTGGAACTTCGGGTTCTTCAGCCTTGCCAACGGACTGCCGGAAGCGATGGTCCAGGGCCGTGAGCAGGTGTGGGTGGAGAGGTTCATCGGCGCGATGGCGGTCCGCCACGAACGGGCCGCCGACCCCGGCGCCGTACGTGAGTACGCCCGGCACCTCGCGGACCCGGACCATCTGCGGGCCAGCTTCGAGTGGTTCAGGACCCTGGCCCAGGACGTGGCCGACAACCGCGCCTTCGCCGAACGGCCACTGTCCATGCCGGTGCTCGCCGTCGGCGCCGAGCAGAGCCTCGGCCAGGCCGTATCCGACCAGGTACGCCGGTACGCGACCGACGTCAGGGGCGAGGTCGTCGCGGACAGCGGCCACTGGATCTTCGAGGAGCGTCCCGAGGAGATGACCCGCCTGCTGCTGGACTTCCTGCGCTGAGCGGGCCGGTACTCCCTGTCCTACGTGGGCTGCGGCTCGAAGTCCCAGTACGGGCGCTCCCGGCGGCGCGACGCCAGGGTGTGCGGGTGGTCGACGCCGAGCGTGTCGCTGAGGTTCTGCATCGCCTCCCGCTCCACCTTCTTCGCCTCCTGCGAGCGGCGCAGCGACCGCAGGTCGTCCGCGAGCGCCATCATCGCCGACAGCGCCATGGGGTGCCGGGCGCCGAGGACCTCCTTGACGGTGTCGACCGTCTGCCGGCTCAGCTCCTCGGCGTGGTCCGGGGCGTCGAGCCGGTTGCGGGCGGCGGCCGCGTTCAGCGCGCAGCCCAGCGTCCACGGGTGCGCGGGGCCGACGGCGGCGGTCATCCGGGTGAGCGCCAGCTCGGCGATCTCGGAGGCCTCCTGCCAGTCGCCGGTGGGCCAGAGGGCCAGCCCGACGTTGCCGAGGGTGCCGGCGGTGTACGGGTGCTGCTCGCCGAGCATCGCCTCGTACCGCCGGTTGACGGACTCGGCCAGCTCCCGGGCCCGGTGCAGGTCGCGGTGCTCGCGCAGGAAGGTGGCGTAGTCGGCCTCGACCATCAGGGTCTCCGGGTGCCGGGGGCCCTGGACCTGGGTGAAGCGCTCGACCACGGACTCCATGGCGCGGTCGGCCTCGGCGAGCTTGCCGAGGCGGCGCAGGCAGAGCGCGAGGTTGTGCTCGGCGCGCAGCGTCTGCGGGTTGTGCTCGCCCATGATCTGGCGGTGCAGCGCGGCGTTGCGCTGCTGCCGGGAGTGGGCCTCCTCGTAGTGGCCGAGGAGGCGGAGCATCCAGGCGTAGCGGGTGCCGGAGGCCATCGTCTGGTGGTGGCGCGTGCGGAGCCGCCGCTCCCGCTCGACCAGCAGGACGCGGTAGATCTCCAGCGCGTCCTCGTACCGGCCGAGCAGGGCGAGGGCGGAGGCGAGGTTGCTCCGCAGCGACATGGTGCGGGGATGGTCGGCGCCGAGGAGGCCGGCGTACTTCTGCCGGACGTCGTCGAAGATCTCACGCGCCGTCTGGTACTCGCCCAGGCCCAGCAGCGCGCCGCCGAGGCCGTTCCTGGCGGACAGCAGGTCGGGGTCCTCCACGTCGCGGACCGGGCTGAGCACGTCCACCAGCCGGCGGCCGACGGCCTCGGACTCGCGGTAGCGCCCGAGGTTGCGCAGCGCCTCGGCGTGCGAGTGCACGAGCGTGATCATCGAGCGGTGCGTGGGTTCGAGCCGGATGGTCCACGGGGCGAGCGTCAGCTCGCACATCTTCAGCGCGGCGCGGTACTCGCCGCGCTGGAGCAGGTAGTTGATGCAGTGCAGGACCAGCTCCTGCACCGCGGGGTCGGCGCTCTCCATCGCGCCGGCCGGCTCCAGATGCGGCAGCAGCTCGGCATACCTCGCCCACTCCCGCGTGTCCGTGGGACGGCGGGGGTCGGCCGCCGCGAGGATCCGGCAGGCGGTCGCCGACATCGCCTCCCGCTCGTCCTCGGGGAGATCACTCCGCAGGAAGCGGTGGTAGAGACGGTGCATTTGAACCTTTTCGACCTCGGTCTCCGGCGAAGGCTCGGTGAGGTAGTCGATCGTCACCGCGGTGGATTCCGACAGGCGGCGCAGGGCGGAGTGCCAGCTGATGGGATCGCCGGCCAGCTCCGCCAGATGGCTCGGCAACTGGTCGCTGCGCTCGACGATGCGGGACACCGGAATGCTGTCCGGGGAGAAGCACGCGAAGAGGTTGAGCATCGCCGCCGCGGCCGGCGTCTTCTCGCGCATCCCGTTCAGCGTTATCGACCAGCTCGTCAGGAAGCCCATGGGGTAGTCGGAGCCGATGCTGATGCCGAACTTGCCGGGCTCCTTCTCGCGCAGCAGCTCGATGTAGTCGGCCGGGGCCATCGTGCTGGAGTCGAGCCACGCCGCCGTCTGGCTCAGCACCAGCGGCAGGTCCTGGACGGCCTCGGCCAGTCCGTCCGCCTCGGTCTCGGTGAGCCGGGGGGCGCGGCGGCGCGCGAAGGCGGTGCTCTCCGCCCGGGTGAAGTGCGGGACCTCGATCTCCTCGGCGCCGCCGCTGACGGCCCAGTCCCGGGTGCGGGTCGTGATGAGCACGTGCCCGTCGCCCTCGGGGATGATGTCGTCGATCAGCTCCATCTCGTCGGCGCTGTCGAAGACCACCAGCCAGCGGCGGTACGGGCGGCCGGAGCGCAGTGCGTCGCGGACCCGGCGGAGCCGGTCGCCGATGTTGCTGCCGACCGGGAGGTTCAGCCGTACGGAGAGGTCGGCGAGCTGCTCGCGGGCGGTCATGCGGTAGCTGGCGTTGACGAACCAGACGACGTCGTAGTCGTTGCCGAACCGGTGGGTGTACTCGACGGCGATCTGGCTCTTGCCGACGCCGGAGATGCCGGACAGCGCGATCCTGGCGCCCTGGCCGGCGGCGGAGAGCGTGCCGTGGAGCTGTTCCAGGATGTCGTCGCGGCCGGTGAAGCGGTAGTTGCGGCGGGGGGTGTTGAAGACCACGGGCGGGTCGTTGGGGAACCGCGGGGCACGCTCGGGCTCGCGGTCGGGGCGCACCGGCGCGTCCGGGTCGATGCCGAGCCGGGTGAGGACGCGGCGCCGGGCTTCGACGGTGCCGAGATCGCGGAGGTCCACGGGCGCCAGTGCCGCGGCGGCGACCGGCATGTCGGTGGCCACGCTGGCGGCGGCGAACCGGTGCCCGTGCTGGGGGATGATCGTCCGCAGCGCTTCGTTCCACTCGTCCTCGCCGCGCGGGCCGAGGCCGAAGAACCAGTCGTCGAGCACGAGCAGGATGCGGTCGGGCGCCGCCAATAACCCCGCCAGCTCGTCGGTGAGGGGGCGCCCGGCCTCCGGACTCCAGCGCAGCATCGAGGTGGGCTGTCCGAGCAACTCCAGCTGATGGGCGATCCAGGCCGCCCAGGGCCGGTTGAAGCCCGCGTAACTGATGCTGATGGGCTTGGCCATACGACCGTCTCCCTCCCGTGCCGAGGCAGGCCGTCCTCGTGGCACAGTACCCCATCTGGTGGCCCGTCAGCTCACGCACGGCGGGCCCGCCGTCACCTTCCGCTGCCCCTCGACCGCGGCCGCCAGACGCTGGGCGACGTGCCTGATGAGCCGCTCCAGATCGGCGCAGTACACGGAGGGGTTGCGGAACCCCTCGCCGGCCCGGAAGCGGTGCGCGTAGTTGCCCCCGCCGCACACCCCGACGACCGCGCAGCTCCGGCACTGCGCGGACAGCGCCCGCAGGCCCAGTTGCCGGGCGGCGATGCCCGGGTGGTTGAGCGCCTCGTCGAAGGAGTTGCGGAAGACGTCGAGACCGGTGCCGGCCGCGTCCTCGTATACGGACTTGAGCGAGTCGATCTGCTCGATGGCGCCGTCGGTCTCGACCACGAGCGCCGTGACCGGCGAGAGGCCCACGGACTCGGTGCCGCTCGGCCGGCCCAGCAGCAGCCCGAGGATCTCGGTGAACATCCGCACCCGGGGCGACGGCCGGGGCAGGTTCCACCACAGGTCGAAGACCTCGCAGAGCCAGTCGCCGTACGGGGTGGGGCCGCGGCCCGGCACCGGGGCGGGCGGCGCCGACCAGTTGGCGTGCGGAAGCAGAAAGTCGATGACCGGCGGCTCCAGGGCGCACAACGAGTCCAGCACCGCGCGCGGGGAGGCGGTGACGTCGACCGTGCACAGGATGCCGCCGTAGCTCTCGGGATGCCGGCGCAGGAGCCGGGCCGCCCGCTCCAGGGCGGGCCAGGCGGGCCGCCCGGCGTGGTCGACGCGGCGGCTGTTCAGCTCGGGCGTACCGCCGTCGGCGCTGAGGCCGACGCGGATGCCGCCGGCGGCGAGCGTCTCCAGCGCGGACTCGGTGAGCAGCGTGCCGTTGGTCTGCACGCCGGCGACGACGGCGCATCCGGCCGGCAGCGCCGCGCGCACCGTCGTCGTCTGCCGGACCAGCGAGGCGGCGCCCGCGAGCAGGGGTTCGCCGCCGTGCAGCTCGACGCGGATACGTTTCAGCTTGTGGGTGCGTACGTGCTCCGCGATGCGCTGGGCGGTGCGGCGGGCGGTCGCCTCCGGCATCATGGCGGGCCGGCCGCGCCAGCCGCTGTCGGCGCCGTGGTAGACGTAGCAGTAGGTGCAGGAGAGGTTGCACCGGCTGTGCACCTTCAGGATGAACTGCCGGAACGGCACCGCCGGAACCCCGGCGGCGCGCAGCCGGTCGATGTCCAGCAGCCGACCGGGCCAGGGCGCCTCCTCCGCGCCCGTATCTCCGTAGTCCATGCGGCTCCCCGGCTCCCCCGAGTCCGGGCGGTGACGAACCACCGCCCCTGAATGCATGGCGCACAAGTCACATGGGTGAAACCAGACAGAAGCCCAACTGACTGTTTCTGTACGGAATCTGCCGCAATCCGGCCGCCCGGCTTCGTCGGCGGGCTTGAGGTGGTGTCGGCCGGAGCGTGCGCCCTGATGTGGTCGGCCGGCGGCTCAGTTGCCGCCGGTAACGGGCTGGCCGGCGTCGGGGGGCCCGTTCTCGAAGCAGGCCCCGGCATCGTTGTCGGAAGGCCAGTTGCGGAGCAGGTGGGCGACGGCTCCCGCGAGTACCGGCGGCTCGCCTCGGGCGGCCACCGCGTACACGTCGACGTCGCTGAAGTCGGGCAGACGGACGGCCGAGCCTGCGGCTGACGGTATCCCGTCCGGCTTCGCCGACAGGGGGTTCTCCACGCTGTTCTCCTCCGGAAGGGTGTGAGAGTCCTTCCCCGAACAGTCGTGCAGCAAAACGGAGGCGGGTCAGCCGCCGGCTTCGAGGGCGCGGATCTGCTCACGGGTCACCAGCGCCCCCTCGCTCTCCGTCTGCTCCGCGCGGCTCCACTGCTCCCAGGCGTCCCGGTACGCCCTGAGCGCCACCGCGCGCCCCGCGGTCGGCTCCAGCATCTGCCCGCGCCGGTGGTGCGCGCGGGCGGCTTCCGCCGCGTCGCCGGCCTCCTCGGCCAGCAGCGCCGCGCGCCGGTAGCAGTCCGCCGCCCGCTCCTGCCGCTGCCGGAACTCGGTCCTTATGTCGATGAGGAGCTGCACGTCACCCAGCTCCAGCCACGCCTGCGCCCGCACCCGTGCGGGCGCGTCGTCCTCCCGCGCGGCCCGGTCGAGCACCCACTCCGCCTCGTACAGGTCGGTGCGGGTGCCGGACGCCTCGTAGCGCAGGCGCAGGGCCCGGCCGAAGAGCAACTGCCGCCGCGGCAGGTCCGGATGGCGCTGCGGCGTCTCGGCCAGCACCTCGCGCAGCACCGGCACCGCCCGGCCGCGCAGCCCGGCGTCCTCCGGCGCCAGCCGGCCGCGGCGCAGCAGCAGCTCGCCGTGCTCGGTCAGGACCTCGCCGTAGAGCGCCGCGCCGGGCGGCAGCAGCGCCAGCGCGTCCGTCAGCCAGCCGTCGGCCTCGACCAGCAGCTCGGCGGCGCCGCCGCGGGTGAACTCCGCGATCCGCACCCGGGCCTTGCGGCGCAGGCTCTCGGCCTGGAGCCGGTAGTCGTCGAGCGCGGCGGCCAGCCGCCCGGCGCGGTCGAGCGCGGCGAGCGCGCGGGCGGCGCCCGCGTCGCCGGCCGCGGTGGTGTTCGCCTCCGCCAGGTCGAGCAGCGCCTCGCACTCCTGGCGCCGCAGCTCCGGGCCGCCCTCCATGCGCAGCAGGTCGACGCCGGTACGCAGATCGGCCGCGGCGCGCAGCCCGTACGCCCGGGTCTCGTCCACCGTGTGCTCCGCCTGGGCGCGGCCCAGGGTGACCCGGCCGCGGGCGAGGAAGAGCCGCGCGGGCACCAGCTCTTCGTCGGGCCAGCCGGCCAGCAGCTCGTCTATCGTCTCCTCGGCCTCGTGCAGCGCCGCGCCGTCGCCGGTGAGGGAGTGCAGCCGGCGCAGCACCTCGGCGAGGAGGCCGCCGCGCTCGCGCCGGGCGGCGTGGGTGGTGGCCAGGGCGCGGCTGTCGCGCAGTTGGGCGGCGGAGGCGCGGAGCGCCGCGACGGCCTGTTCGTGCTCGCCGTCGGCCACGCGCTCGCGGGCCACCTCCCACATCACCTCGGCGTACGTGAGCCGCTCGCGCAGCGGCGGCGCCCCCGCCGCCGGCACGCCTCCGCCTGCCGGCGCTCCCGGGCCGTCCGCGGCCAGGGCGCTACGGGCCCACTCCTCGGCCTCCGCCAGCGCGTCCGGCTCGCGCAGCCGCTGCCAGTGCAGTAGCAGCGCCCGGGCCAGCAGCCCCTGCTGCGCGGTGTCGCGGTCCTCGACGACGGCGCGGCGCAGGGCCCGTACGGCGTCCAGCAGGTCGCGGACGCTGCGGGTCTCCTCGTACTGCCGCAGCAGCTCCGCGCCGCCGGCCGCGGCCGGGCCGCGGTAGGCGGGCTGGAAGGCGCGCAGCACCTGCTCGGAGACGCGCGCGAACTGGTCGGGGACCTTGGCGCCGCCGAGGTCGGGCTCGCGGTCCTCGCCGGAGAGGTACGCGACCGCGACGGCGGGGAAGTTGCGCGCGCCCTGCCCGAAGGTCCGCTCGATGTAGAGCGAGCAGTGCTTGAGCACGAGCGCCGCCTCGCCGTGGCTGAGCCGGCGCAGCAGCAGTTCGCGCACGCCGGGGCGGAAGTCGAACCACGGGTCGTCGCCCACGGGTTCGCGCGCCGGCTCACGCCCCGCTCCACGCGCCGGGTCGCGCGCCACGACCAGCTCGCTGAGGAGGATCTCGGCGGTCTCCGCGGGCCCGGTGTCGGGGAACAGCGCGCGCTGCACCAGCCGGATGACAGGCAGGACGAGCGGCACGGCGGCCAGGTGGATGGCCAGCAGCCGGGCCGCGGGCGAGGCCGTCGCGTCGAACGCGGCGAGCGTGGCCGCCGGATCGGGGCGTACGTCCGCGGGGCGGGCCACCGCGGCCGGGGCGGCGGTGTGGTCGCGGCGCACCCAGCCGGCGGCGCCGGGCAGCGACAGCCCCTCGCCGGCGGCCAGCAGCCGGGCCCAGGTGCCGACGGCGGCGGGCTCGGGCGCGAGCACGGGCAGCGCGCGGGCGCCGGCCGGGGGCACGTCGCCGCGGGTGCCGGGGCGGAACTCCAGCGTCGGGTACGGTCCCGGGTGCCGGACGAGGAGCCCGGGCAGCGCGGCGAACGGCATCTCCCGCCACCGCCGGTGCGGCAGCGGCTGGACGACGGCGACGGGGGCGGTGCCGAGCCAGCCGTGCAGCATCCGCTGCATCCGGCCGTCGTGCCACATCGGGCCCGCGCAGTCGCTGAGCACGAGCGTCAGCCGGCGCCCGCCGGGGTCGTGCAACTGGCCGGCGTCCTGGAGCATCGAAGGCCGCCCCGCCTCGCCCGTGCAGCCGACGCCGCCGTCCGGCAGCGGATGCAGGCGGTGCACGGTGACGTCACGGAACGCACCGGAGCGCTCGGCGACCGTACGCAGGTCCTCCAGCAGCCGGCTCCACACCTCCATGGCGGGCGAGGCGTCCATGAGCAGTTGGAGGGTGGCGCGCCGCCGGGGCGTCCGCAGCACGGGGATGACCAGGTCGGCCCGCGCGCTCAGCTCCGCGGTCTCCTCCTCGTCCAGTTCGCCGGGCGCCACGGCCGCGACCCGCGGCTGGTAGCGCCGCAGCGGGCGCAGCGCGCGCTGCAGGGGCACCAGGGCGGGCAGCGCCGCGGGCTCCGGCACGCCGACGCGGCCGACCTGCCGGTAGGCGGGGGTGTCCACGGCGTCGGGCACGGGCGTACGCGGCAGCAGTCCCGGCCCGGCCGCCAGTCCCACGCGCCGCTCGGGCGCGGCCTGCGCCCCCGCGCCCGTCCCGTCGGTGCCGTCGCCCTCGGCGGGCGCGGAACCGGGGTCCTCTGCAGCGTCGGCGGCTTCGGGAAAAGTGGCTGATTTCATGCGGTTCGCCGGCCCCGGCGCGTCGGCGCGCGCCTCGGCGCCGCCGGCCGCCTCCGCGCTGCGCGCGAGCTCCTCCGCGAACCACAGGACGTCGGCGAGGCCGCGGGCGTCCGGCGGCAGACCGGCCGCCAGGAGCCGGCCCACCAGCTCCTCGGCCTTCCCCTGCCCGCCCGCAGCAGCCCCGCGCCCGGCCATCGTGCTCACCGCGGCCTGTTGATGGGCCGCATCAGCTCCTCGGTCACGCGCCGGGCGGAGCCGTCCGCCTGGTCCCAATCGGCCTGCCGGGTCAGCTCGATGGCGTTCAGCAGTTGATCCACGGCCCGTACGTCGCCGGGGCCCGCGGCCAGGAAGCGGTCGATCAGCTCCGTGAACCGCTCGTCGTCGCCCTCGGGGAAGTGCGCCCGGACCATCCCCGTCAGCCGCGCCCGGTCCGGCACCGGCAGTTGCAGCTCGATGCAGCGGCGGCGCAGCGGCGCCGGGAACTCGCGCTCGCCGTTGCTGGTGAGCACGATGAACGGGAAGGCGCCGCAGCGGACCCGGCCGCCGCGCACGGGCACTTTCGTACCGTCGTCGCTGAGCACCTCGACGACCGGCGCACGGTCGGCGATCCGCTCCAGCTCGGGGATCGTGAACTCGCCCTCCTCCAGCACGTGGAGGAGGTCGTTCGGCAGGTCGATGTCGCTCTTGTCCAGCTCGTCGACGAGCAGCACGCGCGGGCGCGCGGAGGGCAGCAGCGCGGTGCCCAGCGGCCCGAGGCGGATGTAGCGCCCGATGCCGCCGCCGGGCTCCTCGGCGGCACCCTCCGTGCCCGGGGAGCCGGCGCTGTCGGCCCGGCGGGCGGCGCGGTCGAGCTGGGCGTCCTGGAGGCGGCCGATGGCGTCGTAGGCGTACAGGCCGTCGCGCAGGGTGCTGCGGCTGACGATGGGCCAGGTCAGGACCCGGCCGAGGCCCAGCTCGTACGCCACGGAATGCGCGAGCGTGCTCTTGCCGCTGCCTGCCTGCCCGGTGACGAGCAGCGGGCGGCGCAGGTAGAGCGCGGCGTTGACCATCTCGCACTCGCGGGTGCTGGGCCGGTGGTGGCTGGCCTCGCGGCGCCGCTGGCCGAGTCTGCGCTCGGAGGAGGGCTCCAGCGCGGCCGGCGGAGGCACCGGTGGACCGCCGTCGAATTCTCGCCACGGAGGCGGTGCCGGCAGTCTCTCCATGCCTTCGTGGGGGGCGCCGGTGCCTCGGTAGATGAGCCACTCGCTCACGTCGTAACCCCTTTGTCGCCGACCGGGCAGCGGGCTTGCCCCACTGTCTGCCCGGCGACGGACGAGGGCAACCCTCACGGGGGTAAGAGGCTAGCCAAGAGCGCTGACGCCCGGTGCCGAATCGGCCAATCCGCGTGGTGGCGGGCCCGTTTCGTCCAACTGCGCAACCGGTGCGCGAGGTTCGTCCGGGACGCCCCCGGACGCCCGCGCACCGTTCACCCGTTCACCGGCCCGCTCACCCATTCACCACCACCCGTACGCCGTTCACGCCCCCTGCGGCAGGGCGCACCGGCGTGCTGGTCCGGGCCCGCGTACGTCGCACCACGCGCCACACCGGTCACGACGGCACCCGAGAGGCGCCGATCCGTCGTCCGCGTACCCGCGCCGACTCGGCCACATCGCGCCGAGCCCCGCGACCGACCGCTCCTCCACCGCCGCTCAACCACCCGCGCCGATCGTGTCGTCCGCGTCGTCGTAGAAGAGGATCACGTCCGCCGCGCACCCGCGCCCGGCCTCCAGCGCCTCCCGGCGTACCTCGTGCAGCCGCTCCGGCAGATCGCGCACGACCGTTCCTGCACCGTCCGCCAGCAGCGCCGCCAGCTCCTCGTGGTACGCCGCGCACTCCTCGCCGCACTCCTCGCCCTGGTGGCCCCCCGCGCGCCACAGCGCGACCGCCGTGCCCTCGTCGAGCAACTGCCCCACGACCGCCGCCCGCCCGCTGCCGTCGCCCAGCGCGTGGCAGAAGACCGGCACCCCGCCGTCGCCCGCCCCGCGCCCCCAGCCCGGCGGCGCGGCCCGTACCAGCCGCTGCCGCGGCGCCCTGCTCATCCGCCGCCACCGGTCGCGCCACAGCGGCTCCGGCTCGGGACCGGCGCGCGCCGCGTCCCGGTGCACCACCGGCCGCACCGTGCCCGCCGGCGGCCGGGCCGCGGTCGCCCGGCCGGACGCCGGCAGCTCCCAGCGGTACGTGGGGTGGGCCTGCCGCTCCTCCGGCAGCGCCACCTCCAGCCGCACCCGCGTCTGCGCCTCCGCGTCGGCCCCGAGCAACTGCGGCGCCAGCGCCTGGAGCACCTGCGCCTCCGCCTCCTCGAACGAGCCCCCGGCGTACGACTGGTCGAGCGCGACGTGCTCCCACTCCCCCTTGCCGTAGCCGCGCCGCACGGTCCAGTTGTAGCGGGGCACGGATCCCGCGGCGGGGTCGAGGAACGGCAGCTTGTCGAACGTGACGAGGACGCTCACCGGCGCCCGCCGCACCGCGCGGATCTCCTGCCGCTGGCGCGGCGGCAGCTCGCCGGCGCGCTCCGCGACCCACGCTTCGAGGGACTCGACGGCCGTACGCGCCCCCGCGCCCTCGCCCGCGTCGGGTCCCGCGCCGATCCCGGCGGCGGCCTCGCGGGCCACGAGCTTCAGGTACAGCAGCATGTCGCGCAGCGCGCGCTCCGGCGCGGCGTGCCGGTGCAGCAGCCCGTGGCCGTCGCGCCAGTCGCGCAGCCGCCGGGCGCCCAGCGGGCGGCCCTGGATGTCGAGCACCTGGTGCACCAGCCGCTCGACGACCTCGGGGTCGCGCGGCGCGGGCAGGTCGGCGAGGCGCCACAGCGCGCTCAGCCGGTCGAGCGCGCCCCAGGCGCCGAACCGCGCGGGGCCCAGCGCGCGCTGGAGGTCGGTCCAGGAGGTGCGTTCGTCGTCGATGCCGTGGTGGCGGTGCCAGTGCCAGGCGTCGTGCAGCCGCATCAGCTCGCGGTACGGCTCGGGGCCCAGGCCCGTCGCGCCGGGCAGCAGGTGCTCGGGCGAGAGCGCGTGGAGTTCGTCGAGGGACACGGCGGTGCCGCCGCCGGTGCCGCTGCGGTAGCGGGCCTTGACGACGCCGACGACCTCGCCGCGGCCCAGGTGCAGTACGGGCCCGCCGGAGGCGCCCCGGCGGATCGGGGTGGGGGTGCCGAGCAGGATCTGCTGCCCGTTGCGCCCGGCGAACTCGGCGCTGAGCAGCGCCGCGTCGACGTCCTCGCCGCTCCCGGCGGCGGCCCGCCCGTGGGCGCTGAGGAGGACGGCCTGGTCGAGGAAGTCGTCGTAGCGGTCGCCGAGCCAGACGGGCTCGCTGCCCGCCGGGGGCCGGGCGGGGTGCCCGCGGTCGGCCACGGGCTGCGCGCCGGAGCGGGCGCCGGGCAGGGCGCCGGGCTGACCACCCGGCTGAACGCCCGTCTGCGCACCGGACAGGGCCGCGTACGGGAGCCCGTACCGTGCTTCGCCGCCCGGGGCACCCGTGTCCGCCCCTTCGGTCCGCAGCGGCAACAGCCGCACCAGGGCCAGATCCGGCCCCACCTGCATCACCGCTTCCGCGAACGTCTCGTCCCGTACCTCCGGGTCGCGGCCCATCCGCGCGGCGGTGCCGTCCGGCGACGGCATGCTGTACTCCACCCGCCCCGGCACCGTACGCCCGCCCACGACCACGCCGATCAGCTCGCCCGGCGCCGTACCGCGCCGCCAGCCGTCGGGGTGGACGAAGACGTGCGCGCAGGTGAGCACCCACTCCGGCGCGACGAGGAACCCGCTGCCCCACAGCGACCCGTCGTCGGCACCGGGCGCCGCCCGGATGTCGACCGTCGCCGCGGCGGCCAGTTTGCAGAGCTGGTAACGCGCGTAGTCCGCGGCCTCGCTGCTCTCGATCGGAACCCTCATACCGGTGCAGACGCAGTGGAAGACGTGCCGGATGCACCAGATGCAGCCGTATCGGACGAGGCGGTCGATGCGGCGGGGGGCTCGGCTCCGGAGGGGCCGGCCGGGCGCGAACCGGGCTGCCAGGTCAGGGTGACGGAGAGCTGGGCCGTGGTGTTCGCGTCGGCGAGCAGCGCGATCGCCTTCCCCGTCCCCGCGGAGATCTCGACGCCGAACGTCACGCTCACCTCGTCCGGCGCGGCGGCCGCGGCGGCGGCCCGTACGGAGGCGGCCACTCCGCCGACGAGGGGCGTGAGCCCGGCGACCCGGGAGGCCAGCCGGCCCCAGTCGGCGACGGGTTCGAGGTCGGCATCGTCGTCGCCGTCCGCGATGCCCCCGCCGGCGTCCCCACCGCCACCGGGTCCGCCGTCCGGCCCGGCACCGCGGCCGGCACCCGCGGGCGCCGGCACCCGCGTCCCCGCCGCGACCCGCTCGTCGAGCGGCGTCGCCCGGACCCACACCTCGGTGCCGTCCGGCAGAGTCACGCGCTGCGGCAGGTTGCTGCTCATCCGGTTCCCCCGACTACGCTCGGTGCCCAATGCACCGACATTAGTCCGCGGACCGCCGCCCCGCGACGGTATCCGCGGCTGTCCGCCGGTCATCGGCCGCGGTGAGCGATACTGAACCGGTCACTTCCCCCTTCCGGAGCACCCACCATGTACTTCACCGACCGCGGCATCGAGGAGCTGGAGAAGCGGCGCGGCGAGGAGGAGGTCACCTTCGAGTGGCTGTCCGAGCAGTTGCGCACCTTCGTCGACCTGAACCCGGAATTCGAGATCCCGGTCGAACGCCTGGCCACCTGGCTGGCCCGCCTCGACGACGAGGACGAGGAGTAGGCCCAGCAGCAGCCCCCACCCTCACCACCCGCCGCACGCACCCCCTGCCACGTCCACCCGCTTCCCGGGGTTCACGCTTGACTTCCGCGTGCCGCGATATATCGTGTCTTGGCAGAGACGCGATATGTTGCGTTGGGTGTGAGCGCTCGCCAGAGCCCGAGTCAGGAGGCCGTGGATGTCGGTGCAGCTTGTGGCCGATCCCCAGACCCTCGCTTTCGAGGAGCCGGTCACGGCCCTGAAGGTGCGGATCGTCAACGGAGCCGTGCACGTCGTCGGGACCCACGACGACGCCGGCCTGCCGGGTGCGCGCCTGGAGGTCAGTGAGATCGAGGGCCCGCCGCTGCGCGTCTCGCTGGAGAACGGCGAGCTGACGGTCGCGTACGAGGACCTGCCCTGGCGCGGCTTCCTGAAGTGGCTCGACCGCAAGGGCTGGCGCCGCCGCGTCGTCGTCTCCCTCGCCGTGCCGGCCACCGCCCGCGTCGAGGTCGGCGTCGTCGGCGCCGACGCCGTCGTCTCCGGCATCGCGGGCCGTACGGACGTACGCGGCGTCAGCGGCGGCGCCACCCTCGTCGGGCTCACCGGGCCGGTCCGCGCCGACACGGTCTCGGGGGAGCTGGAGGCCCAGGCCCTCGAGGGCGACCTGCGCTACAACTCCGTCTCCGGCCCCCTCACCCTCATCGACGGCGCCGGCGGCAGCGTCCAGGCCGACACCGTCAGCGGCGACATGGTCATCGACCTCTCCCCCGCCGCCCGCGCCGCGGACGTGCGGGTCAACACGGTCTCCGGCGAGATCGCCGTACGGCTGCCCGAGGAGCCGGACGTCGAGGTGCACGCGAGCACGACGAGCGGTGCCGTCTCCAACGCCTTCCCGGCGCTGGACGTCAGCGGCCAGTGGGGCGCGAAGTCCGTCGACGGCCGCCTGGGGGCGGGCAAGGGCTCGCTGAAGGCGACCACCGTCTCGGGCGGCCTCGCCCTGCTCCGCCGCCCGGAGGGTGTGGACGACGAACCGGAGGACGCGCCGCCGGGCGCGGGTCCGGCCGGCTCCGCCGGCCCGTCCGACAAGAAGGTGCTCTGACATGCCCCCCGTCTTCGCCCACGGCCGGCTCCGGCTCTACCTGCTCAAGCTGCTCGACGAGGCCCCCCGCCACGGCTACGAGGTGATCCGCCTCCTCGAGGAGCGCTTCCAGGGCCTGTACGCCCCCTCCGCCGGCACCGTCTACCCCCGGCTCGCCAAGCTGGAGACCGAGGGCCTGGTCACGCACACCTCCGAGGGCGGCCGGAAGGTCTACGCCATCACCGAGGCCGGCCGCGCCGAACTCGCCGCCCGCCAGGCGGAGCTGGCGGAACTGGAGCTGGAGATCCGCGAGTCCGTCGCCGAACTCGCCGCCGAGATCCAGGCCGACGTCAGCGGCACGGCCAGTGATCTGCGCCGCGAGATGCGCCAGGCCGCCAAGGAGGCCCGCACGTCGGGCGGCGCGAGCGCCGGCGAGAAGGAGTCCTGGCGGCAGGCGAAGGAGGACTTCAAGCGGGCGAAGCAGGAGTTCAAGGAGCAGGCGAGGCGCGCGAAGGACGAGACGCGGCGGGCCCGGCAGGACGCGGAGCAGGCGCGCAAGCACGCGCGTGAGACGCAGGAACGGGTGCGCAGCGAGGCGGAGCGGATCGCGCGGCAGGTGCAGGAGCAGGTGCAGACGCGGGTCCGTACGGGCGACTGGCAGGGCGGCCTCATGGACGGCCTGGCGGAGCTGACGCGGGAGTTGGGCAACCTGGGCGGCTTCGGCGGCCGCGGCGCGGGCACGGAGACGGAGACGCAGGCGGGGACGGGGAAGAAGGCGGGCGCCGGGACGGGGGCGGAAGCGGGCGCCGGGCCGGAACCCGCGTCTCCGTCCGACACGATCGCCGACGCGGCCACCGCTCCCGCCCCGCCCCCCGCCGGGATGCACACCGCCGCGGGAACCGCCGGGATGGGCGGCGTCAGGACACCCTGGCCGTCGTACATCAAGCCGGACCCCGCCGACACCCCGGAGTGGGCCGACGAGGACACCCCGCAGGACGCCACCCCCGCCGAGCTGGCCCGCGAACTGGAGCGCCTGCTCGACCGGTTCCGCGACGACGTCCGCGACGCCGCCCGCGACAACGGCGTCTCGCCGGACCAGCTCCGCGAGGCCCGCCGCCATCTCTCCACGGCGGCGGCACACCTCACGGCGCTGCTGCGCATCGGCGGCGGGAGCGGCGGCAGGGGCGGCAGGGACAGCGACGGAGGCGGCGCGGAGGACTGAACTGCGGGGCGCTGCCGACGTCTTGAAATGTACGCGGTGAGTGTGCGAAAAAGGTCTGGACCTTTGCTTCGCACGATGAGAGGCGTCCCTGTGAGGCCCACCCCCACGCTCGCCGCGCTGAGCACCACCGCCGCCTGCCTCCTGGCGCTGACCGCCACCTCCTGCGGCTCGGACGGCGAAGCCGCCGCCGAACCGCCGGAGACCCCCACCGTGCCGACCGGCGTGACCGTCTACACGAGCACGTCCACGTCCGTGCACGTCATGTGGAACAAGGCGGCGGAGGCGGAGAACGTCCGGCGCTACGAGGTGTATCGCAACGGCAAGAAGATCCAGAACGTGCCGGCCGAGAAGCACATGATCGACATCACCGGCCTCAAGCCGTCGTCCTCGTACACCTTCGCCGTACGGGCACGGGACGCCGACGGCAAGCTCTCGGGCCCCGGTCAGGCGCCCGCGGTCACGACTCCGTCGGCGGACGCCGACGACAGCAAGCCGCCCACGCGGCCGGAGAGCCTCAAGGCTCGTGCGGACGGCCCGCGTTCGGCGACGCTGACCTGGACGAGGTCGGAGGACGACAAGGAGGTCACGTCCTACGACATCTACCAGGAGGGCACCAAGATCCACAGCGTCGGCGGCACGGAGACCACCGCCTCGGTCACCACCCTGCGCCCCGACACCCCCTACACCTTCACGGTCAAGGCCCGCGACGCCGCCGGCAACTCCGGCCCGGCCAGCCCGTCCGCGAGCGTCACAACGGAGCCCGAACCGGGCGGCAAGGCAGGCGCGGAGATCCCGACGGACCTCCAGGCGACGGCCCGCAAGGACGCGGGCGCGTGGAACCTCGACCTGGTGTGGAATGCCCCGAAGGCGGGCGGGGACATCACGGAGTACGAGGTGTACGTGGACGGGAAGTTCGCCTCGAAGCTGGTCCTGGGCGAGTCGGCGCCGAAGGACACGGGGCGGATCAGCCTGCCGCTGGAGAAGTCGGGGAAGGCGACGTACGCGGTGAAGGTACGGGCGAAGCTCCCGGACGGGAAGTGGGGCCCGTTCACCAAGGACGTGACGGTGCGGGCGGGCGGATAGCGCCCGCACGCCCGCAGCCCCCTCACCCCGCCAGGTCCCTCGCCGCCAGTGCCGCCTGGACCCTGTTCGCCACCCCCAGCTCCGCCAGAATCCTGCTCACGTGCGCCTTCACCGTCGACTCCCGCAGCCCCAGCATCGCCCCGATCTCCGCGTTCGTCATCCCGTCCGCCACCGCCGACAGCACCTGCCGCTCCCGCGGTGTCAGGCGTGCCGCCGCCTCCCGCGCCGCCTGGCTGCGGGCGGCCTCCGGGTGGTGGAAGCGGCTGATGACCGTGCGGGTGACCGTCGGGGAGAGCATCGCGGCGCCCGCCGCGACCACGTGGATCGCCTGGAGGATGGCGTCCGGCGGGGTGTCCTTGAGGAGGAAGCCCGCCGCGCCCGCCGCCAGCGCGCCGTAGACGTACTCGTCCAGGTCGAACGTCGTGAGCACGATGACCGCCGGCGGGTCCGGCAGCCGGCAGAGCGCGGCGGTGGCGGCTATGCCGTCCATGCCCGGCATGCGGATGTCCACCAGGGCCACGTCGACCCGCCGGCCGCGCGCCGCCGCCACCGCCGCGGCGCCCTCCGCCGCCTCCCCGGCGAGTTCCAGCCCGTCGTCCGTGGCGATGAGGTCCCGCAACCCCGCGCGCACGAAGGCGTCGTCGTCGACGACCAGGACGCGGATCACCGCGCCACCGCCGCGCTCAGCGCGGGCGGTTCCTCCACCGGATGTACGGGCACGGGCAGGTCCGCGGTGAGCACGAACCTGCCGTCCCCCGTACGCCCCGTGGTGAGTTCGCCGTGCAGGGCGGCCACCCGCTCGGCTATGCCCACCAGGCCGTAGCCGCGCGACGGGCCGTCCCGCGGCTCCGGCGCCGCCCCGCACTCGTTCTCCGCGCGTATCGCCACCCGCGTCCTCGTCACCGTCACCGTGAGGTCGACCGGCGTGCCGGGCGCGTGCTTGCGGGCGTTCGTGAGGGCCTCCTGCACGATGCGGTGGGCGGCGAGGCGGACGGCGGCGGGCAGGCCCGCGAGGTCGTCGGTGCGGGCGCGGACCCGGGTGCCGGCGCGCTCGGACTCGGCGATGAGGGCGGGCAGGTCGTCGGCGGTGGGGGCGAGCGGGACCGGGCCCTCGTGGTCGCGGAGCGCGCCCAGCAGGTCCCGCAGGTCGTCGAGGGCGTGGGCGCTCGTCGTACGGAGGAGGTCGAGGCGTTCGCGTACGGGCTCGGGGACCGTGTCGCCGCGGCGCTGGAGGACGCCGGTGTGCAGGACGAGCAGGCTGAGCCGGTGGGCGAGCACGTCGTGCATCTCGCGGGCGATCCGCGCCCGTTCGGCCATCCGCACCTGCTCGTCGCGCAGCCGGTTCGCCGCCTCCAGGTGCTCCAACTGCCGCGCAAGCGAGCCGGCCAGGTCGCGCTGGCCGCGCACGGCCAGGCCGACGGCCAGCGGCACGGCGAGGATCGCGCAGGGGAAGAGCACGACCTGCGGCATGTTCACCAGCTCGCGGAACGGGCCGAACGCAGCCGGTACGAAGACGGCGCCGGTCAGCGCTATCGCCGTGCCCCGCGGCCGCCACAGCGTCACCCCGTAGAGCGCGAGGAAGACCGGCCAGACCTGGCTCTCCAGCAGAAACCCGGCGCCGGTCACCGCCGCCACGGCCACCGGCATCCGGCGGCAGAGCGGCAGCACCGCGCAGAGCGCACCGGCCACGACGGCGCTCGCCGCCGGCGACGTGAGGAGGCCCGCCTGCTCGGTGAGCGCCGCGCGCAGCGACTTGAACACGACGAAGACGAACCCGGCCGCCAGCAGCAGCCGGAGCTGCGGGGGCGTCAGCAGTGCGCGGCGCACGAACCGTTCGGCGGTGGACATACCGGCATCGTAAACAGCCCGGCTGACACGCACATTCGACGAAAGTCGGGGGTCGGCCCCGGCCCGCCACCGCCGTTGGTCGGTGCGCGCCGTCGCCGGGCGGCGGATGCGGAGCGCGGCGTACGGGCCGGAGGGTGGAGCCGTACCGCAGGTTGAGGAGGGACAGCACATGCAGGACGGCAGCAGCGGGTCGGTGGGACGGCGGCACGTACTGGGCGGGGCGGCAGCGGCGATGGCCGCCGCGGGGGTGGGCCTCGGGGCCGGCGCCCGGACGGCGTCGGCGCAGGAACAGGGGCAGCGGGCGAAGGGCGGGAGGTACGCCGGGAAGACGGTCCTCGTCACCGGCGCCACCTCGGGCATCGGGCGGGCCGCGGCGATCGCGTTCGCCGCGGAGGGCGCGCGGGTCGGTTTCTGCGGGCGGCGCCGGGACCTGGGGCAGGACGTGGAGCGGCAGATCCGCCGGGCGGGCGGGGAGGCGACGTACCTCAGGGCGGACGTGCGCAGGCCGGAGGAGGTGCGGGGGTTCGTCGACGCGGTGGCGCAGAAGTACGGCGGCCTCGACATCGCCCTCAACAACGCGGGGATCCAGAAGCCGTTCACCGACCTGCACGAGGTCTCGGTGGCGGACTGGGACGACGTCACGCTCACCAACACCCGCGGCATCTTCCTGGCGATGAAGTACGAGATCCCCCACCTGCGGGCGCGCGGCGGCGGCGTCATCCTCGTCACCGGATCGTCCAACCAGTACGCGACGCGCCCGGGCCTCGGCTCGTACACGGCGAGCAAGAACGGCGTCACGGGCCTGGTGCAGGCGGCGGCGATCGAGAACGGCACGCACGGCATCCGCGTGGTGGCGCTGGCGCCGGGGATGACGGACACGCCGATGCTGGACGTGCACCGGCCGCCGGGCGACACGGACGAGCAGTGGGCGGCGCGGAAGGCGGAGTTCGGCCGGCAGGGGATCGACGCCTTCAAGCGGATGGCGACGCCGGAGGAGATGGCGTCGGCGGCGCTGGCGCTGGCGTCGGACGACATGGGGTTCCAGACGGGTACGACGGTGGTGGTCGACGGCGGGCAGTTGGCGGGCATGTGACCGCCCGGCGGGGCGGGTGACCGCGGGTGACCGCGTACGGAACGGGTAGCGCGGGCCCGGCGCACACGGCCGGACCCGCGCTACCCGCGCACGCCGGTCAGCCGAACGCACCCATCAGCGCCACGACATACGCATCCAGCCGCCCCTCCACCGCTCGGGTCGTCAGCTCCGTCCGCCCCGCCTGCCGCCACGGCTCCGACACCACCTCGACTTCCTCCGAGAACGACAGCGCGTCCCGCACCAGCCAGTACCGCCGCGCACTCCGCTCGGCGGCCGGCGTCCCGCCCGCCTCCTCGTACGCCCCGGCGAACCGCAGCCCCCACTCGGGGCCGTGCAGCAGCGCGAGATTGGCGGCGCAGTGCGCCACATCGAGGTCCGCGGGCCCCCAGGAGGGCTGCGCCCAGTCGACGACGCCGGTGATCCGGACGGGGCCGGGGCCGCCGGGCGTTGCATCGAACAGCACGTTGCCGGGCTGGAAGTCCCGGTGCAGGAAGCGCCCTTCGCCGGGCGGCGGGGGTTCGCGGATCACGTCGATCGCCGCGGCCCAGGCCGCTCTGTCGGCGCCGTCCGGCACGACGACGGTCTCGGCGGTCGTCGACGTCTCGTACGCCACGGGCCGCTCGGCGGGCCGCAGCGCGTGGATCGCCACGAGCTGGCGGGCGAGCAACGGAACGCGCGCCTCGAGCCCTTCGTCGTCCAGGGCCGTGCGGCCCGGCAGATGCGTCATCAGCAGCGACGGGTGCTCGCAGTGCGCGGCTGCCGGATCCACCGCGACCAGCCGGGGAGCCGGCACACCGGTCCCCGCGAGCAGGGTCAGGGCGGCGGCCTCCCGGACCAGCCACTCGGGGGCGCGCTCCCGGCCGGCGAAGGTCCGCAGCACGAGGTCGCGGGTGCCGCCGCCGGCCGTGGCGATGGTCAGCCGCCGCACCTCGGCGCTGATGCCGCCGTGCAGCGCCTCGGTACGGACGATCCGTTCCCCCGCGGCGAGGTGCCCGCGCACCCAGGCGAGGGTGGACGGCCGGACGGCGGTGTCGTGGTGGTCGGTCATCGCGCCAGCTCACCACCGGCGCGGCGGCGGGCGCAAAGGAGATTGCGGCGAGAGGGCGGTGCTGCCGCCCCCTACCCCGCGCGCTGTACGGCCGGCAGGGCGGCCTCGATGGCGGCGTACGTGGCGCCGTGGTCGGCCAGGACCTCGGCGGGTATGCCGGGGGTGGCGGCGAGGGCGAGCAGGATGTGCTCGTCGCCGATGGCCTTGTCGCCGCGGACCAGGGCGATCCTGAGGGACCGTTCGAGCACGGCCTTGGCGCCGGCGTCGAACCTGGTACGTCCCCGCCGCCACGCGCGCCGCCGGGCGAGGGCGCCGGGGCCGTGGGCGGACTCGACGCGGTCGACGACGGCGGCGACGTCGATGCCGATGCCGGCCAGCGCCTCGGCGTCGGACTTGGTGAGCCCGCCCCGCCGCCGCGCCTCGTCCAGCCCCCGGAGGACCCCGGCCCGCCGCGCCTCGCCGTCGACCCCGGCGGCGGCCAGCGCGACCGCCCCGGCGGTCCCGGACCCGGCGAGGAGCTGCCGGAGCAGGTGCTCGGGGGCGACGTGGGAGTCGCCGTCCCGCTCCGCGCGCTCGGCCGCACCGCGGACGAGTTCCCTGGCGGCCTGGGTGAACCGTTCGAACATCAGCGCCTCCCGTGCTTCTTGTGTACCGCCTGCCTGCTGACCCCGAGCTCGGCCGCGACCTCCTGCCACGACCAGCCCTGATTCCGCGCGCTCCGCACCTGCACGGCCTCCAACTGCTCCAACAGCCGCCGCAACGCGGCCACGGCCCGCAACCCCTCCCGGGGATCGGCACCTCCGGCCCGCTCGGCAAGCTCGGTCGCCTCACTCATGACGTCAACCTACGTTGACATCCGAGAGATGTCAACCAAAGTTGACGTGGGCGAGCTCGCTTCGAGTGGACTTCGGAACGTATTCCGAAGTATCCTGCCGACATGTCTGCCCCCACCGTGTCCTTCTCGGAGCTGTCCAAGAACTCGAAGCAGGTCGCGCAGACCGTGGACCAGGCCAGGCGGGTGCACGTGACGCGGCGCGACGGGGAGGACATGTACCTCGTCGCCGCCCGGCACGATCAGCAGCGCGAGGAGACGGCGGACATCACCGCCCGTCTCCTCACCGCGCTCATCGGCACCCGGGACGGCAGCAGAGCCATACGGCACGCACTGCCGAGCGTCTTCCCCTGGGTACGGCACCTGTCCGCCGACGAGGTCGGGGAGTTCGTCGGGGACCTGGTCGCCGCCACCCACGACGCGGCCGAGCTCGACGTGCACGCCAACCTCCACCGCGTACTCGTCGAGTGGCGCGCCACCGCGCGCATCCTGGCCGACCCCGAGCTCACCGCGCAGCTCACCCGGCCCCTTCCGGACGAGGACCACGGCGAGGTGACCGCGCCGTGACGCCCAAGCGCGGCGACGAGGTGGCGCCCCCCGCCGCCGGCGAGGAGTGGTGCCTGCGATTCGCGACCAACGAGGCGGCCAAGGGCTGGGGCGAACTGTGCGCGGCGGCGCCGGCCAACACCCGTCGCTGCTACGAGGCCCTGCGCAGCGCCCCCGTGTCCCTGCGCCACCCCGACCGGCAGCACCGCCTGCGCGGGCGGCTGGCGGAAGGCGTCCTCGGCGGGACCGCGTACCCGCAGTGGGAGTACGAAGTCACGTCGGGCGGACGCGTCCGCTACCTGGTCGACGAAGCGCGTCGCACGGTCCACTTCGTGTACGCCTCACCGCGCCACCCCAAGGACACGGACGTCTAGCCGGCCCCGCGCGGAGCGCGGTCAGCGGGTGAGGACCACCTTGCCGAACAGGTCGCCCGTCGCCATCTTCGCGAAGCCCTCCCGGGCGCGGTCCAGTGGCAGCACCGTGTCGATCACCGGGCGGACGCCCTTCGACGCGCAGAAGTTGAGCAGGCCCGCCAGTTCCTCCTTGCTGCCCATCGTCGAGCCGACCACCTTCAGTTCCAGGAAGAAGATCCGCTGCAGCTCCCCCGCCGCCGGGTTCGGGCCGCTCGTCGCGCCGGAGATGACCAGGGTGCCGCCCGGGCGGAGGGACTTCACCGAGTGCGACCACGTCGCCGCGCCCACCGTCTCCAGGACCGCGTCCACCCGGTGCGGCAGGCGGGTGCCCGGGGGCACCGCGGCTTCCGCGCCGAGGTCTTCCGCCCGCTTGCGCTTCGCCTCGTCGCGGCTCGTCGCGTACATCCGCAGTCCCGCCGCCGCGCCCAGCACGATCGCCGCCGTGGCGACGCCGCCGCCCGCGCCCTGGACCAGGACCGAGTCGCCGGGGCGTACGCCCGCGTTGGTGAAGAGCATGCGGTACGCCGTGAGCCAGGCCGTCGGCAGGCACGCGGCCTCCTCGAAGCTCAGCTCCTTCGGCTTCGGCAGGACGTTCCAGGCCGGGACGGCGACCTGCTCCGCGAACGTGCCCTGGTACCGCTCCGTCAGCAGCGACCGCGGCTCGTCGGGCCCCACCCCGTGGCCGGTCTGGCCGATGACGGAGTGGAGGACGACCTCGTTGCCGTCGGCGTCGACGCCCGCCGCGTCGCAGCCGAGGATCATCGGCAGGGCGTCCTCGCCGAGACCGACGCCGCGCAGGGACCACAGGTCGTGGTGGTTGAGGGAGGCGGCTCTGACGTCGACGACGGCCCATCCGGGCGGGGCCTGCGGGGCGGGCCGCTCCCCCAACTCCAGGCCGTTCAGGGGCTCGTCACGGTCGATGCGGGCTGCGTAGGCGGCGAACATGACCATGAAGTTACGCCCCGGGGCGGGGGCCGTACCAGCCCCCGCCCCGCCGAGCGAAATTTCTCACCCGGGTCCCGGGACCCGGAAGCGGCTCACAGCACCTTCGACAGGAACGTCTTCGTCCGCTGGTGCTGCGGGTTCGTCAGGACGTCCCGCGGGTGGCCGGACTCCACCACCACGCCGTCGTCCATGAACACCAGCGCGTCCCCGACCTCGCGCGCGAATCCCATCTCGTGCGTGACGACGATCATCGTCATGCCCGACTCCGCGAGGTCGCGCATCACGTCCAGCACCTCGCCGACCAGCTCCGGGTCGAGCGCCGAGGTGGGCTCGTCGAAGAGCATCAGCTTCGGCTCCATCGCCAGCGCCCGCGCGATGGCGACGCGCTGCTGCTGGCCGCCGGAGAGCTGCGTCGGGTAGCCGGCCGCCTTGTCCGCGAGGCCCACGCGGTCCAGCAGCCGCAGCGCGCGCTCCCGCGCCGTCGCCTTGGACTCCCGCTTCACCTGGACCGGCGCCTCCATGACGTTCTCCAGCGCGGTCATGTGCGGGAAGAGGTTGAAGCGCTGGAACACCATGCCGATGTCCTTGCGCTGCGCGGCGACCTCCCGGTCCTTCAGCTCGTAGAGCTTGTTGCCCTGCTGCCGGTAGCCGACGAGGTGGCCGTCGACGTACAGCCGGCCGGCGTTGATCTTCTCCAGGTGGTTGATGCACCGCAGGAAGGTCGACTTGCCGGAGCCGGAGGGGCCGACGAGGCAGAAGACCTCGCGCGGCGCGACCTCCAGGTCGATGCCCTTGAGGACGTGGGTGAGCCCGAAGGACTTGTGGACGCCCTCGGCCCTGACCATTGCCGTCATGGCGGCGCTCACCTCGTTCCCTTCAGCCGCGGCCCGGAGAAGATGCTCCGCCGGATCTTCTGCCACGGGGTCAGCGGCAACTGGCGCACGGAGCCCTTGGCGTAATGCCGCTCGATGTAGTACTGGATGACGCTGAACACGCTGGTCATCGCCAGGTACCAGATGGCGACGACGATGTACATCTCCATCGGGTTCAGGTTGGTCGCGGAGATCTCGTTCGCCACGAACGTCAGCTCGGTGTACTGGATCACCATCGCCAGCGACGAGGTCTTGAGCATGTTGATGAACTCGTTGCCCGTCGGCGGCACGATGACCCGCATCGCCTGGGGCAGCACGATGCGCCGCATCGTCTTCCCCCGGCTCATGCCGAGCGCGTGCGACGCCTCCGTCTGGCCCTCGTCGACCGACTGGATGCCGGCCCGGACGATCTCGGCCATGTACGCGGCCTCGTTGAGGCCGAGGCCGAGGAGCGCCGCCACGAACGGGGTCATGACGTCGGTCATCTCGTTCTTGTAGAGCGGACCCAGGTTGAGGGTCTGGAAGACGAGACCGAGGTTGTACCAGAGCAGCAGTTGCAGCAGCACCGGGGTGCCGCGGAAGAACCAGATGTAGAGGTTGGCGAACGCCGAGGTCACCGGGTTGTCCGAGAGCCGCATGATCGCGAGCACGATGCCGAGGACCACGCCGAGGAGCATGGCGAGCACGGTGATCAGCAGCGTGTTCCCGGCGGCTTCGACCACCCGGTCGGAGAACAGGTACTCGGGGACGTCGCCCCACTCGATCTTGGCGTTGGCGAAGGCGTAGACGAGCAGCCCGAGGAGCGCGAGGACGACCGCGGCGCTCACCCAGCGCCAGGGGTGGCGCACGGGTATCGCCTTGATCGCCTCGGGCGGCACCGCGGTCGCGGTGCCGGTCTTCGCGAGGTCGGGCCCGGCCGGCCGCTTGTCGGCCGGGCCCGGTGAGGTCGGGTCGGTCACGGGAGGACTTCTCTCTGGAACGGCTGCGGGCGCTGGTTACTCGTTGCCACCGTTGACGGTGGCCTTCTCGACGCCGCCCTGCTGGACGTCCCACTTCTCCAGTACCTTCTGGTACTCGCCGTTCTCGATGATCGCGTCCAGCGCCGCGGCGAGCGCGTCGCGCAGCTCGGCGTTGTCCTTGGAGACCGCGATGCCGTACGGGGCGGCGTCGATCTGCTCGCCGACGACCTCGAAGTCGTCACCGCCGCCGGACTCGCGGGCGTTGTACGCGGCGACCGGGAAGTCGTTCAGGTCGGCGACGGCCCGGCCCTGCTTCACCTGCTGCAGCGCCTCGGTGTCCTTCGTGAACGGCAGCGTCTTGATCGGCTTGTCGCACTTCTCGTTCTGCGCCTTGGCGATGTCCGCGCTGACCGTGCCCCGCTGGAAGGCGACGGTCTTGCCGCACAGGTCGTCGAGCGTGGAGATGCCCTCGGGGTTGCCCTTCTGGACCAGGATGGAGACGCCGGCGGAGAAGTAGTCGACGAAGTCGACCTCGGCCTGGCGCTCCTTGTTGTCGGTCATCGACGACATGATGATGTCGAAGCGGCCGGAGTCGAGCGACGGGATCAGGTTGTCGAAGACGTTGTTCTGGAACTGGAACTCGACGCCCAGCTCCTCGCCGAGCGCGTTGGCGATGTCGATGTCGACGCCGGCGGGCTTGCCGCCCTGGTCGAACTCCATCGGGGCGTACGCGATGTCGGAACCGACCTTGATCACGCCGGCGTCCTTGATCGCCTTGGGCAGCGCGCCGGGCGCCGCGTTCGACGAGGTCTTGGACTCGCCGCCGTCACCGCTGTCGCCCCCGTCGTCCGTCTGGTCGCCGCAGGACGAGAGCACGAGGGCCCCCGCGGCGGCGAGTGCCCCGACGGCCACCAGTCGAGACTTGGCTGCTCCGGTGCGCCGGGTGGTGCGAGGGCTCATTGCGGGATCCTCCTGCGGGGGGTGAACGGGGGTCAGAAGTTCACGGCCCCGGACGCGGCGGTTTGGTGCGCCTGGGGCGGATGTCGACGACTGCCGACGACGGCATCTTTGCATCCGGAAGACACGGCTCAGGAATGCTGCCGGGTCAAAATCCGATAACAGGTTCGGTAATGAGACGTAGCTCACGTTTAGGCATTCCGCCTAAAGGCCCGCGAATCGCACCATTTCGCAGTATGCAAGCGTCCGCATGGCTATGCGATTCGGCTCCGCTCAGTCTCGAGAAGTTGCTCGCACGGGGCGCTCGGCTTCCTGTACAACGGACACTTACACCCCAAATCCGGGGCCCAGGGCGCGAGTGCGGCGCGCCCGGTGTCCGGGCCTCACCGTGGCCATGGCGCTCACTCCGCGGCCAGGCGGCCGGACACGTGCCCGCCCACCCCTCGACCGAGAGGGGTGGTTCCTCTTTCTATGACTGTGACTAAGGGGTCAACAACGTGGCAGCGGAGATCGTCAACCCTCCGAGCGGGACGGATACGTCCGACAGCCCAGACGACGACTACTTCGATCCGGCCTTCGCGCTCCACCGGGGCGGCAAGATGGCCGTCCAGGCGACCGTGCCGGTCAACGACAGGGACGACCTGTCGCTCGCCTACACACCGGGCGTCGCCAAGGTGTGCACCGCCATCGCGGAACAGCCCGAGCTCGTCCACGACTACACCTGGAAGTCCCAGGTGGTCGCCGTCGTCACGGACGGCAGCGCGGTCCTCGGCCTCGGCGACATCGGGCCGGAGGCGTCTCTTCCGGTGATGGAGGGCAAGGCCATCCTCTTCAAGCAGTTCGGCGGCGTGGACGCGGTCCCCGTCGCGCTGGACTGCCGCGAGGTCGACGAGATCGTCGAGACCGTGGTGCGGCTGGCGCCCTCCTTCGGCGGGGTGAACCTGGAGGACATCTCCGCCCCCCGCTGCTTCGAGATCGAGCGCAAGCTCCAGGAGCGCCTGGACATCCCGATCTTCCACGACGACCAGCACGGCACCGCGGTCGTCACGCTCGCCGCCCTGCGCAACGCGACGAAGCTCAGCGGCCGGTCGCTCGGCGAGCTGCGCGCGGTGATCTCCGGGGCCGGCGCGGCCGGCGCGGCGATCGCGAAGATCCTCGTGGAGGCCGGCATCGGGGACGTGGTCGTCGCCGACCGCAAGGGCATCGTCTCCGCGGACCGCGAGGACCTGACCGACGCCAAGCGGGAGCTGGCGGAGCTCACCAACCGCGCGGGGCGTACCGGCTCGCTGGAGTCGGCGCTCGCGGGCGCGGACGTCTTCATCGGCGTTTCCGGCGGCACGGTGCCGGAGCGGGCGGTGGCGACGATGGCGGAGGGCGCGTTCATCTTCGCCATGGCCAACCCGAACCCGGAGATCCACCCGGACGTGGCGCACAAGTACGCGGCGGTCGTCGCCACCGGCCGCAGCGACTACCCGAACCAGATCAACAACGTGCTCGCGTTCCCCGGCATCTTCGCCGGGGCGCTCCAGGTACGCGCCTCGCGGATCACCGAGGGCATGAAGCTGGCGGCGGCCGAGGCGCTGGCCGACGTGGTCGCGGCCGAGCTGAGCCCGGAGTGCGTGATCCCGTCGCCGTTCGACGAGCGGGTGGCGCCGGCCATCACGCGCGCGGTCGCCGCGGCGGCGCGCGCGGAGGGCGTGGCGAGGCGGTAGCAGGCACGCGGCCCCGTACGGCGCACGCCCGGCGGCGCCCGTACGGGCCGCGGAGAACCGTGAGCGGGGCCGTCCGGCAGTGTGCCGGGCGGCCCCGCTTCGTGCCGTACGGAGGCGCCGTCGGGCCGTGCCGTGCGCGGTGGGCCTATGGGTGGTGGGCCTACGGGCGGTGGCGTACGGCCCGTACGCCTCAGGCCGCCACGCGCTCCGCCGGCGCCCTGCGCCGCAGCCCGGCGTGGAGGATCGCCGGCGGGTCGTACGCCATGTCCAGCCGCCCGACCTCCGTCCCCGGCGGCACGATGGCGTCGATCTCGTCCAGCACGTCGTCGCCGAGGACCGTCCCGGCGCCCGCGAGCAGGTCGTCCAACTGCTCCATGGTGCGCGGCCCGATGATCGCCGACGTGACGCCCGGGTGGGAGATCACGAAGGCCAGCGCCATGTGCGTCAGCGACAGGCCCGCCTTCTCCGCGAGCGGAAGGAGCCGTTCGACGGTGTCGAGCCTGCGCTCGTCGGCGAGGTGCCGGAAGCCGTAGCCGCCGCGGAAGGTGGTGGGCTCCTGGCCCTTGCGGTAGCGGCCGGTGAGCATGCCGCCGGCCAGCGGGCTCCAGACCAGCGTGCCCATCCCGTACCGCTCGCAGACGGGCAGCACCTCGCGCTCGATGCCGCGGTCGAGGAGCGAGTAGTTCGGCTGCTCGGTGCGGAACCGCACCAGGCCGCGCCGCTCGGCGGTCCACTCCGCCTCGACCAGGTCGGAGGCGGGGAAAGCGGAGGTGCCGACGGCCCGTACCTTCCCGGCGCGCACCAGGTCGGTGAGCGCGGACAGGGTCTCCTCGATGTCGGTGTCGGGGGCGGGCCGGTGGATCTGGAACAGGTCGACGTGGTCGGTGCCGAGCCGGCGCAGCGAGTCCTCCAGGGCGCGGACGAGCCAGCGGCGGGAGTTGCCCTGCCGGTTGGGGTCGTCGCCCATGGGCAGGTGCGCCTTGGTGGCGAGCACCACGTCGTCGCGGCGGCCCCTGAGGGCCTTGCCGACGATCTCCTCGGACTCGCCGTGGCCGTAGATGTCGGCGGTGTCGACGAAGTTGACGCCCGCGGCCAGCGCTTTGTGGATGATGCGGACGGACTCGTCGTGGTCGGGGTTGCCCTGGGCGCCGAACATCATCGCGCCCAGGCAGTAGGGGCTGACCTTGATCCCGGTCCGGCCCAGCGTGCGGTACTGCATGGCTCTCCTCCTGCGTGGACTGCGGGTCGTACGCACCGGTAAAGTGAATACGGAACATCGTTCAGTCCGAGAATACGGAACACCGTTCCGTTTTTGCAAGGGGTCCGCGCATGCCTGAGCGCAGCACCACGGGGGAGCCGGCCCCCGGCCGCCGCATGCGGCCGGACGTCCGGCGCAGCCTCGACGCGCTGCTGACCGCGGCCGCCGAGGTCTTCGAGACGGAGGGCGTGGACGCGCCCGTACGCCGCATCACGGCGAAGGCGGGAGTGGGGGCGGGGACGCTCTACCGGCACTTCCCGCAGCGCTCGGACCTCATCACGGCCGTCTTCCGCAAGGAGGTCGACGCCTGCGCCGCGGCCGCCCCCGCCCTGGCCGCGCAGTACGAGCCGGTGGAGGCGCTGACGCGGTGGCTGCACCGCTTCACCCGGTTCATCGCCGCCAAGCAGGGGCTGAAGGCCGCCCTCCACTCCGGCGACTGCGCGTACGAGAGCCTGCCCGGGTACTTCCAGGAGCGCTTCGTCCCCGCCCTGACCGACCTGCTGGACGCCGCCGCCGCGGCCGGCGGCATCCGCTCCGACGTGACCCCCGACGATCTGCTGCAGGCGCTCAGCAGCATCATCGACCCGGACGACCAGGAGTACACGCGGCGCATGATCGGGCTGCTCGTCGACGGGCTGCGCTACCGCGGCTGACGCTACCCGCCGGCGAGGCCGGGGTCAGCGCAGCGCCAGCACCGCCGCGTCCCGCGCGGACGCCCAGACCGTACGGGCCTCGGCGAAGCCGGCCGCGCGCAGCGTCTCGGCGTGCCAGGCGGGCGCCTGGACGTCGCCGTCGGCGTGGCCCTCGTTCGGGTCGTTCGGGTCGCCGAATATCGCGAAGCGCTCGGCCGCGGGGCCGCCGAGCACCGGGTCGGCGGCGACCACGCGCCACCAGTCCGCCCAGTCCAGCACACCTTCGGCCCGCTCGCGGTCCTGGCGGACCTTGCTCCAGTTGCGCACGGCCTCGTTGATGGCCGGCGTGGCGGGGTCGGGCATGTGGTCGGCGTTGACGAAGATCCCGCCCTCGCGGACGACGCCGGCGATCTGCCCGTAGAGCGTGGCGAGCTGGTCGGAGAAGAGCCAGTGCAGCGCGGTGGAGGTGAGCACCGCGTCGTACGAACCGTGCGGCAGCCGCGCCGCCCAGTCGGGCTTGGCGAGGTCGGCGGTGACGAACTCGGCGCGGGCGTCCTGGGCGAAGGTGCCGCGCGCGATGGTGAGCAGCGCGGGGTCGAGGTCGACGCCCGTGGTGCGGGCGCCGGGGAAGCGGCGCAGCACCCGGGCGCTGATGCTGCCCGTACCGCAGGCCAGGTCGAGCACCCGGGGCTCGGATCCCACGAGGGCCTCGACGGCGTCGAGCATCACCCGGAAGCGGTCCTCGCGATCCGGCATGTACCACTCCTGCTGGCGGTCCCAGCTCGCCTGCCAGCCCTGCCAGTCGGCACCCACGGGCGTTGCGGCGGCGGTCGTTCCGGCCATTGCTGCCTCCCCTGCCTCTGCTGCGTAATACCCTCTATACGGGGTCGTCCATTACGGCCCCGCCGCGTCAGCATAAGCCGAGCCCGTAAGGATTCCAAGTGGAACTGGCCTATTACTCAGATATGGCCGTGCGCCTCGTCAACACCGAGGAACCGGAGCGCGGCACCGACTCGCTGACCTCGCTGGACGCGGCCAAGGAGCTCTTCCGGGACAGCGGCAACTTCACCCGGCGGGCCACGGACGCCGACGTCAGCAGGCTGCGCCAGGTGCGCGGGCGGCTGCGGGGGATCTTCGAGGCAGCCGACGAGGGCGACGAGGTACGCGCCGTCGACATGCTCAACGCGCTGCTCATCGACTTCCCGGTCAGCCCGCAGGTCAGCGGGCACGACTTCCGCGACGAGGACGGGCGGCCCAAGTGGCACCTGCACATCGCGGAGCAGTCGGCCAACTCGGGAGCGGGCTTCGCCGCCGCGGCGTGCATGGGGCTGGCCGTGCACCTCACCGACTACGGCGTCGACCGCCTGGGCCTGTGCGCGGCTCCGCCGTGCCGCAACGTCTTCCTCGACACGTCGACGAACCGCTCCCGCCGCTACTGCTCCGACCGCTGCGCCACCCGCGCGAACGTCGCGGCCTACCGCGCCCGGAAGCGCCAGGCCAACGGCCGCACCGCCGAGGCGGCCCAGGAGACCGCCGCCGGGACCGAGCGGACCGAGCGCTGAAGGCCGCGCGGGGGGCGCAGGCGCAGGAGGGCGCGGGCGACGACCAGTTCGTCCGGTACGGCGCCGAACTCCCGGCTGTCGTTCTCCACGAACCGGTTGTCGCCGAGCACCCACCAGCCGCCGTCGCGGCGCTCCACCACCCGTTTCACGATCAGCAGATCCTGCTGGAACGGATGACACAGCACCGCCACGTCACCGGGCCGCACCTCCACCCCGTACTGCACGACAAGCTGATCCCCCGGACGCAGCGTCGGCACCATCGACGGACCGTCGACCGCCGCGAGGCCGAGGCGCTGCAGCCCCCGGCGCCCGGCGTCGTGCCCGCGCTCGTTCACCTGGCCCTGCATCGGGCATGCACCTCCGGCCTGTCGTCCACAAGGCCCAGCCTTCCACTGGACTTTTGACCTAAGCCCTCCGGGGCACTCGCGAATTTTCGTTCCCCACGGAGTAATGTCCCACCTGGAAGACGATCACGAGGAAGGACGGCTGCTTTCCATGTTTTCTCGCCTGTTCGCCCCCAAGGTGACGGTCAGTGCCCACTGCGACCTCCCCTGCGGCGTCTACGACCCGGCCCAGGCCCGTATCGAGGCCGAATCGGTCAAGGCCATCCAGGAGAAGATGCAGGGCAACGACGACCCGCACTTCCAGGCGCGGGCCACCACCATCAAGGAGCAGCGCGCGGAGCTTGCCAAGCACCACGTTTCGGTGCTGTGGAGCGACTACTTCAAGCCCCCGCACTTCGAGAAGTACCCTGAGCTGCACCAGCTCGTCAACGACACGCTCAAGGCCCTCAGCGCCGCCAAGGGCTCCACCGACCCGGCCACGGGCCAGAAGGCGCTGGACTACATCGCCCAGGTCGACAAGATCTTCTGGGAGACCAAGCAGGGCTGAGCCCCTTACGGGCTACGGTCACCCGCGCGCCCGTACCGTCACGGACGGTACGGGCGCGTTCCGGTCTCCGGGCCGCCCCGGCGCGCATCGGCCCGCATCGGCCGGCCCGCCCGTGGCAGTTCCCTGCTACACCCGCGTGGCGGCAACTTCTTGCCGCCACGCGCGCGTTGTCCCGGCGGCCGGTTACTTCTTGAGATCGGCGAGCGCCGTCTCCGTCTCGTCCTTCAGCATCTGCTCCACCTCGTCGGGCGACGGCGGGTCGGTGGAGTCGGTGCCTCCGTAGTAGCTCCAGTCCATCTGGTAGGTGAACCAGCCGTCGCGCACGGCCAGGCTCATGGAGCGGCTGCTGCTGTCGCCCTCGCCGTTCTCCCGGACGAGGTACGCCTCCTCGCCGAAGCCCTTCACCGGCTCGGTCTCGTACTTGTAGTCCGCGTCCGAGCGGTCCTCGAAGCCCTTGTACGTCGGGGCGAACTCGCCGGTGGGGTCCGACGCCCCGTGCCAGATGGCGGTCACGGAGACGTACGAGCTGGAGTAGTCGTCCGGGTCCTGCTCGCGGTCCGTCAGGCTCCAACTGCAGAAGCTCTGGGACAGCGCGTCCTGCTCCGAGCCCCAGCCGGTGGCGTCGGACGCGTCCGGGATCTCGTACCGCTCCTCGAACGCCTTGAGCTCGGTGTTCTCGCAGAGGTCCTTCTCGAACCCGTAGCCGAGGACCGGCTCGGGGTCCTCCGACGAGTCGAACCCGCCGGTCGCGAAGAGCGCGCCCGCCCACACCGCGGAGGCGACCACGACGCCCCCGAGGCCCCACAGCCAGGCCGGCACGCCCTTCTTCTCCACGGCGCCGAAGCCGGGCGGCGCCCCCGCGGGCTGGCCGGGCGGCTGGCCCGGCGGGCCGCCAGGAGGCTGGCCGGTGATCGGGACACCGGCGGGCATCGTCGGCTGTGCGTACGGGGACTGCTGCGGCACCGAGCCCTGGGGCTGCTGCTGTGCGTAGGGGTTGGGGTTGTTCTGCTGGTACGGATTCGGCGGCGGGCCCGGCGGTATCGACATGAGCGCAATGTACCGCCTGGAGGCGACAGCGGCCGGGCCGTTCCACCGGCGCCCCCGGACGGGGACGGGGTGCGCCGGCCGGACGGTCCCTCAGAGCGGGAGGCTCCAGGTGGCGGGCTCCTTCTCGAAGTCGCCCACGACGACCTCGACATCGAGGTTCTTCGCGCCGTCGGGGACGAAGAAGGCGAACTTCTGCGTGGCCTTCTTGCCGGGCAGGAGGGTGCCGGCGAAGCCGCCGCCGACCTGCCCGTCGAAGATCTCCTCGGCCTCGTTGCCCTCCTCCCCCGCACGGGCCATGAGCAGGGTCATGGCCGGGTCGAACTTCGCGTCGCCGACGTTCTCCAGCGTCACCGTCACCTCGTACGGCTTGTGGCCGGCCGGGACCTCGACCATCTCGTCGATGGCGTACGGCGACGCCTCCGAGACGGTGGCCTTGAGGTCGTCGTAGGCGGCGGTGTCGCCCGGCGCCAGCGCCCCGCCCTGCTCCTCCGGCGCGTCCTCCCCCTTGGCGCCCTCCCCGGCGCCGTCGCCCTGGGAGGCGGAGCCGGCCTTCTCGGTCTTCGGCTCCTCGGAGCCGCAGGCGGTGAGACCGCCGAGGGCGAGCACGGCGGCGATGGCGCCGGCGACGGCGAGAACTCCGCGGCGGGGCGCGGTGACGGATGCGGACATGGGTCCCTCCCCTGATCGGCGAACCCCCCGTTCGGGGCTCTGGGGGCAACATTAGAGATGACTGTGAACGTCGTCAACACAAGAATCCATCGAGCATTCATTCACGCCGTGGACATGTCTCCGCAGCCGTGTGGATATGCTGTGGCTCACAACTCCGGGCCGCAGCAGGGCCGAACCACGCGAGGAGGCGCCGTGCCGGACGAGCACACCGCCGTGACCGCCGCCGGCATCGCACGCCTCGCCGGCGTCGGCCGGGCCGCCGTCAGCAACTGGCGGCGCCGGCACGCGGACTTCCCCCGCCCCGTCGGCGGCACCGAGGCCAGTCCCACCTTCGACCTCGCCGCGGTCGAGGAGTGGCTGCGCGACCAGGGGAAGATCCGCGCCGTGCCGCTGCGCGAGCGGGTCTGGCAACAGGTGGCGGCGCACCCCGACGGCGCTCCCGCCGGGCTCGCCCTCGCGGGGGCGGCGCTGCTCGTCGTACGGGAACGGCCCACCGAATGGCTGGCCCTGGCCGAGGGGACCGACGCGTCCCGCGCCGCGGGACTGCCGCCCGCGCTGCGGGAGGTGCTGGCCGCACGGCTCGGTTCACAGCATCCTGTGAACATCCCCGACGACGTCTCCGCCGCCCTGCCGCTCCTGCGCGGCGCGGGCGAGCTGGCCGCGGAGACGGGCAGCGCCCCGCGCGCGTACGAGTTCCTGCTCACCCGCTATCTGGAGGCCAACCCCCGGCAGCACACGCTCACTCCGCCGGAGCCGGCGTCCCTGATGGCTGCGACCGCCGGCGTCGACCGGCGGGCGGCCGTGCTCGACCCGGCGTGCGGTGCGGGCACCCTGCTCACCGCCGCCCCCGGCGAGGGCCCCCGCTACGGCCAGGAGGCCGACCCCGACCTGGCCGCGCTCGCCGCGCTGCGGCTCGCGCTGCACACCGGCGCCGAGGTGAAGGCCGCGGCCGCCGACAGCCTGCGCGCCGACGCCTTCGCGGACCTCGCCGTCGACGCCGTGCTCTGCCACCCGCCGTTCAACGAGCGCAACTGGGGCCACGACGAACTCGCCTACGACCCCCGCTTCGGCTACGGGCTGCCCGCCCGCACCGAGTCCGAGCTGGCCTGGGTGCAGCACGCGCTCGCCCGGCTGCGCGACGGCGGCACCGCCGTCCTCCTGATGCCGCCCGCCGCCGCGTCCCGCCGCTCCGGCCGCCGCGTCCGCGCCGAGCTGCTGCGCCGCGGTGCGCTGCGGGCCGTGGTCGCGCTGCCGGCCGGCGCGGCGGTGCCGTACGGGCTGCCGCTGCACCTGTGGGTGCTCCGCAGGCCCGGCGCGACCGCGCCCGCGGGCGGGCTCCGGCTGCTGGTCGTGGACGCCGCCGAGCGCTACGGGACCGGCCGGGACCGGATCCGCTGGGCGCCGCTGCACGCCGACGTGACCGCCGCCTGGCGCGCGTTCGACCGCGGCGGCGAGGTCGCGGAGGAGCCGGGGGCGGTGCGTACCGTGTCGGTCGTCGACCTGCTCGACGACGACGTGGACCTCACCCCCGCCCGGCATCTGCCGCCGGCCGCCGCGGACGGCTCCGCGGCCGCGCTCGGCGACGTACGGGAGCGGCTGGCCGAGGCCCTGCGGCTGAGCGTGGACCGCACGCCGCCGCCCCCGGCCAGGGCCGCGGCCCGGGAGGCGCCGCTGACCACGGTCGGCGAGCTGGCCAGGGCGGGCGCGCTGAAGCTGCGGATGGGCGGCGCGGGCGCGGTGCCGCCGGGCGGCACGGCGCCGCCGGTGCTGACCGAGCACGACGTCGCCGGGGGCACCGCGCCCTCCGGGCGGCTGCCGGAGGGCGCGGCGGAGGAGCCGCTGCTGATCGCGGCCGGGGACGTGGTGGTGCCCGTGCTGGGCGGCGGGCGCGTCGCCCGGGTCGTCGACGAGGACACCGCGGGCGCCGCGCTCGGCCGCAACCTTGCGCTCCTGCGGCCCGACGCGGCGGCCGTGGACCCCTGGTTCCTCGCCGGCTTCCTGCGCGGTACGGCCAACGCCCGGCAGGCCAGCAGCCACGCCTCCACCGCCACGCGCCTCGACGTGCGCCGGCTCCAGCTCCCCCGGCTGCCGCCCGCGGAACAGCGGCGCCACGGCGAGCTGTTCCGGGCGCTGGCCGCGTTCGAGGACGCGCTGCGCGAGGCGGGACGGCTCGGCGGCCGGCTGGTGCAGGGGCTGTACGACGGGCTGGCCGAGGGCAGCGTCGAACCCTGGTAGGACCGCGGGGCACGCGCGCGCGCCCGCGTAGGTACGCTTTTCTCCGCCTTTTCCGCACACCTGCCCGCACCCGGCGGCGGCTCTCCCGCCGCCGGGATCCGCACCCCCACCGGTCCCGCACAGGAGCACCCGCATGTACGGCCCTCCGGAGCCGCGTTCCGCCTCTCCCGCGCTGCGCGTCGTGCTGCGCGTGGTCTTCACCGTCGTGGCCGTCGCCGGCCTCGGCCTGCTCGCCTGGGCGCCGATGCTGCGGCTGGCGATCCTGCGGCGTACGCGCCTGGACTGGGTGCTGTTCTGGGCCTCCGCCGCGGTCGCGGCCGGCGCGCTGGCGATGCTGGCCACGGTGGACGGCCAGGAGCTGCCGGCGTGGCGGGAGAACACGGGCGGGATCCTGCTGATCGTGCTCATCGTGTCGGTCGTCCCGTGGTTCCTCACGGTCGACATCCGGCACCACCGGGAGGCCGCGGGGCGGCCGTTCGGCGCGGGCGCTCCCGCGGCGGGCGGCCCTGTGCCGCCGTACGGGCACCCGGGCGGGCCCGTCCCGCCGCCGTACGGGCCGCACCCGCCGCCGTACGCGCAGGGCCCCGCGCCGTACGCGCACGACACCCCGCCGCCCCCGCCGGGGGCCGGGCCGCCCCGGCAGGCCACGCCCCGGCCGCCCGTGCCGGACGCGCCCCGCGCCGCCCGGGTCCGCGCCGAACTCGACGAGCTGAGCGACCTCCTCCGCCGCGAGCAGGAAGGCGGCCGGTGAACGGCCGTCTCGTCGCGGGCCGTTACGAGCTGTCCACCCCGATCGGCAAGGGCGGCATGGGCCAGGTCTGGCAGGCGTACGACCGGACGCTCGACCGCCGCGTCGCGGTGAAGCTGCTCCGGGTCGAGACGATGACGACCGGCTCCCAGGCGGACGAGCTGCGCCGCCGCTTCACCCGCGAGTGCCGCACCACCGCGCAGGTCGACCACCCCGGGCTCGTCACCGTGCACGACGCGGGCAGCGACGCGGGCGAGCTCTACCTGGTCATGCAGCACGTCGGCGGCGCCGACCTCGCCGACCACCTCGCGGAGCACGAGCCGTACCCCTGGCAGTGGGCCGCGGCGGTCGCCGCGCAACTGTGCGCGGTGCTCTGCGCCGTGCACGCGGTGCCGATCGTCCACCGGGACCTCAAGCCGCGGAACATCATGGTCCGGCCGGACGGCACGGTCACCGTGCTCGACCTCGGCATCGCGGCCGTCCTCGACGCCGACACCACCCGCCTGACCCGCACCGGGGTGCCGATCGGCACCCCCGCGTACATGGCGCCCGAGCAGGCGATGGGCGGTGCCGTCGGCCCGTATACCGACCTGTACGCGCTCGGCGTGGTGCTGCACGAACTCCTCACCGGCGGCGTGCCCTTCGCCGGCTCCACCGCCCTCGGCGTGCTCCACCGCCACCTGTACGAACCGCCCGCGCCGGTGGGCCTGGTGCGCCCCGAGGTACCCGGGGAGCTGGCGGACCTGGTGCTCTCCCTGCTGGCCAAGGATCCGCAGGACCGGCCGGCGACCGCACACGACGTGTACGAGGCGCTGGTGCCGCTGCTCCCCGCGCCGGACGCCGCCCGCCCCGGGGGCGTGCTCGACCCGACCCGGCCCTTCCGCCGTCCGCACGCCCCCTGGCCGGACCGGGCCGCGACGCCGGCCGGAGGCCGCGCGGCCGGGCGGGGCGGCGCGCAGGAGGCGCTCGGGGCACCCGGGGGCCCGGTCATGCCCGCGCCCGCCGGTCCGTCCTCCGCCACGCCCGCGGGCGCGCCGCCCGCGCGGGCGGGCACCGACCTCGCCGCCGCCGTGGACGAGGTCAAGCAGCTCCTCGACGCCGGCCGGATCACCCAGGCCGTCGACATCCTCGGCGGCATCCTGCCCGAGGCGAGCGCCCGCCACGGCGAGGGCTCCACCGTGGTCCGCATGATCCGCAGGCACTACGCGGCCTCGCTCATGGACGACGGCCAGTACCGGCGCGCGCTGCCGGAGCTGCGCCGGCTCGCGGACGAGCGCGCCGCGGAGGCCGGCCAGGCCGACCCGCAGGCGCTCCGCTACCGCTACGAGGCCGCCCAGTGCCTGGAGCAGATCGGCGAGGCCGCGGCGGCGCTCGCCGAGTACCGCGCGCTGCTGCCGTACTTCACGAACCCGTACGGGGGACTCGATCCGGCCGACGCCCTCGGCCTGCGCCACCGCACCGCCCAGCTCCTGCTCGCGCTCGGCGACCACACGGCGGCCGGCGGCGAGCTGTCCGCGCTCCTGCCCGAGCTGGAGCACGCCTACGGCCCCGCGCACCCTTTGGCGGAGTCGGCACGGCGGGCGCTCGCGAGCCTCACCCGGTTCGGCGCCCGCTGACCCGGCGGCCGGACGCCGGCGCGGCCGTCCGTCAGCGCAGCCGGGCGGCGCGCAGTTGGAGGTAACGCTGCTCGGGCACGCTCAACGTGCGCTCCGCCGCGCGCCCGTACGCCTCCTGCGCCGCCCCCGTCTCCCCCGCCAGCTCCAGCAAGTGGGCCCGTACGGCGTCGAGACGGTGGTGCTCCGCGAGCCGCGGGTCGTCCGCGAGCTTGTCCAGCAGGTCGAGCCCGGCGCGCGGCCCGTCGGCCATCGCCACGGCCACCGCCCGGTTCAGGCTGACGACGGGGCTCGGCGCGAGGCTCTCCAGCAGGTCGTACAGCCCGAGGATCTGCCGCCAGTCGGTGTCCTCGGCGCGCTCCGCCTCGTCGTGCACGGCGGCGATGGCGGCCTGCACCTGGTACGGGCCGAGGGCGCTGGTCGTCAGGGCGCGGCTGACGAGGGCCACGCCCTCCTCGATCTGCGCGCGGTCCCAGCGCCCGCGGTCCTGCTCGCCGAGCGGGACCAGGACGCCGCCGGGACCGCTGCGGGCGTCGCGGCGGGCGTCGGTGAGCAGCATCAGCGACAGCAGCCCGGCGGCCTCGCCGCTGTCCGGCACGAGCGCGTGCACGGCGCGGGCGAGGCGGATCGCCTCGGCGGCCAGGTCGGCACGGCGCAGGGCGGCTCCGGAGGTGGCGGTGTAGCCCTCGTTGAAGATCAGGTACAGCACGTGCAGCACCGCGGTGAAGCGCCCCGGCAGCTCCCCGGGCTCGGGACGGCGGAAGCGGGCGCCCGCGTCCTTCAGGTTCTTCTTCGCCCGGCTGATCCGCTGCGCCATCGTCGCCTCCGGCACCAGGAAGGCGCGGGCGATCTCCGCGGTGGTCAGACCGCCGACCGCGCGCAGCGTCAGCGCGATGCGGGACGGCTGGGTGAGGACGGGGTGGCAGCAGAGGAACAGCAGGGTGAGGGTGTCGTCCTCCGAGGGGTGGCGCGCCTCCCCCGGCGGCGGCGCGCGGAAGTCGTCGCGGGGCGTGAGCGCGGCGGCGGACTCCTCGCGGCGGCGCCGGGCCTCCTCGCTGCGCAGCTCGTCCGTCAGCCGGCGGGAGGCGACGCGGATGAGCCAGCCGCGCGGGTTGTCCGGCACCCCCTGCGCCGGCCACTGGCCGGAGGCGGCCAGCAGGGCCTCCTGCACGGCGTCCTCGGCGGCGTCGAAGTGGCCGTAGCGGCGGACGAGGGCGCCGAGGACCTGCGGCGCGTGGCGGCGCAGCAGGTCCTCGACAGGGGCGCTCACTTACCCGGTGCCTGTTCCAGGATGGGGCGGATCACGACGTCGGAGACCGGCGAGCCCTCGGGGGCGGGGCACTGGTGGACGCGCTTGGCGATCTCGGTGACCCGCTCGTCGCTGGCGCAGTCCAGCACCCAGTAGCCCGCGAGGACCTCCTTGGTCTCGCCGAACGGGCCGTCGGAGACCACGGACGCGCCGCCGGGCCCGCCGGTGACGACGATGGC
The DNA here is from genome assembly GCF_003945505.1 of Streptomyces sp. WAC 06738. NCBI lineage: Bacteria > Bacillati > Actinomycetota > Actinomycetes > Kitasatosporales > Streptomycetaceae > Streptomyces > Streptomyces sp. WAC 06738. The sequence goes on along the minus strand of NZ_CP029618.1, from coordinate 5,571,276 downwards.
CTGCTTGGGCGCCGACAGCCCGTTGCCCTCCAGCACCTCGCCGGTCTCGGCGAGGTCGTTGTTGATCGACTCCATGTGCTGGAACATCGCCTGCAGGTCCTTCTCGGTCCACGCGGGGCGGCCCTCGGAGCCGATGCCGTTCATGGCGTCGTAGTCGGCCTGCGAACCGTAGATCATCACCAGGTACTTCATGGTTCTCACTTCCCGTGTTCCCGGCACCCGGTGCGGGCGCCTCTCACAGGAGACGTCGGGGCCGGCCGGCGGTTCTCGACATGCTCCGCCAAAGATTCTTGCGGGAATTTCGCCGGGCCGCCCGTTCTCTTCCCCAGGGAGGAGGCGTAATCTCGATTACATGATTACATCCCAGGATACGGACGAGATACGAGGATGGCTTACCGGGCGGCTGCCCGACGGCCTGTACGCCTCACCGGTCGAGGTCACCGTCGACCGCGAGGAGATCTGCGTCGTCGGCTCGATCCCCGGGCCCGCGGGGCTCGCGAAGGACGCGACCCCCGCCGAGCGCGACGCGGCGCTGGACGGCCGCATCGCCGAGTTCCGCGAGCGCACGCGGAAGGAGCGCATGGCGGTGGCGCGGGCGGCCGAGCGGCGCTACCGCAGGAAGGTCTCCTGGGGCGCCGAGTGCGGTGGCCGGCGGGAGATCTTCACGAACGTCTCCGCGCCCGTGATGACCCGGCTGCGGCAGCCGCAGCGGCAGGTGCTCGACACCCTCATCGCGGCGGGCGTGGCGCGCAGCCGGAGCGAGGCGCTGGGGTGGTGCGTACGGCTGGTGGAGAGCCACGCGGACGACTGGCTGCGGGAGCTGCGGGACTCGCTGGAGCACGTACGGCACGTACGGGCCCAGGGTCCCGACCGTCCGGCGGACGGGGCACCGGCCGGCGGGCCCGATGCCGAAGGGGGAGGGCAGACGCTGCCCGGGCAGCCGGGCGGCTGAGCGGCGGGGCCGGTTCCGGGCGCAACTGACCTTGGTGGTCTGGACATTGGCACACGCGGTCGGATAAACAGGGTGTCCGTTGCACATACGTACACGGAGCAGCGTGCCGACCCCCCGCAATCCGCACCGTGAGAGGACCGCCATGCGACCTGGGCCCGTGTATGTCTCCCGGCGAACCGCGCTCAAGGCCGGCGCGGGGGCCGTGCTCGTCGCCGGCGGGGGCGCCGCGCTGCTGCTCGGCGGCAGCGCCGCGGCCGACGGCGGCACCTCGCTGCGCCGGACGGCTGACGACCCGTCATACGTGATCGGCACCGGGGACTGGGGCGCCCGGCCGCCCAGCGGCACTGTCTCCGTCTCCTCCGGCACCACCACGAAGATCGTCGTCCACCACACCGCCTTCCCGAACACCACGGACTACTCGTACGAGGCCGCGGTCTTCATGGCGCGCAAGATCCAGGATCTGCACATGGACGACAACGGCTGGATCGACAGCGGCCAGCACTTCACGATCAGCCGCGGCGGCTACGTCCTGGAGGGCCGCCACGGGAGCCTGGAGGCGCTGGCCGACGGCGGCCACCAGGTCGTCAGCGCGCACGCGGTCGGCGAGAACAGGCGCGCCATCGGCATCGAGAACGACGGCCACTACGTCAACGACACCCCGACGCCGGCGCTGGTGTTCTCGCTGCAGCGGCTGTGCGTGACGATCGGCACCCAGTACGGCTTCGGTGCGGACCGCATCTTCGGCCACTGGGACTTCAACGACACGCAGTGCCCGGGCGCGCTCTTCTACCGCGAGTTCCCGGCGCTGCGCCGGCAGGTGGCGCAGGTGCTCGGCCAGGGCCCGGACGAGATCCCGGAGCGCACCTGGCCCGACACGTACACGTCCAGCAAGGGCGGCACGGTCGAGATGGCGCAGCGGCTGCTGCGCGCGTACGGGTACGAGCTGAAGGCGGACGGCGTGTACGGGCCGGCGACGCTGGAGGCGGTGCACACCTTCCAGCGCACGATGGGGCTGCCGACCGCGGACGACGGCACGCTGGACAACGCCACGTGGGAGGCCCTGACGGTGCCGGTGAGCACGGGCCACAGCGGGGAGGCGGTGCTCGCGGTGCAGCAGATGCTGGTGCGCAAGCTGCATCTGGCGAAGGCCACGGGCAAGTACAACGGGCCGACGACGAAGGCGGTGGCCGAGATGCAGGAGCTGCACGGGCTGCCCGCGACGGGCGCGATGGACGTGGCCACGTGGTGCGCGACGGCGGGCGGGATCGTCCGCGAGGAGTTCATGACCGCCTGAGGCGGGGCGGCCTAGTCCGGGGCCGCGAACCTGACCTCCGTCTTCTCCGCCTCCGGGGCGGCGAAGGCCAGCAGGTCCGCGGCCGCCGCCGCCAGCCGGTCCTTGTCGGCGCCGGACAGGGCCGTGAACGGGCGGAGTTCGACGGCGGCCGAGGTCCGCTTCAGCTCCGGCTGCCAGACGCCCGCGACGCGGCCGTCGAGCAGCATGGTGCCGCGGACGAGGCCGTTCACGGTGAACACCCGGCGCTCGTCGGCCTTGTCGATGATCCGCGTGCGGTCCGCGTGCGCGAGGAGCACGTTGTCGAAGGGGCCGAGGAGCAGCGGCGGCACCGGGGCGGCGGGGTCGGGCAGTTCGGTGCCGGCGAGGTCGAACAGCTCCCGCCCCGTCGTGTCCCGGTACGTCACCAGCCGCGGGCGGAGCCGGTCGAAGACCGGCTTGAGCCGGGTCAGCGACAGCCACTTCTGCGCGTCGGCGACCGACGCGGGCCCGTAGGCGGCGAGGTAGCGCAGCACCGTCTCGTCCGCCGCGGGGTCGGTGGCGGAGGGGGCGCCGAGCCACTGGTCGGCGTGCGCGTACACGAGCCCGCCGCTCGCGCCCCAGACGCCCCGCGGCGGCACCTGCACCAGCGGCAGGAGCGAACGGGCGAGGTACGCCAGGTCGTTCGGCTCGGCGTCCGGCCAGCGGGCGGCGAGCCTGGCGCCCAGCTCGTCGTTGTGCAGCGGCCCGGCGGCGAGCGCCGTGCGGGCCGCGTCGGCCAGTTCGGCCGGATCGAGGCCGGGGACCTTGCGGCCCGCGGTGGTGGCGGGCAGCGTCCTGTCGAGGTACGGCTGCACGACGGCCCGCAGCCGCAGCGCGTCGCGGGCGCTGACGAGGTGGATCGTGCCGCGCATCATGACCACCCGTACCGCCTGCCGGCCGGTGAGCAGCGCCGACAGGTCACCGGTGGTGAAGCCCGCGAGCCGGCTCCAGAGCTGGTAGTACGGGGCATCGCCGGACTGCGCCTGGAGCGCCACGAGGTGCTCGACGGCGTCCAGCGGCGGCGCCTGGTGCCGCTCGACGAGCCACTGCCGGTGCAGCAGGGCGCGGCCCAGCGCGCGGGCGTCGAGGACGGTGCCGGGCGAGGTCATGCGCGTTGCCTTTCGTCGTGCAGGTGTACGAGCATGCCACCCGTGATCCGCGGCGGCCCGGCCGCCCGCCGTACCCGGGGCGACGAGGCGCGCCGAGCCGCTAGCCGCCCTCCGGCCGCGCCGCGGGCCGCGGCGGGGTCCGTACCGCGCCGATGCTCGCCGCGATCACCATGCCGATCGCCGCGCACTGCACCGCCGTGAGCCCCTGGTCCAGCACCAGGTACCCGGCGAGCGCCGCGATCGCCGGCGCCAGGCTCATCATCAGCGCGAACGTCGCGGCGGGCAGCCGGCGCAGGGCGAACTGGTCCAGCGCGTACGGCAGCCCCGACGACATCACCGCCACCGCCAGGCCCAGCCCCAGCGTCGCCGGGTCCACCAGGCGGGCGCCCGCGCTCGCCACCCCGACCGGCAGGCTGATCACCGCGCCCACCGACATCGCGATCGCCAGCCCGTCCGCCCGCGGGAAGCGCGCCCCGGCCCGCGCGCTCATCACGATGTACGTCGCCCACAGGCAGCCCGCGCCGAGCGCGAACGCGACGCCCACCGGGTCCAGGCCGCCGAACCCGCCGCCGCTGAGCAGCACCACCCCGCCCAGCGCCAGCGCCGCCCACAGCAGGCTCGCCATCCGCCGGCCGGCGAGCACGGAGAGCGTCAGCGGCCCGAGCACCTCCAGGGTGACCGCGGCGCCCAGCGGGATCCGGTCGATGGCCTGGTAGATGGCCACGTTCATGCCGCCCAGCGCGACGCCGAAGCCGCACAGCACCGCCCAGTCGCCCCGCGAGTGGCCCCGCACCCGGGGCCGGAAGATCAGCATCAGCAGGGCCGCGGCGAGCGTCAGCCGCAGCGTCACCACGCCCAGCGCGCCCGCCCGCGGGAACAGCAGTGCGGCGACCGCGGCGCCGAACTGGGTGGACAGCGCGCCGGTCACCACCAGCGCGACGCCGCCCAGCCGCCCGGCGCGTACCCCCGCGGCCGCCGCCCCGGCGGGCACGGGGCCCGCGGAAAGGGAAGGAGCGGAGACCGGGGCGGCGGCGGAAGCGGCAGCGGCGGAAGCAGGAGCGGAAGCGGCGGGACCGGGACTCTGGGAGGGCACGCCCCCACGCTACGAGCACGCGCTTCCCACGTGAAATGCATAACCTGCTGCGCTGATGCCGCCGCACCACGACCGGGGAGCTGCGGCACCCGCGCACCTTCCTCGCCATCGCCGCGGGACGCGCCGTCGGCGTCACCACCACGGCCACCGGGCAGGCGCACCGCTCTCACTCGGTTGCCCGCGTCCCGCCGGCCGGTGCCCCGCCGGCCCGGTGGTGCCGGCCCGGCGGGACCCGCCGCGCCACCCCGCGGTTCCCGCACTGCTGATGCTTGCGCACCAGGTCGCCGGGGAAGCCGCCCAGGAACCGACGGGCCCCGGCAGCCGTTGATCCAATAAGAAACGCGCGGGATACTTGGGCCCATAGCGGCAACAGCGTAAGAATTCACCCCAAACGTTCGGCAATACGTCAGGAGACACACATGGCAGGCTTTCTCGACCGCGCGAAGGAGAAGGCGGAGACCGCGCTGAACCAGGGCAAGGAGAAGGTCGGGGAGGTGCAGGCGCAGCGCGAGGGCCAGGCCCTCCTGCGCCGCCTCGGTGCGGCCTACTTCAACGAGCAGCGGGGCAGCGGTTCGCCGCAGGAGGTGCAGGACGCCCTCCAGGCCGTCCACGCCCACATCGCTCAGCACGGCGACGGTTTCCTCACCCGCGGCTGAGCCGGGACGGGCCCCGCGGCCGGCCCCGCGGCGCTCCGGGCCGAAGGCCCGGCACCGGCCCCGACCGGCCACCGAAGAGCGTCCCGTGTACGCGCCAGAGCCCGCCGGGCCCGCGGCCCCGCCGCCCGACGACCAGCCGCCCGCCGGCCCACCCTCCGGCGGGCGGCTCGCCGCGCTCCGGCCCCGGCTGCCCTCGCCGCTGGAGGAGATCGCCGACGACCGCCTCGCCGCCCGCGGCGTCCGGCTGCTGCTCAAGCGGGACGACCTGATCCACCCGGCGCTGCCGGGCAACAAGTGGCGCAAGCTGGCGCCGAACCTGGAGGGGCGCGCGGCCGGCTCCCCCGCCGGGGACGGCCGCCCGCTGCTGACGTTCGGCGGGGCGTACTCCAACCACCTGCGGGCCACCGCCGCCGCGGGCCGGCTGCTGGGCATCCGCACCATCGGCGTGGTCCGCGGCGCCGAGCTGGCGGACCGCCCGCTCAACGGCTCCCTCGCGCGGGCCGCGGCGGACGGCATGCGGCTGCACTTCGTGCCGCGCGCCACGTACCGGCGGCGCGCGGACCCCGCCTACCACGCCGAGCTGCGCGCGGACTTCGGTGACTTCCAGCTCATCCCGGAGGGCGGCAGCAACGCCGCGGCGGTACGCGGCTGCGCCGCCCTCGGCCGCGAACTGGCCGGCGCGGCGCAGACCGCCGTCGTCGCCTGCGGCACGGGCGGCACGCTCGCGGGGCTGGCCGCCGGGCTGCCCGCGGGCGCACGGGCGATAGGCATACCCGTCCTCAAGGGCGGCTTCCTCGGCGCCGACGTCGAGCGGCTGCAGACCGCGGCCTTCGGCGGACGGCGCGGCGACTGGCACCTCGCGGACGGCTTCCACTTCGGCGGCTTCGCCCGCCGCACCCCCGAACTCGACGCCTTCGCCGCCGACTTCGCCGCCCGCCACGACCTCGTCCCCGAACCGGTGTACGTCGCCAAGATGCTCTACGCCGTCGTCGCCCTCGCCGCCGAGGGGGTCTTCCCGCGGGGCTCGGCGGTCGCGGCGGTCGTCACCGGCTGAACGCGGGTGTCGCCCGGACGAGGGAAGCCGGTCGGCGGTTGTCGGTGGGCCCTGCCATAATGGCAACCCGGAGTGACCGCACGGGAATTGGGACGAGAAAAGCCCTAGCCACGGAGCGTAATCAGGGTTTACTATTAGTGACAGCCGCGGGATGGGGTGGCCTTCTCCGGACCAGGAGACAGCAGCTCATCGCACGCGGTAGCGTCGCAGGCGAACGATTTGCCACGCCGGTCCGTTACTCCCAGTGACGGGGGGCAGGCCGGCGTTCCCATGGCAGAGAGTCGCCACGCACCTTGGAGGTGAGGGTGTCCCAGTTCGAAGGCGAGCCCAGTCCGAAGGACTTCGTCGAAGTCCGGCTGCCGGCTGCGGGGGCGTACCTATCGGTGCTCCGCACCGCCACGGCAGGGCTCGCTGCCCGCCTGGACTTCACGCTCGACGAGATCGAGGATCTGCGCATCGCGGTCGACGAGGCCTGCGCGATCCTCCTCCAGCAAGCCGTTCCCGGCTCCGTTCTCACCTGCGTCTTCCAGCTCGGGGACGACGCGCTGCTGGTGACGGTGTCGGCACCGACCACCGACGGCCGGGCGCCCGAGCGCGACACCTTCGCGTGGACCGTGCTGTCCGCGCTCGCCGGCAGGGTGGACGCGACCGTGGGCGACGACCGCACGGTCACGATCAGCCTGCTCAAGGAGCGCGGCGCGGCGCCGGGGCTGACGTGACGTACGTCAGGGGCGTTCCGATGCGAGACGAGGGCCGGCTGGCCGCGGCGGAGCGAGAGCGGGCGGACCACATGGACGGACTGCAGCAGCACGACAGGCGTGAACCGCAGGACCGCAGCGGCGCGCGGGCGATGTTCTACGAGCTGCGCAAGCTGCCCGCGGACTCCTCCGAGCACGCCGAGCTGCGGAACGCCCTCGTGCAGATGCACCTGCCGCTCGTGGAGCACCTGGCCCGCCGCTTCCGCAACCGCGGGGAGCCGCTGGACGACCTCACGCAGGTCGCCACCATCGGCCTGATCAAGTCCGTGGACCGCTTCGACCCCGACCGCGGCGTGGAGTTCTCGACGTATGCGACCCCCACGGTCGTCGGCGAGATCAAGCGCCACTTCCGCGACAAGGGCTGGGCGGTGCGGGTGCCGCGGCGGCTGCAGGAGCTGCGGCTGTCGCTCACCTCCGCCACCGCCGAGCTCTCCCAGCTCCACGGCCGGGCACCGACGGTGCACGAGCTGGCGCAGAAGCTCAACATCTCCGAGGAAGAGGTCCTGGAGGGCCTGGAGTCGGCGAACGCGTACTCCACCCTCTCCCTCGACGTCCCCGACACCGACGACGAGTCGCCGGCCGTCGCCGACACCCTCGGCGCGGAGGACGACGCCCTGGAGGGCGTCGAGTACCGCGAGTCCCTCAAGCCGCTGCTGGAGGAGCTGCCGCCGCGGGAGAAGAAGATCCTGCTGCTCCGCTTCTTCGGGAACATGACCCAGTCCCAGATCGCCCAGGAGGTCGGCATCTCGCAGATGCACGTCTCCCGGCTGCTGGCGCGGACGCTGGCGCAGTTGCGCGAGCGGCTGCTCGTCGAGGAGTGAGCGGCGGGGCGCGTGCGCCCCGCCGTGACCCGCGAGGCGCCGTGCGCCGCTCTCCGGCGCCGTGAGCATCCCCGGAGCCCTGCGGGACCGCCGAGGACTCCTCGTGCCGTACGGGCCGCATGCCGAGGCCCGCACGCGGGCGTACGGGCCTCCCCCGGCCCGTGCCGCGGTGCTACGCCGTCCGGCTCGGGCCCACGCCCAGCGCCTCCGCCGTGCTCGGGCTGAGCACGCACACGAGCGCCCCCACCGCGACCACACCCAGCACGAGCCCCAGCGCCAGCATCGTGCCGCCCGTCGACACCATCGCGAAGGCCACCGGCAGCGCCAGGATCTGCGTGATCATCGAGGGCCCCCGGCTCCAGCGGCGCTGCCGCCACAGACCGAGCGCGGCGGCCAGCGGCAGCACGGCGAGCGCGAGCACGGTGAGCCCGCCGAAGACGGCCTGGCGGGTGCTGTCCGGTTCGCCGACGATTCCGAGCACCAGCTCGTAGCCCCCGAGGGCGGCGATGACGATCCCCTCGACCGCGGTGAGTACGGCGGCGACGGTCACCCGCGGCGGCCGCGGCCCCTTCTCCCCGGCGGCCGTCCCGGCCGCATCCGACGCGGCCCTGCCGGCCGCCGGGTCCTCCGTGGCCCGGCTCGCCTTGTCCGTCGTGCCCGACTGAGCGGCCTCGGCGGCCGGCGCCCCCTTGCCCGCCCCGCCGCTCTTCGCGGCCTTGCCGGCCCCGGTGTTCTTCCCGGGATCGGGCTTCCGCCCGGCCCCGTCCGTCTTCTCCCGCTCGGGCCCGGCCGCCTGCTTCCGCCCGCCCCGGCCCTGCGTTCCGCTCATGCTCTCCAGCCTACTGGGGCCCCGGTACCCGCTACGCCGGGGCTGGGCCCCTCTACTTTTCGGTAGGTAACCTGCATGCCATGCGTGCGCTCCTCGTGGTGAATCCCGCCGCCACCGACACCAGTGCCCGGACCCGCGACGTGCTGATCCACGCACTCGCCAGCGACCTGAAGCTGGAGACGGTCACCACCGAGTACCGGGGCCACGCCCGCGACGTCGCCCGGCACGCGGCGGACAGCGGCGAGGTCGACATCGTCGTCGCCCTCGGCGGCGACGGCACGGTCAACGAGGTCGTCAACGGCCTGCTGCACCGCGGCCCCGCGCCCGAGGACCTGCCCCGGCTCGCCGTCGTCCCCGGTGGTTCCACGAACGTCTTCGCGCGCGCCCTCGGCCTGCCCAACGACGCGGTCGAGGCCACCGGCGCGCTGCTCGACGCCATGCACTCCGGCAGCGAGCGCACCGTCGGCCTCGGGCTCGCCTCCGGCACCCCGGACACCGACGACGAGGGCGCGCCGGCGCGCTGGTTCACGTTCTGCGCCGGCATGGGGTTCGACGCGGGCGTCGTCGGCCGTGTCGAGCAGAAGCGCGAGCGCGGCAAGAAGTCCACCCACCCGCTCTACGTACGGCAGTTGCTGCGCCAGTGGCTCGGCGAGGGCGACCGCAGGCACGGCACGATCACGCTGCGGCGCCCGGACGGTGACCCCGTCGAGGGCCTGGTCCTCTCGCTCGTCTGCAACACCTCGCCGTGGAGCTACCTGGGCAACCGCCCCCTCTACGCGACCCCCGGCGCGTCCTTCGACACCGCCCTCGACGTGCTCGGACTCGCCCGGCTCTCCACGCCGTCGCTGCTGCGCTACGGCACCCAGCTACTCACCTCGTCGCCGGAGCGCGGGCCGCACGGCAAGCACGCGGCGTCCCTGCACGATCTCACCGACTTCACCTTGGAATCACAGGCCCCACTGCCCTTCCAGATGGACGGTGACCACCTAGGGCTGCGTACGAGCGTGACCTTCACAGGCGTACGGCGCGCACTGCGTGTGATTGTGTGAGTGGAAGGCCCGAAAGTCCTTCCAGTCGAACGTTTAGGCTGCGCCTCACCCCCTGGAAGTGGGGCCCTTTGTCAACTGAGACCAAGGAATCCAAAGAAACTTCCCGGAAGGGGTTGTATCCGAAGCTGAGGTTTGCGAACCTCTTCATGGCGGCTGGAGCGCCTTCCCCTCAGGGGACCTCACCTCCGGCGCACTCGCCCCCTCCACATGTTGAAGGTCACACCGGAAATCTGGTTCGACCCCTTCACTTGTCGGAGGATTCGTGAAAGCGTTCACATTCACAAGCAACTGACAGCAACGCGAAGAGATGGAGCAGTCATGGACTGGCGTCACAGCGCCGTTTGCCGCGAGGAAGACCCCGAGCTCTTCTTCCCGATCGGCAACACCGGTCCTGCTCTGCTGCAGATCGAGGAAGCCAAGGCCGTCTGCCGTCGCTGCCCCGTGATGGAGCAGTGCCTGCAGTGGGCGCTGGAGTCCGGTCAGGACTCCGGTGTCTGGGGTGGCCTCAGCGAGGACGAGCGCCGCGCGATGAAGCGCCGCGCCGCGCGCAACCGGGCGCGCAGGGCCAGCGCCTGACCCGACACCCCCCGGATGCGCCAAGGCGCCGTGGGTCCCACGGCGCCGCTCTCCCCGAGCCGCAGCGCAGCAGCCGCAAAGCCGCACCACGAGTCACCGCAGAGCCCCGGAGCCGGATGGCCCGGGGCTTTTTGCTGCCCCGATGCCGCCGTGGGCCCGCCCGTCAACCCGCGGCGTCCACCTCCGTACCCGCAACCCCCCGGCGCGTCAGCGCTTTTCGGGTTGCACGGGGATGTCGAACACCACCCGCGTGCCCCCCTCCGGCGCCCGCGCCATCGAGAACGTGCCCGCCAACTCCCCCTCGACCAGCGTGCGTACGATCTGCAGCCCGAGGCTCCCGGACGTCGCCGGGTCGAACCCCTCCGGCAGCCCCCGCCCGTCGTCCTGCACGGTGACCAGCAGCCGGTTGTCCTGCCGCCCGCTGGAGCGCAGCGCGGTGACCTCCACCCGCCCCGACTCCCCCGGCCCGAAGCCGTGTTCCAGGGCGTTCTGCAGCACCTCGGTGAGCACCATGGACAGCGGCGTGGCGACCTCCGCCTTGAGCACGCCGAAGCGGCCGGTGCGGCGTCCCGTCACCCGGCCGGGATTGATCTCCGCCACCATCGCCACCACCCGGTCGGCGATCTCGTCGAACTCCACGGTCTCGTCCAGGTTCTGCGACAGCGTCTCGTGCACGATGGCGATCGAGCCGACCCGCCGCACCGCCTCGTCCAGCGCCGCCCGCGCCCGCCCGTCGGGATCCTCGGCGGCCAGCCGGCGCGACTGGAGCCGCAGCAGGGCGGCGACGGTCTGCAGGTTGTTCTTCACCCGGTGGTGGATCTCGCGGATCGTGGCGTCCTTGGTCATCAACTCGCGCTCGCGCCGCCGGATCTCGGTGACGTCGCGCAGCAGCACCAGCGACCCGATGCGCGTCCCGCGCGGCTTCAGCGGGATCGCGCGCAACTGGATGACGCCGCCGTTGCCCTCCACCTCCGCCTCCCGCGGCGCCCACCCGCTGGCGAGCTTGACCAGCGCCTCGTCCACCGGCTCCTTGCTGACGGCCAGCTCCGAGGTGGCCTGGCCGAGGTGCCGGCCGACGAGGTCGGCGGCCTGGCCGAGGCGGTGGTAGGCGGAGAGCGCGTTGGGCGAGGCGTACTGCACGATGCCCTCCGCGTCGAGGCGGATGAGCCCGTCGCCGACGCGCGGCGAGGTCTCCGTGTCGCCCTGCTGCCCGGGGTAGGGGAACGCGCCTGCGGCGATCATCTGCGCGAGGTCGGAGGCGCTCTGGAGATACGTCAGCTCCAGCCGGCTGGGGGTGCGCACGGTCAGCAGGTTGGTGTTGCGGGCGATGACGCCCAGGACGCGGCTCTCCCGGCGCACGGGGATGGATTCGATCCGTACGGGCACCTCCTCGCGCCACTCCGGGTCGCCCTCGCGCACGATCCGGCCCTCGTCGAGGGCCGCGTCGAGCATGGGGCGCCGGCCGCGCGGGACGGTGTGGCCGACCATGTCGTCCTGGTACGAGGTGGGGCCGGTGTTCGGGCGCATCTGCGCCACGGAGACGTAACGGGCGCCGTCGACGGTCGGGACCCAGAGCACGAGGTCGGCGAAGGACAGGTCGGCGAGCAACTGCCACTCCGATACGAGGAGGTGCAGCCACTCCAGGTCGGTCTCGCTCAGCGCCGTGTGCCGGCGGACGAGTTCGTTCATGGACGGCACACCTGGAGCCTACCGGCGGGGCCGCGAAGCACCCGAAGCCCGCCGCGGCGAAGCCGCCGGCGCCGGCGGTGCGGGCCGCGGGCCGGAACGCACTTCGGGCCGCGGTGCCTGGACCGGGACCCTCAACCCGTCCGGCACCGCGGCCCGGAGCCAAGCACCGGTGCGCGCGCCGCGAAGTGTGCGGCCCCGCGGCGTCGCAGCCGGTGAGGAGGCCGGGACGCAGTCAGGGCAGAGAACGTCTCGGGCCTCGTTCCGCCCCGTCGTGCGGAAGGGGCGGAAGCCTGACAAGCATTGTGGACTAGACCACTCCCGGCTGTCTACGCCCCGGACGCACCGACTTGGCCGCCCTCCGCCGACGCCGCGAAGCCCGCCGCGGCGACCTCCGCCACCCGCATCAGCAGCTCCCGGTCGGCACCGTCCCTGGCCTGCGCGGACATGCCCTGGAGGACGGCCCCCGCGTAGCTCGCGAGCTTCTGTGCGTCGGTCCCGGGCGGCAGCACGCCCGCGGTCACGTCGGCCTGGACGCGCGCGGTCATGGCGGCGAGGTTCAGGGCGCGCAGCTCGCGCATCTTGGTCACCACCTCGGGGGTGGTGGCGCTCACGCCGACGCTGAGCACCATGCAGCCGCGGGGGCGGTCCGGCGCGGTGTACCCGACGGCGGCCTCGCGCAGGATGCGGCTGAAGGCGGCGACGGCGGTGGGCTCCTCGGCCAGCGCGCGGTCGATGAACGTGCCGTTGTCGGTCGTCGCGTACGCCTCGACAGCGGCGTCGAAGAGCGCCTTCTTGTCCCCGAAGGCGGCGTAGAGGCTGGGCGCGCCGATGCCGAGGACACGGGTGAGATCGGCGACGGAGGTGGCCTCGTAGCCGTGCTGCCAGAAGGCGTACAGGGCCTTCTCCAGCGCTTCGTCGCGGTCGAAGGAGCGGGGGCGCCCGCGCTGCTTGGTGGCCATGGAAACAATTCTATAGCGCCCGCTAGACAATGTGATACGGTCCTTTCTGTAGCGACCTTTACAGAAAGGGGGCGCCGCCATGGGCGCGCTCACTGGCAAGACGGCACTGGTCACGGGCGCGAGCCGCGGGATCGGCAGGGCGATCGCGGAGCGGCTGGGGCGGGACGGCGCGCGGGTCGCCGTGCACTACGGCAGCAACGAGGCGGCGGCGAAGGAGACGGTCGCCGCGATCGAGGCGGCCGGCGGTGAGGCGTTCGCGATCAGAGCCGAACTGGGCGTGCCGGGTGACGCGGCGGCGCTGTGGGCGGAGTTCGACCGGCACGCGGACGGGCTCGACATCCTCGTCAACAACGCGGGGGTGGCGCTGCAGGCGCTCATCGAGGACACCGACGAGGCCGAGTTCGACCGGCTCTTCGCGGTGAACACCAAGGCGCCGTTCTTCGTCACCAAGCTGGGGCTGTCCCGGCTGCGCGACGGCGGGCGCATCGTCAACGTCTCCACGGTGGCCACGCACGCGGCGCTGATGCCGACGCTGCTGGCGTACACGATGACGAAGAGCGCGGTCGACGCCTTCACCAAGTTCCTGTCGAAGTCCGTGGGCGAGCGGGGCATCACCGTCAACGCGGTCGCGCCCGGCGCCCTGGACACCGACATGAACGCGGCCTGGCTGCGCGACAACGACGACGCGAAGGCGGGCATGGCGGCGATGTCGCCGCTCGGCCGGATCCCCGACGTCAGCGAGGTCGCGGACACGGTGGCGTATCTGGTCTCCGGCGACGCCAAGGTGCTCACGGGTACGTACGTCGACGTCTCCGGCGGCGTACTGCTGTAGCACGTCCTACGGGCCGCGGCCCCGGCTCCGCGGGAGAGCCGGGGCCGCGGCCCGTTCCGGATCGGACGATCAGCGGGTCTCCGTGACCTTCGCCAGCGAGCGCGGGGCGTCCGGGTCCTGGCCGCGGGCGATGGTGACCTCGTACGCGAGCAGTTGCAGCGGCAGGATCTCCAGGATCGGCTGCACCTCCTCCGCCACCCCCGCCGTGGGCAGCGCGAAGCCCCCCGCGGCGGCGTCGACCTGCGCCTGCGGGCCGATGACGACGAGGTCGGCGCCGCGGTCCCGCAGCCGGTCGAGGACCGGCTGCAGCGCCTCGCCGCCGCGGCCGTCGGTGACGATGGCGATGACCGGCGAGACGTTGTCGACCATCGCCAGCGGGCCGTGCAGCAGATCCGCGCCGGAGTAGGAGAGCGCCGGGATGTACGACGTCTCCATCAGCTTCAGCGCCGCCTCCTTGGCCGTCGGATAGCCGAAGCCGCGCGAGGTGAGGACCATCCGCTCGGCGAAGCGGTAGCGCTGCGCCAGGGCCTTCACCTCGTCCTGCCGGGCGAGGATCTGCTCGGCCAGCTCCGGCAGCACCGCGGCGGCCTCGCCGCGCCCGCCGCGCATGCCCTCGACGAAGAGGTAGAGCGCCAGCAGCGAGGCGGTGTAGGTCTTGGTCGCCGGCAGCGCCTTCTCCGGGCCCGCCTGGACGTCGATGTGGTACTCGCTGACGCCGGCCAGCGGCGAGTCCGGGTTGTTGGTCACCGCCAGCGTGAGGGCGCCGGCCTCGCGGGCGGCGCGGGTGGAGGCGACGAGGTCGGGCGAGCCGCCGGACTGGCTGACGGTGATCACCAGCACGTCGGTGAGGTCGGGCCTGGCCTCGTACGCCGTGGTGGTCGACATCGAGGTCAGCCCGCACGGCAGGCCGAGCCGGATCTCCAGCAGGTACTTGGCGTACAGCGCGGCGTTGTCCGACGTGCCGCGTGCGGTGAGCAGGACGAAGCGCGGCGAGCGGGCCGCGATCGCCTCGGCGACCCTGCGGATCTCCGGGGCGCCGTGCGCCAGGACGCGGCGCAGGGCCTCGGGCTGTTCGGCCATCTCGCCGGCCATGATCCGGCCCGGCTGGGCGGCAGTCATGCGGGGTGCCTCCGTAATGCGGTGTCAGGTGGTACGGGCGGGTGGCGGTCAGGCCCCGGCGCCCTTGCCGGTGATGACCTCCGCGGCGGCGCGTCCGCAGACGCGGGCGGCACCGTGTGTCGCGATGTGCGGCGCCCCGCGCGGCGGCGCCTGCGGCACGCCCATCTCCACCACGACGGTGTCGGGACGGGCGGCGAGCAGGGCGTCGAGCGCGTCCGCCATCCAGGGGTGGCGGTGGACGTCGCGCACCACTGCGACGATCCTACGATCACCCGCTGCCGCGAGCACATTTGCGGTCAGCGCCGACAAACCCTCCCGGCTCGCCGCCTTGCCGCCTCCGCCGCCGTCGGCGCCCAGCGACGAGCCGTCGAAGACCGCGGACTCGGTGCCGGGCAGCGCGCGCTCCAGCTCCGCGCCGACGCCCCACGGGGTCTCCTGACCCACCGCGATGCTGGCGACCGGCGTGAAGCCGGCGACGTACACCGGTCCGGCCGGCGGCTCGTAGCCCGCGGCCCCCGTGACGCGCAGCGCCCGGCGGGCCGCGGCCTGGCCGATGCCGGGGTCCGGCGCGATCCCCTCCACCGCGCCGGACGCCGCGGACGCCGACCAGGCCGCCAGCGCCCGTACCCGGGCAGCGGCATCGGCGAGCCGCTCCTCGGGCAGGTCCCCGCCGCGCACCGCGGCCACCAGGGCGTCGCGGGTGCGCAGCACGATCTCCTCGTCGCCGCGGGCGCCGATGCACATCGCGTCGGCGCCGGCCGCGACGGCCCGTACCGCACCGCCCTCGATGCCGTACGTCGCGGCGATGGCCTGCATCTCCAGCGCGTCCGTGATGATCAGGCCGGTGAAGCCGAGCCCGCCGTCGGCGACGGGGGCGCGCAGCAGGCCGGTGAGCACCGCGGGGCTCACGGTCGCGGGCACGTCGGTGCGGAGCGCGGGCAGCAGGATGTGCGCGCTCATCACGGCCTTGGTCCCGGCCGCGACCGCGGCCCGGAACGGCACCAGCTCGCGCTCGCGCAGCACGTCGACGGGGACGTCGATCCGCGGCATGGCGTGGTGCGAGTCGACGTTGGTGTCGCCGTGGCCGGGGAAGTGCTTGGCGCAGGCGCTGACGCCCGCGTCCTGGAGGCCCTCGATGTACGCGGCGGTGTGCCGGGCGACGAGCGCGGGGTCGGCGCCGAAGGAACGCGCGCCGATCACCGGGTTGTCGGGGTTGGAGTTGACGTCGGCGGACGGCGCCCAGTCGAGGTTGACGCCGACCTCGGCGAGCCGGCGGCCCAGCTCGCGGGCGACGGCGCGGGTCAGCCCGGGGTCGTCGACCGCGCCGAGGGCGAGGTTGCCGGGGAACGAGGAGCCGGTGCGCACCTCGAGCCGGGTGACGTCGCCGCCCTCCTCGTCCATCGCCACCAGCACGTCGGGCCGCGCGTCGCGCAGCCGCGCGGTGAGCCGGGCGACCTGCTCGGGGTTCTCGATGTTGCGGCCGAAGAGCCCGACGCCGGTCAGGCCCTCGTCGAGGCGGCGCAGTACCCAGTCCGGGGGCGTCGTGCCCAGGAAGCTCGGCTGCAGTACGGCGAGGGCGTCCCGGGTCAGGGTGTCGGTGCTCCCTGCGAGTGTCGTCATGGCCGTCGTGCTGTCCCTTCCCGCGGCGGGTGGTTCCGCCGCAGCTTACGAGGTGGTACGGGAGGACCTGTCTCTCCGGTCCCGTCGTTCGCCCGCAGGGCGGGCGGGACCGGAGAGACAGGTCCTACCCCTTCACGGCACCGGCGGTGAGGCCGGCGGTGACCTTGCGCTGCAGGTACAGGAAGAGCAGCAGGATGGGCAGGGCGAAGAGCGACGCGGCGGCCATGGTGGCGCCCCAGTCGTCGCCGAACTGGGTCTGGAACTGGGACAGCCACAGCGGCAGAGTCTGCGCCTCGGCCTCCTTGTTGAGGACCAGCACCATCGGGAACTCGTTCCAGGCGGTGATGAAGCCGAAGAGCGAGGTGGCCATGAGGCCGGGCGCGAGCAGCGGGAAGATCACCTTGCGGAACGCCTGGACCCGGGTGGCGCCGTCGACCATGGCCGCCTCCTCCAGGTCCTTGGGCACCGCGGCCACGAAGTTGCGCAGGGTCAGGATGGTCAGCGGCAGCACCATCACGGTGTAGAAGAGCGTGAGCGGCACCAGGCTGTTCAGCATGTCGGCGTCGCGCACCAGCATGTACACCGAGATGACCATGACCTCCCAGGGCGCCATCTGCGCGAACATGAAGACCAGGATGAGGCCGGTACGGCCCCGAAAGCGCATCCGCGCGATGGCGAAGGACGCCAGCAGCGCGATGAGCAGCGAGAAGCCGACCGCCAGCAGGGTCACCGTGAGCGAGTTCTTCCAGAAGTTCCAGAAGTTGTCGGCGTCGAAGGCCGTGCGGTAGTGCTCGAACGTCGGGTCCAGGGGGAACCAGACCGGGTCCTCGCTGATGATGTCGCCGGTCGGCTTGAGTGACGTGGCAAACATCCAGTACACGGGGAAGAGGAAGATGACGAACAGCACCACGGCCGTCGCGTTGGGCCAGAAGCGGCCGAAAAGCGAGCGCCTCACGAGTCTTCCCTCTCCTGCTTCATGAGCAAGCGGATGTAGTACGACGTCAGCCCCATCAGGACCAGGATGGTGAGTACGGAGATGGCCGCGCCCATGCCGTAGTGCTGGTTGCCGACGCCCTCGACGAAGGCGTAGACGGGCAGCGTCTCGGTGAGCCGGTCGGGGCCGCCGCCGTTGATCGCGTAGACGTGCGGGAACGCCTTGAAGATCCAGATGATCTCCAGGAACGTGGTGGCGAGGAGGAACGGCCTGATGAACGGGAAGGTCACCGAGGTGAACGTGCGCCACGCGCCGGCGCCGTCGAGCCCGGCCGCCTCGTACAGCTCCCTGGCGATCGTGGTCGTGGCGGCGTAGAGGTTGATCGCCACGAACGGGACCGACGTCCAGACGAGCATCACCGTGATCACGAAGAAGGTGGAGAACTGGCTGCTGGTCCAGGAGTAGTCGGCCATCGAGTGCCAGCCGAGCTTGTCCAGGATCCAGTTGACGACCCCGTAGCGCTCCGCGAACAGCCACTGGTAGACGGTGGTGGCCGCGATGATGGGCATGGCCCAGGCGAGCACGAGCGCCATCAGCAGGGTGAGCCGCATCTTGCGGCCGAGCCGGGCGAGCAGCAGCCCGACGAGGGTGCCGAACAGCATGATGAGCGCGACGTTGACCGCGGTGAAGACGATCGTCCGGAGCGTGACGCGCCAGAAGTCCTCGCCGCCGAGGGCGTCGGCGTAGTTGTCGACGCCGTTCCATACGGTGAGGTGCTGGATCAGCTCCTTCATACCGAGTTGCTGGAACGACAGGATGCCGTTCTTGATCAGCGGCCAGCCGAGCAGCACCGCGGTGAGCACCAGCGCGGGCAGCAGCAGCAGGTACGGGAGGGCGCCGGCGGAGCCCTGGGCCTTGCGGTGGCGTCCGGGCGGTGGGGGTGGTGTCGTACGGGCGCGGCCTTTGGCCTTCTCGGCCGGCCTCGGTATCTGCACAGTCATGATGCGGCGATCTCTTCGGGACGAGGTGGTTTCGGACCCGCGGGTGCGGGCGGGGCCGGGTCGTACCCGGTCCCGCCCGCCCGATGAGGCTTACTCCTGCGCCAGGCGCTCGTTGAGGTCGTCCTCGACCGACTTCGCGGCCTCCTCGTGGGAGTCACCGTTGAGGTAGGCGGTCATGTAGGACTTGATGGGGTTGGGGGTGTTCTCCACCGCGCCCCACTCCGGGATGAGCGGGGTGGTGCCGCCGACGGCGGCGGCGGGCGCCGCGGCCTCGGCCGCCTCGTTGCCCTCCAGCTTCGACAGCAGCGATTCCTTGTTGGGGATCACGCCGTTGGCGGCCGCGAGGGCGCCCTCGTGCTTGTCGGAGAGCACGATCTTCAGGAACTCCTGGGCGAGTTCCTGCTTCTCGCTGCCCGCGGCGACGGCCAGGTTGGAGCCGCCGAGGAAGACGCTCTCGGGGGTGTCGGCGGTCTCACCGGGGATGGTGAAGTAGCCGATCTCCTTCTCGAAGTTCTTGTCCTTGCTCGCCTCGATGGCGATGCCGGACTCCCAGCCCATGCCGATGATCGCGCCGGTCTTGCCCTTGCCGAAGACCTCGCCCTGCTGCGGGGTGGCCTCGTCCTTGTCCTTGGGCGCCGTGGAGTAGTCGGCGTACTGCTTGTAGATCTCCATGGCCGCCCCGACCTTGGGGTCGGAGAGGTTGGAGACCCACTTGTCGCCGTCCTGCTTCACCAGCTCGGCGTCCTGGCCGATGAGCAGCCCGTCGAAGAAGTACCAGTTCTGGCCGGGCATGTAGATCGGCTCGGCGTCGGTGTTCTTCTCGATCTTGTCGAACGCCGCGAAGAGGTCGTCACGGGTCTTGGGGATCTCCGTGATGCCGGCTTCCTTGAAGATCGACTTGTTGTACATCACCACGCGGTTGGCGAAGAACCACGGCACCGCGTACTGCGCGCCCTCGTAGACCGACGACTCGTTGAGGGACTCGGTCCACTCGGTGCCGATCTCCTCCTTCAGCTCGGTGAGGTCGGCCAGACCGCCGGTCGCCGCGTAGGCGGGGGTCTGGGTGTTGCCGACCTCGACCACGTCGGGCGGGCTCTCCTCGGACAGCGCGGTGGTCAGCTTCTGCTGGATGCCGTTCCACTGCTGCACCTTGTATTCGAGCTTGGCGCCCGTCTTCTTCTCGAACTCGGCCTGGACGTCCTTCAGCCAGTCGTCAGGGGTCGAGCCGTCCATGGCCCAGAAGGTGAGCGTCTCGCCCTTGAACGACTTGGCGCCACCGCCCTTGTCGCCCTCTTCGTCACCATCGTCAGAACCGCAGGCGGCGAGGCTTGCCACCAGGCCAGCCGCCGCCAGCACCGCTACCGCCGTGCGCTTCACGTCACCCTCCTCAACATGCCGGCCCACGCCCCCCTGCCGTCTTTCGCCAGCGATTCGCCACCGAAAAGTCCTTGCTCCCGGACCCTGCCCGTGGAGTGGACTTGTGGTCTTTAATGGTTTAGACCAGGTTGACGGTCTTGGTCTGGACCAATCGTGGAACGAAGCCTGGCCTAGACCAATGAGGGTGTCAAGGGTGTGCGGCCTGCTGGTTCGGCTTCCGTTACCGGACCGACATGTGAGCTATCCCGTCACCCCGCGAGTGCACCGACGGGTGACGAGCCGTGCCAGGATGTGAGCCGCTACCAGACGGAGGAGTCATGAGGACGAACGCCGGACCGGCCGAGGGAACGTCGGCTGCGACGGTACCGGCAGCCGACGAGCCGGGACGTGCCGGGGGCAGCACCGGGCGGACCACCCGCGTGCCCAAGTACTACCGGCTCAAGCGGCATTTGCTGGAGATGACCGAGACCCTGCCTCCCGGCACCCCGGTGCCGCCGGAGCGCACGCTCGCCTCCGAGTTCGACACCTCCCGTACGACCGTGCGCCAGGCGCTGCAGGAGCTGGTCGTCGAGGGTCGGCTGGAGCGGATCCAGGGCAAGGGCACGTTCGTGGCCAAGCCCAAGGTCTCGCAGGCCCTCCAATTGACCTCGTACACCGAGGACATGCGCGCCCAGGGCCTCGAACCCACCTCGCAACTGCTGGACATTGGCTACGTCACCGCCGGCGACCAGCTCGCCGAGCGGCTCGACATCACCCCCGGCGGGCGGGTACTGCGCATCGAGCGGCTGCGCCTGGCCAACGGCGAGCCGATGGCCATCGAGACCACCCACCTGTCCGCGAAGCGCTTCCCGGCGCTGCGCCGCAGCCTGGTCAAGCACTCCTCGCTCTACACCGCGCTCGCCGAGGTCTACGACGTCCACCTGGCCGAGGCCGAGGAGACCATCGAGACCTCGCTGGCCACGCCGCGCGAGGCGGGCCTGCTGGGCACGGACACGGGCCTGCCGATGCTGATGCTCTCGCGCCACTCCGTCGACACCCACGGCGAGCCGGTGGAGTGGGTCCGCTCGGTCTACCGCGGCGACCGCTACAAGTTCGTCGCCCGCCTCCGCCGCCCGGTGGGCTGAGCGGCCGCGCGGCGGCGTTCCCGGCCCGGCGCCGGGCCGCCGCCGCGCTCCGCCCCGGCCGCAGGGCCCCGGCCGGGGCTTTCGTGATCGGATAGCGACTGATCGCCCTAGTGACGGCGGCCTGCCCCTGCTCTACATTTCGAGCGCATTGCAAGAGATTGAGAGCTCAGGGGACGGAGCCGCCATGACTGTGCAAGCACCCCCGGACGTGCCGAAAAAGCCACGTCTCGAACCGAAGAGCGTCATCCTGTGGACCGCCGTGGCCCTGGTGGGCGCCGTCGGCTGGACCATGCTGGCGCTCTCCCGGGGCGAGGAGGTCTCGGCGGCCTGGATGGTGGCGGCGGCCCTCGGCTCGTACGCCATCGGCTACCGCTTCTACTCGAAGTTCATCGCCTACCGCGTGCTCAAGGCCGACAAGACGCGCGCCACCCCCGCGGAACGGCTCGACAACGGCATCGACTTCCAGCCCACCGACCGCCGGGTCCTCCTCGGCCACCACTTCGCCGCGATCTCCGGCGCCGGCCCGCTCGTCGGCCCGGTGCTGGCGGCGCAGATGGGCTTCCTGCCGGGCACGATCTGGATCGTCGCGGGCGTGATCTTCGCGGGCGCGGTCCAGGACATGGTGGTGCTCTTCTTCTCCACCCGCCGCAACGGCCGTTCGCTCGGCCAGATGGCGCGCGAGGAGATCGGCCCGGTGGGCGGCGCCGCCGCGCTGCTCGCGGTCTTCGCGATCATGATCATCCTGCTGGCGGTGCTGGCGCTGGTCATCGTCAACGCGCTGGCGGAGTCCCCCTGGGGCACGTTCTCCATCGGCATGACGATCCCGATCGCCCTCTTCATGGGCTTCTACCTGCGGATGATCCGTCCCGGACGGGTCGCGGAGGTGTCGCTGATCGGCATCGCCCTGCTGCTGCTCGCGCTGGTCGCGGGCCGCTGGGTGGCCGAGTCCTCGCTCGCGGACACGTTCACGCTGAGCAAGGAGTCGCTGGTCATCTGGATGGTCATCTACGCCTTCATCGCCTCGGTGCTGCCGGTGTGGATGCTGCTCGCGCCGCGCGACTACCTGTCGACGTTCATGAAGCTCGGCACCATCGCGCTGCTCTTCATCGGCGTGGTCGTGGCCGCGCCGACGCTGAAGATGGAGGGCGTCACCGACTTCGCGGGCGAGGGCACGGGACCGGTCTTCGCCGGCTCGCTCTTCCCGTTCGTCTTCATCACCATCGCCTGCGGCGCCCTGTCCGGCTTCCACTCCCTCATCTCCTCCGGCACCACGCCCAAGATGGTGCAGAAGGAGACGCAGATCCGGATGATCGGCTACGGCTCCATGCTGATGGAGTCCTCCGTCGCGATCGTGGCGATGATCGCCGCCTGTGTGCTGGACCCGGGACTGTACTTCGCGATGAACTCCGCGCCCACGGTGATCGGCGACACCGCGCAGTCGGCGTCACAGGCGATCCAGGGCTTCGGGTACGAGATCACGCCAGCGGCACTGCAGGCGGCGGCCGACTCCGTCGAGGAGTCGACGCTGCTGTCCCGTACCGGCGGCGCACCGACGTTCGCCATCGGCGTCTCGGAGATCTTCTCCGACGTGACCGGGGACAGTCTCAAGGCGTTCTGGTATCACTTCGCGATCATGTTCGAGGCGCTCTTCATCCTCACCGCGCTGGACGCGGGCACCCGGGTGGGCCGCTTCATGCTCCAGGACACCCTCGGCAACATCTACAAGCCGCTCAAGCGCGTGAGCTGGTGGCCGGGGCTCATCGCCACCAGCGCGGTCGTCGTGGGCCTGTGGGGCTACTTCCTCTGGGTCGGCGTCAACGATCCCCTCGGCGGCATCAACCAGCTCTTCCCGCTCTTCGGCATCACCAACCAGTTGCTCGGCGCGGTCGCGCTGACGATCTGCACCACGCTGCTGATCAAGTCGGGACGGCTGAAGTGGGCCTGGGTGACGGGCATCCCGCTGATCTGGGTCGCCGTGGTCACGCTCACCGCGAGCTGGCAGAAGGTCTTCTCCGACGACCCGCGGGTCGGCTTCTTCGCCCAGGGCGACGTGGCGCAGGAGGGCATCGACTCCGGCAAGCTGTCCGGGCAGGAGCTGGAGGACGCCGAGACGATCGTCACCAACACGACCGTCGACGGGGTGCTCTCCGCGGTCTTCGCGCTGCTGGTGGTCGTGGTGATCCTGGACGCGGCCCGGGTGTGCGTGAAGTCGCTGCGCAACCCGGAGTCCGTGGTCAGCCATGAGGAGCCGTACCACGAGTCGTCGTACGTGGCACCGGCCCAACTGATCGCGACCAAGGAGGAGAAGGAGGAGCTGGCCGCGGCGGGGCTGGGCAGCGGCGGCGGGTTCAAGCCGGGCACGGGACCGGGTGCCGGCGGCGGTACGCGGGACGGAGGGGGCTCATGACCGGGACGGCCGCGCTGGCGGCGGCCGGGCGCAAGGTCTGGTGGTACGTCCGCGAGGTGATCGGCGACACGGCGTACGAGCGCTACGTCGAGCACCTGCACGGGCACGACCCCGACGCGAAGGTGCCCACCCGGCGCGAGTTCGAGCGGATGCGCACGGACGCGGGCGACGACCCGCGCAAGGGCTTCCGCTGCTGCTGAGCGCGGTGCGGCACGGGCCGCGGACGTACGGGCCGCCGTCCCCGGCTTCCGGGGGCGGCGGCCCGTTGTCGGTGGGGCAGGGCAGACTCGGGGGTATGGACTTCACGGTGCGGCCGGTGCGGCCGGAGGAGTACGAGCGGGCGGGCGAGCTGGTCGCCGAGGCGTATCTGGCGGACGGACTGCTGACGTTCGGCGAGGACGACGAGTACGTGCACGAGCTGCGGGACGTGCGCCGCCGGGCGGCGGCGGAGCGCGCCGAGGTGCTGGTCGCGGTCGAGGGGGACGCCGGCGCGGTCGGCGGGGACGTGCTGGGCAGTGTGACGTTCGTGACGGCGGGGTCGCCGTTCGCGGAGCTGAGCGGTCCCGGCGAGGGCGAGTTCCGGATGCTGGCGGTGGCCCGGGAGGCGCGCGGCCGGGGCGTGGGCGAGGCGCTCGTACGGGCCTGTCTGGACCGTTCGCGGGAGCTGGGGGCGCACCGGGTGGTGCTGTCCAGCACCCCGCAGATGGGCACGGCCCACCGGCTGTACGAGCGGCTGGGGTTCGTCCGCACCCCGGCGCGGGACTGGCTGCCGCTGCCGGATCTGCCGCTCTGGGCCTTCGTCGCGGACCTCTGACGCCCGACCGAGAGGCGACACAACATATAGGGGTGCTTCCACGACGAGCCACTAGATGTATGCTCGTCCTAGCTGCCGACGCAGGGGAATCCGGTGGAAGTCCGGAGCTGTCCCGCAACGGTGAGCGATGTACGGGCATGCCTGCCACGCGCCGGCGGGTCCGTCTGTCGTGAGCCCGAAAACCTGCGGCAGCGATCGATGACGTCCGGGTCTCGTGGATTGGGCTCGCGGACGCACACGGGGTGCCTCGACGGATGTGGCATGCCCGCCTGCGCCCGTACCGCAGCCTCTCCCGCGCGGCCCCCCGCCGAGCGAGGGAGAGCAGCATCTTGACGATCGCACCACCGGCCGCGCCTACGGAGCCCGCCTCCGCCACCCCCCGTGCCGGCGAAGGACCGGCCGCCGCGCTCACCCGCACCCTCGCCGAGCTCGCCGCCGACCTGCCCGCCACCGACCCCGCCCGGGTCGCCGCGGACGCGCTGCGCGGACGGCACCCGGGCTCCGGCGAGGCGGAGTTGCGGGAGCTGGCCACCGAGGCCGCGGCGGCGCTCATCGCCGAGGAGCCGGAGTACTCGAAACTGGCCGCCCGGCTGCTCACCCGGGCCGTCGCCGAGGAGGCCGCGGGCCAGGGCGCCACGAGCTTCTCCGCCGCGATCGCCGTGGGCCACCGCGAGGGCATCGTCGCCGACGCCACCGCCGCGTTCGTCCGGCGGCACGCCGCCCGCCTCGACGCGCTGGTCGACGAGGCCGTGGCCGAGGGCCGCGACGACCTCTTCGGCTACTTCGGCCTGCGTACGGTCTCCACCCGCTATCTGCTGCGCCACCCCACCGAGCGCGCGGTCATCGAGACCGCCCAGCACTTCTTCCTCCGCGTCGCCTGCGGGCTGGCCGCCGGCGACTCCGACGCCGACGTGGCCGAAGTCGCCGAGCTGTACGGGCTGATGAGCCGCCTCGGGTACCTGCCCTCCTCCCCCACCCTCTTCAACTCCGGCACCCGCCACCCGCAGATGTCGTCCTGCTACCTGCTGGACTCCCCGCTCGACGAGCTGGACTCGATCTACGAGCGCTACCACCAGGTCGCCCGGCTCTCCAAGCACTCCGGCGGCATCGGCATCCCCTTCACCCGGGTCCGCTCCCGCGGCTCGCTGATCCGCGGCACCAACGGCCACTCCAACGGCATCGTCCCGTTCCTGCGCACCCTGGACGCCTCCGTCGCCGCCGTGAACCAGGGCGGCAAGCGCAAGGGCGCCGCCTGCGTCTACCTGGAGCCCTGGCACGCCGACGTCGAGGAGTTCCTGGAGCTGCGGGACAACACCGGCGAGGAGGCCCGCCGCACCCACAACCTCAACCTCGCGCACTGGATCCCGGACGAGTTCATGCGCCGCGTCGAGGCCGACGGCCCCTGGTCGCTCTTCTCGCCCGCCGACGTGCCCGAGCTGACCGACCTCTACGGCGCCGAGTTCGACGCGGCGTACGCCCGCGCGGAGGCCGAGGGGCGGTACGTCAGGCAGATCCCCGCGCGGCAGTTGTACGGCCGGATGATGCGTACCCTCGCGCAGACCGGCAACGGCTGGATGACCTTCAAGGACGCCGCCAACCGCACCGCCAACCAGACCGCGGAGCCCGGCGCCGTCGTGCACTCCTCGAACCTCTGCACCGAGATCCTGGAGGTCTCGGACGACGGCGAGACCGCGGTGTGCAACCTCGGCTCGGTCAACCTCGCCGCCCATCTCGGCGACACCGCCGGCGGCTGGGAGGGGGCGATGGACTGGGAGAAGCTGGACGCCACGGTCCGTACCGCCGTGACGTTCCTCGACCGCGTCGTGGACATCAACTTCTACCCCACCGGGCAGGCCGCGGCGTCCAACTCCCGCTGGCGGCCCGTGGGCCTGGGCGTGATGGGCCTCCAGGACGTCTTCTTCCGGCTGCGGCTGCCGTTCGACTCCCCGGCGGCGCGGGCGCTGTCCACCCGTATCGCCGAGCGCATCATGCTCGCCGCGTACGCCGCCTCCGCCGACCTCGCCGAGCGGCACGGCGCGCACCCGGCCTGGTCTCGCACCCGTGCCGCCCGCGGCGTGCTCCACCCCGACCACTACCCCGAGGCCGGCGCGGTCTGGCCGGAGCGCTGGACCGCGCTGCGCGCCCGGATCGCGGGGACGGGGCTGCGGAATTCGCTGCTGCTGGCCATCGCGCCGACCGCGACGATCGCCTCCATCGCCGGCGTCTACGAGTGCATCGAGCCGCAGGTCTCCAACCTCTTCAAGCGCGAGACGCTGAGCGGCGAGTTCCTCCAGGTCAACTCCTACCTGGTGGCCGAGCTGAAGGCGCTCGGGGTGTGGGACGCGCAGACCCGCGAGGCGCTGCGCGAGCACGACGGTTCCGTACAGGAGCTGACCTGGATCCCCGAGGAGGTCCGGGCGCGGTACCGCACGGCGTGGGAGATGCCGCAGCGCGCGCTGATCGACATGGCCGCGGCCCGTACGCCCTACCTCGACCAGGCCCAGTCGCTCAACCTCTTCATGGCCGCGCCGACCATCGGCAAGCTCAGCTCGATGTATGCCTACGCCTGGAAGTCCGGGCTGAAGACGACGTACTACCTGCGCTCCCGCCCGGCGACCCGGATCGCCCGCTCGGCCCGCGCCGCCGCGTCCACCGGCGCCGCCCCCGTACCCCTGCCCGTCCAGCAGCCGCACGCCGACGACGCCGTCGCCTGCTCCCTGGAGAACCCCGAGACCTGCGAGGCCTGCCAGTGACCACCGCCACCGGAGCCAAGAACCTGCTCGACCCGGGCTTCGAGCTGACCCTGCGCCCCATGCGCTACCCGGACTTCTACGAGCGCTACCGGGACGCGATCAAGAACACCTGGACCGTCGAGGAGGTCGACCTCCACTCCGACGTCTCCGACCTCGCGAAGCTCTCGCCAGGCGAACAGCACCTCATCGGCCGGCTGGTGGCGTTCTTCGCCACCGGCGACTCGATCGTGGCGAACAACCTGGTGCTCACGCTCTACAAGCACATCAACTCGCCGGAGGCCCGCCTCTACCTCTCCCGCCAGCTCTTCGAGGAGGCCGTGCACGTCCAGTTCTACCTGACGCTGCTGGACACCTACCTCCCCGACCCGGACGAGCGGGCCGCGGCGTTCGCCGCCGTCGAGAACATCCCGTCGATCCGCGAGAAGGCGCAGTTCTGCTTCCGCTGGATGGACTCCGTGGAGAACATCGAGCGGCTGGAGACCAGGGAGGACCGCCGCCGCTTCCTGCTCAACCTCATCTGCTTCGCCGCCTGCATCGAGGGCCTCTTCTTCTACGGCGCGTTCGCGTACGTCTACTGGCTGCGCTCCCGCGGTCTGCTGCACGGGCTCGCGACGGGCACGAACTGGGTGTTCCGCGACGAGAGCATGCACATGGACTTCGCGTTCTCCGTGGTCGACACGGTCCGCGAGGAGGAGCCGGGGCTCTTCGACGAGGAGCTGGGGCGGCAGGTGCGCGACATGCTCGACGAGGCGGTGCGCGCGGAGCTGCAGTTCGCGCGGGACCTGTGCGGCGACGGCCTGCCGGGGATGAACACCGACTCGATGCGCGCGTATCTGGAGTGCGTGGCGGACCAGCGGCTGGCCCGGCTGGGCTTCGCGCCCGTGTACGGGTCGCAGAACCCCTTCGCGTTCATGGAGTTGCAGGACGTGCAGGAGCTGACGAACTTCTTCGAGCGCCGCCCGTCCGCGTACCAGGTGGCCGTGGAGGGCTCGGTCGGGTTCGACGACGAGTTCTGAGCGCCGCCTGCCGGGCGGCAGATGAGCCGCGGCGCCGGCCGGACCCTGCCGCGGGGGGCGGGTCCGGCCGGCGGCCGCTTGCTGCTGCGGCGGCGTTGCCGCGCCGCTTGTGCTGCTGCGCCGCCCGCGGTCAGATGCCGCAGGAGGGAGCCGACCAGTAGCGCGAGGACCGGCCGTCCACGTGCGTGTGGTCGTTGTGGCCCGGGTAGCCGGGACCGAGGATCCCGCCGAAGCCGTGGGTACGCGCCTGCTGGGCCAGCCGGCAGAACGACGGGGAGCCGACGAGGTCGGCCGCCGTGCCGTACAGATGCTGGCTGTTGGAGGCGCCGCCGACCGCGCTGTTGCACGAGGTGGAGCGGAAGCCGCTGCTGATGTTGATGGGAACGTCGCCCAGCGCGTGCCTCATCGCCTCCAGCTTCCACATGGTGCGCTTGGCGTTCTCCTTGGCTGTCGCCGCGGATACCGCGCCACCGCTCCAGGTGGAGTTGCACTTGTTCAGTTCGCCGTAGGTGAAGTGAATCGGCGTGCAGTCGGCGTCCTGGAGGCTGTAGATCTTGTTGAACGTGTTGGTGCCCGCGACACCGTCCGAGGCGAGCCCGTACGCGCTCTGGAACTTGGCGACCGCGGCCTTGGTGCGCGGGCCGAAGTTGCCGTCGACGGCGAGGATTTCGCCGGACGTCACGTGCCCGGCCACCCGGATCTGCAGTTGGGTGACGTCCGCGCCGGACATGCCTTCCTTGAGCGTGCGGTTCCAGGTGTAGCACGAGTCCGCCTGCGCGGTGCCGGCGGTCGCGACCGTACCGACGACACCCGCCGCCGCGATCATGACGATGCTGAGGATGAGTCTGACCGTACGTCTGAGCATGGGGCCTCCGTGCCGTACGAATGGGGGGCTCCGAGCCTCGCGTGCGCCGGGCGCACGGTCAACGCGCCGCCATGGCGCCAGTGGACTGGACCACTGCCGTAACCGCCGCGCAAGAGGCGGCGGTCACGGCCCGCGGGCGGCGGATCCGGGCAGGCCGGGGGGCGTCAGTCGTTGGGGACGGTCTCGTACCGCGGGGTGTTCTCGGCCATCTGCTCCATGACGTCCTTGCGCTCGCGCTTGGAGAGCCGGTCGATGTAGAGCCGCCCGTAGAGGTGGTCCGTCTCGTGCTGCAGGCAGCGGGCGAAGTAGCCCGTCCCGGCCACCCGGAGGGGGTTGCCGTCGAGGTCGCGGCCGCTCACCACCGCATAGTCGGGGCGGGCCAGCGACATGTACGCGCCGGGGACGGACAGGCACCCCTCGTTGCCGTCGTCGAGCTGCCGGCGCTCGGCGGGCAGCTCCTCCAGCACGGGGTTGCACACGGCGCCCACGTGCCGCACGCCGTCGTCGTCCGGGCAGTCGTAGACGAAGACCTTGAGGTCGACCCCGATCTGGTTGGCCGCCAGGCCCACGCCCTCCGCGGCCCGCTGGCTGGCGAACATGTCGTCCACGAGCCGCCGCAGCGCGTCGTCGAACTCCGTCACGTCCCGGCACTCGCGGTGCAGCACCGGATTGCCGACCACCGTGATCGGCCGGGCCGTGCCCCGCTCGCGGGCCGCCCGCTCGCGCGCCTCCGCGTCCGTCACGTCGTCGATGAACACGTCCGGCGACTCCGCTTCCCGCCCCGCCTGCTCCTGCTCCGCCTGCTGCGTCATGCTCGCCGTACGCCTTCCTGGTTCCCGCCCTCACGAGCTTCTGTGAAAAGACCGGAGTCCAGGGTACGGCCAGGTTCCGACAGCCTCAGACGACTTCCTCCAGATCCCGCCAGTCCCGGGTGTCCGGGCTGTCCGCCGCCCAGCTCTCCAGCAGCCCGCGCACCAGGGACGCGGGCGCGGCTATCCCGCACTCGCGCTCCGGCACCCACAGCCCGTCCTCGGTGCGGTGCACCAGCGGGCCCGGCTGGCCCGGCTCGCTGTGGTCGTGCGGGTCGAGGGTCGCCTGCAGCGAGCCCTCGGCGCTGGGCATGCAGCTCTCCGAGCAGGTACGGCAGAGCAGCCGCACCGACGACGACCAGTCCTCGGCCGCGTACCCCGCCTCGGCCGCCAGCAGCTCGACGGCGTCCCGGTCCGCCTCGGTGGCGGCCTCCAGCAGCACCACCCACGTCGGCACCGGCGAGGGCGCCCAGAGCTCTATCTCGTCGAAGACCGGGTACGAGGGCCCCGCCAGCGTCGCCCGCTCGCCGTGCGGCACCCCGTCGTGCAGCACGACCTCGCCCCAGCGCCGCCCCGACGACGGCAGCGGGATGCTCTGCACCTCGATCCGGGCCGGGTCGAGACGGCGGCCCCAGACGACCTCCGCCTCGCCCTCGGGCGACAGCCGCACCGCGGCGCTGCCCAGGTCCATGTCCTCCGGCGGGTCGGTGGCCCCCTGGTGCGCGGCGCCGCCGGGCACGCTCAGCCCGTACGCCTGCCAGGCCCGCCGCGCCAGCGGCCAGTCCTGGAGCGCGGTGGCGGCGATGCCGACGTTCCACCAGTCGGGCGCGCCCGTCTCGCGGTCGAGCAGCGCGACGGCCCGCAGGCCCGCGGCGCGCGCCTGCTCCCAGTCGTGCCGGAACTTGTGCAGCAGCGCAAGGTTGAACCACGACTCCGACAGCCAGGGCTCCAGGCCCGCGGCACGGGTGAGCAGCGCGCCCGCGTCGTCGTACCGGCCGTCGCCGATCAACGTGAACGCGCGGTCGGTCGCCTGCCGCCACGAGGCGGAGGGCCGATGCCGTGTTCTGCCGAAGATCCTCACGATTCCTGCCTGCCGTCTTTGACTCCAGGATGACCACTGTGCGGCCCGTCCGCACGGCGTGCTCTCCCGGGGGGCGCCGTTGCTCCCCGCAACTTCCTGTCCGCTCGGGTGCCGGGCTATGCCCGCATCCAACCACGCGGTGCCGTACACCCGCTTCTTACCGGTCAGTTCGCGCACACGCCACTCGCCAGCACCTCCCGCAGCGCGTCCACCACGACCGGGTCGTACTCGTCCGCAGTGGCCAGCCGGAGCCGCTCCAGGGCCGCCAGCGGCCCGGCGGCGACCGCGCCCTCACCCTTCGCGTTCCCCGCCACCAGCACGTCGTATGCGGCCGCCACGCGCACGATACGGGCCGCGACCGGCTGGTCACGGTACGGCTCCGCCTGCCGCTCCACGACGACGGCGACCTCGGCGGCCACCCCGGTCTGCCGCACCACCGCGCCGCCGAGCAGGGCGACGCGCCGCCGGTCGGCGAGGCTCTCGGCACCGGGCGGCACGGTCCCGTCGCCGCCGGGCGGCACCGGGTCGGCCAGGGAGAGCTTGCCGAGGTCGTGCATGAGCGCGGCCTGCTCCAGCACGTCCAGCTCCCGCTCGGAGAGCCCGCGTACCCGGCCGATCGCCCGGCTGAGGGCGGCGACGCGGTGGGCGTGGCCCTGGCTGTGGTAGCCGGCCATCTCGGTCGCGCGGGCCAGGGAGGCGATGGTCTGGCGGTACGTGCGGCGTACCGCGGCGTAGCGGCGGAACGAGACCTGGGTGAGCAGCAGGGGCAGGCTCAGCACGGGCAGCGCCCAGGGCCCGGCCACCTGCGCGGCCAGCGCGATGACGACGCCGGTCGCGCACATCGCGGAGCCCACGCCGGGCAGGGCGCGCAGCTCGTCGCGGAGCAGGGGGCCGTACGGCCAGCCGGTGCGGGCCCGGGCGAGGCAGGCGGCGAGCACGGCGTCGCAGAGCGCGGTGAGGGCGAGGACGCCGAGCAGCGCCAGGACGTAGCCGGGGCCCGCGGCGAGGCCCGCGACGGGGCCGCCGTCGCCGTCGACGGGGGCGCCGGCGCAGAGGGGTCGGCAGCAGGCGGCGGCGAAGGCGGTGCCGAGGACCCGGCGCACCAGGTGCTCGGCGGTGGGGCCGCGGCCCCGGGCGACGTGCGGGACGGCGCCGACGACGGTGGCGGTGAAGGACACGGCGGCGATCTCCAGGACCGCGCCGCCGGCCGCGTCCGCCGGGATGCAGAGCAGCGCGTACCCGAGCGCGCCGGCGGTCGCCAACGGCGCGGGGATGCGCGCGGGGGCGCCCGCGCGGTGGTCTCCCGCCACCTCGCCGAGCACGATGAGGAGGCCGAAGGCGAGCGCGGCCTCGGGCTGGGCGAGCCCGTGCGTGAGCGTCCAGCAGAACCCGGCCGCGGTCGCCGCCCCCGCGGCCCCGACCGCCACGCGCACCTCGGGCGGGGTCCGGTGCCGGGCGCGGCGAACCGATTCGCTCACGGGGCGCCACCGCTGCGTACGACGTCCGCCGTACCGCCCGCCGTACCGCCCGCCGTGCCGTCCCCGCGCCGCTCGCCGGTCCCGCCGCGCAGCGGCGCGGGGACGGCGGCCGGCTCGTCCGCGGTGACCTCGGCGTGCCAGCCGCGGCGCCCGATCGCACCGGCCAGCGCGCGCACCATCCGGGGGTCGAACTGCGCACCCGCGCACCGCCGCAGCTCCGCCAGCGCGGCGGGCACCTCGCGGGCGCGGCGGTAGGAGCGGGTCGACGTCATGGCGTCGAAGGCGTCGGCGACCGCGACCACCCGGGCGTATTCCGGAATCGCTTCGCCGGTGAGCCCGTACGGGTAACCGCCGCCGTCCATCCGCTCGTGGTGGTGGAGGATCGCCGAGCGCACCTCCTCCAGGAAGCCGATGCCGCGGACGATCTCGTGCCCGTACTCCGGGTGCAGCTCGATGACCCGCCGCTCCTCCGGCGTCAGCGGCCCGTCCTTGCGCAGGATGCGCGTCGGCACGCCGAGCTTGCCCACGTCGTGCAGGATCCCGGCGAACCGCAGGACCTCCTGCCGCCGCTCGTCCATGCCCAGCTCGCGCGCGATGAGCACCGACGCGCGGCCGACCCGCTCGCTGTGCCCGCGGGTGTAGCGGTCCTTGATGTCCACGGCCTGCACCAGCGCGCGGATCGTCGCCTGGTGCGCCGCCCGTTCGCGGTTGGCCTGGGCGAACGCCCAGCAGGAGATGGCCATCGGCAGCAGCACGAGCAGCCCGCTGGCGGGCCCGTGCGGGCTGTGCCAGAGCATCGCCATCATCAGCCCGGCGAGCCCGTGCACGAGGTACGTGCCCGCCGCCGCGGGCGCGCCGGCGAGCGCGGCGCGCGGGGAGCGGCGCTCGGCGGCGGCCTGCATGAGGGCGGCCAGGCAGGTGAGGACGGTCCAGAAGGCCGCGACCGCGGCGAGCGCGGCGGGCAGCAGTTCGGGGAATCCGGCCTCGCCGAGCCTGGCGTCCCCGGGCATGCGCCCGGCGGCGTACGCGGCCGCCCAGCCGGCGAGCGCGAGTTCCGCGGCCCGCCACAGCCGCCGCGGGGCGGCGGGCTGCTCGGCGATCCGGGCGGTCAGCGCGCCCGGAAGGGGGACGAGGGCCGCCGCGGAGGGCGGCAGCAGAAACGCTCCTGCAAGGAGGACCGGGAAGAACGCGCCGATACCGTCGGGCACCCGTCCGGCCAGCGGCGGGACGCGCCAGAGGTGTTCACCGGCCGCGTAGACGACGGCCAGCAGGGCCAGCGCCGCCCAGGGGATCGCGGCCCCGGGCAGCAGCGCGGGAGCGGCGCACGCCGCGGTGGCGAGGAGTGCGCACAGCAGACAGCCGCGCCCGGCCGCAGAGACCTGCGCCACCTGCCCCATGCGCCCCACGCTCCTCGTCCCGGCTGTACTCCGTACGAGTTGGGGAGCATAGGGCGGCACCTACGGCCGAATGGGGCGCAGTTGCGTAAAAGAACACTACGAGGCGGGTGGATTCGCACCTTCGAGTGACGTGGGGCGGCCCTCGTCCCCGCCGTCGAGCACCGGCTGTTCCGGTACCTCGTCGCCGGACCTGATGGTGTCGATGCGGCCCATCACCTTCGCGCGCAGATCCGCCGGTACGTCGTCCTGCCCGCAGCAGCGCTTGACGAGCTTCTTCACGGCCTGCTCCAGGCCGTACTTCTCCAGACAGGGGCTGCATTCGTCGAAGTGCACCTGGAACTTCGCGCAGTCGCCTTCCGGCATCTCCTTGTCGAGATACTCGTAGAGGTGGTCGAGGACCTCTGAGCAATCCGTCTCGTGCGGCTCTCCGCAGCTCATGATCCCGAACCCTTTCCCGTGTGCGACCCGGCCGACTCAGGACCGGCACCCGCCGGCATCAGGCCGCGCTCCTGCGCGTAGTCCTCCAGGAGACCGCGCAACTGGCGGCGACCGCGGTGCAGCCGGGACATGACCGTACCGATCGGTGTCCCCATGATGTCCGCGATCTCCTTGTAGGCAAAGCCCTCGACGTCCGCCAGATAGACCGCGATCCGGAACTCCTCCGGAATCGCCTGGAGGGCCTCCTTCACGTCCGAGTCCGGCAGGTGGTCCAGCGCCTGGGCCTCGGCGGAGCGCAGGCCGGTCGACATGTGCGACTCGGCACGGGCGAGCTGCCAGTCCTCGATCTCCTCGGCGGCACTGCGCTGCGGCTCACGCTGCTTCTTGCGGTACGAGTTGATGAACGTGTTGGTCAGGATGCGGTAGAGCCACGCCTTGAGGTTCGTGCCCTCGCGGAACTGGTGGAAGGACGCGTACGCCTTGGCATAGGTCTCCTGCACCAGGTCCTCCGCGTCGGCGGGATTGCGCGTCATGCGCAGCGCGGCCGAGTACATCTGGTCGAGGAACTGGAGCGCGTCACGCTCGAAGCGTGCGTTCCGCTCGGCGGACGTCTCCTCGGGCGTCTTCGGCTCCTCGGCCGCCCCGCCCTTCCCCGTGTCGGTCCCAGTGACGAGACCCACCTCCTCCAGCACCGTGGTGGAGCCTCCCGTGGCCCCGTACGGTTCGGAGGATAGACGACGTACGTGCACATCCGCCGCCCAGTACTTCTCCGCTGCCTCCGGCTGCGGACGCGACGGGCATGCGACCCCGGTCATGCGTTTCCCTTCGACGATCGCGTGACGTATACCGCTGAGAACGCTCGCCGCCGATGCCGCATTCCCCGGGCGGACCGGGTGACCATCCGCCGGGTACGGGCCCGGGCCTGCCCGGACGCGTACGAAGGGGCGCGGACGCGGGAGGGCACGGATCTGCGGCGTCGCCTGTGCCGGAGCGCCGGGGGCGCGGGCCGCTCGCCTAGATTGTGGTGGGTGAAGCCCACCACCCAGACCGTCGCCACCCCGCCCGGTGACGCCCGGATCACCTGGCACCGGGCCGCCCGGCCGCGCCTCGTGCTCGCGCTGAGCCACGGCGCCGGCGGCGGCATCGAGGCCCGTGATCTGCGGGCGCTGGCCGGCGCGCTGCCCGCCGAAGGGGTCACCGTCGCTCTCGTCGAGCAGCCGTGGCGGGTCGCGGGACGCAAGCTGGCGCCCGCGCCCAAGACCCTCGACGCCGGCTGGACGGCGCTCTGGCCCGCCCTGGAGAAGCCCGGCGTGCCGGTCGTCGCGGGCGGCCGGAGCGCCGGCGCCCGGGTCGCGTGCCGGACCGCCCGGGACCTCGGTGCCCTGGCGGTGCTCGCCCTGGCCTTCCCGCTGCACCCGCCGGGCAAGCCGGAGAAGTCGCGGCTGGCGGAGCTGCTGGACGCGGGGGTGCCGACGCGCGTGGTGCAGGGCGAGCGCGACCCGTTCGGCGGGCCCGCGGAGTTCCCGGCGGAGGTCGACGTCGTGCCCGTGCCGTACGCGGACCACGGCTTCGCCGTGGCCAAGAGCGCGCCGCCCGACGAGGCCGGGACCGCCGCCACGATCACCGCCGCCGCGGCGGACTGGCTCGCCGGCCTGCACTGAACCTGCACTGAAGTCGCACCCGTACCCGCGCCACCGCCGCCCCGCGGAGCGCCGTGGCAGCCGGCCCTGAGGCCCGGAACGCGGACCCTAGAACAGGGTCTCCTCCTCCGGCGCCGCTATCTCCTCCACCAGCTCCGCGCCGTTGTTGCGCACGTCGCTCACCTTCGTGGACACCGGGAACGCCCGCAGCAGCCCCGGCGGGGGCGGGGTCAGCAGTTCGCGCAGCGCCTCCGGGTCCTTGTTGGCCGGGTCGAGCCAGGCGTCCCAGCGGTCCGGGGTGAGCATCAGCGGCATCCGCGGGTGGATCTCGGCGAGGGTGTGCGGCCCCGACTCCCCCGCGGAACCGCCGGCCAGCTCCGTGCTCTCCGCCTCCGTCGTGACCACCGTGCACGTCACCCACCACGCGCGCGGGTCGTCGTCCGGCAGCGTCTTGTCCCGCCAGAACTCGAAGAGCCCCGCCATCGCGAAGACCGAGCCGTCGGCCGGGGTGACGAAGTACGGCTGCTTGCGGGGCCGCTTCTTCTTCCCCTGCTCCTCCAACTGCCGCTCGCCCTTGAACGTCAGCCACTCGAAGTAGCCGTCGGCCGGCAGCAGGCAGCGCCGGGAGGCGAAGGCGCGGCGGTAGGCAGGCTTCTCGTGCACGGTCTCGGCCCTGGCGTTGATCATCTTCACGCCCAGGTCCGGGTTCTTCGCCCAGGACGGCACGAGGCCCCAGCGCAGCGTCCGCAACTGGCGCACGGGGCGGGGGTCGTCCGAGTCCCGCTCGGGGCGCTCCAGCACCGCGTACACGTTCTTGGTGGGCGCCACGTTGTAGTCGGGCGCGAGCGTCTCCTCCGCGTCCCACTTCTCCACCTCGAAGAGGTGGACGAGGTCCTCGGGTTTCCTGCTCGCCGCGTACCGTCCGCACATGGGTGACAAGACTGCCACGCCCCTCTGACAGCCCGCACACGGTGCCTTGGCTACCCTGCTCGTCCGAGCACCGGGAGGGCACATGGAAGGAACCAGCCTCGGCGAGCTGTGGGACCGCGTCGTCGGCACCCAGCCGGACCCCTCGGAGTGGCTGGTCGTGGTGACGGGGCTGGTGGCGCTCTCCGTCGTGCTGCCCTGGGGCATATGGCGGGTGGCGCGCAACGCCGTCACCATCGCGCACGAGGGCGGCCACGGCCTCGTCGCCGTGCTCACCGGCCGCCGCCTGGAGGGCATACGCCTGCACTCCGACACCTCGGGCCTGACCGTCAGCCGCGGCAAGCCCTCCGGCCTCGGCATGGTCCTCACCGCCGCCTCCGGCTACACCGCACCGCCGCTGCTCGGCCTCGCCGGTGCCTGGCTGCTGGCCGACGGGCGCATCACGGCGGCGCTGTGGGGCGCGATCGCCCTGCTCGCGGCGATGCTGCTGATGATCAGGAACGCGTACGGGGTGGTGACCGTCGTCCTCACCGGGGCCGCGTTCTTCCTCGTCTCCTGGCTCACCGAGCCCGACGTGCAGGCGGCGTTCGCGTACGGGGCCGTGTGGTTCCTGCTGCTCGGCGGCGTGCGGCCGGTCTTCGAGCTGCAGCGCAAGCGGCGCCGCGGCGAGGCGCCGCAGTCCGACGCCGACCAGTTGGGGCGGCTGACGCACACCCCGGCCGGGCTGTGGGTCTTGCTGTTCTACGTCGTCGCGCTCTGCGCCCTCGCCGGCGGCGCCCGCTGGCTGCTCGACCTCTGATCCGCCCGGCGCCCCCGCTCCCGCCCGCGACCCCGGCGCCGCCGTCCACAACCCGCCGGTTGTCCACAGGCGGCGGGCGAACCCTGCGAGCGGCGGTGCCGCCCGCATAGGGTGAGTGCCATGACCGCTTCGCAGAGCAGCCCCTGGCCCGCGCCGACCGCCTCCGGCCCGGTGACGGCGGCCGTCACCGTGCCCGGATCGAAGTCGGTCACGAACCGGGCGCTGGTGCTCGCCGCGCTCGCCTCCGGGCCCGGCCGGCTGCGCCGGCCGCTGCGTTCGCGCGACAGCGCCCTGATGGCGGGCGGCCTGCGGGCCCTCGGCGTCGGCATAGAGGAGGGCATGGGCCCGGACGGCACCGAGGAGTGGCGCGTCACCCCCGGCGGCGGCCTGCGGGGCGACGCCGCGGTGGACGTGGGCAACGCGGGCACGGTCATGCGCTTCCTGCCGCCCGTCGCCGCCCTGGCCGACGGCCCGGTCCGCTTCGACGGCGACCCGCGCAGCCACGAGCGCCCGCTGCACGGCGTGATCGACGCGCTGCGCGCCCTCGGCGCCAGGATCGACGACACCGCGCAGGGCAGCCCCGGCGCCCTGCCGCTGACGGTGTACGGGGAGGGGACGCTGCGGGGCGGTCCTGTCGAGGTCGACGCCTCCTCGTCCTCCCAGTTCGTCAGCGCGCTGCTGCTCTCCGCGCCGCGCTTCGACAAGGGCGTGGAGCTGCGGCACACGGGCGACCGGCTGCCCTCGCTGCCGCACATCCGGATGACCGTGGAGATGCTGCGGGGTGCCGGCGCCGAGGTGGACGCGCCGGAGGACGGCGGGGAGCCGCACGTGTGGCGGGTGGCGCCGGGCGGCCTGCGCGGGCGGGACCTGACGGTGGAGCCGGACCTGTCGAACGCCCAGCCGTTCCTGGCCGCCGCGCTCGTCACCGGCGGCAGGGTGACGATTCGCGACTGGCCCCGGCGGACCACGCAGCCCGGGGACGCGCTGCGCGAGATCTTCACGGAGATGGGCGGCTCCTGCGAGCTGGTGACCACGGGGGACCGCACGGACCTCGTCTTCACCGGTGCCTCCTCGGCGGGCGGCGTCCGCGGCATCGACATCGACCTCTCCGAGGTCGGCGAGCTGACGCCCGGCATCGCCGCGGTGGCGGCGCTCGCGGGCTCGCCGTCCCGGCTGCGCGGCGTCGGCCATCTGCGGCTGCACGAGACGGACCGGCTCGCCGCCCTCACCCGGGAGATCAACGGGCTGGGGGGCGACGTCACCGAGACCGCGGACGGCCTGGAGATCCGCCCCCGCGCGCTGCACGGCGGCGTCTTCCACACGTACGACGACCACCGGATGGCCACCGCGGGCGCGGTCCTGGGCCTGCTGGTGAAGGGGGTGCGGGTGGAGAACGTGGAGACGACCGCCAAGACCCTGCCCGACTTCCCCCGGATGTGGGCCGGACTGCTGGCCGGGACGGACACCGGGCCCGGGTCCGCAGCCGGTGCGCCCGCCGCCCAGGACCCGAGAGACTGATCCACGCGATGCGGCGCTACGGCAAGAACCCCGACGAGGACGACGTCCGCGTACGCCCGGACCGCCGGGGCAGCCGCCCCCGCAGCCGCAACCGCCCCAAGCACGAGGACGCCGCCGAGGGCCTCGTCCTCACCGTCGACCGCGGCCGCATCACCTGCCTCGTCCGGGAGCGCACCATCACCGCCATGAAGGCCCGCGAGCTGGGCCGCAAGGGCATCGTCGTCGGGGACCGGGTCGCCGTCGTCGGGGACGTCTCCGGCGACCCCGGGACGCTGGCGCGCATCGTCCGCGTCGAGGAGCGCACGTCGGTGCTGCGCCGCACGGCGGACGACGACGATCCGTACGAGCGCGTGGTCGTGGCCAACGCCGACCAGTTGGCCATCGTCACCGCGCTCGCCGACCCGCCGCCGCGGCCGCGGCTGGTGGACCGCTGCCTGGTCGCCGCGTACGACGGCGGGCTCGACCCGCTGCTCGTGCTCACGAAGTCGGACCTGGCGCCCGCGGACGAGCTGCTGGAGTCGTACGCGCCACTGGGCGTCCGCGCCGTCGCCTGCAACCGCGACGAGCTGGCCACCGGCGAGGGCGCCGCCCGCGTGCTGGACCTGCTCACCGACCGCGTCACCGCCTTCGTCGGCCACAGCGGCGTCGGCAAGACCACCCTGGTCAACGCGCTCGTGCCGGAGCGCCAGCGGGCCACCGGCGAGGTGAACGTCGTCACCGGCCGCGGCCGGCACACCACCACGTCCGCGCTCGCCCTGCCGCTGCCCGACGAGAAGGGCTGGGTCATCGACACCCCGGGCGTGCGGTCGTTCGGCCTGGCGCACGTGGATCCCTCGCGCGTCATCCACGCCTTCCCCGACCTGGAGCCCGGGACGGCGGACTGCCCGCGCAACTGCAGCCACGACGAGCCGGACTGCGCGCTGGACGCCTGGGTCGCCGGGGGCCACGCCGATCCCGCCCGGCTGGCCTCGCTGCGCCGCCTGCTCGCCACCCGCGAGCGCCGGGAAGGGGACTGACCGCGGCCGGGCCATGGGCCGCCGAAGCGTTTCGGCAGGTCCGTCGCCCCCGCGGACGCGTGTTGGGCATAATCGCAGGAGCGTCAACCGAACGGGAGGCACTACACGATGGCGTGGCTGCTGGTCGTCGTGGCCGGAATCCTCGAAACCGGCTTCGCCGTCTGCCTCAAGCTCTCCCACGGCTTCACCCGGCTCTGGCCGACGGTCGCCTTCTGCGTCTTCGCGCTCGGCAGCTTCGGCCTGCTGACGCTGTCGCTGAAGAAGCTCGACGTCGGCCCGGCGTACGCGGTGTGGACGGGCATCGGTGCCGCGGGCACCGCGATCTACGGCATGGCCTTCCTCGGCGACATGGTCTCCACGCTGAAGCTCGTCTCCATCTCGCTGGTGATCGTCGGCGTCATCGGCCTGCAGTTGTCCGGCTCGGCGCACTGAGCGCCAGCAGCCCGCGCACCGTACGCTCCACGTCCTCGCCCCGGGCCGCCGGCGCGATCACGTAGGAGAGCGTCAGCCGGGTCACCGCCTCGCAGACCCGGCGGCGTTCGCCGAGGGTCCCCGGCAACTGCTCCTCCAGCGCCCGCAGTACCCGGTCGCGCACCTCCTCGACCAGCTCGGCCGGCGTCTCCACGGACGGGTCCCGGCGCCGTGCGCCCGGCGTCCCGCCCCGGGCGGGCACGCGCCGCGCCGGGGTCGGCAGTTGCTCGCCCCAGCAGCCGGTGAGCGCGGCGCGCACCAGCGGGTTGCCGCGCGCGGCGCGCAGGGTCCAGGCCACCAGGGCGAGCAGCCGGCCACCGGCGTCGGCGCCGGATCTGCGGGCACCCGCCAGCGTCCGTTCCACGCCCGCGAGATAGCCGTCGATCTCGCGTCTGACGAGGGCCTGGGCGAGCCCCTCCTTGCTGCCGAACTCGTTGTAGAGGGTCTGGCGGGACACCCCGGCCGCGGCGGCGACGTCGACCATCCGCACCGCCGCCCAGGGCCGGCTCCTGAGCGCCGCGAAGGCGGCGTCGAGAAGTGACTCTCGCGCTGTGGGCATCCTGGCCTCCAGAGGGCGACCGTGCGCTCAGAATTGACGCACCGCCAGGTGCTGTCAAGGGTCCGTACGGGGGGCTCGGAGGCCCGCCACGCGCGCGGGCGAAGGTTGGCGGCGCACCTTTGGGGTTACTGTTCGTTGCATGGCCGGTTTTCATGATGATCTGCGTCTCGCCCACGTCCTGGCGGACGCCGCCGACGCCACCACGATGGAGCGGTTCAAGGCCCTCGACCTGAAGGTCGAGACGAAGCCGGACCTCACTCCGGTGTCGGAGGCGGACAGATCGGCGGAGGAGCTGATCCGCTCCTCACTGCGCCGCGCCCGGCCACGCGATGCCGTGATGGGCGAGGAGTACGGCACCGAGGGCACGGGCCCGCGGCGCTGGATCATCGACCCCATCGACGGCACGAAGAACTACGTGCGCGGCGTCCCCGTCTGGGCGACGCTCATCGCGCTGATGGCGCCGGGTCCCGAGGGCAACCAGCCGGTCGTCGGCGTGGTGTCGGCGCCGGCCCTCGGCCGCCGGTGGTGGGCGGTGCAGGGCGGGGGCGCGTACACCGGCCGCAGCCTGGCGAAGGCGAGCCCGCTGCGGGTGTCGGGCGTCCAGCGCATCGAGGACGCCTCGTTCGCGTACTCCTCGCTGCACGGCTGGGACGAGCGCGGCCGGCTCGACGGCTTCCTGCACCTCACCCGCGACTGCTGGCGCAGCCGGGGGTACGGGGACTTCTGGCCGTACATGATGGTCGCCGAGGGGACGGTGGACATCTGCGCGGAGCCGGAGCTGTCGCTGTGGGACATGGCGGCGTGCGCGGCGATCGTGGCGGAGGCGGGCGGCTCGTTCACCGGTCTCGACGGCGAGCCCGGACCGCACAGCGGCAACGCCGCGGCGTCCAACGGGCTGCTCCACCAGGAACTGCTGAAGTATCTCGGCCCGTAGCCGCGCGTCGGGACCGCCGGCCAAACCCGCGCCCGGAGGCGCGGGGGCCGGCGGCCGGGCATCTCCCGCCTCTTGTTGCACTCTCCTCAGCGTGCCAGTCTGGGCACTGACAGACCTTGTGAACTTGTGAAATCCTTCACAGGTCGCGCAAGGGCCCGTTCGTACGCCTAGGAGGTGGCTCCACCCCATGCTCGTCCGCGACGCCATGAGCACGGTGGTCCTCACCATCGGCCCCGCACACACACTCCGCCAGGCCGCCCGGCTGATGTCGGCGCGGCGCGTCGGCGCGGCGATCGTCTTCGACCCCGACACCAGCGGGCTCGGCATCCTGACCGAGCGCGACATCCTCAACTCCGTCGGCGCGGGCCAGGACCCGGACACCGAGAAAGCCGACGACCACACGACCACGGACGTCGTCTTCGCCGCACCCGGCTGGACCCTCGACGACGCCGCCGACGCCATGACGCACGGCAGCTTCCGCCATCTGATCGTCCTCGACGACGCGGAGCCGGTGGGCGTCGTGTCGGTACGCGACATCATCCGCTGCTGGACCCCCGCGCGGCAGGCATCGGAGCGCCGCGAGACAGCCCTCGCGTAGCACGCCCGACGCGTCAGAGGGGCCGGGAGCCCGACCGGCATCCCGACCCCTCTGTCCGTGCACGGCAACCGGTCCGCGCCCGCGCAGGGCCTGGAGCGCGAACCCGGAACCGATCGCCGCAGTCTGGCAGCGAGCCTACATTAGACATAGTCCAAGTCAAGATCCCCATGAAGTTCGTATGGGTTCTGGCCATAGAGCGGTGCGCTGCTACCCTGAATGCATGAGCGACCTCCTGGAGCGACTGCGCGGCCGTGGCTTCCGGCTCACCGCACAGCGGCGAGTCGTGGCCGAGGTCCTGGACGGCGACCACGTGCACTACACGGCCGACGAAGTACTGGCGCGTGCCACCGCCCGGCTCCCGGAGATCTCCCGGGCGACCGTCTACAACACGCTGGGCGAGCTGGTCGCCCTCGGTGAAGTGCTCGAGGTCAGCACGGACGGCCGCGCCAAGCGGTACGACCCGAACGCCCACAGTGCGCACCAGCACCTGGTCTGCAGCCGCTGCGGCTCGATCCGCGACGTACGCCCGGAGGGCGATCTGCTGTCGACGCTGCCCGAGGCCGAGCGCTTCGGCTTCCGGGTCTCCGGCGCGGAGGTCACGTATCGCGGCGTCTGCCCGGACTGCGCGGAGCGCAGCGCTTAGCAATTTGCACTGGTCGATGGGCCAGGGGTAGTGTTGGTTTCACCGACGCGGGGTGGAGCAGCTCGGTAGCTCGC
Source organism: Streptomyces sp. WAC 06738 (assembly GCF_003945505.1). Taxonomy (NCBI): domain Bacteria; kingdom Bacillati; phylum Actinomycetota; class Actinomycetes; order Kitasatosporales; family Streptomycetaceae; genus Streptomyces; species Streptomyces sp. WAC 06738. Next base: position 5,528,175 of record NZ_CP029618.1, on the reverse strand, counting down.
TGGGCTCATAACCCAGAGGTCGCAGGTTCAAATCCTGTCCCCGCTACCACTGACGGAGGCCCGGACCACATGGTCCGGGCCTCCGTCGTTGTCTATGCGCGGGCGAACACCACGCGGAAGCGGCCGGCGGCTGTGTGCCACCGGCCGCTTCCGGCCGTACGAAGCCCTGCCGGGCCGGCCCGCGCCGTCACGCGCCTCCCGGCGGCGGCCGGGGACCGCCCGGGCCGTTCCCTCAGGCGGTCAGCTCCTGCGCGAGCGCGTCCCGCAGCCGGGCGGCGCGCTCCGCGACCTCCGCGGGGCCCAGCTCCACCGCGCGCGACGACCAGTGCTGGCTCTCCGGCAGGTCGCCCCGCCGGGCCGCCAGCAGCGCCAGCCGCAGCGCCGCGCGGCCGTGGCCGTGCTCCGCGGCCCGGCGCCACCAGATCGCCGCCTCCGGCACGCTGCCCTCCCGGGCCAGCAGCAGGCCCAGGTTGAACGCGCCGTTGCGGCTGCCGGCCTCCGCCGCGGCCCGGTACCACCGGCCCGCGGCCTCCGTGTCGCCCCGGGCGGCCGCGCGCATGCCCAGCCGCACCTGGGCACGCCGGTGCCCCTGCCGCGCGGCCTGCTCGTACCACCGCTCGCACTCGGCGGCGTCGGCGTCCGAGCCGCCCGCGTCGCCGGCCGTACCCGCGGCACCCGCGCCGCCCCACGCCCGCGCACCGCGCGAGCCCGCGGCGTCCGGCCCCGCTCCGGGCCCGGGCCGCCGGTCGTCCAGCAGCGCCGCCAGCCGGAACGCGCCCTCGGCGCTGCCGCCCTCGGCGGCCGTCCGCAGGCGGTGCTCGGCGTCCTTCTCCTCGCCCTCGCGCAGCAGCGCGATGCCGACCTGCAGCGCGGCCTCCACGTGCCCGGCCGACGCGGCGCGCTCGTACCACTGCCGCGCGCCCGTCTCGTCGTCCCGGCCCGCGTGGATGATCCCGAGGTTGAACGCCGCGTCGACGCTGCCCGCCTCCGCGGCCTTCGAGAACCACGGCTCGGCGCCCGCGGCGTCGCCGCGCTGCAGCAGCAGCACGGCCAGCGCGTTGGCCGCCTCGCAGTGACCCGTGTACGCGGCCTGCCGGTACCACTGCTCGGCCTGCTCGACCCGGTTCTCCCCGGCGCACAGCAGCGCCAGGTTGTACGCACCGTTGACGTCGCCCGCACCGAGCGCGGCCCGGTACCACCGCTCCGCCTCCTGCGGCTCGCCGCGGTCGGCGTAGAGCGCGCCGAGCGCGTTCGCCGCGTTGCCGTCGCCGTCCTTGGCCGCCTGGCGCCACCACACGGCCGCGCTGGCGTCGTCCCCGGCGTCGCGCAGCAGAAAGCCCAGCGCGCAGGCCGCGCGCGGCTCGCCGCCCCGCGCGGAGATCACGTACCACCGGCCGGCCTCCTGCGACTCGCCGCGCTCCTCCAGGAGCGTGCCGAGGTGCAGCGCGGCGCGCACGTGCCCGCGCGCGGCGGCCTGCCGGTACCACTGCTCGGCCTCGGCGACCGGGTCGTCGCCGGCCCCCGGCCCGTCGCGGACGAGGCTCACCGCGCCCGGCGCCGCCGGGGGCGTCAGCCGCGTACCGGTCTCGACGCCGCTGCCGGACCCGGCCCGGGTGCCGGTGTCCAGGATGCGCGCGAGACGGTACGCCGCCTCGCGGTGCCCCTTGTCGGCGGCGATCCGGAACCAGCGCTCCGCGCCCACGTCGCTGCGGTGCTCCAGCAGGTCGGCGAGGGCGTACGCGCCCAGCGCGTGGCCGGCCTCGGCGGACTGGCGCAGCCAGTACTCGGCGCCGGGCTCGTCGCCGTTCTCCCGGTAGTAGCGCCCCAGCGCGTGCGCGGCGGCGGGCGAGCCGCCGACCGCGGCGATGCGCCACCAGCCGGCCGCCTCGTGCACCTGGCCGCGCTGGTAGAGCAGCACGCCCAGGTTGTTCGCCGCGGCGCGGTCGCCCTCGGCGGTCGCCGCGCGCAGCACCGGCTCCGCGCCGTCGAGGTCCCCCTTGCGCAGCAGGGCGGCGCCCTCCGCGCTGAGCTGCGCCACGGCCGGATCCGGGCCGCGCGCAGCACTCGACTCACCGGCGGCGGGAGCCTTGCGCTCCTGCCCGCCGGTGCCCCCTGTCTTACGGGCGTCCAACACCCTTGCCTCGTCCCCCATGAGGTCCATCGTCGCACCACCTGCAACCCGCGTACACCTGGTATACCGCAGCCAGGAAGGTCACTTCAGCGGTTTGTCGACTTCCCGACACAACGACTGAACAAACCTTGTCACGCCGACACCCCTCAAAACAATGACCTCGGAAACACACACACGACGCATCCGTCCCCCTCACCACACCGCCCCCACGGTGCACACGGATCACGCGGCAGGAACACGTCGAGGCCCGGAGTCCGATGGACTCCGGGCCTCGATCTCGCGTAGCGGGGACAGGATTTGAACCTGCGACCTCTGGGTTATGAGCCCAGCGAGCTACCGAGCTGCTCCACCCCGCGTCGTGTGCCGTAAGGCTATCACGCTGCCGGGGGCCCCAACGCCGCCCGTCCTCGCGGCCCGTGGCCCGCCGGACGTCACGTCCGGCGGGCCACGGCGGCCCCGGAGGGCCTAGGCCCCGCTGCCGCCGCCGTCACCGGCATCACCGGCATCGCTGCCGCCTCCGCCGTCACCGGCTCCGTCGGCTCCGCCGTCGCCGGCTCCCTCACCGGCTCCGTCGCCGTTCGCGCCGGCCTGCTGCTCGGCGTCCTCGATCCGCTGGAGCGCCTCCTCCAGGTCGTCCTGGGCCTTGCCGTACGCCTCCCAGTCCTGGTCCTGGAGCGCCTGCTGACCGTCCTCGTAGGCCTTCTGGGCGTCCTCCACGGCATCCTGGAGGCTGCCGCCGGCCGGCGGTTCCTCCTCCGGTGGCGGCTCCTCGCCCGTGTCCTCGGGTGGTGTCGCTTCCTCCACCCCGAAGACGACGTTCAGCGCCTTGGGCAGCGTGTCCTCGAAGGCCGTCTGGTCGCCGTACGTGACCAGCACCTTGCGCAGCAACGGGTAGCCGGTGCCGGTGCCTTGCACGTACACCGGCTCGATGTAGATCAGTCCGCCCTCCAACGGCACCGTCAGCAGGTTGCCGTAGATGACTTCCGAATCGCCTCTCTGAAGGATGTTGATCTGGTCGGCGATCGCGGCGTTGGAGTTGAATCTGGACTGCACGAGCTTCGGTCCCGGCACGGGACTGTTGGGCGGCAGCTTCAGGATTCTGATCTGGCCGAAGTCGTCGGTGCGCGCGTCCGCGCCCACGGCCATGTACGCGCCCAGGTTGTTGCGGTTGCGTGGCGTGAACGTGGTCGTCAGCGAGAACGACCGCGAGTCCTGGTCCGGCATCTTCATGCTGAGGTAGTAGGGCGGCACCGAACTCTCGACCTTGGTGGTCGGGTCGTCCGGGATCTCCCACTGCTCACTGCCGGAGTAGAACTGCTTGGGGCTGGTGACGTGGTACTGCGTCAGCAGCTCGCGCTGGACCTTGAAGAGGTCCTGCGGGTAGCGCAGGTGGTCCATGAGCGCGTCGCTGATCTCCGCACGCGGCTTGACCGTGTCGGGGAACGCCTTCATCCAGGTCTTGAGGACGGGGTCCTCGGTGTCCCACTCGTAGAGGTCCACGCTGCCGTCGTAGGCGTCGACGGTGGCCTTCACCGAGTTGCGGATGTAGTTGACCTGGTTCTGCTGCGCGATCACCGAACGCTGGTCGTCCGTCAGCGAGTCGGCCGTCGTGTCGCCCAGGGTGGTCCTGGTCGAGTACGGATAGCCGTTGCTGGTGGTGTAGGCGTCGACGATCCAGGTGATGCGCCCGTCGACCACCGCCGGATACGGGTCGCCGTCGATCGTCAGCCAGGGCGCGACGGCCTCCACCCGCTCCTTCGGGGTGCGGTTGTAGATGATCTGCGAGCCCTCGCCGATCGCACCGGAGTACATGATCTGCGGCTCGCTGAACGTCAGCGCGTACGCGGCCCTGTTGATCGGGTTGGACAGGTCGACGCCGCTGTCGCCCTTGTAGCGGTACGTCTTCTCGCCGGAGTCGTCGGCGTAGTCGACCTCGTCCTGCGGGCCGCCCACGATCGAGTAGTCGCGGGTCTGCTCGCCGTAGTAGATGCGCGGCTCGTAGTCGCCGAGCTCGCCCTCGGGCGGCAGGTTCTTCTCCGTGTACGCCGGGTCGCCGTCGTCGGTGACCTCGGTGCCCTTCGCCGCGACGACGCCGTAACCGTGCGTGTACCGGAAGTGACTGTTGATCCAGCCCTTCTCCGGGATGCCGTTCACGTTGATCTCACGGAGACCGACGACGGTGTCCTGCGAGTTGCCGTCCTCGTCCTCGTACCGGTCGACGTCCAGCGTGCCCGGGAACTGGTAGTAACCGCGGACCTGCTGTTGCTGCTGGTACGTCGGCGAGACCACGCTCGGGTCGAGCAGCCGGACGCTCGCCGTGCTGTCGACGGCGCTGCGCAACTGCTCGTTGGTGGTGTCCTTGGGCGCCTGGCCCGAGTACTCCGTCACCTGGGAACCGTCGATGTCGTACGCCTTGCGCGTCGCCTCGATGTTCTTCTTGATGAACGGCGTCTCCTTGGCCTGCTCGTTCGGCTGCACCTGGAACTTCTGCACGATCGCCGGGTACAGCCCGCCGATCAGGATCGCCGAGAGGACCATGAGGCCGAGGCCGATGAGCGGCAGTTGCCACGTACGCCGCCACAGCGTGGCGAAGAAGAGCACCGCGCAGATGATCGCGATGACGAAGAGGATCGTTTTCGCCGGCAGATAGGCGTTCGCGTCGACGTAGCGCAGACCGGTCCAGCCGTCGGTGGTCTTCAGGCCGCTGGTCTTGGTCGCCAGGCTGTAGCGGTCGAACCAGTACGCCACCGCCTTGAGCGCCACGAAGGTGCCCAGCAGCACGGCGAGATGACCGGTCGCGGCGGAGGTGGCCCGCGCGCCGGGGCTGGAGATCCGCAGGCCGCCGTAGAGGTAGTGCGTCAGCGCGGCGGCGATCGTGCAGAGCACGATCGCGGCGAAGCCGAAGCCGAGCAGGAAGCGGTACCACGGCAGATCGAAGGCGAAGAAGGAGATGTCCTTGTGGAACTGGGGGTCCTTCTCGCCGAACGACTGGCCGTTGACCCAGAGCAGCCAGGTGCGCCACTGCCCGGTCGCGGAGGCGCCGGCGATGAGGCCCACCAGCGTGGCGATGCCGAGCAGCACCCACTTCTTGTACGGCGCCAGGTTCATCCGGTAACGGTCGAGGCTCTCCTGCTCCAGCGACATCGCGCTGAGCGGCGGCCTGAGCCGGTGGGCCAGCCAGATGTTGAAGCCCACGGCGAACGCCATCAGCAGGCCGAAGACGAAGAACAGCCCCACCTTGGTCCACAACCGGGTGGTGAAGACCGACGAATAACCGACGGAGCGATACCAGAGCCAGTCCGTCCAGAAGCCGGCGAACATGACGAAGATGATCCCCAGGATGGCGAGCGCACCCAGGGTCATCAGCAGTGTTCGTACTCGCCGGGACGGCCTGCCCACACTGATCCGTGGCCCGGTGGGGCCCCCGCCGCGGTCCGGCATCTGGAAAGCCAAGGTGGCACCTCGATCGAGACGTGAACGTCATGTCATACGGCCCCCGCGGCACAGGGGCCCAATGTGGCAACTTACTAAAGCTTTACTCAGTTCCCGCCGGGGGTGGCAGAGACCGATGAGGCAGGATTGCAAACATGTCCAACTCTCCCACCGGCGGTCCACCCCTGGCAGCCGACCCGCTGACTCGCGCGGTCCTGGAGCTTGACGAGTACGCGGCCGGTTTCGGCTGGGACCGGCCGCCCCGGCTCTTCGCCCTCGTCGACACCGCGCGGCTGCGCGCGCAGGAGCCGGACCTCGCCGAGCGGCTGAACCTCGACGCAGGTCAGGGCGCCGGCGACGGCCCCGCCGCCGAGTCCGCCGCGGGGCCGGCCGCGCAGGTCTCGTACACGCCGATCGAGCAGCAGGAACTGCCCACCGGGCAGCCGCTCGACGAGTTCCTCGGCACCATCGCCTGGCCCGACGCGGTCGGTGGCTGCGCGCTCACGGTCGAGCGGCTGATGCTCCCGCCGGCGGCGGAGGCCGAAGTCCCGGACGATCTCGACGAGGAGGGGCTCGCCGCGTGGGTCGCCGGGCATCCGCGGCGCGAGGAGGTCCGGATGACGGTCGGCGTACTGCGCGACGGCAGCCGGGAGGCCGCGGTGCGGCTGCGCTCCAAGGACGCGCCCACGGAGGTGCTCACGGGGCCGGATCTGGTGCCGGGGCTCGCCCGGGCGCTGGCGGCGACGTTCGACTGACCCCGCCGTGACGGCCGGCCGCCTCCTCCGGGGCGGCCGGCCGTCGCCCGTTCCGCGCGCTCCGTACGCGCCCAACTACTCCTTGCACTCGTCGAGCTGGTCCAGATTGCCGTCGCGGATGTCCTTCAGCGCGTCCATCGCGTCGGACATCGTCCGGATCTCGATGAGCGTGAGCCCGTCGGGGACGTCCCGCGCGGCAGTGGCGCAGTTCGCCGCGGGCGTGAGGAAGAACTTCGCACCCTGGTCGCGGGCGCCGACGGTCTTCATGTGGATGCCGCCGATCGGCCCGACCCGGCTCTCGGTGTCGATCGTGCCGGTGCCGGCGACGAACTCGCCGCCCGTGAGGTCGCCCTTGGTGAGCTTGTCGACGATGCCGAGCGCGAACATCAGCCCCGCGCTGGGGCCGCCGACGTCGGCGAGCTTGATGTCGATCTCGAACGGGAAGGTGTGCGCGGTGCCCGCCGTGATGCCCACCATGGCCTTGCCGGGCTCCTGGTCGGACTCCCTGGTGGTGACGGTGATTTCCTCACCCGGCAGCTTGCGGGGGTCCTCGCCGTTCTTCTCTGCCTTCTCCGCCTTGTCCGCGGGGACGATGCGGAACGTGACCTTCTCCCCCGGCTTGCGGCTGGTGACCAGCTTGACCACATCGCTCGGCCCGTCGACGGGCTCGCCGTCGACGGCCTTGATCACGTCACCGGCGTGCAGGGTGCCCTGCGCGGCGCCGCCCGCTACCACGGAGGCCACGATCACGCGCGTGGTGAAGGGGATGCCCAACTCGTCGAGCGCGGCGACCTTGGCGCTCTCCTGCGAGGCGGTGAACTGCTCGGCGTTCTGCTGGTCGACTTCCTCGGCGGTGCTGTCGTCGGGGTACAGCGACTCGTGCGGCACCACCGCGTCGTCGGGCGAGAGCCAGCCGTAGACCGCCTCGACGAGGTTCATCTTGTAGTCGGCGCCGGTGACGCGGACCGTCGTCATGTTGAGGTTGCCGCTCGTCGGATACGTCTTGCGGTCCTCTATCTGCAGGACGGGCTCGCCGTCGTGGTCCCCGAGGGTGTTCACCGTGGGCCCGGGCGACATCTCTGCGTACGGAACGGGGATGAAGACCCCGGCGACGAGGATGGCGAGCAGCGTCACGGTGGAGGCGAGCAGCGTCGCCGTGCGGCGTGGCATAGAACGACAGTACGGGACGCTCAAGCGGCCCCGGAACGGGAGTGGCTACGCTCCATGGCTTCCCGGAAGCGGGCGTACCCCGCGAGCTCCGTGCTGTCGCCCACCTTGCGGGTGCGCGTTGCCCAGCTTGCCCATATCGCGGCTCCCCCGGCCGATGCGAGGGGTATGACCAACCAGGCTATCGCTGCCATCCCGTGCTCCTAGCTGACGTGAGGTCTTTCCGTTAAGCCAACGCTCACGCGGGCCCGAAAGTTACGCAACTCGACAACCTCAGCCAGCGCCTACCCATTCCTCCGTCCCGTCCGTGAACTTCTGGTGTTTCCAGATGGGAACTTCGCGCTTCAGGGTGTCGACCAGGCTGCGGCAGGCGTCGAACGCCTCCCCGCGGTGCGGGCAGGAGACGGCGACGACGACGGCGAGATCTCCCACGGCCAGTTCCCCCACGCGGTGGACGGCGGCCAGCGCCCGCACCGGATAGCCGGCCGCGACCTTCTCCGCGATCCGGCGCATCTCGGCCTCGGCGGTCGGATGGGACGAGTACCCGAGCGCGGTCACGTCCTGGACGCGCTCGGACGCCGCCTGCCGGTCGTGGTCACGGACCGTGCCGACGAAGAGCGCCGTGCCGCCCGCGGCGGGGTCGCCCACGGCGGCGAAGACCTCGTCGAGCGAGAGCGGCTCCTCACGGATCGCGACGAGCCGTACGGGGTCCGCTGCGGCCTGCTCGCCCGGGTGCTGCGGGGTGTCTGCCATCCGTCCATCCTGCCGCACGGGACCGCCGGCGCGCCCCCGCGCGGCGGTCGGCGGCCGGCGCCCGTACGGGCCGGGGCGCGGTCCGTACGCGACGCTCCGCCGCCGCGCCGGCTCAGATCTTGCCGCGCCGTGCCTTGCGCACCCGGCGCACGACCGCGGCCGTGCCCAGCAGCGCGACCGTCGCCCCGGCCGCGCCCGCGGCGCCCGCCGCGGCGGCGTCCTTGCGGCCCAGCCGGCGGCCCGCGACGGTGTGCCGGCCGGAGACCTCCGCCAGCAGCTCGGCGAGGACCTCCTCGTTGGTGTGCTGCGGGCGCCAGCCCGCGTCGTGCAGCCTGCTGCCGCTGACGACCCACGGGTACATCGTGTACGCCAGGTCACCGGCCGGCGACGGGGTGAGCCCGAGGCGGTGCAGCCGGGAGGCGGCGCCGAGCGCGACGGCGGACGGCAGCTCCATGCGCCGGATGCCGGTCAGCTCCTCGACCTCCTCCTGCTCCAGCCAGCCGTCGCAGCCGACCGCCAGCTCCCCCTCGGCCTTCTCCAGCGCCGCGAACTCCAGCGCGGCGGCCAGATCGTCGATGTGGCAGAACTGCCAGCACGGCCGGGTGCCCTTGACGACCAGCAGCCGGGGCGACTCGAAGTACCTGGTCAGCGGGGTGTCGACGCCGCCGACGACGGCCGCAGGGCGCACGACCGTGACGTTGAGCCCGGGGTGCGCGCGGGGCGCGCGGCGGCCCAGACGCTCCATCTCCAGCAGGTCGCCGACGCCGGTGGCCTCCTCGGTGGCGCGCAGCTCGGCGTCCTCGGCGAGCGGGACGGGGTTGTCGGGCAGCGCCCCGTAGACCATGGCGGAGGTGCACAGGACGACCCGGCGCACGCCCGCCGCGGCGGCGGCGGTGAGCACCGTCTGCGTACCGCGTACGTTGTACGCCGTCCGGGCGGTGGCGTCGGTCTCCAGGTCCAGGTCGAGGGCGAGGTGCACGACGACGTCCGTGCCCCGCAGCTTGTCGGCGATCGCGGGGTCCCGCACGTCCAGCACGTGCCAATGGGCCTCGGGCAGCTCGCCGCGGCGCTCGTCGATGGCGACGACCTGCTTGACCTCGTCGGAGGCCGCCAGCCGCTCCGTGACAAGGGCGCCGATGCCGGCCGCCGCCCCGGTCACGGCGACGACGGGGCGCCACGCGCCCGGGGCGGGCTCGTCGGCCGCGCCCCCATCGGCGGCCTTTCGCGCTGCGCGAACGTTCGGTTCCGGGGAACTCACCGAGCGGCTCCAGTGGTTGTGTGCAGTAGTTCCATCCATCCTGCCCCAGCCGCACCCGCGGCGGTGGCGGCGGGCGCCAGGACATCGTGCAGGCATACGAAGCGGCATAGGGTGGAGGTAGTGGAGGGCGTACGCCGCCGGCCCGGTGCAGGCGGCCCGATGAGCCGAGGAAACCGTGAGTGACACCCCATTCGGATTCGGCCCCCCGAAGGAGCCGGACGACGACGGCGAGGGCGACGACAAGGGTGCCCGCAAGGGGGACGGCGACCGGAGCGGCCGGGACCCGTTCGGCTTCGGGGGCGCCGGGAGCGACCCGCAGAACCCGTTCGCGGCCATCTTCGGCTCCCTCGGCGGCCAGGGCGGCGCCATGGGCCCGCAGGACCTGGGCGCGGCCTTCCAGCAGCTCGGCCAGATGCTGAGCTACGAGGGCGGGCCGGTCAACTGGGACATGGCCAAGGACATCGCCCGGCAGACCGTCGCCCAGGGCGCTGCCGACGAGTCCAAGGACGCCAGCGTCGGGGACGCCGAGCGCAAGGCGGTCGAGGAGTCCGTACGCCTCGCCGACCTGTGGCTGGACGGCGCGACGTCGCTGCCCTCCGGCTCGGGCGCCGCGCTGGCCTGGAGCCGCGCGGAGTGGGTCGAGGCGACGCTTCCGGTGTGGAAGGAGCTGGTCGACCCGGTCGCCGAGCGCGTGGGCGCCGCGATGGGCGGTGTGCTGCCGGAGGAGATGCAGGCCATGGCCGGCCCGCTCATCGGCATGATGCGCTCGATGGGTGGAGCCATGTTCGGTACCCAGATCGGGCACGCGGTGGGGGTGCTGGCCGGCGAGGTCGTCGGCTCCACCGACATCGGGCTGCCGCTCGGCCCCGCGGGCAAGGCGGCGCTGCTGCCGGTGAACATCAAGCGGTTCAGCGAGGGCCTGGGCGTACCGCAGGACGAGGTCCGGCTGTACCTGGCGCTGCGCGAGGCGGCGCACCAGCGGCTCTTCGCGCACGTGCCGTGGCTGCGCTCGCACCTCTTCGGCGCCGTCGAGGGCTACGCGCGCGGCATCAAGGTCGACACGTCCAAGCTGGAGGACCTGGTCGGCCAGGTCGACATCGAGCGGCCCGAGCAGTTGCAGGAGGCGCTGCAGCAGGGCATGTTCCAGCCGGAGGACACGCCGGAGCAGAAGGCGGCGCTGGCCCGGCTGGAGACGGCGCTCGCGCTGGTCGAGGGCTGGGTGGACGCGGTCGTGCACGCGGCCGCGGAGCCGCACCTGGACGCCCCGTCGCTGAACTCGCTGCGCGAGGCGCTGCGCCGCAGGCGCGCCACGGGCGGTCCCGCGGAGCAGACGTTCGCGACGCTCATCGGCCTGGAGCTGCGGCCGCGGCGGCTGCGGGACGCCTCGCGGCTGTGGGCGTCGCTGGCGGACGCGCGCGGGGTCGACGGGCGGGACGCGCTCTGGGCGCACCCCGACATGCTGCCGACCGCGGGCGACCTGGACGACCCGGACGGGTTCGTGCACAGCGAGCAGGCGGACTTCTCGGAGCTGGAGAAGCTGCTGGGCTCGGGGGGCGACGCCGAATCCGGTGACTCCGGCGGGAAGGACGCGCCGGACGAGAAGGGCGGCCCGGACGGGCAGGACGGCGGCAGGGGCGACGGCAAGGGCGACGGGGGCAAGTGACGCTGAGGGACGACGCCGAGCGCGTACTGAAGGAGTGGAGCGCGCCTGACGGCGATCAGGAGGCGCTCCGCCTCAGGTATCTGGAGTTCCTGGCGGCGCATCCCGACGGGATGTGGAAGCCGTGCGCGGACGGGCATATGACGGCCAGCGCGCTGATCGTCGACACGGCGCGCGAGCGGGTGCTGCTGACCCTCCACCGCAAGCTGAACATGTGGCTGCAGACGGGCGGCCACTGCGAGCCGGAGGACGTGACGCTGGCCGCGGCGGCGCTGCGGGAGGCGCACGAGGAGTCGGGCGTGGCGGGACTCACGCTGCTGCCCGGCGGCCCCGTGGGCCTCGACCTGCACCACACGCCGTGCGCCTGGCACCTGGACGTGCAGTACGTGGCGCTGGCCCCCGAGGGGGCGGTGCCGGCGATCAGCGAGGAGTCGCTGGATCTGCGCTGGTACGGGTACGACGCGGTGGCCGGCGTCGCCGACGAGTCGGTGGCGCTGCTGATGGAACGCACCCGGGCGCGGCTGGCCTGACGGCGTGGCCCGGGAGCGGAGGGCCGAGGGCCGGGGAGCTGCGGGCTGAGGGCCGGGCCGGTTAGTCCCCGGCGGGCGGGGTGGTCGGTGTGGGGCGCGGGATGAACGGCAGGCTCTCGCCGGCGACGACGCCCTCCAGGTAGCCGCGGGCCCGCTCGGTGCGGGGGTAGGCGCCGACGAGGTCCCAGAAGCGGGGGCCGTGTCCCGGCACGAGCAGGTGGGCCAGCTCGTGGATCAGCACGTAGTCGATGACGTACTCCGGCATGCCCTTCAGCCGGTGCGAGAGGCGGATCGTGCCCTCGGCGGGGGTGCAGGAGCCCCAGCGGGTGTTCTGGTTGGTGACCCAGCGCACGCTGCTGGGCCGGGCCCGTCCTTCGAGGTACTGCGCGGACAGCCGCTGGGCCCGGTCGGCCAGCTCGGCGTCGCCCGGCATCCGCCGGTTCTCCTGGGCCTGCAGCTTGTCGAGCATGACCGTGACCCAGCGCTGCTCCTCCGCCTCGCTCATACGGGCGGGGATCAGCACGACGGTGCGGTCGCCCTCGCGATATGCGGAAACGGTCCTGCGCCTGCGCGTGCTGCGTCTGACCTCGACCGCTCTCGACGGTTTCGGCCGTCCCGGGATGTGCTCTGGGTCAGCGGGCACGGCATGACGTTACCTGGTCAGGGCGGAGAAAGTCCCGGCCGGGAGCAGGCGTGCGGCGCCGCCGCGGAGGTCGCGGCCAATTCGTAATACTTTTTCCGGCACCTGTGGATAACTCATGACGCAGTGGGGCGGGCTGCTGGCAGAGTGTCGCAGGAACGAGGGGGGCGCGATGCATCCGATGATCAAGCCGGCGCTGCGGCGGAGCTGGCGCGGCAGGCACACCATGCAGATGGGCGTGACCAGGGCACATGCGGTGTCGATCCATCCGGTCGACTCGGCGACGGGGCTGTTCCTGCGCAGGCTGGACGGCACGCGCGGACTGGACGCGCTGCGCCGCGAGGCACACAGGTTCGGCCTCTCCCCCCGGTCGGTCGACACGCTGGTCGCCCGATTGACGCGGGCCGGGCTGATCGACGACGGTCCGCCCCCGCCGAATGACACGGGAACTCCCCGGGACGACCACCCGGCCTCCACGGGCCGTCCACGTCACATCCACCGTTCCCCGGACGCCGGTCCGCCGGCGGCGCACGCCGCACCGGCGGTCGTGCTGCCGCGGGATCGCCCGCCGTCGTCCGGCTCTCCGGCGTCCGCTTCCCGGGCCGGCCGGGTGCCGCCGCCCGGGGCCCGGCGGCGGGGCGGGGTGATACCGGCGCGGTTGCGGGCGGACCAGGCATCGCTGTCCGTGGTGCACCCCGAGCCCGGGGCCGCGGAGGCGCGGCTGGGGGCGCGGCGGGGGCTGCGGGTGGTGGTGCGCGGTGCCGGGCGGGTGGGGGCTTCGGTGGCGGCGCTGCTCTCCGCCGCGGGCGTCGGCGGGGTGGAGGTGGTCGACGGCGGCTGCGTCGAGCCGTGGGACGTGGCGCCGGGCGGTGTGGGTGCGGGGGACGTCGGCCGGCGGCGCGGTGACGCGGCCCTGGGCGCGGTGCGGCGGGCCGGGCCGTGGCCGGCGGCGCGGGGCGGGCGCCCGGGCGGCGCGGTGTCGCTCGTGGTGCTGGCGCCGCGGGACGGGCTGGCGGCGTACGCGCCGGATCCGGAGGTCGCGCGGCGGTACCGCGAAGCGGGCATTCCGTACGTGTACGCGGGGGTGCTGGAGGGCACGGGGGTGGTGGGACCGCTCGTGCTGCCGGGTGGTTCCGCGTGCGCGGGCTGCCTCGCGGCGGCCCGGACGGAGGCGGAGCCGGAGTGGCCGCGGATGCTCGCCCAGTGGCGGACCGGAGGTGATCGGGAGGGGGTCGCCGCGTGCGATGTGGCGTTGGCGACAATGGTGGCAGGGCTGACGGCGGCCCACGCGCTGACTTTTCTCGACGGGCGGCTGCCGGTCTGTACAGGGGCCCGGCTGGAGTTCGCGCTGCCGGGCCTGGCCTGGGAGTTGACGAAGCTCGATCCACACCCGAGGTGCGGGTGCGGTGCGGCGGCAGCCGCTGACCGGGATACGGGAGTGGCCCATGTCTGACCTTCCGCGCAAGGCGATCACGCGTACGGCCAGGTTGGCCTCGCTGCCGGTGGGCTTCGCCGGGCGGGCCACCTGGGGGCTCGGCAAGCGGCTCGGCGGCCGGCCGGCGGAGCTGGTCGCCCGGGAGCTCCAGCAGCGCACCGCCGAGCAGTTGTTCAAGACGCTCGGGGAGCTGAAGGGCGGGGCGATGAAGTTCGGGCAGGCGCTGTCCGTCTTCGAGTCCGCGCTGCCGGAGGAGATCGCGGGGCCGTATCGCGCGGCCCTCACCAAGCTGCAGGAGGCGGCGCCGCCGATGCCGGTGCGTACGGTGCACGGTGCGCTGGCGGAGCGGCTGGGCCCGGACTGGCGCGATCTCTTCCTGGAGTTCGAGGACACGCCCGCGGCGGCGGCGTCGATCGGGCAGGTGCACCGGGCGGTGTGGCACGACGGCCGCGAGGTGGCGGTCAAGGTGCAGTATCCGGGCGCGGGCAAGGCGCTGCTCTCCGACCTGGCGCAGTTGGGCCGCTTCGCCCGGCTGTTGGGGCCGCTGGTGCCGGGGCTGGACATCAAGCCGCTCATCCAGGAGCTGCGGGACCGGGTGTCGGAGGAGCTGGACTACGGGCTGGAGGCCCAGGCCCAGAGCGCGTACGCGGAGGAGTTCGCGGACGACCCGGATGTGCTGGTGCCGGACGTGGTGCACCAGGCGGAGCAGGTGCTGGTCACCGAGTGGCTGGACGGGGTGCCGGTCTCGGAGCTGATAGCGAACGGCTCGCGGGCGGAGCGCGACCGGGTGGGCCAGTTGCTGGCGCGGTTCCTCTTCGCCGGTACGGCGCGCACGGGCCTGCTGCACGCGGATCCGCACCCGGGCAACTTCCGGCTGGTGAAGGAGGGCGAGCCGGAGGAGTGGCGGCTCGGGGTGATGGACTTCGGCACGGTGGACCGGCTGCCGGGCGGACTGCCGGAGGAGATCGGCATCGCACTCGGGATGACGCTCGAAGGCGAGGCGGACGAGGTCTACGAGCTGCTGCGCGAGCAGGGGTTCGTGAAGCCGGACGTCGATCTCGACCCGGAAGCGGTGATCGACTACCTGCTGCCGATCATCGAGCCGGCCGCGGTCGCGGAGTTCGCCTTCAGCCGCGAGTGGATGCGGACGCAGGCGGCCCGCATCGCCGATCCCCGCAACCCCGCGCACCAGTTGGGCCGGCAGCTCAACCTGCCGCCGTCGTATCTGCTCATACACCGGGTGACGCTCAGCACCATCGGGGTGCTCTGCCAGCTCGGTGCGCAGGTGCGGATGCGCGAGGAGCTGACGGAGTGGCTGCCGGGCTTCGCCGAGTACGCCGAAGGGGGCCGTCCGGAGGACGACCCCCACGAGGGTTCGGCGACGGAGGACCCGGCGACGGCGACCGCCTGACCGGGCCGGCCGCCGGCGGCCGGAGCCGTGGTCGCCGCCGGCCGGCCGCGACCCGGGCCCGGCCCGCGGCCGTTACTGCATGACCGCCATGGCCAGCGCGCGCCGGGCGCGCATGTGCGCGCGCTCGGCCCGGCGCTGCATCCGCCGGGCGGCGATGAGGCGCAGGGCCCTGCGTTCCTGCTCGGCGGCCTCTACCCGGTCCCGATACTGGGCCCGGGCAAGGGCTTCTGGCATGAGTTGCATCTGAAGGTTCCTGTTCTGGCGCTCGTCGTAGGCGCCTGCTTCGTGACGTGCTGCGGGGTAGTCGGTGGACGGGCTCATCGTCGTTTCCTGCTCTGCCGGTGCGTGTGCGCGTGGACGGTCGATCGTGCCGTGGGCGTTCATGCCACGACCGGGTTCTTCCGCGGACGCCCACGCGGCCGCTTGCGCGGCACCACCACGCCCTGGACGAAGAGCTCGCCGCCCCAGACGCCCCAGGGCTCGCGGCGCTCCTTCGCACCCGCGAGGCATGCCTCACGGACGGGACAGGTCTGGCAGAGGGACTTGGCGTACTCGACGTCCGCCGGAGTCTCCGCGAAGAACACTTCGGGGTCGTAGCTGCGGCAGGGTACGAGGTCGCCGAGCGCGTCGATGCGCTCGTCGAGCTCGGTGAGAGCGGTGAGCTGGGTAGTCAAGGGGACCTCCAGGTCGGTGGTGCCGGGCACGGGGTCGGGCGTGGGCCTGTGCGGGGTGTGCACGGGGAGGGACACGATTCCGTCCTTGCTCGTCGTCTTGATCAACTTCTGCGTTGGGCAAATCAAAAGGGCCGCGGATCCCGGTTCGGGTTCCGCGGCCCTGGAAGGTGCCGTCTCGATCGAGTCGATCAAGATGGTTCTTTCCAGGGATCAGGCCCGCGGAAGGCCCGCATGTGCGTCGTGGCCGCAATGCCGCCTGCGAAGGCGCCATTGGCCCACTCCTGCTGGAGGTCGGCACCCGCTGCCGCCGCCGCATAGGCCGGAGCCTGCGCCGCTGCTACCAGGAGTGCCTTGGTCGGTCGCTCGTCACGGACACCCAGACCGCCACGGACACCGGACACACCGGTGGCGGGGACCTGGAACTTGGAGAGGGCGAGCAGGCAGGAGGAGACGACCTCGCGACCGTCGGCAGCACGACCGTCAAGTTTCGTGATGCTGATCATGGGGTTCTCCTCCTCTCTGGTCTCGTCGGACCGGCGAGCCGGTCCAAGGTCTCCTAGTACAACACGGAATCACCGGCTCCGTGAAGAGCTGTTCTTCCGTGCCGGAAGGCTATGAGGCTACTCCCGGCGATCGCAAACCATTTTTCGGGGACTTTTTTCGCCGGGTCCCGTCAGGGCTCCCCGGCAGGCTCGCCCGAGGGCTCCCGGCCGGCACAGAGATCCAGGACATCGGTGCCGTATCGGTCGAGTTTGCGCTTGCCCACACCCGAAATGACCGACAGCTCCTGCTCGTTGACCGGCGCGGCCTCGGCGATGGCGATCAGGGTCTTGTCGGTGAAGACGCAGTACGCGGGCTGCCCCAGTCGCTGCGCCTGGACCGCGCGCCAGTCGCGCAGCCGCTCGTACAGCCCCTCGTCCATGTCCGAGGGGCAGTCCTCGCAGCGCATCAGCTTGATCTCGCCGGCGTCCGTCAGCGTCCGCCCGCAGACCCGGCAGCGCACCGGTCCACGGCGCCGGCGCCGGGCCGCCGCGCCCCGCTCCGCACCGCCGCGCTCCACGCCGCCCTGCGGCACCGTCCCGGCGCCGCCCCCGCGCCCCGAGCCCGGCCGCAGCCCGGTGAGGAAGCGGCTCGGGCCCCGCGAGGCCCGCCCGCCCGGCGAGCGGGACAGCGCCCAGGACAGCGACAGGTGCACCCGGGCCCGGGTGATGCCGACGTAGAGCAGCCGGCGCTCCTCCTCGATCTGCTCGGGCGTCTTGGCGTACGTGATCGGCAGCATGCCCTCGGTGAGCCCCACGAGGAACACCGCGTCCCACTCCAGGCCCTTCGCGGCGTGCAGTGAGGCGAGCGTCACACCCTCGACCGTCGGCGCGTGCTGCGCCGCCGCGCGCTCCGCCAGCTCCTCGACCAGATCCCCCAGCGCCGCTCCCGGCCGGGCCCGCGCGAAGTCCTCGGCCAGCCGCACCAGCGCGGCCAGCGACTCCCAGCGGTCCCGCGCCGCGCCCGAGCCGGCCGGCGCCTCCGGGGACCAGCCCATCGTCCCCAGCACGGCCCGCACCTGCGCGGCCAGGTCGCCGTCCCGGCCGGCCTCGTCCAGCATCGCGTCGTTCTTGCCGGCCACGGCCGCCCCGCGCAGCTTGACCCCCGCCTCGCGCACCTCGGGCCGCTCGAAGAACCGCTCGGCGCCCCGCATCTGGTACGGCACGGAGCGGTCGGCGAGCGCCTGCTCGTAGACCTCCGACTGGGCGTTGATCCGGTAGAGCACGGCGATGGAACTGGGCGCCACGCCCGCGTCGATGAGCCGGCGGATGTGCCGGGCGGTGCCCTCGGCCTCGGCCGGCTCGTCCGCGTACTCCGCGAAGGCCGGCTCCGGGCCGGCGTCGCGCTGCGCGACCAGCTCCAGCCGGGCTGCGGCGGCCCGTCCCGTGGCCTGGGAGAGCACGCCGTTGGCCAGGTGGACGACCTGGGGCGTGGAGCGGTAGTCCCTGACGAGCTTCACGACGGTGGCGTCCGGGTGCCGGGTGCGGAAGTCCAGCAGGTGGTCGGGGGTGGCGCCGGTGAAGGAGTAGATCGTCTGGCTCGCGTCGCCGACGACGCAGAGGTCGTCCCGGCCGCCGAGCCACAGTTCGAGGAGCCGCTGCTGGAGGGGGCTGACGTCCTGGTACTCGTCGACGACGAAGTGCTGATACTGCCGGTGCACCTGCTCGGCGATGTCCGGGCGGTCCTGGAGCACGCCCACGGTGAGCAGCAGCACGTCCTCGAAGTCGATGACGCCGCGGTCGCGCTTCAACTGCTCGTACCCCCGGTAGATCCCGGTGATCTCGGCCGGGTCACGCGGGGCGTCGCGGCCGGTCTTGGCGAGCGCCGCGGCATAGTCCTCGGGGGCGGTCTGGGTGACCTTCGCCCACTCCAGCTCGCCGGTGACGTCCCGCAGCTCGTTGCGATCGAGGCGGACGCGGGTGCGCGCCGCGGCCTCCGCCACCAACTGGACCTTGCGCTCCAGCAGCCGCGGCAGCTCGCCGCCGACGGCGCGCGGCCAGAAGTACTGCAACTGCCGCAGGGCGGCGGAGTGGAACGTCCGCGCCTGCACGCCCGGGGCGCCGAGCTGGCGCAGCCGGCCGCGCATCTCGCCGGCCGCCCGGTTCGTGAACGTCACGGCCAGCACGCTGGCCGGCTGGAGCACGCCTGCCCGCACCCCGTACGCGATGCGGTGGGTGATCGCGCGGGTCTTGCCCGTGCCCGCACCGGCCAGCACGCACACCGGGCCGCGCAGCGCCGTCGCCACCTCGCGCTGCTCCGGGTCGAGCCCCGCCAGCACCGCGTCCGCCGAGCCCGGGACGGCGGGGAACTCCGTGGGCTCCGGGGAGAGGGAGGGCTGCGAGGACGACGGGGGCTGCGGTGCTGCTGTCACCCCGCCATGCTGCCAGGTCCGCCGGGACCGGTGTGCCGGTTGTCCACAGGCCCCTGTTGAGGGCCCGGTTATCCACAGATGGCGGCCGGGACTACGGGAATGGCGGCGTCCCCGGGTACGTTCACCTTCCGGAACAGATCACGCCGCGACCCGGCCGACCCCCAAAGGAGCGCAGCGACATGGCGGGCACCGTCACGATGTACAGCACCACCTGGTGCGGCTACTGCCGTCGGCTGAAGAGCCAGATGGACCGCGAGGGCATCCCGTTCGAGGAGATCAACATCGAGCAGGACCCGGACTCCGCCGCCTACGTCGAGAGCGTGAACAACGGCAATCAGCTCGTGCCGACCGTCGTCGTGGTGCCGCGGCAGGGCGGCGAGTCCGTCGCCATGCCGAACCCCTCGCTGGCCCAGGTCAAGGCCGCCCTCGGCGCCTGACCGCGGCCGCGGGCGCCGGGCGGGGAGCCCGGCGCCCGGCAGCGCCCGCGGGACCCGCAGCGGCGGCCGTCAGCCCGGCCGCCGCGGCAGGTCCGAGCCGTACCAGAGCTCGATCAGCCGCCCCGCGATCGAGATGCCGTACGGCGGCAGCACCTCGCCGGACTCGTAGGCCGCGCCCAGTTCCTCGCGGGAGAACCAGCGCGCCTCGTGCAGTTCCTCGCCGTCCACCCGGATCTCCGCGCCCTTGGCGTCCGCCGCCCGCGCGAGGAAGCCCACCATGAGGCTCGAGGGGAACGGCCACGGCTGGCTGGCCACGTACTCCACGTCGCCGACCACCACCCCCGCCTCCTCGAAGACCTCCCGCCGCACCGCGTGCTCCAGCGACTCGCCGGGCTCGACGAAGCCGGCGAGCGTCGAGAAGCGCCCCTCCGGCCAGTGCACCTGGCGGCCCAGCAGGATCCGGTCCTCCGGGTCCGTCACGGCCATGATCACGGCGGGGTCCGTCCGCGGGTAGTGCTCCGCGCCGCACGCCGGGCAGCGGCGGATGTGGCCCGCGGCGGCGATGACCGTGCGCTCGCCGCAGCGCGAGCAGAAGCGGTGCAGCCGCTGCCAGTTCTCCAGCGCGACGGCGTGGACCATCAGCCCGGCGTCCTGCTCCGAGAGCAGCAGCCCCGCCTCGCGCAGCCCCGCGGGGCGCGCGGTGTCGTCCATGCGGCCGGGCAGCGAGTCCTTCTGCAGCGCGAAGTAGCGCACGCCGAGGGCGTCGGTGCCGAGGAAGTAGCGGTGCTGCTCGGTCGGCGGGGCCTCGAAGGCGGGGGTCGTGACCAGCGCCGTGCCGCCGTCGGGGGTGTCGTCGATGAGCACCTGGCCCTCGCAGACCACGAAGACCCGGGTCGTCGGGTGGCTCCAGGCAGCGGCCAGCCACGCCTCGTCGATGCGGTGGTGGGCGGCGCGGTCGACGCCGCTGTCCGCCGTGAAGGAGATAGGCCGGGAGGCCGCCCGCTCGATGCCCGTGGTCACTGCTGCTCCCCTTCCGCCGCGCCGCACACGGCCCCCGCGCGCTCGTCCCGCACGCACGCCGAAGGGTCGGCGACGCTGCCGGGGGTGGTGCTCATGCCCCCGAGCCTAATCCGTCCGGCCGGACAGCAGGGCCTCAAGCTCCGCTCTTCCCGGCAGTGTGGCCGGACGCACGATCTCCCCGGTGCGTACGTAGAGGAAGGCGGCGGTCACGTCGGCGAGCGGCAGCCGCTCCTGCTCGGCCCAGGCGAGCCGGTAGACGGCGAGCTGGAGGGGGTCGGCGCTGCCGCTGCGGCCGGTCTTCCAGTCGACGATCTCGTAGCCGCCGCCGGGGTCCCGGTAGACGGCGTCGATACGGCCGCGGACCATGCGCCCGGCGAGGCTGAGCTGGAAGGGCGCCTCCAGGCGGTACGGCGTGCGCCGGGCGTACGGGGACCGCTCGAAGGACTCCTTGAGGGCGGCCAGATCGCGCTCGTCGGCGATCTGCGGCGCGTCCTCCTCGCCACCGGGCAGCTCGTCGGGGCCGAGCATGGGCAGCGGCAGCGCCTCGAACCGCGACTCGACCCAGGCGTGGAACCGCGTCCCGCGCCGCGCCGCGGGCATCGGCGGCCGGGGCATGGGCCGGGCCAGCTCCTGTGTGAACGCCTCGGCGTCGGCGGCGAGCCGGAGGAGCTGCGAGGCGGTGAGGGAGGCGGGCAGGGTGACCTCCCGTACGGGCCGGCGGGCGGCGAGCAGCTCCGCTTCGAGGGCGTCGAGGTCCCGGTCCCAGGACTCGACGACCCGCACGTCGGCGGGCCCGAGGGGGTGGGCCCTTGCGCCGTCGGGGCCGGTGCCGGGAGCGTGCCCGTCCGCCGCCGCCCGGCGGGCCAGAGCCGCCTCCACCGCCGCCGCGGCCTCGCGGCGGCGGGCCGTCGCCGCCGGGGCGAGCGGGAGCGGCCACGCGCGCTCCGCGGCGTGCTCCGCCAGGGCCGGGTTCTCCGTCTCCTCCGGGGGCTCCGGGGCCCACTCCTCGACCTCGCCGCCGCCGCGCTCGCAGTGCTCCCGCAGCGCGTGCAGGAACGCCGACGGGCCCCGCGCCTCCTTCTGTGTCGGACCCCACCAGTGCCCGGAGCCCAGGAGCAGCGACCGGGGGCGCGTCACCGTGACGTACCCGAGGCGCAGCTCCTCCACCTCCTGGTGCTCCCGCATCGCCGCCTTGAAGTCCTTCAGCCCCCGCGCCGTCCACTCCGCCACGTCCGGCAGCGTCTGTGCGTCGCCCCGCAGCGCGTGCGGCAGCACCTTGCCCTGCGTGGTCCACGACTCGCGCGGCTGCCGGCTCGGGAAGTGCTTCTCCACCAGTCCCGGCACCACCACGACGTCCCACTCCAGGCCCTTCGCCTTGTGCGCCGTGAGCACCTTGACCGTGTCCCGCCCGTCGCCCGGCAGCGAGCTGTCGAGCCCCTTCTCGTACTGCGCCGCGGTCCGCAGGAAGCCCAGGAACGCCAGCAGCGTCGCCTCGCCGTCGAGGGCGGCGGACGAGGCGTAGTCGGCGGCGACGTCGAGGAAGCGCGCCAGCGTCTCGCGCCGCCGCGCCGCCAGCGCGTGCGGCGACGCGGACAGCTCGACCTCCAGGCCCGTCACCGCGAGCACCCGGTGCAGCACGTCCATCAGCGGATCCGCCAGCGACCGCCGCAGGTCCCGCAGCTCCGCCGCCAGCCGGCCGAACCGCTTCCGCGCCGCCGCTCCGAACGGCAGCCCGTCGTCGGGCTGCCGGGCCTCCAGGAACGTGTCCAGCGCGTCGGCGAGCGACGCCACCTCCGCCGGGTCGACGCCCTCCACGGCCTGCGCCAGCCGCTCGTCGGCGTCCTGTCCGCCGTCCGTACGCGCCGTGGCCACCAGCAGCCGCGCGCGGCGCCCCAGCAGCGCCAGGTCGCGGGGGCCGATGCGCCACCGCGGGCCGGTCAGCAGGCGGACGAGCGCGGCGTTGGCCGTCGGGTCCTGGAGCACCTCGCACATCGCCACCAGGTCCGCGACCTCCGGCAGGTCCAGCAGGCCGGCGAGCCCGACGACCTCCACGGGGACGTCCCGGGCGACCAGCGCCGCCTGGATGTCGCCGAAGTCGCCCGCGGTGCGGCACAGGACGGCGACGTCGCCGGGGGCCGTGCCCGTCCGCACCAGATGCGCCACCGAGTCCGCCAGCCACTCCAGCTCCGCGCCGTACGTCGGCAGCAGCGCGCAGCGCACCGTGCCGTGCCGCTCCGCGCCCGGGGCCGGGCGCAGCGCCTCCACGCCGACGTGGCGGGCGCGCAGGGGGGCGGCGAGGCCGTTGGCGAGTTCGAGGAGGCGCCCGCCGCTGCGGCGGTTCTCGCCGAGCGCCTGGCGGCGCGCGGGGGTGCCGTCGGCGTGCGGGAAGTGGGCGGGGAAGTCGTCGAGGTTGGCGACGGAGGCGCCGCGCCAGCCGTAGATCGCCTGGCAGGGGTCGCCGACGGCGGTCACCGCATGCCCCGTACCGCCGCCGAAGAGCCCGGCCAGCAGCCGCCGCTGGGCGACGGAGGTGTCCTGGTACTCGTCCAGCAGCACGACCCGGCACTCCTCGCGCAGCAGCCGCCCGACCGCCGGGTGGTCCTCGGCGAGCAGCGCGGAGTGGGCGATCTGGTCGCCGAAGTCGAGGAGGTCGCGGCGGCGCTTCTCGCGCCGGTAGGCCCGTACGAGGTCGAGCAGCTCCAGCCGGGCCTGCGCGGCCCTGGGGGCCTTGCGCAGCTCGTCGTTGGTGAGCCGGACCCGGTCGAGAGCGGCGAGCTGCGCGGCGCCGAAGTCCGCCAGCGCGTCCGGATCCACGAGGTGTTCCGCCAGCTCGGCGTCGAGCGCGAGGAGTTCGCTGACGAGCGTCGGGAGGGACTTCGTCAGCGCGGGGTACGGGCCGGGGGCGCTGCGCAGGACGCGGGCGGCGAGCTGGTAGCGGGTGGCGTCGGCGAGGAGGCGGGCGCCGGGTTCGAGGCCGATGCGCAGGCCGTGGTCCTTGAGCAGTTGGCCGGCGAAGGCGTGGTACGTGGAGATCCGCGGCTCGCCGGGCTCCGCGGCGCCGTCGCCCGGCACCCCGTCGCCGTACGCGCCGTCGCCGTAGGCCTCGTCCGCACCGCCCGCCGGCGTGACCCCCGCCTGCGCCAGCGCCCGGCGCACCCGCTCCGCCAGCTCCGCCGCCGCCTTGTTGGTGAACGTCAGCCCCAGCACCTGCTCCGGTGCCACCTGCCCCGTACCGACCAGCCACACGACCCGGGCCGCCATCACCGTCGTCTTGCCGGACCCCGCACCCGCCACGATGACCTGCGGGGCGGGCGGTGCGGTGATGCACGCCGTCTGCTCGGCGGTGAAGGGGATCCCGAGGAGCTCCTTGAGCTGATCGGGGTGGGTGATACGGGCCGGCATTCCAGCGAGCGTAGCGGCGCCCGCCGACAACCGGGGTTCCACGGCTGCCGGCGGGCGCGAGGGACGCGGGATGCGCTACGGGCTCAGCCGCCCAGCTCGTTCAGGTTCACCGCGTCGGCGGGCGCCGTGACGTCGACCTTCTCGTTGAACTCCGAGAACTCCGCCGTGCCCGGCTGGTCCCCGTCCTCCATCTCCATCTTGAGGATGTACGGCTCGCCCTCGGTGGCGATGTGGACCCGCGTGGTCTCGCCGTCCTCCTTGGCGATCAGCGTGATGGTCGGGGTGCCGCGCACCTCGCCCTCGTCGCCCTTCTCGGTGGTGTCCTTCTTGTCGCCCTTCTCCCCATCGCCCTTGTCCTCGTCGTCCATGTCCTTGAGGATCGTGTCGAGGTCGCAGAAGGAGGCGAAGTCGTCCTGGCCCGCGCCCATCTCCACCCAGCGGTCGCCCACCGTCGCCTCGATGAGCTGCGCCTGCTCCGGGCTGCCGGCGTTCTGCTCCCAGAACTTCGTGTCCGGCTTCATGTAGGACGTACCGCCGACGCGGCGGATCTCCGCGGTGGCACCCTGCGTGGTGACGCTGCCGGCGCACTCGCCGCCCTTGGTCACCGACAGCTTCATCGCCGTCCCCGCCGCCCCCGTCTGCTGGAAGTCCAGGGTCATGGACTTGGCGGAGCGCATGGCCGCCACCGTCTCGTCCTTGATCTCCTCGGGCGACTTGCCCGCGAGACCGCTGTCCTCGCTGCCGCACGCCGAGAGGACCGTCACACCCAGGGCCGAGACCAGCGCCGCCGCCACCACGCTCTTACGCACAGTCAATCCTTACTTGTTGCTTACACCTGACCGATTGGTCATACGACCACACAGACAGCCGCGGTGTCACACCGGGGTCTCCTACCGTGGTCTCACTCCACGACGTGCCGGCCCTCCGGGCGGGCGCTGCACGAGCTGCGGAAAGCGCACTGCGCGCAGTGGTCGCCGGGCGTCGGCCCGAAGCGCTCGTCGAGCACCCGGGCGGCGGCGGTCGCCAGCAGCCGGGGGACCCAGTCGCCCTCCGGGGGCGGCTGCCGCTGCACCTTCGGCAGCGCGTCGCCGCCCTCCCGGACGGGCGCCCCGATCCGCAGGTGGACCAGCTCGGCGCCGCCGGACACGGTGCGCTCCGCGCCCGCCGCGCCCTCGGCGACGGCGGCCTGGTACACGGCGAGTTGGGCGTGCTCGGCGACCTCGGGCCCGGTCGGCCGCGACTTGCCGGTCTTGAAGTCGACGACGTACGCGCGGCCTTCGGCGTCCTCCTCGACGCGGTCCATGGTGCCCTTGATCCGCACTTCGTACGTACCGGCCTTCAGCGTGACGTCGAAGTCCCGCTCGCTGGCCACCGGACGGCGGCCCCGCTCCAGCACGTGCCAGCGCAGGAAGCGCTCCAGGGCGGCGCGCGCGTTCCCCTTCTCCTGCGCGGACTTCCACGGGGCGTCGAAGGCGAGTCCGTCCCACACGCCGTCGAGGCGCTCCATGAGCGCGTCGAGGTCGGCGGGGGTACGGCCGGAGGCGACCTCGTCGGCGAGGGCGTGGACGACGAGGCCGAAGCCCTGCGCGGCGGAGGCCGGAGCGTCGGCGCGTACCTCGCGGCCCAGGAACCACTGCAGCGCGCAGGTGTCCACCAACTGCCCCACCGCGCTGCCGGAGAGCGCGACGGGCAGGTCGCGGTCGCGCAGCGGCACCGCGTTCTCCGTCGGCTCGTCCAGGCCCCACCAGCGGTCCGGGTGCGCGGCGGGCACCAGCGGACGGCCGTCGTCCGCCGGCGCCGCCAGCCGGGCCAGCCGCTCGGCGGCGGCGGCGCGCAGGGCGTCGGACGCCTCGGGGTCGACCGTCGTCGCGCGCAGCTCGGCGACCATCGCGGCGACGGAGAGCGGGCGGCGGGGCCGTCCTGTGACGTCCTTGGGGTCGACGCCCAGCTCCGCGAGGAACCGCGACGGCTGGTCGCCGTCCTCGGCGGGCGCCTTCACGGCGGTGACGACGAGCCGTTCGCGGGCGCGGGTGGCGGCGACGTAGAAGAGCCGGCGCTCCTCGGCGAGGATCGCGCCGGGCGGCAGCGGCTCGGCGAGGCCGTCGCGGCCGATGCGGTCCGCCTCCAGCAGCGAGCCGCGGCGGCGCAGGTCGGGCCAGAGGCCCTCCTGGACCTGGGCGATGACGACGAGCCGCCACTCCAGGCCCTTGGCGCGGTGGGCGGTCATGAGGCGTACGGCGTCGGGGCCGGCGGAGTCGTCGGCGCGGCGGGTGAGGACGTCGGCGGCGATGTCCTGGGCTTCGAGCTCTTCGAGGAAGTTGAGGGCGCCGCGGCCGCCGGTGCGCTCCTCGGCGCGGGCGGCGGTCTCGAAGAGGGCGCAGACGGCGTCGAGGTCGCGGTCGGCGTTGCGCCCGGCGGGACCGCCGCGGGCGGCGGCGCGCTGGAGCCGCGCCGGCCAGGGGGTGCCGTCCCACAGCTCCCAGAGCGCGGCTTCCGCGGTGCCGCCGCGGGTGAGGAGGTCGCGCGCCTTGCGCAGGAGGAGGCCGAGGCGGAGGGCGCTGCCGGCGTAGGCGCGGTCGTGGACCACGAGGCGGCGGGGCTCCGCGAGGGCCTCGGCGAGGAGGACGTCGGAGGGCCGCGGTACGGAGCGGCCCGCGGCCCGCTCCTCGTCGCGGAGCGCGCGGCCGAGGCGGCGCAGGTCGGCGGCGTCCATGCCGCCGAGGGGGGAGGAGAGGAGGGCGATGGCGACGTCGGGGGGGATCCAGGGGTCGGGGGCCGGAGGGGTGGCGGTGTCGTCGGCTGGTACGGGGGCGGTGTGGCGTTCGCCGGGTTCGGGGTTGCGCTCGCCGGGGTCCGTCCCCGGGCCGGGTGCCGCGTCCGCCGTACTCCCGGGCGTCGTCTCGCCGCCCTCCGCCTCCGTACGTTCCCCCCGCCCCGCCGGAGGCAGTACCGCCGCGGCCGTGGTCCTCAGGGCCGTCAGCAGGGGCTGTACTGCCGGTTCGTGGCGCAGGGGGAGGTCGTCGCCCGCTATGCGGAGGGGGACTCCCGCCGAGGTCAGGGCGCGGCGGACCGACGGGATCGTGCGGGCGCCCGCGCGGACCAGGACCGCCATCTCACGCCACGGCACGCCCTCTTCGAGGTGCGCCCGGCGCAGGATGTCCGCGACGTTGTCCAGTTCGCCGCTCGCCGTCGGGTACGTGTACGCCTCCACCCGCCCCCCGTCGCGCACCGGCACCAGCCCCCGGTGTGCCCGTACCGCCGCCGACGGCAGCCGCGGCAGCGGCATGCGGCGCGTGAGCAGCCGCGTCGCCGCCAGCGGCTTGGCGGCCGAGCGCCGCGACGTGCCCAGCACCGCGACCGGCGCGGGCGCGCCGTCCCGCCGCGGGAAGACCTCCGGGAACGTCAGGATCCCCCCGACGTCCGCCCCCCGGAACGCGTAGATCGACTGGTCCGGGTCGCCGAAGGCGACCAGCGTCCGGCCGCCGCCCGCCAGCGCCCGCAGCAGCCGCACCTGCGCCGCGTCCGTGTCCTGGTACTCGTCGACGAACACCGCGTCGTACCGCCCCGCCAGCTCCGCCGCCACCCGCTCCGACTCGGCCAGCAGCACCGCCCGGTGCACCAACTCCGCGTAGTCGAGGACCCCCTGCATGTCGAGCACGTCCAGGTACTCCGCCAGGAACTCCCCCGCCGCCGCCCAGTCCGGCCGCCCCGCCGCCGCCGCGAACCGGTCCAGCGCCGCCGCCCCAGGCCCAGCTCCCGGCTGCGCGCCAGCACCGCCCGCACCTCGTCGGCGAACCCGCGCGTCGTCAGGCAGGCCCGCAGCTCCGCCGGCCAGGACACCCGCGCACGGGCGCCGTCCGCGTCGTGTCCGGCGAGGAGTTCCCGTACGACGACGTCCTGTTCCGGCCCCGACAGCAGCCGCAGCGGCTCGACGAACATCTCGGCGTCCTGGTGCGCCCGCACCAGCGCGTAGCAGTACGAGTGGAAGGTGCTGGCCTGCGGCGCCCGCGCGCCGTCCAGCCGGGCCGCCATCCGGTCGCGCAGCTCCACCGCCGCCTTGCGGCTGAACGTCAGCACGAGGATCCGCTCGGGGTCCGCCCCGCGCCTGATCCGCTCGGTGACGGCCTCCACGAGAGTCGTCGTCTTGCCCGTCCCCGGCCCGGCGAGCACGAGCAGCGGTCCGTCCCCGTGATGAACCACCGCGCGCTGCGCTGCGTCCGGCACAGGGGGGACCGGCCGCACGGGTGCGGTGCGGACGAGCCGGTAGGCCGGAGAGGAGACGGGCAAAGTGCTCACATGTATCGCCGGTGACAGAGGACGGAAGGGAGGTGCCGGTTGCCGAACCGTACTCCGTACGGGCGGCGGCCCGGGCCGTTTGGTGCCCGGTGTCGGAAGCTGTCAGATATGACCCTCGACACCGTCGCCGCGGCCGTCCCAGCGGGCGCGGCGGAGGTCGATGCGCTGGTCACCCGCGGTGGTGGCGCGCAGGGGCGTGCCCTCCACCCGGTAGTGCTCCAGGGCCTCGCGCTCGTGGCCCGGCAGCGGCCGGCCGTCGGCGCGCACCACGCGCCACCAGGGCACGGCGCTCCCGTAGAGCGCCATCACCCGGCCCACCTGGCGCGGCCCGCCGCGGTCTATGAACTCCGCCACATCCCCGTACGTCATCACGCGGCCCGGCGGGATGCGCTCCGCCACGGAGAGCACCCGGTCCGCGTACTCGTCGAGCAGGCCGGCGTCCGGGCCCGGAGGGCCGGCGGAGGGTGTCGCGTCGTCCATCCGCCCCATCCTGCCCCAGACCGCCGACAGTCCGGCGCCGCGGCCGGCGGCGGGCACACCGCCGTCAAGCAGACCCGGATGCGACCATCGGAGACATGCTCGTGCCACCATCGTGCGGGCGGTGACTGGTGATACGAGACGAAGACGGGACAACCCAGGGCATGCGGCGCGACTCCGCGGCGGAGCCTCCGCCGGCAGAGCCGGCCACGGAGGCGCAGAGCGCTGCCCGCCCGGACGGGCAGGCCCGTCCCGAGGGGCGTGACGGGCGGGAGGAGCGGGCCCACCCGGGCCCGTACGACGAGCAGGACGCCGACCGCGACGACTCCCCCGACCACCCCCGCGGCCTCTACGACACCCCCCGCCCCCACTCCCCCGCCACCGCCCGCTACGACTCCCGCCGCCGCACCGCCCCCGGCCCCATCGAGGGCGACGATCCCCTCCTGCCCGCCCGCGTGCACCGCCCCTCCGACCTCATGCGGCTGCTCCTCGGCATCCTCGGCATCGCCGCCGTCCTCGGCCTGGCCGCCGTCGCGCACGGCACCACCGAGGGCCTGGAGGAGGACATCACCAAGGGCGCCGAGTACACGCCCTCGTTCGTCGTCACCCTCGGCGGCCTCACCTCCAGCATCGCCGTCCTCATCGTCCCGGTCGCCTTCGCCGTCGAGCGCCTCGTCAAGCGCGACGGGCTGCGCATCGCCGACGGCGTGCTCGCGGCCGTCCTCGCGCACGGCGCGGGGCTGGCCGTCTCGCTCTGGGTCTCCGAGGCCGCCCCCGGCTCCGTGCAGGGGGCGCTCACGCAGATCGCCCGCGACGGCGGGCGCACCGACCCCGTACACGGCTATCTCGCCCCCGTCATCGCGTACATGACCGCCGTCGGCATGGCCAGGCACGCCCGCTGGCGCGTGCTGATGTGGACCGTCCTGGTGCTCGACGGCCTCGCGGTGCTCGTCGGCGGCTACACCACCCCGTTCGCCATCCTGCTCACCGTCCTCATCGGCTGGACCGTCGCCTACGGCACGATGTACGCGGTCGGCTCCCCCAACGTCCGCCCCACCGGCCGCAACCTCCTCGCCGGCCTGCGCCGCGTCGGCTTCCGCCCGGTGAGCGCGCTCGTGCCCGAGGAGCAGCCCGACCTGGAGGGCGACGGCCGCGGGCGGCGGTTCGTGGTCACGCTGGAGGACGGCCCGCCGCTGGACGTCACCGTCGTCGACCGGGAGCAGCAGGCCCAGGGCTTCTTCTACCGCGCCTGGCGCCGCCTCTCGCTGCGCGGCGTCTACCAGCGGCGCAGCATGCAGTCGCTGCGGCAGGCGCTGGAGCAGGAGGCGCTGCTGTCGTACGCCGCGATCGCCGCCGGCGCCAACGCCCCCAAGCTCATCGCCACCTCCGACCTCGGCCCCGACGCGGTCATGCTCGTCTACGAGCACACCGGGGGCCGGCCGCTGGCCACCGTCGCCGACGAGGTGATCACCGACCGGCTGATGCGCGAGAGCTGGCGGCAGGTGAGGGCGCTCCAGTCGCGCCGCATCGCGCACCGCCGGCTGGACGCGGACGCCGTGCTGGTGACGCGCTCGGGCGAGGTGATCCTCACCGACCTCAGCAACGGCGACATCGCCGCGGGCGACGTCGTGCTGCGCATGGACATCGCCCAGTTGCTCACCACCTTCGCGCTGCGCGTCGGCGCCGAGCGGGCGGTCGCGGCGGCGGTGGAGGTCCTCGGCCCGGACGCGGTCGCCGACGCGCTGCCGCTGCTCCAGCCGATCGCGCTCACCCGGGACACCCGCGCGGAGCTGCGCCGGCTCTCCCGGGAGCGGGCGGCGCGCGAGCGGGAGGCGGTCATCGAGGCGTCGCGGTCGCGCAAGCACCAGGCGGCCGGGGACCGCAAGAGCATGCGGGCCGCCAAGCAGGCCGAGAAGCGGGCGATCGAGGGCGCCCTGGACGAGGCCCGCGAGGAGGACGTGCTGACGCAGATCCGCCAGCACGTGCTGCTGATCCGGCCGCAGGCGCCGGTGGAGCCGGTACGGATCGAGCGGATCAGGCCGCGCACGCTCGTCAGCATCATCGCGGGCGTCTTCGCCGCGTACTTCCTGCTGACGCAGCTCACCCACGTCAAGGTCGACGACGTGCTGGCGCAGGCGAACTGGCGCTGGGCGGCGCTGGCCGCGCTCTTCTCCTCCGCCACCTACCTCGCCGCCGCGATGTCGCTGCTGGGCTTCGTCCCCGAGCGGGTGCCGTACGGGCGGACGGTGCTGGCGCAGGTCGCCGCCTCGTTCGTCAAGCTGGTCGCCCCGGCGGCGGTCGGCGGGGTCGCGCTCAACACCCGCTTCCTGCAGAAGTCGGGCGTACGGCCCGGCCTGGCGGTCGCGAGCGTCGGCGCCTCGCAGCTCTTCGGCCTCGGCAGCCACATCCTGCTGCTGCTGACCTTCGGCTATCTGACGGGGACCGAGCGGACGCCGTCGCTGTCCCCGTCCCGTACGGTCATCGCGGGTCTGCTCGCGGCGGCGGTGCTGATCCTGATCATCACGGCCGTGCCGTTCCTGCGGAAGGCCGTGTCGTCGCGGATCCGGTCGCTCTTCGCGGGCGTGGTGCCGCGCATGCTGGACGTGCTCCAGCGCCCGCAGAAGCTCGCGGCGGGCATCGGCGGCATGGTGCTGATGACGCTGTCGTTCGTGCTCTGCCTGGACGCCTCGGTACGGGCCTTCGGCGGCGACCTCAGCTTCGCGAGCGTCGCGGTCGTCTTCCTCGCCGGCAACGCGCTGGGCTCGGCGGCCCCGACGCCGGGCGGCGTGGGCGCGGTGGAGCTGGCGCTCACCGCGGGTCTGACGGCGGCGGGGATGCCCAGCGACACGGCGCTGTCGGCGGTGCTGCTCTTCCGGCTGCTGACGTTCTGGATGCCGGTGCTGCCGGGGTGGCTGTCGTTCACCCATCTGACCCGCAAGGGCGCCCTGTAGCCGGGCCCGGCCCGGGGCGGGTCAGAGGTCGACGACGTTCCAGGGGCGGATGCTCCACTTGTCCACCAGCCCGTTCGCCACGTACGGGTCCCTCCTGACGAACTCCTCGGCGGGCCCGGGGCCTTCGGTCCGCCAGATCAGCAGGCCGCGCGGCGGGGCCTCCGTCATGGCCCCGGCCATGAAGAGGTCGCCGCGCCGGTGGCACTCGCGGATGAGGTCGAGGTGGGCCTCGCGGTAGGCGTCCCGCCGCGCCAGGTAGTCGTCGACGTAGGAGTAGTCGAGGACGTAGTAGGACACGCGGCCTCCCTGGTGGCGGGGGTGAACGGTACGGGGACCACCGTACTCACCCGTACGCTCCGCGCAGCGCGCGGCCGTCCGCGCCCCGCCGGACGATGGCAGTCCGCCACCGCCGAGACCGGGGAGCCGCCGTGCGGGTCACCAAGCCGACCACCGCCGTCACCGCCGCCACCGTCCTGCTGACCGCCATGGCCGCGGGCGGCTGCGCCATCGCGTCGTCGTCCGAGCGCGACGGAGGGCTGGAGGACGGCGCGGCGGCCGCCGGCATCCACTGGGGGGCGTGCAAGAACCTCCCCAAGCCCGCGCCCGGGGCGCCGGCCGCGGACACCGACTGGCAGTGCGGCACGCTCGACGTACCGCTCGACCACGACAAGCCGGACGGCGAGAAGATCGGCATCGCCATGATCCGCGCCAAGGCCACCGGGCCGCGGGAGGACCGCATCGGCTCGCTGCTCTTCAACTTCGGCGGCCCCGGCGGCTCCGGCATCGAGACCCTGCCGGGCCTCGCCTCCCAGTACAAGACGCTGCACAAGCGCTACGACCTCGTCAGCTTCGACCCGCGCGGCGTCGGCCGCAGCGAGGGCGTGCACTGCCTCGACGACCGCGCGCTCGACAAGTACTTCGCCGCCGACAACACCCCCGACGACAAGGCGGAGGAGAAGGCGTACCTGGACCGGATCCACGACTTCGCCGCCGCCTGCGAGAAGAAGTCCGGCAAGGTGCTGCCGCACGTCGCCACCGAGAGCGCCGCCCGTGACATGGACCTCATGCGCGCCGCGCTCGGCGACGACAAGATGCACTACTTCGGCGTCTCGTACGGGACCGAACTGGGCGCCGTCTACGCCCATCTCTTCCCCGAACGGATCGGCCGGGCCGTGCTCGACAGCCCGGTGGACCCCACGCAGAACAGCGCGCAGCGCTCGCTCGCGCAGGCGAAGGGCTTCCAGCAGGCGCTGGAGAGCTACGCCGAGGACTGCGCCAACAAGGGCGAGAAGTGCCCCCTCGGCGACGCCGGCTCCGGGGAGCCCGCGGTCGCCACCGAAGACGTCGCGGACCTGCTGAAGCGGCTCGACGGCAAGCCGATCCCGGGCTCCTCGGGCCGCGATCTGACGGAGTCGCTGGCCACCGGGGGCATCGCGCAGTCGCTGTACTCCAAGCAGCTCTGGCCGCTGCTGACGCAGGGCCTGGAGCAGGCGCAGGACGACGACGGCGCGACCCTGCTGCTCCTGGCCGACGCGCTCAACGGCCGCGAGCCCGACGGGCACTACAGCACGCTCCAGTCGTCCTTCCTCGCGGTCAACTGCGCGGACACCAAGGACCGCTACTCGATCGACGACATCCGCGACCGGCTGCCGGAGTTCCGCAAGGCGTCGCCGGTGTTCGGCGACTTCATGGCCTGGGGGCTGGCCTCGTGCGACGGCTGGCCGGTGACGGGCAAGCGCTCGACGCCCCGGGTGAGCGCGGAGGGCGCGGACACGATGCTGGTCGTCGGCAGCACGGGCGACCCGGCGACGCCGTTCGAGGGCACGCAGCGGATGGCCGAGGCGCTCGGCGGCGACGTGGCGGTGAAGCTGACGCGCGTCGGCGAGGGGCACGGCGCGTACGGCAGCGGCAACCGCTGCACGCAGGAGGCGGTCGACACGTACCTCCTCGACGGCCGGGCCCCGCAGAACGACACGACCTGCCGCAAGTAGCCCGCCCGGGAAGACAGACGAGACGGACGTGCCGCCGCCGGAATCCCTCCGGCGGCGGCACGCCGCGTCGTGCGCGTGGTGCGCCGTACGTCAGTAGATGGGCTTGTCCGGCTCGATCTGGTTCACCCAGCCGACCACGCCGCCGCCCACGTGCACCGCGTCGGCGAAGCCCGCCGACTTCAGCACCGCCAGGACTTCCGCGGACCGGACACCCGTCTTGCAATGCAAGACGATCTTCTTGTCCTGCGGCAGCCCCTCCAGGGCGTTGCCCATGAGGAACTCGTCCTTCGGGATCAGCCGCGCGCCCGGGATCGAGACGATCTCGTACTCGTTGGGCTCCCGGACGTCGATGATGTCGATGTTCTCACCGTCGTCGATCCACTCCTTGAGCTGCTTCGGAGTGATCGTGGAGCCGGCCGCGGCCTCCTGCGCCTCGTCGGAGACGACGCCGCAGAACGCCTCGTAGTCGATGAGCTCGGTGACGGTCGGGTTCTCGCCGCAGACCGCGCAGTCCGGGTCCTTGCGTACCTTGACCTGGCGGTACTGCATCTCCAGGGCGTCGTAGATCATCAGCCGGCCGACCAGCGGGTCGCCGATGCCGGCGAGCAGCTTGATGGCCTCGTTGACCTGGATCGAGCCGATCGACGCGCACAGCACGCCCAGCACGCCGCCCTCGGCGCAGCTCGGCACCATGCCGGGCGGCGGGGGCTCGGGGTACAGGCAGCGGTAGCACGGGCCGTGCTCGGCCCAGAAGACGGACGCCTGGCCGTCGAAGCGGTAGATGGAGCCCCACACGTACGGCTTGCCGAGCAGCACGCAGGCGTCGTTGACCAGGTAGCGGGTGGCGAAGTTGTCCGTGCCGTCGACGATCAGGTCGTACTCGGCGAACATCTCCATGACGTTCGAGGAGTCCAGCCGCTCCTGGTGGAGGTTCACCTTCACGTACGGGTTGATGCCCAGCACCGTGTCGCGCGCGGACTCCGCCTTGGGGCGGCCGATGTCCGCCTGGCTGTGGATGACCTGCCGCTGCAGGTTCGACTCGTCGACCTCGTCGAACTCGACGATGCCGAGCGTGCCCACACCCGCCGCGGCCATGTACATCAGCGCGGGCGAGCCGAGGCCGCCGGCGCCCACACAGAGCACCTTGGCGTTCTTCAGCCGCTTCTGGCCGGCCATCCCGACGTCCGGGATGATCAGGTGGCGCGAGTACCTGCGGACCTCGTCGACGGAGAGCTCGGGGGCGGGCTCGACCAGCGGTGGCAGCGACACGGGGACTCCGTAAGCGTGTGAGAGCACAGTGGGTCTTCCCGTAACACTGCCACGCGCCTCCTCATTCCGAGACTCCCTGTCCGAGACGCGAGACGAGGTCGTCCCAGTAGCCGGGCAGCGCCTCCCAGCCCGGCCGGTCCGTGAAGAACACCGAGGCCGCGCCCTGCCAGCGGGCGACCCGCATCGCCTCGTCCAGATGCCTCGGCGGTACGCCGTGGACCAGGTGGCAGAACCGCTCGGCGGGGTGCTCCGCGGTCCACTCGGCGACCTGCGACCAGCGGTAGTCCGCCCACGGGCCGGCGAAGGTGACGAGCTGGTCGGCGGCCTCGGCGTAGCCGGGGTACGGGTGCGTGCCGATGCCGAGGACGACGTGGACGCGCGGGGCGAGCGCGCCCAGCGTCGTCGTCACCCGCAGGACCTCGGGCAGCAGGTCGCGGTCGGCGGGGCAGCGGCCGAGGTAGAAGCCGTCGACGCGGTACCACTCCAGGAACCGGTGCGCCTCGGTGATCAACTCGCCGAAGGGGCGGCGGCCGTGGCGCAGATCGAGCCGCCCCAGGGTGCGCACCCGCGCCGACTTCAGCCGGCCCGCGGCCTCCAGGCAGTGCGGGTCGGGACGGGCACCCGGCCCGCCGGCGACGTCGAGGACCGTCCAGTGGACGGCGCCCGCGGCGGCGGGCCGGGTCAGCTCGCCCCACTCGACGGGGGCGACGAGGGGGTGCGCGTAGCCGGGGACGGCGAGGCGGAGGGGGGTCTCGGCCGGCTGCGGCGGGTGCTGCCGCCGGCCCTCGGGCACGGGCGGCACGCCCGGCAGGTCCCGCAGCGCCGCGGCCGCGCCGGGCGGCCTGCCCGGCCCGTCAGGTCTCAGATGCGGCATGCCGCCTCCATCCAGATGTCCGCAAGGCTCTCCTCGATTCCGATCCGGGGCCGCCAGCCGAGGCGGTCCCGGGCCGTCCTGATGTCCGCCTGCTGCCAGGCACCGCACCCGTCCGGATACGGATACGCCGCGGCGACCGCCGCCGGTTCCGCGCCGGGGCCGCCGTTCGTGCCGTGGCCGGGTCCGTGCCCGGGACCGTGGCCGTGGCCCAGGGGGTGGCCCATGCCGTGCCCCGGGCCGTGGCCGCCGTGCCCGAGGCCGTGTCCCGCGCCCGCGGGCTGCGGGATCCGGCCGGTCAGCGTCGTGTCGAACTCGTGCAACTGGCCGCTGTACCCCGCGATCCGCGCCAGCGCCGCCGCCGCGTCCCGCAGCCGCACCGCGCGCCCGCCGCCGATGTTCACCACGCCCTGCGCCGCCGACAGGGACGCGGCGTGCACCGCCCGCGCCACGTCCCGTACGTCCACGAAGTCCCGCTGCGCGCCGAGCCCGCCGAGCTTCAGTTCGCCGTCGCCCTGCTGCATCGCCCGCCGCAGCGCCTCCGCCAGCCGGCCCAGCGGGGAGCCCGCCGGGGTGCCGGGGCCCGCGGGCGAGAACACCCGCAGCACGATGGCGTCGAGCCCCGAGCCGAGCACCAGCTCGGTCGCGGCCAGCTTGCTCACGCCGTACGGGCCGCCGGGGCGCGGCAGCGCGTCCTCGGCCGTCGACGAGCCGGCCGGCGAGGGCCCGTACTCCGAGGCGCAGCCCACGTGCACGAGCCGCGCGGAGCAACTGCTGCGCCGCATGGCCTCGCAGAGGGTGGCGACGGCGACGGTGTTGTGCCGGGTCAGGTCGCGGGCGCTGCCGCGGGTGGTGCCCGCGCAGTTGACGACGACACCCGGGTGCACGGCGTCGAGGAACCGGGTGAGCGCGCCGGGGCTGCCGGACGACAGGTCGAACCGCACGTCGGCGTCGTCACCGCGGCCGAGCGCGGTGAGCTGCACGGCGGGGTCGGCGAGCAGGCGGTCGGCGACGTAGCGGCCGACGAAGCCGGTGCCGCCGATGAGCAACACCCTCATCGCGCACCCCCGTCGTTCGAGCCGGGCGTGGCCAGTGGTGGTGCGGTCATCTCGTTGTGCTCCTTGCGATGAGCGGAGGCTCGGGTGAGTGCGCGGCCGGCGTACGCCAGCAGCGCGAGCGCGGCGGCGCCGCAGGCGACCGCAGGCACGGCGGCCATACGGAAACCTGCGGAGCCGGCGACCAGCAGCTCGACCGGACGGCCGAGCACGGCAAGCCCGGGGACCCGGGCGGCCAGGACCAGCAGCAGCGCCGTGACCTGCGCGGCGCAGGCGGCGGCGAGACCGTACGCGGCGGCCCGGGGGAAGCCGTGCACGGCGAGCAGCCGGGCGAGGAAGAGCAGCGCGCCGAGGGCGCAGGCGGCGGCGGGGACCGCGGGCCCGCGGGCGGTCCCGCCGAGGGCGGGGCCCGCGGCCGCGGCGGCGAGCTGCAGCGCGGCGAGGACGGCCAGCACGGCGGCGACGGCGGCGGCGAGCAGCGGGCGGGCGCGGGCACGGAACTCGGCCAGATCGCGGCTCTCCCGCAGGCGGCCGCGGGCACGGGCGGAGAACCACCGGGCCACGGCCGCGGCGGGCAGCACGGCGGCGGTGAGCGCGGCGAGGGCGGCGGCGGTGGCGTACGGCACGACGGGGGCGCGGGTGACGCCGGTGGCGCCGCCGAGCAGTTCGCCGAGGAACCAGTCCCCGTAGGCCGCGTACGCCAGCAGCCACCCCACGGCGAGGCCGGCCGCGGGCGGCAGCCCGGCCCCGACCCTCAGCGGCCCCCGCTGCGACCCGAGCACCAGCGCGACCACGGCCCAGGCGACGCCCGCGGCGGTGAGCGCCACCTGCGCCCGGCCGTGCAGCCCGGCGGCGCCGAGCACGAGCAGCCCGCCGCCGAGCGGCAGGAGATGGGCGAGCGGGGCGAGGGGGGTACGGGGCAGGGGCGTGCCCGGCGGCGGGGGCTCGGCGCCGGGCCGCCGGGTCCGTACGTACATCTCCTCGGCGAGGGAGAACACATCGCGGTGCCGGTACCGCACGGCGGTCCGGTCGGTGACGCCGTGCGCCTCAAGGCCGGCGGCGATCTCCAGCGGATCGACGGCCCGCCTGCACAACTCCCGGTGCCGGTGCATGAGCCCCCGCACGGGATCGGCGGACCCGCGCCGCGGCCGGACGGCCGGGGCGGCGGCGGCCGGGGTCGCGGCGACGGGAGCAGCTTCGCCCGCGGCCGGCCCGGCGGGCTCGGCAGGCTCGGCGGGCTCGGCCGGGGCGGAGGAGGGGGCCGGCTGAGCGGTGCCGGGCGGGCCCGGGTGCCCGGCGACCGCGGGGGCGGCGCCTCCGGCGCCCCGCGGGGCCGCGCCGGAGGAGGCCGCCCGCGCGCCTGGCGCGGAAGTCCCTCTCCCCGCGGCTTCCGCCGCCCCCGCGCCGGGGGAACCCGCCTCGCCTTCGGCGGGCGGGGAGTGGAGGGACGTTACGGCGGGGGCTTCCGGGCGGGGGCCGAAAGCTTCCTCCAGGGCTTCCGCCAGGTCTTCCGCCGGGGTGGGCGGCGACGGCGCCCGCGTCTGCGGCTCCGGAGTCGCTCTCGGGCCGTCCGTCATCGGTCGGCCCCCTCGAGCACGGGGCCCGTACCCACCCGGCCGGCGTCCGGCACCGGCGCGGCCGCCAGATACGCCTCCGGCGGATGCGCGAACGGGTGCGGGGTGGCGCGGGCCGGGGCGGAGGCCGGGCCCCGGGAGGCCAGCTCCAGGTAGAGGGAGCCGAACGCGTCCACGTTCCGCTCCGCCGTGAACAGCTCCGCCGCCCGCGCCCGCGCCGCCGCGCCCAGCCGCGCGCGGCGCGCCGGGTCGCGGAGCAGCGCCAGGCAGGCGTCCGCCAGCGCCCGCGGGTTCCGGGGCGGGACCACGAGGCCCGTGCCGCCGATGACCTCCCGGACCGCGCCGACGTCCGTCGACACCGTCGCCCGGCCGCAGAGCATCGCCTCGACCAGGCCCAGCGGGAAGCCCGCCATGACGCTGGAGAGCACCGTCACCCCGCCCGCCGCGTACGCCGCCGCCCGGTCCGGCAGCGCCGGGTCGCCGATCTCCTCGAACGACACCGGGCCGGCGCCCGCCGCGTGCGCGTCGGCCGCCTCGTCGGGGAAGAGCCGGGCGGCCAGCACGCGGCAGTGGTCGCGGTAGCCCGCGTGGGCGGCGGCCGGGGGGCCCGTCTCCGCCACGACGAGGTGGGCGGCCGGCTCCTCCCTGCGGATCTCCGCGAACGCGTGCAGCAGCGCGATGAGGTCCCCGGCCGGCTCCATCCGGCCGGCCCAGACCAGGGTCCGGTCGTCCCCGGCCGCCAGCAGGTCGGCCACCTCGGCGAACCGCGCCGCGTCCATGCCCGGGTACACCGTCCGCAGCCGGTGCCCCGCCGCGCCCAGGCGCAGCGCCCAGCGCCGCGCGTGCGCGTTGCCCGGGGTCACGAGGGCCGCCTTGTCGTACGCCTCGGCCGCCAGCCGGCGGTGGAAGGCCGCCACCAGCGCCCGTACGGTCACGGTGCCGCCGGCGTACGCCCACCGGCCGCTCTCCAGGTAGTGCCGCCGCAGCCGCACCCCGTACTCCGTCACCAGCAGCGGCGTGCCGAAGAACCGGCGCGCCAGCAGGCCGGGCAGCACCGCGGGGCCGCCGGAGAGCGCGTGGCACAGGTCGGCACCGGCCAGCCCGGCGCCGCCGTCCCCGTACCACCCGGCGCCCAACGGCCGCAGCGCCCGGTCCAGATGCGCCGCCACCGCCAGCAACTCCGCGACGCGCGCCCCCCGCACCACCGGATGTGCGCCCGGCGCCCGGCAGGCCCGCTCCAGGATCCGGACCGCCTGCTCCTCGCGGAGCGCGCGCCCGGGGCCGCCCGCGTCCCTGGCCAGCTCCGCCAGCCCGTAGAGACCGGAAGTGAAACGGTCCTGCCCGGACTCCCGCCCGGGTTCCCGCCCCGGAAACTCCCCGGCGCCCCCGGCCGCCAGCGCGCCCGCCAACTCCGCGAAGTGCTCGGCGAACCGGCGCCGCTCGGCGCGCCCGTAGCGGCGCTCGCCCGGCACCGGGCGCCAGAGCGGCGCGACGTGCACCGCCCGCACCTGCGGCGGCAGCGGTACGAGCCCCGACGACTCCTGCGCCGCATCGACCGCAAACGCGAAGACGTCGAACTCATGGTGCGCAAGCCCGCGTACGAGCCGGTCGCACCACCCCGGCGACTCGCCCGCGGCGAACGGGAATCCGCCCTCCGCGAGAAGGCCGATGCGCAACGAGAACACCCCCGAAACTGCTGTGGCTCCATCCGGTGGGAGGACGGTACGCACGCGGCGGGGCAGTGCGATGGACGGTTGTCCGTCGCACCACCGGAAGGGGTGAATACCCGTGACTATTCGGGGTGTGGGGCGTTTTGCCCGCCCCGTCGCCCGCCGGGGGTCAGTCGCGCGGGTACGGCCAGGGGTTGGGCTTGCAGGTGGCGCCGTCCGTCGACAGGTACTTCGTCTGCTGCATCATCACCGGAGCCAGCGCGCCGTCCTGCTCGCAGCCGACGTGCCCGTGCCCGAGCCGGTGACCGACCTCGTGGTTGATGAGCATCTGCCGGTAGGCGTGGATGTCGTCGCCGTAGGTCTTCGAACCCTGCGCCCACCGAAAGGCGTTGATCATCACGCGCTCGGTGGCGGCGGAGTCGCAGGACACGTCCTCGTCGCTGGTGTCGAGCCCCGACCTGGCGCACCACTCGTCGGTGGTCCCGGGGCTGGCCAGGGTGATGACGAACACGGACTCCCGGTCCCGGCCCACCCGCTCGAAGGTGCGGTCGCCCCGGCCGCCCCAACTGCGCTCGTCGTTGAGCGTCTTGTGCACGGCGGCCGCGAACAGCTCGCCGTCGAGCGGCAGCCCGTCCTCGACGTCCACGCGGTAGGTGACGACCTCGCCGCGGCCGGGCGCCTTGTCGTGGCCGGGGACGGTGGTGAGCTTGCCGGAGCCGGTGAGGTTGCGGCTGAGGGGGTACGTGGCCGCCATCTTCTCGGTGTACGTGGCGGGCACGGCCCGCGCGTCCTCGCCGGCGTCCGCGCGGTCCCGCTCGTCCGGCCCCGCCGGGTCGTCGCGGTCGCCCGAGCGGGAGGCGCCGTCGGCGCCGGCCCGCTGCTTGCGCTCGTCGGAGGCGGCGGCGTCGGCCCGTTTGGCACGGCCGTCGGAGACCTGGCCGGCGATGGCGGCGGCGAGCGCGCACGTCACGACGGCGGCGGCGACACCGGTCACGACCCGGCCGCGGTTGGCGGGGCGCTGCTTGCGGCGGCGGCCGCCACCCGTGGAGTGCAGGGCGGCCGCGGTGTCGTCGGGCGGTTCCTCGTCGCCGGGCGGCCGGCCGAGGTCGTCGGCGGCGGGGGCAGGACCCGGCACGTCACCGGGGCGGCGGCGCACGGCGGGATCGGCGATCTGGCCGGGGCCCGGCCCGTCGAAGGCGTCGAGGTAGTCCTGCCGTACGGGCGTGGGCGTGGCGGCGACGGTGGCGGCGCCGAGCCCGCGCCCGGGCTGCTCGTACGGCGGCATGCCCCACCCGCCGCCGGGCTCCCGGTGCTCGGGGTGGCCGAGGGGGCGCTCGCCGGTGTCGTCCATGGGGACCGTGCGGGGACCGCGGGACGGGCGGGGCATCCCGTGCACGGGCGGCGGCCCCCCAGGTCCGGCGACGCGCCGCATCGACCCGGTGTCGCCGACGTGCGGCGTCGGCCCGGTGTCCGAGACACGGGGAATCGGCCCGGTCCCGGAGACCCGCGGCATCGGCCCGGTCCCGGCGGCCCGGGGGATGGGGCCCGTGTCGGAGACCCGGGGGATCGGCCCGGTCCCGCCGGCCCGCGGGATGGGACCCGTATCGGAGACCCGGGGGATCGGCCCGGTCCCGCCGGCCCGCGGGATGGGACCCGTGTCGGAGCCCCGCGGCACCGGGCCCGTGTCGCCGAACCGCGGCATCGCGCCCGTGCCCGAGACCGTGCGCCCGTCCCCCGGAACCCGCGGCACAGGACCCGTGTCGGAGACCCGCGGCACCGGACCCGTCTCCGTCACCCGCGGGATCGGGCCCGTGTCGCTGATCCGCGGGATCGGCCCCGTGTCGCCCCGCCGCGGCAGCGGCGGCCGCGGCCCGGACCCGGGCGCCGGCCCGGACCCCGACCGGGTCCCGCCGCCGTCCCGCGCCTTCTTGCCCTTGCCGGACGCGCTGTGCCTGCCCACCGTGTGTGTCAGCTCCCGCCGGGGCTCGCGTCTGCGATCCCTGTCTCGTACTCGTCCAGCATCTCGGTGAACGCCCTGGCCACCACTTCCGGGTACTCCATCATGGCCACGTGCCCGGCCGCCGGCAGGGCCAGCAACCGCGAGTTGCGGAACGCGGCCTTCGCCCGCCGCGCCATCCTGAACGATACGAGTTGGTCGCGCCCGCCGTAGATGAGCAGCGTAGGGGCCAGCACCCGCTCGGCCAGCCGCCACAGCGAATGCTGCCCGCCCAGGGTGTACGCGCCGACGACCCCGCGCGCCGACCGCTCCAGCGCGTCCCAGTGGTACGGCAGCCGCATGCGCCTGGCGTACTCGCGCGCGTGCTCCGCGAAGCCCTCCGGGCTGACCCGGCCCGGGTCGCCGTAGCAGAGGCCCAGCACCGCGCGGGTGCGCTGCTCCGCGGTCCAGTGACGGGTCAGCCGGGCGAAGAGCGCGGTGACCCCGGGCACGGCGAGCAGCGCGGTGGGCATCGCGGTGCGCTGCGGGGGCAGTTCGGGCAGCGCGGGAGAGATGAGGGTGAGGGTGCGCACCAGGTCGGGGCGGAGGGCCGCGACGCGGGTGACGATGGTGCCGCCCAGCGAGTTGCCGAAGAGGTGTACGGGGCCGCGGTCGGCCGCGTCGAGGTAGCGGATGACGGCGCGGGCGTGGCCGGAGAGGGAGTAGTCGCCGTCGTCGGGGGGCGGGGAGTCGCCGAAGCCGGGGAGGTCGACGGCGTCGCCGTCGACGCGGGCCGCGAGCAGGGGGCCGAGGCCGGCCCAGTTCAGCGCGGAGCCGCCGAGCCCGTGCACGTACACCGCGGGCGGCAGTCCCGGGCGCGCCGGCGGGTGGCCGCGGACGGCGAGGGTGAGCCCGGGGAGCGTCACCCGCCGTCGCTCGACGCCGTCCCGGCCTTCGGGAGGAGAGGGCGGCGCGGTCCCGGGCGAGCCGTTCGCCGGGGATACTTCGTCGCCCGCCAGAGAGCGCTCTGTCGACGGCATGGGGGCAATGTTACGAGACAGTCACGCAGTGGTTCATGTGTTCGCGCTCACAAGCCGCCTCGCGGCCGAAAGCGCCCTCTCTTACGCTCGTGTGGAGGACGTATAGCGGACATCACCCGTAACCGTGCCCGAAGTCCGGGTGACGAACGACGCGGAGAGGAGACGACGCCATGGCGGTCGACCCGCAGGATTCGGACACCTTCGACGAGCCCGCCCGCCGTGCGGGGCGACGCGGGAGGGCGGACGAGCCCGCGGAACGGGACGCCGAGACCCCGGAGGCGGACGCCGCGGAGCAGCGCGCCGAGGTGGACCAGCGCGACGAGGACGTCACACCGGGCGAGCGCGGCGGCGACGAGGCCAATCCCGCGGACGCCGCAGAGCAGGCGCGCGTCGTCGAACAGGACGAGGACGAATACCGGTGACGTGCTCGGTATTGCCCCGGTTCGGCCCGGGTCAGGGGCGATGAAATTTCGCGCAGCGACGGAGCGCCGGACGATTACCCGCACGTACGATGGCACCTGCGGTCGGCCCGCCGGACAGGCCCGGCGTCCCGGGGGCGATCATCTCAGGAACCAGGAGGCGCAGTGACAGCCATGGAGCAGGCCGAGACGCGTCCACGCAGTACGAGGCTTCCCCGCCGCGCGCGCCGCAACCAGCTCCTCGGTGCGGCCCAGGAGGTCTTCGTCGCCCAGGGGTACCACTCCGCCGCCATGGACGACATCGCGGACCGCGCCGGCGTCAGCAAGCCGGTGCTCTACCAGCACTTCCCCGGCAAGCTGGAGCTGTACCTCGCCCTGCTCGACCAGCACTGCGACGCGCTCCTCCAGGCGGTGCGCGCGGCGCTCGCGTCCACGTCGGACAACAAGCAGCGCGTCGCCGCCACGATGGACGCGTACTACGCCTTCGTCGAGGACGAGGGCGGCGCCTTCCGGCTGGTCTTCGAGTCCGACCTGACGAACGAGCCCGCGGTGCGCGAGCGCGTCGACCGGGTGAGCCTGGACTGCGCGCAGGCCGTCAGCGAGGTCATCGCCGAGGACACCGACCTGCCGGTCGAGCAGGCGATGCTGCTCGCGGTGGGGCTCTGCGGCATGGCGCAGATCACCGCGCGCTACTGGCTGGGCTCCGGCCGGTCCATCCCGCGCGACGACGCCGCCCGCCTCATCGCCTCGCTCTCCTGGCGGGGCATCGCCGGCTTCCCGATGCACGGGGGCCCGGAACAGGCGTAGAGGCGGCCCGCGGACACGTCCCGCAGCGGTGTTCGCTGCGGGCGTGCAGGCATCGGTCCCGCGGGGTGTGCACGCCGGGTTAGTGTGCACTCGTACATCCAACTGACCGAAAGGGATCAGGCCGTGGAGGTCAAGATCGGCGTGCAGCACGCCCCCCGAGAGATCAGCCTGGAGAGCGGGCAGTCCGCCGAAGAGATCGAGAGCGCGGTGGCGGACGCGCTCGGCGGCAAGTCGGAGGTGCTGACCCTGGTCGACGACCGCGGCCGGAAGATCCTCGTGCCGTCGGGCCGCATCGCCTACGTGGAGATCGGTGCGCCCACCGCGCGCAAGGTGGGCTTCGGCGCCCTCTGAGGGCGGATCCCCCGCTCGCGCAGCTCGTCCGCCCCCCGGTGTCCGGCACCGGGGGGCCGTCGTTTGCCCGCGGATCCATGCGGGTAGATCCGGAGCGTCCGGTTCACCCCAGCAGAGTGGGGCCCAACGAAGGGCGGGCGCGAGATGATGATCCTGGCAGCCGTACTCTCCGCAGTCATCGGCCTGGCGATTGCGCTGGCCGCACTCTCCCGCTATCCGGATCGCTTCCGGCACCGGAACCTGACGCTGGCCACGGGCCCCGGGGCCGCCGTGCTCGGCGCCGCCCTGGCCCACACGGTGCTGGGCGCGGGGAACCTGCCGATCGTCCTGCCGGTCGCCGGCGCCTTCTCGGCGGCGATGCTGTCGCTGCTGGTGAAGAACCGGGAGCGGAGCCGCCCCGCGGCGGCGTACCTGGCGGGCCGCCCGGTGCGCTGAGCGGCCCGTACCCGTACCCCATCCCTGGAAGCAGGAAGACGCACGCGCGCCCGGGCGGACCGCCCGGGCGCCGC
This sequence comes from Streptomyces sp. WAC 06738, assembly GCF_003945505.1. Taxonomy (NCBI): domain Bacteria; kingdom Bacillati; phylum Actinomycetota; class Actinomycetes; order Kitasatosporales; family Streptomycetaceae; genus Streptomyces; species Streptomyces sp. WAC 06738. The sequence continues at coordinate 5,483,343 of NZ_CP029618.1, read as the reverse complement.
GCTATGCGGACAGGCCCAGCGCCGCCATCCGCTTGGTGTGCGCCTCGGTGATACGCGAGAACATCCGCCCCACCTCCGCCAGGTCGAACCCGTCGGCGACCCCGCCCACGAGCATCATCGACAGCGCGTCCCGCTCCGCCACCACCCGCTGCGCCTGGCTCAGCGCCTCGCCCATCAGCCGCCGCGCCCACAGCGCCAGCCGGCCGCCCACCCGGGGGTCGGCCTCGATGGCGCTGCGGACCTTCCCGACGGCGAACGTCGCGTGCCCGGTGTCGTCCAGCACGCTCAGCACCAGGCCGCGGGTGTCGGAGTCCAGCCGGACCGCGACCTCGCGGTAGAAGTCGCTGGCGATCGAGTCGCCGACGTACGCCTTGACCAGCCCCTCCAGCCAGTCGGACGGCGCCGTCTGGCGGTGGAACTCGTTCAGCGCGGCGGCGAACGGCTCCATCGCCCGCGCCGGGTCCTCGTCGATCTCGGCCAGCCGGTCCCGCAGCCGCTCGAAGTGGTGGAACTCGGCGGCGGCCATCGCCGCCAGCTCCGCCTTGTCCTCCACACCGGGCGCCAGCTTCGCGTCCTCCGCCAGCCGCTCGAAGGCGGCCAGCTCGCCGTAGGCGAGGGCGCCGAGCAGGTCCACGACCGCGGCCCGGTACTGCGGGTCGGCGGCGGCCTGCGCCCAGTCCTCTGCGGCTACGCCGGAGGCGGCGGGTGCGGCGGTGTCGCCGGTTCCGCTGGTGTCGCCGGTGTCCTGGGGGGCGGCCTCGTCGGCAGGGGGAGTCTCCATAGGAGCGGAATATAGCGGCCCGCGGGGGCCTGGGAAGAGGCTGGTCAGCCCGTGGACTATGAGACATCGCACAACACGGCTGCACGATTTTAGGTAGAGTGGTATAGCACTCGCCGGTCACGGCGGGTCCCCCATGCCGCGGGCGTGAGCCCGGAGGCGCGTGGGAAGCATGTATTGAAGGATGCCCGGTCGGTGGCCCGATCGGCTCCGACCCCGACCGCTCTCAGCGGAGCCCGTGCGGCCTGTCCCGCCGTACGCACACCGCCGGAGGGAATTCTCGCGGCTTGAGCGCGCGAGTGACGGTAGAAGTGGTCCCGCGCCGCCCGCGCGGTACGACCCCCGTCCCCCGCCGCTCGCCGCGACCGACAGAAGAGGCAAGCATCCTGTCCACGTTTCGAGACCTGGGGATCCTCCCCGAGACTGCTGAGGCCCTGGAGGCCGTGGGAATCACCACTCCTTTCCCCATCCAGGAGATGACCCTTCCCGTGGCCCTCGCCGGCACCGACGTGATCGGCCAGGCCAAGACCGGTACCGGTAAGACGCTCGGCTTCGGCCTTCCCCTGCTGGAGAAGGTCGTCGTCCCCGCCGACGTCGAGAACGGTCGCGCCGACACCGGCGCCCTGACGGACGCCCCGCAGGCGCTCGTCGTCGTCCCCACCCGCGAGCTGTGCGTCCAGGTCACCAACGACCTGCTCACCGCCGGCAAGGTCCGTAACGTCCGCGCGCTGTCGATCTACGGCGGCCGGGCGTACGAGCCCCAGCTCGAGGCGCTGAAGAAGGGCGTCGACGTCGTCGTCGGCACCCCCGGCCGCCTCCTCGACCTCGCCGGCCAGCGCAAGCTGGACCTGTCGAAGATCAAGGTGCTGGTGCTCGACGAGGCCGACGAGATGCTGGACCTCGGCTTCCTGCCGGACGTCGAGAAGATCATCCAGCAGTTGCCCGCCAGGCGGCAGACGATGCTGTTCTCGGCGACCATGCCGGGGCAGGTCATCGGCCTCGCCCGGCGCTACATGTCCCAGCCCACCCACATCCGCGCCACCGCGCCGGACGACGAGGGCGCGACGGTCGCCGCCGTCGAGCAGCACGCCTTCCGGGCGCACTCCATGGACAAGCCGGAGATGCTGGCGCGCATCCTCCAGGCCGAGGGCCGCGGGCTGACCATGATCTTCTGCCGTACGAAGCGCACCTGTGCGGACGTCGCCGAGCAGTTGACCCGGCGCGGGTTCGCCGCCGGCTCGGTCCACGGCGACCTGGGCCAGGGCGCGCGCGAGCAGGCGCTGCGGGCGTTCCGCAACGGCAAGGTCGACGTGCTGGTCTGCACGGACGTGGCGGCGCGCGGCATCGACGTCGCCGGCATCACGCACGTGATCAACTACCAGACGCCGGAAGACGAGAAAACGTACCTGCACCGCATCGGCCGCACCGCCCGCGCGGGCGCGTCCGGCACGGCGGTCACGCTGGTCGACTGGGACGAGATCACGCGCTGGCACCTGATCAACAAGGCGCTGGAGCTCGACCTGGAGAACCCCGAGGAGACCTACTCCACCTCCCCGCACCTCTACGAGGCGCTGCGCATCCCCGAGGGTACGAAGGGCGTGCTCCCGCGCGCCGAGCGCACCCGCGCGGGACTCGGCGCCGAGGAGTTGGAGGACCTGGGCGAGACGGGCGGCGGCCGCCGCGGCGCGGGCTCGCGCCGGTCGGCCACCGAGGAGCGCCCGAAGCGGACCCGTACGCAGCGGCAGCGCCGCCGCACGCGCAGCGGCCGCCCGGTGGCGGCGGAGGCCGCCGAGGGCGCCGCCGGGCAGCAGGAGACCGCGCCGGAGCAGGCTGCGAGCGTGGGTGCGGACGCGGCGGACGCCGCGCCCCGCAAGCCGCGCCGCCGCCGTCGCCGCACCCGCAGCGGCAACGCGGGCACGCCGGCCGCGGAGTAGCAGCACCCTTGCCGGGCCCGGGGCGTACGTCACGACGTACGCCCCGGGCCCGCGGCTTGCGCGCGAGCGGGGGGCGCACCGCGGCGGCCGGGCCGCGTCGGCGCCGCTTCCCCGCTCCCCCCGCGGAGCGCCGTGGGTCCGGGCGCGGCTAGGGTCGGGGGATGAGCAAGCCGCCGTTCGTCGCGTTGCCGGGTGGGGTCGAGGCCCTGCGGGTCGAGACCCCGCGGGGGGCGTTCGCCGCGCTGCGGGCCGGGCGGCCCGTCCACGGGACCGCGCTCCTGCTGCCCGGGTTCACCGGCAGCAAGGAGGACTTCATCGCCCTCCTCGAACCCCTCGCCGCCGCCGGCTTCCGCGTGGTCGCCGTCGACGGCCGCGGGCAGTACGAGACGGAGGGCCCCGGGGACGAGGACGCGTACACGCAGGACGAACTCGCGCAGGACGTCCTCGCCCTGGCCACCGCGCTGGGCACGGCGGACGGCCCCCCGCCGCACCTTCTCGGGCACTCCCACGGCGGCCACGTCGCCCGCGCCGCCGTCCTCCGCGCCCCCGGGGCGTGCTCCTCGCTCACCCTCATGAGCAGCGGCCCCGGCGTCGTCTGCGACGAGCAGCGCTCCCGGGCGAAGCTCCTCGGCGACGCCCTGGCCACGTACGACATGGAGACCGTCTGGCAGGCCATGCGCGCCTTCGACCCGCCCGAGGCCGCCGACGCCCGCACCCCCGCCGACGTGAACGACTTCCTGCACCGCCGCTGGCTCGGCACCAGCCCCGCCCAGCTCAGGGCCACCGCCAGGCAACTGTGCGAGGAGCCCGACAGAACCCCGGAGCTGGCCGCCCTGCCGCTGCCCGTGCACGTGCTCACCGGCACGTCCGACTACGTGTGGCCCGTGGCGCAGATGGACGACATGGCGAAGCGGCTGCGGGCCCACCGCACCGTCGTCGACGGCGCCGACCACTCCCCCAACGTCGACCGCCCGGCCGAGACCGCCGCCGCGCTCGCCGCGTTCTGGTCGGCCGACCGGTAGTGGCGCAGAGAACCTCAACCGTGGTTGAGGTCGAGTTACGCTGGCGGACATGACGCACCACCTCTCCCCGCGGGCCAAGGAAGCCACCATCGGCGAGCTGTCCGACCGGAGCGGAGTCCCCCAGTCCGCGCTGCGCTTCTACGAGCGCCAGGGCCTGATCAGCAGCCGCCGCACCACCGGCAACCAGCGCCGCTTCTCCCGCGACACCCTGCGCAGGGTCGCGTTCATCCGCGCCTCGCAGCGCGTGGGGATCCCGCTGGCGGCGATCCGCGAGGCGCTCGCGGTGCTGCCCGAGGGCCGTACGCCGACCCGCGCCGACTGGGCGCAGTTGTCGGAGGGCTGGCGCAAGGACCTCAACACCCACATCCGCCGGCTGGAGCGGCTGCGCGACAACCTCACCGAGTGCATCGGCTGCGGCTGCCTGTCGCTCGACAAGTGCGCCCTGGCCAACACCGACGACCGCCTCGGCGAACGCGGCCCCGGCGCCCGCGGCCTCGGGGTGTGACGGCGCGGTACGCCCTCACGCCTGCTGGATGAACTCCGTGACGCCGTTGGCGATCTGCTGCACCGCGATCGTCGCCAGCAGCATCCCGGCCAGCCGCGAGACCAGCACCACGCCGCCCTCCTTGATGACCCGGATGATCAGCAGCGAATAGCGCATCGTCACCCACAGCACGAGGTGGATCGCGACGATCGCCGCCCACACCGCCAGTTCCTGGCGCACCCCGTGCGCGTCCTGCACCGCCAGGATGACGGTCACGATCGCCCCGGGCCCGGCGAGCAGCGGCATGCCCAGCGGTACGAGGGCGGCGTTGACGTCCTTGGTCTGGGTGGGCTCCTCGGCCTTGCCGGTGAGCAGGTCGAGGGAGATCAGCAGGAGCAGCAGGCCGCCCGCGACCATCAGCGCCGGTACGGAGACGTGCAGGTAGTCGAGGATCTGCTGGCCGCCGACGGCGAAGACCGCGATCACCCCGAAGGCGACGGCCGCCGCCTGGAGGGCCATCTTGCGCTGGAGCTTGAGCGGACGGCCCGAGGTGAGCGCGAGAAAGATCGGGGTGGTACCGGGCGGGTCCATGATCACGAACAGCGTGACGAAGACCGAGCCGAAGAGGGCGAGATCGAACACGCCAGGAGCTTAAGGCGTCCCGTACGAAATGGGCCCCGGCGGGCGGCGTCCCCTGCCCGCCGGCCTCAACGCCCCGGCGTGGGGTCAGCCCTTGACCGGGGTCGCGCCCGTGGCGCGGTCCACGATCTGCTCGTAGACCTCCGGGGCCGTCGTGAACTCGCCCAGGCGGCAGGTCTTGCGCGCGCCGTGGTAGTCGCTGGAGCCGGTGGCGAGCAGGCCCAGGTCGGCGGCCGTGCCGCGGAGCCTGGCGCGGGTCTCCTCGTCGTGGTCCATGTGGTCCACCTCGATGCCGTCGAGGCCGGCCGCGGCCAGCTCCGCGACCGCGCTCTCCGGCAGGCACACGCCGCGCTTCACCGCCAGCGGGTGCGCGAAGACCGTGACGCCGCCGGCGCCCTTGATCAGCCGGATGGCGTCGAAGGGGTCCAGCTCGTGCTTCTCCACGTACGCCCGGCCGCCGGAGCCGATCCACTCGTCGGTGAACGCGTCCTGCACCGAGTCGACGACGCCGGCCTCGACCATCGCGCTGGCCACGTGCGGCCGGGCGATGGCGCCCTCGCCGGCGATCTCCTGGACGCGCTGCCAGGTGATCGGCACGCCCAGCTCGATCAGCCGCTCGGTCATGAGCCGGGCCCGGCGCACCCGGTCGTTGCGCACGGCGTCGCGCTCGCGGGTCAGCTCCGGCTCCTCGGGGTCGAAGAGGTACGCGAGCATGTGCAGGCTGATGCCGTCGAGGTCACACGACAGCTCCATGCCGGGGACGAGGGTCAGCCCGGGGGGCAGCGCCTCGATCGCCTCGGCGTGGCCGCCGACGCCGTCGTGGTCGGTGAGCGCGACGACGTCCAGGCCCTCGGCCGCCGCCTTGCGCACCAGGTCCGCGGGGGTGTCCGTACCGTCCGAATCGGCGGAGTGGGTATGCAGGTCGATGCGCACGGACGGTACCTCGCACGGGCTCGGGGTCGCTGGAAGGCACCCAGCTTACGGTCCCGGGCGGCTGTCCAACCGAGTAGGTGCGGCTTCGCGGACGCCCGCCGCGCGGCGCTACAGGAGCCGCGGCGACAGCGCCCCGCAGGGCAGCAGTTCGATCTCGGCGCCGGCGTCGCGCAGGTCGGTGAGCACCAGCTCGTCGTAGAGCAGCAGTCCCGACTGCTCCGGCCAGACCACCGCCCACAGCCACAGGCCGCGCGCCTCCCCGGCGAAGACGGCCCGGTCCGCGGGCACGCCGCCGACGTGCCAGAGCGGGGTGGGCCGGCCCGCGGCGATGACCTTGGCGTCCGGCGGCTTGTCGGTGCACATCCCCGGCCCGGGGTCGGGCCCCTGCACGCCGGCGAAGCGCGCGCCGAGGCCGACGCCCAGCTCCTCGGCGACGAGGACCAGTTCGCCGGGCCCGCCGAGCGGCCCGGGTCCGGAGCAGGCGACGGCGGTGGCCCGGCCGCCGCTGCGGTCGTCGCCCGCGTTGGCGACGCCGGTGAAGAGCCAGCCCAGGGGGAGCGGCCACGGCATCCACACCGGCACCTGGGCCCGGTGCACCACCACCCCGAGCGCCTCGACGCTGGGCGGTATGACGGGCTGCAGCGGCTGCACGGGTCCGTGCCGCTCGCACTGCCAGGAGTCGGTGAAGAGACCGGGCGCCCGGACCCGCCCGCCGCACTTCGGGCAACTGGGTTCGCCCCTCATAGGAACTTACGGTCCTCTCCGGCCGCCGCGCCGTCAAGGACGATCACCCGTCCGGGGCCGCCCGCGCTGCCGCCCCGGCGCGCGGACGGGCGGCCGCCCCGTCCCCGTACGGCGTGCGCCGGGGGGCGGGTCTACGCGCCCAGCTCCACCCCGCGCCGCAGCGGGTCCCGCAGGTCCGTGCCCGCCGCCAGCCAGCGCTCGCTGAGCGCCGCCGCGCCGTGCACCCGCTTCCACGCGGCCTCGTTCGGCGTCATCGGCAGCAGCGGCAGGAACCGCACCGGCTCCCGCGGCTCCGGCAGCACCACGTCGTCGACGAGCCCGCCCGGCTCCGCGACCAGCACCGCGCGGAACGGCGCGCCGGGCCAGAGCGGCCCGCCCACCTCCAGCGACGCCCCCGGCGCCACGACGACGCCCTCCACCTGGGGCGACGCGGCGAGCACGGCGAGCGGGCGCAGCACCTTGTCGGTGTCGGCGAGGCCGGCCCTGACGGTCAGCAGCAGTTCGGCGCGCGGGCCGCGCAGCGGGTCGGCCAGCGCCTGCGCGGGGTCGGTCATGGGCTGCGCGGACATGCCGAGGGTGGCGTAGCGCAGCAGCGGTTCGCCCTCGGCGGTGGCCGACGTGAAACGCGCCACCTCGATGCGGTCGGTGCCGACGAAGGTCACCGACGCCCGCGCGTCGGGCTCGCCGAACGCCCCGGTCAGCCGCCGTTCCACCTGCGCGAGCACGTCGTCGTACGCCATTGCCTCAGCCTACGGGCGCCGGGGAAGCGTCAACGTGGGCGGGCGGTTCACCGGCGGCTGCTAACCTTGCGTGTCGGCTTGATGCGCGTCGTACGTACGGCGCAGGCACGACCCCGACGCTCAGGCACATGAGCAGCACGCGAACGGCTTCGACACACACGCCCTTCGACAGGGCCCGGCCGGAGGAGGTGGGGACTGCGGTGGATCCCAGCCGACCTTGCAGTACCGACAGCTCTCCCGCCCGGCCCGGCGCTCGCTGACCTTCGCCTGTTCTCCCCCGCGACGATGCGGGGATCTCCAGGTCGACTCCCGGCCCCGCCGTTCGGCGCCTCGCGGCTGAGCACGCACATTTCCGTCGTCATCCACTGACGTGCCGCCGGCGCGCTCAGCGGTGCCCGCTTTGTGGGTGTACCTCTGCGTAGATCCCCATTCCCGGCAGCGTTGGCCCGCGCCCGGCAGGAGCGTGAAGGAGTTCGCCCATGTCGATGATCCGTGACCTGCGAGCCGTCGTCCGTCCCGCCCTCAAGCGCCCGGGCCAGTCCGCCCACGGCTACGACCCCACCCGCGACCCGGCCACCGTCAGCGCCGTCGTCGACTGCGCCGTGTACCGCGGCGGCCGGCGCATCAGCGAACGGCTCTCCCCCGCCCAGGCGATGCGCCGGGTGCGCGCCGGGGGCGGCTTCGCCTGGATCGGGCTGCACGAGCCGACGGAGCGCGAGTTCGCCGGCATCGCCCAGGAGTTCGGGCTGCACCCGCTGGCCGTCGAGGACGCGATCGACGCGCACCAGCGGCCGAAGCTGGAGCCGTACGAGGACTCGCTCTTCACCGTCTTCAAGACCCTCCACTACGTGGAGCACGCCGAACTCACCGCCTCCAGCGAGGTGGTGGAGACCGGCGAGGTGATGTGCTTCACCGGCCAGGACTTCATCATCACCGTCCGGCACGGCGGCCAGGGCTCGCTGCGCGCGCTGCGCGCCCGCCTGGAGCAGGACCAGGAGCTGCTGGCGACCGGCCCGTCCGCGGTGCTCCACGCCATCGCCGACCAGATCGTCGACAGTTACCTCGTCGTCGCCGACGCGGTCCAGGAGGACATCGACGAGGTCGAGATCGACGTCTTCTCGCCGAGCGACGGCCGCAGCGGGCGCGGCAGCGACGCCGGGCGGGTGTACCAGCTCAAGCGCGAAGTACTGGAGTTCAAGCGGGCGGTGGCGCCGCTGCTGCGGCCGATGCAGTTGCTGTCGGAGCGGCCGATGCGGTTCGTCGACCCGGAGATCCAGAAGTATTTCCGGGACGTCGCGGACCACGTGGCGCGCGTGCACGAGCAGGTGGTCAACTTCGACGAGCTGCTCAACTCCATCCTCCAGGCCAATCTGGCCCAGGCCACGGTGGCGCAGAACGAGGACATGCGGAAGATCACGTCCTGGGCGGCGATCTTCGCGGTGCCCACGATGATCGCCGGGATCTACGGCATGAACTTCGACCACATGCCCGAGACCCAGTGGGAGTTCGGCTATCCCATGGTGCTCACCCTCATCCTCGGCATCTGCCTGGCGATGCACCGCGGCTTCCGCCGCAACGGCTGGCTGTAGGGGTACGGCCGCGGGGCCCGGCGGCTACGCTCGTGCCCCATGGAGCCGATCGCCGCCGCCCTCGCAGAAGAGGCCGCCAGGAAGTCCGGGCTCGTGTGGATCGAGGGCCCCGACGGCACACAGCGCGCGCTGTGGCACGTCTGGCACGACGGCGCCGTCGTCCTCGTCGGCGACGGCCCCGCAGAGCAGCCGCTCGACGGGCTCGGGCTCGCCGACGGGGCGGTGGTGACCGTGCACGCGCGCAGCAAGGACAAGGGCGGGCGGCTGGTCGCGTGGCCGGCGCGGGTGACCGAGCTGGCGCCGGAGGGCGAGGCGTGGCGGGCGGCCGTGGAGGAGCTGAAGGGCAAGCGGCTCAACGCCGTGGACGCCGACCACGTCGCCGCACGCTGGGCCCGGGAGTGCCGGGTGCTGCGGCTGACGCGGGACGGGGCGGCGGTCGCCGGGGACGGGCTGCCGTCCGGTTCGCTGGCCGCCCCGCCGCCGGAGACCCCGGCGACGACGCGGCGGCCGGCACCCGCGGCGCTGCCGCGGCTGCTGTTCCGGCGGCGGCGCGGCTGAGGGGGCCGGTTCAGCTCGCCGAGATCTGCTTCCCGTAGTCCACGACCTCTTCCTTGCGCGGGGCGTTGACCTCGAACTCCTCGTCCCAGTTGAGGAGTCGCAGCTCGCCCGCATCCCCCGCGCGCTCCAGCAGCAGCGGGTAGGGCCGCCCCTCCAGAGCCACCTCCAGCGCCCCGCCCACGCCTTCGTCGGCCGTCACCCGGATCGTGGTGAAGCCGTCGACCTCGCCGTTCTTCTCCGCGGCCAGCTCGCCGTCGAGCTTCAGCAGCCCGTCGAGCAGCACCTTCATCTCCGTGAAGCCGCTGAGCTGCTTGTACGCGGTGTCCTCCGGCGGCACCTTCACGTACTTGCCGTCGAGCTTCCGCGCCGCCGCCATGTCGGACTCGGACGGCTTGCCGTCGCCGTCCTCGCCGTCGTCCTGGTGCAGCCAGAACTCGTCGCCGGCCTTCAGGAAGAGGTCCTCCTCGGCGCGGAGCAGCGAGAACGTCATGCCGCCCGTGGACACTTCGCCTATCCCGCCGGCCGCCGACAGTCTCATGTCGAGCTTGACCGGCTGGCCGCTGCTCACCAGCGTGCCCGCCAGCCGCACCGAACTCGCGCCTGCCGCGGCCTTCTCCGCCTTGGCCCTGATGCTCTCGGGAGAGAGCTTCCCGACGCCGTTCTCGCCGGCCTCCGGACCGTCCTCGGCACAGCCCGCCAGAACGGTCGCGGAGACAGCGAACGCCACCATCCGGAACGCCGATCTCCTCATCACGTGCGGCAGCGTACCGGGCCCCCGGGGCCCTGGCTTTCCCCGCCCGCAGCCCTCGGCCGTACGCTTGTGGCATGGCTGTCACAGAAGAGGCGGTGCGCGCCGCGCTCGCGACGGTGAACGACCCGGAGATCCACCGGCCGATCACCGATCTCGGCATGGTCAAGTCGGTCGAGATCGGGACAGACGGCTCGGTCGCCGTCGGGGTCTTCCTCACCATCGCCGGCTGTCCGATGCGGGACACGATCACCTCGCGGGTCACCGACGCGGTCGAGAAGGTCGCGGGTGTGACGTCCGTCACGGTCGAGTTGGACGTGATGAGCGACGAGCAGCGCAAGGCGCTCGCCGCGTCCCTGCGCGACGGCAAGGCGGAGCGCGAGATCCCCTTCGCCCAGCCCGGCTCGCTCACCCGGGTGTACGCGGTGGCGTCCGGCAAGGGCGGCGTCGGCAAGTCGTCCGTGACGGTCAACCTGGCGGCGGCGATGGCGGCGGACGGGCTGAAGGTCGGGGTCGTCGACGCCGACATCTACGGCCACTCCGTACCCCGCATGCTCGGCACGGACGCCCGGCCCACCCAGGTCGAGGACATGATCATGCCCCCGACGGCGCACGACGTGAAGGTCATCTCCATCGGGATGTTCACGCCGGGCAACGCGCCGGTCGTCTGGCGCGGCCCGATGCTGCACCGCGCGCTCCAGCAGTTCCTCGCGGACGTCTTCTGGGGCGACCTCGACGTGCTGCTCCTCGACCTCCCCCCGGGCACCGGCGACATCGCGATCTCCGTCGCGCAGTTGATGCCGAACGCCGAGATCCTCGTCGTCACCACGCCGCAGCAGGCCGCGGCCGAGGTCGCCGAGCGGGCCGGGGCGATCGCCGTGCAGACGCACCAGAAGATCGTCGGCGTGGTGGAGAACATGTCGGGCCTGCCGTGCCCGCACTGCGGCGAGATGGTCGACGTCTTCGGCACCGGCGGCGGCAAGCAGGTCGCCGAGGGGCTGACGCGCACGACGGGCGCGGAGGTGCCGGTCCTGGGCGCCATCCCGATCGACGTGACGCTGCGGTCCGGCGGCGACGAGGGCAAGCCGGTCGTCCTCACCGACCCGGAGTCGCCGGCGGGCGCGGCGCTGCGCGACATCGCGGCGCGGCTCGGCGGGCGGCCGCGGGGGCTCGCGGGGATGTCGCTGGGCGTCACGCCGCGCAACAAGTTCTGAGGGGTACGCCCCGGGCCGCCGGGCGCGGACAGGGGCGTACGCCCCCGGCGCTACGGAGCAGGGGGGCGCGGTTCGTACGCGATCCGCGCCCCGGACCGCCGCGAGACGCTATCCGCGGCGGTCTTCGTACGTCGTGATGTCCTTGATCACCGAGAACGCGAGCCCGTACGCGCTCATGCCGCGGCCGTACGCGCCCAGGTGCACCTGGTTCTGCGTCGTCCCCGCCAGCACCCAGCCGAACTCCGACTCGCGGTAGTGGAACTGCGTCCCCTCGCCGTCGACCGGCAGCGACAGCGCCGACCAGCCGGACCCCTCCAGGTCGTCGGCCAGCTCCCAGGCCACCGACGTCTGCTGGTCCAGCCACTCCTCGCGGATCTGGCGCTCCATCTGCGTCGGCCAGGTGCACGACAGCAGTCCGGAGCCCGCCAGCCAGGCCGCCGACGACACGGACGTCGCCTCCAGCACCCCGGTGCCGTCCGCGCTGCGCCGCACGGGGCGGCTCGCGACGGTCACGACCACCGCGAAGCGGTGCTCGCGCATGCCGGCCTCGGCCAGGTACGAGGGCATGTCCCCGTGGCCCACCGTGCCGTGCTCGACCGCGCCGTCGCCGCCGCCGGTCGACTGGAGCCAGCGCGGCCCCACGAACGCGTCGTCCAGCCCGTACCAGGGGAAGGACGCCCGCAGAAAGCTGTCCACCAGGCGTGGCTCGGACTCCTGAACCATCCCCCCGGGCTCCGCCTCGCTCGTCATCTCCATCAGCGTGGTGCCTCCTCGTGGCCTGGACCTGTCAGTCGGCGGTCGCCCCCCGCCGGGGCGCACGCCCCGCCTGGCACACCGCATGCCGGGCGCTCACCCAGACACACGGGAGGATATCCACCTGCATACGCTAGGACAGGCAGGTGGTCTGATATGTGAGCCGATCAGGTGGCGTCCGCGTCGTACGGCGGGCGCTCGGCGGTGGCCGTCCCCTTGGCCTCACCTGCGGCATCGCCCTTGGCGTCCGTGCCGCCGCCGCTCTCCTTCGTCAGGCTCAGCCGCTTGCCGCCCGCGGCACCGTCGTCCTCGATGTCCCCCACGGTGCGCGCCGCCTCGCCGACCTCGGCGACCTCCTTCTTGAGGTCGAAGCCGTTGCGGATCTCCTTCAGACCCAGGTCGTCGTTGTCGAGGAGGTGCTTCTTGGCGAAGTTCTTCGGGTTCAGGTCCTCGAACTCGAAGTCCTTGAACTCCGGGCCCAGCTCCTTGCGGATGTCCTCCTTGGCCGAGTCGGAGAACTCCCGGACCTTGCGGATGAACCGCATCGTGTCCTGGATGACCTTGGGCAGCTTGTCGGGGCCGAAGACGATCGTGGCCAGGATGATGAGAGCGATCAGCTCGAGGGGTCCTATGTCGAAGAACACCTGGCACTCCTTGCTGTCCTGTCCGTCGGCCCGCTGCCGGCAGGTCCGGGCGACTCTCACGGTACCTGGCGACCCCGCCTCCCCGGGAGTACCGCATCGGCCGCGGTGGACTGGTCCACCGCGGCCGATGCGGGTGTTTGGGGTCGTTTGGCAGGGGTCAGTCGGTGGAGTCGCCCTCGCCGAGGGTGACGTCGACGGTCAGCTCCTCGCCGTCGCGCTCGACGGTCAGGCTCAGGTCCTCGCCGGGGCTGCGGCTGCGGATCTTGACGATCAACTCCTCGCCGTTGTGCACGGCTTCGCCGTCGACCCCGGTGATGACGTCCCCCGGCTCGATGCCCGCGCTGTCGGCGGGGCCGCCCGGGGTGACGGGCTCGGTGCCGCCCTCCTCCGCGGAGGTGCCGACCTGGGCGCCGTCGCCGGTGTACTGCATGTTGAGCGTCACGCCGATGACGGGGTGCGTGGCCTTGCCGGTGTTGATCAGCTCCTCGGCGACGTCCTTGCCCTTGTTGACGGGGATGGCGAAGCCCAGGCCGATGCTGCCGCCCTGCTCGGTCTGCGGCTCGCCGCTGCCGTTGTCGGCGGCGCGGATGGCGCTGTTGATGCCGATCACGCGGCCTTCGAGGTCCAGGAGCGGGCCGCCGGAGTTGCCGGGGTTGATCGGCGCGTCGGTCTGCAGGGCGTTGACGTACGAGATGTCGCTGCCGTCGCCCTGCTCGCCGCCCGCGGTGATGGGGCGCTCCTTGGCGCTGATGATCCCGGAGGTGACGGTGTTGGGCAGGTCGTACGGGGCGCCGATGGCGACGACGGGGTCGCCGACGGCGACGGACCGTGAGTTGCCGAGGGGCAGCGGCTTCAGCCCGGAAACCCCCTTGACGCGTACGACGGCGAGGTCGTAGCCGGCGTCGCCGCCGACGACCTCGGCGGACTTGGACTCGCCGCCGCTGAACGTCACCGTTATGTCGCCGCCCTCGTCCGCGGGCTGCACGACGTGGTTGTTGGTGAGGATGTGCCCGCGCTTGTCGAGGACGAAGCCGGTGCCGGTGCTCTGCTCGGCGACGCCGCTGACGCGCAGCGTCACGACCCCGGGCAGCGCGGACCTGGCGATCCCGGCGACGCTGCCGGGCGGGCGCTTGCCGCCGTCGTCGGCGGCGGAGGACTGGTCGAGTTCGAGCTGTCCCGGGGTGCCGTTGCGCTCGATGTAGCTGCCCAGGGCACCGCCGATGCCGCCGGCGACGAGCGCGATGACGAGCGCACCGACGAGGGTCGCCAGGCGCCCCTTGCGCCGCTCCGGCGCGTGTGCCGCGTGCGCGGGCGCCCAGGGGTCGTAGCGCTGCCACTGGCCCCCCTGCGGGGCGCCCTGCGGGTGGGCGCCGTAGGGCGCGGGGCCGCCGGGGCCCGGCGCGCCGGAGGCCGTGGGCGGGTGCGGGCCGGGGGGCCGCCCGGAGCCCTGCGGGCCGTACTCGCCCGGGGGTACGCCGCCGGGCGGTGTCACGCCGGGTACGGGGGCCTGCGCGCCGGGCCCGTACGGCGCGCGGGGCCGGGGCTGCGGCCCGGGGGCGCCCTGCGCACCGGGGTGGGCGGGGTGGCCGCCCTGCGGGGCGGGGTGGTGCGTGTCGGCGGGCGCGGGGCGCCGCGGTGCGTCGCCCCCGGAGCCGCCGGCCGCCGCGGCGGCGGGCGGCGCGGGCGCGTCGGCCGCGGGCCGCCGCGGGCCGGGGAGGTCCCCGGAGGGCGGGGCGCCGGAGTCGGAGATGACGGCGAGCTGCGTGGTGTCGTCGTCCTCCACGCCCGCACGTGGCCCGGCGGCCGGCGGCCGGTCGGCCACCTCGCGGTGCGCCTCGTCCGAAGGCGGGGGGCCGAAGCCGCCCGCGTCGCCTGATCCCTCGGGAGCGTCCGTCCGCGCCGCGGCGTCGCCCGGTGTCTTCGCGGTGCTCTCCCGGCCGGAGGCGGCCGCGCGGTCACCGGCCGGGGGGACGGCCGGCCGCGAGGGCTCCGCGGCGTTCTGGGGGGCGTCTGCGGGCTCCGGCGGTGTCCCGGGGGTGGTGTCCGGTTCGTCCTGCTGCGGGAGGGCCGCTCTGCCGGCGCGGGCGCCCGCCACGGCGGACACCGCGGCGGGTATGCCTCTGCCGCCCGGCGAGCCCTCGGCCCCGGCCTCCCCCGCACCCGGGTACGGCCGCACGCCGACCTCCCAGGGACGTTCCTCCGGGCTCCCGGCATCCGCCGCGGCACCGTCCTGGTCCTGCCCCGCACCGGGCGAAGAGGGCTCCGCCGCCGGGCTTTCCGCGGCAGGGGCCGCGGTCCTGGCCGGGAGGGCACGCGGCTCCGTGGTCGGCCCCTCGGTCCCGGGGGCGCGGTCCGCGGCTGCGGCCGGGCCCGGCGTATCCCCCGCGCGGGGGCGCGTCGGGAGCGCACCCGTGTCCGCCGCGGCCGGCCCGCCGGTCTCCGCGGCCCGCGGACCGGGAAGGTCCGCGGCCGTGGCGGAGCCGGCGGAAGCGCCCGCGCTCCGTACGGCATCCTCATCCGCGCGCGGCGTTCCACCCGGCTCGCCCGCTCCGGCGGCCTCTGCCCGTTCCGGCACGGACGCGGCGTCCGCGGGGGTGCCCGCCGGGGTGCCGCTCTCCGGAGCCGGCGGCCCGCCCGGCGCGGTCACGTCCTGCCCGCCCGCATCCTGCTCCACCGCGCTGTCCGCATCCGCGGCCCGGACCGGCTCCCGGCTACTGCCGTCCGGCCCGCTCTCCGCGGGGACGGCCGCGCCGTCGGCCGGAGGCTCCGCACCCCCCGGCGGGGGCACCGAGGCATCCGCGGGACCGCCGTCCGCCGCGCTCTCCGCGGCGGCCCGGCTCCGTTCCCTGTGGTAGTCGTCCTCCCCGTCGCGCCACTCCCGCAGCGCCTCCCGGACCCGGCGCAACTGGTCCACCTCCGGGTCGTATCCCGGTGGTGGGCCCGCGTCCGCCGGCGGGGGTGCCGGTTGCGCGAAGGCGTCGGAGTCGGTGGGCGGTCCGGCGGTGTCCGACTCGGCCTCGCGCGGAGGCTCGCCGGGCTCCTGCCTCCACCAACTCGGCTTCCCCTGGTCCATGTTCTCCCCACACGTTCCGCATGCGACTCGGGCGCAGACCGTCGCGGCCCGCAGTTGTTGCTCACCCGCCGGGCGGCCCTAAGCGGTGCCTGGCACATCCCGCCTGCGCGCCCGCCCAGAGGGCGGACGACGCCATTTGCCAGACACGCCCTAGCGATTCAATCAGGTGCATGCGGTTCCGCGCATCGCCTCGGGGCCGACGTCCCGCCGTCCCCGAGGGGGGTCACTGCGGCGACGGGGTGTTCATCCCGCTCAGCGCGGTCTGCGGTGCGGACGCCGGCGTCTCGGACGCCGACGGCTCGGTGACCGCGAAGACGGAGAGCAGCGGCGGCTGCGGCGTCGCGGTCGTGGCCGCCGTCGCGGAGGCGGCGAGCTGAAGGGGGCCGCTCTGCGTGCTGTACGGCTGGACCGGGCCCGCGTCCTGCGCGCCGCCGGAGGTGGAGAGCTGGGGGTCGTACGAGTAGCGCGCGGGCTCGCCGCGGTCGCCGGGGGTGACGGCGGGGGAGCCGCCCGAGGGGTCGACGGCCGACTCGATGGGCAGCGCGCCGCCGAGGGCGAGGGCGGCGAAGGAGACCGCGCCGGCGGCGGCGAACGCGAAGCGCCGCCCGCGGGCGGCGGAGGGCCGCTCGACCTCGTGGATCGGGAACCCGGGGCCGCCGTCGAGCACGGCGCCGCCGAGGATGCCGCCGCCGAAGCCGCCGGTCCTGGCCGGGCGGGCGCCGCCGGTCCTGCCGCCCGTACGCGCGCTGCCGCCGGCTCCGCCCGCGAAGGGCGACCGGCGGGCGGCGTCGTCGAGGTCGACACCCGGCAGGTTCTCCAGCCGGGCCAGCAGCCCGTCGGAGGGCGCGGGCGGGGCGGCGGCGGAGAACACGCTCTTGAGCCGGCGCTGCTCGTCGGCCTCTGCCTTGCACCGGGGACACGTCGCCAGATGGGCCAGCACGCGGTCCCGCGAGTCGTGGGGCAGCTCCCCGTCGACCAGCGCCGCCAGCGCCTCGCCCAGGTGCTGCTCGGCGGGCGACAGCCCGCCCACGCTGCTCACAGCGTTCCGCCCTCCTCGTCCGAGCCGTAGGCGCCCTGCCCCGCCCCGGCGAGCGAGCGCTGCTCGGCCCTCGCCTCCGGGGAGCGGTGCTTGAGCGCCTTGCGCAGGTGGGAACGGCCGCGGTGGATCCGGCTGCGGACCGTGCCCAGCTTGACGCCCAGGGTGGCGGCGATCTCCTCGTACGACAGGCCCTCGATGTCGCACAGCACCACCGCGGCCCGGAACTCGGGCGCGAGGGTGTCCAGCGCCTGCTGGACGTCGGCGTCGAAGTGCGTGTCGTTGAAGTGCTGCTGCGGCGACGGCTCGCGGCTCGGCAGCCGCTCGGCGGCGTCGTCCCCGAGAGCGTCGAACCGGATGCGCTGCTTGCGCCGCACCTGGTCGAGGAAGAGGTTCGTGGTGATGCGGTGCAGCCAGCCCTCGAACGTCCCCGGGGTGTACGTCGACAGCGACCGGAAGACGCGGATGAAGACCTCCTGCGTGAGGTCCTCGGCGTCGTGCCGGTTCCCGGTGAGGCGATAGGCGAGACGGTAGACGCGACCGCTGTGGGTGCTGACGATCTCCTCCCACGAAGGCGGAGTCCACCCCTTGGACGACGCGTCGTCGGCCGGGAACGCGGAGAATCCGGCAACGGTCACGGTGTCGGTGGCGTGGCTGCGGTCGTCAGCATTGTCGGTCACGGATTTCGGCTCATCCGGTGCCCGGGACCCTCGGCGGAATCGCCGGAGGGTGCCCCCTTCGCCGGACGCGGCCGCACCTCCCCTGGTGGCTCTGGTGGTGTCCAGTAGGCCCCCTACCATATCCACCTCGCCCGTTAGCTCCGGATAAGCTCATCCGACCGGTATTTTCCCGCATTCAGCGGAACCATCCCCGCCGGCATCCTTACCTCGTCCGTATCACTTCCGTCTCCCCCAACGCACGGTCCGGCCAGCAGGTTCCCAGGGGCAGCGGATACAGTCACGCTTGCGACGGATGCAGGTGCAGGTGCCAACGGGGAACAGGAGAAGGCGATTACCGGCAACCGGCTGGCGAGCTGGTCGTTCGCGGAGGCGTACGGCACGGACGGTGCCGCGGACGCCGGCGGCGGCCGGGCCGGGGTGACCCCGGGCGACCCGGCGGCTGCGACGCGTGCGCAGGGCTCGGCGACGGCTGCGCTGCACTGGGCGCGGCAGCGGGCCCTGGAGGCGGGGCTGCGCCAGGTGTCCGCGGGCGCCGGGGCCGCGCTGCGGCTGCTCGCGGCGACGGCGGGCGCCAAGGCGGTGGTCGAGATCGGCACCGGCACCGGCGTCTCCGGCATCCACCTGCTGCAGGGCATGCGCCCCGGCGGGGTGCTGACGACCGTGGACCCCGAGCCGGAGCGGCAGCAGTTCGCGCGCCAGGCGTTCCGGGCGGCGGGGTTCGCCGCGAACCGGGCGCGGATCATCGTCGGCCGGGCGCTGGACGTGCTGCCGCGGCTGGCGGACGGCTCGTACGACATGGTCTTCTGCGACGGCGACCCGCTGGAGTGCCTGGAGTATCTCGGCGAATCGTTGCGCCTGCTGCGGCCCGGCGGCGTGGTGTGCTTCGAGGGCGTCTTCGCGGACGGGCGCACGGTGGACTCGGCGGCCCAGCCCGACGAGGTGCAGAAGGTGCGCGAGTTGCTGCGCGCGGTGAAGGAGAGCCGGGAGCTGATGCCCGCGCTGCTGCCGGTGGGGGACGGGCTGCTCTGCGCCGTCAAGCGCGAGGCGTGACGGGCGGGAAGGACCGGACGGACGTGACGGATGTCACGGGCGTGCGGGCGGAACGCGCGGACGGCACCGGGTTCTCCGGTGCCCCGCGGGCGGGGATACGGGCCCGGAAGGACGATCCGCCCCGGCCACCGCGTGGCCGGGGCGCATACAGGGTTCTTCCGGACCTCGGTCCGACTAGCTGACGACCTTCTTCAGGGCGTCGCCGAGCGCGTCGGCTTCATCGGGGGTCAGCTCGACGACGAGCCGCCCGCCGCCTTCGAGCGGAACGCGCATGACGATGCCCCGCCCCTCCTTGGTCACCTCGAGCGGGCCGTCGCCCGTCCGCGGCTTCATGGCCGCCATGCTCGTTCCCCTTCCTGAAACCAGCTCTTCGTTGAGAAGCTTCGACGGCCCGTGGACAGGCTCGTCGCCACCGGCATCGAACACAGTGCTTCTCGCCCATTATCCCGCATTGCCGGTCCTGATGACCAACATCGGTCCGCATACTCTCGGCGACGTCCGACCGCAAAACCTCCCAATTCCCGCCAGAGGGATGCGATACTGCGCCCTTCCCGGCCGGGGCGCGCCGCGTTTCCATTTGACGCACGTCACATGTCGCGGAGCGGTGATCTCCGCCATGCTGACGGCACCGGACGAGACGCGGCAGAGCCCCGGTGATCCCGGGGCGTAGCGAAGGGAAGAACATGGCGGACACCGTGCTGTACGAGGTCGCCGACGGACTCGCGACCGTCACCCTCAACCGCCCGGACGCGATGAACGCCCTCGACACCGGGACCAAGAACGCCCTGCGCGACACCCTGCGGGAAGCCGCGGCGGACGACGCCGTACGGGCCGTGCTGCTCACCGGCGCGGGGCGGGCCTTCTGCGTGGGGCAGGACCTCAAGGAGCACATCGGCACCCTCGCCGCGGCCCGCGCCGCGCAGCGTACGGACCACGCGATGGACACCGTCGCCGAGCACTACAACCCCATCGCCGCCGCCCTCGCCGGGATGCCGAAGCCGGTGGTCGCGGGCGTCAACGGGGTCGCCGCCGGGGCCGGCGCGGGCTTCGCGTTCGCGGCGGACTACCGGGTGGTGGCCGACACCGCGTCGTTCAACACCTCCTTCGCGGGCGTCGCGCTCACCGCGGACTCCGGCGTCTCCTGGACCCTCCCCCGCCTCGTCGGCCACGGCCGCGCCGCCGACCTGCTGCTCTTCCCGCGCCGGATCCCCGCGGCCGAGGCGCTGGCGCTGGGCATCGCGAACGTCGTCGTGCCGGCGGCGGAGCTGGCTGCGGAGGCGGCGGCGGTGGCCCGCCGGCTCGCGGCCGGGCCGACGGGGGCGTACGCGGCGATCAAGGAGTCGCTGGCGTACGGGGCGGGCCACGGGCTCGCGGAGACGCTGGCGAGGGAGGCGGAGCTGCAGTCCCGCGCGGGTGCGTCGGAGGACCACAGGATCGCGGTGGAGGCGTTCGTGGCGAAGGAGGAGCCGCGCTTCACGGGCCGCTGATCCCGTACGCCGGCGGGGCGGCACCGGGCCCGGAGCCCCGCGCGGCTAGCGCGCGTGGCAGTCCGCGAGGTGGTCGTCGACCAGGCCGCACGCCTGCATCAGCGCGTACGCCGTCGTGGGGCCGACGAACCGCACGCCGCGCCGCTTCAGCTCCTTGGCCAGCGCCGTCGACTCCGGGGTGACGGCCGGGACGTCCGCGAGCGTGCGCGGCGCGGGGCGGCCGGCGGGGTCCGGGGCGAACGACCAGATCAGGGCGTCGAGTTCGCCGGGGGTCCAGGCGGCGAGGGTCTTGGCGTTGGCGAGGGTGGCCCGCACCTTCAGCCGGTTGCGGATGATGCCCGGGTCGGCGAGCAGCCGCTGCTCGTCCCCGGGGCCGAACTCCGCCACCGCGGCGATCTCGAAGCCGGCGAAGGCCGCCCGGAAGCCCTCGCGGCGGCGGAGGATCGTCAGCCAGGAGAGCCCGGACTGGAACGCCTCCAGCGACAGCCGCTCGAAGAGCGCGTCGTCGCCGTGTACGGGCCGGCCCCACTCCTCGTCGTGGTACGCGACGTAGTCCTCGGCCGAGAGCCCCCAGGGGCAGCGCAGCAGCCCGTCGGGGCCGGCCACGGCCCCGCCCTCGGCGCTCATGCGCGGCCGTCCAGGCCGTCGCGCGGGTCCGCACCGCCGGGCCCCCGGCCGTGCGCTTCCCGGCCGCCGGCGTCCCGTCCGGCCAGGTCCGTGCCCCCGTTGCCCAGGCCGCCCGGGTCCCGGCCGCCCGGGTCGCGCGCGCCCAGGTCCGTGCCCCCGTCGCCGCGCCCGCCCAGGTCCCAGGTGCCCAGGTCCGTACCGCCGTTGCTCCGCCCGCCCGGGTCCGCGACCCCGCCCGCGCCGCCGAAGCCCGGTCCCGGCGGCGCGTCCTCGTACCCCTGTCCGCCCGTTCCTCCCCCGCGGTACGCCGCCGCGTGCGCGCCCGCCAGGGCCGCCTCCAGCTCCGCGATGCGCGCGTCCCGCTCCGCCAGCTCGGCGGCGACGCGGTCCAGCGCGTCGTCCACGTCCTCCATGCGGTACCCCCGCAGGGCGACCGGGAGCCGCAGCGCGTCGATGTCGGCGCGGCCGAGCGGGCGGTCGGGCGGCAGCGGGTCGTGGAGCCGGTCCGGCTGCGGCTCGGTGAGCTCCTCCTCGCCGTTCCCCGCCAGCACGAGGGTGACCGCGGCCACGACCACGACCATGGCGATGAGCATGAACCAGAACACGATGTCTCCCCGTGGACAGCCGGGGCGCCGGACGGCCGCGCCCGGTACGCCGGGTGGCTGCGCCCCACCATAGCCGGGCCCTGTGACAGTCCCCGCGGCCCGGCGCACGGACCCCGTACCCGCACACCCCACCGGGACGGGTCCGGCGCCCCGCCCGCCGCACGCCGCCCCGCCGCGCCCGCGGGCTAAGGTCGCGGGAGGAGCCCGGGGCCGCCGCCCCGGAGGACGTCAGAGGAGGCAGCATGCTGCGACTGGGGTCGCGCACTTTCGCCGCGCACGAGCCGGTGATCATGGCGATCGTCAACAGGACCCCGGACTCCTTCTACGACCAGGGCGCCACCTTCCGCGACGAGCCCGCGCTGGCCCGCGTCGAGCAGGCCGTCGCCGAGGGCGCGGCGATCATCGACGTCGGCGGGGTGAAGGCCGGCCCCGGCGAGGAGGTGTCGGCGGCCGAGGAGGTGCGCCGTACCGCGGGCTTCATCGCCGAGGTGCGCCGCCGCCACCCGTCCGTCGTGATCAGCGTCGACACCTGGCGGCACGAGGTCGCCGAGGCCGCCTGCGCGGCCGGCGCGGACCTGCTGAACGACGCCTGGGGCGGCGTCGACCCGCTGGTCGCCGAGGTCGCCGCGCGGCACGGCGCGGGGCTCGTGTGCACCCACGCCGGCGGCGTGCAGCCGCGCACCCGGCCGCACCGCGTCGCGTACGACGACGTGATGGCCGACATCCTGCGGGTCACCCTGGGGCTCGCGGAGCGGGCCGTGGAGCTGGGCGTACGCCGCGACGGCATCCTGATCGACCCCGGGCACGACTTCGGCAAGAACACCCGGCACTCGCTGGAGGCCACCCGCCGGCTCGGCGAGATGACGGCGGCGGGCTGGCCGGTGCTGGTCTCGCTCTCGAACAAGGACTTCGTCGGCGAGACGCTGGCCAAGCCGGTGAAGGAGCGGCTGATCGGCACGCTCGCCACCACCGCGGTCTCGGCCTGGCTGGGGGCGCAGGTGTACCGGGTGCACGAGGTGGCCGAGACCCGGCAGGTGCTGGACATGGTGGCCGCCATCGCGGGCCACCGCCCGCCCGCGGTCGCGCGCCGCGGGCTCGCCTAGCGGCCCGTACCGCCCGCCCCTACGGGGTCTCCTTGGTGACCAGCCCCACGGCCTCGGACACGTCGTCCGTGATGTGGAAGAGGTCGAGGTCCCGCTCCGCGGCCTTGCCGCCGTCCACCACGGTCTTGCGCAGCCAGTCGACGAGCCCGCCCCAGTACTCGCTGCCGAAGAGGACGATCGGGAACCGCGTGACCTTCTTCGTCTGCACCAGGGTCAGCGCCTCGAAGAGCTCGTCCATCGTGCCGAAGCCGCCCGGCAGCACCACGAAGCCCTGCGAGTACTTCACGAAACACGTCTTGCGCACGAAGAAGTAGCGGAAGTTCACGCCGAGGTCGACGTACCGGTTGAGCCCCTGCTCGAAGGGCAGCTCGATGCCCAGCCCCACGGAGAGCCCGCCGGCCTCCAGCGCGCCCTTGTTCGCCGCCTCCATCACTCCGGGCCCGCCGCCGGTGATCACCCCGAAGCCGGCGTCCACCAGCCCCTTGCCGATCGCGACGCCGCGCGCGTACTCCGCGCTCTCCGGTGCCGTACGGGCCGAGCCGAAGACGCTGATCGCGGGCCCCACCTCGGCGAGCGCGCCGAACCCCTCGACGAACTCCGCCTGCATCCGCAGCACCCGCCACGGATCCTCGTGCACGTACTCCGCGGCGCGCTCCCGGGTGTCCAGCAGGTGCTGGTCCATCGTCCCGCGCTGGATGCGGCTGCGGCGGCGGATGACGGGGCCGAGCCGCTGCTCCTGGAACTCCTCGCGGTTCGCCACGGGCGCGCTCCCTTCCTCGTGCTGACTCGTGTCCGGCGACGAGTCCGACCGTACGGCTTCCGCGTACGGCGATCTCCGGGCCCCAGGCTAGGCGAAGCCGCCCCAAGCCATGTGAACCCCGGCAGAAACCACGGCGGAACAGCCGGTGACACGGCCCGCGCTCAGGCGGTGAGCCAGGCGCGCAGCCGCTCCTCGCAGTGGTGGATACGGGCCGTGTGCACGTGCTCGTCGCGCTTGTGCGCGTAGTTCGGGTCGCCGGGTCCGTAGTTCACCGCGGGGACGCCGAGTGCCGTGAAGCGGGCCACGTCCGTCCAGCCGTACTTCGGCCGCGGGACGCCGCCGACCGCGGCGGTGAACGCGGCGGCCGCGGGGTGGGCGAGGCCCGGCAGGGCGCCCGGGGAGCTGTCCTCGACGGTGATCGCGGCGATGCCGCAGCCGTCGAAGTACTCCCGTACGAAGGCGATCGCCTCGTCCTCCGAGCGGTCGGGGGCGTAGCGGAAGTTGACGGTGACCTCGCAGACGTCCGGCACGACGTTGCCCGCGACGCCGCCGGAGACGCGGACGGCGTTGAGGCCCTCGCGGTACTCCAGGCCGTCGATGACGGCGTGCCGCGGCTCGTACGCCGCGAGCCGGGCCAGCGCGTGGGCGGCGGCGTGGATGGCGTTGGCGCCGAGCCAGCTCCGCGCGGAGTGGGCGCGCTCGCCCTCGGTACGGAGGACGGCGCGCAGCGTCCCCTGGCAGCCGCCCTCGATCTCGCCGTCGGACGGCTCCAGCAGCACGGCGAAGTCGCCCGCGAGCCAGTCGGGGTGGCGCTCGGCGAGGCGGCGCAGGCCGTTGCGGGAGGCGTCGACCTCCTCGTTGTCGTAGAAGACGAAGGTGAGGTCGCGGTTGGGCGCGGGCACCGTGGCGGCGATGCGCAGTTGGACGGCGACGCCGGCCTTCATGTCGGAGGTGCCGCAGCCCCACAGGACGCCGTCCTCGTACGTGCCGTCGAGGCGCGAGGGCAGGTTGCCGGCGACGGGCACGGTGTCGATGTGCCCGGCGAGCACGACGCGCTCGGCGCGGCCCAGCCGGGTCCTGGCGACGACGGCGTCGCCGTCGCGGTCCACCTCCAGATGCGGCAGGCGGTGCAGCGCGGCCTCGACCGCGTCGGCGAGGTGCTTCTCGTCGCCGCTGACGGAGGCGGTGTCGACGAGCTGGGCGGTGAGCCGTGCGGCATCGAGCGTCAAGTCCATGCCGACGACCCTACGGCCCGGTGCGCCGGCCCTCGCGCCGTCCGTACGCCGTACGCACCCCCTACGCGCACCGGGCGCGCCGCCCGCCGCGCTCCCGCCGGCCGCGGTCGTCCGCCGCGAACGCTACGGTGGGCCCGTGCCAGCCTCCGACGTCTTCCGCCGCCGCCTCCTCCGCGCGTTCGTCGCGCTCGTGGTGCTGGGCGGCGTGGGCGCGTACCTGCTGGTCCACCTCAACACCGGCGGCGGCCCCGCGCCGCGCTGCGAGGTGCGCGGCAAGGGCGAGGGCGAGCCGTACGAGCTGGATCCGGAACAGGCCGCCAATGCCGCGACGATAAGCGCCGTGGCGTCCTCCCGGCGGCTGCCGGAGCGCGCGGTGACCATCGCGATCGCCACCGCCATGCAGGAGTCGGGGCTGCGCAACATCGAGCACGGCGACCGCGATTCGCTCGGGCTCTTCCAGCAGCGCCCGTCCCAGGGCTGGGGCACGGAGGAGCAGATCCTCGATCCGGTCTACTCCACCGGGAAGTTCTACGAACACCTGGCGGAGATCCCCGGCTACTCCCGGCTGCCGCTCACCGAGGCCGCGCAGCGCGTGCAGCGCAGCGGCTTCCCGCAGGCGTACGCGAAGCACGAGCCGGCCGCCGCCCGGCTCGCCGCCGCGCTCACGGGCCGCGACGGCGGCGCCTTCACCTGCACGACGGCGAAGGGCGACACCCGCTCCGGCGATCCCGCGCTGCTGCGCGAGGCGCTGAAGCGGGAGTTCGGCGCCGGCGTGCTGCCGGACGCGGGCGGTTCGGGCGAGGGGTCAGGGGGCGCGAACGGGGCCGGTGCCGGGCAGGTGCTGGTGCTGCCGGTCGCCGGGGACGGCGCGGACGCGGCGGGCCGCGGCTGGGAGCTGGCGCACTGGGCGGTGGCGCAGGCGCCGCGGCTGCGCGTCGCGCAGGTGTCCTTCGCGGGCCGCGAGTGGCGGGCCGAGGACTCGACCGCGGGCTGGCGCGAGGTCGAGGGCGCGAACGCGGAGGCGGGCGCCGCGTCCGTCCGCATCGTCACCGAGCCCTAGCGACCGCGGACCCGTACGGGGGATGCCGGTCAACGCGGGCTGACGGCGCGGCGCCATTCCCCGTTCTTTTCCACGATCCGACAAATCCCCGGTGGGGCGGGTCTCCGGCCCCTCGAACGGCGCTCGCACCGACCTGCTTTGCCCGGTTTTCTGGCGAAGCAGATTATGCGACGCATTACCAACTCTTTACGTAGGGCGACCGCAACCTTCCGGCGCCTCACGCGGTAGTCACAGCGTCCGCACGGCGGACATGCCCATCAGCAGCCCTCCGCAAAGGAGAACCATGTCCCACCCCCTGAAGCGCCACCTCGCCCGGGTCGCACTCGTCGTCGCCGCCGGTGCCGCCCCGGTCGTCGGCGCCGCGGGTGCCGCCGGCGCCGTCGAGCTGCCCAGCACGAACGGCCTGAACCCGGTCAGCGCGCTGGAAACCGGCTCGCTGCCCGCGACCGCCTCCCAGACCGGCAGCGAGGTGCTCACCACCGGTACCGAGACCGCGAACCAGCTCGGCGAGAACGCCGGCCCGACCACCGAGAAGGCTCTCGGCGCGGTCCAGGACACCACCGGCAAGACCGTCGAGCAGGGCC
This sequence comes from Streptomyces sp. WAC 06738, assembly GCF_003945505.1. Taxonomy (NCBI): domain Bacteria; kingdom Bacillati; phylum Actinomycetota; class Actinomycetes; order Kitasatosporales; family Streptomycetaceae; genus Streptomyces; species Streptomyces sp. WAC 06738. The sequence continues at coordinate 5,457,263 of NZ_CP029618.1, read as the reverse complement.
AGGGCGCCGTCGGCGACACCGCCGCGAACCTCACCCCGGAGCTGCCCACGTCGGGCCTGGGCCTCTGAGCCCGTCCGGCTGACCACGAGGCCGCCGGTGGCCCGCGGAGCCGTCCTCCGCGGGCCCGGCGGCCCGTCAGCGCCGCGGCGGGTCCCGCGGCGGCGCACCCGGGATCTCTCCCGGGCCGGCGGCGGCGCTGCGGCGCGTCAGCCCCGCAGCGCCGCCAGCCGCTCCACGGCTGCGGCCACGCGCTCGTCGGTGGCCGTGAACGCGACCCGTACGAACCGCTCCCCCGCGGCCCCGTAGAACTCCCCGGGCGCCACCGCGATCCCCAGCTTCGCCAGCTCGGCGACCGTGTCCCAGCACGGCTCGTCCCGCGTCGCCCAGAGATAGAGCGACGCCTCGCTGTGCTCGATCCGGAAGCCCGCCCCCGTCAGCGCCTCGCGCAGGGCGGCCCTGCGGCGGGCGTAGCGCTCGCGCTGCTCGGCCACGTGCCGCCCGTCGCCCAGCGCGGCGATCATCGCCTGCTGCACCGGCTTCGGCACCATCATCCCGGTGTGCTTGCGCACCGCGACCAGCTCGCGCACCACCGCCGCGTCGCCGCCCGCGAACCCGGCGCGGTAGCCGGCCAGGTTGGAGCGCTTCGACAGCGAGTGGACGGCGAGCAGTCCCTCGTACGAGCCCTCGCTCACCGACGGGTGCAGCACGGACACCGGCTCGGTCTCCCAGCCCAGCTCCACGTAGCACTCGTCGGAGGCGACCAGCACCCCGTGCGCCCGCGCCCACGCCACCGCGCGGCGCAGCTCGGCGGCGTCCATGGTGCGCCCGGTGGGGTTCGACGGGGTGTTGAGCCAGAGCAGCTTCACCCGCGCCGGATCGAGGTCCGTGACCGGATCGGCGTACGTCACGGGCTCGGCCCGCGCCGTCAGCGCCCCGATCTCGTACGTCGGATAGGCCAGGCCCGGGTACGCGACCTGGTCGCCCGGCTCCAGCCCCAGCAGCGTCGGCAGCCAGCCGACCAGTTCCTTGGTGCCGATCGCCGGCAGCACCGCGTCCGGCCCGATGTCCGCCCCGAGCCGCCGGCCGAACCAGCCGGCGACGGCCTCGCGCAGCGCCGGAGTGCCCCAGGCGAGCGGGTAGCCGGGGCTGTCGGCGGCGTCCGCGAGCGCGGCCCTGACGACCTCGGGAACCGGGTCGACGGGGGTGCCGACGGACAGGTCGACGATGCCGCCGGGATGAGCGGCGGCGGCGGTCTTGTACGGCTCCAGCCGGTCCCAGGGGAAGACGGGCAGCCGGGAGGTGACGGGTCGCACTCTCACTGTCCTCACTCGACGCAACAGCCCCCGCCGATCAGCCCGGGGCCGACGGGGCGGGGGCAATGCGTATCGCCGTGGTACTCGGTCCTGCTCGTGCTTACTCGTCGTGCTCCTGCGGAGGGAGGGCCGCGACGATCGGGTGGTCCCGCTCGATGAGGCCGAGCTTCGAGGCGCCACCGGGCGAACCGAGGTCGTCGAAGAACTCGACGTTCACCTTGTAGTAGTCCTTCCACTCCTCCGGAGTGTCGTCCTCGTAGAAGATCGCCTCCACGGGGCAGACCGGCTCGCAAGCACCGCAGTCGACGCACTCGTCCGGGTGGATGTACAAGAACCTCTGGCCCTCGTAGATGCAGTCGACGGGGCACTCCTCAATGCAGGCCTTGTCCTTGAGATCCACACAAGGCTCTGCGATGACGTAGGTCACGCTGTCGTTCCTCCTCGATCAGGCTGGCGGCGCGGGAGCGCGGCGTGTCGATGCCCGCACCTAGTATCTCCGTTCCCGGGCACGGAGCGAACAAGAGGGGCGTGGAGAGCTGTGGAATTCACCACTGGGGCGCGGCTCGAAATCCGCATCACCCCCGCTGACGTGGGAAAACGCGTTTCCGTACGGCGACTGACAGATGCCTGCGAGGGGGACGCGCGGTTCACGGACGCGGTCGGTGTGCTCACATCGTGGGACGCGGGCGAACTGCGTCTCACCAGGCGGAACGGCGAGGTCGTCCGGATCCCGGAGGCCGCGGTGGTGGCGGCGAAGGCCGTACCGGCCGCTCCGGCGCGGCGGCGCGGCCCGGCGGCGACGGCGGCGGAGCTGACCCGGGTGGCGGCACGGGGCTGGCCGCCGGTGGAGAGCGAACGGCTGGGCGACTGGACGCTGCGGGCCTCCGCCGGCTTCACGAGCCGGGCCAACTCGGTGCTGCCGCTGGGCGGCCCCGGGCTGCCGCTGGACGCGGCGCTGGCGCGGGTGACGCGGTGGTACGGGGAGCGGGGGCTGCCGGCGCTGGTGCAGGTCGCGACGGGCGCGGCGGGCACGGCGGAGCCGCTGGCGGCGGAGCTGGACGCGCGCGGCTGGACGGTGCGGCGGTCGGCGCTGATGCAGGTCGGCGAGCTGGCGCCGGTGGCGGACCGGGGGGAGGCGGGGCGGGTGGAGCTGTCCCGTACGACGTCGGCCGCATGGTTCTCGCTGTACAACCGGGCGGCGGAGCTGACGCCTGCCGCCCGTACGGTGCTGGAGGGCGGCCCGTCGGTGTGGTTCGCGACGGTCCGGGACCCCTCCGGCGCCGATTCGTCCGGTACCCCGGCGGCGATCGGCCGCTGCGTGGTCGACGGCCGCTGGGCGGGCTTCGCGGCGGTCGAGGTCGCCCCGGCCCACCGCCGCCGCGGCCTGGCCACGGCGGTGATGGCGGCCCTCGCCACCCGCGCCCTGGAGGAGGGCGCCTCGGCGGCGTACCTCCAGGTGGAGCCGGAGAACACCGCGGCCCTGGCCCTCTACGACGCCCTGGGCTTCACCACCCACCACAGCTACCACTACCGCCGCCACCCCACGCCGTAGCGGACAGCGGGCGGGCCGCCGCGGGCCGGCCGCGGCGGCCTCCGCGGCCGGCGGGCGGCGCATCACCGCCTCCTCCCTTCACACCTGTCGCACGTTTGCGCGGGACGTCCTCCCTGTTGCGTCGCACAATGGGGGCATGAGTACGTCCGGAGTGGATCACCGGGCCCGGTTCGCGGAGGAGGCGCGTGTGCCGCGGCCCGATCTCGCGCTGCTCTGTCTGCTCGTCGGGGCCGAGACCGATCCCGGGCTCGACGAGCGCGGCATCGACGCCGTGCAGATCGAGCTGGACGAGCTGGCCGGGCAGTTGCCCTACGCGCCCGGCGGGCCCCGCGCGTGGGCGCGGGCCGCCGCGGACCTGCTCGGGGAGCGGTACGGGTTCCACGGGACGCCCGGCGACTACCGGCGCCTGGAGTCGTCCCAGCTCCACGAGGTCCTGCGCCGCCGCCGCGGGCTGCCGATCATGCTCTCCGTGATCTGGATGGAGGTCGCCCGCCGCGCCGGCGCCCCGGTGTACGGCGTGGCCCTCCCCGGGCACTTCGTCGTCGGCTTCGGCCCCTCCCCCGCCGGACAGCCCCTCGCCGACCACCCCGCCGGGGGCGGCCCCGTCCTCGCCGATCCCTTCGACGGCGGCCGGCTCCTCTCCACCGCCGACGCCGAGCTGCTCGTCGCCGAGGCCACCGGCGGCGAGCCGCTGTCGCCCGCGATGCTCGTACCCGCAGATCCGCTCGCGATCGTGCTGCGCGTCCTCAACAACATCCGCGCCTGGGCCGCCCGCCGCCCCGAGCAGTCCGACGTGCAGCTCGCCGCCGTCGAGCTGGCCCTGCTGCTGCCCAGCCACCCCGCCCGGCTGCGCCACGAGCGCGCCCAGCTCCTCATCGCCCGCGGCGACTTCGTCACCGGGGCGGCGGAGTTGGAGGAGTACGCCTCGGTGATCGCGGCGATGGAGCCGCAGGCCGCCGACAACCTGCGCCGCCAGGCCCGCGCCGCCCGCGCCCGTCTCAACTGACCCGCGGCACCACGCCCGTACGCGCACGGAGGCCGGTGCCCAGGGCACCGGCCTCCGTGACGGACGACGTACGGGCTACTCCTTCACCGGAGCCGCGCTCGAACCTTCCTCCAGCGCGGCCAGCGCCTTGTCCAGGATGACCTCTTCATCCCGCTCCACCGTGGGCTCCTCGGGGAAGTGGCACGCGGTCAGGTGCCCCGCGTTGTTGCCGCCGATCTGCACCAGCGGCGGCTCCTTCTCCCCGCACACGTCCTGCGCCTTCCAGCACCGGGTACGGAACCGGCACCCCGACGGCGGGTTGATCGGCGACGGCACGTCGCCCGCCAGCCGGATGCGCTCCCGCGGCTTCTCGTCCTCGTCCTCCGAGAGGGTCGCCTCCGGCACGGCCGAGAGCAGGGCGTGGGTGTACGGGTGCCGCGGCCGGGTGTAGATGTCGTCCCGGGGGCCGATCTCGACGATCTTCCCCAGGTACATGACCGCGACGCGCTGCGAGAAGTGCCGCACGACCGCCAGGTCGTGCGCGATGAAGAGGAACGCGATGCCCATCTCCCGCTGCAGCTCCTGCAGCAGGTTGACGACCTGCGCCTGGATCGACACGTCCAGCGCCGAGACCGGCTCGTCCGCCACGATCAGCTTCGGCTTCAGCGCCAGCGCCCGCGCCACCCCGATGCGCTGCCGCTGACCGCCCGAGAACTCGTGCGGGAAGCGGTTGTAGTGCTCGGGGTTGAGGCCGACGGTCTCCAGCAGCTCGCGGACCCGCTTCTCCCGCCCGCCGGGCGGGGTGATCCCGTTGACCTCCATCGGGCTGCTGATGATGGTGCCGACGGTCTGCCGCGGGTTCAGCGACGAGTACGGGTCCTGGAAGATCATCTGGATCTCGGACCTGATCGGCGCGAGTTGCTTGCGCTTGGCGTACGTGATGTCCTGGCCGCGATACGTGATCTTGCCGCCGGTCGGCTCCAGCAGCCGCGTGAGCAGCCGCCCGGTCGTCGACTTGCCGCAGCCGGACTCGCCGACCAGGCCGAGGCTTTCGGCCGCGCGTACCTCCAGGTCGATGCCGTCGACCGCCTGCACCGCGCCGACCCGCCGCTTGATCGGGAAGCCGCCCATGATCGGGAAGTGCTTCGTGAGCCCCTCCGCGGTGAGCAGTTCCTCGCCGGCCGTGGTGGGGGTGTCGTCCCGGGGGCCGGGGAGGGTGAGTTCTTCGCTCATGGTGGTCAGTCTCCCTAGCCCAGCCGGGGCTTGATCTGCTCGATGAAGATGTCCTGCTTCTGCCCGGCGCTCAGGTGGCAGGCGGCCCCGCGTCCTTCGGGCAGCACCGGCCGGTCCGTACGGCAGGCCGTGCCGCCCACCTCGCCGGTGAAGCCGCACCGCGTGTGGAACGGGCAGCCCGGCGGCGGGCTCAGCAGGCTGGGCGGCGAGCCCTTGATCGGCGTGAGCGGGGTGTTCACGTCCGAGGAGAGCCGCGGCATGCTGCTCAGCAGGCCCCAGGTGTACGGGTGCTGCGGCTTGCGCAGCACCTCGCGGGTGGTGCCCCGCTCCACGGCGCGCCCCGCGTACATCACCAGGATGTCGTCCGCGACGTTCGCGATGACGCCGAGGTCGTGGGTGATGAAGACGATCGCGGAGCCGAACTCGTCCTGGAGGTCCCTGATCAGGTCGAGGATCTGCGCCTGCACGGTCACGTCGAGCGCGGTGGTCGGCTCGTCGGCGATGAGCAGGTCGGGGTTGCAGACGAGCGCCATCGCGATCATGGCGCGCTGCCGCATGCCGCCGGAGAACTGGTGCGGATAGTCGTCCGCGCGCAGCTTGGCGTTGGGGATGCCGACCTTGTCCAGCATCTCCACGGCCCGCGCGTGCGCCTCGCGCTTGGAGACGCCCATGTGCTTGCGGTACGGCTCGGCGATCTGCCGGCCGACCGTGTAGAAGGGCGAGAGCGCGGTGAGCGGATCCTGGAAGATCATCGCCATCTTGTTGCCGCGCAGCTTCTCCAGTTTGCGCTCGGGCGCGCCGATCAGCTCCTCGCCGTCGAGGCTGATGGAGCCCTCGATGTTGGTGAACATCTGGTTGTGCAGGCCCAGCACGGTCAGGTTGGTGACCGACTTGCCGGAGCCGGACTCGCCTACGATGCCCAGGGTCTTGCCGCGCTCGACGTCGAAGGAGAGACCGTCGACGGCCTTGACGACGCCGTCCTCGGTGGTGAACTGCACGCGCAGGTCCTGCACCGAGAGGAAGGCACCGCCCGCGGACGGCGCGGAGCCTTCCGATTCCTTGGTCAGGGTGGTCACTGCTCTTCTCCTAGGACAGACGGATGCGCGGGTCGATGAAGGCGTACGCCGCATCGACGATGACGTTCATGAGGATGATCATGGTGGACGAGAACAGCAGGATGCCCATGAGCACCGGCAGGTCCGCCTTGAACACGGAATCGATGGAGAGCTGGCCCAGGCCCGGCAGCGAGAAGGTGAACTCGGTGATGATCGCGCCGCCCAGCAGCGAGCCGAGGTCGATGCCGAAGATCGTGACGACCGGGATGAGGGCGCCGCGCCAGGCGTAGCGGAAGAAGACCGTACCCGAGGACATGCCCTTGGCCTTGGCCGTTCTCACGTGCTCTTCCTGCAATTGCTCGATCATCGTGGACCGCACCATACGGGTGTAGTTCGACGCGAAGATCGTGGAGAGCACCGCCCAGGGCAGGATCAGTCCGACCGCCCATTTCCATGGATTGTCGGTGAAGGCGTTGTACGCCGGGTCGCCGAAGAGTCCGGTGCTGTACACCAGCGCCCACAGCACGAGCGGGCCGATGAAGTAGATCTGCAGCGAGCCGATGATCAGCGAGCTGCCGCTGACGAACTTGTCGAGCACCGTGCCGCGCCGCCAGGCGGCGATCATGCCGGCCCCGACGCCGAAGAAGAGGAAGACGATGGCCGCGCCGATGGTGAGCGACAGCGTGGTGGGGAAGCGGTCCTGGATGAGGGTGAGGACGTTCTCGTCGTGCACGAAGGAGCGGCCCAGGCAGGGCGCCGGGCATTCGCCCGTCGGGAAGGAACGGCCGGCGAAGATGCCGGAGAGGAAGTTCCAGTACTGCACGGGCACGGGGTCGTCGAGGCCGAGGGCCCTGCGGATCAGCTCCAGGTTCTCCGGAGTGCACTTCTCGCCGCAGGAGATGCGGGCGGGGTCACGCGGGATGGCGAAGAACAGGAAGAAACAGACCGCGCTGAGGATCAGCAGGATGATCAATGCGCCGATTGTCCGGCGAATCAGGAAACGAAGCATGACTGTGGGCTGCTTTCGAAGGACAAAGCGGCGACGTGGTTGAAGGGGTGGTGCGCGGGGGCCCGCCGATCGGGCGGGCCCCCGCGTACCGGAGGTGGTGCCTACTGCTTGAGGTAGATCTTGCGCAGGTCGATGTCACCGATGACGTCGTCGTACTGCACGCCGCCGATGTTCGAACCGTAGAGCTGGATCTGCTTGTAGTACGTCATGGGGATGTTGGAGATCAGGTCCTCCACCACGTACTGCGAGAGCTTGTTCCACTCCTTGGCCGCCTCGGCCGGGTCCGTGATCTTCTGGATCCGGTCGATCTCGGAGTTGACGTGCTCGTCGTTGGTGTGCGAGTAGTTCGACGAGCCGTCCTGGATCTGCCGGCCGTCGTACAGCGGCGGAACCACGGTGCTGGCGGACGGCCAGTCGGCGCCCCACGCGCTCACGTACATGTCGAACTTGTTGTCGACGAGACCGATCTGGTCGTAGTACGTCTCGGCCGCGATCTCCTTGCGCTGGACGTCGAAGCCCGCTTCCTCCAGGGTCTTCTCCATCGTGGGCGAGTAGTTCTGGCCCTCGGGGGTGTTGATGTAGCCCCAGGTGAGCTTGTAACCGACCTCGCCGGCCTCTTCCAGGATCTTCTTGGCCGCGGCCGGGTCACCCAGCGGCTTCTTCAGCTTGCCGAAGGGGTCGTAGCCCTCCTCGTAGCCGGAGACGGTCGGGCTGATCAGACCGCCGGCCAGCTCCATGCCCTGCGGGCCGCCGAAGGCCTGCTGGTAGGGCTGGATCGGCAGGGCGTACGCGATGGCCTCGCGGACCTTCTTGTTCTTGACCCGGTCCATGTTGATGGCCATCTGGGCGACGTACGGCTGGTAGCCGTTGACCGAGCGCTTCTGGGCCTCGGCGTCCTTGTTCAGCTTCGGCAGCGTGGCGGCGTCCACGTTGTTGGTGAAGCTGATCGAGTTCTTGTTCACGCCCTTGTCGGCCATCAGCCGCTCGGCCGAGGTCTCGAACTGGATGTTGAACGAGATCTCGTACTTGTCCGGGTAGGCGTTCCGCGTCGAGTCGGTCGCCGGGTCCCAGTGCTCGTTCTTGACCAGCGTCATCGACTTGCCGGTCTTGAAGGACTCGATCTTGTACGGGCCCGCCGTCATCGGGGCCTTGTCGTACTTCTCCTGGGTGTCCTTCGCCTCGGAGACCATCGAGTAGCCCGGCATCGCCAGGGCGTACGGGAGGTCCGGCTTGGGCTCCTTGAACTTGAAGACGATGGTCTTGTCGTCAGGCGTCTCCAGGACGGAGTCCGGCAGGTGGTCACCCTTGTACGGACCGTCGGGCAGCAGCTCGCGGTACTCGGTGCCCGGCACGTTGGCCAGCCACTGCTGGATGTAGACCGGGCCGTCGTTGATGAACTCGGCGAACTGACGCTCGAAGGTGTGCCGGACGTCCTTGGACGTGATGTCCGTGCCGTCGGCCCACTTGATGTTGTCCTTGAGCGTGTACGTCCAGGTGCGGCCGCCGTCGGAGGGCTTGCCGCTGTCCGTGGCGAGGTCGCCGACGAGGGTCTGCTTGCCGTTGAAGTCGGCCTTGTAGCCGGTCAGGCCACGGTGGATCAGCCGCGCCAGGGCGCCCTCGTCCGAGACGTATATCTGTCCCGGGTCGAGGTGCGCGTAGCTGTCGCGCTGCATGACGGGGATCGTGCCGCCCTCCTGGGCGCCCTTCACCTCGGGCGCGGGCCCGGTGGACGCCTTGGCGTCACCGAACGGTATCTGCGCCTGCTGCTCCGCCGCCTTCTTCTTGTCGTCCTGCTGCGAGTCTGTGTTCTCCGAGCCGCTGCTGCAGCCGCTCAGGGCCAGGGCCCCGGCTGCGAGCGCCGCCATCACGGCGTGCGATCTGCGTACACCCCTGAGAGTCACTGTCTACCACCCTGTCTGTCGGTCTTGACTTGCTGTGCGTGTTCACACCCGTGCCACGGCGGTCGCACCCTGGCGGCGGTACGAACGTCAGCGCGCGGCCTTCGGATCGAACGCGTCGCGGACGGAGTCCCCCAGCAGGTTGAAGGCGACCACGAAGATCACGATGGCGACGCCGGGGAAGAACATGAACGTGGGAACGGTCTCGGACACGTCCGCGGCCCGCGCGAACATCAGCCCCCAGTCGGGGGTCGGGTTCACCAGGCCGACACCGAGGAACGACAGTCCCGCGGCGTTCGTCACGACGAGCGGCAGCTCGAAGGTTCCCTGCACGAGGATGGGAGTGACGAGGTTCGGCAGCATCTCCTTGCGGATGATTCGCCAGTTCGACGCCCCGCTCACCTTGGCGGCCTCGACGAACTCGCGCTCCCGCATCGACAGCGCGACACCGCGCACGATGCGCGCCATGCGCATCCAGTTCAGCGCCGCGAGCACCCCGATCAGCACCGCGACGCGCAGCCAGGTGGGCGTCGCGTCCTCGGGAGCGACGAACATCGCGGTGATGACGGGCATGAACGCCACGAAGAACAACTGGCTCGGGAACGCCAGCATCAGGTCGGTGAAGCGGCCGATCAGCGTGTCGGTGCGGCCGCCGGTGAAGCCGGCGGCCACGCCCAGCAGGACGCCGATGCCGACGGTGAGGATCGTCACCGCGACGGCGATGGCCAGCGAGGTGCGGATGCTGTAGATCAGCAGCGTGAAGACGTCGCGGCCGAGGATGGGTTCGAGGCCGAACCAGAACTCGCCGCTGATGCCGCCGTTGGGCTTGATCGGGTAGCCGAGAGGGTCGAACAGCTCGGGCTTGCCGGTGGCCGAGTTGTAGAGCGTGTACGGCGACTTCCCGTACAGCTTCGCGATCAGCGGAGCGAAGATCGCGACCAGCACGAAGAAGCCGACGACATACGCGGATATGACTCCCGCGCGGTCGCGCTTGAAGCGCTGCCACATGAGCTGACCGGGCGATTTGCCGATGTGTTCGGCAGTCTGCTGCCCACCAGGGCCGGCCGAACCCCGCTCGAGTCCTGCGGGGTCGTACGGTGCGCCTTTGGGCGCCTCCGCCATGGCCGGGACCGGACTGTCCATAGGTGATTGCTCCCGAACCGGGTGTGCCGCAGCGCCCGTGCACGCTGCGGTGGTTGACGGGACTTTCGCAACCGATTCATCCCCCAGTCAAGGGGGTGACGGGGGAAGCTGAGGTGCGGAATCGCTTCTTGAGCGTATGTTTTGCAGATTGAGGTCCGTACGTGCTTGACAAGACGCCTTAGTGACCGACATATCCGACATAACGCGTCGAAGGTCGTTAACACGTCGGCAACCCGTCTGTCGCATCACCGATATACGAACGCGTCACTCTGGGGAGCGTACGGCCGTGCGGGTGCCGTCCCCCGGCCGGGTCCGGTCAGCGCGCCGGATCCGGCCGGGATCCCGGCCGCCGGCCGCCGCCGCCCGGCCCGTCGTGCCGGAGGTGTTGTCCGGGGCTGCGGAGAGGTGTAGACCTGGGTGCCGTGTGGGCCCAAAAGGCGCACGGTTGCGTATCGGGGGTCTTCCGGCGATGGATCAAGGACACATATTGGGGCGTGGCGCACGCGTCTTCGGTGCCGTGTGCTGCGCGCTCCTCGCTCTGCTCTCGCTCCTGTGGATCGGCCGCGACGTCGGTGTCGCGGCGAGCCTGCCCGACCTGTGGTGGTCCTGGGCGGGCTCCCCCGACGCCGCCCCCGAGAACCACTGGGGCACCTCTCTCTACGACCCCGTCCTCCTCGGCGTGTACGCCGTCGCCGGGGTCACCGCCCTGCACTCCACCGCCGCCGCGGGCGCGCTCGCCACGGCCGGCGCGGCCACGATCCTGCTGCGCGCCCCCGCGCTGTGGACGCTGACCGCCGACTGGATGCAGGGCGTCGACCAGGACCTGCGCAACCGCGCGCTGCTCTCCGCCGGTGTCGCCGTCACGCTCGGCGCGGTGCTGCTGATCTCCGTCGCCGCCGGCCGGCGGCCCTCGGAGGCCACCGGCGCCGACTACCTGCTCCCCGACGAGCAGCCGCCGCGCCGGCCCGCCCGCGGGGCGGCGGCCACCGGCATGCTCTTCCTCGCCGCCGCCGCGGTGGCGTTCGCGGCGTGGGAGCTGCGCGAGGCCGCACGCACCGGCTGGGAGGCCTACGGCCACCGGCTCACCGGCGAGTACACGTCGTGGGCGCTGCTCCAGCCCCCGCTCGCGTACGGGAAGTGGGCGACCGCCGCGATGTGCTTCGTCGCCGCCGTGGCCGCCGCCAGGCGCGCCCCGCTCTCCCGCCCGCTGGGCATGACGGCCGGCGCGTTCGTGCTGGGCTGGGGCGCGGCCGACACCTCCCGGTATCTCAAGGACGAGGTCTTCGAGAACTTCGGCGCCCTCGGCACGGAGCACCAGTTGCAGGCGGGCACCGGAATCGGGCTGCTGCTCGCCGGCTTCGTGATCCTCTTCGCGCTCGCCGGACGCGGGGAGCGCGACCCCGTGGCGGAGCCCCTCTCCCGCTGGCAGGAACCTTCCTCCCAGCCCCCCTGGTGACCCGCCCGGCGACCGCCGTTCCACCGCTCTCCGGCCTTCCGGCCACCGCTTCGCGACCGCCTCCCGCGTGCGACCCCTCCATGCGCCGGTGCGCCGAACGATGCACGGGCACCGATAGTTATGATGCGTGCGCGCGACGGGCATGCATCACGTGGCCCGTCAGATGACCCGACCGCAGGTCCCGGGAGGTGAGCCGAATGGCTCTGTCGATCTCGCTAGTGCTGCTGCTCGCGATCATCGTCTACTTGCTCATCAAGAAGAGTGGCCTGAAGGGCGGGCACGCTGTCGTGTGCATCCTGCTGGGCTTCTACCTCGCAAGCTCGTCCATGGCGCCGACGATCGACGATGTGACACAGAACGTGGCAGGGATGATCGAGAGCATCGACTTCTGACCCGGGGGGCTATCCGCACACTCGTCTAGGCTTCCTCCATGAGCAGGGAGCTTCCGCCGCGCAGGCTGCTGCTGGTGCACGCGCATCCGGACGACGAGACGATCACCACCGGCGCCACCATGGCGCGGTACGCCGCCGAGGGCGCACTCGTCACCCTGGTGACGTGCACCCTGGGCGAGGAGGGCGAGGTCATTCCGCCCGCCCTCGCCCATCTGGGACCCGAGCGCGACGACGTGCTCGGCGCCCACCGCGCCGGCGAACTCGCGGCGGCCATGCGGGCGTTGGGCGTCACCGACCACCGCTTCCTCGGCGGCCCCGGGCGGTTCCGGGATTCGGGCATGCAGGGCCTCGACCGGAACGGGCGCCCGGGCACGTTCTGGTCGGCCGGGGTCGACGAGGCGGCGGGGCTGCTGGTGCCGGTGATCCGCGAGGTACGTCCCCAGGTGCTGGTCACGTACGACCCGCAGGGCGGCTACGGGCACCCCGACCACGTCCAGGCACACCGCGTCGCCACGCGCGCGGCGGAGCTGGCCGCGGCCGCGTCGTACGACGCCGACCCCGCGGAGCCGTGGGCGGTGGCCCGTATCTACTGGACCTGCGTCGCCCGCGGCGCGGCGGAGAAGGCCCTCGCCGAACTGGCCGCCGCGGGCCACCCCTTCCCCGGCACCGCGACCGTCGCGGACCTGCCGGGCGTGGTGGACGACGGCGAGGTCACGGCGGCCGTGGCGGGGGGCGCGTACGCGGCGGCGAAGGCGCGGGCGATGGCGGCGCACGAGACGCAGATCACCGTGGCCGGCGGCGCCTTCGCGCTCTCCAACGGGCTGGGCCAGCCGATCCTCACCACCGAGCAGTTCCGGCTCGCCGGCGGCGCGGACGCCGCGCGGCGCGATCCGGGCGCGGTGGAGACCGACTTGTTCGCGGAGGTGGTGGCGTGAGCGCCAAGAAGCGGTCCGTACGCCCCAAGTCGGCCGCGAGCGGCGGAAACCCGGGCAACACGGGCGCGGACCGCGCACGCGCGGGCGACGGCGGCGCGGCCAACGGGCGTACGAGCCGCGGCGGGAGCACGGGCGGCGGCAGCGCCGACGGCAGGGGCGCGGAGAAGCGCGGTTGGGCCGGCGCCACCACCAAGAGCTCCCCCGCGCGCCGTCCCGCCGCCCCGCCGCCCGGCAGCGCCCTCGCGCGGCCGGTGACGCTCGGGCGCCTCCTCACGTATCTGGCCGCCCTGGTGCTCGGCGGCCTCGTCGGGCTCGCCGGTTCCCTCGTCCAGGCAGCCTGGTCACCGGGCGGCCTGCTGCTCGCCCTCGCCGCCATCGGGGGGCTCTGCTACGGCGCCGGGGTGGCCACCGGGGGCCGCGGCGCGGGCTTCACGGCGGCCGGCGGCTGGTTCCTCGCGGTGATCGCCGTCTCCCTCAACCGCCCCGAGGGCGACTTCGTGTTCGCCTCCGGACTCGGGCCGCAGCTCTTCCTCTTCGGCGGGATGCTGACCGCTGTGATCTGCACCACCCTGCCGCAGCTCCTCGCAGTTGCCGCACCGCCGTCCCGACTCCCCGAGTGACGTGCTCTGTTGGGCATCGGACGCTGTCAAGTACGCCTTCGCGCGGGTGGCCGAATGCGGTTGTCGGGCCTCAGTGTCGGAGCGGACAAGTATGGTGGTGCGCGCCGCCGAGCTGCCCGCGGGTGCCATGACGGGCGGCGGAGCACTACGGGAGACCTGCCGTGAGCCGAGAGAATGACAGTCCGCCATCCGGTCCCGAGGGACGCGGCGACGCCGCGTACCCGTCGGGGACCCCGCCGTACGCGGGACCGGACACGCCGACCGCCACACCGCCCGCGCCCGCTCCGGGCGCGGGGGCGGGCCGGGACGGCGGCGCGGGCGTTCCCGCGACCGAGACGACGCTGACGACCCGGATCCGGATCAACATCCCCGGCTCCCGGCCGATCCCGCCCGTCGTGGTCCGCCAGCCGCTCGAAGCCGGGGCGGAGGAGCCCGACACCTCCGGTGCCGGCGTTCCCGCGCCGGCCCCGGGACCGGCGGAGGCCGCCGCGGCGGCCGCGAACGGGCAGGACGGCGGCGGCAGCGCCAAGCCGCGGACGAGCGACTGGTTCGCCCCCCGCAAGGCGCCGAAGGACCCGGCGCCCGCCCAGGGCGCGCCCGAGGCCGCACCGACGCCGCTGCCCGCCCAGCCCCCGATGACGCCGCCCTCGGGCCCCACGGGCACGACGGACGGCGCCGGGATGCAGTTCCCAGCCTTCGCGCCGCCCGGCGATGCCGGCGCGCCGCTGGACACCCCGCCTGCCGGCGTCCCGCAGCCGCACCCGGCGCCCGGTGACACCGGCGCGGTGGACGTGCCGGTGAGCGAGAGCGGCCACGGCTTCGCCGGGGACGACCCGGCCAACGCCCTGCCCGTACGCCCCACTCCGGCCGGCGGCACCCCGCGCCGCGGCCCCGGCGCACCCGGGGGCGTGCCCTCGGGGCCGACGTCGGGCCCCGCCACCGGCAGCATGCCGCTCAAGCCCGCGGGACCGGCCGCCGGCCGCACCCTGCGCGGCTCCGCCGCGCCGCAGGCCACCACCGGCGGCATGGGCGACACCGCCGTCGGCGGCATCCCCGTGGTGCCGCCGGGCCCGGACCCCGCTCCCGCCCACGGCGTGCCGCAGGGCCCCGGGCACACCCCGGCCCACGGCGTACCGCAGGCGGGGCCGCAGGGGCCGGGTCCCGGGCACACCCCGGCCCACGGCCTCCCGCAGGCGGGCCCCGACGGGGCGCGGTACCCGCAAGAGGCCGCGTCCGTACCGGGGTACACCCCCGCGGGGCAGCCGCCTCCCGGCGCCGCGCCGCCCCCCGGGCCCGGACCCGCACCCGGCGGCGACGGGCCGCCCGTGCCGCCGCCCGCCCCGGCCTCCGCCGCCCGCTCGCGCTCCGGCAGCCCGTCGGGACGGGCCCGCGGCGATCGCAAGAAGCTCGCCGTCATGGCCGGCGCCGGCGTCTTCGGGGTGCTCTGCATCGCGTACGGCGCGGGGCTCGTCCTCAACAACGACGACGTGCCGAAGGGCACGACGGTCCTCGGCGTCGACATCGGCGGCAGCTCCCGCGACCAGGCGGTGGCCAAGCTCGACGCCGCCGTCGAGAAGCGCACGCAGGCGCCGATCGTGCTCCGCATCGGCGACCAGGAGCAGAAGCTGACGCCGCAGTCGGCCGGCCTCGGCATCGACACCGCGGAGAGCGTCCGCTCGGCGATGGGCAGCGACTACAACCCGGTGTCGGTCATCGGCTCGCTCTTCGGCGGCTCCCGCGTGGTGGACCCGGCGATGGTCGACGACACCGACAAGCTGCGGGCCCAGTTGCAGGAGATCGCCGACGAGGCCGGCGGCGGCCGGGACGGCATGATCCGCTTCGTCGACGGCAAGGCCGTGCCCGTGAAGGGCGAGCCGCACGAGGCCGTGGACGTGGAGAAGTCCATGGACGCGGTGGAGAAGGCGTTCGACGAGCGCGCGGCCGGCGGCGCGAACAAGCCGGTGACGCTGCCCGTCTCGCAGCAGGAACCGGCCGTCAGCCAGGCGGAGTTCGACACGGCGATGAACGGCTTCGCCAAGACGGCGATGTCCGGTTACGTCGCGGTGCAGGCGGGTGAGGCGTACATCGAGTTCAGCCCGGAGCGCTCGATCTCCGAGTTCCTGACGATGCAGGCGACGCCGGACGGCAAGCTGGCGCCGAAGTTCGACCTGGAGAAGCTGGAGGAGCTGTACGGCAGCACCTTCGACGGGCTCATGGTCCAGCGCGGCGACGGCAGCACGACGGAGATCACGCCGAACGACGTGGCGAGCGCGATGATGGGCCCGCTGCGCGAGACCGACCCGGCGAAGCGGGTGGGGGTCATCGACATCGCGTGACCGCCGCGTGCGGACGACGTACGGGAACGGGCCCCGCGGCGCTGCCGCGGGGCCCGTCGTCGCGAGGGCGGACGCCTCAGGCGTGGGCGCGCCGCTTGCGGGCCACCACGACGGCGCCGGCGCCGAGGGCGGCGAGGCCGCCGAGGCCGGAGGCGAGCGGAAGCCAGATGTCGGCGCCGGTGTGGGGCAGTTGGTCCGGCTTCCTGCCCGCGTTGTCGTAGTCGGCGGGCGGGGTGCGGCTGTCGGGCGGCTCGAAGCCGTCGCTCTCCTCGTCCGCGCCGCCGCCGGGCGCGGGCCGCTCCTCGTCCGGTGCGGGCGGCTCGGCGCCGGGGACTTCGGCGCCGGGGGCGCCGGGCGGTTCGACGGCGGGGGGCTCGGCCGCCGGGGCTCCGGTGTCGGGGGCTTCGGCCGCGGGGGGCGTATGCGCGGGGGGCTCGGCCGCGGGAGCTTCCGTGTCCGGGGCCTCGGTGTCCGGAGCTTCCGTGTCCGGGGCTTCCGCGCCGGGGAGTTCGTCGTCAGGGAGTTCGGCCGGAGGCGCCTCCGCCCCCGGGCCCTCGGGGTCCGGAACCTCCGCCCCCGGCGCCTCGCTCCCAGCCGCCTCGGCGCCGGGCGCCTCGCCTCCGTCGTGGCCCGGCCCGGTGGGCCCCGTGCCCGGGCCGGACGCGCCGGTGCCGCCGTCCCGCGGGGCGCCGCCGGTCTCCGGCTCCTCGCAGTCGTCGTCCGGGCCCCACGCCTTCTGCGCGTCGGCCTCCAGCTCCGCCTCCGCCGCCGCGAACCCGGCCTCGATGTCCTCCGCGGTCTCCGGGCCCTCCGCCCCGCCCCCGGAGCCGTGCGCCCCGGCCACCTTGCCCTCGGTCGCGTGGGCCTGCGGGAGGGCGCCCGCGAGGGCGGGCCCCGCGCCCAGCGCGGCGGCGAGCAGCGCTCCGCTCAGCACGCGGGTGCGACGGCGTGACAAACGCTTCATGGCGGGGGTCCCTCTGCTCGGTGACGGGGCATCGGCTGCCGACGCCCACCATGACACCGGTACGTGATAAAACCGACTAACCAGACTTACGGCCCGGCGGCAGATCGCCCCGTCGGCCTACCCGCCCACCCCCGGGGCCGCCTGTCCCGGCCCCTCCTCGTCCTCCCACTCCGCCGCGAAGTGGCACGCCGACGGGTGCGCCACCGCCCCCGCCGCGTCCCGGAACCACGGCGGCACGTCCAGCGCCGGGTCCTTCTCCGCGCACACCGGCTGCGCCTTCCAGCACCGCGTACGGAACCGGCACCCCGACGGCGGGTTCGCCGGCGACGGCACGTCGCCGCTGAGCAGGATCCGCTCCCGGCTCTCCCGCGCCTCCGGGTCCGGCACCGGCACCGCCGAGAGCAGCGCCTGCGTGTACGGGTGCGTGGCGTGCTCGTAGATCGCCTCGTCGGTGCCGGACTCCACGATCCGGCCCAGGTACATCACCCCGACCCGGTCCGAGATGTGCCGTACCACGGACAGGTCGTGGGCGATGAAGATGTACGACAGCCGGAACTCGCTCTGCAGCCGCTCCAGCAGGTTCACCACCTGCGCCTGCACGGACACGTCGAGCGCCGAGACCGGTTCGTCCGCGACGATGATCTCCGGCCGCAGCGCGAGCCCGCGCGCGATCCCGATCCGCTGCCGCTGCCCGCCGGAGAACTGGTGCGGGTAGCGGTTGATGTGCTCGGGGTTGAGCCCGACGACGTCGAGCAGTTCCTGGACCCGCCCCCGCCGGCTGCCCTTCGGCGCCACCTCGGGGTGGACGTCGTACGGCTCGCCGACGATGTCGCCGACGGTCATCCGCGGGTTGAGCGAGGTGTACGGGTCCTGGAAGACCATCTGGATGTTGCGCCGCACCGCCCGCAGCGCGCGCCCGGAGAGCCGGGTGATGTCCTCGCCCTTGAACCGGATCACGCCGGCGGTGGGCTGCTCCAGGCTGACCAGCATCTTGGCGATGGTCGACTTGCCGCAGCCGGACTCCCCGACGATGCCGAGGGTTTCGCCGCGCCGCAGGTCGAACGAGACGCCGTCGACGGCCTGTACGGCACCGATCTGCTTGCGGAAGACGATCCCCCGGGTGAGCGGGAAGTGCTTGACCAGGTCGCGCACTTCGAGGATCGGCTCCTCGCCCGGCGCCTCCACCGGCGCCTCGGCCACCTCAGGGCTGGTCATGAAGCTGGTCCTTCCGGAATCTCAAGGCCGGTCATGAAGCTGGTCCTTCCAGAAGTGGCACGCGCTCCCCCGCCCCGGCAGCGGGTGGCCCGCGTCGTCCGTCACCTCGTACAGCGGCGGGCGGTCCGTCACGCAGACGTCCTGGGCGCGCGGACAGCGGGGGTGGAAGGGGCAGCCCGGCGGGATGGCGAGCAGGCTGGGGGGCGTGCCGCGGATGGCGCTCAGCTCCTGGCCCTTCTGGTCCAGCCGCGGGATGGAGTCCAGCAGCCCGCGGGTGTACGGGTGCGCCGGCGCCTTGTACAGGTCGTGGACGGGCGCCGTCTCCATGATCCGGCCCGCGTACATCACCGCGATCTTGTCGGCGACGTCCGCGACCACGCCCAGGTCGTGGGTGATGAGGATCAGCCCCATCCCCGTCTCCTCGCGCAACTCCGCCAGCAGGTCCATCACCTGCGCCTGTACGGTCACGTCCAGCGCCGTCGTCGGCTCGTCCGCGATGATGAGTTCGGGACCGAGCGCCAGCGCCATCGCGATCATGATGCGCTGCCGCATGCCGCCGGAGAACTGGTGCGGGTAGTCGTTGACGCGCTCCCGGGCGGCCGGGATCCGTACCCGTTCCATCAGCTCGATCGACCGGGCCTTCGCCTCCGCCCGGCTCGCGCCGCGGTGCACGCGGAACATCTCGCCGAGCTGGAAGCCCACGGTGAGCACGGGGTTGAGCGACGACAGCGCGTCCTGGAAGATCATCGCCATCCGCTCGCCGCGCACCTTGCGGCGCGCCTCGCGGCCCAGCTTCAGCAGGTCCTCGCCCTGGAAGAGCACCTGCCCGCCGGTGACGAACCCCGGCGGCGAGTCGAGGATGCCCATCACGGCCTGCGCGGTGACGGACTTGCCCGAGCCGGACTCGCCGAGCACCGCCAGCGTCTCGCCCGGGGCCACGCTGTAGGAGACGCCGTTGACGGCCTTCGCCACCCCCTCCCGGGTGCGGAACTCCACGTGCAGGTCGCGGACGTCGAGCAGCGCGGTCACGTACACCTCACCTGAGCTTCGGGTCGAGCGCGTCGCGCACGGCGTCGCCGAGCATGATGAACGCCAGCACCGTCAGGCTCAGCGCCCCGGCGGGCCACAGCAGGGAATGCGGCGCGTTGCGGATCTGGGTGGATGCGGTGGAGATCTCGCTGCCCCAGGAGATGGTCGGCGGCTTCAGCCCGACGCCGAGGAACGACAGGGTCGCCTCCAGCGCCACGTACGTGCCGAGGGCGATGGTGGCGACGACGATGATCGGGGCGATCGCGTTGGGCAGCACGTGCCGCAGCATGATCCGCCGGGTGGAGGCGCCGAGGGTGCGGGCGGCCTGGACGTAGTCGTTCTGCTTGGCCGTGATCACCGAGCCGCGCGCGATCCGCGCCACCTGCGGCCAGCCCAGCAGCACGATCAGCCCGATCACCGGCCAGACGGAGCCGCTCTTGATGACGGAGAGGAAGACCAGGCCGCCCAGCAGGATCGGGATGCCGAAGAACACCTCGGTGATCCGGGAGAGGACCGCGTCGCCCCAGCCGCCGAAGTAGCCGGCGAGGCCGCCGAGCACGGTGCCGAGGACGGCGGCGCCGAGGGTGGCCAGGGTGCAGACGGTCAGCGAGGCGCGGGCGCCGTAGACGGTGCGGTTGTAGACGTCGCAGCCCTGGCTGTCGAAGCCGAAGGGGTGGCCGGACTCGGCGCCGAGGTTGCGCTTGGCGATGTCGCAGTTGTACGGGCTGCCGGTGGCGACCACGCTGGGCCACAGGGAGACGAAGACGAGGAAGAGGATCAGCAGCCCGGCGACGACGAAGACGGGGTTGCGGCGCAGGTCCAGCCAGGCGTCGGACCAGAGGCTGCGGGCCGGCTGGTCCGTCCCGGGGGCGCCGCCGGCCTCGGCCTGGAGGACGTCGCTGCCGGGCAGCGACTCCGCCTCCTGGGTGCCGATGTCCGCCCGCTGCTTCTCCTCGTAGCGCTCAGGCATAGCGGATCCGGGGGTCGAGGACCGCGTAGAGCATGTCCACCACCAGGTTCGCCAGCAGGTAGACGATGACGAGGACGGTGACGAAGCCGACGACCGTGGGCGCGTTCTGCCGCAGGACGCCCTGCCAGAGCTGGAAGCCGACGCCCTGGATGTTGAAGATCCGCTCGGTGACGATCGCGCCGCCCATGAGGTTGCCGATGTCGATGCCGAGGAAGGTCACCACCGGGATGAGGGAGTTGCGCAGCAGGTGGCGGACCGTGATGCGGCGGCGCGGCAGGCCCTTGGCGACGGCGGTGCGGACGTAGTCGGCGCGGGCGTTCTCGGCCACCGAGGTACGGGTGAGCCGCGTGGTGTACGCGAGCGAGACCAGCGCCAGCACCACCGCGGGCAGCACCAACTCGTTCCACGGCGCCCCGGAGGAGACGGCGGGCTTGACCCAGCCCCACTTGACGCCGAGCAGGTACTGCAGCACGTAGCCGGTGACGAACGTCGGGATGGAGATCACCACCAGCGTGGCGAAGAGCACCCCGGTGTCCACGGCCCGGCCGCGCCGCAGCCCGGAGATGACGCCGAGGGTGACGCCGATGAGCATCTCGAAGAGGACGGCGAGCAGGGCGAGCCGGACGGTGATCGGCCAGGCGCGGCGCATCAGGTCCAGCACCGGCTGGCCGTTGAAGGCCATGCCGAAGTCGCCGGAGAAGATGTTGCCCATGTAGAGCACGTATTGCTGCCAGAGCGGCTTGTCGAGGTGGAGGTCCTTGCGGATCTGCGCTGCGGTCGCGGGGTCGGGCGCTCGGTCGCCGAACATGGCGGCGACCGGGTCGCCGAGCGCGTAGACCATGAAGAAGATGAGGAAGGTGGTGCCGATGAACACGGGGATCATCTGCAGCAGCCGCCGGATCACGTAGCGGCCCATGGGCTCCCCTCCTCTCCTCGCGTGTCCGCTCCCTCCGTCACGTCCGCGGCGGACCGCCGCGCGTGCACTAACCGACCTTGACGTCCGGGTAGTAGGGGACGCTGAACGGGTCGAGGAAGACGTCGCTGACGCGGTCGGAGTGGCCGGCGATGCCGTTCTGGTACCAGAGCGGGATCGACGGCACGTCCTTGGCGAGCAGCCGCTCCGCGTCCTTGTACTTCTCGACGGCCGCGGAGGTGCTGCCGGCGGCGTTGGCCTGGTTGATGAGGTCGTCGAACTTCTTGTTGCTGTACTCGGCGTCGTTGGAGGACGCGCCGGTGAGGTACGTCGGCGCGAGGAAGTTCTCGATCAGCGGGTAGTCCATCTGCCAGCCGGCGCGGAACGGGCCCTTGAAGCTGCGGTCCACGACCTGGGTGCGGAAGTCCGCGAAGGTGCCGATGGGGTTGACGACGCAGGCGTTCTCCTTGCCGAGCGCCTTGTTGATGCTGTTGCAGACCGCGTCCATCCACTCCCGGTGGGAGCCGGTGTCGACGTTGGAGGAGATCGTCACCTTCCCGCCGGGCAGGCCGCCGGCGCCGTCGATGAGCTGCTTGGCCCGCTTCGGGTCGTACGTGCACAGGTCGCCGCAGATCGTGTCGTCGAAGCCGCCCTTCGCGCCGATGACCGGGGAGGTCCAGTCCTTGGCGGGGATGCGGGTGTCGTCGTAGATCTGCTTGGTGATCTGCTCGCGGTCGATCGCCTTGGAGATCCCGCGGCGCAGGTCGACGTTGTCCCGGCCGCCCCAGGCGTCGTCGTAGAGCGGGAAGGCGAGGGTCTGGATGATGCCGGCCTTCTGGTTGATGAAGCGGTCGCCGAGGTCGTTCTTGGCGTTGGCGAGCTGGCCGGCGGGCAGCTCGTCGGAGATGTCGAGGTTGCCGGCCTGGAGGTCGGTGAAGGCCGTGTTCTGGTCGGTGTAGACCTTCAGCTCGACGCCGTCGTTCTTCGCCTTGTCGTCGCCCTTGTACTTGCCGTCCTTGACGAGCTTCATGGACGTGCCCTTGTTGTACGACTCGATCTTGTACGGGCCGTTGCCGATGGGCTTGTCGAGCCACGCGGCGTGGTTGTCGAAGAACGCCTTCGGCAGCGGCGCGAAGGCCGGGTAGCCGAGGGTGTCGGGCCAGATGGAGAACTTCTGCGACAGCTTGACGGTGAACGTCCGGTCGTCGACGACCTTCAGTCCGGAGAGCTTCTGGGCGCTCGGCTCGGAGCCCTCGGCGGTCGGGTGGACCTTGTCGTAGCCGTCGATGTACCGGAAGAAGGTGGCGTTGACCTGCCGGTTCTTGATGTTGGCCGCGTAGTTCCAGGCGTCGACGAAGGACGTGGCGGTGACCGGCTCGCCGTTGCTGAACCGGAAGCCCTTCTTGACCTTGACGGTCCAGTTCTTCTGGTCGTCGCTCTTGATGGACTGGGCGAGCATGTTCTTCGGCTCGGCGGTCTTCGGGTCGTAGACGACGAGCCCGCGGGTGATCAGCTTGAGGACCTTGCCGCCCTGGACCTCGTTGGTGTTGGCCGGCTCCAGCGGGTTCTGCGGGTCGCCCCACTGCGCGGTGAAGGTGCCTCCGCCGCCTGACGAACCGCCGTCACCGCTGTCACTGCCGCAGCCGGCCGCGGCGAGTGCGGCGCAGACGACGCAGGCGGTCCACGAGGCGCGGGTGGCTCGGCGCATGAGGGTGCCTCCCAAGGATCCCTAGTATCACTTAAGTGACATAAGACCCCATAAGGGACGTTCGCGCTTCCGGTGGCACGCCATCGGGGGAGCACAACCCCCCGGATGGAGCGCGCACGGCGCGCCGGTCCGGAAGGCGGCGGGAGGCAGGGTGTACGGGGGCGGCGGGCGGGTGCGGCGCGTTCCTGCCGCGCGCAGATGCCGCGGGTGAGGTGCCGGGCGTGAGGTGCCGCGGGTCGGGTGCCGCGAGTCGGTGCCGCGGGTACGCCCCGCGCGTACGGGCTCCGCCCCGCCGGGCGGCGTTACGCGTGCTTCGCCCGCGAGGCCGCCCGCGCGCGCTCGCGCCCGTCGAGCACCACCTTGCGGATCCGCACCGTGTCCGGCGTGACCTCCACGCACTCGCCGTCGCGGCAGAACTCCAGCGACTGCTCCAGCGACAGCTTCCGCGGCGGCACGATCGACTCGGCGATGTCGGCCGTCGACGACCGGACGTTGCTGAGCTTCTTCTCCTTGGTGATGTTGACGTCCATGTCGTCGGAGCGGGAGTTCTCCCCGACGATCATGCCCTCGTACACCTCGGTGCCCGGCTCGACGAAGAGCGTCCCGCGCTCCTGGAGGTTCGTCATCGCGAACGCGGTCACCGCGCCCGTCCGGTCCGCGACCAGCGACCCGCTGCTGCGCGTCCGGAGCTCGCCGAACCACGGCTCGTGCCCCTCGAAGATCGAGTGCGCGATGCCCGTGCCGCGGGTCTGCGTGAGGAACTCCGTACGGAAGCCGATGAGCCCGCGCGAGGGCACGACGAACTCCATGCGGACCCAGCCGGACCCGTGGTTCGTCATCGTCTCCATCCGGCCCCTGCGGGCGGCGAGGAGCTGCGTGATCGCGCCCAGGTGCTCCTCGGGCGCGTCGATCGTCATCCGCTCGACCGGCTCGTGGACCTTGCCGTCGATCTCCTTGGTGACCACCTCGGGCTTGCCGACGGTCAGCTCGAAGCCCTCCCGGCGCATCGTCTCCACCAGGATCGCCAGTGCCAGCTCGCCGCGGCCCTGCACCTCCCAGGCATCGGGGCGCTCGGTGGGAAGCACGCGCAGCGACACGTTGCCGACGAGCTCGCGGTCGAGGCGGTCCTTGACCAGCCGGGCGGTGACCTTGTGGCCCTTGCTCTTCCCGCCGCCGACTCCCTTGCCGACCAGCGGGGAGGTGTTCGTCCCGATGGTCATGGAGATCGCCGGCTCGTCCACGGTGATCAGCGGCAGCGCGACCGGGTTCTCCGGGTCCGCGAGGGTCTCGCCGATCATGATGTCGGTGATGCCCGCGACCGCGCAGATGTCCCCGGGCCCGGCGAGCTGCGCGGGGCGGCGGGTGAGCGCGTCGGTCATCATCAGCTCGGTGATCCGCACGTTCTGCACGGTGCCGTCGCGCTTGATCCACGCGACGGTCTGCCCCTTCTTCAGCTCGCCCTGCTCCACGCGGAGCAGCGCGATGCGGCCGAGGAAGTTGTCGGCGTCGAGGTTGGTCACGTGCGCCTGGAGCGGCGCGCCCTCGTCGTACGCCGGGGCCGGGACGTAGTCCAGGATCGTGGAGAAGAACGGCTCCAGGCTGTCGCTGTCCGCCGGCACCGTGCCGTCCTCCGGCTGGGTGAGCGAGGCGACGCCGTCGCGGGCGCAGGCGTAGACGATCGGGAACTCGATCTGCTCCTCGTCGGCGTCGAGGTCGAGGAAGAGGTCGTACGTGTCGTCCACGACCTCGGAGATCCGCGAGTCGGGCCGGTCCGTCTTGTTGATGCAGAGGATCACCGGCAGCCGCGCCTGGAGCGCCTTGCGCAGCACGAACCGGGTCTGCGGCAGCGGCCCCTCGGAGGCGTCGACCAGCAGCACGACGGCGTCGACCATGGAAAGACCGCGCTCGACCTCGCCGCCGAAGTCGGCGTGACCGGGGGTGTCGATGATGTTGATCACCACCGGGTCGCCGCTCTTGGGGTGGTACTTCACCGCGGTGTTCTTGGCGAGAATGGTGATGCCCTTCTCGCGCTCCAGGTCCCCGGTGTCCATGACCCGGTCGTCGACGGACTGGAGCTGGTGCTCGGCGAAGGCGCCGGCCTGCTTGAGCATGGCGTCGACCAGGGTGGTCTTGCCGTGGTCGACGTGGGCGACGATGGCGACGTTGCGAATGTCCTGGCGCGTCGGCATGACTGGGCGGTGCTCCCGAACTAGAGGGGGTCAGCCGGGCGAATCGACCACGGCCGTCCTATCGTACGGTCCCCCTCCCCCACCCCCACGCACGCCGGTACACCAGCCCACCCCCGCCCACCCCGCATCCCACCCCCGGCCCCGCCCCACCCGGCCCGGCCCTCAGTCCTCGTCCGGATCCCAGCCGCACGCCACGAGCCGCCCCCGCAGCACCCCGGCCCGCTCACGCTGCGCCCGGGTCAGAGGGCGGGCGGCGTCGTTCATCACCCGGTGATGCTCGACCCCCAGAAACGCGGAGCCGACCACGCCCACGTTCCACTCGTTGAGCCCCTCGGAGAGAACGGCGAGCAAGGGGAGGTAGTCCTCGTCGCCGATCCCCGCGGGAAACGCCTCTTCCAGCATGGCCACGACCGGCAGCAGATGCGGCTCCACCCAGATCACCTTCCAATGAAGTTCATCGAGGGATGAACGATCGCGTCGAACACCACTCCTTGGGCTTCCGCCCCCACCAGGAACTTGAGATCCGCGGTGAAGATCTGCATACCCAGTTCGTCGGCCGTGCCGAAGATCTGGATGTCATTGGCACCCACCTTCTTCGTCGTGTTCAACCCCAGGGCACGCGCACTCGGGGTGTCCGCCACCACTTGCACCCGGTTCACCAGAGCCGCGGCCAGATTCTGCTCCTGCGGGCCCACCCAGCCGGCGGAGACACCCCGGCTGACAGCGGCCTGGAACTCGGTCATGGCAGTCTGCGACATGAAGACGTCCCGATTTCCGATCATCGCGTTGATCCGCTGGCCCACGGACATGTCCGCGGAGGACAGCGCGCGCGCCGTACCCGCGTCGATCATCACGCCGTACGGCGAGAGTCCCAGAGGGTCGGCGTAGACGTGGGGATTGTGCGGATAAGTGGTGGGGTTCGGAGCGGGGGCGAGGCCAAGCGGGTCAGGGGTGGTGTAGTGCGCGGTGGCGGGGTCGTAATAACGGTTGACGTTGTAATGAAGCCCCGTCTCCAGGTCGGCGTACTGACCGGGGAATCGCAACGGGGTGTATGCAGTCGCCTCGCGATTCCATGAGACGTTCCCCCACAGCGTTGTCCGGGTGCGCCACGCTATTGCACCCGATTCCGCCACCAGCTCACGCGGCGTACCCACCAGGTCGGTGACGATCGCGAAGAAGCGACTGTCGATCTCGCGCTGGGTGGTGCTGTCCGTGATCCGTTCGACCTGAGTGAGCGGAGTGACGCCGTCATGGTCCCAGGTGAGGGTCACCGGGTCGGGGAACTGCGCGGCGCGGGTGGTCTGCTCGATGAGGGTGGGGCCGTCATAGGCGAAGCGGACTTCTTCGATCACCTCGTCGGAGCCTGGCGCGAGCCGTATCTTGCGGCGACGGTGCCCCAGCGGGTCGTACTCGTAGCGCCAGCGGGCGCCGTCCGGGGTGGTGGCCGCGGTCAGCCGGTCGTCGGAGTCATAGGTGAAGTGCCAGGTCTCCGGCTTCTTCGACAGCCGGGTCCGGGTGCGGCGCAGGAGGCGGCCGGCACCGTCGTACGCGTACCGGCAGCGACCGGCGTGAGTGACCATCGTGCCGGTGTAGGCGCGGTCGCCGATCGCGTCCGGATCCTGCCCTTCCGGCCAGGCGGCGGCGGTCTGGGCGCCCGTGGAGTCGTACGCGTAGGACTCCGACCACGCCGCCGCCGTCACCTGCGTCACCCTGCCGCCCGCGTCCAGGTCGAAGTCGTGGCGACCGCCCAGGTACTCGTCGACGGAGGTGGGGTAGCCGTCGGGCCGGTAGGTGTACTCGCGGGCCTGCACCAGCGTGGTGCCTGCCTTCACCTCGTGCCGCGTCGGCCTCCCCAACGGGTCCCGCACCGAGGTCAGCGCGAGTTGCCCGATGCGACGGTCCGTTTCCCGCCCCGCCGCGTCGCGGGCGAAATCCACCCGGCGCCCGCCGACGGTGAGATGGGATCGCCGCCCCGCCTGGTCGTAGCCGTACGTCGTCACCTGCCCCGAGGGCGTCGTCCGCCGCGTACGGCGCCCGGCCGGGTCGTAGGCGGAGGCCGTCACCCCACCGTTCCACCGCTCTGCCGTGATCCGTCCGAGCCGGTCCCGCTCGTAGACCAGTTCCCCGGACGGACCCGCAGCCGAGACGAGCCGCCCGACCGGGTCGTAGGCGTACGTCGTGACCTCGTCACCCGTGTCCTTAGAGGCGAGCCGGCCCAGTGCGGTTCGCCCGTACACGATCCGCTGCCCGAGCGGCGTCGTGCGGGACACCAGTTGTCCCGCCGCGTCGAGTTCGTAGCGGGTCCGCCGACCCTCGAAGTCGGATTCGGCGACGAGCCGCCCCGCCGCGTCATAGGTGTAGTCCCACGTCTTCTCCAGCGGGTTGGTGACCTGCACGAGACGGAGGTCGCGGTCGTGTACGAAGGTGTAGTGCGCCCCGTCGGGATCGGTTCGTGAGGCGAGCATGTCGAAGTGGGAGTAGGTGTAGCGCGTAGTCGCCCCACCCGCGTCCGTATGGCTCACGCAGTTGCCCTCGGCGTCGTACTCCCAGGACTCCTGCGCCCCGTCCGGTGTGATCCGGCGGCCTAGGAGGCCCTCGGCGGTCCACTCCATGAATGTCGTGGCGCCCACGGCGTCCGTCACGGCGACGGGGCGGCCGAACCCGTCGAGCCTTTGCACCGCTGCTCCCCCCACCGGGTCGGTGGTGCGGATCGGCAGCCCCGCGGCGTTGCACTCCACCCGGGTGACGGCACCCAGCGGATCGGTCACCGCGGTGAGGTGGCCGGCCTCGTCGTAGTCGTACGTCGTCGTGTACCCGGCCGGGTCCGTGACCGTGGTGCGGTTGCCGCGGTCGTCGTAGCCCTGCCGCCACACCGCACCGTCGGCATCGGTGAACTCCACGGGCAGGGCCTGGCCGCCGTAGACCGCGTGCAACTCGCCGCCATCGGCCCGGACGACATCGGTGAGTTGGTGGGCCTCGTTGTAGGCGTAGCGGGTGGTGCGGCCGAGGGCGTCGGTTTCGGCGGTGAGGTTGTGGTGGTGGTCGTAGGTCGTCTGCGTAACGTGGCCGAGGGCGTCGATTTCGGCGATGATCTGGCAGTTGTCGTTGACGACGAAGCGAGTGGTGGCGCCTTCGGCACTGGTGAGGGTGGTGACGCCGGCCTCGGGCCAGGCGGGGTCGACCCCCTCGTAGTCGAGGGTGAGGGCGAGATGGCCGGCGGCACCGCCTTCGGCTATGCAGCGGTCGCGGGAGTCGTAGGTGTACTCGTACCGCTCGTCGTTCCGGTCGGTCCACGACGTGACCCGCAGCCGGTCGTCGTAGGTGAAGGTCAGAGGTATGCCGGAGGAGTTGATGTCCTCGATGAGGTTGCCGTCGGGGTCGTAGCCGAAGCGCTTGATGACCATGTCGGTGCCGTCGTCGGCGGCTGCGACGAGGGACAGGGCGGTTATTCGGCCGAGATCGGCGTCAGTGCTGACCTTGAGGTCGTAGCCACCGGAGTGGCGGATGCCGAGGGGGGTGCCTTCGTCGTCGTAGGCGAAGGTCAGGGTGTGGCCATTGCGGTCCGATATCTGCTCGAGCAGCGCCAGGCCGTCGGCATCGGGACGGCTGAAGCGGCGGATGTGACCGGCGATCGGGTCGGTGACGGTGTAGCCACCCGTCTCCAGACGGGCGAGCGGCCAGCGCGGGCCTTGTTCGGGCAGGACGTCGGTCTCGGTGCCGGCGGGGTGCGGGTAGGCCAGGAGGCGGCCGTCCTCGGTGACGAAGACGACCCCTTGATCGTCGGTCTCCAGGCGCTGATCGGCTGTGGACGCCCACGTGGGGCCGAACCACCAGCCGGTCCGGTAGGTCGACCCCAGCCGGCGGGTGAACGTCAACGGGAGCAGGCCGGGCAGCGTGACATCGGTCTGGGACAAGTACATCTGGCCAGTGGCCAGGTCCACGGGGTCGGTGAGCTTCGAGACGATGTTCTTCAGCCGGCTCAGCGCGCCCTTGGCGGCGCCGCTCAGCATGGTGCGGCCGCTCTTGGCCAGGCCCAGGACGCCGGCCTTCATCGCTTTCAGGCCCGCCATGGCCTTCATGCCGCCCTTGGCCATCTTCGCCAGGCCGCCGAGGGTGGTGAGGCCCTTCATGCCGGGAATGCAGTCCAAAGCGGCCAAGGCGACGTCCCAGAGGGAGGCTTCGCCGTTCATGTACTTCATCAGGGTGTCCGCGAGGACGACCAGCGCCGCGGCGAGAACCACCCACGCCAGCGGTCCGCCGATGATGAGGACGACGATGCCGAGGACGGCGACGATGACCTTGCAGACGGTGACGATGGTGTCCCAGTTGTCCTTGACCCAGTCGACCGCCTTCTCCCACCACTTCCGGTTCTGAATACCGGCATCCGACGCCTCTTCGAGCTTGTCCTTCGCCTCGGAGGCGGCGTCCTCGCGCATCTTCTTCGCGTCCGCGGCCATCTTCTTCGCGGCTTCCAGCCCGCCTTGCGCGTTGTCGACGGCCGTCTGCGCGGAGGCGCGGGCGGACTTGGCGTCGGTGGCGTTGCGGGTCGCGGCGCGTACCTCGGACTCGTCGGGCTTCTCCTTGCCCTCCTTCCCGTCGTACTCCTCCGTCTTCTTCGTCGCCCGCTCCACCCACGAGTTCGCGGAGTCAAGGCGGCCGTTGGCGGCGGTCAGATCACTCTGGGCTTCCCGGCCCTTCGCCAGCGCCTTGTCCGCCAGCGACTGCGCCCGCTCCAGCTTCGGCCAGTACGCCGCCAGGGCATCGCCCGCCAGGTCGTAGGAGCGCTGAAGCTTCTTGAGGTTCTTGGGGACTTCCTCGAACTCGTCCTGGAACGCCTTCGCGGTCTTCCCCGCCCACCGCAGCAGCGCGTCCTCACCGGCCATGCCCTTGATCTGCCGCAACGCATCCGCCACGTCATCGGCGAAATCGTGCAGCTCACGCGCCAACTGCTTCACCCGCTCCGGATCCCCCGGCGTCGGGTCGTCATCGAGATCGAGTACGTGCCAGTCGGTGGGTCGATTACCCATACCCGCAATCCCCCCGGGGCGAAGTGGGCAGTTCCGAACGCAGGCAGCCAAGCGATCGCCTGAGGAAAGAGACGCGGCCCCGGGGGTTGCCGGTTGCGGAGGGTCAGTTGCGGTAGCCGATGTCCTGGTAGCGGGGGGTGGTGAAGCCGAAGGCGCCTGCGTTGGCGAGGTTGCGGGTGGTGGCCACCAGTTGGGGGCGCTGGTAGAGGGGGATCGAGCCGGCGGCCGCCCAGATGCGGGCGTCGGCGCGGGTGAGGAGTTCCTGGGCGACCTCGTCGTCCAGTTCGGAGGCCGCCTGGTCGAAGAGCTGGTCGATCTCGTCGGTGCCCACCCGGGTGTAGTTCTGCTCGACCACCAGGGAGCCGTCGGGGGACGGCACCGGCTTGGCGTAGATCGGGCGGGCGTCGGTGGCCGGGTAGGGGGTGCCCGGCCAGGAGTAGAGCGCCATGTCGTACTCGCCGGAGGCGATGTAGTCCTTGAAGTAGCCCTGCTCCCCGGCCTCCACCACCTCGGTCCGTACGCCGATGTTGTCCATCATCCGCACCACCCGCGAGGCCACCGACCGCAACTGCTCCGTCCCGGGCCCCTGCGGCACCACGAAGCGGAGCGTCAGCGGCTTGCCGTTCTTGACGAACGGCCGCTGCCGCGGCGGCTGCGCCACGCTCGTCTCCCGCTCGGCCAGCGCCGTGCGCGCCAGCCGGGCCGCCTTCACGGCCTTCTTGTACGCCTTCGAGGACTTGCCGTGCTTGGCCGCCGCCGCCCACAGCTCCGCCTGCCGCCCCAGCGCGACGTACTGCGTCTGCGCCGGCTGCGTCACCGACAGCGGCACGTCGTACGTCGGCAGCACCGCACCGGCCGGCTTGTCGTCGCCGGACCGCGCGCCGTCCGCGCGGTCACGCGCGCCCGTGCCCTTCGCCTCCGCCTCCTCCGACCGCGGACCGCCCTTCCAGCCCGCCTCCGCCAGCATCTTCTGCGCAGCGATCACGTCCTGCGGGCCGAGCGCGGCGCTCTGGTCGCTGTAGCCGGGCTGGCCGGGCATGAGCAGGTGGCTGCCCAGCGGCTTCGACGGCAGGCCGTGCGGGCCGAGGACGCTGCGCGCCAGGGTGCCGCGGTCCACGGCGCGGGCGACGGCGCGGCGTACCCGCCCGTCGGCGAGCGGGCCCGAGCTGCCGTTGAGCGCGAGCTGCGTGTACGCGGGCTCCAGCGCCCGGTGCACGGTGTACGGGCGCGGGCCGGCCTTCGGCAGCGTCACCAGGTCCAGCGGCTTGCCGTCCTGGGCCCTGTCGTTCTTGGTGACCTGCACCGCGGCCTTGGCGGCCCGCTCGGCGCGGGCGGCCTCCAAGGCTTCGTCCCGTTCGACCTCGGCGATGTTCAGCCGGCCGGCGTCCAGCGCCTTCTCCCGCCCGGCGCCGCGCGGCAGCTCCTGGAAGACGAGCCGGTCGAGCAGCGCCCGGTCGCCCCACCAGCGGGGATTGCGCACGAGCGTCACCGACGTCGGCTCGCTTGCGTCACTCGCGTCGCTCTCGTCCCGCTTCCCCTTCTTCTTCCCGTCCTTCTTCTTCCCGTCCTTGTACTTCTCGTCCTTCTTCTTCCCGTCCTTCTTTTTGCCGTCCTTCTTCTTCTCCTTCTGCTCCTTCTTCTTCTTGCCCTCGACGTCCTTGATCGTGAACGGACCCGCGACCTCCGTCAGCCCCGTCCTCGACCCGTCGTTGAACGCCTCCGGCGTCTTCGTCACGCTCATCGGGTACAGCGGCGAGAACAGCGCCTCCCAGTCCGCGTACGGCTCGTCGAAGACGACCCGTACCTCGCCCGGCTCGTCGCCCGCCTCGACCGACTCGATCCGGTCGTAACCGGCGTTGCGCGCCGTCCAGTACGCGGTGTCCTCGCCGTTCAGCGCCAGCCACTGCGCCTCGAAGTCCTCCGCCCCGATCGGCCGCCCGTCGCTCCACACCGCCCTCGGGTTCAGCCGGTAGACCACGCGCTGCTTCGGGCTGCGGTCCTCGACCTCCGCGCTCTCCAGGTAGTCCGGGTCGGCCGTCGGCTTGCCGTGCTGGTCGAGGGTGAAGAGCCGGGGCAGCACCGCGCCCGCCACGCGGTCGGTCGCCTCGCTCGCGTCGGCCTGGAAGACGTTGAACGTCTCCGGCGCCTCGTCCACGGCCCAGCGGACCGTGCCGCCGGGCCGGAGCTGCTCGCGCGAGACGGCGGTGACGTCGTGCGCGGCACCGGCCGCGTCGTTCGGGGAGGTGTCGCAGCCCGCCAGGGGCAGGGTGACGCCCGCCGCGATCAGCACGGCGGTGTAGCGCCTGCGGCTGTGAAGGGACATGCGCGATACCTCCGTGATGCACACTTTCGGCGTCATTGGCCGCTCATCACACTTCTCTTGTCCCGCCACCTAAAACGAGCCCGCCCCGCAGCCCGCGGCGACACGGCGGACGCGCCGTCCGACTCCACCCGTCCGGCCCAGCCGCGGGGACGGCGGGCCGTGTGTTTTCCGTACGGATCGGCAGGATCCAGCCCCGTATCTCACCCCCGGAGGGGGAAATCTGCAGATCCCTTCCCAAGCGAGCGCGAGACGCGCGACACTTCCCCCCACAGCGCCCTGAGCGCGTCTTCGCCGTGCGCGAAGACGCGTGCGGGGCACCGTCAGCACCGCCCGACCGAAGACGTGAGGGCATGTCATGACCCTGAACGAAGAACTGACCGCAGCGCAGCGCTGTGTCGACGATCTCGTACGCACCGTGACCCGCCTGGAGCGGCGCATGGGCACCGACGCGCTGGAGCTGCGACGCGTCCGGACCGACGCCGACCACCTGCGGGAATCCCTCGCCCTGCTGCGCGAGGTCTCCGCCCAGGGCCCGGAGAAGGAGGGACCGACCCTGGTCCCCATCCCCGACCAGCCGTACGACCACACCCTGTGGCGGGACGCCGACGACGAGGGACTCGGCGCCGGCGGCCGGCACGCCCCCTAGCCGGGCAGCCGGGCCACCCCCGCCCCGCGTCCGCGCGCCTGGGTCCCGTCAGGCCCCGGTCCGCCGGCGCACCCCGTCCATCCCGACCCCACTCCATCCCCTCCTGCCGGAGACAACCTTGGCCACCGGAACAACCGAACGCCCACCGACCCCCGACCAGCCGGGCGGTGTCCGCGCCCCGGGCCGCGCCGCGATCGCGGCGCGCCACCTGCGCACCGACCGCTGGTGGGTGCAGCCGACCGCCACCTTCGCCGGCCTGATGGCGTTCATCGTCTACTCGACGTGGCGCGCCCTCAGCAACGCCGACTACTACGCGGCGCCCTACGTCTCGCCCTTCTACTCGCCGTGTCTGGGCTCCGACTGCGTGGACATGAAGAACGGCCCCAACTTCGCGCTCTTCGGCGACTGGTGGTTCATGTCCCCGGCGGCGATCATCCTGGTCTTCCCGCTGGGCTTCCGGTTCACCTGCTACTACTACCGCAAGTCGTACTACCGCAGCTTCTGGGGCTCGCCGCCCGCCTGCGCGGTCGCCGAGCCGCACAAGACGTACACCGGCGAGACCCGCTTCCCGCTGATCGTGCAGAACCTGCACCGCTACTTCTTCTACGCCGCGATCGCCGTCGCCGCGATCCTCACGTGGGACGCGGTCCTCGGCTTCCGCAACAGCGAGTACGAGTGGGGCCACGTGGGTCTCGGCACCATCGTGCTCTGGATCAACGTCGTGCTCATCTGGCTCTACACCCTCTCCTGCCACTCGTGCCGGCACATCGTCGGCGGCCGGCTCAGGCACTTCTCCAAGCACCCGGTGCGCTACCGCGCCTGGGGCCTGGTGGGCAAGCTCAACGAACGCCACGCGCTGCTTGCCTGGGCGTCCCTCATCAGCGTGGGGCTCGCCGACCTGTACGTATATCTGCTGGCCTCGGGCGCATTCGACGACCCGGTGCTCTTCTGAGGCGCAGCGAGCCGACCGATGGGAAAGGCGAAGCACAGAAAATGACGCAAGTCGAACGGCAGCAGTGGGACGTCGTCGTGGTCGGTGCCGGGGGCGCCGGGCTGCGGGCGGCGATCGAGGCCCGCGAGCAGGGCCTGCGCACGGCCGTGATCTGCAAGTCGCTCTTCGGCAAGGCCCACACGGTGATGGCCGAGGGCGGCATCGCCGCCAGCATGGGCAACGTCAACGCGGGCGACAACTGGCAGGTGCACTTCCGCGACACCATGCGCGGCGGCAAGTTCCTCAACAGCTGGCGGATGGCGGAGCTGCACGCCAAGGAGGCGCCGGACCGCGTCTGGGAGCTGGAGACCTGGGGTGCGCTCTTCGACCGCACCAAGGACGGCAAGATCTCCCAGCGCAACTTCGGCGGCCACGAGTACCCGCGCCTCGCCCACGTCGGCGACCGCACCGGGCTCGAACTCATCCGCACGCTGCAGCAGAAGGTCGTCTCCCTCCAGCAGGAGGACTTCAAGGACGGCGGGGACTACGAGTCCCGGATCAAGGTCTTCCAGGAGTGCACGGTCACGCGCATCCTCAAGGCGCCCGACGGCCGGGTCTCCGGCGTGTTCTGCTACGAGCGCGAGTCGGGCCGGTTCTTCGTGATCGAGGCGCCGTCCGTGGTGCTCGCGACCGGCGGCATCGGCAAGTCCTTCAAGGTGACGTCCAACTCCTGGGAGTACACCGGGGACGGGCACGCGCTCGCGCTGCTCGCCGGGGCGTCGCTGATCAACATGGAGTTCGTCCAGTTCCACCCCACCGGGATGGTCTGGCCGCCCTCGGTCAAGGGCATCCTCGTCACGGAGTCGGTCCGCGGCGACGGCGGTGTCCTGCGCAACAGCGAGGGCAAGCGCTTCATGTTCGACTACATCCCGGACGTCTTCAAGGAGAAGTACGCCCAGAGCGAGGACGAGGGCGACCGCTGGTACGAGGACCCGGACAACAACCGGCGCCCGCCCGAGCTGCTCCCCCGTGACGAGGTGGCCCGCGCCATCAACTCCGAGGTGAAGGCAGGCCGCGGGTCCCCGCACGGCGGGGTGTTCCTGGACGTGTCGACCCGGCTGCCCGCCGAGGAGATCAAGCGCCGGCTGCCGTCGATGCACCACCAGTTCAAGGAGCTGGCGGACGTCGACATCACCGCCGAGCCGATGGAGGTCGGCCCCACCTGCCACTACGTGATGGGCGGCGTGGACGTCGACCCGGACACGGCGGCGGCGCTGGGCGTGCCGGGCCTCTTCGCGGCCGGCGAGGTCGCCGGCGGCATGCACGGCTCCAACCGCCTCGGCGGCAACTCGCTCTCGGACCTGCTGGTGTTCGGGCGGCGCGCGGGGCTGTACGCGGCCGAGTACGCGCGCGACGCGGCGGGCTCCGCCGACGGGCGCCCGGAGGTCGACGAGGAGCAGATCGCGGCGGCGTCCGCGGAGGCGCTGCGCCCGTTCAGCGCGGAGGCCGGCGCCGGGGCCGCGGGCGGGGACGGGGACGGCGGCGCCAAGCCGCCGGAGAACCCGTACACGCTCCACCAGGAGCTCCAGCAGTCGATGAACGACCTGGTCGGCATCATCCGCCGGGAGGCGGAGATGAGCGAGGCCCTGACGCGCCTGGGCGACCTGCGCGTTCGGGCCCGGGGTGCCGGCGTCGAGGGCCACCGGCAGTTCAACCCCGGCTGGCACCTCGCGCTGGACATGCGGAACATGCTGCTGGTGAGCGAGTGCGTCGCGCGCGCGGCCCGGGAGCGTACCGAGTCCCGCGGCGGCCACACCCGCGACGACCACCCGGCGATGGACCGCGACTGGCGCAAGCAGAACCTGGTCTGCCGGCTGGCCGACCCGGCGGGCGGCGCGCTGCCCGCGGCGGACGTGCCGGACCCGGAGCGGGGCCAGATCCGGCTGGAGAAGCGCGAGATGCCGCCGATCCGGCCCGACCTGCTCGACCTCTTCGAGAAGGAAGAGCTGGTGAAGTACCTGACGGACGAGGAGCTGACCGAGTGACCACGGCACCCACCACGGGCTACATCGCCCGCTTCAAGGTCTGGCGCGGCGACACCGAGGGCGGTGGCCTGGAGGACTTCGAGGTCGAGGTGAACGAGGGCGAGGTCGTCCTCGACATCATCCACCGGCTCCAGGCCACCCAGGCACCGGACCTGGCGGTGCGCTGGAACTGCAAGGCGGGCAAGTGCGGCTCGTGCAGCGCGGAGATCAACGGCCGCCCGCGGCTGCTGTGCATGACCCGGATGTCGGTGTTCGACCGCGAGGAGACCATCACGGTCACCCCGCTGCGCGCCTTCCCCGTGGTCCGCGACCTGGTCACGGACGTGGGATTCAACTATGAGAAGGCCCGTGAGATCCCGGCGTTCATCCCGCCCGAGAAGCTGGCGCCCGGCGAGTACCGGATGCAGCAGGAGGACGTGGACCGCTCGCAGGAGTTCCGCAAGTGCATCGAGTGCTTCCTCTGCCAGGACACCTGCCACGTGGTCCGCGACCACGAGGAGAACAAGGCGGCCTTCGCGGGCCCGCGCTTCCTCATGCGGGTCGCGGAGCTGGACATGCACCCGCTGGACGCGGCGAAGGACGAGGGTCTGGACCGTAGGACCACCGCGCAGGACGAGCACGGCCTGGGGTACTGCAACATCACCAAGTGCTGCTCGGACGTCTGCCCCGAGCACATCAAGATCACCGACAATGCGCTGATCCCGCTCAAGGAGCGGGCGGCGGACCGCAAGTACGACCCGCTCGTGTGGCTGGGGAGCAAGATCTTCCGCCGCAAGGACTGAGCGTCCCGTTCGGCCGTTCGGCCGGATACCACCGGTCGGACCAATGACACGGGCAGCAAGGTACTTGTTGCCCGTGTCGTGGTTCGCCATGCTCCACTGTCATGAGCAGATCCCCCAGACGCCCGAAGTCAGCGGCGCGTACGTGGACTTGGCCGGCCGCCGCCGGCATGGCGGCCCTTCTCGCCCTCGGCCTCGGCGGCGGCGCCCCGGCCGGGGCGGACCCCGACGACGACGGGCTCAAGCAGGCGCTGGACAACGTCCTCGCCGACGAGCGCCTGGAAGGCGCGCTGGCGTCGGTCGTCGTCGCCGACGCGGCGAGCGGCGAGACGCTGTACGAGCACTCCGCCGCCACCCGGCTCACCCCCGCCTCCAACACCAAGCTGCCCACCTCGGCCGCGGCGATGGAGCTGCTGGGCCCCGACTACACCTGGTCCACGGACGCCCTCACGGCGGGCGGCGACCTGTACCTGCGCGGTACGGGCGACCCGACGATGCTGGCGGCCGACTACGACGCGCTGGCCGAGAAGGTCGCGGCCTCGGGGGTGGACGAGGTCGACCACCTCGTCGCGGACGACACCCGCTTCGACGCCGTCCGCGTCGGCAACGGCTGGTCCGCCGACTACGAGTCGGACTACTACGCGATGCAGATCTCCGCGCTGACGGTGGCCCCCGACACGGACTACGACTCCGGCACGGTGGTGGTGGAGGCGTACCCGGGCAAGAAGGCGGGCGACCGGCCGGTGGTGAAGGTGACGCCGGCGACCGACTACGTGAAGATCGACAACAGGGGCACCACGGTCGCGGAGGGCGAGCGCGACACCCTGGGCATCTCGCGGGAGCACGGCACGAACACCATCGTCGTCAGCGGGAACATCCCCGTGAAGGCGAACGCCACCAAGGAGTGGATCTCGGTGTGGGAGCCGACCGGCTACGCGGCGGCGGTCTTCCGGGACGCGCTGGAGCGGCACGGGGTGGACGTCGGGGGCAGGACTCTGCTGGGGCGGGCGACGCCTGAGCGGGCGCGTACGGTCGCGAGCCACGCCTCGATGCCGCTGAAGGACCTGATGGTCCCGTTCATGAAGCTCTCCAACAACGGCCAC
Source organism: Streptomyces sp. WAC 06738 (assembly GCF_003945505.1). Lineage (NCBI taxonomy): Bacteria > Bacillati > Actinomycetota > Actinomycetes > Kitasatosporales > Streptomycetaceae > Streptomyces > Streptomyces sp. WAC 06738. The sequence goes on along the minus strand of NZ_CP029618.1, from coordinate 5,419,494 downwards.
GCGGAGATCCTGACGAAGACGATCGGCGTGGAGACGGCGGACGCCGGCACGTGGAGCGCGGGCCTGCGGGGCGTCTCGTCGTACCTGAAGTCGATCGGCGTCGACACGGCCACGCTGCGCCAGGTCGACGGCTCGGGGCTGTCGCGGGGCAACACGATCCCGAGCCGCGAGTTCGTCAAGCTGCTGACGGCGGTGCAGGACGAGCCGTGGTTCGGCGCCTGGTACGAGTCGCTGCCGCTGGCCTGCGGGGAGGACCGCTTCGTGGGCGGCACCCTGCGCACCCGCATGTGCGACACCCCTGCGGAGGGCAACGCGCGCGCGAAGACGGGCTCGCTGACGGGGGCGTCGGCGCTGTCGGGGTACGTGACGGATGCGGACGGCAGGGAGCTGGTGTTCAGCGTGGTGCTGAACAACTACCTGGCGGGCTCGGTGAAGGACATAGAGGACGCGGTGGTGACGACACTGGCGGGCTACGGCGCGGACACGGCGACGGAGCCGCGGACGCAGCGGACGCGGGGCGTGGAGCGCCCGGCGGATGTGGAGTGCGCCTGGCAGAAGCCGAGGACGTGCTGAACGACGAGTGACGCGGGCCCCCTGCGGGGGCCCGCGGGGCCCGAGGGGCGCGTCCCGGGTACCGAGGCGGAGCCCGCGCGGTCCCGGGGCGCAGCCCCGGCGTCGGGGCGCAGCCCCTGGGAACGGGGACAGCCCCACGCGGGTCCCGGGGCGCAGCCCCCGGATTCGGGGCACAGCCCGGGGAGTCGGGGCGCAGCCCCGGGATGCGGGGCACAGCCCCGCGCCGGTCCCGGGCGCAGCCCCGGGATGCAGGGCTGGGGGACCCCCGGGGGTGTCCGGGTGCGGGGGTCACGAAAGGGGCATAGCCTCCCGTACAGGGCGTGCCGGGTCCGCGGCACGTCGTGGTGCGGAGGCGTGCGCATGCGGATTCGGCGGCTCGGGGGCCGGCTCTTCGCTGCCGGAGTGCTCGCCCTGCCGCCCCTCGCCCTCGCCGTCGCCCCGGCGCACGCCGCCGACCCCCTCCCCCTCGACCCCCACGGGCAGATCACCGACCGCGTCGACGCCCTCCGCGACCGGCGCCCCGAGGTCGTCCGGGCACTCGAACGGCTCGACCGCGAGCACCGGATCAGGCTCTTCGTGGCCTACGTACGCGACTTCTCCACCTTCTCCCCCGGGGCCTGGGCCGACGCCACCGCCGACAGGAACGGGCTCAAGCGGCGCGACGTCCTCCTCGCCGTCGCCACCGGCGACCGCCGGTCCGCCGTCTCCGCCCGCGCCGGCTCCGGCCTCTCCGGGCGCGACATCGACGCCGTCAGCGCCCGCGCCGTCGAGCCCGCCCTGCGCCAGAACGACTGGGCCGGCGCCGCCATCGGCGCGGCGGACGGGTACGCGGCCGTGCTCGACGGCCGGCAGGTGCCCCCCGCCGACGTCACCCCCGGGCCCACCGACCCCGGCGGGCGGCCCCGCGGCGAGTCAGCGCAGGGTGACGCCAGCCCCACCGACTACGTGGTGCCCCTCGTCGCCGCGCTCGCCGTCGCGCTGGCCGCCGGCCTGTTCGTTCTCCGGCGGCGGAGCGCCAGGCGCCGGAGGCCGCCCCACTGGCCCCACGAGACCACCGGCACCCCCGACCTCGACGTCCGCGCCAAGGGACTCCTCGTGGAGACCGACGACGCCGTGCGCACCAGCCGGGAGGAACTCGGCTTCGCCACCGCCCGGTTCGGCGAGGAGGCCACGCGGCCCTTCGCCGACGCCGTCGGGTACGCCCAGGACGAGCTGACCGCCGCCTTCCGCCTCCGGCAGGCGCTCGACGACGCACGCCCCGAGGACGACGGCGCCCGCCGCGACATGCTGGAGGAGATCGTGGCCCGCTGCACGGACGCCAACGCCCGGCTCGACGCCGAGGCGGACGCCTTCGACCGGCTGCGCGCGATGGTGACCCGGGCGTCGCAGGTCCTCGCCACCGCCGAGGCCGCCGCCCGGCGGCTCCCGGACCGTATCGGCGCCGCCGAGAGCAGGCTCGCCGTGCTGGCCGACGCCTACGCCCCCGCCGCCTCCGCCGCCGTCGCCGGCAACCCCGCCGCGGCCCGCGACCGCCTGCAGTTCGCCGGCGAGCACCTCACCCACGCCCGCACCGCGCTCGGCATCGACGACCCGGCAACCGCCGCCGTCCACGTACGGGCCGCGGAGAGCGCACTCGACCAGGCGGGCACCCTCGTCGCGGCCGTCGAGCGCCGCGAGCACGAGCTGCGCGAGGCCGCCGCGCGGCTCGCCGAGGCGCTGCGCGACATCCGCGAGGACCTGGCCGAGGCGCAGGACGTGGAACGCACCACGGCCGCGGACGCGTCGGGCGCCGGTCTGCGGGACCGGATCGGGCATGCGCAGACGGTGCTGGCGGAGGTGGGGCAGGAGGTGGCGGGCGGCAGGTACGACGCGCTGGCCGCGCTGCGCCGGGTGGTGGAGGCGGACGCGGCGCTGGCGGCGTCGCTCGCTAGGGCCGGGGAGCGGGAGGAGGCCGGGCGGCGGCCGCGCCGCCTGCTGGACCAGGCGCTCGTCGGCGCGCGAGCTTCGGTGGCCGCCGCCCGGGACTTCGTCACCACCCACCGCGGCGGCATCGGCCCCGCGGCCCGTACCCGCCTGGGCGAGGGCGAGCGGCATCTCCGGCAGGCCGGGGAGCTTGCCGGCACCGACCCGGCCGGTGCCCTCCGGCACGCGCAGCGCGCGGACGCACTCGGCCGCGAGGCGCGCCGGCTGGCGGAGCAGGACGTCCGGGGCTTCGACGGCTCGTACGGCGGCGGGCCCTTCGCAGGACCGGCCGGCAGCGGCTACGGCGGCGGGGGGCGCGGCGGCACGGGCACGGGGATGCTCGCCGGGATCATCCTCGGCGGCATGCTCGGCGACGGCTCCGCCGAGGGGGCCGGCAGGCGCGGGGGCCGCGGCTTCGGGGGCGGGCTCGGCCGCGGTCCCGGCAGCTTCGGCGGCGGGGGCACACGGGGGCGGATGGGCGGTGGAGGCCGCTTCTAGAGCTTCCGGGCGTACGGATCACGCGACGGCGCACGCCCCGCGTGTACCCCCCGCCAGACCGCCCGGGACGGCCACCGCACCGGCCCGGACCGCCAGCACACCGCCACCAGATGCGAAGGAGACCCGTGTCCGGCAAGCAGACCGTCCTCGGCCGCACCCTCCAGCTCGCCCGCGCCGACGTCGGCGCCCTCGTCGACCAGGCCGAGGACCCGCGGAAGATGCTCGATCAGCTCATCCGGGACTACTCCAACAACATCCGCGAGGCCGACCTGGCCGTCGCCACCGCCTTCGGCAATCTGCGCCTGATGGAGGCGGACCACAAGGAGGACACCGGCGCCGCCGACGAGTGGGGCGCCCAGGCCCTCGCCGCCAGCCGCAAGGCGGACGACGCACGCGCCGGGGGCGACGCCGCGCGGGCCGAGACGTTCGACAACCTGGCCCGCACGGCGCTGGAGCGGCAGATCACCGCGGAGAACGAGGCGGCGGCGGCCGAGCCGCTGATCGCCGCGCAGACGGAGGTGGTGGAGAGGCTGAAGCGGAACCTCGACGCGATGCGGGAGAAGCTGACCTGCCTCGAATCCCGCCGCGACCGGCTCCTGGCCGACGCGCGGCAAGCGGAGGCGCGGAACGGGATGCCCGACGCCGTCACGAGCGTGGACGTCACCGACCCCACCGCCGACCTGGGCCGCTTCGAAGCGAGGATCCGCCGCGAGGAGGCCCGCGCGACGGGCCGGGCGGACCCGGCGGAGTCGTCCCTGGACGGGCGGTTCGAGCAGGTGGACGACCTGAGCATGCAGGCGGAGATCGACGCGCGGCTGGCCCGGCTGAAGAACGGCGAGCCGCCGCCGGCCGCCGGCGGGCGCACCGCGGCCTGAGCACGCCCCCGCAGAACGGGCCCTGCGCCCCCGTACGAACCGGGCCCCCGCGACCCGGTTCAGAACGCCGACAGCAGCGCGTCCTCGTCCAGTTCCGCGAGCGGCCCCGTGCCCGGCAGGCCCAGTTCGAACCAGACCGTCTTCCCGCGGTGCGTGCGTCTGCTGCCCCAGTTCCGGCTGAGCATGCTCACCAACTGCAGGCCCCGGCCGCCCTCGTCGGTGTCCCGGGCGCGGCGGCGGCGCGGCTGGACCAGGTTGCTGTCCCAGACCTCGCACACCAGGGTGCGGTCCAGCAGCAGCCGGAGCCGTATCTCCGGCTCGCCGCCCCCGCTGCGGCCGCCCTCGCCGTGCCGCAGCGCGTTCGTCACCAGCTCGCTGACGAGCAGCTCGGTGGTGTCGATCAGCGGCTCCAGGTCCCAGGCGGCGAGCTGCGTGCGGGCGTGTTCGCGGGCGAGGGCGACGGAGCGGGGCTCGGCGGGCAGCAGCCAGTCGCCGACGGTGTCGGCGGGCAGTCCGCCGATACGGGCCATCAACAGGGCGATGTCGTCCTCTCCGTGCCGGGTGTAGAGGGTGTCGAGTACGTGGTCGCAGACGTCCTCAAGCGGCTGCGCGGGGTCGGAGAGCGCCTTGCGGAACTCCTCCAGGCCCTCGTCCAGGCCGTGGTCGCGGGACTCCACGAGGCCGTCGGTGTAGAGCGCGAGGAGGGCGCCGTCGGGCAGCTCGACCTCGACCTCCTCGAACGGCTCGCCGCCGACGCCGAGCGGCATCCCGGGGGGCACCTCCAGCAGCAGCGGCGGCTCGCCGGGTTCGACGACGACGGGCGGCAGGTGGCCGGCGTTGGCGAAGGTGCAGCGCCGGGTGACCGCGTCGTAGACGACGTACGAGCAGGTGGCGAGGTAGACCTCGTCGGAGACGCCGCCGAGGCCGCCGGCGATCTCGTCCAGGGCGGCGAGCACCTCGGCCGGCTCCAGGTCGAGCATGGCGAGGGTGCGTACGGCGCTGCGCAGTTCGCCCATGGCGACGGCGGCGCGCAGGCCGCGGCCCATGACGTCGCCGACGACGAGCGCGGTGCGGTGCCCCGGCAGCTCGATGACGTCGAACCAGTCGCCTCCGACCTCGGTGGCCGTGTTGCCCGGCAGGTAGCGGCAGGCGATGTCGAGGCCGGCGGCCTCGGGGTCGCCGGGCGGGAGCAGGCTGCGCTGGAGGATGAGGGCGCGGGAGTGCTCGCGGCGGTAGAGGCGGGCGTTGTCGATGCAGACGGCGGCGCGGGAGGCGAGCTGGGCGGCGAGGGCGGCGTCGCGTTCGCCGAAGTCCTCGCTGCCGCGGGCCCGGGAGAACTGCACGAGCCCGACGACGGTGTCCCCGGCGACCAGCGGCACGGCGAGCGTCGTCTGCACCAGGCCGCTGTCGCCGCCCGGCACCCGGCGTACCTGCGCGGTACGCAGCGCGGCGGCGTGCGGGGAGTGGAAGTCGAAGCGGTGGGTGGAGCCGACGGCGGTGACGGGGGCGTCGGAGACGGCGCTGGCGAAGGCGACGCGGCGCAGCTCGGCGCTGCCGTCGGCGAGCCCGGGGCGGCCCTCGTCACCGTCGAGGAGGCTCTGGTAGACGTCGACGCACGCCATGTCGCAGAACTGCGGCACGGTGACGCCGAGCAGTTCGCGCGCGGTGGTCTCCAGGTCGAGCGAGTTGCCGATGCGGGCGCCGGCCTCGTTGAGCAGCGCGAGGTTGCGGCGGGTGCTGGCGGCCTCGCTCTCGGCGCGGCGGCGGCGGGTGACGTCGGAGACGATGGCGGCGACGCCCATGGGCCGGCCCGTACGGCTGTGGACGCGGTACAGCGATATGGACCACCGGAGGCTGCCCGGCTGCCCCTCGCGCTGTGCCGGTACGGAGGCGGTCTGCGGCTCCTCGGGGGTGGGCCCGAGGATCTGCATGTCGGTGACGGGCTCGCCGGTGTCGAGGACCTGTCTGAGCGCGGCGGTGACGCGCTCGGCCTCGATGCGCGGGAGGTAGTCGCGGGGCGAGCGGCCCGCGTGGGAGGCGACGGTGCCGCCGAAGGCGGCGGCGACCCGCTCGTTGACGCGGACGAGCCGGAGGTCGGTGCCGAAGAGGAGGAACCCCATCGGGGCCTGGCCGAAAACGGCCTGCGAGGCGGCGAGGTCGGTCTCGATACGGCGCAGCGCGTACGCGTCGACGGTGAGGCACACCGCGCCGCGGGTGCCGCCGACGCCGGTGGTGGGCATGACGTACAGCTCGGCGATGCCGTCGACCGCGGGGTGCCCGGCGTCGGCGCCGTCCGGCCCGGCCGGTCTGCGGTAGGGCAGCAGACCGGTCCACTCGCGGCCGTCGAGGATCTCGGCGACCTTCTCCCCCACGTCCGCGCGCAGCTCCTCGGGAACCAGTGCCTCGACGGCGTCGCGGCCCAGCACCTCGGCGGCGGAGATGCCGAGGAGTTCCTCGGCACGGGCACTCCACTGCTCGATGTGCCCCTCCGCGTCAAGGGCGAAGGAGGCCACCTTGATGTGGTCGTAGATGGAGCCCGGCGGACTGCTCTGCCAGAACGGTGCTCCCACGCAACCGCCCCCTTTGCTGATCCTGCTCCGGGTACGCACCGCAGAGTATGCGGGAAGATCCGTATCCGGAACATGGTCGTCGGGTCACGGGTTCGGAACGCCCCACCGCTTCCGGTCCCCGTAACCGCCACATCTGCGAAGTGGTGCCCGACCGGCACCCGGCGCTACGCCCCCGTGCGCCCCCTTCCGTACGCCGAAGAAGCCTCCCTCGTACGTTCTAACCAGCGGACCCCAGCTCGAACCACACCGTCTTGCCCATTCCGCCGCACCGGGTTCCCCAGCGCACCGCGACACTGGCCACGAGCTGCAGTCCGCGGCCGCCTTCCTCGTCCGGTGCGGCGGCCCGGAGCAGCGGCGGCACCGGCAGCGTGTCGGAGACCTCGACGCGGACGCCGCCGCAGGCGTCGGGTCCGCCGACGGGGCGCAGGCGCAGGCCCACCGGCCCGGAGGCGTAGCGCAGGGAGTTGGTGACGAGCTCGCTGACGAGCAGCACGGCGAGATCGGTCACGGGGTCGAGGCGCCAGGTGCGCAGGGTGTCGCGGACGACGGCGCGGGCGGTGCGCACGCAGCCGGGGTCTGCGGGAAAGCTCCACTCGGCGGGGCCGGGCGCGTCGGCGAGCCCGGAGGGGGCCGCGGCTCCCGCGGCTCCTGCGGGGCCCGGCGGGGCGGCGGGTTCGGTGAGGCCGGAGCCGGCCGGCGCTCCCGCGGTGCCGGCGGGATCCCGGAGGCCGGTGAGCGCGGTGGGATCGGGAAGTGGGGAGAACGGGGTCACGGCGGCGTGGCGGAAGAACGGGGGGTTGCTCACGCCTACCACATCCCAGCGGAGTTCTGTCGGATTTGCCCGACTTAAGGGGAGTGGTAGCTACATACCCGCTTTGGGCGAAAATATCACCTGCATGCGTCCGTCAAGCTACACGGGGTTGGCGTCGCCACCGCCGGCGCGCTCCACCCGGTATATCTGCCGTTGGCCGGCGGACCCGAAACGGGAGACCACGCGCTCGGCTTCGTCACGCGTGGCATAGCGGCCGACGCGATAATGGTTGCCGTTGTCGTCCTCGCGGACGATGACCCACGGGCGTGCGGCGCCGCTGTCACCCGCACCCATAATGCCCACCCCAGGAATGAATGTCTGCCCAGGACGCACGCGGGACGATCACGGTCCCCGGCGCCCGCTTGCCCTTCGAATATGCCAGAGCTTACGCCCGGCATTCACTCCCCGCATACGGCTTTACACGAGAAGTGCCGTTCTCGGCCGAAAGTTCGAATCGGCGGAGACGGGAGACAAGGCCAGGGGCTGGGGTTACTTGACGGGCAGGTGGTAACTGACCCGATAGCGATCGGCCGGAACGATGACGTCCGCGGTTTCGACGGCCCGCCCGGAGGCATAGAAAGTCCGCTGGATGCAGAGCACCGGCTGCCCCGGCACGGCGCCCAGCGCGTGCGCCTCTTCCGCCAGCCCGGGGCGGGTGCCGACCTCCTCCACGACGTTGTCCACGACGACGTCGATCGCCGCCATCCGCTCCACCACGCCGCGGCCGGCGAGCGGGCCCTCCTCGGGCAGCATCACGGGGGTACGGCCGGTGAGGGCCAGCGGCTCCCAGGACGTGGACAGCAGCACGGGCTCGCCGGCCGAGCGGAAGACGTAGCGCGTACGCATCACCGGGTCGCCGGCGCCCAGGTGCAGCCGGGCGGCGACCGCCGCACCCGCGTGCTCCTGTGCGCTGCGCGACTCCCAGGAGCCGGTGACCGACTCGTCGGCCTGCTCCTGGCGGAAGGGGGTGAGGTCGGCGAGGCCGCGGTAGCCGGTACGGACCAGGCGGTGCGGCTCGGGCCGCGAGCGCACGTACGTGCCGGAGCCGGACCGGCCCTCGACCAGGCCCTCGGCCATGAGCACCTTGCGCGCCTCCAGCGCGACGGTGTCGGAGACCCCGTACAACTGGCGGATGCGCGCCTGGGAGGGCAGCCGGGCGTGCGGCGGCAGTTCGCCGCTGACGATCTTCCGGCGGAGGTCCGCGGCGACCCGCAGGTAGGCGGGCTGCTCTCCTAGAGGCACCGTTTCTTCACACCCCCGTCGCCGCAGTCGCCGTCCCGGCCCCGGCTCTCCCCGGCCTGCGCCTTTGCGGCCTGAACACGCGCGAAAGCTTGGCAACCTGCGCCCGGGGCCCGCAACCCCGGGGGAGAGCTTTACGGAGTGCGTTCGCCGACGGGTGTGCGCGGGGGTCCCGGGGCGTACGCCCGCCCGCTCACGGCGCGGCCCACGGGCCCGCCCGCAGGCCGCTCCCCGCCCGCGGCACCCCCCGGGGCGCTCCTCACAGGCCGAGGACCAGGCGGGCGAGGAGGAAGTAGATCACCAGCCCCGTGGCGTCGACCAGCGTGGTCACCAGCGGGGCCGAGATCACCGCCGGGTCGATCCCCAACTTCTTGGCCAGCAGGGGCATCACGGAGCCGACCGAGGCCGCCCACGCGCAGATCAGGATGAGCGACAGCGACACGGTGAGCGCGATCCGGCCGTCCGTCATGACCGTCGCCAGCACCATGCCCACGATGCCGAGTCCCACGCCCAGCAGGAACCCCACCCGGCACTCCCGCCACGCCACCCGCGCCACGTCGCCGGGGCGCAGCTCGCCGACCGCGAGGGCGCGCACCGCGCCGGTCGCGGCCTGGGCGCCGACGTTGCCGCCGGTGCCCACGAGCAGCGGGATGAAGACCGCCAGCTCCGTCACCGCCGACAACTCCCCCTCGAACGCCTGGAGCACGCCGGCGGTGAGGGTGGCGGCGAGGATCAGCAGGAAGAGCCAGATGATGCGCGCGCGGGCGAGCCGGAAGACCCCGACGGACAGGTAGTGCCCCTCGACGGGTTCGGCGCCGGCCTGGCGGGCGATGTCCTCGGTGTCCGCCTCCTCGATCAGCTCGATGGCGTCGTCGACGGTGAGGATGCCGACGACCCGGTCCTCGCTGTCCACGACGGGCAGGCCGAGGAGGTTCGCCTCCTGCATGAGGCGGGCGGCGGTCTCGGCGTTGTCCGTGGCGTAGACCCGCGGGAACTCGGTGTCCACCAGCTCGATGAGCGGCCGCCCGGGCGGGGCCAGCACCACCTCCCGCAGGGAGACGACGCCCACCAGGTGCCTGCGGTCGTCGACGACGGGCAAGGTGTAGACGGTCTCGGCGTCCGGGCCCTGGGCGCGCACCCGTTCCAGCGCCTCGGCGACGGTGGACTGCTCCTTCAGCCGCACCAGCTCCGGCGACATGTACCGGCCGACGGCGTCTTGTTCGTAGCCGAGCAGCGGGGCGGTGAGGGCGCGTTCGTGGGGGCTCAGTCCCGCCAGCACGCGCTGGGTGAAGTTGGCGGGCGCCTCGCCGAGGAGGCGGGCGCGGTCGTCGGGGTCCATCTCCTCGACGACGTGCCGGAAGGTCTGGTCGCGCAGCCCTTCGAGGATCTTCTGCTGGTCGCCCGCGCCCAGTTCCTCGAAGACCTCGACCGCGCGGTCCTTCTCCAGCAGCCGGAAGCAGAAGACGGCGGTGACCTCGTCGGCGCGGGCGAGTTCGTCGGCGACGACGTGCGGGGGATGGTCGGCGAGCCAGCGCTGGAGCCCGGCGACGTCGTTGCCGTCGAGGAGGGTGCCGAGATCGGTGTCCGCGGTCATGCCCGTACTCCCTCCGCTCGGGCCGCTGTCCGGCTTCACCCTAGAACGTGGCGATTATCGCGCTGAGCAGGGGCGTGCGGCCGGGTGCGCCGTACCGTACGAACCCTTGACCCCTATTGGTCTAGGCCAATAGCGTTCGGCGCACCCGAGAGAAGCGCGATCTCCCGAGAAGAGGGTTTCCATGCACCGAAGACTCGTGCGCCGCCTGGCCGTGGCCGGCTGTGCGCTGTCCCTCCTGGTCACCCCCGGCCTCACCACGGCCGGCGCCACCGCCGCGACCCCCGCAGAGGCCCCGCGCCACGCCCACGCCGCCGCGGGGCAGCAGGGCGGCGACGACCACCGCGGCGGACGCGACGAGGCCCGGCGCGTCGGCTACTTCACCCAGTGGGGCACCCGGGACCGCGGCTTCCTCGTCAAGGACCTCGTCACCAGCGGCACCGCCGCGCGGCTGACCCACCTCAACTACGCCTTCGGCAACGTCAGCCCGGACGGCACGTGCTTCGAGGACGACATCCCGGGCGAGGGCGACGCCTTCACCGACTACCGGCGGACGATGACCGCCGCCGAGTCCGTCGACGGCCGCGCCGACTCGCCGCGGCAGCGGCTCGCGGGCAACTTCAACCAGCTCCGGGAGCTGAAGGCCGAGTACCCCGACCTGAAGGTCATGATGTCGCTCGGCGGCTGGGCCTGGTCCACGTACTTCTCGGACGCGGTCCGCACGCCCGAGTCGCGCAGGAAGTTCGTGTCCTCCTGCATCGACCTGTTCATCAAGGGCAACCTGCCGCGGACCGACGGCCGCGGCGGCCCTGGCAGCGCGGCGGGCGTCTTCGACGGCATCGACCTGGACTGGGAGTGGCCGAACTACCCCGGTGACGTCGACACCATCTACCGCCCCGAGGACAAGGAGAACTTCACCGCGGTCGTCGCCGAGTTCCGCCGGCAGCTCGACCGGGTGGAGCGCTCGCGCGAGGGCCGCGGCCGGCACCTGCTGCTGACCGCGTTCCTGCCGGCGAACGCCAGCGCCATGGACGCGGGCTACGAGACCCGCAAGCTCTTCCCCCACCTGGACTACGCCACCCTCCAGGGCTACGACCTGCACGGCGCCTGGGAGAAGAACACCAACCAGCAGTCCGCCATCCACTCCCCCGACGACAGCCTCCAGCAGGTCGTCGACGACTGGCTGCTCCGCGGTGCGCCGCGGGACAAGCTGGTCCTCGGCATCCCCTTCTACGGCCGCGGCTGGAAGGGCGTCGAAGGCGGCGGCACCGGCTTCAACCAGCCCGCCGCGGGCGCGGCGCCGGGCACCTGGGAGGCGGGCTTCGAGGACTACAAGGTGCTGAAGGAGTTCGCGGCCTCGGGTGAGTACGAGGTCTACCGCGACAAGAAGAACGGCCACGCCTGGCTCTTCGACGGCAGCACGTTCTGGACGTACGACGACCCGAAGGTCATCGCCCAGAAGGCCGAGTACATCGACGACCGCAACCTGGGCGGCGCGATGGTCTGGTCGCTGGACGGCGACGACGACGGCGAGCTGTACCGGGTCCTGGACCGCGGTCTGGACTGACCCGGCCCGGCGAGGCGGTGCCGGGTCCGGGCCCGGCACCGCCTCCTCCCCGCCCACCCGGCCGTTCCGCCGCGTGGCCCGCGGGCGGGGCGGGGACGTGACACCGCGTCATGTGACCATGGCGGCATGACAGACAGTGCTCACGCGTCCCTCGCGCCCCTCCCCGACGACTGGCACCGGGCCCTCGCGATCGTCGCCCACCCCGACGACCTGGAGTACGGCACCGCCGCCGCGGTGTCGAAGTGGACCGACGCCGGCAAGCAGGTCGCGTACGTGCTCGCCACCCGCGGCGAGGCCGGGATCGACGGGATGGAGCCCGGCGAGTGCGCCCGGGTGCGGGAGGAGGAGCAGCGGGCCAGCTCCGCGGTCGTGGGCGTGACCGCGCTGGAATTCCTCGACCACCGCGACGGCGTCATCGAGGAGGGCCTGCCGCTGCGCCGCGACCTCGCCGCCGCGATCCGCCGGCACCGCCCCGAGCTGATCCTCACGATCAACCACCACGACACCTGGGGAGCGGGCCCCGGCGCCCCCCGCAACACCCCCGACCACCGGGCCGTCGGCCGCGGCGTGCTGGACGCCGTCGGCGACGCCGGCAACCGCTGGATCTTCCCCGAGCTGCTGGAGCAGGGCCTTCTCCCGTGGGGCGGCGTCCGCTGGACCGCCGTCGCCGGCTCCCCGTACCCCACGCACGCCGAGGAGGTCACCGAGAGCGCCAGGGACCGGGCCGTCGCGTCGCTGGCCGAGCACCGCGCGTACATCGTCGGGCTCGGCGAGGAGGACCCGCGCGCGTACTCCCGCAAGCTCATCGGCCAGATGCTCGCGGACACCGGCAGGCTGTGCGGCACCGACCTCGCCGTGGGCTTCGAGCTGGTGCCGCACAGCTTCGAGGACTGACGCTTGACCTTGACGTTGCGTCAACTTCTACGGTGAAAGCTCACCGACCGGACAGCCAGGACCGAGGAGCTCGCACCGCCATGGAGTGGTCCATCCAGGAGATCGCGCGCACCGCGGGCACCACGAGCCGCACCCTGCGCCACTACGGCGCCGTGGGGCTGCTCCGCCCCAGCCGCGTGGCGGCCAACGGCTACCGCTACTACGACGAGCAGGCCCTGGTCCGGCTGCAGCGCATCCTGCTCCTCCGCGAACTCGGCCTCGGCCTCCCGGCCATCGCCGACGTGCTCGACGCCGGCGGCGGCCCCGAGGACACGGCGGCCGCGCTCGCCACGCACCTGGAGCTGCTGGAGCAGGAGCGGCGGCGCCTCGGGCGGCAGATCGCGTCGGTGAAGACCACGTTGCGGAAGCTGACGGAAGGGGAGCCGCTCATGGCGGAAGAGGTGCTCGACGGGTTCGACCACGCCCGGTACGAGGAGGAGGTCACGCGGCGCTGGGGGAAGGCGGCGTACGAGCGGGGCGACCGGTGGTGGCGCGCGCTGAGCGAGGAGCAGAAGAGCGACTTCCAGCGCCGCCAGCAGGACATCGCCCGCGACTTCGCCGCGGCACGCGCGGCGGGCGAGGCGCCGGACGGCGCCCGGGCGCAGGAGATCGCGCGGCGGCAGTACGAGTGGATCAGCGCCGGCTGGCAGGGGCAGGGGCCCTCGGCGGAGGCGTTCGCGGGGCTGGGGCAGATGTACGTGGACGACCCGCGGTTCGGCGCGCACTACGACGCGCACGGGGAGGGGACGGCGGTCTTCGTACGGGACGCGATGCGGGTGTACGCGGAGCGCGAGCTGGAGTAGGGGCGCCGGGCCGGGGCCGGGGCAACGCCCGTACGCCACGGGTGCGGTGCGCGCAGGCGCGGGCCCGGTGCCCGTAGGCCGTACGCCCGTCCCGCCCGGCCCGTACGCGCGCCGAAGGGCCCGCCGACCCCGTCGGCGGGCCCTTCCCTGCGCCCCCTCATGCCGCCAGCGCGACCGTCTCGACCGCCGGCGTCCGCAGCACCCGCCGGGTGGTGCCCAGCGCGGTGACCATCGTCGCCGCCGCGGCCACCCCCACGACCGCCAGCCAGATCCCGTACCCCGCCGAGGGCAGCACGTCGTCCGTGCGGGCCACCGTGAAGGGCACGATCCCGGCCACCGCCGCGAGCGTCCCGAAGAACACCCCGGTCACCGTCAGCAGCAGCCCCTCCAGGCCGACGCCCGCCAGCACCTGGCCGGGCGTCGCGCCCGCCAGCCGCTGCTGGCCGAACTCGCGGCTGCGGTACGAGGTCGCCGCGTACAGCGTGTTGATGAGCATCACGCAGGCGAAGACCGCGATGATCCCGACGACGACGAAGTTGAGGGTCTCCAGGTTCTTGTCGTCCACCGACTGCGTCAGCCCGGCGGCCTCGATGTGGTCGTTCTCCACGGACTGCATGTACAGCGTGGCGACCGAGATGCCCACGAAGAGGACCATCGGCATCAGCACCCCGGACAACTGCGCGGCCCGCTGCCGCAGTCCGTGCACCGTCAGGTAGCCGCTGCCCCCGCCGAACGCCGTGAGGAGCCCGCCGGTGAGCCGCAGCAGCCCGCCGAGCAGCGCCGGCGAGAAGGCCGCGAAGCCGACCGACAGCAGGATCGCCCCGTACGCGGGCGGCGCCATGGCCTCGGGACCCGCGTCGCTCATGGCGAACCCGGTCAGGCACAGCGCCGCGCCCAGGCCCAGCGCGGCGTAGCCGCCCCAGGTGCGCAGCCGGCGGCGCGGGGCGCGCTGCTCGCGCGCCTTGGTGGCCCGGCGCACCGCGAGGAACGCGGCGCCGACCGACGCCAGCAGCGTGATGTCGATGCCGGACATGAGCGCGATGGTGCCGAAGGCGTGGTCGACGTCGTCGGCGACCTGCCCGCTGTCCTGGAACATGTCGAGCAGGATCCGGCCGCCGATCATGCCGGGCACGATCGCCAGCAGCGACCCGGCGAGGCCGACGACCGCCGCCTCGCCGACGATCATCCTGGTGATCTGCGCGGGCGTCGCGCCGGTGGAGCGCAGCAGGTCGATCTCGGCGGTCCGCTGCCGTACGGCGACCGTGAGGGTGGACGCGACGGCGAAGAAGACCAGCAGCGAGCCGTAGCCGCCGACGACCATGGCGGCCGTGGACAGGGACTCCGAGCTGACGTCGTCGACGCCCTTCGCGCCCGCGGTGTCGAGGAGCGAGTTGAACATCATGATGATCGTCGCGCCGAGGAAGGCGGACAGGAGCGTGGCGGCGAAGCGGCCGGGCCGCTGCCGGATCGAGCGCATGGCGAGCGAGAACATCGGTCAGACCCCCATCGGCGCGGAGTGGCGCGGGTCGTGCTGGCGGGCACCGGCTTCGTACATGTCGCCGAGGTGGGTCATCCGCTCCGCGACGGCGTCGGCGGTCGGGGCGTTCATCTGGCCCACGAGCCGGCCGTCGGCGAGGAAGAGGACGGAGTCGGCGTAGGAGGCGGCCACCGGGTCGTGCGTCACCATCACCACGGTGCGGCGGTCGACGCGCACGGTCTCCTGGAGCAGGCCCAGGACGTCGCGGGCGCTGCGGGTGTCCAGGGCGCCGGTCGGCTCGTCGGCGAAGACCACGCTCGGCGCGGCGACGAGCGCGCGGGCGATGGCGACGCGCTGCCGCTGGCCGCCGGAGAGCTGGTCGGGCCGGTGCCGCATCCGGTCGGCGAGGCCGACGCGGGCCAGCACCTCGCGGACCCGGGCGCGGTCGACGCGGCGGCCGGCGAGCTTGAGCGGCAGCACGGTGTTCTGCGCGACGTTCAGCGTGGGCAGCAGGTTGTACTGCTGGAAGACGAACCCGATCCGCTCCCGGCGGAACTTCGTCAGCTCCGTCTCGCTGCCGCCGGTCATCTCCGCGCCGTCGACCATCACCACGCCGCTGTCGGGCCGGTCCAGGCCCGCGGCGCACTGCAGCAGCGTCGACTTCCCGGATCCGGAGGGCCCCATCACGGCGGTGAAGGACCCGGCCGGCAGGCTCAGCGTCACCCCGTCGAGCGCGGTGACGGCGGCCTCCTCGGCGCCCCCGGTCCCGTAGACCTTGGTGACCTTCACCAGCCGCAGCGCCTCGTGCGGCGCCCCGCCGGCGATGGGCCCCGCGGCGGTCCCGCTGCGGTCCTTGCGTCCGAACATCGTCTTCACCCCTCGTTGGTGCGGCACTCCCTGTGCCTGACTACGAAGCTACGGACGGTGACGGGCGCGGGCACTGGGCGCACGACCCCAATGGGGGGTGGTGTTACGTGCACCATGGAGGGTCGCCTTGACCTGAAGTGCGGTTGAGGTCGGAGGCTTGCGGGGCCACCGACGAGAGGGAGCGACCATGATCCTGGTGACCGGAGCCACGGGAAGAGTAGGAGGTCAGGCCGTTGCGCAGGCGCACTGGGCGGGCCTGCCGGTACGCGCCCTGGTGCGCGATCCGGCCCGCGTGGACTTCCCGGCGGGGGTGGAGGCCGTACGCGGGGACCTCGCGGACCCGGCGACGCTGGGCCCGGCCTTCGCGGGCGTCTCGGCGGTCTTCCTCGTCTGGCCGCTGCCCACCGCCGACACCGCTCCCGCGGTCCTGGACGCGGCGGTCGCCGGGGGCGTACGGCGTATCGCGTACGTCTCCGCCTGGGGCGCGTCCGACGACCCAGAGGAGGAACCGGAGGGCATCCTCGGTTTCCACACCGCGATCGAGCGCCTGCTGCGCGCCTCGCCCCTGGAGTGGACCCTGCTCCGCCCCGGCGGCTTCGCCGCCAACACCCTGCACTGGGCGGACCAGATCCGCGCGGGCGACGTGGTGCACGCCCCGTACGGCGAGGCGGGCCGCTCGCTCATCCACGAGGCCGACATCGCCGCGGTCGGCCTCCGCGCCCTCACCCACGAGGGCCACGCGGGGGCGACGTACCACCTGACGGGCCCCGAAGTCCTCACGCAGGCCGAGCAGGTCCGCACGATCGGCGAGGCCCTGGGCCGCGACATCCGCTTCGAGGAGTCCCCGCCGGAGGCGGCCCGTGAGGCATACGTGGCGGCGGGCCTGCCCCCGTCGTTCGCGGACGGCATCCTGGCGGCCCACGCCGAGCTGGTGAGGCACCCGGAGCCGGTGACGCACACGGTGGCGGAGGTGACGGGCCACAAGGCCCGCACGTTCGCCCAGTGGGCCAGGGACCACCGGGCGGACTTCGGGGGCTGAGTCGTCAGCGCGCGGCGTCGATGAGCGCCAGCACACCCGGCACCCAGTGGCGGCCGTAGCGGGCCTGCAGTCCGGGCAGCCGCCAGTCGTCGCCGGTCACGGTGCCGCGGCACTCCGGCGCGCCGCAGGCGCAGTCCAGCACGAACGCGGGGTCCCAGGTGCTGGTGGCGTAGTCGCTGGTCAGCTCCTCGCCGGTGTGGATGTCGCGCCGCGCGAGCAGGGTGTACGGGCCGTCCCACCACAGGGTCGGGTCGCAACTGTGGTTGCTGAAGCCGACGGCCTGTTCGCCGCGGGGAGGCAGGACGAGGTGGACGGTCCGGGTGACGGCGATGGTGTCGACGTACGGACCGCCCGACCGGCGTGCGGCGTCGAGGAGTTCGCGGAGTTCCCGGTCCGGGACGAGCCGCCCGCCCAGCCGGGCCACGACGGTACCGGCGCCGATGGGTGCACGCGCGGCCAGGCCGGTCCCCGCGATGGCCGAGGGCCGGACCTCGGCGTCGGGGTGCAGCAGGCAGCGCGGGCCGGGTGCGGATTCCATCGGTCCATCGTGCCGGTCGGCCGCGGGGGCGGCCATGGGCGTGGGCGAACCGCCCGCCGTCAGCCGGCTGCGGTCAGTGGACCGTCCAGCGGTAGGCGCGGGTTGTTGTGCCGCCGGAGGGGTCGGGGAACTGGGCGGTGCCGAGGGCTTCGCCGGTGGTCGTGAGCCAGCTTGCCTCGCTTTCCACCGCGCCCGGGGGAAGGCCCAGGTCCACGACGCGGCCGTGGCGCCAGTAGACCGCGCGCTGGCCCTCCTCCGTGAAGCAGTGGCCGGCCGCGTCGCCGCGGTCGTTGAGGGCCGTGGCCGTGGTGCCGTAGACGGCTTCGGGGAGGGTGGGGAGGGGCCTGAGGCCGCGGCGGGGGGACCAGAGGAAGGGGCCGTCGGTGGCGGTGCTGCGGCCGATGACCTCGCCGCGGGTGTTGAGGAAGCGGCCGTCGAGCGGGACGCTGCTCGCGCCGCCGTCGAAGCGGGTGAAGTCCGTCAGCCGGTCGCCGTCCCAGACGAAGGCCCGCCACTCCCCCGTGTCGCCCTCCGCGGAACCCGCCACCACGCCGCGGGCGTTGACGCCCGCGCCGAAGACCGGGCGGTACGCGCCGGTGAGGCGGGTGAGTTCCGTGACCCTCCCCGCGTGCCAGAGGAACGGGTCCCGCGACCAGGCCATGAAGCGCACCTGGCCCGCGACGACATGGCCGCCCGCGCCGAGCGCGTCGGGGGCCGCGTTGACCGCCTCCGGGTCGGGGGGCGTGATCCGTACCGGAGCGGCGGCGGTGGCGGGGCGCAGGACGTACAGGCCGCCGCGCGGCGGGAGTTCGGGGTCTGCCTGGAACTCCGTCTGGGTCTGGACGAGGACGCGGCCGCGGTCGTCGATGTGCGTGCCCCACGCCCGGTAGTCGTCGCCCGCCAGCACCCGCCGGGGCGTGCCCACGCGGCCCCAGACGACCGCGTGGGTGCGGTTCTCGTCCGGCAGGAAGTGGTAACCGACCAGCGCGCCGTGCCCGTTGACGCCCTGGAGGGTGTACGAACCGGAGGCGTGCAGCGCGCGCGGCCGCCGTACCCGCGTGCCCTGCCACGCCGCCTGCACCTCCTCGCCGTCCGGCCCCAGCGCGCGGCCCACGGCCCGGCCGGAGGGGTGGACGTACGACAGGAGCGTCATCGGCAGCGAGCCGTCGGGGTTGGCCAGCGGGCGGGCCACCACGCGGCGGCCCCGTGCGGCGGCCTGCTGCGGAACCACGGCGGCGATGCCGCCCGCGGCCGCGCCCGCGAGCAGCGCTCGCCTGGCTATGTGCCGGTTCTCGGGCACGTCTCTCCTCGGAGTCGGGTGTCCGTGGGGGGAGACGCGACCGCCACTGTCGCACGGCGCGCGGCGCGTGCGCTACGCCCTCAGGGGTTCGTCCACGCGTCGGGGTCCTCGGCCAGCTCGTGCACGTACCCCGGCAGCCGCGCCGACGCCACGTCCGCGAGCGTGACCTCCCCCAGGATCTTGCGCACGTTCACGCGCAGCGCGATCCACAGCGGGAGCAGCGACTCCGCGGGCCCCACGTACGACAGCTCCGGCGGCCGGGCGCCGCGCACGGAGACCAGCGGGCCCTCCACGACCCGTATGACGTCGGCGATGGTGATCTCGTCGGCGGGCGCGGCGAGGCGGTAGCCGCCGCGGCCGCCGCGCTGGCTGACGACGAGCCGGCCGCGGCGCATGTCGCCCAGGATGCTCTCCAGGAACTTGTGCGGAATGCCCTGCGCGTCCGCGATGGCCTCCGCCTTGACCGGGGCCTCCTCCGTCGCCGCCGCCAGCTCCAGTGCCGCGCGCACCGCGTAGTCTGCTCGTGCCGAGATCCGCATGCCGGTCATTATGTCTGCATGGCGCCCCCGGCTCTGCCAGGGGCATGCGCGTCCCCGCACTCCGGCGCCGGAGTCTGCCGCCCGGGTCCTGCCGGATCAGGGAGCGGCGGCCCGTCCGGGAGCGGGATCAGGGCGCGGACGCGGTAGCCGCCGCGGGGGCGCGGGGCGGCGTGGAGCGTACCGCCGTAGACCGCGAGGCGTTCGCGCAGGCCGATGAGCCCGCGGCCGCTGCCGGCCGCGGCGCGGGCGGCGGGCGGGCCGCCGGTGTCGGTCACCTCGACGCGCAGTTCGCCGGGGGCGTGCGCCACGGAGACGGCGACCGCGGCGCCCGCGGCGTGTTTGACGGCGTTCGTCAGCGCCTCCTGCACGACGCGGTACGCGGCGAGGTCGACGCCCGCGGGCAGCGGGGCCTCGGGGTCGCCGGTCACGGACAGCTCCACCGGGACGCCGGTGTCGCGTACGCGCCCGGCGAGGGCGGCGAGTTGGCCGAGGCCGGGCTGCGGGGCGAGGTCGACGGCGAGTGCGGGGTTGCCCGCGGCGGAGGCCGGATCGGCGGCGCGGTCCGCCCCGCGGGCGGTCATGCCGCCGTCCCGTTTGCCGTACGCCGCCGGACCCGGCCGCGCGGCCGGGTCCGCGGTCGGGTCCGCAGCCGGGTCCGCGGCCGGGCCGGCCGCCGGGTCCGCCGCCGCCATCGTCAGCAGCCCCATCACGTGCCGCAGCTCCGCCATCGCCGCCCGCCCGCCGGCCTCCACCGCGCGCATCGCCTCCCGCGCCTGCTCCGGCGACGTGTCCAGCACCTTGCGCGCCGCCCCCGCCTGGATCGTCATCATGCTGACGTTGTGCGTGACGACGTCGTGCAGTTCGCGCGCGATCCGCGACCGCTCCTGGTCCACGGCCAGCCGCGTCGCCGCCGCCTGCTCCTCCTGGAGGGCGCGTACGCGCTGCTGCCACGTGTGGATCGCGTTGGCGGCCAGCCCGACCGGCAGCAGCACCAGCAGCGGCAGGAACCCGCGCCCCACCTCCGGCACCACCCCCGCCGCCGCGAACAGCGGCACCCCGGCGAGGACGCTCACCAGCGCGCTCCTGCGGTACGGGCTGTACATCACCGCGCTGTACGCCGCGACCACCCCGGCGGCGAACGCGAACGCCGTCGCGCCGCGGGCAACTTCGCCCAGGTGGAACGTGACGGCCGCGCCGAGCACCGCCCAGAGCGCGACGAGGGGGTAGCGGCGGCGGACGGCCAGCGGGAGGGCGGTGAGCGCGCCGAGCACCAACTCCCAGCCCCGGACGGGCGGGAGCACGTGCTCGACGACGGGCGGCGGATACACCTCCGCGCCCCGCGGCCCTTCCGTCCCGCCCCGGCCGGGCTCGGGCACTCCCCGCGAACCGGGCTCCGGCACCGTCGGCGGACCGTCCTCGGGCAACCCCGGCAGGCCCGGCAGGCCGGGCGGCGGGGGCCGCGGGGCGACCTGCTGCGGGCCGTCGCCGCGCGGCTCGTAATAGGAGCGGTCGAGATCGGCGACGACGGTGCCGACCGACAGCACGAGGGCGAGGGCGACGTCCGCGGTCCAGACCCACCGGGACGGCCGCGGCGGCGCGACTCCGCCTGCGGCGGGCCGACGGGATCCGCCGCCGGACGCGCGGCCCGCGTCGCCGGCCAGGCAGCCGGCCGCGCGGCTCGCGGCGCGACGCAGCGTCCGGGCCATCGCGCGCCGGGGCCCGGGGCCCGCCCCACCGCCCGCCGGGTCGCCCGGGTCCGTTACCGGGCCGCCGACCGGCCGCCGTTCACCCGCCCCACCGCCCGCCGGCCGTCCCACGCCGCCGTTCTCGTACCCCTCCCGGCCCGCGCCCCGGCGCACGAACCACCCGCGCGCCCGCCCCGCCCCGCGCCCGTACCGCCCGATGGCCCCGCCCGCCCACGTCACCGCCTCAGTGTGCCAACCCGCCCGCCGCCCCCGGATCCACCGCGGGACCCACCCCGCGTCCCTCCCACGCCTACCTCGCGCGGATGACGCCGCCCGCCGTCGGCCGGATGCGGTACGGACCTTCCGCACCGCGGCCGACGTGCCCGCGCGACCCCCGCACCTAGCGTCTGCTGCCGCACGCCGACCGCCGAGCTGGGGAGGACCCGGGCCATGGCCGCACCACCGCACACCGCCCGCACCGAGAGCGACCACGATTCCGGGGTCCTCATCGACCTGCGCGGGGTCAGCAGGACGTACGACGAGGGCCCGCCCGCGCTCGACGGCCTCACCCTCGCCGTCCGCACCGGGCAGGCGCTCGCCGTCCTCGGCCCGTCCGGCAGCGGCAAGTCGACGCTGCTCAACCTCATCGCGGGCCTGGACCGGCCGAACGCCGGCACCGTCACCGTCGACGGGCTCCGCGTGGACGGGCTGAGCGAGAGCGCGTCGGCGAAGTACCGCAGGGCCTCGGTCGGGATGGTCTTCCAGTTCTTCAACCTCCTCGACGACCTGACCGTCGCCGACAATGTGCTGCTCCCGGCCCAGTTGGCCGGGATGCCCCGCGCCCGCGCCGCCGCGCGGGCCGCGGAGCTGCTGGCGTACCTCGGCATCGAGCGGCACGCCCGCGCCTACCCCGGGCGGCTGTCGGGCGGCGAGCGGCAGCGCGTGGCGGTGGCGCGGGCGCTGATGAACCGCCCGCCGCTGCTCCTCGCCGACGAGCCCACGGGCGCGCTCGACACCGCGTCGGGGGCGGAAGTCCGCGAGCTGCTGCGGGACTTGCACGCGGACGGGCAGACGATCGTGCTCGTCACGCACGACCTGGCGCTGGCGGAGTCGTGCGCGACGCGGACGGTGGAGCTGGTGGACGGGCGCATCGCGCGGGACAGCGCGGACGGCGGCACGGACGACGGCACAGGCAGCGGTACGGGGGCTCCGTACGGCACCTCCGCCGCGCACCGCGACTCCCCCCGGGCCGCCCGGTGAGCGCCCTGGGCCGGGTGGTGCGCGCCGGGGTGGGCCGGCGGCGCGTGCAGACCACCGTGATGGTGCTGACCACGGTGCTCACCGTCGCCGCGGCCGTGCTGGCGACCGGGCTGCTCGTCGGCTCCCGGGCGCCGTTCGACAACGCCTTCGCCCGGCAGCAGGGCGCCCACCTCACCGGGCAGTTCGACGCCGCGCAGGCCACCGCCGCGCAGGTGCGCGCCACCGCCGGGGCCGACGGCGTCACCGCGGCGGCCGGCCCGTACGGGATCACCTCGCTGCGCCTGCGCGTCACCACCGCGCCCGAGGGGGCCAAGTCGCCGCCGCTGACGGTGGCGGGGCGGAAGTCGGCGGGCGGGGAGGTGGACGACCTGGACGTCACCGAGGGCCGCTGGGTGCGGGCGCCCGGCGAGATCGTGATCGAGTCGGGCGCGCGGTCGATGGACATGGCGCTGGGTGCGCGGGTGGAGGTCGACGGGGTGCCGGACGGGCCGGTGCTCACGGTCGTCGGGATCGCCGAGTCGGTGGGCGAGAGCGCGGACGGCTGGGTCGTACCGGCGCAGCTCGGCGAACTCACCGCCGAGGGCGCCCGTCCCGACCGCCAGATGCTCTACCGGTTCACCGACGCCGACACGCGCGGCGAGGTCGCGTCGGCGCGCAAGGCGGTGGCGGCGGCCGTCCCCGCGGGGGCGCTGACGGGGTCTCAGTCGTACCTCGACGTCAAGCAGGCCGCGAACGAGGACACCGCCGCCTTCATCCCCTTCGTCACCGCCTTCGCGCTGCTGGGCCTGGCGATGTCGGTGCTGATCGTGAGCATCGTCGTCAGCGGCGCGGTGGGCGCGGCGACCCGGCGGATCGGGGTGCTGAAGTCGCTGGGCTTCACGCCGTCGCAGGTCGCGCGGGCGTACGTCGCGCAGGCGGCGATCCCGGCGGCGGCGGGGGCGGCGCTGGGCGCGGCGGCGGGCAACGCGCTGTCCGTGCCGCTGATGAACGAGGTCGCGAGTGCGTACGGCACGGGGCGGATCCTCATCCCGCTGTGGGTCTCGCTCGCGGTGCCGGCGGCGGTCCTCGCCCTGGTCGCGGCGACGGCCCTGGGCCCGGCGCTGCGCGCGGCCCGGCTGCGTACGACGGCGGCGCTCAGCGTCGGCCGCACGCCGCGGGCGGCGCGGGGGCGCCGGGTGCGGCACGCGCTGGGCCGGCTGCCGCTGCCGCGGGCGGTGGTGCTGGGCCTGGCGGGCCCGTTCGCCCGGCCGGCGCGGTCGGCGACGATGGCGGCTGCGGTGACGTTCGGGGCGCTGGCGGTGACGTTCGCGGTGGGGCTGGGGACGTCGCTGCTGGCGCTGGAGCGGGAGGGGACGCCGGACGACGCGGGGGACGTGACGGTGCACCGGATGATGCCGCCGCCGGAGGCGGGCGCGCCGCCGCCGGAGGCGGGTGCCCCGGGGGCCCCTGGCGGCACGGAAGCGGACCCGGGCTCGCCGCCCCCACCCCCGGCTCCGGCCGCCGGTCCCGCCTCCGGCGCCTCCCCCGCGGAGATCACCGCGGCGATCGACGCCCGCCCGGAGACGGCACACCACTTCGCCACCGCGCAGACCGAGGTCACCGTCTCCGGCCGCAAGGGCGCCGTACCGCTGGTCACGTACCGCGGCAAGGCCCCCGCCGACGGCTACCGCATGGCTGCGGGCCGCTGGTTCTCGGCTCCCGGGGAGGCGGTGGCCCCGGCGCGCTTCCTTGAGGCCACGAACACCGCCCTCGGCGACACCGTCATCCTCCGGGACGGCGACCGCACGGCCGAACTCCGCATCGTCGGCGAGGTCTTCGACCTGAACGACGAGGGCCTGGCCGTACGCACCGCGCACGCCTCCGTCTCCGGTCTGGTCCCCGAGTGGGAGCCGGACGAGTACGTGGTGGACCTGGCCCCGGGCACCGACCGCGGCACGTACCTCACGGCACTCAACGCGGCCCTGGAGCCGCTGGGCGCGGAGGCGATGGCCGTGGCGGAGGACGGGGACTCCCCCGTGCTCGTCGCCATGCAGGCCCTCATCGCGATGCTGACGGCGATGCTGGTGGCGGTGGCCTGCCTGGGCGTCCTCAACACCGTCGTCCTCGACACCCGCGAACGGGTCCACGACCTGGGCGTGTTCAAGGCCCTGGGCATGAGCCCGCGGCAGACGGTCGCGATGGTCCTCACCTCGGTCGCGGGCATCGGCCTGGCGGCGGGCGCGGCGGGCGTCCCGCTGGGCGTGGCACTGCACCACTACGTGGTCCCGGAGATGGGCCGCTCGGTGGGCACGAACATCCCGGACGCCCTGGTCGCCGTCTACACGCCCGCGCACCTGGTCCTGCTCGCCCTGGCGGGCATCGGGATCGCCACCGCGGGCGCCCTGCTCCCGGCCACCTGGGCCGCCGCCACCCGCACGGCAACGGCGCTGCGCTCGGAGTGAGGGGGTAATCGATTCGCCCCTGCTCGGGCCCGCCCGTACGCTGGGGGCATGTCTTTCTGTATGAAGCCCTGGTTCCGCCGCTGACGGCGGCGGAATCCGGCTGATCTCTCGCCCGCCGTCCTGGCGTTCTGCCGGGCGGCCCCCGCGTGGTGCCCGGCTCCATGACGAGCTGAGAGAACACGCATGCTTCGTACAGATTCCTCTTCTTCCTCTTCCCCTTCTCCGCCCTGTCCCGGGACCTTCCCGCCGGCGCCGCCGCACACGTGCGCGCCGAGGGGATCGCGGTCCGGCTGGGCGAGCGCACGGTCCTGTCCGGCGCCGACGTGACGGTCTCGGCCGGTTCCCGGCTGGCCGTCGTCGGCGAGAACGGACGGGGCAAGACGACCCTGCTGCACGTGCTGGCCGGCACGCTCACGCCCGACGCAGGCACGGTCTCGCGCACGGGAACCCTGGCGCTCGTCGAGCAGACGCTGCACGTCGAGGACGAGCGCACGGTGGGCGACCTGGTGAGAGAAGCGGTCGGGGACTCCCTGACCGCCCTCGACCTGCTGGACAACGCGACCGAGGCACTTGCCCAGGGCGAGCCCGGCGCGGACGACGCCTACGCCCAGGCCCTGGAAATCGCCACCGCGCTCGACGCCTGGGACGCCGAGCGGCGCGTCGACGTCGCCCTGGAGGGTCTGGGCGCCTGCACCGACCGCGACCGGCGCCTGGCGACCCTCTCGGTCGGGCAGCGCTACCGGGTGCGGCTGGCGGTCGTGCTCGGCTCGGCCACCGATCTGCTGCTGCTGGACGAGCCCACCAACCACCTGGACGCGGCAGCCCTGGGCTTCCTGGAGCGCAGCCTGCGCGAGCGCGCCGGGGGCGTGGCCGTGGTCAGCCACGACCGGGCGCTGCTCCGCGCGGTCGCCACGACGTTCCTGGACCTGGACCCGAGCCGGGACGGTCTGCCGCGCCTGTACGCGGGCGGGTACGACGGGTGGGTCGAGGGCCGCCGTCGCGAACGGGAGCGGTGGGAGCAGGAGCACGCCGCCCAACAGGCCGAACACGCCCAGCTCACCCGGGCCGCCGAGGAGGCCCGCGGGCGCCTCCAGACCGGCTGGCGCCCGGACAAGGGAACCGGAAAACACCAGCGCGCAACCCGCGCCGCCGGGGTCGTGCAGACCTTCAACCGGCGCGTGGATGACCTCGAACGGCACCGCATCACCGTCCCCGACCCGCCCCGGAGCCTGTCCTTCCCCGACCTGCGCACCCGGGCCGGACGCCCGGTCCTGCACGGGCAGGACCTCACGGTCACCGGACGGCTGCACCAGCCGGTCGAGGTGACCATCAGCGGCGGCGACCGGCTGCTGCTGACCGGCCCCAACGGGGCGGGCAAGTCCACCCTCCTGGGCGTGCTGGCCGGGCAACTACGCCCCACCGGGGGCAGCCTGCACGTCCACCACGACGCGCGGGTGGTCCTGCTCTCCCAGGAGGTCCCGGCCTGGAACCCGGAGCACACCGCGTACCGGGCGTACGAGGCACACGTGGACCGGCTCCGGTCCCGGGGGCTGAAAGGAAGTGCGCCCTCGCTGAGCGGGCCGGGCCTGCTGGACGCGACAGCACTTCGCACGCCGGTGGGCCGCATGTCCCAGGGCCAGCAGCGGCGCCTGCACCTGGCGATGTGCCTGGCCGAGCAGCCCGACCTGCTCATGCTGGACGAGTTGACCAACCACCTGTCGGCCTCGCTGGTAGACGAGCTGACCCGGGCCCTGACGACCACGCCCTGCGCGGTCGTGGTCGCCACCCACGACCGGCAGTTGCTCGCCGACCTGGCGGACTGGCCCCGCCTGGAGCTGGCCTCCGCGCCTCGGGAGTGAGGCTCCGTGCGCGTACGCTGCGCGAGCGTACGCGCACGGAGGGTGGACAGTACTCATAACTGTCCGTGAGCATAGGTGCGTTGTGAGGTACGGGGCAGGTGCGCGAGAGGTGGCCAGGATGGCCGGTGGCACGAAGGAGACGGGTGGTGGCGATGGCTGCGGGAGCGAGCCGGAGCCCTCGGACAGCATGCGGACGTTCGGCGCGGTGGTCCAAGCGCTGCGAGAACACGCGGGGTTGAACCGGGAGCAGCTCGGGGAGCGCGTGCGGTACTCGAAGCACACGGTGGCGTCGATCGAGGGCGGTCGCCGGATGCCGCCGCCGGACTTCGTGGAACGGGCGGAGCCGGTGCTGGGGAACACGGGGGCGCTGCGGAGGTCGGCACCGCACCTGGTGCGGCGACCTGGGCTGGCGCGGTGGTTCCGGGAGTGGGCGAGGCTGGAGAAGGAGGCGATCAGCCTCTATACGTACGAGTGTCGGCTGATCCCGGGCCTGTTGCAGACGGAGGCGTACGCCAGGGCGGTGTCCCTGAGCGTGCCGCCCCTGGTCGACGAGGCGAAGTTCGAAGAGCGAATTGCGGCACGGCTCGCACGCCAGGAGTTGCTGTCGACGAGCCGCCAGCCGCCGTGTGCTTTCAGCTTCATCATCGACCAGGCCGTTCTGGAGCGGGACACCGGCGGTGAGGCGGTCACGCGAGAACTGTTCGACCACCTGCTGACGGTGATCGAGCGGCACTGGAACGTGGAGGTGCAGATCATCCCGCTGCGGCAGCCGTCCCATGCGGGCCTGGACGGGCCGTTGCAACTGCTGGAGACTGCGGACAACCAGTGGTTCGGCTACTCGGAGGGGCAGAAGAACGGACGGCTCATCGTCGACCGTCAAGAGATCAGCGTGCTGCAGCAGCGGTATGCAAAACTGCGCTCGCAGGCTCTCACCCCCGAGGACTCCAAGAGCCTGCTCCGGCAGATGCGAGGAGACCTATGAACAGCATCGACCTGGCCTGGCACAAGAGCAGCCACAGCGGCTCCCAGGGCGACGACTGCGTGGAAGTCGCCGTCTCCTGGCGCAAGTCCAGCTACAGCAGCGGCAGCGAGGGCGACTGCGTCGAGGTCGCCGCCTGCCCGTCCGCCGTCCACGTCCGTGACTCCAAGGACAAGACCGGCCCCCAGCTCACCTTCTCCCCCGACGCCTGGGCCGACTTCGTCGCCTTCGCCCGCCGCCACCAGCCCTGACCCCTACACCTCCGCCGCCTTCGGGTCCACCGGGTGGACCGCCAGGGCGTGGACCGTCACGTCCATCCAGGGCCAGACCGGCAGCGACGAGATGATCGCGTGCATCTCCGTCGGGTCCGCCGCCCGCCACAGGCCCCAGTTGTCCGTGCGGCCCGGGACCCGCCACATGCGGACCAGATGGCCCGCTTCGGCGAGTTCCGCCGCGCGGCGGCGTTCGGCCTGGGAGACGGAGTCCTTGTATTCGGGGTCCATGCCCTCGGGCCAGGTGATGCGTATGTTGATGAGGAATTCCATGGGGGTTTCCTGTCGTCTCGTACGGGAATGGCCTCAGGCGCCGAACGGGTCTGCGGGCGTGCCGTATTCGGTGACCACGGACTTCGTCTGGAGGAATTCGGCGACTGC
This sequence comes from Streptomyces sp. WAC 06738, assembly GCF_003945505.1. NCBI lineage: Bacteria > Bacillati > Actinomycetota > Actinomycetes > Kitasatosporales > Streptomycetaceae > Streptomyces > Streptomyces sp. WAC 06738. The sequence goes on along the minus strand of NZ_CP029618.1, from coordinate 5,391,435 downwards.
CTCCACTCCGTTCTCGCGGCCGATGCCGGACTGCTTGTAGCCGCCGAAGGGGACGCTCCAGTGCAGCAGGCGGTACGTGTTCACCCACACCACTCCTGCCTGGAGCCGGCGGGACATCCTGTGGGCGCGGGCGGCGTCCCGGGTCCAGAGGCCGGCGGCCAGGCCGTATTCGACGGAGTTGGCGATCTCGACGGCCTCGTCGTCGGTGTCGAAGGGGTGGACGGTGACGACCGGGCCGAAGACCTCCTCGCGGCAGACCGCCGCGTCGGGGGCGGTGTCGGCGAGGACGGTCGGCTCGTACCAGTAGCCCTCCTTGAACTCTGGTGACACCGGCGCCTGCCGCCCGCCCGTCACCGCGCGGGCGCCGCCGGCCAGCGCCTCGTCCACGTACCCCTCGATCCGCTCCAGTTGCGCCGCCGACGCGACCGGGCCCACGTGGGTCGCCGGGTCCGCCGGGTCGCCGACCCGCAGGCGCCGCACCGCCTCCGCATACCGGCTCAGGAACTCCTCGTACACCTCGCGCTGTACGAGGACCCGCGAGCCCGCGACGCACGTCTGGCCCGCCGCCGAGAACGCGCCCTGGCGGGCGGCGGTGACGGCGGCGTCGAGGTCGGCGTCGGCGAAGACGATGTGGGCGGACTTGCCGCCTGCCTCGCAGACGTAGCGCTTCATCCGGCTCGCCGCGCGGGCGCCGAGGGTACGGGCGACCGCGGTGCTGCCGGTGAACGTGACCATCGCGACGTCCGGGTGCTCCACCAGGCGGCCGCCCTCCTCCGCGCCGCCGATGACGACGCTGACGACGCCCGGCGGCAGCCCGGCGTCGAGGGCGAGTTCCGCCAGCCGTACGGAGGACGCGGGGGCCTGGGGCGGCGGCTTGAGGATGACGGTGTTGCCCGCGGCGAGCGCCGGGGCCAGCTTCCACGAGCCCAGCGACAGCGCGCCGTTGAACGGCGTGAAGGCCGCGACGACGCCCAGCGGCTCGTGCCGGATCAGCGCGTCGGTGGTGGCGCCGAGCGTGCGGTGGCGGTCGTCGAGGGTCTCGGCCGCGGCGGCGAAGTAGCGGTACCAGCGTGCCAGCGCCCGCACCTCGCCGCGGGTGGCCGCCAGCGGCTTGCCGTTCGCCAGGGTCTCCAGCCGGGCCAGTTCGTCGGCGTGGTCCACGATCACGTCGCCGAGCCGGTGGAGGAGGTCGGCGCGGGCGTGCGCGGGCAGCGTGCCCCACGGGCCCTCGCGGAACGCCGCGGCGGCGCCGCGCACCGCGTCGTCCACGGCGTCCGGGTCGAGCCGGGCCAGCGCCCAGACGCGGCCGTTCGCCGGGTCGGTCAGCGGTACGGACGTGCCCGCGGGCGCGCGCCGGGCGCCCTCCGTGTGGGAGGTGTACTCGGCGGCGGCCGGGGTGGCGGGGGTCATGGTGCGGGGGTCCTTTCGGCGAGGGCGGCGCGCACGGCCGGGGTGTCGTGGTGGTGGCAGGCCACAAGGTGGCCGGTGTCCGAGACGGCGGCGGGCGGCGGGGAGTCGCCTTCCCGGCACTCGGCGGTGGCGAAGGGGCAGGACGCCTGGAAGCGGCAGCCGGGCGGTGGGGCCGACGGGTCCGGCGGTTCGGCCCGCGGGGCGTCGGCGGGTGCGCCGCCGTCGTCCCGTACGCCCGCCGCCCGCGGGTCCGGCACCGGCACCGCCCGCAGCAGCGCCCGGGTGTACGGATGCCGCGGCGCCGCGAAGAGTTCGTCGCACGGCGCGCTCTCCATCACCTTCCCGCCGTACATCACGACGACGTGGTCGGAGAGGTGCCGGACCACCCCCATGTCGTGCGAGATGAAGAGGAAGCTCACGTCCCGCTCCCGGCGCAGGTCCTGGATGAGGTTGAGGATCTGACCCTGGATGCTCACGTCGAGCGCCGAGACGATCTCGTCGCACACGATGAACCGCGGCTCCACCGCCAGCGCCCGCGCGATCGCCGCCCGCTGCCGCTGCCCGCCGGACAGCTCGTGCGGGTAACGGCCGGCCAACTGCTTGCGGAGGCCCACCTGGTCGAGGAGTTCGGCGACCCGGGCGGAGACGCCGTCCGGGTCCACCGTGCGGTGCACGGTGAGGACTTCGCGGAGCATGGTGCGCAGCGTCATCCGCGGGTTGAGGCTCGCGTACGGGTCCTGGTAGACGATCTGCGCCACCCGCGGCAGCGTCCGGTCGCGGCGCAGCTCGCCCAGCTCCCGGCCGTGCAGCCGCACGCTGCCGGAGGTGACGGGCGACAGGCCGAGCAGCGCGCGGCCCGTGGTCGTCTTGCCGCTGCCGGACTCGCCGACAAGGCTGACGATGCTGCGCGCCGGGACGGTGAAGGAGACGCCGGCGACGGCGTGGGTCGTGCCGGTGACGCGCCGCAGCAGCCCGGTGCGTACGGGGAAGTCCACCCGCAGGTCCGTCACGACGGCGGCGGGCGGCGCGGTGTCCGAGGCGGTCATGTGCCGGCTCCTCCGGTCGGTACGGGGACGTTGACGGGGCAGCGCACGAGGTGCCCGGCGTGTGCCGGCTCCGGCTGCGCCAGTACTGGGACACCGTCCCCGCACTCCGCCCGCGCCAGCGTGCAGCGCGGCTGGAAGGCGCATCCCGGCGGCGGCGCCGACGGATGAGGCGGCAGTCCGGGGATGGCGGGGAGCCGGTCGCCGGGCTTCCGGTCCATCCGCGGTACGGACTGCATCAGGGCCCGCGTGTACGGGTGTCCCGGCGCGTCGAACAGCTCGGCGGTCGACGCCGTTTCGACGATCATCCCCCCGTACATCACGGCGATCCGGTCCGTGACCCCGGCGACGACGCCCAGGTCGTGGGTGATGAGCACCAGCGCCATGTCCAGCTCCCGGCGCAGCCGGTCGATGAGCCGCAGCACCTGGGACTGGATGGACACGTCGAGCGCGGTGGTCGGCTCGTCGGCGATGAGCAGCTTCGGTTCACGGCTGATCGCCATGGCGATCAGCACGCGCTGCCGCATGCCGCCGGAGAGCTGGTGCGGGTACGCGCGCAGCCGTTCGCGGGCCGCGGGGATGCCGACGAGCTGGAGCAGTTCGGTGCACCGGTCGGCGGCGGACCTGCGGTTGTGGCCGTCGTAGCGGATCAGCGGCTCGGCCATCTGCTTGCCGATGGTCATGGCGGGGTTGAGCGCGGACAGGGCGTCCTGCGAGACGAGCCCGATGCCGGAGCCGCGGACCGCGCGCAACTGCTTCTGGCTGAGCGCGGTGAGGTCCGTGCCGTCGAACTCCACCCGGCCCGAGACCCGGGCGCCGCCCCGCCCCAGCATGCCCAGGACCGCAAGCATCGTCTGGCTCTTGCCGCTCCCGGACTCGCCGACGACGCCCAGCGACTCGCCGGCGGCGACACGGAAGGAGACGTCGCGGACGGTGGTGAGGGACGAGTCGTGGTCGTGGCCCGGGTGGGTGACTTCGAGATGCGCTACGTCCAGCACGTTCACGGTGGTGCCTCCCGCTACGCGAGCTTGATCTTGGGGTTGAAGTACGCCTGTACCACGTCGACCAGCAGGTTGATGAGCACGAAGGCGACGGCGATGACGAGGATTCCGCCCTGGACCAGGGGGATGTCGCGGGACGAGATGGCCTGCTGGAGCGCGAGGCCGACGCCCGGCCAGGAGAACACCGTCTCGGTGAGCACCGCCCCGCTGAGCAGGAACCCGGCCTGGAGCCCGATCACGGTGACCACCGACGGCATGGCGTTCGGCAGCACGTGCCGGACGATGACGTGGAACTCGCCGATGCCGCGCGAACGGGCCGTCTGCACGTAGTCGTTGTCGATGACCTCCAGTACCGCGGAGCGCGTCATGCGGGCGATGACCGCGAGCGACCAGGCGGCCAGGGTGATGACGGGCAGCACCATGTGCGCGGCCGTGTCGACGGCGCCGCCGCCGGCGATGGAGGTCATGCCGGTGGCCGGGAGGATCCGCAGTTGCAGCGAGAAGACGACGATCAGGACCAGGCCGAGCCAGAACGACGGCACCGAGTTGAGGAACAGCACGCCGACGGTGAGCCCCCGGTCGCGTACGGAACCGGGCTTCTGCGCGGCCCACGTGCCGATCGCCACGCCCAGCACCGCGGCGACGACGATGGCCGTGCCGGAGAGCAGCAGGGTGTTGAGCAGCCGCTCGGAGAGCACCTCGGAGACCGGGCGGCCGAAGGAGAGCGAGCGGCCGAGGTCGCCGCTGAAGAGGTTGCCGAGGTAGGTGAAGTAGCGGGAGATCGCGGGCTCGTCGAGGCCGAGGTCGGCGCGGAGCGCCGCGCGGTCCTCCTCGGAGGAGGTCGGGCCGAGGAGCGCGGTGGCCTGGTCGCCGGGGATGATCTGGCCGAGGCCGAAGGTGGCGACGGTCACCCCGAGGAGTACGGGGATCATCTGCAGCCCGCGGCGCAGGATGAAGGTCAGCATGGAGCGTCTCCCGTCTTGCCGGACCGGGCGGCCTGACCGGCCGCCACCGCGCCGTCCGCCCCCTCGTCCGCCCCGGCGTCGTCGTCCGCCTTCGCCGCCCGCGACCGCCGCGAGCGCGGGTCGAGCCGGTCCCGTACGCCGTCGCCGAGGAGGTTGAAGCCCACCGCGAGGACGACCACCGCCAGCCCCGGGAGGGTGGCGACGTGCGGCGAGGTCACCAGCAGCGCCCGGCCGCCGCTGAGCATCTGGCCCCAGTCGGGCGTGGGCGGCTGGGCGCCGAGGCCGAGGAAGGCGAGGCTGGCGCTGAGGATGACGTTGCGGCCGGTCTGCAGGGTGGCGAAGACGACCACGCCGCCCAGCAGGTTCGGGGCGATGTGGCGGAACGCGATCCGCCGGTGCCCGTAGCCGAGGGCCGAGGCCGCCTCCACGTACTGCTCCTGCCGCAGCGAGACGACGTTGCCGCGGACGATCCGGCCGAACTCGGGGATCGTCACGACCACCACCGCCACGATCAGCGACGTGGTGCTGGGCCCCAGCGCGACGCCGATGCCCAGCGCGAGCAGGATGCCGGGGAAGGAGAACATCACGTCGAAGACGCGCATCAGCACGCTGTCGACCCAGCCGCCGACGTAGCCGGAGAAGAGGCCGATGCAGCCGCCGACCGCCAGCGCCAGGACCGTCGGCAGGATCGCGACGAGCAGCGCCATCCGGGCCCCGTACATGAGCCTGCTGAGGATGTCGCGGCCCACCTCGTCGGTGCCCAGCAGGTGCCCGTCGCTGAAGAGGCCGAGGCCGATGGCCGCGGGATCGGTGTCCAGCGGGTCGTACGGGGCGAGGAGGGGCGCCAGGAGCGCGACGAGGACGGTGGCGGCGACGATGCCGCCGCCGAGGTACGCGGTGGCGTTGCCGGCGGAGAGCCGGGCGAGCCGGCCGCGCGTGCGCGTCCGTGCCGGCGGGCGGGCGGCGGGCGCGCCCGCGGCACCCGGGGGTGCTGCCGCGGTGGCCTTCATGGCTGTTCTCCCCTCACTTCTCTCGGCACCTGTCTCACTTCTCTCGTTCTCGCCGGCCTCACCGGCGGCGGATGGTGGTGTAGTCGACGTAGACGGAGGCGGCGGGGGCGACGCCGCGGACCTTGTCACCGAGGAGGCGGGGCAGCCGGTCCTGGTAGAGGAAGACCCAGGGGGCGTCGGCGGCGATCTCGTCGGCGGCCTGCCGGTAGAGCCCCATGCGGCTCGCGGTGTCCGGCTCGCCCCTGGCCCGGTCGAAGAGGGCGTCGACGTCGTCGTTCGCGTACCAGCCGCGGTTGACGCCCTCGGGCGGGTGCGCCTGGCCGCTGAACATCCGCTCCAGGAAGTCCGCGGCGTCGGCGCCGGTGGTCCAGCCGTTGAACGAGCCGTGGGTGCGGTCGTCGTAGCCGCCCCCCTCCTCGGCGACCAGCGACGCGAACTCCATGTAACGCACCTTCAGCGACACCCCGACCGCCTTCAGGTCCTGCTCCAGCAGCGCCATGATCTCGGTCGCCTGGGAGAAGCCGGGGCCGCTGTCGGGGGCGAGGAGCGTGATGCGCACGGGCGTCTCGACGCCGCTCTCGCGGATGAGCTGCCGGGCGCGCTCCGGGTCGTACGTGTAGGGGGAACTGCCCGCGCCGTCCGTCTCGGCGGCCGCGCCATCCGTCTCGGCTGCCGCCTCGTCATACGCCTCGTTGCCGCGCGGCAGCGGGCCGGTGGAGGGCGCGACCTGGCCCTGGGTGAGGGTCGCGATCGCCTTCCGGTCGACGGCGTAGTTGAGCGCCTGCCGGAACGCCGGGTCGTCGGTGGGGGCGATGCGGGCGTTGAGCCGCAGGAAGTACTGGTTCGCCGCGTCCGGGTACTGCACGCTCATCGCGTCGTCGTGGGTGAGCTGGTGCACCTGCTGGGCGCCCGCGCTCAGGATGGCGTCCACCTCGCCGGTCTCGGCGGCGATGGCGAGCGTGGTCGGGTCGGTGACGGACTCGACGACGATGGTCGGCGTCCGCGGCTTGCCGCCCCAGTAGCCGGTGTTGCGCTCCAGGGTGATGCGCCGGCCGTGGTCGGCGGCGCCCTGCGTGAAAGGCCCGGTGCCGACCGGGTGCAGGCCGATGTCGTCGGGCTTGCCCGCGGTCAGCGACTCGGGGCTGATGATCGACATGCGCCGGTCGGTGAGCAGCCGCGGGAGTCCCGCGTACGGCTCGGAGAGGCGCAGCGTCAGCTCGTACGCTCCCGTGACCTCGACGCGCTCGATCCAGCGGGTGAGGAACGTCATGTTCCCGGCGGCGGTGGCGTCGTGGACCGGCGAGTCCTCGTCCATGATCCGGTCGAAGTTGAGCTTGACGGCCTCGGCGTCGAGGCGCGCGCCGTCGGCGAAGGTGACGCCCTCGCGCAGCTCCAGGGTGTAACTGCGGGCGTCGGGCGCGGACTTCCAGGACTCGGCGAGCCCGGGGCGCAGCGCGGGGGCGCGGTCCGTACGGGCGCTCAGGTCCTCGCGGATGAGGGGGTCGTAGAGGGCGTCGACGATGCGCAGGCCGACCGTGCCGGACATGCGGTGCGGGTCGAGGGGCGGGATCTCGCCCTCGGCGCCGATGACCAGGGTGCCGGAGTCGCGGCCGAAGGACGGGTTGGCGCTGCACCCGGCGAGCAGGAGGGCGGCGGCCAGGGCGCAGCCGGCGGCGGCGCGGAGCCCCCTGCGGCGCGCGGGGCGCGGACGGGGCGGACGGGGACGGTGCGTGAACCTCATGCCGGTCGCCTTCGGTCGTCGTCGGTCGGATGGAGGGCCGGGTCGCGCAGGTCGCTGAGGACGGCGCGGGCCGCGTTGCGGCCGGGGGTGCCGGTGACGTAGCCGCCGGGCCAGACGCCGGCGCCGGAGAGGTAGAAGCCGCGCAGCGGGGTGCGGTAGCCGGCGACGGCGGGGTGCGGGCGGGCGCCGAAGAGTCCGGCGGGGAGCATGTCGCCGTGGGTGATGTTGCTCTCCACCAGGCCGAGTTCGCGTTCGATCTCGACGGGGCCCATGAAGCGGTGGTCGGTGATCCGGTCCGCGAGGCCGGGCATCAGCTCCTCCAGCACCGCGACGCAGCGCCGCCCGAACGCCTCGGTGCGCGCCCCGTCCCAGCCGCCTTCCTCCGGTGCGTACGGCGCGTGCCAGGCGTTGACGCTGATGAGGTGGGTGTCCCCGGGGGTGAGGCCCGGGGAGGTGAGGGTGGGGATGAGGCCCCACATCAGCGGGCGTTGCGAGGTCCGGCCGGCGAGGGCGGCGGTGACGGACTCCTCGATGTGGCCGAGCGAGTCGCCGAAGCGGAACTGGCAGGCGCGCGCGGAGTCCGGGTCCGTGTCCCCGGGCAGACCGGCGTACGCGGGCAGCGAGTCGACCTCCAGCACCAGCTTGAACGCCGAGCCGCGCATCCGCTGCCCCGTCACGTCCGCGCGGACGTCCGCGCCCAGCGCGCCGTCGTCGAGGAGGTCGCGGAAGAGGTGGACGGGGTTGACCGCGGCGACGACGCGGTCGGCGGTCAGCTCCTCGCCGGCCGCCGTGACCACGCCGCGGGCCCCCTGCTCGTCGTAGAGGATGCGGGAGACGGGTGTACCGGTGCGGAACTCGACGCCGTGGGCGCGGCCGTCCGCTTCGAGGGCGGCGACGATGGCGCTCATCGAGCCGACCGGCAGGCCGGTGGAGCCGCGCAGCGCGACGCGCTCGGCGTCGCCGGGGCCGCGGAGTCCCGCCGCCGACGCCCGGGCGAAGGGGCGCATCATCAGCCCGATCGCCGTGCCCGGCGCCGACGGCGGGACGAGCTGGGCGTTGAGCGCCAGCATTCCGAGCAGTCCCCCGACCTGCTCGGAGTGGAGCCGCTCTGCCAGCAGTCCGCGGAGGCTGCCGTCGAAGACGGCGGTGAAGAGCTTCAGGTCGTCCGGGTCCGTCAGCCGGCCGCGCAACTCGTCCAGCTCCGGTGGCGGTTCGTCCAGCGAGACGCCGAGGGCGGCGCCGAGGCGGTCGAGTCCCGCGATCAGCTCGCGGTAGCGGGCGGACTCGCCGGCGGCGAGGGCGTCGAGCTGCCGGTCGACGCGGGCCTGGTCGCGCCAGCCGACGAAGCTGCGGTCGGCGAAGCGGTGCACGACGGTGGGATCGGCCCGTACGAACCGCAGGCCGTGGTCCGCGAGGCGCAGCTCGCGGACCACCGCGGGGTTGAGCGAGCCGGGCGAGTTGGTGAACGACAGGGTGCGTCCCGGCAGGAACTCGTATGGGCCGCACGGCCCGCCGAGGCGGTCGCGCGCCTCGACCACCACGACGCGCAGCCCCGCCCGGCCCAGGTAGGCCGCGGCCACCAGGCCGTTGTGGCCGCCGCCCACGACGACCGCGTCAAAGCGCCTCATTGCGCACCACGTCCCCTCGCCGTCCCGTCGTCCTGCTGTCGCCTGCTGTCGTGCTGCTCACGTGCCGCTGTCGAGCCGCCGCCCGCGCGGCCGGGTCAGCCCTGCGGTCCCGGCCGGAAGCCCTCGTCGAAGACCCGGACCCAGTTGCCGCCCGAGATCAGCTCGATCTCCCGCTCGCCGAACCCGCGGCGGCGCAGTTCCGCGAGCACGTCGGCGTAGCCGCTGCCCGCGGCGAACCACTCGGGGAAGTCGACCTGGCCGGAGATCGGCACCATGGGCTTGCGGCTCCACCGGCCCTGGCGCCACCAGTGCAGCTCCTCGTCGCCCTGGCCCGCGTAATAGTCGGAGGCGAGGCCGACGTGCTCGACGCCGATCAGCTCCGCGGTGTACGCGACCATGTCGCAGAAGTCGGCGACGGTGCACGCCTGCCCGTTCGGCGCCAGCCGCGGGTACATGCTCAGCCCGACGACGCCGCCCTGCTGCGCCGACTCCTTCAGCACGGTGTCGGACTTGTTGCGGAAGGCGAGTTCGACGTCCTCGCCGACGAACGCGCGCGGGTTGGCGTGCGTGATCATGACGGGCCGCTCGGAGGTCTCGATCGCCTCCAGGGAGGTCCGCTCGTTGCAGTGCGAGATGTCGACGAGCATCCCGACCCGGTTCATCTCCCGGATGAGGTTCACGCCGTACGTGCGCGAGAGCCCGGCGTTGTCCGCCTCCCAGCAGCCGGCCCCGGCGGAGTTCTGGGTGTTGTACGTGAGCTGGGCGATCCGCACGCCGGCCTGGTGGAACGCGCCGACGAGGTCGAGGTCGTCCTCGAACGGGCTGCTGTTCTGGAAGCCGAGCACGACCGCCGTGCGGCCGTCGCGGTCCGCGGCGCGGATGTCGTCGGCGGTGCGGCCCTCGCAGAGCAGGTCGGCGTGCTCGGCGAGATGGCGCTGCCAGCGGCCGACCTCCCGCATGGTCTCGGTGGAGTCCTCCCAGATCGCCACGGTGACGTGCACGGCGGTGAGCCCGGCGGCGCGCCACTCCTCGAAGCGTTCACGGGCGGGCTTGTTGAACTGCAGTGCGTCTACGAGCACGGTCCTGTTCCTCTGCGGTGCGGTGGGGTGTGGTTCGACGGGCCGGCAGGCCCGCGGGGTGCGCTCAGCCGGGGAGGCCGGAGAGGTCCGGGATGCCGCCGAGCCGGCCGAGGGCCGGCAGCTCGTCCCGTAGCCCCAGGTGGCGCAGGGCCCGCCAGAGGGAGGACTGATTGCTCGTCACGACCGGGATCCCGGTGTCGAGTTCGAGGTACGGCAGCACCTCGAAGGTCCGGAACGTGCCGCAGGAGATGAGGAGCGCGTCCGCGTCGGGCGCCGCCTTGTGCAGTCGGCGGCCGAGCCGGTAGGCGCTGTCGGCGTCGTGCACGCTGGCCTCGTACGGGTCGGTGAGCTGGAGGCCCTCCATCGCCGCCACCTCGAAGCCGAGGGCGGTGAGGTAGGTGCGCAGGGACTCGTTGACCTCGTCGGTGTAGATGGTGCCGACGGCGACCTTGGTCGCGCCGAGGGCGCGGAGGGCATCGTTGGCCGCCTGCTGCATGGTGATCGCCGGTACGCCGGTGGCGGCGGTGATCTCGCCGGTGACCTTCTCGTCGGTGCCCGGGCCGGGGATGAAGGTGCCGGGGGCGCCGCACTGCACGATCAGGTCCACCTTGGCGGTGGCCAACTGCCGCGACGCCTCGACGACCTGGCTCATCATCTCCCGCAGCCCGGCGGCATCGACGCGCGGGACGATGGTCCGGGCGTCGGCGAACGCCACGCCCGTAGGCGCTACTTCACGCCACTCCTCCGCTCCCTCGATCGCCGTCGCGGGCCGTATCTGCCCGATTCGTGCGCGCCAGCCGAGCAACATCAGGGGCTCACCTCAAGTTCTGGGACACTGTACCAAGACCGATTGGGACACCGTACCTTCAGCTTTTGGGCAGGTCAATGGGGTGGAAGCAGAAGGATGCGGGCGCAAAAAAGCCGGTCAGACGCCTGCTGGGCGCCGGACCGGCCGGAAATCGCGGTTGGTACGGGGGTACTGGGCTCTTCCTACTTCAGGTGAGGGCTGGTGAGTCCGCCTCCGATGAGCAGCATGCGTAGTCGGTAGTGATCGCGGTTGCGGAAGCCTCGTGCGATGCGGCGTTGGAGTTCGATGAGTCCGTTGATGGCCTCTGTGCCGCCGTTGTTTGGCGCGGCCGGTGTCGAAGTGGGCGAGGAAGGCTTCGCGCCATTGCTGCAGCGTCTTGCCGAGTCGCTTGATCTCCTTGATCGGGCACGTCGGGAAGGTAGCGAGGACCTTCTCGGCGATCTTGCGTCCCTCGGCGGGACTGTCGGCCTGGTAGGCGGCTCGCAGTTGCTGGGCGCAGAGCCAGGCGACGAGAACCTCGTCGTCGCGTTCGTCAACGGCGATCGCGATGTCGAGTCGCGCTCGTTGTCGGTCGGTGAGTTTCTCGACCCCGCAGCGCAAGATGGTGCGGATGCCGTAGAGCAGGTCGCCCTTCCTGCCCCGGTGGCCATGGATCTGTTGCTGGACGCGACGACGGACCTCGTCGACGGCCGCGGAACCGAGCTTGACGACGTGGAACGCATCCAGGACCGCAGTCGCATCCTCGAGCTTGTCATCGATGGCGTTCTTGTAGCCGCGGAACGGGTCCAAGGTCGCTTCCTTGATCCCGTCACGGAAGCCGGGTCCGCGTTCTTCGAGCCAGTCGGCGTAGGCCTGCCCGGACCGGCCCGCGACGAGGTCGAGCAGCCGGGCTCGTGTCCTTCCCTTCGCGTCGGTGGTCAGGTTGACCATCCCGGTCAGCATCTTCGGCCCGCGACCCCCTTGGTCGATGGGTCGTTCGCTGACATGGTGCCGGACATGCTCATCGACCCCGAGCCGGGTGACCCCGTCGAACCGCGTGTCGTCATCGGCCATCGCCTTGAGCAGGGGACGGATCGAGGTCCACACCGTGTTCCATGTCGTGCCGAGCTGGCGGGCGATCCCGCGCACGGAGGCGTGCTCACGCCGCAATTGTCGGATCGCCCACCAGCACGCCCGCACGGTGAGCAGCGCCCGCGGCTCGGCCACCGTATGGTTCTGCTCGGTGAACGTGCCGACCGGGCAGGCCGGTTCGACACAGCGCCAGGTCCGCTTGCGCCACACGATCTTCACGGGCCGGTCGAAGCAAGGTGCGTCGATTAGGACCGCCTCGCGTCGACCGTGGGAGTGAGCGATCGCGCCGCAGGTCCGGCAGCCCATCACCATCCGCGCCGACTCGACCCGAACAGTCAATCGGTCGCCATCACCCCGGTCGACGTCAATCACGTGGAGATCGTCGAGACCGACGAGCAGGTCGCAGTTCACGCAGTAGGTGTTGGCGTGATGGCAGCGCGCAGCGGCACGCGCCACGGGCTCAGACAACGTCGAGGCCTTCCCGAATGGCGCGTGTCTGATCTCGTCGGCGATGGGTCTAGTGACCAAAGGTGACCGGCTGGCCATGCCAGTCGGTCTTGCGGAGGAACTGTTCCCAGCTCAGCGTGTGGGGATCGATGCGCCGGCTCCACGTCGTGTCGCGGTCGTCTCGGAAGTATCCGAGGTCGACCGCGTACTGGGCCATGCCGAGGGTCTCGTCGACCACCAGAGGGTTCTCTCCCAGCGCGGGGAAGTAGGTCAGCAGGTCTTCGCGAGAGTAGGCGCTGCGGTATTCGGCTTTGAGTCCGGTGACGCGGGAGAACTCCTCGACCATCTCGGCTGGGGAGATGACGTCCCCCACGACCGGCAGACAGGCGCCGCGGTAGGTGTCGGGGTTGGAGAACACCTCGAGGGCGGCCGGCCCGGTCGCGGTGAGTGGGTCCACGAACGGGGCACGGAAGTCTTCGGGGAGGTAGAAAGGCATGAGCACCGTGTCACCATCGATGCGCGGGGGGTAGTACTCCAGCGCGTTGGTGTAGAAGAACGAGAGCATGATGAAGGTGTGCGCGATCGGCAGAGTCCGGATGTACTCGGCGATGAGCGCCTTGTCGGTGAAGTGCGGGGCGTACTTGGTGCCCGAGGACCGCTCGTCGACGTTCTCGAGAGCACTGAAGACGACGTGTATCACTCCGGCCTCGACCGCTGCATCGGCAAGTTGGCGCCCGAGAAGGAACTCCTCGGTGGAGGGAGGCATGGGCGGGGTCATCAGGAAGGCCCCTCGGCCGATCTGAACGCGTCGACGAGCTCGCGCTGGTGACCCAGCGCGAGAGGAACCTCGGCGATCTCCGCTCCCAGTCCTGCCAGGCTCCGGGCCTGGGCAGAGCCGGCGTCTCGGGTCAGGGCTCGCACTCGGAACCTGCCGCTCTCAAGCAAGGAGGTGGCGACGCTCCTTCCCTGCTTGCTAGTGGCACCCGCGACGACGATCAACGGCTTGCTGCTCTCAGACATCGTGTACTTCCTCTTGTGTGTCCCCGGTGTTCGCGGCGGACGGCAGTTGCGCGGCAGATACCGGAGGGGCGTGAACGCAACTACCATATCGTGATATCGCGATGTGTCAATGTGTGGCTGGGGGCGAACTCGGTTCGTCACATCGAGATACGATGGTGTGTGAGAGGCGAGGAGGCGACCGTGGCGACGTCACAGGCAGCGAACTCAGGAGGCGACGCGGAGAACGAGCCCCCTCTGGCTGCGGTCGAGGCCTTGAAGGCGCTGGCGAACCCTGCACGGCTGCAAATCATGGACTGGCTGCGGGACCCTCACCGCGAGTTCGCTCAGTGGGAGCCAATAGCCGACCGGGACGAGGTCGGAGTCTGCGTCAGCCATCTGCAGGCCAAGTCGGGGCTGGCGCAATCGACAGTCTCCTCATACATGGCAACCCTCGAGCGGGCAGGCCTGGTACAGGCCACACGGGTCGGCAAGTGGATCCACTACAAACGCAACGAGGCCACGCTGTCGCGACTCGCGGAGATGCTCCGCGGCACATAGCGACGATCACGAAAGGGCGCCACGAGGCGACCAACGGCGCACGGCACACCAGACTCCTCGCGACATCGCGGGCGTGACTGAGGCAGGAACCAATCCCTGCCTCCGCGATCCTCGAAGCCTCGCTTTCCACGCAAGCCGCGATCATTCCCCCAGGCATCGACCAGGGCGGCCTGTTCCACCAGATCGATCAAGCACTTGGCGACCGTTGCCCCCACCTGAAGTAGGAAGAGCCGGGTAGTGGGACGGGGTGGCCCGGGGCCGGGGGGTGCGCCGGGGCGGGGGGTGCGCCGGGGCGGGTGCCGCTACGCGGGCTGGCGCCAGCGGAGGGCGATCTCCGCCGCCGCCTTCTGCAGCGCCGGCACCAGCTCCGCCATGCGCTCGTCGGTGAGCCGGGCCTCGGGCCCGTAGATGCTGAGGGCGGCGACGAGGCTGCCCTGCACGCCGATGGGCACGGCCACCCCGCAGCCGCCGGCGATCCACTCGCTGCGGCTCAGCGCGTAGCCGTTCCGGCGGACCTCGGCGACCTGTCCCAGAATCCGGTCCGCGGCCGTCTCATCAGGACCGTCGGCCACGTGCCCGTCCACCAGCCGGCGGAGCTCGTCCGCGGGCAGCAGGGACATGAGGACCCGGCCGGTGGCGCCGGAGAAGAGCGAGTAGGGCCGGCCCACGCCGGTGATGAGCCGCAGGGGCTGGGAGCTCTCGGCCTCGTGCACGGTGACGCGGCGGCCGTCGACGATGGTGGAGATGCAGGCGGTCTCGCCGGTCACCGCGGCGATCCGCGCGGTGGTGCCGGTGGCGGCGCTGACCAGGTCGCTGTTGTCCGCGTGCTTCCAGGCGAGGGTGAGCGCGGCGGGCCCGACGACGTACTTCCGGGTCGCCTCGTCCGCGACGGCCAGGCCGACCCGCTCCAGGGAGGCGAGGATGCGCTGCGTGGAACTCTTGCTGATCGCGAGGTCGCGGCTCAGCTCCCGCACGCCGCGCGGGCGGTCGGCTTCCGCGATGGCCTTGAGCACCATGAGCGCGTGGTCCACGATCTGCACGGTCCCGGACCCCTGCGCGCCCTGCGCACTCCGTCCCGCACCGGCGGCGGCCTCCGCGCCGCCCTGCCCGGCCGGGGCCGCCGGCTCCGACGCCTCTCCGGTCGCCATCGAGCCCGGTCCTCTCCCTCGCGGGCGCTCTCTGCACCGCCAGGAAGTATCACACAGGGCCCCATGAGCAGTCACTTCACGGTCCCGGCGGCCCCGGTGAGGCAGGCTGAGACTCGGAATGCGCGCCGACCAGCGGCAGCACGGTGCTACGGCTGACGGACACCCCGAAGACCCGGGCCATCCGTATGCCGGCCCGGCCGCACCGGCTGTACGGGCTCTTCCGCCGGTGGCAGCGAAACGGCACCTGGGCCGGGTTACTGACCGGGCCGCAGAGCCGGGCCGATGCGGCCGGGCTGATCACGTGGGAGGTGAACGTCGACTCCACGATCTGCCGGGCCCATGCCGCGGGTGCCCGTCGCAAAGGACGGGCCCAGAAGGAGCCCCTGGGTGAATGGCTGTAACGCATGCAGACACTCAGCCGCCCAAAGCGATCAGCGCGCCGCGGGCGTCAAACTGCACACCCGGCGCCCATGCGATCTCCCAGCGATTGCCTTCCGGGTCAGCGATGTACGCCGACCGGCCGCCCCACGAACGGTCTGCCGGCTCCCCCACCGCGGTGGCGTCAGCCGCCACCGCGGACGCGAAAGCCGAATCCACCTGCTCACGATGGTCCACGTTGCAGATGAGTGTGATCCCCGACCACCCGGTACGGCTTGGAGCACCATCCGCCGCCTCCGCCGCCAGCTCATCGACCGGATACAGAGCGAGCAAAACCCCGCCGAGCAGGAAGCCTGCCCAGTTGTCGTCACTGGATGGGAGTTCCTCCCATCCCAGACCGCGGTAGAAGCGGCGCAACCCCGACATATTCCGGACCCCGAGCGTCACGGCAGACAAACGAGAGGGCAATTCAGACATGTCGAGATCATGCAGTCAAAGTGGGCACCCATCAAGCAAGCTGGTATCACTTTCGGTACGCGCTCTAGAAGAGGTCGGCCCGCGTACCCCGGGTGACGTTCTCAAGGATCGTGCGCAGCCACGGGCTGCGCACGGCCGGCAGCCGGACCAGGGCATGCTGGAACGTTCCCCGGTCGACCCGGAAGCGGTAGTTGGGGAGCAGCGGGAGCGGATCGTCGCGGAGGACGTCCTGGGGTATGCGGCCTGACGCGGGGACCGGCACGTACGGCTGGGGCGAGACCAGCCACAGCCACACCCCCAGCGGCAGGGGTACCCGGTATACCGGCCTGGCCCGCCTGGCGGGGGTCCAGGTCTGGCCTGTCTGGGGATGGACCGGTACGAGGAGGATGTCGACGTCCGCGTCCGGGGAAGGCTGTCGCGGTCCGGCCAGGACGGCGCGCCGCTTCGGGGGGCCCGCAGGCAGCAGGGCGTCGAGAGCGCGCTGGAACACGTCCGCGGTCAGACCACCCGGGACCGTCACGGGCTGCCCTCGGGAGGCAACGAGCAGGTGGGCGAGTGCCAGGCCGGCTGCCGCCTCCCACCGCGGGCTCCACGACCAGTGGTGGTGCGACCCCGACCGTCCTCCCCACGTGGCAATCGGCTCGAACGGGGGCGTTTTCTCCCCCTTCTCCGCCAGCTCCGCCCAGGACAGGGGCGCAGCGTGGACACCGTCAACGGGAACGCGGCGCACGGTGTCCGAACTGAGCCGCACTGCCTGCCAGAGCGAGCAGTCGTCGACCCGGGTCGCCACGGGGAGGTCGCATGCCTCGCAGGCCATGTTGGGCCCGTCGGCTCCGTCGAGGCCGCAGCAGGCACCGCCGCGCTTCTCCGGAATCAGCCGGGTTCCACGGATATCACCGGGCGCGATGACACTCGCCCCGGGCGTGCTGTCGGACAGGGCGCAGACCGGCGCGTAGACGCCGCGTGCCTCCGCCTCGCCCGGATCGATCTCGTCCCACATCCGCCACGGCCCTCCCCAGGGGTCCGGGTCCACGGCGAACGTCCCGGACTCCATCAGCACCGGAAGCTGGGCCCCGTTCCCGTACTTCTGACGGGCGTGGACCGGCAGTGAGACCTGGGACAGCGGCGTGGTCAACTCGGCGCCGCATCCCGCACAGAAGAAAACGAACAAATGTCCTCCGTCTGGGAAACACACGCATCGTCGCAACTCGCCGGCAGCCGGCCGACTTATTTGCTCACCCGTTGCGGTAACGACACCTGTCCCCGGTGCGCTGGGGCACCTCCCGAAGCGGTGAACACCTGCTGCCCGGTTCGGCATGCGGGCGATCAAGGAGAGCCGAGTACACACCCGGTGATTGCCTGCATCCGGCAGGGATGCGCCGCGCTGACCTGCCAGCACCCCTCATGACGTTGCAGGTTCCCGACAGGGGAGGATAAGCCGACAGGCCGGGGCGCCGACCTGCGAGGGGTGGAGTGCGCGATGACCGGTCTGCGAGAAGTGACGGCCTTCCGGGCCGGAGTGACCCGGGCCCTGGGGCTGCTGATGATCGTGGTGTCCGTGGCCCTGGCGGCGGGCTGCGTCCTCGCGTTCACCAACTGGCTGCCCGCCAACGTCGCGCGATACGAGGAATACCGCGCAGCCGAACACTGCCCGGCCTCCCCCACGCCAGATGCGTGGCGGGAGGACTGCCTGCGGGAGATCGACCTCACCATCGTGGACACGGTGGTCCGCGGAGGCAAGGGCAGCGAGTACCGGGCGACCGTGGACAGCAAGCGGTTCCACGGCAAGCTGGACTTCGGCGACCCCGGACCCCTGCTGGACACGCTCCAGGAGGGCGACAAAGCCGTCGGCACCCTCTGGCGCGGCGACATCGTCGCACTCACCAAGGGCAGGATCCGGCAGAAGACCTCCGACGAGCCGCGCGACGAGCCCCAGATGATCGCCGCCGCAGGCGCGGGCCTCGGCCTGCTCGCGGTGCCCGGCCTCGCCTTCGGCGCGGCACGCCTCGTCGCGCCGCGCCGCCCCGGCCCCTTCACCTGGAGCAGGTCCGGCAAGAGGCTGTTCTTCACCAACCTGGCAGCCACCTTCGGCGTGGGGCTACCCGCAGTGTGGCTCGGCGTTCCCTGGCAGCTCGTGACGCCGGCGATCGTGGCGGTCGTACTGGGGGTGGGCTTCTTCCTCCGGGGCATCCGGAGATCCGCCGAGGCAGGCGCGCACTGAACGACCGGTGGACTACGGCCGATGGACTACGGCCGACACGTCCTCCCCGAGCCCACGCTCTCTCCTCACCTGGCTGCCCTGCCCCCTGGCACTCATGCCAGGGGGCGTGGGACTGGCCCGGCACCCGGCGCTTCAAGCACGACGACGGACCAGATCACCTGAAACCACAAGGTAATCGGACCAGAGTGCCTGAGACGTGGACCAGATCCCCGGAGACGGGACACGGCACTCAGACCGTTTGGCCCTGACCCCCGAGATCTGTCTCAACGAATCAAGTCCTCGCGTCTCACCCACTGCAGTCCACACAGGTCAGCGCAAGGGTGGACGACCAACTTCGTTGAGACAGGACAGGGGCTACGGCTCCGTGAGCGCGGCGACCTCCGCCGCGTACAGCTCCGCGGGGTCGAAGCCCATGTTCCTGAAGTGCCCCGCCAGTTCCAGCGACAGCACGCCGTGCAGCCGGGTCCAGGCGGTCAGCGCCCGGTGCAGGACGGCGGGCGGTGCGGGGTGGCCGCGGGCCCAGTCGCCGTGGGTCGCCAGGTGCCCGGCGAAGGGCGTCTCCGCGGGCTCGTACGGCATCGCGGCACAGGCGTCGAGGACCGTGCCCATGATCTCGGCGGAGATGGCGGTGATGTCGTCGGGGGCGTGGTAGCCGGGGATGGGCGTGCCGTAGATGAGCAGGTAGCGCTGCGGGTCGGTCAGCGCCCACGTGCGCAGGGAGGCCGCCAGCGCGGGGAGGTCAGGGGTGCCGTCAGGGGCGCGAGCCGCGGTGGTGCGCATCGTCTCGGCGAGGCTCTGGTACGCGTCCCTGATCAGCTCGGTGATCAGCTCGTCGCGGTTGGCGAAGTAGCGGTAGAGCGCGGGGCCGCTCATCCCCATCAGCTTGGCGATCGCGTTGAGCGAGAGCGCGGAGGCGCCCGCCGTGCCGATCTGGTCCCACGCGTGCTCCTTGATCTCCGCGCGCACCTGGGCGCGATAGCGCTCGCGGGGAGTCGTCGAGTCCGTCTTCCCGGCCATGGCCTGCGCTCACCCCTTACAGCTTCGAGGTCTTGTGAGAAGGTATCACTCATCCCGTTGACTCCACCCTTTCGCGAGCGTTATAACTTCTCACCAAAGGAACGGCCTATACGAATCGGGAGATCGCCATGTCAGTCCTCACCCACCTCACCGAGGGGCGGTAGCCCGATGCTGTCGCGCATTGCCGAGCTGGCCATCCGCCGCGCCCGCCCCCTGCTCCTCCTCGCCGCGCTCGCGGTCGCCGTCATGGCCGTCGCCGGCTTCGGCGCCTTCGGCAAGCTCAGCGGCGGCGGGTTCAGCGACCCGAACGCCCCCTCCAGCCGCGCCGAGCGGGTCATCGACCAGGAGTTCGGCGGGGACACGAACCTCGTCCTGCTCGTCGACGCCGAACGCGGCGGCCCCGGCTCCCCCGCCGCCGCGGAGCGCGGCCGGCAGCTCGCCGACGGGCTGCGCGCCGAGGAGACCGTCTCCCACGTCGTGTCGTACTGGGACCGCGACGACGCCGCCCTGAAGTCCCGCGACGGCGACCAGGCCCTCGTCCTCGCCCACGTCGAGGGCGGCGACCGGCACGAGGGCGAGAACGCCGAAGCGCTGATGGCGAAGTACACCGGCGAGCGCGACGGCGTCTCCGTTCGCGCCGGCGGCTCCGCCGCCGTGAACAGCGACATGGCGACGCAGGTCGCGGAAGACCTCGCCCTCGCCGAGGCCGTCGCCATCCCGGTCACCCTCGTCCTGCTGCTGCTCGCCTTCGGCAGCCTGGTCGCGGCCCTGCTGCCGCTCGTCATCGGCCTGATCGCGATCCTCGGCACCCTCGCCGAGCTGTACGTGCTCGGCAGCGTCACCGACGTCTCCGTCCTCTCCGTCAACCTCACCACCGCGCTCGGCCTCGGCCTCAGCATCGACTACGGCCTGCTCCTCGTCTCGCGCTTCCGCGAGCAGTTGGCGGCCGGCGACTCCGTACCCGACGCCGTCCGCCGCACCGTCACCACCGCGGGACGCACCATCGCCTTCTCCTCCGCGGCCGTGATCGCCGCGCTGGCCGCGATGCTGGTGTTCCCGCTGGTCTCGCTCCGCTCGTTCGCGTACGCCGGGATCGGCGTGGTGGCGATCGCCGCGGTCAGCTCGCTGCTCGTCATCCCCGCGCTGCTCGCCGTGCTGGGCCACCGGGTCAACAAGGGCCGCATCCCCGGCACCCTCGCCGCCCACCGCGCCGACTCCCCGCTGTGGGGCCGTATCGCGGGCGCCGTGATGCGCCGGCCGGTGCTGGCCTCCCTGCCGGTGCTCGCCGTGCTGCTGCTCGCCGCGAGCCCGCTGCTGGGCGTCGGCTTCGGCACCCCCGACGAGCGGGTGCTGCCCGAGAGCGCGCAGAGCCGCCAGGTCACCGCGGAGCTGCGGGCCGGGTTCGCGGCCGGCGACGAGGACGCGGTGCAGATCGTCACCACCGGACCGGTCGGGGACGGCGCGCTCGGTGCGTACGCGAGCGACCTCTCCCGGCTCGAAGGCGTGCGCCAGGTCGACGCCGCCACCGGCAGCTACACCGACGGCCGGCACGCCGCACCGGGACCGGCCGCCGGAGCCCTCGCCGCCCCGGACGCCCGGCGGCTCACCCTCGTACACGACCTCGCCCCGGCCTCGGGCGCCGCGCAGGACCTCGTGCGCGACATCCGCGCCGTCGATCCGCCCGCGGGCGCGGAGGCGCTCGTCGGCGGCAGCGACGCCCGGCTGGTGGACTCCAAGGACGCCATCGCCGACGCGCTGCCCGTGGCCCTCGCCTGGGTCCTCGGCACCACGTTCGTGCTGCTCTTCCTCTTCACCGGCAGCGTGATCCAGCCGCTCCGCGCCCTCGTCCTCAACGCGGTCAGCCTCATGGCCACCATGGGCGCGCTGGTCTGGATCTTCCAGGACGGCCACCTCAGCGGCCTGCTGGACTTCACCGCCCAGCCGATGGAGACGGGCACGGTGGTGCTGATGTTCTGCGTCGTCTTCGGCCTCTCCATGGACTACGAGGTCTTCCTCACCAGCCGCATCAAGGAACTGCACGACGCCGGGGCGGCCCCCGCCGAGGCGGTCGCGAAGGGGCTCGCGGGCACCGGCCGGATCGTCACGATGGCCGCGGGGCTGCTGGCCGTCAGCTTCTTCGCCTTCGTCATCAGCGGCGTCAGCTTCATCCAGATGTTCGGTCTCGGCAGCGGGCTGGCGATCCTCGTCGACGCGGTGGTGGTGCGGGGCGTGCTCGTACCGGCGGCGATGCGGCTGCTCGGCCGGTCCGCCTGGTACGCGCCGGCGGCGCTGCGCAGGCTGCACGCGAAGGTCGGGCTGAGCGAGGGCCCGCGAGCCGCGGCGGCGGGGGGCACGGAGTCCACCGGGGCTCCGGCGTCCGTCGAGGTTCCCGGATCCCCGCAGGTCCACGACGTGGAGAAGCGGGAACCGGCGGGCGCGTAGCGCCCGGAATGCCCGACCTCACGCGGCGGGTGCGGGAGTTGACAGCAATCTGCCAATTCCCGCCCCGCCCCCGGCGGGCGATGATGCCCGTACGGCTCCGAAGTCGGTGACGCCTGAAGTGGGGTATCCGGATGAGCAGTGGCTCCTCGCGCGCACCGTACTCGCCGACCCCGCTCCCGCCGCCCCGATCCGCGGTGCACACGCACTGCCCGTACTGCGCCCTCCAGTGCGGCACCCGCCTGCGGCCCGGCGCCACCCCCGCGGAACCGCTGAGCGTGGAGCCCGACGCCGACTTCCCCGTCAACCAGGGCGGCCTGTGCCAGAAGGGCTGGACCGCCCCCGCCGTCCTCCGGGCCCAGGACCGGCTGCGCACCCCGCTCGTCCGCGACCGCACCGGCCGCCTCGCTCCCGCAGGCTGGGGCGCCGCCCTGGACACGGTCGCCGCCCGGCTGGCGGAGATACGCGCCGCGCACGGCCCCGACTCCGTCGCCGTCTTCGGCGGCGGCGGGCTGACGAACGAGAAGGCGTACCTGCTCGGCAAGTTCGCCCGCGTGGCCCTCGGCACCCGGATGATCGACTACAACGGCCGGTTCTGCATGTCGTCCGCCGCGGCGGCGGGCATCGCCGCCTTCGGCCTGGACCGCGGGCTGCCGTTCCCCGTCACCGACCTCGGCGAGGCCGACACCGTGCTCCTCGCCGGCGCCAACCCCGCCGAGACGATGCCCCCGTTGATGCGCCACCTCAACAAGGCCGGGGCCCTCATCGTCATCGACCCGCGCCGCACCGCCACCGCCGAGCGCGCCGCGCTCCACCTGGCCCCCGCCCCCGGCACCGACCTCGCGCTCGCGCTCGGGCTGCTGCACATCGCGGTCACCGAGGGGCGGCACGACGAGGAGTACGTCCGGGCCCGTACCGTCGGCTTCCGCGCCGCGTGGCGGCGGGCGGCGGGCTGGTGGCCGGAGCGCGTGGAGCTGGTGACCGGCGTGCCGGCCGACGCGCAGCGGGAGGCGGTGCGGCTGCTGAGCGAGGCGCGGCGCGCGTACGTCCTCAGCGGGCGCGGCGCCGAGCAGCACAGCAAGGGCACGGACACGGTGGCGGCGTTCGTCAACTTCGCGCTGGCGCTGGGGCTGCCGGGGCGGCCGGGCTCCGGGTACGGGTGCCTGACCGGGCAGGGCAACGGGCAGGGGGGCCGCGAACACGGTCAGAAGGCCGACCAGTTGCCCGGCTACCGGCACATCACGGACCCCGGGGCGCGGGCGCACGTCGCCGGGGTGTGGGGCGTGCCGCCGGAGAGCCTGCCGGGTCCCGGGCTGAGCGCGGCGGAGCTGCTGAACGCCCTGGGCACGGCGGACGGGCCGCGGGCGCTGCTGGTCTTCGGCTCGAACCCGGTGGTCTCGGCGCCGGACGCCGACCGGGTCCAGCGCCGGCTGGCGGAGCTGGACCTGCTGGTCGTCGCGGACTTCGTACCGTCGGAGACCGCGGCGATGGCGGACGTCGTCCTGCCGGTGACCCAGTGGGCCGAGGAGGAGGGCACGCTCACCAGCCTGGAGGGCCGCGTCCTGCGGCGCCACCGCGCCCTGACGCCGCCGCCGGGCGTACGCACCGACCTGGCCGTGCTCCACGAACTCGCCGTCCGCCTCGGCGAACCGCCCGACCGCTTCCCGGCGGAACCGCGCCGCGTCTTCGACGAGCTGCGCCGCGCGTCCAGCGGCGGCACGGCCGACTACGGCGGCGTCAGCTACGACCGCCTCGACGCGGGCGAAGCGCTGCACTGGCCCTGCCCCGCCACCCCCGAGGGCTCCCCGCCGCACCCCGGCACCCCGCGGCTCTTCCTCGACCGCTTCGCCCACCCGGACGGCAAGGCGCGCTTCCAGGACGTCGACCACCGCGAGCCGGCCGACGCGCGCGACGACCGGTTCCCGCTGTGGGCGACGACGGGGCGGCAGCTCGCGCACTACCAGTCGGGCGCGCAGACCCGCCGGGTGCCCGAGCTGGTACGGGCCGCGCCGGAGGCGATCGTGGAGATCCACCCGGACACGGCGGCGCGGGCCGGTCTCGCGGAGGGCGAGCTGGCGCGGGTGCGCTCGCCGCGCGGCGCGGTGCTGGCGCGGGTGCGGCTGGTGGCGACGCTGCGGACGGACACGGTGTTCCTGCCGTTCCACTTCCCGGGCCACGGGCGGGCGAACCTGCTGACGGGGACGGCGCTCGACCCGCGCAGCCGGATGCCGGAGTTCAAGGTGAGCGCGGTGAGCGTGGAGCCGGTGGGGCTGCCGGAGCGGGTGCGGGAGCCGGCGGTGCGGGGCGCGACGGGATGAGGCGTACGGGCACGGTGCGGCAAAGGCGCCGGGCGCGGGCCGGGCAACCCGCTGCCGCGGCGGGCGGGTTCGGGCCCCGCGAGACCCCACCGGCCTCCCGCATCGTGATCGTCGGCGGCGGCCCCGTGGGCCACCGTGTCGCCGAACGCCTGCGCCACCACGGCCACGACGGACCCGTCACCCTCCTCGACGCCGAACCCGGCCCGGCGTACCACCGCGTCCTCCTCCCCGCCGTCCTCGACGGCAGCCTCACCCCCGCCGACCTCCGGCTGCCCGACCTCCCGGACGTCACCCTCCGCCACGGCGTCTCCGCGGCCGGCATCGACCGCCGGCTGCGGCAGGTGCGTACGACGGAACACGACCGGATTCCGTACGACACCCTCGTGCTGGCCACCGGCGCCCGCCCGCACCTCCCGCCCGTCCCGGGCCTGCGGCACGCCTCGGGCTGGCTGATCGACGGCGTCACCGGGCTGCGTTCGCGCACCGACTGCGCCCGCGTGCGCGGCGACGAGATCGTCGTCCTCGGCGGCGGCCCGCTCGGCGTGGAGACCGCGGCGGCGCTGCGCCGCGCGGGCCGCCGGGTCACGCTGGTGCACCCGGGCCCGTACCCGCTGGACGCCCGCCTCGACGCCGAGGCGGGCGAGGTGCTGACCCGGCATCTGGACGGGCTGGGCGTCGGGTTGGAACTGGGCCGGGTGGCCGCGGAGGTGCAGCCGGGGAAGGTCGTGCTCGCCGACGAGTCGCCGCTGGCCTGGGACACCCTCCTGTGCTGCACGGGCGTCCGCCCCCGCACGAGGCTGGCGGAGGCGGCGGGCCTGGCGGTACGGACCGGGGTGCTGGTCGACGCCGCGGGCCGCACGAGCGACCCGGCGATCCGCGCGGTCGGCGACTGCACGGAGCCCGGGGGTTCGCTGCACACGGGCTGGGAGCAGGCGGAGGCGGTGGCGCGGTCGCTGACGGGCAAGGGCGCGCCGCGGGGACTCGCCGCCGGGCGGCGCCCGGTGTTCCGGCTGCGGGTGCCGGGGCTGACGCTGGGGGTGCTGGGCGACGGGCGGGGCGACGCGGGGGACGAGATCGTCACGTACCGCGACCCGGCCCGCGGCCGCTACGCCCGGCTCTCGCTCGACGCCGCGGGCCGCCTGCGAGCGGCCGTCCTGACCGGCCTCCCCCAGGCTCTGGCCACCCTCACCCAGCTCTACACCACGGACACCCCCCTCCCGGAAAGCCGCCTGGCGCTCCTCCTCGGCCGCCCCGCCCCGCGCACGGGCCCCCTGCCGGAACTGCCGCCGGAGGCGGTGGTGTGCCGGTGCAACAACGTGACGAAGGGGGCGCTGGCCCAGGCGTGGGAAGGGGGCGCGCAGACGGCGGAGGCGCTGGCGAAGGCGACGAGGGCGACGACGGGGTGTGGTTCGTGCGTGGAGGAAGTCCGGGAGATGTGCGCGGAGTTCGCGGGCAGCACGTCATGAAGCGCCTGCTGGTGATCGGCTACGGAATGACGGCGCACCGCCTGGTGGCGGAGGTGCGCGCCCGGGACGGCGGGGACCGGTGGCAGATCACGGTGCTGGGCGAGGAGAGGCACGGGGCGTACAACCGCATAGGGCTGACGGACAGATTGCGGGGCGTAGAGGATGCGGACCTGAAGCTGGAAACCCAGGAGGACCAGGGACTGCGCATCCTCACCCGTACAAGAGCGGCGGAAATAGACAGGCCGGCACGCCAAGTGGTGACGGCAGAGGGGGAACGCCTGCCGTACGACGCGCTGGTGCTGGCGACGGGGGCTGTCCCCGCCCGACCGCCGCTGCCGGGGGCGGAGCTGCGGGGGTGTTACGTCTACCGGACGCTGGACGACGTCAACGCGATCCGCAGGGCGGCGGAGACCGCACCGGGGAAGAGGGCGGTCATCGTGGGCGGGGGCTTGCTGGGCCTGGAAACGGCGGAGGCACTCGGCCGCCACCTGGGCGTACGCCCGCACGTGGTGGAGGCGGCCCCGCACCTGATGCCGGCGCAACTGGACCCGACGGCGGCGGAGTTACTGGCGGCGGGCCTGAGCAGAAGAGGCATCGATCTCCACCCAGGACGGGCACTCCAGTCCATCGACGCGGGACGGGACGGGACCGTGTCAGGGGTGACCCTGACGGACGAAACCCGCGTCAGGGCAGACCTGGTGATCTTCACCGCGGGCACCCGCCCCCGCGACGACCTGGCGGCGACGGCGGACCTGCCCAGGGGCGAGAGGGGCGGCTACCTGGTGGACGAGGACTGCCGCACCCCGGACCCGGCGATCTGGGCGATAGGGGACTGCGCGGCGATCAACGGCCGCCGCACGGGAACGGTGGCCCCCGGCTACCACATGGCAACCACAGTCGCCGGCCACCTCACCGACAACCCCACCCCGCCACCTCCGCTCTCCCCGGCGGAACCGTCAACGGTGCTGAAACTCCCGGGCGTAGACGTCGCCAGCATGGGCAACCCCCACGCCACGGGGGAGGCCACGGTAGAACTCACCTACACCCACACCGCCCCGGCTCCCCGCTACGCCAAACTCATCCTGGACCCGGAAGCGAACACCCTCCAGGCAGCCATCCTCCTGGGCCACCCGACGGCCTACCCCCGCCTCCACGCCCTGATAGGCCAGGAACTCCCAGCCCCCGCAGAACAACTCCTCACCTGACCCGCTGCTCCTGCGCCTCGGCCAGCCGCTCGACCTGCTTTTTGATCAAGTCCACCGGAAAGGGCGTGGTGCGCCCCAGGTCGTACCTGCTGAAGGTCGCGATGACGTCACCGACCCGCACCACGGTGAAGTGCTCCACCCGCTCTCGCGGATCATCAGGATGATCCGACGGAATGATCTCCAGAAAGGTCAGGGACTCGTCACCGAACTCGGCGGTCGATCTTTCTTCGATCCTTGCCCGGAAATCTCCGGCGTAGCTCTCACCCTCGTATGGTTCGCAACGGTCAAGCGCCTCCCGGAGGCTATCGAACTCGCTCTCCGCCCGCCCCGCTGGGTAAGCGGCGATAATCGAATCACCGGGGAAGATGCTGTCCTTCCAGTTGAATATCTGAGACACTCCGGCAGATGAATTATTGCCGCCGCGGACGTCAACAACGAATTGACAGTAAGGATCCGATACGGGCGGAAATTTACGCTCCCATTCCTCCGCCGCAAACTCCGTTACCTCCATACCCCCCTCGCGCGCCTGCAGCACCTCGCCATCCTTGAAGGTAAGCGCTTTGAGCTCCGCCCCCGTCAGAGGTTCCGGCGCGGACTCCACCACCTTGCTCGCCCGCGGTTTCTTTTCCTCCGATTCGGCATCCTGCTGGGCCGAACAGCCGGACAGAAAAGCGAGGCCGGCGATCAGCGCGCCGGCCACGGGTACCAGGTACCGCATACAGAAGCCCCACCCCTGTGACAACGAACGTAACGTTGCATCAACCTAGCGTTACCGACACCTCTGGACTAGACCTTCCCGGACAGATAATCCCGATAGTTACGGACAAGGTGCGCCCCGCGCCGCCCCGCGGGGTCGGGGTTCAGGGCGGCGCGGGGCACGGGTGGGGGCCGGTGGGTCAGCCGGTTTCGGTGGTGGAGGAACGGGGCGGGACCCTCAGGGTTTTGCCGTCGGAGAAGGTCACCGTCTGGTCCGTCGCGCCGTAGTTGTGTGCCGCGTACGTCCTCGTGCCGCCCGTCGCGAAGACCGCCGCCGTCGGGCTGTCCGCCGTCACCGTGGGGTCCGGGGCGCCCGTCGCCGCCAGGGTGTGGATCCAGTGGTAGACGTGCGCCCACGACTCGCCGGCTTCCGGCGCGTACGTGCCGCCGCCGCCCGCCGCGTACGCCGCGCGCGCCGCGGCCGGGTCGCTCAGGGCCTGGAACTCCCAGAGGAGTTCGCGCCATTCGACCGCCGGGCCGCCGTTCTCGCGCTCCATCTCCGCGAGGTTCCGGTCGATCGCCGCCTTGTCGCGGGCCAGGTGCAGCGAGGCGCCGGTGACCGGGAGGACGTTGATGCCGTGGATCTCCTCCGGGTTGCCCGTCCACCACGTGGCGTGCGCGCCGCCCGCGCTCCACACCATCCCCAGCGTGTTGTGCTGGAAGTCCGCCGGGAAGGCGTCCTCGTCGGCGTCGAACCAGTAGTTGCGTACGGCCTCCGACTCCGTCGTCAGCAGGTACACGCCGAGGTCGCGCAGTTCGGTGTCGCCCGTTGCGGCGCCGAACATGATGAGGCCGGCGCTGAGGTTGACCGACTCCGACGACGCCTCCTGGTTGTTGCCCGCCGCGAAACCCGCGTGGCCCGCGGCCCAACTGTGGCCGGCGTAGACGTCGAAGCCGCGCAGGAACGGGTAGCGGTCGCCGTCGCGGGCCGGGTTGGCGGCGTCGGCGATCAGTTCGCGGACCATGCCGCCCCAGGCGGAGTCCGCGGCCCAGGCGGGGTCGTACTGGGCGACGACGGCGGCGGCCATGACGTAGTAGCCGTAGTGGAAGTGGTGGTCGTTCAGCTCCGTGTCGCTGCCGTACGAGGCCGGGTAGCCGGTGAGCGTCTTCCACACCGTGTCGTACGAGAACTCCGTCTCGCCGCCCGCCGTGAACCACTCCTCCAGCCGCGCCTTCATCACCCCGAGGATCTTGTCCCGCGCCTGGGCCGCGCCCACCTGGTCGGCGAGCGGCACGACCTGCGCGAGGCGGCCGAGGGCCTTGCCCGTCCAGTACGTGTCGGCGCGGCCGACGGCGGCGGTGTCGGCGACCTCGTTGACGAAGGCGGTCAGCCGCCCCTGGTCCACCCCGCCCGACTTCGGCAGCGCCGGCAGGACGCCGGTGACGTCCTGGGAGGTGGTGAAGGAGGCGCCCTCGCGGACCTTCATCGTGCCGCGCGGCGAGACGTACTCGTACGCCGTGAGCTGGTCGGAGGTGTGCTTCCACTGGTGCGGGTAGAGCGCCTGGAGGGTGCCGGTCTCGGTGCCTTCGCGGGCTTCCGTCTGCAGGGTGTACGTGGCGTTCATGCGGCCCTGGTCCTGCGCGTAGTCCCAGTCGACGCGGGAGCCGGTGACGAAGCTGAAGGCGTAGCGGCTGAAGGTCTCGAAGGCGCCGGGGTCCGGCAGCACGGCGACGGAGTAGTAGTCCTTGCCGCCGAGGTCGGCGCTGAGGGTGCTGCCGGAGACGGTCCAGTCGCTGCCGGTGGGGGCGAAGAGCGCGTAGTGCTTGCCGCCGACGGTGATGCCGAGGGCGTTGCCGTCGTCGGCGAAGACCTGGGGCGCGGCGGCGGCGGTGATCTGCGCGGCGCCGCCGGTGGCCTCGGCGTAGACGTACGGGCTGCCGTGGCCGATGGTGGCGCGCAGGGTGCGGCCGCCGCCGGACCAGTACGGGCTGACGGTCCAGTCGGACCAGCCGTCCGCCCGGG
The DNA here is from genome assembly GCF_003945505.1 of Streptomyces sp. WAC 06738. Taxonomy (NCBI): domain Bacteria; kingdom Bacillati; phylum Actinomycetota; class Actinomycetes; order Kitasatosporales; family Streptomycetaceae; genus Streptomyces; species Streptomyces sp. WAC 06738. The sequence goes on along the minus strand of NZ_CP029618.1, from coordinate 5,362,287 downwards.
CGTCGGGCGCGTTGAGGCCGGCGACGCCGAGGGTGAGGTCGGCCTTGTGCTGGAACTCGTACTGCACGCCGCCCCCGACGACGACGTGCTCGGTGGCGTACCCGACCTCGAGGCCGCCGGCCACGGCGCGGTAGCTGAGGGGGTGGCCGAACATGGGCAGGGAGTACGGGTTGTCGGCGGCCCGCTGGAAGGCGAGCGACGACCACCAGTCGTTGGTCGGTACGGGCCGGTCCGCGACCCGCTCGGTCACCTTCGGCGTCACCGGCTGCCCGGCGTTGTCGACGGGCCCCGAGGTGCCGGGCGGCCGGGTGTCGGAGTAACTCCCCCGCCCCACCGGTATCTCGGCGGCGGCCGCCGGCCCGGCGGGCAGCGCGGCCCCGGCGGCGACGGTGGCGGCGGCGGTGAGGGCCAGGAGGATGCGTCTGTGCTTCGGATGTGGTCCCACGAGCTGCGTACCTCGCAATGAGTGGGGGACAAAGGAGGGTGAGAGCGCTCTCAGAGGGGCGTGGCAGAAACTAGAGCCGCCCGAAACCGCTGTCAACACCTCTCGTCAGGACTCAACCCGACGTCCACTCATCCGCGTTCAGTTTCTGAACGCACCCGGGGCCCCCGCTACGGGACGAAGCCGGCCCCGGCCGTACGGGACCGGACGACCCCGCACGGCGGACCCGGCGGTGGCCGCCGGGTCGGGGTCGGTGTCGGGGCGCTGACCGGGGGGTTTGCGGTGGAGGTCAAAGGGGTCGTCCGCGGAGGGCCCGGCGGGTGATCGTGGTGTCCGCAACGCGGAGGGCCGGGTGGACACGGCCCGGCCCTTCCGTTGCACCCCGTGCAGGCACGCACGGGGAGTGCAAGAGGGGGGATTCGTGCTGACCACTCCGGCTCCGCCCGCAGCCGCACCGGATCCGCACCGCGTCCGGCCGCCGGGCCGGGCCCCGGGCCGTACCCCGGCCCGCGGTCCGGTCGGAGGCCCGGCCACGCGGTCCGGTCGGAGGCCCGGTCCGCGGTCCGGTCCCCGGCCCGCCGGGCCGCCGCCGCGCCCGCCCCGCCCGCCCCGCCTGCCTCGCCGGACGCGCGCAGCACCGCCGCGCCCGCCGGGGTGAGGGTGTGCAGCACCGAGCCGCCGTCGCGGACCGTGGTGATCAGGCCCGCGCCGCGCAGCGTGCCCGCGTGGCGGCTGGCCGCGGAGGCGGAGACACCGGTGGCGCGGGCGAGTTCACCCGTCGTCGCGCCGTGCGCGGTGGCGTGCGGGACGGCCGCCCGGGCCCGGCCGAGGAGCGCGGCGAGCCGCTGCTCCGGGGGACGGCCGGGACCGGGGGGTACGGGGGCCCGCCGGTGGTCGACCGGGTACCAGAGGACGGGCGGGAGTCCGGGGTCCGCGAGGCTCACGGGGGCGTCGGCTGCGAAGTACGACGGCACGAGCGTCAGGCCCCGCCCGTCCAGCCGGAGGTCCCGGTCCACCCCGGCGGGGCAGCGCACCTCCAGCACCGGCCTCGCGCCAGCGCATCGCCGGCGCGAGGCCGGCGAGCATCCCCTCCGAGCCACCGTGCGGCAACTCGCGGACCCGGGCGGCCCGCTCGCGGAACGCACCCGGCACGGACCTTGCAGGAACCTGGCATCCGCAGGCAGAGCCGCCCGGCGGGCGGCCAGGCAGACGAAGGACGCGCATGGAGTTTCACCTGCTCGGCCCGATCGACGCCGTGGCAGCCGATGGCCGTCCCGTCGATCTCGGGCCCGCGCGGCAGCGGAGCGTCCTCGCCACGCTGCTGCTCGACGCGGGCCGCGCGGTGCCCACGGCGCAGCTCGTCCACCGGGTGTGGGGGCACGCGGCGCCGCAACGGGCCACGGAGACGCTGTACAGCTACCTGTCCCGCCTGCGCCGCACCCTGGCCGGCTCGCAGGCAAGCCTCAACCGCAGCCCCGACGGCTACGAACTGGCCGTAGGACCCGCCGGCTCGGTGGACGTCCACCGCTTCCGCCTGCTCCTCACCCGCGCCCGCGCCGCGACGACGACCGCCGACGCCGCGGCCGCCGGGCTCTTCCGCGAGGCACTCGCGCTCTGGCGCGGCCTGCCGTTCCCCGGCGTCGACACGCCGTGGTTCAACGGCGTACGCGAAGCCCTCGCCAAGGAGTTGTTCGCCGCGGAGCTGGACAGCGCCGACGTGCGGCTGCGCCTCGGCGACCACGCCGCGCTGCTGACCGGACTCGCCGCCCGCAGCGCCGCCCACCCGCTCGACGAGCGGCTGGCCGCCCAGTACATGACCGCCCTCTACCGCTGCGGCCGCCCGGCCGACGCGCTCGACCACTACCGGCGCATCCGCCGCCTGCTCGCCGAGGAACTGGGCATCGACCCGGGCCGGCCGCTCCAGCAGGTGCACCAGGCCGTCCTGGGCGGCGACCCGGAGCTGAGCGTGCCGGAGCCCGCCGGGGCCACCCCGGTGCGGCGGCCGGAGTCCGCCCCGCCCGCGTGGCTGGCGCAGTGCCAACTGCCGCCCGCCGTACGCGGCTTCGCCGGCCGCACCGATCTCGTCGCCCGCCTCGCGGAACTGCTGGAGTCACCCGACGCCGCGCCCGTCGTCGTCTCCGGCTCGCCGGGGGTCGGCAAGTCGGCGCTGGCCGTCCACCTCGGCCACCGGCTGCGGCGGGCGTTCCCCGACGGCCAGTGGTACGTACGGCTCCAGGGCACCCGCGAACGCCCCCGGGACCCCGCCGACGTCCTCGCCGCCCTGCTCCGCGCCTCCGGCGAGGACGCCGCCGCCGTCCCCGAGTCGCTGGAGGACCGTGCCGGGGCGTTCCGCGGCCGGGTCGCCGACCGCCGCGTGCTGCTGGTGCTCGACGACGCCGCGGACGCCGAGCAGGTACGCCCCCTGCTGCCCGGCACGGCGGGCGTCGCTGTGCTCGTCACCAGCCGCTCCGACCTGCGGGGCCTGACGGCCAGCCACGCGGCGCACCCCGTACCGCTGGACGTGCTGCGCCCCGGCGAGGCCGGCGACCTGCTCGCCGGCATCCTCGGCGAGCGGCGCGTCGCCGCCGAGCCCGCGGCGACGGCGCGGCTGGCGGAGCTGTGCGCCCGGCTGCCGCTGGCGCTGCGGATCGCCGCGGCCAACCTGGCGGCGCGGCCGGGGCGTTCCCTGGAGGCGTACGCGGACGAGCTGGCCGGCGACGGGCGGCTGGCGAAGCTCTCCATCGCAGGCGACCGCGAGGCCGCGGTCCGTACCGCCTTCGACCACTCCTACGCCGCCCTGGAGCCGGCCGCCGCCCGGCTCTTCGGCCTGCTCGGGCTCCACCCGGGGCCCGACTTCACGGCGGCGTCGGCCGCCGCGCTGCTCGGCTGCCCGCCCGCGGCGGCCGAGGAACCGCTGGACCGGCTGGCGACGGCGGGGCTGGTGCAGCACACGGGCGCCGACCGGTTCCAGTTCCACGACCTGCTGCGGCTCTACGCCGCCGAGCGGGCGGCGGCGGACCCGGGGCACGAGGCCGCGTGGCGGCGGCTCTGCGACTGGTACCTGACCTCCACGGACGCCGCCACGGCCGTCGACTTCCCGGGCCTGGCCCAGCTTCCCCGCCCCCGTCAGCCCTCCGGCCGGTTCCGCGCCGGACCGCAGGCGCTCACCTGGCTCGACGCGGAACGGGCCAACCTCGTCGCCGTCGTCAGCCGCGCCGCCACGGCAGGGCCGTACGCGATCGCCTGGCAACTGGCCGACCAGTTGCGGATGTTCTTCTTCTACCGCCGTCACCAGCCCGAGTGGCGGGCGACGGTCACGGCCGCGCTGCGCGCGGCGGAAGAGCACGGCGACGTGCTGGCGCGCGGGGCGATGTACCACAGCCTGGGGCTGCTGCGGCAGAGCACCGGCGACTCCGGCGCCGCGCTCGCAGCCCTGCACCGCGCGCTGGACGACTACCGTGCCACCGGCCACAAGCACGGCGAGGCGGCGATCCTCAGCAACCTGGCCGTCCACGCGGGCCAGCACGGCGAGATGCGCCGGGCGCTGCACTGGCAGGAGCAGAGCATGGAGGTGCTGCGCTCCCTGGACATGCCGGTGCAACTGGCCAACTCGCTCAACACCCTGGGGCTGATCCACGTCTACCTCGGGCAGCTCGACAGCGGACTCGCGTGCACCACCGAGTCGATCAAGGTCTGCCTGCACCACCGGCAGCCCTCGCGGGCCATCAGCCCGCTGATCAACCGTTCCCTCGTCCACCACCACCTGGGACGGTACGAGGAGGCCCTGGCGGACGCCACCGAGGCCCTGCGGCTCTGCCGGGAGCACCGCGAACGCCACAACAAGGCCGACGCCTACGAGGCCGTCGCCCGCGCCCACCTCGGCAGGCGCCGCCCCGACCTCGCCGGGCCCCACGCGGAACGGGCCCTCAGGACCGCCCGCGAGGGCGGCGACCCCACGGAGGAGGCGGACGCCCTGATCACCCTCGCACGCCTGCACCGCATGCGCGGCGACCTCACCCGTGCCGCGGACCACCTCACGGCGGCCCTGGCCCTCACCCGCCGCTGCGCCTTCCGCCACCAGGAGGCCGAGGCCCACGCCGCCCTGGCCCTCCTCCGTCTCGACACCGGCGACCCGGCCACGGCCACGGACCACGCCGAACTCGCCCTGGCCACGGCCCGCGAACTCGGCCTCCCCCTCACCGCCCACCACGCCCTGACGGCCCTCGCGGCGATCGCCCACGCGACGCACACCCCCGGCAAGGCCGCCCGCCACACGGCAGAGGCCCACCGCATCGAAAAGAGAACGGGCTACCACCCACCCCCGAACCCCTGACCCGGGACGGGCGGTTCAGCGGTCCCCGTACGGGGCGGGGGTGATTACCCGTGATTAGCTTGCGGGTTGCCTTGACGGCCTTCGGAGGGTGGCGGCACAGTCCCGGTAATACGCATTAGCCGCCGCCCCTTCCGGGTCCCGCTCCCCCGCTCATGCGTATGAGCACGTCGCGTCGCGCGCAGCCGCCCCACCCCCCGCAGCCGACAGAGGAGCCCCCATGACACTCGACCGCCGCCGCTTCCTGCGCACCGCCTCCGCCGCGTCCGCCGTCACCGCCGGCGGTGGCCTGATCGCCCTCGGCGGGGCCGGTGCCGCCCCGGCGGCCGCCGCGCCCGGGGGGTTTCCCGACTACCGGTACGTGCGCACGCTGCTGGTCCCCGGGCAGCTCTCGTACAACCCCAGCGGCGAGATCATCTTCCCCTGCGTCCGCGGCGTCTACGACCGCCTCTCCGCCCCGCTCGGCCGCTACTACCTCTACTACGCCCCCCACGAGAACCCCGGCGGCATCTGCCTCGCCCACGGCGACTCCCTGGAGGGGCCGTTCACCGAGTACCCGCGCAACCCGGTCGTCAAGAACGTCTGGTCCCCGCACTACAGCGTCAGCCACGTCTCCTCCCCCCACGTCATGTGGCACGCCGGGAGCCGCGAGCTGTGGCTCTACTTCCACGGCGAGAACAACACCACCCGCCTCGCCCGCTCCAAGGACGGCATCGCCTTCACGTACGACAAGACCGTCCTCACCACCGCGATGCTCCCCGCCGGCACCACCGAGACGTCGTACGCCCGCGTCTTCCCGTACGAACTCCCGGGCCGCGGCGCCCACTACGTCATGCTCTTCATGCGCAACGACCGCACCAACCACCGCGACATCGGCTGGGGCTGGTCGGCCGACGCCCGCACCTGGACGTTCGACCCCGCGCCGCTCATCGACCACGCCGCCGTCGGCGCCTCGGACGTCTCCGGCGCGCACCTGCTGGAGCGGGGCGGCAGCGCGTACGTCGTCTACCACACCGACAAGGGCAGCGGCGGGAACATCCTCATCACCGAGGTCGGCGCCGACTTCTCCCGCCGCAACCACCTCGGCGTCTTCTACGACTCCCGCACCACGGGCCCCGAGAACGGCCGCGCCGCGGCCCCGGCGTTCGGCACCGACCGCGGCGTGCCGTACATGATCTACGAGGCCGGCGAGCGCCTCTCCGGCGTCATCGCCATGGCCCGCGGCTGACGCGCCGCGTGCGCCGTCCCCGCGTGCGGGGACGGCGCACCGCGACGGCGGCCGGCTACCGCAGCACCCGCACCGGGTCCCCGTCGCCGTCCACCGCCGTCGCCTCGTACGCGGTCGACCCGCTGTCGATCCCGTACTCCTCCAGGTCGACGGTGAGATACGCGAGCGCAGCCGTACGCGCCATCCGCCCGCGGGCGATGGGCCGTACCCGCCCGCCGCCACCCGAAACCGGCGGCGCACCGGCCGCTGTCCCCCGCGCGAGCTACGCGCAGGTGTCCTCCCTGCGGTGACGATTCCGGGGCCGCCGGGTCCCTAGCGTTCTGGGCAACCGGAGTGCGGCCGGCCGACCACCGGCCGCCCCGGCCGAACCGGCCGACCGGGCCGACCCGGCCGGCACCGCCGACTCCGCCCGGATTCCCGCTCATTGGAGGACATCGTGTTCCGCAGCATCCGCAGCAACGGCACCGCGACGGCACTGGTCTGGCTGTGCTGTACGGCGGCCGGCGCAGGGCTCGTCGGCTGCTCGGACTCCTCGGACGACGACGGCACCGACGCGGCCGGCGGCGGCGCGTCCGCCGCCGCCCAGGAGCGTACGGCCGACGAGAACCTGCTCACCGGCATCGAGAAGATCGACGTCGGCGGGCAGTCTGTCAACGTCTCCTGCTCCGGCAGCCCCGCCGAGGGCCGGCCGGTGATCGTCCTGCTCTCCGGGGGCGGCGACGACCTGACGAAGCTGGCCGGCATCCAGAAGACGCTGAGCGCCGGGGACCGCGTCTGCTCGTACGACCGGCTGGGCCAGGGCGCCAGCGACAAGCCCGAGGGGCCGCAGACGATCGAGAGCACGGGGAAGGTGCTGACCGGGGTGATCGAGCAGGTCGCGGGCGACCGGCCGGTGGTGCTGGCGGGGCACTCGCTGGGCGGGCTGATCTCCGCGCGGTACGCGCCCGACCACACCGACCGGGTCAAGGGGCTGGTCCTCATGGACGCCACCTCGCCGACCCAGAACGCCGACCTGGCCCGCGAGATCCCCGACTCCGCCACCGGCCCGGCGGTCGAACTCCGCGACGAGACCCTCGCGATCCTCGGCGGGAAGGGGCCGGAGAAGCTGACGGTGACGGACGGGGAGGTGCGGTCCGCGGGGGACATCCCGGTCGAGGTGATCCGGCACGGGAAGGAGTACCTGGCGACGGTGCCGGAGTACGGGCCGGGGCTGGAGCGGGCGTGGCTCGGGGGGCAGCGCAAGTGGCTGGCGCTGTCGGAGCGGAGCGAGCTGAGCACGGCGGAGAACAGCGAGCACTACATCTACGCGGACGAGCCGGAGGTGGCCGTACGGGCGATCCGGAAGGTCGCGGACCAGGCCGCCCGGGGCTAGACGCGGGTACGGGGCGGCGCGGGCACGGGCAGGGGGGGCGGACGGTGCGGGTCATGCCGGGAACACGGGGCGGCGGCTCCCCCACCGGCCCGCCCCCCACCGGCCCGTCCCCCGGCGGCCCCTCCCGCCGCCGCTACACTCCACCGGTGACGCGTCTTCGGCAACTCCCGGAGCGGTGGCGCCGGTTCGACGTCACGGTACGGGACCTCCCCCTCGGGCTCCTCATCCTCTTCGCCGCCCTCCTCCCGGCGTCCCACACCCACGGCACCCAGCTCGGCGGCCTCCCCGGACGCGACTTCGACGCCCTCGCCGTCGCCGCGGTCGCGTTCCAGTGCCTGCCCCTCGCCCTCCGCCGCCGGTGGCCGCTGCTCTGCCTCACCCTGGTCACGGCCGGCTTCGCCGTCGACCAGCTCCGCGGCTACCACTCCCTCGCCGGCACCGCCCAGGCCATCGCCCTGATGAGCGCGGGCGCCCACCTGGAGCGCCACCGCCGCCCCCTCGCCCTGCTCTTCTCCGCCGTGTACGTCGCGCTGGCGATCGCGCTCGTCGGGGTGGGCGGAACCGAGGGCCCGAGCGAGTTCGTCATGTACTACCTGGCGATGGCCCTGGTGTGGGGCACGGGGTCGTGGCTGCGCTCGACCCGGGCGGCGGAGGCCGCGCACCGGCGCCGGGTCGCCGAGGACACCCGTACCGCGGAACGTACGCGCATCGCCAGGGAGTTGCACGACGTCGTGACCCACCACGTGACGGCGATGGTCGTGCAGGCCGAGGCCGCCCGCTATCTGACCGCCGCGCCCGACCGACTCGACGTGACCCTGGCCGCCGTGACCGACACCGGCCGGCGCGCCCTCACGGACCTGCGGCACCTGCTCGACGTGCTCGACCCCGGCTACGACGGCGAGGCCGGCATCCCGGCGGCGGGCAGGCTGCTGACGCTGGTGGAGCAGACGCGGCAGGCGGGGCAGCCGGTGGAGTTCACGGAGAAGGGCACGCCGCCGGAGTCGACGGGCAGCGCCGACCTCGTGGCGTACCGCGTCGTGCAGGAGGCGCTGACGAACGCGCTGAAGCACGCGCGCGGCAGCGCCACGTCCGTCGAAGTGCACCACGGGGCGGGCGAGATCACGGTGGAGGTGAGCACGGCGGGCGCCGCCTCGCCGGCCGCCTCGCCCGGCGGCAGCGGCCGGGGGCTCGCGGGGCTGCGGGAGCGGGTGGACGTGCTGGGCGGCGAGTTCAGCGCGGGCGGGGAGACGGGCGGCGGCTTCGTCGTACGGGCCCGGATCCCGGCGGGCAGTGCCTCGTGACCGCGCCGATCCGCGTCCTGATCTGCGACGACCAGGTCCTGGTCCGTACCGGCCTGGTGACCATCATCGGCGCCCAGGAGGACCTGGAGGTGGCGGGCGAGTGCGGCGACGGCGAGGCCGCCGTCGAACTCGCGGGCCGGCTGCGCCCGGACGTCGTGCTGATGGACGTGCGCATGCCGGTGCTCGACGGCATCGAGGCCACCCGCCGGCTGGCCGGCGCCCGGGTGCCGCGCCCCGCGAAGGTGCTCGTGCTGACGACGTTCAACCTGGACAAGTACGTGTACGAGGCCCTGCGCGCCGGGGCCGCGGGCTTCCTCCTCAAGGACGCGCCGCCGGCCCAGCTCCTGCACGGCATCCGCACCGTGGCCACCGGCGCGGCCCTGCTGGACCCCGAGGTGACGCGCAAGCTCGTCGGCCGCTACGCCGCCCGCATCCGCCCCGCCGACGGCGGCACCCCGCCCGGCATCCCGCTGACGCCGCGCGAACTCGAAGTCCTCCGCCTCATCGCCGACGGCCTGTCCAACGGCGAGATCGCCGCTGCGCTGCAGCTCAGCCACGAGACGGTCAAGACGTTCGTGTCCCGCATCCTCACCAAGCTCGATCTACGGGACCGGGTGCAGGCCGTCGTCTACGCGTACCGGCAGGGCCTGGTGACCTGACGCCCCGGCGGGCGCGCTGGTCGACGCGCGCGGTGCTCAGTGGCCGCGGAGTTCGGCGCGGGCGGCGTCGAGGTCGGCGGTGCGCGGGCGGTTGTGCGGGAGCTTGCCGAGGACGACCGCCATGCCGCAGGTGTTCGTCAGCGCGGAGAACACCAGGCCACCGGCGATGCCGGCCGAGATGAGCAGCAGCGCCGGGTGGACGAGGACGCCCAGGAGGAGGCCGAGGAGCACCAGGCTGCCCGCGGTGAAGCGCACCTGGCGCTCCATGCTCCAGCCGGCCCGGGTGTCGCAGGCCGCCGGGGTGTGCAGGTCGTGCCCGGCGGCGGCCCAGGCGCCGGTGCCGCCGGCGAGGGTGGCGGCCTCGATGCCCTGCTCGGCGAGGAGCTTGCAGGCGCTCTCGGAGCGGGCTCCGGAGGCGCAGACGACGAGGAGGTCGCGGCGCCCGGCGGCGTGGCGTATGTCGTCCAGCGCGGTGCGCAGGTGGTCGAGCGGGATGTTCACGGCGCCGGGCAGGTGGCCGGAGGCGTACTCGGCGGGGGTGCGCACGTCGACGACGGCGAGTTCGCCGAGGCGGGTGCGGGCCTGGTCCGTGGCGAGGGTGGTGGGCATGCGGGTCATGGCAGGTGGTGTCCTTACTGTTCGACGTCGTCCCGGGCCGGGACGTACGATACCCATAGGGGTATTTTTTTCCGAGGAGTGAGCGTGGAACTGGAGCTGGAGGGCGCGGACCTCAAGGCCGTGCTGAACCGTCTGCGCCGGGCCCAGGGCCAGATCTCCGGGGTGATCCGGATGATCGAGGAGGGGCGCGACTGCGAGGACGTCGTCACGCAACTCGCCGCGGCCTCCCGGGCGCTGGACCGGGCCGGGTTCGCGATCATCGCGACCGGACTGCAGCAGTGCGTGACCGACATGGAGTCCGGCCGCAAGAACGGGGAGGACCCCGAGGCGATGCGCGCCCGCCTGGAGAAGCTCTTCCTGTCGCTGGCATGATCACTCCGCACGGCCGGCTCACGCCACCGCGTCGATGAGCATGAACGCGGCCACCGCGAGCAGCGCGACGGCGAAGACCCCCCGCAGGGTGTCCCCGGAGACCCGGGCGGCGAGCCGCTTGCCGCCGGCCGCGGCGAGGACCGCGCCGCCGGTGAAGGGGCCGACGACCGCCCAGTCGAGGTCCGCGACGGTGCCCGCGCGGGTGGCGAGCGCGGCGAGCGCGTTGACGGTGATGACGAGCAGGCTGGTGCCGACCGCCGCCTTCATCCGCATGCCGAGCACCCCGATGAGCGCCGGTACGGCGAGGAAGCCGCCGCCGACGCCGACGAACCCCGTCACCCCGCCGAGCCCGGCCCCGGCCGCGGCGGCCCGCCCGGGGCGTACCGCGGGAGTGGCCTCCGCGCGGCGCCGGCAGCGCAGCATGCACACCGCGGCGGCTCCCGCGACCACGGCGAAGGCCGCGGTCAGCACCGCACCGGGCACATGGCCCGCGAGCGCCCCGCCGAGCATCGCGGGGCCGGCTCCGGCCGCCGCGAAGAGCAGGCCCGTACGCCACCGCACGTGGCCCTCGCGGGCGTGGGCGGCGAGCGCCGTGGCCGAGGTGAGGGCGACGATGACCAGGGCGGCGGAGGTCGCGGCCACGGGGCCGAAGCCGAGCAGGTAGATCAGCGCGGGCACGGCCAGCGCACTGCCGCCGCCGCCGAGCGCGCCGAGGGCGACGCCGATGAGCGCGCCGGCGGCGAGGGCGAGTATGAGGGCGGTCACGGGACGGCGCCGGTGGGACGGGGCCCGTACGGCGGAGGGCCACCGGGGCGTATCGCCCGCCGGCGGGCGGTCACCGGGCGGTCCGTACGGGAAGCCCCGCCTCGGCGGCGGAGTCGAAGGAGTCGTCGACGGCGACGACCTCGCGGCCCGCGGCGTCCAGCAGGGAGGCGGCGATGGCGGCGCGCATGCCGCCGGCGCAGTGCACCCACACCTCACCGGCGGGGATCTCGGCCAGCCGTTCGGGCAGGGTGTGGATGGGGATGTGGACGGAGCCCTCGACGTGTCCGGCGGCGCGGCGCTCCGCGTCGCGGCGTACGTCCAGGACGACGGCGCCGGCCGCCTTCCCCGCGAGATCGGCGAAGGTGGCGCGGGGGAAGGAGGCCGGGGTCTCCCCGTCGCGTACCCAGTCGGCGGGCATGCCGGTGGCCGCGGCGGCGGGGCGGTCGATGCCGACCCGTACCAGCTCGCGCTGGGCGTCGGCGAGCTGCCCGGCGGACTCGGCGAGCAGCGTGACGGGCTTGCCCCAGGGGATGAGCCAGGCGAGATACGTGGCGAGCTGCCCGGCGGCCTCGAAGTTGAGCGAGCCGGAGACGTGCCCCTCGGCGAAGGCGACGCGGTGGCGCAGGTCGACGACCCACTCCCCCGCGGCGAGCCGGGCGGCGATCTCCTCGGCCGCGGCGGGGGCGGGCGGGGTGAGGTCGACGGGGGCGGGGCCCGCGGTGTTGGCGGGGCTCATGTGGACGTAGTACGCGGGGGTGTCGTCGAGCCCGGCGAGCAGGTCGGCGACGAAGGTGTCGACGTCGCGGGTGAGGGCGTCGTTGACGGCCTTCTCGCGTCCGATGGTGGTGTCGCTGCCGCTCGCCTGCCCGGAGGAGCAGAAGCTGCCGAACCCGTGGGTGGGCAGCACGGCGGTCTCCTCGGGCAGCTCGTCGGCGAGCCGGCGCGCGGAGGCGTGCTGCGCCCGCGCCAGCCCCTCGGTGAGCCGCGGCTCAACCAGGTCGGGCCGCCCGACGGTGCCGATGAGCAGCGATCCCCCGGTGAACACGGCGACGGCGGCGCCGTCCTCCTCCAGCACGTACGACGTGTGGTGGGGGGTGTGCCCGGGGGTGGCCAGGGCCCGCAGCGCGAGGGGGCCGTCGATCTCCGTACGGTCCCCGTCGCGCACGGGTACGCGCCGGAAGGCGACGCGGGCGCCGGCGGGCACGAGGTACGCGGCCCCGGTGACCCGGGCCAGCTCCAGGCCCCCGGTGACGTAGTCGTTGTGCACGTGCGTCTCGGCGACGTGCGAGATCCGCACCCCGCGCCGCGCGGCGGCGGCGATCACGCGGTCGATGTCGCGCGGCGGGTCGACGGCGACGGCGGTGTGCTCACCGCCGGCGAGATAGCTGCGGTTGCCGAGCCCCGGCACCTCGATCGTGTCGACGAAGAACACGACGTACTCCCTTCCGTGTCTCATTACCCCGGGGGTATACGAGCGACCGTAGCACAATTACCCGGGGGGGTATTTTGGGAAGGGGGGGGAACACCCCGGGGATCCGCCTGACGCCCCACGCACCGACCACCGGAAGGGCAGCCGACCGCCATGCGCTACGACCGCACCGTGCACCTCGACACCGACTTCACCACCGCCGTCGCCCGCACCCGCGACGCCCTCGCGGCGCAGGGCTTCGGCATCCTCACCGAGATCGACGTCACCGCGACCCTCAAGGCCAAGCTCGACCACGACATGGAGGACTACGTCATCCTCGGCGCGTGCAACCCGCCCCTCGCCCGCCGCGCCCTGGACGCCGACCGCTCGATCGGCCTGCTGCTCCCCTGCAACGTCGTCGTCCGGCGCGACGGCGACCGCACCGCCGTGCAGGCCCTCGACCCCGGCACGATGGTCGCCCTCACCGGACTCGACGCGCTGCGCCCGGTCGCCGGGGAGGCGACCGAACGCCTCGACGCGGCGCTCGCCGCACTCACCGCGGCCGGCCGGAAGGACTGACGCCCGCGTCCCTGGCGGCGGCCCGGGTGATGTTGCGGGCCATGCCGCCGAAGACGACGCGGTGGAAGGGGAAGACCGACCACCAGTAGGCGTGCCCGGGAAGGCCGCGGGGGTGGAACAGGGCGCGCTGCCGGTACCGGGTACGGCCCGCGGCATCCTGCTCGGCGTACATCTCCAGCCACGCCAGCCCCGGCATCCGCATCTCCGCGCGGAGCCGCAGCAGGCGCCCGGGCTCGATCTCCTCGACGCGCCAGAAGTCCAGCGAGTCGCCGGCCCGCAGGTGCGCGGCATCGCGCCGCCCGCGGCGCAGGCCGACGCCGCCGGCGAAGCGGTCGAGCCACCCTCTGACCGCCCAGGCGAGCGGGAAGGAGTACCAGCCGTTGTCCCCGCCGATGGACTCGATCACCTTCCAGAGCACGTCCGGGGGTACGTCGACGGAGAGCTGCCGTTCGTCCTCGTAGAGGCTGCCGCCCGCCCAGTCCGGGTCGGTGGGCAGCGGGTCGCTGGGTGCGCCGGGCGCGGCGGCGGACGACCACCGGGTCGCCACCCGCGCCTCGCCGACGCGGCGCAGCGCCAGGGCCAGCGCCTCGTCGAACGGCAGCGGGCGCCCCGGCAGGTCGGGCACGTACCGGGCGATGTCGTGCTCGCGGCAGACGACCTCGTGGCGCAGCGACTCCGTGAGGGGCCGGGCGATGGCGGCGGGCACGGGGGTGACGAGCCCGATCCACTGGCTGGACAGCCCGGGGGTGAGGACCGGCACGGGCAGGATGAGCCGCTTGCGCAGCCCCGCCGTGGCGGCGTACCCGCGCATCATCTCCCGGTACGTCAGGACGTCGGGCCCGCCGATGTCGAAGGTCCGGTCGACGTCAGGCGGCATGGCGGCGGAGCCGACGAGGTAGCGGAGCACGTCGCGGACGCCGATCGGCTGGGTGCGCGTGTCCACCCACCGGGGGGTGACCATGACCGGCAACCGCTCGGTCAGATAGCGCAGCATCTCGAACGAAGCCGACCCCGAACCGATCACGACCGCGGCACGCAGCACCGTGGCGGGCACCGCTCCGTCCAGAAAGATCCGCCCGACCTCGGCCCGGGACCGCAGGTGCGGGGAGAGGGACGTCTCCGGCACCCCCCGCGGCGTAAGACCGCCCAGGTACACGATCCGCCGCACCCCGGCGGCCTCCGCCTGCCGGGCGAAGACGCGGGCCGCCCGCCGGTCGGTCTCCTCGAACCCGCCACCGGAGGCGAGGGCGTGCACCAGGTAGTACGCGACGTCCGTCCCGCGCAGGGCGCCACCCACGGACTCCTCGTCCGTGACGTCCCCGCGCACGACCTCGACGTCCCCGGCCCAGGGGTGGTCGCGGAGCTTCCCGGGCGTACGGGCCAGGCACCGCACGCGGTACCCGGCCGCCAGCAGCTCCGGCACCAGCCGCCCGCCGATATACCCGGACGCCCCGGTGACCAGGCACGTCAGCGGCTCGGGCGCAGGCTGGCCATCGGTGTCCATGATCGGCTCCTCCGGACGGACGGGCGGTCGTCACCGCGAAGCGGGCAAGACGACTCCATGATCACGTCAGCGGGGGCAGGACGCGCGGCGGCATGCCCACGCACACCAATCCGGGCACTCGGCGCATCACCACTCGCCGCGCCCTTTGTCACGGGTCAGGGGGCAAATGAGCGCTTGCCCGGGTCTGGCGGCTGCATGAGGTCAACTCGCCGCGACGCGGAGTCAATTATTCCGCTGGAATGCGCGACAGCCTTGCCGTCGAACACATGATCCCCCTAGCGTGGCTGCCCGTTCGAAAGGCGAACACCCGCTGCGCGCCGGACCGCCGAATCCTGCCCCCGGCGCCGCGGTACCTGCCGATCAGCTCGCACCGCCGGGCAGGAGCGGGGGACCCACGGGTCCGGCCCCCGCCGGACCGCGCCGTCCCTGCGACGGCTAGGGGTGAGGCCCGCCGAAGCCGGCGGCCGGGCAGCTCCAGCCCGAACCCGACAGCTCACCCCGCAGGCGTCCGGAGAAAGAGGCCCGTACGATGTCATCCCCTCACGGCCGCCACCGCGCCGCGCGCCGTCCCGGCAGCGCCCGCACACTCGCCACCCGCGCCTCCGCGGCGGGCGCCACCCTCGCCCTCCCGGTCATCGGCGCGTCCACCGCCTTCGCCGAGGAGGACACCACGTACACCGTCGCCTCCGGCGACACCCTCTCCGTCATCGCGGCGGAGCAGGACGTCGACGGCGGCTGGCAGACGCTGTACGAGAACAACAGATCCGTCATCGGCGAGGACCCGAACCTGATCGCCCCCGGGATGGAACTCTCCCTGGACGGCCCCGCCGACGGCACGGGCACCAACGCCGACAACGCCTCCTACGGCACCGACACCGCGGCGGCCGAGCCCACGGCCGTCATGCCCGTCGACGGCAGCACCCCCACGGCGGGCTACGAGGCGTCGGGCGCGAACTGGCAGAACGGCCACACCGGCCAGGACTGGTCCGTCCCCGTGGGCACGACGGTCAAGGCCGCGGCCAAGGGCACCGTCGTGGAAGCAGGCTGGGACGACTCCTTCGGCTACCAGATCGTCATCAGACACGGCGACGGCGACTACACCCACTACGCCCACCTCTCGCAGACAGACGTCTCCGCGGGCGACACGGTCGGCATGGGGGACCGCATCGCCCAGTCCGGCGCCACGGGCAACGTCACGGGCCCGCACCTGCACTTCGAGGTCCGCACGACCCCGGAATACGGATCGGCGAAGGACCCGATCACCTGGCTGGCCAACCACGGCGTGACGACCTGACACACCCCGGGGCGGTTGGGGCGGGCCTCCAGGGGCCCGCCTCATCTCGCCGCCGCTACGAGAGGCACCCGGCGGATCTGCCATCAGCAGAAGGGGAGACCGCTCCGGCGCCCGAGCCCGTCATGCTGGGCGGATGTCGAACGACGATCACACCGAAAGCCTCCGCGCGGCCGAACGGCGCCTTCAGGCCGCCCAGCTCGCCTCCGACGTCGCCGCACTGGGCGAACTGCTCGACGACGCGGGACGGTTCACCGGGCCCGACGGACGCCTCTACTCGAAGGACGACGACCTGGACGCCCACCGGACCGGCCACCAGGTGCTGACGGGCCTCAAGGAAGAGGACCTCCGGGTGTTCGCCACCGCGCACACCGGTGTCACCTGGTTCCTCGGCACACTGGAGGGCTCCGTCGGCGGGCAGCCGTTGCGCGCACGGATGCGCTACACCCGGACCTGGACCCGCGACCGGGCGGGCTGGAAGATCATCGCGGCGCACGCCACCTTCGTCACCGAATGATCCGGCCGGCGGGCCTCAGTCCTCGTCCAGGGGCCAGGTCTCCCAGACCTCGTCCAGGCGCCGGTACGCGTCGTCGAACCAGGCGTCGGCCAAGGGGACGGTGACCGTCACCGTCGTCAGGGAGTCGGAGGAGTCCTTGATCGTGACCTGGCACCGATCGTCGTCCTCGTCCAGCTCGACGAAGAACCACGGATCCCGCGTTCCCTCGCGCCAGGCGATGTCCTGGCCCGCGTCGAGCGCGTCCAGGGCCTGCTGCCACTCCCCCAGACCCTCGGGGCCGACCCAGGTCTTGAGGGTGCCGCGGACGAACGGCGTCTCGACCACGAACTCCCCGACCAGGACATCCGCCTCGTCAGGCCCCTTCCGCTCCTCCTTCCCGTCGATCCGGAGAACGACGGTGTTCCCCTCCCCCTCCAGGCGGATCAGGTCGATCGGTTCCTCAGCCATGACTGCCCCTCCCGGCTCGCACACGTCGCCGAAGACTAGCGGCCACCACTGACACCCCGTCGGTTGAGGGAGCGTCAGCCCGCGCCCTCGCCCGTACGAGGACGGGCACGTGAGCCGGGGAGCGGCACACCCTTCTTCCGTCAGTGCTGCTCGCAGTAGCGCTGGAAGCGGTCGGCGATCTCGCTCTCCGGCCGGCAGACCAGCGCGTCGCGGACGTCTTCGCGGGAAGCCAGACGCTGTATTTCCCGGTGCATGTGCGGTTCCCAGCCGGGTTCGCAGTTGCGGTCGACGTAGTCGGCGAAGAGGCTCACGCCGGATATGAACTCGTCGTCCGGTCCCCCGTCCTCCTGCAGTTGCGTGCGCCAGTGGCCGGCCTCGGCGGGCTCGCCCAGGCCGAGGTGGTGCAGGTGCAGGCAGTAGGCGGCGGCGCGGCTGCCGGCGCCGGCGGCCAACTGCCACCAGAACTGCGCGCTTTCCCGGTGATCCGCCTGGTACAGCATGCAGGCGAAGACCTGCATGCCGCGGATCGCCCCGTCTATGTCGGGCACCTCCAGCCACGCCTCGTGGCACTGCGGCCCGTGGTCGCTGAGCAGACTGGCCAGCCGGCCGACGAACCCCCTCGCCCCGGCCCGGTTGACGGTCCAGCGCACCAGGACCGACAACTCGTCCCGCGCCTGCACCACGGGAGAGGCGTCCGTGCCCGGGCCCGTATACCCGGCCGGCCCCTCCCGCAGCCGCCGGAGACCGGCCGCCACATCGAACCGCCGCCGGCCCGCCAGCATCATCTCCCCGGCCCCCGCCAGGAGTTGTTCGACTGCCGCGCTCTGCTCGCTCACTTCGTGTCCCCGTCCTTCTTCAGCAACTGCGCGAGATCCCGCTCCAGGCGCTTCGTGGCGCGACGGCAGTGGTAGTCGACGGTGCTGGCCGTGACACCCAGGTACCAGGCGATCCGCTCGGTGGGGAACTTGCACAGGTAACGCAGGACCACCACGTCGAACTGCCGCGGCGAGAGCTTCGCTATCGCCTCGTAGAGCCCGACGCCCGCGTTCTGCTGCTCCAGGAGTTCCTGGTACACGGCCAGCACGTGCGCGATCTCGCGCCGCACCGCCGACTCCTCGACGTACGAGGCGACCACCCGGCGCAGGATCGCCCACGCCTGCTGCCGCAGATCGCCGTGCCGGCCCAGCTCCTCCCAGCGGTTGCGGATCTGATGGAACGCCAGGTGGATCGCCTCTTCCGCGGTCTCGTCGTCGAGCCAGTGCTGGGCGTAGGTGAAGTAGGCGTCCGCGTTGGCGAGGTACAGCGCCTCGCACACGGGCGGGACGTGCAGCATGGCGTGCGTCACCGGGCTGCTGTGATCCTCTGCGGGGACTTCCTCGGTCATAGGTCCTCTTCGAGCGGGCCGGATATGGAGAATCGGGTGACTCCCTCGTCACCCGGTGAACGTGCTGCACCCAGCCAACCCGACCACATGAGCGAACACGCATGAGCAGCGCGTCGATTTCGCCCCGCGATCATGGATTCCGCGCCACGCACAACTCCTTAACCCGCGGTAACGCCCCGGCGAACTGCACGTTCGGGAATCCGGCAGAACCGCGGTCTACACCTTTCCGGCAAGGTGATGTGCCTCACAGTGCGAGCTATGCCCTGAGCCCTGAAATTGCAGCCACGAATCAACGATCAAACCAGACCGCCTTGCGCCGACCATTGCGCACTGCTCGACCGGAATCGGAAGGCAGACGAATACTCCGGGCCGACCGAAGCGCGGGAAAGGTGGCCCTCGGGCAGAGCTTCCCGCAGAGCGCCGGCCGGCGGTGGCAGGCACAGGGCGAGTAGGTCATGCCACCCGTGTGCTAGGCATGGCGCATGTCCGTCCCCCATGTCTCCCTGACGGCTTCACAGCACCGGCTGCTCGCCGAGCTGGCGCAGGCCGCGCTCCCCTCACCGAGCCGCGAACCCGCATACGCAGCGGCCCGCGGACTCGACCCGCAGCGGGTGGCCGCCGACGTGCCGGACCTTCTGTGGATGAAGCTGGTCTCGGATACGGACGGGCTTCTCTCGCTGACGCTGCTCGGGGCCGCCGTCTTCCATCGAGCTGCCCAGGAGGAGGCCGAAAGACGGCTGGCCGACGTGTCAGCCTTCGCCGCCGCCCTGGAGTCCAGACCGGCGCCGGCCGGCGGTCCGGATCGCGCTCCGTACGCCCTGCGAAAGCTGGCTCAGGGGGAGTTCTCCCTGGACGAGGCGCTCTCCTGCCTATCCTGACCCGCCCCCGCTATCCCGCATCCGGATCTGCGAACAGTCCGTCGGCAAGCCGTCGCCGGGCCTTGCGGGCGGTCTCGCGGACGGGCAGCACGCCGGCGTTCTTCAAGTCCTGCTCGGTCACCACCGGACCTGCGAGAACCGCGGCCAGCAGCTCCCGCTGGACCGGGATCAGTTCGTTCAGCCGGCGGAGAACCGACAGCAGCTCGATCAGCTCGGTTGTCCATGCCTCCGGCCAGCGGTCGGTGTGGATGTCGTCGAGCGGGCTCGTTTTCTTGCTGTTCGGCGACGCCTTCCGGTAACCGAACCACTTGCGCACGACGCGCATTCCTCCGACATCGAACTCCCACACGCTCGGCGTGACAGGGCCGAAGGCGCCGTGGCCGAGATGGAGCGTCTGAGCACTGCTGTCGTAGCGAAGGGTTTCCGGCACGGCTTCGCCGACGTGGCTGAGGTAGCGAATGCGACGGGGGTCGTCCTCCCCGAACTCGACGCCGACGGACGTACACCCATACATGCCGTACGTCATGATCCACAGGACTTCGGCACCGAGTTCGACGGCCCTCTGCCAGGTCTCCGGGTTCCTGGTGAGCGGCAGCCGGACACCGGGGGTGAGAAGTTCCTCGGTGAACTGCTCGGTGAAGAGTGTGTGCCCGGCGACGGCGACGGTGTAGGCGGCCAGATCATGGACGGTCACCGGCTCTGTGCCGAGAGAACCGGTGAGGTGCGGGAGCAGCCCGGCTGGAACGTTCGCCGAACCGTCCGGGTGCAGGAGCGGCAGGACCCTGCCACCACGCCCGTTGAAGTGGTGGGTGTCAGGGATGAGCGCGGTCGCCATCACCGCCGGGCCGGTCTCGATCTCGTGGGAGGACTGCTGATTGAGGTAGATCTGACCTGGTAGCCGCGCCTCCCACAGCTCGGGGCGCGCCCGGTCGAGCACTCGGTGGTCAGCAATCAGCCACTGCCTGTCGAAGCTGCGCAGGGCTACGGGCACCAGATCAGGCACCATAGCGACTTCATCTGCAAGGGATTGCGCGTGGCACGGCAGACCCGGCAGTGGATCGCGCCTCAGGCCGAGGGCGCGGGTGTCTGTCTCCTTGAAGAGTCGGGCCTTTTCCTCTCTGTCCTGCTCGCGGATCAACCGCGCCCAGCGACGACGCAGGATCTCGGGCGACGGAGAAGTCACCCACGAGCGGTTCGCCTTCACCCCAGGACTCCCCCAGGGGAACAAGTCGTTCAACTCCGGGAAGTCGTCCCAGCCGGACTGCGAGGCGGGGGTGAACGGCCGGGTCGCTTCCTCGTGGACGTCGCGCCAGCCGTCGTCGTCAAGGCGGATCTCGTTGAGCTGGCGGAACTTCTCCGCCTGTCTGCCGTGGACGGATCGGTAGTGGATACGGGCCATGCGCCCCGGGTCGGCGTCCGCCCGCCGCAGGAAGATGCAGATGGCCAAGGGTTGCGCGACCTTCGGGAAGATCCGCGTACCTACATCGGCGCGTTGTCCCTCGGGAGAGAGATTGATGATCCAGCCCTCGTCGCACGTGCGCCGTAGATAGTCGCGCATGCCGCGACCGCCCGGGCCGGTGGCGAAGCCCGACGGAGTGATGAAGGAGACGACGCCGTGCCGGTCCTCGTCGTGGGCGTCGAAGACCTTCCAGGTGGCCCAGCGCCAGAAGTAGATGTACATGTTCTTCAGCACATGCTCGTATCTGCCGTTCCCCGGTAACCGGAACTCGTCCAGCAGCGGCTTCTCCTTCGCCACGGGCCTCTTCTCCACCCAGCCGCCGCGGTTCTCCGCCTTGTCGTCGTAGGGCGGGTTCGCGATCACGACGGTGACCGGGACGGTGCCCTTCACCAGGTTGGCGCGTCTGCGGGAGTCGGAGAGGACGCCGTACGTCGAGGCCAGTTCCTCTTCCTCGACATAGGGGTTGTCCAGGGTGTCCGTGACGAAGAGGTTGAGGCCGCGCTCGGGCAGCGGAGCCTCGTACCGCTTCAGCAGGTCAGAGGTGCGCAGTTCCGCGACGGCGTACGGCCCCATCTGCACCTCGAACCCGAAGAGACGCCGGGCCAGTCGCTCGATCGCGTCCTGTCTCATCGCCGGGCCGTGCTGTGCGGACGCCCGTTCGGCGACCCTCTCGATGATCGAGTGGAGGTAGGTCCCTGTGCCCATCGACGGGTCGACGATGCGCACATCGTCCTGGCCGTAGCCCTCTGCTTTGCTCAGCCGGCTGCGCAGCACATCCTCGGTGAGGCGGACCATGTCGTCGACCACATCGCGCGGTGTGTAGTACGAACCGCTGCGCTGCCGGAGTTCGGGGTCGTAGACCGTGAGGAACTTCTCATACAGGTGCATGTACGCGTCGCGGTTGCCTCTGCGGATGACGGGCCAGTCGACCCTGTTGATGGTGCTGGTCAGCAGGTCGAGAGTCACCGAGAACCGCTCGTTCACGTTGTCGGTGAGCAGTTGCAGGGCCTTGCCCATCAGCGCGTGCCCGGCATCCAGCCGCCGGCCGACCTCATGGAGGCCGCCCGTGGTGAGGGGGATGTTCTCCGTCCGGGCCAGTAGAAGCGCAAATGTCACTGTTTGCGCGTATCCGTCGGCGAAGGTGGCGTCGTCGGCGGAGGGGAAGAGCAGCCTGCGCCAGTCGCTCTTGAGCCCGGTGAACGGGCGGGTCCGGGCATCGTCCTCTGGTGCGGTGGACCGGGACTCGGCGGCCAGTTGTTCCCGCACTGCGGCCCTCAGCAGCCGGCAGAGTGGTGCGATGTGCTGGACGAGCCGGCTGACGTGGCCGATGCCGGGCGGGCCCCAACCCACGAACGTCCGCAGCAGCGCGTCGAGCGCCGCGGGGTCTGCGGGCGCGAGTCGTCCACCTGCCTTCCGTAACTCACCGGTGAGCCGAACCGTCTCGCCGAACTGGACCCCGTCGCGAAAGATCCGCCACTCGGTGCCGTTGGTGTAAGCGAGGTTGGGGATGTCGCGGAGCCGGTGCCACTGCCTTTTGTTGTGGCCGGTGAAGGTCTCCGGGTCGACGGAGAGTCCGGGCTTTTTGACCTCCAGATAACCGATGGTGGCTCCGCGTTGCCGCAGGGCGTAGTCGGGACGTACCCCGAGATCCGGGATACGCACTTCGTCGTGCCAGGTGAGCTCACCGAGATCATGGTGTTCCGCAACCGCCTTGAGCAGCGTCTCCAGCGGTCCGCGGATGGCAGCCTCGGCACTTCCTCCGCCCCCGGTGAGCTTCGCCTTGCACGAGCTGCCGAACTCCGCAACGGCTTCGTGTAACCAGTCGTACATCCCGTCCGGCATAAACCCCCCAGCCCCATAGAGGGCCACCAGGTTGATGCCTGCAAGAGCACTTCGTCATACGCACAACTGCGTATCCCACCGGCTATCGGCCCCAGCAGGATCAGCAACCACTGACGCCACAGGGACCGCGCCCGAGGGCCGCCGGGGTGCGGTGGAGGTGGGGCCACGGCGGGTTCCCCGCTCGCTGAACTGCGGGGATGGGACGGCAGGTCGGGGTGTCAGTGGGGTCCCGTACGCTTCCGGCCACCGCACATCGACCGGGAGGATCAAGAGAATTGAGTCGCCTTTCTGCTTTCCCGCTGCCCTTTCAGGCATCGCGTTCCCTCTCGTTCGCGAAGCCTCGCACCCTGCGGGAACTCGAGATGATGCAGTGCAGCGCCCATATTCGGGCGAAGCCGGAGTGGTTCGACAAGATGAACGACGCCGGCGTCGTCGCCAGGTGGATGCAAGAGGCGATCGCCCAGGGTCTCACCGAAGCGCAGGTCGGTTATGTCCTCGCCGAGCTCGCGCATTACGCGGCGCTGCGCGACGCGAGCAACGGCGTGGAGGTTTCCGCCGTCGACGGGGTGTGGCAGTCGGACCGGCTGGTCGATGACGGGCTGAGGGCCCGGTTGCGGGAGGCGGTCCGGGTGCTGGAGGAGGTGCCGGAAGAGGAGCGGGACTGGCATCCCGGGTCCGAGGGGCAGGTGCTGGATCTGGTTCATCCGTCGCTGTTCTGTCTGGTGAACGGGGTGAGCGGCGCGCCCGAGCGGGCCTGGCGGAATCCGACGGACCGCTGGTCGGCGTACGAGTTCTCCGAGAAGTTCCAGTGGCTGCCCACCGACGTCGACGTCAGTGCCGACGGCGAGGTCGCCTTCCGTTCGTACGTGAACAATGTCCACCCCGAGACCCATCGCGAGCTGGCCGCCGTCCTCCCCGACCTGTTCGCCCGCCTGCTGCCGATGCTGGAGAACGTGCTCACCGATCTGCGCCACCCGCGGCCCCTGCGGATCGAGCCGGATCCGTACGGGTGGTACGACTCCGAGCCCGAGTATCCGGACGAGGAGGATCACAGCGACAAGGCGGCCTACGAGGAGGCCGTACGCGCCTGGGAGCAGGCCCAGGACGACTGGTGGGAGAACCGCAGCCCGGTCATCCCGGACGCGCCGGCCTTCACCCCGCCCGAGCCGCCCGGCGACTCCGCCCGCGTCGACCTGCGCGGGCGGCGGCTCCAGGTCATAGTCAAGCTGGCCACGATCCATCTCACCCCGGACAGGCCCGAGTACGCCGGGGGGTCGTGGCACGTCGAGGGGATGGTGAACGAGCGGATCGTCTCGACCGGCATCTACTACTGGGACAGCGAGAACATCACCGAAAGCCGGCTGAGCTTCCGGGCCGCCCTCGACCAGCCGGGCTACGAGCAGAACGACGACAACGGCGTGCGCGAGGTCTACGGCCTGGAGGACGAGGACCCGCTGAACCAGGTCCTCGGCTCCGCAGCCACCCCCGCCGGCCGCTGCCTGGCCTTCCCGAACATCCTCCAGCACCGCGTCGGCGAGTTCCGCCTCGCGGACCCCACCCGCCCGGGGCATCGCAAGATTCTCGTGTTCTTCCTGGTCGACCCGGAGACGACCATCGTCTCGACGTCCGATGTGCCACCGCAGCAGCCCTGGGCCGACACGTCGACCATGACGCTGGAGGAGGCCAAGGCCCACCGCGAACAGCTCATGCACGAACGCAAGTTCTTCGTCGACGAACACAACGAGCAGCTCTACGAGCGGGAGTTCTCCCTCTGCGAGCACTGAGGCCGGCCCGGCGGGCCGGGCGCGATCGCACGGCCCGTCGTGGTCCTGCCGGGTATTACCCCGGCAGGGCCGGAACCGTTCTGCCGCGGGCTGCGTGACCTCCTTGTGTTGCCGGCTGATGCTGAGGGGGACCCATGAAGGCTCGGGCGATGGTGAGTGTGGTCGTGGCGGGGTGTGTGGCCCTGGTCGCGACCGCGTGCGGTCCGGACAAGAACAAGGACGACTCGGACGCGAAGGCTCCGGCGGCGTCGGAGCCGTCCGCCTCCACACAGGTCGAGAAGCCCTCGGCCGACCCGTCCCCGTCCGCCCCGAGCGAGAAGCCGTCCGCCCTTCCGGCCGGTGACGGGCCCGCGCCCAAGACGAAGGAGGGCGCGATCGAGCGGTACGAGGTGTACCTCCACGCCGTGGGCCGTGAGGACGTCGACACCGTCTGCGAGGTCGCCGGGCCCGCCGCCGAGAAGGGGGAGGCCGAGGGCGTCGGCCCGTGCACGACGGCGTTCCTCGCCATGTTCCAGATGATCTCGCCGGAGCAGAAGGAAGCTCTCAAGACCGCCACCGTCGACCCGCAGGGCGTCACCGTGCTCGCCCCCGACAAGGTCGAGATTCCGGCCGAAGCGGTGAGGGCCTCCGTCACCTTCTCCGACAGCGAACTCGGCAGGCGCACCATGGGGTACCTCAAGGACGAGTGGTTCATCACGGACTGAGCCTCGCCCCTCCGCCCCCGCCGCGTCCCGTCCCGCCCCGTCCCATCGCGTACGGAGCCCCAGCCCGGCGGCTCCGTACGCGACGGGACGCCCTACTCCACGCGCTTCCCTCACTCTGCGTAGCAACCCCGCCGCCCAGGGCGAAGCCCGGCGGCCGCCTCCACACCCCCGCCCCCCAGCCGGTGAAGATGCCGGACCGCGCAGGTGCGGCACAATGGAAGTGCCATGGTCGGGGTTGTGGCCCCACGCGGCAGGCTCACCGCGCGCGTATGCGCAATCGCCCGGCCTGTCTCTCGCGCACCAAGCGAAGTCGAGAGGCGAGAGGAGGGCGGTCTCATGACCGGCATCACCAAGCGTATCGGCGACCTGTTCCGGATCAAGGCCAACAAGGCGCTCGACCGGGCCGAGGACCCGCGTGAAGTCCTGGACTACTCGTACCAGCAGCAGTTGGAGATGCTGCAGAAGGTACGGCGCGGTCTGGCCGACGTCGCCACCAGCCGCAAACGCATCGAGCTGCAGGCGGACCAGTTGCGGCAGTCCACGGGCAAGCTGGAGGGCCAGGCGCAGCAGGCGCTCGCGGTCGGCCGGGAGGACCTGGCCCGCGAGGCGCTCACCCGCCGTACCACCGCGGCCTCGCAGATCGCCGATCTGCAGGATCAGCAGGCGGCGCTGCAGGCGGAGGAGGAGAAGCTGACCCTGGCCTCGCAGCGCCTCCAGGCGAAGGTGGACTCGTTCCGTACCCGCAAGGAGACGATCAAGGCCACCTACACCGCGGCCGAGGCCCAGACCCGGATCACCGAGGCCGTCAGCGGCGTCGGCGAGGAGATGGGCGATGTCGGCCTCGCCGTGCAGCGGGCCCAGGACAAGACCGAGCAGATGCAGGCGCGCGCGGGCGCGCTGGACGAGCTGATCGATTCCGGGGCGCTGGAGGACGCCACGCTGCCGGGCGGCCGGGACGACATCGAGACCGAGCTCGAGCGCGTGGGTGCGGATCAGGACGTGGAGCTCGAGCTGGCCCGGATGAAGGCGCAGTTGCCCGCCGGTTCCGCCCCGGAGGAGAAGGGGGATCCCGGCGCCGCCGGGGGCGGCTCGGACGAGGAGGCGACGTCATGATCATCCGGATTCTCGGCGAGGGCCAGTATGAGGTCGCCGACCAGCACCTGGACCGGCTCAACCACCTGGACGCCGCCCTCCAGTCGGCCGCGGACGCGGGTGACGAGGGAGCGTTCGGTACGGCTCTGTCCTCGCTTCTGGACGTCGTACGCAGCCTGGGCCGGCCGCTGCCGGACGAGGAGATCACGCCGTCCGACCTGGTACTGCCCGACGAGGGCACCAGCCTCACGCAGGTGAGGCACCTGCTTTCCGACGATGGTCTGATCCCGGGGTGAGAACTGATGCGCAGCCGCTTTGAGCCCGACCGGCGCCTGACCACCCGCATGGTGGTCACGATGTTCCTGCTCGGGCTGGTGTACGTGGCCTTCGTCGCCGCGCTGATCGCACTGCTCAAGTCCGTCGTGCTGGTGGTGGTCATCGCCGCCGGGGTGCTGGCGCTGCAGTACTGGTTCTCGGACCGGATCGCCCTGTACGCGATGCACGGCAGATTCGTCACGCCCGAGGAAGAACCCCAGTTGCACGGCATCATCGACCGCCTGTGCGCCACCGCGGACATGCCGAAGCCCCGGGTGGCCGTCTCCGGGATGGACCTGCCGAACGCCTTCGCCACCGGCCGCAACGCCGACCACGCCGTCGTCTGCGTCACCAAGGGACTGCAGCGCCGCCTGACGACCGAGGAACTCGAAGGCGTCCTCGCCCACGAGCTGTCCCACATCGCGCACCGCGACGTGGCGGTGATCACCATCGCCTCGTTCCTGGGCGTGATCGCGGGACTCGTCGTCCGCTTCGCCTTCTACTCCCAGATCTTCGGCGGACGCTCGCGCGACCAGAACACCGTCGTCATCCTCGCCGCGGTGATGGCCGTCTCGGCGGTCGTCTACGCGGTCAGCTTCGTGCTCATCCGCGCCCTCTCGCGCTACCGCGAGCTCGCCGCCGACCGCGCCGGCGCCATGCTGACCGCCAAGCCCTCCGCGCTGGCGTCGGCCCTCACCAAGATCAGCGGGGACATCGCCCGTATCCCCACCCAGGATCTGCGCACCTCCCAGGCGTTCAACGCGTTCTTCTTCACCCCCGCCATCCGCCCGGGCACCGCGATGGCCAACATCTTCTCCACCCACCCCACCCTGGAGCGCCGTCTGGAGGCCCTCGCGGGGATCTCCGCCGAACTCGGCGAGCCGGGCGGCGGCGGGGACTCCGCGGGAAGGAGCTGAGACCTCGTGGGCTTCCTCGACTCCCTCTTCGGCCGGTCCAAGCCGGTCAAGCCCGACCTCGACCAGCTCTTCGGGCTCCCCTCGGCGGCGATCACGCTCCAGGCGGCCGTCGGCTTCACCCCGACCGGCGCGGGCTCGGTGTGCTTCGCGTCCATCGAGGGCGGGGCCTTCGCGCAGGTCCAGCAGGAGGTACGGGCCCTGCTGGACGCCGACTCCGAACGGGCCGGCGCGCCGGTCGAGTTCAGCCGCGACGACTACGGGTACTCCTGGCTGCTCTCCCGCCGCACGCCGGACGACCTGCCCGCGCTGGTGGGCGACCTGCACGCGGTGAACTCGGCGCTGGAGGACAGCGGCTTCGGGCCGCAGCTCCTCTGCTCCCTGGTCACCTTCCACGACGCCGAGATGCGCTCCCTGGCGCTGGTCTACCTCTACAAGCGCGGCACCTTCTACCCCTTCGCCCCGCTGTCCGGCGAGAAACGGGACAACCCGCTGGAGCTCCAGGTCAAGGCGGTGGTCAAGGACGATCTGCGCGTCGAGGAGGACCTGACCCGCTGGTTCCCGCTGTGGGGCGCCCCGGGCCTGTGAGGTCCACCGCCGCGTTCAGCCGGCCGCGATCATCTCCCGGAGCACGTCGTCGAGCGGGGTGGGGTGGAGGCCGAACGTCTCCTCGATACGGGACGAGTCCAGGACGAACGGCTGCTGGAACTGGTACTGCATCTCCGGCAGTTCACGTACCACCGGCGAGAAGAGCCCGCCGGCGCGGAGCAGCCAGCCCGGCATCGCGCGCAGCCGCGGCTCGCGTACCTCCGCCAGCCGGGCCAGGCGGTCGGCCAGTTCGCGTACGGAGAGGGGCGCAGCGGTGGGCGCGTGCCAGACGCGGCCCCAGGCCCGCTCGTCCTGCGCGACCGCCACCAGCGCCCGGGCGGCGTCGCGGGTGGCCGTCCAGCTGTGCGGGGCGTCCAGGTCGGCGGGCACCAGCGCGGGCTTGCCGGCCAGCACCTTGGGCGCGACGGTGACGGTGACGACGGAGTACGCCCCGGCGCCGATGAAGTCCGAGGCCCGTACGGTCGTCACGCGCACCCGGCCGGCCTCGTGCGCGGCGTCGGCCTGCCGCCAGACCTCGGCCCGGACGCGGCCCTTCACGCTGGAGGGGGCCAGGGGCAGGTCCTCGGTCATGGGGCCTTCGACCGGCCCGTAGGCGTAGAGGTTGTCGAGCATGACGTAGTCGGCGCCGGTGCGTTCCGCCGCGGTGAGCAGCCCTTCGGCGAGCGGCGGGAGGGCCTTGGGCCAGGTGTGGTACGGCGGGGCGGCGCAGTTGAAGAGGGTGGCGGCGCCCCGGGCGACCTCCGAGAGCCGGTCGGCGTCGGCGGCGTCGGCGGCCACGCGCTCGATCGCCGGGTGCTCGGGCCCGCCACCGCCGCGGGTGACGAGGCGGACGCGGCGGCCGGCGTCGGCGAGCAGACGTGCGGTGGCCACACCGGTGCCACCGGCACCGACCACGACGGCGAGGGACATGCGCTCCTCCAGGGCTCCGGGCGGGCTCGGCGCAGGGCGCGGCGACCGGACGTACGGCACGGGCCGGTTGCCGAACACCTGGAGGTTCAGGGTATGCCCACACCGGACCGGACCGCGGTGAACCCCGCACCGGTTGGGCGGGCCCCGCACGCCGACGTGCGGCCGCCCCCGCCGGAGGGCACCGCACACCGGAGCCGGCCCGCCTCTCCCCGCAAGCGGCGGACCTGCTGTTCCCCGGCCCCGGCTGCCGTACGCAGCCCGTACGCTGGGGCCAGAGGAGGGGTGCGATCCGTATGGGCAACGGGCAGGCGCCGGGGCGCTCCGAGCAGGAGGACACGCTCGACGCCGGGTGGGAGAAGCACCGCCCCGCGGTGTTCGGCGTCGCCTACCGGCTGCTGGGCAGCGTGGCCGATGCCGAGGACGTGACCCAGGACGTGTGGCTGCGGGCGGCCAAAGCGGATCTGCGGGGCATCGGCAATCTGCGGGCCTGGCTGGTGACGGTGGCCGCACGGCGGGCGTACGACATCCTCAAGAGCGCCCGTGTCCGCCGGGAGACGTACGTCGGGCCATGGCTGCCCGAACCGCTGCTGACAGGGCCGGACGCGTCCGAGCCGGTGCTCGTCGACGAGTCCGTCAGCACGGCGATGCTCCTGATCATGGAGGAGCTGACCCCGCCGGAGCGGGTCGCCTTCGTCCTGCACGACGTCTTCGGCATCGAGTTCGGCCGGATCGCCGAAGCCCTGGGCGTGTCCGTACCGGGTGCGCGGCAGCTCGCCTCGCGGGCCCGGCGCCGTGTGGCCAAGGCGAAGGAGTCCATGCCGCGGGCGTCGAAGGCCGAACGCGCCCGCGTACTGGAGACCTTCCGCGCCGCCTACGAGGCCGGGGACCTGGAGGGCCTGGTCAAGCTGCTGCATCCGGACGCCGTCTACGTCACCGACGGCGGCGGCAAGGCCCTCGCGGCACGCAAGCTCATCCATGGCGGTGAGCGCATCGCCGAGGTACTGGTCCGCGTGGGCCGCCAACGAGGTGCGGACCGCGTCGACCTCGTGGAGGCCGGGGGCGAACTCGCCCTGGTGTTCCGCCAGGAGGGCGGGGTCTACTCCGTGGACACGCTGCAGATCACGGACGGTCTGATCACCGCGTACCGCAGGGTCGTCAACCCGGAGAAGCTGTCCCGCATCTGACCCGTGACGCCCGGAGGGCTACCTCGTCGCCCTGGTGAGAACGGAAGCGGGACCGCCGGGGAACGCCCCGGCAGGGAGCAGATGAGCTGGATTCGTCAACCGCCTGCCGGCTGTCACGCCCCGGCGGGCTGTCTCGTCTCCCTGATGAGCGGCAGTACGGGAGAGAACGGGAGTGGAATCATGCGTGAGATCGTGATCGTCGGCGGCGGGTACGCAGGCTTCTACACGGCCTGGAGGCTGCAGAAGAAGCTGCGCAAGGGCGAGGCACGCGTCACGATCGTGGACCCGCGTCCGTACATGACCTACCAGCCGTTCCTGCCCGAGGTGACGGCCGGGTCGATCGAGGCACGGCACGCGGCCGTCTCGCTGCGGCGGCATCTGCGCGGCACCCGGGTGATCGCGGGGACCGTGACCGAGATCCACCACGCGGACCACACGGTCACCGTCCGGCCGGAGCACGACGAGGACTACCCGCTCTCCTACGACATCCTGGTGGTCACCGCCGGCGCCGTGACCCGCACCTTCCCCATCCCCGGCATCGCGGAGCACGCGATCGGCCTGAAGCACGTGGAAGAGGCCGTCGCCATCCGGGACCGGCTGCTGACCGCGTTCGACCGGGCGGCCTCCCTGCCTCCGGGCCCTCAGCGGCGGGCCCTGCTCACCTTCACCTTCGTCGGCGGCGGGTTCTCCGGTGTCGAGGGCTTCGGCGAACTGCTGTCACTGGCCAAGGCCACGCTCAGGTCCTACCCCGAGCTGAGCGCCGACGAGCTGTCCTTCCACCTCGTCGAGGCCCGCGGTCGCATCCTGCCCGAGGTGACGGACAAGCCGGGCGCCTGGGTGGTGCGTTCCCTGGAGAAGCGCGGTGCGCGCGTCCACCTGAACACCCAGGTCGAGTCCGCGAAGGACGGACACCTCGTGCTCTCCGACGGAGAGGAGTTCGACTCGGCCCTGATCGTCTGGACCGCCGGCAACGCCTCCAATCCGGTCGTGCACAACCACACCGATCTGCCGGTCGACGCCCGCGGCCTGCTCCTCACCCGCGCCGACCTGCGCGTGGGCACCGACAGCGAACCTCTCGCGGACGTGTGGGCGGCCGGGGACGATGCGGCCATCCCCGACCTGGCCTCGCACGCGCCCGGAGCGCTGACGATGCCCAACGCCCAGCACGCCGTGCGGCAGGGCAAGCGGCTGGCCAAGAACATCGTGGCCGGCCTGCGCGGACGCAGCGCCCGCCCCTACCGCCACGGCAGCCTCGGAGCGGTCGCGACCCTGGGCATGGGACGCGGCATCTTCCAGTACAAGCGCATCGTGATCAAGGGATTTCCCGCCTGGCTGATGCACCGCGGCTACCACGTTCTGGCCGTACCGACGTGGGAACGCAAGATCCGCGTCCTGGCCGTCTGGCTCACCGCCGCACTCTTCGGCCGGGACATCGTCTCCCTGCAATCCGTCCAGCACCCCCGCGACGCCTTCGTCACCGGCTCCGACCCGGAACACACCCCCACCCGCCGGGCACCCCGCAACGCCGCCTGAACGAAAGCCGGGTGAGCCCGCGCAGCCCGGCCCGCGCTTCACCGGCCGTGCGGACGGCTTCCGGCCTCGAACTTCTCGCGAAGACGCAGGTGCCTGGGTATGGTGCGGCAATGCGGTCACTTGACTACGCGGCGGTGTTGCCGTTCCTGAGCGACATCGAAGTCGTTGCCTCCACCGTCGTCGCCGTCTGTACCGCGATCACAGGAGTCGTCGCTCTCACACGAGTCATCCGTTCCAACCAACGGACGGTGCGGGCGAAAAGCCTCAAGATCGGCTGGCAGGTCGATGCGGGCCCCGACTCGACAGGTGCCCTCGTCCTCAACGAATCCACGGCCACGTTCCAGAAGTTGGTCGTCACCGTCACCTGCGGCTCGCACCTGCGTACGGCCCGCAAAGACATCGCCGTCCTCAAGGCGGGCGACGAGCATCTGTGGCCGAGCGACGACGTCCACCGGTCGGTGAAGTCCAGGCCGGCTTCCGCGGATGCCTCGACCAGGCATCACGGCACACCGCACGACGTACAGATCACCTTCCGGGACGGCAAAGGCTACTGGTCCCGGAACGAAGAGGGGCTCGACCGGGTGCGGTCGCTGGTGGTCTGGGCGGAGCGGACCCGGGCGCGCACGCTGGCGAAGTACTTCGGGTGTTCCAGTCCCTTCCGCAGGACGTACGCGGTCTCCGTCAGGGTGGAGTCGTTCGAACGCACCGAGGCGCTGGAGGAAGCGTTCACACGACTCGTCGCGACCGGTCGCCCACCACGCGGCTACCACGTTCCGGACGTGGTGGCCGGGCCGCACGACTGGATCGGGCGCGTCGTAAGGGAAGGCTCGGTACTCGAGCCGCCGTTCAGCCCCGCGGGGCTGGCCCGGATCTCCCCTGTCGCCGTGGAAGCGCTCACCAGCCAGGAACAGCTCTACGCGATACCGTACGTCTTCGACAGCGTGGCCCTGATCCGCAACAACGCGCTTGCGGGCAACGGTCCGATGCCGACGACGTTCGACGAGACCATCCGCGCCGGTAACGCAGCCGTCGCAGCGAAAGGGATCGAGGACGGCGCCGGAGTCGCGCTCCAGGTCGGCTCCCCTGATGCAGCGGGGAATGCCGGCGACCCGTACCACATGTGGCCACTGTTCTCCAGCAGCGGCGGGACGTTCTTCGGCCTGCGCAGGACTCCCTCCGAAGCGGGCGGCGCCGGCAGGTTCGAGGACATCTCGGCGTGGCGCGAGAACTTCGTGAACGCGTTCGTCCGGCTGAGCGAGCTCGGCACCGGCCCGGGCGGGAGCGGCGCGCTGAACCCGGACATCGGCCGCGCGGAAGCCTTACCGCTCTTCCTGGAGGGCCGCGCCCCGTTCCTGGTCTGCTCGTCACGTGCCCTCGCCTCGATCAAGGACCGGCGCATGGACGTGAGCGTCGCCGCGGTACCTCCGCTGGGCGACAGGCAAGCCGTGTCGATGGTCTCGGTGTACGGCTTCTACATCTACCGGAACGCACCGAACGTTCCCGCGGCACGCGACCTGGTGACCTCCTACCTGTCCCGGCCGGACGCGGGCGAAGACCTCAACAAGCTTCAGCAGCTGGTACCCGTACAGGAGGAGGCGATGGGCACCGTCGCCGCCCGGGACGCGATCCTGCGTCCGTACATCGGCCAATGTGACGACGGCCAAGTGATGCCGTCGTGGCCGGAGATGCGCGCGGCGTGGCAACTCCTCGGACACACCGAGTACAAGGTCCTGGCCGGCGAGGGCGACCCGCGCGCCGTGGCCGCAGAAGCCGCCGAGGCCGGCTGGGAACTACTCCGGGAGGCACGCGACTCCGACTAACGAACTCCCGAAGCCAACCGGGGGCGCGATCGGCACCCCAGGACCCCCGGCCCCCGGCTGACCTGATGGTTCGCCAGTTCGCCCGAGCAGCGGCACTGCGTCGTGACCTAGACGTTGAAGCGGAACACCGAGCGTGCAGTTTTGACCTGCATCAACACCGCAGGGCCGAGCGGGATCCAGCCAGCATCCAGCCACCGGAAACCATGCCCTGTTCAGTCTGGCTCCATGGGCAAGAGTCCACCTATATGTCCGCCCAATAGGGCGTTCTGCCGTCACTCGGCTCGTTCTCGCGTCCGTCCGCTCGGCGCGGACACACCGCGCCGCCGGTCGTGCGGCGCAGCCACCCAGTACCGAATCCCGCCACCAGCTCAAAAGGCGTGCCTCCCGGCCAGGGCGGGAAATCGGACGGTCTCGCCAACTACTTGATGCCGTTGTCGACGAGGTAGCGCGCCCGGTCAATCTCCTGCTTTTGGCAGTAGCCCTCCGTCCACCCGCCTCGACATCCAGTCATCCGGAACCGGCAGTAGATCCCGCACCAAGCCCAGACGGCATCGCTGACGTCGGGGTCCGCACCGAGGGCGCGTTCCCGAACCTGTGTGGGCTCGACACTCGCTTCCTTACCGCCACTGCGTTCATGCCGTGGTCGCGGCGTCTGGACTGGTACGGCGGGTAGTTGTTGGCCTCGGTGTCCAGAGCGGCGCACCGCCAGGGTGGAGATCAGAGTCCTGTCCAGCAGGTCGACGCTTCTCGTCGGCGGCTCCACGGTTTCGACCAGAGTGGGGGCAAGCCCGGCGACGGCGTCGATTCTCGATTAACCACTCAGCTCAGAGGTCTTCACTAGACGTCTTGCAATATGTCGAGTCCGTTGATTTGCCCATCTGGCGCTGGACAACTCTCGAAGCAGCTTCAATTGTTCCTGTGAGACACCCCTACCCGACATCCAGTGGACTGCTCGTTCTGCCCAGTGACTGCTTCGGCTTCTGATTGCCACCGTTAGCACATTCTCGACGGGAACCAGATTCTGAACATTTTCGGGCGACAGCCCGAACCGTGCGGCAGCATCGTCCAACTTCGCTCGGACTGTTTTCTCGTCCGAATCCAATATCGTCACCCAAGAAGAGGGCAAGGTCTCCGCCGAAGATTGGACTTCACCGTCGAGTCTTCCCAGCGTCCACACCCCTTTCCGATCGAACCCCAACCAAATCCCCGTCGTGCTTATCTGCACCAGTGGCAGCCACGCAACGGCTCCGGCGTGATCCGGGTAGGAAGAAACGATCCAACAACTATCTGGAACGGCCGAGAGTTCGACCAGCAGATCACGTACTGTCATCGCACCCACCATTCCCTCGGGGACGTCACTTTGTCTACCAATACATGCTCGAGGTGTGATTCACGGTTATCCCGTGTCGACCCATGAAGTCTTGGAATGCCTTCCTGCCTGAGTCATTCCAGTTCATGCCATAGTGCCCCGACCACTCATTGGTCTGCAACTCCCCATTAGGACCCCGACGTAGGCGGCCGCCGACCATCGTTGACTTATCGGCACCAACCGCGCTCCCTAGGAAATCATGGCCACCTACACCTTGATGTGCTCCCGTTGCAAATCGCCCCGTGGTCGGGTCGAAGATGAAATCCCTCTCACCCTTCGGACTAAAGCTCTTCACCGCGCCGACAGATTTTACCCGATCGCTCACCTCAAGAATACCCTTGGCCGGACCGCTTCCGTTAATGAGGCAGTTGTGGACGAGGACGGGCGTCTCACCTGCGAGCACATGGTATGTGTGGATGTCGTTGATGGTGAGGTCGTGGGTGCGTTGACGCTTGGTGTAGTGGTGGGTCTGCTGGACTGTGGCGGTGGTGTTGTCGGGGGTGCGGAGGGTGGTGCCTGGGGTGATGTCGCCGGCGTCGACCCATGCGGCATCGTCTTTTGACCAGAAGGGGTGGGTGGTGGTCGCGGTGAGTGTGGTGGTGCCGTCCGGGGTGGTGATGGTGAGGTCGACGAAGTGTTTGTCGTCCTCCGTGGTGATGGTGGCGACGACTTCGCGGACTTCCTGGTCGCCGGTTTCGGGGTCGGTGACGACTACCTTGTCGCCTATCTCGACGTCGTCGATGTCCTTGTGTGTGCCGTCTGCCGGGAGAACTTTCGTTCCGGGTGTGAAGCTGTGGCAGAACTGGACTGGTTTGCCCTTCGCCGCCTGGGAGATGGCGGCTCCTGCGCCGGCTGCCAGGAGGAAGGGGAAGGCTTCGGCCGACTCCTGCATTGCGCCGTATGCGCCTGCTCCGACCTGGCACCCCTTCGGGTTTTCCAGGCAGTAGGTGGCGGCGATGCGTTTGGCGCCTTCGATGTCTCCGCCCTGCATCAGGTAGCGCCACGCCTCCTGGCATGCGTCCCTGCCCCAGCAGACGTTCGACGACTCCCCGTTCTCGCCGACTTGCGAGAGCCAGTACGAACTGCCGTCGACGTTGTTTCCGTAGTAGCTCCACCACCGAAGGAGGTCTTCTTTGTTGTTGGAGTCCGGGCTGAACGCGCCGATCCAGTCGCTTTGCCAGGTGGTGCCTCCGCCGCTGCTGGACGAGCCACCGCCCCAGTTGCTGCCGGAGGTTCCGCGGGAACTGCTCCTGACCGGTGGATAGACGGGGTAAGAGGGGGCCTGCTTGATGGTGCGTGTCTTCTGGCCGGTGCCCGGGCCGGTGCCGCCGATGGGGCAGCCCACGCCGCAGGCGTCCGCTCGTGACAGGCCGGAGGGGTCGCTGAAGGTGATGGGGCTGCTGCCGGCGTAGGTGTAGCCGTTGAAGGAGCCTGCGGGATCGGTCAGGTCCATGATCGGGTCGACGGAGATGAACCGGCCGGTGTCCGGGTCGTACTCGCGGGCGCCGAGGTGGGTCAGGCCCGTGGAGGTGTCGTTGGTGCCGCCGACGAAGCCCCTGGTGCCGGGCCAGTCGACCGGTTCTTCGCCGCGTGGGGTCCCGAAGGGGGTTTCCCTGCGGCGCTGGAGGTCGAGGCTGTCCGCCTGGATGGCGAGCTGGCCGGTGGCGTGGTGGTCGGCGGGGGTGAACCAGACGGTGCCGTCGTCTTCTTCGACGGCTTGGTGGCCGTCGCCGAGGTCGTGGTAGCGGGTGGCCTGGGGCTTGTCCGCGCCCTTGGGCAGGGTGATGTCGGTGTGGCCGAGGTAGAGGGTGGTCTCGCTGGGGGTGCGGCCGATGAGACGGTTGCCGTCCGCGTCGTAGAGGTATTCGGTGGCCTGCTCGCCGCCGTTGCCATCCGGTTCGGTGACTTTCGCCAGGTGCCCTTCGGCGTCCCAGGCCAGGGTCTGCTTGTCGCCGCCCAGGGTGCGGGCGGTGGTGTTGCCGGCCGGGTCGTAGGAGTAGGTGTTCCTGCTGGTGCCGGTGGGGCCTTCGGCGGTCACCTCGGTGAGGGTGTGCGGCTGGGGTTGCCCAGCGGCCGGATAGCTGATCTGGCTGGAGATCGTCTCCCTCGCGCTCGACCTCCTCGCCTGGATGCCGATGCTCGCGCTGACCGGCGAGGCCCGCCGCTGGGAACCCAAAAAGCTCCGGATTCGGCTGTTCTCCGCCGCCGCGCAGCTCGTGAACACCGGCCGCCGCCGCTGGCTCCGCCTGCCCGCCCGATGGCCCTGGACCGCCGTCATCAACCACGCGATCGTCAGGCTCCACGCCCTGCCGAACCCCGGCTGACCAGCCACATCGACCGTCCCGACAACCCGCACCACCACACCGGTGAAGTGGAACCCGGCGCCCATCCGACGCGAAAGCCGGCCCCTCGACCTGCCCCAGCCCCGAAAAACCGCACCACACATACGCAGAGTTCCCCGTCAGCAAGCTGACGAGGACTCATGAACGATCGAGGCTAACGGATTAAGAATTGGAGGGAGGCCGCCTCGTCGTTGAAACTGATCGGGACGTCGTTGCACTCGTCCACGGCGAAGACCACCGACTCCCCGTGGTAGGTGGCGTCCTTGTACAGAATGACCGGGTAGTTGGCGAAGTTGCACACGGAACCGGTCACGTCGTTGAAGCCGTAGTCGCCCAGCCAGTCGATCTTCTGGGTGGTCATGAGGATGCGGGCGGGCGCCCTCTCGTTGAGGGTGAAGTTCTCGTAGAGACAGACCCTTCCGCCCCGGCACGCGTTCGCGCCCTCTCCGAAGATCACTTCCACACTTTGGGGTGCGGCGTGCGCCGGGACCGCAGGCGATACCAACGCCGCGGTCAGCACCGCCGCTGCCGCACCGGAACCAAGCCTCATGGGTGACTCCACAGTCGACGAGGAACACTGTCGACCGGTTTATCGGCTTCGCAGGCGGGAGCCGAAACCCAAACCACCCGGCAGGAGGGCGCTGGAGGCACCGGCAGCCCGCAGGGGACGCCCTAACCTCGACACCAAGATCGCGTTACACATCCATTACACAAACGCGCGGGAACTCCCGGGAAACCGCAGGTAGAGACGTAATGCATCTTGGCGTGGAAAACGGCCCTGATCCAGGTAAACACCCAGTTCAGGGCCGTGAAGGCGGACGAGTCGGTCTGTACGCCGGGATCAGTCCATGTCGTGACCGACCGGTGAGCAGTTGAGTTCCCCGCGGTCAGCGCTGGGGCTTCAGAGGGGCAAGGTGGACTCGATGGTGATCCGTGCGCCCGGTGACCAGGGCCTACGACCGTTCCCATCTGTGTCGTGCCCTGCCGAGGATTCGAGGGGGAACGGGCCGCCGAGCGGCCCGCCCGGCGGCCCACGGGGGTGGCGACGGTGCCATTCACACACGCGTGGTCCCAGGGGTGCGTTCCCTCGGTTGCTCGGCCGACGCGGGCGTACATCCCGTCCGCGCGGCCCGCTGTTCGGCGTTCTCCAGCCAAAATCCAGCCAGCGTGCGGAGAACGACAGATGACGACAGGTGACGAGCCGTCAGGCCATCCAGCCAAAATCCAGCCACGGTACGCGAGCGGGTGTGACCCGAATTCGGGTCACATTCGTCTGACCTGGTGGTTTGCTAATTCACCGGGTTCGCGGTATCGCGGGGCCTAAACATTGAAGCGGAATTCCACTACGTCGCCGTCGCGCATCACGTAGTCCTTGCCCTCCATGCGGGCCTTGCCCGCCGCGCGGGCCTCCGGGACCGAGCCTGTCGTGACCAGGTCGTCGAAGGAGATGACCTCCGCCTTGATGAAGCCCTTCTGGAAGTCCGTGTGGATCACGCCCGCCGCCTCCGGGGCCGTGGCGCCCTTCTTGATGGTCCAGGCGCGGGCCTCCTTCGGGCCTGCGGTGAGGTAGGTCTGGAGGCCCAGGGTGGTGAAGCCGACGCGGGCCAGGGTGACCAGGCCCGGTTCTTCCTGGCCTACGGACTGGAGGAGTTCCAGGGCGTCGGACTCGTCGAGTTCGGCGAGTTCGGATTCGAGCTTGGCGTTGAGGAAGATGGCCTCGGCCGGGGCGACCAGGGCGCGCTGTTCGTCCTTGAAGGCGTCGTCGGTCAGTTCGTCCTCGTCGACGTTGAAGACGTAGAGGAACGGCTTCGCCGTCAGCAGGTGCAGGTCGTGGAGGAGTTCGGCGCGCTCCGTGCCCTGGGCGATGCCCGCGGCGAAGAGGGTCTGGCCCGTGTCGAGGATGGTCTTGGCCTCCTCGATGGCGGTGAGCTTGGGGGCCAGGTCCTTCTTGATGCGGGATTCCTTCTGGAGCCGCGGGAGGACCTTCTCGATGGTCTGGAGGTCGGCGAGGATCAGCTCGGTGTTGATGGTCTCGATGTCGTTCTTCGGCGAGACCTTGCCGTCGACGTGGA
This sequence comes from Streptomyces sp. WAC 06738, assembly GCF_003945505.1. Taxonomy (NCBI): domain Bacteria; kingdom Bacillati; phylum Actinomycetota; class Actinomycetes; order Kitasatosporales; family Streptomycetaceae; genus Streptomyces; species Streptomyces sp. WAC 06738. Next base: position 5,323,244 of record NZ_CP029618.1, on the reverse strand, counting down.
CCACGTTCTCGTCCCGGAAGGCGCGGATGACCTGGCAGATCGCGTCGGACTCGCGGATGTTCGCCAGGAACTTGTTGCCCAGGCCCTCGCCCTCGCTCGCGCCGCGCACGATGCCGGCGATGTCGACGAAGTCGACCGTCGCCGGGAGGATGCGCTGGGAGTCGAAGATGCCCGCCAGGGTGGTGAGGCGGGGGTCGGGGACGCCGACGACGCCGACGTTGGGCTCGATGGTGGCGAACGGGTAGTTGGCCGCCAGCACCTCGTTCTTGGTCAGGGCGTTGAAGAGGGTCGACTTGCCGACATTCGGCAGGCCGACGATTCCGATCGTGAGCGACACGTGAACGACTTCCTACGAGGTACGGGGACGGGGGCGCGGCAGGGCCCGGTGTGATTCTACGGGTGGTGTCGCGGGCCCCGTGTGTGCGTCCTGTGGGACTCCGGCACTCCGAATGAGCGCATTCTGTGCCCCTCCCCGGGTTTCACCTGCCGCGGGGCCTAACGTGGAGCGATGCAGCATCACCGTACGAATACGGATCCTGACGGAGAGCGACGGCAGGCTCACGTCCCGCGACCGGCCCGCGAGCCCGACCCCGCCGGGGGTCCCGGGCCGGAGGAGAGCGCCGTCGTGTACCGGGCCGCGGCGCGGCGGCCCGTGCCGCCCGTGCTGCGGACGCTGCTGCGGCCCGCGGGGCCGCGGCTGACGGCGGCCGGCGGGGGTTGCTGGCGGCGTCGGTGATGCTGGGCACGGGGGCGTTCGTGCAGGTGGTGATGGGGACCGCGCCGGTGTTCTTCGGGGTGGTGTTCCTGGTGCTGTCCGTGTCCTGCGCGCTGTGGATCCGGCCCGCGGACGTCATCGCCGCCCCGATCGCGATGCCGATCGCCTTCGCCGCCGGGACGCTGGCCGTCGGCGAGGGCTCGGGCGGGATCTCCGCGCACGTGATGGCGGCCGGTACGACCCTGGCCCTGGAGGCGCCGTGGCTCTACGGGGGCACGCTGCTCGCCGCCGTCGTCGCGCTGCTGCGGCACTTCGCCATGCTCGCCGTCCGGCGCAGCCCCGGCGGCGGCGGGGAGCCGCAGGTCCGGCCGTCCTCGGGGGCGCGCCGGCGGGCGAAGCCTCAGCGGCGGGCCCCGGACCAGGCCGCGCCCGTCAGTCCGCCGCGCCGCCGCCCAGCGCAGCCGCCTCGGCGCGCAGGTCGCGGCGGAGCTCCTTCGGCAGGGAGAAGGTGATCCGCTCGTCCACCGGCTGGACGAGGTCCACGTCCACGTAGCCCCGCTCGGCGAGCCACTCCAGCACGCCGTCGACCAGGACCTCCGGCACCGACGCACCCGACGTCACGCCCACGGTCGCCACGCCGTCGAGCCACGCCTCGTCGATCTCCTCGGCCCCGTCGACCAGATACGACGCCTTGGCGCCGGCGTCGACGGCGACCTCGACCAGCCGCAGCGAGTTCGACGAGTTCTGCGAGCCGACGACGATGACGAGGTCCGACTCCGCACCCACCTGCTTCACCGCGACCTGGCGGTTCTGCGTGGCGTAGCAGATGTCGTCGCTCGGCGGGTCCAGCAGGTTCGGGAAGCGGCCCTTGAGCCGGTCGACCGTCTCCATCGTCTCGTCCACCGACAGCGTGGTCTGCGACAGCCAGACGACCTTGTCGGGGTCGCGCACCTCGATCTGGTCGGCACCCTCGGGCCCGTCGACGAGCTGGATGTGCTCCGGCGCCTCGCCGGACGTGCCGATGACCTCCTCGTGGCCCTCGTGGCCGATGAGCAGGATGTCGAAGTCGTCCTTGGCGAACCGGACGGCCTCCTTGTGCACCTTGGTGACGAGCGGGCAGGTGGCGTCGATCGTGGCGAGCCGGCCTTCCTTCGCCTCGTCGTGGACGGTGGGGGCGACGCCATGCGCGGAGAAGATCACGATGTTGCCCGGCGGCACCTCGGCCGTCTCCTCGACGAAGATCGCGCCCTTGCGCTCCAGCGTCTTGACGACGTACTTGTTGTGCACGATCTCGTGCCGTACGTACACCGGAGCGCCGTACTGTTCAAGGGCCTGCTCGACCGCGATCACCGCCCGGTCCACCCCGGCGCAGTAGCCCCGGGGTGCGGCGAGAAGGACGCGGCGGGCGGGCTGCGGCGTGCTCGAAGCAGTCATACGGCCATCGTACGGAACACAGCCGCCCCGATTCGAGGGTGCACGACCTGCGACCCTCTCCGCCGGAGCCGCCCGGCTGTCGTACCCCGCCGTTAGGCTCGGGCGCATGGCGGTGAACACGGCCGAGACGCCCATGCCCGTCGGGGTCGTCTCGCGGAAGATCGGCGGCTGGATCGACCGGCTCGGCTCGCTGTGGGTGGAGGGGCAGATCACCCAGTTGTCGCGGCGGCCGGGTGCGGGCGTGGTCTTCATGACGCTGCGCGACCCGGCGCAGGAGGTCTCCCTGACGGTGACGTGCTTCCGCGACGTGTTCGACAAAGTGGCCGACGTCATACAGGAAGGCGCGCGGGTCGTCGTCTTCGCCAGGCCGGTCTGGTACGCGCCGAGCGGCCAGCTCTCGCTGCGCGCCGCCGAGATCCGCCCGGTGGGCGTCGGCGAACTGCTCGTGCGGCTGGAGCGGTTGAAGAAGGCGCTGGCCGCCGAGGGGCTCTTCGCGCCGGAGCGCAAGAAGCCGCTGCCGTTCCTGCCGCGCCGCATCGGGCTGGTGACGGGACGGGCGTCGGCGGCGGAGCGGGACGTGCTGGAGACGGCGCGGCACCGGTGGCCGGCGGTGCGGTTCGAGGTGCGGCCGGTGGCGGTGCAGGGGGTCCACGCGGTGCCCCAGATCGTCAAGGCGGTGCAGGAGCTGGACGGTCTGCCGGAGGTGGACGTCATCATCGTCGCGCGGGGCGGCGGCAGCGTGGAGGACCTGCTGCCGTTCTCGGACGAGCAGCTCGTACGGGCCGTGGCCGCGTGCCGTACGCCGGTGGTCTCGGCCATCGGCCACGAGCCGGACAACCCCCTGCTGGACTACGTGGCGGATCTCCGCTCCCGTACGCCCACGCACGCCGCGAAGGACGCCGTGCCGGACGTGGGCGAGGAGCGCGTGCGGATAGAGCAGCTCCGGCTGCGCGCGCTGCGTGTGCTGACGGGGGTGCTGGACCGCGAGGAGCGCGGGCTGGCGGCGTGGCTGAGCCGGCCCGCGATGGCCGAGCCGTACGCGATCGTGGACGAGCGCGCGGAGGTCGTGGACGCGGTGCTCGCGCGCGGCCGGCGCACGCTGGCGCATCTGCTGGACCGCGCCGACTCCGAGTTGGAGCACACCCGCGCGCGGGTCGTCGCCCTCTCCCCCGCCTCCACACTGAAGCGCGGCTATGCGGTGCTCCAGCGGCAGGACGGCGCGGCGGTGCGCGCGGCGGACGAGGTGAGCGCGGGCGAGGAGTTGCGCGCCCGGGTCGCCGACGGGGAGTTCGGTGTCACCGTCGGCCCGGTGTCGTAGGCGGGTCCTAAGGTGGGGGCCATGGCAGAGACGAAGGACCGGGGGACTCTCGGCTACGAGCAGGCGCGGGACGAGCTGATGGAGGTCGTGCGCCGGCTGGAGTCCGGCGGTTCGACCCTGGAGGAGTCCCTGGCGCTGTGGGAGCGCGGGGAGGAGCTGGCGCAGATCTGCCGGCAGTGGCTGGACGGTGCCCGCGAGCGGCTCGACGCGGCGCTCGCGGAGTCGGAGGACGAGGCCGAGGACGAGGCCGAGGGGGACGCGGAAGCAGGGGACGAAGGGGCCGGAGAAGAGCAGGCCGCCGCCGACCGTACGGGCTGAGGCGTCCCGGCCCCGCACTCGATCCCGAGCCGGCCCGCCCGCGCCCCCTCCGTACGCCGTACGGTCCCCGGGGGGGCTCCCCTTCCGCACGGCAGGTGTCTACGGTGCTCCGCGGGTCCGGAGTCGGCTCACTTCTCCTTCAGCGCCGCCGCCATCCGCTCCATCTGCTGCACGCTCCCCGTGCCCGTGACCACGGTCGTCACCCCGTCGCCCTTGTGCACCAGCGCGTCGTACGTCCTGCCCCGGTACTGCGCCCACTCCTCGCCCGCCACCTGCCGGGTCTCGCCCGTCGGCCGCGCGTCGTGGGTGACCTTGCGGATGAAGCGGTCGGGCTTCTCGCTCCCCTGCTCCACCGCCACGTACTCGTCGTCGGGCGTGACGAAGCCCAGGTGCCACGTCGTGCCGTGGTCGCCGGTCCCGCGGTACGTCACCGAGTTGGCCCGCCAGTCGTCCGGCAGCCCCACCGGCGCGACGACCGGGAACGGCGCGGCGCGGCGGGCCTGGCCCAGCTCCTGGCTGTAGGAGACGGCCTCCATCTCGTTGCCGTCGCCCTCGCGCGGGAGGACGCCCCAGTAGACGACCAACGACACCCCGCAGGTGACCGTCAGCGCGCCCACCAGATTGCGCACCGTCCGCATACTGTTCCTGTCTGCCACCCCTCCATCGTCCCTCATCTGCGGAGCGGTCCCTTCCCCGGGGTGCGGGCGGGCGGCGGACCGCGGCGGAGCCGAACCGCTCATCCGAGGGGCAGTGTGCTCATAATGGCGATAAACGGATAGGCTCAGAGTTCCCCCTCACGCCCCTCCCGCCGTCCGACCGAGCCGAAAGGTCCTCACGGATGTCGCAGTCCCATGAGACGCCCCACCACCTCCCCGAGCAACTGGAGGTGGCCCCCGAGGCCCCCGACCGCAACCTCGCCCTGGAGCTCGTCCGGGTCACCGAGGCCGGCGCGATGGCCTCCGGCCGCTGGGTCGGCCGCGGCGACAAGAACGGCGCCGACGGCGCGGCCGTACGCGCCATGCGCACCCTGGTCAGCACCGTCTCGATGAACGGCGTCGTCGTGATCGGCGAGGGTGAGAAGGACCACGCCCCGATGCTCTTCAACGGCGAGCGCGTCGGCGACGGGACAGGGCCCGAGTGCGACGTGGCCGTCGACCCTGTCGACGGCACCACGCTCACCGCCAAGGGCATGGGCAACGCCGTCTCCGTGCTGGCCGTCGCCGAGCGGGGCGGCATGTTCGACCCGTCCGCGGTCTTCTACATGGACAAGCTCGCCACCGGCCCCGAGGCCGCCGAGTACGTCGACATCAACGCTCCCGTCGCCGTCAACATCCGCCGCGTCGCCAAGGCCAAGGGCGGCACCACCGGGGACGTCACCGTCTGCGTGCTGGACCGGCCGCGCCACGACGGGCTGGTGCAGGAGGTCCGCGAGGCCGGGGCGCGGATCAAGTTCATCTCCGACGGCGACGTCGCCGGCGCCATCATGACCGCCCGCGACGGCACCGGCGTCGATCTGCTGCTGGGCGTCGGCGGCACGCCGGAGGCCGTCATCGCGGCCTGCGCGATGAAGTGCCTCGGCGGCACGTTCCAGGGCCGGCTGTGGCCGCGGGACGACGCGGAGCGGCAGCGGGCGCTCGACGCCGGGCACGACCTGGACCGTACGCTCCTCATCGACGACCTGGTGAGCGGCGAGAACGTGTTCTTCGTGGCCACCGGGATCACGGACGGCGAGCTGCTGCGCGGCGTGCGCTACCGCGCGGACCGGGCGTTCACGCAGTCACTGGTGATGCGGTCGAAGAGCGGCACGATCCGGCAGATCGAGTCGGAGCACCGGCTGTCGAAGCTGCGCGCGTACAGCTCGGTCGACTTCGACCGGGCCCAGTAGCAGGCGCGGGCGGGCGGCGGGCGGCGGGCGCGTACGGCCGGCACCCGCCCGGCAGAACCGTTTGTCCTGACCCCTGGGCCGCTCAGCCCGCCTGCGCTATCCCGCGCGGTGCGGTCAGCTTCTCCGCCGTCTCCCGCCGCCTGCGCCGCGCCTGTACGACCCGTCGCTCCGCCGCCGTGAGGCCACCCCACACGCCGTACGGCTCGGGCAGCAGCAGCGCGTGCTCACGGCACTCGACCATCACGGGACAGCGCGCGCAGACCCGCTTCGCGGCGGCCTCGCGCGACAGCCGGTCGGCGGTGGGCTCCTTCGACGGAGCAAAGAACAGCGCGGCCTCGTCCCGCCGGCACACCGCCTCCGAGTGCCAGGGATCCCCCTCTTCCCGCCGTCCGGAGCGCTGGATCGGCACCCGGGCTTCCTGCAGGGACTGCTGGTGGGACTGCAGCACGGTCCACTCCTGACGACGGCGATGGCGGATCAGGGACAAAGCTGTCTCGTAGGGCGTACGACCGTTCGCACCTGCAGCCGTACGGAGGAGACGATGCACGTGCTCTACCCGCTGTGCGCGCGCTTATGCGCCGAGTGGCCACCCGGGATGGCGGTGCTCCCCGGGGGTCCGCGGGGGCAGTTGGGGGCGGCGGGAACGCGGTGGAACGGGGTCAGTGACCGAGGCCGTGCTTGCGCATCCGGTCCGTCAGGTTCTTCAGGAACTTGCCCTTTTTGCCCTTTGCGTCCACCCCGCCGAAGAGCGCGAACCCGGTGACGACCACCACCGGCGCACGCGGGTCGTCCGCCTCCTGCGCGTGCACGTCGAAGCCGCCGAAGATGGCCGTGCCGGAGCCGCGCAGCGACACGTTGGCCGGGACCTTGATGTCGACGCCGCCGAAGATGGCGGTCGCGTTGATGACGATCTCCTGCTGGTGGAAGACGGCCTCGGTCAGGTCGATGTCGACGCCCCCGAAGAGCGCGAACGCCGACGTCCTGCGCCCCACGCTCCAGCGCCCCTTGCGCGTCGAGCCGCTGAAGATCGCGACGAGGGTCTGCGGCTGGGGCTGCGGGTACGGCGACGGGGGCGGCGGCGCCGCGGGGCCCGGCGCGCGCCGGCCGACCGGCAGGTCGCGGACGAGCGGCTCCAGTTCGCCCACGGTCTTGGCGGTGTAGACGCCGTCGATCCGCTCGGCGTGCTCCTCCGGGTCCAGCCGCCCCTCGGCGAGCGCCTCGCGGAGGATGTCGGCCACCCGGTCGCGGTCCGCGTCGGAGGCGCGCAGCTCCCCCTCCGCGACCGGCTTCTTCGACAGCGACGGCTGGGCGGCGGGCACGGGGGCGTTGTCGCGCGGGGTCTCGTCCACGGCCCCAGCGTAACCAAACGCGATACATCGTGACTAGGGCCCCGGCGGCGGGCGGAGGGGCACCTCGCCACGCCGTGCCCGCGCGGCCGTCCTAACCTGGGGGACGCACAGCCGCCGCCCGCCGACGACAAGGAACGCGATGACAGCCACCGCCCGCCCCGCCAGCCCCGCGTTCCAGTACACGGACCTCCTCCCGCTGGGCGCGGACACCACCGCGTACCGCCTGCTGACGAAGGAGGGCGTACGCACGGTCGAGGCCGGCGGGCGTACGTTCCTGGAAGTCGATCCGGAGGCGCTGCGGCTGCTCGCCGCGGAGGCGATGCACGACATCTCGCACTACCTGCGCCCCGCCCACCTCGCCCAGCTCCGCGCCATCTGCGACGACCCGGAGGCGTCGGCCAACGACAAGTTCGTCGCGCTCGACCTGCTGAAGAACGCCAACATCTCGGCGGCGGGCGTGCTCCCGATGTGCCAGGACACGGGCACGGCGATCGTCATGGGCAAGCGCGGGCAGCAGGTGCTGACCGCCGGCGGGGACGAGGAGGCGCTGTCGCGCGGGGTGTACGACGCGTACACGAAGCTGAACCTGCGCTACTCCCAGATGGCGCCGCTGACCATGTGGGACGAGAAGAACACCGGCAACAACCTGCCGGCGCAGGTGGAGCTCTACGCCACCGACGGGGACGCGTACAAGTTCCTCTTCATGGCCAAGGGCGGCGGCAGCGCCAACAAGTCGTTCCTCTACCAGGAGACGAAGGCGGTGCTCAACGAGGCGTCGATGCTGCGCTTCCTGGAGGAGAAGATCCGCTCGCTGGGCACCGCCGCCTGCCCGCCGTACCACCTCGCGATCGTCGTCGGCGGCACCTCCGCCGAGTACGCGCTGAAGACCGCGAAGTACGCCTCCGCGCACTATCTCGACTCGCTGCCCACCGAGGGCTCCCCCACGGGACACGGCTTCCGCGACACCGGGCTGGAGGCCAAGGTCTTCGAGCTGACCCAGACGCTCGGCATCGGCGCCCAGTTCGGCGGCAAGTACTTCTGCCACGACGTGCGCGTCGTCCGGCTGCCGCGGCACGGTGCGTCCTGCCCGGTGGCCATCGCGGTCTCCTGCTCCGCCGACCGGCAGGCGCTGGCGAAGATCACGGCGGAGGGCGTCTTCCTGGAGCAACTGGAGCACGACCCCGCGCGCTTCCTGCCGGACACCACCGCGGCGGAGCTCACCGCGGGCTCCGCGGGGGCCATGGACGAGGCGGTGCGGATCGACCTCGCCCGGCCCATGGCCGAGGTGCTGGCGGAGCTGACGAAGTACCCGGTCAAGACGCGGCTGTCGCTGACCGGCCCGCTCGTCGTGGCGCGCGACATCGCGCACGCGAAGATCAAGGAGCGGCTGGACGCGGGCGAGGAGATGCCGCAGTACCTGAAGGACCACCCCGTGTACTACGCGGGGCCCGCCAAGACCCCCGAGGGCTACGCCTCCGGGTCCTTCGGGCCGACGACGGCGGGGCGGATGGACGCGTACGTCGAGCAGTTCCAGGCCGCGGGCGGGTCGATGGTGATGCTGGCCAAGGGGAACCGCTCCCGGCAGGTCACCGACGCCTGCGCCGCGCACGGCGGCTTCTACCTGGGCTCGATCGGCGGTCCCGCGGCGCGGCTGGCGCAGGACTGCATCAAGAAGGTCGAGGTCCTGGAGTACGAGGAGCTGGGCATGGAGGCGGTCTGGAAGATCGAGGTGGAGGACTTCCCGGCGTTCATCGTGGTGGACGACAAGGGGAACGACTTCTTCACCGATCCGGGCCCGGTCAAGCCGTTCGTGACGAGCATCCCGGTGCGGGGCGCGGCGCAGCCGTAGCCGGCGCGTACGGGCGGGGAGGGCGGCCGGGGTGCGCCGGGCGCCCCTCGCGGGCGTACGAGCCGGGCGGTACGCCGGCGCCCTCAGCCGCGCCGCGCGGCCGCCGCCCGGCGCCGTAGCGCGAACACCAGGCCCCCGCCGCCCAGCAGCAGCGCACCCGCGCCCAGCCCGTACGCCACGGCGCTGTCGGACTCGGCGGCGGCCCGCGGCTCGGCGTCGCGGTCGCCGCCGCGGCCGTCGTCCCGGGCCGCCGCCGGCGCGTCGGTCAGCTTGTCGATGTCCGGCGCGCACACCACCGCGGCCTCCGTGCCCTTCTCGTACGCGCACGCCGTCGCCGCCAGCTCCCCCGCCGTCGGCGCGCCGTCCGCGATCCGCGTGCGCGCCGTGAACTTCGCGTGCTTGTGCCCCTTCAGGTCCGCCGTCCAGGTCACCTCGCGGCCGCCCCGCACCTTGCCGCCCGGGCCCGGCTCGACCAGGTCCATGCCGTCAGGCAGCGTCTGCCGGACCACCAGGCCCTCGATCGGCCCGTCCTGGAGGCTGGAGACGCGGATCGTGTACGTGGCCTCCTGACCCGGGCCCGAGGTCTTGCGCGCGTTGTCGATGGCGATCTTCATCGCCGGTCCCGTCACCCCCTGCACGTCCTTCCCCTTGTCGTCCCCGTCGTCGTACGGGGCTGCGCCCGCCGGCTGCGCGGCGGCGGCGAGCAGGGCGCAGGCGAGCGCGGCGGCGCGTGCTCCGCTGCGGAAACGGCGGGTGCGAAGGCTGGTCGTCACGTCACTCCTCGGGCCGAACCTGGCGGTTGTCTACCGGTCTCTGCTGATCTCTGCTGATCTCTTCTGTTTTCCTCCGGTCCGTCGATTCCACCGCGCCCCCGTCCGTGCCCCCGGCAGCCGCCGCGGCAAGTCCGCGGCCGTCCCCGCCGAATCCACCGTTCGGCGCACCGGCGGACGGCGCCGCGGGTGTCGGCGGGCGGTCGTATCCTCGGCAGCATGAGCCAGCCCGCTGACCGGTCCCCCGCAGAACGCCCCGCATCCGACGGCTTCCGCATCGAGCACGACTCGATGGGCGAGGTCCGCGTCCCCGCCGCCGCCAAGTGGCGCGCCCAGACGCAGCGCGCCGTGGAGAACTTCCCGGTCTCCGGGCTGCGCCTGGAGCCGGCCCACATCGCCGCGCTGGCCCGGATCAAGGCCGCCGCGGCGAAGGTCAACGCCGAGCTGGGCGTGCTCGACGAGGACGTCGCCGCGGCCGTGCAGGCGGCGGCGGAGGAGGTCGCGGCCGGCCGCTGGGACGATCAGTTCCCGGTCGACGTCTTCCAGACCGGCTCCGGCACCTCGTCGAACATGAACATGAACGAGGTGCTGGCGACGCTCGCGCAGGAGAAGCTGGGCGCCGGCGGACCGGTGGTCCACCCCAACGACCACGTCAACGCCAGCCAGTCGTCGAACGACACGTTCCCCTCCTCCATCCACATCGCCGCGACGGGCGCGGTCGTGCAGGACCTGATCCCCGCGCTGACGCACCTGCAGGCGGCGCTCACGGGCAAGGCGGAGGAGTTCGCGGAGGTGGTGAAGTCGGGGCGGACGCACCTGATGGACGCCACGCCCGTCACCCTCGGCCAGGAGTTCGCGGGCTACGCGGCCCAGGTCGCCTTCGGCGTCGAGCGGCTGCACGCCTCGCTGCCGCGCCTGGCCGAGCTGCCCCTCGGCGGCACCGCGGTCGGCACGGGCATCAACACCCCGCCCGGCTTCGCCGCCGCCGTCATCGCCGAGGTGGCGCAGGCCACCGGGCTGCCGCTGACCGAGGCCCGCGACCACTTCGAGGCCCAGGGCGCCCGCGACGGCCTGGTGGAGACCTCGGGCCAGTTGCGCACGATCGCGGTCGGGCTGACCAAGATCTGCAACGACCTGCGCTGGATGGGCTCCGGCCCGCGCACGGGCCTCGCCGAGATCGCCCTGCCCGACCTCCAGCCCGGCTCGTCGATCATGCCGGGCAAGGTGAACCCGGTGGTCCCCGAGGCCGTGCTGATGGTCTGCGCCCAGGTCGTGGGGAACGACGTCACGGTCACCACCGCCGGCGCCTCGGGCAACTTCGAGCTGAACGTGATGCTGCCCGTCCTCGCCCGCAACGTGCTGGAGTCCGTCCGGCTGCTGGCCAACGCCGCACGCCTGCTCGCCGATCGCACGGTCGACGGCATCACGGCGCACGCCGGGCGCGCCCGGGAGTACGCGGAGTCGTCGCCGTCCGTCGTCACGCCGCTCAACCGGTACATCGGCTACGAGGAGGCGGCCAAGGTGGCGAAGAAGTCGCTGGCCGAGCGGAAGACTATCCGCGAGGTGGTCCTGGAGGGCGGGTACGTCGAGCGCGGGCTGCTCACGGAGGAGCAGTTGGACGGTGCGCTGGACGTGCTGAGGATGACCCGGCCGTGACGCGCCCCTGGTTACCATCGTCTGATGCACGGGCCAGACGCGACGCTTGACAGCGACAAGAACGTCTCCGGCGGCCGGTGGACGCCCGGGGACCACATCCTCTGGCGCTACCGCGCCCATGCGCCCGGGGCGGCCGGAACAGCCGGCGCCGACGGCACGGACAGCGCCGGCGACGCCGGCCGGCTGGGCCGTACCGTCGCCGTCTGCCGCCCGGTCACCGTCGTCCGCGACGACGCCGAGACGCTCGCCGTCTGGGTGGCGCCGGACACCGAGTGCGTACGGCCCGTGCTCGCCGACGGCACCGAGTTACACCGCGAGCCGCTGGCCACCCGCTACACCAAGCCGCACCGCCCGTTCCGCACCCGCTGGTTCGGCGCCGGCGTGCTCAAGCTGGCCCGGCCGGGTGAGCCCTGGTCGGTCTGGCTCTTCTGGGAAATCGACTGGACGTTCAAGTCCTTCTACGTCAACCTCGAAGCGCCCCGGGTGCGCTGGGCCGGGGGCGTCGATTCCGAGGACCACTACCTGGATCTGGTCGTCCGCCCGGACCGCTCCTGGGAGTGGCGGGACGAGGACGAGTTCGCCGCCGCGCAGCGGGCGGGGCTGATGTCCGCCGCCCGGGCCGCGGCCGTACGGGACGCGGGACGGCGGGCGGTCGACGCCATCGGGGCGTGGGGGCCGCCGTTCTCCGAAGGCTGGGAGCGCTGGCGCCCCGACCCGAAGTGGACAGTTCCGCTTCTTCCGGCGGATTGGGACCGCACGCCCGCGCGCTTGTCTTCATGAGACCCTTGCTGCGCCCCGGTAGGTCAAACGTAGGATCGACGTCCACAGCACGCAGTACCCACAACTCAACCCGCCCTGTGGAGACTTGGGTGGAACGGCCGGATGGACGGTACCGACACGTGACGGAGCGCGACAGGCGGCGGGCAGCCGCCGAGCGGACGGAGTCCGGCAACACCCTTGCCGCCTCCGGCACGGACGGGGCGGTGTCGCCGACCGCACCCACCGCGAACTCGGGCGAGGCCATCCCCGACCCGCGTGACGCCCTGCACCGTGCGAAACCGGCGCAGCCCGCGAAGGCCCCGGGGGCCGCCACGGGCGGCGTACCGGCGCACCAGGGCGCCGACGACACCCCCAGCGGCGGCCGGCCGCGCCCCCAGCCGGGCGCGGACGGGGACGCCGACCCGGCCCCGGGGATGGGCCGGCCGGAAGAGGACGCCGCGTCCGCGCGGCTGCGGTTCCTCGGCGCGGCCACCCGCAGGATCGCCCGCGGCATCGACCTGGACGAGATCGTGCTCGGCCTGTGCCGCTCCGTCGTCCCGTCCTTCGCCGACGCGATCCTCGTCTACCTCCGCGACCCACTGCCCGTCGGCGACGAGCAGCCGACGGAGCCGTTCCGGCTGCGGCTGCGGCGTACGGACCGGATCACCGACGGCGTCGAGGACGTCGACAGCATGGGCGGCAGCCGGCTGCTGCCCGCGGCGGCGGAGCCGGACGCCCCGGGCCTCGGCGCGGCCGAGCAGGTCGACGTCGTACGGGCCGGGGCGCTGCTCGAAGTGCTGCGCGGCGTCCGCCCGGTCTTCGGCGAGACGCTGGCCGCCCGCGCGGCGCTCATCGAACTGCTGGGCCGCGAAAGCCCGCTCGCCAACGCGCCCGCCGACAAGCGCACGATCGTCGCCCCGCTGCGCGGCCGCCGCCGGGTGATCGGGGTGGCGGTGCTCGTACGGGGTCCCGCGCGGCCCGCGTACGGGCAGGACGACCTGCTGATCGCCGCCCAACTGGCCACGCACACGGCCCTCGGTGTCGACAAAGCGGTCATCTACGACCGCGAGGCGTACATCGCCGACCAACTGCAGCGCACGATGCTGCCCGAATACCTGCCGGAGCCCACCGGCGTCCGCCTCGCCAGCCGCTACCGGCCCGCGGCCGAGACCGCGCGGGTCGGCGGCGACTGGTACGACGCGATCCCGCTGCCCGGCAGCCGGGTCGCGCTGGTCGTCGGCGACGTGATGGGCCACTCGGTGACCTCCGCGGCGATCATGGGCCAGTTGCGTACCGCGGCGCAGACGCTGGCGCAGCTCGACCTGCCGCCGCAGGAGGTGCTGCACCACCTCGACGAGCAGGCGCAGCGCCTCGGCGACGACCGCATGGCCACGTGCCTGTACGCGGTCTACGACCCCATCGCCCACACCCTCACCGCCTCCAACGCGGGCCACCCGCCGCCGGTCCTGCTCCGCAGGGACGGCTTCAGCGAGGTGCTGGACGTGCCGCCGGGAGCGCCGATCGGGGTGGGCGGCGTGGGCTTCGAGGCGGTGGAGCTGCAGGCGCCGCAGGGCTCGACGCTGCTGCTGTACACGGACGGCCTGGTCGAGTCCCGGCTGATGGACGTCTCCACGGGCATCGACCAGCTCTGCGCGCGGCTCACCCGCACGGCGGCCCTCACCGGCCCTGGCAACCCGCCGCCGCTGGAGCCGCTGTGCGACGAGGTGCTGGACGTCCTGGGCCCGGGCGACCGGGACGACGACATCGCCCTGCTGGCGGCGCGGTTGGACGGCATAGCGCCGAGCGCGGCGGCGCAGTGGTCCCTGGACCCGCGGGCGCAGGCGCCGCGCGAGGCGCGGTCGCTGGCGCGGGGGGCGCTGGCGGGGTGGGGCCTGGAGGAGCTGACGGACATCGTGGAGCTGCTGGTGAGCGAGGTGGTGACGAACGCGGTGCGGTACGCGCAGCGGCCGGTCACGCTGCGCCTCGTGCACACGGACAGGCTGCGGTGCGAGGTGGTGGACGACGTCCCGCAGTTGCCGCGGATGCGGCGGGCGGGGCCTGCGGATGAGGGTGGGCGGGGGATGTTCCTGGTGAACAAGCTGGCCCGGCACTGGGGCGCGGAGCGGCTCAGTGTGGGCAAGGTGGTGTGGTTCGAGATCTGAGGGGCCGGAGGCCGGGGGCCGGGGCGCGGTGCGGCCTCGGCCGGGCCGGGAGGGTTGTTCCCCGGCCCCGCCCCTTCCCGAAACTCAGGGGCTCCGCCCCCGAGCCCCCGGTCCCGAGCGCCTACGGCGCCGGGCGCCGCAGGCAACCCGCGGCGGGCCCGCCGGGGCGGGCGTTTCACGCGGAGTTACGGGCTCTCCCGCCCCGCGCAGCGGGCCACGGCTGGAAGGCCACCCTGCGGCCGGCAGACTGGCGCGAACCCGCCTGGCCCGCGCCCCAGGCGGCGGGGGCCGGGCCAAAGCCCCGGGAGGCCGCGGTGCGGCCGACAGGGCGGCGTCGTACAGGGAGTTGCGGCCCACCCGCCCCGCGCCGCAGGCGCGAGTGGCAGGACAGGCGCCGCACGCGGAGTAACGGCCCAGCCCGCCCCTCGCCGCAGGCAGCAGGGGCCGGGGCGAGCCCCGGGAGCCGCGGCGCGGCCGACAAGGCAGCGTCCAACGGGGAGTTACGGGGCCGCCCGCCTCGCGCCGCAGGCGCGGGTGGGGTCCGGGGCGCAGCCCCGAGGCCCGGCGCCGCAGGCGCGGGTGGGGTCCGGGGCGAAGCCCCGAGGCCCGGCGCCGCAGGCGCTCGGGTGGGGTCTCGGGGCGGAGCCCCGAGTTTCGGGAAGGGGCGGGGTCGGGGAGCAGCCCCCGGCCGCTTCGCGGGTGCGGCGGGGCCGCCTCCCAGTCGCCTCACCCACAACCCGGTAGCGCGGGCAGCGTTGCGGTTTCGGTGAGTTGGATGGCGTCCCTCGCGTCCGCCGCCTTCGCCTCCCCCTCCGGGTACGCCACCCCCAGCCCTCCGTCCCGCGCCAGCGCGTACCCGTATCTCGGGGTGATCCGCGCGTACGACCGCGACCGCAGGTCCAGGGCCCAGGCCGCCTCCGTCGTGCGCCACGTCACCACCTCGCCGCTCACCTGGACCTGGTCGATGCCCCCCAACTCCGGCTCCGCCGCCGCCCCGCCGTCCCCGCCCCGTACCAGCGGCAGCGGCTTCGGCCAGCCCTCCCGCCACACGTACAGCCGCGGGCGCTCGGGCTCGCCGCCCGCCCACGCCCAGGTGCGGCCGTCCGACGCCACGTACCGGACGTTGCGCAGGGCCGCGATCGGGCCCGGGAGTTCCGCCCGCCGCAGCGTGTCCGTCGAGACCGCGGCGAGACGGGTCTCCGGGCCGCCCGACGGCGACTCGGACTGGCGCAGCCACACCAGCAGGCCGCCCGCCGCGAACGGCGTGTCGACGACGCCCTCGTACACCGTCCGCCGCTCGCCGCCGCCGTCCAGGTCCCGCGCGTACACCGCCGACCGGCCGCCGCCCGTCCCCTGCGCCCAGAACAGCCGCCCCGACCGCACTACGGCCTGCACGAACGGTCCCGGCACCGCGCTCTGCCCGTCCGCCGCCCGCTCCGCCTCCGCGACCGCCTTCCGGCGCCCGCTCGTCGCGTCCCAGGCGTAGAGCGTCCAGGGGCTCTCCACCTGCCGGCCCTCGACGACGTCGAAAACAAGCCACCGCCCGTCGAAGTCCGCGCTGCCCACCTGATGCTCGACGGGGTCCGCGAGCCGCATCACCCGCCGCTCCTCGTCGCCCTCCCGCAGCACGACCGACCGGTCCGCCCCGGACGACTGCAGGACCGACCACCCGGCGCCTGGCCCGACCTCCGTGAGCACCGCCCGCTCCCCCTCCGGCACCGGGACCCGCCCGGCCGCCAGCGCGTCCGACCAGCCGTCCGGCAGTTCCACCTCGCAGGCCCGGTCCCGTACGGGCGCGCCGGTCGGCGGTGCCGCCGTGGGCGAGCCCCCGCGTGACCCCTCGCGCGACCCCGCAGGCGACTCCTCGCCCGAGCCGTCGCCGCCTCCCGGCGAGCACGCCGCCGTGCCCGCCAGGAGGACGACCGCGCCCAGCGCCGCGGCGGCCAGGCCGCGCGCGCGGAGCGCACCGGGCCGCCGGGCCTCACCAGACGTACCCACGACCGCCCATGATGGTCGTGATGGTGTCCGACGAGATGGTCGCGGTACGCGGCACGCTGCCGGCCCACGAGATGACGCTCGTCGGCACCCCGCCCACCGGGTCGCGGTACTGCACGGTGCGCGCCCCGTCGTCGCTGTGGCCGTCTATCGACACCCAGTGGAATATCTCCCGGTTCGGGTGCCCGACGAGGTGCGGGCCGCCGACGACCTCCCAGGCGTTGCCCGCGATCGCGTAGTCGCCCGAGGTGTTGTGCACGATGTGGTCGCGGAAGTTGGCCTTGTCCGTCGCGGTCGGCGTGTACGGCAGCGCCTTCGGTACGTACCCCGCTCCCGGCAGGCGGTAGTTGAGCACGTCGGGGATGGGATAGCCGGTCGGGTTGGGGACGTTCGCGTTGATGCCGTACCAGGCGGTGCCGGAGGAGTTCGTACGAAGCTCGCTGCCGGCCTGCGTCTGGGACCGGTTGCCGACCTCGTCGCGCGCGGACTGCGTGATCACGAGGGTGGCGGGGCCGCAGTAGTAGGAGTTGATCTGGGACTGCTGTACGGCACCGGAGGAGACGATCGCCGCCGCCCCGACGTCGCCGCGCGCGGCGGACCGCTGGGCCGCGCCTTTCGCCGCCGCCGACTTCTCGGCCAGCAGCCGCCGCTGCTCCGCCGTCAGCCGCTCGGCGGGCAGGGTGTCCGTACGTTCCTTGTACGCGCCCGCGGCCGCGGCGCCCGCGGCGGGGCCCGGCTCGGCCGCCTGCGCGGGGCCGCCGGTGAGCACGAGGGCGGCGACGAGTACGCCGCCCGCTCCGGCTGCGGACACGGCTCGGATAGAGGACATCGCTGTCTCCTGTCGTTCGTGGGGGTGACACGGGGACGGTGATGCCGGCGTCTGCTCCCGCAGGCTTCTCCATTCTGACCGGTGTAGACCACCCACCGGAAGGGGGCATGACAACCCCGCTACAAAAAGTGATAGCACTTTGCTAGCCTCCAACCGACCACCGAGGAACGAGAACGGGGACTTCACATGACCGACCAGCAACCACACGACCAGCACGCCCCCGACATGCCCGCCCCGCCCGTCGCCGAGCGGCAGGCGGCCAGCATCGGCGGCGCCCTCGCCCTGATCCTCGGCCTCGCCGGCGCCCTCGCCGGCGCCGGCCTGCTCGCGCTCGGCATCGCCCTGGGGAGCGGCGGCATCCTCGCCGCGGGCGTCCCCGTCCTCGTCCTCGGCGCCCTGCTCTTCCTCGCCGCCCTCGTCGCGATGGCCGGGCTGAACATGGTCGAGCCCGGCGAGGCCCGCGTCGTGCAGCTCTTCGGCCGCTACACCGGCACCATCCGCGACGACGGCCTGCGCTGGGTCAACCCGCTCACCACCCGCCGCAAGATCTCCACCCGGGTGCGCAACCACGAGACCGCCGTCCTCAAGGTCAACGACGCCCGCGGCAACCCCATCGAGCTGGCCGCCGTCGTCGTCTGGCAGGTCGAGGACACCGCGCAGGCGGTCTTCGCCGTCGACGACTTCACCGAGTTCGTCGCCACCCAGACCGAGACCGCGGTACGGCACATCGCCATCGAGTACCCGTACGACGCCTACGAGGACGACGAGTTGTCGCTGCGCACCGACGCCGAGGAGATCACCGAGAAGCTGGCCGAGGAGCTGACCGCCCGGGTGCAGGCGGCCGGCGTGCGGATCATCGAGTCGCGCTTCACCCACCTCGCGTACGCGCCGGAGATCGCCTCCGCGATGCTCCAGCGCCAGCAGGCCGGCGCCGTGGTCGCCGCCCGGCGGGAGATCGTCGACGGGGCGGTGGGCATGGTCGAGGACGCGCTCGCCCGGCTCACCCGCGAGGACATCGTCGAGCTGGACGACGAGCGCAGGGCGGCGATGGTCGGCAACCTCATGGTCGTACTCTGCGGCGACCGCGCCCCCCAGCCCGTACTCAACACCGGGTCCCTCTATCAGTGACGGACGACGCCCCCGACCGCACCCCCCGGGCCCGGCGCAAGCAGGTGCTGCTGCGGCTCGACCCGGCCGTGCACGACGCGCTGGCCCGGTGGGCGGCGGACGAACTGCGCAGCACCAACGCGCAGATCGACTACCTGCTCCGCCGGGCCCTCGCGGACGCCGGCCGGCTCCCCGGGAACGCCCGCCCGCACCCCCGCCGCGGCCGCCCGCCGCGTGAGCCGGAGGAGTAGCCGCCCCGGCCCCGCATCCCCCCGTCAAGCTGCCCGGCACCGTGCCCACCTGCGGCGAAGGCACTACACACCCCGTCTATACACAGTACGTATACACACGGTGTAGAGTCCTCGGCATGACGATCGGCCACACCCTCCTCGGGCTCCTGGAGTCGGGCCCCCGCCACGGTTACGACCTGAAACGCGCCTTCGACGAGCGCTTCGGGCACGACCGCCCGCTGCACTACGGGCAGGTCTACTCCACGATGTCCCGGCTGCTGAAGAACGGCCTCGTGGAGGTCGACGGCATCGAGCCCGGCGGCGGACCCGAGCGCAAGCGCTACGCCATCACCGACGCCGGCATCACCGACGTCGCCGGCTGGCTCGCCACCCCGGAGAAGCCCGAGCCGTACCTGCAGTCGACCCTGTACACCAAGGTCGTCCTCGCGCTGCTCACCGGCCGCGACGCGGCCGAACTCCTCGACGTACAGCGCGCGGAGCATCTGCGCCTGATGCGCGAGCTGACCCGTCGCAAGAAGGGCGGCGACCTCGCCGACCAGCTCATCTGCGACCACGCCCTGTTCCACCTCGAGGCCGACCTGCGGTGGCTGGAGCTGACCGCCGCGCGCCTCGGCAAACTCGCCGCGGAGGTACGCGCATGAGCACCACACCCGTCCCAGGACCGCTCGGCGAGCCGGCGCCGATCCTCACCGCCACCGACCTGCGCAAGGTCTACGCCGGCACCCCCGCGCTCGACGGCGCCGACTTCGCCGTCGCGGCCGGCGAGACCGTCGCCGTCATGGGCCCCTCCGGCTCCGGCAAGTCGACGCTGCTGCACTGCCTCGCCGGCATCGTCCCGGCCGACGCCGGCACCGTGACGTACGCGGGCCGCGACCTCGCGGCGCTCTCCGACGCCGAACGCAGCGCCCTGCGCCGCCGGGAGTTCGGCTTCGTCTTCCAGTTCGGCCAGCTCGTACCCGAGCTGACCTGTGTGGAGAACGTCGCCCTTCCGCTGCGCCTGACGGGCCTCGGCCGCCGGGACGCGGAACGGGCCGCCCGGCCGTGGCTGGAGCGGCTGGAGGTCGACGACATCGCGCACAAGCGGCCCGGCGAGGTCTCCGGCGGCCAGGGCCAGCGTGTCGCGGTCGCCCGCGCGCTGGCGACCACGCCGCGGGTGATCTTCGCCGACGAGCCGACCGGTGCGCTCGACTCCCTCAACGGCGAGCGCGTCATGGAACTGCTCACCGACGCCGCGCAGGACAGCGGCGCGGCCGTCGTCCTGGTCACCCACGAGGCGCGGGTCGCGGCCTACGCGGACCGCGAGATCGTCGTACGCGACGGGCGCACCCGCAGTCTGGAGCCGGCCGGCCGATGAGCGACGTGACGTACGCCGAGAAGAAGCGCGGCACCCGCCCGCCCCACTCCGCGGGCCCGCCGCCGCCCGACCCTCGCGGCACGCCGCGGGTCTGGGCCGACGACCTCCGCATGGGCCTGGCCTTCGCGCTCCGCGGCGGACGCGAGGGCTGGATGCGGACCGTGCTCACCGCGGTCGGCGTCGGCCTGGGGGTGGCGCTCCTGCTGCTCACCACCGCCGTCCCGGGCGCCCTGGCCAACCGCGACGAGCGGGAGCTGGCCCGCAGCGAAGTCCTCGCGTCCGACGCCGAGTACGCGGGCGACACCCTCCTGATGGGCAACGTCGACACCGAGTACGAGGACACCATGGTCCGCGGCAGGCTGCTGCGCCCCGAGGGCCCCGGCGCCCCGCTGCCCCCCGGGCTCGACGCCTTCCCGAAGCCCGGCGAGATGGTGGTCTCCCCCGCGCTCGCCGACCGGCTCGACGACGGCGACGCGGACCTGCTGCGCGAGCGGCTGGACTACGGCATCGCCGGCACCGTCGCCGACACCGGCCTGAGCGACCCCGGCGAGCTGGTGTACTACGCCGGCAGCGACGCCATCGAGGCCGCCGACGTGAACGTCAGCCGGATCGCCGCCTTCGGCAACGACGGGGACGGCGGCGGCATGGACCCGGTGCTGCTGCTGCTCGCGATGATCGTGTTCGTCGCCCTGCTCATGCCCGTCGCGGTCTTCCTCATCGCGGCCGTGCGCTTCGGCGGCGACCGCCGCGACCGCCGGCTCGCCGCGCTCCGCCTCGTCGGCGCCGACGGCCACGCGGTGCGCCGGATCGCCGCGGGCGAGGCGCTGGCGGGGGCGCTGCTCGGACTCGTGGTCGGCGCGGGCCTGTTCCTCGCCGGGAGGCAGGTCGCGGGCGCCGTGTCGGTCTACGGGATGAGCGTCTTCACCTCCGACCTGAACCCCTCGCCGGCGCTCGCCCTGCTGGTCGCCGCGGCCGTGCCCGCCGCGGCGGTCGGCGTCACCCTGCTCGCGCTGCGCGGCGTCGTCATCGAGCCGCTGGGCGTCGTACGGTCGGCGCGGCCCCGCCGGCGGCGCATCTGGTGGCGGCTGCTGCTGCCCGCCCTCGGGCTGGGCCTGCTCGCGCCGATGATGGGCCAGGGCGAGGACGCCGGAGCGTTCCCCGAGTGGCAGGTCATCGGCGGCACCGTCCTGCTGCTCACCGGCATCACCGCGCTGCTGCCCTGGCTCGTCGAGGCCGTGGTCGCCCGCCTCGGCCGCGGGCCGACGTCCTGGCAACTGGCCGTGCGCCGGCTCCAGCTCAGCAGCGGCACCGCCGCCCGGCTGGTCAACGGCATCGCCGTCGCCGTCGCCGGGGCCATCGCGCTGCAGATGGTCTTCGCCGGCGTCGAGGACGACTACAGCAAGCCGACCGGCAACGACACCGACCGCGCCCAGTTGTCGGTGTACGCGGCGCCCGGACAGGACCTCCGGGTGGGTGACCGGGTCGCCGCGACCGAGGGCGTCCGCGGGACCGTCACCACGATCTCCGCCGAGGTCGGCAGCTCCAAGCGCAACCCGGCCGGATCCACCACGCTGACCATTGGCACCTGCGCGGAGCTGCGTAAGATGGCGCGCCTCCCCGACTGCCGCGACGGCGACGCCTTCCGCCTCACCGGCGCGTACGACAGCGCCGACACCAAGCGGCTGCTCTCCAGGGAAGGACCGCTGTACCTGAACCCGTCGTACGACGGACTGCGCGGCAAGGCGCTCCCCTGGACCCCGCCGCCCGGCCTCCGCCCCGCCAAGGCGCTCCGCGACGTCGACGGCTACCGGCACGGCGGTGCCGTGGCGACTCCCGGCGCCGTCCCCGACCTCGACGACTCCGGGGTGTTCGCCGCCTCCGTCGACGTGCGGCTCGACCCGGCCGTGCCGGACGCGGCCGAGCGCGTACGCAACGTGGTCGACGGCCTGGACCCGCTCCTCTCCGTCCACACGCTGTCCAGCGAGGTCGTCGAGGAGGACTTCGCGGGCATCCGCACCGGGCTGGTGGTGGGCGCCGCATGCGTCCTGGTCCTGATCGGCAGCAGCCTGCTCGTCGGGCAGCTCGAACAACTGCGGGAGCGGCGCAAGCTGTTGTCGTCGCTGGTCGCCTTCGGCACCCGGCGCTCCACGCTCAGCCTGTCCGTGCTCTGGCAGACGGCGATCCCGGTGGCGCTGGGCATGACCCTGTCGATGGGCTTCGGGCTCGTGCTGGGCACGGTGCTGCTGCGCATGACGGCCACGCCCGTCGCGGTCGACTGGACGTCCGTGCTGCTGATGGCCGGCGCGGGCGCGGGCGTGGTCGCCGCGGTCACGGCGCTGAGCATGCCGCTGCTGATCCGGCTGATGCGCCCGGACGGGCTGCGCACCGAATAGGGACCGGGACCGGCCGGGCGCGCGTCATAGGGGGGCGCGCCGGGCCGGTCCCGTACGGACCGCGGGGCACGCTCCGTCGTTCTGTAGGGTCGGGCGCGTGGCACTCGACGCGCTCAAGTCGGCCCTCCCCGGCTACGCCGGGGACCTGCGCCGCAACCTCACCTCGGTCGTCGACGACGGGCGGCTGCCCGAGCGGCAGTTGTGGGGCGCCCTGCTGGCCTGCGCCATCGCCGTACGCTCGGCTCCCGTGCTGCGCGCGGTGGCGCCGGAGGCGCGGCGGCGGCTGACGCCCGAGGCGTACGAGGCCGCCGGGGCGGCCGCCGCGGCGATGGCGGCGAACAACGTCTTCTTCCGCGCCCGGCACCTGCTCTCCGACCCCGGCTACGGCCATCTGCGCACCGGGCTGCGGACGAACGTGCTGGGCGCCCGGGGCGTACCGCGGGCGGACTACGAGCTGTGGTGCGTCGCCGTGTCCGCGGTGGGCGGCTGCGGGGCGTGCCTGGACGAGCACGAGGCCGCGCTGCGGCGGACCGGCGCGGACCGGGAGACGGTGCAGGAGGCGCTGAAGGTCGCCGCGCTCGTGCACGCCGCCGGCACGGTCCTCGACGCGCAGGAGGCGCTCGGCGGCTGACCGCGGCCGGCGGCC
Organism: Streptomyces sp. WAC 06738; assembly: GCF_003945505.1. Taxonomy (NCBI): domain Bacteria; kingdom Bacillati; phylum Actinomycetota; class Actinomycetes; order Kitasatosporales; family Streptomycetaceae; genus Streptomyces; species Streptomyces sp. WAC 06738. Next base: position 5,300,454 of record NZ_CP029618.1, on the reverse strand, counting down.
GGCAGGCACCGGGCGGCCCGTACGAGCCGTACGTCAGCCCTTCGGGTCGCCGCCCTTGGCCTCCGGGCCCTGCCGCGTCGCCGCCGCTGCCTCCGCCGTCTCCGCGTCCGAACCGGGCGCGGGGGCGTCGGTCGGCGTGGCAGGCGAGATATCGAGGACCGTCGAGCCGTGCGGCGGCGGCCCCGGATCCGCCGTGTGTTCCCGGTGGTACGCCTTGAGGTATCCGACCGCCGTGTTGAGCACGGCGATCAGCGGCACCGCCACCACCGCGCCCGGGATGCCCGCGACGAGCGTGCCGATGGCCACCGAGAGCACCACCGCGAGCGGGTGCACCCGCACCATGCGGCCGAGGATGAACGGCTGGAGGACGTGCCCCTCGATCTGCTGCACCAGCAGCACCACGCCGAGCACCAGCAGCGCGGTGACGAGCCCGTTCGTCACGAACGCCACCACCACCGCGAGCGCGCCGGAGACCAGCGCACCGACGAGCGGCACGAACGCGAAGAGGAAGATCAGCACGGCCAGCGGGACGGCCATGGGCACGTCGAGGATGAAGATACCGATGCCGATGAACACGGCGTCGATGAGCGCGACCAGCACCGTGCCGCGCACGTACCCGGTGAGCGTGGCCCACACCTTCGGCCCCGCGCCCGCCACCGCGTCGCGGGCGTCGGTGGGCACGAAGTTCAGGCACCAGCGCCAGATGCGCTCGCCGTCGTAGAGGAGGAAGAGGGTGACGAACGCCGCGATGGCGGCGCCGGAGAAGAACTCCAGCACGTACGAGACGCCTTCGAGGCCGGCGGAGGTGACCTCGCTGGAGTTCTCGCCCAGCCAGTCGCTTATCTCGTTGCCGATGTTGTTGATCTGCTTTTCCTGCACGTGGAACGGCCCGTCGATGAGCCATTCCTGTGCGTCGTCGATGCCCTGCTGGATGCGGTCGGTGAGATCGTCGATGTTCTCCATGATCTGCCAGACCACGAACCAGCCGATGAGGCCGATCGCGACGAAGCCGCCGACGAACGTGGTGGCGGTGGCGAGCCCCTGGCTGAAGCCCCAGCGGCGCAGCCGCGCGACCGTCGGCTGGAGCAGCGCGGTGACCAGCAGGCCGACCGCGAAGGCGATGACGACGAGGCTGACGACGCTGATGATCTGCATCAGCACGTAGATCAGGCCGGCGAGGACCAGCAGCCGCCAGCCCACCTCGGCCGCGACCCGCACCCCCCACGGCACCACGCTGGCCGGCGCGGGACGCGGCGGCGGGCCCGGGGGCCGGGCGGCGGCGGCCGGTTCCGCGACCACGTCCTGGGGGGCGTCCTCGACGGCGGGCTCCCCGGACGCGGGCTTCCCCGCACCGGCTGCGGCAGCGGCGGCGGCCGCGGCCCGGCGCCGCTCCGCCATCCGGCTGGCCCGCTCGCCCACCCCGCCGAGCCAGTCCGTCATCTTCGACATAGAAGTCCTCACGCCGCCTACGGTCCCGCCGCAGTCCCGTCCGTCACCCGCACGACCGTACACGGCGCGCGCATACGGGAGGGGTCTGCCGGTCATCTAGGACGTGCCGGGCGGGAGCGGCGGTTCCGTACGCATGCGAAACGCCCCCGGCGGCGGAGCCGGGGGCGTTTCACGTACGCGCGGGCGCGGGATGCGCGCCGGGGTTCAGTACCAGCCGTTGGCCTGCCAGAACTCCCAGCCGCCGCAGGGGCTGCCGTAGCGGTCGTTCATGTAGTTCAGGCCCCACTCGATCTGGGTGGCGGGGTTGGTCTGCCAGTCGGCGCCCGCCGAGGCCATCTTCGAGCCCGGCAGCGCCTGCATCAGCCCGTACGCACCGGAGCTCGGGTTGGTGGCGGTGTAGTCCCAGCCCGACTCGTGGTCGACGATGTTGCTGAAGCACTGGTACTGGTCGGCCGGCACCATCTGGCGGGCCATGGCCTGCACGTCGGCGACGGAGTAGGACGCCTGCGGAGCGAAGTCGCCCGCGTCGGCGGACGCCGACTCGGCCGCGGCCGAGCGGCTGGCGGCCTCCGCGGCCTCCCGCTCCTTCTCGGCGGCTTCCTCGGCCGCCTTGCGCTCCGCGGCCTCCTTCTTCTCCTCCGCGGCCTGGGCGGCGGACTTGCGCGCCTCCTCCTCGGCCGCCTTACGGGCGTCCGTGTGTGCGGCGTCCGCCTGGACGTCCGCCTGCTCCGTGAGGGAGGCGGTCTGCACCTGGGCGGAGGCGCCAGCGGGTACGTCGGCGAGGAGCGTCGCGTCGGCGGCGGTCGCCTCGACGTTGGCCGTCGAGTCGTCGCCCTTCTCCGCGCCCGTGGCCACGCCGACGACAGCGCCGACAGAGGTGACCGCGGTGGCGGAAGCCACGGCGAAACCCCGGACCGAAATCCGGCTCACACAAAGTCCTTCCAGCGTCGCCCGCTTCGGTGACCTCGCGGACGCGTCCCTGCCCCTGACACTGGCCTCCCCTTGTTCCGGACCGCCGACTGTGGCGGACCGACTGGTCACGGGAGGCGCGGGCCCGGCAGCCCCCGCGTCCGCGGGGACCGTTACAGCGCTCGGGCGGCGTACGGCGGCTCTGTTCAGTTGAGTCGTGCTGCACCGGGGTCGGTGCGGGGCCGTACGCAGGGCCTGACGAGTCCCAGACTCTGCCGGAGACGGACACCCGGACGCAATTCCCCGTCCAGTGGGAAAGCTCACACCGCGTTTGCCCCTCGCTGTTGACGGAAACCCGTGCGCAGCACTGGGCGCAACAGCTAAGCTGCTGCGCCCAGTTCACACGTTCGGGAAGAAGCACGGGGAGCAGTATCCCGTTATACCCGGCCCTCTTCCAGCATTTCGGTCACCAGCGCGGCGATCGGCGACCGCTCGGAGCGGCTGAGCGTCACATGCGCGAAGAGCGGGTGCCCCTTCAGCTTTTCGACGACGGCCACCACCCCGTCGTAGCGGCCGACGCGCAGATTGTCCCGCTGCGCCACGTCATGGGTGAGTACGACGCGGGAGTTCGTCCCGATCCGCGAGAGGACCGTGAGCAGCACGTTCCGCTCCAGCGACTGCGCCTCGTCGACGATCACGAACGCGTCGTGCAGCGAGCGGCCCCGGATGTGGGTGAGCGGCAGCACTTCGAGCATGCCGCGCGCGATGACCTCCTCGATCACCTCGCGCGAGGTGACCGCGGACAGGGTGTCGAAGACCGCCTGCGCCCACGGGCTCATCTTCTCGGCCTCGGTGCCCGGCAGATAGCCGAGTTCCTGGCCGCCGACCGCGTAGAGCGGGCGGAAGACCATCACCTTCTGGTGCTGCCGGCGCTCCAGCACCGACTCCAGGCCCGCGCAGAGCGCCAGCGCGGACTTGCCCGTACCGGCCCGCCCGCCCATCGAGACGATGCCGACGTCCTCGTCCACCAGCAGGTCGAGCGCGATCCGCTGCTCGGCGCTGCGGCCGTGGATCCCGAAGACCTCGCGGTCGCCGCGCACCAGCCGGACCCGCCCGTCGGGGGTGACCCGGCCGAGGGCCCGGCCGCGCTCGGACTGCAGCACGAGCCCGGTGTGCACCGGCAGGTCGTCCGCCTCGGGCACCGAGACGACCTCGGCGGCGAAGAGTTCGTCGACCTGCTCGCCGCTGAGCATCAGCTCGGCCATCCCGGTCCAGCCGGAGTCCGTGATGGCCAGCTCCGCCCGGTACTCCTCGGCGGCCAGGCCCACGGACGACGCCTTGATGCGCAGCGGCAGGTCCTTGGAGACGACGGTGACGTCCTGCCCCTCGGCCTGGAGGTTGCGCGCGACGGCCAGGATGCGGGAGTCGTTGTCCCCCAGCCGGAAACCGGCGGGGAGCACCCCGATGTCGGTGTGGTTCAGCTCCACGCGGAGGGTTCCGCCGAGGTCGCCGAGCGGGATCGGGGCGTCGAGGCGGCCGTACCTGATCCGGAACTCGTCGAGCTGGCGGAGCGCCTGGCGGGCGAAGTAGCCCAGCTCAGGATGGTGCCGCTTGGCCTCGAGCTCGGTGACCACCACGACGGGCAGCACCACCTCGTGTTCGTCGAAGCGCGCCATGGCCATGGGGTCGGCCAGCAGGACGCTCGTGTCGAGGACATAGGTGCGCCGGTCAGGCTTCTTGCTGTTCACCACGGATGGACGAACCCCCTCGGATGAGGTCGGCACGCGACGGAGTCGCGGGGATCGGGCCGGGCGTCCGGACCCGTGCGGGCCACGCGGGCGCGCAGAGCCGGGCCCCGGCCCTCCGCTCCGTCCGTACGTGCGATGGTGCGCTCCGCACGGACCTCGTGATGCGGCACGTGGTGCAAAGGGCCCTCCCGGGCGGGCGGTGCGGTGGACCGCCTGCTAGCACGGATATTCCCTCGCGAGCCCCTGGGCATGCAATGCCTGTGGCCGAGGGGCCGTAACGGTGGATACGTGCTAAAGCGTGCGCAGCGGGGGTCTCAGCCGCCGAAACGGCGGTGGCGGGCGGCGTAGTCGCGCAGGGCGCGGAGGAAGTCGACGTGGCGGAACGCGGGCCAGAAGACCTCGCAGAAGTAGTACTCGGAGTGCGCCGACTGCCACAGCATGAACCCGGACAGCCGTTGTTCGCCGCTGGTGCGGATCACGAGGTCGGGGTCGGGCTGGCCGCGGGTGTAGAGGTGCTGCGCGATGTGCTCCACCTCGACGGTCTCGGCCACGTCGGCGAGCGTCCTGCCCTGGTCGGCGGCGTCGCCGAGCATCGAGCGGACGGCGTCGGCGATCTCCTGCCGGCCGCCGTAGGCGACGGCGACGTTGACCAGGACGGCCCCGCTGCCGGGCCCGGTGACCACGTCGTGGGTGGCCTCCTCGGCCTCCTTGAGGACCCGCTGGGTGCGCATCGGCAGCAGGTCGAGGTTGCCCACGTGGTGCACCTGCGCGCCGCCCCGCCCGGCGACGCCGGAGACGGCCTCCTCGATGATGGCGAGGAGCGGGTTGAGCTCGGGCTCCGGCCGGTCCAGGTTGTCGGTGGAGAGCAGCCAGAGCGTGAGCACCTCGACGTCGGTCTCGCGGCACCAGCGGATCAGCTCGTGGATCTTCTCGGCGCCGGCCTGGTGGCCCTGCGCGGTGGTGCCCCCGGCGGCGCGGGCCCAGCGACGGTTGCCGTCCAGGATGACGCCGATGTGCTTGGGCACACGGGCCGGGTCGAGACGGCGCTCCAGGCGCTTCTCGTAAACGCGATACACGATGCCGCGCCAGGTCATCCGGCGTTCAGCCCTTCCGTCGTACGTTCGGAACACCCCCCGGAAGGCGCCACAGTACTGCCCGCTGTGCCACAGTCCTGTCACAGGGGCGCACCGGGTTCGTGATAGGCAGGTTTTGTGAACAGTCTTTTGCCTTACCTGCCAGCAGACACCCGCTACGACGCGATGACCTACCGCCGGACGGGTCGCAGCGGCCTCAAGCTCCCGGAGATCTCCCTCGGTCTCTGGCACAACTTCGGCGACGACCGCTCCCTGGAGTCGCAGCGCGCCATCCTGCGCCGCGCGTTCGACCTCGGGGTGACCCACTTCGACCTGGCGAACAACTACGGCCCGCCGCCCGGCTCCGCGGAGGAGAACTTCGGCCGGATCTTCGCCGCCGACTTCCGCCCGTACCGCGACGAGCTGGTGCTGTCGACCAAGGCGGGCTACCTGATGCAGCCGGGTCCGTACGGCGAGTGGGGCTCGCGTAAGTACCTGCTGTCGTCGCTGGACGCGTCGCTCGGCCGCATGGGCGTGGACTACGTCGACATCTTCTACTCGCACCGCTACGACCCGGACACCCCGCTGGAGGAGACGATGGGCGCGCTGGCGTCCGCCGTGCAGCAGGGCAAGGCGCTCTACGTCGGCGTCTCCTCGTACACCGCGGAGCAGACGCGCGAAGCCGCCCGGCTGCTGCGGGAGATGGGCGTACGGCCGCTGATCCACCAGCCCTCGTACTCGATGATCAACCGCTGGACCGAGGACGACGAACTCCTCGACACCCTGGAGGCGGAGGGCATGGGCTGCATCTCCTTCGCGCCGCTGGCGCAGGGGATGCTGACCGACAAGTACCTGGACGGCATCCCGGCGGACTCGCGGGCCGCGCAGAACAAGTCGCTGGATCCGGAGCTGCTGACGGACGAGGTGGTGCGGCGGCTGCGCGGGCTGAACGAGATCGCGCGCGGCCGCGGGCAGTCGCTGGCGCAGCTCGCGCTGGGCTGGGTGCTGCGGGACCCGCGGATGACGTCGGCGCTCATCGGCGCGTCGAGCGTGGCGCAGTTGGAGGCGAATGTCGCGGCGCTGGGCGCGGCCGAGCTGACGGCGGCGGAACTGGCGGAGATCGACGGGTTCGCGAAGACGACGAGCGGCGTCAACATCTGGGCCGGACGCGGCTGAGAGCCCGTACCGGAGGGCGCCGGGCGGTGCCGTCCGGAGGAAAGGGAACGGGCCGGTCCGTGGGGGGGATACGGACCGGCCCGAGGGGGGAGTTCCACCATAACCCAGGGTGAGGGGTGCTCAGTACCGGAACGGACGGGTCACCTCGAAAAGTGCTCGTACGGTGACGGTCCGTATACGAACTCCGCTACGATCAGGTCACTCGCACGGGGCGGTTCGCGGCTCACGGGAGGGGTTCGGGGGGCGTGCGGGGCGTACGGGCAGACCCGTCCCCGCGCCGCTCAGCCGGCCGCCAGTCCGCCGACGACGAGCCCCGCGAGGGCCCCGACGATCATGAAGGGCCCGAACGCGATGCCCGTCTTCCGGCCGACCCTGCGGGCCGCCAGCATGGTGATCGCGTAGCCCGCGCCCAGCAGCAGACCGGCGAACGAGCCGGTGAACAGCACGTCCCAGCCGTACCAGCCGAGCGCGACGCCCAGCACGAGCGCCAGCTTCACGTCCCCGAAGCCCATGCCGGCGGGGTTGAGGAAGAAGAGCAGGAAGTAGATCGCCCCCAGCGCGAGGCCGCCCAGCAGGGCGCGCGTCCACGATCCCGCGCCTCCTACGAGCGCCGCACCCCCCAGCAGCACCACGGCCGCCCCCGCGAGCGGCAGCGTCAGGACGTCCGGGAGGCGCCGCACCGCCCGGTCGACGGCGAAGAGCAGCACCCCGAACGGCGCCAGCAGCAGCCAGACCGCCAGCTCCGGCTCGGGTCCCGTGGCCGCGGCGAGCGCGGCGCAGGCGGCGGCGGTCGCGGTGGCCGGGAGCCAGAGGCGCAGCCCGTAGGGGCTGCCGCCGCACTCCTTGCACGTCGCCGGGCCGGCCCAGCCCGGCAGCGGGTGGTCCTGCGGACAGCGGTCGCGCCACGACTCGTCGGCGGCCACGGAGAGCCGGTAGGCGGCCCGGGGCAGCAGGGCCCCGGCGGCGGCACCGTAGCCGGCGGCGAGGACGACGAGGAGGACGGCGAGCACGGGGTGAGCCTAACGGCGCTCCCGCGGGCGGGGCAGGGGCGGGTCGGCGGCGGTACTGCGGCGGTACGGTGGCGGGCCCGCGGCGGTACGGTGGCGGCCGGGGCCGGGACGGGGACCGTACGGGGTGGCTCCCGGCCCGTAGCGACACCCCGGGGGAGGCCCGCCATGCCCACCTGGCCCGACGGACCCGCCACGCTCACCGTCGGCACCGGCACCGACCCGCTGCCGCTGGAGGTGGCGTCCTCCTTCGCCCGCCGCAGCCGCGGCCTGCTGGGCCGCGAAGGACTGGCCGGCGCGCTCCTCCTCACCCCCGCCCAGGGCGTGCACACCCTCGGCATGCGCTTCGCCATCGACGTCGCGTACCTCGACCGCCGGCTGACCGTCCTGGCCGTACGCACCATGCCCCCAGGACGTCTCGGCCGCCCCCGGCTGCGGGCCCGGCACGTACTGGAGGCGGAGGCGGGCGCGTTCGCCGGCTGGGGCGTCCGGCCGGGGGTGCGCCTGGGCGTCGGCCCCGCCCCGGCGGGGGCGGACTGACCGGGCGGCGGGAGCGTCAGTGGCGCTCGCTACGATCGAAAACGACCGTGATCGCGGCCCGTACGCCGGGCCGCGGCGCGGACGGCGTACGGACGTACAGGGGGCACCACCGTGGGGATATTCGGTCGCAAGCCGCGCCGCGACGGGCGGGACACCACACGCGACGCCTCGTTCGAGTTCTTCTCCGAGGACGAGGGCGCCCGCTTCCGGGCCGGGGTCCACGCGGCCTTCGCCGAGCAGGGTCTCGAGGTGACGGTCGGCGCGGACGCCGTGACCGACAGCTCGGGCCGGCAGTTCGGCCTGGGCAACCTGGCGGCGGTCTGCCACAACGACACCCGCGGGCCGCGCGTCTGGCCCGAGCTGACCCGCCGCCACATCGGCATCATGCTGCGGGCCATGGAAGGGCCCTCGGTGCTGGACACCATGCCGGCGGAGAAGTTCCGCTCCCAGCTCTACCCGCGGCTGCTGCCCGACGAGATGACCGGCTCCGACGGCTTCGACTACGCGCGGCCGCTCGCCGAGGGGCTGCGCGAGGTGCTGGCGCTCGACCTCCCGGAGAGCGTCATGGTCCTCCCCCGCTCCTCGCTGGAGCCCTTCGGCGACGTCGCCGTGCTGCGGGCGCGGGCGCTGGACAACCTGCGCCGGCTGCGCGTCGAGGCGCACGAGACGATCGAGCAGGAGGAGGGCGCCCGCGTCGACGTGGTGATGGGCGAGTCGATGTTCACGGCGAGCCTGGTGCTGATGCTGGACGAGCTGGTGCCCCGCGTCACCGGCCGCGGTCTGAGCACCGACGGGGCGCTGGTGGCGATGCCGTTCCGGCACCAGCTCGCGTTCCACGCGATCCGCGACCGGCACGTGATAGCCGGCCTCAACACCCTCGCGCAGTTCGCCGCGGCCGGCTTCGAGGAGGGCGTCGGGCGGATCACGCCGGACGTCTACTGGTGGCGGGCCGGAGCGCTGACCCGGCTCAGCGCGATGGACGAGGACGGCATCAAGATCATGGTGGACGGGGAGTTCCAGGCGGTGCTGGAGCGGCTCATCGAGGGCTGAGTCCGACACCCGGGGAGCGCACGGGAGTTACCCGGTGGCGGCCCGCCGGTGGCCCGCCGGCCAACGCCTCTCGACGCACCCCGAGCGCCCCTGGTACGCGCACGGAACCCGGCCTACGGTGGTGGGCCGGAGAACCGGCGAAGACCGCGGCGGGAAGCCGAAGGAAGCAGCCATGGGCGACTGGTGGTCCATCGAGGTGCTCGACGCGCACTCCTCCGCGCTGCGGTGGAAGGACGCGTACGAGTACGCGCTCGTCGAGTCGGCGATCAGCAACCGGGCCTCGGCCTGGGAGTGGCACGTCCACTCCGACGGGATCGTCTTCGAGATCGCGTTCCGCGAGGAGAGCGACGGGGAGGCGTGGCGCCGGCTGCCGGGCGTACGGGCGGCGCTGGACGCCGTACCCGACCCGGCTGCCGGACTCCTCGTCCGCCGCGGCCCGGACGGCACCGCGTGCTGCCGCGGGCCCCTGGCCGGGAACGCGCGGAAGAAGCGGTAACAACGGGCTCTTCGGGAACTAAGTGCCGTTCCGTGTCGTCATTCGTTTCGAGGTTTGTGCCCGCATTGGGCGGCCTTGGGCGCGTCGTGTTCCGGCGCGCGGTACGTGACATACGGCGGGGAGACCGATGAGCACCGAGCACGGCCCTGATGGCCTGGAATGGCGGAGGAGCAGCTACAGCCGCGGGGCCGGGGCCAAGTGCGTGGAGGTCGCCGCCGGGGCCGGGGTGGTGCACGTACGGGACTCCAAGACGCCGGACGGTCCTGTGCTCACGTTCACGCCGGAGGCGTGGGCGGCGTTCACGGTGTACGCGACCCGCACGCCGGGGACGGTGCGCAGGTTCTGAGCGGGGCTCAGGAGGCCCTGGCCGCCCGTCCCGGACAGTCGTCGCCGCGCTGCCGGGAGAAGCCGAGGACGTCCCCGTGGCGGATCTCGTCGCCTTCGCGGTCGTTGACGACGACGACGGGCAGCTTCTCGACGCAGTCGGCGAGGAGTTGCTGCATGTGCGCCACCTTGATGCCGACGGCGATGCGGCGGCCGGCGGCGTCGTCGGCGAGGTCGGTGGAGATGACCGTACGCACCGCGGTGTCGCCCTCCCACTCGGTCTCGACGCCGGTGACGTGCTCGGCGTACTCGGCGGGGGCGTAGGTCGACGTGCCGGCCGACCGGCCGGCGGCGGGGCGCAGTTGGGCGGAGTCGGCGGGCAGCCCCCGTAACACGTCGTCGGCGAGCCACAGCACGCCGCCCAGCACCACCGCGGCACCGGCCACGGCAGCGGCAACCCGCAGCACCCGCCCCACGAAGGTCACGCGGTCCTCGCCCCCTCCCGGCACGCAGGCGCGCAGGCGCGCCGACGCGAGCATACCGGGCACGACGGACATCCGGGTCACTGCCCCCGGGGGAAACTCACCTCGACCCGCCGGTTCTGCTTCCGGCCTTCCTCGGTGGCGTTGTCGGCGATGGGGTAGTCCTCGCTGTAGCCGCGGACGACGTAGGTGATGTCGGCGGCCTGGAGGGTGTTGGTCAGCTCCTGGTGCACGGCGTTGGCGCGGTTCTTGGAGAGCGTGACGCCGTGCGCGTACGACCCGAGGTCGTCGGTGAAGCCGAAGACGCGGACGGTGTCGGGGCTGTTCTGCTCGATCTCGTCGGCGATGGCGGCGATCCGGGACCGCGCCTGGCCGGTGAGCTTGGCGCTGTCCTTGGGGAAGAGGACTTCGGCCTGCAGCGCGATGGTGATGGTCGAGTTGGAGTCGGACCGCCGCTCCTCGCCGCCCTGGGTCTCGACGACGGAGACGATGTCCAGCACCTTGGGCTCGTCGAGGGTGGCACCCTCCTCCAGCCGGAGATCGGGGTCGGTGGCGTCGGTCTCGACGGGCGGCGGCGCGGAGGTGCTGGTCCCGGGCGGGGAGGAGGGGACGGGGACGTCGTCCTGCACGGGGAGCGCGTGCGCGACACCGGGGGTGGCGGCGAGAAAGGAGGCGAGCGCGAGCGCTACGCCTGCACGGGAGGGCATCGCGGTGCTCACCTCAGTCCGTGATCTCGACTGTGACGGGCGGGAACGTGGGGAGCTGGAACTCGACCTCGGTGGTGTCGTCGGGCGGGGCGGGGAACTGTATGTAGACGGGAACGGTCTTGCCGGCTTCGAGGATGCTCAGCCCGGAGGTGCACAGGCAGCGCTTGTCGGTATCGCGCAGGGCGTAGTAACGCTTCTTCCCGTCCCCGTCCACCAGCGTGGCGCCCATGAGCGAGGTCTTGTCGACGCCTTGCTCGCTGCCCGCCCACAGGTGCGTGTCCAGGTAGGACTCCTCGCCGGTGTTCTCCAGCTCTCCGTTCAGCGTGACGAAGCCGCCGGAGTCCCGCCGGATCTCCATGACGCCGAGCACGACGCCCGCCTGGTTCTTCACCTCGACGATCGGCTCCTCCGGGACCTCCTCCTCACCCTGGTCCTGGCTTCCGCCTGCCTGGCCGTTCTTGTCCTGCGACTGGGAGGAGCCGGACGACTTCCCGTCGTCGCCACCGCCTTCGTCGCCGCTGCCGCAGCCGGCGGCGGAGAGGGCCAGACCGACGGCCAGCGCCGCGGCGGCGATCCCCTGGGCGGCTCTGCTCGTGCGCCACATGCTCATGTGCCGGGTTCCTTCGCTTCATTCGACGAGACGTACGGAGAAGAGGTCCTCCGGATCGGGCAGAAGGTCGATGTCTTCGGGGTCGATGGACCAGTCGCCGCCGTCGCAGTCGAGCTCCAGCGGCGGCGGCTCGTCTTGGTCTTCTTCATCCCGGTCCTCGTCACGGTCCTCGTCTCCGCCACCGCCTTCGTCGCCGCTCTCGGGCTCCTTCAGGTCACACCGGGATTCGAGCACCGCCGTCGCCGTGGCCTCGGAGCGCTTGCTCTCCGTTCCCGGGACGAGCGTGTCCCCCACGGCCTCGCGATTCCGCACCGTCACCGTGAAACCGTCGTCCGGGTCGTACACACGGTCGCACGCCGTCGTGTCCGCGTCGTTCTTGGCGGCGAAATCCTGCGCCGCGGCGCAGGCGGACCCGTACTCGAAGCCCTCGCCACCGAGGAGGTCGTCCCACGAGTCCGGGTCGAGGAGCGTGTCCAGCAACCCTTCCGACAACTGCTCGCGCGCGTCGTGGGCGGCGGCCAGCGCGGCGGCGTCGGCCGCCCCCTGGGCGTAGTTGCGGTGCGCCACGGCCTGGCCGACGGCGAAGTACGCGACGGCCAGGAAGAGCAGTCCGCCGATGGCCGTGATGTAGAGGGGAAATGCCTGCCCGGCATCGGACCTCAGGGCAGCTTGTCGATCTGCGCCTTGATCTTGCTGAGGATCGTGTCCCCCAGCCCCGACTGGATGAGCACCAGCACGATCACCACGGAAACCGCGATGATCCCCAGGTACTCCACCGCTGTCTGCCCCCGATCGCGCTTGCGGCCGTGGTGCAGCCGCTGGGTGGCGGCCAGGGACCTCAGCAGCACGTCGTTGGGTTTCCACATGCGGTCTACCTCCGGAGTCGGACAACGCGGCCGTTGCCGTCGGTCCGTCAAGCCAATTGTGGTCTGTAACAGCGGACTTGGCGTCAGGAACGGCCATTTTCCGTCCTCCCCCTCGCCGCCCGCCTTACACCTGCGGCGGCCCGCGCCGCGGCGCGTCCACGTGCGCAGCGTAACCGGCCGCTTGCCGACTGTCCCACACCCCCCTCGCGCGCGCGAGAGGTCGGCCGGGAATACCCCGGGATGTCCGCCTCCCGGGTGGTGTCGGTCGTCCCGGGTACCGTCGCCGCATGACGAGACTTGCCACCGTGTTCATCCCCCAGTTCCCTCCCGAGCGGCTTCGCGCCGTGGCGCGCGCCGCCGACGAGTCCGGGATCGACGAGTTGTGGGTGTGGGAGGACTGCTTCTACGAGAGCGGGGTCGCCACCGCCGCCGCCGTGCTCGCCTGGACCGAGCGGGTGCACGTCGCCATCGGGATCCTGCCCGTGCCGCTGCGGAACGTCGCGCTGGTCGCCATGGAAGCCGCCACCTTGCACCGGCTCTTCCCCGGGCGCGTGACGCTCGGGGTGGGGCACGGGGTGCAGTCGTGGATGGGGCAGGTGGGGGCGCGGGCCGCGTCGCCGCTGACGTTGCTGCGCGAGCATCTGACCGCGCTGCGCGCGCTGCTCGCCGGGGAGAAGGTCACCGTCGACGGGCGGTACGTCACGCTCGACGGCGTCGAGCTGGCCTGGCCGCCGGCCGCGGCGCCGCCGGTCTTCTCCGGGGGTACAGGGCCCAAGACCCTGCGGCTCACCGGGGAGTCGGCCGACGGGACGATCCTCGCCGGGGGTGCCTCGCCCGAGGTGGTGCAGGAGGCCGCCGAGGCGGTACGGGCCGGGCGGGAGGCCGCCGGGCGGGGCGGGGAGCATCCGCTCGTCGCCTCGATCCTCGTCGCCACCGGGCCCGGCGCCGAGCGCCGGCTCGCCGAGGACGCCCGCCGGATGGGCTGGGACCCCGCCGCGGAGGCCCACGTCGCCGGGGACGCCGCCGCGGTCGCCGCCGCCGTGGACCGGTGGGCGGCGGCCGGGGCGACGACGGTGGTGCTGCAGCCGACCGCCGACGAGCCGGATCCGGTGGCCTTCGTCCGGTGGGTGGCCGAGGAGGTGCGCCCGCTGGTGTCGTAGCGCCTCCGCGAAGGGCTCCATCCGCTACTCCGTCAGCACGCCGAACTCCGAGCCGGAGCCCAGATACACCGCCGTCACCAGCAGGATGATCGTCGCCGGCACCATCAGGCTGGTGATCAGCAGCGTCGCCTTCGGGATCGCCCGGGACGCGCGCCGGCGCGCGTTCTGGGCGTCCGTGCGCCGCTGGTCCGTGGCGATCTGTATGAGCGTCTCGACGATCGGCGCGCCCAGGTCCTCGCCCTGCTGGAGCGCGGTGACGAACTGGGCGACCTGCTCGGAGTCGTTGCGGCGGCGCAGCTCCTCGAACGCCTGCCGGCGGGAGACGCCCATGTCCATCTGGCGCAGGGTGATGCGCAGTTCGTCGGCCCAGGGGCCCGAGTAGCGCTCGCTGACCCGGTCCAGCGCCTGCCGGAAGCCGAGCCCCGCGCTCACCACCACGGCCAGGACGTCGAGGAAGTCGGGCAGCGTGCGTTCGATGACGTCGCGCCGCTTGCGCACGGCCGCCCAGATGCCGACCTCCGCCCAGCCGTAGCCGAAGGCCGCCAGCACCAGCGCGCCGACCCACTGGCCGGAGGAGAGCAGGGTGAGCGCGCCGCCGTAGCCGATGGCGGCGTAGACGGCGCGGCGGGCGGCGTAGCGGTCGATCGTCAGGCCACCGGGGTTGCCCGCGCGGTCTATCTTGCGGCGCTTGTTCTCCACCGCCCGCCGGCCCATCAGCTTCAGCACCAGCGGCGCGAACCGCATCCCGAGCCGGTCGACGAGCGAGCCGACGACGGTGGTGCGGGTGGCGCCGACCTCCAGGGCCACCTGGAGGTCGCTGGGGAGCTTGACCTCGGCGCGGTAGACGCGGATGCCGCTGAGGACGCCGAAGACGGCGAGGCCGGCGGCGGCGGCGAGGAGCAGGCCGAGGGTTCCGTATGCCATGTGAGTCCCGGCCCCTCAGACGTCGATCTTCGCGAGCCGGCGGATGAGGAGGATGGCCAGCGCGTAGAGCCCGACCGCCGTCAGCACCGCGCCCTGGCCGAGCGGCGAGGAGCCCATGCGCTCGATGGATCCCGGCATCACCTGGTCGGTCAGGAGCAGGGTGCCCACGCCCATGACGGGCACGGTGTACGCGGTGAGGGTGACCTGCGAGAGCTGGGTGCGCACCTCGCGGCGGGTCTCCTTGCGGTCGTTGAGGGTGCCGGTGAGGTTCCGCAGCGAGCCGACGACCTGGCCGCCGGCCTTGTTGGAGAGCACCAGCGTGGAGACGAGCACGGACAGCTCGCGCGACGGCAGCCGCTCGGCGAGGTCGCCGAGGGCGTCGTCGAGCGGTACGCCGACGGCGAGCTGGTCGGTGACCTTGGTCAGCTCCTCGCCGGCCGGCGCCTCCAGTTCCTCGGCGGCGATGCCGAGCGCGGTGCGCAGGGCGAGGCCGGCCTGGGTGGCGTTGGCGAGGATGCGGGAGAGGTCGGGGAGCTGGTTGATGAACGCCTCGATGCGCTTCTGCCTCTGCCAGTTGAGGTAGGCGTGCGCGCACCACACCCCGATGAGCCCGGCGATCGGGCCGAAGAAAGCGGCGAAGAGCGCGTCGGCGAGGAGCCAGAGCACGGCGACGCCCGCCAGCACGTACACCGTGAACTCGCCCGGTGTGACGTCCAGCCCGGTCGTCGCGATGCGCCGCTCCAGATAGCGGCCCACCCGCGTCGGCCGCACCCGCCGGTCGACCTCCGCGAAGCGGCGCCGGGAGCGCCGGTCGCCGGCGTCGGCAAGCCGGTCGAGCAGCTCGGCGCGGCGGGCGCGGCCCGCGGCGTAGACGGCGACGCCGCACACGGCGAGCGCGCCGGCGAGCAGCGACAGGCCGACGACGAGCGCGAAGAGCTGCTGGCGGTCCATCACCTCGCCTCCCGCGTCTGCAGGTGCCGCTCCGAGGGCGCCACCCCGAAGGCCGGCGGTACCGGCTCACCGGCGTAGAAGAGGCGGTCGCCGGTGCGCCGCGGCAGCGGCGAGAACTCGAACTGGCCCCGGACGATCCGGTCCGAGCTGATCGGCAGGGCGCGGAAACGGCAGACGGACACCAGTTGGTAGACCTCCCGGCCGCGGGACGACAGCATCACGATCTCGTCGATCTTGCGGGTGCCGTCGGTGTGCCGCGCGAGCTGCACGATCACGTCGACGGCCGAGTTGATCTGGTCGCGCAGCGCCTCGAAGGGCACCTCGACGTCCGACATCGACGCCAGCGTCTGCAGCCGCATCAGGGCGTCCTCGGCGGAGTTGGCGTGCACGGTGGCCAGCGAGCCGTCGTGGCCCGTGGACATGGCCTGCAGCATGTCCAGCGTCTCGCCGCCGCGCACCTCGCCGACGATGATGCGGTCGGGGCGCATGCGCAGCGAGTTGCGGACGAGGTCGCGGATGGTGATCCGGCCCTTGCCCTCGACGTTCGGCGGGCGGGATTCGAGCCGGATGACGTGCGACTGCTGCAACTGCAGCTCGGCGGCGTCCTCGACGGTGATGATCCGCTCGTGCTCGGGGATGAGCCCGGAGAGCGAGTTCAGCAGGGTGGTCTTCCCGGCGCCGGTGGCGCCGGAGACGATGATGTTGAACTTCGCCCGGACCAGGCCGGAGAGGAGCAGCAGCATGTGCTCGTCGAGGGTGCCGAGGCCGATGAGTTCGGCGAGGGTGTACGAGCGCGGGAAGCGGCGGATCGTCAGCGTGGGCCCGGTCAGCGACAGCGGCGGGATGATGACGTTCACCCGCTCGCCGGTGGGCAGCCGGGCGTCGACCATGGGGGTCGACTCGTCCACGCGGCGGTTGACGGTGGAGACGATGCGTTCGATGGTCTGCATGAGCTGGTCGTCGGAGGCGAAGCGCAGCGGGAGTTGCTCGACCCGGCCGGCGCGCTCGACGTAGATCCGGTCGGGGCCGTTGACCATGATCTCGGTGACGCTCGGGTCCTCCAGCAGCGGCTCCAGGATGCCGAGCCCCAGCGCCTCGTCCACGACGCGGCGGATGAGCTGCGAGCGCTCGGCCGTGGAGAGCACGGGGCCCTCGCGGCTGAGGATGTGGCCGAGCACCCGCTCCAGCCGGGCGCGCCGCTCGGCGGGCGACAGCGCCGACATCTCGGCGAGGTCGATCTCCTCCAGCAGCTTGGCGCGGTAGGTGGGGACGAGGGTCTCGCCGTGGCCTTCCGTGCTGTGGTCGGGGGTGGTGATACGGGCCCGCAGGCTCATCGTCAGTCCTTCCCCCGCGGCATGGTGGAGCTGCGCTCCACCGAGCCGAAGTTGTCGACGCCGGGGATGAGGGACGGGATCTCGACGCTGGCGGTGACGGTGACCTCGCCGTCGCCCGAGGAGACCGAGAAGCCGGCGTCCAGCCAGTCGCTGATCGCGGCGGCGCCGGCGGCAGCGGCGGAGGACGGCGGGTCGTCCAGGGACTCCATCCGCGCCGCGGCCCGGGCGGCGGTGCCGGCCTGGGAGGCGGTGTAGGCGGCGATGCCCAACTGCACGGCGGCGAGCGCGATGAAGATGAGCACCGGCAGGAAGCCGATGTACTCGATCGCCACGGACCCCCGGTCGCGGCGCCCTCGCCGGGCCGGCGAGACCGGCAAGCCGTCCGCGGCCGGCGCCGGCGCGGCGCGCTCGGCGCGGAGACGTTTCGTACGCGATCCGCTCGCCACCCTCAGCCTCCCTCGTCCGTCGCGCCCGCGGTGCCGCTCACCGTGAACGGGAAGTCCAGCCCGCCGGGGAAGAGGACCGGCACCTTCAGGTCGACCTTGGCGGTGGTGACGCCGTTCGACGAGCCGACGGACACGGAGGCGTCCCAGGCGTCCGGCAGGTCCTCCGCCGCCGCGGCCGCCGGATCGTCGCCGACGGCGGCGGCGCGGGCGGCCATGTCGGCGGCGTTGCCGGCGAGCGAGTAGGTGTAGCCGACGAGGACGAACTGCCAGACGACGACGAGGACCAGCGCGATCAGCGGCAGCATGCCGGCGAACTCCACCGACACCTGGCCGCGGTCCCCCCAGCGGCGCCCATCGCGCCCTGCCGCGGGACCCGGCGCGGCGCCGGGACCGGGCGCCCCCGGGGCGCCGGGCGGCAGCGCCGCCTTCGCGCCGGTCGGTGCGACCTGGGGCGCGGAGCCCGTGCCGCGGCCGCCGGCGGCGACGGCGCCGGGACCGGCGCCGGCGCCCAGCGCCCGCTGCCCGCCGCCCCCGTGCGCCCCCGGGCCGCCGGGACCGCCGGCCGCACCCGGGCCCGCCTGGTCCGGCACCACCGTCAGCCCCAGCTCCCCCGCCACCGCCCAGAGCGCCTGCCGCACCGTCGACTTCTGCTCCAGGTCCTGCAACCGCCCGGCGTCCACCAGCGGCTGAAGCTCCTTGAACGCCGCGGGCACCGCCGTCCGCGCCACCGTCGTCCCGGTGGCCCGCGCGATGATCGACGGCTGGATCTCGGTGTTCCGGGTGAGCCGGTTGACCAGCACGACGGTGTCCTCCGCCTTGCGGATCTGCAGCCGGTCCCACAGCCGCAGCATGCGCTTCGCCCCGCGTACGGAGATCACGTCCGGCGTCGTCACGAGCAGCGCGACGTCGGCGAGTTCGACGGCGGCGGCGTTCGGCGTGGTCACCTGGCTGCCGCAGTCGAGCACCACGACCTCGTACCGCGACCGCAGCGCGCTCAGCGTCTGCCGCGCCGCGCGGTCGTCGACGTCCTCGCCGCGCTCGCCCTCGGAGGGGGCCAGCAGCAGGCCGAGGCCGGTGTGGTGGGTGAAGACGGCGTCCTGGAGCACCCGTGGCGAGATGTCCTTGATGCCTGCCAGGTCCGCGACCGAGCGGCGGAACTGCACGTCGAGGTACGAGGCGATGTCGCCGGACTGCAGGTCGAGGTCGGCGAGCGCCACCTGCCGCCCGGCGGCCCGCGCGGCGAGCGCGAGCTGCACCGCCGCGACGGTGGTGCCGACGCCGCCCTTCGCGCCGCTGACGGTGACGAGTGTGCCGCCGGGACCGCCGAACGCCTCGGGCCCCGTCGCGGCGCCGAGGTGCCGACGGACGCCGCCGCTCCACTGCGCGGCGGCCTGCACCCGGGCGGCCAGTTCCTCGTACGCGAGCGGCAGCCCGACGACGCCGCGGGCGCCGGCGTCCATGGCGGCGGAGTAGCCGGCGGGCGAGGTGTCGGCGGTGACGAGGACGGTGCCCACGGCGGGGAAGCGCAGCGCGACGTCGCGGATCAGCTCCAGCGCGGGCACGGGACCGATCCGCTCGTGCACGAGGACGACCTCGGGCAGTTCCGCCACGCCGCTGCCGGCGAGCGTCGCGAGGTGGTCGAGCAGCGCGACGGAGTCGCCGATCGGCGCGGCGGCCTCGGCGTCGGGCAGTTGGTGGAGCAGCGAGACGGTGGCGCGCGCCGCGTCGGGGTCGGCGATGACGGGCTGGATGCGTACGGTCATGTGCGGCCCCTCACCGGTCCTCGTCGAGGGTGTACGTGCGGTCCTCGGGGGCGATGTCGGTGTCCTCCTCGCCGGGGGCCACCAGCGCGAGGCGCACGTGGGTGGCGAAGGACTCCGCGTACGCCACGCGCTGCGCGTCGGAGGTGCCGAGGGCGAAGGTGATCGGCACGGCCTCGCCCTCGTCGGCCCGCGGGTCGTCGTCGCCGGTGCGCTCGATCGGCGTCAGCTCGCCGACGTCGATGACCCGGGCGCCCGCGACGATCACCTGGGAGACGGGCTTGTCGCCGTCGCCCTGGGCGTCGAAGGTGGCGAAGATGTTCACCCGCGCGCCCGGCGTGATCTTCCCGGCCACGCCGGTGGAGGCGTCGATCATGATGGCGATCTCCTGCTGGCCCGGCTCCAGGTCCGGGCGCCCGCTGACCATGTCGCTCTGGAGCAGGGAGCCCTGCTTCAGCGGCGTGAGCGCGACCTTCCCGGCCAGCTCGCCCGGGTCGGTGACCGCGGTGTCGGGCAGCCAGCGCTTCGGCATGGTCGTCTTCTCGTACTGGTCGGGCTCCAGCGGCTCGTACGCCTCGACGTCGGTGGTGAGCCGGTACGCGGTGGCCTCGTCGCCGACCTTGGACTCCACGTCGCTGACGAACGCCAGCACGCCGGCGAAGGCGCCGAGTGCGACGAGGACCGACAGCAGGACGAGGATGATGCCGCGACGCTGGCGTGAGTTCATCGACGGGACCTCAACGGTTGATCTCGGGGGGTGACGGTGGGGCCGCGCCGACGGCGGGCTGGTGGTACGGCGGTACGGACTGCGGCGGCGGCTGCGCGACGGGCGGGGGCGCGCCCTGGTGCGGTACGGGCGCCGGCACCGCCTGCGGCAGCGGGGGCGAGGGGGCGGCGGGCCCCGGGGGCACCGGGGTGGCGCAGAGCAGGCACCGGTCGCCGATGATCTCCAGGCCGCACCACGAGCAGCGGGCCCGCTGCACCGAGGCGACGAGCCGGCTCAGCACCAGCGGGTCGGTGATCCCGGCGGCGAACTCGCACACCTTGTCCGTCGCCCACCAGGGCGCGGAGGCCGCGGGCAGCGGCACCATCTCCATCCCCTGCACCCGCCAGCCGGCGGCGAGTTCGCCGGTGACCCAGGCCGCGTCGGCGCGCCCGGAGGCGTGCACGAGCCCGGTGGCGAAGTCGGGCCCCGGCGGCACGGGGTCGCGTCCGATCCGTACCAACTGGGGGCGGGGGGCGGCGAGGACGGCGAACTGCGCGCCGGGCACCCAGGAGCGGGCGTGCGCGCCGAGGGTCACCGGCACCCGGTCGAGCTTGGCGACGCTGCCGAGCACGGCGCCCGCGTGGATGTAGTGCGTGAGCAGCCGGGCGGCGGTGGCGAGCACGCCGGCGCCGAGGTCGGCGGTGGACAACTGGAGCAACTGGCGGGCGATGACGGCGACGGCCAGCGGCGGTAACGGCAGCGGGATCAGCGCCATCCGGTCGCTCTCCAGCACGGACCGCACGGTGTGCAGCCGGCGGACCACCTCGGCGGGGGTGGCGGCGGGGTGGAGCACGACGAGGAAGCCGTGCTGCTCCAGCACGGCGGACACCTCCGCCAGCGCCTCCTCCAGGGGCTGCTCCCGCGGGTGGCGCAGCGCCATCACCGTGGGTCCCGGGAGTCCTGGCGGGCCCTGCCGGCCGAGCGGCCCGTGCCGGCCGGGGGCGGGGAGCACGAGGTCGGGGCCGGTGACTGCGATGGCTGTTGGCACGTCGGGCGTCCCCCCACCGGTCTCAGACACGCTCTGAGCACCATAACCGGGACGTGGGCTGCGGAAACACCTTTTATGCAAAGAGGGTTGGGTGCACGGCGGCCGTGCGGGGGCGGGCCGGACGGCGCCGTTCGGGGCGCGGCTCCCGTACGGGAAGACTTGACACCCGCATTGGTCTGGACCAAGTTGTGCGGCGCACCCCGCACCGATCCGCACCACCCCTGATCCGTACGTCCCCGGCCCACCCACTACCCCGCACGGTCCAGCTCCTCACGCGCTCCCCCGTTACGGAGGCCCCCGTGTTCCGAGCACGCAGACCCCGCACGCCCCGCTCCGTCCGTACCGCCAGAGGCTCCTTCCGCCGGCTCGCCGTCGCCGCGGCCGGCGGCCTCCTCGCCACGCTCCTCGGCGCCCCGCTCGCCGCGTCCGCGGAGCCCAACCTCGTCCAGAACCCCGGCTTCGAGTCCGGCCTCAGCGGCTGGACCTGCTCCGGCACCGCCGGCACCACCGTCGCCAGTCCGGTGCACTCCGGCACCGCGGCGCTGCGCGCCACCCCGGCGGGGCAGGACAACGCCCGCTGCACGCAGAGCGTCGCGGTCCGGCCCAACTCCGCGTACGAGCTGAGCGCGTGGGTGCAGGGCTCGTACGTCTACCTGGGCGCCGGCGGCACCGGCACCACCGACGTCTCGACCTGGACCTCCGGGGCGTCCTCGTACACCCAGCTCAAGACGAGCTTCACCACCGGGCCCCACACCACCTCGGTGACCGTCTACACCCACGGCTGGTACGGCCAGCCCGCCTACCACGCCGACGACATCAGCCTCACCGGACCCGGCGGCGACCCGGGCACCGTCCCCGCCACGCCCACCGGCCTCCAGGTCACCGGCACCGCCGCCCGCTCCGTCTCGCTGGGCTGGTCCCCCGTCACCGGCGCGACCGGCTACAACGTCTACCGCGACGGCACGAAGGTGCTCAGCACCGGCGGCGCCTCCGCGACCGTCACCGGGCTGACGCCCTCGACCGCGTACCAGTTCCAGGTGACCGCGACCAACGCCGCCGGGGAGTCCCCGAAGTCCGCGGCCGTCACGGGCACCACCACCCAGGACGGCGGCGGCGGGCCCGGCGTGCCGAAGCACGCGGTGACGGGCTACTGGCAGAACTTCAACAACGGCGCGGCGGTCCAGAAGATCCGCGACGTCAGCAGCCAGTACGACATCATCGCGGTCGCCTTCGCCGACGCGACCGCCACGCCGGGCGCGGTGACCTTCAACCTCGACTCGGCCGGGCTCGGCGGCTACACCGTCGCCGAGTTCAAGCAGGACATCGCCGCCAAGCAGCAGGCGGGCAAGTCCGTGATCATCTCGGTCGGCGGCGAGAAGGGCACGGTCGCCGTCAACTCCTCCACCGCGGCGGCGAACTTCGCGAACAGCCTGTACTCGCTGATGACGGAGTACGGCTTCGACGGGGTCGACATCGACCTGGAGAACGGCCTGAACTCCACCTACATGACGCAGGCGCTGCGCTCGCTGTCGCAGAAGGCGGGCCCCGGCCTCGTCATCACGATGGCGCCGCAGACCATCGACATGCAGTCGACCGCCGGCGAGTACTTCAAGACGGCGCTGAACATCAAGGACATCCTCACCGTCGTCAACATGCAGTACTACAACAGCGGCACGATGCTCGGCTGCGACGGCGGCGTGTACGCCCAGGGCACGATCAACTTCCTCACCGCCCTGGCCTGCATCCAGCTCGAAGGCGGGCTCGCGCCCTCGCAGGTCGGCCTCGGCCTGCCCGCGTCCACCCGCGCCGCGGGCGGCGGCTACACCGCGCCGTCCGTCGTCAACGCCGCGCTGGACTGCCTCACCCGGGGCACGAACTGCGGCTCGTTCAAGCCCCCGCGGACGTACCCCGACCTGCGCGGCGCGATGACGTGGTCGACCAACTGGGACGCCACCGCGGGCAACTCCTGGTCCAGCGCCGTGGGGCCGCACGTGCACGCCCTGCCCTGACCGGCCGTCCGCGGCCGGCCGCCTCCCGCACTGCCGGCCGCGCCGGCGGCCCACGGCCCGCCCGCCCGCGCAACCCGGGCGGGCGGGCCCGTATCCGCCCCGCTACCAGGGCAGGTCCCTGATCTGCTGCACGCACAGCACGATGAAGAGCATCCCGGAGACGGTGAGCAGCGCGTTGCTGAGCAGACCGTTGCGCCACTGTTGCGGGGTGCGGTCGGTGTTGAGCAGCCACAGCAGCGTCAGCGCGAGGAACGGCATGAAGAACGCCCCGAGCACGCCGTAGGTGATGACGATGGCGAACGGCTGGTCGAGCCAGAGCAGCGTCATCGGCGGGAAGGTCAGCCACAGCAGGTACGCCCGGAACGGCAGCGACCGCTCCCGGCTGCCCGCGGCGACCTCCCGCGCGCTGCCGTCGCCGCCGCCCGCGCCGCGCACGTTCTCGACGAAGTCCGCGAAGAGCAGGCTGACGCCGTGCCAGACGCCGATGAGCGAGGTGAACGAGGTGGCGAAGAAGCCGACGAGGAAGAGGTTCGCGGTGGCCGCGCCGTAGCGCTCTTCAAGGATGTCGCCGAGGTCGACCAGTCCCTTGTCGCCCGACTCCAGGGTGAGCTGGGTGGCGTGCAGCAGCTCGGCGCCGACGAGCAGCATCGCGACGACGAAGATGCCGGTGGTGAGATACGCGACCCGGTTGTCGAGCCGCATCACCTTCAGCCAGCCGATGTCCGTCCAGCCCTTGGCGTTGACCCAGTAGCCGTACGCGGCCATGGTGATCGTGCCGCCGACGCCGCCGATCAGGCCGAGGGTGTACAGCAGCGAGTCGTCGGGCAGCGTGGGCCAGAGTCCCGCGAAGGCGTCCCCGATGTTCGGGGAGACGCGGATCGCGACGTACACGACGACCACGAACATGACGCCGACGAGGACGGTCATGACCTTCTCGAAGACCGCGTAGCGGTTGAACCAGACGAAGACCAGGCCGACCAGGCCCGTGAGGATGCCCCAGACCTTCAGCTCGGGACCGTCCGGGAAGAGCGCGACCAGCGGCAGCGCGGAGGACGACATGGCGGTGGCGCCGTAGACGAAGCCCCAGATGACGACGTAGACGGCGAAGTAGACGGAGGTCCAGGCGCCGAGGGTGCGCCAGCCCTCGAAGAGCGTGCGTCCGGTGGCCAGATGCCAGCGGCCGACGGCCTCGGCGAGGGCGATCTTGACGACGCAGCCTATGACGGCGGCCCAGAGCAGGGTGTAGCCGAACTTGCTGCCGGCGAGCAGCGTGGCCACCAGGTCGCCGGCGCCGACGCCGGTCGCGGCGACGACGATCCCCGGCCCGACATGGCGCCACTTGGCCTTTCTCATCACGGGTGGTGCGGACGCGGGCTCGGTGCGGTCAGCCATGAGCGGCTCCTTCGCAGCTCGTCCCCCCTGCGATCTCCGGCATTGATAAGGGATCCGCGGACGGGCGCACAAGAGGGCGTACGCGGCGGAAGGCCGGGGGGCGCCTCTTGACCTGACCACGCCAGGTTCAGAACCATTGACGCGCACCACCACCCCACACGACACGACGTCGCCATGCACCACCCCACACCTCCACATCCAGGAGCAGGCATGCGACTACGCATTCGGTCGGTGACCCTGACCGCGGTGCTCGCCCTCACCGCCGCCGGCGCCCTCAGCGCCGCCGGCGCGGAACCCGGCGCCGAGCCGGCGCGGGCCGGCGGGACGGGCGCCTCCCAGGCGCAGCAAAGCGAGCAGATCCGGCAGATCCGGCAATACGAAGTCCTGGGCCAGACCGGCCGCGAGGCCCGTACCCGCCTCGCCGCCACCGGCGTGTCCGTCGACGAGGCACGCGACCACTCCGTGGTCGTCTCCGCCGACGGCGCCCAGGCCCGGCAGCTCCGCGCACTCGGCTACCGGCTCGAACAGCTCCCCGCCCCGCCCGCGCGGCTGGCGGACAAGCCACCCACGACGCTCGACTTCCCGCCGGCCGACTCGCGCTACCACAACTACGCGGAGATGACCGCGGAGATCGACCGGCTGATCGCCGCGAAACCGGACCTCATCAGCAAGCGGGTCATCGGCACCTCGTACCAGGGTCGCGACATCGTCGCCGTCAAGGTCAGTGACAACGTGCGCACCGACGAGAACGAGCCCGAGGTCCTCTTCACCCACCACCAGCACGCCCGCGAGCACCTGACCGTCGAGATGGCGCTGTACCTGCTGGGCGAGTTCGCCGACGGCTACGGCACCGACCAGCGGATCACCGACGTCGTGAACGGGCGCGAGATCTGGATCGTGCCGGACCTGAACCCGGACGGCGGCGAGTACGACATCGCCACCGGCTCGTACCGGAGCTGGCGCAAGAACCGCCAGCCCAACTCCGGCTCCACCGCGGTCGGCACGGACCTGAACCGCAACTGGAACTACCGCTGGGGCTGCTGCGGCGGCTCCTCCGGCAGCCCGTCCTCCGAGACCTACCGCGGCAGCGCGGCCGAGTCGGCCAAGGAGGTCAAGGTCGTCGCCGACTTCGCGCGCAGCCGGGTGGTGGGCGGCAAGCAGCAGATCAAGGCGGGGATCGACTTCCACACGTACAGCGAGCTGGTGCTCTGGCCGTACGGGTACACGTACAACGACACGGGCCCCGGCCTGACGCAGGACGACCGCGACGCGTTCGCGGCGGTCGGCCAGAAGATGGCCGCGAGCAACGGCTACACGCCGCAGCAGTCGAGCGACCTCTACATCACGGACGGGTCGGTCAACGACTACCTCTGGGGCGAGCAGAAGATCTTCAGCTACACGTTCGAGATGTACCCGCGCTCGGCGAGCGGCGGCGGCTTCTACCCGCCCGACGAGGTCATCGACCGGGAGACGAGCCGCAACCGGGACGCGGTGCTGCAACTGCTGGAGAACGCCGACTGCATGTACCGCTCGATCGGCAAGGAGGCGCAGTACTGCACCGGCTGACGCCTGCGGCGCGCCCCCGGGACCGGGGGCGCGCCGTACCTTGCTGACGTGCGGGGGTTGCTGGACGTGCGGCTTGCGGTCAGGCTGCGCGGCCGTAGCGGGCGAGCGCGTCCCGTACGGAGACCTCCCCGGCGGGCGCCGGGTCGGCGCCGCGCTCGGCGGCCTTGAGCCGGCGGTCGGTGAGGCGCTCGCGCCGGTCGAAGTACAGGGCCGGACCCGCGAGGATCGCGGCCATCAGGAGCAGGACCAGGGTGCCGACGGTGTAGTCGAGGATCGCGTTCATGTCCTCTACGATCCCGGATCCTTGCAGGCACAAACAGTGGCAGCTCTGCCATAGGGCTTCGAATTACTGCCACCCCGGTGGCATACTGTCCGCATGCTCTCCAAAGTGGTCTGTCTGCTCACCGACGAGGTCAACGCCTTCGAGCTGGGCGTCATCACCGAGGTCTTCGGCATGGACCGCCGCGAGGAGGGCCTGCCGGTCTACGACTTCTCCTTCGCCGCCCCGCGCCCGGGCCGCGTCACCGTCCACCCCGGCCTGCCCGTCGAGGTGGCGCACGGCCTGGAGCAGTTCGCCGGCGCCGACCTGATCGCCATCCCGGCCGGCCAGAAGTTCGCGTACCGCGACTTCCCGCCCGAGCTGCTGCACGCGCTGCGCGAGGCGGTCGCGCGCGGTACGAAGGTGCTGAGCGTGTGCACCGGCGGGTTCCTGCTCGCCCAGGCAGGGCTGCTGGACGGCCGCCGCTGCACGACGCACTGGATGTTCGCCGACCGCCTCAAGCGCGAGTACCCGCGGGCGCTCGTCGAGCCGGGCGTCCTCTACGTCGTCGACGGCCCGGTGCTCACCTCCGCCGGCACCGCCTCCGGCATCGACGCCTGCCTCGCCCTCGTCCGCGAGGAGCAGGGCAGCAAGGTGGCCAACGCGATCGCCCGCCGGATGGTCGTCCCGCCGCACCGGGACGGCGGCCAGGCGCAGTACATCGACCGGCCGGTGCGCGGCACGTGCGACGACGATGCCATCGCCCGGGTGCTGGCCTGGATGCAGGAGCACCTGGACGAGGACGCCACGGTGGAGCAGTTGGCGGCGCGGGCGCATCTGGCGCCGCGGACGTTCGCCCGCCGCTTCCAGCAGGAGACGGGCACGACGCCGTACCAGTGGCTGCTCGGCCAGCGGCTGCTGCTGGCACAGCAGTTGCTGGAGGAGACCGACGCCACGGTGGACGCCATCGCCGCCCGCGCGGGCTTCGGCAACGCGGCGACGCTGCGCCACCACTTCCTGCGCCGGCTGGACACCACGCCGAACGCCTACCGCCGGACGTTCCGCGGCCCGGCCGTCGGCGCGGGGCGCTGACGGCCGGGGAGCGGGGAGCGTCCGGTCAGCCGAGGACGGCCAGGCAGTCGATCTCCACGAGCAGCCCGGCGGGCAGCCCGACGTAGACGGTCGTACGCGCCGCCGGCGGCTGCTCCAGCTCCGCGAAGTAGGCGTCGTAGATCTGGTTGAACTCGGCGAAGTGGGCGGTGTCGGTGAGGTACACGCGGATCATCACCGCGTCCTCCCACGACGCGCCGCCCTCCTCCAGCACCGCCTTGACGTTGGACAGCGTCTGCTCGGTCTGCGCCCGCAGGTCCGGGCCCGCCGGGGTCGGCGGCTTGCCCTCCTCGGCCGGCAGGAAGCCGACCTGTCCTGCGACCTGGAGGATGTTGCCCTTGCGCACGCCCGCGGAGAAGCGGGCCGGCGGCGGTACGTGGGTGGCGGGGGTGACGTCGGTCTTCTGGGCCTTGTCGCTCATGCGGGCACTCTTCCGGAGTAGTCGTCACTGATCGCTGCCGCCGTGCGGCGGAGCTGCGGGAGGAGGGTCATCAGCTCGTCCGCGGTGACGACGACGTTCGGCGCCGACAGGGAGCAGGCGGCGACGGTACGGCCGTCGGCGCCGCGGATGGGGGCGCCGATGCAGTTGATGGACTCCTCGTGGCCGCCGAAGTCGGTGGCCCACCCCTGCTCGCGCACCGCGGCCAGCTCGGTGAGCAGGGCCTGCGCGTCGGGCGTCGAACGGGGGGTGTACATGGGGTATTCGAGCCGTTCGGCGACGGCGCGCCGCTCCGGCTCCGGCAGGTCGGCGAGGAGCAGCTTGGCCACGGCCGCGACGGTGATCGCGACGGGCCGGCCGATGCGCGAGTACATCCGCACCGGGTAGCGGCTGTCGACCTTGTCGATGTACATCACCTCGCGGTCCTCGTAGACCGCGAGGTGCACGGTGTGCCCGGTCAGCTCGCCGAGCTTCACCAGGTGCGGGTGGGCGATCTCGCGGACGTCCAGGCTCTCGGCCGCCGCCTGGGCGAGGGCGAAGAGCCGGGCGCCGAGGCGGTAGCGCTGGTCGTCCTGGCGGTAGACCAGGCCGTGTTCGTGGAGGGTGCGCAGCAGCCGCATGGCGGTGGTCTTGTGCACGCCGAGGCGGGTGGCGACCTGTTCCAGGCCCGCGGGTCCTTCGGCGAGCATGGGCAGGATGGCGAGCGCGCGGCCGACCGACTGGCTCATCGCGACCTCCCGCTGCCGTGGCTCGTAGCTCCGTACCGCCGGCTGCGACCACCGGCTGCGTACCGCCGGCCGTTGACCAGCCGTTCGCCCGGATGTTAGACAGCGGTGTCGATATACGCAATGCACGTTGCACGTTGCGCAACCAACCTGCTGGAGGGCTTCATGGCGTCGCTCGCCGAGCTGGCGGAAGAACGTATCGACCACCGCTTCAAGGGCCTGCCACCCGACGCGGCCGGCCTCACGGTGGGCGAGCTGGCCGCCGAGCGCCGCTCGCTCTTCACCGGCGGCTTCACCACCCCGGTGCTCACGCTCTCCGCGCCCGCGCTGGCGCACAACCTCGGCGCGCTCGAACGCTTCTCCGCCGCGCACGGGCTGGCCTTCGCACCGCACGGCAAGACGACGATGGCCCCCCAGCTCTTCGCCCGCCAGCTCGACCACGGCGCCTGGGGCATCACCGTCGCGGTCCCCCACCAGGCGCGGGTGGCGCGGGCCTTCGGCGTCCGGCGGATCTTCCTCGCCAACGAGCTGGTCGACGCGGCCGCGCTGCGCTGGCTCGCCGCCGAGCTGGCCGCGGACCCGGACTTCCGGCTCGTCTGCTACGTCGACTCGGTGCGCGGCGTCGAGCTGATGGACGCGGCGCTGCGGGCGGCCGGGGCGACGCGGCCCGTGGAGGTCACCGTCGAGCTGGGCGCGGGCCCCGGCGCGCGCACCGGGGCGCGTACGGAGGCCGACTGCCGCGCGGTCGCCGAGGCGGCGGCGCGGGCGGGGACGCTGCGGCTGGTCGGGGTCGCCGGGTACGAGGCGGAGGCGCCGGGCGCGGACGCCGCGGTGGTACGGGGCTGGATGGCGCGGCTGCTGGGTCTCGCGGCGGAGTTCGACGCCGCGGGGCTCTTCGCGGAGACCGGCGAGATCGTGGTGAGCGCCGGGGGCAGCGCATGGTTCGACGCCGTCGCGGACGGCTTCGCGGCGGCGCCGGAGCTGTCGTGCCCGGTGCTCAAGCTGCTGCGCTCGGGCGCGTACATCAGCCACGACGACGGGCACTACACCCGGGTGACGCCGTTCAACCGGGTGCCGGGCGAGGGGTCGCTGACGCCGGCGTTCCGGCTGTGGACTCAGGTGGTCTCGCGGCCGGAGCCGGGGCAGGCGTTCGTCAACGCCGGGAAGCGGGACGCCGCGTACGACCTGGACCTGCCGGTGCCGGCGGCGGTGCGCAGGTTCGACGCGGCCGGCGGGGCGGGCGCGGAGCGGGCGGCCACCGGCATCACCGTACGCAAGCTCTCGGACCAGCACGCCTGGCTGGACGTGGCCCCCGGCGGGGTGGAGCCGGAGGTCGGGGACTGGGTGGCGCTGGCCCTTTCGCACCCGTGCACGATCTTCGACAAGTGGCAGCTCATCCCCCTGGTGGAGGAGGACGGTACGGTCACGGAGTACGTACGGACCTTCTTCTGAGCGGCGCCGGGGAGCGGCAGACATGGACCTGGTGATCCGCGGCGCCCTCGTCGTCGACGGCTCGGGAGCGCCGGGACACCGCGCCGACGTGGGGCTGGCCGGCGGCCGGATCGCGGCGGTCGGCCCGCGGCTCACCGGACGCACCGTCCTCGACGCCGGGGGCCTCGTCCTCGCCCCCGGCTTCATCGACATGCACGCCCACTCCGACCTCGCCCTGCTGCGCGACCCCGCGCACACCGCCAAGGCCGCGCAGGGCGTGACACTGGAGGTCATCGGCCAGGACGGGCTGTCGTACGCGCCCGTGGACGACCACACGCTCGGCGAACTGCGCCGCCAGATCGCCGGCTGGAACGGCGGCGGTCCCGGCGACGACGCGGTGGCGTTCGACTGGCGCACAGTCGGCGAGTACCTCGACCGCCTCGACCGCGGCCCGGACGGCGACGGGATCGCGGTGAACGCCGCCTACCTCGTACCGCAGGGCACCGTGCGGATGCTGGCGCTGGGCTGGGAGGACCGGCCGGCCGCGGACGACGAGCTGGCGCACATGAAGCGGCTGGTCGCGGAGGGGCTTGAGCAGGGCGCGGTGGGGATGTCGTCGGGGCTGACGTACACGCCGGGGATGTACGCGCCGACCGCCGAGCTTACCGAGCTGTGCCGGGTCGTCGCGGCGTACGGCGGCTACTACTGCCCGCACCACCGCTCGTACGGCGCCGGCGCCCTCGGCGCGTACGCCGAGATGCTCGGCCTCGCCCGGGACGCCGGCTGCGCGCTGCACCTCGCGCACGCCACCCTCAACTTCGACGTCAACGCCGGCCGCGCCGCCGAGCTGACCGCCCTGCTGGACCGGGCGCTCGCCGAGGGCGTGGACGTCACTCTGGACACCTACCCGTACCTGGCCGGCTGCACCACGCTGGGCGCGCTGCTGCCGAGCTGGGCGGCGGTGGGCGGTCCCGAGACGACGCTCGCGCGGCTGCGGGACGCGGACACGGCGGCGCGGATCGGGCACGCGCTGGACGTCGAGGGCTCCGACGGGTCGCACGGGGTGCCGATGGACTGGTCGACGATCGAGGTCTCGGGCGTCGGGGACCCGGCGCTCGCGCACTGGGTCGGGCGGCGGCTGCCGGACTTCGCCGCGGCCCGCCGGCTGCTGCTGGACGACCGGCTGGCGACGACGATCCTCCAGCACGTCGGGCACGAGGAGAACGTCCGGGCGATCATGGCCCACCCGGCGCACACCGGCGGCAGCGACGGCATCCTGCACGGCGCGAAGCCGCATCCGCGGGCGTACGGCACTTTCCCGCACTACCTCGGGCACTACGTGCGCGAGCTGGGCGTGCTGACTCTGGAGGAGTGCGTCCACCACCTCACCGCCCGCCCGGCGGCCCGGCTGCGGCTGCCGGACCGGGGTCTGGTGCGGGAGGGCTACGTGGCGGACCTGGTGCTCTTCGACCCGGCGACGGTGGCGGCGGGGGCGACGTACGACGAGCCGCGGCGGGGTCCGGTGGGGGTGCCGTACGTGCTGGTGGGCGGGGAGTTCGTCATCCGGGAGGGGCGGCGGACGACCGCGGTGCCGGGGCGGACGGTTCGGCGCCGGAGGGGTCCGGGGCGGGCGGTCCCGGAGCGGACTGTTCCGGGGCGGGCGGCGCGGAGGCGCGCAGGGCCCTGAGGGACGCGGCCAGCTCCATGACGTAGCCCAGCAGGGCGTCCCCGCTGTTGAAGATCCGGGCGTCCAGGCCGGCCGCGGCCTCCTCTCGCTCGGGAGTGACCCGGCTGGACAGGAAGACGGCGCGGCCACCGTACGTCCCTGAGTCGCGCCAGGCCCGCAGGTCGTCGAGGCCCGCGAACTGTTCGCCGCCGCGGGTGATGTCGGAGATCAGCAGGTCGAACGGGAGGGCGGCCAGCTCCTGCTCGGCCTCCCCGCGATCCCGCGCCAGGGCGATCCTGGCGCCGAGGCCGCGCAGCCGGCCGACGTGGGAGGCGTTGTTCCCGGGATGGTCGTCGACCCACAGGATCCGCAGGCCCTCCAGCGCGAGCGAGGACGGCAGCGGGCGGCCGAGGTCGCTGCCCCCCTGCGGGGGGAGGGGGCTCGCGTAGGCCGGCTGGGGCTGGCCCTGGCCCAGCGGGTACGCCTGCTGGGCCGGCTGCAGGTACGGGTTCTGGCCCTGCGGGTACGGGTGCTGGCCCGGCTGCGGGTACGCCTGCTGGCCCGTCACCGGCCGGGAGGTCCCCGGGTACGGCTCGGGGTACGCGACGCGGGCCTCGTACGGCCCGCCGCCCGCCGACGAACCCCAGGTGCCGGAGAGCACGCCCCGCTCGTCGACGTACGGGAGCGGGACCGGCGGCTGCGCCTGGCCCGTCCCCTCCACCGCCACCGGCGCCCCCTCGCGGAGCAGCACCAGCAGCCGCTCCGCGTCCGGCACCCGTAACAGCTCGCCGAGCAGGGACGTGAACCCCTGGTCGTCGGCGTGCTCGGGGAAGCCGACCGGCAGCCGCCGCTCCATCTGCTCCAGCCCGTGCTCCGCCTCTCCCCGGCTCCCGGGCGCGGACAGCTCGTACTGCTCGAAGAACGCGCGGACCTCGTCGGCCGAGGCGAACTCCGGCGACGACACCTGCGTCTCCGACGGCACCGCCGACAGCAGCGTGCGGCGTACCCGGCGGTAGGTCGTGAACTCCTGCACCACGTCACCGCCCGGGGCACCGGACGCGCCCGTCATCATCCGGTAGAACTCCGGATAGAAGTACTGCAGCAGCAGCGTCCTGATGACCGCCTCGGGGCGGAACCCGGACCAGACCGGGTTCAGCGTGGCCTCCAGCACGAAGCCGTTGACCAGCCGCTTGATCCGCCGCGGGTTCCGCCCCGACCGCTCGACCAGCAGCTTCTTCAGCGCGTCGTCGAGCATGCCCTCGATGCCCGCGGTGCGGGCGCACCACTCGACGTAGCGGCCGACGCCGTCGTTGTCCGCGACGGGGATGCGGTAGCTGGTCTGGAAGATCTTCTCCATGAACGCGGACCCCGCGGGCGACAGGTCGCGCAGCAGCCCGCTGGGGCCGAGCGCGGAGCGGTCGCAGCCGACGACGAAGACGAGCCCCGGCACGTCGAGGTA
The DNA here is from genome assembly GCF_003945505.1 of Streptomyces sp. WAC 06738. Classification (NCBI taxonomy): domain Bacteria; kingdom Bacillati; phylum Actinomycetota; class Actinomycetes; order Kitasatosporales; family Streptomycetaceae; genus Streptomyces; species Streptomyces sp. WAC 06738. Next base: position 5,267,632 of record NZ_CP029618.1, on the reverse strand, counting down.
GATCTTCAGGGCCTCGCAGACGGCGAGGACCGTCTCCTCGGAGCAGCGGTCGAGGTCGTCGATGAAGACGACCAGCAGCCGCTGCGGCCGGTTCCCGGCCCACTCCCGGGCCATGCGGTCGATCTCCTCGCGCATCCCGTTGCGCGCCTCGGGTCCCGCGGCCCAGCTCGTCCACAGCTCGTCGACCAGCCCGGCCGCGCCGACCGCCCCGCCGAGCACCGTGGTGACGGCGCGTACGCCGCGCGTCACCGCGCGCGCCCGGGAGATGCGCGCCAGCGCGCGCTTGAGCGTGCGCCGCTCGAAGCGGACGAGCACCGACTTCACGAGCCCTTCGAGGGCGTCGGCGCCGGTGGAGGTCCAGGCGTTGTACCAGACCGTCTCCACGTCGGGCTCGGCCCGCAGCCTGGCGTCGACCAGCCGCATCAGGCTGGACTTGCCCATCCCCCAGCCGGCGTCCACGGCGAGGGTGAACGGCGTCGAGGCGCGGGAGGCGTGCAGCAGCCGGGCGAGCTGCGCGGCGGCCAGTCCTGTGCCCAGGATGTCGTCGCCGGGCGCGGCCACGGGCTCGTCGTTCACCAGGGCGAGCGTGCCGGCCCCGAGGGAGGCGAACGTCGGTGTGCCGGTGGGGGGTTGGGCCGCCATCCGGACATTGTGGCAGCTCCGGACCGGCCCCGGCGGGCCCTCGGCCGTGTGACGGGCCTCGCACGTTATCCGGAGGCGGGGCCGGGGACCGGGCCGTACAGTGGCCGCATGCAGGTGATCCAGTCAACGAAGCTCGCCAACGTCTGCTACGACATCCGGGGCCCCGTGCTCGAAGAGGCGATGCGGCGCGAGGCGGCAGGTCACCAGATCCTCAAGCTCAACATCGGCAACCCGGCCCCCTTCGGCTTCGAGTGCCCCCCGGAGATCCTGGAGGACCTCCTCCGCACGGCCGGCAGCGCCCACGGCTACGGCGACTCCAAGGGCATCCTCCCCGCCCGCCGCGCCGTGATGCAGCACTACCAGACCAAGGGCATCGACCTCGACGTCGAGGACGTCTTCCTCGGCAACGGCGTCTCCGAGCTCATCCAGATGTCCATGCAGGCCCTCCTCAACGACGGCGACGAGGTCCTGATCCCGGCTCCGGACTACCCGCTGTGGACCGCCTCGGTCTCCCTGGCGGGCGGCACCCCGGTGCACTACCGGTGCGACGAGCAGGCCGACTGGATGCCCGACCTCGACGACATCGAGCGCCGCATCACGGACCGCACCCGCGCCCTGGTCGTCATCAACCCGAACAACCCCACCGGCGCCGTCTACGACGCGGAGCTGATGCGGGGCCTGACGGACATCGCCCGCCGCCACGGCCTGGTGCTCTGCTCCGACGAGATCTACGACAAGATCCTCTACGACGACGCCACCCATGCCCCCACCGCCACCTACGCCCCGGACCTGCTGGTCCTCACCTTCAACGGCCTCTCCAAGGCGTACCGCGTGGCCGGCTACCGCAGCGGCTGGCTGGCCGTCTGCGGCCCGAAGCAGGACGCCCGCAGCTACCTGGAGGGCCTGACGATCCTGGCGAACATGCGCCTGTGCGCCAACGTCCCCGCCCAGCACATCGTCGCCACCGCCCTCGGCGGCCGGCAGTCGATCAAAGACCTGATCCTCCCGGGCGGCCGCCTCCTCGTCCAGCGCGACACCGCGTACGACCTGCTCACCCAGATCCCGGGCGTCACCTGCGTCAAGCCCAAGGGCGCCCTCTACGCCTTCCCCCGCCTGGACCCCAAGGTCCACAAGATCAAGGACGACGCCCGCTTCGTCCTCGACCTCCTCCGCGCGGAGAACATCCTCCTGGTCCAGGGCACCGGCTTCAACTGGCCCCGTCCGGACCACTTCCGCATCGTCACCCTCCTTGAAAAGGACGGCCTGACGGACGCCATCACCCGCATCGGCACCTTCCTGGACGGCTACCGCCAGCGCTAGCCCGCAGGTCGGCGGATCATCGGATCAGCACCAGCCCGCACCCGTACGCACGCTCTGCCGTTCTCCTGGTGCGTGATCATGGTTGCCGGGTCCGGGCGGAGGGCGGCGAGCAGGGCCGTGCCTTCAGGGCTTGTCACACCGGATGCCGGGTCGTGCCGATCGGCGTCCCGGGCTCCGGCAGTGACACCATGGCCGGATGGCGACCCGACTCGCGCACGAGACCTCCCCGTACCTCCTCCAGCACGCCGACAACCCCGTCGACTGGTGGCCCTGGTCGCCGGCGGCCTTCGAGGAGGCGCGGCGGCGGGACGTGCCCGTGTTGCTGTCGGTGGGGTATGCCTCCTGTCACTGGTGCCATGTGATGGCGCGGGAGTCCTTCGCCGACGAGGCGACCGCCGCGGAGCTGAACGCCGGGTTCGTCAGCATCAAGGTCGACCGCGAGGAGCGGCCCGACGTCGACGCCGTGTACATGGAGGCGGTGCAGGCCGCCACCGGGCAGGGCGGGTGGCCGATGACGGTGTTCCTGACGCCCGACGCGGAGCCGTTCTACTTCGGGACGTACTTTCCGCCGCGGCCGCGGGGCGGGATGCCGTCGTTCCGGCAGGTGCTGCAGGGGGTTGCGGCGGCGTGGGCGGACCGGCGGGGGGAGGTTGCCGAGGTGGCGGCGCGGGTGGCCGCCGATCTCGCCGGGCGGACGCTCGGCGCGGCGGCGGGCGGGGCGCCCGGGGCGGCCGAGGTGCACGGGGCGCTGCTGGAGCTGACGAAGGAGTTCGACGCGGTACGGGGCGGGTTCGGCGGCGCGCCGAAGTTCCCGCAGCCGATGGTGCTGGAGTTCCTGCTGCGCCACCACGCCCGCACCGGTTCCGCGGCGGCGCTGGAGATGGTGGAGGCCACCTGCGAGGCGATGGCCCGCGGCGGCATCTACGACCAGCTCGGCGGCGGCTTCGCGCGCTACTCGGTGGACGCGGAGTGGGTCGTCCCGCACTTCGAGAAGATGCTCTACGACAACGCCCTGCTGGCCCGCGTCTACGCCCATCTCTGGCGCGCGACCGGCAGCGAACTTGCCCGGCGGGTGGCGCTGGAGACCGCGGACTTCATGGTGCGCGAACTGCGCACCGAGGAGGGCGGCTTCGCCTCCGCGCTGGACGCCGACAGCGACCGGCCGGACGGCGGCGGGCACGCCGAGGGCGCGTACTACGTGTGGACGCCCGGCGAGCTGCGCGAGGTCCTCGGCGCGGAGGACGCGGCGCTGGCGGGTACGTACTACGGGGTGCCCGGGGCGCCGGAGGCGGCGACCTTCGAGGAGGGCGCCTCGGTGCTGCAACTGCCGGACACCGGCACGCCGTTCGACGCCGGGCGGATCGCCTCCGTACGGGAGCGGCTGACGGCGGCGCGGGCGGAACGGCCGCGGCCGTTCCGCGACGACAAGGTGGTCACCGCGTGGAACGGGCTGGCCATCGCCGCCCTCGCCGAGATCGGCGCGTACTTCGACCGGCCGGACCTGGTCGACGCCGCGGTGGCCGCGGCGGACCTGCTGGTACGGGTGCACATGACGGACGGCGCCGGCGGGCCCGGCACGGTGGCCCGGCTCGTCCGCACCTCGCGCGGCGGCGCGGCCGGCGACAACGCCGGTGTGCTGGAGGACTACGGCGACGTGGCGGAGGGCTTCCTCACGCTCACCGCCGTCACCGGCGAGGGCACGTGGCTGCACCTCGCCGGGCTGATGCTCGACACCGTGCTCGACCGGTTCCGCGGCGAGGGCGGCACGCTGTTCGACACCGCCGACGACGCCGAACGGCTCATCCGGCGCCCCCAGGACCCGACGGACAACCCGACGCCGTCCGGCTGGACGGCATCCGCCGCGGCGCTGCTCTCCTACGCCGCGTACACCGGCAGCGAACGGCACCGCGAGGCCGCGGAAGAGGCCCTCGGCATCGTGGCGAAGCTGGGCCCGCGGGCACCCCGCTTCGTCGGCTGGGGCCTGGCGGCGGCGGAGGCGGCGCTGGACGGCCCCCGGGAGGTCGCCGTCGTCGGCTCCCCGGAGGATCCCCGCCGCGCGGAACTCCACCGCACGGCCCTCCTCTCCCCCGCCCCCGGCGCGGTGGTCGCCGCCGGGCCGCCCTCCGGCAGGGGGGAGGCGCAGGCCGCGACCGCGGAACCCGCCGGGGCACGGCACGCCGCCGCGCTGCCCGAGGATCCGGACGCCGTTCCCCTCCTCGCGGACCGGCCCCTCGTCGACGGCGCTCCCGCCGCGTACGTCTGCCGCCGCTTCGTCTGCGCCGCCCCGGTGACCGGGCCCGAGGAGCTACGCGCCCAGTTGACCCCGGCCGCACCCCCGCAGGGCTGAGACGCGGGCGCGCCTCACCGGGTCGGGCCGCTCACAGCGTCATGCCGCGCTCCAGCACCGCCAGCGCCCGGTCGACCGTCTCCACCAGGTCGCCCTCCGGCCCCCGGTCCACCCACTCGAACAGCACCTGCGTCAGCGCCCCGAAGATCGCCCCCACCACCACCCGGAGCTCGAAGTCGTCCCTCGGCCGCCCGGTGCGCTCGGAGAGCACCCTGCAGAGCAACTCGACGTTCTGGTCCATGCCCTCGTGCATCTGCGCGCGCAGCGCCGGCACCTCGCGCACCAACTGCATCCGGAGCACGAACTCGGGCCGGAACTCGTCGTAGAGCAGCCGCAGCGAGGCGACCACCGCCTCCCGCAGCGCGACGAGCGGCGGCTCGTCCGCCGGCCGGTCGAGGATGGCCTGCTCCAGCACCGGGTCGTACTCGTCGGTGAGGATGATGTCCTCCTTGGTCGCGAAGTACCGGAAGACGGTGCTCGGCGAGACCTCGGCGGCCTCGGCGATCTGCTCGACGGTGGTCTGCTCGTACCCCTGCTTCCCGATCAGCCGGTACGCCGCCTGCCGGATCGCCTGGCGGGTGCGCAGCTTCTTGCGCTCGCGCAGACCGAGCCCGGCCTCGGCGACCGAAGCCGCCTGGGAGGCGGCGACGGGTGGGGCGGCGGAGGTACGGGAGGAGACCATGCTCCTCATTGTCCTGCACCGCCCTTGGCCGCGGCTATTCCGGCGCCGCGGCCGGTCTTCCCTTCTTTCCGCGGGCCCCCCCGGTCCCCGGTCCATGACGAGCCCGCCGAGAGCCCACCAGCATCTTTTGGAAGTCACTTCCAAAAGATAGCAACTCGCAGAATCGACCGCCAGGGCCGCAGGCGACCCAGGCGGGGAAAACGGCGGAGGAACAGCAAAGGTCCGGCCCGCACAGGAGGAGGTGCGGGCCGGACCCGGGATCGTCGCCTAGTGGTTGTAGCTCTGCAGCGGGCCGAACACCACCGTGGACGACGGGCTGATCTCCGTGTACTTGTTGCCCGAGACACGGCTGTTGATCTTGTTCTCGACGTCGACGTCCACGTCGACCTTGTTCCAGGTCTTGTGGATCTTGTTGAACGACTTGTGGAACTTGTTGTTCTCCTTGTGGATCTTGTTGAACGACTTGTTGTAGTACGCCTTGGTGCAGCACGACTTGCCGGACTTCGGCTGCGTGGCCTGGGCCGCAGCGACACCGGCACCGGCACCGGCGAGGCCGACCACGACGGCGCTGACGGCCAGGGAGCGGGCGAGCATACGGATGCGCATTTCTGCCTCCACGGGGAGCGAGGGTGGTTGTTCGCCCCGAATAACAGCACCCCCGCGGCTTTTGCACCCCGAAGTGCAGAAGCCGACACGAGCAGATCACCCGGACAGTCGGATGACTGACACGAACTCCCCGGCCCGGCTCAGGCGTGGCGGTACGCCACCAGGGAGATCCCGACGTAGTGGACGGCGAACGCCGCCAGCGTGAACGAGTGGAAGACCTCGTGGAAGCCGAACCAACGCGGCGACGGGTTGGGCCGCTTGATCCCGTAGATCACGCCGCCCGCGCTGTACAGCACGCCGCCCACGAGGACCAGGACGAAGACCGCGATACCACCCGCGCGCATGAAGTCCGGCAGGAAGAACACGGCCGCCCAGCCCATCGCGATGTAGCAGGGCGTGTAGAGCCAGCGCGGCGCACCGACCCACAGCACACGGAACGCGATCCCGGCGAGCGCCGCCGCCCAGATGAACCAGAGCAGCGCCTGCTGCCTGCCGCCCTCCAGCAGCAGGATCGTGAACGGCGTGTACGTGCCCGCGATGATCAGGAAGATGTTCGCGTGGTCGAGCCGGCGCAGCACGGCCGCGGCCCGGGGGCCCCAGTCGCCGCGGTGGTAGAGCGCGCTGACGCCGAAGAGCAGGCAGGCCGTCAAGGTGTAGACCGCGCAGGCGAGCCGGCCGCGCGGACTCTCGGCCATCGCTGTGAGGAGCACCCCCGCGAAGAGCGCCGCCGGGAACATCACCGCGTGCAACCAGCCGCGCAGCCGCGGCTTGAGCACGGCGGCCGCGGCGTTCGCGACCCGCTGCAGCTCTCCCTCGCCCGTCGCACTCATCCGCCCATGCTACCGACGCGTCCGCAGGTTGCGGCCCGGGAGTGGCGCTGTTCACGCAGGAGCCGGCTGGACATGACGTCTGAGCTACCTCATCATCAAACGAGCGCACACCCGACACCGGATGGGCTCATATGAGCGGCGACCGGGTCGGCACCCCCAAGGGGTAACGGTCTTGAAAACCAGATAGATGTGACAGAAGAGAAGAAACAGCCCAAACCCTCTACATCTGGAGCAAGCAGCACTCATGACCACCCCGACCAAGCACGAAGGGCTCCTCTCCTGGGTCCAGGAGATCGCCGACCTCACCCAGCCCGACGAGATCGTGTGGTGCGACGGCTCCCAGGCGGAGTACGACCGCCTGTGCGCCGAACTCGTCGCCAAGGGCACGTTCACGAAGCTGGACCCCGTCAAGCGGCCCGGTTCGTACTACGCCGCGTCCGACCCGACCGACGTCGCGCGGGTCGAGGACCGTACGTTCATCTGCTCCGAGCAGGAGGAGGACGCCGGGCCGACCAACCACTGGATGGACCCGGCCGAGATGCGCGAGGTCTTCACCGGCACCTCCGGCAACGGCGGCCTCTTCCGCGGCGCCATGCGCGGCCGCACCATGTACGTCGTCCCCTTCTGCATGGGCCCGCTGGGCTCGCCGCTCTCCGCGCTCGGCGTCGAGATCACCGACTCCGCGTACGTCGCCACCGCCATGCGCACCATGACGCGCATGGGCCGCGCGGTCCTCGACGAGCTGGGCGACGACGGCTTCTTCGTCAGGGCCGTCCACTCCGTCGGCGCACCCCTGGAGCCCGGACAGCAGGACGTGCCCTGGCCGTGCAGTTCGACGAAGTACATCTCGCACTTCCCCGAGACCCGCGAGATCTGGTCGTACGGATCCGGCTACGGCGGCAACGCCCTGCTGGGCAAGAAGTGCTACGCCCTGCGCATCGCCTCCGTCATGGCGCGCGACGAGGGCTGGCTCGCCGAGCACATGCTGGTGCTCAAGCTCACCCCGCCGCGCGGCGAGTCCAAGTACGTCGCCGCCGCGTTCCCCTCGGCCTGCGGCAAGACCAACCTCGCCATGCTGGAGCCGACCACCCGCGGCTGGACCGTGGAGACCATCGGCGACGACATCGCCTGGATGCGCTTCGGCGAGGACGGCCGGCTGTACGCCATCAATCCCGAGGCCGGCTTCTTCGGCGTCGCGCCCGGCACCGGGGAGCACACCAACGCCAATGCCATGAAGACCCTGTGGGGCAACTCGGTCTTCACCAACGTCGCCCTCACCGACGACGGGGACGTGTGGTGGGAGGGCATGACCGACGAGCCCCCGGCGCACCTCACCGACTGGCTCGGCAACGACTGGACCCCGCAGTCCGGCACCCCCGCCGCCCACCCCAACGCCCGCTTCACGGTGCCGGCCGCGCAGTGCCCGACGATCGCGCCGGAGTGGGAGGACCCCAGGGGCGTGCCGATCTCGGCCATCCTCTTCGGCGGCCGCCGCGCCACCGCGGTGCCGCTGGTCACCGAGTCCTTCGACTGGCAGCACGGCGTCTTCCTCGGCGCCAACGTCGCCTCCGAGAAGACCGCCGCCGCCGAGGGAAAGGTCGGCGAGCTGCGTCGCGACCCGTTCGCCATGCTGCCCTTCTGCGGCTACAACATGGGCGACTACTTCGGCCACTGGCTCAAGGTCGGCGCCTCCGCGGACGCCGCAAAACTGCCGAAGATCTACTACGTCAACTGGTTCCGCAAGGACGCGGACGGATCGTTCGTCTGGCCCGGGTTCGGCGAGAACAGCCGCGTGCTGAAGTGGATCGTCGAACGGCTCAACGGCGAGGCCGAAGGCGTCGAGACCCCCATCGGCGTGCTGCCCGCCAAGGGCGCACTGGACGTGGACGGGCTCGAACTCACCGACGAGCAGCTCGACTTCCTGCTCTCCGTGGACCCCGAAGTCTGGCGCGAGGAGGCCGCGCTGATCCCCGCGCACCTCGAGACCTTCGGCGACCACACTCCGAAGGAGCTGTGGGACGAGTACCGCGCGCTGGTCGACCGCCTGGGCTGACCTGGTACGCGGCCGGCCGGACCGGCGGGTACGACAACGGCGTCGTACCCGCCGGTCCGTGTTTTCCCCCGCCCCCCAATTCCGCTCGGGGACCGGATACGCGGTGATATCAGCTCTTCATTCACCGCGTCATCCGGCCGAGTTATCCACAGGGGGATGCCGAATGCCCGGGAAACGCGGAAGACTTGGCTGTGCAGGGCAACTGCACGGGCGAGCGACGGGTATGGGAGGGGAGCACATGCCGGGCACAGCGTCCCGACTGCGCGACAAGCATCGGGGGGAGGCGGAGCTTCTTCTCACCCGCGCGGTGGAGGAAGAAGTGCGCCGCTCCGGTGGCCGGACCGACGGCGTGGTGCTGCTCGGCCGGGCGCGGGCGGCGCTGGACGACATGGCGGAGCGCGCCGCCGAGGAGTATGGGGCGTATGTGCGCGCGCTGGACGAGGCCGCCGCCGGCAGGCGCTCGCTCGCCGAGCGCTTCACCCCGCAGTCGATCGGGCCCGCCGTGACCGCGACGCTCAGCGCCGCCGCCATCGCCCTGCTCGTCTCGGCCGAGGAGGGTCTGGGCTCCACGGCTGCGCTCTGGACCGGGGTGGCGGCCGGCCTCGCCGGGCTCGTCGCGGGACTGGTGCAGATCGGCCTGGCCCACTGGCTTTCGGGCAACACGCGCTCGGGCGCCGCCCGGCAGCCCGGCGGCCCGGAGCAGCTCCGGCTGCAGTGGCTGACGGCGCTGGAGCTGCGCGGCGTGCGGCCCTTCTTCGACCAGCAGCGGATGATCTCGGCCGCCACCCGCACCGGCAGTCGCGCCGAGCCCGCCGCGGACCGCCCCCGGCCGGGCACGGCCGGCGGCGGGGGTACGGACCGCGAGCCCCAGTCGCGCCGGAACCGCAGCCAGGAGGCGCGGCAGCGGGCCACCCTGGAGCAGTCCTACCGCCAACTGCCCGAGGCCTCCCCGGTGTACGTGGGCCGCAAGGCGCAGCTCACCCAGATCGCCGGGTGGGTGCAGCAGGGCCGCGCCAGCACGGAGACCAAGCCGACCGTCGTCCTGCTGCACGGCCCGCCCGGCGCCGGGCGCACCACGCTCGCGGTCCGCGCCGCTCACCAACTGCGCGAGCAGTTCCGCGCCGCCGTGGTGGTGGACCTGCGCGGGGAGAGCCTGGGCGAGGACCCGCTGCCCACCCGCGACGCACTGCTGCACCTGCTCAACCGCCTCGGCGCCCCGCGCGACCAGCTCATGTTCCGCGAGCGCCCGGCGCACGACGCGCAGTTGCGCCGGCTCATCGAGCTGTACCACCAGCACCTGACCTCGCTGCCGGTGTCGATAGTGCTGGACGACGCGGTCGACGCCGAGCAGGTCAGGCTGCTGGTGCCGGAGCGCTCCGAGAGCCTGGTGCTGGTGACCTCGCGCGAGCGTCTCGAACTGCCCGACGACCTCGACGCCTGGGTGCACCACATGCCCGTCGAGGGCCTGGAGCCGACCGCGGCCGAGGAGCTGCTGAGCGCCATGGCCCGGGGGACGGAGGGCGGCGAGCGCTCCGCCGACCCGTACGACGCGCAGTCCACCGACCGCATCGGGATGCTCTGCGGCGGGCTGCCGCTGGCGCTGCGCATCGCGGGCTCCGCGCTGGACGGGCGCAGCCTCGTCGGGCTCGCCGAGGCGCTGGACGCCTACGGGCCGGTGGGTCCGGTGGAGCGCGCCCTGTGGCTGCGCTACGGCGACCTGGCGGAGCCGACCCGGGCGCTGCTGCGCCGGCTGTCTCTGGTCGGCCGGGCGAGCCTGGGAGCGGCGGCCTGCGCCGCCCTCCTCGACGTCGGCCAGGAGGAGGCCGGCAAGCGGCTGACGGCGCTGGCCCGCGCCGGGCTGGTGGAGCACGTGCGCGGCTCCCGCTTCCGGGTGCACGACCTGGTGCGCCGCTTCGCGTACGCCCGGCTGCTCGACGAGGAGGACCCCGAGGTGCGCGCCGCCGCGCACGAGCGGCTGATCCGCAGCTATGCGGAGCTGGCCGACTCGGTGATCCGGCTGGTCGACGGGCGCACGTCGACGCGCGCCGACCGGTTCGGCTCGCACGGCTTCACCTCGCTGGACGCGGCGCTGCGCTGGCTGGACGACGAGCAGAGCTTCATCACCGCCGCCCTGCGGCACGCCGAGGGCGTGGACCAGGCCACCGTGCTGCATCTGCTGGGCGCCCTCGCGGACTACTGCCTGCTCCGCGGCGACCTGTACCGCCTCGGCGAGCTGAACGAGCTCACCAAGGCCGCCGACCAGGGACTGCTGATGCGCTCGGTCCAGTGGCGTACGGGCGTCGCCGCCCGGCAGCTCGGCGAGCTGGACAAGGCCCGCTCCACGCTCTCCTCCGTGGTCGACCTCTACCGGGAGGCGCAGCACTCCGCCGGCGCCGCCCGGGCCCTGCGCGACCTGGGCATCACCCTGCAGCAGCAGGGCAGCCTGCGCGAGGCGGAGGCGAAGCTGCGCGAGGCCCTGCAGATGCAGCAGGGCGAGAACATGCGCGGCGACCGCGCCTGGACGCTGCACGCGCTGGCGGCCGTGCTGCGCGACCGCGCCCAGTTGGGCGACGCGCTGACGCTGCTGGACCAGGCGCTCGCGCTGCACCAGGAGAGCGAGAGCGTGCACGGCCAGGCATGGGCGCACTTCCAGCTCGGGCAGGTGCGGCTGCGGATGGGCGACGTCCCGGGAGCCGAGGAGGAGTTGGAGGAGGCCCTGGAGCAGTACGCGCGCACCCGCGACGGCCGCGGCGAGGCATGGGCGATGACGCAGCTCGCCCGCGCCCGGCTCGTCGCCGCCGACCCGGCCACGGCCGTGACGCAGCTCAAGGCGGCCCTCGCCCGGCACCGGGAGAACGACGACGCGCGCGGTGAGGCCTGGACGCTGTACTACCTGGGGCAGGCCCAGGAGGGCGCGGGCAAGCGGGAGTCGGCGGTGCGGGCGCTGGAGCGGTCCCGCTCGATGTTCAGCCGCATGCGGGACGTGTACGGGCTGGCCTGCGCGCGGCACCACTCCGCGCGGGTCACCCGCGACCTGCGCGCCGAGCAGACCGGCACGCTGCGCAACAGCGGCTTCGCCCGGCAGTTGCTCCAGGACGCCAGGCAGGACTTCCGCCGGGTGGGCGTGGCCCACGGCGAGGGGTGGTCCTGCATCGAGCTGGCGGTAATCGACGCGGGCAACGGCCGCGCGGGGCAGGCGCTGGAGCTGGTGGACACGGCGATAGACCTGTTCGGCGGCATCGGCGACCGGCGGGGGGCGACGTGGGCCCGGTTCCTGCGCTGCACGCTGCTGCCGTTCGCCTCGCCCGGCGGCTCGGTGGTGGGTGCGGCGGTGGCGCAGCAGGAGCTGTCGGAGCTGCTGGAGGAGCTGCGTACGGTGACCGCGGGGCGCCGCGGAGTGGTCGACCCGGCGCTGGAGGACTACGCGGAGACGTTCCAGCTCGTGCTGGAGCGTGGCGTGGAGCCGGAGACGGGCTGGCAGGCGTGGCGCCTGGGGATGGTCCCGAGCCGCCATGCCCGGGAGGTCATGGGCGTCCCGCTGGACGGCGCGGCCCCCGCGGGCGACGGCGCCCTGGCGGGCTGACCGGCGGCAGACGGCCCGTCCGGCGGCCCGGAAGCCCGCCGCTGACCACGGACCGGCCGCGCCCGGCCGCGCTCAGGCAGGGGCGACGGCGTGGCCGGGTGCCGAGCGCGCCCGGGATCCCGGCGTGGCGCCACTGGCCCGTACCGGCCCGGAGGCCGTGCCCGCCGCCGTCGTCAGCGGCGGCGGCCGACCGGCTGCTTGCCGGCCGCCGGGCTCTCCGCCGGCGCCGGGGTGCGCGGTGACTCGCCGCTTGGGCTGTCGTCGCGCGGGGCGCCGCCGCGGGGCGCGTCACCGCGCGGGGCCGACCCGCGCGGTGCGTCCCCGCGGGGCCTGTCGTCACGCGGGTCGCCCCCGTCTCCCGGGCCCTCGCCCTCCGGGCGGGAGCCGCCGGGGCCGGCGTCGCCGCGGTCGGTCTTCTCCTTGAAGTCGACCTTGCCCAGGTGGCGGTTCATGCTCTTCAGCAGGAACCACACCGCGACGCCGAGCAGCGCGAAGACGATGAAGCCGAGGACGCCCGGCGTGACCTTGTTCTTGTCGAGCTCCTCCGCGAGCGGGACGAGATCGGCAGCCAATGTGGTGTTCACACGCTCAATTGTCGCGGATGCCGGCGAAGAGGTCGTCCTCGGGGAGGGAAGTATCCACGAGCGACTTCGCCAGCTCGTACTCCTCGGTGGGCCAGACCTCCTGCTGGACCTCCATGGGGATCTTGAAGAACGGCCCGTCGGGGTCGATCTGCGTCGCGTGCGCGATCAGCGCCTTGTCGCGGATCGCGAAGAAGTCGGCGCACGGCACGTACGTCGTGATCGTGCGCTCCTTGCGCTCGAACTCCTTCCACCGCTCCAGCCACTCCCCGTACGGCGACTCCAGCCCGCGCGCGAGCATCGCCTCGTGCAGCGCGACGGTCCGCGGCCGGTTGAAGCCCTGGTTGTAGTAGACCTTCAGCGGCTGCCAGGGCTCGCCCGCGTCCGGGTAGCGCGCGGGGTCGCCGGCGGCGTCGAAGGCGGCCATCGTGATCTTGTGGGTCATGATGTGGTCGGGGTGCGGATAGCCGCCGTTCTCGTCGTAGGTCGTGATGACCTGCGGCTTGAACTCGCGGATCAGCCGGACGAGCGCCTCCGCCGCCTCGTCGACCTCCTGCAGCGCGAAGCAGCCCTCCGGCAGCGGCGGCAGCGGGTCCCCCTCCGGCAGCCCGGAGTCGACGAACCCCAGCCACGCCTGCTTCACACCGAGGATCTCCCGCGCCTCGGCCATCTCCTTGCGCCGTACCTCGTGCATGTTCTTCTCGATGAAGGCATCGCCCTGAAGCTTCGGGTTCAGGATCGACCCCCGCTCGCCTCCCGTGCAGGTGGCGACCAGGACCTCGACGCCCTCCGAGACGTACTTGGCCATGGTGGCCGCACCCTTGCTCGACTCGTCGTCGGGGTGTGCGTGGACGGCCATCAGCCGCAGGTCATCGCTCACAGATTCAATCCTCGGTAACAGGTCGTCTAGGCCGGCTTCTATAGTGACTGAGCGGACTGACAATTCATTCCGCCGTCAGCCGCAGCCAGCCGCTCTGCCGGGAGGGACCATCATGGCCGGTGCGCCCCAAACGCTGCCCGAGGGCCGTTACGGCCGCTCGGCCGACGCCCGTGCCGACCGGCGGCTGAAGGTCGTCGGCGCCGTGCTCGGCGCGGCCCTGCTCGGCTTCGTGGCCTGGGGCGCTGTCGACGCGACGGCCGGTTCGAAGGCGTCCGGGGAGCTGATCCGCTTCCAGGTGATGTCCGACACCGAGGTCCAGGCGCACCTCGAGGTCCGCAAGAAGTCCGACGTCGACGCCGTCTGCACGCTGCGTTCGCTGGCAGCGGACAAGTCCGAGGTCGGCGTGCGCGACGTGCGCATCGACGAGCCGAAGACCCGCGTCGACACCGTGGTGTCGATCCGGACCACGGAGCGCGGCACCAACGCCGAGCTCGTCGGCTGCAAGGCGGCCGACGAGCGATAACAGTCGCCGTCTCGCTGCCGGAATTGTTACGATCGTGGTTTCGCCCCACCCACGAAGGCGCAATTCTTCTGGGTAGGGCGATTGCTGCATCACAGACGCATGAGAACTTCCCCCAGCACCAGAACCACCACCGACAAGGAGCACCTGTGACCCAGACCAGCGACAACGTCACCTGGCTGACCCAGGCGGCGTATGACCAGCTCAAGGCCGAGCTGGAGCACCTGTCGGGTCCCGCACGCACCGAGATCGCCAAGAAGATCGAGGCGGCTCGTGAGGAGGGTGACCTGCGGGAGAACGGCGGGTATCACGCGGCCAAGGAGGAGCAGGGCAAGCAGGAGCTGCGCGTCCGCCAGCTTCAGCAGCTTCTCGAGAACGCGAAGGTCGGCGAGGCCCCGCCGGACGACGGTGTCGTCGAGCCCGGGATGGTCGTCACGATCGCCTTCGACGGTGACGAGAGCGACACCCTCACCTTCCTGATGGCCTCCCGGGAGTACGCGAGCGGGGACGTCGAGACGTACTCGCCGCAGTCGCCGCTGGGCATGGGAGTCAACGGCAAGAAGATCGGCGAGGAGGCGAGCTACGAGTTGCCGAACGGCAAGAAGGCCATGGTGACGATCCTCAACGCCAAGCCGTACGCAGCCTGACCGCGCGTCGGAGGCAGCAGCCCATCGCGAAGCCCCCGGCGGGAACCGAGGTTCCCCGGCCGGGGGCTTCGACGTGCGCCGCGGGGCGTGTTACCCGGCGGAGTTGCGGTACTTCCGCACCGCCAGCGTGCGGAAGAGCGCGATGATGGCGACCGAGTAGATCAGCGAGGCGAGCACCGGGTGCTGCATCGGCCAGGCGTCGGACGGGCTGACGCCCGGGTTGCCGAAGAGCTCGCGGCACGCCTGCACGGTCGCGCTGAAGGGGTTCCAGTCGGCGATGTGCTGCAGCCAGGGCGTCATTCTGCTGGAGTCCACGAAGGCGTTCGAGACGAACGTCACCGGGAAGAGCCAGACCAGCCCGCCGGACGTGGCCGCCTCGGGCGTACGCACCGACAGCCCGATGAGCGCGCCGACCCAGGTGAAGGCGTAGCCCAGCAGGAGCAGCAGGGCGAACGCGGCCAGCGCCTTCGGCAGGCCCTCGTGGAACCGCCAGCCGACCAGCGCGGCGACGAGCGCCAGCACCACCAGCGTCAGCGCGGTCTGCACCAGGTCGGCCAGGGTACGGCCGGTGAGGACCGCGCCGCGGGCCATCGGCAGCGACCGGAAGCGGTCGATGAGGCCCTTGTGCATGTCCTCGGCTATGCCGGCGCCCGCGCCCGCCGTGGCGAAGGTGACGGTCTGGGCGAAGATGCCGGCCATCAGGAACTCGCGGTACACGTCGGAGTCCGTGCTGCCGCCGACGTTCATCGAGCCGCCGAACACGTACGAGAACAGCACCACGAACATGATCGGCTGGATCAGGCCGAAGATGACGACTTCCGGGATGCGGGACATCCGGAGCAGGTTGCGCTTGGCGACGACCAGCGAGTCGCGGGCGGACTGGCCGACACCCCCCAGAGCCGGCGGCGCCGTGGGGCCCGGGCGCGCCGGGGCGGTCGAGGCGGTCACTTGTCGGTCTCCTTCGCGGCGTCTGCGGCGGCCCCGGGGCCGCCGTCCTCGATGGCCTTCCCGTTCCCGTCCTCGTCCTCGGCCGCGTGGCCGGTGAGCGAGATGAACACGTCGTCCAGCGTGGGACGGCGCAGCCCGATGTCGTCGATGGCGATGCCGCGCTCGTCGAGGTCGCGGATGACGTCGGCGAGCAGCCGGGCACCGCCGCTGACGGGCACGGTGAGCTTGCGGGTGTGGTCCGCGACCGTGACCTCGCCCTGGCCGAGGGCGCCGAGGACCTCGCTGGCGGCGAAGATCTGGTCGCGCTGGTGCACGACGACCTCGACGCGCTCGCCGCCGGTCCGGGCCTTGAGCTCGTCGGAGGTGCCGCGGGCGATGACGCGGCCGTGGTCGATGACGCAGATGTCGTGCGCCAGGTGGTCGGCCTCTTCCAGGTACTGCGTGGTGAGCAGCAGCGTCGTGCCGCCCTTGACCAGCTCCTGGATGACGTCCCAGAGCTGCTGGCGGTTGCGCGGGTCGAGGCCGGTCGTCGGCTCGTCCATGAACATCACGGGCGGCTCGACGACGAGCGCGGCGGCCAGGTCGAGCCGCCGGCGCATGCCGCCGGAGTACGTCTTGGCGGTGCGGTCCGCGGCGTCGGCGAGGTTGAACCGCTCCAGCAGGACGCCCGCGCGCGCCTTGGCGTCGCGCGAACTCAACTGGTAGAGCTGGCCGACCATCTGGAGGTTCTCGCGGCCGGTCAGATACTCGTCGACCGCGGCGAACTGGCCGGACAGGCCGATGGACCTGCGCACCTCGTTCGGATGCTTGAGGACGTCGATCCCCGCGACCTCGGCGCGCCCGGCGTCGGGTCGCAGCAGCGTGGTCAGCACACGGACGGCGGTGGTCTTGCCGGCCCCGTTGGGACCGAGCAGACCGAGAACGGAGCCTTCGGGGACGTCGAGATCGACGCCGTCCAGTGCCCGCACATCGCCGAAGTGCTTGACCAGCCCTTCGGCGTGGATGGCGCCTGGCATAGAGATCTCCCCAGGTTGGATGGAAGTCGGTGGTGGTGGACGGTCTGGCGGCACTTCTCAACAAATGTCAGACATGGGCGGACGGGCGGACAACAGCAGGAGAATAGAACACGCGATATATCGCGTCAAGTCGCGAGTGCCAGAGCCGTGTGGGGTGGGTGAACAGTGGGTTGAGGGGGGTGTGCGCGCCTCTGCGCCTCGTTGCGCACGGGCCGGGACAGCGGCGCCGCGGCGCGCGTCCGGAGCGTCGTGCGCGGGGGCGCTGCGTGACGCGTGATGCCCGTGGGGCACGGTGGGCGTCGGACAGCGCTTCGTGCTCGTCGTACTCGTGTGTGTCAGGCAGTCACCGTGTACCCGGCTTTCCGGAGCGCAGCGAGCACCCGATCACAGTGCTCCCGCCCCTTCGTCTCTAGCTGTAGCTCGACTTCGGCCTCCGTGAGCCCGAGGCGCGGATCCGTCCGCACATGGCTCACGTCGAGGACGTTAGCGTCCGCCTCTGACAACACCCCCAGCAGCGTCGCGAGCACCCCCGGGCGGTCGGTCACGCGCAGCCGCAGCGAAAGGTACCTCCCCGCCGCCGCCATGCCGTGCCGGAGGATGCGCTGGACGAGCAGCGGATCGACGTTCCCGCCGGAGAGCACCGCCACCACCGGACCGCCCCCGAATGCCTCCGGATCGGACAGCAGGGCGGCGACCGGAGCCGCTCCGGCCGGCTCGACGACCAGCTTCGCCCGCTCCAGGCACAGCAGTACCGCGGCGGACAGCGCGTCCTCGGAGACCGTACGCACCTCGTCCACGTACTCGCCAATGATTTTGAAGGGGACGTCGCCCGGCTTACCGACCTGGATGCCGTCCGCCATCGTCCCGAACGACTCCAGCGCCACCGGCCGCCCCGCGGCGAGCGAGGGCGGATACGCCGCCGCGTCCTCCGCCTGCACGCCGATGATCCGCACGTCGGGCCGGACCGCCTTCACCGCCACCGCGATGCCGGCCGCCAGGCCGCCGCCGCCGATCCCCACCACGATCGTCGACACCTCGGGGCACTGTTCCAGCACCTCCAGGCCGACCGTGCCCTGGCCCGCCACCACGTCGGGGTGGTCGAAGGGGTGGATGAGGACGGCGCCGGTCGCCGCGGCGTACGACTCCGCCGCCTCCAGCGTCTCGTCGACGACCTGCCCGTGCAGCCGGACGTCCGCGCCGTAGTCCAGCGTCGCGGCGACCTTGGGGAGCGGGGCGCCGACCGGCATGAAGACCGTCGAGCGCACGCCCAGCAGCGACGCGGCCAGGGCGACGCCCTGCGCGTGGTTCCCGGCGCTGGCGGCGACCACGCCCCGGTGGCGCTGCCCCTCGCCGAGCCCGGCGATGCGCACGTACGCGCCGCGGAGCTTGAAGGAACCGGTCCGCTGGAGGTTCTCGCACTTCAGATGGACGGGCGCGTCGACCAGCCGGGAGAGGAACCTGCTGCCCTCCAGCGCAGTGACCCGCGCGATGCCGGCGAGGATGTTCTGTGCGTCGCGAACGTCGTCCAGGCTGACGGCACCGGCCGCGGCTGCGCTCATGGCCACAGTCTCGCACGCTGAGATGGCGCCGGGTTTTCCACAGGGGGTTTTCCACAGGCCGTACGGCACACGGCGGGGCCGCGTAATCTGTGGCCCAGTTCGAATCCACAATGTTCGCCCCTGTCCTACGGACCGACCCGCGCCCGTGTCCGTGCCCGCCCCCGTATCCGCAGTCACCCGCCCGCAGACCCTGCCGCCGTGTCCGCGCCGGCAGCCAGATCCGCAGCCAGTGAACGTCCTCACGAAGTGAGCACCGTCCATGCCCTCCCCCCCTTCTCCCACCGACACCCCGGCACCGGCCGACCTGCTGAACGACCTGCAGCATCAGCTCGCCGTCTTCGCCCGCCGCGCCGAGCAGACGCGCCTCGCCGGCGCCGGGCAGATGCGCAACACGATGGACCGCGCCGCCTACCTGCTGCTCAACCGCCTGGAACAGCACGGCCCCACGGGCGTCAAGGCCCTCGCCGCCGGCATGGGCATCGACTCCTCGACCGTGACCCGGCAGGTCGCGCCGCTCGTCGACGGCGGGCTGGTCAAGCGCGCCACCCACCCCGAGGACGGCCGCGCGGTCGTGCTGGAGCTGACGCCGCTCGGCAGGGCGCGGCTGCACGAGGTGCAGGATTCGCGGCGCGAGCTGGTCGCACGGCTGACCGCCGACTGGACGCCGATGGAGCGGGCCACGTTCTGCACCCTGCTCACGCGGTTCAACACCTCGGTCTCGCAGGCCAACGCCGGGCAGCAGGAGGGCCGGCAGTCCGGCCGGCAGGACGGGGAGGGGAACGGAGAGGGGAGCAGGGAGGAGAGCGCGGAGCGGGACGGCCTCGGCGGCCCGCGGGAGGGGGACGGCTGACGAGGTCAGGTCTCGGCCGGCGTTCGGTGCCGCCGACGTCTTGACCCCGGCGCCCGGCTGCCGTCCTATTGGTTCGAGGGCGGTGAAGGGAGCAGCGCTGTGCGTCAGCGGCGCTCGGCACAACAGCGCCGCCGTGCCCTGGAGTTCGAGACCTTCTGCGCGGGCGCGGCCGGCCGGCTGCTGCATGCCGCCCAACTGCTCACCGCCGAACCGCCGGACGCCGCTCCGCAGGCCGAACGGCTGCTCACCCAGGCCCTGGCCCGTACGTACGCCCGCTGGGACCGGCTGCGCGGCGAGGATCCGTACGAGACCGCGCGGCAGCAGCTCGTCGCCCGCTACGCGCAGACCGCCTGGCGCTACCGGCGCACCTCCGGCGGCCTGCTCGACCGGCTGTCGCCGCAGGAGCGGCTGGTGCTCGTGCTGCGGATGTCGGAGGGCGTCGCCGAGGAGCAGACCGCGGCCGCGCTCGGGCTGCCGCCCGAGCGGGTCCACCAGATACTGATGCGGGCCAGCGCCGCCATGCTCAGCCGGCACACGCCGGCCCCGGGGCGTACGCGACGGGAGGTGGCGACGCCGTGATCTCGATCACCGCCCGCAAGGAGCAGGCCGTACGCGACCTCCTCGACGGCCCGCACCCCGCCGTGCCGCCGCAGCTCGCCGACCTGGCCGCGGCGCGCGGCCGGCGCCTGCTGCGCCGCCGGACGCTGCTGCGGTCCGGGGTGTGGCTGCTGCTCGTCGCGGCGCTGGTGGCGCTTACGGTGTGGGCCGCGGTGAGCGGCGCGTGGGTGGATCACCCGGCGCAGACAACGCCGGACTTCGACGGCTGGTGAGGCGGCGGGGCCGACCCGAGGGCCCGGACCCGATGGCATGGAGCCGGTGCGCGAACGGGGGCCGCGAGGCCCGCTCCCGGTCCGTCCGCTCCGGGTCCGCCCGGCCCCGGTCGGTCCAGGCCCGGGTGTCCGGGCCGGGCGTGTCCCGGCCCGGCAGGTCCCCCGTCCTCAGCCGCCCAGGGCCTGCGTGAGGTCCGCCAGCAGGTCGTCCACCGACTCGATCCCGACCGACAGCCGCACCAGGTCGTCCGGCACCTCCAGCGGCGACCCCGCCGCCGAGGCGTGCGTCATCCGCCCCGGGTGCTCGATCAGCGACTCGACGCCGCCCAGCGACTCCCCGAGGATGAAGAGCCGCGCCCGGTTGCAGACCTCGACCGCCGCCTCCTCGCCGCCCTCGACGCGGAACGACACCATGCCGCCGAAGTCGCGCATCTGCTTCGCGGCCGTCTCGTGGCCGGGGTGGTCTTCGAGGCCCGGGTAGTACACGTGCGTCACGCGCGGGTGCCGGTCCAGCATGTGCGCGACGCGCGCCGCGTTGGCGCTGTGCCGGTCCATCCGTACGGCCAGCGTCTTGATGCCGCGCAGCACCAGCCAGGCGTCGAACGGCCCGGCCACCGCGCCCATCGCGTTCTGGTGGAACGTCAGCCGCTCGCCGAGCTCGCGGTCGGCAACGACGAGCGCGCCGCCGACGACGTCCGAGTGCCCGCCCATGTACTTGGTCGTGGAGTGCACGATGACGTCGGCGCCGAGCGCCAGCGGCTGCTGCAGGTAGGGGCTGGCGAAGGTGTTGTCGACGACGAGCAGGGCACCGGCCTCATGCGCGACGGCGGCGGAGGCGGCGATGTCGGTGATGCCGAGCAGCGGGTTGCTGGGCGTCTCCACCCACACCAGCTTCGTACGGTCGGTGAGCGCGGCCCGTACCGCCGCCGGGTCCCCGGTGTGCGCGACCGAGAACTCCACCCCCCAGCGCGCCGCGACCTTCGCGAAGAGCCGGAAGGAGCCGCCGTACGCGTCATCCGGGATGACCACGTGGTCGCCGGGGGTGAGCGCGGTGCGCAGCAGGCAGTCCTCGGCGGCCAGGCCGGAGGCGAACGCGAGGCCGCGGGCCCCGCCCTCCAGCGCGGCGAGGTTCTGTTCCAGGGCGGTGCGGGTGGGGTTCGCGGAACGGCTGTACTCGTAGCCTCCGCGCAGGCCCCCCACCCCGTCCTGCTTGTACGTGGACACCTGGTGGATCGGCGGTACGACCGCGCCCGTCGCCGGGTCGGGCTCCTGGCCCGCGTGGATGGCGACGGTCTCGAAGCTGGGCTGGCTCATGCGGCCCGAGGATAAGCCCTGGAGGGGGGCCGTTGCGCGCGACGGTCTGGTTTGCTGGAGGGGAGGACCCGTACGTGTACCAGCCCGGCCCGCACCCTCTTTGAGAACCCAGGACACATTAATGGAACTGTTGTTCGCACTCCTCGCCATCGCCCTGATCGCATGGGTCGCCGTGCCCCTGCTGCGGCGTGCCCGGGGCGGCCGGGAGGTGCTGCAGTCGAACGCGCGGGCCGTCGACCCGGCCGGAAGCTACGGCTTCGTACCCGTCGACGAACTCGACGTCCGCCTGCCCGGCCCCGACCCGCAGCTCGCCGAGGTCCTGCGGGAGCTGCGGGAGGACCAGGACTGGCAGGCGGCCTCCCGGCTGCTCGCGCTCACCGACGACGAGTGGGAGCTGCGCTGGCAGCGGGTGCAGACGCTGGCGGGCGCGGCGGCCTTCGAGCTGGCGCAGACGCCCGGCGAGGGCGGAGCGTGGCTGCGCACGTGGCGGGCGGAGAAGCCCAAGGACGTCGGCGGGGCCGAGGTGCACGCGGAGTTCCTGGTACGGCAGGCGTGGATGGCCGGGGCGGGGGCGTCGGAGTTCCCGGTGATCCTGGAGGAGGCGAAGAAGGTCTGCGCGGAGGCGGCGATGCTGGCGCCGGGCAGCCCCATGCCGTACATCATCGAGCTGGCCATCGCCCGCGGGGCGCACTACCGCGAGGCGGACTTCGAGGAGCTGTGGCACACGGTCGAACAGCGCGCGGGTGACCACATGGGCGCGCACCTCGCGGCGCTGCAGTACGCGTGCGAGAAGTGGCACGGCTCCAGGGAGGCGGCGTACGACTTCGCGCAGCGCGCGGCCGCCTCGGCGGGGCCGGGGACGCTGCTGCCCGCGCTGCCGCTGTTCGCGGTCTGGGAGCACCTGCCGGAGGCGAACCTGGTGCGGGGGCTGTACGAGGGCGAGGTCGTCAGGCAGGCGATCGAGGGCGCGCAGTACGCGGTGCACCACGCCCCGGCGGACCACCCGATGCTGCCGCACGTACGGCACCTGCTGGCGTGCTTCCTGGTGCGGGCGGAGCGGTACGAGGAGGCGCTGGAGCAGATGCGCCACGTGGACGGCTACGTGGGCGCGCTCCCCTGGTCGCTGAGCGAGCAGCCGGCGGCGGAGTACGCGGCGTACCGCGCGCTCGCGGTGGCGGGGTACGAGGGCGGCAGGGGCGCCGCGTTGAAGTGAGGCGGCGGGGAATGTCAGAGGTGCGCGATACGTTCCTCGAAAGGGTAATCAGCACGTCAGCGGAGGAGGCCGGAGATGTTCCTGAACCGCCACAAGAACCACCTCGTGACCAAGGACGAGGCGATTCCCGGCCGCCCCGCACCCGCCTTCCCCGTCCCGGAGCGCCACACGGTGCTGGGCCACGCGCTGGAGGGCCCGTACCCGGAGGGCATGGAGGTCGCGGACTTCGGTCTGGGCTGTTTCTGGGGCGCCGAGCGCAACTTCTGGCAGACGCCGGGCGTGTGGACGACCCTCGTCGGCTACCAGGGCGGACACACGACGCACCCGACGTACGAGGAGGTCTGCTCGGGCCGGACGGGCCACACCGAGGCGGTCCGGGTGGTGTACGACCCGGCGGTGGTGTCGTACGACGAGCTGCTCAAGCTGTTCTGGGAGTCCCACGACCCGACGCAGGGCTTCCGCCAGGGCAACGACATCGGCACGCAGTACCGCTCCGCGGTCTACACCCACACCCCCGCCCAGGCGAAGGCGGCGGACGCCTCGCGCGCGTCGTACCAGCAGGTCCTGTCCGCTTCGGGCTACGGCGACATCACGACGGAAATCCTTCCGGCAGCCGACCGCCCCTTCTACCCGGCGGAGCCCTACCACCAGCAGTACCTGGACAAGAACCCGGGCGGCTACTGCGGCATAGGCGGCACGGGCGTGAGCTGCCCGGTGGGCGTCGCCAGGGCCGAGTGAGGGCGTCGACGCGCGCGAGCGCGTCACGGCCCTCCCGGGTGCACTGTCCGGACCGTTGATGCGGCTGTCGGTCTTCGGCATCGCCGTGGCGCGCATGGCGTGACGGGCGCAGCCATAGCTGACAAATACCATAAAATAGGGCTACGACCTGAAATGCTGCGGGCGCGGGAGCGGAGCGCGCAAGAGGTGGTAGCCGATGGCGGACGACGGAGGCGGCGCGGGCGCGTGGAGCCATACCTCCGCGCACCTCGGCGAGCTGCTGGATCTGGTCGACGAGGCCATCGTCACGTACGACCGCGCCGACGGGACGATCCGGGGGTTCAACCGGGCCGCCGTCCGCCTCTTTCCCCGGCTGCGCCCGGGAGAGCCGGCGAGTGCGTCGGCGCCGCCCCTGGCCCGTGCTGCCGCCCGCGGGGCGAAGCGCTTCTCCGCCGCCCACGAGGGCCGCAGGCTCCGTGGTCGTCTGCGTACCGTCGACGGACTCGCGGTGTGGCTGGTCAGTGAGGTGAGCAGTGCACACGAGGCCGAGGCGGCGCTCGTCGACGAACGCGCCAGGTCGGCCTTCCTGGAGGAGGCCACCCAGCGGCTCGGTGCTTCGCTCCATCACAGCCGCACCGTCCGTACGCTCACCGAGATCGTCACCCCGAGACTGGCGGACGCGTCCGTGGTCGTCCTGCCCCCGAGCGGGCGGCGTACGGACTGGCACCGGGCGGGTCCCGGCGGGGCCCGCTCCTCCGGTGAGGTGGCGGTCGAGAGGCTCGAAGAGGTGCCCGAGATCGCGAACGCGCTCTACGGCCTCCAACCGCACCCCACGGTCATCAGCCCTCAGGAGCTGGACCCGCTCGGCAGCCTCATGCCGGCGGAGCTCGTTCGAGGCGGAGAACCGCTCGTGGCCCAGCTCGCCGCGGGGGGCGTGCCGGCCGGCGCGCTGATCATGCTGCGCGGCCCGGAACGGACGCCGTTCGACGATGCCGACATCGAGCTGGCGCACGAGTTCGCCGTAAGGGCCGGACTCGCGCTGGCGACGGCGGCGCTCTATACGCAGCAGGCCCACACCATCGCCGTCCTACAGGCCAGCATGGCCCCGGAACCACTGCCCGCCGCCGACGGCCTCAGGCTCGGCGCCGCCTACCGGCCGGCCGCCGAGG
This sequence comes from Streptomyces sp. WAC 06738, assembly GCF_003945505.1. Lineage (NCBI taxonomy): Bacteria > Bacillati > Actinomycetota > Actinomycetes > Kitasatosporales > Streptomycetaceae > Streptomyces > Streptomyces sp. WAC 06738. The sequence goes on along the minus strand of NZ_CP029618.1, from coordinate 5,243,325 downwards.
CGCTGCACATCAGCGGCGACTTCTACCACGTGGCCCCCTCCGCCCTGGGCGGGGTCACGTTCTTCTTCGGCGACGTGTCCGGGAAGGGTGCGGAGGCCGCGGTGCTGGCGGGGCATCTGCGGCAGAGCATGCGGACGCTGGCGATGGTCGCGCAGGAAAGCGAACCCCTGCGTGACCTGTCTCTGCTCAACGAGATCGTGCTGAGCGACGGCCACCGTTTCGCGACCCTGGTCACGGGCTCCGCCCGTCCCCGCGACGACGGCTCGGTGAAGGTGGAGATCGCCGGCGGCGGCCACCTCTCCCCGCTCGTACTGCGTGGCGACGGAAGGGTGGAGGAGATCACCTGCGAGGGCACGCTCGTCGGGGCGGTGCCCGATCCCAGTTTCAGCCTGACGGAGGTCGTTCTCGAACCCGGTGAGCTGATCCTCTTCTACAGCGACGGGGTCACCGAAGCGCGAGGCGGTGCGAGCGGGCGGGAGATATACGGCGACGAACGCCTCGTCGACGCGCTGGCCAGTTGCACGGACATGCAGGCGGCGTCGGTCGCCGAGCGGCTGGAGCTGCTCACGACCGAATGGCTTGCCGGCCGCCCGCACGACGACATCTCCATCCTCACGCTCCAGGCACCTCCGCGCCGTGGCTCCTCCCCAGCGTCGGCCCGGGAGCCGCGCGAGTCCCCCGTTGCCGGGAAGGCCGGGACCTCATGAGTGAGACCCGGATCCCCGAAGCCGCCCGGGCCCGCTTCGACGCCTGCCTGGCGGACGCGGACGAGGACGCGGCGGTCGAGCTGGCCGTCGGTCTGGTGACGGGCGGCGTGAGCGCGGAGGACGTGCTGCTCCGGCTGGTGGCGCCCGCGCAGGTGAGGGTCGGTGAGCGGTGGGAGTCCGGCGAGTGGACGGTATCGCGGGAGCACGCGGCCACCCATGTCAGCAGGAAGACCGTCGACGCGGTGGCGGCAGCGGCCGCCGCCCGCGTGCCCGGCGGGGCCGGTTCACGGGGCCACGTGCTGGTGGCGTGCAGCGACGGCGAATGGCACGTCCTCCCCGCCCAGATCCTCACCGAGGTGCTGCGACTGCACGGCTTCGACGTGCAGTTGCTCGGCGGGTCGGTGTCCCCGCAGGGGATCCTCTCGGACGTCCACCAGCACGGCCCCGACGTGGTCGCTCTCTCGTGCACGCTGCCCTGGAACCTCCCGCTCGCCCACCGGCAGATCGAGATCTGCCGGTGGGCGGGCGTCCCCGTCGTCACGGGCGGGGCGGGGTTCGGTCCCGGGGGCACATGGGCGTACGCGCTGGGTGCGGACCTCTACGCGGCCGACGCCCGTGCCGCCGCGGACGCGCTGATGCGCCACTGGCCGCCGGTGTTGCGCGGAGAGTCGTCGGTCGAGGCGGAGGCCGTGGAGGCGTACGCGATGCTCGTCAGGCAACGGCCCGAGTTGCTGGAGCACATGGCGACCGCGCTGCGGGAGGTGCACCCAGGCCCGGATACGGGATACGTCTCCGGTACGGAGCACGAGGAGGGCACCGGGGTTCTCGGCCGGCTGCTGGATTCCCTGGCGGCGGCCGTCTACGTCGACGACGAGCGCGTGTTCACTCGGCACCTCGCCTTCGTACGGACGTATCTCTCCGCCCGCTCGGCGGACTCGCGCTTCCTCATCGTGATGGCGGACACCCTCGCCGACCGGCTGAAGGGGTCGCCGCGGGCCCTGGACAAACTCTCGGCGGGGCGCCGGTTCCTCGCCGGGCGGGAGGAGGACGACTCCGGCGGTCCGGGATGAACGAGTGCCGCGGCGCGGTCGTGGGGGTCCGGTCGCCTCCGCGGGGGAACCGGCACCGGCGGCTCGCTGCGTTCCCCACCGGCCCGGTGCCGGGTTCACGGCACCGGGCCGGCTGAGGTTCTGTACGTACGGGCCTTCCGGCTCAGCCGAAGTTCACGTCACTGCACATCAGGTAGGCCTGGTCCAGGTGCGAGGCCTGCCAGATCGTGAAGACGATGTGGTGTCCGGAGTAGCCGGAGGTCTGGACGGGGAACGTGATGTCGGACGCCGGGGGGTAGCTGCCCGTCTCGGTGATGAAGTCGAGGTCGTCCCAGCCGAGAGCCTGGGTCTTGGGGTCGAACCCCTGCTTGCTCACGTAGACCCGGAAGAAGTCGGCTCCGTGTGATGCCTGGTCGTACAGGTGGATCGAGAAGTTGTCGGTGACGTCGGTCGTCGTCCAGGGACCGGGGTTGTTCAGGCTCTCGAAGTTCTGGTGGTTGTTGCTGCAGAGCTTCCCGTCGGGAGTCCGTTCCTCGAACTTTCCACCCAGCCCGTCCTGGAGCATGCTCATCCAGTTCCACATGGTGTTGGGGTTGGCCTGGTAGGCCTGCCAGCACATGGGGTCCTCCTGCTCCATGGCCGGGTTCAGGTGGTCGTCTCCCCATTCCTCCCAGCAGTGGTAGGCGCGGGTTGCCGGGTCGACGACGGTGCCGTGGGCCTGAGCGCTGCTGGTCCAGGCCAGCGCGCCGGCGAGCACGGCGATCAGCAGGGTGAGCGCCTGGAGAGGTCGGCGGACGGCTCGGCGGGAGCGCCTGCCGGAGTGGCTTGGCTTGTGCATGGGGGGTCTCCTATTCCGGTGGGGGAACACAGATGGGAGCGCTCCCATCACACTACTCCGCCTGGATGAGATGTCCATGACCAAGACAGAGTTTCACACCCCGGTGCGCTTCACGGACCACGTGATCGTCGTCATCCGGATCGCCGCCGGGGCGAACGGGCACAGGAGCGATCGCCGTACGCCCGGAGGGCGCCGGCGCGCCGGGCCCGGTTACCTGCGATCCGGAGGGAGGGGGCGGGTCCCCTCTCTTACTGCCTGGTGGATCGTCCGGGACAATCCGGCCGCGTCGTGGGTGAAGCCCGTGAGGAGGAGCCGTTTGCCGTCCTGGACTCTTATGCGGCAGTGGACGTCCCAGCCCATGACCGCGCTGATCGCGTTCTGCTGGCCGCTGTCAGAGACCTTGCGGATGCTCTCCCAGGGGATCACCCGGGACTCGCCGGTCCTGCGGTAGACGAGGCCGCCCTCGCGGACCGTGTAGACCTCGCCGTGGCGGGTGGTGTAGCGCAGGCCGTTGGTGATGCCCGACCACAGGCAGAGGAGGGCCACACCCACCACCAGGCCGGCGAAGGTGCCGCTGGAGGACTCCTCGAAGGTCTGGATGACGACCGGGATGGCCGCGGCCGCCGCCGCCACCCCGATCACCAGCGAGATGATCCCCGTCCGCCCGTGGCGCCCGACGTCGGTCTGATGGCGAGCCACGAAGGCGCCCAGCTCCTGCTCGCCCGGCACAGTCATGAGTTCCCCCCTCAATCCCCCTTGCCGTGCGCAGCATTCTCCTCAAGAGGCGGGGCCCGCCACAAGCAGGGCGGCGACGCGGGCGACCATCTCGCTCTGGTCGCCGCTGCCGACGGTCGTCGGGTGGTAGGCGAGGACGAAGCGGCGGCGCCCGTCGCGGGTGGAGAACGCCGCGTTCTTGTAGCCGTACGTCTCGCCGGTCTTGCCCCACAGAGGGACGCCGGCGACCACGGCCTGCTGCAGTCCCGTCGAGTAGCGGGCCGGGCTGCCGTCCGGCATGCGTACGTCGTCAGGCGGCAGGGTGAACATCAGGCGCAGCAGCTCCTGCGGCAGCAGTTCGCCGGCGAACAGCGCGGCGAGCAGCCGGTCGAGATCGTCCGTCGTCGAGATCATGTCGCCCTCGCCGCGGGCGGAGGACTGGTCGTACGCGGTGATGTCGCGGAGGCTGCCGTCGGCCGTGGCGAGGTAGCCGTGTACGTGCCGGCCCTTGATGTGCCGGGCGTCGCCGGGTACGTCGGTGCGCGTCAGGTCCAGCGGGCGCAGGATGCGCGTGGCGATGGCGTGCCCGTACGGGCGGCCGGTCAGCCTGTCGATGACCATGGCGGCGAGGAAGTAGTTGATGCCCCGGTACTCCTGCCCGGTGCCCGGGGCGAATTTCAGCGGGCCGTGCGTCGCGGTAGCCACCCACTCCCGCGGTGTCCAGTGGTCGAAGCGGTGGCGGAATACCCCCTCCGCGGTCTGCGGCTCCGGGATGCCGACGTGGTCGGGCAGCCCACTGGTGTGCGTCAGCAGGTGCGCGAGGGTGATCGGCGCGAAGCGCGCCGGGAGCAGTCCGGGCAGCAGGCGCCGCACCGGGGCGTCCAGAGAGACGCGGCCCTCCGCCACCAGTTGCAGCACGACCGTCGCGACGAACACCTTGGTGACGCTGCCGATACGGACCTTGTGGTACGCCGATACCGGCCGTCCGGAGTCGATGTCGGCCACGCCGGAGGTCCCGTACCAGTGGCCGGCCGTGCCGCCGACCCGCAACTGGGCGGCGGTGGACGGGGGGTGCTCCAGGTCGTCGATCGCGGCCTGGAGGGCGGCTGGGTCCACTCCCGGCAGGGGCAGGGCTGGAGCGGGGCGAGCGGGGGCCGCGGCTGCGGGGGTTGCGGACAGTACGGACACGGCGGACGCCGCGGCCGTACCCGTCAGCGCGACGCCCGCAAAGGCCCGGCGTGACATGTGCGTTGTGACCATGCGACGACTCTGCTGGGCGGGCCCGCTCCCGGCATCGGGGACCGCCCCCAGCGGTCCCCGACGGGACCCTGACCCGTCCCGGATACAGGCCCCGGAGCGCACAGTCAGGTGGTGGTGAGGAGTTCGAGGGTGTCGATCACCCGGTGGGAGAAGCCCCATTCGTTGTCGTACCAGGCGACTACCTTGATGTGGCGGCCGTCGACGCGGGTGAGGGCCGAGTCGAAGACGGCGGAGGCCGGGTTGCCCGTGATGTCGGCGGAGACGAGGGGGTCTTCGGAGTATTCGAGGATGCCGGCCAGGGGGCCTTCCGCCGCCGTGCGGTAGGCGGCGAGGACGTCTTCGCGGGTGACGTCGCGGGCGACCGTCGTGTTGAGTTCGACGATCGAGCCGACCGGGACCGGGACGCGGATCGAGTCGCCGGAGAGTTTGCCGTCCAGGCCGGGGAGTACGAGGCCGATGGCCTTCGCGGCGCCCGTGGTGGTGGGGACGATGTTGACGGCCGCGGCGCGGGCGCGGCGGGCGTCGCGGTGGGGGCCGTCCTGGAGGTTCTGCTCCTGGGTGTAGGCGTGCACGGTGGTCATGAAGCCGTGCTCGATGCCAGCGAGTTCGTCCAGTACGGCGGCCAGGGGGGCGAGCGCGTTGGTGGTGCAGGAGGCGTTCGAGACGATGGTGTGGGCCTGCGGGTCGTACGCCCCGGTGTTCACGCCGGGCGCGAGGGTGACGTCCGCGCCGGCGGAGGGGGCGCTGACGAGGACCTTGCGCGCGCCCGCGTCGAGGTGGGCGCGGGCGGCCGTCGCCGCGGTGAAGCGGCCGGTGGCTTCGAGGACCACGTCCACGCCGAGTTCGGCCCACGGCAGCTTCGCCGGCTCCCGCTCGGCGAGCACCTTGATGCGGCGGCCGTCGACGACGAGGGTGTCGCCGTCCGCCGTGACCGGGCGGCCGAGGCGGCCCGCGGTGGTGTCGTAGGCGAGGAGCCGCGCGAGGGTGGCGGGCTCGGCGAGGTCGTTGACGGCGACGACGTCGAGGCTGCTGTCGCGTTCCAGCAGCGCACGGAGCACGTTGCGGCCGATGCGGCCGAATCCGTTGATGGCGATGCGGGTCATGGGCTTCCTGCCTCCCGGGTCTCTGCGGCTCCCCACGGGATTCCCGTGGATGTCCCTTCGGGGTTTCTGCGCTTTCCCGTAGGTTCGCCCGCCCTGCCGCTCCCTGACAGCGGCCCGGGTGCCATCCTCCGCAAGGATCTCGCCAGCTACTCGCCCCGCGCGAACGTGCGCCGGTACTCGCTCGGCGTCGTCCCCAGAATCTGCTGGAAGTGCAGCCGCAGGTTGGCGCCCGTGCCGAGGCCGACGCGGTCCGCGATCTGCTCCACGCTCTGCTCGGACCGCTCCAGCAGCTCCCGCGCCACGTCGATGCGTGCCCGCATGATCCACTGCATCGGCGTGTACCCGGTGTCGTCCACGAAGCGCCGCGAGAACGTGCGCGTCGACACCCCCGCGTGCCGCGCCAGCGCCTCCAGCGTCAGCGGCTCGCCGAGCCGGTGCAGCGCCCACTCCCGGGTCGCGGCGAACCGCTCGCCGAGCGGCTCCGGCACGCTGCGCGGCACGTACTGCGCCTGGCCGCCGCTGCGGTACGGGGCCGCCACCAGGCGCCGCGCGGCGTGGTTGGACGCGGCCACGCCGAGGTCGCCGCGGAGGATGTGCAGGCACAGGTCGATGCCGGAGGCGGCGCCCGCGGAGGTCAGGACGCTGCCTTCGTCGACGAAGAGCACGTTCTCGTCGACCCGTACCTCCGGGTGCTTCGCGGCGAGCGCGCGCGTGTAGTGCCAGTGGGTGGTGGCGCGGCGGCCGTCGAGGAGGCCGGTGGCGGCGAGGGCGAAGGCGCCGGTCGAGATGGCGGCGAGGCGGGCGCCGCGGCGGTGGGCGGCGATCAGGGCCTCGGTGACGGCGGGCGGCGGGTCGTCGCGGTCGGGGAACCGGTAGCCGGGCACGAAGACGATGTCGGCCCAGGTGAGCGCGGACAGGCCGTGTGCGACGTGGTACGAGAGCCCGTCGCCGCCGGCCACCAGCCCCGGTGCGGCGCCGCAGACGCGGACCTCGTACGGCATGCTCCGGCGGGTGCTGAAGACCTGCGCGGGGATGCCGGCGTCGAGGGGCTTGGCGCCTTCCAGTACGAGGACGGCGGCGCGGCGGAGGCGGGAGGCTGGCACGGGGACACGGTACGTGCCCGGCCGCGGATCCTCAGTCGCGCGGGAAGTACGTGCCCGGCGGTGCCCCCACGGTGCGATGGAACGCCGCGACGAACGCGCTCGACGAGGCGTAGCCGACGTGCCGGGCGGCGGTGGCCACCGTCGCGCCGGAGGCGAGCAGCGGCAGGGACGCCTGGAGGCGCAGGTGGGTGCGCCAGCGACCGAAGGGCATGCCCGTCTCGGCGACGAAGAGGCGCGCCAGCGTGCGGGGCGCCGCGCCGGCGTACGGGGACCACTCCGCGAGCGTGCGGGCGTCCGCCGGGGTGTCGCGCAGGGCCTCGGCGACGGCGCGGGGGCGGGGGTCGTGGGGCATGGGCGCCAGGACCGGCGTCGGGGCGACGGGGGCGAGCTGGTCGAGGAGCACGGCCTCCGCGCGGGCGCGGGCGGCCGGGGCGGGGGCGTCGTCGGCGAGGTGGTCGCTGAGGGCCCGCAGCAGCGGGGTCACGGCCACGACGGTCGGCTCCGGCCATCCGGGCCGGTCCGCCGGCGGGCGCGTACGGAGCGGAGGGTCGGCGGCCGCCGGGGCCGGGCCCGGATACCGGACGTACAGCGTCCGCGGCTCCGTCGTGCCCGCCGTCCCGGTCGCGTGGCGTACGCCCGGGGGGATCCACAGCGCCGTCGTCGCCGGCAGCACCCACGTGCGGCCCAGCGCCCGCACCATCAGGACTCCGCTGCCCGCCCACGTCAGCTGCGGCACGGGGTGGCGGTGGCGGTCGGTCCAGCCGCCGCCCGCCGCCGCGAGGCCCGCCACGAGCACCGCACCGCCCCCGTGGGCGGAAGCGGAAGCGGAATCGGTAGGCGGTGCGGGGCCGTTCAGCGACATGGCTGGCCAGACTAGCGCGTGGCGGCCACTCCCCCACCCCGCCCGTCCGCCGGGCGAAGCGGAAGCGCACGAACGGGTCCCAGCCGGGTAGGAACCGGGCATGCGCCCCGTGGACTACGACCACCGCCTCCACCGTACCTACGCCGCAGGCCGCGCCCTCACCGACGCCCAGCGCACCGCCTGGTCCCGCGCGTTCGCCGCCCGCCTGCCCGCCGCCCGTCCGCTGCGCGGACTGGACCTCGGGTCCGGCACCGGGCGGTTCACGCCGCTGCTCGCCGCGGAGTTCGGCGGTCCGGTCACCGGGGTCGAGCCGTCGGCGCGGATGCGCGAGCAGGCCGTCGCCCACGCGGCGCATCCCCGGGTCGCGTACGTCCCGGGGCGGGCCGAGGCGCTGCCGCTGCCCGACGAGTCGGCCGATTTCGCGCTCTGCTTCCTCGTCTGGCACCACGTACGGGACAAGCCCGCCGGCGCACGCGAACTGCACCGCGTCGTACGGCCCGGCGGCACCCTGCTGCTGCGTACCGAACTCACCGACTCGCTGCCCGACTTGTGGTACCTCGACGCCTTCCCCCGCGGGCGCGACGTCCTCGCCGCGCTCTACCAGCCGCTGTCAGTGCTGCGCGATACGTTCGAGACGGCGGGATGGGAGCTGGAGGGGGTGGGAGAGGTCGGGTTGCCGGCGCCCGGGACGTGGGCGGGGGCGCTGGCCCGGTTGCGTACGCGCGCGTTCTCGATCTTCGAGCACATGCCGGAGGCCGACATCGAGGCGGGCTTCGCGGAGTTGGAGCGCCGGGTGGCCGCGGCGCCGCAGGCGCCCGCGCCGGTGACGCCGGGGACGGTCGTCACCTTCCGGCGCGGGTGAGGGCGGCCGGGCTCACCAGACGCCCACCTCGCTGTTCGGCTTGATCTGCGCCACCACCGGCACGGCCTCGCCCACGGTCTCGACCGCCTCCACCGACCACGGCCCGACCGCGACGAACACCACGTGCTCGATCCCGAACTCGGCGAACGACTCGCACCGCTCCGCCACCGACTCCGCCGGCTCCCCCACCTCCATCCGGGCGGTGACCGTCTTCTCCACCTCCCAGAACGGCCGCCCCGCCGCCGCGCAGTGGTCCGCGAGCACGTCCAGCTCGCGGCGGAGCGTCAGGCCGCCGTCCGGTACGTCGAAGAAGTTGCACGCGTCCGCGTACTGCGCCGCCAGCCGCAGCATCGGCCCGTCGCCCACGCCGCCGACGAGCACCGCGGGCCGCGGCCGCTGCACCGGCTGCGGGCTGCACACCGGGTAGTCCAGCGTGAAGTGCCGCCCGTCGAACGCGCCGGTGTCGCCCGCCCACATCTGCTGCGCCAGCCGCAGCGTCTCCTCCAGCCGCTCGACCCGCTCGACCGCGGGCGGCAGGGAGAGGCCCATCGCGTACGCCTCGTCCTCGCGGTAGCCGGCGCCGAGGCCGAGCCAGGCGCGGCCGCCGGAGAGCACGTCGAGGGTGGTGACGGCCTTGACGAGCAGCGCGGGCGGGCGGTAGGTGACGCCGGTGACCATCGTGCCGATGCGGACGTGCTCGGTGCGCGCGGCCAGGTAGCCGAGGGTGGTGTACGCCTCCAGCACCGGTTCGTCCGGCGTGCACGTGGGGTCGGCCTGCAGCAGGTGGTCACCGACCCACACGGTGTCCACGCCCGCCGTGTCCGCCGCGCCGGCGACCTCGGCGAGCGCGGGCGCGAGGGCCGTGGGACCGCCGGGCCAGGAGAAGTCGGTGACGTTGATGCTGATGCGCATGGTGGGCGGCCTCCTCGTCGCTTACACGCAGTCTGCCTGTGACGGCGTGTGCCGGTCGTCCGTCCACAGGAGTCAACTTTCTTACTCCCAGGGGAGTAACGGGCGTTCAGGCGGCCTTCCCGGAGCGGCTGGGGCCCGTCGCGGCAGGAGCCGGACGGTACGCGGAAGGGGGTACGCGACGACTGCGTACCGTGGTCCCATGAGCACCGCCAAGTTGACGCCCGCCCGGCGCCGGGCCGTGGCCGGGGCCGACGCCGCGACCGGGCTGGTGCGCGCGAGCGAGCGCGTGCTGGAGGGGCTGGTGGACGGCGGTCTCGCGGTACGGCATCCGCGCCCGCCGCACCGGCACTACCTCACCCCCGCGGGGCGCGAGCTGCGCGACCGGCTGCTCGCGGAGGCCGCGGCCGAAGCCGGCAACGCGGACGAGCCGGAGGGCAGCCGGGCCCCGGCAGAGCCCGGGGTGTTCGCGGCCCGTACCGGCGGCGAGCCCGCCCCGCCCGACGCCGCCGCCCGCGCCCGCGAGGTGCGCAGCGCCTGGGAGGGCCTCGCCGAGCTGCGCCGGCTCACCAACGCCGACGGCGCCACCGACGTGCCGTGCGCCTGGGAGCGTACGCATCTGGCGTCGGCCGTCGCCCTCGCGCTGGAGGCCGGCGGCCTGCCCCCGGCCACTGACGCGACCGGCGGCTACGCCGTCACCCCCGCCGCGCACCAGCCGGAGGCGGTGCGGGTCGACTGGCGGCCCGGGCCGGCCCTGCGGGAGCTGGTACGGGCCGCGGGGGTGCTGGAGGCGGCGGGGTGGCAGGTCTCCGAACACCCGGAACGCGACGGCGGGATGTACCTGCTGGCCTCACCCCGCCGCCGCTGAGCAGCCCGGCGCCCCGGTGCCGTACGGCACCGGGGCGCGCAGGGGCGCGTACGGACGCCTCCGCGCCCGTACGCGCCCTTCCCCCGAGACCCCCGTGACCCCCGTGCCCTTACGGCGCTACGCCGCCTCCCGCTCCGTGACCTTCAGCCGGCCCTTCTTGATGACCGCCAGCCGCGGCGCCCGCCTGGCGATCGCGCTGTCGTGCGTGACCAGCACGTACGTCAACCCCAGCTCCTTCCACAGCCCTTCGAGCAGCGCGACGATGTCGTCCCGGGTGTCCTCGTCGAGGTTGCCCGTCGGCTCGTCGGCCAGCAGCACCTTCGGCTGCTTCACCAGCGCCCGCGCGATCGCCACGCGCTGCTGCTGGCCGCCGGAGAGCTCGCCCGGCAGGTGCGTCAGCCGCTCCGCGAGCCCCACGGACTCCAGCGCCTCGGCCGCCCGCTTGGCGCGCTCGGTCGCCTTGACGCCGAGCGGCACGAGCGCGGTCTCGACGTTCTCCTGGGCGCTGAGGGTGGGAATGAGGTTGAAGCTCTGGAAGACGAAGCCGATGGTCGCGGCGCGTACCCGGGTGAGCGCTGCCTCGCTGAGGCCGCCGAGGTCGGTGCCGTCGAGGCTGACGGTGCCGGACGTCGCGCGGTCGAGGCCGCCGAGCAGTTGCAGCAGCGTCGACTTGCCGCCGCCGGTGGGGCCGCGGACGACGAGCTGGTCGCCGTCGGCGATGGTGAGGTCGACGCCGGCGAGGGCGTCGATGGCCTCCTTGCCGCGCTGGTAGCGCTTGGTGACGCCGGTGAGCTGGTACATCGTGGTCAACTCCTGGATGCCGCGGGTGAGGTGGTCGGGGGAGGTGGGGCTACTCGACGCGGCGCAGCGCGTCCGCCGGCCGCAGCCGCGCCGCCCGCCAGCCGCCGAAGAGGCCGGCGATCAGCCCGCCGGCGACCGCGAGCGCGACGGCCAGGGCGATCACGGAGAGCGTCACGGGCGCCTGGAGCGCGACTTCCACGGTGGAGTTCGCCGCGTCCACCATCTCCTTCGGCCCGCGCATCACGGCGCCCTCGGGCATGTCGGCGCCCGGGCCCACCGAGGCGTCGAGCGTCGGGGCGACGGTCGTGACGAGGTACGCGCCGGCGACGCCGAGCGCGATACCGAGGACGCCGCCGAGGATCCCGTTGACGAACGCCTCGCCCATCACCTGCCGGACGACGCGCCCGCTGCGCCAGCCGAGCGCCTTGAGCGTGCCGAACTCCCGCACCCGCCGGCCCACGGCGGACATGGTGAGCAGCCCGGCGAGCAGGAAGGCGGCGACCAGCACGACGACGGAGAGCCACTTGCCGATGTTGGTGGCCAGGTTGGAGGCGGTGGAGAGGTTCCCGGAGACCTGCTCGGCGAGGTCGGAGGCGGAGGTGACGCTGGCGCCGGAGACGTTCTCGTCGATGGCGTCCTTGACCGCGGGGATGTCCTCGGAGCTGTCGGCCTTGACGTAGATGGTGGAGACCTTGTTCTCCAGGTCGGCGTCGGACAGCTCCTGGGCGCGCTTGAGCGGGATGTAGACGTTCGCGGTGGCGGCGCCGGTGTCGGCGGTGGCGATGCCGACGACCTCGAACTTCTTGCCCTTGATGGTGACCTCGTCGCCGACCTTCAGGTCCTCGTCCTTGGCGTACGCGCTGTCGACGACCGCTTTGAGGGCGTCGGTGTCGTTCTTGCCGAAGGTCGCGCCGTCGCTGATCCTGGACGAGGAGAGCGGGCCGACGTCCTGCTGGGTGACGTCGAGTCCGGTGACGGTGAAGGAGTCGACGTCGATGTCGGCGCCGCCGCCCTCGATCCGCGGGCCGCCCCCGCCTCCGCCGCCGGGTCCGCCCTGGCCGGGAGCCGCCTGGCCGGTGGCACCGCCCTCGATCTTCCCCTGCTGGAAGTCGCCCTTGAACTCGATGTCGTTGAGCGCCAGCGCGCCCACCGCCGTGTCGACGCCGTCCTGGGCCTCGACCTCGCCGACGACCGAGTCGTCGAGGTGCTGGAAGCCGCCGAGCGGCATCAGCCGGTCGTCGGTCTCGGTGGCGTCCTCACCGTCCTCGCCGGGTCCGATACGGAAGCTCTGCGGCCCGCCGTCGCTCTCGTCCGCCTCCTTGCTGACGGTGAGGTCGGTGCCCACGCCGTAGAGGGAGTGCAGGACTTCGTCCTGGGCGTCGCGCATGCCCGCGGCGACGGAGGACACGGTGATGACGAGGCCGATCCCGAGCGCCAGGCCGAGGGCGACGACCAGTGCGGCCTTTCTGCGCCGGCGCAGCTCGCGCCGGAGGTAGGTGAGGAACATGCGCCGAAGCTATGGCGCGATGTTGGGGAAAGGCTGAGGTCACCGTGAGAGTGCCATGAGAAAGGGCCGGGCCTCGCCGTACGTACGTCGTACGGTCCAGGTCCCGGCCCTGTGCCGGTGCTACGGCGCACGCCCGCGGCGCCCGCCGGAGGAAGGCGCTCCGCGCCCCCGCGCGCTGCGGTACGCCGGAGCGTACGGGGCATCTCCGTACCCTCCCCGGAGCACCGCGTCGGCCGTGGCGGGGCGGCGCCTCGCCACGGCCGGGCGGATCAGCGGCTCAGAGCGCGCTGCCCTCCTGCCAGGCGGCCCAGTCCATGTTCCAGCCGTTGAGGCCGTTGTCCGGGGCGATGGTCTCGTCGGGCGAGTTCTTGACGATCACGACGTCCCCGACCAGCGACTGGTCGTAGAACCATGCGCCGTCCGTCCCGGAGTCGTTCGCCCCCTGCTTGTCGAAGAGGCCGACGCAGCCGTGGCTGGTGTTGGCGCTGCCGAAGACGCCCCGGCCGCCCCAGTAGTTGCCGTGGATGAACGTGCCGGAGGTGGACAGCCGCATGGCGTGCGGCACGTCCGGGATGTCGTACTCGCTCTCGCCCTGCTTGTCGGTGAAGCCCACGGTCGAGCCGTCCATCCGGGTCTCCTTGTGCTTCTCGGAGATCACCATCTGGCCGTTGTACGTGGGGTTCTCGGGCGAACCCGCGGAGATCGGGATGGTCTTGATCTTCTTGCCGTCCCGCACGACCTCCATCGTCATGGCCTTGACGTCGACGGTGGTGACCTGCGAGCGGCCCACGGTGAAGCTCATCTCGCGGTCCTGCACGCCGAAGACGCCGGGCGACGCCTCGACCCCGTCGAGGTTCATGTCCATGGTGACGGTGGAGCCCGCCTCCCAGTAGTCCTCGGGGCGGAAGTCGAGCCGGGTGTCGTTGAACCAGTGGCCGACGACCTCCTGGCCGCTGCTCGTCTCGACCGCGATCTTCGACTCGACGGCCGCCTTGTCCTCGACCGGCTTGTCGAAGTTGAGCGACACGGGCATGCCGACGCCGACCTCGCTGCCGTCCTCCGGGGTGAAGTAGCCGATCACGCTGTTCTCGGCGGAGACCGTGGAGAAGTTCGCGTTGGACGTGGACACCTGGCCGTCGCCGTCCTTGGCCTTGGCCGTGAGCCGGTACTCCGTGCCGCGCTCCAGGGCCGCGTCCGGGGTCCAGGAGGAACCGTCGTCCGCGATGGTCCCCGCGACCTGGTCGGTGCTGCCGGCCGCGGTGAGCACGACCTCGGTGAGCTTGCCGCCCTTCACCGTGACCTTGGTGTCGGAATTGATCCCGACGTTCTCCGTACCGTCCTTGGGCGCGATGGTTATTCGGGCGTCCGGCACGTTCTTCTTCTGCTCCGAGGCGGAGTCCTTCTGATCATCGGAGCCTTCCGCATTGCTGTCGCCGCCGCACGCGGTCAGCCCCAGCACGGCGCTCATCGCCAGTGCGGTCAGCGCCATCCCGCCCCTGCCGTACACCCTCACGTCGTAACTCCCCTTCACCGCGAAGGGCGCGATGCCCTACCTCACGGAGGAGGACGCCCAGTCCCCACTAGTCCGTTCCGTCCTGCCACCCCACTGTGGCACACGCCACGGACGCTCCTGACCGGCGGTCGGGCACACCGCCCCACATCCGGCCGGAAGGAGAGGGAACGGCGCAGGTCAGCGCCCATTCGTTCAGATTGCGACGAATCATGAAAGAGGCCCTGTGACGGACTCCACGGCCGTGACGAGCCGCCCGGAACGGATGAATCCCTCCGCCGCGGCCAGATCCGGCGACAGGAACCGGTCGTCCCCCGGCCCCGCGACCCCCGCGTCGCGCACGGCGCGCAGCACGGCCTGCGTGGCGGGCGCCGGCGTGAGTCCGGCGCGCAACTCGACGGCGCGGGTGGCCGCGTACATCTCGACGGCGAGCACTTTGGTCAGATGATCGATCGCGGTACGCAGCTTGCGCGCCGCGGACCAGCCCATCGAGACGTGGTCCTCCTGCATCGCCGACGAGGGGATGGAGTCCGCCGACGCCGGGACGGCCAGCCGCTTCAGTTCGCCGACCAGCGCGGCCTGCGTGTACTGGGCGATCATCAGGCCCGAGTCCACGCCGGGGTCGGCGGCCAGGAAGGCGGGCAGACCGTGGCTGCGGTTCTTGTCCAGCAGCCGGTCGGTGCGGCGCTCGGCGATGGAGCCGAGGTCGGCGGCGGCGACGGCGAGGAAGTCCAGGACGTACGCGACGGGGGCGCCGTGGAAGTTGCCGTTGGACTCGACCCGGCCGTCGATCACCACCGGGTTGTCGACCGCGGCTGCCAGCTCGCGCTCCGCGACCGTACGGGCGTGGGCGAGGGTGTCCCGGCCGGCGCCCGCAACCTGCGGCGCGCAGCGCACGGAGTACGCGTCCTGCACCCGGGGCGCGGCGGGCAGGCCGTCGTGGCCGGTCTGGTGGTGGCCGGTGAGTCCGGAGCCGTCGAGCACCTTGAGCATGTTGGCGGCGCTGGCGGCCTGGCCGGGGTGGGGGCGTACGGCGTGCAGCTCGGGCGCGAGCACCCGGTCCGTGCCGAGCAGGGCCTCCAGGGTGAGCGCGGCGGTGACGTCGGCGGCGGTGAGCAGCGCGGCGAAATCGGCGCAGGCCATCAGCAGCATGCCGAGCATCCCGTCGGTGCCGTTGAGCAGCGCGAGGCCCTCCTTCTCGCGCAGCGTCACGGGCGCGAGGCCGTGCGCCGTGAGCAGGTCCGCGGCGGGGTGCACGGTGCCGTCGGGGCCTTCGGCGTCGCCCTCGCCCATGAGCGCCAGCGCGCAGTGCGAGAGGGGGGCGAGGTCGCCGGAGCAGCCGAGGGAGCCGTACTCGTGGACGACGGGGGTGATGCCGGCGTTGAGCATCCCGGCCATCGCCTGCGCGACCTCGGGGCGTACGCCGGTGTGGCCGGAGGCCAGCGTCTTCAGGCGCAGGAACATCAGCGCCCGGACGACCTCGCGCTCCACCCGCGGGCCCATGCCGGCCGCGTGCGAGCGGACGATGTTGCGCTGGAGCTGCACGCGCAGGTCGGGGCTGATGTGCCGGACGGCGAGCGCGCCGAAGCCGGTGGAGACCCCGTACACCGGATCGGGCTTGGCGGCGAGGTCGTCCACGACGCGGCGCGCGGCGGCGAGCGCGTCGAGGGCGCGTACGGACAGCTCGACCGGGGCGCCGCGGCGGGCGACGGCGAGGACATCGTCCGCGGTGGTGCCGGCGGGCCCGAGGACGACGGGCGCGGGGCGGGAGTGCATATTCATATTCAGGAACCTTACGAAGTGAATCCTGAGCTGTCACGGGCGCTGCGCGGACCCCCTGGCGGGACGTCCAACTGATCAGAAAACACACTTGGTCAGCTCTGGCGCGGCGCGGTCGCACGCACTACGTTAGCGAGCGTTAACGCCACGAGCCGACGGAGGCAGATTCGCATGGGCGAGGGCATCGCCGTCCGCACGCACGAGCACGTCGCCGAGCTGGTCCTCGACCGGCCCGAGGCCATGAACGCCGTCTCCACCGAGCTGGCCCGCGCGCTCACCGAGACCACCGCGCGGCTGGCCGCCGACACCTCGGTGCGGGCCGTGGTCCTCACCTCCAGCCACGAGCGCGCGTTCTGCGTCGGCGCGGACCTCAAGGAGCGCAACGCCTTCACCGACGCCGACATGCACCGCCACCGCCCCACGTCGCGGGCCGCGTACACGGGGGTGCTGGAGCTGCCGATGCCGGCCATCGCGGCGGTGCACGGCTTCGCGCTCGGCGGGGGGTACGAGCTGGCGCTGTCCTGCGACTTCATCGTCGCCGACGAGACCGCGGTAGTCGGGCTGCCGGAGGTGTCGGTCGGGGTGGTGCCGGGCGGCGGCGGGACGCAGTTGCTCCCCCGCCGGGTGGGCTCCGCGCGCGCCGCCGAGCTGATCTTCACCGCACGCCGGGTGGAGGCGGCGGAGGCCCACGAGCTGGGCCTGGTCGACCGGCTGGTGCCGGCGGGCGAGGCGCGTACGACGGCGCTGGACCTGGCCCGGCGGATCGCGGGCAACTCGCCGGTGGGCGTACGGGCCGCGAAGCGGGCGCTGCGGCTGGGCTACGGGCGGGAGCTGCGGGCGGGGCTGGAGATCGAGGACGCGGCCTGGCACCGCACGGCACTGTCGGCGGACCGGAAGGAAGGCGTGGCCGCGTTCAACGAGAAGCGCAAGCCGGAGTGGCCGGGGGCATGAGGGGCGAAGGGGGTCGCTTCCCTCATAGTGGGCAATCGGCCTAAATCCTGCAAACGGGGATTGATTGCCTACTCTGGAGCCGTGACGGGCAACGACCGGCTCCCGGACCAACCGCTGCGCGCCGTGGTCGAGCTGGCCCTGGCGCTGGCGGAGGCGGTCACGCCCCGCGACACGATGCGTGCGGCGGCGGCGGGTGCCAGGCGCGCGCTGGCCGGATCGTTCGCTGCGGTCTCCGTCTGGGAGCGGGAGAGCGGGCGGCTGCGGGTGCTCGTGAACGACGGCGAGCGGACACCCGGCGAGGAGGAGTTCCCGCCGGACGAGTCGTACCCCCTGCGCGACTTCCCCGACCTGGCCGCGCGCGGCGGCCCCTGGAGGGCGACGTCCGGCTCTCCGGGACCGCGGGGGGAGATGCTGCGGCGGCGCGGGCGGGGCAGTGGCCTGTTCGTGCCGATCCTGGTGCACGGGCAGGCGTGGGGCGAGCTGTACGTGGCCCGCCCGCGCGGCGCGGCCGCCTTCAGCCCGTACGACGAGAGCGTCGCGGCGGCGCTGAGCGCGGTGGTGGCGGCAGGGCTGGCGCAGTCGGAACGGCTGGAGGAGGCGCGGCGGCTGGCGTTCACGGACCCGCTGACGGGGCTGGCCAACCGCCGGGCGCTGGACCTGCGGCTGGACGAGGCGGTGGAGCGGCACCGGGCGGAGGGCACGGTGGTCAGCCTGGTGGTCTGCGATGTCAACGGCCTCAAGGAGGTCAACGACTCCCTCGGCCACGCGGGCGGCGACCGTCTGCTGGAACGATTCGGCTCGCTGCTGTCGCGGCACGGGGCGGCGCTGCCGGGCACGCTGGCCGCCCGGCTGGGCGGCGACGAGTTCTGCCTGCTGTCGGCGGGCCCCCCGGCGGACGACGTGGTGCGGACGGCGACGGAGCTGTGCGCGCAGGCGGCGACCCTGGACCCGGGCCGGGGGGTCGCGTGCGGGGTGGCGTCGACGGGGGACCCGATCGGCCCGGTGCCGTCGGGGCGGCGGCTGCTGCGCCTGGCGGACGCGGCGCAGTACGCGGCGAAGGCGGCGGGCTCGGAGGGCCCGGTGGTGGCGGGCCGGGACCGGGAGGTGACGAGGCTGGCGGACGACCCACCGCGGGGGCGGAGCCGGAGGGCGTTCAGGGGAAGGCAGGCGGGGAGCCGGGGCTAGGGTCTGTCAGCCGCGGCGGCTCAGCAGCCAGGGCTCCACCACGCCGAGACCCCGCACCGGGCGCTGCCACATCGGCTGGAGTGCGAAGCGGTACGACGGGGCCTCCCCCGTGCCGCCCTCCGCCGCCGCCTTCTCCGCCGCCGTGGCCGCCGCCTCCGACTCCGGGGCGGCGCCGTCCCGTATCAGCTCCGCGGCGAAGTCGCCGTGGACCAGCACCGTGTCCTTCGGCGCGATCGACGTCAGCCGCGACGCCAGGTTGACCGTCGTGCCGAACACGTCGCCCATCCGCGTCGTCACCGTGCCGAACGCGATGCCCACCCGCAGCTCCGGCATCGTCTCGTCGTGGGCCAGGGTCTCGATCAGCCGGATGCCGATCTCCGCCGCCGTGCCCGCGTCGTCCGCGGAGAACAGCACCTCGTCGCCCAGGGTCTTGATGAGCCGGCCGCCGTGGGCGGCGACCAGGTCGGCGGCGGTGGTCTCGAACGCCTCGACCAGCTCGCCCAGCTCCTCCTCCTCCAGCCGCCGGGTCAGCCGGGTGAAGCCCACGAGGTCGGCGAAGCCGACCGCGAGGCGGCGGTCGACCATCTCGTCGTCGTCCTGCGCCTGGACCACCCGGCCGGTGGCCGCGGCGAGCTGGCGGCGCCAGACGTAGACGAGGAACTCCTCCAGCTCCGGGAGCAGCAGCTCGACCAGCGGGTAGGCGATCTCCGTACGGGACATGCCCTCCTGCGGCTCGGTGAGCCCTTCGAGGAAGGAGTCGATCTGCCAGTCCGCGAGCCGGGCCGTGGTCTGCCCGGTGGAGCGCGCCACCTGCACCGCCATGCCCTCGCTCAGCAGCCCGGCCTCCACCAGGCCGGCCAGCCGCCGCAGGGCCAGCACGTCGGCCTCGGTGAGCGCCTTGGCCTGGCCGATGTCGGCGAAGCCCATGGCGCGCCAGAAGCGGGCCGCCAGCTCCATCGGCACGCCCGCGGCACGGGCGGCCTGGAAGGGCGTGTAGCGGCGGTCGGAGCCCAGGATGAGCTGCTCGATGCGGATCGCGATCGGGTCGTCTTCGCTCTCCGGATCAACCGGTTCGTCCGGCTCTTCCGGGGCCGCGGAACCTTCCGGACCCTCGGCGTCCGCTACGCCCCCGGCGGCGCCCGCCGCGCCCGCCGGGCCGTCGGTGCCCGAAGCGCCCGAAGCGGCCTCCGAGCCGTCGGGACCCGCCGGGTCCCTCGGCTCCTCCGCCCCGGAGGAGCCCGCAACCTCACTCACCGGCTGCCCCCTCCCCCCGTCCGTTCCCTGGCCACCGCCCTTGCGGTCTCAACGATACGGGAATTGTGGCCCAGCTCACTCCGCTTCGTCCGCGGATCGCAGGTGCACCACGTCCCCCGCGCTGACCGGCTCCGCCAGCCCCGCGGCCGTCGCCAGCACCAGCCGGCCGTCCCCGTCCACCGCGACGGCCTCCCCCGTCACCGCCGTCCCGCCCGGCAGCTCCGCGCGGACCTGCCGGCCGAGCGTCGCGCAGCCCGCCGCGTACGTCTCCTGGAGCCGGGCGCCGGCCGGGTCGCCGCCGGCGGTACGCCAGCTTCCGTACCACCGCTCCAGCGACCGCAGCATCGCGCGCAGCAGCGGATCGCGGTCGGTGACCTTCGCCCCGGCCAGAGCCAGCGAGCCGGCCTGCGGGACGGGCAGTTCGTCCGCGCGCAGAGTGACGTTGATGCCGATGCCGAGGACCACGGACTCGCTCGCGGCGTCGGGGCGCTCCACGAGGATGCCGCCCGCCTTGCGCTCCTCGCCTTCGACGGTCACAAGCACGTCGTTCGGCCACTTCAGCGCCGTGTCCACGCCCGCGGCCCGCGGCAGCGCGGTCGCCACGGCGACGCCCGCGAGCAGCGGCAGCCAGCCCCACCGGCTGACGGGAACGCCCTCGGGGCGCAGCAGTACGGAGAAAAAGAGCCCGGATCGGGGCGGTGCCGACCACCGGCGGTCCAGCCGCCCGCGCCCCGCCGTCTGCTCCTCGGCGACGAGCACCGCGCCCTCGGCCGCACCCTCACGGGCACGCGCGGCGAGGTCGGCGTTCGTGGAGCCGGTGGCCTCGACGACGTCGAGCGACGTCCACAGCCCCCCGGCCCGTACGAGCGCCCGGCGCAGCGCGTCGGCGTTCAGCGGCGGACGGTCGAGGTCGGACCAGCGGCTTCCCCGATCTGCACTCATACGGCCACCCTACGGCCAGGCATCGGCCCCTCCCCCGCCGACGCCACGGGGCCCGTACGCCCGCCGCGCGCCGGCGTCAAGACCGCCCCGGCGGCGCCACGCCTGCGGATGTGGCCAACGCCGCACCCGTAGGGCGGCCGGGCGCCGATAGCCTACGTAGCGCTAAGTCCCGCACTCCCCCGGGTCCCCCGCCCGGAGGCGCCCCCGACGAGCAGGAGCTGCACCGCGATGGCCATGGCCCAGGAGCCCCCCGCCGAGATGGCGGACAGCCACACGACGGGCGGCCGGCTCGCCGATCTGAGCCGGCGGATCGAGGAGGCCACGCACGCCGGGTCGGCGCGCGCGGTGGAGAAGCAGCACGCGAAGGGCAAGCTGACCGCCCGCGAGCGGGTCGACCTGCTGCTGGACGACGGGTCGTTCACGGAGCTGGACGAGTTCGCCCGGCACCGCGCGACGAACTTCGGCATCGAGGCGAACCGCCCGTACGGCGACGGCGTGGTCACCGGCTACGGGACCGTCGACGGCCGCCCCGTCGTGGTGTATTCGCAGGATTTCACGGTCTTCGGCGGCTCCCTCGGCGAGGTCTACGGCGAGAAGATCGTCAAGGCGATGGACTTCGCCATGAAGACCGGCTGCCCGATCATCGGCATCAACGACGGCGGCGGCGCGCGCATCCAGGAGGGCGTCGTCGCGCTGGGGCTCTTCGCGGAGATCTTCCGCCGCAACGTGCACGGCTCGGGTGTCGTCCCGCAGATCAGCGTCATCGTCGGCCCGTGCGCGGGCGGGGCGGTGTACTCCCCGGCCATCACGGACTTCACCGTCATGGTGGACGGCATCTCGCACATGTTCATCACGGGCCCCGACGTCATCAAGACCGTCACCGGCGAGGACGTCGGCTTCGAGGAACTGGGCGGCGCCCGTACGCACAACACCACCTCCGGTGTCGCCCACCACATGGCGGGCGACGAGAAGGACGCCTTCGACTACGTCAAGGCGCTGCTGTCGTACCTGCCGTCGAACAACCTCAGCGATCCGCCCGCCTTCCCCGAGGAGGGCGAGGCGTCGGTCACGGACGAGGACCGGGAGCTGGACACCCTCATCCCGGACTCGGCGAGCCAGCCGTACGACATGCACGCCGCCATCGAACACGTGCTGGACGACCGCGAGTTCCTGGAGACCCAGGCGCTGTACGCGCCGAACATCATCACCGGCTTCGGCCGCGTCGAGGGCCACCCCGTCGGCGTCGTCGCCAACCAGCCGATGCAGTTCGCCGGCTGCCTGGACATCAAGGCCAGCGAGAAGGCCGCCCGCTTCGTGCGCACCTGCGACGCGTTCAACGTCCCCGTGCTCACCTTCGTCGACGTCCCCGGCTTCCTGCCGGGCACGGACCAGGAGTACGACGGCATCATCCGCCGAGGCGCCAAGCTCATCTACGCCTACGCCGAAGCCACCGTGCCGCTGATCACGGTGATCACCCGCAAAGCGTTCGGCGGCGCGTACGACGTCATGGGCTCCAAGCACCTCGGCGCGGACCTGAACCTGGCGTGGCCCACCGCGCGGATCGCCGTCATGGGCGCCCAGGGCGCGGTGAACATCCTCTACCGCCGCACGCTCGCCGCCATCGAGGACGAGCAGGAGCGGGAGACGCGGCGCGCGGAGCTGATCAGGGAGTACGAGGACGCGCTGCTGAACCCGTATGCGGCGGCGGAACGCGGGTATGTGGACGCCGTCATCATGCCGTCGGAGACGCGGCGGCAGGTGGCGAAGGGGCTGCGGGTGCTGCGCACCAAGCGCGAGACGCTGCCGCCGAAGAAGCACGGGAACATCCCGCTGTAGCGCGGCGGGAGCCGAGGAGGACAGATGTCCGACGAGATCAAGGTGGTCCGGGGCAACCCGACGGCGGAGGAACTGGCGGCGGCGCTGGCGGTGGTCCAGGCGCGGGCGGCGTCGTCCGCGCCGGGCGGGCGGGGCGGTCCCGCCGGCGAGTGGGCGGATCCGGCGCGGCGGGTGCTGGCCCGGCGGACGCCGCAGCCGGGGCCGAAGGCGTGGCGCACGACGTACTGGCCCTCGTAGGAGGTCCGCGCCGCGCGTAATTGAGTACCCGTACTCAGGCGCGCGGGGGTGCGGGACCGGCACGATCGGAAGATGCTCTGGTCCGACCCTCCAGACGAGCCCGACGCGGAGTTGCGTGCGGCGGAACGGCGGCTGCGCCGCGCCGGCTGGCTGCTTGCGCTGGCGGCGGTGGTGACGATGGCGCTGGGGGCGGCCGGACCCGACGTCCTGCCCACGTGAGCCGGCGGCGTACGTGGTGTCGCGGCCCCCCGGCACCCGCACAAGTCGCCCTGCCCGCACGACGACTTGTGCACCGGTGCCGGTGCCCGGCGGCGATGTCACCGCCGCCGCCTACGATGACGCCCATGACCCACCACCCCGCCCGCACGCTCGTGCTCGCGTCGCAGTCCCCCGCCCGGCTCGCCCTGCTCCGGCAGGCGGGGCTCGCGCCCGAGGTCGTCGTCAGCGGTGTCGACGAGGACGCCGTCACCGCCGCGACCCCGGCGGAGCTGGCGCTGGTGCTCGCCGAGGCGAAGGCGGGCGCCGTGGCCGCGCGTCCGGAGGCGGCGGGGGCCCTGGTCGTCGGCTGCGACTCGGTGCTGGAGCTGGACGGCAGGGCGCTGGGCAAGCCGGTCGACGCCGAGGACGCCACGGCGCGGTGGAAGGCGATGCGGGGCCGCTCGGGGGTGCTGCAGACGGGGCACTGCGTGATCGACACGGCGTCGGGGCGGCGGGCGAGCGCGACCGCGGGGACGGTGGTGCGGTTCGGCGAGCCGAGCGACGCGGAGATCGCGGCGTACGTGGCGACGGGCGAACCGCTCCACGTGGCCGGGGCGTTCACCATCGACGGCCGCTCGTCGGCGTTCATCGACGGCATCGACGGCGACCACGGGAACGTCGTGGGGATCTCGCTGCCGCTGCTGCGCCGCCTGCTCGCGGAGGTGGGAGTGCAGATCACGGACCTGTGGGCGTAGGGCGCCTTCAGGACCCGGCGGGTGCCCGTGGATACGAGGCGGCTCAGGCCGCCGGCGCCGGCTCCGCGCCGCCCTCCGGCCGCCGTACGGGGACGTCCTCGGCGGTCAACGTCAGCACGATCAGCCCGAAGAGCACCATCAGCCCCGCGAACGCCGCCCAGCCCACGAGCCCCACGGCCACCGCCGCCAGCACCGCGTGCAGCACCGCGCAGCTCACCAGCAGGATCCGTCCGGCGCGCCCGGGGGCCCGGTCCCGTATCGCGATGCGCGACGCGACCGCGCCACAGCAGAGCAGATAGAGCCCGATGACGACGCCCGCCGCGCGCGTGGAGGCGGACATGAGACCGGAGTCGAGGCCGGCGAGGGACATGTCCTGGCGGTCGACGACCGAACCCAGGACGAAGTGCACGACGGCCAGCGCGACCGCCTCGGCGAGCAGCGCGGCGCCCGCCACCGCGGCGACGGTTCTGCGCATGGCGCCACCCCCTGAGCCAGGTCCGTTCGGCCCTTTCACGCTACTGATGGGTAGTCCGGGGCGGCAAGGGTCCGCGCACGATGGACACGCGAGGGACACGCGACGGGCACACGACAGGCTTGCGCCATGGATCCGACCGGACGGGCGACCCGAAAAGATTCCGTCTCGCCTTCGTATGGTTCCCACAAAAAGATGCGCCGTCCATCTGCTCAATGTGCGCGAGACCTTGGCCACACGCCGGTTTCGCGCGCACGGCCCGGGATGCGGCGTACCTTGGGAACTCAGGGCTACGCGCCCGAGTGCGGCGGCGCGGATCACCCTCTGTGTGGGAAAGCTCACCTCCGGGATCCCGCAGCGGAGAGGTGTCGCCATTACCTAAAATCTCGGTGTTCCGAGAAGGGAGCCAACGTGCGCAAGGTGCTCATCGCCAACCGCGGCGAAATCGCCGTCCGGGTCGCCCGCGCCTGCCGGGACGCCGGTATCGCCAGCGTGGCCGTCTACGCCGCGCCGGACCGGGATGCACTCCACGTCCGCGTGGCCGACGAGGCATTCGCGCTCGGCGGTGACACCCCGGCCACGAGCTACCTCGACATCGGCAAGGTCCTCCGGGCCGCCGAGGACTCCGGCGCGGACGCCGTCCACCCGGGGTACGGGTTCCTGTCGGAGAACGCCGAGTTCGCCCAGGCCGTCCTCGACGCGGGGCTGACGTGGATCGGCCCGCCGCCGCAGGCGATCCGCGACCTCGGCGACAAGGTGTCCGCCCGGCACATCGCCCAGCGCGCCGGTGCGCCGCTGGTGGCCGGGACGAAGGACCCGGTCGCGGGCGTCGAGGAGGTCACGGCCTTCGCGGAGGAGCACGGGCTGCCGATCGCCATCAAGGCCGCCTTCGGCGGCGGCGGTCGCGGGCTGAAGGTCGCCCGCACCCTCGAAGAGGTGCCCGAGCTGTACGAGTCGGCGGTGCGCGAGGCCATCGCCGCGTTCGGCCGCGGCGAGTGCTTCGTCGAGCGCTATCTCGACCGCCCGCGGCACGTGGAGACGCAGTGCCTCGCGGACAAGCACGGGAACGTGGTCGTGGTCTCCACCCGGGACTGCTCGCTGCAGCGCCGCCACCAGAAGCTGGTGGAGGAGGCGCCGGCGCCGTTCCTGTCGCCGAAGCAGAACGCCGAGCTGTACCGGGCGTCGAAGGCGATCCTCCGGGAGGCGCGCTACGAGGGCGCGGGCACCTGCGAGTTCCTCGTCGGCCAGGACGGCACGATCTCCTTCCTGGAGGTCAACACCCGGCTCCAGGTGGAGCACCCGGTGACCGAGGAGGTCTCGGGCATCGACCTGGTGCGGGAGATGTTCCGTATCGCCGACGGCGAGGAACTGGGGTACGACGACCCGCCGGTGCGCGGTCACTCCTTCGAGTTCCGTATCAACGGCGAGGACCCGGGGCGCAACTTCCTGCCCGCGCCCGGCACCGTGACGGCCTTCGAGCCGCCGGCCGGGCCCGGCGTGCGGCTGGACGCGGGCGTGGAGGCCGGCAGCGTGATCGGCCCGGCGTGGGACTCGCTGCTGGCCAAGCTCATCGTCACGGGCGCGACCCGGCAGCAGGCGCTGCAGCGCGCGGCGCGCGCGCTGGACGAGTTCACGGTCTCCGGGATGGCGACGGCGCTGCCGTTCCACCGCGCGGTGGTACGGGATCCGGCGTTCGCGCCGGCCTCGGCGATCGAGCCGTTCAGCGTCCACACCCGGTGGATCGAGACGGAGTTCGCGGGCGGCATCCCCCCGTTCGCCGGCGGCGCGGACGCCGAGGAGGCGGAGGAGAGCCGCGAGACGCTGGTCGTCGAGGTCGGCGGCAAGCGGCTGGAGGTGTCGCTGCCGTCGTCGCTCGGCGCGGTCGCCTCGGCGGCGGCCGGGCGGTCGAAGCCGAAGCGGCGGGCGGCGAAGAAGTCCGGCTCCGCGGTCTCGGGCGACGCGCTGGCCTCGCCCATGCAGGGCACGATCGTGAAGGTGGCGGTCGAGGAGGGGCAGCAGGTCGCGGAGGGCGATCTGGTGATCGTGCTGGAGGCGATGAAGATGGAGCAGCCCATCAACGCCCATCGCGCGGGCACGGTCAAGGACCTCGCGGCGGAGATGGGCGCGACGCTCACGTCCGGCGCCGTCATCTGCGAGATCAAGGACTGACGCGCATCCGACGCCGCTGACGCGGTCGGGGGCGGGCCCGCGGGCCCGCCCCCGACGCGTTTTCACGGCGTACGGGTCGTGTTCCTGGCCCCCGCCATCAGCAGCAGCGCGACCGCGGAGAACGCCGCCGCGGCGGTGAACGCGGCGCCCGTGCCGTCGAAGAACGTGTGCCCGCCGGAGTGCCGCAGGCCCAGGTCGAAGACGGAGACCAGGACGGACAGGCCCAGACTGCCGCCGACGTACTGCATCGTCTGCAGCAGCCCGGAGGCGGAGCCCGCGTCCTCGGGCTCGACGCCGCTGAGGATGAGGGTGGTGAGCTGCATCATCGTCAGCCCGACCCCGACGCCCATGAGCAGCATCGGGCCCAGCAGCCCGTCGGCGTAGCCGGAGGAGGCGTCGAGGCGGGTGAGCCAGAGGATGCCGGCGGTGTTGAGGGTGAGCCCCGCCAGCGCGGTGCGCTTCGGCCCGAACCTGGCCTGGGCGCGCGGCGCGAACCGCGAGGCGGCGAAGAGCGGCAGGGTGAGCGCGAGGAACGCCAGGCCGGCGCGGAACGGGCTGTAGTCGAGGAACCGCTGCAGGTACTGGGTGGTGAAGTAGAAGACGCCGAACATCCCGGCGGGGACCATCAGCATCGTCCCGTACGAGACCGAGCGGTTGCGGTCGGCGAAGAGCGACAGGACCACCAGCGGGCGGCGGACGCGGAGTTCGACGGCGAGGAAGGTGCCGAGGAGCGCGGCGGCGGCGGCGAAGGCGCCGAGGGCGAGGCTGTCGCTCCAGCCCTGCTCGGCGGTGCGGATGAAGGCGTAGACGAGCGAGGTCATGCCCAGGGTGCCGAGCAGGGCGCCGAGGGCGTCGAACGGGCCGCGCTGGCGCGGGGTTTCTTCGAGGTGGCGGGGGGCGAGCCAGGCGATGGCGAGCCCGACGGGCAGGTTGATCAGGAAGACCCAGTGCCAGGACGCGAGGTCGGTGAGCGCGCCGCCGAGGACCAGGCCGAGCGCGGAGCCGGCGCCGCTGATGGAGGCGAAGACGGCGAGCGCGCGGGCGCGTTGGCGGCCTTCGGGGAAGGTGGTGGCGATGAGGGCGAGGGTGCTGGGGGCGGCGAGGGCGGCGGCGGCGCCCTGGGCGGTACGGGCGAAGAGGAGCAGGCCGCCGCTGGGCGCGAGGCCGGCGAGGAGGGAGGCGGCGGTGAAGGCGAGCACGCCGGTGACGAGCGCGCGGCGGCGGCCCATGCGGTCGCCTATGCGGCTGCCGAGGAGCAGCAGGCCGCCGAAGGCGAGGGTGTAGAGGTTGAGGATCCAGGACATGCGGGTCGGCGAGAAGCCGAGGTCGAGAGCGATGTCGGGGAGTGCGACGTTCACCACCGTGGCGTCGACCAGGAACATGAGCTGGGTGGCGACGATCGCGGTAAGGGCGAGCCCCGGGCGGGCGCCGCGGGCCTTTCGGCCTTGACCGCGGATGCCGTGGCCGGCGGGCGTGCGCAGGGATGTGGACACAGATGTGCCTCCGGCAGAGAATGAAGTGGAGGGTAGCTCCGCTTGACTATACGGAGGCTGCCTCCGTTTTCGCAATGGCATTCTGGGCGGCAGCGGGGACGACGAAGGGTGATGCCCATGGGAACGGTGCAGGGCCGGCCGATGCGCGCGGACGCGCGCCGCAACTACGAGCGGTTGCTCGGCGAGGCCGCGGTGGCCTTCGCGGAGCACGGCGCGGACGCCTCGCTGGAGGAGATCGCGCGCCGCGCGGGCGTCGGCATCGGCACGCTGTACCGGCACTTCCCGGACCGCTTCGCGCTCATGGGCGAGGTGTTCCAGACGCAGGTGGACGAGCTGGACGCGGCGGCGCGGGCCCTGGCGGCGGAGGCCGGGACGCCGATGGGGGCGCTGGCGGCGTGGATGCGGCGGTACGTGGACGTGTCGTCGACGATCCGCGGGGTCGCGGCGACGCTGATGGATGAAGGTCTGATGGTCAACTGCAAGGAGCAGTTGCGGGAGACGGTCGAACTGCTGGCGTCGCGCGCGCGCCGGTCCGGCGAACTGCGGGCGGACGTCGCACCGGACGACCTGCTGCGGCTGACGAGCGCGATCGCGTACGCGGCGGAGAAGGCGTCGGCGAAGAACCCGGAGGACACGGAGATCGCGGACCGCCTCCTGGGCCTGGCCCTGGACGGCCTGCGCACACGGAGCGCCTGACGGCGGGTACGGCGGCCGCGGGCGCGCGGGCGGCGGCGCGGCGCCGGGGGCGCGGCACGTCGCCGACGCCCTGCGGCGCGCGCCCCGGGGCCCGAGAGGAGGGCCACGCGCCATGCGTGGGGCCGCGACGGGCAGGACCGCCGCCGGCGCTCCGCGCCGTGGGGCGCGAGGGCGCGGGGCGCGAGGGCGCCCAGCCCCGCGGGACTCCGCGAGGGCTTCGCCCCGCGGGCCGACCGCGGCGGCGGGCTGCCGGGCCGCAGACCCACGGGCTACCCGTGGGGGCGCCGGGCGGGAGGCGTCGAGCGACCGCCTCCCGACCGGGACCGGGCGGAAGGGCACGCATCGGGGCCTGACGGGCGGCCGTACGGGGCGGTAGGGCGCGGAATGTGGGCCGCCGCCGGAGGCTACCGGCGGCGGGGGGCCAGGTCGGCGACTCTGTTCTGGTCGGGGAGCGGGGCGGCCGGGCGCATGGTGGTGGGGGCGGGCTGGGGCGTGCGGCGCTGGCCCGGGAGGGGCACGCTGTCCTCGGTGCGGCGCCGCTCACCCCCGTGCCGGGGGTGCCGGCGGGGTGCCGGGGGGCCGCTGTCACCGCCCGCGGACTGCTCCGGGCCCGCCACCGCGATCTGCACCCCCTGGTCCGCCAGGGCCTGCAGCTCCGTCGCCGCCCGTTCGTCGCCCGGCGGCGGCTCGTCCGTGACCAGCCGCGTGATCACGTCGGTGGGCACCGTCTGGAACATCGTGTCGGTGCCCAGCTTGGAGTGGTCCGCGAGCACCACGACCTCCGCCGCCGCCTGCACCAGCGCCCGGTCGACGCTCGCCGACAGCATGTTGGACGTCGACAGCCCCCGCTCCGCGGTCAGCCCGCTGCCGGAGAGGAACGCGCGCGAGACGCGCAGCCCCTGGAGGGACTGCTCGGCACCGCTGCCCACCAGCGCGTAGTTGCTGCCGCGCAGCGTGCCGCCGGTCATGACGACTTCGACCCGGTTCGCGTGCGCCAGCGCCTGGGCGACGAGCAGGGAGTTGGTGACGACCGTCAGGCCGGGGATGCGCGCGAGCCGGCGGGCCAGCTCCTGCGTGGTCGTACCGGCACCGACGACGACGGCCTCGCCCTCCTCGACGAATCCGGCGGCCAGATCGGCGATCGCGGTCTTCTCCGCGGTCGCGAGATGTGATTTCTGCGGGAAGCCGGACTCACGGGTGAAACCACCCGGAAGGACCGCACCTCCGTGCCTTCGGTCCAGCAACCCTTCTGCTTCCAGGGCGCGTACGTCTCGGCGTACGGTCACCTCGGAGGTCTGTACGACTCGGGCAAGCTCTCGGAGGGATACGGCCCCATTGGCCCGTACCATTTCCAGGATCAACTGACGACGTTCTGCAGCGAACACGAAACCGACAGTAACGCCAAAGACCGTGTTCTTTCAGCCGCTTGCGTCGATGAGAAGAAAATGCCCCTTGGCGACATCCGAAGGTGGTATAGGCGCCCGGTTCCCCCACGGGCCCGCCCGTGATCCGGGCCGGGTGAGGACCGGGAACGGACCGGGCAGGACCTGGTACGTGCCTAGTCGTCGCCGCCCGGCTTACTGGCCTGGAGCTGCCGCGCGACCTCGGCGATCGACCCCGACAGCGAGGGATAGACGGTAAACGCCTTCGCGATCTGCTCGACGGTCAGATTGTTGTCGACGGCGATCGAGATGGGGTGGATCAGCTCGCTCGCCCGCGGCGCGACCACCACACCCCCTACCACGATCCCGGTGCCGGGGCGGCAGATCAGCTTCACGAATCCGTCGCGCACCCCCTGCATCTTGGCCCGCGGGTTGCGCAGCAGCGGCAGTTTCATCACCCGCGCATCAATGCGCCCCTCATCCACATCCGACTGCTGGTAACCCACCGTGGCAATCTCGGGGTCCGTGAAGACATTCGCGGAGACCGTCTTCAGCCGCAGCGGCGCGACGGTCTCGCCGAGGAAGTGGTACATCGCGATCCGGCCCTGCATCGCCGCCACCGAGGCGAGCGCGAAGATGCCCGTGCAGTCACCCGCCGCGTAGATGCCCGGCGCGCTCGTGCGCGACACCTTGTCGGTCCAGATGTGCCCGGAATCCGTCAGCCGCACCCCGGCCTCCTCCAGGCCGATGCCGCGGGTGTTGGGCACCGCGCCGACCGCCATCAGGCAGTGCGAACCGGTGATCACCCGGCCGTCGTTGAGCGTCACCTCGACCCGGTCGCCGACGCGCTTGGCGCCCTGCGCACGGGAGCGGCTCATCACGTTCATGCCGCGGCGCCGGAAGACGTCCTCCAGCACCGCCGCCGCGTCCGGGTCCTCGCCCGGCAGCACCCGGTCCCGGCTGGAGACAAGCGTGACCCGCGAGCCGAGCGCCTGGTACGCGCCCGCGAACTCCGCGCCGGTGACGCCGGAGCCGACGACGATCAGCTCCGCGGGCAGCTCGTCGAGGTCGTAGACCTGCTTCCAGTTGAGGATCCGCTCGCCGTCGGGCTGCGCGTCGGGCAGCTCGCGCGGGCTGCCGCCGGTGGCGACGAGCACCGCGTCCGCGACCAGCTCCGCGGGCTCCCCCGCGGCCGCCCCGGTCACCCGGACCGTGCGCGAGCCGTCCGGTGCCTGCTGCGGCGAGACGCTCGCCCGGCCCCGTACGACCCGGCCGCCGGCGCGGGTCACGCTCGTGGTGATGTCCTCGGACTGGGCCAGCGCGAGCCGCTTCACCCGGGCGTTGACCTTGCCCAGGTCCACGCCGACGACGCGGGCGGCCTCCTTCTCCGGAGGCGTGTCGTCCGCGACGATGATGCCCAGCTCCTCGTACGAGGAGTCGAACGTCGTCATCACCTCCGCGGTGGCGATCAGCGTCTTCGACGGCACGCAGTCGGTGAGCACCGACGCACCGCCCAGGCCGTCGCTGTCGACGACCGTCACCTCCGCGCCGAGCTGCGCGGCGACGAGCGCCGCCTCGTACCCGCCGGGGCCTCCACCGATGATCACGATCCGAGTCACGTACCCCATTGTCCCCCGCCGCGGCCGGCGGCTCCCGCGCGGGGCTGCGGGCGCCCAGTGGGGGGCCGCTTCTACGCGCGTAGGGGGTGACGGGCTAGGCTCGTCGGCGTGAACGCATCCACTCCGCACGCCGCCCCCGACGCGGCGGCCGCCGCCGACCGCCTCCGCGAGCTCACCGGGGCCGAAACCCACGACGTCGCCCTCGTGATGGGCTCCGGCTGGGTACCGGCGGCGGAAGCGCTGGGCGCGCCCGAGCACGAGCTGCGCGTCACCGAGCTGCCCGGCTTCCCGCTGCCCGCGGTGGAGGGCCACTCCGGGCGGATCCGCTCGTACCGGCTGGGCGACAAACGGGCGCTGGTCTTCCTCGGCCGCACGCACTTCTACGAGGGTCACGGCGTCGCCGCCGTGGCACACGGCGTGCGCACGGCCGCGGCGGCGGGCTGCAAGACGGTGGTGCTCACCAACGGCTGCGGCGGGCTGCGCGAGGGCATGCGGCCCGGGCAGCCGGTGCTGATCGGGGACCACATCAACCTCACCGCGGCCTCGCCGATCGAGGGCGCGCACTTCGTCGACCTGACGGATCTGTACTCGCCGCGGCTGCGGGCGCTCTGCAAGCAGGTGGACCCCAGCCTGGAGGAGGGCGTCTACGCCCAGTTGCCGGGACCGCACTACGAGACGCCGGCCGAGATCGAGATGCTCCGCCGCCTCGGCGCCGACCTGGTGGGCATGTCGACGGTCCTGGAGGCCATCGCCGCCCGCGAGGCGGGCGCCGAGGTGCTGGGGATCTCGCTGGTGACGAATCTGGCGGCGGGCATGACCGGCGAGCCGCTGAGCCACGAGGAGGTCCTTCAGGCGGGGCGCGACTCGGCGGCGCGGATGGGCGGGCTGCTGGCCGAGGTGCTGCGCCGGGTGTGAAGCTGGCGCCGGGCGTGCGGCTTCAGACGGTACGCGCCGGGGCGTACGCCGCGACGGGCCGGGGACGGACGGAGAGGACGACTGTGACGGAGGACGGCAACCGGTGACGACGAATCCGACCGCGGGCGCCGCCGGCGACGCCGCGCTCACCGCCCGTGCCGGGGCCTGGCTCGCCGAGGACCCCGACCCCGACACCCGGGCGGAGCTGGCGGCCCTGCTGCAGGACGGAGACACCGCCGCCCTCGCGGACCGCTTCGCCGGCACGCTGCAGTTCGGCACCGCCGGGCTCCGCGGTGAGCTGGGCGCGGGGCCGATGCGGATGAACCGGGCGGTCGTCATCCGTGCCGCCGCGGGGCTGGCCGCGTACCTGGACGGGCAGGGCGCGGGCGGCGGCCTGGTGGTCGTCGGCTACGACGCCCGGCACAAGAGCCACGCCTTCGCCGAGGACACGGCGGCCGTCATGACCGGCGCCGGCTTCCGGGCCGCGGTCCTGCCCCGCCCGCTGCCGACGCCGGTGCTGGCCTTCGCGATCCGGCACCTCGGCGCGGTCGCCGGGGTCACCGTCACCGCCAGCCACAACCCGCCGCGGGACAACGGCTACAAGGTCTACCTCGGCGGCGGCTCGCAGATCGTCCCGCCCGCCGACGCCGGGATCGCCGAGGCCATCGCCGCGGTGGGCCCGCTCGCGGACGTGCCCCGTCCGGCGGGCGGCTGGGAGGTGCTGGGCGAGGAGGTCGTGGAGGCGTACCTCGACCGGGCCGCCGCGGTCGTCACCCCGGGCGGCCCCCGTGCCGTACGGACCGTGCACACCGCGCTGCACGGCGTCGGCGGCGCCACCCTCGCCGCCGCCTTCACCCGCGCCGGCTTCCCGGCCCCGGTGCCGGTCGCGGCGCAGGCGGAGCCGGACCCGGACTTCCCGACCGTCGCGTTCCCCAATCCGGAGGAGCCGGGGGCGATGGACCTGGCGTTCGCCACGGCCCGCGCGGCGGCGGACGGGGACGTGGACGTGATCATCGCCAACGACCCGGACGCGGACCGCTGCGCGGTGGCGGTACCGGACGCGGCGGCGGAGGGCGGCGCGGGCTGGCGGATGCTGCGCGGCGACGAGGTCGGCGCCCTGCTGGCCACGCACCTCGTCCGGAAGGGGGCCGCGGGGACCTTCGCCGCGTCCATCGTCTCCTCGTCGCTCATGGGCCGGATCGCGCGGGCGGCGGGCCTGCCGTACGAGGAGACGCTGACCGGCTTCAAGTGGCTGGCCCGGGTCGACGGCCTGCGCTACGCCTACGAGGAGGCCCTCGGCTACTGCGTCGACCCGGCGGGCGTCCGCGACAAGGACGGCATCACCGCGGCCCTGCTCGTCGCGGAGCTGACGGCGGAGCTGAAGGCGGCGGGCCGTACGCTCCAGGACCTGCTGGACGACATCGCCGTGGAGCACGGGCTGCACGCCACGGACCAGCTCTCCGTCCGCGTGGACGACCTGGACGTGATCGCGACGGCGATGCGGCGCCTCCGCACGGCCCCGCCCCGGTCGGCGGCGGGCCTGCCGGTGACGCGGGCCGAGGACCTGTCGAAGGGCACCCCGGCCCTGCCCCCGACGGACGGCCTCCGCTACACCCTGGGGGGCGACGAGGCCCGGGGCGTGGCGGCGGCCAGGGTGATCGTCCGCCCGAGCGGCACGGAGCCGAAGCTGAAGTGCTACCTGGAGGCCGTGATCCCGGTCCCGGCCGGGCTCCCCGGCCTCCCGGCGGCACGGGCGACGGCGGCGGCGGTCCTGGCGGACCTGAAAACGGACCTGTCCACGGCGGCGGGCCTCTGACCCCCGGCCGCACGGCGGCGCGCCGCCGCGGCCCGAGCCGAAGTCGCCGGAGTGGTCGCGGGTCTCCCGGGGGCCCGTGCCGGGCGGGGACCGGTGGGGGCGTGGGGCCCGGACGACGTGGGTAGCGGGTCGGGGTGGCGTTTTTCTCTTGGGTACGGGGTGGCTCCGGGGCGGGCAGGTCCCCGGCGCACGCTCGGCCGGTCCGCCCGCGGAAGGAGACCTCCGTCATGGTCGACCCCGTCCGCCGGCGGCGGTCAGGTGCCGTCGTCGCGGCCGCCCTTGCCTCGGCCGTCCTGCTGGCGCAGGCCGCCGTCGCGGACGAGCCCGGCGGCCCCGGTGCCGTCGAGGAGCAGCGCGAGCGGGCCGAGGATGCCGCGCGGCGGGCCGCCGAGGTACGGGACCGGGTGGGCGAGCTGAATCGGCAGGCCGGTGCCGCCGGAGGGCGGGTGAACGAGGCGGAGGCCGCGGTCGACGAGCAGCAGCGGGTTGCCGACCGGCTGCTGGCGCGGGCCGCGCAGGCCACCGCGCGGGTCAACGACGCGCGGCGGACGCTGACCGGGTACGTCACCACCCAGTACCGCACCGGGGCAACCGGCCTGTCGGAGGCCGCCGTTCTGCTGCTCGCCGAGGACCCGCAGCGGTACGCCGACACCCGGCACCTGCTGAGCCGGCTCTCCGCGCGGCAGCAGCACGCGCTGGACCGGTTCACCGCGCGGCAGCAGGAGGCCCGTAAGCGCAGCAAGGCGGCCGGCGCGGCCGTGGACGAGCTGAAGGACCGCGAGGCGTCGCTGCGCGAGCAGGAGAAGGAGTTGCGGGCCAAGCTCGCCGAGGCCCGGCAATTGAAGGCGGAGCTGAACGACCGGGAGCGCGAGGAGTTCGACAAGCTGGAGCGCGCGGAGCGCGCCGAGGCCGAGCGGCGGGCGCGTGAGCACGCCCGGCGGGAGGCCGCCGAGCAGCGCAGGTTGCAGGAGCGGCAGGAGGAGACGCGGCAGGAGCTGGCGGAGGGGACCATCACCGGGGAGGCCACCGCGCCCGCCGGGGACGGGCCCGTATCCGAGGGGGCGGAGGCCGCCATCGCCTTCGCCGAGGCGCAGGTGGGCGAGCCGTACGTGTGGGGCGCCACCGGGCCCGGCACCTGGGACTGCTCAGGGCTCACGCAGGCCGCGTGGCGGGCGGCCGGGGTGGAGATCCCCCGCGTGACGTGGGACCAGGTCACCGCCGGCACCTCCGTGCCCGTGGACGAACTGCGCCCGGGCGACCTGGTCTTCTTCTTCGACGACATCAGCCACGTCGGCCTCTACACCGGCGGCGGCCACATGATCCACGCCCCGCGCCCCGGCGCCTTCGTCCGGTCCGAGTCGATCTACACCATGCCGATCCACAGCGCGATCCGCCCCGGCTAGGCGAGGCGTCACGCGCGAGATGCGCGGCGCGGGGTTCAGCCCACCGCGATGGCGATGATCAGGGCCAGGCCGCCCGCGATGGCGGGGCCCAGGATCTCGTACGCCCAGCGCACCGTGACGGGCCCCTGCGCGCCCTCGCGGTCGGCGTACGTGTGCGCCAGCTCGCGCAGCTCGCGGATCGACTTGTCCGCCGTCGGCGTCAGGTCGCCGTCCGAGGGGTCCAGGTCCGCGGCGCCCGTGCCGCCGGGGCGGCGCATCGCCGGGTCCGACAGCGCCGGGCGGCTGGACGGGCTGAAGAGCCCGCCGCCGCCGGCCGCGCGGTCCCGGCGGCGGTTGGCCTTCTTGCGGGCGCGCAGCGAGACGGGGATGGCCCACATCTGGTACTTGGCGTCCTCGGTGACGACCTCGCTGGAGTAGCCCGCCCTGATCTCCTCGACCCGGGCCCACGGCACCACGATCGTGCGGAACGGATTACGCACCCGCAGCCGCTCCTCGCCCGCGTACACCACGGGGCGCAGCGTCAGCGACACCACCATCGGCACCCCGGCGACCAGCGCGGCCACCGCGATCGCCCGCGCCTGCCCGCTGCCGCGGACCAGCGCGTCCACGCCGAGCCAGCCGCCGAGGACGAGCAGCAGCACGCCGGCGGCGATGCCGGAGACGGAGCGATAGGCGCGGTCGGCGTATTTCGGCCGGGTGTCCGGGGTGTCCTTGCTCATGCCGCCGATTGTGCCCGACGGCTCCGGAATCCGGACATCGCGCCGGGATTGCGGTCCCGCATCGATCCGCCGGGACCGCGGTGCCCACTCCCGGGACGCTACGCGGGTAGATATGCTCGGGTGGTGACCATGCCCCGCATACCCACCGCAGCCGCGGGCCCGCCGGCGTCCCTCGCGGACGTGACGGCCTCCGACGGCGCGCTCCGCCGCTTCCTGCACGGTCTGCCAGGCGTCGACCCGGTCGGCCTGGAGGCCCGCGCCGCCGCCCTGGGCACCCGCTCCATCAAGACCACCGCCAAGGCGTACGCCCTGGACCTGGCCGTCTCGATGATCGACCTGACCACGCTGGAGGGCTCCGACACCCCCGGCAAGGTGCGCGCCCTGTGCGCCAAGGCCCGTACCCCCGACCCCACGGACCGGACGACGCCCGAGGTCGCGGCCGTCTGCGTCTACCCGGACCTGGCCGCCGTCGCCGCCGAGGCGCTGGAAGGCTCCGGCGTCAAGGTCGCCTCGGTGGCCACCGCCTTCCCCTCCGGGCGGGCGGCGCTGGAGGTGAAGCTCGCCGACACCCGGGCGGCGCTGGCCGCGGGCGCCGACGAGATCGACATGGTCATCGACCGCGGCGCGTTCCTCGCCGGCCGCTATCTGGAGGTCTACGAGCAGATCCGCGCGGTGCGGCAGGCCGCCGCCGGCGCCCGGCTGAAGGTGATCTTCGAGACCGGCGAGCTGTCCACGTACGACAACATCCGCCGGGCGAGCTGGCTCGGCATGCTGGCGGGCGCCGACTTCATCAAGACCTCGACCGGCAAGGTCGGCGTGAACGCCACCCCCGCCAACACCCTGGTCCTGCTCGAAGCCGTCCGGGACTACCGCGCGGCCACCGGCGTGCAGGTCGGCGTGAAGCCCGCGGGCGGCATCCGCACGGCCAAGGACGCGGTGAAGTTCCTCGTGCTGGTGAACGAGACCGCAGGGGACGACTGGCTGGACAACCGCTGGTTCCGCTTCGGCGCCTCCAGCCTTCTCAACGACCTGCTCATGCAGCGGCAGAAGCTGCGCACCGGCCGCTACTCCGGCCCCGACTACGTGACCGTGGACTAGAGGGGGTCCGAGCCGCATGACCGCTGAACACAAGCTCTTCGCCTACGCACCCGCGCCCGAGTCCCGCTCGGTCGTCGACATCGCGCCCAGCTACGGCCTGTTCGTCGACGGCGAGTTCGCCGAGGCCGCCGACGGCAAGGTCTTCAAGTCCGTCGCCCCGGCGACCGAGGAGGTGCTCTCCGAGGTCGCGCGGGCCGGCGAGGCGGACGTCGAGCGGGCGGTCGCCGCCGCCCGGCGGGCGTTCACCTCCTGGTCGGCGCTGCCGGGCGCGGAGCGCGGCAAGTACCTGTTCCGTATCGCCCGCATCATCCAGGAGCGCTCGCGCGAGCTGGCGGTGCTGGAGACGCTGGACAACGGCAAGCCGATCCGCGAGACCCGCGACGCCGACCTGCCGCTGGTCGCCGCGCACTTCTTCTACTACGCCGGCTGGGCGGACAAGCTCGGCTACGCCGGCTTCGGCCCCGAGCCGAAGCCGCTGGGCGTCGCGGGCCAGGTCATCCCGTGGAACTTCCCGCTGCTGATGCTCGCGTGGAAGATCGCCCCGGCGCTCGCCTGCGGCAACACCGTGGTGCTCAAGCCCGCCGAGACCACACCGCTGTCCGCGCTCTTCTTCGCCGACATCTGCCGCCAGGCGGGACTTCCCCGCGGGGTGGTGAACATCCTGCCGGGCTACGGGGACGCGGGCGCCGCGCTCGTCGCGCACCCGGACGTCGACAAGGTCGCGTTCACCGGCTCCACGGCCGTCGGCAAGGAGATCGCCAGGTCGGTCGCCGGCACGGACAAGCGGCTCACGCTGGAGCTGGGCGGCAAGGGCGCCAACATCGTCTTCGACGACGCGCCCGTCGACCAGGCCGTCGAGGGCATCGTCGGCGGCATCTTCTTCAACCAGGGCCAGGTCTGCTGCGCCGGCTCCCGGCTGCTGGTGCAGGAGTCGGTCGCCGACGAGCTGCTGGAGTCGCTGAAGCGGCGGCTCTCCACGCTGCGGCTAGGCGACCCGCTGGACAAGAACACCGACATCGGCGCCATCAACTCCCCCGAGCAGCTCGCCCGGATCACGGAGCTGGCGGACGCCGGCGACGCGGAGGGCGCGCAGCGCTGGACGGCACCGTGCGAACTGCCCGGCAGCGGCTACTGGTTCGCGCCGACGCTCTTCACCGGCGTGACGCAGGTGCACCGCATCGCGCGCGAGGAGATCTTCGGCCCGGTGCTGTCGGTGCTGACGTTCCGTACCCCCGCGGAGGCGGTCGCGAAGGCCAACAACACGCCCTACGGGCTGTCCGCGGGGGTGTGGACGGAGAAGGGCTCGCGGATCCTGGCGGTGGCCGACCGGCTGCGGGCGGGCGTCGTGTGGGCGAACACGTTCAACAAGTTCGATCCGACCTCGCCGTTCGGCGGCTACAAGGAGTCGGGCTTCGGCCGCGAGGGCGGCCGCCACGGGCTGGAGGCGTACCTGCGATGACACAGGCGGATGCGAGGCTGTCGGTCCTCAAGACCTACAAGCTGTACGTGGGCGGGAAGTTCCCCCGCTCGGAGAGCGGGCGGGTGTACGAGGTGACCGACGCGAAGGGCCGCTGGCTCGCCAACGCGCCCCGCGCCTCCCGCAAGGACGCCCGCGACGCGGTGGTCGCCGCCCGCAAGGCCGTCGCCGGCTGGTCGGGCGCCACGGCGTACAACCGCGGCCAGGTGCTCTACCGGGTGGCGGAGATGCTCCAGGGGCGGCGCGAGCAGTACGTCGCGGAGGTCGCCGACGCCGAGGGCCTGTCGAAGGCCAAGTCGGCGGCGCAGGTGGACGCGGCGATCGACCGCTGGGTCTGGTACGCGGGCTGGACCGACAAGATCGCCCAGGTCGCCGGCGGCGGAAACCCGGTCGCCGGGCCGTACTTCAACCTCTCCGCGCCGGAGCCGACGGGCGTCGTCGCCGTCGTGGCGCCGCAGGAGTCGGCGCTGCTGGGGCTGGTGTCGGTGCTCGCCCCGGTGATCGCCACGGGCAACGCGGCGGTGGTCGTCGCCGCGGAGGAGCGGCCGCTGCCGGCGCTGTCGCTGGCGGAGGTGCTGGCCACGTCGGACGTGCCGGGGGGTGTCGTCAA
The DNA here is from genome assembly GCF_003945505.1 of Streptomyces sp. WAC 06738. Classification (NCBI taxonomy): domain Bacteria; kingdom Bacillati; phylum Actinomycetota; class Actinomycetes; order Kitasatosporales; family Streptomycetaceae; genus Streptomyces; species Streptomyces sp. WAC 06738. The sequence continues at coordinate 5,204,226 of NZ_CP029618.1, read as the reverse complement.
CGTGCTCTCGGGGCGTACCGCGGAGATCGCGCCGACGCTGGCCGCGCACCAGGACGTCAACGCCATCGACCTGACGGGCGCGGACGCGGAGCTGGCGCGGGAGCTGGAGGTCGCGGCGGCGGACAACCTGAAGCGGGTGCTGCGCCCGCGGCCGCCGTACGACTGGACGGCGGACCCGGGGACGGGCCGGCTGACGGCGTTCCTGGAGACGAAGACGGTCTGGCACCCGACGGGCAGCCTGGGCGTGAGCGGCTCGGCGTACTGACGGCCTCCGGGCCGGGCGCCGCGGCCGTCCCGCCCGACGCGCGGCACTCCGCGTACCGCGCACGAGCCGGGGCCGGACGCACCCCCCGCGCGCCCGGCCCCGGCTCGTTTCCCCCGTTCCCCCGTTCCCCCCGAGTCCTGACGGGCCCCCCGGCCCCGTACGGTCTCGCGGTTCCTCCCCCGATCCCCCCGTTATCCCCCGATTTCCCCCGTTTTCCCCCTCCCGTGGCCCGGGATCCCCCCATCCCCGGTCATCGCCCCCCTCAGGCCACGAGCTCCTCGAACGACTCCTCCCGGTCCCGCCCGAAGCTCAGCGCCTCGTCGTCGCGGAGCCGGCGCAGCGAGCGCCAGATGCTGCTCTTGACGGTCCCCACGCTGATCCCCAGTACGTCGGCGATCTCCGGGTCGGTCCTGCCCTCGTAGTAGCGCAGCACGAGCATCGTGCGCTGCATCTCGGGCAGCCGCGCCAGCGCCTGCCAGAGCACCGTGCGCAGCTCCGTGCCGCGCATGGCGTCCGACTCCCCCGGCGCCTCGGGGAGTTCCTCGGTCGGGTACTCCGCGAGCTTGCGCCGGCGCCAGGCGCTGATGTGCAGGTTCGTCATGGTGCGACGGAGGTAGCCCCCCACCGCGGCCTTGTCGCTGATCCGGTCCCAGGCCCGGTAGGTGGAGAACAGCGCGCTCTGCAGCAGGTCCTCCGCCTCGAACCGGTCACCGGTCAGGTGGTAGGCGGTGGCGTACAGAGAGGCGCGCCGCTCGGCCACGTAGGCGGTGAACGCCGCGGTGCTGTCAGCCTCCGCGGCGGTCCCGGCCTGCGTGCCGACCGTTTCCCCCGGCACCTCTCCGTACGCCTTCTTCCCCCCGTCGTCCCCCCTGGTGTCCCCCCCGGCGTTCCCCCCGGGTCCGCGGCCGGTCCGGTCCCCGCCGGCATGACGCCGGTCCCCCCGGGGCCCGTGTTGCCCGCGATCGCGACCATGTAAGGAGGACGACGCCCGGCGCCGCGACCGCACCCCCGCGCGGTTGCGGCACCGGACTCCCCCGCACCGCGCGAGGCGCGGGCGGGAGCCATCCCCTCAGCACTCCCCCCCTTGGCGTGCAGGCGTGTGTGAACCGCTGCGCTGGTGGTGCTGTCGTGCAGTGCGTTCATCTCACGCCCCCCGCCGGTGGAGTCTGCTTCGGTCGGTCCTGTCCTGCCGGGCTTGCCCGACGTCCAGAATCCTGTCGTCCCGACTTCATCGCGCTGTCCGCCGACTGTCACAGGCGTGCAACAGGGGCCGGTGCCCCTTACACGGGCCCTTCCGGAGGCCGTGATGACGGCGAACTCGCCCCTTCCGGCGCGCCCTGCCAGAATGACCCGCGTGCCTTCTCTGTTGCTGATCGAGGACGACGACGCCATCCGCACCGCGCTGGAGATGTCCCTCTCCCGCCAGGGCCACCGCGTGACCACCGCGGCGACCGGTGAGGACGGGCTCAAGCTGCTGCGCGAGCAGCGGCCCGACCTGATCGTGCTGGATGTGATGCTGCCGGGCATCGACGGCTTCGAGGTGTGCCGGCGCATCCGCCGCACCGACCAGTTGCCGATCATCCTGCTGACCGCGCGCAGCGACGACATCGACGTGGTGGTCGGGCTGGAGTCGGGCGCCGACGACTACGTCGTCAAGCCCGTGCAGGGCCGGGTGCTGGACGCCCGGATCCGCGCGGTGCTGCGCCGCGGCGAGCGGGAGACCACCGATTCGGCCACCTTCGGCAACGTCGTCATCGACCGCTCCGCGATGACCGTCACCAAGGACGGCGAGCATCTGCAACTGACGCCGACGGAGCTGCGGTTGCTGCTGGAGCTGAGCCGCAGGCCCGGCCAGGCGCTGTCGCGCCAGCAGTTGCTGCAGTTGGTCTGGGAGCACGACTACCTGGGCGACTCCCGGCTGGTCGACGCCTGCGTACAGCGGCTGCGCGCGAAGGTCGAGGACGTGCCGTCCGCGCCGACACTGATCAAAACCGTACGCGGCGTGGGCTACCGGCTGGATCCGCCCTCGTGAGTCCGGGCCCCGCCGACGCGGAGGGGCGGCAGGGGCTCGTACGCGGCTGGGCGGCGGGGCTGCTGCGCTGGATCAGCCTGCGACTGCGTCTGGTCATCGTGTTCGCGCTGGTGGCCCTCGTCTCGGCGGTGTCGGTCGCCGGCATCGCGTACTGGCTCAACCGGGACTCGGTGCTCACCCGCACCCAGGACGCCTCGCTCAAGGACTTCCGGGAGTCGCTGCAGGACGAGAGCGGCGAGCTGGACCTGCGGTCCGGCTGTACGGACCTCGCCAAGGCCGCGCGGCGGCTGTCGAGCACCACCCAGAACTTCGACGTCATACTCATCTCCGGCGGCGGGGGCAGCGGCGGCGATCCCGGCTGCGTGGAGCGCTCCGACCCGTCGTTCACCCTGCACGACGTGCCGGAGACGCTGAAGACGGCGGTCGACCAGCGGCGCGACGACGGCAAGTGGCCGTACCACCTGTACTGGCAGCGGGTGACGATGGACGGCACGCCGTATCTCGTCGGCGGCGCCCGGGTGATCGGCACCGACTGGACCGGCTACATGTTCAAGTCCCTGGACTCCGAGCGCCGGGACCTCAACTCGCTGGCCTGGTCGCTGGGCATCGCCACCGGGCTGTCCCTCATCGGCTCCGCGCTGCTCGCGCAGGGCGCCGCGTCCACCGTGCTGCGGCCGGTGCAGCGGCTCGGCGACGCGGCCCGGCGGCTCGGCGAGGGCAAGCTCGACACCCGGCTGCGGGTGACCGGCACCGACGAACTGGCCGACCTCTCGCGGACGTTCAACCAGACCGCGGAGCGGCTCCAGCAGCGGGTGGAGGAGCTGAGCGAGCGGGAGAAGTCCAGCCGGCGGTTCGTGGCGGACATGTCGCACGAGCTGCGCACCCCGCTGACCGCGATGACCGCGGTCTCCGAGGTGCTGGAGGAGGAGCAGGAGAACCTGGACCCGATGATCGCGCCCGCGGTGCAGCTCGTGGTGCAGGAGACCCGGCGCCTCAACGACCTGGTGGAGAACCTGATGGAGGTGACCCGCTTCGACGCGGGCACCGCCCGGCTCGTACTCGACGACGTGGACGTCGCCGACCAGGTCACCGCCTGCATCGACGCCCGCGCCTGGCTGGACGCGGTGGAGCTGGACGCCGACCGCGGCATCGTCGCGCGCCTCGACCCGCGGCGCCTGGACGTGATCCTCGCCAACCTCATCGGCAACGCGCTCAAGCACGGCGGCTCCCCCGTGCGGGTGTCGGTGCGCACCACGGCGGACGCGCCCGGCGCCGGCGATCTGGTCATCGAGGTGAAGGACAACGGGCCCGGCATCCCCGCCGAGGTGCTGCCGCACGTCTTCGACCGGTTCTACAAGGCGGACACCGCGCGCCCGCGCTCCGACGGCAGCGGCCTCGGGCTGTCCATCGCGGTGGAGAGCGCCCGGATCCACGGCGGTACGATCACCGCGGCCAACGACCCGGCGGGCGGAGCGGTGTTCACGCTGCGGCTGCCGCGGGACTCGTCTGCGGCGGCGGAGGCCCTGGAGCAGGAGGACGAGTGAGGGCGGCAGCCTCGAACCGGCGGGTCCCCGCGGCCCTGGCGGCGGTCGCCGCGGTCGCCGTCGCGGTGCTGGCCACCGGGTGCGGGATCCGGCCCACGTCCGTGCCGGTGGACGCCGGCAGCGCGCCGTCGCGGGCGGAGTGCGCGCCGGGCGGTCCTTCGCCGGCGGCGAGGTCGGCGGACGGCGAGACGGTGCGGGCGGTGTATCTCGTGTGCGGTACGCGGCTGGCGCCGGTGCCCAGGAGCATCCCGGACGACCTGACGGGTACGGAGCTGGCGGCGCGGCTGCTCGCGGAGCTGGAGCGGGCGCCGGACGAGGACGAGGAGGATGCCGGCTACTCGACCGCGGTCTCCGGGCTGCGGGTGGTGGACGGGCAGTCCGGTGATCCGGCGGGCACGGTGCGGCTGAGCCGGGATCCGCAGGGGCTGGGGTCGCCGATGCTGGCGCAGCTCGTGTGCACGTACGCGGCGGGCGAGGAGCGTTCGGCGGTGCTGGCGGGCCCGGACGCGGGGGACCCGCCGTACACGTTCCGCTGCACCGACGACGCGCTGCGGGCGCCGGAGAACACCGTGGGCGAGCCCGCGGCCTGAGCGTTTCCGGCGCGGGGCCGGTGTCAGTGGCGTGTGCCACAGTGTCCGCATGCTCGGGATCGTGGTGAAGACGGAGCGCGGGGAGCGGCATGTGCGCGTGTCCGCGGCGGAGTTGGCGGGGCTGGTCGGCCGGATCGGCGGCGCCGGCGACCACTTCCTGGTGCTCCAGCGGATCCCCGACCTGCCCGACGTCTTCGCCCAGGTCTGGCACGACGCCGGCGGGGGCTACGAGGTGGAGCATCGCGACGGCGGCGCCGACCGGCACTTCGCCGCGACGGCCGAAGGACCCGGGGCCGTGATCGCGGCGCTGACCGGCTGGGCCCGCGAGGAGGGCGGCTGGGCGGCCGGGCTGTCCTGGTCCCGCGCGGACATCACGCCCGCGCCCGAGGTGCCGCCGCTCGACCTCGGCGAGGAGGAGCGTCAGGAGCTGGAGCGGCGGGTCCGGGAGGTGCTGGCCGCAGGGTACGCGACCCGTGCGGAACTGGCCGAGTGCGCCGAGGAGTTCCTCGTCACCGGGGACCGCAGGCCGGTCTCCGCCCCGCAGGCCAGGGCGCTGGCCGACCGGCTGTGGCTGGAGCGGGTCGCCGAGCAGTCCGGCTGGCGGGGCGAGACGGACCCCGAGCGGCTCACCCGCGCCTTCGCGGCCTTGCGGGAGGCGGGTATCACCGCCCGTGAGCACTTCGCCTGCTGCCGCAGTTGCGGAAACGCCGAGATAGGCGGGGCGGGCGAGCCGGACGCGCGCGGCTTCGTCTACTCCAGCCACCAGTCGTCGGAGTCCGCGGCGGCGGACGGCGGGCTGACGCTCTACTACGGCGGCTTCGACGGCTCGTCGGGGACGACCACGGCCATCGGGCACGAGGTGGTCGCCGCCCTCGGGGACGCCGGTCTGCGGACGGAGTGGGACGGCGATCCGGGCCGGTCGATAGCCGTCACGGGGCTCGACTGGCGCCGCCGGCTGGTCGGCTGAGGAGGCTCCGCGCCGAAGAGCCTCATCCGGCCGGCGGAGCGCGGGAACCGTACGGGTCGGTAGCGGCGTCCTTGCCTGCGTGCAGCGCCATGCGACGGGCGGAACGGCCGCCCTGAGATTCCGGGTGGCCGGCGTTGTCCTCCTAGTCCTGCATCTGACCGCAGTCTGGTGGTTTACGCTCCGCCCCAACGCCGTGCCGTGGGTTGACGCGGCGAATCTGCGACCGCTCACGACGATCCGGGCGGAGTTCGGCGACGACCCGTGGGCGGCGCTCCGGTACGCCGTCGAGTCGCTGTTCGTGCTCGCCCCTGCGGGGGTGCTGCTGCCGCTGATCGGCGGCCGGGTCGACGCGTCGCCGGTGGGGTCTTTCGTGCGCACCGTCTTCGCGGGCTCGATGCTGGCGCTGGTCGTCGAGTTGCTGAAGACCACGGTGCCCGGGCAGGTCGCGAACGTGGACACGATGCTTCTCTACATCCTGGGGGTCGCGCTGGCGCATCTGGCGGTGGTCCCGGCCGTGCGGGCGCGGCTGCGCCGGCACCCCGCGGGCCGCGCGGCCGGGGCGGCGCACGCGGAGAAGGCGGCCGGGACGGAAGCGGCGGGGACGGAAGCGGCGGAGCGTACGGCGGACGGGAAGGCTCAGGGCACGACCCCGAGAATCACCAGGGTCGAGATCGCCCCGTAGGGCGACGTTTCGTCCGGCTTGTGTGCCTACGGTGGAGTCACCGGCCCCCACACGGCGGGCCGCGAACGCCGACCCGAGGAGTGACGCAGCCATGGCCATGCCGATGAGACCGCGCGACGGCCGGGTGATCGCCGGAGTGTGCGCGGGACTGGCCCGGCGCTTCGACACCACCCCCACGACGGTGCGGGTCGTCTTCCTGGTGTCGTGCCTGCTGCCCGGCCCGCAGTTCCTGCTCTACCTGGCGCTCTGGATAGTGATGCCCAGCGAGGAGAAGGTGCAGCACCCGGCCTGGTGAGAACGGACTCCGACGACACGGAGCCGGGGCCGGCATCCACGAGGGATGCCGGCCCCGGCTTCGCTGCGTACGGGCCTCAGAGCGGCAGCGACCCCAGGGGGAGCGCGCTGGTCAGGACGCCGAGCTGACCGAGGCCCGGCGGCTGGGCGTTGGCGGCGCCGTTCGGGGTGCCGTTCTCGCTCCCCGCCTTGGAGCCGGTGACCGACTCCAGCGGGGAGGTCACCTGGCCGACCGGGTCGGGCAGGCCGGGGACGACGGCGGCGGAGGCGGTGCCCGCCGCGGCGGCGGCGAAGGCGGCGCCGAGCAGTGCGGTACCGACGATCTTGCGGGTCTTCATGGAATTCAGGTCCTCGTCCTTGCGGATATCCAGCGGCAATGAGAAACGTAGCCAGCCGGATATCGCAGCCGCAAAGACCGCCTCGCCGGTGCCGAAATTGGTCCGTACGGCCCCATCCGCGGATCGTAGGACCATCGCCCCGCGCACCGGAGAGCGCACGGACTCGCAGGTCAGAACCGGTCAGCGAAAGAGCCACTCCGACTTCAGGCCGGCGTATCCGGGCTTGATGACGTCGTTGATCATCGCCAGCCTTTCATCGAAAGGAATGAACGCCGACTTCATCGCATTGACGGTGAACCACTGCATGTCGTCCAGCGTGTAGTGGAACGTGCGCACCAGCTCCTCGAACTCGCGGCTCATGCTCGTGCCGCTCATGAGCCGGTTGTCGGTGTTGACCGTGGCGCGGAAGTAGAGCCGGCGCAGCAGCCCGATGGGGTGCTCGGCGTAGGAGGCGGCGGCGCCGGTCTGGAGGTTGGAGGTCGGGCACAGCTCCAGCGGGATCCGCTTGTCACGCACGTACGCGGCCAGCCGGCCGAGCTTGACGGTGCCGTCGTCGGCGACGTGGATGTCGTCGATGATCCGTACGCCGTGGCCGAGCCGGTCGGCGCCGCACCACTGCAGCGCCTGCCAGATCGACGGCAGGCCGAACGCCTCGCCGGCGTGGATGGTGAAGTGGTTGTTCTCGCGCTTCAGATACTCGAAGGCGTCGAGGTGGCGGGTGGGCGGGAAGCCGGCCTCGGCGCCGGCGATGTCGAAGCCGACGACGCCGAGATCGCGGTAGCGGTTGGCGAGTTCGGCGATCTCCAGCGAGCGGGCGGCGTGCCGCATGGCGGTGAGGAGGGCGCCGACGCGGATGCGGTGCCCCGCGGCGTGCGCGCGCCGCTCGCCCTCGCGGAAGCCCTCGTTGACCGCCTCGACCACCTGCTCCAGGCTCAGCCCGCCCTGGAGGTGCTGCTCGGGGGCGTAGCGCACCTCGGCGTATACGACGCCGTCGGCGGCGAGGTCCTCGGCGCACTCGGCGGCGACCCGCACGAGCGCGTCGCGGGTCTGCATCACGGCGCAGGTGTGGGCGAAGGTCTCCAGGTACCGCTCCAGCGACCCGGAGTCGGCGGCCTCCCGGAACCAGAGGCCGAGCCGCTCGGGGTCGGTCTCGGGCAGCCCGTCGTAGCCGGTCTCGCGGGCGATGTCGACGATGGTGGCGGGACGGAGACCACCGTCGAGGTGGTCGTGGAGCAGCACTTTGGGCGCCCGCCGAATCCGCTCCGGGCCGGGCACCGCCCGGGCCGGTCCACCTCTGTTGTCATCCGCCATGCGGCACCTCTCTCTCGTCACGATTTGCGCCATCCTACGCGCGTAGAGCCATGCCCGGCGGCGGGCGCCGACAGCGGGTGCGGCTGCGCGGACTCGGGGGCGTGCGGGTCGGGGTGCCGGCGCTCCGGCGGAGAGGCACTGGAGCGCAACCACCGGCCGAGCGCCGGGACGCGGAGGTGGCAACAGGATTCCGGATCCGCGGTGTGGCGGCCGGGAGGCGGCCCGCCGGGCGGACGCCCGGCCGCGCCGGCATCGCTGCCGCGGCATCGCGCCGGCTCCGCCGGGCCGGGGTCGTGCGGTTCTCGCGGAACCGCACGACCCCCGACCCTGCCCGGGGTCCGGGACGTCGCGGAGGCGACCACGTCCGACCACCGTGTGCGTTCAGCGCCCGGGTACGGGAGCCCCTCGCCCCCGGGCCCTCCCGGGGGCGACGCGACCGGCGCACGCGTGTGCGCGACCCGGTTCGCCGCAACTGCCTTGCGGACGGGGCCGGTCGGGGTGGTGCAGACCACTGGGCATGGGGGGACGGATCTGCCATCGTGCTGCCATGCCACAGGAGATCAGCGCGAGCCGCCCCGCCCGGCTCGGACGTGCCACCGGGGCGGCCTCCGCGCAGGCGGTGGCGTTGCTGCTGCCCGCCGGGGAGGGTGTCAGCAGCCGGCGGCCCTCGCGGCTCGCCGCCGCCTCCGTGTGGTCGCTGGCCCGCCGGCTCGGGCGGGCCGGGCGCGGTGACGGGCTCGTCGCGCACACCGTGCACTACCGCTACCGGGGCTGGAACGGCGCCGCCGCGGACGCCGCGCAGGACTCGGAGTGGGCGCTGGAGGAGATCGTACGGCGGTACGGGGACGTGCCCGTGGCGCTGGTCGGCACCGACGTCGGCGGCCGGGCCGCGCTGCGCGCCGCCGGGCACGAGGCGGTCGTCTCGGTGCTCGCGATCGCGCCGTGGCTGCCCGACGCGCAGGCGGCGGACGCCGAGCCCGTACGGCAGTTGAGCGGGCGCACCGTGCTCCTCGTGCACGGCACCGACGACGCCCGCACCGACCCCGACCTGTCGTACCGGCTGGCGGTACGGGCGAAGAAGGCCAACCGCGACGTCTGCCGCTTCGAGGTGCACTCCGACGGGCACGGGCTGCACCAGCACCGCCCCGAAGTCCTCGCCCTCAGCGCCGACTTCGTCATGGGCTCGCTCTTCGGCCGGCCGTACAGCAGACCCCTCGCCGACGCGCTGGCGGCGCCCCCGCCGATCGGCCTGCGCATGCCGCTGGCCGCCGGCTTCGCCCCGGCCTGACGCGCCCGGGCGAACGGGCCCCTACCCCGCCAGCAACTGCCCCCGCCGTCCCAGCAGAAACCGCCGGAACGCCCCCACCGGCGCCGTCTCCTGCTGGCCCGCCACCCACGCCACCCCGATCTCCCGCACCGCCCGCGGCGCCGTGACGTCCACCTCCACCACCCCCGGCCGCGGGACCGCGGGCGGCGGCAGCAGCGCCACGCCCAGACCCGCCGCCACCAGCCCGCGGATCGTCTCCGCCTCCTCCCCCTCGAACGCGACCCGGGGCACGAACCCCGCCTCCGCGCACAGCTCCTCCAGCATCCGCCGCATCCCGTAGCCCGGTTCGAGCGTGACGAACGGGTCCTCCGCCACCTCCGCGAGCCGGATCCGCCGCCGCCCGGCGAGCCGGTGGTCGTCCGGCACCACGATCCGCAGGCGCTGGTCGTCGAGCCGCCGCGCCTCCAGGTCCGGCGCGTCCGGCACCGGCGAGGTCAGGCAGAGGTCCAACTCGCCCGCCCGCAGCCGCTGCAGCATCCACTCCCCGTAGTTCTGCACCAGCGCGAAGCGCACCCGCGGGTGGTCCTTGCGGAACTCCCGCAGCAGCCCCGGCACGGTCTCCGAGCCGAGCGTGTGCAGGAAGCCGAAGGCGACCTTGCCGGTCTCGGGGTGCGCGTCGGCGCGTACGGCCTCGGCGCCGCGGGCCACCTCCGCCAGCGCGCGCTCCGCGTACGCGAGGAAGTCGCGGCCCGCGGTCGTCAGCGACAGGGTGCGGCCGCGGCGGGCGAAGAGCGCGACGCCCAGGTCGGCTTCGAGCCGTACCATCGCGCGGCTCAGCGTCGGCTGCGGGACGCCGAGCGCCCGGGCGGCGCGCGTGACGTGCTCCTCGCGCGCGACCGCCGCGAACTGCGCGAGCCGGGGCGCGAGCACCGCGCCCCACTCCCCCGGCTCCCCCGGCGCGCCGGGGGCTGCGGCCGTGGCGGAGATGTCTTTCTGATGACGGGACCGTGACAACGACGCCCGCGACCTCTGCTCATTCACCATGGCATCGATTATCGCCGTTTTCCGCATTGGACGCATGAGTGAGCACGCCGTACGTTCGACGCATGCCCTCCGATACCGGGGCGCTTACGCCCCATGTGAGCGCCCCCACCCATGTGCCCGCCAAGCACGCCCCCGGCGAGCCCGGCTACCGCCGCGCGCTCCTCGCCCTGTTCGCCGCCGGCGTCGCCACCTTCACCCTTCTCTTCTCCACCCAGGCCCTGCTGCCCGCCATCTCCGCCGACCTCGGCGTCAGCCCGGGCGCGGCCAGTTGGACCGTCTCCGCCACCACCGCCGCCCTGGCGCTCGCCGTACTGCCGCTGAGCGCCGTCTCCGAGCGGTTCGGCCGGCAGCGGACGATGACGTGGTCGCTGGCGGCGGCCGTGCTGCTGGGCCTGGCGATGCCGTTCGCGCCCGACCTCGGTTCGCTCGTCGCGCTCCGTACGCTCCAGGGCGTGGCGATCGCCGGGATCCCGGCGTCGGCCATCGCCTTCATCGCCGACGAGGTACGCGCCCGGGCGGTGATCGGCGCCGTGGGGCTCTTCGTCGCGGGCAACAGCATCGGCGGCATGGCCGGACGCATCCTCACCGGCTGGACCGCGAACGCCTGGGGCTGGCGCGCGGCGCTGGCCGCCGTCGCCGCGCTCTCGCTGCTCTGCGCGGTCGCGTTCCGCGTACTCCTGCCGCGCGCCCGGCACTTCACCGCCGCGCCGCTGGCGCCACGGGCGCTCGCGCGGACCGTACGCGGCCATCTCTCCGACGGGCTGATGCGCCGGCTGTACGCGATCGGGCTGCTCTTCATGACCGTCTTCGGCTCGGTCTACACGATGATCGGCTACCGGCTGGCCGGCGAGCCCTTCGGCCTGTCCGCGGGCCTCATCGGGTCGGTCTTCGTCATCTACCTCGTCGGCACCGGCTCCTCGGCCGCCGCGGGGCGGCTCGTCGCCCGCCTCGGCCGCCGCGGCACCCTCTACGCGGCCGCGGGCACCACCGCCGCGGGGCTGCTGCTGACGATCGGCGACTCCCTGGCCGCCGTGCTGACCGGTCTCGTACTGCTCACGGCGGGCTTCTTCGCCGGGCACGCGGTCGCCTCCGCGTCCGTGAGCCACGCGGCGAAGACCGGCAAGGCGCAGGCGTCGGCGCTCTACCAGGTCGCGTACTACGTCGGGAACAGCGCGGGTGCCACCGCCGGCGCGATCGCCTTCCACGCGGTCGGCTGGCGCGGGGTCGTCGTCCTCGGTCTCGTGGCCCTCACCGGCGTCACGGGCATCACTATTCGCGCCACCCTGCTGGCCACCGCGGCGACCCGCACGGCAGCGCGCGAGCAGGCCCGGCGGGAGCCCCGCGCAAGCGGGCGCGCACCGGTCCCCGCGACCCGCCCCGTACGCCGCGAACCGACAGGTCAGCCGATACCTGCCGGGCTCGCGCGCAGCGCCGAAAGCACCGGCGCGGAGACGATCCGGTAACGGGTTCGTTGCCGGAGGTTCAGCTTGTTCTACGCGCGTTACGATGCCCCCGAAGCAGCGCCGGAAAGAGGCGCTTCGCCAAGACGAAGGGGAAGTCCTCTTGCGCCGGGTAACCAAGATCGCCGCCGCGGGCGTGGCAACCGCGGCCCTCGCTTTCACCAGTGCTGCGTGCAGCAGCGACAGCGGCAGCAGCGACAAGGGCGTCGGTCTCGCCTTCGACGTCGGCGGCCGCAGCGACGCCTCCTTCAACGAGTCGGCGGCCCGCGGGTACGACAAGGCCAAGAAGGAGTTCGACCTCGGCGGCAAGGAGCTGACCGCCCGCGACGGCGAGACCGAGGCCGACCGCGAGCAGCGGCTCACCTCCCTCGCCGAGGCGGGCTACAACCCGGTGATCGGGGTCGGCTTCGCCTACGGCAAGTCGGTGAACAAGGTCGCCAAGGACTTCCCCGACACGACCTTCGCGGTGATCGACGAGGCGTCCCAGGGCAAGAACGTGGCCGGCGTCACCTTCGCCGAGCACGAGGGCTCGTACCTGGCGGGCGTGGCCGCCGCCACCAAGAGCAAGACCGGCAAGGTCGGCTTCATAGGCGGCGTGCACAACAACCTGATCAAGAAGTTCGAGGCCGGCTTCGTCCAGGGCGTCAAGGACACCAAGCCCGACGTCGAGGTCGACGTGAAGTACCTCTACGAGAGCGACCTCAAGGGCTTCCAGGACCCGCTGCGCGCCAAGGGCATCGCCGAGGGCATGCTCGACTCCGACACGGACATCATCTACAGCGCCGCGGGCCTGTCGGGTACGGGCTCGATCGAGGCCGTGGCCGCGCAGGAAGGCGCGTGGGCGATAGGCGTCGACTCCGACCAGTACCGCGACAAGGCGCTGGCGGACTACAAGGACTCGATCATGACGTCCGTGGTGAAGAACGTCGACGTGGCCGTCTACGACGTGATCAAGAGCGTCCAGGACGAGAAGCCGCTCACCGGCGACCAGACCTTCGCGCTCAAGGACGACGGCGTGAGCCTCGCCACCTCCGGCGGGTTCATCGACGACATCCAGGGCGAGATCGACGCGGCCAAGCAGAAGATCGCCGACGGCGAGATCACGGTCAGCGACACTCCCTGAGCACGGTACGTGTGACGGGGTCCGGAGGACGGTGCGCGTCGGCCGTCCACCGGACCCCGCGCATCTGCCTCCGGACTACGCGCGTAGCGTGATATGCCGTAACTCGCGTCACGTAACTCGCGCCGTCCGCACGGCGCTTCGGTACGTCCGCCGCCCCGCATCCACCGCCCCTCGACGAGGAGTGTGCGCCATCACAGCCCCCAGCAGCAGCTCCACGGCAGCGGACCCACCCGCCGGCGCCGCCGCCGTCGAACTCCACGGCATCACGAAACGCTTTCCCGGCGTCGTCGCCAACCACGACATCGACATCACCGTGCGCCGCGGCACCGTGCACGCCCTCGTCGGCGAGAACGGCGCGGGCAAGTCGACGCTGATGAAGATCCTCTACGGCATGCAGAAGCCGGACGAGGGCACCATCACGCTCGACGGCGCGGAGGTCGCGTTCGCCAGCCCCGCCGACGCCATCGCGCGCGGCATCGGCATGGTGCACCAGCACTTCATGCTCGCCGACAACCTCACCGTCCTGGAGAACACCGTCCTGGGCAGCGAGAAGCTGCACGGCATCGGCGACCGGGCCAGGGCGAGGATCAAGGAGCTGTCGGACGCGTACGGCCTCGGCATCCGCCCCGACGTGCTGGTCGAGGACCTCGGCGTCGCCGACCGGCAGCGGGTCGAGATCCTCAAGGTCCTCTACCGCGGCGCCCGTACGCTCATCCTCGACGAGCCCACCGCGGTCCTCGTCCCGCAGGAGGTCGACGCGCTCTTCGACAACCTGCGCGGGCTGAAGGCCGAGGGCCTGACCGTGCTCTTCATCTCGCACAAGCTCGGCGAAGTCCTCGCCGTCGCCGACGACATCACCGTCATCCGGCGCGGCACGACGGTCGCCTCCGTGAAGCCCGCGGACGTCACGTCCAAGCAGCTCGCGGAGCTGATGGTCGGCAGCGAGCTGCCGACCCCCGAGACCCGCGAGTCGACGGTCACGGACATACCCATGCTGCGCGTCAGCGACCTGCACCTGTGCGCCGTGGACCCCGACGGCGTCTCGCGCGAGGTGCTGGACCGCATCTCCTTCACCATCCACAAGGGCGAGGTGCTGGGCATCGCCGGCGTGGAGGGCAACGGCCAGTCCGAGCTGGTCGAGGCCATCATGGGGCTGCGCCACCCGGACACCGGCAGCATCGTCCTGGACGGCGCGGACATCAGCCACGCCGCCACCCGCAAGCGCCGCGAGGGCGGCATCGGCTACATCCCCGAGGACCGCCAGCGGCACGGCCTGCTGCTGGAGGCCCCGCTGTGGGAGAACCGCATCCTGGGCCACACCACGGAATCCCCCAACAGCCGCGGCGTGCTCATCGACGCCGCCGCGGCCCGCAAGGACACCAGGCGGATCGTCGAGGAGTACGACGTCCGCACCCCCGGCATCGACGTGACCGCCGCCTCGCTCTCCGGCGGCAACCAGCAGAAGCTGATCGTCGGCCGGGAGATGAGCCACTCGCCCAAGCTGCTCATCGCCGCCCACCCCACGCGCGGCGTGGACGTGGGCGCGCAGGCGGACATCTGGGAGCAGATCCGCGCGGCCCGCCGCGAGGGGCTCGCGGTGCTGCTGATCTCCGCGGACCTGGACGAGTTGATCGGCCTGTCGGACACGCTGCGGGTGATGTACCGCGGGCGGCTGGTGGCCGACGCGGACCCGGCGGCGATCACGCCGGAGGAGCTGGGCAGTGCGATGACGGGCGCGGCGAGCGGGCATCTGGAGGACGGCCCGGCGCCGCGGGACGCGGCCGTGCCGAACCCCCGGTCCGCGGCCGGCGGCAGCGACGACGGGCAGGACGGAGGCCGTACGCGATGAAACGCCTCGACAGGGACAAGCTGATCACGGCGGTCGGCGCCCCGGTGCTCGCGGTCTTCGCCGCGCTGGTGCTCACCTCGCTGATCATCCTCATCTCCGGTAAGGACCCGTTCCGGGCCTACCAGGTCATGATCGAGTTCGGCACGACCGACCGGAGCGCCATCTACATCGTCAACAAGTCGACGATGTTCTTCCTCTCCGCGCTGGCCGTGGCCATCGGCTTCCGGATGAACCTCTTCAACATCGGCGTCGACGGCCAGTACCGCATCGCGGCCTTCTTCGCCGCGGCCGTCGGCGGCGCGCTGTCGCTGCCCGGCATCATCCAGATCCCGCTGATCATTCTGGTCGCCATGGGCGTCGGCGCGATCTGGGCGGGCATCGCGGGCGTGCTGCGCACCACCCGCGGCGTCAGCGAGGTCATCACGACGATCATGCTCAACTCGATCGCCGGCGCCGTCATCGGCTACTACCTCACCGCGGGCCGCCTCGGCGAGAAGGACGGGAACCTCACCCACACCCCGAACATCCCGTCCTCCAGCCACATCTTCATGATCGAGACCTCGGTCGGGGACATCAACGGCTTCGTCGTCTTCGCCGTGCTCGCCGGCTTCCTGTACTGGTTCGTCCTCAACCGCACCCGCTTCGGCTTCGACCTGCGCAGCGTCGGCCAGTCGGAGACGGCCGCCGCGGCGAGCGGCGTGGACGTCAAGCGCATGATCGTCACGAGCATGGTGCTCTCCGGCGCCGTCGCGGGGCTCGTCGGGATGCCGACGCTCCTCGGCGAGTCGTACAACTACGGCACCGACTTCCCGCTGGGCGTCGGCTTCACCGGCATCGCCATCGCCCTCCTCGGCCGCAACCACCCCGTCGGCATCGCGCTCGGCGCGCTGCTCTGGGCCTTCCTGGAGCGCACCGGCACGCAGCTCGAATTCGAGGGCTACGACCAGAAGATCGTCGAGGTCATCAAGGGCATCATCGTGCTCTGCGTCGTCATCGCCTACGAGGTGGTCCGCCGCTGGGCGCTGCGGGATCAGCAGCGCCGCGTCGGCGAGGAGCTGGCCCAGGCACGTAAGACCGAGAAGGCGGAGGTGGGCGCGTGAGTACGGCGACCAGGACGGGCGCCGCCGCGCCCGCGACGCGCCCTCGGAACGACGGCGGCAGGCGGCGGCTCGGCATGCCGCAGGTGCTCCTGCTCATCGCCGCGGGACTGCTGCTGCTCTCCGCGGTACGGGCCCTCACGGACACGACCAACCTCACCGCCTCCGCGCAGATTGGCGGCGCGCTCGCGCTGGCCGTGCCGATCGGGCTGGCCGGCCTCGGCGGGCTGTGGGCGGAGCGGTCCGGTGTGATCAACATCGGCCTCGAAGGCATGATGATCCTCGGCACGTTCTTCGCCGGCTGGATCGGCTGGCAGCACGGCCCGTGGGCGGGCGCGCTGGCCGGGATCATCGGCGGGGCGCTGGGCGGCCTGGTGCACGCGATGGCGACGGTCACGTTCGGCGTCGACCACATCGTGTCGGGTGTGGCGATCAACATCCTCGCGCTGGGCGCCACCCAGTACATGGCGAAGATCTTCTTCGCCGACGGGGACGCGCTGGCCGCGGGCGGCACGGACAAGCAGTCGCCGCAAGTCGACGACATGCACACGTTCTCGGTCCCGGGACTCTCCGACTGGCTCGGGGACCTGGAGGACAAACACTGGTTCTTCCTCTCCGACACCGCCGGCATCCTGCGCGGGCTCACGCACGACGTGTCGTACCTGATCCTCATCGCGGCCGCGCTCTTCGTGCTCACGTACTACGTGCTGTGGCGCTCGGCGTTCGGGCTGCGGCTGCGGTCCTGCGGCGAGAACCCGGTGGCCGCCGAGTCGCTGGGCGTGAACGTCTACCTGTACAAGTACGCGGCGCTGGCCGTCTCCGGCGCGCTCGCCGGGCTCGGCGGGGCGTTCCTGGTCACGTTCACGCACATCTATCTGGAGGGCCAGACCGGCGGCCGCGGCTACATCGGCCTGGCGTCGATGATCTTCGGCAACTGGCGTCCGGGCGGCACGGCGATGGCGGCCGGGCTCTTCGGCTTCACCGACAGCCTGCAGTTGCGCGGCGGCGGCGAGGCGGTGCACGCGCTGTTCCTGCTGCTGGCGGTGCTGCTCGCGGCGTACGCGGTCTGGAAGCACGTGCGCGGCGGGGTCCGGGCCGCCATAGCCGCCGGGGTCGCGGCGGTGCTCCTCGGGGTGCTGTACGCGACGACCGACACGGTGCCGCGCGAGGTTGTGGAAGCCACGCCGTACGTGACCACACTGGTGGTGCTCGCGGTGTTCGCGCAGCGGCTGCGGGTGCCGAAGTGGATCGGCAAGCGCTACCGAAGGGGAGAGAGCACGTGACGTCGCAGGACGAGCGGTGGGAGGCGCTGCGGCGGGCGGCGCGGGACGCCATGTCCCGGGCGTACGCCCCGTACTCGCGGTACCCCGTGGGCGCCGCGGCGCTCGTGGACGACGGCCGTACGGTCGTCGGCTGCAACGTGGAGAACGCCTCGTACGGCGTCGGGCTCTGCGCCGAGTGCGGCCTGGTCTCCGCGCTGCACGCCACCGGCGGCGGCCGGCTCACCCACTTCACCTGCGTCAACGGTGAGGGGCAGCTCATCCTGCCGTGCGGCCGCTGCCGCCAGTTGCTCAGCGAGCACGGCGGGCCCGACCTGCTGCTCGACACCCCGGCGGGCATCCGGCCGCTGGCCGAGCTGCTGCCGGACGCCTTCGGCCCGTTCGAGCTGAGCAGATTGCACAGTTCCCAGCACTCCGAGAGCGGAGGATCGCAGAACTGATGGACGCCATCTCCGTCATCCGCGCCAAGCGCGACCGCGAACGGCTCTCCGACGAGCAGATCGACTGGGTCGTGGCGGCGTACACCCGTGGCGAGGTCGCCGACGAGCAGATGTCCGCGCTGGCCATGGCGATACTGCTCAACGGCATGGACCGGGACGAGATCGCCCGCTGGACCGCGGCGATGATCGCCTCCGGCGAGCGGATGGACTTCACCGCGCTGCCGCGCCCGACCGCGGACAAGCACTCGACGGGCGGCATCGGCGACAAGATCACACTGCCGCTGGCCCCGCTGGTCGCCGCCTGCGGGGCGGCGGTGCCGCAGTTGTCGGGGCGGGGCCTCGGGCACACCGGCGGCACGCTCGACAAGCTGGAGTCCGTCCCGGGCTGGCGGGCCTCGCTCTCGAACGACGAGATGATGGCGATCCTGCGCGACGTCGGCGCGGTGATCTGCGCCCCGGGCACGGGCCTGGCGCCGGCGGACCGCAAGCTGTACGCGCTGCGGGACGTGACCGGGACGGTGGAGTCGATCCCGCTCATCGCGTCCTCGATCATGTCGAAGAAGATCGCCGAGGGTACGGGCGCGCTGGTGCTGGACGTGAAGGTCGGCTCGGGCGCGTTCATGAAGGACCTGGACCGGGCGCGCGAACTGGCCGCGACGATGGTCGGCCTGGGCAACGACCACGGGCTGCGCACCGTGGCGCTGCTCACCGACATGTCGACGCCGCTGGGCCTGACGGCCGGCAACGCGCTGGAGGTCCGCGAGTCGCTGGAGGTGCTGGCGGGCGGCGGCCCCGCGGACGTGGTGGAGCTGACGCTGGCGCTGGCCAGGGAGATGGTGACGGCGGCGGGCCTGCCGGACGCGGACCCCGCGGCGGCGCTGGCGGACGGCTCGGCGATGGACGTGTGGCGCCGCATGATCTCCGCCCAGGGCGGCGACCCGTCGGCGCCGCTGCCCACGGCCCGCGAGACCCACCCGGTGCCGGCCCCGTCGACGGGGGTCCTCACGCGCCTCGACGCCTACGCGGTGGGCCTGGCGGCCTGGCGCCTGGGCGCGGGCCGCGCCCGCAAGGAGGACCCGGTGCAGGCGGCGGCGGGCGTGGAACTCCACGCGAAGCCGGGCACGGTGGTGACGGCGGGCCAGCCGCTGCTGACCCTGCACACCGACACCCCGGAACGCATCCCGGACGCCCTGGCGGCCCTGGAGTCCGCGTACGACGTGGCCCCTCCGGGAGCCACGGTGGAACGCAGCCCCCTCATCCTGGACCGGCTGGACTGAGAGGTCTCACACCCGGATCACGGAGAAGGCGACCGGCCGCGGCTACCGCTGCGCGGCCAGCACGGCCGCGAGACCTTCCTGCAGATCCCTGACGAAGAACTCGGGCACCTCGAGCGACGGGAAGTGTCCCCCGGTCTCGGGGGACCCCCATCGGACGATCCGCCGGAACCGCTCCTGCGCCCAGACGCGCGGGCACTTCTCGATGTCGCGGGGATACACGCTGATCGCCGCCGGAACGTCGACCCGGAGTCCCGGGTCGAGCGAGTCGTGGCTCTCGTAGTAGATGCGGGCCGCCGACGCGCCGGTCCGCGTCAGCCAGTAGAGGGTGATGTCGTCGAGGACGCGGTCCCGGGACACCGTCTCGAACGGGCTGTCCTCGGTGTCCGTCCACTCCGCGAACTTGTCCAGGATCCAGGCGAGCAGCCCCACCGGTGAGTCGACGAGCGAGTACCCGATGGTCTGCGGCCGGGTCGACTGCTGCTTCGCGTACGCCGCGCGATAGCGCCAGAAGTCGCGGGTCTCCTCGGTCCACCTGCGCTCGGCCGCCGTCAGCCCGTCCGTCGTCAGCCCGGGCGGCGCCTGCGCGGTCGGCGTGTGGATGCCGAGGACCTGCGCCGGGTACCTGCCGCCGAGGACCGTGGTGATCACGCCGCCCCAGTCGCCGCCGTGGGCGGCGAACCGGTCGTAGCCGAGCCTGGCCATCAGCTCCACCCAGGCGGCCGCGATCTTTTCGATGCCCCACCCGGTGGTGGCCGGCTTGTCGCTGTAACCGAAGCCCGGCAGCGACGGGGCCACGACGTGGAACGCCGGTGCGTCCGGGTTCTCCGGATCCGCCAGTTCGTCCACGACGTGGGCGAACTCGGCGATGCTGCCCGGCCAGCCGTGCGTGAGGATCAGCGGGGTGGCGTCCGCGCGGGTGGACCGGCGGTGCAGGAAGTGGATTCCCAGACCGTCGATGGTCGTACGGAACTGGCCGATCCGGTTCAGCCGCGCCTCGAACGCCCGCCAGTCGTAGCCGGTGCGCCAGTAGTCCACGACCGCCACGAGATCGGCGAGCGGAACGCCCTGGTCCCATCGGCGCGGGTCGGGGGCGGGGCGGTGGACCGTCTCGGTCTCGGGCAGCCGTGCCGCGGCCAGTCGCGCGCGCAGGTCGTCGAGGTCCTCGTCGCTCGCGTGGGCCTCGAACGCCTCCACCTCGCCGCTCCGGCGGCTCATGAGACGCCTCCGCCGGCCGCCGCGGCGCCGGTGACGCACCCGTGCGTGGACATGGAGACCTCCTTGCCGCCGGCGGAACCGGCCGGGGGCATTGCTAGAACCGTCGCGTGATCAGGGCCCGCTTGACCTCCGCGATCGCCTTCGTCACCTCGATGCCGCGGGGGCATGCGTCCGTGCAGTTGAACGTCGTGCGGCAGCGCCACACCCCGTCCTTGTCGTTCAGGATCTCCAGGCGCTGTTCGCCCGCCTCGTCCCGGCTGTCGAAGATGAAGCGGTGGGCGTTCACGATCGCCGCCGGGCCGAAGTACTGGCCGTCGTTCCAGAACACCGGGCACGAGCTGGTGCAGGCCGCGCAGAGGATGCACTTCGTGGTGTCGTCGAAGCGCTCGCGGTCCGCCGCCGACTGGAGGCGCTCGCGGGTGGGTTCGTTGCCGTGGGTGACCAGGAAGGGCATCACGTCGCGGTACGCCTGGAAGAA
Source organism: Streptomyces sp. WAC 06738 (assembly GCF_003945505.1). Lineage (NCBI taxonomy): Bacteria > Bacillati > Actinomycetota > Actinomycetes > Kitasatosporales > Streptomycetaceae > Streptomyces > Streptomyces sp. WAC 06738. The sequence goes on along the minus strand of NZ_CP029618.1, from coordinate 5,183,673 downwards.
GGGCTCCATGTCGACGATCAGGTCCTTCTGGACCGTCAGGCCCTTTATCGGCTCGACCAGGATCGGCTTCTCGGGTGCGAGGTCCTTGATCAGGGTCTTGCACGCCAGCCTGTTGCGGCCGTTGATGCGCATCGCGTCGGAGCCGCAGATGCCGTGGGCGCAGGAGCGGCGGAAGGTCAGGGTGCCGTCCATGTCCCACTTGATCTTGTGCAGCGCGTCGAGCACCCGTTCCTTCGGGTCGATCTCGACGGTGAAGTCCTCCCAGTACGACTCCGCCGCCGTCTCCGGGTTGAACCTGCGGATGCGGAACGTCGCGGTGATGTACGGAGAGTCTGCCGGCTGGGGGGACTCCCCTTCGACCTTGTCCAACACGGGTGTTGCCATCAGTACTTACGCTCCATGGGCTGGTAGCGGGTCTGCACGACCGGCTTGTAGTCGAGCCGGACGGTCTCGGCGCCGTCGTCGCCGACCTCGCGGTACGCCATGGTGTGGCGCATGAAGTTGACGTCGTCGCGGTTCGGGTAGTCCTCGCGGTAGTGGCCGCCGCGGGACTCCTTGCGGGCGAGCGCGGAGATCGCCATGACCTCGGCCAGGTCGAGCAGGTTGCCCAGCTCGATCGCCTCCAGCAGATCGGTGTTGAACCGCCGGCCCTTGTCCTGGATGCTCACGTTCTTGTACCGCGCCCGCAGCTCCGCGAGCTTCTCGACCGCCTCCTTGATGGTCTGCTCCGTGCGGAAGACCATCACGTTCTTGTCCATCGTCTCCTGCAGCTCGCGCCGCAGCTCCGCCACCCGCTCCTTGCCCGCCGCGTCGCGCAGCCGCTCCACCTCGCCGACCACGAACGCCGCCGGATCCTCCGGGAGTTCGACGTGATCCGCCGTCGCCGCGTACTCCGCCGCGGCGATGCCCGCGCGGCGGCCGAAGACGTTGATGTCGAGCAGCGAGTTGGTGCCCAGCCGGTTGGCGCCGTGGACGGAGACGCAGGCGACCTCCCCGGCCGCGTACAGCCCGGGGACGACCGTGGTGTTGTCGGCGAGCACCTCGCCGCGGACGTTGGTGGGGATGCCGCCCATCGCGTAGTGCGCGGTCGGCTGGATCGGGATGGGGTCGGTGTACGGCTCGATCCCCAGGTACGTGCGCGCGAACTCCGTGATGTCCGGGAGCTTCGCGTCCAGTTGCTCCGGCGGCAGGTGGGTGAGGTCCAGGTAGACGTGGTCGCCCTCAGGGCCGCAGCCGCGGCCCTCGCGGATCTCGGTGTAGATCGCGCGGGAGACGACGTCGCGCGAGGCGAGGTCCTTCATGACGGGCGCGTACTTCTCCATGAAGCGCTCGCCGTCCTTGTTGCGCAGGATGCCGCCCTCACCGCGCGCGCCCTCGGTGAGCAGGATGCCCATGCGCCAGATGCCCGTCGGGTGGAACTGGAAGAACTCCATGTCCTCCAGCGGCAGCCCGCGCCGGAACACCGACGCCTGGCCGTCGCCGGTCAGGGTGTGGGCGTTGGAGGTCACCTTGAAGAACTTGCCGTTGCCGCCCGAGGCGTAGACGACCGCCTTCGCCTGGAAGACGTGGATCTCGCCGGTCGCCAGCTCGTACGCGACCACCCCCGCCGACCGCTTCAGCCCGGTCTCGGGGTCCTCGACGATGAGCTGGTCGAGGACGTAGAACTCGTTGAAGAACTCCACGCCCTCCTTCACGCAGTTCTGGTAGAGCGTCTGGAGGATCATGTGGCCGGTACGGTCCGCCGCGTAGCACGCGCGCCGCACCGGCGCCTCACCGTGGTTGCGCGAGTGGCCCCCGAAGCGCCGCTGGTCGATGCGGCCCTGCGGGGTGCGGTTGAAGGGCAGGCCCATCTTCTCCAGGTCGAGGACCGCGTCGATGGCCTCCTTCGCCAGGATCTCGGCGGCGTCCTGGTCGACCAGGTAGTCGCCGCCCTTGATGGTGTCGAAGGTGTGCCACTCCCAGTTGTCCTCCTCGACGTTCGCGAGGGCCGCGGCCATGCCGCCCTGCGCGGCGCCGGTGTGGGAGCGCGTCGGGTACAGCTTGGTGAGCACGGCGGTGCGGCTGCGCTTCGTCGCCTCGATGGCGGCGCGCATGCCGGCGCCGCCCGCGCCGACGATCACGGTGTCGTACTTGTGGATCTGCATGAGGGGAACCTCTTCGCCGCGTCAGCGGATGTTCGGGTCGAAGGTGAAGATCACCAACGTGCCCAGGAGGATGGTGAAGACCGTGGCGGCGTACAGCAGCATCTTGAGCCAGAAGCGGGTGCCGTCGCGCTCGGCGTAGTCGTTGATGACCGTGCGCAGTCCGTTGCCGCCGTGCAGCATCGCGAGCCAGAGCATGACCAGGTCCCAGCCCATCCAGAAGGGGGACGCCCAGCGGCCGGCGACGAAGGCGAAGCTGACCTTGCTGACACCGCCGTCGAGCACCAACTGGATCAGCAGGTGGCCGACGACCAGGACCGCGAGCACGACCCCCGACACCCGCATGAACACCCAGCCGTACAGCTCGAAGTTGGTGCGGGTACGGGAGGTGGAGCGGGCGCTGCGCGGGGTGCGGGCGCGGGGGGCCTCGATGAGCGGGGCGGGGTTGTCCGCGGAGTACGCGGCGGAGGAGCCGGTCAGTTCGACGTCGGAGGTGGCCATGGTCATCAGCTCCCGAACAGCTCGCGCGCGGTGTGGCCCAGCACCGGGTAGATCGCCCCGGCCATCAGCACCGCCCAGATCCCGACCACGATCCACAGCATCGGCTTCTGCAGCCGGGGGCCCTTCGACCAGAAGTCGACGGCGATGACGCGCAGCCCGTTGAGCGCGTGGAAGAGGACGGCGGCGACCAGCCCGTACTCCAGCAGCGACACGATCGGTGTCTTGTACGTGGCCACCACGTCGTCGTACGCCTCGGGCGACACCCGCACCAGCGAGGTGTCGAGGACGTGGACGAACAGGAAGAAGAAGATGAGGACGCCGGTGACGCGGTGCGCCACCCAGGACCACATGCCTTCCCGGCCGCGGTAGAGCGTTCCAGCCGGCACGGAAAAAACCCTCCGGAAACTGATCGGGGGCCGGCCGTCAGGGCTGGGTACTGCACTGTCGGTCATGACCCGGCCGGGTACGGTCCACCGGCCTTCGCCATCGTAGCGACGGTGCGTCGGCACATCGGCCATGGGGGTGCAGGTGTGATCAATCAGGCACGCGCGTGGCCTAACCGCGCTGGCAGGCGTGGGGATCCGGGTGGTTGCGTCCCCCTTTGGCGCCGGTGCCCGTGGCGGGTTTTCGCCGTCGGACAGCCGTCAGACGGCAGCCGGGCCGGCCCCCGGGGCAACGAGCCGGGCGAGGCGGCCGCGGGCCCGGCGGCGGAGTTCGTCGGCGGCCACGAGGCGTTCCTCGTCGGGCTCGTTGCCGAGGCGGGTGCGGATGGCGGCCAGGGTGTGGTCCAGGCGTTCGTCCTCGGGGCAGCCGTCGAGGCAGAGGACGAAGGAGTGGCCGAAGCGGCTCTCGTACGCGGCGTGCGCGGCCCGCAGCGCCGTGCGCTCGGCGGGGCCCGCGGCCGCGGGCGGTGCGGTCGCCTCGCCGGCCAGCGCGCCCGCGACGGCGCCGGGGGCGAGGTCGTAGCTGGCCTCGTCGGCGGCGGCGAGCAGGGCACCGAGGTCGGGGTACGGGCGGTGGGCGGTGAGGCGGCGGGCCCAGTCCCGGTCGTGGAGGCAGCCGAGGAGGGCGCGCTCGGCGTCGGCGGCGGGCGCCGCGTTGAAGGCCGCCAGCCGCGCGGGATCGGCCGCGGGGGCTGCGGCGCGCGTCGCTCGGGGGGTGGGTGTGGGCAGGGTGGCTCCCTGGGGCGTGCCGGGTTCGTGGGGGCGTACCGGGGGCGGTTACGGTCGAACAGCGATGCGCCACGCTAGCGGCCGGAACCGAACGTTCCGGTGGTACCGGCCGACGGTTCACCCGGAAGAGGAGGTTTGTCGCACTGAATCGACAGGAGTGCTGCTTCGCGTCCCCACGCTCTGCCGTGGCCCTCCGGAAGGTCCCCACCCATGCGATTCCCCCCGCGTCCGTCCCGCCCACCGCGCCGGTCCCCCGCCGGCCGGCACGCCCACCGCCCCGGCGGCCCGCTCCGCGCCCTCCGGGGCCCCCGGCGCGCGCTGTACTGGGCGCTGGCCACCGTCCTGGCCACCGCCGCCGTCCTCCTCGCCCTCCGCCCCGTACTCGACGGCGGTGACGGCGACGAGACCCCCCGCTCCGGCGTCGGCGCCGCCGCCCACCGCTCCGGGCAGGGCCAGGCGCCCGCCACGCCCACGCCCGGCGGCGAGGACTTCCCCGCCCCGCCCCGCGGCGACCGCGGCACACCGCTGCCCGACCCCCGCACCGTCCCCGCCGTCCGCTCCTACGAGCGCGCCGACGGCACCGGCTGGCGGCCCGCAGACCGCGCCGTCGTCATCGCCGAGGACGACGCGCTCACCGACGAGTCCATGCGCCTCGCCGCGGAACTCGGCATGCTCTACGCGAAGGCCACCGGCGGCGACGGGTCGGCGGACCCCGGGCAGCGCGGCGGCGACATCCGCCTCCGGCTCGACCCCGGCCGCGCCGGCGGCCCCGAGGCGTACCGCATCGACGTCGCCGACGGCCGCGCGACCGTCACCGCCGCCACCGACACCGGCGTCTTCTACGGCACCCGCACCCTCCTCCAGGCCGCCCGCGCCGGCGGCGGCGTGCCGCCGGGCCGCATCGACGACCGGCCCGACCGCCGGCAGCGCGGGTTCATGGTCGACATCGCCCGCAAGCACTTCAGCGCCGCGTGGCTCTCCGACCGCCTCCGGGAGATGGCCGACCTCAAGCTCAACCAGCTCCACCTCCACCTCTCCGACGACCAGGCGTTCCGGATCGAGAGCGAGAGCCACCCCGAGGTGGTCTCCGACCCGCATCTCACCAAGGCCCAGGTCAGGGACATCCTCGATCTCGCCGCCGACCTGCACATCACCGTCATCCCCGAGATCGACTCCCCCGGCCACCTCGGCGCGGTCCTCGACGCCCACCCGGACCTGCAACTGAAGACGCCGGAGGGCAGCCCGGTGGAGGGCGCGATCGACATCTCCAAGCCGCGCGCCGCCCGGATCGTGGACGACCTGCTGACGGAGTACGCGCGGCTCTTCCCCGGCCCGTACGTGCACATCGGCGGCGACGAGTACGTCGCGCTGATGGCGAGCGACCCCGAGGCCCGCTACCCGGATCTGGCCGCCGCGGCCCGCGAGCGCTTCGGCGCCGGCGCGGCCGTCGCCGACCTCAACGCCGCCTGGCTCAACGAGCGGGCGGACACGGTCAGGAAGCGCGGCAAGAAGGTCAAGGCGTGGAACGACGGCTTCATCCCGGGCGCGAAGGTCAGCCCCGACCGGGACCGGGAGGTCGAGTACTGGACGGGCAAGGAGGCGTTCGCGCGCGACCCGCAGGCGTTCCTGGAGGACGGGTGGCGGCTGGTCAACCTCAACGACGAGTACCTGTACTACGTCCTCGGCGAGCCCAACGACTTCACGTACCCCACGGGCAAGCGGATCTACGAGGAGTGGACGCCCGCGGTGCTGCGCGGCACCCGGCCGGTGCCGGAGCGGCTGGCGGGCCCGGGGAAGGTCCTGGGCGCCCGCTTCGCGGTCTGGGGGGACCGCGCCGGGGCCCAGACACCGGAGCAGGTGGCCGAGGGCGTCAGGCTGCCGCTGGCGGCGCTGGCGCAGAAGGTGTGGGACCCGCGCGAGCCCCGGCTGGGATGGGCGGAGTTCGCGGACCTGGCGGGGACGGTGCGGGGCAGGGGCTGAGCGGCGTACGGGCCGCCGCCGGCGCGCTGCCGCCGCACGCACGCCGAAGAGGCCGCCCCCACCGGGAGCGGCCCCTCGTCGTGGTGCCGGGAGTCAGCGCCTCACGGCGCCAGTTCCACGCCCAGCCGGCCGCCCGCCGGCGTACCGAGCGCGGACTTGCCGTAGTACACGGCCCCCGACGCCGACACGCCCTGGCTGCCGCTGTCGAGCTGCAGCAGGGTGCCGTCGTAGGCGTCCTCGCCGATCACGCCGATGACGAGGTCCGCCCGCCCGTATCCGGACAGGTCGGCCAGGAGCACCGAGGAGCCGAGCCGGTCGCCCTTCTCGCTGACCCCGCTGATCCCCGCGGTGTCCTGGTGGTACGCCGCCGGCGAACCGGACGCCGTCGACAGGCCCGTGGAGCCGCCGCGCAGCAGCAGGGAGGTGCCGGCGTCGGCGCGGTTGGCGCCGTCGCGGGTCATGTCCTCGCGGTAGACGCCGGTGAGCACGTCCGCGTAACCGTTGGCGTCCACGTCGCCGACCGAGACCGAGAAGCCCATCGCGTCGCCGGCCTCGGACGCGCCGGGCACGGAGCCCGTGCCCTGGTGGACGATCTGCTTGCCGGTCGTCGTCAGCCCGCTCGCGGAGCCCTTCAGCAGCGTGATCTGGCCGCCGGTGTTGGCCGCCGACTCGCTCGCGAAGGGCTGGCCGACGACGAGGTCGGCGTAGCCGTCGCCGGTGACGTCCCCGGTGGCCACGGAACGGCCGCCCGGGACCCCGAGGTTCGCGGTGACGTCCAGCCCGACCGCCGAGCCGCGCAGCACGTCGAGGCGCGCCTTGCCGCTCGGGTCGCGGTAGGTGATCGCGGCGTCGTCGTAGCCGTCGCGGTTGAAGTCGCCCACGGCGGCGTCCTGGTACGCGACCGTCTCGTACGGGAACGAGCCCTCGCGGCCGTTGCCGTTCAGGTCGTGCGTGGCCCACGCCTCGGCGCCGACGCCGAGCACCTCGTCGCGGCCGTCGCCGTCGAAGTCGCCGGCGGCGACCGCGGAGCCGTACTTGGCGCCGGTGGGCGCGAAGCCGTCGCCGAGGACGAGGTTGCGGCCGGAGTCCAGCCCGGGACCGTACAGGACGGTGATCACGCCGGCGTCGGCGTGGCCGGTGGCGTCGTCCTTGTTCGGGGCGCCGACGAGGAGGTCGGCGATGCCGTCGTTGTTGACGTCGCCCCACTCGGTGTCGGTGCCCCAGGCGTCGCCCGCCGCGGCCGTGCCTGGCACGCCGGTGCTGTTCTGGGTGATGCTGCGCTTGGCGCTCGCCACCGGGCCGTTCTCGCCGCCGGGGACGACGAACACCGCGCCGGAGCCGGTCTTGCCGCCGCCGTTGGCCCGCGGCGTACCGGCGACGAGGTCGCCGCGGCCGTCGCCGTTGAAGTCCCGGGTGGGCAGGGCGTGCGAGGCGCCGGGGGCGGCGGCCATGGCGCGGATCTGGCCCAGCTTGGCGTAGAGCCGGTCGCCGGGGCAGGCGGTGACGTTGACGTCCGCGTCCGCGCCGTCCGGGCGGAACTGGGCGTCCTTGTGACCGGAGATGTTCTTCATGGTCTTCGGGGGACCGGCGGGGATGAAGTTGTCGTCCGCGTCGAGCTTCATCGGCGTCAGCGACGTGCTGCCGGTGGGGCTCACGCCGTACTGGCCGAGCTTCCAGGCGGCGATGCGCGAGACGGCTTCCAGCGACGCCCGGGAGGGGTGGCTGAACGTGTGGTAGTCGCCGAGGATGGAGATGCCGGTGGAGTGGCTGTTGAAGTTGACCGTGTGCGCGCCCAGCACCGGCTGGTCGATGCCGCCGGCGCGGCCCTCGAAGATGCGGCCGCACTTGTCGACGAGGAAGTTGTAGCCGACGTCGTTCCAGCCGTTCCCGTTCACGTGCATGAGGAAGATGGAGCGGACGATGGCGGCGGACTCGGCGCACGAGTAGTTCACGGCCTGCGCGGTGTGGTGCACCAGCGCGGCCTTGATGCCGTCGGGGTTGTACGTCGGCGGGTTCTTGACCAGCGACTCGTCGGCGCCCCAGCCGGCCCGGCGGATCACCGGCGGCGGGGTGACGGGCGAGTCGGGCGCCGGGCCCGGGTCCGCCTGGGTCACGGCGGCGGCGGGGGCCATGTCGGTGCCGTACGCGGACGAAGGGTACGAAGAGGCCGAGGACGCGCCGGACTCCGGCGCGGTCACCGCGGCCGCCTGCGCGACCGGTGCCGTCTCCGTGCCCGCGTCCGTGCCGACGCCGGCGGCCCGCGCCTCCTCGGCCTCCTCCTGCGTGACTCCGGGGTCGACGAGGGCGACCTCCATGCCGGCGGGCAGCGGCGTGCTCGTCCCGTCCGCGCGTACGACCCGGGCCTCGACGCCGTCCGACGGGCCGACCCACAGCGGCTCGGTGCTGCCGCGCATGGCGGGGGTCAGGTCGTCGGCGGACGGGCCGCCGTCCGTGTCGAGGGCGCGCCAGTCGCTCCAGGTGCCGGTCTCGGCCGAGCGGGTGCGCACCTCGGCGGCCCCGCCGAGGTCGCGGCGTTCGTTGCTCCAGGAGATGCCGACCATCGAGAACTGCTCGGTCCCGGTACGGTCCACCTCCTGCCGGGCGCCGTCCCCGGTCAGGTCGACGCCGTGCACCGCCGGCTTGCGCGGCTCCAGCCCGGCCGCCGCCGGGTCGCCGGAGCCGGAGCCGGGGTCCGCCACGGCGACGGTGATCACGCCGGCACCGCCGAGCACGACCGCGCCCAGCGTCAGCCAGGCACGTCTGCGCAGGCTCAACGGCCGGTACGCATGGGATCTACGCGGACTCACATTCCGCCCCTTCGGTTCGCTCACGTCTGACGTTCGCTCACGCTTGACACACGTACAGCGCCGCCGGGGTCGAAAACGTGTCACTCCCACCCTGACCGGTACAAAGAAGACGGCCGGAGCCGCTACCCCCCACAGGAGCTGCTCCGGCCGTCGGCCTCAGTCGCGGGTGCCCGTTCGGGCCCGCTGTATTACTCAGCGCCAGAGGGCCCGGAAATGTCACAGCCCCCGCCGGCGGGTGCCGCGGGACCTCCGCGCACCGCTTCTCCCGGGCCCGTCCTGCCCCCGCCCCGCGGGCCGCCGGGCTCCTCCGCCGCGGGCCGGCGGACCCTCTCCGGCAGGCCGCCGGGCCGCCGCGGGGGCCGTGGCCGGACCCGTCCGTTCCTCATGCGGTCGGGTGGGGAGGCCCCCGGTGTGTTGCGAAGGGACCGCCACCGCCGTAGCGTGCAGTGCGCGCCGACTCGGCGCACAGACATTCGTTCGACTATCGCTCGACGGTCCGCCCAGATCCGGGGGTGCTCCGCAGATGAGTCCGCGTGAACAGCGTCTCCCGGCGCCACGGACCGACTGACCACCGTGCAGGGGGAATACGCGGAAGACGCCGCGCTGTCCGGCGCGGTGCACGCTGCCCAGCGTGGTGACGAGGCAGCGTTCCGCATCGTGTTCCGGACGGTGCACCCTCGCCTGCTCGGATACGTGCGCAGCCTCGTCGGCGACGGCGACGCGGAGGACGTGACCTCGGAGGCGTGGCTGCAGATCGCCCGCGACCTCGGCTCGTTCAGCGGCGACGCCGACCGCTTCCGCGGCTGGGCCGCGCGCATAGCGCGCAACCGCGCACTCGACCACGTGCGGATGCGCTCCCGCAGGCCCGTCTCCGGCGGCGACGAGACCCAGCTCGCCGACCGGCCCGCGGACTCGGACACCGCGGAGGAGGCGATCGAGGCGCTGGGTACGGGCCGCACGATGGCCTTCATCGCACGACTGCCCCGCGACTACGCCGAAGTCGTGGTGCTGCGCGTGATCATGGGACTGGACGCCAAGCGCACCGCCGAAGTCCTGGGCAAGAGCCCGGGCGCGGTGCGGACGGCGGCGCATCGCGGCCTCAAGCAGTTGACCGCGCTCATAGAGCGGCCGCAGGAAGAGGGGGACGTTCCGCCCGGGGAAGGGCAGCAGCCTGGCGGTGTGACGCAATCAGCCGCGCGGACGCTTAAGGAAATGTGATGGTGGACGACCGGTACGGCTGGCTCGACGAGGACGTCGCGGAGCGACTGCTTCGCGGAGAGCCGCTCGACTTCGCGGACGGCAACGGCCGGCGAGGGCGTAAGCGCTGGTCGCCCGAGGACCGGGCCGCCGCCGAGCGGCTGGCCGCCGTGCTGGCGCGGGTGGCGGAGTCGGGCCGTCCGGACGCGAACGGCCGGGTGCCGGGCGAACAGGCCGCGCTGGCGGCGTTCCGGGCGGCGCGGGAGAGCCCCAGCCCGGCGTCGGCCGCGGAGTTCGCCGCCGAGTCGCCGTTCGACGGGCGGCACGGGCGGCACCGTCATGGCGTCGTGGCGCGGCTGCGGTCGCTGCGGCTGAGCGTCGTGGGCGCGGTGGCGGCGTGTGCGCTGGGCGGGGTCGCGGTGGCCTCCAGCGCGGGTGTGCTGCCGTCGCCGTCGTTCATCCAGGACACCGGGGGCAACCGGTCGCCGAGCGTGGGCGTCACGTCGTCGGCGGGGACGCCCGGCGGCGAGGAGGAGAACGGCTCCGCCCCGGAGGACGGCAAGGGGTCGGACAAGGACGGCAAGGACAAGGACTCAGGCAAGGACGGCAAGGACTCCCAGGACCAGGGCCGCGGTACGGACACGGATCTGCCGGGCCGCGGCGTCATCGGCGACGTACGCGGCAACGAGCCGCCGAACATGGCGGACGCGGACGCCGTCCTCGACGAGCTGTGCCGCGACTACCTCGCCGCGCAGGCCGGTACGGGAACGATGCCGGGCCAGGGGCGGCTGCGCGTCCTGGAGGAGGCGGCCGGTTCGCCGGAGGCGATGTCGTCGTACTGCGCCGGCCGGCTGGGCACGAGCGTGGGCACCCCCGGCGGCGTGACCGGCGGCGGCACCGGCGGCTCCTCGGGGGCAGCACGGGCGGCGACTCGGAGGAGCCGACCAGCCCGAGCCCGTCGCCGACCGACCCGGGCACGGACCCGGGCGGGAGCACGGGCGGTTCGAGCGGATCCAGCGGCTCCGGCGGCGAGACCGGCGGCGGTGACCCCGACGGCGGCAGCGAGAACGGCGGCAGTGAAGGGCCGCCGCAGGAGGGCCCGTCGCCGAATCCGAGCGCCAACATCTCGGAGTCCCCGACCCCCGAGCCCTCGGCCACCGCGACCGTCGCGGAGCCCGAGGAGACCGCCGTCGGCTGACGCCGCGGCACCCCCGCCCCACGGCAAGTCGCCCACCGGGGCGCCCTTTTATCCCGTTTCATCCGGAGCAGGCCGAGAATATTTGTGGCGGTCACCTGCCCGTACGGGATAAATGTGGGGGTGCTCACGTCAAACGTCCATGATGTCTGGCATTGTTGCAGTGATCTGTTCGATTCCGGGAGTGGCTGGGGCAGCGGCCTGACGGAGAGCGCGCGGGGGCGCGGGCACGGTGCACAGTGCCGCAGGCCGATCTCACGAGGCTCACAAGGTGGGGGATTACGACAGACCGGCTGCCGCACGGGCGGCGCCGGGACACAAGGGTGCGGACGAGGACCTCCAGCCACTGGTCCACCGGGCGCAGAACGGCGACGAGACGGCGTTCACCGCGCTCTACCGGCGGCTGCAGCCGGTGCTGCTCGCGTATCTGCGCGGCGTGGTGGGCGACGACGCGGAGGACGTGGCCGCGGACGCCTGGCTGGTGATCGCGCGCGACCTCGGCAAGTTCCGCGGCGACGGCCCGTCGTTCCGCGGCTGGACGGTGACCGTGGCCCGGCGCCGGGCGCTCGACCTGCTGCGCCGCGAACGCCGCCGCCCGCAGGGCGTGCTGCTCGACGAGGGCGTCCACGACCTGCCCGCGGAGCGCGCGGCCGAGGAGCACGCGCTGGAGTCGCTGGGCACCCGGCAGGTCCTCCGGCTCATCTCCACGCTCCCCCGCGACCAGGCGGAGGCGGTGCTGCTGCGCACGGTGGCGGGTATGCGGGCCACCGACGCCGGTGAGGTGCTGGGCAAGCGGCCGGGCGCGGTGCGCACCGCGGCCCACCGCGGGCTGCGGCAGCTCGCCGAGCTGGTGACGCCCGCGGCCCGGCGCGAACGGAGCCTGGAGCGCGCGGCCTTCGCGGCGGGCGAGAGCGGCCCGCCGGCGGCGGAGCGGGAAGAGGGCACGGAAGAGCAGTTGAAGCTGGGCCTGGGCGCCTGAGAGGCGGCGTACGCCCGCTGCCGTACGCGTTCCGGCGTACGGAATCCGTAGGCGGCGTCAGAAGGAGGGAGTGGCGCGGGCGGTGCTGGGGGAACGCAACCCGCCCGCGCCATATGCGCTGAGCCGCAGGTACGGGGGGAACCCCGGCCGAGCGCTGGGCCGATGACCAGTCGGCACATCACTTACAGCGTCGCCGGCGGAGAAAGTGTCACAGCCACAGCTCAGCCCCTGCGTACGGCGCGTACGGCACCGCCGGTGCCGTACCGCCGCGCGCGCTCAGCCGTAGACGACGACCTTGTCCCCGACCCGGACGTCCCCGAAGAGCTTCGCGATCTTCGCCTCGTCGCGCACGTTCACACAGCCGTGCGAGGCGCCGGCGTAGCCGTTGGCGGCGAAGTCGGCGGAGTAGTGGACGGCCTGGCCGCCGCTGAAGAACATCGCGTACGGCATGGGGGTGTCGTAGAGCGTCGAGACGTGGTGCCGGCTCTTGAGAAAGACCTCGAACACGCCCTCGCGGGTCGGGGTGTACTGCGACCCGAAGCGCACGTCCATCGCCGCCAGCACCTCGCCGTCCTTCATCCACCGCAGGGTGTCGCTGCGCTTGCTCACGCACAGCACCCGCCCCTCGTTGCAGCGGGGGTCGGGCTTCTCCATGGCCTGCGAGGTCGGCGGATAGAGCTCGTCGTGCGTGGGCTCGTCGGTACGGGCCAGCAGCCGCTCCCAGGTGACGACGTCGGTCTCGCCGGTGCGCGGCAGGCCACGGTCCTCCTGGAACGCCGAGACGGCGTCGGCGGTGACCGGACCGTAGTACGCGGTGGGGCTCCGGTCGAAGACGCCCTCCGCGCGCAGCCGCGCCTGCAGCTCGCGTACTTGCCCGGTCTCGTCGCCCACGGTCATCAGCACCTCGGGGCCCTCGGGCGTCGGCTCGGCGGTGGGCGTCCTGGTCGCGGACGCCTGTGCCCCGGGCTCCCCGGCCGGCTTCGCCGGCTTCTTCCGGGACGGCGTGGCAGAGGGCTCCGCGGGCTTCCCGGACGGCGTGGGCGCGGCGCTCGACGTCGGCGGCGACGCGGAACGGCCTCCGCCGCCGGCCGCGTCCGCCGAGGCGGAACACCCCGCCGCGAGCGCCGCACCCGCGGCCGCGAGCGCGACGGCCACGCGGATCGAACGGAGTTTCCTGTCAACGCTCACACGTGCTGGACGCAATTCGCCCATCCCCCCGGTTCCCTCCTGTAAGACGTCGAACGATTCTCTCCCCCGCCACGGCCGGTCCGGAACCCCGTAGCGCGCCGTTGCCTGCCGGACACCTCGCGTTTGCCACGATCCCCTGGAATGGCCCGTCGGCCCGGCGTGCGCCGCCGGACCGCCGTGATGGCCGCTAGGAGGGTTGGGTGTGCGCATGAACGCCGTCGGCAAGGGGCTCAAGCGGCGCGGCAGGCTGATGGCACAGGCGCTCGGCCCGCCCCGGCGCGCCCCCCGGTCCGCCCACACACCCGCGCGCACCGCCGCCCCGCCGGGGTACACGGCCCCGCGCGCCCCGCGTCTCGTCGGGTCCCCGGTCTTCGTCCTGTCGTCCGTACGCTCCGGCTCCACCCTGCTGCGCGTACTCCTCAACAGTCACCCCGAGATCCGCGCCCCGCACGAGATGCACCTGCGCACGCTGCGCGTCGACCTCACCCGCCCGTACAGCGCCAGGGCGATGGAGGGTCTGGAACTGGACCGCCGCGAGCTGGAACACCTGCTGTGGGACCGGGTGCTGCACGTGGAGCTGGAGCGCAGCGGCAAGCGGATCATCGTCGACAAGACCCCCGCCAACGCGCTCATCCGCGAGCGGCTCGGCGACTGCTGGCCCGACGCCCGCTTCCTCGTCCTGCTGCGCCACCCCGGCGCCGTCGTCTCCTCCCTCGTCAACCGGCGCAAGGAGCCGGACCTCGACGCCATCCACGCCGAGGTCCTCGACTACGGCGAGGCGCTGGAGGCCGCCCGCACGGAACTGGGCGCGGCGGGGCACGTACTGCGCTACGAGGAGCTGACCGCGGAGCCGGCCGCGACCACCCGCGGCATCTGCGACTTCCTCGGCGTCGAGTGGGACCCGGGAATGCTCGACTACGGCGCGCACGACCACGGCACCTTCCGGCCGCACATGGGCGACTGGAGCAGCAACATCAAGTCGGGCCGCATCCAGCCCGCGCGCACGGGCGACCACGACGCCGGGCTGAGCGGGCGGCTCGCGGAGCTGGCGGAGCTGTGGGGCTACCGGCACGGCGGGTAGGCGGCGCGGTGGGTAGGCGGCGCGAGGTCCCGGCCCGTTGTCACCGGCGGAGCGTACGCTCATGACTACGGTCCGTGCAGGGCAGGGAAGGCCGGGAAAGGCTGGGATCACATGGTGCGCCACTCGGAGTCCGGGCTGCCCATCGAGCCGGTGTACGGGCCGGGGGCCCTGGCCGGCTGGCACCCCGACGTCCGGCTCGGGGAGCCGGGGGCGTACCCGTACACGCGCGGCGTCTATCCCACGATGTACACCGGCCGGCCGTGGACGATGCGCCAGTACGCGGGCTTCGGCACCGCCGCCGAGTCCAACGCCCGCTACCGCGACCTGATCGCCCACGGGACGACGGGCCTCTCCGTCGCCTTCGACCTGCCGACGCAGATGGGGCACGACTCCGACGCGGTCCTCGCGCACGGCGAGGTCGGGAAGGTCGGCGTCGCGATCGACTCGCTGGACGACATGCGGGTGCTCTTCGACGGCATCCCGCTGGACCGGGTGTCCACGTCGATGACGATCAACGCCCCGGCCGCGCTGCTCCTCCTCCTCTACCAGCTCGTCGCCGAGGAACAGGGAGTCGACGCGGCGCAGCTCACGGGCACGATCCAGAACGACGTGCTGAAGGAGTACATCGCGCGCGGCACGTACATCTTCCCGCCGAAGCCCTCGCTGCGGCTGACCGCCGACATCTTCCGGTACTGCCGCGCCGAGATCCCGAAGTGGAACACCATCTCGATCTCCGGCTACCACATGGCGGAGGCGGGCGCCTCGCCCGCGCAGGAGGTCGCGTTCACGCTCGCCGACGGCATCGAGTACGTGCGCACCGCCGTCGCCGCCGGCATGGACGTGGACGACTTCGCGCCCCGGCTGTCGTTCTTCTTCGTCTCCCGCACCACGATCCTGGAGGAGGTCGCCAAGTTCCGCGCCGCGCGCCGCATCTGGGCGCGGGTGATGCGCGAGGAGTTCGGCGCACGTAACCCCAAGTCGCAGATGCTGCGCTTCCACACCCAGACCGCGGGCGTCCAGCTCACCGCCCAGCAGCCCGAGGTGAACCTCGCCCGCGTGACCATCCAGGCCCTGGCGGCGGTCCTCGGCGGCACGCAGTCGCTGCACACCAACTCCTTCGACGAGGCCATCGCGCTCCCCACCGACAAGGCGGCGCGGCTCGCGCTGCGCACCCAGCAGGTGCTGGCGTACGAGACGGACGTGACCGCGACGGTCGACCCCTTCGCCGGGTCGTACGTGGTGGAGACGATGACCGACGACCTGGAGGCGGCGGCGGTGGACCTCATGCGGCGGGTGGAGGACCAGGGCGGCGCGGTCAGCGCGATCGAGAACGGCTTCCAGAAGGGCGAGATCGAGCGGAGCGCGTACCGGATCGCGCAGGAGACGGAGGCGGGCGAACGGGTCGTGGTGGGCGTCAACCGCTATCAGTTGGCGGAGGAGGAGCCGTACGAGCCGCTGCGCGTCGACCCGGCGATCGAGGCCCGGCAGGTGGAGCGGCTGGCCCGGCTGCGAGCCGCCCGCGACGGGGGCGCGGTGGCGGCGGCGCTGGCGGAGTTGCGGACGGCGGCGGGGGGACGGGGAACGTGCTGTATCCGATGAAGACGGCGCTGGCGGCGCGGGCGACGGTGGGAGAGGTGTGCGAGGCGCTGCGGGAGGTGTGGGGGACGTACGAGCCGGTGAACGCGTTCTAGGAGGCGGACGGGGGCCGGGCAGGGGCCCGCGGTGGGCCGGCGATCAGCGGTGCGCGTCGGTGAGGGCCGCAAGCTCGGCGTTGGCGCGCTCGTTGACGAGGGCGAGGACCCGGCCGGCGGCGGCAAGGTCCTCGGCGGCGATCCCGCCCCAGATGCGCGCGGAGAAGGGGGCGGTCTCCGCGCCCACGGCGGCGAGCAACTCCCGCCCCGCGTCGGTGGGGCGGAGGTGCGCGGCATCGGCGACGAGCAGTTCCCTGGCCAGCAGTTCGTCGAGCGTGGCGCGGATGTCGGCGGGGTCGGCCTTGAGGGAGCCCCGGACCTGGGCGACGAGGTCGTCCGCGGTCTGCGGGGCGTCGGCGGTGACGGCGGCACGCAGCGCGATCTGCTGCTGGAAAGTGACGCCGTGGCGGGCGAGGACGTGCTCCAGGACCCCGCGGGCGGCGTAGTGGGCCAGGGCGAGAGCACGGGCATTGGCGGCGGGTGCGGTGGTGGTCATGGTGATGTCCCCTGGGTCGTCGGGTCGTTCGGCAGGAGCGGGGCGAGAGGTACGTCGAGGAGGGCCAGCAGCTCGTCGGTGAACGCGCGGGTCCGTGAGGCGCCGAGGCCGCCCAGCGGCTCCAGCAACTGATGGACCAGCTCCCGGACCACCAGGACGGCCTCCCGCGTCACGGCGAGACCGGACTCGGTGAGGGCGAGCCGCATGGCACGGGGATCGCGGGGATCACGGGTGCGCTCGATCACCCCGTCGGCTTCGAGGGCGCGGGCCAGCTTGGAGACGTACAGCGCCTCCATGCCGGTGTGGTCGGCGAGTTGCCGCTGACTGGGCCGCTCGCCGGCGTGCTGCATGCCGTAGAGGGAGCCGACGAGGGCGTACTTCGCGTGGGTGAGGTCCAGCGGAGCCAGCGCGCGGTCGACGGCGACGCGCCACTTGTTGGCGAGCCGCCAGACCAGGAAACCGGGCGTGGGACCGGGTGGATCTTCGCTCATGATAGATAGATTACATGGCAACTATAGCCATGGCTACTATTTCGGGGATCGGAAGCCGGCGCGGGGGCGTGAGGGCTGATGCCGGGTGGTGGTCTTCTTCGGGCGGGGCCGCCAGACTGGGCGGGTGACGTCCGGACCGGCCTCTCCCCCGGCGCTCCGTGCCGTGCTCTTCGACTCGGGCGGTGTCCTGATGCGGCCGATCGGCGGGCGGTGGAACCCCCGCGCCGACTTCGAGCAGACCGTCCTCGCCCATGCCCCTTCGCTCACGGAGCAGCAGTTCGCCGCGGCCATCGCCGCGGGCGACCGCTTCTTCGCCGCCTCGCCCTCGACGCCCGACCCCGACGACTACCACCGGGCGATGCTCCGCCACCTCGGCGTCGACCCGACCGCGCGACTCCTCGCCGACCTCCGCCGCGACGTGCACCCGTCGGCGTTCCTGGAGACCTACCCGGACGTCGAGGACACCCTGGCCGAACTGAGCCGGCGGGGCGTACGGATGGCGGTGGTGTCGGACGCCTGGCCCGACCTGCCCGAGGTGCACGCCGGACTCGGCATCGGCCGGTTCTTCGAGGCGTACGCCATCTCGGCCGTCCTGGGCTGCACCAAGCCCGACCCGCGCATGTACCACCACGCCAGCACCGCGCTGGGCCTGGTGCCCGGGGAGTGCCTGTTCGTGGACGACGACCCGGAGCTGGTCGCCGCGGCGATCGGGCTCGGGTACGCGGGACGTGCGCTGCGCCGGGACGGGACCGTCTCGGCCGTGCCGTCCGTCAGCTCCCTGACGCAACTGCTGGACTTCTTCTGACACCCGCGGGGGGCTGGACTACGGGGCTGCCGCTTCCAGGGCGTCGAGCGTTCCCGACATGATCGTCCGTACGTGCTCGGTGACGTGCTCCACGGGCCAGTCCCACCACGCGACCGCGAGGAGCCGGGCGACGTCCGCCGCCTCGTAGCGCGTACGGATGAGACGGGCCGGGTTGCCGCCGACGATGCCGTAGTCGGGAACGTCGCCGGTGACGACGGCACCGGCGGCGACGATCGCCCCGTGGCCGATCCGTACGCCGGGTATGACCGTGGCGCCGTGGCCGAACCACACGTCGTTGCCGACGACGGTGTCGCCCCGGCCCGGGAGGCCGGTGATCAGGTCGAAGTGCTCGGCCCAGGAGCCGCCCATGGTGGGGAAGGGGAAGGTGGACGGGCCGTCCATGCGGTGGTTGGCGCCGTTCATGAGGAACCGGGTGCCGGTCCCCAGCGCGCAGTACTTGCCGATGACCAGCCGCTCGGGCCCGTAGTGGTACAGCACGTTGCGCGTCTCGAACGCGGTCGGATCGTCGGGGTCGTCGTAGTACGAGAAGTCGCCGGCCTCGATCAGGGGCGAGGTCAGCAGGGGTTTGAGGAGCACGACGCGCGGATGCCCGGGCATGGGGTGCAGGACGGTGGGGTCGGCGGGGAGGAGCGGCATGGGGAGTGGGGTTCCTCTCGGGGTGGAGCCGGTCACTAGTGCGACAACTGTAGCTTTAGGATGGTCACGCATCCCCGGCACGTCGATCAACCGGATTCTGGACTCCTGATGACAGACCCCACGACCACGACGCCGGACCGCCGCCCCGGCGGTCGCACGGCCCGCATCCGCGCCGAGGTCCTCGCGGCGGTACGGGCCGAACTCGCAGAGAGCGGCCACGAAGGACTCACGATGGAGGGCGTCGCCACGCGCGCGGGCGTCCACCGCGCGACGGTCTACCGCCGCTGGCGCGATGTGGGCGGCCTGCTGGTCGACGTCATCGAGGCGGCCGGGGAGATGGACTGGCACCCACCGGACACCGGTTCGCTGCGCGGCGACCTGACGGAGCTGAACGAGGAGATCCAGGAGTCGCTGGTCGAGCGGCCGTCGTTCGCCGTCGCCCTGATGGCGGCGTCGTTCCACTCCGAACGGGCCGCGCGGGCGCAGTCGCGGTTGTGGGAGGAGCGGTACGCGCAGTGCGAGATCGTGGTGACGCGGGCGGGGGATCGGGGGGAACTCCCCCCGGGACGCACGGATGCCAGGGCGGTGCTGATGTCCGCGACGGCGCCGGTGTACCACCACGTGGTGCTGCTACGGGCCGCCCCGGACCCGCGACTCCCGGAACGGGCGGCAACGGCGGCGGTGGCGGCAGCGGCCGCGGGGGCGTTCTTGGTACGGGCGGGCGGGTGATCAGGGGGCCGGGGGCCGGGGTCCGGGGCGGAGTCTGGACGGGTTCTGGGGCGGGGGCTTCCCCGATCGCCGGTGCCCACGGTCGGCGTGGGCCGAGGGCGGAGGCGGGGCTTGCTGCGTCGCGGAGGAGCCGCGTGCGGGCGCCAGGTGCGGCGCCGGAGTGGGCGTTGTTCCGACTCGACCTGGGCGCGGGGCGCGTGCCGCGGGGCGAAACTCGGGTTCCGGGGCCCGATTCGGCCCGGATTCGGGGGCGTTACCGCGAGTTACAGCCCAATTCCTCCGTCCGGGCGTCCCGAACGGCGGTGGCCGGTCCCGGTATCGGCCGTGTGCACGTCGATGGGCGAAAGTCGGGCAGCGAGGGCGAGTTGCCCCGATTTGCGGTCGAGGTTGCCGCGAGTTTGGCGTCAGTTCCTGCATGGAAAGTCGCCTGCGGCGGGGCCGACCTGTCCGCGCCCTTTGAGTGCGCGCGAGTGAGCAAAAGTCTAGCCAGGTGGGCGATTTGAGACGGTTTTAGAGGTGGGCTGTCGCGAGTTCCTCCCGGTTGCGTTCATTCGGGGCGGCCAGGGCGGTCATTGGCGTGTCCAGGTGCACGAAACTCGGCCTCGGTGGGCGTTTTGGGCAGGTTTGGAGGATGGTTACCGCGAGTTCGTCTCCGCGGCACGCATTCCGAGCGGCCCGGACGGCCAGGGCGTCCGCGATCCGGGCAGACTCACCCCCGGCGGCCCGGCCCCCGTCTGCCGTGCCGTCCGCGATCGGGGCCGGCTCAGATCCCTGCGTCCCGGCCCCCGTCCACCGCTGGCACCCGCGAACAGGGCAGCCCGGCCCCGGCCGCCGCCTCACGTCGGCCGCAGACGTCGGCGCTCGGAACAGATCCGGCGCCGGTGACCTCGGCACCCCGTCCGCGGGGTTCCGCCTCCGTAGCGGCGGTCGAGGGCGCCCGCTCCCTCCGGGCCACCCATAGCCGCCGGTCGTTACGGGCCGGAGTCCGGTGTCAAGGGTGGGGCGAAGCCCCATCGCGTAGCGACGTTCCCGCAGCGAAGCGGAGGGAACGCCCTTGACACCGGACGGAGGCCCGCATCATCAGGAGTGGGGTGGCCCGGGGGAGCCTTCACGGCACGGCTTATCCCTTCGCCGCCGCCCCGTCGCCGTTGGCGAACGGTGCGGGCGGCGTCGGAACCGCATCAGGTCAGGCGGAGAGTTCGCCCGACTTCACGGAGGTGAGGAACCAACTGATCACTCACGTGACGAGCGCGACGAGCGCGACGAGCGTGACGAGCGTGACGCGGGTGGCGCTACTCCGCCGCCCCCGCGCCGAGCAGGGCCGCCGCCGTGAAGAGTTCCACCCCCACCCGGATCGCCCCCTCGTCCACGTCGAAGTCCCCCTGGTGCAGGTCCCGCGGCAGCCCCGTCTCCCCCACCGACCGCACGCCCAGCCGCGCCAGCGCGCCCGGGACGTGCTCCAGGTACCAGGAGAAGTCCTCCCCGCCCAGGCTCTGTTCCGTCGTCTCCACCGACTCCGCTCCCCGCCGCGACGTCATCGCGTCGGCCAGCAGCGCCGTCGTGGCCGGTTCGTTGACCACCGGCGGGACCCCGCGGACGTACGTGATCGCCGACTTCGCCCGGTGCATCGACGCGACCTCGTCGACCGCGGCGTGCACCAGGTCCGGCGCGCGGCGCCACGTGTCCAGGTCCAGGCACCGCACCGTGCCCGACAGCTCCGCGTGCTGCGGCACCACGTTGCAGGCGTGGCCCACGTGGAGGCGGCCGAACGTGACCGCCAGGCCCGCGCGCGCGTCCACCCGGCGGCCGAGCAGGGCCGGGACGTCGGTGGCGACCCGGGCGGCCGCCGTGACCAGGTCCGTGGTCAGGTGCGGGCGCGCGGTGTGGCCGCCGGGGCCGTCGAGCGAGATCTCCAGCCGGTCGCACGCGGACGTGATGGCCCCCTGGCGCAGGCCGATCCTGCCCACGTCCACCCGCGGGTCGCAGTGCACCCCGATGATCCGGCCCACCCCGTCGAGCACCCCGGCCTCGATCGCGTCGGTCGCGCCGCCGGGCAGCACTTCCTCCGCCGGCTGGAAGATCAGCCGTACGGGATGCGGCAGCATCCCCTCGCGGGCCAGCGCGGCGAGGACGATGCCCGCGCCGAGGACGACCACCGTGTGCACGTCGTGGCCGCAGGCGTGGGCGCGGTCCGGGACCGCCGAGCGGTACGGGACCGTCTTGGTGTCCGGGATCGGCAGCGCGTCGATGTCCGCGCGCAGCGCCAGCATCGGGCCGGGCGGCGTCCCGCCCTCCTCGACGCCGATGTCGCAGATCAGCCCGGTCCCCGCGGGGAGTACGCGCGGGGCGAGGCCCTCCGCCTCCAGCCGCTCCTTGATCGCGGCGGTGGTACGGAACTCCTGGTTGCCCAGCTCCGGGTGCATGTGCAAGTCCCGCCGGAACGCGATGAGTTCGGCGTTCAGCGCCGCCGGGAGCACCCCGGGCAGCAGCGCGTCGGGACCGGACTCGGGCTCTGCGTCACGGGACATCAGTCGGTTCACACTCTGCAGGGTACGGGGATCACCGGGGCCACCGAGAAGGATCAACAAAATTTCAGCCCCGCGGGTGCATGACCGGCGTGCGCGGTGGGTACACTCCGGCGCTCGGCCCGCACGCTCCCCCGTGTACCCCGTATCCGGCTCCCCGTTCCCCCGTATCCGGCTCCCCGTTCCCCCGTATCCGGCTCCCCGTTCCCCCGTGGCCGGCTCCCCCGTCCCAAGGAGATCAGGCACCTCTACGCCGGCGTGGAACGCCGCCTCACACCGACGCCGCCGGCGCCCCCGACCACCCCGTCGCCGTCGCAGGGCCCACCGGCAGCCCGTCGACCCCGCGCCGCTCCCGGGCCGCCCCCGCCACCGACGACAGGAAGCCCTGCGCCCGCGGCGACGCCGTCTCCGTCAGCCAGCTCGGGTCGACCTCGCAGACCGCCACCTTCACGCCCGTACCGGCCAGCGCCAGCGGCAGCGTGTGCACCACCGTCGACGGGAAGCTGACGATCGTGCGGCCTATCGGGCCGCGGCGGGCGACGATCTCCAGCGGCAGGTCCGGGCGGACGATCTCCAGACCGGTGTGCAGGTGGAGCCGGTGCAGCTTGTCGGCCCGCTCCCTGCGGTGCGCGAAGTAGCGCGTGGCGCCGTACGCCTTGGAAAGCGACGCCACCGCCTCCAGATACCGGTCGTGGTCGACGACGCCGGTCTCCACCAGGGACGTACCGACGAGGTCCGTCGCCGTACCGACGCTCGGCGGCCCGAAGCGGGAGCGGGTCCAGGCGAACTCGTTCGCCGTCACCTTCAGCCCCGGGGGCGGGTCCACCACCGGCATGGAGGTGAACACCTCCACCCGCGTGCCCGAAGCGCCCGGGGCGCCGCTGCCCGCCGGCGTCAGCCGCCGCCGCGCCGCGCTCGCGACCGGCGCGAAGAGCATCCCCCGCGCCCCGCCGCTGCGCCCGCTGCGGTGCCAGCGGACGAACCGCTCCCCCCGCGACAGTTGCGCCGTGAACTCCATCGTCGCCGTGCCGTCGTCCACGACGACGACCTCCCGCGCCTTGACGACGGTCAGCAGCGTCTGCACGTACCGCGAGAACGGGTCGCCCAGCACCACCCGGCGCGCCCGCCGCAGCGGGCGGGCCAGGCTCGTCATGGTGCGCAGCGGGCCCGCACCGCCGCGCGCCTCCTGCCAGCGGACGTCCAGCCCGTCGTCCATCGCCAGCTCCGCCATCCGGCGCAACTGACCGCGCGAAAGCGGCTCGGTGGGGGGCAGCACGACCACCGTCAACGGTATGACGGTGCCGCCCTGGTACGCCCACTCCAGCACGTTCAGCAACTGGACCGGGCTCTCCACCAGGGCGACGGTCGTGCCGCCGGCGCCGTCTCCGGTCATACGCCGACAGGCTCCTTCTCGACTCCCGCCCCGTCGGCCGACTCGGCGGCCTCCGCGACGACTCCCTTGACCCGGCGCAGCTTCTTCATCGGCGCCAGCTCGCTGTCGTAGACCCTCTTCACGCCGTCGCCCAGCGACTCCTCGACCACGCGGATGTCGCGCACGAGCCGCGCCAGGCCCTGCGGCTCGACCGAGGCGGCCTGGTCGGAGCCCCACATCGCGCGGTCCAGCGTGATGTGCCGCTCGACGAAGACGGCGCCCAGGGCGACCGCGGCGAGCGAGGTCTGCAGGCCCGTCTCGTGGCCGGAGTAGCCGATCGGCACGTTCGGGAACTCGGCCTGCAGCGTGTGGATCATGCGCAGGTTCAGCTCCTCGGCCTTCGCCGGGTACGTGCTGGTGGCGTGGCAGAGCAGGATGTTGTCACTGCCCAGCACCTCGACCGCGTGCCGGATCTGCTTCGGGGTCGACATGCCGGTGGAGAGGACCACGGTGCGGCCGGTGGCGCGCATGGCGCGCAGCAGCTCGTCGTCGGTGAGCGAGGCGGAGGCGACCTTGTGGGCCGGCACGTCGAACTTCTCCAGGAAGGCGACGGCCTCGGGGTCCCAGGGGGAGGCGAACCAGTGGATGCCGCGCTCCTTGCAGTGCGCGTCGATCGCCCGGTACTCCTCCTCGCCGAACTCGACCCGGTGCCGGTAGTCGATGTACGTCATCCGGCCCCAGGGGGTGTCGCGCTCGACGTCCCACTGGTCGCGGGGGGTGCAGATCTCGGGCGTGCGCTTCTGGAACTTCACCGCGTCGCAGCCCGCCTCGACGGCGGCGTCGACGAGCGCGAGCGCGTTGTCGAGGTCGCCGTTGTGGTTGATGCCGATCTCACCCGTGATGTACACCGGCCGGCCGGGGCCGACGACGCGGTCGCCGAAGGTGCGGAAACGCTGGGTGGAGCTCATGCAGATCTGTTCCTTACTCTCCAGACCCTCGCCAGGGAGGGATCGGGCTACAGGGAGGGACCGAGGATCCACGAGGCGATCTCGCGGATCGCTCCGTCGCCTCCGGGGGTGGACGTCACCGCACGCGCCGCGTCCCGCACGATCGCGTGGGCGCCGGCGACCGCGACGGGCCAGCCGACGAGGCCGAAGCACGGCAGGTCGTTCACGTCGTTGCCGACGTAGAGCACGCGCTCGGGCGCGATGCCCTCGTCCTCGCACCACTGCTTCAGTGCGATGTCCTTACG
Organism: Streptomyces sp. WAC 06738; assembly: GCF_003945505.1. Classification (NCBI taxonomy): domain Bacteria; kingdom Bacillati; phylum Actinomycetota; class Actinomycetes; order Kitasatosporales; family Streptomycetaceae; genus Streptomyces; species Streptomyces sp. WAC 06738. The sequence continues at coordinate 5,159,414 of NZ_CP029618.1, read as the reverse complement.
GTCGACCCCGTGCAGAACGGGGAGGTGAAGTTTGCGTGCCCGCGCGGCGACGACCGGGTTCTTTTCCGAGGACAGGATGAGCAGCTTCAGCTCGGCGCGGCGGAGCGCGGCGATGCCGAGGCCGTCGCCGCGGTGGACGGCGACGAGTTCGCGGCCTTCGGCGTCGATGTAGACGCGGTCGTCGGTCTGGGTGCCGTCGAAGTCGAGGACGACGGCGTCGACGTCGCGGCGGGTGGGCAGCGAGCCGGGTCCCGGCACGTCGAGCAGGGGGGCCAGGGCGCGGGCGCGGGTCAGGTCGTCGGGCTCGTCGACCTCCAGCACGCGGGCGGCGTCGGTACGCACCGGGGCGGTGCGGCCGAAGAAGCGGTGGCGGTGCTCGCGGAACCCGGGCGTGCGCATGGCGTACGCGGCACCGGTCTCCAGCAGGTCCTGCGGCCGGTCCTGGCGCCGGGGCCGGTACGACTTGTCGTGGTTGACCCCGTACCCCTGAGCCGGAGCGGCCTCCACGGCCGGGGCGACCTTCGTCGGGGCGGCACCCGTCGCGGCACCCGTCGCCGCCGCCTTGGCGACCGCGGTGGCCTCCGCGACAGCCGGGGTCTTCGCCGCCGCGGGGGTCCCGGCAACGGCAGCGGCCTCCGCCTCGTCCGCTTCGTCCCGCCAGAGGAACCCGTGGAAGGGGGCCACCGTCAGCGCGCTGTCCGCGCCCTCGTCGAGCACCGCGCTCGTGACGCCGTCGATGTCCTCGCCGGTGAGGAACGGGCTCGTGCACTGCACCAGGAGCACCGCGGCCATCGTCGCGCCGCAGCGCTCCTCGTGGCTGTCCAGCGCGTGCAGCACCGCCGCCTCGCTGGAGGCGGTGTCGCCGGCGATCTCCGCGGGGCGGCGGACGACCTCGGCGCCGGCCTCGCGGGCGACGGAGGCGATGGTGTCGTCGTCGGTGGAGACCACGACGTCGGTCACGAGCCGGGCCGCGAGGCACTGCCGTACCGCGCGGGCCACCAGGGGCACGCCGCCGACACGGGCGAGGTTCTTGCCGGGGACGCCCTTGGACCCCCCGCGGGCCGGAATGACCGCGAGCACGCGGGGTGCGGACTCGGGCTGGGACATGGAGGCTCCTTGCTGATGCGGGCGGCCGCGGGACGTCGCGGCGTCGTCTGGTTCGCTTCTCCGCCCGCGCGGCGCACGTGCGGGTGCGCTGTCGGCCTGCGGGGTCGCGGCCGCGCGTGCGTCGCTCACAGCGCCCCCATGCGGCGGATGAGGGGCGCGATGCGCTGCACTCCGCCCCGGTACGCGGCGCGCGCCGCCTTGCGCAGCAGCGTGCGCGCCCACCGGCGCAGCGGGCCGGGCTCGGCGGCGGCCGCGGCCTGCGGCAGCGGCTCGCCGGTGGGCGCCAGGCCGTGCCGGGCGAGGATCCGCGGCAGGTAGCCGCCGGCGGTCTCGGGGGTGTAGTACGGCGCCAGTGGCGGCAACTGCGGGTCGGCGACCAGGGTGGTCAGCCGGGCCCTGGCGCGGTCGAAGGCGGCGTCGTACGGCTCGGCGGAGGCCGCGCCGGGGACGCCCTGGCGGGACAGCCACACGGGGTCGGGCTTGGGGAGGTGGCCGGCGTCCAGTTCGTCCCAGGAGGCGAGGCAGCCGGAGCCGAGGAAGTGGTGGTTGCCCAGCGGCTCGCGTACGCCCAGGTCGGTGAGGACGGCGGTCGGGATGCCGCGGTGCAGGGACTCCAGCGCGGCGGTGGAGGAGACGGTGACGAGCAGGTCGGTGCGGTCCAGGACCTCGCCCATGTTCCCGTAGACCAGGCTGCAGTTCGCGGGCAGGCCGCCGGGCAGCTTCCGGGCGAGCTTCTGGTACGGGGCCTCTTCGATGTGCGTCGTGTGCTCGCCCGGCCGGCTGCGCAGCTTGACCAGCACCTCCCGCTCCGGGTGCCGCTCGGCGTGCCGGACGGCGCGGCGCAGCAGGTACAGCCGGTCCTCGCGGGTGTCGGGCACGGAGGGCTGGACGGCGAAGACGACGGTGTACGGGCGGTCGCCGCCGGGCGCCGCCGGGTCGTAGGCCGCGCCGTCGAGGAAGGGCAGCGCGCACTCCACGATGCTGTTCGGCGAGGCGCCGACGCCCTCGTACACCGCGCGGAAGCGCTCGGCGTCCTGCCGGCTGTTGGCCAGCACGATGTCGGCGCCGTTGCGCAGGAGGAGGCCGTCGGAGAGCTTCTCGTACACGACGCCGACGTAGCCGGTGACGACCGCCGGGCGGCGCCTGGCGCCCTGCCAGGCGCGGGCGAGGCCGTGGAGCATCGCCTGCACGGTGCCGCCGACGCAGGAGAGGAGCACGACGTCGTAGCGGTCGGGGTCGGCGGCGGCCAGGAACTCGACGGCCGTGACCTCCCTCATCGCGTCCGCGGGTACGCCCACCTCGGCGAGCTGGCGGGCCGTGGGGGTCGCCCTGCCGTGCAGCAGGTACCCGTCGAGCACCGCCTCCGGGGCCATGCGGCGAGCGGTGAGCGCGCCCCATTTCCAGCGGGTGTCCGAGTCGGCGAGAACAGCGGTGCGAAGCTGTGACGGGGGGTCGTTGAGCACGCCGCCGACGGTAGGGAGGCATTCCGCTCGGTGGCCCAACACCGGCCGTACAAATGGTTAACAACACGCCGCCGAACGGCGAACCCGTCCGTAGAGGGACGGCGTTCACCATTCCGCCGCCCGGCGTTCATGCGGGCGTCGGAGCAGGGCAAGCCCCGGGCGCGGGGCGGCCCCTAGCATCGCCTGGATGCTTCAACTCTCCGTGATCGTTCCCTTCTACAACGTGCAGGACTACGCACCCGAGACGCTGGCCTGCCTGCGCGCCAACGCGGCACCCGACACCGAGTTCATCCTGGTGGACGACTGCTCGACGGACCGCACCGGCGAGCTGCTGGCGCGGGCCGCGCGCGACCTGCCGGGCGCCGTGCACGTACGCCACGAGCACAACGGCGGCCTGGCCACCGCCCGCAACACCGGTCTCGACCGGGTCCGCGGCCGGTACGTGACCTTCCTCGACGGCGACGACTGGCTCGCCCCCGGCCACTGCCGCCGGCTGCTGGCGGCCATCACCGAGCTGGACTGCGACTTCGTCCGCACCGACCACGTGCAGTGCGCCGCCCGCGCCCGCACCCTCCACCGCGTGCCGCACGGCCGCCGCGGCGTCGTCCAGGACCCGCGCTCCGCGATCCTGCCGGCGACGCGCACCACGTCCGTCGACTACGCGTACGCCTGGGCCGGCATCTACCACCGCCGGCTGCTCGACGAGGGCCTGCTGCACTTCCCCGACGGGCTGCGGACCGCCGAGGACCGGCCGTGGATCTGGCGGCTGCACCGCGAGGCCCGGACGTTCGCCGTCGTCGGGCTGCTCGGCGTCTTCTACCGCCGCGGCGTCGCGAACTCCCTCACCCAGATCGGCGACGTCCGCCAGCTCGACTTCCTGCGCGCCTTCGACCAGGTGGTCGAGGAGACGGCGGCGGACCGGGACGCGGAGCTGCTGCTGCCCAAGGCGGTGCGGAACTACTGCGCGATCATCGCGCACCATCTGAAGCACATCGAGCGGTTCGAGAAGCCGGTGGCCCGCAGACTGCGCGAGATGAGCGCCGACGCGCTGCGGCGCATGCCCCCGCACGTACTGACGGAGGTGCTGGACGCCATGGACACCGACCGCTCCGAACTGCTGCGCCGGCTCCACCGCCGGGGCGTACCGGCGGAGGTGGCCGTCCGATGACCTCCCCGTCCCCCGGCCCCGCGGCCGGCTCCACCGCCCCCGCGTCCGCGCATCCGCCGCTGCAGATCCGCTACGCGCCGGGCCGGCACACCCAGGTCTTCGTGGCCTCCACCCTCTACGGCACCGCGACCCTCGCCGCCGCCCTGGACGCCGGGCTCTTCCCCGCCGCCGACCGCCGCGTCCTGCTGATCACCAACAACGCCGCCAACCCCGAGACCACCCCCGCCGTCGACGCCATGGCCGGCTTCGCGCAGCTCCGCTCCCGCTTCGACGACGTACGCGACTGGAACCACGCCATCCGCCCGCTGCACCCCGCCGCGTGGGAGCCGCGCGCCGAGGACGTGCCGCTGTGGGAGCGGCACCTGCGGCTGCTGTGGGGCCTGGGCGACGACCGGCTCACGCTGGTCGTGGAGTCGATCCAGGTCAACCCGGCGCGGGCGCTCGTCCAGCTCTTCCCCGACGCGGCCCTGCACGTCTACGCCGACGGCCTGATGAGCTACGGCCCCACGCGCAACAAGCTCTCCTCCTTCGTCGGCAGCCGCGTCGAGCGGCTGCTCCACCCCGACCTGCTGCCGGGCGTACGGCCCATGCTGCTCACGGAGTTCGGGGTGCCGCCGGAGATCGTGCCGGCCGAGGAGCTGAAGAAGGTGCTGGCCGAACTCGCGGCCGCCGCCGACCTCGACCTGCCCGCCGCCGGGCTCGCCGAAGGGTCCTCGCCCGCACTCCTCCTGGGCCAGTACCTCTCGGCGCTGAAGATCCTCACCGCGGCGGAGGAAGAGGAGCTGCACGTGCGGATGGTGCGCGGGGCGGCACGACTGGGCCACCGCAGCGTGGTGTTCAAGCCCCACCCGATGGCACCGGCGCGCATCTCGCGGCTGCTGGAGCAGGAGGCGGACGGCCTCGGCGTGACGCTGACGGTGCTCGACTCCCCGGTGCTGGCGGAGGTGCTGTACGAACGCCTCCGACCGGCGCTCGTGGCGGGCGCGTTCTCCACGGCGCTGCTGACCGCCTCGACGCTGTACGGGCTGCCGGTGGCGAGGGCCGGCACGGACACGCTGCTGGAGCGGCTGACCCCGTACGAGAACAGCAACCGCGTCCCGGTCACGATCGCCGACGCGCTGCTGCCGTCGCTGGACGACCCGGCGGCGGTGCGCGACTGGCGGGCGCCGACCGCCCAGGAGGCGCAGGCGGCGCTGGGAGGGCTGCTGACGGCGGTCGGGTTCACGATGCAGCCGCGGATCTACGCGCGGCGGCGGCCCGAGGCCGAGGCGTGGCTGGCGGCGGAGCTGGACGCGGACACGTGGCGGTACTTCAAGCGGCGCCGGCTGACGGTGGAGGGGCTGCCGGGCGGGGTGCCGAAGCGGCTGGCGTTCGTGCCGCGGAGTCCGGCGGTACGGCGGGTGGCGCGCCGGGCACGGGCGCTGCGGCGACGGCTGGGGTGAGAGGGCGGCGGGGCCGGGGCCCGCTTCGGGGCCGCCGGCTCGTACGCGTACCGGATCCCGCTCACTCCTCCCCCGTCCCCTCCCCCATGCCGCCCGCCGCTCGGGACGCGCGGCCCGCGAGGTCCCGTAGGTACTCCGCCAGCTCCCGCGGCTCGTGCACCTCGAACTCGCAGCCCAGCGCGGTCAGCCGGAGCGCCAGCCAGTCCAGCGCGTCCGCCTCCGTCACGAACGCGCAGCGCCCCTCGTCCAGCCGGGTCAGCCCCTCCGTGCCGGCGAGGCGGCGCGCCAGTTCCTTGTACGGCGCGTGCAGCGTCACGCGGGCGCGGTAGCGGGGCCGGTCCCCGCCCATCCGGTCCTCGACGAACGCCGCCGCGTCCGCCGCCGGCAGCTCGCGGCGGGGCGGGCGGACGCCGGTGGCGAAGGGGCGGGTGATGCGGTCGACGCGGAACATCCGCCAGTCGTCACGGTCGTTGTCGTACGCGACGAAGTACCACCGCCGGCCCGCCGCGACCAGCCCGGCCGGCTCCACCAGCCGCTTGGTCTCGGTGCCGTCCACCGCGCGGTAGCCGAAGCGCAGCCGCTCGCCGCCCGCCGCCCCCGCGGCCAGCACCGTCAGCACCTCGGCGTCGACCTGCGGGCCCTGCCAGCGGGTGAGCGGCGTGGTGGCGGTGCCGAGGGACGTGACGCGGCGGCGCAGCCGCGACGGCAGCACCTGCTCCAGCTTCGCCAGCGCCCGTACGGACGCCTCCGCGAGCCCCGCGACCGTATGGCCCGCGGAGCTGCGCAGACCGACGGCGATGGCGACGGCCTCGTCGTCCTCAAGGAGCAGCGGGGGCATGGCCTTTCCCGCCACCAGGCGGTAGCCGCCGGCGGTGCCCCTGGTGGACTCGACCGGGTAGCCGAGGTCGCGCAGCCGCTCGATGTCGCGGCGGATGGTGCGGTCGGTGACGCCGAGGCGGCCGGCCAGCTCGCTGCCGGGCCATTCGCGGGGCGTCTGGAGGAGGGAGAGCAGGTGCAGAAGCCGCTTGGGAGTGTCGGTCGTCATGTTTTCCAGACTGCCTTCCCTTTAGGACATGACCTGTCCTATACCGATCCTAGATTACCGCCATGACCTTCCAGAACGCCTCTGTCGCAGGACCGGACCGCCGCCGGTGGATCGCGCTCGCCGTCGTGCTGACGGCCTCCTTCATGGACCTCGTCGACGCGACGATCGTCAACATCGCCATCCCGAGCATCCGGGAGGACACCGGCGCCTCCTTCGGCGCGATCCAGTGGATCACCGCCGGGTACGCGCTCGCCTTCGCCATCGGCCTCATCACGGGCGGCAGGCTCGGCGACATCTACGGCCGCAAGCGGGTCTTCCTGCTCGGCATGGGCGGCTTCACCGCCGCCTCGCTGCTGTGCGGCATCGCCGCCGACCCGGCGATGCTCGTGGGCTCGCGGGTCCTTCAGGGCGCGATGGCGGCGCTGATGGTGCCGCAGGTACTCAGCATCATCCACGTCACGTTCCCCGCGGAGGAACGGGGCAAGGTCTTCGGGATGTTCGGCGCGGTCGCCGGCCTCGGCGCGGTGTCCGGCCCGATGATCGGCGCGCTGCTCACCGAGTGGGACCTGTTCGGGCTGGCCTGGCGGCCGATCTTCCTCATCAACCTGCCCGTCGGCATCGCCGGCCTGATCCTCGGCCGCCGCTTCATCAGCGAGTCGACGGCGCCCGACGCGCTCCGCCTGGACCTGCGCGGGGTGCTGCTGGCCACCGCGGGGCTGCTGATGCTGCTGTACCCGATCACCATGGGCCACGAGAACGACTGGCCGGCGTGGGGCTTCGTCTCGATGGCCGCGAGCCTGCCGGTGTTCGCCGCCTTCGTCGCGTACCAGAAGCGCAAGCAGCGCGCGGACGGCTCGCCGCTGGTCGAGCTGACGCTGTTCCGGGTGAAGAGCTTCGCCGCGGGCATCGGGGTGCAGCTCGCCTTCAGCACCGCGCTGGGGATCTTCTTCCTGGTGTGGACGCTGTACATGCAGCTCGGCCTCGGCTGGAGCGCCCTGCACGCGGGCCTGACGGGGCTGCCGTTCTCGCTCGGCTGCTCGGTGGCGGCGGGGATGTCGGTGCAGAAGCTGACGCCGCTCTTCGGGCGGAAGGTGCTGCACGGGGGCGCGGTGATGATGGTGTCCGGAGCCCTGCTGTACCTGGCGGCGTCCGACCGCTACGGCACGGAGATCTCCACCTGGCAGATGGTGCTGCCGCTGACCCTCCTGGGCGCGGGCATGGGCCTGGTCTTCGCCCCCCTGACGGACGCGGTCCTCTCCGGCGTCCCGCGCCGCCACGCGGGCTCGGCGTCGGGCCTGATCAACACGGTGAACCAGTTGGGGATGGCGCTGGGTCTCGGCCTGGTGTCGGTGGTGTTCTTCGGCGCGATGGACGAGCCGACGGCCCCGCGGGAGGCGGGCCCGGCGTTCGCGGGGGCGTTCGAGAACGCGATGTGGTGGGTGATCGCGATCCTGGGAGTGGTGTACGCCCTGCTCTTCGCCCTCCCGAAGCGCAACCCGGCGGAGGAGCCGGAGCCGACCGCGGAGGCGGAGGCGGAGCAGAAGGCAGACCTGGTAACCGTCTGACCACGCCGCCACCACGGACCGGGGTGCAGCCCAACAGGGGCAGCACCCCGCTCCGTTGCGCGGGAGCGGTTTTCCCGGCTCCGGCCGCCGTCGAAGTCGCCTTCCGGGGCTCTGGTGCCTCGCTATGCTGCCTCGGTGAGCGTTGCCATGCGTGTCGGCTTGATCTCATTCGGTGCCCGGGAGTTCGCCACCCTGCGCGAGGTCTGCGTGGAAGGCGGCCACACCCCCGTCGTCTACGCCTACTCCCGTTCCATGCGCCCCAGATCGGCGACCGATCCAGCCGCCGCCGATACCGCGGGGCGCATCACCGCCGCGCTGCCCGCGGGGATCGACCTGCTCTTACCCGGAAGCTCCGAAGGGCTCGGGACAGCCCTCGGCGGATACGGTCTCGATCTCCTGGTCTGCTTCGGCTTCTCGTGGCGCCTGCCTCCGGCCGTCCTCTCGGTCCCCCGCTACGGCGTCATCAACGTCCACTGCTCGATGCTGCCCGAGTACCGCGGGCCCGCCCCCGTGCTGTGGGCGATCCGGAACGGCGATCCGAAGCTCGGTGTCACGGCCCACCGCATGGACGAGGAGTTCGATGCCGGCCCCGTCCTCGCCTAGGAGCGCACGGTCCCCATCCCGGACGATGCGACGCCCGACGCGCTGTGGCCCCGGCTCGCGGAGTCGCTCCGACGGGTGCTCGCCGTCGCGCTGGAGCGTGCGGCGGACCCGTCCGCCGGTGAGCCGCAGTCAGATCGTGGGGCGACCTACGCGGGGCTCATGGAAGAGGAGTTCGCCATTGTGGACACCGCGCGAAGTGCTCACGAAGTGCACAACCAGGTACGGACGCACCGGTACATCGGCCCCGGCCGGGGGCCAGTCGCGGTCTTGGAGGGACGCCGCGTGAAGGTGTTGCGGACCAGTCTCACGCCCACCGACGGGCCTCGCCTGGACTGCGCGGACGGACCCGTGTGGATCGCCGAATCCGCACCCGTGGAGTAGCTCCGCGCGACGCGACGCCCTCAGAGGTCTTCGAGCCGCGCGGCCACCCGCTCCGCCAGCGCGTTCGCCCCCGGGTCGTCGAAACGGCCCAGTTCGCCCGCCGCCTCCTCCCAGACCGTACGGGCCGGCTCCCCCGCCTGTCCCAGCACCTCCGCCAGGTGCACCAGCGCAAGCGCAAGCTGCCAGTGGGCGTCGGCCTCGCGGAACCGCTCGACGGCCTCGCGATGGAGGCCGGCCGCCTCGTCCGGCCGGCCGAGCGCACCGCACGCCTGGCCGGCGATGTCCAGCGCGGCGGCCTCACGGGCGGTGTCGCCGAGTCGTTGCTGCACTGCCGCCGACTCGCGGGCCAGTCGCAGGGCTTCCGTCGCGCGACCACGCGCAAGTTCGACGCGGGCCGACTCGGCGAGCCAGTGCCCCTGCCAGAGTCGGTTGTCCTCCGCCGCGGCCAGGGAGAGCGCTTCGGTGATCGCCAGCGCGGCGGCCCCGGGGTCTCCGGATTCGCGTCGGGCCCGGCTGAGCAGCCACAGCGCGTTGCCCACCCCGAAGTGGTCGTCGAGGTCCCGGAAGTCCGCGAGCACCCGTTCCACGACATCGCACGCCTCGCCCGGACGGCCGGCGTCGCACAGCGTCTCCGCCAGGTTGGTACGCATCAGGGCCGTCCAGCGGCGTTCGCCGAGGGTGCGGAACATCTCCGCGGCTTCGGTGAAGCGGCGTTCTGCTTCGTCCAGACGGCGGCGCCGGAGCCCGAGGAGACCGAGGGCGTTGGTGGACACCGCCATGCCGTGGACGTCCCCGAGTCGCCGCCGGATGGCCAGCGCGCCCCGGTGGCACTCCTCGGCCTCCGCCAGCCGCAGTCTCTGGAACTCGGCCTTGCCCAGGTTCTCCAGCGCCTCTGCCTCGCCGACGTCCTCGCCCGACGCGCGCGCGGCCTCGACGGCGATCCGGGCGGTGGTACTCCACTCGTCGAAGGCGTTCTGGTGCATGTAGATCGCCCGCAGCACCACGGCCAGCCGCCAGGCGATCCCGAAGGCACCGGCGTCGGCGGCGGAGCGGACGGCGGTGACGAGGTTGACGGACTCCTTCTCGTACCAGCGGAAGGCGGACTCGTAGCCGTCGAAGGCGGGCGGGTGATCGGGAGCCGGGACGTGGTCGTCGAGGGGCCAGCGGTCGTAGGGCGCGATGGCCCGCTGTGCCGCGTCCGCGGCGTGGAGGTACCAGGCAAGGCAGCGCGACAGGACCGCCGCCCGGTCGTTCTCGATCTCCTCCCTGCGCACCAGTTCGGCCGCGTAGGCGCGCACCAGGTCGTGGAACTCGTAGCGTCCGCCCGGGCGTCGCTGCAGCAGGTGGGCGCGCGTCAGGGTTTCCAGCATCGGTTGGACGCGCGCGGGTTCCAGGCCCGCCAGAGCGGCCGCGGCCGGCAGCCCGAACTCGTTGCCCGGGTGCAGGCCGAGCAGCCGGAACAGCCGGGCGGCGGACGGAGGCAGCGCCCGGTAGGACCACTCGAACACGCTGCGCATGGCGTCCGTTCCCTCCTCGTTCCCTTCCCCGGTGTCGGCGGTGAGCACGGTCCACCGCGCCGATTCGTCGCGTAACTCGTCGATCAGTTCGCGTAAGGGGATCGCCGGCCGGCCCGCCGCTCGTTCCGCGGCGATACGGAGCGCAAGCGGAAGCCCGCCGCACATCCCGGCCAGTTCTGAGAGGTCGGCGCCCGGGTCGCCGGTCCGTTCGTCGGCGGTGGTGGCGCGCAGCAGGGTGACGGCGTCGTCGGCCGGGAACGTCGGGACCCGTATGCGCACGGCATCACTGTGGGTCACCAGGCCGGTGAGGTCGTCCCGGCTGGTGACGAGCACGAGCGACGCTGCGGTGCCCGGCAGCAGCGGCCGCACCTGGGCGCTGTGGGCGGCGTTGTCGAGGAAGATGAGCATGCGGCGTCCCGCCACCAGCGAGCGGAACAGGGTCTCGCGCCGCTCGCGTACCGCCGGCACCTGCGCGGCCGGGACGCCCAGGTCCTCGAGGAAGTGACCGAGCACCTGCTCCGGGGCCGCCGGGGCCTCGGCGGCATAGCCGCACAGGTTGGCGTACAGCTCGCCACCGGGGAAGTGCTCCTGCGCGGCATGCGCCCAGTGCAGGGCGAGCGAGGTCTTGCCGACCCCGCCGGTACCGGTGAGCGCCGCCACGCGCGACGTACGCGACCGGGCCGTGTCCTCCGCGAGGAGGGAGTCCAGCCGGGCCAGCTCCCGGGACCGGTTGACGAAGTGCCCGACGCCGCCGCGCAGTTGATGCGGGACGATGGCCGGCGTCTCCTGCCCGTGCTGGTGCAGGTGCAGGCCGCCGCTGATGTCCCGGGCCTGGACGACGGCGTGGGCGACGGTCTCGCCCCCGACCCGGTTGACGTGCCCCGGCGTACCGTCACCGCCCATCGCTACGTCTGGGCGGGTGGGGGCGGCAGGTGCGCAACGTGTCCGTCGAACCAGTCGAGCAGGGGCTCCCCGGCTTGATAGAGCTCCTGGATGAAGCTCTGGCAGCGCAGGATGAGGTCACGATCGACAAACTTCCGCGCGGCTTCCAGCACGCCCCGTTCGTCGTACACGGCCTCGTACATCACGTGTTCACCGAGGGTGTAGATCTCGGGGAGCGGGCCGTCGGACTCGTACTGGACGACCTTGTCCGCGTCGATGACGTGGATCCGCCCCCCGGTTTCACTACGGACCCGCAGGGCGTGCAACTCCCACTGCATGTACGGGCTCAGTGGCTCCTCCACCACCCGGATCCGCCGGGAAACGAAGCCGTGCCGCTGCCCCTTCTGGTGATACCGCGTCAGTTTCTCCCTGCCCGCTTCGAGTAAGCGCAGGGATTCCGCCCAGTCACCGCGGGCGAACGCCTCCCAACTGTCGTAGCCCGGCTCCTGGAACGTCTGCTGCCGCTCCAGCTTCCAGAATCCCAGGTCGGCGCTGCGCCAGTAGTGCGTCTCGAAGTCGGCGTAGTACGGGGCGAGAGACATGCGCTCGCCCTCCACGCCGTTGAGCAAGCTACTCATCCGGGATATCCGTCTTCGCCGCGATGACCGTCGCCCGCGGGATGACCACCAGACGCTCGCCGGGGTCGACGCTCACCCCTTCGGGTAACCGTCCCTGATAGTCGGCCGTCAGATCGCTGCCGATGACCGCGACATCCCCGTTGTCCAACTCCCACACGTCCGGGCAACTGGCGTCGCCCGAGGTCTGCCCGAGCTCATGCGACGACTTCCCTAACCGCCGGGCGAACGCCGCCGCCGGGTCGGCTTCCCACTTCGTGTCCATGTCCCCTCCAAGGGAGAACTCTCGCCGCGAGAGTACCACCGGACGAGCCCAATCGACTACTCTCCGTGACATTCCGGAGGGGTTGGCGGAATCACGCCGGGACCCCGCCCGTCTTCGCGAGTTCCTGAGGGCCGCCCGGCTCGTCTTCCACTCCACCCGGGTTGTCGTGGGGTTCTACTGCCAGGTGGGGGAGGTGGCGGTCCAGCCAGGTGGGGAGCCACCAGTTGGCGGGGCCTATCAGGTGCATCAGGGCGGGGACCAGCATCGTGCGGATCACGAAGGCGTCCAGGGCCACCGCGCCGGCCAGGCCGATGCCCGCCATCACGCCCTCCAGGTCGCCGCTGAGGACGAACGCGCTGAAGACGCAGATCATGATGAGCGCCGCCGCGTTGATGACCCGGCTGGACTCCGCGAGGCCGACGCGGACCGCGCGGGCGTTGTCGCCGTGGTGGACCCACTCCTCGTGCATGCGGCTGACCAGGAAGACCTGGTAGTCCATCGACAGGCCGAAGAGCATCGCCAGCATGATGACCGGGAGGAACGCCGTGATCGGCACCTCGCGGCCCAGGCCGAAGAGGTCGCTGCCCCAGCCCCATTGGAAGATCGCGACCAGGGCGCCGAACGCCGCCGCCGCGGCGAGCAGGTTCATCACCGCCGCCGTCAGCGGTACCACCACCGAGCGGAAGGCGACCAGCAGCAGGACGAAGCCCAGCGCGACGATGATGCCGACGAAGAGGGGCAGCTTGGCGGTGATGACGGAGGCGAAGTCCTTGTTGATCGCGGTGACTCCGCCGACACGGACGTCGAGCGAGGTGCCCTCCTCGGCCGCCGGGACGACCTCGTCCCGTAGCCGGTCGATGAGCTGGTCGGTCGCCTCGTCCTGGGGGCGCTGTCCGGGATGACCTGGACGACCGTGATCCTGCCGTCCGGGGCGGGGGCGGGGGTGCCCACCTCCGCCACGCCTTCGGTTCGTTCCAGTCGAGTGATCAGGCGGCTGAGGGCGGGAGCGTCCGCCTTTTCGGGGGTTTCCGCCACCAGTTGGAGCGGGCCGTTGAAGCCCGGGCCGAAGCCCTCGGCGAGGAGGTCGTACGCCTTGCGCGTGGTCTTGGACTCCTGGTGGTTGCCCTGGTCGGTGGTGCCGAGGCGGAGGGAGAGCAGCGGGAGGGAGACGATCGCGATGACGACGACCGCGAGCGACGCCAGCAGCCGCGGCCTGCGCTGCACCAGCAGCGCCCAGCGGGCGGCCCGCCCGGGGGCCCGGCCCGCGGCCTCTCCGGTCTCCCCCGCCGCCGCGTCGCCCGGCTCCGGGGTGTGCTCCGGGCCGTGCTCCGCGAGCCTGCGGCGCTGGCGGCGGCTGAGTACCCGCGTCTGCAGGATGCCCAGCAGCGCCGGGAGCAGCGTCACCGACGCCGCGACGCCCAGCAGCACCGTGAGCGACGCCGCGATCGCCACCCCGTTGAGGAAGCCGATGCCCAGCGCGATCATGCCGAGCAGCGCCACGCACACCGTCCCGCCCGCGAACAGCACCGCGCGCCCGGCGGTGTCCAGGGCCCGTACCGCGGAGTCCTCCACCCTCATGCCGCGGTGCAGCCCCGTGCGGTGCCGGGTGACGATGAAGAGCGCGTAGTCGATCGAGACGCCGAGGCCGATGAGGCTGCCGAGGAGGGTGGTGGCTTCGGCGAAGTCCGTCGTGTGGCTGAGCAGCGTGACCGTCATCAGGCCCGTGCCGATGCCGAAGACGGCGCAGACGATCGGCAGCAGCATCGCGAAGAGCGAGCCGAACGCGATCGACAGGATGACCGCCGCCGCGACGATGCCCGTCACCTCCGCGAGCCCGCCCGGCGCGCCCTGCACCGCCTGGATCGCCTCGCCGCCCAGCTCGACCTGGAGTCCGTCGACGTCACCGGCCGCGGCCTGCGCGGTGTCGATCACCTCCTCGACGTTCTCCTTCTCCAGGTTCATGGCCTGCTCGGTGAACGTCACCTGCGCGTACGCGATCCGCCCGTCCTCGCTGATCTGCCCGCCGCCTTCGGGCGCGTACGGACCGGCGACCCGGCCGACCTGCGGAACGTCGGCGATGCCGGCGAGCGCCTCCGTCATCCGCGCGCGAATCTGCGGGTCGCGTACCGAGGCGCCCTCCGGTGCCCGCCAGACGACGCTGTCGGTGTCCCCGGAGGTCTGCGGGAAGGACGCGCGCAGAAGGTCGACCGCCTCGGCGGACTCGGTGCCGGGCAGTTCGAAGTCGTTGGCCCAGCGGCTGCCCGCGGCCTGTGCGGCGACGGCCGTGCCGAACAGGGCGCAGACCCAGAGCAGCAGGACGACGTAGCGGTGGCGGAAACAGAATCTGGCCAGTGCGGCCACGGCGGGGCTCCTCGGCTCGGCGACACGGAGTGGGGGCTTCAGCGTCACCGCGGCGGCCGGGGCGTACCCAGGGCCCTCAGGGATCCCGCAGGGGCTTCACACCGAACTCTCAACCCGCGCGTCCGCCAGCGGCAGCCGGATGGTGACGGCCATGCCCGCGCCGGGCGCGGTGTCGAGCGCGACCTCGCCGTCGTGCGCCTCGACCACCGCCCGCACGATCGACATGCCCAGGCCGCTGCCGCCCGCGACCCGCGCGCGACCCGGGTCGGCGCGGAAGAACCGGTCGAAGATGCGCGCCGCGTCCTCCGGGCGCATGCCGGGCCCGGTGTCGGCGATGCGCAGGACGGCGGCGCCGTCGCCGGTGGCGGCGGAGAGGGTGCAGGCGGCGTCTTCGGGGGTGTGGGTGCGTACGTTGGCGAGGAGGTTGCCGAGGACCTGGCGCAACTGGGCCTCGTCGCCGACGACCACCGCGGGCGCCGCGGCCTCGGCCGTCACGGGGCGGTGCGGCTGCTGCGCGCGCAGGTCGGCGGCGGCGTCGCGGACGAGGGCGGCGAGGTCGACGGGGGCGCGGTCGCGGGCGGGGTGCTGGTCGAGGCGGGCGAGGGCGAGGAGTTCGTCGACGAGGCGGCTCATGCGCTCGGCCTCGGCGCCGACGCGGGTGAGGGCGCGTTCGGCCTCGTCGTCGTCGAGGATGCCCTTGTCGTAGAGCTGGAGGTAGCCGAGCACGGTCGCCAGCGGGGTGCGCAGCTCGTGCGAGGCGTCGGCGAGGAACTGCCGCTGCCGCGCGGCGGCTTCCTCCCGGCTGGCCATGGCGCCCTCGACCTGCTGGAGCATGGCGTTGAGCGCGTCGCGCAACTGCTCGACCTCGCTGCCGCCGGGCGGCGAGGTGTCGACGCGGCGCGACAGGTCGCCCTCGGATATCGCGGACGCGGTCTCGACCATGTCCTCCAGGGGGCGCAGCCGGCGGCGGGCGGCGTGCGAGGAGACGACGGCGAGGAGCAGCAGGAGCAGGGCGCCGAAGACGGCTTCCATGACGAGGAGTTTCCGTACGGCGTTGCGCACCCCGTCGTAGCGGGTGGTGCTGATGGCGTACGAACCGTCGTCGAGGCGGGCGACGGCGGCGCGGTAGTGGTGGCCGCCGGCCGCGATGCTGGTGAGGTCGCCGGAGTCGGCAAGGGCGCCGGGATCGTCGACGGAGCCGGCTATCTCGCGGGAGAGCCGCTGGTCGTCACCGCCGATGAGCGGGCAGGTGGGCCGGAGTTCGCCGCGGGAGTCGAGGAGGACGAAGGGGTCCTCCTTGCCGGAGGAGCCGAAGCCTTTGTCGTCGGACGCGCCGAAGGCGTCGGCGAACCGGCACACCTGCTCCAGTGCGGTGACGCTGAGCGGTCCCGAGACGAGGGTCTCGCGGTCCTGGCGCACGGTGGCGTCGACCTCGCCGACGAGGATGGTGTACGTACCGAAGAGGCTGCCGCAGGCGGCGGCGAGGAGACCGACGGCGAGGATGACGACGTTGGTGACGGAGAGCCGGTTGCTGAGGGAACGGGGGAACCGCTTCACGGCGGCGGCCCGGCGGGCGCTGCGGAATCCCTGGCTCCTGCCGGACCGGCCGGTCCGGCCTGTCCCTCGGACCCGTCGGGCCCATGCGGCTCATGCGGCCCATGCGGTCCTACGGGGCGCAGCCCGTAGCCGACGCCGCGGCGGGTCTCGATGAGCGGCGGGCCGAGGGGGTCGAGCTTGCGCCGCAGATAACTGATGTACGTCTCCACGACCGTCGACTCCACCGCGGTGTCGAACTGCCAGACGTTGCGCAGCAACTGCTCCTTGGTGAGGATGCGGCCGGCGTTGCGCATGAGGTGGCGCAGCAGGTTGTACTCGGTCGGCGTCAGCTCCACGGGCGCACCCCCGCGCCGTACGGTGAACGTCGCCTCGTCCAGCTCCACGTCCCCGTGGCGCAGCACCCCGCCCGCGGGCGCCCGCCCCCGGGTCCTGCGCAGCACGGCACGCACCCGGGCGACGACCTCGTCGACGTTGAACGGCTTGGTGATGTAGTCGTCCCCGCCGAGCGCGAGCCCGCCGAGCACGTCGGCGGGCGCGTCCCGGGCGGTGAGGAAGATCACGGCGGGCTCGTCCCCGCCCGCCCGCAGCTCCCGGCAGACCTGCCAGCCGCTGCCGTCGGGGAGCATGACGTCGAGGAGGACGAGGTCGGGGGCGTGGCTGCGGGCGAGTTCGAGCGCGCGCCCGGCGGTGGGCGCGGCGCGCACGGCGAAGCCGTGGAAGCGGAGGGTGATCTGCAGGATGTCGGCGATCCCGGGATCGTCCTCGACCACGAGAACGGACTGCCCCACCGCACTACGCTCTATCGCGCCGCTCATGGCCCCAGTATCGGGGCGGCGGTCCGGTTCACGGCCGGGCACGATTCTGCGAGTTCCCTGTGAGAAACAGAGGCGTGCACAACCCGTATGCGTACCCGTGCAGAGAGTGGACGGAGATGGTCGCGGGTACGGGTGGCGCGGGCCCCAAGCGCTGCGAGAACAAAGGGGCGCCCGGCTCTGGTGATTCACCTCTCCGACGACGCCCTTCTTCGAGCGGCTACGCCAACTCGCGGCGTACGGCGCTGAGGCACGTCACTGGTGGGGGATCACCGGGCCGTCCTGCGTGCCGCGGACCCGGGTGAGCAGGCGGTCGAGGACGGGGCGCAGCGCGGCCGGTTGGTCGGGGGACGGCCAGGTTGCGACGGCCCGGGCCCCCGATCGGTCCGGTGTTTCCCGTCCCCACCGGATCCCGCGGGACATGGCCCGTGCGGGCGTTCCAGACGACCGGCCGCCGTGGGCGGTGGTCAGGGTTCCTCGTCCTCGCGGGCGGCCAGTCTGCCTGCCAGCAGCATGAGGCCCAGGCCGATCGCCACGCCGCATGCCGTCCACAGCACGCGGTAGCCCTCGACGGTGTAGTTCGTGGGCTGCGGGAGGCTGACCAGGATGAGCACTCCCGCGGCGACTGCGGCGCAGTAGAGCGCGTGGTTCCAGTAGCGGACCGCCGCCGCGTGCATCAGCAGGACGAGCGCCACCACTTCGAGCACCCGCGTCACGGCGAACAGCTTGGTCCCCGTCTCGCCCGCGGGCAGCAGGATGAGCAGCGAGGCCGCGGCGGCGCCGAGCAGTGCGCCGACGAGGCGCTGCGCGGTGAAGAGCGTGGTCTGCTCCAGCGCCGGCTTCATCGCGATGACGGTCGCGACCGGGATCCAGTAGCCGTACGAGAGGTCGAGGCCGAAGCCGAGCGCGCAG
Organism: Streptomyces sp. WAC 06738; assembly: GCF_003945505.1. Classification (NCBI taxonomy): domain Bacteria; kingdom Bacillati; phylum Actinomycetota; class Actinomycetes; order Kitasatosporales; family Streptomycetaceae; genus Streptomyces; species Streptomyces sp. WAC 06738. The sequence continues at coordinate 5,141,699 of NZ_CP029618.1, read as the reverse complement.
GCCGCGGCGACGGCTCCGGCGCGGATCACCGCGAACGTGAGCACCGGCCAGGGGGGAAGCCGGCGCCGGATCCCGGCGAGCGGGTTCTCGGCAGGCCCGTTCCCCGCGGGCGCCTCCCCGCCGGGCGCCTCCCCGGCAGGTGCGTCACCGGCGGGCCCGTCCTCGCCGGGTGCGTCCGGCGTCGGGCGGGGGCCGTTCCGCCGTCCGCGGGCCAGCCACCCCACCGTCGTCACCGCGAGCCACAGTGCCGCCCCTCCCGCCCACGCGACCACCTGGGCCCACGTGTGGCTGGTGGGGCCGGAGTGGTGGTCGAGCTGGAACGCGAGGGCGAGCGCGGCGATGAACCAGATGTTGAGCAGCAGGGCGGTGGCGAACCTGCGCGTTCCGTACGCGACCGCCAGTCCGGCCACGAGCGTGACCGCGAAGCCCGAGAGGACCAGCCAGCCCCAGCCCGCTCCCCCGAGGGCGAAGCCCCACGCGGTCAGTCCCGCGCCGATCAGGGCGTAGACGGAGACCCGCGCCGCGCGGTGCTCGAAGCTGCCGCCGCGGTCGTCCAGCACCGCGAGCAGCAGGCCGAAGAGCGCGCTGAGGAGGTACTGCTCGTGCCCGATCGCCCAGAAGACCACCAGCGGCACCAGCGCGAGGTCCAGGAAGAGGATCGCCCGCGGCAGGTCGAGTCCCCGGGCGTCGACCCCGAACACCTTGGACAGCTCACTCACGGCCTCCTTCCGGATGACCGAGGTCTCCTTCGGAGTGCTGGAACCCGCCATGACCGCCTCGCTCGTCTGGTCGCCGGAGAAGCCGCTGCGGTCCCGCATTCTCCGTTCCCGCGGTGATCGTCACGAACGGACGCGCAGGCCACGGCCACATGAGGCTCGGTTACCAGTCGTACGGCGGATGCCGGGCGGTCCACGGACACCGCCGGGGCAGGGGTACGTGCTACGCCCCCTGCCCCGCGCGGCGAGGCGACGCGGTCAGGCGGTCAGCGTCTCGCGGAGCTGCGCCAGGCCCCAGTCGAGGTCTTCCTTGGAGATGACCAGGGGCGGTGCGATACGGATCGTGGAGCCGTGGGTGTCCTTGACCAGGACGCCGCGGGCCATCAGCTTCTCCGAGAGCTGCCGGCCCGTGCCGTGCGCCGGGTCGATGTCGACGCCCGCCCACAGGCCCCGGCCGCGTACCTCCCGCACCGCGCCCGTGCCCGTCAGCAGGCCCAGTTCGCGGTGGAGGTGGTCGCCGAGTTCCGTGGCGCGCTGCTGGTACTCGCCGGTGCGGAGCATCGCGATGACCTCCAGGCCCACTGCGCACGCCAGCGGGTTGCCGCCGAAGGTGGAGCCGTGCTCGCCGGGGTGGAAGACGCCCAGGACCTCGCGGCTCGCGACGACCGCCGAGACGGGGACCACGCCGCCGCCCAGGGCCTTGCCGAGGATGTAGACGTCCGGCACCACGCCCTCGTGCTCGCACGCGAACGTACGGCCCGTGCGGCCCAGGCCCGACTGGATCTCGTCGGCCATGAAGAGCACGTTCCGGGCCGCGGTCAGCTCCCGTACGCCCGCCAGATAGCCCGGCGGCGGCACCAGCACGCCCGCCTCGCCCTGGATCGGCTCCAGCAGCACGGCGACCGTGTCCTCGTCGACGGCCGCGTCCAGGGCGGCCAGGTCGCCGTACGGGACGATGGCGAAGCCCGGCGTGTACGGGCCGTAGTCGGCGCGGGCCTCGGGGTCGGTGGAGAAGCTGACGATGGTGGTCGTACGGCCGTGGAAGTTGTTCTCCGCCACGACGATCTTCGCGCGCCCCTCGGGCACGCCCTTGACGCGGTAGCCCCACTTCCGGGCGGTCTTCACCGCGGTCTCGACGGCCTCGGCGCCCGTGTTCATCGGCAGCACCATGTCCTTGCCGCACAGCTCGGCGAGCTGCGCGCAGAACTCCGCGAAGCGGTCGTGGTGGAACGCGCGCGACGTCAGCGTCACCCGGTCCAACTGGGCGCGGGCGGCGTCGAGGAGGCGGGGGTTGCCGTGGCCGAAGTTGAGGGCCGAATAGCCGGCGAGCATGTCCAGGTAGCGGTTGCCCCCGACGTCGGTCATCCACGCGCCTTCGGCGGTGGCGACGACCACGGGCAGGGGGTGGTAGTTGTGCGCGCTGTGGGCGTCGGCCGCGGCGATGGCTGCGTCGGTTCGCGTCACGGGATCTCCGTTCCGTTGCGCCGTGAAGGGCGGTGCGGGCGGGGCAGGGGTGGTGCCCCACTTTCTATCTTCGCTCGGATGATGGACGAAGGATCCATCACCGGCGGGCGTGCCCGCTAGGGTGGAACCGCGTGCGGCGACTGGCGAACGTGGAACGGACCACGGGGAAGCCGCGCGGCGCAGCAGCCGAGTGGTGCCGCCCGCCTGGGTGCCCCGGGTCCGACGCAGACTCGACCCGGAGGGACACACCATGGCTCCCGCCCATCCCGCCCTTGCGCAGACCGACCCCGAGCTGGCCGCCCTCGTCGCCGCCGAGGAGCAGCTCCAGACCGACACGCTGCGGCTCATCCCCAGCGAGAACTACGTCTCCGCCGCCGTGCTCGAAGCCACCGGCACCGTGCTCACCAACAAGTACAGCGAGGGCTACCCCGGCAAGCGCTACTACGAGGGCCAGCAGAACATCGACCCCATCGAGACCCTCGCCGCGGACCGGGCCAACGCCCTCTTCGGCTCCGAGCACGCCAACGTGCAGCCGTACTCCGGCTCCCCCGCGAACCTCGCCGCCTACCTCGCCTTCGCCGAGCCCGGCGACACCGTGATGGGCATGTCCCTGCCGCACGGCGGGCACCTCACCCACGGGTGGAGCGTGTCGGTGACCGGCAAGTGGTTCCGCGGCGTGCAGTACACGGTGGGGCGCGAGGACGGGCGCATCGACTTCGACGAGGTACGGGACCTGGCGCGCGCCGAGCGCCCGAAGATCATCCTGTGCGGCGGCACCGCCATCCCGCGGACCATCGACTTCGCCGCCTTCGGCGAGATCGCCCGCGAGGTCGGTGCCGTGCTCGTCGCCGACGTGGCGCACATCGCCGGGCTCATCGCCGGCGGCGCGCACCCCTCGCCCGTACCGCACGCGGACGTCGTCACGACGACCACGCACAAGACGCTCCGCGGCCCGCGCGGGGCGATGATCCTGACCCGCGCGGAGCACGCGCGCGCGATCGACCGCGCCGTCTTCCCCGGCCTCCAGGGCGGGCCGCACAACCACACCACGGCCGCCATCGCGGTCGCGCTGCACGAGGCGGCGCAGCCGTCGTTCCGGGAGTACGCGGCGGCCGTGGTCGCCAACGCGAAGGAACTGGCCGCGCGGCTCGCGGAGCGCGGCTTCTCGCTGGTCTCCGGCGGCACGGACAACCACCTGATCCTCATCGACCTCACCGGCAAGGAGGTCCCGGGGAAGGTGGCGGCGAAGGCCCTGGACCGGGCGGGCCTGGTGGTCAACTACAACACCGTCCCGTACGACCCGCGCAAGCCGTTCGACCCCTCGGGCGTCCGGCTCGGCACGCCGTCGCTGACGTCCCGGGGGCTGGGGACGGCGGAGATGGCGCAGGTGGCGGAGTGGATCGACCGAGGGGTGGCGGCGGCGCGGACCGGCGGCGCGGAGGCGGATGTGGCGCTGAAGGGGATCAGGGGCGAGGTGGCGGAGCTGATGGGGGCGTTCCCGGCACCGGGGCTGGCGGTGGGCTGAGCCCGGGACGCCGGTGGCCGGTCCGTGGCGGCCGGCCTTCCCGTTCCGGCCGGCCTCAGCCGTCGAGGTCCAGGAGTACGCCGCGGGCGCCTGCCCGTCCGTCCTGTGGTGTCCGGTGGCGGCGGTACAGGCGGGGCGCTGCGGTGGCCAGGAGGGCACCGGCGGCCAGGCCCGGCAGGGTCCACCACCAGTTGGTGCCGGGCCCCGCGTCCGGGCCGGCGGCGGTCGCCTCGCGGCGGGCGGCGCGGTCCGTATCCGCGGCCGCCTGCCCCTCCCCCGGCTCCGCCCCCGCGTCGGCGGCCGGCTCCGGCAGGCCCCCGGCCTCCGGTGCGGCGGCGTCGGTGCCGAACTGCGGCGGCATGTACCACCCGCTCTGCTCCTCCGGCCGCTCCGCGACCCCCAGCCGGCCGAGCAGCGAACCGAGCCGTCCCGGATGCTCCACCCGCCGCCAGGTCTGCGAGGTCGCCGCGTCTCCGCCGGTGCCCCTGCTGACCACCGCGCCGCCGCGGGCGTCCGGGTAGAGGGTGTCGACGCGCCATACGTGGACGTCGTGCTGGAGCCACGTCACCGTGATCCGCCGCGCGTCCGCGCCGCCGAGGCCGGCTTCGGTGAGCACCGGGCCGACCCGTTCGCCGGCGTCGCCGATGGCCTTGTCGAGTGCGGCATAGTCGGGGTGGGTGGCGTACAGGGCGGCGGCGTCGCCGCTGCCGCCGTTGACGAGCAGGACGCTCGTCGGACCGCCCGCGGCGGCCGGTGGGGCGAGGCCGAGGACGAGCCCGAGGGCGGCGAGGGCCGCGGCGGCGGCCGCGGCGAGGCGGTGGGTGCGGCGGGTGTGCCGGCGTGTGGGTCTGCGCATGGCGTCGCTCCGTTGTCCGGTCGGTGTCCGGCCGCGGCCGGTGGCGTACGAACCGGGCCCCGCTCGCCGTACGAACTGGGCTCCGCCCTCCGTACACCGCCCCCGGCGCCCCGGTTCCGCACGCGCCGCCTCACGACACGGACTCCGCGAGGCGCAGGGCCTCCTGCTTGGCCGGGACGCCTTCGAGGCGGAGGGTCAGCCCGTCCGGGCCCTGCCAGAGGAGGGTGGGGCCCGCGGTGCGGACGGTACGGGTGTACGTGCTGCCGCCCGGGTCGCGCAGGAGCAGTTCCAGGCGGTGCCCCTCGGGGAACCAGAGCGCCGTGCCGGTGCCGGCCTGCTCCCACTCCGGCGGCACCGGCGACGTCTTGCCGACGAGCGGGTCGAGCGTCCCCCGGAACGCGTCCAGCCGCACCGCGTCGCCGCCCCCCGCCCCGCGCCCGGCCGCCCAGCACAGCGACACCATCCGTCCGTCCGCCGAGACGTCCGCCGCGTCCGGCGCCCCCAGCCCGGGCGGCACCGGCGGCCGGAAACCCGCGCGGCGGGCGGCGGCGTCGAGGCTCAGCGCGCCGCAGCCCGGGACGGCACCGGGGGGCGGGGCGCCGGGGCCGGACGGCGCCGAGGACGGCGCGGTCCGTACCGCGACGCCGCCGAACTCGAAGAGCGACGCCACCCCCGCCCGTACGGGCGCCGCCAGCACCAGCCCCACCAGCATCGCCGCGAACCCGGCGAGCAGCACCCGCCACCGCCCCCGCACCCGGCGCCGTACCCGCACCCGCCACCCCGCGACGGGCACGGGCTCCCCCGCCACCCGCCCCATCACCCCCGCGACGACCCCCTCGACGTCCACCCCGGTCCCGCCGGCCGTCTCCGCCCGAGCCACCGCACCGCCGACCGGCACCCCCGCGCCGTCCCCGGCCGGCGACCGCCCCAGAGCGCGCAGTTCCTCCTCCAGCCCCTCAAGCCCTTCCGGCTCACGCCCCACCGGCCCCGCCCCCTTCCGGCTCCCCCGCGGCCGCGCCCCCGCGACCCCGTCGCCCACGGCCCCGTACCCCGCCGGCCGCCCCGTCGCGCGCCCCGCCGTCCTCCCCCAGCAGCCGCGCCAGCTCCCGCAGCGCCCTGCTCAGCCGGGACTTCACCGTCCCCCGCGGCACCCCCAGCGCCGCCGCCGTCTCCGCCTCGTCCAGGTCCAGCAGGTACCGGTGGATCACCACCTCCCGGTGCCGCTCCCGCAGCGCCCGCAGCGCCGTCACCAGCTCCTCCCGCCGCTCCGCCGCCAGCGCCCGCCCCGCCAGATCCTCCGCGGCCACCCCCGCACCGCCCGCCCCCGCCGCGCCCGCCAGCGCGCCCGCGCGCTCGGTCGCCGCCCGGCGCCTGGCCGCCGCGCGCACTGTGTTCTTGGTCTCATTGGCGACGATCCGCAGCAGCCACGGGCGGAAGGCGGCCCCGTCCCGGAAGCCGCCAAGCGCCCGGTATGCCTTGATGAAGGCGTTCTGCACCACGTCTTCCGCCTCCGCGCCGGCGCCCAGCAGCAGCGCGAGCCGGTGCGCGGTCTCCGCGTGGGCGCGCACCAGTTCCGCGTACGCCTCGGTCTCCCCGTTCCGTACGCGCGCCACCAGCCGCGCCTCGCCCGCACCGTCCCCGCTGATCGCCGCCCCTCCCCCCGCCGCCCACCGGCCCGGCGCACGGACCGCCCGCGGGCCGCCGCCGGCGGCCCCCGCACCCTCCCTACACCGCCGGGCCGCAACACGTTCCGCACCTGAGAGAATGAGCCCCATGGCAGCCCCGACCCGTCGCCCCCGCGTGCTCTCCGGCATCCAGCCCACCGCCGGCTCGTTCCACCTCGGCAACTACCTCGGCGCCGTCCGCCAGTGGGTGGCCCTCCAGGAGACGCACGACGCGTTCTACATGGTGGTGGACCTGCACGCGATCACGGTCCCCCAGGACCCCCGGGAGCTGCGCGCCAGCACGCGCCTGGCCGCCGCGCAGCTCCTCGCCGCCGGTCTCGACCCGGAGCGCTGCACGCTGTTCGTGCAGAGCCACGTGCCCGAGCACGCGCAGCTCGGCTGGGTGATGAACTGCCTCACCGGCTTCGGCGAGGCGTCCCGCATGACGCAGTTCAAGGACAAGGCCGCCAAGCAGGGCACGGCCAACACGACCGTCGGCCTCTTCACGTATCCGGTCCTGCAGATCGCCGACATCCTGCTCTACCAGGCCGACGCCGTCCCGGTCGGCGAGGACCAGCGCCAGCACATCGAGCTCACCCGCGACCTCGCCGAGCGCTTCAACACCCGCTACGGCCGCACGTTCACCGTCCCCGCGCCGTACATCCTCAAGGAGACGGCCCGGATCTACGACCTCCAGGACCCGACGGTGAAGATGAGCAAGTCCGCGTCCTCGCCCAAGGGCCTGCTCAACCTCCTCGACGAGCCGAAGTCCTCCGCGAAGAAGATCAAGAGCGCGGTGACGGACACGGACACCGAGATCCGCTACGACCCGGAGGCCAAGCCCGGCGTCAGCAACCTCCTCACCATCTACTCGACGCTCACCGGCGCCACCGTCGCCGAACTGGAGCAGAAGTACACGGGCAAGGGCTACGGTGCGCTCAAGACCGACCTCGCCGAGGTGGTGACCGAGTGGGTGACGCCCTTCCGCTCCCGTACCCAGGAGTATCTGGACGACCCGGAGACCCTGGACTCGCTGCTGGCCAAGGGCGCGGAGAAGGCGCGTACGGTCGCGGCGGAGACACTTGCCGAGGCATATGACAAGGTGGGCTTCCTGCCCGCCAAGCACTGAGGGCCGTGAAGGAGACGCTTGTGGGGACCGTGACGGTCGGTGTATCGATCGCCGTCCCGGAGCCGTACGGCAGCCTGCTGCAGCAGCGCCGGATCAGCTTCGGCGACACCGCGGCCCACGGCATTCCCACGCACATCACGCTGCTGCCGCCGACCGCCGTCGACGCCGCGGCGCTGCCGCGGATCGAGCGGCACCTGGCGCAGATCGCCGAGTGCGGGGTGCCCTTCCCGATGCGGCTGAGCGGTACGGACACGTTCCGGCCGCTGACACCGGTGGTCTTCGTGCAGGTCGTGGAGGGCGCGGCGGCCTGCTCCTGGCTGCAGAAGATGGTCCGGGACGCCTCCGGGCCGCTGGCAAGGGAACTGCAGTTCCCGTACCACCCGCATGTGACGATCGCCCACGACATAGACGAGGCGTCGATGGACCGGGCGGCGGCGGAGCTGGCGGACTTCGAGGCGGCGTGGTCGGTGACCGGGTTCTCGCTCTACGAGCAGGACGCGGAGGGCGTGTGGCGGCTGGAGCGGGAGTTCCGCTTCGGCGGCGATTCGGCGCTCGAGGTGCCGGCGCAGACGCGCTCCGAGCCGGCACCGTCGCCGGGCTGAGGCGGAGCGCCGCGCCCAGCGTGCCGCGTCGTTTTTCCCACCCTCCCCACAGATAACCTGGCGTTTCCGGGGCATACGCCGGTTCGTACGGCCGACCGCGCACCCGGCGGCGGCTTCGGGGGACGCGACGGCAGGAGTGCAGCGTGGAGTGGCTGACCAGGTTGCCCGTCGTCGGCCCGTACCTCGCGCGCCTCATGCGCACCCGCCCCTACCGGGCCTTCGAGTACGTCCAGGACCGGCACTGGAGCCGGCTCGCCGGGGCCGTGACGTTCAGCAGCTTCGTCGCCCTCTTCCCGCTGCTCACCAGCGCCGCCGCGATCTCCGCCGCCGTCCTCAGCGACAGCCGGCGCAAGGACGTCGAGAAATGGATCACCGAGCAGGTGCCCGGCATCTCCGACCGGCTCGACCTCGGCGGCCTCTTCGCCAACGCCGGCACGGTGGGCCTGATCTCGCTGGCCGCGCTCCTGTTCACCGGGGTCAACTGGATCAGCACCCTGCGCGACGCCCTGCGCGCGGTGTGGGACCGGGCCGACGCCTCCGAGAACCTCTTCCTCGGCAAGGGCAAGGACGCCCTCATCCTCTTCGGGCTCGGCGGCACGGTGCTCGTCTCGCTCACCGTCTCGATCACGGCCACGACCGCCGCCGGCGCCGTGCTCGGCGCGATCGGCATCAAGGAGGGCGGCTGGGGCAGCGCGGTGCTGGAGGCGGCCGCGTTCGCCGCCGCCGTGACCGCGGGGTTCCTGCTGCTGGTCTACGTCCTGACCCGGCTGCCCGGCGTCCACCCACCGCGGCGGCGGGTGGTGGAGGCGGCGCTCGCCGGGGCGGTGGGCTTCGAGCTACTCAAGCTTCTTCTCAGCGGCTACTTCAGCGGCGTCGCCGGACGGAGCGTCTACGGCGCCTTCGGCGTTCCCGTCGCGCTCGTCATCTGGATCAACTTCATGGCCCGCCTCCTGCTCTATTGCGCCGCCTGGACGGCCACGCCCGACGAGGTCGGGAAGCGGCCAGCGGCGGTGGATGACGTAGGCGACGATGGCGAGCAGCGCGACTGAGCCGATCGTGATGGCGAGCGCCGTGCCGACGCCGCCCTCCTCCTCGCCGTCCGCGGCGGTGGGCCTGGCGCCGTCGGAGGCGGACGCCTCGTCGCCGGAGCCCTGGGTGCCGCCGGTGTTCTCGCCGGCGCCCTGAGCGGTGTCCTTGCCGGCGGCGTCCTCGTTCCGCATGCCCTCGGGCGGGACCAGCTCGCCGACCGGCTGCACGGCGGGCGCCGCCTTGAAGCCCCAGTCCAGCAGCTTGCCGGCCTCCTTGTAGACGGCGTTCGACTCGTCCTCGTCGGGGTGCATGACGGTGACGAGCAGCACCCGTCCGTCGCGCTCGGCGACGCCGGTGAAGGTGGCGCCGGCGTTGGTGGTGTTGCCGTTCTTGATGCCGGCGATGCCCTTGTAGACGTCCACGTCGACGTCGCCGGTGAGCAGCCGGTTGGTGTTCTGGATCTCGAAGTACTCGCGCTTCTTGCCCTTCTTCCCGCCCGGGAACTTCGCCCGGGGGGTGGCGGCGTACGCGCGGAAGTCCGGGTTCTGCATGCCGGCGCGGGCGAAGAGCGTCAGGTCGTACGCGCTGGACGTCTGCCCCTTCGCGTCGTACCCGTCGGGGCTGACCACGTGCGTGTCCTCGGCGCCCAGCTCGCGCGCCCGCTCGTTCATGGCCTGCACCGTGGCGTCGACGCCGCCGTTCATGGCCGACAGCACGTGCACGGCGTCGTTGCCTGACCGCAGGAAGACCCCGAGCCACAGCTCGCGGACGGTGTAGGTGAGGTTCTCCTTGATGCCGACGAGGCTGCTGCCCGCGCCCATGCCCTCCAGCTCCTCGGCGGCGACCTTGTGCTTCTCCTCCTTGTTGAAGAGGGGGAGCAGGGTGTCGGCGAAGAGCATCTTCAGCGTGCTGGCCGGGGGCAGCTTCCAGTGCGCGTTGTGCGCGGCGAGCACCGCGCCGCTCTCGGCGTCGGCGACGACCCAGGACCTGCCGGTGAGCTTCTTCGGCAGCTCGGGAGCGCCGCTGCCGAGATCGACGTGGGTGCCCGGCTGGCCGAGGAGGGTGCCGCCGACGTTCGACATCTGATCGGGCGGCCGCGGCTTGTCGTCCTGGGCCGCGGCGGGCGCGACGCCCCCGAGCGACAGGAGCGTGGCGGCGGCGGCGAGCGCGGCGCCGCGGATAGTCACATGAGATGTCGGCACGTCGCGAACCTACCTGGAGTCGCCCTCGATGTGGACACCGAGGTGCGCTAGTTGGCCGAGGAGCGCCCCCGGATGGGGGCGGGTGGGACACGGGAGGGGTCCCCGGGCCCCGGTTCTACGCTGAGCGTACGACCGTCGCCGGTGGAGGAGCGGTGGGCATGGGCTGGATCAGGGACAGGCTGTTCGGCGGGCGCGCGGGCCGGGGGCGGGGCGGCACGGCGGCACCGCGGGTGGACGGCGACGGCGACGGGAGCGGCGGTGGTGGCGGCGGGGGCGCCGGCCGCGGTGGTGACGACCTGGTGTGCGACTGCTGCAACGCCGCTCTGGCCCGCGCGGACGCGTACTACCTCCCCACCAGGACGGTGATGATCTCCGAGGCCCACTGGGCGGACTGCTTCGCGACGAACAAAGCGGTGTGGGAGGTGTTCCTTCCGGAGGACCGGCTGCCGTCCGTGTTCGACGACTTCCTCCGGCAGCACGTCTCCAGCAACACCCCGTGGGCGGTCTGCGAGCGGTGCAGCGAGTTCTTCATCTTCGACCGGGCGGCGGCACGCGCGGACGCGCTGAACGACCGCGTCTCCGACGACAACGGTGCGGTGGACCCGGCGGGTTGCGTGCTCTTCGCGGCCCTGGGGTGGGAGCGGGTCCACGGCTCGTGGCCGGAGTCGGTGAAGAAGCCGGAGGTCGCCGACGTGTGCGACTTCTGCGAGAAGAAGATGTACGTGGGCGAGATGTGGGGTTTCGTCGCCGAGGAGACGCTGGCGCGGTACGAGGCCAGCGGGTTCACCGACCACGACCGCCCGGCCCGCGTGGCCCGTACCAACGAGAAGGGGGAGACCGGCTGGGTCGAGTGCCAGGTTTGCCTGGCCCGGAACCTCAACCGGGGCCAGCGGGCGGACTACCGCCCCGAAGGCCGGGATCGGCACGACGCGCCCGGGACTCCGTGATCTAGGCTGCGCCGATGGCACGTATCGACGATGACGCGGACGAGGCCGGTGCGCGGGCCGGGGTGAACGACTACGACGCCTTCGCCGAGGCGTACGCGGCGGAGAACGAGACCAGCCTCGTCAACGCCTACTACGAGCGGCCCGCGATGCTGGCCCTCGCCGGCGACGTGTCCGGCCGGCGCATACTCGACGCCGGCTGCGGCGCGGGCCCGCTGACGGCCGCGCTCCGCGACCGCGGCGCCGTCGTCACCGGTGTCGACGCGAGCGCGGGGATGCTGGCGCTGGCCGCCGGGCGGCTCGGCGACGACGCGGACCTGCACCGGGCCGACCTCCGCGAGCGCCTGCCGTTCGGCGACGGGACATTCGACGACGTGGTCGCGTCGCTGGTCCTGCACTATCTGGAGGACTGGGGTCCTACGCTCGCGGAGATGCGGCGCGTGCTCAGGCCCGGCGGGCGGCTGATCGCCTCCGTGGACCACCCCTTCGTCGCGTACACGCACCGGGAGCCGCGGCCCGACTACTTCGCGACCACCAGCTACACCTTCGACTGGTGCTTCGGCGGGCGGACCGTCCCGATGAAGTTCTGGCGCAAGCCGCTGCACGCGATGACCGACGCCTTTCCCGCGGCCGGCTTCCTCCCCGCGGTCCTCAGCGAGCCGCGGCCGGATCCGGCAGGGCGTGCGCTCTTTCCCGATGACTTCGACGACCTGGCGACGAAGACGTGCTTCCTCTTCTTCACGGCCGAGGCGCCGCCGGCGGCTGCCGGGTCCGTTCCCACCGGCTCCGTGTGAGTGCGTACTCGACCTCGCCGTGCTCCGAGCCCTCGATCCGCTCCGGCCAGTCGCCCGTGAAGTGCCGTACGAGGGTCAGGCCCGACTTCTCCATCACGCGGCGGGAACCGGTGTTGACGGCCATGGTGTTGGCGGTGACCCGCTCGACGCCGAGGTCCGTGAACCCCTTGTGGATGAGCGCGCGTGAGCCCTCGGTGGCGTAGCCGCGCCCCCAGGCCGAGCGGTTGAGCCGGTACCCCAACTCGACCACGGCGGGGTTCTCCGCCTCCACCGGCCGGAACTCGAACCAGCCGAGAAACCCGCCGCCGCCCTTCTCCTCCGCGGCCCAGTACCCGCGGGTCCCCCACGGGTAGTCGCGGAGCAGCCGCGGCAGCACCCGCGCCTCGACCGCCTCGCGGCTGGTGGGACGGCCGCCGTTGATGAACCGCATGACGGCGGGATCGCCGTCCAGGGCGACGAGAAGATCGACATCGCCGGCGCCGAACGGCCGCAACACGAGCCGCGAGGTCTCCAGAAACACACCCACCCCCCGATCCTCACCCGCCCCCACCACCCCCGCCAGCGGATTACCCCCGGGTTCAGGGCCACCGGCGGCGCTACACAGGGTGGCCGGGTGGTGAACGGTTAGCATCGCGGCACCGCAGTCGAGGTCTGGAGTGCCGTCGTGTCCGTACCGCGCCTCGGGGTCGCCGTCCTGACCATGGGTACGCGCCCCGCCGAACTCGCCGCCCTGCTGGAGTCGGTGGCCGCGCAGAGCGTGCCGGCCGCGCGGGTGGTGGTCGTCGGCAACGGATGCCGGCTGCCGGATCTCGGCGACGGCGTGACCGCCGTCGAGCTGAGCGACAACCTGGGCGTCGCGGGCGGGCGCAACGTCGCGATCAAGGAACTCCGCGCCTTCGGGGACGTCGACGTGGTCGTCGACCTGGACGACGACGGGCTGCTGGTCGACGACGAGGTCTTCGCCCGGCTCCGCGACCACTATGCCGCCGACGAACGGCTGGGCGTCGTCAGCTTCCGTATCGCCGACGCCTCCGGCGCCACCCAGCGCCGGCACGTACCCCGGCTGCGGTCCGGCGACCCGATGCGCGGCGGAGAGGTGACCACCTTCCTCGGCGGCGGGCACGCACTGTCGATGCGCATGCTGGACGAGGTCGGCACCTGGCCCGGCCACTTCTTCTTCGCGCACGAGGAGACGGACCTCGCCTGGCGGGCGCTGGACGCCGGCTGGAAGGTCGTCTACGACCCCGAGCTGCTGCTCCAGCATCCGAAGACCTCCCCCGCCCGGCACGCGGTCTACTACCGCATGACGGCCCGCAACCGCGTATGGCTGGCGCGCCGGCACCTTCCGCTCCCGCTGGTCCCGGTCTATCTCGGCACCTGGCTGGCGCTGACCCTGGCCCGGGTGCGGTCGGCGGCGGGGCTGCGGGCGTGGTTCGGCGGGTTCACCGAAGGGATGCGGACCGACTGCGGCGGGCGGCGGCCCATGCGGTGGCGGACGGTGTGGCGCATGTCCAGGCTGGGGCGGCCGCCGATCGTCTAGCCCTCCGGGGGCGGCGTGCGGCCCGGGGACTGGGGGATGAGAGTGCCCCGGGCGTGGGTTCGGGGGGCGGGGTGCGAGGCTTGTCGCATGTACCTCTCACGCCGTGTCTCCTGGTTTCTGCTCGCCTTCGGCGGGTGGTCCTGGTTCATCTGGATCACGTTCGTCCGGAATCTGTGGAAGGACTCCAGCGGGCTGGCCTTCGAGGACGGCGACCCCACCGGGTACTTCTGGGTGCACCTCACGCTGGCCGTGACCTCCTTCGCGCTGGGGACCGCCATCGGGTGGCTGGGCCTGCGCGGCGTGCGGGCGGGGCGGCGCGCCGGGCAGGGGCCTGCGGGCGGCGATCCCGGCGGCGGGCGCGGCCGGGGGACGGCGCGGAAGGCGCGGGCGGCTCTGACGGTGCCGGGGGCGCCGGCGGAGACGTGCGCGGCGCGGCGGCCGGGGCCGGGAGGTAGGGCCGTGGTCTTCGTGCCGATTGCGATCGGGATGCTGCTCCTCGTCGCCGGGGCGCACTGGTACGTGTGGCGGCGGCTGGTCCGGGACACCATGCGGCGCGGCGGCTGGCCGCGGCGGCTGGCGACGCCGGTCGTGGTGCTGCTGCCGCTGATGGCGTTCGCGGCGGTGGCCTCGGAGCGGGCCGGGGCGCCGATGCCGGTGCAGCAGGCGCTGGGGTGGCCGGGGCTGATGTGGCTGGCGTTGCTGCTGTATCTGCTGCTGGCGCTGGCGGTGGGCGAGTTGGTACGGCCGGTGCTGCTGCGGGTGCTGGAGCGGCGGGCGCGGCGGGCCGGCGGTGGTACGGGGGCCGCGGCGCCGGTCGACGAGGCGGAGCGCGAGGCGGCCGTCGCGGCCCTGGCGCAGCAGGTCGCGACGGCGGAGGCGGCGGACGAGGAGGCCGCGGAGGCCGCCGGCGCGAGCGGCGGTAGCGGCGGAGGCGGTACGGGGACGAAGGCGCCGCTGCGCCTCGGACCGGCCACCGTGGCCGGGGAGGGGGGCGCGGCGGGTAACCAGGGTTCCGCGGACGGCCGCGCCGACGACGCCGACCCCGCCTCCGCAGACCCCGCCTCCGCACCGGTGGGCGGTGACGTGTCGCGGCGGCTCTTCGTCGCCCGTACCGTCGCGATCGGCGCCACCGCCGTCGCCGCGGGGACCGTCGCGTACGGGGCGTACGGCGTGCTCGGCCGCGCGCCCAGGGTCAAGAACGTCACCGTCCCCCTCACCAAGCTGCCCGCGTCCGCCCACGGCTACCGCATCGCCGTCGTCAGCGACATCCACCTCGGTCCCGTCCTCGGCCGCGGTCACACCCAGCGGATCGTCGACACCATCAACGCCCAGCGCCCCGACCTCGTCGCCATCGTCGGCGACCTCGTCGACGGCTCCGTCGACCACCTGGGGACGGCCGCGGAGCCGCTGGGGCAGTTGGCGGCGCCGGACGGCACGTTCTTCGTCACCGGCAACCACGAGTACTTCACCGGCGCCGACGGCGCCGGTGAGTGGCTCGACCACCTCCGCGAACTCGGCCTGCATCCGCTGGAGAACGCCCGCACGGAACTGGCCGGCTTCGACCTCGCCGGCGTCAACGACGTCTCCGGCGAGGACGTCGGCAGGGCCCCGGACTTCGCGCGCGCCCTCGGCGACCGCGACACCTCCCGCGCCTCGGTGCTGCTCGCGCACCAGCCGGTCGTGATCCACGACGCGGTGGACCACGGCGTCGACCTGCAGTTGTCAGGGCACACGCACGGCGGGCAGATGTGGCCGGTGACGTACATCGCGGAGGCGGCGAACCCGACGCTGGCGGGTCTTGAGCGGTACGGGGACACGCAGTTGTACGTCACGCGCGGCGCGGGCGCGTGGGGGCCGCCGGTGCGGGTGGGGGCGCCGTCGGACATCACGATGGTGCGGCTGGCGTCGCCGGGGGCCTGAGGGGCGCCCGTACGCGTACGGCCCGCGCCCGCCCCCGCGCGGGACGGGTCCGTACCGGCTACGTCTCCGCCTCCAGCACCCGGCACAGCGCCTCCAGCGCCCCCGGGTACAGGTGGTCGGGCGGCGTCCCGTACCCCACCACCAGCGCCTCCCCCTGCGCCCCCGGCGCCTCCCCCGCCGGGGGCGGCGCCGTGAAGTCGCCGCCCTCCTCCCACGCCGCGTTGCCGTACTCGTACGCCCCCAGCCTGGCCACCGCCAGCCCCTCCCGCGCCGCCCGCGCCAGCACCCGCCGCTCGGTTCCCGGCGGGAGCCGTACGACGGCGTGCAGGCCCGCCGCGATCCCGGTGACCCGCACCCGGGGCGCCCGCCGGGCGAGTTCGGCGACGAGGCGGTCCCGGCGCCGGCGGTAGCGCTGGCGGGCGGCGCGTACGTGGCGGTCGTAGCCGCCGGAGTCGAGGAACTCGGCGAGGGTGAGCTGATCGACCACCCCCGGCGGTGTCCGGCTCAGCGACTGCACCGCGTGCACCCCGCGCAACAGCCGCTCCGGCAGCACCATCCAGCCCAGCCGCAGCGCGGGCGACAGGCTCTTGCTGGCCGTGCCCAGGTGCGCGACGTGCTCCGGATCGAGGGACTGGAGCGCCCCCACCGGCTGCCGGTCGTAGCGGAACTCGCCGTCGTAGTCGTCGTCCAGCACCACCCCGCCCGTCGCCCGCGCCCAGTCGACGGCCGCCGCGCGCCGGTCGGGGGCGAGGGGGACGCCGGTGGGGAACTGGTGCGCCGGGGTGAGGAGGACGGCGCCGGCGCCGGTCGCGGGCAGGGCGGCGGTGGCGATGCCCTCCTCGTCGTACGGCAGCGGCACCGTCCGCAGCCCGGCGTCGGTGAGGAGGCGGCGGTGCAGCCCGAGCCCGTACGGCTCGACGGCGACGCGGCGGGCGCCCTCGGCCCTCAGCACCTCCGCCAGCAGCCGCAGCCCGCCGGTGAACCCGGCGCAGACCACGATCCGCTCCGGCTCCGCGTACACCCCGCGCGCCCGCGCCAGATACCCGGCGAGCGCCCGCCGCAGCTCCACCCGCCCGCCGGGGCCCTGGTGGCCGAAGGCCGCCGAGGGCGCCGCGGTGAGCGCCCGCCGCGCGGCGGCGGCCCAGGCGGCGCGGGGGAAGCGGGCGGCGTCGGGGGCGCCGGGGAGGAGGTTGTAGGCGGCCCGCCGGTCGAGGGGGTGGAGCGGCGGCTCGTGCGCGGGGGCGTGCGCCCGGGTGGCGACCCGGCGCGGCTCGCTGCGGGCGGCGACGCGGGTGCCGGAGCCCTGCCGGGCGGTGAGCCAGCCCTCCGCGACGAGTTCGGCGTACGCGTCAGCCACCGTGTTGCGCGCCACGCCGAGGTCGGCGGCGAGCGCCCGGGACGACGGCAGCCGGGTGCCGGGCGCGAGCCGCCCGGTGCGTACCGCGTCGCGCAGCGACCTGATGAGCGCGGCACCGGCGCCGCGGGTGCCGGCGCGTACGTCGACGTGCAGGTCGAGGGAGCGGTGGAAGTCGCGTAGCTCCGCTGAAGTGGCCCAGGAATCCGGCATGGAAATGGACCATACATCTGGGATATGAAGATCTAGCGTGGGAGGCATGACACAGCGTCTCGACCTCTTCGCACTCGCCCCCGACGTCCACCGCGCCCTGGTCAGGGTCGAGCAAGCGGCCAAGAAGGGCCTCGATCCGGTCGTCTACGAACTGGTGAAGCTCCGCGCCTCCCAGATCAACCACTGCGCGTACTGCATCGACATGCACACCAAGGACGCGCGCGCGGCCGGCGAGACGGAGCAGCGGCTGTATCTGCTGAACGCCTGGGAGGAGGTGCCGCACCTGTACACGGAGAAGGAGCGGGCGGCGCTGGCGCTGGCCGAGGCGGTGACCGTGCTGACGGACGGGTTCGTACCGGACGAGGTGTACGAACGGGCGGCGAAGCACTTCGGCGAGCAGGAACTGGCGCGGCTGATCGGGGTGCTGACGGTGATCAACGCGTGGAACCGGTGGTGCGTGACGAGCAGGGCGAAGGCGGGGGACTACCGGCCGGGTCAGTACGAGCAGGGGGCGTGAGGGGCGTGGCGGGGAGAGCCGGGGAGTTCCGGGCGCTGCACCACGGCAGGGAGGCGGGGTACCCGCTGGTGCTGCCGGGCCCGTGGGACGCGGCGAGCGCCCGCGTCTTCGCGGACGCGGGCTTCGCGGCGCTGGCCACGCCGAGCGCGGGCATCGCGCGGGCCCTGGGCTACGGAGACGGGGAGGCGACGCCCGTAGCGGAGATGTTCGCGGCGATCACGCGGATCACGCGCGCCGTGGACGTCCCGGTGACGGCGGACGTGGAGGCGGGCTACGGCCTGCCGCCGCGGGAGCTGGTCGAACGGCTGCTGGAGGCGGGGGCGGTGGGGTGCAACCTGGAGGACACGGTGCACCCGGGCAGGACCCTGAGGGACGCGGCGGAACAGGCGGAGTTCCTGGCGGAGGTGAGGGCGGAGGCGGGGGACGGGCTGTTCATCAACGCCCGCGTGGACACGTTCGTACGCGGAGTGGAGGACCCGGGGGCGGCGGTGGAACGGGGCAGGCTTTACGCGGCGGCGGGGGCGGACGGGGTGTACCCGATCGGGGCCCCGCCGAGGCACCTGGGCCTGCTGGCGCAGGAGACGGGCCTGCCGGTCAACGCCCTGGCGGCGACGGGGGGCCGGGGCCCGGGTCCGGCGGAGCTGGGGAGGCTGGGGGCGAGCAGGATCACGTTCGGGGGCGGGTTGCTGGAGAGGACGCTGAGAGGGGTGGAGGAGCTGGCGAGGGAGTTGGGGAGGGGGTGAGGCCGGCGGGGGCCGGGGCCCCGGCTCACGCCCCTCCCGTTGCCTCTGCCTCGCATTCCGTCCCCGCGCAGAACGACACCGCCATCTCGTCCACGACCTCCCGCTGTTGGGGCCAGGCCGTCTCCGGGCCCGAGGCCAGCAGCGCGTACATCTTTCCGTCCTCGGTCTCCCGGTCGTGCAGCAGGACGCGTCGCGGGCCCAGTTCCTCGTCGATGTACGAGTAGTCGTACTCCGCGGAGTGGCCCAGATCCGCCAGTTCGTTGAGACGGTAGCCTTCCGCGTTCTCCTTCGTGGCCTCGATGATCTGCACCGCCTCGTACGGACTGACCTCTTCGGTCACCTCGTAGACCTGGAGGAACGCGCCCCCCGCGACCGGCTCTTCGTAGAACACCGACACCCCGTCGACGCGCCGCTCCCAGTCCTCCGGCACGGCCAGCGAGTAGCCGTTCTCGCTCGCGAGGACGTAACCGGGCGGCACCTCGGGCTCCGACGACGAAGGCGACGGCGCCGAGGGCTCGGACGACGGGGAAGGCTCCTCCTTCGGGGACTTGGGGTCCGCCGCGGCGCTGCGCCGCGGTTCCGCCGCCTGCTCGCCGTCGTCGTCGCCGCCGAGCAGCAGCCAGCCGCCGGCGATGAGACCGCCGGCCACGATCACGACGAGACCCACCACCGCCGCGATGACCCCGCCGCGTCGCCGCGGGCGCTCGGGCTCGACGCCGAGTTCGTAGCCGGGGTACGGGGCGTAGGCGGCGTAGGGGTCGTACGAGGCGTCCTGCCCGTAGCCGTACGGCTGCTCCTGCCCCTGCGCCGCCGGGTACCCCGGCGCGGGATGCGTCGGCACGTCCCGCGGCGGAGGGAGTACCCCCGGGGCCGGTTCCGGGCCCCAGCCCGGTGCGGTGGGGGGCGGCGGCTGGGCGGACTGCGTCGGCAACTCCGCGGGCGGGGGCGGGGCCTGCGCGCCGGGGCCGCCCGGCGCACCCCAGTCTGGTGCGGTGGCCGGTGGCGGTGGGAGGAGTCCGGGGGCTTCGGACACGTCGGGCACGGTCGGCGGTGCCACGGCCGGCCGCGGCGGTACGCCGTCCTTCCCGTCCACCGCCCAGTCCGGCCCCGCCGACGGCGCGTCCGCAGCCCGGTCCTCCCACCACGCCCGCCCCGTACCGGAGTTGGCCGGCCCTTCGTCCGCGTCGTCCGCCTCGTCCCCGTCTTCCGCGGCCTGGCCGGGGACCCTGTCCTCCGGCGCCGTGTCCTCGGGCTCCCGCTCCTCAGGGACCCCGTCCTCCGGGATCCGGTCCTCCGGCGGCGACGACGCTGACTCCTCGTCACCCGCACGCGCCTCAGAGCCCTCCGCCCCCGCCGGCGCCTCCGCCGGGCGCGGCGGGATCGCCGGTGGCGGCGGCACCTCCGGTCCCTGCCGCCGCTGCTGCTGTGCGTCCTCGTCCCCGTACGACCCGCCGCTGCTCATGTCAGTCTCCTGTCCCCCAGGTCTCCGAGAGCCGCGCACCGGCCACACAGCACGCCCGCCCGGACTCGCCCACGGCACCGCACGCTCCGCCGGCACACCGAACCGTACCGAGGACTCGGCCCCTCGCGCCCCCACTCGGCCTCCCCCGCACGAACCGGCACCCCCGCCCGGGCCGGGAAGCCCGGGCGGGGTGTCCTCACGTACTACGGGCGGTAGACCTGACGCCCCTTGTACTGCCCGCAGTTCGGGCACGCGGTGTGCAGCGGCTTGGGCTCGCCGCACGCCGCGTTCGGGCACGTCATCAGCGCGGGCACGGAGACCCGGCCGCGCCACTGCGCGCGGTGGTGGCGGACCCGGGCCCGCGACTTCTTCCTGAACATGGAGCTGGACACGCTGGTTTCCTTCCTCCGGTGGACGTTCGCTGCGGTGCGGCGAACGCGGGCGGGGGATCCCGCCCGACCAGGGGCCGGAGAACCAGGGCTGTGTCCGGATGCACGTACGGACACGCACGCGCGAATGCGCGGAGCAAAGGCGGCTGAGGAAGCACGGGGAAACGTCCCGGAGACGAGATGGTCGAGCAGGGCAAGCCGAAGCAGCCCCGCTACCCGCGGGGCCGGCGCGAGGGCGCTAGTGCGCCTCGGGTGTGTCGACCGGCTCGGAGACCATGCGCCCGACCGTAGAGACCACCACCGGCAGGCCGCAACCGAATATCCCCGCCACGCCCCCACCACGCACGAAAGCCGCGGCGGGCCCTCCCGAAGAGGACCCGCCGCGGCAACGCGGCAAGCGGCGAGCCGCAGAAGAGCGGCGCCGGGCTCAGACCAGCCCGAGGGCCCGTACCGCCTCGCGCTCCTCCGCGAGCTCCTTCACCGAGGCGTCGATGCGGGCCCGCGAGAACTCGTTGATCTCCAGCCCCTGCACGATCTCGTACGCACCGTCCGCGCACGTCACCGGGTACGACGAGATCAGCCCCTCGGGCACGCCGTACGAGCCGTCCGACGGGATGCCCATCGAGACCCAGTCGCCCTGGGGCGTGCCGTTGACCCACGAGTACACGTGGTCCACCGCCGCGTTGGCCGCCGACGCCGCCGACGAGGCGCCGCGCGCCTCGATGATGGCCGCGCCGCGCTTGGCGACGGTCGGGATGAACTCGTCGGCCAGCCACTTCTCGTCGTTGACGACCTCGGCGGCGTTCTTCCCGGCGATCTCGGCGTGGAAGACGTCCGGGTACTGGGTCGCCGAGTGGTTGCCCCAGATCGTCAGCTTCTTGATGTCGCCGACCGCCGCGCCCGTCTTCTTCGCGAGCTGCGACAGCGCCCGGTTGTGGTCGAGGCGGGTCATCGCCGTGAAGCGCTCGGCCGGCACGTCCGGGGCGGCGGCGCGGGCGATGAGCGCGTTGGTGTTGGCGGGGTTGCCGACGACGAGGACCTTGATGTCGTCCGCGGCGTGGTCGTTGATGGCCTTGCCCTGCGGCTTGAAGATGCCGCCGTTGGCCTCCAGCAGGTCGCCGCGCTCCATGCCCTTCGTGCGCGGGCGGGCGCCGACGAGCAGCGCGACGTTGGCGCCGGCGAAGGCGACGTTCGGGTCGTCGGTGATGTCGATGCCGCGCAGCAGCGGGAACGCGCAGTCGTCGAGCTCCATCGCCGTGCCCTCGGCGGCGCCGAGGGCCGGGGTGATCTCCAGCAGCCGCAGCTTGACCGGTACGTCCGGGCCGAGGAGCTGGCCGGAGGCGATACGGAAGAGCAGCGCGTAGCCGATCTGCCCGGCCGCGCCGGTGACGGTGACGGTGACGGGGCTGTCGGGAGTGCGGGTCATGGTGATCTCTCCGATGAGGGGGCGCGACGTACGGGCTGGGCGGGGCCCGGGCGGCCAAGGGCAGCCGTGCCCCCGGGGGTCAATCTATCCGACTGGCACGGAGTGCCGGAGGGCGGCCGGTGTGGGCCCGGTCACGAGGGCCGCGGCGGCCACGGTCACCACCCCGGCCACCACCGCGGCCACGGCGCCTACGACGGCAGCGTGCCCTTCGTGCAGGCCGCGGTCCCGTCCGGCAGCTCCGCACACGCCCGTACGGTGTCCAGCTCCTCCGCCACGACCATCGCCGTGTAGCCCTCGCTCGTCCCGGCCGACGAGTCCTCGCGGACCGGCTCCTCGCCCGGTACCTCGGCCAGCGCGGTGACCGTCGAGCCCGGCTCCGCCGCGGTGATCCTGGCCCACGCCGCCTGGCAGGGTTCGCTGTAGCGGATCTCCAGGACCATGTCGCCGATGGTCGTCTCCGTGGTCGTACGGGCGAACTCGCCGCCGCAGCCCATCTCGTCGGCGTCCTTGCCCGTGCAGTCGTCGCCGCGGCACTCCACGCCCTCGGGCAACTCCGCGGACCCGGACGGCGAACCGGAGCCGGACCCCGGGCCCGAGGTCTTCCCGGTCGGGCCGGAGTCGGGCGGCGGAGCGCCGCGGGGCTTCTGCTGCTCCTCGACACCGGGGTCGGAGATCAGGCCGTGGCCGACGTAGACGACGCCGGCGCCGCCGCCGGTGAGCAGCAGGGTGACGAGGCCGGCGAGGAGCACACGGCGCAGGGGCCAGTTCTTCGGTGGGGGCGCCGCGGCGGGTGGGGCCGGGGCGGGGGCGGTGGATATCGGGCGGGTACGGGCCGTCTCGCCGGCCGGCTCCGGCGCGGGCGGCGGGGTGGGGCGGGAGAGGGCGCGGAGTTTGGCGGTCTCGTCTCCGTCCCGGGTGGCGGGGTCGACGGCGCCGCTTCCGGCCTCGCCCCCGGCGTCGCTCCCGGTATCGGCACCGGTGTCGGTCCCCGCCTCCGAACCGCGTCCGGCTCCCGCCGCCGCGGCGGCTCCGGTCCCGGCCCCCCTCCCGGCCGCGGTCCCCGCGTCGCCCTCCCCGGCAGCCCCCGTCGCCCGCCTCTCCGGCGGCGGCGGAGGTCCGGGACGTACCGCCGAGCGCTCCGTCGCGTCGGGGTGTACGGGCCTCTCCGCACCCCGCACCGCACCCCCGGAGCGCGCCGTCTCCCCCGCGCCGGGTGTCTCCTCGCCGCGTCCCCTGCCCCGGCCCAGGACTCCGCGGAGTCCGCGCCCCTGGCGGCCGGGCTCCGGGTCCTGCGGGTCGTCAGGGCCGGGCTCCGCCGCCCGGAGGGCGCGCAGCGCGGACCGGTTCCGCAGCTCCGCCCGGCTCCAGGCGCGGTCCGCCGCGCTCCACTCGGTCATGAGCTGGTCGTCCCGCGCGCCCGTCACCTCCGCGAACGCGACGACCGACTCGCGCGACGGCATCAGCCGCCCGTTGAGGTAGCGCTCCCACGACGACCTGCTGTACCCGGTGCGGTCCGCGACCTCCGACACGGTCAGGCCGCTGCGGTCGACCAGCCGGCGCATGTGCGCGGCGAAGTCCCGTATCTGCGGGTCGAGCTCCTCGGGCAGCTCCTTCCAGCGAGCCATCGCTACTCCCTTGTTCCCCCTCGGTCCCCCTGCCGCGCTCCCGCTCCAGCATCGCATCTGCCAGCGCGGACGTGGAGATCCCGGGTACGATCCCGCCCCTCGCCGGCCCCCTTCGCCGACCCGGCCCCCGCCCTCTCGCAGACCCTCGCCGGTCCCCCTCGCCGGCTCACGGTGCCTCGCGCGGGCGACCGCCCGTCAGCGTACGGAGAAGTGGACCGCGTCCTCCAGGAACGGCACCTCAAGCCACGGATCCGGCATCGCGACCAGCGCCAGCAGCACGATCGCCAGGCCCAGCACCCCGAACGTCACGATGTCGGTGAACCGGGACCGCACCGCCAGCATGCCCACCTCAGGCACCGTCCCGCGCAGCACGCCGCCGACGAGCAGTGACCCGCCGAGGATCAGCGTGCCCTCGCGGAACGGGCCCGCGGCCACCGTGATCAGTCCGGCCGCCGCTATCGCGAGCACCAGGAGTATCGGCCACTGCCGCACGGGCGGCGGGGCCTTGCCGGACGCCGCCCGGCCGCCGCCCTCGGGGCGGACCGTGCCGCGGGTGGGGAATGCCGTGCGGCGGGCCATCACGGCGCCGCCGACGCGGCCGTGCCCATCCCGGACGTACCGGCGGCACCCGCCGCGCCGGAGATCCCGGACGCGCCACCCGCCCCGTTCACCCCCGCCGCGGCCTCCGCCGCCTCCACGACGTTGACCAGCAGCATCGCCCGCGTCATCGGCCCCACCCCGCCCGGGTTCGGCGACAGCCAGCCCGCGACGTCCGCGACGCCCG
Source organism: Streptomyces sp. WAC 06738 (assembly GCF_003945505.1). Taxonomy (NCBI): domain Bacteria; kingdom Bacillati; phylum Actinomycetota; class Actinomycetes; order Kitasatosporales; family Streptomycetaceae; genus Streptomyces; species Streptomyces sp. WAC 06738. The sequence continues at coordinate 5,117,801 of NZ_CP029618.1, read as the reverse complement.
GGTGCACGTCCCCGACGATCTTGCCGTGCTCGTCGCGGCTCACGCCGACGTCGAGGACGGCCGCGCCCGGGCGGATGTCCGCCGGCTTGATCAGGTGCGGCGAGCCGGCCGCGGCCACGACGATGTCGGCCTGCCGGAGATGCCCGGCGAGGTCGCGGGTGCCGGTGTGGCACTGGGTGACCGTGGCGTTCTCGGACTTGCGGGTGAGCAGCAGCGGCAGCGACCGGCCGATGGTCACGCCGCGCCCGACGACCACGACGTGCGCCCCGTTCAGCTCGACGCCGAACTGCCGCAGCAGCCGGATGACGCCGTTGGGGGTACAGGGCAGCGGCGCGGGCTCGTTGAGCACGAGCCGGCCGAGGTTCGTGGGGTGCAGCCCGTCGGCGTCCTTGGCCGGGTCGATCAGCTCCAGCACCCGGTTCTCGTCGATGTCCCGCGGCAGCGGTAGCTGCACGATGTAGCCGGTGCAGTCCGGGTCCTCGTTCAGCTCGCGGACGACCGCCTCGATCCGCTCCTGCGTGGCCGTCGCGGGCAGCTCGCGCTGGATGGAGGCGATGCCGATTTCGGCGCAGTCGCGGTGCTTGCCCGCGACGTACTTCTGGCTGCCCGGGTCGTCGCCGACCAGGAGGGTGCCGAGGCCGGGCGTGACACCCCGGCCCTTGAGCGCCTGCACGCGCGTGGCAAGCTCGGACTTGATCGCGGCCGCGGTGGCCCTGCCGTCGAGAATCTGGGCGGTCATGGCCCCATCCTCCCCGATGCTGCGGGTAACAGACCAATCAGCCGGTCTGGACAGCCGTCCTCGGGCCAGGTCAGTGTGTCAGTACGTCCATAACCGCGGAAGAAGGGCACCGTGAGCCTCCCCGACCAGAACAACCCCTACGGCGGGCCCCAGGGCCAGCAACAGCAGGCGCAGCAGCAGCCTGCCCAGCAGCAGCAACAGCCCTACGGCTACCCGCAGTACCCCGGCGGCGGCCAGCCGTATCCGGTGTACCCGGGCGGCGCAGGACCGTACGGCGACGGCGGCGGCTACCCCACGAGCATCCCGGGCAAGGCGACCGCCGCCCGCATCATGATGTTCATCTCGGCCGGGCTGCAGTCCCTGCTCTCGCTCCTGCTGCTCATCGGCATCGCGGTGGCGAAGGACGATTTCGAGGACGGCTTCCAGGAAGGCTCGGGCGTCGAGGTCCCGGCCGAGGCGGTGGCCGTGGTCGCCGGCATCTACCTGGTGCACGCGATCCTGGGCATCGTCCTCGCCTCGCTCTTCGGCAGGGGCGCGGGCGGCGTGCGCGTCGGCAGCATCGTCTGGCTGAGCTTCCTCATCCTCTTCGGCGTGCTGGCGCTCCCGCTCGGCATCATCTGGATCGCGCTCGGCATCATCTCGATCGTGATGGTCGCGAACCGCGACTCCGGACGCTGGTTCGCACGCCCCAGGCCGTGATCTTCGTGACGCATACGGACGGAGCCCCGCCGGCGAAGGCGGGGCTCCGTTCGTCCGGGGCCGATGGGCCCGCGGTCCTCAGTGGTAGAAGTGCCGGGCCCCGGTGAGGTACATGGTCACGCCCGCCTTCTGTGCGGCCTCGATCACCTGCTCGTCGCGGATCGAGCCGCCCGGCTGCACCACGGCCCGTACCCCCGCGTCGAGCAGCACCTCAAGGCCGTCGGGGAACGGGAAGAAGGCGTCCGAGGCGGCGTACGCCCCGGCCGCGCGCTCCGCGCCCGCGCGCTGCACGGCGAGCTTCGCCGAGTCGACGCGGTTGACCTGACCCATGCCGACGCCGACGGTGGCGCCGTCCCTCGCCAGCAGGATCGCGTTGGACTTCACCGCGCGGCACGCCCGCCAGGCGAAGGCCAGGTCCGCGAGGCCCGCCGCGTCGAGGCCGGTGCCCGCGGCGAGCCGCCAGCCCGCCGGGTCGTCGCCCGCGGCCTGGAAGACGTCCCGCTCCTGGACCAGCAGCCCGCCGTCGACGGGCCGGAACTCCTGTCCGCGCCGCGGCGTCCCGGTGGCGCGCAGGATGCGGATGTTCTTCTTCCGCGTCAGCGCCTCCAGCGCCCCGTCCTCGTACTCCGGCGCGACGATGACCTCGGTGAAGATCTCCGCGACCTGCTCGGCCATGGCCTTCGACACCGGCCGGTTGACGGCGATCACGCCGCCGTACGCGGACACGGGGTCGCAGGCGTGCGCCTTGCGGTGGGCCTCGGCGACATCGTCGGCGACGGCGATGCCGCATGGGTTCGCGTGCTTGATGATCGCGACGCAGGGGCGCTCGTGGTCGTACGCGGCGCGGCGGGCGGCCTCGGTGTCGACGTAGTTGTTGTACGACATCTCCTTGCCGTGCACCTGCTCGGCGCCGGGCAGGCCCGCGCCGGAGCCGTCGGTGTAGAGGGCGGCGGCCTGGTGCGGGTTCTCGCCGTAGCGCAGGGAGTTGAGCCGGGTGTAGGCGGCGCCGACGAAGTCCTGCGGCCCCTCGTCCGCGGGGGCGTAGTCCGCGGCGAACCAGTTGGCCACGGCCACGTCGTACGCCGCCGTGTGCTGGAACGCCTCCGCCGCGAGCCGCTTGCGCTGCGCCAGGTCGAAGCCGCCGTCCCCGACGGCCTTGAGCACCTCGTCGTAGCGCGCGGGGTTGACGACGACGGCGACCGACGGGTGGTTCTTCGCCGCGCCCCTGACCATCGACGGGCCGCCGATGTCGATCTGCTCCACGCACTCGTCGGGCGAGGCGCCGGAGGCGACGGTCTCGGCGAACGGGTAGAGGTTGCTCACCAGCAGCTCGAACGGCTCGACGCCCAACTCCGCGAGCTGCCGCCGGTGGTCGTCGAGGCGCAAGTCGGCGAGGAGCCCCGCGTGCACCCGCGGGTGCAGGGTCTTCACCCGGCCGTCCAGGCACTCGGGGAAGCCGGTCAGCTCCTCGACCTTCGTCACCGGCACCCCGGCGGCGGCGATGCGCGCGGCCGTCGAGCCGGTGGAGACGAGCGCGACCCCGGCCCCGTGCAGGCCGCGGGCCAGCTCCTCCAGGCCGGTCTTGTCGTAGACGCTGATCAGCGCGCGGCGTACCGGCCGCCGGGAGTCAGCCCCGGCAGCCTCGTCCGACGCGGAACCTGCCTTGCCCGGGGACCCAGAATTACTCACCGAACCGAACCTTTCGATCCTCGACGCGGTACCCGTCCCGGGCCAGCCGGCCCACGACGTCGACGAGCAGCCGCCGTTCGACTGCCTTGATGCGCTCGTGCAGCGCCTCGCCCCCGTCCCGGTGGTCCTCCTCGCGGACCTCGACCGCGCCCTGCGCGATGATCGGGCCGGTGTCGACGCCTTCGTCGACGAAGTGGACGGTGCACCCGGTGACCTTCACGCCGTGCGCGAGCGCGTCGCGTACGGCGTGGGCGCCGGGGAAGCTGGGGAGCAGCGCGGGGTGGGTGTTGACGAACCGGCCGCCGAAGCGGGCCAGGAACTCCTTCCCCACGATCTTCATGAACCCGGCCGAGACCACGAGGTCCGGCTCATAGGCGGCCGTGGCCTCGGCCAGCGCCCGGTCCCACTCGGCGCGGGTGGCGAAGTCCCGGACCCGGCAGACGAACGTCGGCAGCCCGGCGCGCTCCGCGCGCAGCAGCCCGGCGGCGCCGGCCTCGGCGGAGCGGTCGGCGCCGACCGCGACGACCTCGGCGCCGTAGGCGTCCGCCCCCTGCTCGTCGACGGCGTCGAGCAGGGCCTGCAAGTTCGTACCGGAGCCGGAGACGAGCACGACGAGGCGGGCGGGCGCATGCGGAACCACGGGGGGATCTCTCTTCGGCGGGCGATTGTGTGTCCGTACGAGCCGCGAGACCCTGGGGTGCCAGGGGTCCCGGGGAGGGGCGGCGGACGTCTGCCACCATACCGGGCGTCCCCTGGCGGGGCCGCGCCAGGCCGGGCGGGGTAGCGTCTCCGGTAGCAGTTACGCGCGCCCGCGCACGCGCCCCGGCCGCGCGGGCAGACGACCTGAGGAGACGACGCCGTCCAGATGCAGCAGGACCGACGCCGCAGCGCGGCCCTCCGACGCCCCGTCCCCGCAGCGGCCGGGGGCCCTTCGCAGTCCCCCGGCTGGTCCGGCACGCCCCGGGGCGTGCTCGTGCCCGGACAAGGCGGCGTCGTCTACCGCGACTCCAGGCCGCCGTCGGAACCCGAGGCGCCGGCGCCGCCGCCGGAGGGCGGCGGGCAGGGCGCGCAGGGCGGCCAGGGGGCGCCGGACGGGCAGGACGGGCAGGGGCAGCAGCCGCAGGGCGGGCCGCAGTACGGGCCCGGGCCTTACGGTGCGCCGCCGCAGGGGCCGCCGCAGAACGGTCCCGGGCCGCAGGACGCGCCGCCGCAGGGGCAACCGCCGCAGGGCCCGCAGGGATCGCCCGGCGGCGGCCAGGGCGGGCCGCAGCACGGTGGCCCGGGTGGTCAGGACGGCCACGGCAACGGGCACGGCAACGGGCAGAACGGCGGGCAGGACCAGCCGCCGCCCCCGTGGGGCAGCCAGTGGAGCAGCCACCAGCCGCCCCCGGGGCACGGCGGCTGGGGCGGCGGCGACCACGGCCAGCAGGGACCCGGCGGCCCGCAGCACCAGGGTCCTGGCCCCGACGGCTCCGGCGACGGGCCGGGGCCCGGCCGCGACAACGGCCGGGGCAACGGCGACGGGCCGGGGAAGAACCTGCGCTGGGACCCGACCGACCCCGTGCAGCGCCGCTCGCGGTACGCGCTGCTCGCCGGCATGTGGGGCTTCTTCTTCGCCCTCTTCAACTGGTGGCCGCTGGCCCTGCTCCTCGGCTCGCTCGCCCTCTACTGGGGCATCGACGCGCTCCGCGGCAAGTCGCGGGCGCCGGGCAACGGGGCGGCGGCCAACGGCCGTGCCAACGGCGGCGGTACGGACGCCTACGGCCAGCCCGTGCAGCGCCAGGCCCGGGGCGGCCGTCCGCACACCACGGCGGCGATCACCGGCATCGTGGCGGCGGGCATCACGCTGTCCATCGTGCTCATCGGGTTCTCGGTGCAGATCGCGTACCGCGACTACTTCAACTGCCGCAGCGACGCGCTCACCGAGGCGTCGAAGGAGCACTGCAGCAACGAACTGCCCAAGCCCCTGCGGACGTTCTTCGAGCGCGACTGAGCGCGAGCCGCGGAGCAGTCATTCGCGTACGTGCCCGGGCGCCCCGCTGCGGCGGCGCCCGGGCACGGTGCGTACGGCAGGGGCTCCTGCCCGTACGGCGTCGATCTTTCTCGTACGGCGTCAGTCGCCGCCCGGGTCCTCCTCCCACTCCTCCGCCAGCCGGGAACGGGGCTCCCACAGCGGCCAGCCCTGCCGCCCCCACCGCCACCGCCGCGCCCGCATCCGCCCGCCGGGCGCGGCGACCGACGTCGGCATGGGCAGCGGCGCCGCGCCGAACAGCCGGACCGCCCGTACCGTGAGCGCCACCGGCACCCCGACCACCGCCGTCCACGCCACCGCCGCACCGCCTGCCTGCCACCACACCGGGCCGAAGGCGGCGAGCGTCCGGGTGCCGAGCGGCCCGCCGGCGAGCCACGCGACCGCGGCCGTGCCCGCGCCGCAGCAGAGCGCCGCCAGCGCCGTCACCCACACCGTGGGCCACCACCGCCAACTCGGCTCCCGCTCCCGCACCACCGGCGCCGCGGCCGTCCCGGCGAAGCACCCGACGACGATCCCCGCCACCACAGGCACCGCCGCGGCAGCCCAGGTCAGCGGCCCGCCGGGGCCCTCCCCCGGCACCGCGGCGAGCAGCGGGAAGACGGGCTGCACGGGGTAGTCGGCGGCGCTCAGCGGCGTCACCGTGCTCCCCGCCCCGACCGCGAATCCCGGCCCGAGCCCGTACGCCGCCGCCCACATCGCCGCGTTCGGCAGCAGCGCGAGCGCGAGGAGGAAGACGCCGAACCGGCCGGAGACCGTCGTGGACAGGGAGAGGAAGTGCTCCTGCGCGACGGCCGCGTGCGCCACCAGCGCGACCGCGCAGAGCAGGGCGCCGCCGCCGAGCAGCGCGACGACCCCCGCCACCCCGGCCCGCGCGGCGGCCTCCGCGCGCGGCGCCGCGCCGGCCCGGGCCTCGGCCGCGCCCGGATGCCAGCGGCGGGGCAGCAGCACGACGGGCGTCCCGGCCGCGGACCACACGCCTGCGGCGGTGGCCGCCGCCACCGTCAGCGGCACCACGGCGGCGACGCTGAGCGGCGCGGCGTGCAGCGGCCCGGCCAGCGCGTAGCCGGTGACCCCGGCGGCGACGGCGAGGTAACCGCAGGCCACCCACGCGCCCGTGGCCAGTGGCGCGAGCTGCGGCCTGCCGTCCTGCGGGGTGAGCGCGTCGCGCGCACCGCGGTGCAGGAGGAAGACCGGCAGCGCCGTGAGCAGCAGCGGGGTGAGGCCGAGGGGAGCGGGGGTGCCGGTGCGCGTCTCGGTGCGTACGAGATCGGCGCCGTGGGCGAGCAGCCACAGGTCGGCGACGATGTGCAGGGCGCCGCCCGGGCCGCTGTCGGGATACGGGGACGTGATCCACAGCAGCAGCACGAGCACGGCGAGAAAGCCGAGGCCGAGGCCGGCGGCGAGGAACCCGCTCGCCAGCGCCGCGACGACGGCGGCGCTGCGGGCGCCCCGGGTCTGGTGCCGGGGCGATAACGACGGGGCGAGATCGGTCACGTGGCTCACGGCCGCCATGGTGCCAAATTAACCCGTTTCGCCCTGGTAAAGAGCGTTTGCCCGTCGTGTTGGCCACGATAGTGCTATGGACCCTGACATATCCCCGCCGCCCGGGCCGCAGGTCCCGCTCGGGCCCCGGGAGAGGCGCCGGCGGCGGCGCGGGCAGGGGCGGTCTCCCGATCTGGAGGACACCGAGGAGATCCCGGTCGTGGGCGTGGCCGGGGCGGGGGCGGAGGCGTGGACCGGCGGGACTGGAGCATACGGTCTGGGGCCGGGCGGCGGGACGCCCCGGAACCGGGCCGCGGCGGGCCGGGCGCACCGGGTCGGCGTCTACGGGAACAGGGCGTACCTGGCGGGCCGGCGGGCCGCCGCCGCGCGCAACTCCGCCGCCGCCGCCGACACCGCGGCCGCCGCCGCGGAGGCCGCGTACGACGCGCTCTACCAGCGCTGCGCCGCCGACGTCACGCGGCACACGTTCCTGCTCACCGGCGACCACGCCCTGACCCGCGAGGCCGTCGAGCACGCCTTCCACCTGGCGTGGGAGCGGTGGCCGGAGGTGGCCTCCGACCGCGATCCGCCGGGGTGGGTGCGGGCGGCCGCGTTCGGGTACGTGCAGGAGCCCTGGGAGTGGCTGCGCGCCCGGTGGCGGCGCCGGGTGCGGCGCGGGGAGACGGACCAGGAGGAGCTGGGCGCGGAGGAACCGGGCGAGGAGGCGGACCGGCGGGTGTTCGCCGCGCTGCGGGCGCTGCCGCAGTCGTACCGCAGCGCCGTCGTCGTCCACGACGTCGTCGGGCTCGACCTGCCCGAGGCCGCCGCCGAGCTGGAGGCCAGCACCCTCGCCGCCGCCGGGCGGGTCACGCACGCGCACGAGGCACTGGCCGAGGCCCTACCGGAGCTGGGGGCGCTGCCGGAGGACAGGCGGGCGGAGGAGCTGCGGGCCCGGCTGCGGCGGTTCGCCGCGGCGCAGCCGATACGCACCCTGCCCCCGGGCGCGGCGCGGCAGCGCAGCGAGAGCCGTACGGACCGGCAGTTGCGCCGCTACGCCCTGCTGGCCGCCATCATCTTCCTGCTCGCCGCCGTCGTCTCCGTCATCGGTGAGGTCCAGGCCCGCAACAGAGCCACGTCACCGGCACCGCCCGCGTGGCTGACCAGCCGGTCCGTCTGGCCGCCCGCCCCCGGCCACGGCGCCCCGCCCGCCCCTCCCGCCACGCCGCTCGCGCCGGGTCCAGCCGCCGCGCCCGCCGGCGAGCAGGACCACCCGTCCGTGGGACACGTCCGCGGCACGCCGGGTTGACGCGCGCCTGCCCCGGCGCGCGAGAGCGGGCCCGCCCCGGGTGGGACGGGCCCGCTCTCGTTCCGTAACGGGGGCCTCTGCCGAGACCTGCGCGGCGAGGCGCGTCAGCCCGCCAGCACCTCGCGGGCCAGCCGCGCCGTCTCCGACGGCGTCTTGCCGACCTTCACGCCCGCGGCCTCCAGGGCTTCCTTCTTCGCCTGGGCCGTGCCCGAGGAGCCGGAGACGATGGCGCCGGCGTGGCCCATGGTCTTGCCCTCGGGGGCGGTGAAGCCCGCGACGTAGCCGACGACCGGCTTGGTCACATGTGCCTTGATGTAGTCCGCGGCCCGCTCCTCGGCGTCGCCGCCGATCTCGCCGATCATCACGATCAGGTCGGTGTCGGGGTCGGCCTCGAAGGCTTCGAGCGCGTCGATGTGGGTGGTGCCGATCACCGGGTCGCCACCGATGCCGACGCAGGTGGAGAAGCCGATGTCGCGCAGCTCGTACATCATCTGGTACGTCAGCGTGCCGGACTTCGACACCAGGCCGATCCGGCCGGGCTTGGTGATGTCCGCGGGGATGATGCCGGCGTTGGACTGGCCCGGGGTGATCAGACCGGGGCAGTTGGGGCCGATGATGCGCGTCTTGTTGCCCTTGGCGCCCGCGTACGCCCAGAAGGCGGCGGTGTCGTGGACCGCGATGCCCTCGGTGATGACCACCGCGAGCGGGATCTCGGCGTCGATGGCCTCGATCACGGCGGACTTGGTGAACTTCTCCGGCACGAAGATGACGGTGACGTCGGCGCCGGTCGTGTCGATGGCCTCCTTGACGGAGCCGAAGACCGGAATCTCAGTGCCATCGAAGTCGACCTTCTGGCCCGCCTTGCGGGGGTTGACCCCGCCGACGACGTTGGCGCCGGAGGCCAGCATCCGCCGCGTGTGCTTCTGGCCCTCCGAGCCGGTCATGCCCTGGACGATGACCTTGGAGTCCTTGGTGAGGAAGATAGCCATGGTTTTCTTCTGCCCTCTGTCCTTACTTGGCGGCCAGCTCGGCGGCGCGGTCGGCGGCGCCGTCCATCGTGTCCACCTGCTCGACGAGCGGGTGGTTGGCGTCGCTGAGGATCTTGCGACCCAGCTCGGCGTTGTTGCCGTCGAGCCGCACGACCAGCGGCTTGGTGACGTCCTCGCCCTTGGTCTTGAGCAGTTCGAGGGCCTGCACGATGCCGTTGGCGACCGCGTCGCACGCGGTGATGCCGCCGAAGACGTTGACGAAGACGGACCGGACGTCCGGGTCGCCGAGGATGATCTCCAGGCCGTTGGCCATCACGTCGGCGGAGGCGCCGCCGCCGATGTCGAGGAAGTTGGCGGGCTTCACGCCGCTGTGCTTCTCGCCCGCGTACGCGACGACGTCGAGGGTGGACATGACCAGACCCGCGCCGTTGCCGATGATGCCGACCTGGCCGTCGAGCTTCACGTAGTTGAGGCCCTTGGCCTTGGCGGCGGCCTCCAGCGGGTTGGCGGCGGCCTTGTCCTCGAAAGCGACGTGGTCGGGCTGGCGGAACTCGGCGTTCTCGTCCAGCGACACCTTGCCGTCCAGCGCCAGCACCCTGCCCTCGGCGGTCTTCACCAGGGGGTTCACCTCGACCAGGAGGGCGTCCTCCCGGACGAAGACGGTCCACAGCGTCTGCAGGACCTCGACGACCTGGTCGGCGATCTCGGCGGGGAAGCGCGCGGCGTCGACGATCTCGCGGGCCTTGGCCTCGGTCACGCCCTCGTTGGCGTCGACGGGGATCTTGGCCAGCGCCTCCGGCTTGGTGGCCGCGACCTCCTCGATGTCCATGCCGCCCTCGACGGAGGCCATGGCGAGGAACGTGCGGTTGGCGCGGTCGAGGAGATACGACACGTAGTACTCGTCGGCGATGTCCGCGGTCTGGGCGAGCATCACCTTGTGGACCGTGTGGCCCTTGATGTCCATGCCCAGAATCTGGCCGGCCTTCTCGACGGCGTCGTCGGGGTCGGACGCCAGCTTCACGCCGCCCGCCTTGCCCCGGCCGCCGGTCTTGACCTGGGCCTTGACGACGGCGCGACCGCCGAGCTCCGCGGTCACCTGGCGCGCCGCCTCGGGCGTGTCGATGACTTCGCCGGCCAGCACCGGTACACCATGCTTGGCGAAGAGATCCCTCGCCTGGTACTCGAACAGATCCACGCGCGTCCGTCCCTTGTGATTCAGTCGTGTCGCGTTGTAATGGCAGGGTCGCCTTGCAGGTTAGCCCTGCCCGACAGCCCGGCATAAATTCGGGGTCACACCGGCGCGGTGAGAACGGTCACAAGTGCGGTTCCCGTGTGAGCGGATACGGAGGGGGCGCGGGTGACTGCTGTCCGTGTCTTTCCGAGTCTTTCCGTGTCTTTCCGTCTCTCCGCGTCTCTCCTCGTCTCTACGTCGCCGCGGGGACGGGCAGCGGGCGGCCCTCGAGCGCCGCCGCCATCACCTCGGGGAACAGCTCGGGCGTACAGGCGAACGCGGGTGCGCCGAGAGCGGCGAGCGCGGCCGCGTGATCACGGTCGTACGCGGGCGCCCCCTCGTCGGAGAGCGCCAGCAGCGCGACGAACTGCACGCCGGACGCCTTCATCGCGGCGACCCGCTTCAGCATCTCCTGCCGTATGCCGCCCTCGTACAGGTCGCTGATGAGCACGACCACGGTGTCGGCGGGGCGGGTGATGCGCTGCTGGCAGTAGGCGAGCGCCCTGTTGATGTCCGTACCGCCGCCGAGTTGGGTGCCGAAGAGCACGTCGACGGGGTCGCTGAGCTGGTCGGTGAGGTCGACGACCGCGGTGTCGAAGGCGACGAGGCGGGTGGCGAGGGAGCGCATCGAGGCGAGGACGGCGCCGAAGACGGAGGCGTAGACGACGGAGGCGGCCATGGAACCGGACTGGTCGATGGCGAGGACGACTTCCTTGCGGACGGAGCGGGCGGCGCGCGCGTAGCCGACGAGGCGCTCGGGGACGACGGTGCGGTGCTCGGGGACGTAGTGCTTGAGGTTGGCGCGGATGGTGCGGTCCCAGTCGATGTCGCGGTGCCGGGGGCGCTGCACGCGGGCGGCCCGGTCGAGGGCGCCGGTGAGGGTGGCGCGGGTGCGGGCGGCGAGCTTGCGCTCCAGGTCGTCGGTGACCTGCCGGACGACGGTGCGGGCGGTCTCGCGGGCCTCGTCGGGCATGGCCTTGGCGAGGGAGAGGAGCGTGCCGACGAGATGCACGTCGGGCTCGACGGCGGCGAGCATCTCGGGCTCCAGGAGGAGCGAGGCGATGCCGAGGCGGTCGATGGCGTCGCGCTGCATGACCTGGACGACGGGCGTCGGGAAGTACTCCCGCACGTCGCCGAGCCACCGGGCCACCTGCGGGGCGGACCCGCCGAGCCCGGCCCGCCGCCGGCCGCTGCGGCCGGGCTGCTCGGCGCCGCCGTAGAGAGCGGCGAGCACCTGGTCCATCCCGGCGTCGTCCCCGCCCAGCGCGGCCCCGGTCCCGTCGCCGCCGCCTTCGCCCCCCAGCACCAGCCGCCACCGCCGCAACCGCTCGCCCGCGGGGACGGGGGGAGATGGCGGTGCGGGGGGCGGGATCGTGGGAGGGAGGGCAGGGGCGCGCCGGGGATCAGAGGCAGAGGGTGTCGGGGGGAGGGGAGAAGGGGGCGCGGGGACGGGGGGAGATGTGGGTGAGGGGGGCGGGATCGCGGGGTCGGGGTCGGCGGGGGTGAGGGTGCCGGGGGTGGGGTTGCCGGGGGTGGCGGGGGTCGCGTCTGCGGAGCGGACAGCGCTGGGGGAGACAGAGGAGGCCGGCGGGGCGGGAGTTGGGGTGACGGGGGCCGCGGTCTCGGCGGGGTCGGCGGCGGGGCGCCGGGCGGCGCGACTCGTGGCGGGCCGGGGGGTGGGCATCGTGGGCTCCTCTGCCGGGGGGTGGCGGTCTGGAGACGAACCGGGGGCGGGGTTCACGGTTGTTCCTCCTCGGTGCCGAGCAGGGCGCGGAGCGTGGGCAGGACGGCGGCCGCGCGGGCGGGGTCGATCTCGTCGGCGAAGCCCGGCAGGCCCTCCGGCTCCGCCGGGCCCGCGGCGGAGGCGCCGCGGCGTACCAACTCGCCGAGGGCGCGCCGGGCCCCCGGCTCGTACTCGGCGAACGTCCGCCGCAGCAGCGGCAGCACGTCCGTGAAGGCGTCGCCGGACAACCCGGTCAGCCAGCCGTCGACCAGCGCGAGCAGCCGCTCGTCGTGGACGAGGAGCATGCCGCCGTCGCCGCCGAGGAAGCCCTCGACCCATGCGGCGGCGTCCGCGGGCGGCACGGCGTGCGACAACGCGAGGCCCATGACCCGCTCCGCCTCCGCGGCCGGCATCCGGCCACCGTCGAGGAGCAGCCGCACGGCCCGGCCCCTGATGAGCCCGGGCACGGCGTCCCGGCCCGCCAGCACCCGCAACGCACCGGCCCACCGCCCCCGCAGCGAACCGGACGGGTCAAGGGCCGCCGCCTCCGCCGCCGCACCCTCACCGGCTGCCTCGCCGTCCTCACCTCCGGCCTCTGTGCCACGCCCGCCGTTCACCGCACCGCCGGAGGCGCCCGCCTCCGAACCGGCGGCCCCCGACCCCGCGCCCGCGTCCAGCAGCGCCACCGCCGCGTGCACCGCGTCGACGTGCGTGCGCATCTCCTGCGCTCCGTCCGCGTCGAGACCCACGCACGCGGCCGGGAGGCCGACGAAGACGCGATCGGCCAGACCCGTGGCGACCTCCGCGAGCGCCGCGGTCTCCGTGCCGCGGACGTCGCCGTAGCGCACGGAGCGGGCCAGCGCCGGGAGGGCCGCGGCCAGGTGGCCGACGTCGGTGTCGAGCGCGGCGCGGTCGGCGAGAGCCTGCATGGCGACCGGCAGGGCGTCGGTCAGCTCGGCGAGCAGGCACTGCTCGGCCAGCGCCGTCACCTGCGCGAGCGAACCGGCCTGCGCCGCCTCGTACTCGGCCTTGGCCGTGGCCGCCGCCACCACCGTCGTACCCCAGAGTGCCGCCTCCACGACGCGTACGGACAGGTCGGGCTCCCACCGCAGGCTCCACGTCTCGCGGAACGTGCCGGTGCTCGCCCGGGAGGCCGCGGGCACACCCCAGTCGATGCCGAGCAGCCGCAGCCGGTGCAGCAGGCGGCTGCGCCCGGCGTCGGTCTCCTTGCGCAGGTCGAGCTGGAGCTCGCGCTCCTCCGCCGCCGGCTTGAGCCGCAACGCCCGCTGCGTACGGGCCAGATCCCGCTGCAGCGGCACGGCGGGCGCCGACTCCGGCACCTCGCCGAGCGCGTCCCCCACGACGAGCCGGTCGGCGACGAGCGCCAGCGGCACCTCGGAGCCGTCGCACATCACGGCCCGTACGGCGTCGAGCGTCTCGGCCAGCCCGGCGAGCGGGCGGCCCCGCATCGTGGCCAGCGCGGTGGCGAGCCGGACGGCCTCGATGACGTGCGCCGACGAGACCGTGCGGCCCTCGGCGCGCAGCAGGTCGGCGACCTTGATCAACCAGCGCTCGATGGGCCGGTCCCGCACCTCGAAGAGGTGCGCGTACCAGCCGGGGGAGTCGATACCCGCCCCGTAGCCGCTCTGCCGCGCCAGCCGGCGGTGGGTCCACGGCACCCAGGCCACCTCGGTCTTCACCTTGGGCAGGCCCTTGAGCAGGCGGCGGTCGGCGGTGACGGTGGTGCGGGCCCGCAGCGCCGGCACGTGCCACGCGCCGCAGACGACGGCGACCTGCCCGTCGAACTCGCGCCGCGCCTCCCGCAGCCGCAGCCGCATGTGCGCTTCGCGCACCAGGTCCCGGTCGTGCCCTCCGTCCCCGTACCGCTCGCGCAACGCGCCCATCGCCTCGCCCAGCGCGACGAACGTGGCGGCGGCCGGGCCGCGGGCACCGGTGGGGGCGGCGGAGCCGTCGGCGTCCGGGGCCGCAGCGCCCCCGGTACCGGTCGCCGGCACCGTGCGACCGCCCCGCTCCCCTGCTTCCACGCCCGCGTGCGGCATGCGGTGCTCGATCGCGTCCTCCCACCACCTCTCCGGGTCGTCGTAACCGGCGGCCTCCGCGAGGACCGCCAGCGGGTCGATGCGGAGCGCCTCGGGGTCGAGCCCCGGTCCTGCCCCTCCCTTGCCTTCTGTTCCGCCCCCGTCCTCGGACCGGCTCTCCTCCGGCCCCTCGTCCGGGTCCGGCCCGCCGGGGGCCGGCCGGCCGGCGCCGGCCATCGCGAGAGTGTGGGCGGCGGGGAGGTCGATGAAGCGGACCGGGGCGCCGTGGCGCAGCGCCCAGCGGATCGCGACCCACTCCGGCGAGAAGTGCGCCAGCGGCCAGAATCCCGCCCGCGCCGGCTCGTCCACGGCGTGGGCCAGCAGCGCGACGGGCGGCCGCATGTCCTCGTCGCCGGCGAGGCCGACGATCGCGTCCGCCTCCGGCGGCCCCTCGATGAGCACGACCCGCGGCCGGTACGCGTCCAGCGCCGCGGCGACCCCGCGCGCTGAGCCGGGCCCGTGGTGCCGCACGCCGAGCAGCAGCGGCTCGACGGCCGCGGCGCTCCGCGTGCTCCCCTCCTGCACACCGCTCACGGCCCGCTCCCCCTCCACGACCCCGACTCCCCCGCCCAAGCGCTCCGCACCCCTCTCTGCCACGCCTGCGGCGACTCCCCCGGCCACGGCTCCCGCGCGCCTGCCCGCCGGGCGCCCCGCGGCTTCCCCGGCCACGGGCCCGGTGCCGCTCGCGGCCACGGCCCGCGCGGCTCCCCCGGCCGCGGGCGCCGCGCCTCCCTCTGCCACGGGCCCCGTGCCCTCCTGCCGTGCGTCGGCGAACTCCTCGCCCGCATTCGCCTCTTCCGCCACCTTCACCCCCTCACTCCCTTTCCCTACTTCTTTATGTGCGGCACTGCGGTGGGGTCACGCCGTGAGCTCGCGGCAGGCGCGGTAGAGGTCCTTCCAGCCCTCGCGCTCGCGGACGACCGTTTCCAGGTACTCCTGCCACACCACGCCGTCCGCCGCCGGATCGCGGACCACCGCGCTCTGGATGCCCGCCGCCACGTCGCTCGCGCGCAGCACCCCGTCGCCGAAGTGCGCCGCCAGCGCGAGGCCGCCGGTGACCACGGATATCGCCTCGGCCGTCGACAGCGTCCCGGACGGGGACTTGACCTTCGTCCGGCCGTCGGACGTCTCCCCGTCCCGCAGTTCGCGGAAGACCGTGACGACCCTGCGGATCTCGTCGACCGCCTCGGGGACCGGCGGAAGCTGGAGGGAGGCGCCGATCTGGGCGACGCGCTGGGTGACGATGCCGACCTCGTCCTCGGGGGACGCCGGGAGCGGCAGCACCACCGTGTTGAAGCGGCGGCGCAGGGCGCTCGACAGCTCGTTGATCCCGCGGTCGCGGTCGTTGGCCGTCGCGATGACGTTGAACCCCCGGACCGCCTGGACCTCTTCGCCCAGCTCCGCGATCGGCAGGGTCTTCTCCGACAGGATCGTGATGAGCGAGTCCTGCACGTCGGCGGGGATACGGGTCAGCTCCTCGACCCGCGCCGTCATGCCCTCCGCCATCGCCCGCATCACCGGGCTGGGCACCAGCGCCTCCCGGCTGGGGCCCGCCGCCAGCAACTGCGCGTAGTTCCACCCGTAGCGGATCGCCTCCTCCGGCGTGCCCGCCGTCCCCTGGACGAGCAGTGTGGAATCGCCGCTGACGGCGGCGGCCAGATGCTCCGAGACCCAGGTCTTCGCGGTGCCGGGCACGCCGAGGAGCAGCAACGCCCGGTCCGTCGCCAGCGTGGCGACGGCCACCTCCACGATCCGGCGGGGGCCGATGTACTTGGGCGTGATGGCCGTGCCGTCCGGGAGCGTGCCGCCCAGCAGATACGTGGACACCGCCCACGGCGACAGCCGCCAGCGCGGCGGCCTCGGCCGGTCGTCCGCGGCGGCGAGGGCCGCCAGTTCATGCGCGAAGGCGTCCTCGGCGTGGGGCCGCAGCGCGGCGTCCGCGGCCGCGGACCCGCCGGTGCCCGCGGACCCCGCGGACTCCGGAGCCCCGCCCGCCTCGCCGCTGCCCCCGATGGCCGCGCCTGCCCCTGTCGTGGTCGTCATCGTCCCCTCCTCGCCGACTCGGTCGCAGCCGCCGCCCGCTACCGCCGCGGTGACTGCGGAAACCACCTTGCCGCACGGCACTGACACCGCCCCCGCGCCTGTGGATATCGCAGGTCAGGGCCGTTGTCAGTGGGGGGTCGTAGCGTCGTGGGCATGGAGGGGCTGAGCGAACGGTGGAGCGTGGATCAGGTGTGGGGGCTGGCGCCTGACGCCTCGTCGCGTACGGCGGGCGGCAAGCTCGCCGCGGCCGGGCCGTGGGCGGAGTCGGGGGCCGCGGGCGAGGCGGTGTGGGGGCTGTGCCGCGGGAGCGGCAGCAGGCCGTATCAGACGGTGGTGGATCTGCAGGGCCCGGCGTACAAGTGCAGTTGCCCGAGCCGGAAGTTCCCGTGCAAGCACGCACTGGGGCTGCTGCTGCGCTGGGCACAGGGCGACGTGCCCGAGACCCCGGCGGAAGCGCCTGTCCCGGAGTGGGCGGCGGAGTGGCTGGCGAGCCGCCGGGAGAAGGCGGGGCGCAAGGCCGTGGCCGAGCCCGCGGCGGAGCGGGCCCCGGATCCGGCGGCGGCGGCCGAGGCCCGGCGGCGGGCGGAGCAGCGGCGGCAGCGGATCGCCGCGGGCGCCGTGGAGCTGGAGCAGCGGCTGGCGGACCTGCTGCGCGACGGGCTGGCGGCGGCGCCGCGGGGCGCGGTGTGGGAGGAGACGGCGGCGCGGATGGTCGACGCGCAGGCGCCCGGACTGGCGGCGCGGGTACGCGAGTTGGGGACGCTGCCGGCTTCGGGGCCCGGGTGGCCGGCGCGGCTGCTCGCCGAGTGCAGCCTGCTGCATCTGCTGGACCAGGGGTTCCTGCGGCTGGACGAGCTGCCCGAGCCGCTGGCGGCGACGGTGCGGTCGCGGGTGGGCCTGACGGTCGACGCCGCGGGGCTGCTGCGCGGCGGCACGCTGCGGGACGACTGGCTGGTGCTGGCCCAGGAGGACGCCGACGACGGCAAGCTGGTCACCCGCCGCATCTGGCTCAGGGGCGCGGGCACCAAGCGGATGGCGCTGCTCCTGGCGTACGGGGCCGCGGGCCGGGCGCCGCAGCAGTCGCTGCCGACGGGGCTGGTGCTGGACGCGGAGCTGGCCTATTACCCGGGCGCGTATCCGCTGCGCGCGGCGCTCGGCACGGTCCACGCGGGCCCGCGGACCCCGGCGGCGGTGGGCGGCCGGGAGGAGCGGGCCGTGCCGCCGGGGTCGGGGGTGGCGGCGGTGGCCGCGGCGTACGGGGCGGCGCTGGCGTCGGATCCGTGGCTGGAGGGGATACCGGCGGTCCTGACGGACGTGGTTCCGGTGCCGGAAGAGGGGGGCGAGGGCTGGCAGTTGGCCGAGCGCACGGGCGACCGCGCGCTGCCGCTCCACCCGGCCGCGGGGCGCGGCCCGGGCGTGTGGCAGCTCCTCGCGGTGTCGGGGGGCGGCCCGGTCACGGTCTTCGGCGAGTTCGGCCACGCCGGCTTCCGCCCGCTGACCACGTGGTCGGCGGGCACGGCGGTCCCGCTGACGGGCGCGGTCGCCGCGGCGGCGGAGGCGGGCGTGCCGATCGCCGCGGCGAAGGGCGGAGCCGCATGGCGCTGACGCGGGATCGGGAGGAGCGGCGGCGCAACGGACCGGCGGGGGCCGGCCCGCGGCGCGCGAGGCGTACGGGACAGGCGGCGGCCGTCGTGACGGGGGCGCGCCGGTGCGGGGTCCGGGCGGGGTGCGGGTCTTCTGAGGGGGTCGTATGACGGTGGGGGCGCAGGTCTTCGAGGGCTGGGGCGAGTTGGTCGGTGCGGCTGTCGTCGGGGGCGGGCGGCGGGGGGTCGACGAGGGGGCGCTGCTCGACGCCGCCGCGGCGGCCACCGTGCGGCGGCGGGCCGGGGTCGTGCCGGCACCCGCGCGGCGGCTGCCCGAGCCCGCCGCGCACGATCCGCGGCCCCGGCTGCCCTCCGCCGCGCGGCGGCGGCTCGCCGCGCTGCTCGCGGACCGCTCCGGCACGGGCGGCGGCGCCCGGCGGCGCGGGCCCACGCCCGACCTCGCCGAGCTGATACCGGAGTGGCTGCGGCACGCCGTCGAGTACGGCTACCAGGCGCCGCCCGAGTTGCTGCCCGCGCTGCTCGACGCCGCCCGGGCCCGTATCGACCTGCGGCCGCACGCGCTGGCCCTCGCCGGGCCGCGCGGGCTGTGGCTCGCCGAGCGGGCCCCGCAGTGGGCGCCGCTGCTGCGCGACGGCGCGGCCGGGCCCGCGCTGCCCGACCCGCGCGACGCGGGCGCCGTCCGCGCGCTGTGGGAGGAGGGGCCGCGGACCGGCGGGCCGGCGACCAGCCAGGTGCGCGGTGCGCTCTTCGCCGAGGTGCGCAGGGCCGACCCCGCGGGCGCCGTCGAGTTGCTGACCACGACGTGGTCCGCCGAGAAGGCCGAGGACCGGCTCGCGTTCGTGGAGCTGCTGCGCACGGGGCTCTCCCTCGCCGACGAGCGGTTCCTGGAGGACGCCCTGGCCGATCGCAGCCGCGGCGTGCGGGCCGCGGCGGCCGAACTCCTCGCCGGGCTCCCCGGATCCGCGCTGGCCGGGCGGATGGCGGCGCGGGTGCGGTCGCTGGTGATGCTCGACCGCAGCGAGGAGCCGCCGGTCGTCGCGGTGGAGGCGCCGTACGAGTGCGACGCCGCCATGGAGCGGGACGGGATCGTGGCCACGCCGCCTGCGGGCATGGGCGAGCGGTCGTGGTGGTTCGGGCAGTTGGTCGCGGCGGCGCCGCTGGCGGTGTGGACGGAGGTCTTCGACGACCGGACGCCCGCGGAGGTCGTCGAGCTGCCCGTCGCCGACGGCTGGCGGCCCGACCTGCTCGCCGCCTGGAGCCGCGCCGCCGCCCGGCAGCACGACGCCGTCTGGGCCCGCGCCCTCCTCGGCACCGCCCCGACCTCGCCCCCGAACGAGCCGCCGCCCTTCACCGCGGGCCCGCCCTCCCCCGCGCGCATCCCCGCCCCGGGCAGCACGTCGGGCGGCGGCGAGCACGTCCCCGGGCGGGACCCGGCGCGGCTGCTCACCGCGCTGCCCGAGGCGGAACGGGCCGCGTGGGTCGCGGAGTTCATCTCGGCGCACGGCCTGTCCGAGGCGTTCCGCCTCCTCGGCGCCTGCGCCGTGCCGTGGCCGGAGGAGCTGGGCCGGGCCGTGGTCGACGCCCTGGAGATCGCGCGCGACGGCGGCAGTTACCCGTGGAGCTTCAGCGGCGTGATGGGCCTCGCGGAGCGCTGCCTCGACCCCTCGTACGCCGTCCGCCTCGAACCGCTGGCCGCGATGCACGAGGAGGCGGAGGAGAGTTCGCCCGGCGCCGCCGGTTACTGGTCGGAGGCGTTCCAGCGGCTGGTCGCCACCTTGCGGATACGCGCCGCGATGCGCGACGAGCTGACCACCCCCGCCGCCCTGCGGCCCTGAGGGACGCGGGCGCGCAGCGGGTCACGCGCCGCTCCCGGTGGCGCAACGCGCCACCGGGTCGCGCGTCCCCGGGGCGTACGCCTCAGGCGCCCGCCGGCTCCCGCACGTGCGTCCGCACCCACTCCACCACTTCGGTGGTCGCCGCCCCCGGCGTGAAGATCGCCGCGACACCCAGCCCCTTCAACTGCGGGATGTCGTCCTCCGGGATGATCCCGCCGCCGAAGAGCTTGATGTCCAGCGCGTCCCGCTCCCGCAGCAGCTCCACGACCTTGCCGAAGAGCGTCATGTGCGCCCCGGAGAGGATGGAGAGGCCGATCGCCTCGGCGTCCTCCTGGATCGCGGTGTCGACGATCTGCTCCGGCGTCTGGTGCAGGCCCGTGTAGATGACCTCCATACCGGCGTCGCGCAGGGCCCGCGCGATGACCTTGGCCCCGCGGTCGTGGCCGTCGAGTCCCGGCTTGGCCACCACCACGCGGATCGGACCGGTGCCACTCATCGCTGCCTCCATCGCGCCGTCCCGCGCGTCCGTGAGTCCTTCGAGGGTGTGAACGAACGTTATCCCCAGCATCGCGCACCCAGGCAGAACGCAACATCCGGGGAGGGGGAAATCACACGTGCGGCCACCAGCAAATCGGACAGCCGTGGCCCCGGTCTTACCCTCGGGTACTCGAAAAATCGGGCAAGTGCCCCGAACGCGCCCCGGCGAAACCAAGGAAAGATTGTCGAGCCGTGGGACGCCCGGTACAGTCGCGGCAGTCTCCTGCTCCCGAGGCGAAAGAGAAGTGGTGAACGACCGTCCCCCGCCGGGCTTCCCCACCCCGGCCTCTCCCGCTGGCGACGCCTCCGCCTATGGAAGCCTCGACAGCTACGGGTACGGCTACGACACCTCCGGCCACGGCGGCGGTTCCGGTGAAGAGCCTCTCCATCACGGCTATCAGAGCTACGACCAGAGCTATGACGGCTACGACGCGAGCCACTCGGCCGCGTACGACTCGGGCACCTACGCCACCACCGGCTACGAAGCCGGCGGCTATCCGACGCCCGACGCCACCTCGTCGTGGGACACCGGCACGCAGTCGGCCGACTTCGGCACGTACGGCGCGAACGGCCTCTACGCCACGGCCGATCCCTACGCCGGCGACGCCAACGCCTCCGGCGGCTACGACGTCTCCGCGCTCTGGACGGAAGCCGCCACCGACACACCGGCCGGCGGCATCCCGCGGCAGGCGGGCCCGGCCGACGACTACGACTACGGCTACCCCTCGGCGGGCGCCCCGGCCGCGCAGTGGAACACCACCGGCGAGTGGTCCGACTGGGACACCGGCGCGCAGCACGAGGCCGCGGCGTACGACGGCACGCAGTTCGACGCCGGGCAGCACGAGGTCCCGCAGCACCAAGGCGCGCAGTACGACACCGCCGCCGGCTGGGACACCGGCCACTACGACACCGCGGTGTACGCGGAGGCGGCCACGGACACGACGGGGTATCCGGACGCCACGGCGTACGCCGAAGCCACCGCGTATCCCGAGGCGTTCGGCGACGCCACGGCGGCCGCCGCCGCGTACGACGAGCACGCGGCCTACGCCCAGGACCTCGCGAACGCCGCGCACGCCGACCCCGAGGCGGCCTCCGCCTGGGACTTCACCACCGCACTCGCCGAGCACGACGGCATCGAAGGCAGCGACAAGCAGGGCGGGTTCGACCACCCCGACGCGCCCGAGACCCCCGCGGCGCCCGACCCCGCCCCCGCCGCCGCGCGCCGCCCGGCCGGCGTCCCCGTCGGCCGCGCCGTACGCGCCCGCCGCCGCTGTCCCAAGCGCTCCGCGCTGCTGACCGTGGCCGTGCCGTCCATCGCCGTCGTCGGCGTGGCCGGTGTCGCCGCCGCGAGCGTCACCGGCAAGGGCGGCGCCGAGGGCGACGGCAAGACCACGCAGGCGGCCCCGGACCCGGGCTCCGCGAAGCCCTCGCAGGCCAACGCCGCGCTCGACACGCAGCTTCGCGGCGTCACCGAGGACGCCGACGACTTCGCCGACCGCGCCAGCCGTACCCAGGAGCGCATCGACCTCAAGGAGAAGCAGGAGGCCGAGCGGAAGCGGGAGGCGGAGGAGGCGGCGCGCAAGGAGGCGCTGCGGCCGAAGTTCGCGGTTCCGGTCGACAGCCCGGGGCTCAGCGCGTACTACGGCCAGGCGGGCGTCAACTGGATGTCCGTGCACACCGGCATCGACTTCCCCGTCTCGTACGGCAGCGAGGTGAAGGCCGCCACCGACGGCACGGTCACCACCCGCTACGACTACTCGTACGGGAACATGCTCGTCCTCACCGCGGCCGACGGCACCGAGACGTGGTACGCCCACCTCGACAGCTACGCGATCACCACCGGCCCCGTGCAGGCGGGCGACGTCGTCGCCTACTCCGGCAACTCCGGGAACTCCACCGGACCGCACCTGCACTTCGAGGTGCACCCCGGCGGCGGCTCCGCCATCGACCCGCTCGCCTGGCTGCAGGAGAAGGGCCTCGACCCGCAGTAGGCCCGCACGAGGTGCATGCCGCGCGGGCCGCGCGGCACGGACGGACCGGGGCGCAGCCCCCGCAAACGGGGGCGCGCGGCCCCTACAGCTTCTCGACCGGCGCGTACCGCAGCAGCAGCTTCTTCGTCCGTCCTCCGTCGCCGAAGTCGATCGTCGCCTGCGCGTTCGCGCCCGAGCCCGACACCTCCACGACCGTCCCCATCCCGAACTGGTCGTGCGTCACCCGGTCCCCCACCGACAGCGCGATCACCGGCCGCTCCGTCGCCCGCCCCGTGGCGAAGCCCGAAGGGCCCTGCCGCGTACGGGCCGAGGACGTGGACGACGCCAGCGCCGCCGCCGCGGACTCCATCGGCGACCGCCCCCCGCCGCCGCCCCGGGTGGCCGAGGCGCCCGTGCGCCGCCACTCCACGTAGGCCGGCGGGATCTCGTCCAGGAAGCGCGACGGCGGGTTGTACGACGGCTGGCCCCACGAGCTGCGCATCACCGAGCGCGTCAGATACAGCCGCTCCTGCGCGCGCGTGATGCCGACGTACGCCAGCCGGCGCTCCTCCTCCAGCTCCTTGACGTCGCCGAGGGCCCGCATGTGCGGGAAGACGCCGTCCTCCATGCCGCTGAGGAACACCACGGGGAACTCCAGGCCCTTGGCGGTGTGGAGCGTCATCAGCGTTATCACGCCGGAGCCGTCCGTCTCCTCCTCCGGGATCTCGTCGCTGTCGGCGACGAGCGCGACGCGCTCCAGGAAGTCGGCGAGCGTCCCGGGCCCCTCCTCGCCGCGCTCCTGCTCGAACTCCAGGGCCACGGCGGCCAGTTCTTGCAGGTTCTCGATACGGGTCTCGTCCTGCGGGTCCGTCGACGCCTGCAGCTCGGCGAGATAGCCCGTCTGCTCCAGCACCGCCTCCAGCACCGTGGCGGGCCCGGCGCCGGATTCGACGACCGTGCGCAGCTCCTCCATCAGCGCGTTGAACCGCTTGACGGCGTTCACCGAGCGGGACGCCATCCCGTACGCCTCGTCGACGCGCACCAGCGCCTGCGGGAACGAGATCCGCTCGCGCTGCGCCAGCGCCTCGATCATCGCCTCCGCGCGGTCGCCGATGCCGCGCTTGGGCACGTTCATGATGCGGCGCAGGGGTACGGAGTCCTCGGGGTTGGCGAGCACGCGCAGGTACGCGAGGACGTCGCGGACCTCCCGGCGCTCGTAGAAGCGGACGCCGCCGACGACCTTGTAGGGCAGGCCGACGCGGATGAAGACTTCCTCGAAGACACGGGACTGGGCGTTGGTCCGGTAGAAGACGGCGACGTCGCCGGCGCGCGCCTCGCCGGCGTCCGAGAGCCGGTCGATCTCGTCGGCGACGAACTGCGCCTCGTCGTGCTCGGTGTCGGCGACGTAGCCGACGATGCGGGCGCCGGCGCCGGCGTCCGTCCACAGGTTCTTGGGGCGGCGGGAGGCGTTGCGCTCGATGACGGCGTTGGCCGCGTTGAGGATCGTCTGCGTGGAGCGGTAGTTCTGCTCCAGGAGGATCGTGCGCGCCTCGGGGTAGTCCTCCTCGAACTGCAGGATGTTGCGGATGGTGGCGCCGCGGAAGGCGTAGATCGACTGGTCGGCGTCGCCGACGACGCACAGCTCCGCGGGTCCCTCCGGGCCCGACGTACGGACCGCGCCGCCGTCCTCCGCGGCGGTCTGGTCCTCCTCCGCGGCCCCGCCCTCCCCCGGCGGACCGGCCGGCGGGCCGACCAGCTCGCGCACCAGCATGTACTGCGCCCGGTTGGTGTCCTGGTACTCGTCGACCAGCACGTGCCGGAACCGGCGGCGGTAGTGCTCGGCGACGTCCGGGAACGCCTGCAGCAGGTTCACGGTCGTCATGATCAGATCGTCGAAGTCCAGCGCGTTGGCCTCGCGCAGCCGCGACTGGTAGAGCGCGTACGCCTCGGCGAGGGTCTTCTCGAAGCCGTCGACGGCCTGGGCGGCCCAGCTCTCCTCGTCGATCAGCTCGTTCTTCAGGCTGGAGACCCTGGCGCTGAGCGCCTTCGGCGGATACCGCTTCGGGTCGAGGTCCAGGTCCCGGCAGACCAGGGCCATCAACCGGCGCGAGTCGGCGGCGTCGTAGATCGAGAAGGAGGACGTGAAGCCCAGCTTCTTCGACTCGCGGCGCAGGATGCGCACGCAGGCGCTGTGGAAGGTGGAGACCCACATCGCGTTCGCCCGCGCGCCGACCAGCTCCTCGACGCGCTCCTTCATCTCCCCGGCCGCCTTGTTCGTGAACGTGATGGCGAGGATCTGGCCGGGGTGGGCCCGCCGCTTGGCGAGCAGGTACGCGATCCGGTGGGTCAGCACCCGGGTCTTGCCGGAGCCGGCGCCGGCGACGATCAGCAGGGGCGAGCCGGTGTGCTCCACGGCGGCGCGCTGCTGCTCGTTCAGCCCCGTGAGCAGCGCTTCCGGGTCCGTCACGGGGCGGGGCGCGCCATCGCGGTAGTACGGCTCGGGGGTGCTCGCGGCGAGGGCGAGATGACTGTCGTCGAAGAGGCTGCTCATCGTCCACAGAGTCTAGGGCGCCGCACCGACAACCCAGTCCCGCAGCCCTCTTTCCACCCCCGCCGGGCGACCCGGCCGCCGGCGCCACCGCCCGCCCCGGATGTCCCCCTTGCGCGGAACTGTGCCTCGGATCACGAAACGGTTTCGGGCATATCGAACATCAGACTTCACAGCAGTCCCACCGAGTGGCTACCGTGCACGGCACTGCCCGGACGGAAGGAGTGGCCTGCCTTGGCTTCCCACCGAAAGCCGCGGACCCGGATCCTCGAGTCGCCGGCGGGGCGGCGTACCGCCGTCGGCGTCGGCTCCGCGGCGCTGGCCTCAGCGACGCTCCTCACCCAGGAAGCCGGCGCGACCCCGGCCGAGCGGTCGATCGAGGACGTGCAGAAGGAAGTCGACCACCTCTACCACGAGGCGGAGCGGGCCACCGAGCGCTACAACGGCGCCAAGGAGCGCACCGCGCAGCAGCGCACCCGGGTCGAGCAGCAGCTCGACGAGGTGGCCAAGGAGACCGCGCGGCTCAACGAGTCGCGGCGCGAGCTGGGCCGGCTCGCCGCCGCCCAGTACCGCACCGGGGGCGTCACGCCCACCGCGACGTTCATGCTCGCGCCCGACCCGCAGACCTACTTCGACCAGGCGCACCTCATGGAGCGGCTGACGAACCGCGAGAAGGCCGCGGTCGACCAGTTCCAGGTGCGCCAGGCCGAGGCCGCGAAGAAGCGCACGGAGGCGCAGGAGAGCCTGCGCACCCTCACTGACTCGCAGGAGCAGCTCCAGGAGTCCAAGCAGGAGGTGCAGACCAAGCTGTCCGACGCGCGCAAGGTGCTGGACCGGCTCACCGAGGCGGAGAAGAAGCGCCTCGCCGAGCTGGAGCGCAAGCGCGAGGAGGAGGCGCGGCGCAAGGCCGAGGAGGCCGCGCGCCAGGCGGAGCTGGAGCGGCAGCAGCAGGCCGAGCAGGAGCGCCGCGAACAGCAGCAGCGCGAGCAGGAGCAGCAGCAGGAAGAGGAGCAGCAGGAGGACCCGCCGCCCGCGGACCCCGCTCCCTCGAAGTCGGCGCAGGTGCTGGCGTTCGCCGAGGCCCAGTTGGGCAAGCCGTACGTGTGGGGGGCCACGGGCCCGGACTCGTACGACTGCTCGGGCCTGACCCAGGCGGCCTGGCGGGAGGCGGGCATCTCACTGCCGCGTACGACCTACGACCAGGTCAACGCCGGCACGCAGGTGGCCAAGGCGGATCTGCAGCCGGGCGACCTGGTCTTCTTCTACGACGACGTCAGCCACGTCGGGATCTACGTGGGCAACGGGCAGATGATCCACGCTTCCAAGCCGGGCGACGACGTGAAGTACGAGTCGATCGACTACATGCCGTTCCACAGCGGGGTGCGCCCGGCCTGAAGGCGTGGGTTGCCGGAGGTCGTTGCAGGGGTTCCGAGGGCCGGAGGAACGGTACCGCCCTCAGGTCCAGGTGGTGGCGATGACGACGTTGGCCATGGTGAGGAGTCCGATGGCGGCGAAGTAGGGCTTCGGGATGCGCTCTTCCTTCCGCTTGATGAAGACCGCGACGAGGATGGCTATCAGGATCACGCTCTTGACGCTGATCTTCGTCTGATTGAGTTCCACGTCATCGGCCTCGTTGAGGCTGACGAGGATGAATCCGGTCACCAGCATGACCAGCGCGCCGTGCACCATCGAGGGCGCGATGCGCACGTCGCCCGTGCTCAACGACTTCAACTGGGTGAGCCAGCCGCCCAGCAGTGCGGCGACACCGATGATGTGCGAGGCGACGAAGAGGTTGATGAGTACATCCATGAGACGGGAGCGTAGCGGTCCGTAACAGCTCGCCCCAATGGGGGTGACCACTTCCGGAACATCGGTCACGGAGACCAACCCGCAGATCACTTCGCCGTGTTCGCCTGATCACGATTGGTCACCGCCAGACAGGTCCGGTAAGTCTCTTTCATCCTCTCCTCTCGCGGCGCGCCCTCGGCTTAGCGTCTCCGCTCAGGTGGTCGGCTTCTCACCGCCGCCCGCGTCACCGGCGCGGCAGCCGGCCACCTCCGCCGAGAGCCGGCGGCGGCCCGCTCCCCCGTGCGGGGCGCCGCCGGACCGCAAGGAAGGGGTGAACGCCCGAGTGGCGTCCCACAGAAGGACCAGGGCCCGTACCGCCGGGGCGATCGTGCTCGTCGGCGCCGCCACCGCCACCGCGCTCGGCGGCTTCGCGCACGCCGACCCGCAGCCGACCCCCGCGGAGGTCAGGGCCAGGGTCGACCGGCTGCACCACGAGGCCGAGCAGACCGTCGAGGAGTACAACGGCGTCAAGGAGAAGGCGGACCGTGCCGAACGGACCCTGGACGACCTCCGCGACGAGGCCGCCCGCAAGACCGCGCGGCTCAACGACGCCCGCAACGCGCTCGGCTCCTTCGCCACCGCGCAGTACCGCAACGGCACCGCCGACCCCACCGTGCAGCTCGCCCTCTCCGCCGAGCCGGAGGACTACCTGCGCCAGGCGGCCCTCCTCGAACGGGTCGGCAACAGGCAGGCCACCGCGCTCGAAGGCGTCGGGCGCCGGTTACGGGAGGTGGAGCAGGTGCGCGCGGAGGCCCGTGACCGGCTGGCCGAACTGAAGGAAGCGCGGGCGGAGCTGAAGCGGCACAAGAGCGCGATCGAGGACAAGCTCTCCGAGGCCCGCGCGCTGCTCGACACCCTCACCGCCGAGCAGCGCGACGCCGTCCTCGGCGCCGACGGGCACGGCGGCGCGGCGGGCGACCGGGCGGCGCGCGGCGCCCCGCGCGGCCCGGTGCAGGCGCCGAACGCCCGCGCCGCGCGCGCCGTGTCGTACGCCCAGGGCGCGGTCGGCAGCCCGTACGTGTGGGGCGCCGTCGGCCCCGCCGCCTTCGACTGCTCGGGGCTCACCCAGGCCGCCTGGGGCGCCGCGGGCGTCTCCCTGCCCCGTACGACCTACACCCAGGCCGGGGCGGGCAGCACCGTCCCGCGCTCCGCGCTGGCGCCCGGAGACCTGGTCTTCTACTACTCCGGCCTCAGCCATGTCGGCATCTACGCGGGCGGCGGCCAGATCATCCACGCGCCCCGGCCGGGGGCGACCGTGCGCTACGCGCCGGTGGACTCGATGCCGTTCGTGACGGCGGTACGTCCCGCCTGAGCGCGGGGGGAGGCGCGCGGGGGCGGTCCGTCAGACCAGGCGGCGGGCCGTCGCCCAGCGCGTCAGCTCGTGCCGGTTCGACAACTGGAGCTTGCGCAGCACCGCCGAGACGTGCGATTCGACGGTCTTCACGGAGATGTAGAGCTGCTTCGCCACTTCCTTGTACGCGTACCCCCGGGCGATCAGCCGCAGCACCTCCCGCTCCCGCTGCGTCAGCCGGTCCAGGTCCTCGTCCACCGGCGGCGCGTCCGTCGACGCGAAGGCGTCGAGGACGAAGCCGGCGAGCCGCGGCGAGAAGACCGCGTCGCCCTCCGAGACCCGGAAGATCGCGTCGACGAGGTCCGTGCCGGTGATGGTTTTCGTCACGTACCCGCGCGCGCCGCCGCGGATGACGCCGATGACGTCCTCGGCGGCGTCCGACACCGACAGCGCCAGGAAGCGCACCGGCGCCTCGCCGCTCGGCGACTCCCCCATCAGCCCGGAGCACCGGCGCAGCACCTCGACGCCGCCGCCGCCCGGCAGGTGCACGTCGAGGAGCACGACCTCGGGGCGGGTGGCGGTGATGACCGTCACGGCCTGCTCGACGTCCGCCGCCTCGCCGACGACCTCGACGCCGGTCTCGTCGGTCACCCCGATCTCCGCCTGCACCCCGGCCCGGAACATGCGGTGGTCGTCGACGAGCACCACCCGTACCCGGCGGCCCCCCTCCGGGCCCGCGCCGCTCGCCCGGATCCCGGCCGCCGGGGTCCCCGCCGCCGGTGTGCCGCCCGCTGCGTCGTCCGTCATCGTCCGCTCCTCACTGCGCCCACCGCGTCCGCGTACGCGCTCACTCCGCGCGCTCCATCTCCAGCTCCACCTCGGTGCCCCCGCCCGCCGGCGTGCGCAGCCGGGCGGTGCCGCCGTTGCGCTCCATCCTGCCGATGATGGACTCGCGTACGCCCATTCTGTCGGCCGGGACCGCGTCGGGGTCGAAGCCGGGACCGCGGTCCTTCACCGAGATGAAGACCTGCCGCCCCTCGACCTCCGCGAAGACCTGCACCGGCCCCGCCTCGCCACCGTACTTGGCCGCGTTCACCATCGCCTCACGCGCCGCCTGCAACTGCGCGCTCAGCTTGTCGTCCAGCGGGCAGTCGCCGACGCACACCACCTCCACCGGCACCCCGTGGTGGTCCTCCACCTCCGCCGCCGTCCTGCGCACCCCCTCGGCGAGCGTCCCGGGCCCCGCCCCCTCCTCCTCGTCCTTGCCAGTCCCCTCCGGCTTGTAGAGCCAGGTGCGCAGCTCCCGCTCCTGCGCGCGGGCCAGCTTGCGCACCTCGCCGGCGTTGTCCGCGTTGCGCTGGATGAGCGTGAGGGTGTGCAGGACGGAGTCGTGGACGTGGGCGGCGACCTCCGCGCGCTCCTGCGCCCGGATGCGCATCAGCCGCTCCTCTGACAGGTCCTGCACCATCCGTACGAGCCAGGGCCCCGCCAGCAGCGCCACGCCCACCAGCACCGCGAGCGACGCCTGCACCACCGCGCCGATGTGCCGCGTGGAGCCCTGCATGACGAATATCGCGCTGACCCCCGCCCCGACCAGCAGCACCCCGGCCGCGCCGCGGGCCAGCGGCAGGAACTTCGTGCGCCGCGTGACCGCCGCCCACTTCGCCCGCCGCGCGTTGTCCGCCTGCCGCCAGACCAGGGCCACACCGGCGCCGATGAGCAGCAGCGGCCAGACGAAGGCGTTGGAGCGGCCCAGGTCCAGGCTGCCGGCGAAGATGCCGGCGCCGATGAGCAGGGCGAGGAGGGCGAGGAGTTGGCCCTTGTCGGGTTTGCGGAGCCGCTTGCGCCCGTCGGCGTCGACGTCGACGAGCGGCTTCTCCGCCCTGCCGCCCTGGCCGAGCGGGACGACGAACCAGAAGACCGCGTAGAGCAGCACGCCCAGGCCGTTCGCCATGAGCAGGCCGACGAAGACGATCCGCACCCACGACACCGGCAGCCCGAGGTGCCCGGCGAGACCGCGCGCGACGCCGCCGAGCCAGCGCCCGTCGGCGCTGCGGTACAGGCGCCGGACGGGCCGCTCGTACGGGTCGTACGGGCCGCCGGGCGGGGCGGCGCCCTCGGAGGCGGGCGCGGCGGTGGGGGCGGTCATGCCATGCATCGTCACACGGGTGGGGCGGCGCTGGCATCAGGGTTGGCCCCCATCGGTCCCCGGAGGATTTCAGGGTGGGCTCGGGGTGATCCCGCCTCCCGCGCCGCGGCGGCGTCCGCCACCATGGACCCATGACGGACACGAGCCCCGGCGCGGACGGGGGTGCATCCCCGGGCGCGGGTGCGTCCCCGGACGCGGGCGCGCGGGACGCGGCGGGCGGTCGCGCCGCGGCGGAGGCCCGTATGCGTACCGCACGCGCGGGGGCACGGGACCGGACCGACGGCGCCGCCGGGGACCCGGCTCCCGGGACGCCCGACGGCTCCCCGGCCCGGCCGCGGCTGCGGCGCAGCCGCCGCTACAAGGTCGTCGGCGGCGTCTGCGGCGGCCTCGGCCAGTTCTTCGGCATGGACCCCGTCATCTTCCGCGTCGTCCTCGGCGTGCTCACCGCCACCGGCGGCCTCGGCCTCGTCGCGTACGGCTTCGCCTGGCTGCTGATGCCGCTGGCCGGGGAGGACGACAGCGAGGGCCGCAGGCTGCTCTCCGGCCGGGTCGAGGGCCCGGCGCTGACGGCGCTGCTCTTCGCCATCGTCGGCTGCGGCCTCTTCCTGTCCGTGCTGAACTCGGCGGACACCCACTTCTTCGCCGCGCTGCTGCTCCTCTGCCTCGGCGGCGCCGCCTACTGGTCGCACCACCGCCGGGCGGCGGAGGAGCTGGCCGCCGACGGCGTCCCGGTGGACGACGCCACCGCCCACGCCGTGGCCGACGCACCGCCGGAGACCGCGCCGCCGCCCGTGCCGTACTCCCCGTCCTGGTGGCGCGACCCGCTCACCAAGGACGGCGACTTCCCGCCCTACCTCTGGGGCCCCGACGACGGCGAGGACGCCGGGGACGCGGCGCCGGGCGGACCGCCGGGCACCGGCTCCCGCACGCAGAAGGGGGCGCCGTCCGGCGGCGGCCCGGACGAGCACGAGGCGGCCGGCATCGGCGGCTGGACGTTCCTCGCCGCCGCCGGCACCTGCGCCGTCGTCGTGAACGCCACCTGGGGCGCGGAGCCGCTGGGCACCACCCTGGCGTACGGCCTGGCGAGCGCGCTCGCCGTCTTCGGCGCGGGCTTCACGCTCAGCGCCTGGATCGGCCGCACCGGCGGCGGCACCGCCTTCTGGGCGCTGCTGACGACGGTCCTGCTGGCCGTCGCGCTGTGGCTGCCCGACACCATCACGGCGGAATGGGGCACGCGGAACTGGCAGCCGGCGGCGGCCGCGGACGTGCGCGACCGGTACGAGCTGGGCAGCGGCGAGGCCCGGCTCGACCTCAGCAGGATCGATCCGGGCAGGGACCGGCGGGTCGAGACGGCGGCCCAGGTGGGCCTCGGCCAACTGACGGTCCGGGTCCCCGACGACGTACGCGTGGAGGTGCACTCCCGGGTCGACATCGGCGACATGCAGCTCCCGCCCACCACGGCCACCGAGGACCCCGGCGACAGCGACATCGACGTCTCCCCGGGGCAGGAGCGCACGACGGTGCTGGAGCCGGCGGCCGGGAGGTCCGGAGGGCCGAAGGGGACGCTGGTGCTGGACCTGACGGTCTCGATCGGGCAGTTGGAGGTCCAGCGTGCGGCGTCATAGGTTCGAGCCCGCGAAGCTCGTCGCCGGGCTCGTGCTGCTCTCGGGCGCGGCGTTCGCCCTGCTCGACGCGGCGGACGCGCTGCGGCAGCCGGACTGGGTGCCGCTGGTCGTGGTGCCGCCGGGGCTCGCGCTGGCCGGGCTGGTCGCCGCCGTCGGCTACGGCGCGCGCCGCGCACGCCGGCGGGCGCGGGAGGCGCGCGCGGCGGCGGCGCGGGACCGGGACGTGGACGTGGACGTGGGTGCGGACCTGCGGGGGCTGCCGATGGACGAGCTGCGCGGGACGTACGACGCACGCTTCGGCACCCGGGACGCGGACGGCCCGGGCGCGGGTGGCTCCGGTGCGGACGACTCGGGTGCGGACGACTCCGGTGCGGACGGGGACGTGGACGCGGGCGGCCGGCGGCGCGGGCCGGGGAGCCGGGCGTAGCGGCGGGGAGGGCACATGCGTGATCCGGCGCGGACGCCGGAGCGCCCGCGCTAGGCGAAGAGCTGCTGGCCCTTCCTGCGGCGGCGGACGGCGAGCACCGAGTCCAGTGACCAGTACGGCGCGCCCGCCAGGATCAGCGGGATCCACGCGATCATGTACGGCAGGTCCTGGCCGTAGTAGTACGGGTCCGCCGACCAGCTCATCGTGAACCACAGCGTCATCGACAGCAGCGCCCCGCCGGCCGCCGCCAGCCTCGCCCACAGCCCGGCGAGCGTGCCGAGCCCCACCGCGATCTCGCCGAGCGAGATGGCGATCCCGAACTCCGTCGGCGCCCGCTGCGCCAGGTCCACCAGCGCCGGGATGGCGACGTCGGGCAGGGTGTCCAGGGTGTCGTGCAGCGAGCCGGGGCCGCTGGAGTCGAGGAACGCGTCGTCGGTGAGCTTGTCGAAGCCGGCGTAGACGAACGTGATGCCGAGGAAGATCCGCAGCGGCAGCAGCGCGAACCGGGCGGCGGCGGCGCGGAGGCCGCCGGGCGGCTCTCCCTGGGGCACCCGCCCGAGAACAGTGGTGCCGGACGCTTGGTCCTGTGCCATGTGTAGTCCGCCTCTCCTGCCGTGGACCGTGCCGGTGATCGCCCCGGCGCCGATACTTCATGTGTGGGAGGGGATACGTAAAGCGTTTCGTGAACGCTCAACCGGATCGGGTCGTTCGCGTCCGCTTCAGTCGACGATGTCGAGCAGGTACGGAGCGGACTCCGCGCCTCCGGCGGTGACGACCCGCAACTCCGTGCGGCCCGGCTCCACGTCCACCGGCACCGGGACCGTCAGCCGGGTGGCCGCGGGGTTGGCGAAGCCGCCGGGCACGGGGACCAGCGGTACGTGCACGTGGACGGCCCCGATCCGCACGACCACCCGCGCCAGCAGCTCCGGCGACTCGGCGCCCGGCGGCACGAAGCCGGTGCCGCGGACCTCGATGTCGTCGCCGGTACGGATGGCGGTGTGCAGGTCACCGGGCTCGCGGACCCGGACGACGGAGAGCACGGCGGGCCGCCCGCCGTCGACGAGCCGGGCGGCCAGGTGCACCGCCGCGCTCACCGCGACCAGCGCGGCCACGCCCCAGGGCAGCCCCGGCAACTGCTCGGGCCGGCGGCCGAGTTGCACCAGGGCGAAGAGCAGGGCGGCGGCGGAGACGACGACGTACTGGACGTCGACGGCGGCGGCACGCCCCGCGTCGTCGGTGAGCAGGTCGGCGCCGCGGGGGCGAGCGGCGCGGGTCTTGGTCAGCCCGCCGCTGCGCAGCCGGTACGCGACGACGGCGCGGGCGCCGAGGGCGGCGGCCCACACGACCGCGACGGTGACGACGAGCCCGGCGGCGCCGCCCGCGCCGGCGCCCGAGCCGGACCAGCCGAGGCCGTCGAGGAGCCGGTCGCGGGCCGCGGAGCCGTCGGCGAGGGCCAGCGCGAGGGCGAGGTGCAGCAGGGCGTACCCGGCGAGCAGCGTCCAGGCGCCGGCCGCCGCGCGGCCGGTCGACAGCCGGCCGTCCTCGCCGGCGACGGGGGCGAGGAGCCCCCCGCGGGCGCGGTTGAGCCACGCGGCACCGG
This sequence comes from Streptomyces sp. WAC 06738, assembly GCF_003945505.1. Lineage (NCBI taxonomy): Bacteria > Bacillati > Actinomycetota > Actinomycetes > Kitasatosporales > Streptomycetaceae > Streptomyces > Streptomyces sp. WAC 06738. The sequence continues at coordinate 5,084,335 of NZ_CP029618.1, read as the reverse complement.
CGAGGAGTCCCGCGGTCAGCACGGCGGCGAGCAGCGCAGCGGTACGGGCCCGGGTCCAGCCGGGTCCGAGGGCGGTGAGCCCGATGACGAGGAGGAGGGCGAGCAGGCCGGCGCCGATGACGTACAGACTGCGCCGCCACAGCGACGCCGGCCACGTCCCGCCCGCGGCGGCGCCGCGGGCGGCGAGGGTGTCGGCGGAGCGGGTCAGCTCGTCGGAGACCCACTGGCGGGAGGCGCCGGGCGAGTGGGCGACCCCGGCGGGCACGCCTTCGCCGGCGGCGAAGCCGTCCCGGCGCCGGGCGAACTCGACGGCGGGGTCGGGGGGTTCGGGGGCGGAGGCGGAGGCGGGTTCGGCCCCCGGGGCGACGGAGCCGGACGGCTCGCCACCGGGCCGGGCGGCACCGGATCCGGACGGCTCGCCGGACCCCGGCGGCCCGCCCGCTGTGCCGCTGGCGGGCGGGACGTTCGCGGCGGCTGCCTCGCCCGCCGCCGGCGTACCGCGCGTGCCCGAATCCCCGGAGCCGGGCTGCGCAGGGACCTGCGCGGTCCTCGTGGCCCTTTCGGCGTCCCCCGGCGGCATGCCGCCCGCGGAGCCTCCGTCCGCCGGCCCACCTGCCGCGCCGGCACCGAGCGGTGCCGCGTCGCCCGCACCCGCCGGGCCCGCCGCAGGCGGCCGCGCGTCGTCGCCCCCCGCTTCCACCGCCACCTCGTGCCCCCTTGACCGCAAGCCGTCCATGTGATGAGAGCGAATTCTGCCCTACCGCCGCCGCGGCGAGGGCGCCGGGCCGCTCACTCCCACTCGATCGTCCCCGGCGGCTTCGACGTGACGTCCAGAACCACGCGGTTGACGTCCGCGACTTCGTTCGTGATCCGCGTCGAGATCCGGGCCAGCACGTCGTACGGGAGCCGCGACCAGTCCGCCGTCATGGCGTCCTCCGACGACACCGGCCGCAGCACGACCGGGTGCCCGTACGTGCGCCCGTCGCCCTGGACGCCCACCGACCGCACGTCGGCGAGGAGCACCACCGGGCACTGCCAGATGTCGCGGTCGAGCCCGGCGGCGGTCAGCTCCTCGCGGGCGATGGCGTCAGCCTCGCGCAGCAGGTCGAGCCGGTCCTTCGTGACCTCGCCGACGATCCGGATGCCGAGCCCCGGGCCCGGGAACGGCTGGCGCTGCACCATCGCCTCGGGCAGCCCCAGCTCCTTGCCGACCATCCGGACCTCGTCCTTGAAGAGCCGCCGCAGCGGCTCGACCAGCTCGAAGTCCAGGTCTTCCGGCAGCCCGCCGACGTTGTGGTGGGACTTGATGTTCGCGGTGCCCGTGCCGCCGCCGGACTCCACGACGTCCGGGTAGAGCGTGCCCTGGACGAGGAAGCGCACGGGCGCCCCGGTCTCCCCCGCCGCGGCCACGATCTCGGCCTGCGCCTGCTCGAAGACCCGGATGAACTCCCGGCCGATGATCTTCCGCTTCTGCTCCGGGTCCGACACCCCGGCGAGCGCGGTGAGGAACCGCTCCGCCGCGTCGACGACCTTGAGCTGCACGCCGGTCGCGGCCACGAAGTCCTTCTCGACCTGCTCGGACTCGCCCTTGCGCATCAGCCCGTGGTCGACGTACACGCAGGTGAGCCGGTCCCCGATGGCCCGCTGGACGAGCGCCGCGGCCACCGCCGAGTCCACGCCGCCGGAGAGCGCGCAGATCGCCTGCGCGTCGCCGACCTGCGCGCGGACGGCGGCGACGGACTCCTCCACGACGTTCGCGGTGGTCCAGGTGGGGGCGAGGCCGGCGCCGCGGTAGAGGAAGTGCTCCAGGACGAGCTGGCCGTGGGTGGAGTGCACGACCTCCGGGTGGTGCTGCACCCCGTACAGCTTCCGCTCGTCGTCCTCGAAGGCGGCGACGGGCACGCCCTCGGTCGACGCGGTGACCGTGAAGCCCGCGGGGGCGGCGGAGCAGGCGTCGCCGTGGGACATCCAGACGTCCTGGCGCTCGGGGGTGCCCGTGAAGAGGGTGGAGTCGGGGCGGGTGACGTCGAGTCGCGTACGCCCGTACTCGCGGCTTCCGGTGTTGTCGACCGTGCCGCCGAGGGCCTGGGCCATGAGCTGGAACCCGTAGCACATCCCGAAGACCGGAACGCCGGCGGTGAAGATCGCCGGGTCGATGCCGGGGGCGTCCTCCGCGTACACCGAGGAGGGGCCGCCGGAGAGGATGATCGCCTTGGGGTTCTTCGCCAGGATCTCCGGCACCGGCATGGTGTGCGGCACGATCTCGCTGTAGATCCGGGCCTCGCGCACGCGGCGCGCGATGAGCTGGGCGTACTGGGCACCGAAGTCCACGACGAGAACGGTGTCGGGGGTCGCTGAGGTCACTGCTGCGGCCTTCCGGCGGTGGGCGGGGGAGATGATGCCGAGTCTATCGGCTGGCGCCGTCTCACCATGCGGGCCGCCTTTGGCCACCGGGGGCCGGGGGTGAATACTGGCGGCCATGCGCACGCGGAGCTTCGTCTTTACCTATGGCAACCGGCCCGTCCGGCTGCCATGGTCGTGCGCTTGAGCTGACAAGCGACTTCCCAGGCGCCCCGGGCCGGCAGGCCCGGGGCGCGCTGCGTTTGCCGCCGCCGGGCGGCGGGCTCCGGGGCCTCGACCCCAGGAGTGACGAGATGAACGCAACCCAGTCGGGCGACCGCACCACGGCCCCCGCGAAGACCGGCACCACGGAGAGGACCGGGGCCCGCACGGACGAGGCGGCGACGGAGATCACGGACGCTCGCGAGCGGATCGACGACCTGGACACGCGGATCATCGCGCTGGTCGAGGAACGGATGGCGGTCTCGGCCCGCATCCAGCAGGCCCGCATCGCCTCGGGCGGCCGCAGGGTGAACCTCTCCCGCGAAATGGAGATCCTGGCCCGCTACCGCGACCACCTGGGCCGCCCGGGCACGACCCTGGCAATGACGCTCCTGGAACTCAGCCGCGGCCGGGTATGACGCGGCCGCGGGTACCGGGTGAGGCCCCGGGCCGGGGCTGCTCACGTCACCTTGCCGCCCTCCGGGGCCCACACGCTCGACGCGTCGCGCACCTCCCGAGTACGTCACACCGTGGGAGGGAGACCCCGGACTGGGAGCGGGAGGCCGCGGAGGTCGTGTGCCGTCAGGTCCGGGGGCTCATCGAGGTGCCCGGCGGCAGCACGGGGCGGCTGAGCAGGGAACGGCGCGGGCTCAGCCCTGTGAATGGAGCCTGTCCAGGACGGCTCGGACGCGGTGATCATCACTGCCGCGGCGTGTCAGCGTCGCAAGGCGAGATCGCTTGCCTTGAACAAGAGGGGCACCCCGACTGCACGCCCCGTACTGCAATGCCGGCTCAAGCTGCGATGTCGGCTTCGGGTTGGAGTGCAGGGCCGAGCAGCAGGCCGCCGTCCAGGACGAATTCCGAGCCCGTGGCGAAAGAGGCGTCCTGGGAGGTGATGAAGAGCAACAGGCGGGTGATCTCGGAGGGTTCGGCGAGGCGGGGGATGGCGAACGGGTCGGGTGAGTAGAAGTCGGCGATGGCCGGCCGGCCTGCGACGGTGGGTTCGTTGATCAGCGGTGTGGAGACGACGCCGGGGTGGATGGAGTTGACCCGGATGTTGTCCCGTCCCAGCTCCAGCGCGGCCGTCTTGGTCAGTCCGCGCACGGCCCACTTGCTGGCGGTGTAGGGGGCGTAGAAGGCCGTGCCGGCGTGGGCCACGGTCGAGGCGATGTTGACGATGGTTCCGCCACCGCCCCCGCGCATCGACGGAGTCACGGCCCTGATGCCGAGGAACTGGCCGGTGACGTTGACGCCGAAGGTGTGCTCCCAGGTACGGAGTTCGGTGTGTTCGATAGGGGCCGCCGGGTTCTGGACGCCCGCGTTGTTCACCAGGATGGTGATCGGCCCGAAGTGGCCTTCGACGTCTCGCACCACCGCCGCCCAGTCGTCCTCACTGGCGACATCCAGGTGGACGGAGAGAGCCCGTTGACCGAGCCGAGCAGCGAGATCGCGGCCGGCGTCGTCGTCGCGGCCGGCGATGACGACGTTCGCCCCCTCGGCGTGGTAGCCGTGCACATGACTGCTGCCCATGCCCCCGGTGCCACCGGTGACGATGACGGTCTGACCCTCAAAGCGTCCCATGATGCTTCCCTCCAGGCTTGCATAATGGTGAGCCGAGTGACTCACCTCTTCTCTCACGGTAGGAGCAGGGCCGGAGGTGAGTCAAGTGACTCACCTCGCAGTGGGAGGCATACTGGAGGTCATGACGGCACAGCCTTCGGAATACCACCGGCGCGTCGCAGCCCAGAAGCGGACGTCCATCATCGAGGCGGCGACGAAGCTGTTCCTCGACTCCGGCTACGACGGCACCTCGCTGGCCCGCATCGCGGAGGCGGCCGGAGTGTCGAGGGCGACGCTGTTCAAGCAGTTCACCACCAAGGCGGCCCTCTTCGAGGCGATCGTCACCGAGTACTGGAAGGTCGACGACGGGGAGGCGCCCCTCCCCGAGCCGGGGAACCTCCGCGCAGGGCTTGAGACCATCGGACGCCGATACGTGGCGCTGCTCACCCAGCCCGGCATGGCCGCCCTCTTCCGCATCGTCATCGCCGAGGTACCGCGCTTCCCGGAGCTCGGCGAGACCCAGTTCAAGCTCGGCAAGATGCCCTACTTCGAATCGGTCCGCCGCTATCTGGCAGCGGAGAACGCCGCCGGTACGGCCCGGCTTGACGATGCGGAGATGGCGGCGACCCAATTCCTCGGGATGATCTCCAACTACGTGTTCTGGCCGCGGATGCTGCTCGCACGCTGGGAACCTGACGACTCCGCCCTCACCAACGCGGTCGACCAAGCGGTGCTGACCATGCTCGCCCGATACGGCGCGCCGAGGGCCGACGGCACCTGAGGCACCAGGTGCCCCCATCGCTCTGCGTCACCACCCGATATCTCCCGCACGGGCAGGCGCGTTCGACAGCCCGCGGCCCCGCAGTCGATCGAAGCCACAGGCCGATTGCGGGACAGCCCTTACCGCCGAGGGTGCAGGCGATGGCGGTCGATCGTGTGGTCAGCCGCTCGCGGTGCGGGCGTGGGTGGTGAGGCCGGCGAGGACAAGGGTGAGCCAGCGGGCGCGGGCGGCGGGTGGCTGGTCCGTGGGGGCAGTGGAGAACAGCAGGTAGATGTCGTCCACCGTGACGTCGGAGTGCAGGTCGCCGTCGGACTGGCCGGCCTGGATGAGTCTGGTCAGGGCCGCGCCGGCACGTTCCTCCGTGGCCTTGTGGTCCGGGTCGGCGCCGAGGGCGCGGGCCGCGGCCTTGACGGCCTGGTCGGTGGCGGCGGCCTCGATGACGCGGCCGAAGAAGCCGGTGATCTCGTCCAGAGCGCGGGAGCCCGCCTCCACGCGGGCGCAGGCGGCCTCGGCATCGTCGGCGACAGCCGCGACGGACTGGGCGACGGCGGCGGCGACCAGGTCGGTCTTGGTGGGGAAGTGCCGGTAGAGGGTGCCGACGGCCACTCCGGCAGCGGCGGCGATCTCGTCCATCCCGGCGTCCGGCCCATGCCGGGTTATCTGTTCGTGGGCGGCCGCCAGGATCTTCTGGCGGTTGCGGACCGCGACGGGACGGGGCGTTCGGGGCTGGGCCATGGAAGCTCTCCAGCGGATGGGTGATCGGTGCTTGCGCGTAGGTGAACCACGGTTCATGCTGGTGGGTGAACCACGGTTCACCATCATATTCGTCGGGACATGAGTCGTAGGGAATATGCCATGACCGCCAAGATCGCCCTTGTCACCGGTGCCTCCTCCGGCATCGGCGAGGCCACCGCACTGAAGCTCCAGGACCTCGGCTACACCGTCTACGGCGCCGCCCGCCGCACGGAGCGCCTTGAACCGCTGGCTGACCGTGGTGTCCTGCCGCTGGCGATGGACGTCACCGACGACGCGTCCATGCGTGCCGGCGTCGAGCGCATCATCACCGACTCGGGCCGGATCGACGTGCTGGTCAACAACGCCGGCTACGGCTCCTACGGCGCCATCGAGGACGTGCCGATGGACGAGGCGCGCCGCCAGTTCGAGGTGAACGTCTTCGGCGCCATGCGGCTGGCTCAGCTCGCCCTGCCCCACATGCGTGCCCAGCACGGGGGCACGATCGTCAACATCAGCTCCATGGGCGGCAAGATCCACACTCCGCTGGGTGGCTGGTATCACGGCACCAAGTTCGCCATCGAGGCCCTCAGCGACTGCCTGCGCATGGAGGCCAAGCCCTTCGGTGTCGATGTCGTCGTCATCGAGCCCGGCGGTATCGCCACCGAGTGGGGCGGCATCGCCGCTGACCACCTGCGGGAGACCTCCGGCACGGGTCCCTACGCCAAACAGGCCGACGCTGTGGCCACCTCCCTCAGTTCCGAAGCCAACGCCAAGCGCAACTCCCCACCCCAGGTCATCGCCGACGCCATCGGCAAGGCCGTCACCGCCCGCCGCCCCAGGACCCGCTACGCGACCGGCTTCGCCGCCCGCCCCATGATCGCCGTGCGGCGCATCCTGCCCGACCGCGCCTTCGACGCCGTCATGAGGCGCGCGACGGGGATCCCCGCCTGAACGCCCGCTCGCACACTCGCGACACCGCGGGTTCTTCGCAGGCCCGCGGTGCCGCAGGCGCCTCGTACACGTGACCGCGGGCCGGTCACCTCGTGCCCGCTACGCCGATCAGATGGCCCTCCGGGTCGGTGAAGTGGCCGACCACCAGGGTTCCTGGGGTGCCCTCCGGGCCCATGCGGCGGGTGCCGCCCAGGGTCTCGGCCTTCCGGAGTGCGGCCTCTACGTCGGGGACGCCCACGTAGAACAGGACGCGGCCCTCGTAGCCCTCGCCGCCGCCGACGCCGCCGTTGATCCCTCCGTCCGTCGTGCTGCCGTCCACGAAGCCGTAGTCGCCGGGCTGGGAGACCGCCTCGGTCGCCGCGTCGCCGACGCCGAACTCCCAGCCGAACAACTCGCCGTAGTAGCTCCGGAGCTTCCTGGGGTGGCGTCCGATGATCTCGAAGTGCACCACGGGGTTTCCCATCGGATGTCCTTTCTGCGCTGATTACCGGGTCGCCCATCATCGACCCGGGCCGGCGGCGAAAGTCATCGGTCAGGCGCGTTCCAGGAGCGCGGCGATCTCCGTGAAGCCGCGGTCGGCCGCGTGCTGGAGGGGCGTCACGCCGTCCTTGTCGGCGATGTCCGGGTCCGCGTCGGCGGCGAGGAGGAGCGCGACGATCTCCTGGTGGTCCTTGCCGCCGTCGCCGAGGATCACCGCTTCGAGGAGGGCCGTCCAGCCGAGGTCGTTGACGTGGTCGACATCCATGTCGGTGTGCTCGGTGACCCAGCGGACGTACGCGACGTGGCCGCGTTCCGAGGCCGGGATCAGCGACGTGCCGCCGAAGCGGTTGGTGACCGTCAGGTCCGGGGTGCGGTCGCCGGACATGAGGAGGCGGGCCATCTCCGTGCTGCCGGTGACGCCGGTGACGAGCCAGGCGCTGTCGCTGCGGTCGTCCTGGGCGTCGGGGTCGGCGCCGGCGGCGACGAGGGGGCGGGCGGCGGCGACGTGGTCGCCGAGGGCGGCGAGGAGGAGCGGGGTGCGGCGGTGGTCGTCGCGGGCCTCCGGGCGCGCGCCGGCGTCGAGCGCGGCGCGTACGGCATCGGCGTCGCCGCGCTCGGCGGCGTCGAGCAGGTCGCGGTCCCTGGCCGGGTCGCGGGGGGTGGCGCGGGGGGTGGGGCTGTCGGTCACGAGGTCTCCCGGGGTGGTGGAGGCGGGCGCTGAGCGGGCCGGGGTGGGCGTGGCGGAGTCCGGTTCCGCGGCGCCCGCGCAGCCGGCCGCCGCGACGAGCACCGCGAGCACCGCGCCGGTCGCCGCCCCGCCGCCCGCGCAGCACGCGGCGGCGGGGGGACGGTGCGTACGGACGCCGGGCCATCAGCGGCCCAGTGCGGCGACGCCGGCTTCCGCGTACGCCTCGTCCTGGGCGCCGCTCGGCGCGCCGGCCACGCCGATGCCCGCGATCGGGGCGTCGTCCGCCTGCACCGGGACGCCCCCGGCCAGGAAGAGCGTGCCCGGGATGTCCTTCAGGTTCGGGGCGTCGTCCAGCCGCTCGACGAGGTCGGAGGTGGGGGCGTTCCAGGAGACGGCGGTGTACGCCTTGCGCTCCGCGGACTCGTACGACTGCGGCCCCGCGCCGTCGCCGCGGACGGTGACCAGGGTGTTGCCGTTGCGGTCGACCACGGCGACCGTCACCCTCTGGCCGTCCTTCTCCGCCGCCTTCAGCGCCGCCTGCGCGGCCTCCAGCGCGGCGTCGTCGGTCAGGTGGCGGGTGGTGGTGAGGTCCTTGCCTGCGACGCCGCCCTTGGCGGGTGCCGAGGCCGCAGCCGCAGCCGGCTCCGCCGTCGCGGTCGCGGCGGCGCCCAGGACGCCGCCCCCGGCGACGGCCGCCGCGGCGGCTCCGGTCAGGACTCGGGCGCGGATCGAGAGCTTCTTCATGGTGGGCGTTCCCTCCGGTACGTACGGTACGTGGACTGCGGCCGGGCACGGCGGCCCGCGCCTCCCGGCCCGTACCGCCTGCTCCGTGCCTCCACCCTCCGCCCGCCCCCCGCCCCCGCGGATCGGCGGTGCGGATGCCGTCGGGCGGCAGGTCGGAGGAGACCTGGGTCAGCCGAACGGTTGATGCGGCGTGCTGCCCCCGCGAGGTACTAAACGAAGATGGACGTGCCCACCGACCCCCTCGGCCCGCTCCGGGCCGACCCGGACGCGGGGCGGCTGCGCGCGGTGCTCCACGCCGCCTTCTTCCTGCTGCTCGCCGCCTCCCTCGCCCGCTACCTGCTGCGCCACCCCGGCAGCGGGCTCATCCCGTGGGTCGTGGGGCTGACGGCGGCGCTGGTCGCGGTGTACGTGATCGGGCGCGGCGGACTCGGCGGGCGCGACGGCCCCGGCGGCGGGCCCGCGGGGCGGGTGTGGCTGGGGGTTCTGGTGGGGGTGTGGGTGGTGCTCGTCGTCTTCGCGCCGAGCTTCGCCTGGAGCGGGGTCCCGCTCTTCTACGCCGCGCTGCGGATCCTGCCGACCCGCGCCGCGCTCTGGCTCATCGGGGCGCTCACGGTGCTCGTGGTCGCCGCCCAGGTGCGTATCGCCGGGAACGACGGCGACCTGCCCATCCTCGTCCTCGGCCCGCCCGCGGTCGCCGCCCTGGCCGCGGCGGTCTTCGTCTCCATGCAGCGGCAGTCCGCGCGGCAGCGCGCGCTCATCGACGACCTGGTGCGTACCCGCCGCGAACTCGCCGCCACCGAACGCCGCGAGGGCACCCTCGCCGAGCGGCAGCGGCTCGCCGCGGAGATCCACGACACCCTGGCGCAGGGGCTGTCCAGCCAGCGGATGCTGCTCCAGGCGGCGGAGCGTACGTGGCGGACGGATCCCGCCGCGGCGATGCGGCACGTCGAGGTCGCCGCCGCCGTCACCGACCGCAACCTCGCCGAGGCCCGCCGCTTCGTGCACGACCTGGCCCCCGCGGACCTCGCCGGGGGCGGCGGCCTCGCGGAGGCGCTGGCGCGGCTGGCGGAACGCGAGAGCGGGGCGGGCGGGGGGCCCGAGGTGGTCTTCCGGCAGGACGGTACGCCGCCGGAGCTGCCGGAGCGTACGCAGGCGGCGCTGCTGCGCGTCGCGCAGGGGGCCGTCGCCAACGCCCGCGAGCACGCCGGCGCCGCGCACGTGGCGCTCACCCTCAGCGACCTCGGCGACCAGGTGGTGCTGGACGTCGCCGACGACGGCCGGGGCTTCGACCCGGAGGCCCTCCCGGGCCCGGGGGCGGCGCGGGGGCACGGGCTGCCCGCGATGCGGGCGCGGCTGCGGCAGCTCGGCGGAGGGCTGACGGTGGAGTCGGCACGGGGCGAGGGGACGGTGCTGTCGGCGGCGGTGCCGGCGGGGGGTGCCGTACGCGACGGGAGTCCGGGGGCGGACCCGGGACAGGAGCCGGACCCGGGACAGGAGCCGGGGCCGGGTTCCGGGCGGGGCCCGGGTACGGCGGCGGGTTCCCGGCCGGGTCCCGGGCAGGAGAGGGAAGGGACTTCGTCATGACCGTCCGCGTACTGCTCTGCGACGACCACGCCGTCGTCCGCGCCGGGCTGCTCGCGCTGCTGTCGAGCGCCCCGGACATCGACGTCGTCGGCGAGGCCGGCACGGGAGAGGAGGCGCTCGCGGCGGCGGCGAAGCTGCGCCCGGACGTCGTGCTGATGGACCTCCAACTCGGCCCCGGCATGGACGGCGTGACGGCCACGCGCCGCATCGTCGCCGGACTCCCCGGCACCCGGGTGCTGGTGCTCACGACGTACGACACGGACGCGGATGTCACCCGCGCGGTCGGCGCGGGCGCGACGGGCTATCTGCTGAAGGCGGAACGGCCGGAGGAGCTGTTCTCAGCGATCCACGCGGCGGCGGAGGGCCGCACGGTGCTGTCGCCGCCGGTCGCGGACCGCGTCATGGCCCAGCTCCGCACCCCGCGCCCGGCGCTGACGGACCGCGAGCGCGACATCCTGGCGCAGCTCGCCCGGGGCAGCTCGAACCGGGAGATCGCGCGGGCGCTGTTCATCAGCGAGGCGACGGTGAAGACCCACCTGGGCCGGATCTACGGCAAGTTGGGCGTGGACTCCCGCGCTGCCGCGGTGGCGGTCGCGAACGAGCAGCGGCTGCTGGGCTGAGGGAGCGGCCGGGCGGGGCCCGGCCTCAGGAGATCGGGTCCGGGCCCGCCTGGGGCGTGGTCGGGCGGGAGGGCGGGTCGGCGGGTGTGGGGGCGAAGAGCGGGGCCAGCGCCGCCAGATCCAGGGCCTGGAGCGCCTCCGCCAGCGTGCTGCGGGGGCGGCGCGTGCCCGCCGTGCGCAGCACGCCCGTGAGCGGTCTGGCGTCCGCGACCGCCAGCGCCGCGGCGATCGCCTCCGCCGTGTCCCGTACCTCCGCGAACTGCGCCACCCGCCCCGCGCCGCCCCGCGGCGCCCGCTCAGGACCCCCCGGCGCCGTGCCGCCGCCCGGCGACGCGCTCTGCGCCACGTCCCGTACGGTCGCCGCCACCGCCGCGCCCGACGCGCGCCACGTGAACTCCGCCGTCCGCTCCCCGCCCCGGTACACCGCGATCCCCGCCGCGCCGTCCGCCGCGTACAGCGCCACCGCGGGCCAGCCCTCGCCCCGCGTCATCGCCGCCGCGGCGGCGAGCAGCGCGTCCGGCGACGGCGCCTCCCCCGCCGCCGTACGGCCCCGCGGCCACCGGCCCGAAGCCCGCCCCGGCACGCGCACCGGCGGCCTGCCCGGCGCCGGGCGCTGCCGGGTGCGCAGTTGGGCGCAGGTGCGGGCGCCGCCGGTGGGCGTCAGGCGCAGCCGCAGGTCCGCCGCGTGGGCCGCCTTGGCGACCGCGGCCGGGGGCGCGGTGCAGACGACGATCCCGGCGTACGGGGCCGGCGCGGGCCGGGTGCCGGGCCCGGCGGGCCCGAAGGGGGCCCCGGGGCCGGAGGCGTTGTCCGGGCGGGGGCCGAAGAGCGGGACGCGCCGGGCGAGTTGGGCACGTACCTCCTGGCGGGCGAGGAGGAAGCGGCGCCTGATGGTCTCGGTGTCGTCGCCGGGCCGTGCCCAGGGCACGCCGCGGGCGTCCGAGCCGACAGCGCGGAAGACCTCCAGCGCCTCGTCCCAGCGCCGGGCGCGGACGAGCGCGGCGGCGAGGCAGTTGCGGAAGCCGGCGGCCTCGGCGTCGCCGGGCTCGTAGTGCGCGGACAGCTCCAGCGCGCGTTCGACCGCCCAGGTGGTGGACGAGCCGGGCGCGTCGGCGGGGTCGGGGCCGCCGGACGGTGTGCTACGGGCCCGGCACACGCCGAGCGACGCGGCCTCCAGCGGCAGCGCGTGCAGCAGGGAGCCCGGCAGCGCCTCCTCCGCCGACTCCTCCGCGAAGACCATCAACTCCTCGACGTCCGCGTCTCCGACGATGGCGAGGTAGCGCAACGCCGCGACGTGCGCGCCGTGGTGTCCCGGCGCGCGGACGACCGCCTCGGCGAACCGGGAGACGAACGCCTCCCGCGGCGCGCGTACGGCGGTGGCGTGGTCGAGGGCGATGCGCCACGGCACGGGGTCGCCGGGCGCCTGGGCCGCGGCCAGCCGGACGAGGGGCAGGACGTCGCGCAGCACGGCCCGGGGGTCGGTGGCGGGAAGGCCGCCGGCGCCGTACGGGCCCCGGGAGCGCCGCCCGCCGCCGGGGCCGGCCGCACCGGCGGCTCCGGCGGTCCCGGCGGTTCCTCCCACGCCGGTACGGGGATCCCCGCCCCCCGGCGCCGGTCCCCCCGGTCCGGCGCCGGAGCCGCCCCCCGCCCCCGCGCCCGGTCTGTCGTGCTCCGTTCCCGAACCCGGCCGTCCGTCCCCGGGCCCCGCGCCCGGCACCCCGTACCACGGCCACGACTCCGCGTCGGCCACCCCGGCCCACGCGCCACCCGCCCCGTCACCGTCACCGCCCCCGGCACCGGCCCCCCGGCGGACCCCGCGTCCGCCCACGGCCCCGGGACCGCCCCGCCCCGCCGCCGTACGCCCCAGCCCTCGAACCTCCGTCTGCGCGGCCCGTACTGCTCCGCCCGCCACGCCCGCAGCAGCCGCTCCGCCTCGACCACCGCCGCGTCCCCGCACTCCGGGTCCCGCTCCCGCCACCGCCGCAGCCACCCGTCATCGTCGAGGGCCGCGGTCGCCAACTCCGCGACGTAGGTGTCCCGGCGCTCCCACTCCGCCGCCCGCCCGGCACCGGCGAGGAGTTCGCGGGCCGGGCGGAAGTCGCCCGCCTCGGCGGCCGGGAGCACCGCCCGGACGCGGTGTCCCGGAGCGTCCAGCAGGACGTCTTCGTCGAGGGGCAAGTCGGCGCCGACCCAGGAGTAATGGCGCACCACGCGCGGGAACGTCACAAGGGGCCGGAGGAAGTGCATGGCACTGCATTCAAGGCCATACGAACCCCCGCGTTCCAGACTCCTACGGTGACGATCCGATATCCGAAGGGGAGTCCGGTCCATCCGGTCACAGAATGGTTTCAGCAAGGGGGACGGGCGGGGGCAAATCCGTTCTCACCGGTCACCCGGTCGGCGTCCGGGTGGCGTGACCGCCGCCACACCCGGTTCGTTGGACCGGACGCGGTGACCGGATGCAGGGGACAGCTTCCCGGTCCCGGCAGGATGCGGTCGGCTCCGGGGACGCCCGGACCGGCCGCCCCGCGCCCGCCCCGGCGCGACCGCCCGGGTGCGCGCCGCCCGCGTACGCGCGGCGCGCAACGGCTCGGTACGCACACCCGCCTCAGCGGAACCGCAGCGCCTTCAGCGCGCGCAGCCCGCGGCTCATGAAGGCCGCGTAGCTCTTGTCGTCGTCGTACCGCAGCGGCCCGAGCGCGAACGGCGCCAGCGGTACCACCCGCTGTTCCGCCACCGTCTGCGACTCCGTGTACTTCAGGATCCCCTCCGAGCCGTGCCGGCGGCCGATCCCGGAGTCCTTCATTCCGCCCATGGGCGCCTGCACGCTGCCGTACGCGGCCCCGTACGCCTCGTTGACGTTCACCGTGCCCGACCGGATCCTGGCCGCGATCCGGCCGCCCCGGCGGCCGTCCTTCGTCCACACGCTCGCGTTCAGCCCGTACGGCGTCGCGTTGGCGCGCGCGACGGCGTCGTCCTCGTCGCGGAAGCGGTAGACCGAGACGACGGGCCCGAAGGTCTCCTCGTCGCAGACGGTCATGCCGGGCTCGACGCCGTCGAGGATCGTCGGCTCGTAGAAGTACGGGCCCACGTCGGGCCGCGCCCGCCCGCCGGCCAGCACCTCGGCGCCCTTGCCGACCGCCTCGTCCACGTGCCGGGTGACGGTCTCCAACTGCTGGGCGCTGACCAGCGAGCCCATGTCGGCGCCGTAGCCGAGGATGTTGCCCAGCCGCAGGGCCTTGGTCCTGGCGACGAAGCGGGCGAGGAAGGCGTCGGCGACCGACTCGTGCACGTACAGCCGCTCGACGGAGATGCACAACTGCCCCGCCGACGCGAACGCCGCCCGCACCGCGCCCTCCGCCGCCTTCTCCACGTCGGCGTCGGCGAGCACCAGCATGGGGTTCTTGCCGCCCAGCTCCAGCGAGGCGCCGACGAGCCGGGCCGCGGCGCCCTGGGCGACCTCGCGTCCGGTGCGGGTGGAGCCGGTGAAGGAGACGTAGTCGGCGTGCCGGACGATCTCGGGGCCGACGACGGGCCCCTGGCCGATCACGACCTGCCACACCTCCTCCGGCAGCCCGGCCTCGACCAGCTTCCGGCGCGCCCAGAGGGCGGTCAGCGGGGTCTTGGAGTCGGGCTTCATGACGAGGGCGTTGCCCGCGACGAGGGCGGGCAGGGCGTCGCCGACGGAGAGTTCGAGCGGGTAGTTCCAGGGCGCGATCTGGCCGACGACGCCGCGCGGGTGGCGCAGTTCCGTGACCTTGGTCAGCGTCGGCAGCGCACCGGTGTGGCGCTTGGGGCCGAGGTAGGCGGGGGCCCTGCGGCCGTAGTGGCGGGCGGCCAGCGTGACGGACTGCACCTCCTCGTGCGCGTGCAGCCGCACCTTGCCGGTCTCCAACTGCACGAGGTCCAGCACCTCGTCCTGGTCGCGCAGGAGCAGGTCGTGGAAGCGCAGCAGCACGGCGGCCCGCTCGCGTACGGGCCTGGCCGCCCAGGCGCGCTGCGCGGCGCGGGCCCGCTCGAACGCGGCCTCCACGTCCGCGGGCCCGGCCTCCGGCACGTCGGCCAGCACGTCGCCGGTGAGCGGGGACCGGACGGCGACGGTGCCGGTGCCGGCGACGCCGCGGGTGAGGCGCTCGACGAGCGCGGGCGTGACGAACTCGGCGGCGACGGCGCCGGCGGTGCGGGCGCCGTCGGAAGCGGAAGCGGTGGGGTTGCCTGCGGCGGTCTCCGTCATAAGGCCGAGGGTAGGACTCCGGCGGCGCCTTTGGATACCTGCCGGTAACCGAATTCCGCCAGCGATTGCTGGCTCATACGTGCGGGGCGGTACCGGCGCCGGTCACGGCCGGCGCCCCGGCACCCGCCGGGGCGCACCGGCCGCCGCCACCGGGGCGTCCCGACGACCGCCCCGCCCCCGTCACAGGTCCTGGATGTCGAGCGAGTCGACGACCTCCTCGAAGACCCGGTCGCCGTCCCGCTTGCCCTCGCCCGCGGCCGGCATCTCCACGGTCAGGTGCCAGCCGATGTTGTCGTCGTTGACGTAGAAGAACTCCCGGCTGCGCATCTCGGTCTCGGTCTCGTACCCCTCGTCGCGGGTCCACGTCGTGACCATCACGGCGGCGTCCTTGCCCCGGTACTCGAACTCCTCGACCGCCCCGTCGACGTCGGAACTCAGCTCGGTGCACTCCAGGTTCTCGCCCTTGTCGCACTTCAGCGTCTGGTTGGCCTCGCCCAGCGCACTGTCCTCGTTGCCGGAGGAGCGGGTGAGCCAGAGGCTGGGCGTGCCGCCCGGGTCCGTGTACGTGACCGTGCCCTCGTCGACGCTGCGCCTGTAGTCCTCCGGCACCGCCAGCGACGCCTTGAGCTGTTCCGTCTCGTCGTACGTCTTCCAGCCCTCCGGCGCGCCGTCGCCACCGCCGAACGGGTTCGCCAGCGTCAGCACCAGCGCCGCCGCCACGGCTATCGCCCCGCCCAGCACGGCCAGCCTCCCGCCGCGCCCCTTCGGCAGCGCCGCCGCCAGCTTCCCGCCGCGCCCGCCGCCCGCGCCGCCCGCGCCGCCGCCCACCGGGGCGATCATCGTCGGCGCCGGCACCGGCCTGGCCACCGCCTCCAACTGCCGGCGCACCTCGTCCGGCGCCGGCCGCGCCGCCGGGTCCTTGCGCAGCAACTGCATCACGACCGTGCCCAGCGCCCCGGACCCGCGTGCGGGCGCCGCCGGTTCGGCGGAGAGCACGGCCTGCAGCGTCGCCGGCGCGGTCTGCCTGCGGTACGGGGACATGCCCTCCACGGCCGCGTACATCACCACGCCCAGCGACCACAGGTCCGACTCGGGGCCGGGCCGCTGGCCGAGCACCCGCTCCGGCGCGATGTACTCCGGCGACCCGACGAACGCGCCGGTCTCCGTCAGCCCCTGCTCCCCCTCGATCTGCGCGATGCCGAAGTCGGTGAGCACGACGCGGTCGTGCCGGCCGAGCAGCACGTTGTCGGGCTTGACGTCGCGGTGCAGGATCCCCGCCTCGTGCGCGGCGGTCAGCGCGCCGAGCACGGCGACGCCGATGCGCGCCACCTCGCGCGGGTCGAGGGTGCCCTCGGTGAGCTGGTCGCCGAGGGAACGGCCGCGGACCAGCTCCATCACGATCCAGGGCCTGCCGTCCTCCATCACCACGTCGTGCACGGTGACGACGGACGGGTGGTCGATCCGGGCGGCGGCGCGGGCCTCGCGCTGCATCCGCTCGTACGCCGTCTGCCGCGTCCGCTCGTCGAGGTCGGCGGGCAGCCGGGGCTCCTTCACGGCGACGTCGCGGTCGACGACCTCGTCGTGGGCCCGCCAGACGGTGCCCATGCCGCCGACGCCGAGGCGGGCGGCGAGGCGGTAGCGCCCGCCGATCAGCCGGCCCACCGAAGGATCACCGACGACCTGGGTGGCCGCGGGCCCCTGCGCGATTCCGTCGGCGTTCTGCTGCGGTGGCCGCAGGCCGTAGCTCGTGGGCTCGTCCCCCACCTTGTCCCCCTCGTCCGTCATGGCACCATCAATAGCGCACTACCGCGCGGTCGTTCCCCGGGATATCAGCTCTGTAGAAAACGTGCGACATCCGCGGCCTCCGCCGTGACATCCGCCGCAACCCGGTCGGGGCCCCCGGCGAAGATGCTGACCTGCACGTTTCCGGGCCGCGGGCGGGTCCATGTGCCGGCCGCGCGGCCATTTACGGTAACAGCGGCGCGAATCTGCCCGCCGCCGGGGCGGACGGAGCGGACGAAGTCCCGGGGGATGGCGGCGTCGCGGTCGCGCCAGCCGAGCCAGTAGTCGTCGTAGGCGGGGAGGAGACGCACGTCGGGAGGCGGGCCGGGCTCGTCCGGGCGCCGGTCGTCCGTTCCGGGTTCTTCCGTGCCCTGCCCGTACGGCGCCGGCTCCGGCCAGACGCGGCGGGCCGTGCCCGGTGGCAGGCCGGACCAGGCGGCGAAGTCGCCCGGGGCGGCGGGTCCGTGGCCGCGGAGGTAGCGCCGGACCAGCTCGCGCACCGCGGCGTCGCCGGCCGGCTGCGGTCCTGCCGGGGGCGGCAGCCAGTCGCGCAGCGCGACGTACGTGGGCTCCCCCGCCCGCAGCGGCCCGTGGCAGACCAGCCCCGCGAGCGCCGCCCTGCGGATGACGTGGAACGGTGCCTGCCCGCCGGGCTCGACGCCGGCGCGCGCCAGCCGCTCGGCCAACTCGGCGCGGGTCAGCGGCCCGTGCGCCGCGACGGCGTCCACCACGACGCGCTCCGCGCGCGCGTACACGTCCTCGTCCAGACCGAGGTCGCGGTAGCGCCGGGCGGCGCGGGAGACGAGGCGGGGGCCGTAGAGGGCGAGCAGCCAGTGCACGTCGGCCGCGGGTACGAGGTGCAGCGTGCCGCGCATGAACCAGCCGCGGACCAGGGTCCGCCGCTCCTCCAGCGCCTCGCGCACGGCGGTGCGCGTGAGCCCGTACGCGCGCGCCCGCAGCCCGAGCGCCGCGGCCTCCAGGTCCTGCGCCTGCACGGCGAAGACGCGCGCCACGACCTCCTCCGCGCCGGCGCACCGCACGCCTCCCGCGATGCACTGCGCCCGCGCCCGCGCGAGGAGCACCGCGGAGCCGGTCACCGCGCCGCCTTCCGTCACCGCTCCGCCCACCGTCCCCGTACCGCATACGCCACCGCGCCCGCCGCCAGCACCCCCGCGCCCGCCGCCACCGACACCGGCGGCAGCGAGAACGCCAGCACCACGCACCCCGCCAGACCCACCGCCGGCACCACGCGCGGCGGGCGGCCCTCCTCCGGACGGAGCGTCCACGCCGAGGCGTTGGCCACGGCGTAGTACAGCAGCACCCCGAACGACGAGAACCCGATCGCCCCGCGCACGTCCACTGTCGCAGCCACCACCGACACCGCCGCGCCGACCGCGAGCTCCGCCCGGTGCGGCACCCGGAACCGCTCGTGCACCGCGGCGAGACCGTGCGGCAGATGGCGGTCCCTGGCCATCGCGAGCGTCGTACGGGAGATCCCGAGGATCAGCGCCAGCAGCGAGCCCAGCGCCGCCACCGCCGCCCCGACCCGGACCACCGGCTCCAGCCACCCCGCGCCCGCCGCGGCCGCCGCGTCCGACAGCGGCGCCGTCGCGTGCGCGAGACCGCCGGCGCCGAGGACGGCGAGGACGGCCACCGCCACCGCCGCGTACGCGACGAGCGTGATGCCCAGCGCCACCGGCACCGCGCGCGGAATGGTGCGCTCCGGGTCGCGCACCTCCTCGCCGAGCGTGGCGATGCGCGCGTACCCGGCGAAGGCGAAGAACAGCAGCCCCGCCGCCTCCAGCACCCCCCACGGCGAGGTGTCGCCGCCCGGCCGCAGCCGGTCCGCCTCGGCGGCGCCGCTGGTGAGCGCCGCCACGACGACGGCGGCCAGCACCGCGAGCACGGCCGCGACGATCACCCGGGTGAGGAGCGCGGACTTCTGCACCCCGCGGTAGTTGACGGCCGTCAGCGCCACGACGGCGGCCACCGCGACGGCGTGCTTCTGCTCCGGCCAGGCGTACGCGCCGACCGTCAGCGCCATCGCCGCGCACGACGCGGTCTTGCCGACCACGAACGCCCACCCGGCGAGATAGCCCCAGAAGGGGCCGAGGCGCTCGCGGCCGTAGACGTAGGTGCCGCCGGAGGCGGGGTAGCGGGCGGCGAGACGGGCGGAGGAGGTGGCGTTGCAGTACGCGACGACGGCGGCGGCGGCGAGCCCGATGAGCAGCCCGGAGCCGGCGGCGCGGGCGGCGGGCGCGAGGGCGGCGAAGATCCCGGCGCCGAGCATGGCGCCGAGCCCGACGAGCACGGCGTCGCCGACGCCGAGGCGGCGGGCGAGAGGGGCGGCCTGGTCGGACATGGGCCGGAGGGTAGCGGAGCGAAGTGACGGGAAGGGGGCGCGCGGGATCACGCGGGGGGCGTGTGGCGCGTACGGGACGGAAGGGGCGGGCCCGGCCGGAGGGCCCGCCGCCCCGTCACCCCGTGGGCCGGTAGCTCTCCGCCGCGATCCGGTGGAACCGCTCCACCTCGTCGTTCTTCCCGTCCGGGCCGATCAGCAGGACCACGTGGTAGTGGTCGTCCCAGATCATCGCCAGGTTGCGGGCGTGCACCTGCCGCCCGCTGCCGTCGGTCCAGTCGAACTCGCCCTCCGCCATGACCCGCTGCCCGACCTCGATCCGCCGCAGCCCGTCTGCCTGCGCCCACGCGGAGTCGCGGTACTCGTCCAGCTCCGGCTCGCTCTGCTGCTGGTACGCCATCGGGTCACTGCCGAACTCGCCGACGCCGTCGCGGCCGGGGACGACGAGGAGTTCGTAGTCCCCGCCGACGTAGCTGACCCGGCCGTCGCTCCCGGCGGTGCGCTGCCAGTCGTCGCGGACGGCGACCTCGAAGCCCGCCGGGTCCTCGCGGAGCACGAAGCCGTCGGGCAGTTCGGAACCCTCGCCGCTGCCCTGCCCGTCGTCCTTCGGCTTGTCGGGGGCGTCCCCGGACTCCTTCGGCTGCCCGCGCTCCCCGGCCTCGTTCGTGTCGTCGGGGTCCGCGGGCGGTGCCGCCGACTCCCCCGGCTCGTCCCCGCGGCCCGCGCCGACGGCGCTGCGCTGGTCGCGGCCCGCCTCGTCGGCCCCGGGCATGAACATCGCCGCGTACGCGATCGCGCCCGCCATGGCGACGAAGATCAGCGCGATGAGCGTACGGCCGAGGCTGCGCGGCCCGCGCGGACCGCGCCGCGCCCGGCGTTTGTGCCGCTTCCGCACCGGCACCGGCGACTTGTTCGCGCGCCGTCTGCGCATCAGCTCGCCGCGCCTGCGCAGTATCGGCAGCCGCCGCGGATCGCCGCCGCGACCGGTGCCGTGCTGCGGCACGGTGACCGTACGGCTGCCGATGCCGGGCTCGGGCGCGGTCCGGATCAGGGACCGCAGCCAGCCGCGCAGCTCCTCGAAGTCCGGCCGCTCCGTGGGGTCCTGGCGCAGCAGCGACTCCACGACGGGGCGCAGGGCCCCGCACTCCTCCGCGTGCGCGGGCGGCTCGGAGCAGACGAGCTGCACCAGCTCGGCGACGTCCTCCTCGGGGTACGCGGAGTGCCCCTGGACGGCGCGGAAGAGCAGCGCGCCGAGCGCCCAGAGGTCGGCGGCGGGGCCGACGGGGGGCGCGAGCTGCCAGTGCTCGTGGATGGGCCCGGCCTGCTCGGGCGCCCACCGCTCGGTGACGGCGCCGACGACCTGCATCCGCGTCTGCCGCGCCCGCTCGGCGGCGAGCCGGGTGCTGGGCCCGGGGTAGCGGGTGGCCCCGCCGGCCTCGGGTCCCGGCGGGGCGTCGCGGTCCGCGGGCACGGCCTGCGCGCCGACGGGGACGGCGATGGACGCCCCGGGGCGCACCCCGGGCAGGCTGCCGCCGTAGGAGGCGCCGCCGGGGAGGGAGTCGGGGAGGGACTGCTGCTCGGGCTCGGCGAACTCGGCGGGCCTGGCGCCGGGGTTGCCGTAGGCACCGGGACCGCGACCGCCGGGCCGGCCGGCGGCGGGGTGAGCCCCGGGGGCGCCGGGCGGGCGGGCGCGGTCGGCGGGGTGGTGGCCGCCGGGGCCGGCGCCGCCGGGCGCGGGTCCCGGTCCCGGTCCGCGGGATGCGGCGGGCCCGCCGGGCGCGGGAGTTCCGCCGGCCGTACCCGGACCGCCGTAGGCGGGACCGGAGTGGTCGTAGGAGCCGGACTCGATGCCGCCGTGGGCGCCGGGTGCGCCCGTACCGCGATACGGACCGGGCCCACCGCCCGCGGGCGCACCCGCGGGTACCCCGCTGCCACCGCGCTGCGCGGCACCGCCGGGCGGGCCTGCGCCGTACGAGCCGGGCGCACCGGTGGCGCCGGGCGCGCGGCCGGGCACGGGCGCACCGGGCGCACCGCCGGAGCCGGGGGCGCCGGGCGGGACGGGGCCGCCCGCGTGGGGCGCCGGGGCTGTGGACCCGTACGGGCCGCCGGGGGCGGCCGTCTGCGTGCCGTAGGGGTCCGCGGTGCCGTACTCGTCGTAGCCGTCGTCGCCCGCGTCGTGCGGCAGGTCGTCCCAGGGGGCGCCGGTATCCGGCGAACCGGCGGTCTGCGGGGGCCGGTTGGCGGCGCCGCCCTGCGCGGGAGGACCGCCGCCGATGTCGATGCGGTCGCTGTACGCCGGACCCGCCCCCGCGCCGGGAGGCCGGCCGGCCTCGGGCGTACGCGCGGCCTGCCCCGGCACCACCGGGGGTCTCGCCCCGCCGGCGCCACCGGCGAGGCGCGCCTCGGCGGCCCGCGTACCGGCCTGGTACGCGGCCATCACCCCGGCCCGCGCCGCGGGCACGTCCCCGCCACCGGCGGGGGCCGGGCGACCGCCCGCCTGCCCCTCGCGCGGGACCGGACCGGCACCGCGAAGCCCCTGCCCCGCGGGAGGGCCGCCCTGCGGCCCGCTCCCGTACGGCTGTTGAACCGGCCCACCGCCCGGCTGCCCACCCGGCGTACCCTGCGCGGCGCCGCCCTGCGCACCACCCGCGTACGGCCGTTGGGCCGGGCCTGCGCCCGGGACCCCGGATCCTTGCCCGCGCGCCACAGGGGCACCGCCCTGGTGTCCGCCCTGCGGCGCACCGCCCTGCGGGCCGCCCGCGGGCGGTCGTTGAGCCGGGCCGCCGCGCTCGCCGCCCGTCGCACCCGCTGCCGGGCCGCCCTGTTGCCACGCGCCGAACGGCCAGCCCTCCGCCGCGGCTTCGCCGGTGCCCGCTCCGGTGGCGGAGCCGCCCGGCGCGCCCCGGCCCGGTTCGCGGCCGTCGCCGCCCCGCGGCTCGCCCTCCCCCGGATCGGGGCCGCGGCCCGCCCCGTACGGAGCCGAGCGCCACACCTCGTCGTCCTCGTCGTACGGCGGCGTGCCGTACGGGCCCGCACCGCCGCGCGCCTCCGCGCCGTCGCCGTACGGTCCCCCGCGGTCGTCCCACCCCGGCGGTAAGACACCGCCCTCCGGCCCGCCGGCCGCACCCCGCGGAGCGCCGGGCGCGCCCTGCGCCGGCAGGAACCCCGTCGCCGGGTCCGGGAGTTGCGGCAGGCCCGGCGCGTCGCCGGGACCCGGTTCCGGTCCCGCCGCCTGCTCCACGGTGACGCCGGGGCGGGGCCCCGGGCTGCCCGACGGGCGCGGGGGTTCGCCGCGGCCCGGCGGCGGGGGCAGCGGATCGTAGCCGCACAGCGCCTCTTCCGCCGCGCCCGACGCCAGGCCCGTCAGGACCACCCGGCCGTCGTCGCAGACGAGCACCGTGCGCGTCGTGATGTTCCGGTGCGTCCAGCCGTGCGCGTGCAGCGCGCGCAGCGCCGTGAGGATGTCCGCCGCGACCTCCGCCCCGCGGTACGGGCTCAACGGCCGCTCCTCCAGCAGCCCTTCGAGCGTGCGCGCGGGCACCAGCTCGCTGACGATCCAGAGGCTGCCGCCCTCCTCGAAGACGTCGAAGACCTGCGCCAGCCGGGGGTGGTCCGGAATGGCCGCCGCCGCGCGGGCCGCGTCCATCGCGCGCTGCACCACCGCGCTCGCCGCGCCGCGGCCCGCCCCGTCGCCGTACCCGGAGGGATCCGCGCCGCCGCCGTCCTCCAGGAACTCGGCCTCGACGATCTCCGGCAACGGCACCTGTCCGATGAGGACGTCCTGCCCGCTGTAGGTGTCGAAGGCGCGCGTGTGGATGGGTTCGGCGTCGACGGCAGCCGGTAGCCGGTAACGGTCGGCGAGCACTCGGCCCGCGTAGTCGTCCACGAACGCCTCCCCACAACCGCGCAATGAACCTGAGACCGGGCCAAATGCGGTCGGTATTCAGCCTGGTCCGGATGCGTACGGTCCGCGAGACATCACGATACGTGCTCGACGGGTGGTCTGTGCCCCGCTCGCGCGGGTTAGTCGACCGGCTTGAAGGTTTCGAACGCCGTGTCGCGCAGCCCGCGGCACTCCGCGCCGTTCCACTCGCTCTCCGGACAACTGATCATTATCGCGTAGCCGTGGTTGTCGTCCACGGCGAATCCGCGGTCCAGGACCCTGATCCTCTGGCCGTCCTGCACGCGGCTGAACTGCCAGTCCGCGACCGTGGGATAACCGCGCCACTCGATTTCCTTCATCGAGATCTTGCGGTATCCGGAGCTGGAGGAACTCACGTCGCCCTCTATCTCCTGCCAGTTCGACAGCGCGCCGCCCTCGGTGTTGTTGGGCTGGGACGTGAAGTCGATCTGTACGCGCGGGAAGGAGGACGATCCGCTGAAGATCGCGCCGCCACCGCCCGGCGAGGTGGCGGTGCGCTTCCAGCCGTCGGGGAGGGCCACGGAGAACTTGAACTCCGGCTCCGTGAGCGTCGCGTAACCGTCGGGTGCGTTCGCGGAGCCCTTCCCGGAACCGGATCCGGAACCGTCGTCGCCCTCGTCCTCCTTCTTTCCGGACCCCGGGCCCGAGGAGTCGTCGTCCTCGTCGCCCGCCGCGCCGTCGTCGTCCTGCTTCCGCTCGTCCTCCTGGGCGTCGTTCTCGCCGCTGCCGCCCTGGCCCTTGTCCTGCTTCGCTTCCTTGCCGTCCTGCGTGCCCGCGCCCGCGCTCTGCCCGCCGTCGTTGCCGGACGTGCCCGCGTCGGAGTCGTCGCCGCCGAGCGCCACGGCGAGCACCGTGCCGAGGATCGCCAGCGCCACCACGGCGGCGATGATCGCCAGCGTGCGCCGGGGCAGCGCCGCCACGCGCGCGGCGAGGTCACCGGCGCCCGCCCGCGCCCGGGCCGCCGGCGGTGCGGCGCCCGTGACCGTCGTACGGGCGGCGGGGCCCTCGGCGCCGTACGCACCGGTCTCCTGGCCCGCGGCCCCGGCCGGCCCCGAACCGGCGGCGGCCTCGCCCGGGGTCCCGGCGGCAGCCGCCCCGGACCGCGGCGGTGCCGTCGGCCGATCCGGCGTACCGGGCGCGGCGTCGGGTCGCGGCGGCGTCTGCGGCGGTGCCGGCGCGTCGGCCGGAGCCGCCGCCTGGGCCGCCGCGGCGGCGGAACCCGCACCGGCAGCGGCGGCACCGGCGCCCGACGCGCCCGCGGCCGTCCCGGCCCGTCCCGCCGTACGCCTGCTCCCCTGCGCCCCCGAAGTCTGTCTGCGCGACGTCTTCTTCCGCTCCGTCTTCCGCCGCGCGGGCGCCGCCGTGCCCTGCCCCGCGTCCGGCACCACCGGCAGCGGCACCATCGTCGTGGGCGCCGTCGCCGCCGAGGGCTCGCCCGGCACGTCCTCCGGCGCGTCGACGACGGCGCGCAGCAGCGCCCGCGCGCCCGCGTCGTCGAGCCGCTCGCCCGGGTCCTTGCGCAGCAGTCCGTAGATGACGTCTTCCAGCGGACCGGCGTTCTTGGGCGGGTCGATGGGCTTGGTCATCACGGCGGTCAGGGTGGCGATCGCCGACCCCAGGTCGTACGGAGGATGCCCCTCCACCGCCGCGTACAGCAGCCCGCCGAGCGACCACAGGTCAGCCGGGGGGCCCGGCTTCTGCCCGCGGGCGCGCTCGGGCGAGATGTACGACGGGGCGCCGACGAGCATGCCCGTCGACGTGATGGACGGGTCGCCCTCGACCTGCGCGATGCCGAAGTCGCTGAGCACGACGCGGCCGTCGTCGGAGATGAGCACGTTCGACGGCTTCACGTCGCGGTGGAGGATGCCCTCGCTGTGGGCCGCGCGCAGCACGTCGAGCACGGCGAGGCCGACCTCAGCGGCGCGCCGCGGGGTCAGCGGGCCGTCGTCGCGGGTGAGGTCGGAGAGGGAGCGGCCCTCGATCAGCTCCATGACGATCCAGGGGCGGTCGTCCTCGTCCACCACGTCGTAGACCGTGACCGCGCCGGTGTTCCTGATGCGGGCGATCGCCTTCGCCTCGCGGAGCGTACGCGTGACGAGGCGGCGCTTCTCGTCCTCGTCCACACTGGTGGGCAGCCGCAGCTCCTTGACCGCCACCGCACGGCCCAGCACTTCGTCCGTGGCACGCCAGACGGTGCCCATGCCACCGCGGCCGAGCACCTCCCCGAGCCGATAGCGGCCGGCCAGCAGCCGACCCGTCGCGCCGTCCCCTTCGCGCCCCATCGATCCCCTCAGCGATTCACCCCGGCAGGACCTCCATTGTGTCTTATCGCACGGACACCCCTGAGCGCCGGGCGAGGTTTGCCACGATCGATCTCCCGCCGCGGGCGGCCCGGTCTGCGGCGTTGACCCTGCCCAAGTCCCGTGCCGCGGTTGCTTACATGCACCTGCAACCGGCATGCCGCCACCGCGGCGCCGGCCCCCCGCGGCACCCGCGGGAGCACCGGCGCGCGCACCCCCGCGGGGGCACGGTCACAGCGGAACGTTCACAACGGCACGATCTCCGGCGCGCCCAGCCGCGCCGCGTCCGCCGTCTGGTCGTCCGGCTGCCGCTGCGACTCGCGCTCGGCCTCGACCCGCTTGTCGTAGTGCGCCACCTCGCGCTCGACCTGGTCGCCGTCCCAGCCGAGCACCGGCGCCATCAGCGCGGCGACCTCGGCGGCACACTGCGTACCGCGGTCGAAGGTCTCTATGGAGATCCGGGTACGCCGCGTCAGCACGTCGTCGAGGTGGCGCGCGCCCTCGTGCGAGGCCGCGTAGACGATCTCCGCGCGCAGATAGTCGTCGGCGCCCGTGAGCGGCAGGCCGAGCGAGGGGTCCCGCTCGATCAGCTCCAGCACCTCCTCCGCCAGCGACCCGTACCGGTTCAGCAGGTGCTCCACCCGCGCGACGTGCACCCCCGTCCGCGCCGCGGTCCGTGCCCGCGCGTTCCACAGCGCCTGGTACCCCTCCGCGCCCAGCAGCCGCACGTCCTCCGTGACGCACGGCCCGACGCGCTGGTCGAGCCCGTGCACGGCCTCGTCGACGGCGTCCTGGGCCATCACGCGGTACGTCGTGTACTTGCCGCCCGCGACGACGACGAGCCCGGGCACCGGGTGCGCCACGGTGTGCTCGCGCGACAGCTTGCTGGTCGCGTCGGACTCGCCGGCGAGCAGCGGCCGCAGGCCCGCGTACACGCCCTCGACGTCGTCTCGCGTCAGCGGCACCGCGAGCACGGCGTTGACGTGCTCCAGCAGGTAGTCGATGTCGGCGGAGGAGGCCGCGGGATGGGCCTTGTCCAGGTCCCAGTCGGTGTCCGTGGTGCCGATGATCCAGTGCCGCCCCCAGGGGATGACGAAGAGCACGCTCTTCTCGGTGCGCAGGATGAGGCCGGAGGTGGAGTGGATGCGGTCCTTCGGTACGACGAGGTGGATGCCCTTCGACGCCCGCACGTGGAACTGCCCGCGCTCGCCGACCATCGCCTGCGTCTCGTCCGTCCACACCCCGGTGGCGTTGACGACCTGCCGCGCCCGTACCTCGAACTCCCCGCCCTGCTCCAGGTCGTGCACCCGCGCGCCCACGACGCGCTCGCCCTCCCGCAGGAAGCCCACGACCCGCGCGCGGTTGGCGACCTGCGCCCCGTACTGCGCGGCGGTGCGCACGAGCGTGGCGACGTACCGGGCGTCGTCGACCTGTGCGTCGTAGTACTGCAGCGCGCCGACGAGCGCGTCCTTCCGCAGACACGGCGCGACGCGCAGGGCGTGCGAGCGGGAGAGGTGGCGGTGCGCGGGCATGCCGCGGCCGTGTGCGCGGGAGACGGACATGGCGTCGTAGAGGAGCACGCCGGAGCCCGCGTACGCCCGCTCCCAGGCGCGGTGCTTGAGGGGGTAGAGGAACGGCACCGGCTTGACGAGGTGCGGCGCCAGGCGCTCGGTGAGCAGCCCGCGCTCCTTCAGCGCCTCGCGGACGAGCGCGAAGTCCAGCATCTCCAGATAGCGCAGCCCGCCGTGGATGAGCTTGCTCGACCGGCTCGACGTGCCCGACGCCCAGTCCCGCGCCTCGACCAGCCCGGTGGCCAGGCCGCGGGTCGCCGCGTCCAGCGCGGTGCCCGCGCCGACCACGCCGGCGCCGACGACCAGCAGGTCCAGCTCGCGCTCGGCCATCTGTGCGAGGGCCGCGCCGCGCTCGGCCGGCCCCAGTACCGCTGTCTTCACGGATGCCTCCCGTCCTGTCGCCCCGTTGCGGCAGTCCACGTGCCCACGTCGATTCTGTCCGCACCCGCGCCGTACAGCCACCGTGCGTCGGCCTTCGCGGCGCGGCGCGCGGCCGCCGTACGGCGGGCGCTCGCGGCGCCACGGGCGCCGCAAAGCGCCCAATACTGAATAACAGTCATATATGCCCGTAGCCTGACAAGAGCCTCTATCCACCCCGGGCCCGGCGCCCGGGGCCCTCCGGGAAGGAACGTCCCCCAGACATGCCCGCAGACGTCGCCGTCATCGGACTCGGCCACCACGGCCTGCCGCTCGCCCAGGCCGCGGCGGCGGCCGGCTTCTCCGTCGTCGGATACGACCCCGACCCCCGCGCCGTCGAGGCCCTCGCCACCGGCCGCCCGCCGGTCGGCGGCTCGCTGACGGCCGCCGAGGTACGCAGACTCCTCACCACCGGGTTCCGCGCCTCCGCGGACCCCGCCGACCTCGGCGGGGTCCGTACCGCCGTCATCTGCGTGCCCACCCCGCTCGCCGAGGACGGCGCGCTCGACCTCGGCCCGGTCGCCGACGCGGCGCGCGAACTGGCGCGGCACCTCAAGCCCCGCACCACCGTGCTGCTGGAGTCCGCCGCCTACCCGGGGAGCACCGAGGACCTCCTGCGGCCCCTCCTCCAGCAGGGCTCCGGGCTGCGCGCCGGGCGCGACTTCCACCTCGCCTACTCCCCCGGCCCCCTCGACCCCGCCGACACCGCCTCGGCGCCGAAGGTCGTCGGCGGGCTGACCCCGGGGTGCACGGAGGCGGCGGTCGCGTTCTACGGGCGGTTCGCGGAGCGGGTGGTACGGGCCAGGGGGCCGCGCGAGGCGGAGACGGTACGGCTGCTGGAGGGCAACGTACGGCACGTGAACTTCGCCCTCGTCAACGAGCTGACGTGGTTCTGCCACGACCGGGGCATCGACCTGTGGGACGTCGTCCGCTGCGCCGAGACCCGCCCCTTCGGCACCGCGCACAGCTTCCGCCCGGGCCCCGGCGTCGGCGGCCACGGGGTGCCGGTCGACCCGGGCCGCGTCCCCGTCCCCGTACCGCATCCGGGCGGCAGGACCGCGCCCGGCTTCGACCACCCGCTGCGGATGGTCGACCTCGCCCGCGAGGTCAACGGCCGGATGCCGCGGTACGTCGTCCAGCGCTGCGCCCAGCTCCTCAACGAGCACGGCAAGTCCGCCCGCGGCGCCCGCGTGCTGCTCCTCGGCGTCACGTACGACCCGGACGTCGCCGACCTGGAGCGCACCCCGGCGACGGACGTCGCGGCGCGGCTGACGGAGCTGGGCGCGCGGGTGGGGTTCCACGACCCGTACGTCACGACGTGGCAGGTGCTGGGCCGGCCGGTGCCGCGGACGGGGTCGGTGTACGACGCGGCGGCGGACGCGGACCTGACGGTGCTGCTCCAGCCGCACCGGACGTACGACCTCCAGGCGCTGGCGGTGAAGGCGCAGCTCCTCCTCGACACCCGGGGGGCGACGCCGCCGGGAGCTGCGCACCGGCTGTGAGCGGCGAGCGGCGGGGCGGCGTGCGGCAGGGCGTGCGGCAGGGAGCGTAACCACCTCGGGATCACCCGTCCCGCAGGGTGCCGGAACCCGAGGTGCCGCGGCGGAACTGCTACCGTTCGGCCGTATGGGTGATGCGGTGATGACGGCGGCCGACAGCCGCGCCCGGCTGCTGCAGGCGCTCGCCGTCGGCGCCGCCGCCACCGTGGCGGGAGCGCTGGTTCTGGGCGGGACGCAGGGCCTGGTGGGCGAACGCGGCCTGGAGCTCGGCTACTGGGCGCTGGCCCTCGGCCTCCTCGTCGGCGCCGCCGTGGGCCGCGCGGGCGCGGAGGCCCGCGGCTCGGCGTTCCTGGCGATCCCCGTGGCGCTCGCCGGCGTCTTCCTCACCCAGCTCGCCGCGACGGCCGTGCACCTCGGCACGGTGGACGTGGGCGCGGCGTACGACTTCTGGCGCAGCGGGGTGCTGGGGAAGAACGACATGACGTTCTACCTCGTGGCCGCGGCGGAAGCGTTCCTGGTCAGCCAGCGAGTGTCCGAAGTTCGAAACAGCATGTCGCAGTCGCGTCACGACTCCCCTTAAGGGCTTGTTGTCGGGCACCGCTCAACTGCTAGCGTGCCGCGGGTTGTCCCACTGACCGCGCCCACCACACTGTCCCCGGGCACGGCAGACTCATCTCTCCGGGGGGAAATACCCATGTCCCAGCCCTACCAGCAGCAGCCAGGTCCAGGCGCCCCGGGCCAGCAGCCGTACGGCGCCCCGCCGCCCTACGCGCAGCCGCCGGCCGCCTCCGGCAACACGGGCCTCGCCGTGGGCGTCGGCATCGTCGCGATGATCGTCGGCGCCGTCATCTACGGCGCCATCATGCGCGCGTCCGGGGGAGACGCCGGCGAGTACACGCTGTACGCCTACCCCGCCGCCGCGGCGGGCATCCTCGTCGGCCTCGCGTTCGGCAAGCTCGGCGGCCGGAACCCGGCGCTGCCCTTCGTCGCCATCGTCCTCGGCATCCTCGGCGCCATCATGGGCCAGTTCCTCGGCTACGCGATGCTGATCAACCACTGGACGGACGGCCAGATCGGCATCGCGACCGCGTTCACCGACGAGTTCGACCTGCTGAAGGAAGCCTTCAAGGAGGACTTCGACGCCCTGGTGGCCGCGATGTACGCGGTCGGCGGCGCGGCGGGCTTCGCCCTCACCAAGCGCCTCGGCAACGGCTGAGGCAGCAGCAGACGGCACACGACGCAGGGCCGGGACCGCGTACGTCGCGGTCCCGGCCCTGCGTCGTCGCGCCGTCCGGTCCGGGCGGCGCGTGCTCTGCGTCAGGCGGGCGGCAGGGCGGTGCTCAGCCGGCCGTGCAGCAGCAGGTAGAAGACGTACAGCGACTCCCGGCCGCCCTTGCCGCGGTCGTAGCGGCGCAGGGCGCGGCCGAGGGGGTTCCACACCCGCCCGTCCGGCATCCGTACGCCGACGGGCTGCTCGAAGTAGTCGCGCTGCCGGTCGTCGAGGTCCACCCAACTCCCGCCCCCGGCCCGGACCATGACCTCCCCGACGTACGCCCCGACCCCGCGCAGCGCCTGCGCCACCGCCCGCTCGTCGGCCCCGTGCCCGGCGCGGATCCCGGCGACGATCCGGTCCGCGACGCGGAGGCTCTCCACGGAGTAGTCCAACGGCAACCGCCGCGCCCCCCGCAACCACTCGGCCACCACCCCCTCCACGTACCGGCTCATCCCGGCCGCTTCGGGTAACACATCGCTCGCACGCCCCATGGGAATCCCCTCCACGCTCGTCGGTAGCGACCTTCACATGAACAGCGCCGGGACCCCGATTAAACGTCACACCTCCGAGGCGTGACACTTCCCACACGAGGGGTCACCACCCAGGTCTGGACAAATCCACAACCTGCCGGGTCCGGCAATCAGGAAGACGGCGTGGACCAGCGGGACTTCGGGAATCCCGCGGATATGTCCGGCTTGGCAGGGATGTCCGTGAGCTTGCGGTCGTCCGGTGCCGGGCGTTAATCATGCGGGGGCCGCCATCGGCGTCGTTGCCGGGGAGTTCGCCGATGCGGGAGCCGGTACGGGCGGGGGCGTACCGGGAGCGGGGAGAGCCGGGCCGCCGGGGGGCGGTTCGTGAGCGCACCCCCTGGCCCCGCGGGACTGCCCTCCCGCCGGGGCCGGGGTGGTGCTCGTCAGCGGGAGGCGGCCACCGTGACCTCGACGCGCTGGAACTCCTTCAGCTCCGAGTAGCCCGTCGTCGCCATCGCCCGGCGCAGCGCGCCGAAGAAGTTCATCGATCCGTCCGGGGTGTGCGACGGGCCCAGCAGGACTTCCTCCGTCGTGCCCACCGTGCCCAGGTCCATCACCTTCCCCCGCGGCACGTCCTCGTGGACCGCCTCCATCCCCCAGTGGTGCCCCCGCCCCGGCGCGTCCGTCGCGCGGGCCAGCGGCGAGCCCATCATCACCGCGTCCGCCCCGCACGCCACCGCCTTCGGCAGGTCGCCGGACCAGCCGACGCCGCCGTCCGCGATCACGTGCACGTAGCGGCCGCCGGATTCGTCCATGTAGTCCCGGCGCGCCGCGGCGACATCGGCC
Organism: Streptomyces sp. WAC 06738; assembly: GCF_003945505.1. NCBI lineage: Bacteria > Bacillati > Actinomycetota > Actinomycetes > Kitasatosporales > Streptomycetaceae > Streptomyces > Streptomyces sp. WAC 06738. The sequence continues at coordinate 5,052,957 of NZ_CP029618.1, read as the reverse complement.
ACCGCCGTCGCCATCGGCACCTGGATGCCCAGCACGTTGCGCGTCGTGTGCGCCGCGCCGCCGCCGAAGCCGACCAGCACGCCCGCCGCGCCCGTGCGCATCAGGTGCAGCGCCGCCGTGTACGTCGCGCAGCCGCCGACGATGACCGGCACGTCCAGCTCGTAGATGAACTGCTTGAGGTTCAGCGGCTCCGCCGCCGACGAGACGTGCTCCGCGGAGACCGTCGTGCCGCGGATGACGAAGATGTCCACCCCCGCGTCCACGACCGCCTTGGAGAACTGCGCCGTGCGCTGCGGCGACAGCGCCGCCGCCGTGACCACGCCCGACTCGCGGACCTCCGCGAGCCGCCGGCCGATCAGCTCCTCCTTGATCGGCTCGTCGTAGATCTCCTGCATCCGCCGCGTCGCGTCGCGCTCGTCCAGCCCGGCGATCTCGGCGAGCAGCGGCTCCGGGTTCTCGTAACGGGTCCACAGCCCTTCGAGGTTGAGCACCCCGAGGCCGCCGAAGCGCCCGATCCTTATGGCCGCCTCCGGCGAGACGACGGAGTCCATCGGGGCGGCGAGGAAGGGGAGCTCGAAGCGGTAGGCGTCGATCTGCCAGGCGATCGAGACCTCCTTCGGGTCCCGGGTGCGCCTGCTCGGCACGATGGCGATGTCGTCGAACGCGTACGCCTTGCGCCCGCGCTTGCCCCGGCCGATCTCGATCTCAGTCACGGATGCTGCCCTTTCCAGACGGTTGCCGCCCCAGTATCCCCCGGTCGGTCCGGTCAGACCTTGCGGGAGTAGTTCGGGGCCTCGGTCGTCATCTGGATGTCGTGCGGGTGGCTCTCCTTCAGGCCCGCGGAGGTGATGCGGACGAACCGGCCGCGCTCCTTCATCTCCGGGACGGTGCGCCCGCCGACGTAGAACATCGACTGCTTCAGCCCGCCGATGAGCTGGTGCACGACGGAGGCGAGGGGGCCGCGGTACGGGACCTGGCCCTCGATGCCCTCGGCGATGAGCTGGTCGTCGCTCTTCACCTCCTCCTGGAAGTACCGGTCCTTGGAGTACGACTTGGTGCCGCCGCGCGACTGCATCGCGCCCAGCGAGCCCATCCCGCGGTACGACTTGAACTGCTTGCCGTTGATGAAGAGCAGCTCGCCCGGCGACTCCTCGCAGCCCGCCAGCAGGCTGCCGAGCATCACCGTGTCCGCGCCGGCGACCAGCGCCTTGGCGATGTCGCCGCTGTACTGCAGGCCGCCGTCGCCGATGACCGGCACGCCGGCGTCCCGGGCCGCCTGCGCGGCCTCGTAGATCGCGGTGACCTGCGGGACGCCGACGCCGGCGACCACGCGGGTGGTGCAGATGGAGCCGGGGCCCACGCCGACCTTGATGCCGTCGACGCCCGCGTCGACGAGCGCCTGGGCGGCGTCGCGGGTGGCGACGTTGCCGGCGACGACGTCGACCGCCGCGTTCGACTTGATCTTCGCGGCCATGTCGGCGACGAGCCGCGAGTGGCCGTGCGCGGTGTCCACCACGATGAAGTCGGCGCCCGCCTCCACCAGCGCCTGCGCGCGGTCGTACGCGTCGCCCGCGACACCGACGGCGGCGCCGACGATCAGCCTGCCCTCCGTGTCCTTGGCGGCGTTCGGGTACTTCTCGGCCTTGACGAAGTCCTTGACCGTGATGAGGCCCTTGAGCACGTCCCGGTCGTCGACCAGCGGCAGCTTCTCGATCTTGTGCCGGCGCAGCAGCTCCATGGCCTCCGCGCCGGAGATCCCGACCCGGCCGGTGACCAGCGGCATCGGCGTCATGATCGACCGCACCTCGACGCTGCGGTCGGGCTCGAAGGCCATGTCGCGGTTGGTGACGATGCCGACGAGCCGGCCGCCGTCGTCGGTCACCGGTACCCCGCTGATCCGGAACCGGCCGCAGAGCGCGTCCGCCTCGGCGAGCGTCGCGTCGGGGCGGATGGTGATCGGGTCGGCGACCATGCCGGACTCGGAGCGCTTGACCTGGTCGACCTTCTTGGCCTGGTCCTCGATGGAGAGGTTGCGGTGCAGGACGCCGACGCCCCCCTGGCGGGCCATGGCGATGGCCATCCGGGACTCGGTGACCCGGTCCATGGCGGCGGAGAGAAGCGGAATGTTCACCTTGACGTTCCGCGACACATGGCTGGCGGTGTCGATCTCGCCCGGGGCCATGTCGGCGGCGCCGGGCAGCAGCAGCACGTCGTCGAAGGTGAGTCCGATGGTCGCGAACTTGTCAGGGACGTCGGCGGCGCGCTCTGTCATGACACCCTTCCGGTGGGTCTTGCCTGATGGGACTGACCATGGTAACGGCGCGCCGGAGCGTCACGTAACGGGGCTGGTGGCCGGTGCACGAAGGTACGAGGTCCGGGGCCGGCGGGACCTTCGGACCGGCGCCGCGGCCCGCTCTCCGTACGCCGTACGCGCCCATGCCGTACGCCCCGGGCGACGGCCCGTACGCCCCCGCGCCACGGCCCGTCCGTCCGGCGCCTACTGCCGCGCCAGCGCCCGCAGCCTGCTCAGCGCCCGGTGCTGCGCCACCCGCACCGCGCCCGGCGTCATGCCGAGCATCCGGCCCGTCTCCTCCGCGCTGAAGCCCGCCGCCACCCGCAGCAGCAGCAGCTCCCGCTGGTTCGCCGGCAGGCTCGCCAGGAGCTGCTTCGCCCACTCCGCGTCGCTGCTCAGCAGCGCCTGCTCCTCGGGGCCCAGCGAGTCGTCCGGCCGCTCCGGCATCTCGTCGGAGGGCACGGCGGTGGATCCCGGACCGCGCATCGCGGCGCGCTGGAGGTCCGCGACCTTGTGCGCGGCGATGGCGAAGACGAACGCCTCGAAGGGGCGGCCGGTGTCGCGGTAGCGCGGGAGCGCGCAGAGCACCGCGATGCAGACCTCCTGCGCGAGATCGTCGACGAAGTGCCGTGCGTCGCCGGGCAACCGGTGCAGCCGCGTGCGAACATAGCGGAGCGCCAGGGGGTGCACGTGGGCCAGCAGGTCGTGCGTCGCGCGCTCGTCCCCCTCGGCCGCGAGCTGCACGAGTCCCCTGATCTCGACGGGCCTTTCGGCCGTCTGGGAAACAGTGGTCTCGTTGCCGCGCATCCGTCCATGGTGCCTCGCCCCCGAACGTTCCGCGGTGTCGCGGCCGTCGTTGTAGACCGAAGCGTTATGCGCAACCGCGCGGACGGTCACCACGCGCGCCCTCCCTTCGCTGCCCCCGTGCGGGATTCGGCTGTGCCCGATGCGCCTCGTTCCGGAGAACCCATGCCTCAAGCATGCGCCTTCGCGCGGGAAACCGGATCGCCCCGTGGCCCGCGGCCCCGTTCCGCGGGCCCGCCGCCGGCTACGGGGCGGGTGTGCCGGCCCGGGGCGCGAAGCCCCGGCGCGGCGGATGCGCAGCAGGTCAGCGTACGAGACCCCAGCGGAAACCGAGCGCCACCGCGTGCGCCCGGTCGGAGGCGCCGAGCTTTTTGAAAAGCCTGCGCGCGTGGGTCTTCACGGTGTCCTCGGAGAGGAACAGCTCGCGGCCGATCTCGGCGTTGGACCGTCCGTGGCTCATGCCTTCGAGCACCTGGATCTCACGCGCCGTGAGCGTCGGCGCGGCCCCCATCTCGGTGGAGCGCAGCCGCCGCGGCGCGAGCCGCCACGTCGGGTCGGCGAGGGCCTGCGTGACGGTGGCCCGCAGCTCGGCGCGGGAGGCGTCCTTGTGCAGATAGCCGCGGGCGCCGGCGGCGACGGCGAGGGCCACGCCGTCGAGGTCCTCGGCCACGGTCAGCATGATGATCCGGGCCCCCGGGTCGGCCGAGAGCAGCCGGCGCACCGTCTCGACGCCGCCGAGCCCGGGCATCCGTACATCCATCAGAATCAGGTCCGAACGATCGGCACCCCAGCGGCGCAGTACTTCCTCGCCGTTAGCCGCCGTCGTCACGCGCTCGACGCCGGGCACGGTCGCAACCGCACGGCGCAGCGCCTCTCGGGCGAGTGGGGAGTCGTCGCAAACGAGGACGGAAGTCATGGCCGCCCTCCGGAGCTGATGCGCGTCACCTTGAGCCTCCAGGGCTGGTACGTATCGTCACCTTCGGCGGTCGACCGCGCGTCGGGCGCGCCCGGGACGAACGCGCTCGCAGTCAACCGCTTCCGCACTCTCAACGACGGTCACCCGAAAGAGTTACGGGGGCTGGTGGCACCTGTTGCAACGGCCGTCGCCACGGGGACCGGGGCCACACACGTCGCCACTCTACGTGAGGAAACGGTCACGGAGAAGCAGTCACCGCGCCGCGCCGCGCCATGACCCGAATGCACCTATTCCTGCCGCTCTGATCAGCTCTTTTCCATTTTCCCTATGAGTACTATTTACATCTGGTAAGCCCGGAAGGGTAGTGTCACGACCGATAAGGGTCCCCACGGCGCTCCCAAGGTGATACAAAATGGCTGATTTCTCCCGGCTGCCGGGCCCGAACGCCGATCTGTGGGACTGGCAGCTCATCGCGGCGTGCCGCGGTGTCGACAGCTCGTTGTTCTTTCACCCGGAAGGGGAGCGGGGCGCCGCCCGGAGCGCGCGGGAGGCCTCCGCCAAAGAGGTCTGCATGCGCTGTCCCGTGCGCGCGGAGTGCGCGGCGCACGCGCTGGCGGTTCGTGAGCCGTACGGCGTGTGGGGTGGGCTGACGGAGGACGAGCGCGAGGAGCTGCTGGGGCGCGCCCGGCACCGGACGCCGGCCCCGGGGTCCGCGTCCCCGGCACCCGCGGCGGCACCCGCCCCGGAAGAAGCGCCGACGCGGACGCCGACACCCCACAACTGAGGCGGACCGCCGCGGGGAGTCGCCGGGGCGGCGTCGTCCGTATCCCGCGCGCCTGCTCCGGGTCTTCTCCGCGTCCTACGCGTCCTACGCGTCCCGGGCGTCCTTCGCCGCCGCCGCCAGGCGGTCGAGCATCGCCGCCACCGCCGGCACCCGCGCCAGGTCCGGCAGCGTGAGCGCGACCACCTCCCGCCGCGCCTCCGGCGTCAGCGGCACGGTGACGACCCCCCGCGGCGGCACCGCGCGCACCGCGAGCCCCGGCAGCACCGCGGTCCCCAGCCCGGCGCGCACCAGGCCGACGACGGCGGGGTAGTCGTCGGTCGCGAAGTCGATACGGGGCGCGAAGCCGGCCCGTTCGCACAGCTCCACCAGATGCCGCCGGCACCGCGGGCAGCCCGCGATCACCGGCTGCGCGGCCAGCTCCGCCAGCTCCACCCGGCCCGCCGCGGCGGCGGGGTGGCCCTCCGGCACGAGGCACAGCAGCCGGTCGGCGAGGAGCGGCCGCAGGACGAGGCCGTCCCAGCCGTCGACGGGGTCGCCGACGGGACCGCCGCCCGCGGCGGCGGCGTCGGCACCGCGCTCCGGCACGGTCCCGCCGGCCGGCGGGTAGTGGAACGCCAGCGCGATCTCGCACTCCCCCTCCCGCAGCATCTCCACCGACCGCGGCGGTTCCGCGTCCACCAGCGAGATCCGTGTCCCCGGGTGCGCCTCCCGCATCGCCGCCAGCGCGCCCGGCACGATCGTGGAGCTGCCGCTCGGGAAGGACACCAGCCGCACCCGCCCCGCGCGCAGCCCCGCGAGCGCCGCGACCTCGTCCTCCGCCGCGGCCAGCCCGGCGAGGATGCCGCCCGCGTGCCGGACGAGCGCCTCCCCCGCCTCCGTCAGCCGCAGCTCGCGGCCGGCGCGGACGAGCAGCGGCGTGGCCGCCGTCTGTTCCAGCGCCTTCATCTGCTGGCTGACGGCGGGCTGGGTGAGGCCGAGTTCGCGGGCGGCGGCGGAGAACGAGCCGGTCGCGGCGACGGCCCGGAGAACACGCAGGTGGCGGGCGTCGAACATGCCCCCAGCCTAGGCGAGTCGCGCGCTCGGGCCCGCGCGATCGAAAAGCTCGTTGAGCCTGGCGGGACGGCGCGGTTACGGTCGGGGGATGCAGGTGCTCTCCGTGAACCTCGCCCGCCCGCAGACCGCGCCCGAGATCACCGACGCCCCCGGCTTCCTCACCGGCATCGACAAGCGCCCGGCCGACGGTCCGGTGCGCGTCGAGGAGCCGGGCCCCAAGGGCGTCGGCGGCAGCGCGCTCGCCGGCGACGTCATCGGCGACCTGCGCCACCACGGGGGCACGTACCAGGCGGTGTACGCGTTCGCGCGCGAAGACCTCGACATCTGGGGCGCCGAGCTGGGCCGCGAGCTGCCGAACGGCGTCTTCGGCGAGAACCTGACCACCTCCGGCCTCGACGTCTGCGGCGCGCGCATAGGCGAGCGCTGGCGGATCGGCCCCGACCTGCTGCTGGAGGTCACCAGCTCGCGCATACCCTGCCGCACCTTCGCCGGCTGGCTCGGCGAGCAGGGCTGGGTCAAGCGCTTCACGCAGGCGGCCCGCCCGGGCGCGTACCTGCGGGTGATCGAGCCGGGCGAGATCCGGGCCGGGGACGGGATCCGCATCGAGCACCGCCCGGACCACGAGGTGACGGCCGCGTTCTGGTTCCGCGCGAGCACCCTGGAGCGGGAGTTGCTGCCCCGGCTCCTCGCCGCCGGGGACGCGCTGCATCCGGAGTCCCGGGAGAAGGCCCGCAAGGCGGCGGCCCGCGCGTCCTGACGGCCGCGGTTCTCAGGGCTGACCCGGAGAGCGGGCTCAGGGTTCCCTCCGGGACGTACCCGTGCGATACCCGATGCCCGCCCGCCCATGTGTCAGAAAACTCTGACACATGACAAAGACGAGCGGACCGCGACCGCGGCTCAAGCGCGTACTCCTCACCCTCACCGCGGTGGCGGTCGCGATCGTGACGGTGGTCGTCGGGGCCGGAGCATGGTTCTACGCCACCGCGGACGTCTCCACGGTCGGCAAGGTCGACTTCACCGAAGAGCTGCGGATACCCCCGCTGGAGGAAGGCGAGGTGGAGGCGGACGGCACCCGGGTCTTCCGGCTGGGGATGCGCGCGGGCGAGACGGAGTTCGGGCCCGGCAGGACCACGCCGACCTGGGGGTTCACCAGCCCCGCCACGGCCGCGGACGCGCGGTGGCCCGGGACGTACCTCGGGCCGACGCTGCGCGCCGAGCGCGGCGAGAAGGTCCGCGTCGAGGTGGACAACGGGCTCGACGAGCCGTCCACCGTCCACTGGCACGGCATGCACCTGCCGGCCGCCATGGACGGCGGCCCGCACCAGATGGTCGGGGCCGGCGGCGAATGGCGGCCGCACTGGACCGTCGACCAGCCCGCGGCCACCCTCTGGTACCACCCGCACCCGCACGGACGGACGGAGCGGCACGTGCAGCGCGGGCTCGCCGGGATGTTCCTCGTCGACGACGCGAAGGCGCGCAAGCTCGGGCTTCCGGACGAGTACGGCGTGAACGACGTGCCCGTCGTCGTCCAGGACGTGCGCTTCGACGGCGACCGGTTCGACCACGGCCACCGGATGATGCGGAACACCGGCTTCCTGGGCGACGAGACGATGGTCAACGGCACGCTCGCCCCGTACCAGGAGGTACGCGACGAGGTCGTCCGGCTGCGGCTCCTCAACGCCTCCACCGCGCGCGTCTACGACTTCGGCTTCGCCGACGACCGGGCCTTCGACCTCGTCGGCACCGACGGCGGGCTGCTCGGGGCCCCGTACCGCACCGACCGCGTGCTCCTCTCCCCCGGCGAACGCGCCGAGATCCTGGTGCGGATGCGGCCGGGCGAGCGGACCGTCCTGCGCAGCAGCCCGCCGGGCGGCGGCGACTTCTGGCAGTCCCGCTTCGCCGGCGGCGACGACTCCTTCGACGTACTGGAGCTGCGCGCCGCCCGCACCCTGCGCCCGGCGCCCGCCGTGCCGGCGCGCTTCGGCGACGTGGAGCTGCCGGACCCGGCCGACGCCTCCCGCGAGCGCCACTTCGACCTGCGCACGAGCGGCATCAACGGGCAGCCGATGGCGATGGACCGGATCGACGCGACCGTCGAGCGCGGTGCGACCGAGATCTGGACGGTGCGCAACCGGGACGGCGTCACGCACAACTTCCACGTCCACGACGTGCAGTTCCGGGTCCTGGCGGTGGACGGCGAACCGCCGCCGCCGGAGCTGCGCGGGCGGAAGGACACGGTGTACGTGCCGAACGGGCGGGAGGTGAAGCTCGTGCTGCGCTTCGACGGGCCGCCCGACCCGGACGTGCCGTACATGTACCACTGCCATCTGCTGTCGCACGAGGACGGCGGGATGATGGGCCAGTTCGCGGTCGTGAATCCGGGTGAGAAGGCCGGGCGCCCGCCGGGCGGCGGGGAGGGACACGGCGGGCACTGACCGGGCCCACCGGCCGGCCGCTGACCTCGTGCCGACCGGGATGCCGACCGTGTCCTGACCTCGGACCGCTAGCGTGCGGACATGACGACTGCGCTGATTACGGGATCGACGGCCGGCCTGGGCGCCGCGTTCGCGCGCCGGCTGGCGGCTTCTGGGTACGACCTGGTGCTCGTCGCCAGGACGGCGGAGCGGCTGCACGCACAGGCCGCGGAGCTGCACGAGCGGTACGGCGTCGAGACGTCCGTGCTCCCCGCGGACCTGGCGACGGACGAGGGCATCGCGGCGGTGGAGAAGCGCCTCGGCGAGGCCGGGGCGGGGCAGCCGGTGGATCTGCTGGTGAACAACGCGGGGTTCGGGCTGAAGGGGCGCTTCCTCCAGGTCACGCTCGCCGACGAGCTGACGATGCTGAAGGTGCACTGCGAGGCGGTGCTGCGGCTGACGACGGCCGCGGCGGCGGCGATGCGGGAGCGGTCGCGGGGCGCGGTGCTGAACGTCGCGTCGGTGGCGGCGTTCGTGCCGCGGGGGACGTACGGGGCGAGCAAGTCGTGGGTCGTGCAGTTCACGCAGGGCGTGGCGCGGGATCTGGCGGGGAGCGGGGTGCGGCTGATGGTGCTGTGCCCGGGGTTCATCCGGACGGAGTTCCACGAGCGGGCGGGGATGGGGACGGACGACATCCCGGGGTGGATGTGGCTGGACGCGGACAAGGTGGCTGCGGAGGGGCTACGGGACTTGAGGCGGGGACGTACGGTGTCGATCCCGGATCCGCGGTACAAGGCGCTGATGGGGGCGGCGAAGCTGGTACCGCGGGGGTTGCTGGGACGGGTGTCGACGGGGGCGGGCCGCAAGTACGGGCCTCAGTAGGGATCTGGCCGCCGCCCGGCCGGGCCCGGCACCGTGGGGAGGAGATTTTGTTCCCCGGCCCCGCCCCTTTCCGGGCCCCGGGGGCGCACGCCGCAGGGCCTCGCCCCCTTCGCGGAGGCGAGGCCCTGCGGTGTGTGTTGCCGTGCTACCGACCGGAGGTCAGTGGGAGTGGCCGTGGCCGTGGCCGTGGCCCGCGTCCTCCTCGGGCTCCGGCTTCTCCACGACCGCGCTCTCCGTGGTGAGCAGGAGGGAGGCGATCGACGCCGCGTTCTCCAGCGCCGAACGGGTCACCTTCACCGGGTCGATGACGCCGGCCTTCACCAGGTCGCCGTACTCGCCGGTGGCGGCGTTGAAGCCCTGGCCCTCGGTGAGCTCCGCGACCTTGGAGGTGATGACGTAGCCCTCCAGGCCCGCGTTCTCCGCGATCCAGCGCAGCGGCTCGACCGACGCGCGGCGGACGACCGCCACGCCGGTGGCCTCGTCGCCGGTGAGGCCGAGGCCGTCCTCCAGCACCTTCGCCGCGTGCACGAGCGCCGAGCCGCCGCCGGAGACGATGCCCTCCTCGACCGCCGCGCGGGTGGCGGAGATGGCGTCCTCCAGGCGGTGCTTCTTCTCCTTCAGCTCGACCTCGGTGGCCGCGCCGACGCGGATGACGCACACGCCGCCGGCCAGCTTCGCCAGCCGCTCCTGCAGCTTCTCGCGGTCCCAGTCGGAGTCCGTGGCGTCGATCTCGGCCTTGATCTGCGCGACCCGGCCGGCGACCTCGTCGGCCTTGCCGGCACCGTCGACGATCGTGGTGTCGTCCTTGGTGATGACCACGCGGCGGGCGGTGCCCAGCACCTCGAGACCGACCTGGTCGAGCTTGAGGCCGACCTCCTCGGAGACCACGGTGCCGCCGGTGAGGGTGGCCATGTCGCCGAGCATCGCCTTGCGGCGGTCGCCGAAGCCGGGGGCCTTGACCGCGACGGAGTTGAACGTGCCGCGGATCTTGTTGACGACGAGGGTGGACAGCGCCTCGCCCTCCACGTCCTCGGCGACGATCAGCAGCGGCTTCGCCGAGCCGGCCTGCATGACCTTCTCCAGCAGCGGCAGCAGGTCCTGGATGGAGGAGATCTTGCCCTGGTTGATCAGGATGTACGGGTCCTCCAGCACCGCCTCCATGCGGTCCTGGTCGGTGACCATGTAGTGCGACAGGTAGCCCTTGTCGAAGGCCATGCCCTCGGTGAAGTCCAGCTCCAGACCGAAGGTGTTGGACTCCTCGACGGTGATGACCCCGTCCTTGCCCACCTTGTCCATGGCCTCGCCGATGAGCTGGCCCACCTGCTCGTCCTGCGCGGAGAGCGCGGCGACCGCGGCGATGTCGGACTTGGAGTCGATCGGGCTGGCGGCCTTCAGCAGCTCGTCGGAGATCGCCGCGACGGCCGCGTCGATGCCGCGCTTGAGCGCGGAGGGGGAGGCGCCCGCGGCCACGTTGCGCAGGCCCTCGCGGACCAGGGCCTGGGCCAGCACGGTGGCGGTGGTGGTGCCGTCGCCCGCGATGTCGTTGGTCTTGGTCGCCACCTCCTTCACGAGCTGCACGCCCAGGTTCTCGTACGGGTCCTCGACCTCGATCTCCCGGGCGATGGTCACGCCGTCGTTGGTGATGGTCGGGGCGCCGAACTTCTTGTCGATGACGACGTTGCGGCCGCGGGGGCCGATCGTCACCTTCACGGTGTCGGCAAGCTTGTCCACGCCGCGCTCAAGAGCGCGGCGGGCGTCCTCGTCGAACTTCAGAGTCTTCGCCATGGAACGTGGGTCCTCTCAAGGGGCGCCGTAGGGAGCGCCGACGCCCCGGTCCGTTTCGATATGTCCTGCTCGGCGAACGGATCCGGGGCGCGGCCTGGTGTGGGAAGAAACGGGAAGCGCCCCGATTACTTCTCGATGATCGCGAGCACGTCGCGGGCCGAGAGGACGAGGTAGTCCTCGTTGTTGTACTTCACCTCGGTGCCGCCGTACTTGCTGTAGAGAACGACGTCGCCGACGGAGACGTCGAGCGGAAGCCGGTTGCCGTCCTCGAAGCGGCCGGGGCCAACGGCAAGGACGACGCCCTCCTGGGGCTTCTCCTTGGCGGTGTCCGGAATGACCAGGCCCGAGGCCGTGGTCTCCTCGGCGTCGAGCGGCTGGACCACGATGCGGTCCTCAAGCGGCTTGATGGCAACCTTGGTGCTGGCGGTCGTCACGATCCGACCTCCCCCTTCGGAGATCTCGCGGGGTTGAATGTCTGGGGTGGCGATCCTGGAGGATCCGTCGTCGCGGGTGCCGGATCCGCCTCGTCGCTGTGTTGGCACTCTCCCCGGGGGAGTGCCAGAGCCGAGGTTATGCCGCCCTTTAGCACTCGGTCAAGCCGAGTGCCAGATTGCCACCCGCATCGCCCGCCGCCGGCCGTACAGTCGTACCGGCCGCGCCCCCGTCCGGGTCACATGTAGTCCTCCAGGCGGGCCACCGTGAAGCCCTGCCGCTGGACTTCGCGGACGAACTCCGCCGTCACGTCCGTCATCGTCCGTCCGCCCTGCTGCTCGGGCCCCCGGAAGTGCGCCAGCACGATGTCGCCGGGGCGCAGCCGGTCGCCGCTGCGGTACTCCAGACCGCTCGCCTTCATGTCGGCCCGCCACAGCGGCATCGCGCGGACGCCGCAGGAGGCCGCGGCCCGCAGCGTCGCCGCGTCGTACGTGCCGTAGGGCGGCCGGAAGAGCGTCGGGCGGACGCCGAAGGCGCCGGCGACGCGCTCCTGCTGCCGGCAGATCTGGCGGCGCTGCGCGGCGTACGGGAGGGAGGTGAGGTCGGGGTGGGTGAGGGTGTGGCCGTGGACGGAGTTGCCGAGGCGCCGCAGTTCCTCGAAGTAGCCGTAGTCCCCGCCGGCCGCCGAGTCGGAGAGGAACATGCTGAACGGCAGCCGCAGATCGGCCGCCATCCGGATGAACGCGGGGTCCTTCTCCCAGCCGTCGTCGATCGTGAGGAAGACGACCTTGTCCCGGGTCGGCACCCGGCCCGTGACCGCCGGCAGCCCGGAGTCCCCCGGCCGCACCGGGCGGCTCGCGGGGGGCGTGGGCGGGGCGGCGAGGGGACGGTCGAGGCCCCAGCGGCGGTACGCCCCGGGGCCGGTGGCGCGGGCGGCGTCCTTGCGGGCCGTGCCGTCGCCGCCGGGCAGCGCCCGCGGCGTACGCCCCGCGTGCCGGGCGCCCGGCTTGCCGTCCGCCCGGCCGTCCCCGGGCGCCGCGGACTCCTCCGCGCCCTGCGGGAACCATTCCTCGGTCGGCCTGGCCGCGTCCGCGCAGGCGGTGAGCGCGAGCAGGCAGACGGCGGCTATCGCGGCGGCTGACGACCGCCGCCCGGAGCGGCGGGTGCGCCTCATACGTAGTCCTCCAAGCGAGCAACGGCGAAGCCCTCGTCGTTCGCCTTACGGAGCACCGTACGGAGCATATCGGTCATCGTGCCGCCGAATTCGGAAGGTCCTTCGAAGTGGGTGAGCACGATATCGCCGGGGTGGAACGCGGTGTCCCCGCGGGAGTACGTCCAGCGTCCGGGGAACGCCTCCTGCTGCCAGAGCGGTACGAGATCGATGCCGCACTCCTTCGCGGCGCGCAGGGTGTCGGCGTTGTAATTGCCGTACGGCGGGCGGAAGATCCGCGGCCTGACGCCCATCTCGCGCTCCAGGACGCGCTGCTGGCCGCAGATCTCCTCGCGCTGGGCCGCGTAGGGCAGTTCGCGGAGGTTGGGGTGGTGGAGGGTGTGATTGCTGACGGTGGTGCCGAGGTCGCGGAGGTCGCGGAAGTAGCCGTAGTCGTCGCGCGCGACCTCGTCGGCGAGGAAGGCGCTGACGGGCACGCCGAGTTCGCGCAGCATGCGCAGCAACTCGGGGTCCTTGCGGTAGCCGTCGTCGATGGTCAGGAAGATCACGCGGTCGTCGGTCGGCACCCGGGTGATGACGGGCGGCAGGCCGGTACCGCCGCCGTTCGCCTCGAAGCCGGGTTCGGTGGCGAGCGCGGGTTTGCTGCGCGGCGGGGCCGGCGGCAGCAGCGGGGCGGCCTTCAGGCCCCAGGTGCGGGCGGCGGCGAGCCGCCGCGCGTGGACGCGCTGCTGGTGCTCCGCGGTGCGGGCGAGCGCGCGGGCGGGGGCGACGGCCGGGCCCCCGGCGATGGCGGGCTTGGCGTCCCCGTGGGGGTGGGTGAGGGGGCGGGGGTGGTCGCGCCCGGCGGTGCCGGAGGAGCAGGCGGAGGCGAGGAGCGCGGCGGTGGCGGCCAGGGCGACGAGGCCGGTGCATGGTCGGGCACGTGGGAGCATTTTATCCTTTTGTCGTATTAGTTCCGGAGCCCGCATCCTTCCAGTACGGAACGGGGTGTCACGGCGCCACGCCGTACGGGCGCCCGTACGGCGGACAGCGGACAATGGGCCCATGCACGGCCCCGACGCCCCCGACGACCCCCTCGCCGCCCTCCTCACCCCCGAGGGGCAGGCGCTCCTCGCCGAACTGCGGGAGCACGACCCCGCCGACGAACTGGCCCTCGCCACCCGGCTGCGCCGCACCCACCCCGCGGAGCTGGTCTCCGCCGCGCTCGGGCAGGCCCGGCTGCGGCAGCGCGCGGCGGCGAAGTTCGGGGCGGACGCGGCGCGGATGTACTTCACCCCCGACGGCGTCGAGCAGGCCACCCGTACGGCGGTGGCGGCGCACCGCGCGGCCCGGTTCGCGGCGCTCGGCGTCGACCGGGTCGCCGACCTGTGCTGCGGCATCGGCGGCGACGCGGTGGCGCTGGCGCGGGCCGGGATCGCGGTGCTCGCCGTCGACCGGGACCCGGCGGCGGCCGCCGCCGCGCGCGCCAACGCGACGGCGCTGGGGGTCGCGGGGCGGGTCGAGGTGCGCTGCGCGGAGGTGGGGGACGTGGACATCTCCGGGTACGACGCGGTCTTCGTCGACCCGGCGCGGCGGGTCAGAGGGCGCGGCCGGGTCTTCGACCCCGAGGCGTACTCCCCGCCGCTCTCCTGGGCCGTCGAGGTCGCCGGCCGGGTCTCGCACGGAGCGCTGAAGGTCGCCCCCGGCATCCCGCACGAGGCGGTGCCGGAGGCCGCGGAGGCGGAGTGGGTCTCCGACGCCGGCGACGTGAAGGAGGCCGTGCTCTGGTTCGGCGCCGCATCCGGCGCCGTCTCCCCCGGCCGCCGCCGCGCGACCCTGCTGCCCGGCGGCGCCACCCTCGTGGGCCGCGGCCTGCCCGACCCGCCGCCGGGCCCCGTGGGGCGCTATCTGTACGAGCCGGACGGCGCCGTCATCCGCGCGCACCTCGTCGCCGAGGTGGCGGCGCAGGCCGGCGGGCGGCTGCTGGATCCCACCATCGCGTACGTCACGTCCGACGACCTGGTGCGGACCCCGTACGCCACCGCGTACGAGATCACCGACACGCTCCCCTTCAACGTCAAGAAGCTCCGCGCCCTGCTCCGCGAACGCGGCGTCGGCAGCGTCACCGTCAAGAAGCGCGGCTCCGCCGTCGAACCCGAGGAGCTGCGGCGCAAGCTGAAGCTCACCGGCCCGGCCGCGGTGTCCTGCACCGTCTTCCTCACCCGCGTCGCCGGCGCCCCTACGGTGCTTCTGGGCCGTCCGGCCCCAGCGACGTGAACCGCCACCGGTGCACCGGCCGGGCCAGCAGTCCCGCGTCCGGGTCCCCGAGTTCCGGCATGGGAGCCTCGCGGTTGCCGCAGCCCGCGTCCCACCAGGTGATGACCAGCACCCGGTCCCCCGGCGCGCGGAACGTCTCGCGCCGCAGCGGCCGAACGGGCAGGCGCTCCGCCCGCGCCCACGCCAGCAGTTCGTCGCCACGCCCGGCCGCGGCCTTGGCCTCCCACATCAGCGCGATGACGGTCACGAGTACAGGTTGTCCTTCGCCAGCTCGTGCACGTGGTCGTGGCCGTGCCCGGGTGCGTGCTCGTGCCCCGGTACGTGCGTCTCCGTGACCGGCAGCGACGAGTCCGCCGACAGCTCCCAGTCCGACGCCGCCCGCCCCCGCGCCACCATCTCCGCGCCCAGCGCCGCGACCATCGCCCCGTTGTCCGTGCACAGCTTCGGCCGCGGCACCCGCAGCACGATCCCCGCGTCCTCGCAGCGCCGCTCGGCCATCGCCCGCAGCCGCGAGTTCGCCGCCACGCCGCCGCCGATCATCAGGTGCCCGACGCCGTTGTCCCGGCAGGCCCGTACCGCCTTGCGCGTCAGCACGTCCGCCACCGACTCCTGGAACGACGCCGCCACATCCGCCACCGGCACGTCCTCCCCCGCCGCGCGCCTGGCCTCCACCCAGCGGGCGACGGAGGTCTTCAGACCGGAGAAGGAGAAGTCGTACACCGGATCGCGCGGGCCCGTCAGGCCGCGCGGGAAGCGGATCGCGGCCGGGTCGCCCTCGCGCGCGGCCCTGTCGATGAACGGGCCGCCGGGGAAGCCGAGTCCGAGGACGCGGGCGACCTTGTCGAACGCCTCGCCCGCCGCGTCGTCGATGGTCGCGCCGAGGGGGCGGACGTCGGCGGTGATGTCGGCGGACATCAGCAGCGAGGAGTGGCCGCCGGAGACCAGCAGGGCCATCGTCGGCTCGGGCAGCGCGCCGTGTTCGAGCTGGTCGACGGCGATGTGCGAGGCGAGGTGGTTGACGCCGTAGAGCGGCTTGCCCAGCGCGTACGCATACGCCTTGGCCGCCGACACCCCGACGAGCAGCGCCCCGGAGAGCCCCGGGCCCGCCGTCACCGCGATCGCGTCCAGGTCGCGGGCCGCCACCCCGGCGTCGCGCAGCGCCCGCTCGATCGTCGGGACCATCGCCTCCAGGTGCGCCCGGCTCGCCACCTCGGGCACCACGCCGCCGAAGCGGGCGTGCGCGTCGACGCTGGAGGCGATGGCGTCGGCGAGCAGCGTGTGCCCGCGGACGATCCCGACACCGGTCTCGTCGCAGGACGTCTCGATGCCGAGCACCAGGGGTTCGTCTGCCATGGGGGGCGTCACTCTTTCTCGGTACGGCGCATGACGAGCGCGTCGACGTTTCCTGGCTGGTAGTAGCCGCGCCTGACGCCGATCACGGCGAAGCCGTGGCGCTCGTAGAGGCGCTGCGCGCGCACGTTGTCGACGCGCACCTCCAGCAGCACCTCGCGGCAGCCGAAGCGGCGGGCGGCGGCGAGCAGCGCCTCCAGCAGGCGCGGGCCGAGGCCGGTGCCCCAGTGGTCGCGGGCGGCGGCGATGGTCTGGATGTCGCCGGTGCCGTCGAGCGCGGCGAGGCCGCCGTAGCCGACGACGCGGCCGTCCTCGTCCTCGGCGACGAGGTACGCGCGGGTGGCGCCGGGGCCGCGGGCGTGGGCCAGCTCGGACCAGAACATCGCCGGGGACCAGGCGTCCTCGGGGAAGGTGTCCCGTTCGAGGGCGAGCACGGGGTCGATGTCCCACCACCGCATCTCACGCAGGGCGACGATGGTCATGGGCCGCTCTCGTACGTGTCCGGGCGCGCGGTCATCGCGGGGTGACCGCCTTGTACGCGGCGGGGACCTGCGCGTCGGGGCGGCGCAGGTACAGCGGGCGGGGCGGCAGCAGCTCGGCGCCCGCCGCAAGGCGCTCGGCGGCCAGCGCGGCGAGGGCGGCGGCGTGCGGGTGCGCCGGGGGCCGGGCGTCGGGGAACGCCTCGGGGTACAGCTCCGCGCCCGCCCCGGCGGCGGGCAGGCCCGCGACCTGCGCGGCGAGGTCGGCGGGCCGGTCGACGGCCGGGTCCGTGACGCGGGTGCGGGCGTCGGCGTAGCGCGCCCAGTACACCTCTTTGCGCCGGGCGTCGGTGGCCACGACGAACGGGCCGTCAATGCCGCCGGCGACGCCGTCGACGCCACCGTCGCGGCCGGCGGCGTAGGCGATGCCGTCCAGCGTGCAGACCCCGTACACGGGGACGCCGAGCGTCATGCCGAGGACCTCGGCGGTCACCAGCCCCACCCGCAGCCCGGTGTAAGGACCGGGGCCGACGCCCACGACGAGGCCGGTCAGCTCCCCGAGCCCGCGGCCCGCCTCGGCGAGCACCCGGTCGACGGCGGGCAGCAGCAGCTCGCCGTGGCGCCGGGCGTCGACCTGGTGCGACGCGGCGAGCGCGGGCGACGCGGGGTCGCCGTCGTGGAGCGCGACGGTGACGGCGGGGGAGGCGGTATCCATGGCGAGCAGCACGCCCTTCAGGGTAGTCGCGCGGAAGGGGTGCCCGGAGCGCGTCCGCCGGGCCGGTGACTCCGGCCGCCGCCGCCCCGGGGCGCGCGGCGGCGGGTGCTACCGTCGGGCGGAGCAGGCGGGGCGGACCGGCACGTGCAGAAGAGGACGGGCCGGGGGAAGACTGCGGAAGAGCGGCCCTGCGGCCGCCGTACCGGAAGGGGCGTACCGCGTGGCAGGCAGCGGGAAATTCGTGGCCGGGCTGACGGCCGCCGCCCTGGGCGTGGTCGCCTTCCTCGCCTACCAGGCCAACGCCAACGCCCCCGACTCCCTGGCGCGCAGCCGCCCGGGCGTCGCCAGCCCCGAGCCGACCAAGGCCAAGGAGAAGAAGCTCGAACTGCCCGCGCGCTCGGGGTCCGGGCTGCGGGTGGTGTACGCGCTGAAGGACAAGCGCGTGTGGCTCGTCGGCGAGGACAACTCGGTGCTGCGGACGTACAAGGTGACCCCGAGCACCGTCGACCCGCCGCCCGGCATGTACACCGTGACCTCGCGGTCGCGGCAGATCACCGGCTCGGACGGGGTGCCGGTCGAGCACGTGGTGATCTTCACGGAGTCCGAGGGCACGGTCATAGGGTTCAGCGCCGCCATAGACGGCTCCCGGCCGGAACCGGACGCGACGGAGAAGACGGGCGGCGTGCGCTCGTCGCGGGTGGACGGCAGGGCGCTGTGGCGCTTCGCGACCGTGGGCGTCCCGGTCGCGGTGGTGAAGTAGCGGGGATCCGCCGCCGGACCCCCGCCCCTTCGTCCGTACGTCCTACAGCCCGGCGGCCTCCGCGATGAGCGGGACCTGCGCCACGTCCGGGTTGCAGGGGAAGAGCACCAGCTCGCCGCAGCCCGCGTCCGCGAACGCGGCCTTCGCGGCGGCGACCGCCTCCGGCGAGGTCAGCGCCCCCGCGGCGATCTTCTCGGCGAAGTCGCCGAGGAACCCGTAGTAGTCCAGCAGGTAGCGGCGGGCGTGCTCCTCGGCGTCGGGGCCGAGGCTCACGTACGCCAGCGCCGCCACCCGCGGCTCGCCCTCCCGGCCCGCCTCGCGCCAGGCCGCCCTGGCCTTCTCGGCGCCGCCGGCCAGTTGCTCGGGGCTGCCGCCGCCGAGGATCCACCCGGCGCCGTACTCCGCGACCCGCCGGAAGGTGGCGGGCGCGTTCCCGCCGAAGAGGATCGGCGGCCCGCCCGCCTGCACCGGCGCCGGGCCCACGGGGTGGGCGCGGCCCCGGGGGTCCTGCCGCCAGACGGCGCGCATCTCGGCGAGCTGGTCGTCGAAGATCCGGCCCCGCTCGGTGAACGGCACGCCCGTCGCCTCGTAGTCGTCCTCCCGTCCGCCGACCGCGGCGCCGACGGTGAGCCGGCCGCCGGAGAGCGCGTCGACGGAGGCGAGCTGCTTGGCGAGCAGGGCGCCGTTGCCGCGGTACGGGGCGATGAGGATGGTCGTCGTCAGGCCGATGCGCTCGGTGACGGCCGCCGCGGCGGCGAGGGTGGGGATCGTTTCGAGGTTGCCGTAGACGACGCGGTCGATGGTGCCCAGGGTCGAGAACCCGGCCCGCTCGGCCGCGGCGGCCCACTCGGGGATCAGCGTGCCGGGGATGCCGGGGATGGTGGAGGGAAGTCCGATGCCGATGTCCATGCAGCGCAGCCTAGATGCCCCGGGGCGGGGCAGCGCGATCTTGCGCTACGCGGCGTGCTGTTCCGGCTCGGCGGGGCCCTCCGGGGCCTGCCGCCCGTCCGTCCCGGCCGCCTCGGGTTCGGGCGCGGGCGGCGTCGAGACCGCCTCTGCCGCCGCGCAGGCGGCGAGGAGCTCGGCGACTCCCACGGCGGGGCGCTGCCCGTCTTGCTCAGGTGCCATACGCCCATGGGACCACGCCCGCCGACCTGGGGCAACGATATGCCGACAGCACGTCGGCATATTTGTCGGAACGTCCAGCACTGCTGTTCAGGTGCGGGCGAGCGCGGCCAGCGCGCCGTGCGCCCAGCGCTCGCCGACGCCGGTGACCGTGACGCGCCGTACGTCCGCCTCGCCGGCGTCCGCCTCCTCCTCGGGCGCACCGCCCGTGCGGCGCTCGATGACGACGTGCAGCCGGTCCTCGGCCAGCTCCTCGACCTTGCCCTCGCCCCACTCCACGACCACGACCGACTCCGGCAGCGACACGTCGAGGTCCAGGTCCTCCATCTCCTCCAGACCGCCGCCCAGCCGGTAGGCGTCGACGTGGACCAGCGGCGGCCCGCCCGAGACCGACGGGTGCACGCGCGCGATGACGAACGTCGGCGACGTCACCGCCCCGCGCACCCCGAGCCCCGCCCCCAGCCCGCGCGCGAGCGTCGTCTTGCCCGCACCCAGCGCCCCGGTGAGCAGCACGAGGTCCCCGGCGCGCAGCACGGCGGCCAGCCGGCGGCCCAGCTCCTGCATCTGCTCGGGCGACTCGACGGTCAACTCAACTGCGGTGGTGGTCATGGCGGCGCTCATGGCACTGGATGTTAGAGGGTCCGGCGCGACGTGCCGCGCGGCCGCCGTACGGGCCCCGCCCCCGGCTCCGCCCCGGGCCCGGTGCGCAGCCGCACGCCCGCGCGGGCGAGCAGCGCGGCCAGCGCGTCGTTCACCCGTTCCGGGCGCTCCAGCATGGCCAGGTGGCCGGCGTTCTCGATGACCTCGAACGTGGCGCCGGGCAGCCGCGCGGCGATCCGCTCGCTGTGCTCCGGGGGCGTGACCATGTCGCGGTCGCCGACGAGGACGAGCCCGGGGAGGTCCCGGAGGAGCGCCAGCGCCTCGTCCTTCTCGTGCGCCGCGAACGCCGGGTAGAACTCGGCGACCACGTCTATCGGCGTGCTCTCCAGCAGCCGCTCGGCGAAGCGCGCGACGCCCGGGTCGACGCCCTCGGTGCCGAACGAGTAGTGCTTGATGATCCCCGCGAAGAGGTCGGCCGTCGCCTGCCGGCCGCGCTCGGCCAGCTCGGCGCGGCTGCCGAGGGCCTTCAGGACGCCGGGCACGAAGTGCCGTACCGCCCAGGCGCCGGCCGCCGGCAGGCCGAACGTCACCCGGCCGAGGTCGCCCGCGGAGGTGCCGAGGAACGCGGCGCCGGCCACCCGGTCCCGTACCGCGTCGGGGAACTGGTCGGCGAAGGCCATGATCGTCATGCCGCCCATCGAGTGCCCGACGAGGAGCAGCGGGCCCTCGGGGGCGGCGGCGTCGACGACGGCCTTGAGGTCGCGGCCGAGCTGGTCGATGGTGACCGGCTCGTCGCCGGCGAGCTGGGAGATGCCGTGGGCGGAGCGGCCGTGGCTGCGCTGGTCCCAGTAGACGGTGCGGACGCGGCCGCGGAGCGCGGCGCGCTGGAAGTGCCAGGAGTCCTGGGTGAGGCAGTAGCCGTGGCAGAAGACGACGGTGAGCGGCGCGGGGTCGCGGCGTCCCGCGAAGCGGCGGCGCCGGCGGCGGGGGGCGGCGGCCTGCGGGTCGGGGGGTGTGCCGTCGGGGAGTACGGGCGGGAAGTCGTCCGCCTCCTCGACCTCGTAGTACAGCTCGGTGCCGTCGTCCGCGACGGCCGTGCCCGAGGTGCCGCGGAGGGTGCCGTACGGACCGGCCGCGTCGAGCGCCTGCCGGGCCCTGCGGCGTACGTCGCGGCCCATCGCCAGGCGCTCCACGGCCACGCCCGCGGCGGCCCCGGCGGCGAGCACGCCGATGGCGACGCCGGCGATACCGGCGCGCCGGCCGGCCCTCGCCCAGCCGCCGGGTCCGGAGACGGGGACGGGGACGGGGGTGGCGAGCGGGTCAGCCATGGCGGGGCCCGGGGCGGTCCGTGTCGGTGTCCATGGGGGTGGCATCCCCCGCGCCGCCCACGTACACGCGCGGTACGCGGGGTCCGATCCGCGTGACGATCTCGTACCCGATGGTGCCCGCCGCCCGCGCCCAGTCCTCCGCCGTCGGCTCGCCGTGGTCCCCGGCCCCGAAGAGCACCGCCTCGTCGCCCGCCGCCGCGGTGTCCCCGCCCAGGTCGACGACGAACTGGTCCATCGCGACCCGCCCCGCGACCGTCCGCCACTTCCCGGCGACCAGCACGGGGCCCGTACCGGACGCGTGCCGCGGCACCCCGTCCGCGTAGCCGAGGGGCACGAGCGCGAGGGTGGTCCGGCCCGGGGTGACGTAGTGGTGCCCGTACGAGATGCCGAGGCCGGCCGGCGCCTCCTTGACCTGCGCCAGCGACGCCTTGACCGTCATCACGGGACGCAGCCCGAAGTCCGCGGGAGCGCCCACCTCGGGGCTCGGCGACAGCCCGTACGACGCGATCCCGGGCCGGACGAGGTCGAAGTGGGCCTCGGGGAGGGTGAGCATGGCGGGCGAGTTCGCCATGTGCCGCACCTCGGGGCGCAGTCCCGCGCGGCCGGCGACGGCGAGGGCGTCGTGGAAGGCGTCGAGCTGGCTGCGGACGGAGGGGTGTCCCGGCTCGTCGGCGCAGGCGAAGTGCGACCAGACGCCGGTGACCTCGATGGCGCCCTCGGCCTCGGCGGCGCGGGCGGCGGCGACGAGCTCCGGCCAGTCGGCGGCGAGGCAGCCGTTGCGGCCGAGGCCGGTGTCGGCCTTGAGCTGCACGCGCGCGGTGCGCCCGGCGGCGCGGGCGGCGGGCAGCAGTTCGCGGAGCGCCCACAGGCCGCTGACGGTGATGTCGAGATCCGCCTCGACGGCCTCCCGCCACGGCCCGCCGGGCGTCCACAGCCAGCAGAGGATCCGGCCCCGGTCGCCGGCGGCGCGCAGTTCGAGCGCCTCCCGCGGGGTGGCGGTCCCTATCCACTCGGCGCCGGCGGCGCGCGCGGCGCGGACGCAGGGCAGCATCCCGTGGCCGTACGCGTCGGCCTTGACGACTGCCATGAACTGCGCGCGCGGGGCGATGCCGCGCAGGGCGCGGATGTTCGCGCCGTACGCGGTGAGGTCGATCTCCGCGCGGGCGCGGAGGGGGGAGTCGGTCATCGGTACCCAGTCTCGCATTCCGCCTGATCAGGCTCTACGGATGTCGCGCACGTCGCGCCAGACGGCGGGGAGGGCGTCGGGGAGTTCGTGGGCGGTGATCGGGGCGCCGGCGGCGAGGGTGCGGGCGGCGAGGCCGTGGAGGTACGCGCCGGCGGAGCCGGCGTCGCGGGCGGCGAGGCCGGCGGCGAGGAGGGAGCCGGTGAGGCCGGAGAGGACGTCGCCGCTGCCGGCGGTGGCGAGCCAGGAGGTGCCGGTGGGGTTCTGGCGCACGGGGTGCTCGCCGCCGGGGTCGGCGACCAGGGTGGTGGAGCCCTTGAGCAGGGTGGTCGCGCCGTACGCGTCGGCCAGCGACCGTACGGCGGCGAGCCTGCGGGACTCGACCTCGGCCCGGTCGACGCCGAGGAGTGCGGCGGCCTCCCCCGCGTGCGGGGTGAGCAGCGTCGGGGCGGACCTGCGCCGTACCCGTGCCCTGTCCAGCAGCCGGAGGCCGTCGGCGTCGACCAGCACCGGCACGTCGGTGGCGAGCACCTGCTCCAGCACCTCCTCCGCACCGGGCCCGTCCCCCAGCCCGGGCCCGACGACCCACGCCTGCACCCGGCCCGCCTTCCCGGGCGGCCCGGGGTGGACCAGCGTCTCCGGGTACCGCTCGATGACCGCCCGCGCCGCGGGCCCCACGTACCGCACGGCGCCCGCCCCGCCGCGCAGCGCCCCGCCCACCGCGAGGACGGCGGCGCCCGGGTAGCGCTCGGAGCCGGCGACGACGCCGACGACACCGCGCCGGTACTTGTCGCTCTCGGCGGCCGGCTCCGGCAGCAGCGCGGCGACGTCGGCGTGCTGGAGGGCCTCCAGGTCGGGCACCGGGGGCAGGTACGGGCCGAGCCCGATGTCCACGAGCCGCAGCGCGCCGGCCCGCTCGGCGGCGGGGTCGACGAGGAGCCCGGGCTTGTACGTACCGAAGGTCACGGTGGCGTCGGCGGTCACGGCCTCGCCCCGTACCTCCCCGGTGTCGGCTTCCACCCCGCTGGGCAGGTCGACGGCGAGCACGGGGGCGCCGGTGTCGCGGACGACGCGCATGAGCGCGGCGGCGGCGGGCCGGAGGCCGCCGGAGCCGCCGATGCCGACGATGCCGTCGACGACGAGGTCGACGCGGTCGAACACGCGGCACAGGGGCGACCCCGGGCCGCCGCCCTCCTCGGCGGGCACGACGCGCCCCCCGACGGCCCACAGGGCGGCGAGCCCGCCCTCGTGCGTACGCTCCGGGCGGAGCAGCACGGCCGTCACCCGCGCCCCGCGCCGCGCCAGCCGCGCCCCGGCGTACAGCCCGTCCCCGCCGTTGTCCCCGCTCCCCACGAGCAGCACCACCCGGCGCCCGTACACCCGCCCCAGCAACCCGGCCGCGGCGGCGGCGAGCCCCGCGGCGGCGCGCTGCATGAGCGCCCCCTCGGGCAACCCGGCCATGAGCGCCGCCTCGGCCCGCCGCACCGTCTCCACCCCGTACGCACTCCTCATCCCCCCATCCTCCCCCGCCCCGCAAAGCCCCGCAGCCGCGTCCCCGCCGCCCTCACCGCCGGGCGACCGCCGGCGTCGTGGACGCGGTCCCTGGCGAGCAGCGTGGTCGCCGTGTGCTCGAAGACGGAGGCGTACCGGCCGATCGCCGCCGCCGCGACGAGACCCCCCGGCCGGGTGACGCGGCGGGCCTCGGCGAGGGCCCGGCCGCGGTCGCCGCGCTCCAGCAGGTGGTAGAGCGGGCCGAGGACGGCCGGGGTCTGCGGGTCGTCGATGCGCCGGCCGATGCAGGGGGGGCACGCCGCGGGTCGGTGGCGTCGGCAAGACCGTCTGGGCCGTCATCGCGTACGAGCGGCGCGTGGGGAGGCCGTGACGGCGGCGGCCGGTGCGGTACCGGTAGCCGTTACTCTGCCGCGCATGAGTGGAATCGTCGGGGTCGGGATCGATGTCGCCGAGGTGGGGCGGTTCGGGGCGGCGTTGGAGCGGACGCCGGAGTTGGCGGATCGGTTGTTCCTGCCCGCGGAGCAGGTGCTGCCCGACGGGGGGCGGCGGGGGGTCGCTTCGCTGGCGGTGCGGTTTGCGGCCAAGGAGGCGCTGGCCAAGGCGCTGGGGGCGCCGCCCGGGCTGCACTGGCACGACGCCGAGGTGTGCGTGTACGACAACGGGCGGCCCCACCTCCGCGTCCGCGGCACCGTCGCCGCGCGCGCCGCCGAGTTGGGCGTGCGTACCTGGCACGTGTCGCTGAGCCACGACGCCGGCGTCGCCTCCGCCGTCGTCATCGCCGAGGGATGACCCAGGGGTGACCCAGGGGCTATCTGCCCCACGCCATCCGTTCCACCGCTTCCTGCACCAGGTCCAGGTACTCCACTTCCTCGCAGCGCGGCTTGCTGCCCATGCGGTACAGATCGAGCGACTCGACCAGGTCCTCCCCCAGGTCCTCGTCCGGCAGCTCCGCCGCCAGGTCGCCCCTCACCCGGCCCGCGAACGCCTCGCGCGCGCCCCGGGCCCGCCGCCGCCGGGCGCCCGCCGCCGCGAACTGCCTGCGTCTCTCATGCCAAACCGTCCGCATTACCGACATTCTCGCCCCCCTGGATTCGAATACGCATCCGGACCTTAACCCTCCGCCCGGCCGCCGCCTAGAGGCAGGACACGCCCCGCCCGCGCGTCCCCCCGCACCCCCGCGCACAATGGCCCCGTGGCCTCGCCGACGAGCACGCACAGCCCCTCCCCGTACGTCGACCTCTCCCGCGCCGAGTGGAGCGCCCTGCGGGACCGGACCCCGCTGCCACTGACCGCGGCGGAGGTCGAGCGGCTGCGCGGCCTCGGCGACGTGATCGACCTCGACGAGGTGCGGGAGGTCTACCTGCCCCTCTCCCGCCTGCTCAACCTCTACGTCGGCGCCACCCACGGCCTGCGGGACGCCGTCCACACCTTCCTCCGCGGCCCCGGCGAGACCGCGGGCCCCCAGGCCGGCACCCCGTTCGTCATCGGCATCGCCGGCAGCGTGGCCGTCGGCAAGTCGACCGTCGCGCGGCTGCTCCAGGCGCTGCTCGCGCGCTGGCCCGAGCACCCGCGCGTGGAACTCGTCACCACCGACGGGTTCCTGCTGCCCAACGCCGAACTCGAAGCCCGCGGGCTGATGTCGCGCAAGGGCTTCCCCGAGTCGTACGACCGCCGCGCGCTGACCCGCTTCGTCGCCGACGTGAAGTCCGGGAAGGACGAGGTCACCGCGCCCGTCTACGACCACCTCACGTACGACATCGTCCCCGGCGAGCGGCTGAAGGTGCAGCGCCCCGACATACTCATCGTCGAGGGCCTCAACGTCCTCCAGCCCGCGCTCCCCGGCCGCGACGGCCGCACCCGCGTCACGCTCGCCGACTTCTTCGACTTCAGCGTGTACGTGGACGCCCGTACCGAGGACATCGAGCGCTGGTACGCCGAGCGGTTCCGCAAGCTGCGCGAGACGGCCTTCCAGAACCCCCTGTCGTACTTCCGCCGCTACGCCGAGGTGCCGGAGGCCGAGGCGATGGCGTACGGGAGACGCAACTGGCGCACGATCAACGAGCCCAACCTGCGCCAGAACATCGCCCCGACCCGCGGCCGCGCCACCCTCATCCTGCGCAAGGGCCCGGACCACAAGGTCCAGCGCCTCTCCCTGCGCAAGCTCTGACGCGCACTACGCCACCGCGCCCACGCCCCGCACCACCACCTTCGCCGCGTCGTTCCCCGGCACCGGGTCGAACGGGAACGCCACGCTGCCGTCCGCCGGACGCACCCGTACCCGCCCGACCGCCTCCGGCAGCGAGCGCTCGACGGTCAGCTCGAAGGGGAAGACGACCCGCGCCCCGGCGGGCACCCTGGCCGGCGTACGGCACCAGTAACGCGGGGCACCTGTCCGCTGGTCCGGCAGCGGCCGCCCGTCCCGGGTCATCGCCGCGCACCGCTTCGGCACCGCGGTCGCCGATGTACCCGGCGGAACGCGGAAGTCGATCAGGGCGACCGGCTCGCCGGAGCCCAGGTTGGCGATCGTGGCGGGTCCGCGGTTGCGCATCACGAGGTCGAGCGGGATCGTCTGCCCGGCCGCGCCGGTCAGTTCGGCCCGGCGGACGCGGAAGTCGGCGGTGTTCTCCGCGGCGACCTCGACGGTCGCGAAGTTGTCGCCCGTGTCGGCGTCCTCGGCGTCACCGCCCGGCTCGACGTGCGTGTCGATGCGCTCGGCGTACGCGTCCGGCGCGACGGCCATACGCAGCGGCCGGGGCAGCCGGAAGGTGGCCCCCGGCGCGAGGACGTCGGGGAAGAAGCAGTCGGCGTACTCGTAGCCCCTCGGCAGCGGCGTGTACGTGCACGCCTCGTACCGGGTGACGAACTGCAGGCCGGACGACGCCTGGATGGCCACCCGCACGCCGGCCGCCGGCTGGTCGCCCTTGTTGGTCACCTTCACGGGCACGCGCAGCACGTCACCGGGCTGCACCCCGGTCACCGGCGTCCCCTCGGGGACCGCCAGGTCAGGACCTGGCGCGGCGCCCGCGCCTTCGGCGCCCGCCGCCGTGACGGACGCGAGCAGCACCGCCGCCGCGACGCCGACCACCGCTAAGCGTCTCCGCGCGGATCCCGGCATTCTTCCTGTTGCCATCATTTCCCCCGTTTCCCGGTTGAGAAGTGGATGATGCGATTTGCCGTATAGACCCGTCCCGCCGTCGGACGGTTGTACGGAATCCCGCCTCCCGGCACCCGCTAATCTCGGCGCATGCTGCACCTGCGGATCCAGTGCCCCGCCGCCCGTACCGCAGAGGTCGTCGGGCTCCTGCACAAGACCGTCGGCACCGCCCACCTCGCCGTGCTCCGCGGCGCCTCCCTCGACCCCGAGGGCGACGTCGTGCTCTGCGACATCGCCCGCGAGGCCGCCGACAAGCTGCTCCAGGAGCTGCGCGTGCGCGGGCTGTACGACGAGGGGGCGGTCTGCGTCGACCAGGTCGACCTGACGCTCTCGCGCCGCGCCGACCAGGCCGAGGAGGCCGCGCCGGGCGAGGCGGCGGACGCGGTGGTGTGGGAGTCGCTGGTCGAGGAGACGCACGAGGAGTCGACGCTGTCGCTCACGTACCTCGCCATGCTCGGCGTCGCCACGCTGCTCGCCGCCTGCGGCGTGATGATCGACAGCGCGATCCTCATCGTCGGGGCGATGGCGGTGGGGCCGGAGTTCGGCCCGGTGGCGGGGCTGTGCGTGGCGCTGGTGCAGTGGCGGCCGCGGCTGGTGGGGCGGTCGCTGGTGGCGCTGCTCGCGGGGTTCGCGGCGGCGATGGTGCTGACCGTGGCCTTCAGCGTGATGATGGACGCCTTCGGGCTGTTCACGGAGACGGATCTGGAAGCCGTTCGACCGCAGACCGGGTTCATCTTCGCGCCGGACTGGTTCTCGTTCATCGTCGCGCTGCTGGCGGGCACGGCGGGCACGCTGTCGCTGACGTCGTCGAAGTCCGGGGCGCTGGTGGGCGTCGCGATCTCGGTGACGACGGTGCCGGCGGCGGCCAACGCGGCGGTCGCGATCAGCTACGGCGACTGGGGGCAGGCGCGCGGCTCGTCGGAGCAGTTGCTGCTCAACCTGCTGGGCATCGTCGTCGCCGGGACGCTGACGCTGCTGGCGCAGAAGCTGTACTGGGCCTGGCACACGCAGCAGACGCTCGGCCAGCACCTCCAGCAGAGCCGGGCCGCGGCGCAGCACCCGCAGCGGCGGCTCTGACGCCCGTACGCCGTACGGGGCAGGCCCCCAGCACGGCGTACGGCAACGGCAACCGGAACGACAGCGACAACTGCTGCTGCTGCGGCAACCGCCTCAGCCCAGCGCCGACTTCACCACGTCCGCCAGCTTCCCCGCCACCGACCGCGCCTGGTCGATGTCGGCCGCCTCCACCATGACCCGCACCACCGGCTCCGTACCGGACGAGCGCAGCAGCACCCGCCCCGTCGCGCCCAGTTCGCGCTCCGCCTCCAGGACCGCCTGGCGCAGCTCCGGGGCGCTGGCGACCCGGGACTTGTCGACGTCCCGCACGTTGATCAGCACCTGCGGCAGCCGGTCCATCACCGCCGCCAGCTCCGCCAGCGGCCGGCCGCTCGCGGCCACCCGGGAGGCGAGCAGCAGACCGGTGAGGGTGCCGTCGCCGGTGGTGGCGTGGTCGAGGACGATGACGTGGCCGGACTGCTCGCCGCCGAGGGCGTAGCCGCCGCGCTTCATCTCCTCCAGCACGTAGCGGTCGCCGACCGCGGTCTGGATCAGGTCCACGCCCTCGCGCTCCAGCGCGAGCTTGAAGCCGAGGTTGGACATGACGGTGGCGACGACGGTGTTCTTGCGCAGCCGGCCGGCCTCGCGCAGCCCGAGGGCGAGGACGGCGAGGATCTGGTCGCCGTCGATCTCCTTGCCCGCGGCGTCGACGGCGAGGCAGCGGTCGGCGTCGCCGTCGTGGGCGATGCCGAGGTCGGCGCCGTGCTCGACGACGGCGGCGCTGAGCTGGTCGAGGTGGGTGGAGCCGTAGCCGTCGTTGATGTTGAGGCCGGTGGGGTCCGTGCCGATGGAAATCACCTCGGCGCCGGCCCGCTGGAACGCCTCCGGGGAGACGCGGGCGGCGGCGCCGTGGGCGCCGTCGACGACGACCTTGAGCCCGTCGAGGCGGTGCGGCAGGACGCCCAGCAGATGGGCGACGTAGCGGTCGAAGCCCTGCTCGTAGCGCTGGACGCGGCCGACGCCGGCGCCGGTCGGGCGCTCCCACGGCTCGCCGCGCTCGTGCTTGTGGTACAGCTCCTCGATCTCGTCTTCGAGCTCGTCGGAGAGCTTGTGGCCGCCGCGGGCGATGAACTTCACGCCGTTGTCGGGCATCGGGTTGTGGCTGGCGGAGAGCATCACGCCGAGGTCGGCGCCGAGCGCGCCGGTGAGGTACGCGACCGCGGGGGTCGGCAGCACGCCGACGCGCAGCACGTCGACGCCCGCGCTGGCCAGTCCGGCGACGACGGCCGCCTCCAGGAACTCTCCGGACGCCCGCGGATCGCGCCCGACCACCGCCTTGGGGCGCTGGCCGGCCGGCTGGGCGGCGTCGGCGATGGCGAGCACGTGTGCCGCCGCCACGGACAGCCCGAGGGCCATCTCCGCGGTGAGGTCCGCGTTGGCGACGCCGCGCACGCCATCGGTGCCGAAGAGTCGTCCCACTGATCTCCTCCGAGTGCTCCCGAGTGCTCAATTCTGAGCGAGTACGTTCGGCTACGGACCGTTAAAAGTCCTCACGTGACCATACCCGCGGACCGTATGCCGACCATACAAGCGCGCCCCGGCGCCCTCCCGAAGAACTCTCCGGGGGCCGCCGGGGCTGAGCACAGTAGCAGTACGATGATCGATCAGCGCTTGCTGTACTGCGTTCCCTTACGGGCCTTCTTCAGACCGGCCTTCTTCCGCTCGACCGCACGGTCGTCACGGGTGAGGAAGCCGGCCTTCTTCAGCGGGCCGCGGTTGTTGTCCGCGTCCGCCTCGTTGAGCGCACGGGCCACGCCCAGGCGCAGCGCGCCGGCCTGGCCGGAGATGCCGCCGCCCGCGATGCGGGCGACGACGTCGTAACGGTCGTCCAGCTCCAGCACCTTGAAGGGCTCGTTCACTTCCTGCTGGTGCACCTTGTTCGGGAAGTAGCCCTCCAGGGTGCGGCCGTTGATCTTCCACTTGCCCGAGCCCGGGACGATGCGCACCCGGGCGATGGCGTTCTTGCGGCGGCCGGTGCCCGCGGCCGGCTGCGGGTCACCGAAGCGCGCCGCGACGGACTCGGTGGTGTAGTCCTCGGCGGGCGTCTCGGTCGTGTACTCCTCGACGTCCTCGACGGGCGCCTCAGCGGTGGTCTCAGCCACGATTCTCCTCAGCTTCTCTGTCTCTAGGGGGTGTGGCCGGGACTACTGCGCGACCTGGGTGATCTCGTACGGGACCGGCTGCTGAGCGGCGTGCGGGTGCTCGGCACCGCGGTACACCTTCAGCTTGCTGAGCATCTGACGGCCCAGGGTGTTCTTGGGCAGCATGCCGCGGACGGCCTTCTCGACGGCCTTCTCCGGGTTCTTGTCCATCAGCTCGTCGTAGCGGACGGAGCGGAGACCGCCGGGGTAGCCGGAGTGGCGGTAGGCCAGCTTCTGGGTCCGCTTGTTGCCGGAGAGGTGCACCTTGTCGGCGTTGATGATGATGACGAAGTCACCAGCGTCGACGTGAGGCGCGTACACCGGCTTGTGCTTACCACGCAGCAACTGGGCGACCTGGGAGGCCAGGCGGCCCAGAACGACGTCGGTGGCGTCGATGACGTGCCACTGACGCTGGACGTCGCCGGGCTTGGGGCTGTACGTACGCACGGTCGTAGCCTTCGCTTCTTCAGTGAGTGTTCTCTGACAAGGTCACCCGGAGATCACGACAGCAGGAGACCGCGCCGGCGACGCAAACCGACGGTGATCGCTGATCAATCGTCCTGGTGGACCAGGCGTAACGGCCTCACGCGTGAGAACGAGCAGCCAATACGCACAACAATCCAGCAGAGTACCGGGGCGCGCGGCACCAGGTCAAAACACCCCCGCCGCTCCCGACGGGCGCCGGCCCGGCCCCCGTCGGGCCCGGAAGATCAACGCCGCCGGGCCACCCGGCCCTCGTCCCAGACCGCCTCCGGCGTCTCCCGGACCCGGCCGTCCGCGCCGAAGAGCAGGAACCGGTCGAAGCTGCGCGCGAACCAGCGGTCGTGCGTCACCGCCAGCACCGTCCCCTCGTACGCCTCAAGCCCCTCCTGGAGCGCCTCCGCGCTCTCCAGGTCGAGGTTGTCCGTCGGCTCGTCGAGCAGCAGCGCCGTCGCCCCCTCCAGCTCCAGCAGCAGGATCTGGAACCGGGCCTGCTGGCCGCCGGAGAGCCGGTCGAAGGGCTGCTCCGCCGCCCGGTCCAGCTCGTACCGCCGCAGGGCCGACATCGACGCGCCCTTGTCCTTCGCGTGGTCCTTCCACAGGATGTCCAGCAGCGTGCGCCCCTGCAGCTCCGGGTGCGCGTGGGTCTGCGCGAAGTGCCCCGGCACCACGCGGGCGCCCAGCTTCCACGCCCCGCTGTGCGCCACTGCCTCTCCCGCGGGGCCCCCGGCCAGCAGCCGCAGGAAGTGCGACTTCCCCGAGCCGTTCGAGCCGAGCACCGCGACCCGCTCGCCGTAGAAGACCTCCAGCGAGAACGGGCTCATCAGCCCGCTCAGCTCCAGCTCCTCGCACGTGATCGCCCGCACCCCGGTCCGCCCGCCGCGCAGCCGCATCCGGATGTCCTGCTCCCGCGGCGGCGCCATCGGCGGGCCGGCCTCCTCGAACTTCCGCAGCCGCGTCTGCGCGGCCCGGTAGCGCGAGGCCATGTCCGAGTTGAACGCGGCCTTCTGCTTGTACATGATGACCAGCCGCTTGAGCTTCGCGTGCTCCTCGTCCCAGCGCCTGCGCAGCTCCTCGAAGCGCTCGAAGCGCTCCTTGCGCGCCTGGTGGTACGTGCCGAAGCCGCCGCCGTGCACCCACACGTCGCTGCCCGCGGGACCCGGCTCGACGCTGACGATCTTCTCCGCGCTGCGCGCCAGCAGCTCCCGGTCGTGGCTGACGAACAGCACCGTCTTCGGCGTCTCGCGGAGCTGCTGCTCCAGCCACAACTTGCCCGGCACGTCCAGATAGTTGTCCGGCTCGTCGAGCAGCAGCACCTCGTCCGTGCCGCGCAGCAGCGCCTCCAGCACCAGCCGCTTCTGCTCGCCGCCCGAGAGCGTGCGCACCTCGCGCCACTGGGCCCGCTCGTACGGCACGCCCAGGGCGGCCGTCGTGCACTTGTCCCACAGCGTCTCCGCCTCGTACCCCCGGGCCTCCGCCCAGTCGCTGAGCGCCTGCGCGTATGCGAGCTGGGCGCGCTCGTCGTCCCGCTCCATGATCGCCAGTTCGGCCTCGTCGACCGCCGCGGCCGCCGTCCTGATCCGCGGCTGGGCGACGGAGACCAGCAGGTCACGGACCGTACGCTCGTCCCGCACCGAGCCGACGAACTGCGGCATCACACCCAGC
Source organism: Streptomyces sp. WAC 06738 (assembly GCF_003945505.1). Taxonomy (NCBI): domain Bacteria; kingdom Bacillati; phylum Actinomycetota; class Actinomycetes; order Kitasatosporales; family Streptomycetaceae; genus Streptomyces; species Streptomyces sp. WAC 06738. The sequence continues at coordinate 5,020,559 of NZ_CP029618.1, read as the reverse complement.
CCGCCGCCGGTCGAGATGCTGCCGCCGTGCGGCTGCAGCTCCCCGGCGAGCAGCCGCAGCAGCGTCGTCTTCCCCGCCCCGTTGGCCCCCACCAGCGCCACGGCCGCGCCCTCGCCGACGCGGAACGAGACGTCGCCGAGCAGCGGCCGCCCGTCCGGCAGGTAGTACTCCAGGTGCGCGGCCTCCAGGTGTCCCATGCACCCCATCCTCGCGGCCCGTGGCGCCCCGGCGAAACGGGTTTTCCGCGCCGTACGGGACCCGCCCGTTTCCCGTACGCCCGCGGACCGGTCCCAGGACCGCTCCCCGCGGCGCCCCACGCCCCCACGCCGCCGTCCGGGTGACGGCGGGCCCGGTTAAGATGCCCGCCATGAGCTTCGGGCAGGGGGGCGGCTACGGCGGCCCCGGGGGGCAGGGGCAGGGATCGGGCTTCGGTCCGCCGGGATCCGGCGGGCCCGCGCCCGACTGGAGCGCGCTCGCCGACTCCGCGGCCGCCGAGCGGCGCCGCAAGCGGCGGCTGTGGACGATCGTCGGCGGGGCGCTGGCCACCGTCGTGATAGCCGGCGCCGTCGCCGCGGCCGTCGTCACCACCTCCGGCGGCGACGACGATCCGTCGAGCAGCGCCTCGGAGGACCGGATATCCGGCGCGGGGAGCGAGAGCGGCAAGGGCGACCCGTCGTTCTCCTCGGTGGCTCCGCCGCCGGACCCCAAGGAGTTCATCGCCTCCGCGGACAAGGACACGGCCCCGCTCACCGTCGACAGCTTCTTCCCCAACGCGGAGATCACCGTCAGCGGCCACACGTACGAGCGCAGGGCCACCCACAACACCCGCGACTGCGCGTCCGGCGCCTCCAGCAAGCTCGGCAAGATCCTCACCGCCAACGGCTGCGACCGGCTGCTGCGCGCCACCTACACCCGCGAGGGCACCGCGGTCACCGTCGGCGTCGCCGCCTTCGCCGACGAGGGCCCGGCCGCCCGCACCGCCGAGCAGGCGAAGGGCAACCTGGAGTCGCTGCCCGGCCAGGGCGTCCCCGAGTTCTGCCGCGCCACCGCCTGCCGGCTGACGAGCAACACCCTCGGCCGCTACGCCTACTTCACCATCGCCGGCTACGCCGACGGCAAGGCCGTCACCGCCGACGACGCCCCGACGAGCGAGGCCGTACGGGACACCGGGGCGTACGTCTACCGCCGCATCATGGACCGCGGCCGGGAGCAGGCCCTGAAGTCAACCGAGCAGTAGCTCCGCCAGTCTTTCGGGCGAGGACGGCCCCCCGAACGGGGCAACGCGCGTGGTGCGCGGGCGCGCGCGGTGATCCGCTGGACCCATGAAGATCCTCGTCACCGGCGCCACGGGCGCCCTCGGCAGCCGACTCGTACCCCTGCTCAACGCGGCCGGACACACCGTCACCGGCACCACCACGAGCGAGGCGAAGACAGAGCGGCTGCGCGCGGCGGGCGCGGAGCCGGTCGTCCTCGACGTGCTCGACGCGGCCGCCGTACGCGAAGCGGTGGCGAACGCCGCCCCCGAGGTGATCGTGCACGAGGCCACCGCCCTCTCCCAGCGGACCAGCCTGAGCGCCCGCGAACTCCGCCGCCTCGACACCGCCTTCGCCACCACCAACAGGCTCCGCAGCGAGGGCACCGACAACCTGCTGACGGCGGCCGCCGAGACCGGCACCCGCCGGTTCATCGCGCAGAGCTTCGCCGGCTGGCCGTACAAGCGCGAGGGCGGCCTGATCAAGACCGAGGAAGACCCGCTCGACACCACCCCGCCCCCCGGCGCCGAGCAGAGCCTGGGCGCCATGAAGCACCTGGAGGAGGCGGTCACCAGCGCCCCCGGCATCGAGGGCATCGTCCTGCGCTACGGCGGCTTCTACGGCCCCGGCACGACGATCTATCCGGGCGGCGAGCAGGCGGAGATGGTGCGCAAGCGCCTCCTGCCGCTGGTGGGCCGCGGCGAGGGAGTGATCTCGCTGATCCACATCGACGACGCGGCGGCGGCGACGGCCGCCGCGGTGGAGCGGGGCACGCCGGGCATCTACAACATCACGGACGACGACCCCGCGGCGCAGAAGGAGTGGCTGCCGCGGCTGGCGGCGGCGATGGGCGCGCGGCCCCCGCGGCGGCTGCCGGTGTGGCTGGCGCGGCTGGCGGCGGGGAAGTGGGTGACGACGGTGATGACGGAAGGCCGGGGGGCGGCGAACGACAAGGCGAAGCGCGAGCTGGGGTGGCAGCCGGGGCACCCGACGTGGCGGGAGGGGTTCACGGAGGTGTTCGCGGCGAGGTAGGGGCGCGACGGGGGCGGGGGTCCCGCGGGAAGACCGGAAATGCCGCGGCCGGCACCCCGCCCGCCCCTTCAGTAGGGCCGAAGCCCGGCCCCGTACCGGAACAGGGGATTCGCCCCCGCCTCCCGGGAGGCGGGGGCGTCCGCCGCCCGGCGCGGCCAGGTGACCGGCAGCCGCCCGCTGAACCCGGCCCCGAAGAGCGCGTCCGTGATCCCGCGCGCCTCCGTCCCGGGCAGCCACGCCGCCACGAAGGCGTCCGTGCGCGCCAGCGCCTTCCCCAGCACCAGCGGCCGCCCGGAGTACAGGACGCCCACGCAGGTCTTCGCGCGCCCGCACACGTCGGCGAGACCGGCCTCGTTCCGCGCGCCCAGCGCCAGGGTCGCGGAGTCGCCGAACCACTCGGCGTACGGGTCCTCGCCGCCGACCCAGATCCCGACGTCGCCGCGCCCCTCGGTCGCCACCTCGATGCCGGTGCCGGCGGTGGCGGCCCGCAGCGCCTGGAGGAACGTCGTCCCCCGCGTCGTCCGCCCCGTACCGCCCTGCCAGCCGACCGACCAGCCGCCGAGCTGCCGCCCCAGGTCGTCGGCGCCGTTGCCGCCCACGACGATGCGGTACGGGCCGCGCCGCGGCAGCGGCAGCGCGCCGCGTTCGTTGCGGAGCAGCACCTGCGAGGCCCGTACGGCCTGCCGCGCGACGGCGCGGTGCCGGGGGGAGCCGACGGCGGCGGTGCGGGCGGGATCGGTGAAGGGGTGCTCGAAGAGCCCGAGGCGCTCCTTGGCCGCGAGGATGCGGCGTACGGCGTCGTCCACGCGCCGCCGGGGGATGTCCCCGCGGCGGACGCCGCCGACGAGGGCGCGGTGCACGCCGCGGTAGTCCCTGGAGACCATGACCATGTCGATGCCGGCGTTGACGGCCCGCGCGACCTGGGCGGCGAGGTTACTGCCGGGGAGCTGCTGCACGGCGTCGTAGTCGCTGACGACGAAGCCGCGGAAGCCGAGTTCGCCCTTGAGCACGCCGGTGAGGAGCCGCCGGTCGCCGTGGGTCTTCGTGCCGTGGAGGCTGCTGTAACTGGCCATGACGGAGCCGACGCCGGCGGCGACGGCGTCGCGGTACGGGGCGAGGTGCACGCGGCGCAGCTCGGCTTCCGTGACGCGTACGTCGCCCTGGTCGAGGAGCCGGCCCTCGCCGGTGGCGGTGCCGTAGGCGGTGCCGCCGTCGCCGAGGTAGTGCTTGGCGGTGGCGAGCACGGAACGGGGGCCGAGGGCGGGCCCCTGGAACCCGCGCACGGAGGCGGCGCCGAGCGTCCCGACGAGGGCGGGATCCTCGGCGTACCCCTCGTAGGTGCGCCCCCACCGCACGTCCTGCGGCACGCACACGCACGGCGTGAACGCCCACCGCACCCCGGCGCCGAGCGTCTCGTCCCGCGCGACGCGCTCGGCGCGGCGGACGAGAGCGGGGTCGCGGGTGGCGCCCATGCCGATGTGGTGCGGGAAGATCACGGACCCGGTGGTACCGCTCATGCCGTGCACGGCGTCGGCACCGTAGAGCAGCGGAATGCGCAGCCTGCTGCGCAGGGCGGCCCGCTGATACCCGTCGACCATCCGGGCCCACGCGTCGGCGCCGTCGCGTGGGCCGCGGGGCCCGCCGTCGTCGCCGGCGCTGAGCATGGCGCCGATGCCGAGACGGGCGAGGTCGCGGGGGTCGCCGAGGAAGGCGTTCTGCACCTGGATCATCTGCCCGGCCTTCTCGGGGAGGGTCATGTGACGCAGGCAGTCGACTCCGCGACAGGGGGCGGGGGGCCGGGCGTCGGGGGCGAGGGAGGAGGGGCCGGCGCAGGCGGCGAGGAGAAGAAGGCAACAGAGCCCGGCGAGAAAACGCATGCCCCCACCCAACCCATGCCGGGGGCGCGAGGGTCCCAGGGACACGGGGCGGCGGGCACGGGTCACCCGGCGGGGGGCGGAATGGCGAAGGGGGCTGGACGCCGTCAGCACAGCCGGGCGGACGAGGGAGCACGGAGGGGCCGGGGCGAAGCCCTGGGTTTCGGGGGTGGCCGAGAGATCGGCGACCGGCATCCATGCCCCCGGCCCCCGTGACTCAGGGGGCCCGGGGGCGAAGCCCCCAGAGTGCGCAAGCACACGCGGGGGCCCGGGGGCGAAGCCCCGGTTTCGGGAAGGGGCGGGATCGGGGACAGACCCCCACCCAGCCCCGCCCGGTGTCCCGGCCCGCTCCGGCCCGCCCGCGACCCCGCAGCCGCGCCGCGGGGGGTCCGGGGGCCGAGCCCCCGGAGTCGGGGTGGGGGACAGACCGCTAGACCCCGCCCAGGGTGCGGAGGCGGCGGGAGGCCGTGTTGCGGGCTGCCAGGGCCTCGTCCGCCGGGTAGCCCACCTCCTCCAGCGTCAGCCCGTGCGGCCGCACGACCTGCACCGCCGAGTCCCGTACCGCCGCCCCCAGCACCCGCCCCACCCACTCCGGCTCCCGGTGCCCGTCGCCGACGAAAAGCATCGCCCCGACCAGCGCCCGCACCATGTTGTGGCAGAAGGCGTCCGCCTTCACCGTCGCCTCCAGCACCCCGTCCGCCCGCCGCGCCCACCGCAGGTCCAGCAACCGCCGGATCGTCGTCGCCCCCTCCCGGCGCTTGCAGAAGGCCGCGAAGTCGTGTTCCCCGAGCAGCAGCTCCGCCGCCGCGTTCATCGCGGCGGCGTCGAGCGGCCGGTTGTGCCACAGCACGTGGCCGCGGAGCAGCGGATCGACGCCGCCGGGGTCGTCGCCGACGCGGTACGCGTACCGGCGCCAGATCGCCGAGAACCGGGCGTTGAAGTGCGGCGGCGCGGCGGTCACCCGCCAGACCCGGACATCGTGCGGCAGCCGCCCCGCCAGCCGCCGCAGCAGCAGTTCTCCCCGCTCCCCCTGCGCCGCCCACACCGGCTCCGGCAGGTCGACGTGCGCCACCTGCCCCCGCGCGTGCACCCCCGCGTCCGTACGCCCCGCCACCGTCAGCTCGTACGGCACGGGCGCCCGCAGGACGACGCGCAGCGCCGTCTCCAGCTCCTCCTGCACCGTCCGCTGCCCCTCGCGCTGCCGCGCCCAGCCGGAGAAGCCGCTCCCGTCGTACGACAGGTCCAGCCGCACCCGTACGAAGCCGGCCGCCACCTCGTCACTCACTGCCCTGTTCCTCCCAGCGCGACGGGCCCGCTCCCCCGGAGGGAAACGGGCCCGTCGTCATGCACGAAACGCGTGTCAGGCGTTCTTGGCGTCCTTGCCCTCGGCGGACTCGGCAGCCTCGCCGGCCTCGGACTCCGCGGCCCCGGCCTCGGTGGCGTCCGCCGCCTCGGCGGCCTCCGTGTCCTTCTTCAGACCGGCCGCCGCCTCCTCGCCCGCCACGTCCTTCGCGGAGCGCTTCGTCGCCGCCTCGGCCTCGCCGACCGCTTCCTGCTGCACGGTCAGCGCCTCGACCAGCTCGATCACAGCCATCTTGGCGTTGTCGCCGCGACGGTTGCCGATCTTGGTGATCCGGGTGTAGCCGCCCGGGCGGTTGTCGTACCGCGGGCCGATCTCGGTGAAGAGCGTGTGGACCACGCTCTTGTCCGAGATGAGCTGCATGACCTGGCGGCGGTTGTGAAGGTCGCCCTTCTTCGCCTTGGTCACCAGCCGCTCGGCGTACGGACGCAGCCTGCGGGCCTTGGCCTCGGTCGTGGTGATGCGACCGTGCTCGAAGAGAGCGGTGGCCAGGTTCCGCAGCATGGCGCGCTCGTGCGCCGCGCCGCCGCCCAGTCGGGCGCCCTTGGTGGGCTTCGGCATGGTGTTTCTCCTTTACCGCACCGGCCGTGTCAGGTACCGGTGATCGGGGTCCGGGGGGCGTCGCGCCCCCCGGGACATCAGTACTGCTCGGTCTCGACGAAGCCGGCGTCGGCGTCGTCGTCGGCACCGAAGGTGTCGGCGGCCGAGGTGGGGTCGAATCCGGGCGGGCTGTCCTTCAGGGCCAGGCCCATGCCGGCCAGCTTCGCCTTGACCTCGTCGATCGACTTGGCGCCGAAGTTGCGGATGTCGAGGAGGTCCGCCTCGGAGCGGGCCACCAGCTCGCCCACCGAGTGGATGCCCTCGCGCTTGAGGCAGTTGTACGAGCGGACCGTGAGCTCCAGCTCCTCGATCGGCAGCGCCAGGTCCGCGGCCAGGGCGGCGTCCGTGGGGGACGGGCCCATGTCGATGCCCTCGGCGTCGATGTTCAGCTCGCGCGCCAGGCCGAAGAGCTCGACCAGGGTCTTGCCGGCGGAGGCCACCGCGTCGCGGGGGCGCATGCACGGCTTGGACTCGATGTCGACGATCAGCTTGTCGAAGTCCGTGCGCTGCTCGACACGGGTCGCCTCGACCTTGTAGCTGACCTTGAGTACCGGCGAGTAGATGGAGTCGACCGGGATCCGGCCGATCTCCTGGCCGACCTGCTTGTTCTGCACGGCGGAGACGTAGCCGCGGCCGCGCTCGACGGTCAGCTCCATCTCCAGCTTGCCCTTGCCGTTGAGCGTGGCCAGGACCAGGTCCGGGTTGTGCACCTCGACGCCGGCCGGCGGGGCGATGTCGGCGGCGGTCACCACGCCCGGGCCCTGCTTGCGCAGGTACATCACGACGGGCTCGTCGTGCTCGGAGGAGATGACGAGCTGCTTGATGTTGAGGATGAGGTCGGTGACGTCCTCCTTGACGCCCGGCACGGTGGTGAACTCGTGCAGAACGCCGTCGATCCGGATGTTGGTGACCGCGGCACCCGGGATCGAGGAGAGGAGCGTACGGCGGAGGGAGTTGCCGAGGGTGTAGCCGAAGCCGGGCTCCAGCGGCTCGATGACGAACCGGGAGCGGTACTCCTCGACGACCTCTTCGGTGAGTGAGGGACGCTGAGCGATCAGCATGTGTGTGTTTCCTTCAGTCGTGGGCGCCCGCTATTTGACGCCCGCTGTACCGACCAGGGTACGGGCGGCACGACGCAAACGCGCCATACCGCCCGTACCTGCGAGCTTCCGCCCGAAGACTTACTTCGAGTAGAGCTCGACGATGAGCTGCTCCTGCACCTGGGTGTCGATCACCTGGCGCTCGGGCAGGCTGTGCACGAGGATCCGCAGCTTCGACGGGATCGCCTCCAGCCAGGCCGGGACGGTCCTGTCGCCGGCCTCCGCCTGCGCCACCGCGAAGGGGGTCAGGTTCCTGGAGGACTCGCGGACCTCGATGATGTCGCTCGGCACGACGCGGGCCGACGGAATGTCGGTCTTGCGCCCGTTGACCGTGATGTGGCCGTGCCGGACGAGCTGGCGGGCGTGGTCGCGGGACTTGGCGAAGCCGGCCCGGTAGACCACGTTGTCCAGCCGCGTCTCGAGGATGCGCAGCAGGTTCTCGCCGGTCTTGCCGGACTGCCGGTTCGCCTCGTTGTAGTAACCGCGGAACTGCTTCTCCAGCACCCCGTAGATGCGCGCGCACTTCTGCTTCTCGCGCTTCTGCAGCAGGTACTCGCTGTCCTTGGTGCGCCCGCGCCCGTGCTCACCCGGGGGGTAAGGACGGATCTCGATCGGGCACTTAGCGCTCTCGCACTTGGCTCCCTTGAGGAAGAGCTTCTGCTTCTCCCGACGGCAACGCTTGCAGTCGGCCCCGGTGTAACGCGCCATGTCTTGTCGTCTCCTACTTCGCTTTTCTCAGACCCGGCGGCGCTTCGGCGGGCGGCAGCCGTTGTGCGGGGTGGGCGTGACGTCCTGGATGGACCCGACCTCGAGGCCGGTGGCCTGGAGGGAGCGGATCGCGGTCTCACGGCCGGAGCCGGGACCCTTCACGAAGACGTCGACCTTGCGCATGCCGTGCTCCTGGGCACGGCGCGCGGCGGACTCGGCGGCCATCTGGGCGGCGAAGGGCGTCGACTTGCGCGAGCCCTTGAAGCCGACATGGCCGGCGGAGGCCCACGAGATCACGTTCCCGGACGGGTCGGTGATCGAGATGATCGTGTTGTTGAACGTGCTCTTGATGTGAGCGTGGCCATGGGCCACGTTCTTCTTTTCCTTGCGGCGGACCTTCTTGGCCCCTGCCGCTCGGCTCTTCGGAGGCATTCGGTGTTATCTCCCGTGGAGGTGGTCGGTCCTGCAGCGATGCGGGCGCACGGAGCGGACCGCTGCGGACTACTTCTTGCCCGGCTTCTTCTTGCCGGCGATGGCGCGACGCGGACCCTTGCGGGTGCGGGCATTGGTGGAGGTGCGCTGACCGTGGACGGGCAGTCCGCGGCGGTGCCGCAGGCCCTGGTAGCAGCCGATCTCGACCTTGCGCCGGATGTCCGCCTGGATCTCGCGGCGGAGGTCACCCTCGGTCCTGAGGTTGTTGTCCACGAACTCGCGGATCTTGACGAGCTCTTCCTCGGTCAGATCGCGGACGCGGGTGTCGGGGTTCACCCCGGTCGCGGCCAGCGTCTGCTGGGAGAGCGTCCGGCCGATGCCGAACACGTAGGTGAGGGCGACCTCCACGCGCTTCTCGCGCGGGATGTCGACACCTGCAACGCGTGCCATTGAAGGCTCCTGTGTCTTGTCGGAGGTCTTCCGCAGCACCGTTCCCGTATTTCGCTACGAGCCGGGTCCCCGGCCTCCGAGCCGGGGGTTTCGTCCCACACACGTTCGTGGGGGTCGGGTGACTGCTTCTTTACTTGTTCGCTTGTTGCGTCGCGCGATGAGCTGCGAGCGGTGCGAGGCGTTCGGTCGGCGTACGTCAGCCCTGGCGCTGCTTGTGGCGCAGGTTTTCGCAGATGACCATGACCCTGCCGTGGCGGCGGATCACCTTGCACTTGTCGCAGATCTTCTTGACGCTCGGCTTGACCTTCATGTGTCTGGAGGTTCTCCGGGTCGGTGCCCCGCCCCACGGGAGCGGGACGAAGCAAGATCTACTTGTAGCGGTAGACGATCCGTCCGCGCGTCAGGTCGTACGGAGACAGCTCCACCACGACCCTGTCGTCGGGAAGGATACGGATGTAGTGCATCCGCATCTTGCCGCTGATGTGCGCGAGGACCTGGTGCCCGTTCTGGAGCTCCACCTTGAACATCGCGTTCGGCAGAGACTCGACGACGGTGCCCTCGATCTCGATGGCCCCTTGTTTTTTGGCCATGCTTGAGCGCTTCACCTTCCGGATTCGGCTACCTGGATGGTCCTGGGCACACGGGTGCACGGGGACCGACGAGTCAGTCTACGCGACCGCACCAGAAAGGCGAAATCGGGAGTGTGCCCGCTCCGCAAGATCGTTAAGCCCCCGGCGAACCGGGCGCCCCCGCGCGCGCCGCCGCCTCAGGCCAGCGGGTCCGGGGCCGCCGTGATCCCGTACGCCGCGAGCTTCTCGCGGCCGCCGTCCGGGGCGGTCAGCACCAGCGGGCCGGCCTCGGTGAGGGCCACGGAGTGCTCCCAGTGGCTCGACCAGCTTCCGTCGTCCGTCTTGACCGTCCACTCGTCGGCCAGCACGTGCGTGCGCGGGGTGCCGAGGCTGACCATCGGCTCGATGGCGATGCAGAAGCCCGGGACGAGCTTGGGGCCGCGGCCGCGGCGCCTGTCGACGTAGTTCAGCAGGTGCGGGTCCATGTGCATCTGCGAGCCGATGCCGTGGCCGCCGTAGTCCTCGACGATGCCGTACTTGCCGGCGGCCGGGCGCGGCTGGCGGCGGATGTAGCCCTCGATGGCCGCGGAGATGTCCACCAGCCGGTTGCCCTTGCGGACGGCCGCGATGCCGGCCCACATGGACTCCTCGGTCACCCGGCTCAGCTCGTGCAGCTCCGCCTTGTGCCCGGAGCCGACGAAGGCCGTGATGGCGGCGTCCGCGTGCCAGCCGTCGACGATGGCGCCGGCGTCGATGGAGATCACGTCGCCCTCGCGCAGCACGGTCTCGCGGTCGGGGATGCCGTGGACGACGACGTCGTTGACCGACGTGCAGATGTTGCCGGGGAAGCCCCCGTACCCCAGGAAGTTCGGCTTGGCGCCGTGGTCGGCGAGGACCTTGGCGGCGATCTCGTCGAGGTCCTTCGTGGTGGCCCCGGGTACGGCGGCGGCGGCGCACGCCTGGTGCATGGCCGCGACGACGAGGCCGGCGGCCCGCATCTTGGCGATCTGTTCCGGGGTCTTGATCTCCACCATGACGGCTGCTGCCTCCTGGGCCGGCGAGGGACGTCTCCCCCGTCCACGATACGTGCCCGCCGCGGGCCGCCGGGCGGGGGCCGGTGCGGTGGGCGTAGAGGGGTCGTACAGGGGTCGTACGGGCCCGTGGCGCAAGGAACGTACGCCCAAGGGGCCACGGGCCGCGCGGGGGTCCGTACGGGCCGTGGAAGCGCGTCAGCCGGCCCCCGCGGGCGGGCGGGGACCGGCTGGATGTTCCGCGGCTGCTACGGGCGGCTCAGGACCGGTCCGCCGGCACCTAGGGGCTGTCGCCAATCTCGCGCCTGCGGCGCCTGGCACGCACGCTCGCCGCGTTGTCGGGATCGACCGAATAGGCCCACTATGCGGTCGACCCTCCGCCTTGCGATCGCACGCACCAGACGCCGCGCCGCCCGCCCTTCGGGCGAACAACGCGAGATTGACGACAGCCCCTAGCCCGGCAGCGCCTCCATCGCCCGCCGGGTGACCTCGGCGACCGAGCCGAGCGCCGAGATCGTCGTCACCAGGCCCTGGGCCTTGAAGTAGTCGATGATCGGCTCGGTCTCCTCGTGGTAGACCTCCAGCCGGCGCCGGACCGTGTCCTCGTTGTCGTCGTCGCGCTGGTACAGCTCGCCGCCGCAGATGTCGCACACGCCCTCGCGCTCCGGCGGGGAGTACGTGACGTGGAAGACGTGGCTGCTGTCGTTCCGGCAGATCCGCCGGCCGGCGATGCGCTTGACGACCTCGTCCTCCGGCACCTCCAGGTCGAGCACGGCGTCCAGCTCGAGCCCGGCCTCCTTCATCAGCCCGTCGAGCGACACCGCCTGCGCCACGTTCCGCGGGAAACCGTCCAGCAGAAAGCCGCCGGCAGCGTCGGGCTGCTCCATGCGGTCCCAGGCCATCCCCACGGTCACCTCGTCCGGAACCAGGTTGCCCGCCTCCATGTACGCCTTCGCCTGGCGGCCCAGCTCCGTGCCCTTGCTGATGTTGGCACGGAAGAGGTCACCGGTGGAGACGTGCGGAATGGACAGGTTCTTGGCGAGCAGGGCGGCCTGCGTGCCCTTGCCCGCACCGGGAGGCCCGACGAGGACGATTCGCATCAGCGGAGGAACCCTTCGTAGTGATGCTGCTGCAGCTTGCTCTCGATCTGCTTCACCGTCTCCAGCCCGACACCCACGATGATGAGGATGCTCGTACCGCCGAAGGGGAAGTTCTGGTTCGCGTTGAACAGCACCAACGCCACTGTCGGTACCAGTGCGATCAGACCCAGATAGAGCGAGCCCGGCCAGGTGATCCTGTTGAGCACGTAGCTCAGGTACTCCGCGGTGGGACGGCCGGCCCGGATGCCCGGGATGAAGCCACCGTACTTCTTCATGTTGTCGGCGACTTCCTCGGGGTTGAACGTGATGGCCACGTAGAAGAACGCGAAGAACACGATCATGAGGAAGTACGTGATGATGTAGATCGGGTGATCACCGGTGACGAAGTTCTTCTCGACCCATTGCGCCGCGCCCGAATTGGAGCCGGTGAACTGGACCACCAGGGCGGGGATGTAGAGCAGCGAGGACGCGAAGATCACCGGGATGACGCCCGCCTGGTTCACCTTCAGCGGGATGTACGTCGAGGTGCCGCCGTAGGAACGGCGCCCGATCATGCGCTTCGCGTACTGCACGGGGATGCGGCGCTGCGCCTGCTCGACGAAGACCACCAGGCCGACCATCGCCAGGCCGAGCGCGATGACGACGATGAACTCGCCCCAGCCGTCGATGATCTTGCCGGACTGCTTGATGTTCCACAGGGCGCCGGGGAAGCCGGCGGCGATCGAGATGAACATCAGCATCGACATGCCGTTGCCGATGCCGCGGTCGGTGATCAGCTCGCCGAGCCACATGACCATCGCCGTACCGGCGGTCATGCAGATCACCATCGTGATGACGATGAAGATCGAGTCGTCGGGAATGATCTGGTCGTTTACCTGACACTGCGGGAAGAGCGAGCCGCTGCGCGCCGTGGCGACCAGGCCGGTGCCCTGCAGAATGGCGAGGGCGACGGTCAGGTAGCGCGTGTACTGTGTGATCTTCGCGGTGCCGGACTGGCCCTCCTTCTTGAGGGCCTCCAGCCGCGGGATCACCACCGTCAGCAACTGCAGGATGATGCTCGCCGTGATGTACGGCATGATCCCCAGCGCGAAGATGGTGATCTGCAGGAGGGCCCCACCGCTGAACATGTTGACCAGGCCGAACAGGCCCTGGTTGGCGTTGGCCTCGTCCATGCATTGCTGCACGGCCTGGTAGTCGGTTCCGGGGACGGGAACCTGCGCACCGAGCCGGTAGATCACGATGATGCCCAGCACGAACAGCAGCTTCTTGCGCAGGTCGGGTGTCTTGAACGCCCGGGCGAACGCGGTGAGCACGGTGCCTCCTGCGGCCCCCGTGCTTGATCACGGGGGCTGACGGGTCATTTGTTCAGCGGATGGTCGGTAGACGTCCCACGCAGGCGTACGCCCACATGGGTAGGGACAGTGCACGCCACCTTACCGGGGGGTGCGGCTGCCGTGGAACGACCAACCGGGGATGCCCATGCGGGACATCCCCGGTTGCTCGTCACACTCAGACGCGCTCGGTGACCGAGCCGCCGGCAGCGGTGATCTTCTCGCGGGCGGAGCCGGAGACCTTGTCCACGGCCACCTGCAGCGCCACGGAGACGTCCCCGTTGCCCAGCACCTTCACGAGCTCGTTCTTGCGCACCGCGCCCTTGGCGACCAGGTCGGCCACCGTGACCTCGCCACCCTCGGGGTAGAGCTCGGCCAGCTTGTCCAGGTTCACCACCTGGTACACCTTGCGGGCGGGGTTCTTGAAGCCCTTGAGCTTCGGCAGCCGCATGTGCAGCGGCATCTGCCCGCCCTCGAAGCGCTCCGGCACCTGGTAGCGGGCCTTGGTGCCCTTGGTGCCGCGGCCCGCGGTCTTGCCCTTGGACGCCTCGCCTCGACCCACACGGGTCTTCGGCTTCTTGGCGCCCGGGGCCGGCCGCAGGTTGTGGATCTTCAGCGGCTTCTGCTCCGCCGCGTCCTGGACGGCCATGTCAGTCGACCTCCTCGACCGTCACCAGGTGGCGGACGGTGTGCACCATGCCGCGCACCTGGGGACTGTCATCGCGGACCACGCTGTCGTTCAGCCGGCGCAGGCCGAGCGTACGCAGCGTGTCCCGGTGGTTCTGCTTGCTCCCGATGTAGGACTTGCTCTGGGTGATCTTGAGCTGTGCCATCAGCCGTTCACCCCAGCGCGGGCGCGCAGCATTGCGGCGGGCGCCACGTCCTCCAGCGGCAGGCCACGGCGGGCGGCGATCTCCTCGGGGCGCTGCAGGCCCTTCAGTGCGGCCGTCGTGGCGTGCACGATGTTGATCGGGTTGGACGAGCCGAGCGACTTGCTCAGCACGTCGTGGATGCCCGCGCACTCCAGCACGGCACGCACCGGCCCACCGGCGATCACACCGGTACCCGGCGACGCCGGCTTCAGCAGCACGACACCCGCGGCCTCCTCACCCTGGATCGGGTGCGGGATGGTGCCCTGGATCCGGGGGACCTTGAAGAAGTGCTTCTTGGCCTCCTCGACACCCTTGGCGATGGCGGCCGGCACCTCCTTGGCCTTCCCGTACCCGACACCCACGGTGCCGTCACCGTCGCCCACCACGACCAGCGCGGTGAAGCTGAAGCGACGACCACCCTTCACAACCTTGGCGACTCGGTTGATCGCGACAACGCGCTCAACATACGCGGTCTTGTCGGCAGCAGCGCCGCCGTCCCGGCCCTTCCGGTCCCGCCGCTCGCCGCCGCCGGCGCCGCCACCGCGGCGCTGGGGTCCAGCCATTGGTCTTCCTCTCTCAGAACTTCAGCCCGGCATCGCGGGCGGCGTCGGCCAGAGCGGCAATGCGCCCGGCGTACTTGTTGCCACCGCGGTCGAACACCACGGCCTCGACTCCGGCGGCCCGCGCACGCTCGGCGACCAGCGCGCCGACCTGCTTGGCCTGCGCCGTCTTGTCGCCCTCGGCGCCGCGGATGGACGTGTCCATCGAGGAGGCCGAGGCCACCGTGTGGCCGGCGATGTCGTCGACGACCTGCGCGACCATGTGGCGGTTCGAGCGGGTCACGACCAGACGCGGGCGGTCCGGCGTACCGGAGATCTTCTTCCGCACGCGGATGTGCCGGCGCTTGACGGCGGCCGCCTTGCGGGCACTGCCCTTGGCGATCTTCACACCGTATGCCATGGCTTACTTACCCGCCTTTCCGACCTTGCGCTGGATGTACTCGCCCTCGTACTTGACGCCCTTGGCCTTGTACGGGTCGGGCTTGCGCAGCTTGCGGATCTTCGCGGCGACCTCGCCGACCTTCTGCTTGTCGATGCCCTCGACGCTGAAGTGCGTCGGGTTCTCGACCTTGAAGGTGATGCCCTCGGGGGCCTCGATGAGGATCGGGTGGCTGTAGCCCAGCGCGAACTCCAGGTTGGAGCCCTTCGCCTGGACGCGGTAGCCGACCCCGCTGATCTCCAGCTTCTTCACGTAGCCCTGGGTCACACCGGTGACCATGTTCGCCACCAGGGTGCGCGACAGGCCGTGCAGCGCCCGGCTCTTGCGCTCGTCGTTCGGGCGGCTGACGACGATCGTGCCGTCGTCGCCACGGGCGACGTCGATGGGCGCGGCGACGGTGTGCGAGAGGGAGCCCTTGGGGCCCTTCACGTTGACCGTACGGCCATCGATGGTGACGTCCACGCCGGCGGGAACCTGGATGGGCAGCTTGCCAATACGCGACATGGCTTTACCTCCGTTCCCTTCCGTTACCAGACGTAGGCGAGGACTTCCCCGCCCACGCCCTTCTTGCCTGCCTGCTTGTCGGTGAGCAGCCCGTGGGAAGTGGAGATGATCGCCACGCCCAGGCCGCCGAGCACCTTCGGCAGGTTGGTGGACTTTGCGTAGACCCGCAGACCCGGCTTCGAGATCCGCTTGATGCCCGCGATCGAGCGCTCGCGGTTCGGGCCGTACTTCAGCTCCAGGACGAGGCTCTGGCCCACCCGGGCCTCCTCGGTCTTCCAGCCGCTGATGTACCCCTCCTGCTGGAGGATCTCCGCGATGTGCGTCTTGATCTTGCTGTGCGGCATCGTCACGGTGTCGTGGTACGCCGAGTTCGCGTTCCGCAGACGGGTCAGCATGTCTGCGATCGGATCGGTCATGGTCATGTGATGGCCTTCGGCCTCTCTCGCCGCGGTTTCCTGTCTGCACCGTCCCTCTCCCTCGCTACGAGGACGGGTGTGGTGCGGGGACCTACGGCGTAGTAGTCGGTCAAAGCGTCCCGGTGATCCGGCGGATCACCAGGAGCTCTTGGTCACGCCCGGCAGCTCGCCCCGGTGCGCCATCTCACGCAGGCACACGCGGCACAGGCCGAACTTGCGGTACACGGAGTGCGGACGGCCGCAGCGCTGGCAGCGCGTGTAACCGCGCACCTTGAACTTCGGCTTACGGCCGGCCTTCGCGATCAGGGCCTTCTTTGCCACGGCTCATGCCTCCTTGAACGGGAAGCCGAGGAGACGAAGCAGGGCGCGGCCCTCGTCGTCGTTGCTCGCCGTGGTGACCACGGTGATGTCCATGCCCCGGACCCGGTCGATCTTGTCAGGGTCGATCTCGTGGAACATGACCTGCTCCGTGAGACCGAAGGTGTAGTTGCCCCGGCCGTCGAACTGCTTCGGCGACAGGCCGCGGAAGTCGCGGATGCGCGGCAGCGCGAGCGACAGCAGCCGGTCGAGGAACTCCCACATCCGGTCGCCGCGGAGCGTGACGTGGGCGCCGATCGGCATGCCCTCGCGCAGCTTGAACTGCGCAATGGACTTCCGGGCCTTGGTCACGGACGGCTTCTGGCCGGTGATCGTGGCGAGGTCCTTGATGGCGCCCTCGATCAGCTTGGAGTCGCGGGCGGCATCGCCCACGCCCATGTTGACCACGATCTTGGTGAGGCCGGGGATCTGCATGACGTTCTCGTACGAGAACTCGTCCTTCAGCTTGGCCTGGATCTCGTCCCGGTAGCGCTGCTTGAGGCGCGGGGGCGTGCCCGCGGCGGTCGCAGTGGTGGCAGTCATCAGATGTCCTCACCCGTCCGCTTGGCAACGCGGATCTTGTTGCCCTCGTCGTCGAAGCGGTAGCCGACCCGGGTCACGACCTTCTGGCCGTCCTTCTCCACCACCAGCTGAACATTGCTGACGTGAATCGGGGCCTCGGTCGTGATGATCCCGCCGGTCTTGGACCCGCGGGCCGTCTGGCCGGCCTTGGTGTGCTTCTTGACCCGGTTGACACCCTCGACCAGGACGCGGTCCTCGCGCGGGAAGGCCGCGATGACCTTGCCCTGCTTGCCCCTGTCCTTGCCGGTGATGACCTGAACCAGGTCGCCCTTCTTGATCTTCATGTGCTACAGCACCTCCGGCGCGAGCGAGATGATCTTCATGAACCTCTTCTCGCGCAGCTCACGGCCGACCGGGCCGAAGATACGGGTGCCGCGGGGGTCGCCGTCGGCCTTGAGGATGACGGCGGCGTTCTCGTCGAAGCGGATGTACGAGCCGTCCGGCCGGCGGCGCTCCTTGACGGTGCGCACGACGACCGCCTTGACGACGTCGCCCTTCTTGACGTTGCCACCCGGGATCGCATCCTTGACGGTGGCGACGACCACGTCACCGATACCCGCGTAGCGGCGGCCCGATCCGCCGAGCACACGGATGCAAAGAATCTCCTTTGCACCCGTGTTGTCGGCGACCTTGAGTCGCGACTCCTGCTGGATCACGTCTATCTCCTGATCGTCTGCCGGTTCCCGGCGGGACCCGTGGTAGCGGGAACCCGCCGAGCCTGGCGGAACCGTCCTGGGGGCTCCCCCCAGGAATACTTACTTGGCCTTCTCGAGGATCTCGACGACGCGCCAGCGCTTGGTCGCCGACAGCGGCCGGGTCTCCATCAGGAGGACGCGGTCGCCGACGCCGCAGGCGTTCTGCTCGTCGTGCGCCTTGAGCTTGTTCGTACGGCGGATGACCTTGCCGTACAGCGCGTGCTTGACGCGGTCCTCGACGGCGACGACGACGGTCTTGTCCATCTTGTCGCTGACGACGAGACCCTCACGGGTCTTGCGGAAGCCGCGCTCGGTCTTGGTCTCTTCGGTCACATTCGTCTCGCTCATGAGGCGCTCTCCACCGTGTCGATGCCCAGCTCACGCTCGCGCATCAGGGTGTAGATCCGGGCGATGTCCTTGCGGACGGCCTTCAGCCGGCCGTGGTTCTCGAGTTGTCCGGTCGCCGCCTGGAAGCGGAGGTTGAACAGCTCTTCCTTGGCCTCGCGCAGCTTCTCCACGAGGTCATCGTTGGAGAGCTCACGCAGCTCGGTCGCCTTGGTACCGGCGGCCATCACGACTCACCACCCTCGCGCCGGACGATCCGGCACTTCATCGGAAGCTTGTGAGCCGCGCGGGTCAGCGCCTCACGAGCGGTCTTCTCGTTCGGGTACGACAGCTCGAACATCACGCGCCCCGGCTTGACGTTCGCGACCCACCACTCCGGCGAGCCCTTGCCGGAGCCCATGCGGGTCTCGGCGGGCTTCTTCGTCAGCGGGCGGTCCGGGTAGATGTTGATCCACACCTTGCCGCCACGCTTGATGTGCCGCGTCATGGCGATACGCGCGGCCTCGATCTGCCGGTTGGTGACGTACGCGGCCGTGGCGGCCTGGATGCCGTAGTCGCCGAACGCCAGCTCGGTGCCGCCCTTGGCGAGACCGCGGCGCTTCGGGTGGTGCTGCTTGCGATGCTTGACCCTGCGAGGGATGAGCATGGGTCAGCCCTCCGTTCCGGTGCTTTCGGCAGCGGGAGCGGCGGCAGCGGCCTCGGCCCGGGGGGCCTCGGCAGCCGGAGCCTGCTGCTGCTCGCGCTGCGGACGACGGCCACGGCCACCGCGCTCACCGCCGCGACGCGGACGGTCGCCACCGCCGCCACCGCCACCGCGGGACGGGCGGTTGCCGGCACGGGCCGCGGCGTTCTCGGCGCGGACCTCGGCGATGTTCTTCACGTCGCCCTTGTAGATCCAGACCTTCACGCCGATGCGGCCGAAGGTCGTACGGGCCTCGAAGAAGCCGTAGTCGACGTTGGCGCGCAGGGTGTGCAGGGGCACACGGCCCTCGCGGTAGAACTCCGAGCGGGACATCTCGGCGCCGCCGAGCCGCCCGCCGCACTGGATCTTGATGCCCTTGGCGCCCGCCTTCATCGCGGACTGCATGCTCTTGCGCATGGCCCGGCGGAAGGAGACACGCGAGGAGAGCTGCTCGGCGACGGCCTGGGCCACGAGCTGCGCGTCGGTCTCGGGGTTCTTCACCTCGAGGATGTTGAGCTGCACCTGCTTGCCGGTGAGCTTCTCCAGGTCACCGCGGATCCGGTCGGCCTCCGCGCCGCGGCGGCCGATGACGATGCCCGGCCGGGCGGTGTGGATGTCGACGCGGACGCGGTCACGGGTGCGCTCGATCTCCACCTTGGAGATGCCGGCGCGCTCCATGCCCTGCGTCATCATCCGGCGGATGGCGACGTCTTCCTTGATGTAGTCCTTGTACAGCTTGTCGGCATACCAGCGCGACTTGAAGTCGGTGGTGATGCCAAGCCGGAACCCGTGCGGGTTTACCTTCTGGCCCATTACCGGGTCCCTTCCTTGCTGCCGACGACCAGCGTGATGTGGCTGGTGCGCTTGCGGATCCGGTACGCCCGGCCCTGCGCGCGGGGCCGGAACCGCTTCCAGGTCGGGCCCTCGTCGACGTACGCCTCCTTGACGAAGAGGCTGTCGACGTCGGTGTGGTCGTAGTTGTGCGCCGCGTTGGCGATGGCGCTGTCCAGCACCTTGCCGACGGGCACGCTCGCGGCCTGCGGGGCGAAACGCAGGACCGCCTGAGCCTCCGTGGCGTTCATGCCACGGATGAGGTCCACCACACGGCGGGCCTTCATGGGCGTGACGCGCACATAGCGCGCGGAGGCCCTGGCTTCCATGGTTGTCCCTTCGGTGTGAGTCATGGTCTTCGCACTCCGCAGGTCAGCGACGACGCGACTTGCGGTCGTCCTTGACGTGGCCCTTGAAGGTGCGGGTAGGCGCGAACTCGCCGAGCTTGTGCCCGACCATCGACTCGGTGACGAACACCGGGACGTGCTTCTTGCCGTCGTGCACCGCGATCGTGTGCCCCAGCATGGCCGGGACGATCATCGAGCGGCGGGACCAGGTCTTGATGACGTTCTTGGTGCCTGCTTCGTTCTGCGTGTCCACCTTCTTGATGAGGTGGTCGTCGACGAAGGGCCCCTTCTTCAGACTGCGCGGCATCTCTACTCCACCCGCTCCTAGCGCTTCTTGTTCGTCTTGCGGCGGCGGACGATGTACTTGTTGCTCGCCTTCTTCGGCGAACGCGTACGACCTTCCTTCTGGCCCCAGGGCGAGACCGGGTGGCGACCACCGGAGGTCCTGCCCTCGCCACCGCCGTGCGGGTGGTCGATCGGGTTCATCACGACACCGCGGACGGTCGGGCGCACGCCCTTCCAGCGCATGCGGCCGGCCTTGCCCCAGTTGATGTTCGACTGCTCGGCGTTGCCGACCTCGCCGACCGTGGCGCGGCAGCGGATGTCGACCAGCCGGATCTCGCCGGACGGCATCCGCAGGTGGGCCATGCGGCCCTCCTTCGCCAGGAGCTGCACGTGCGCACCGGCGGAGCGGGCGAACTTCGCGCCGCCGCCGGGCTTCAGCTCGATGGCGTGGATGACGGTACCGACCGGGATGTTGCGCAGCGGCATCGCGTTGCCCGGCTTGATGTCCGCGCCGGCGCCGTTCTCGATCCGGTCGCCCTGCTTCAGGCCGGCCGGCGCGAGGATGTAGCGCTTCTCGCCGTCTGCGTAGTGCAGCAGCGCGATGCGCGCGGTGCGGTTCGGGTCGTACTCGATGTGCGCGACCCGGGCGGGGACGCCGTCCTTGTCGTGCCGACGGAAGTCGATCACGCGGAAGGCGCGCTTGTGGCCACCGCCCTGGTGGCGGACGGTCACACGACCGGAATTGTTTCGGCCGCCCTTGCTGTGCAGCGGGCGGACCAGCGACTTCTCCGGCGTGGACCGCGTTACCTCGACGAAGTCGGCGACGCTGGCGCCACGACGGCCAGGAGTCGTCGGCTTGTACTTGCGGATACCCATTTCTTCAGTCCTCGTCCGTGACGGACAGCCCTGTCGGTCCCCGTCAGGAGACCGGGCCGCCGAAGATGTCGATGCGCTCGCCCTCGGCGACGGTCACGATGGCGCGCTTGGTGTCGGCGCGCTTGCCGTAGCCGGTGCGGGTGCGCTTGCGCTTGCCCTGGCGGTTGATCGTGTTGACCCCGATGACCTTGACCTGGAAGACCTTCTCCACGGCCTGCCGGATCTGGGTCTTGTTCGCCCGCGGGTCGACGATGAACGTGTACTTGTTCTCGTCGAGCAGCGCGTAGCTCTTCTCCGAGACGACGGGCTTCAGCAGCACGTCGCGCGGGTCGTCGTAAGTCTTGCTGGTGACGGTGAACTCCGCCGCCGTCTCGTCCGCGGCCTCGGCCCCGGTCTTGTCCATGTCGACCATCAGGCGTCGCTCCCTTCAGCCTTCTGGAGCTCGACCTCGTCGGCAGGAGACTGGCTCTTGCCGCCGCCCTTGACGGGGCCGGCCACGAACCGCTCGAAGGCGGCCTGCGTGAAGACCACGTCGTCGGAGACGAGCACGTCGTACGTGTTGAGCTGACCGGCGTCCAGGATGTGCACGTCGGGCAGGTTCCGGGCGGACAGCAGCGACAGGTCGTCGTCCCGCTCGATGACCAGCAGCACGTTCTTGCGCTCGCTGACCTTGCCGAGGAGGGTCCTGGCGGCCTTCGTCGAGACCTCGCCGTCGACCACGCCGGTGACGACGTGGATCCGGCCGAGGCGCGCCCGGTCCGAGAGGGCGCCGCGCAGCGCGGCGGCCTTCATCTTCTTCGGGGTCCGCTGCGAGTAGTCGCGCGGCACGGGGCCGTGCACGATGCCGCCGCCCGCGAACTGCGGGGCGCGGATCGAGCCCTGGCGGGCGCGGCCGGTGCCCTTCTGGCGGTACGGCTTCTTGCCGCCGCCGCGGACCTCGCCGCGGGTCTTCACTTTGTGCGTGCCCTGCCGGGCAGCGGCCAGCTGGGCGGTGACGACCTGGTGGATCAGCGGAATGCTGACCTGCGCGTCGAAGATCTCCGCGGGGAGTTCGACGGTCCCGGCCTTCTCGCCCGCCGGCGAAAGGATGTCAACGGTGCTCATTACCTCAGGCCCCCTTGGCCGCGCTACGGACCAGGACGAGGCCGCCGTTCGGACCGGGGACGGCGCCCTTGATGAGCAGCAGTCCCTTCTCCGCGTCAACGGCGTGGACGGTCAGGTTCTGGGTGGTGACCCGCTGGTTGCCCATCCGGCCGGCCATCCGCATGCCCTTGAACACGCGGCCCGGGGTGGCGCAGCCACCGATGGAGCCCGGCTTGCGGTGCACGCGGTGGGCGCCGTGGCTGGCCTTGCCGCCGGCGAAGCCGTGGCGCTTCATGACACCGGCGAAGCCCTTGCCCTTGCTCTTGCCGGTCACGTCGACCTTCACGCCGGCCTCGAAGGTCTCGGCGGTCACCTCCTGGCCGAGGGTGTACTCGGAGGCATCCGCGGTGCGGATCTCCACCAGGTGGCGGCGGGGAGTGACGTCGGCCTTGGCGAAGTGGCCCTTGAGGGGCTTGTTCACCTTGCGCGGGTCGATCTCGCCGAAGGCGATCTGGACGGCGTCGTAGCCGTCGGAGTCTGCGGTGTGGACCTGGGTGACGACGCAGGGGCCGGCCTTGACCACGGTCACGGGGACGACACGGTTGTTCTCGTCCCAGACCTGGGTCATGCCGAGCTTCTCGCCCAGGACACCCTTGATCTGCTTAGCCATCTCTTCGCGACCTCTCAGAGCTTGATCTCGATGTCGACGCCGGCCGGAAGGTCCAGGCGCATCAGCGAGTCAACGGTCTTGGGGGTCGGGTCGAGGATGTCGATCAGACGCTTGTGGGTGCGCATCTCGAAGTGCTCGCGCGAGTCCTTGTACTTGTGCGGCGACTTGATGACGCAGTACACGTTCTTCTCAGTGGGCAGCGGCACCGGGCCCGCGACCGACGCACCAGTGCGGGTCACCGTCTCGACGATCTTCTTCGCCGAGGAGTCGATGACCTCGTGGTCGTAGGCCTTGAGCCGGATGCGGATCTTCTGTCCCGCCATGGCTTCTCAGCAGTCCTGTTCTCGTAGCGCTCCGGCGCCCGGTGGTCTCGCCGCGTACCCGTTCCCCGACCCACGCGGTCGGGCGTGTCGCAACCCTCCCCGCATTGATCCCGCGAAAGCATTTCTCCTACGGATGTCCACGGAGATCCGCGGTCCGCAGGAGTTTTCCTTGCAGGAAGAGGGGGGAAGATCCCACCGAGTGCCCTGGCCTGCACCCCGCTGACGCTTCCCGGAAGATTCCCGTACTTCCGCCCCTGATGAGGGGCGACGAATACGTGGGACTCGCTTCCGGTCCTCCCGGCGGGAGGCGCGCAGCATCGACGCTCAGCCGAGCAACCCGGATAGTGTGCCATACGGCGCTCGGCTCGCGCCAATCGGCCCAAATACCACACGGCCCCGGTGGCCGCCCAGGGACCGGGCGCCGTAGCGGCGCCCCGGGTGCTCCTAGGCGCCGGCAGGGCCCCGGCCGCGTACCGGCGCGTGGTAGCACTCGACTTCCCAGTATCCGTCCTGCGGGGAGCGCCCGCGGGGCAGGATGCGGATGCCGGAGGCGAAGGTCACGTTGCGGTCGGCGGACAGGGCGAGGAGCACCGAGAGGTGCCGGTGGGTGAACTCGGTCTCCTCCTGGTAGTCCCAGTCGGAGACGACGCCGTGGGAGTCGCCGTGGAGGAAGGGCCGCTGGAGGAAGTCCTGCACGGCAGGGGGAAAGTTCCCGAGGACGGCGGTGGTCTCGGCGTCGAGCCCGAGGTCGACGGTGGGGAGAGTGCTGCCGCCGCGGGACCCCGCGCGCGTACGGGGGCCGGCCGCCGGCGTACGGGTGTCGAAGGACTGGCGTCGCAGGGCGCCGGGCTCGAGCTGGAGCCGGTGGACGAGGTGGGCCTGCCTGCCGTGCCGGGTGATCGGGGTGGCCTTGCACAGGCCGTCGGGCCCGAGGACGACGGCGCGGGGCCGGCCGGTGCGGTCGAGGCGCGCCCACCACTCCAGGATGGTCCCGGCCTTGGCCTGGAGCCGGGCGCGTACCTCGGGGCCGAGCATGTCCCAGCACTCCTCGCGGGTGGGGACGTCTTCGAGGGGAAGCTCGCCGGGCGGATGGATCCGAGCGGCGGCCTCCTCGCCACGACGCGGGGCGGGGAGACCGCCGCGGGCGGGTAACTCCCGCCGAACCTGGCCCGGCACCTGCCGGGGCACCGGCCGGGCCCGCTCGCGGTCGGGATTCCCGGGGATCTCTGCACGCGCCATGTGTTCCCCCCTCGAATGGACACCTACGTGCAGTATCCGCCGAAGGGCGGCACGCAGCCACGGGGCGCCGGGGCTGCGTGCCGGGGGTGTCCCGGAAGCCGCGAGGGTGGACGGGGCCGAGTACCACCCATCGGTTCGCACCCGCCCGACTCGGTACGCCCCCCGACGCCCCGCGCGATCGCCGTCGGCAGCGGCGGCGCGGAGGCTCCCGCGGAGGTCCTGGACGCGCTGCGGACCGCGGCGGCCGGCGGCGTACGGATCGCGTCCCTGTGCACGGGAGCGTTCGTGCTCGCCCAGGCCGGCCTGCTCGACGGGCGCCGCGCGACCACCCACTGGGGGCTCGCCGACGATCTCGCCACCCGCTTTCCGGCCGTCGACGTACAGCCCGACCGCCTCTTCGTCGAGGACGGCGGCATCTACACCTCGGCGGGCGCGGCGGCCGCTGGACCTGGTGGCGGAGAAGAGCGGCCTGGGCAGCGCGGACTCGCTGCGCAAGCACATGGCCGCGCAGGTCGGGGTCACGCCCACGGCGTACCGCGCAAGCTTCGACCGGTCCCGTACGGGCGCCCGCTGAGGACGGGCACCGTGCGGGACGGGGGCGGGAGTCGTGCCGAGGGCTGGGCGGGGGCTGCGGTCAGGAGCCGGCCGCGCCTCGGAGGGGCCGCTGCTCGCCGGGGGCCGCGGCCGGCAGCGCCTGGCGGCAGAGCCGGTCCGCGGCGCGCGTCGTCTCGGGAAGCCGGTACCGCCTCGCCAGCCCGAGCGTGAGCGCGCACGCGTCGTCCACGCCGATCAGATGGCCGGCGGACACGTATACGGGTTTCACCCCGGCCCGCGTACGAAGCGCTCGCCCCACCGTCTCCGTACCGTCCAGAAGCGGCGTCGAAGAACCCCGCTCGGCTCCCGGCACATCGCAGCGGAAATACAGCGGATTCTTCGCCACGCCGAACGAGGGAATCCCCGTCAGCACCCCCAGGTGACTCGCCAGACCTACGCGACGGGGATGAGCGATGCCGTAGCCGTCGCACACGAACACATCGGGCGGATCACCGAGGTTACGCAGTGCCGCGGCAATCGCGGGAATCTCCCGAAAGGCCAGCAGCCCCGAGACATACGGGAACTCGATCCGCGAAACGGCGGTCACGGAATCGACGACGGCCAGACTCGCCACCTCCATCACGACGACCGCCGCCGCACACGCCCCCGACTCGTCGTCATACGCCACGTCGACCCCGGCCGCCGTGCGCCACTGCGCGACGTCGTGCGCCGGCCCGACCCGTACGAGCCCACGCAACCGCTCCTGCTCCGCCATCGCCTCCTCGACGGTCCGAGGATGGCGAAGCGCGCCGGCCAGTTCCACTCACACCCCTCTGCGGTACTCCGGCGGCCGCACGGTCACCGGCCGGAGTCGCACCTGCCGGGCCTGGTCCTCAAGGACGTGGACGACCACCCCGAACGGGCCACGGTACCCGCCCGTCCCTGACCGGCGGTCACCCCCGAACCGCCTGTACGGCACCGCTGCCGCCCCACCCGGCCCGGCCCCGTACACCGCGCCGCATCCCGCGGCCGCCCCCGCCGTCCCCCGCACCGCCCGGTCGACCTCCTCGCCGCCCGCGCCGGGCAGGTGGCCGCGGGAAGAGAGGCCAGCGCCCCCGCCTCGTCCCGCAGCTTCTGCCGCTCGGTCCCGGCGGCGGCTTCGCGGGTGGCAGACGACTCGGCCGCGGACGCGGGGAAGGGCAATGCGACCAAGATACCCACCACGAACAATGCGGCCAGAATCTCTCGCAAAGACCTCACGGCTCGCACGGTGCCATCAACTCCCGGGTAGAGCGACGATGCGCAAGGAGACTCGACGTTATAGGAGCCCCGACGGCACGCACCACCCCACCATCGGGGCCGTTGACAATGACCACGTGTGGAATTCCATTCGACATGTCGAATTCGGTTACGTGCCCGAACGAGCGGTGCGAACGTCAGCGGACGACGGACTGGATCTCGTCGACTTCCACCTCGGTGGTCGTGCCGAAGGAGCCTTCGGGGAGGCGGTCGCCCGTGTTGCCCGAGCCCTGCCATTCGATGGACCACGTGATCGTCGCCCGGAGCGGGTAGGTCTCGCCGTCCGGCGTGGCACGCAGGTACGTCAGCCCGCACGGCGGGGTCTCCTCCGCCGACCCGGCGGTGTACGGGGTGCCGATGGAGCCGTCGTCGTCGATGGGGCAGGTGCCGGAGGAGGGGTGCAACTCGGCGTCGCCGGTGCCGGGATCGAGGGTGAGGGACACCGGGGTGGCGGTGGTTCTGGCCCATATCCCGAGCACCGGAACCTCCGCGGTGACCGAGACGGGTTCGAAGGTGGCGGCGTCCAGCCAGGCCCAGGTGGGGAGGTTCACCTTCTGCGCGTTCTCGGCGTCGGGCTTGAGGTTGATCTCCGTGTCCGGCACGCGGATGCGGTTGTACGCGATCTCGGAGAGGATCTCCGGGGTGACGGCATTCTCGTACTCGGCCGGCGGCGGATCGCCCTTGTCCAGCCAGAACGGCCCGTCGTTACAGTCCAGCGCGCCGGGGACCCCCGCGCCGCCGTCCGGCACGTAGCCGTCCCACCAGTAGCCGTCGCCGGACTTGGCCATGTTGAAGTCCTCGTAGGTGCCGGGCTTGTCGCCGCCCTGGGAGTACTTCGCGCGCTGCTCGGCGTCCCACTGGTAGCCGGTGGACTCCAGGGACCAGGTGTGCTCCATCTCCTTCTTCAGTTGCTTGGGCGTGTAGAGCGGCGCGTACCAACAGGGCGGCGGCGCCCAGTCCCCCACGGGCTCCAACGCCCCGGTGCCGCCCCCGTTCCCGCCACCCCCGGACCCGTTCTCCGACTCGTCGATCACCACCCCGCCGGCCTCGGCGTTCAGATTCTGCCCTTCGGCACCGCCACCCGGACCGCTAGGTGGCTCTTCGACATTGCCGGTGCCGTTGCCGATCTCACCTTCCGCATGCGCCACGAAGCTGCTGCTCGTGACAGCGGCGACGAGTAACGCCCCGGCTAACGCCGTGCGCGCGAATTTCAGGGCTGACATGATGAAGCCCCCTGTGTTGTTACGTCCGTCATCGTGACCCACGTGCCCTGCTCGTCCTTCCGAAGCGTGGCACCGTGACTGAAGTAGCTGTTCTTCGTGACCGGAGTCTTGTTGACTTCGCCGGTCTTCAGATATTTGTCGAACGCATTGCTCTGGTCTTCGCAGTAGACCAGTGTGGCCGTGCCGTCGTCCCTGATCGTCACGGTCGGCTCGTACAACCGGATCGTTCCGGTGAGGCGTGCCTCCTCATCCACATACGCCTTCACGTACTCTTCTGTCGCAGCGGCAGCCTCCCCCTCCGAGTAGAAGCGGAACGCTGCGTGCGTCGGATCCTGCTCAGCGAGAGCCATCTCGATCGCCGCAATACGCTGCTCCGTGTCTCGCAGTATCGCGTCCTCAGCTGGTTTGCCGGTCTCCGACCAGTCGGCAACGACCCGGACGTCCTCGGGCAGCTTGATCTCCGGTCTGTCCGCCGTCGCCTCCTCCGCGGTCGGCGACGGGGACTCCTTCGGCTTGTCCGCGCCCTGGATCTTGTCGTCCGGCTTGGTGTCGCCGTCCTCCTCGTCGCTGCCGCAGGCGGTCAGCAGCAGGCTCAGGGCGGCGGTGGCCGCCAAGGCGGCAGCGGAAAAGGCGCGGGGGGACACGATCAACTCCCGGTTACGGTGACGATACGTTAGGAAGCCGACGCTATAGGAATCCCCGCAGCGTTCACCACCCCCGCTTTCGGGGCTGTGGATAACCCCGCGCGTTGACGCATTTCGCACCGCTCTCATCAGGCAATTGGAATTCCATTCACCTCTCCCCCAAAGCCGGCTTGCCTGAACAGGCACCCCCCGCCCACGCCAAAGGCCCCGGTCCGCCGTAAGGCGGAACCGGGGCCCCGGGACGTCGTACCGTCAGCTCACTTGAGGATCTTCGTGACCTGGCCGGCGCCCACCGTCCGGCCACCCTCGCGGATGGCGAACTTCAGGCCCTCCTCCATGGCGATGGGCTGGATCAGCTCCACCTTCATGTCGGTGTTGTCGCCCGGCATGACCATCTCCGTGCCCTCGGGGAGGTGCACGACGCCGGTCACGTCGGTGGTGCGGAAGTAGAACTGCGGGCGGTAGTTGTTGAAGAACGGGGTGTGCCGACCGCCCTCGTCCTTCGACAGGATGTACGCCGTCGCCTCGAACTCGGTGTGCGGGGTGACGGTGCCCGGCTTGATGATGACCTGGCCGCGCTCGACGTCCTCGCGCTTGATGCCGCGGAGGAGGAGACCGACGTTCTCACCGGCCTGGCCCTCGTCCAGCAGCTTGCGGAACATCTCGATGCCCGTGACCGTGGTCTTGGTCTTCTCTTCCTTGATGCCGATGATCTCGACTTCCTCGTTCACCTTGAGGATGCCGCGCTCGATGCGGCCGGTGACGACGGTGCCACGACCGGTGATCGTGAAAACGTCCTCGATCGGCATCAGGAACGGCTTGTCGATCTCGCGGACCGGCTCCGGGATGGACTCGTCGACGGCCTTCATCAGGTCGAGGACGGTCTTGCCCCACTCGGCGTCGCCCTCCAGCGCCTTCAGCGCGGAGACCTTGACGACCGGGACGTCGTCGCCCGGGAACTCGTACTCGGAGAGAAGCTCACGGACCTCGAGCTCGACGAGCTCCATGATCTCCTCGTCGTCCACCATGTCGGCCTTGTTCAGCGCGACGACGATGTACGGCACGCCGACCTGGCGGGCGAGCAGCACGTGCTCCTTGGTCTGCGGCATCGGGCCGTCGGTGGCGGCGACCACGAGGATCGCGCCGTCCATCTGGGCGGCACCGGTGATCATGTTCTTGATGTAGTCCGCGTGACCGGGGCAGTCGACGTGCGCGTAGTGCCGCGACTCGGTCTGGTATTCGACGTGCGCGATGGAGATCGTGATACCGCGCTGCTTCTCTTCCGGAGCCTTGTCGATCTGGTCGAAGGCCGAAGCCTCGTTCAGGTCCGGGTAAGCGTCGTGCAGCACCTTGGTGATCGCCGCGGTAAGAGTGGTCTTGCCGTGGTCGATGTGACCGATGGTGCCGATGTTGACGTGCGGCTTAGTCCGCTCGAACTTCGCCTTCGCCACTGGGGTCCTCCTGTGGACTGGTGCTGTACGCCCCCCGCCTTCTACGGAGGGGTTCAGGTGGTCGTTCCGAACCGGTCAGGACCCCTAGGGGGATGCCCTTGACCAGTCCGCCTGTGGTCGGCGGCCGGGGCACCCGCCGCAGCTCCCGGGGGATCTGCGGCGGTATGACCCGTATGCCGTTTGCTACAGCCTACGGCTTCACTCGCCCTTGGCCTTCGCGATGATCTCCTCGGCGACGTTCTTGGGAACCTCGGCGTAGGAGTCGAACTGCATGGAGTAGCTCGCCCGGCCGGACGTCTTGCTGCGCAAGTCGCCGACGTAGCCGAACATCTCCGACAGCGGGACCAGACCGGTGACCAGCTTGGCACCACTCCGGTCCTCCATGGACTGGATCTGTCCACGGCGCGAGTTGATGTCGCCGATCACGTCGCCCATGTAGTCCTCGGGCGTCGTGACCTCGACCTTCATCATCGGCTCCAGCAGGACCGGAGCGGCCTTGCGGGCGGCCTCCTTGAAGGCCATCGAGCCGGCGATCTTGAAGGCCATCTCGGACGAGTCCACCTCGTGGTAGGCACCGTCCAGCAGGCGCACACGCACGCCCGTCAGCGGGTATCCGGCGAGGATGCCGAATTCCATGGCCTCCTGGCTGCCCGCGTCCACCGAGGGGATGTACTCCTTGGGGATGCGGCCGCCGGTGACCTCGTTGACGAACTCGTAGCCGTCGCCCTCCAGCGGTTCGAGCGCGATGATGACGCGCGCGAACTGGCCGGAGCCGCCGGTCTGCTTCTTGTGCGTGTACTCGTGCTTCGCCACCGGCCGGCGCACCGTCTCGCGGTACGCCACCTGCGGCTTACCGACGTTCGCCTCGACCTTGAACTCGCGCTTCATGCGGTCGACCAGCACGTCCAGGTGCAGTTCGCCCATGCCCGAGATGATCGTCTGGCCGGTCTCCTCGTCCGTCTTGACCCGGAACGACGGGTCCTCCTCGGCGAGGCGCTGGATCGCGACGCCCAGCTTCTCCTGGTCGCCCTTGGACTTCGGCTCGATGGCGACCTCGATCACCGGGGCCGGGAAGTCCATGGACTCCAGGATGACCGGATTCGCCGGGTCGCTCAGGGTCTCGCCGGTGGTGGTCTGCTTCAGACCCATGACGGCGACGATGTCGCCGGCACCCACCGAGTCGATCTCTTCGCGCTTGTTGGCGTGCATCCGGTAGATCTTGCCGATGCGCTCCTTGCGGCCCTTCACCGAGTTCTGCACCTGCGAGCCGGCGTTCAGCCGGCCCGAGTAGACCCGGATGAAGGTCAGCTTGCCCAGGTGCGGGTCGCTGGCGATCTTGAAGGCGAGCGCGGAGAGCGGCTCCTCCTCCGAGGGCCGGCGGACGATGACCTCGTCGGGGTCGCCCACGGCGTGGCCCTCGATGGCCTCGACGTCCAGCGGCGACGGCAGGTAGCGCACGATCGCGTCGAGCAGGGGCTGCACGCCCTTGTTCTTGAACGCGGTGCCGCAGAACACCGGGGTGACGGTGGTGCCCTCGCCCTTGCCGGAGTTGATGGTGATACGGCGCACGGCCGCGTAGAGCTGCTCCTCGGTGGGCTCCTCGCCCTCCAGGTACAGCTCCATCATCTCCTCGTCGTTCTCGGCGACGGCTTCGAGCAGCTTGCCCCGCCACTCGTCGGCCGCCTCCAGGTGCGTCTCCGGGATGTCGACGACGTCGTACGCCTCGCCGAGCTTGGCCTCGGGCGACCACACGAACGCCTTCATCCGGACCAGGTCGACGACGCCCTTGAAGTCGGCCTCGGTACCGATCGGGAGCTGCATCACCAGCGGGGTCGCGCCCAGCCGGTCGGTGATCATGTCGACGCAGCGGTGGAACTCGGCACCCGTGCGGTCCAGCTTGTTGACGAAGCAGATACGCGGGACGCCGTACCGGTCGGCCTGGCGCCACACGGTCTCGGACTGCGGCTCGACACCGGCCACGCCGTCGAACACCGTCACCGCACCGTCGAGCACGCGCAGCGAGCGCTCCACCTCGACGGTGAAGTCGACGTGGCCCGGGGTGTCGATGATGTTGATGGTGTGGTCGACCTCGTCGAGCGGCCAGTGACAGGTCGTCGCGGCGGACGTGATCGTGATGCCGCGCTCCTGCTCCTGCGCCATCCAGTCCATCGTGGCTGCGCCGTCGTGGACCTCACCGATCTTGTACGAGACACCGGTGTAGTACAGGATCCGCTCGGTGGTGGTCGTCTTGCCCGCGTCGATGTGGGCCATGATCCCGATGTTGCGGACCTTGGCCAGGTCAAGTGAAGTGGTGGCCATGTTGGCTCAGTCTTCTCTCTCGTAATACGGGGTTCTCGACTACCAGCGGTAGTGCGCGAAGGCCTTGTTGGCGTCGGCCATCTTGTGCGTGTCCTCGCGGCGCTTGACGGAGGCGCCGAGGCCGTTGCTGGCGTCCAGCAGCTCGTTCATGAGGCGCTCGGTCATCGTCTTCTCACGGCGGGCGCGGGAGTAACCCACGATCCAGCGCAGCGCGAGCGTGGCGGACCGGCCGGGCTTCACCTCGACCGGGACCTGGTACGTCGCGCCACCGACGCGGCGGGACTTGACCTCGATGGCCGGCTTGACGTTCTCCAGGGCGCGCTTCAGCGTGATGACCGGGTCGTTGCCGGTCTTGTCG
This sequence comes from Streptomyces sp. WAC 06738, assembly GCF_003945505.1. NCBI lineage: Bacteria > Bacillati > Actinomycetota > Actinomycetes > Kitasatosporales > Streptomycetaceae > Streptomyces > Streptomyces sp. WAC 06738. Next base: position 4,988,785 of record NZ_CP029618.1, on the reverse strand, counting down.
CGCAGGCCCTCCATGGCGCCGTACACGATGCGCTCGGCGGTGGAGCGCTTGCCGTGCAGCAGCACCTTGTTGATCAGCGAGGTCACCAGAGGAGAGTTGTAGACCGGGTCGATGTGCACCGGTCGCTTCGGGGCGGGGCCCTTACGAGGCATGCTTACTTCTCCTTCTTGGCGCCGTAGCGGCTGCGGGCCTGCTTGCGGTTCTTGACACCCTGGGTGTCGAGCGAACCGCGGATGATCTTGTAGCGAACGCCCGGCAGGTCCTTCACACGGCCACCGCGCACGAGCACGATCGAGTGCTCCTGCAGGTTGTGCCCCTCACCCGGAATGTAAGCGGTGACCTCGATCCCACTGGTCAGACGCACACGCGCGACCTTACGCAGGGCCGAGTTCGGCTTCTTGGGGGTGGTGGTGAACACACGCGTGCACACGCCACGGCGCTGGGGCGAACCCTCGAGCGCGGGCGTCTTGTTCTTCTCGACCTTGTCCTGCCGGCCCTTGCGGACCAGCTGCTGGATCGTAGGCACCGTTTCTCCGGTTTCTGTGTGCCGATCTCGATACTTCTAACCTGGGGTTTTGTCCGTGAAGACCGGCCGGCCCCCGACCCACGCGGTCGGGTGTGTCGCAAGCCCCGTACGTCCCCGCCAGTCTCACGGGGAAGTGCAGCTCTTCGGTGTCACAGCCTCGGCGCCTTCGCGGGAGCGCCCCCGCGCACGCGAAGACCCGGGGACACCCCAGGCACAAGGTCAGAGGGTACCTACAGCCACCCGCTCCGGTCAAAACAAAGAGACATAAGGGACGGGAGCCCTGGGTATGGTTATCCCCCGCTGCCGGCCGCGGCGGCCACGATGAGGGCGATGAAGGCGACGAAACTGAGCGTCAGATAGCCGATGACCAGGCCCGCGAGGGCCATGCCCTCGCCCTGCTCGCCGGTCCTGCGGATCTCGGCGCGCGCCTTGTGGCCCAGGACGATCGCCGGGATGAACGTCACGCCGAACGTCGCCGGCACCAGCGCCCCGCACACCATCGCGCCGACCGCCGAGCTGTTCGTACGCCGCGGGGGCGGCAGGACGGGCACGGGCTGGAACGTACGCGGCACCACGGCCGGCATCGTGGGGATGCCGGCGGGGCCCTGCGGCAGGTCGTAGACGAGCGCGTGCAGCTCGCCGTAGGTCTGCGCGTCGTACGCCTGTGCCATGCGCTGCTCGTACTCCGGCTGGGTGAGCCTGCCCTCCGCGAACCCGGCCTTCAGCACGTCGACGGTCCGCTCCCGGTCGGCGTGCGCGGCACGCATGGACGGGGGCCGGCTGTGGTCCCACGGCTGCATGGACACTCAGGAACCTCCCCACCCGCGGTCTCCGCGTACCGCGTGCTTCTATTGTGCTCGACGCACGGGGCGCCGGGGGAGTTCCGGCGCGACACCGAGAAGTTGACGCCACCGCGCGCCCCCCGCGCCCCGCGTCGTCCGGTTCACACGCGGCCGCAGCGCGGCCCCCGGCCGCGCGGGCGGCCGGGACCCGCGCGGCCGCCCAGGGGCCCCGGGAACGCCGCAGGGCGGCTCTCCCGGGGGAGAGCCGCCCTGCGGGGCGTGCGGTGACCGCGGCCGTTACTGGTTGTACGGGCCGTAGTCGTAGTCCTCCAGCGGGACCGCCTGGCCGGAGCCGGTGCCGAAGGGCGAGTAGTCGATGTCGTCGTAGCCGACGGTCGAGTACATCGCGGCCTTCGCCTCCTCGGTGGGCTCCACCCGGATGTTGCGGTAGCGGGACAGGCCCGTACCGGCCGGGATCAGCTTGCCGATGATCACGTTCTCCTTGAGGCCGATCAGGGAGTCCGACTTGGCGTTGATCGCCGCGTCGGTCAGCACCCGGGTCGTCTCCTGGAACGACGCCGCCGACAGCCACGACTCGGTGGCCAGCGACGCCTTCGTGATGCCCATGAGCTGCGGCCGGCCGGAGGCGGGCTGGCCGCCCTCGGCCACCACGCGCCGGTTCTCCTGCTCGAACTTCGAGCGCTCGACCAGCTCGCCCGGCAGCAGCTCCGCGTCGCCGGACTCGATGATCGTCACCCGGCGCAGCATCTGCCGGATGATGATCTCGATGTGCTTGTCGTGGATGGACACGCCCTGGCTGTTGTAGACCTTCTGCACCTCGCCGACCAGGTGGACCTGCACGGCCCGCTGGCCCAGGATGCGCAGCACGTCGTGCGGGTTCTCCGTACCGACGGTCAGCTTCTGGCCGACCTCGACGTGGTCGCCCTCGCCGGCGGTGAGACGGGCGCGCTTGGAGACGCCGTACGCGACCTCGTCGGAACCGTCGTCGGGAGTGACGACGACCTTCTTGGTCTTCTCCGTCTCCTCGATCCGCACCCGGCCCGCGGCCTCCGAGATCGGCGCCACGCCCTTGGGCGTACGGGCCTCGAAGAGCTCGACGACACGCGGCAGACCCTGGGTGATGTCCTCACCCGCCACACCGCCGGTGTGGAAGGTGCGCATCGTGAGCTGGGTGCCGGGCTCGCCGATGGACTGGGCGGCGATGATGCCCACGGCCTCGCCGATGTCCACCAGCTTGCCGGTGGCCAGCGAACGGCCGTAGCACATGGCGCAGGTGCCGACGGCGGACTCGCAGGTGAGCACCGAGCGGGTCTTGACCGTCGCCACGCCGTGCCGGATCAGCTCGTCGATGAGCACGTCGCCCAGGTCGGTGCCGGCCGGGGCCAGCACCTTGCCGTCGACGACGATGTCCTCGGCGAGGCAGCGCGCGTACACCGAGGTCTCGACGTCCTCGGCCTTGCGCAGCACGCCGTCGGCGCCGACCGACGCGATCTCCAGCTTCAGGCCGCGGTCGGTGCCGCAGTCCTCCTCGCGGATGATCACGTCCTGCGAGACGTCCACCAGACGACGGGTCAGGTAACCCGAGTCGGCGGTGCGCAGCGCGGTGTCGGCGAGACCCTTGCGGGCGCCGTGCGTGGAGATGAAGTACTCCAGCACGGACAGGCCCTCGCGGAACGAGGACTTGATCGGCCGCGGGATGGTCTCGTTCTTGGCGTTGGACACCAGGCCGCGCATACCCGCGATCTGGCGCATCTGCATCATGTTTCCGCGCGCACCCGAGTTGACCATCATGAAGATCGGGTTGGTCTTCGGGAAGTTCTCGTTCATGGCCTCGGCGACCTCGTTGGTCGCCTTGGTCCAGATCGCGATGAGTTCCTGGGTGCGCTCGTCCTTGGTGATCAGGCCGCGCTCGTACTGCTTCTGGACCTTCTCGTCCTGGGCCTCGTACCCGGCGATGATCTCCTTCTTCGCCTCCGGCACGACCACGTCCGAGATGGCGATGGTGACGCCGGAGTGGGTGGCCCAGTAGAAGCCCGAGGACTTCAGGTTGTCCAGGGTCTGCGCGACGAGGACCTTCGGGTAGCGCTCGGCGAGGTCGTTGACGATCTCGGAGAGCTGCTTCTTGCCGACGGTGTAGTGGATGAACGGGTAGTCCTCGGGCAGCAGCTCGTTGAAGAGCGCGCGGCCCAGGGTGGTGCGGAGCCGGAACGGGTCGCCCGGCTGCCAGTCCGAGTCGGCCGCGGCCCCTCCCCCGACGCCGTCGTCCGCTTCGGCCACCGGCGGCGTCCAGCCGCGCGGCGGCACGGAGCCGACGGGGAACCGGATGTCGACGTTCGCCTGGAGCGACAGCTCGCCGGCGTCGAAGGCCATGATCGCCTCGGCGACCGACGCGAACGAGCGGCCCTCGCCCTTCTTCTCACCCTCGATCTCGTCGGTGGTGAGGAAGAAGAGCCCGAGCACCATGTCCTGGGTGGGCATGGTGACGGGACGGCCGTCGGCCGGCTTGAGGATGTTGTTCGAGGACAGCATGAGGATGCGGGCCTCGGCCTGGGCCTCCGCGGAGAGCGGCAGGTGCACGGCCATCTGGTCGCCGTCGAAGTCCGCGTTGAACGCGGTGCAGACGAGCGGGTGGATCTGGATGGCCTTGCCCTCGACGAGCTGCGGCTCGAACGCCTGGATGCCGAGGCGGTGCAGCGTCGGCGCCCGGTTCAGCAGCACCGGGTGCTCGGCGATGACCTCTTCCAGCACGTCGTACACGACCGTGCGGCCGCGCTCGACCATGCGCTTGGCGCTCTTGATGTTCTGCGCGTGGTTGAGATCCACCAGGCGCTTCATCACGAACGGCTTGAAGAGCTCCAGCGCCATGGCCTTGGGCAGGCCGCACTGGTGGAGCTTGAGCTGCGGGCCGACGACGATGACGGAACGGGCCGAGTAGTCGACGCGCTTGCCGAGCAGGTTCTGCCGGAAGCGGCCCTGCTTGCCCTTGAGCATGTCGGAGAGCGACTTGAGCGGGCGGTTGCCGGGCCCGGTCACCGGCCGGCCGCGGCGGCCGTTGTCGAACAGCGCGTCGACGGCCTCCTGCAGCATGCGCTTCTCGTTGTTGACGATGATCTCGGGCGCGCCGAGGTCGAGCAGCCGCTTCAGCCGGTTGTTGCGGTTGATGACGCGGCGGTACAGGTCGTTCAGGTCGGAGGTCGCGAAGCGGCCACCGTCGAGCTGCACCATCGGACGCAGGTCCGGCGGGATCACCGGGACGCAGTCCAGCACCATGCCGTTGGGGCTGTTGCGGGTGTGCTGGAACGCGGAGACGACCTTCAGCCGCTTCAGGGCACGGGTCTTCTTCTGGCCCTTGCCGGTGCGGATGATCTCGCGGAGCTTCTCCGCCTCCTCGTCCAGGTCGAAGGACTCCAGGCGCTTCTGGAGCGCCGCGGCGCCCATGCCGCCCTGGAAGTACGTGCCGAAGCGGTCGCGCAGCTCGCGGTAGAGCAGCTCGTCGCCCTCCAGGTCCTGGACCTTGAGGTTCTTGAAGCGGTTCCACACCTCGTCCAGGCGGTCCAGCTCGCGCTGGGCCCGGTCGCGGAGCTGCTTCATCTCGCGCTCGCCGCCCTCGCGCACCTTGCGGCGCACGTCGGCCTTGGCGCCTTCGGCCTCCAGCTCGGCCAGGTCGGCTTCCTGCTTCTTGGCACGGGCCTCCAGGTCGCCGTCGCGGCGCTGCTCGATCTGCTGGCGCTCGACGGAGATCTGGGCCTCCAGCGACGACAGGTCGCGCTGGCGGCGCTCGTCGTCCACCCACGTGATCATGTAGGCGGCGAAGTAGATGACCTTCTCCAGGTCCTTCGGCGCCAGGTCGAGCAGGTAGCCGAGGCGCGACGGGACGCCCTTGAAGTACCAGATGTGCGTGACGGGCGCGGCCAGCTCGATGTGGCCCATCCGCTCACGGCGCACCTTGGCGCGGGTCACCTCGACGCCGCAGCGCTCACAGATGATGCCCTTGAAGCGGACGCGCTTGTACTTGCCGCAGTAGCACTCCCAGTCCCGGGTGGGGCCGAAGATCTTCTCGCAGAAGAGGCCGTCCTTCTCGGGCTTGAGGGTGCGGTAGTTGATGGTCTCGGGCTTCTTGACCTCGCCGTGTGACCAGGTCCGGATGTCGTCCGCGGTCGCCAGGCCGATCCGCAGCTCGTCGAAGAAGTTGACGTCGAGCACTCTCGTCAATCCCTCTCAGGGTCGTGTGTCAATGGTCTGATCGCGGGTCGCGGGGAGGGGGTGCCTCCTCCCGGGCCCGCTAGGGCCGAGGGGGTGGCGGGAGCTTCGAGGGAAGCCCCCGCCGGACCCGTCAGACCTCTTCGACGCTGCTCGGCTCACGCCGGGACAGGTCGATGCCAAGCTCTTCGGCGGCACGGAAGACGTCCTCGTCCGTGTCGCGCATCTCGATGGACATGCCGTCGGAGGAGAGCACCTCCACGTTCAGGCACAGGGACTGCATCTCCTTGATGAGCACCTTGAAGGACTCAGGGATGCCCGGCTCGGGGATGTTCTCGCCCTTGACGATGGCCTCGTAGACCTTCACGCGGCCGGTCACGTCGTCCGACTTGATGGTGAGCAGTTCCTGCAGTGCGTAGGCGGCGCCGTACGCCTCCAGGGCCCACACCTCCATCTCGCCGAACCGCTGGCCGCCGAACTGCGCCTTACCGCCCAGCGGCTGCTGGGTGATCATCGAGTACGGGCCGGTGGACCGGGCGTGGAGCTTGTCGTCCACGAGGTGGTGCAGCTTGAGGATGTACATGTAGCCGACGGAGATCGGCTCCGGGAACGGCTCGCCGGAGCGGCCGTCGAAGAGCTGCGCCTTGCCGGACGGCTGCACCATGCGGTCGCCGTCGCGGTTGGGCAGCGTGTTCTGGATGAGGCCGGCCAGCTCGTCCTCACGGGCGCCGTCGAAGACCGGCGTCGCCACGTTCGTACCGGCCGCGACCTGGTCGGCGCCGATGCCCTGCAGGCGCTCGGCCCACTCCTCCTTGATGCCGGAGACGTCCCAGCCCTGGGCGGCGAGCCAGCCCAGGTGGATCTCCAGCACCTGACCCGGGTTCATCCGGGAGGGCACGCCGAGCGGGTTGAGGATGATGTCGACCGGGTGGCCGTCCTCCATGAACGGCATGTCCTCGATCGGCAGGATCTTGGCGATGACGCCCTTGTTGCCGTGCCGGCCGGCGAGCTTGTCGCCGTCGGTGATCTTGCGCTTCTGGGCGACGTAGACCCGGACGAGCTGGTTCACGCCGGGCGGCAGTTCGTCGCCCTCCTCGCGGTCGAAGACGCGGACGCCGATGACGCGGCCGGTCTCGCCGTGCGGGACCTTCAGGGACGTGTCACGGACCTCGCGGGCCTTCTCGCCGAAGATCGCGCGCAGCAGCCGCTCCTCCGGGGTCAGCTCCGTCTCGCCCTTGGGCGTGACCTTGCCGACCAGGATGTCGCCGGCGACGACCTCGGCGCCGATGCGGATGATGCCGCGCTCGTCGAGGTCGGCCAGGACCTCCTCGGAGACGTTCGGGATGTCCCGGGTGATCTCCTCGGGGCCCAGCTTGGTGTCGCGGGCGTCGACCTCGTGCTCCTCGATGTGGATCGAGGACAGGACGTCGTCCTGCACGAGGCGCTGGCTGAGGATGATGGCGTCCTCGTAGTTGTGGCCCTCCCACGGCATGAACGCCACCAGGAGGTTCTTGCCGAGCGCCATCTCGCCCTCGTCGGTCGAGGGGCCGTCGGCGAGCACCTGGCCCTCGATGACGCGGGAGCCCTCGTCCACGAGCACCTTCTGGTTGAAGGAGGTGCCCTGGTTGGAGCGATGGAACTTGTTGACGCGGTACGTGGTGTACGTGCCGTCGTCGTTGGCGACGGTGACGTAGTCCGCGGAGACCTCCTGGACCACACCGTCCTTGTCGGCCTTGATGACGTCGCCGGCGTCGACCGCGCAGCGGTACTCCATGCCGGTGCCGACGAGGGGGGCCTCGGCCCGGATCAGCGGCACGGCCTGGCGCATCATGTTGGAGCCCATGAGCGCGCGGTTGGCGTCGTCGTGCTCCAGGAAGGGGATCATCGCGGTCGCGACCGACACCATCTGGCGCGGCGAGACGTCCATGTAGTCGACGTCGTCGCCGGGGATGTAGTCGACCTCGCCGCCGCGGCGGCGGACCAGGACCCGGTTCTCGGCGAAGTGCAGGTCGTTCGTGAGCGGCGCGTTGGCCTGCGCGATGACGAAGCGGTCCTCCTCGTCGGCCGTCAGGTAGTCCACGTCGTCGGTGACGACGCCGCCGACGACCTTGCGGTACGGGGTCTCGATGAAGCCGAAGGCGTTCACCCGGCCGTACGAGGCGAGCGAGCCGATGAGGCCGATGTTCGGGCCTTCCGGCGTCTCGATCGGACACATGCGGCCGTAGTGCGACGGGTGCACGTCGCGGACCTCGAAGCCGGCCCGCTCACGGGAGAGACCGCCGGGGCCCAGCGCGTTGAGCCGGCGCTTGTGGGTGAGCCCGGACAGCGGGTTCGTCTGGTCCATGAACTGCGAGAGCTGGCTGGTGCCGAAGAACTCCTTGATGGAGGCGACGACCGGCCGGATGTTGATCAGGGTCTGCGGCGTGATCGCCTCGACGTCCTGGGTCGTCATGCGCTCGCGCACGACGCGCTCCATACGGGCGAGGCCCGTACGCACCTGGTTCTGGATCAGCTCGCCGACGTTGCGGATGCGGCGGTTGCCGAAGTGGTCGATGTCGTCGGTCTCGACGACCACGGACTGGCCGTTGTCCCCGACGGTCTCGACCTCACCGGCGTGCAGCTTCACCAGGTACTTGATCGAGGCGATGATGTCCTCGACCGTCAGCGTGCCGGCGTCGAGCGGCGCGGCGGCGCCCAGCTTCTTGTTGATCTTGTAGCGGCCGACCTTGGCGAGGTCGTAGCGCTTGGGGTTGAAGTACAGGTTCTCCAGCAGCGTCTGCGCGGCCTCCTTGGTCGGCGGCTCGCCCGGACGCAGCTTGCGGTAGATGTCGAGCAGCGCGTCGTCCTGGCCCTGGGTGTGGTCCTTCTCCAGGGTGGCGCGCATGGACTCGTACTCGCCGAACTCCTCGAGGATCTGCTCGTTCGTCCAGCCGAGGGCCTTGAGCAGCACGGTGATCGACTGCTTGCGCTTGCGGTCGATGCGGACACCGACCATGTCGCGCTTGTCGATCTCCATCTCCAGCCAGGCGCCCCGGGAGGGGATGACCTTGACGGAGAAGATGTCCTTGTCGGAGGTCTTGTCGATGGAGGAGTCGAAGTAGACGCCCGGGGACCGGACGAGCTGCGAGACCACGACACGCTCGGTGCCGTTGATCACGAAGGTGCCCTTGTCCGTCATGAGCGGGAAGTCGCCCATGAAGACCGTCTGGGACTTGATCTCCCCGGTCTCGTTGTTGGTGAACTCGGCGGTGACGAAGAGCGGCGCGGCGTAGGTGAAGTCGCGCTCCTTGCACTCGTCGATGGAGTTCTTCGGGGGCTCGAAGCGGTGGTCGCGGAAGGTCAGCGACATCGACCCGGAGAAGTCCTCGATCGGGGAGATCTCCTCGAAGATCTCCTCGAGGCCGGACTTGGTGGGGACGTCCTGTCCATGATCCAGGGCCTCCTCGACACGAGCCTTCCAGGCGTCGTTGCCGAGGAGCCAGTCGAAGCTCTCGGTCTGGAGCGCAAGAAGGTTCGGAACCTCGAGGGGTTCCTTGATCTTCGCGAAAGAGATGCGCAGCGGGGCGGTGCTGGCGCCGTTGTTCGTACTAGCGGTCGAGGCGGTGCGCGAGGCGGCCAAGAGGGGTCCTTCCGAGGGCTCGGACTCACTACGCGCGTACCGGTCCCAAAACCCACACGGGGAGGAGAACGCCCAGGTCAAAGCGTGTCTCTCAAGATCGTACGAGCTCTGGACAGACCCCTGGTGACGGGCAGGGGGCAGTTAACAGGCAGCGCAAAGGGTCAGTGTAGCGACTCGCCACACTGATGTCCAGCGGAGGCTGGAGACCAGCAAATCTTCGATCTCTCCCTGCCTGAGGAGCGCCCGCCTCGCGTGGGGCCTCCCCTGAAGTTATGCCGAATACCGGATGCCTTCGCGCTTGAAGCCATTCCCACTCGGTCACCGATCCATGCCTCGGAGTACGGACCGATGTGACGACCTGAGATGTGACGACCTGAGAATCGCGCGCCGCTGGCCGTTCGTCAAGGCCCCCCTGCCCCAGGGAGATCATGTCGGCCGCCCCGGCCGGTGAAGATCACCATACCCGCCGGTGCCCGCGGGGCAAGCGCTCCGGCCGGGGCCCCGGCAACGCAGCGAGGGCGACCACCCGCATGGGTGATCGCCCTCGGTTGCGGCAACGGGGCCGTCAGCCCCGGCGGTCCTGGCTCACAGCGCCCCGACCGGCCGGGACGAGGTCACTTGACCTCGACGGAGGCGCCGGCGCCCTCGAGGGACTCCTTGGCCTTGTCCGCGGCCTCCTTGTTGACCTTCTCCAGAACCGGCTTCGGCGTGCCGTCGACCAGCTCCTTGGCCTCCTTCAGGCCGAGCGAGGTCAGCTCGCGCACGACCTTGATGACCTGGATCTTCTTCTCGCCGGCGCCGAGCAGGACGACGTCGAACTCGTCCTGCTCCGGGGCGGCCTCGGCGGCGGCGGCGCCACCGCCCGGGGCGGCGACGACGGCGGCCGGCGCGGCGGCCTCGACGTCGAACTTCTCCTCGAACTTCTTGACGAAGTCGGAGAGCTCGAGGAGGGTCATCTCCTCGAACTGCGCGAGCAGGTCTTCCTGGCTGAGCTTCGCCATGGTGGCGGTCCTTCCACTAAGTCGGCTGGTGCCGGTTGTGCTGATGCATCGGTACGGCGGGCGTTCGCGGTGCCCGCTGAGCCACGAGGAGCGCTTCCGCTACTCCGCGGCGTCGGCGGGAGCCGGCGTACCGGCACCGCCCTGCTCGACCTTGTCGCGCAGCGCGTCCGCGGTGCGGACGAACTTCGTGAGCGGGGCCTGGAAGGTCGCCGCGGCCTTCGCCATGGACGCCTTCATGCCGCCGGCCAGCTTGGCGAGCAGCACCTCGCGGGACTCGAGGTCCGCGAGCTTGTTGATCTCGTCGGCGGTCAGAGCCTTGCCGTCGAGCACACCGCCCTTGATGACGAGAGCGGGGTTGTCCTTGGCGAAGTTACGCAGCCCCTTGGCCGCCTCGACCGGGTCACCGGTCACGAAGGCGACAGCGGTCGAGCCCTGGAGGTGCTCGTCGAGCTGGTCGAGCCCGGCCTCCTTCGCCGCGATCTTGGTCAGCGTGTTCTTCACCACTCGGTACTGCGCGTTCTCGCCGAGAGAACGGCGCAGATCCTTAAGCTGCGCCACGCTCAGTCCGGTGTACGCGGTCACGACGGCCGCGTTGGAGCCGCGGAGCTTGTCCGCGATCTCCTTGACGGCCTCGACCTTGTCCGGCGTCGCCATGAGCCTCAGCCTCCTTCCGGGTGATGGGACCGCCCTTCGGATGCACGAGGCCCTCGCACACGGCAAACGCCCCGGCGCAGGCGCTCGGGGCGTGACTCGACCGCACGGGCCCGGGGCCCGGCGGGAGGTCTTCCTCGTTCACCTGCGCGGGCCGTCCGCGGCGTACGCGGAACCTTCGGCCACCGCACTCCCCTGCGGGCGTACGGCGGCGGCCAGCGGTCTTTGGCTACAAGCGGGAATCGTACGGCAGCGGCCGACCCGCGGGCAAATCGCCCCCGGGACGGCCGGTCCGTACGCGACGTGGACTCAGGCGCTACGCGCCGCTCCCCGCGTCCGCTTCCTTCATCATGGCGTCCATGTCCGCGGTCTCGGCGGCCGGCGGGGCCTCCACCGTGACGGGCTCGTTGTAGCTCAGGAAGGTCATGGTGGTGTCCAGCGGGCCCTCCTTCGTCTCGGCCTGCATGCGGAACTGCTTGGTGTGGTCCTCGCCGTCGATCCACATGTCCATGGTGAACTCGTCGACGCCCTGCTCCGCCATCTCGTCGATCTGCTCCTGGCGGTCCTTCTTGGTCTTCGCGTCCTTGCCCTCGAGGTCCGCGCGGAGGTCGTCGAGGGTGATCGTGCCGGTGTACCGGGTGGTCCGGACCCCCTCCACCTTCTCCTCGCCGACCCTCTCCAGGTCCTCGGCCGCGTTCATCATCTGGGCTTCCTCGGCGGGGTTGTCGTCCGCCTGCTTCAGCTCCAGCAGCGGGTTCTCGCCGCCGCCCGCCCCGCCGTCCGACATGCCGATCTTCAGCCAGGTCTTGCCGTCCAGCTCGGCCGCGGCCTCGGGGCCGGCATTCATGTACATCGCGTCGTCGACGAGGCGTATCTCCACCTCGCCGCTCTCGTCGGCGGTCGCCCCGTCCACCGTCATCTTCATCTGCATGGCCGGCGGGTCCATGCTGATGGCCCCGGTGCCCTCCATCGTGCCCTCACCGGGGACGTCGCCGGCCATCCGGTACTCGAGGGAGGTGAAGTCCTCCGCCTTCTCCGTGGCCTTGCGGACGGCGGCTGCGGGCGTCACGTCGACCGGCTGGGCGGCGTTCCCGCCCTTCCTGCCGCCCGCCTTGCCGTCTCCGTCGTCGTCGCCGCAGGCGGTGAAGGCGGTCAGGGCGAGGGCGGCCGCGCCGAGCGCGGCTCCGCCCCGTACGAAGGTCGAGCGCATGGTGATCCTTTCCCTCCGGGTACGCGTGTCCCGGGACATGGAGGGGAACACGCTATCGGATACGGGGAAACCGCCCGTCTGTTACTGGATTTCGGTGAAGTCGATGCTCTCCGCCGCGGACGGCTCCTCGACGTTCACGTCGACGCCGTAGTCCGAGTAGTAGACGGTGGTGCTGAACTCGCCGCCCGTCATCTTCCCGGACTCCTCGCGCTTGATCATCAGGTCGTTCTCGTCCACCCAGATGTCGACGGTCTGCGTGGTGACGCCGGAGGCCTCAAGCTGGTCCTCCAGGTCGGAAAGCTGCTGCTCGCTCAGCGTCTTGGAGGACGCGCGCGCCAGGTCGGAGACGTCCACGGTGCCGGAGTAGTGCGTGGTCTGGACGCCGCGCACGTCCTCCTGACCGACCTCCTCGACGTCCTCGGAGGCCAGCAGGAGCTTCACGGCCTGCCCCGGGGTGCTGTTCTGCATCTGGTCCTTCATGTAGTCCCCGGACGGGCCCATGAACTCCGACAGGTCGTCGTAGTCGTAGCGGATCCACTTCTTGTCCGGGTACTGGGTCTGGAACGCGCCCTCGACGCCGGCGTAGTAGGCGTCCGGCAGGTAGCGGGCGTCCAGCGTGCCGTCGTCGTCCATCATCTGGATCGAGGAGGCCATCTGGCCGTCGGTGTACTTGACGGTGGCGGTGCCTATCGCGCCGTCGGCCCAGTCGAGTTCGCCCTCGTTCTCGGTGGTCATCGCCTCGCCCATGACCATGGTGCTCTCGAACTTCGACGACTCCGCGCCGGTGGTCTTCTCGTCGATCGCCTTCAGTGCGGCCTGGGCGCCCCGTATCGTCCCGCTGCCGCCGTTGCCGCCGCCGTCGCCGCCCCCGTTGCCGGAACCGCCGTCACCGCCGCCCGAGTCGGACCCGCAGGCCGCCGCGAACGCGAGCAGCAGCGCCGCCCCCAGAGAGACACTTGCGCGCTTCACGGTCGTGTGCATGGGAATCCCCGCCCCCTCGTGGTGATCGTTCTCGTACGGGCAGGTGTTCTGCCCGTACGGGCCAGTGAACACCAGAAACGGGCCGGACCCGGTGCCCCATGGGCGTTCCGGATCCGACCCGTTGCAGGGCCGTGACAGATGATGCGCGGTTGTCGAACGGGCGGTGCCCGTCAGACCGCGGGCTCCTCCGACAGCAGGTTGCGCACCCGCGCGGGGTCCACCGGGATGCCGGGGCCCATCGTCGTGGTGATCGTGGCCTTCTTGATGTAACGGCCCTTGGCGGCCGACGGCTTGAGCCGCAGCACCTCCTCCAGCGCCGCACCGTAGTTCTCCACCAGCTTCTGCTCGTCGAACGAGGTCTTGCCGATGATGAAGTGCAGGTTGGAGTGCTTGTCGGTGCGGAACTCGATCTTGCCGCCCTTGATCTCGGTGACGGCCTTCGCCACGTCGGGCGTGACCGTGCCGGTCTTCGGGTTCGGCATCAGACCGCGCGGGCCGAGGAACCGGCCGAGGCGGCCGACCTTGCCCATGAGGTCCGGGGTGGCGACGACCGCGTCGAAGTCGAGGCGGCCCTTCTGCACCTCCTCGATCAGCTCGTCGGCGCCGACGATGTCGGCGCCCGCGGCCTCCGCGGCCGCTGCACGGTCACCGGTCGCGAAGACCAGGACCCGGGCGGTCTTGCCGGTGCCGTGCGGGAGGTTCACGGTGCCGCGGACCATCTGGTCGGCCTTGCGCGGGTCGATGCCCAGCCGCATGGCGACCTCGACGGTGCCGTCGAACTTCGTCGTGGACGTCTCCTTGGCGAGGCGGACGGCCTCGAGGGGTGCGTACTGCCGCGTGCGGTCGACCTTGGCGTCGCCGCTGCGGAGTGCCTTGCTGCGCTTCACTGCTGCTCCTGATGTGTCGGTACGGAGTCGTGGTCCGGGCCGGCGCACGGCCCTGCCACAGGGTGCTGCGGGTGGCGCGGGGCGCTCAGCCCTCGACCGTGACGCCCATGGAGCGGGCGGTGCCGGCGATGATCTTCTCGGCGGCGTCCAGGTCGTTGGCGTTGAGGTCGGCCATCTTGGTGGTGGCGATCTCGCGGACCTGGTCGCGGGTGATCTTCGCGACCTTGGTCTTGTGCGGCTCGCCGGAGCCCTTCTCGACGCCCGCGGCCTTGAGGATCATCTTCGCGGCCGGCGGGGTCTTGGTGATGAAGGTGAACGAACGGTCCTCGTAGACCGTGATCTCCACCGGGATGACCCAGCCGCGCTGCGACTCGGTCGCGGCGTTGTACGCCTTGCAGAACTCCATGATGTTCACGCCGTGCTGGCCCAGCGCGGGGCCGACCGGCGGGGCCGGGTTCGCGGCACCGGCCTGGATCTGGAGCTTGATCAGCCCCGTGACCTTCTTCTTCTTGGGAGGCATGTCTCTCCGGGTCCTTGAATGAGAGGTTTTGGGCCTCGATCCGGTGATTTGCCGATCGCCCGGACGGAGGCATACCGCACCACGATAGCCGTCTCGGGTACGGGTCCTGAAACCGAGCAGGTCAGAGCGGCTGTGCAGCCGTCTGACCTGGTCGGAAGCGTGGCGGGCGGGGTGCCCTCAGTCGTTCTTCTGGATCTGGTCGAAGCTCAGCTCGACCGGGGTCTCCCGGCCGAAGATCTCCACCAGGCCCTTCACCTTCTTCGAGTCGGCGTTGATCTCGTTGATCGTCGCCTGCAGCGTCGCGAACGGCCCGTCGGTGACGGTGACCGAGTCGCCCACGGCGAAGTCGAGCACCTGCACCTCGACCTTGCGGGACGGCGCCGGCTTGCCCTCGGCCTCCGCGGCCTCGCGGGCGGCCTTCTCCTCGGCCTCCGGGGCGAGCATGCGGACGATCTCGTCGAGCGTCAGCGGGTACGGGTCGTAGGCGTTGCCGACGAAGCCGGTGACGCCCGGGGTGTTGCGCACGACGCCCCACGACTCGTTCGTCAGGTCCATCCGCACCAGGACGTAGCCCGGGAGCTTGTTCTGGCGGACGTTCCTGCGCTCGCCGTTCTTGATCTGGACGACCTCTTCCTCGGGCACCTCGGCCTGGTAGATGAAGTCCTCGACGTTCAGGGAGACGGCGCGCTGCTCGAGGTTGGCCTTGACCCGCTTCTCGTAGCCCGCGTAGGTGTGGATCACGTACCACTCGCCGGGCAGGCCGCGCAGGTCCTGGCGGAGCGCCTCGACGGGATCGACGGCCTCCTCGGCCTCCTCGGCGGCTTCGTCGGTCTCGTCGGCCTTCTCGTCCGCGTCCGCGGCGGCCTCGTCGCCGACAGTCTCGTCGCCGGCCTCGGCCTCGTCCGCCTCGCCGGCCGCGCTCTCGGCGCCGTCCTCGGCCTGCTCGGTGGCGGCCTCGGCTTCCCCGGCGTCTTCGCGTCCGGCCGCCACCGCCGCCGTCTCGGCCGCCTCCACCTGCTCGGCAGGCTCAGCCTGCGCAGCGCCGGCGACCTCGTCGGTCGCGACTGCGTCGTTCAGGTTCGGGTCAGACACGGTAGCTGCTTCTTCCTGGCTCAAAAGGGGATGTGCACATGCAGTCGCCTACCTTACGTACCTTACGGGGCGGCGTACGCGAATCGGTCAGCCGAAGACGTACTGCATGAGTTCGGTGAACCCGAAGTCGATCACCGTCACGATGCCGATCATGACCACCACGAAGATGATCACGACGGTCGTGTACGTCGTGAGCTGGTTCCGCGTCGGCCAGACGACCTTGCGCAGCTCCGCGACGATCTGGCGGTAGAAGAGCGCCAGGCGGGCGAACGGGCCCTTCCGGCCGCGCTTGCCGCCGCGGCGAGCGGGTCGCGCGTCGCCTTCGGGGCGGTCAGGCGTCGCGGTGGAGGCTTCCGTCACTCGTCCCTCACCTGGATCCCGGTTCGTTGACCTGCCGCGCCCGGTGGTGCAGCACGGCGGGGCTGCTGTGAACTGCGTACGCACCCCCTGAAGGGGATGCGCGTAGCAGGGCCGGAGGGACTTGAACCCCCAACCGCTGGTTTTGGAGACCAGTGCTCTACCAATTGAGCTACGACCCTTTGTGTCATCCCAACCTAACGCATTCCTGCAGGGGCTTCACGAGCGCGTGCAAGATCTGCACCAGGGCTGGCACGGTGGTTGAGTGTACGGGTTTCACGCCCCGCCGTCGAACGAGTACGCCGCGCGCCCCGCGTACGAGCCGTGCAACCCACGTGCCCGGCCCCCCGCCCGTCTGGAACGATGGGCGTCATGACCGCTGCAAACACCGCGTCCCAGTCCCCGACCGAACGACGGGTGTCGGCCCGCGTCGGCGCCATCTCCGAGTCCGCGACGCTCGCCGTGGACGCCAAGGCCAAGGCCCTGAAGGCGGCCGGCCGGCCGGTGATCGGCTTCGGCGCCGGCGAGCCCGACTTCCCGACGCCCGACTACATCGTCGAGGCCGCGATCGCAGCGTGCACCAACCCGACGTACCACCGCTACACGCCCGCAGGCGGGCTCCCCGAGCTGAAGGCCGCCATCGCCGCGAAGACCGCGCGCGACTCGGGGTACGAGGTGGAGCCGGCCCAGGTGCTCGTCACCAACGGCGGGAAGCAGGCGATCTACGAGTCGTTCGCCGCCCTGCTCGACCCGGGCGACGAGGTCATCGTCCCGACGCCGTACTGGACCACCTACCCCGAGTCGATCCGGCTGGCCGGCGGCGTGCCCGTCGACGTGGTCGCCGACGAGACCACGGGCTACCGGGTCTCCGTCGAGCAGCTCGAAGCCGCGCGCACCCCGCGCACGAAGGTGCTGCTCTTCGTCTCCCCGTCCAACCCGACCGGCGCGGTCTACGCCCGCGAGCAGGTCGAGGCGATCGGCCGCTGGGCCGCGGAGCACGGGCTGTGGGTGCTGACCGACGAGATCTACGAGCACCTGGTGTACGGGACCGCCGAGTTCCACTCGCTGCCGGTGGTGGTGCCGGAGCTGCGCGACAAGTGCGTCGTCGTCAACGGCGTGGCCAAGACGTACGCGATGACCGGCTGGCGGGTCGGCTGGGCCATCGGCCCGAAGGACGTGATCAAGGCCGCGGCGAACCTGCAGTCGCACGCCACGTCCAACGTCTCCAACGTCGCCCAGGCCGCCGCGCTGGCGGCCGTCTCCGGCGACCTGGACGCGGTGGCGAAGATGCGCGAGGCGTTCGACCGGCGGCGCAGGACGATCGTGCGGATGCTGAACGAGATCGAGGGCGTGGAGTGCCCCGAGCCGGAGGGCGCGTTCTACGCGTACCCGTCCGTGAAGGGGCTGCTCGGCAAGGAGATCCGCGGCCGGCGGCCGGCGAACTCGGTGGAGCTGGCCGAGGTGATCCTGGAGGAGGCCGAGGTCGCGGTGGTCCCGGGTGAGGCGTTCGGGACGCCGGGGTACCTGCGGCTGTCGTACGCGCTGGGCGACGAGGACCTGGTCGAGGGCGTCTCGCGGATGCAGAAGCTGCTGGCGGAGGCGGAGTAGAGCCTATGCTGGCCTAGTAGCGTCACTAGACTGACGGCATATGCCACTGACCCGTACACCACATGCGGGGCTTGCCCGGACAACCGTCCGGGCAAGCCCTCGTTCGTAGGTGCCGGTGTCGCCGCCCCCCGCGGATGCGGCAAGATCTCTCCATGGAGCACGACCACCGCGCCGCCGCACGAGACGTACGCCGCCTGCCGAAGGCACATCTCCACCTGCACTTCACCGGCTCCATGCGCTCCGCCACGCTCATCGAGCTGGCCGGGAAGTACGGCGTGCACCTGCCCGAGGCGCTGAGCAGCGGCGAGCCGCCCAAGCTGCGCGCGACCGACGAGCGCGGCTGGTTCCGCTTCCAGCGTCTGTACGACCTGGCCCGCTCCTGTCTGCGTACGCCCGAGGACATCCAGCGGCTGGTGCGCGAGGCCGCGGAAGAAGACCTCGCGGACGGTTCGGGGTGGCTGGAGATCCAGGTCGATCCCACCTCGTACGCGCCCCGCCTCGGCGGGCTGATCCCGGCGCTGGAGATCATCCTCGACGCGGTCGAGACCACGGCCAGGGACACCGGCCTCGGGATGCGCGTGCTGGTCGCCGCGAACCGGATGAAGCACCCGCTGGACGCCCGCACCCTCGCCCGGCTCGCCGTGCGCTACGCGGACCGCGGCGTCGTCGGCTTCGGGCTCTCCAACGACGAGCGCCGCGGCTTCGCCCGCGACTTCGACCGCGCCTTCGCCATCGCCCGCGACGGCGGCCTGCTGGCCGCCCCGCACGGCGGCGAGCTGGCGGGCCCGGCGAGCGTCCGCGACTGCCTGGACGACCTGGACGCGCGCCGCATCGGGCACGGCATCCGCGCCGCCGAGGACCCGCGGCTGCTGTCGCGGCTCGCGGCGGCGGGGGTGACGTGCGAGGTGTGCCCGTCGTCGAACGTCGCCCTGGGGGTGTACGAGCGGCCGGAGGACGTGCCGCTGCGGGCGCTGTGGGACGCGGGGGTGCCGATGGCGCTGGGGGCGGACGACCCGCTGCTCTTCGGCTCGCGGCTGGCGGCGCAGTACGAGCTGGCGCGTACGCACCACGGGTTCACGGACGAGGAGCTGGCGGAGCTGGCGCGGCAGTCCGTACGGGCCTCGGTGGCGCCTGAGGACGTGCGGCGGAGGCTGCTGGCGCGGGTGGACGACTGGCTGTCGGGAGAGCCGGAGGCCGGCCGTCAGGCGGCCGGCGGCGCCGCGGGCGGGGTCGCCGGGGGTGCGGCTGCCGCGGACGGCGGGGCGAGCGCGGCCCAGAGCGTACGGGACAGCGCCGCGGCGAAGTCGTCCGCCGGCTGAACCGCCGCGGGCCCGCCGAAGGCCACGAAGAACGCCCGCTGGAAGCACGCGCCGAGCAGCATCCCCGCCGCGGCCCGCGGGTCCGCGTCGGCGCGGATCCGGCCGCGCTCGCGCTCCCGGAGCAGGTAGTCGGTGAGCGCGTCGCCCGCCTCGTACGGCCCCTTGCGCCCGACCGCGGCGAGTGCTTCGGCGAACCGCGTGAGCAGCCCCGGCTCGGCGAGCAGCGCGCCCACCATGGGCAGCATCTCCTCGTAGAAGTCCGCGGCCTTGCGGGCGACGGCCGTCAGGCGCTCCTCGACGCCGCGGGCGCCCGGCCCGACGGCGTCCTCGGCGTCCTGGTCATCGTCGGCCAGCTCGGTGAAGAGCGTGGTCAGGCGGGGCAGCCGCTCGATGAGGACGCGGAGGAAGATGTCCTCCTTGTTGACGAAGTGCTTGTAGAGCAGCGCCTCCGAACAGCCCGCCTCGCGCGCGATCTCCTTGGTGGTCGCGTGGACGAACCCGGCGGTGCGGATGAGCCGCTCCGCGGCGTCGACGATGCGCTCCGGAGCCGGTCTTGACGGCGACGTGGGCATTCACTCACCCTAACAGGGGGTGGGTGAGTACCCACTTACGGGAGGGACCATGAAGCTCACGGTCTTGGGCGCGTCCGGCGGGACCGGCCGGGAGGTCGTCCGGCAGGCGCTCGCCGCCGGGCACGAGGTGACGGCAGTGGTGCGCAAGGGGGCGCGGAGCCTGGCCGCGGTGGCGGGCGCGGACCCCGGGAGCGGCGCGGCATCGGGCGGGAAGGGCCGTGGCGCGGCGGACGGCCCGGACCGGGGCGGACAGGGCGGCGGGCGCGGGCGGCTGACGGTGATGACCGTCGAGGACCTGACGAACCCCGTGGCCCTCGGCCCCGTCGTCAGGGGCCGCGACGCGCTGCTGTTCTGCCCCGGGCTGCCGGGCGGCGGCCGGCCCACGGGCCGCCTCGGCGCCGCCGCGCACGCGCTGGTACGGGCCGCGCGGGCGGCGGGCGTACGGCGGCTGCTGGTCGTCAGCACGGCGCCGGTCGGACCGCTGCCGCCGGACGAGGGAGTGCTGGGGCGGGCGGTGTCGCCGGTGCTGCGGACGCTCTTCAAGGACGTGTACGCGGAGGCCGCCGCGATGGAGTCGGAGCTGGCGCACAGCGGTCTCGACTGGACGGTGCTGCGACCGGGCAAGCTGACGAACCGGCGCGGCAAGGGGCGCTACCGGCGCCGGGTCGGCGGCAACGTGCCCGGTACGGGGACGCTGGCGCGGGCGGACCTGGCGCGGGCGGTGCTCGACCTGGTGGACGACCCGGCGGTGCGGGGGCGGACGGTGGGGCTCGGGTCGGCGCGGGGGTGAGGGCCCGTACGGCCGCCGCGGGCTGACGCCGGACCGCCGGCTGCGGGCAGACGCCGATCGTCGCCGCGGGCAGGGGCCGGCCGTCGCTACAGGCTGACGCCGACCGTCACCGGCTCGTTGACCAGCGTGACGCCGAAGGCGTCCCGTACGCCGTCGCGCACCTCGCGGGCGAGCGCGAGCAGGTCTTCCGTCGTCGCCGAGCCGCGGTTGGTCAGGGCCAGGGTGTGCTTGCTGGAGATGCGGGCCGGACCCGTCCCGTAGCCGCGGGTGAAGCCGGCGTGGTCGATGAGCCAGGCCGCGGACGTCTTCGTGCGCCCCTCCCCCGCCGGGAACGCGGGCGGGCGGGCGTCGGGGCCGAGGCGGTCGGCGACGCGGGCGAGGAAGGCGGCGTGCGCCTGCTCGTCGAGGATCGGGTTGGTGAAGAAGGAGCCCGCCGACCACGTGTCGTGGTCCTCCGGGTCGAGCACCATGCCTTTGCCCGCGCGCAGCTTCAGCACCGCGTCCCGCGCCTGGGCGGCCGGCACCCGCTCGCCGGGCGCGACGCCGAGCATGCGCGCCGTCTCCCCGTACCGGATGGGCGCGGAGAGGCCGCCCTCGTCGGCGAGCCGGAAGCGGACGCGCAGCACGACGAAGCGGTCGGGGTCGGCCTTGAAGCGGCTGTGCCGGTACGAGAAGCCGCAGTCGGCGCCGGGGACGGTGACGGTCTCGCCGGTGGTGCGGTCGTACGCGACGACCTCGGTGATCGTCTCCGCGACCTCCTGGCCGTACGCCCCGACGTTCTGGATCGGCGTCGCCCCGGCCGAGCCGGGGATGCCGGCGAGGCATTCGACGCCGGCGAGCCCCGCGTCGACGGTGCGGGCGACGGCGTCGGACCAGTTCTCCCCCGCGGCCAGTTCGAGCGCGGTGCCGTCGAGGTCGAAGCCGGTGGTGGCGATGCGCAGCGCGGTGCCGGGGAAGCCGGCGTCGGCGACGACGAGGTTGCTGCCGCCGCCGACGACCAGCAGCGGTGTCCCGGCGGCGTCGGCCGCGCGCACGGCCTCGACCACCTCGGCGTCGGTCGTCGCGGTGACGAGCCGGGCGGCGGGGCCGCCGAGGCGGAGGGTGGTCAGCGGGGCGAGGGGGGCGTCGTGGCGTACCTGCACGAGGCCAAGGTTACGGGCCGGGGGTGACAGCGCGCGTAGGCGGTGCCGGGAGGCCGAGGGCGGGGAGCAGCTCGCGCTCCTCGTACGCGAAGTGGGCGTCGAGGCGGGCGGCGAGGGCGCGCAGCTCGGCGCGGACGGGGGCGGCGGCGGGAGCGGCAGCGGCTTGCGGCGCGGCGGCGGCCAGGTCGCGTACGCGCTCCAGCATCGCGGTGACGTCGCGGTGCTCCTCGCGGATGCGGGCGACGGCGGGGGCGAGGTGGGGGAACTGCCGCTCCATGGCGCCGAGTGCGCCGTCTTCCGCGCCGTGGTGCTCTTCGAGGGAGCCGCAGTAGGCGAGGCAGTGGCGGCGGAGGTCGCGGAGGGCGGGGTCCCGGGCGGTGTCCGCGGAGGCGCCTTCGGCGGCGGCCAGCACGCCTGCCAGCTCGCGGCGCAGCTCTTCGTGCGCCTTGAGCAGTTGTTCCCCGGCGGCCAGGCGGCGCTGCGGGTCGGCGAAGGGGTTGGGGTCGGGATCGGCGGCGGGGTCGGGGGCGGGGTGCAGGGCGACGACGGGGATGGTGCGGGCGGTGGCGCGCTCGTACGCGGCGAAGGCGGGGTCGAGTCCGGCCTGCACCGCGTACATCCGGTCGCGCTCCGCGGCGGGCAGCGGGACCGCGTCGGCCTCGTACGCCGTCGTGCCGCCGGGGGCGTCGGCGTCGCGGATCTCGACGGTGACGCGGGGGTGGGCGAGGAGGTTGTGGTACCAGGCGGGGTGGTGGTCGGCGCCGCCGTTGGAGCCGAAGACGAGGAGGCGGGCGCCGTCGCGGAGGTAGACGACGGGGTTGGTGCGGCGGGTGCCGCTGCGGGCGCCGGTGGTGGTGAGCAGCACGAGGGGTGCGCCCTCGAACATGCCGCCTACGCGGCCGCCGTTCGCCCTGAACTCCTCGATGACCAGCCGGTTGAACTCCGCCGGGCTGGGCGGCTGCTGCTGCTCGGTCGTCACGGGGACCGCCTCTCGCGCTCGCGGGTAGCATCGCGCTCACGCCGTAGGAGATTTTGCTTTGAAAGCAAAGAAGCTTTGATCATAAAGCTAAAGAAGGGAGCGCCGCGGTGTCAACCGCAGGGCCGGACGTCGACGACGCCATCCGTACGCTGCTGCTGCTCATGCCGCGCATGGTCGGGCGCGCGAAACGGCTGCCCGTCCCCGCGGAGCTGCAGTCCCTCGCCCTCGCCCCGCGGCACCTCTCCCTCCTCGCCTACCTGCTCTTCGACGGCGAGTCGAGCGTCAACGAGCTGGCCGAGCGGCTGGAGGTGGCCCCGACGACCGTGAGCCTCATGGTCGGCGAGCTGAGCCGCAAGGGCGTCCTGGAGCGGCGCGAGGACCCGGCGGACCGGCGGCGGAAGCTGGTCAGCATCACGGCGGCGTGGCGCCCGGCGATCGACGGCTGGCTGGGGCGGAGCGCGGCGGCGTGGCGGCTGGCGCTGGGGCCGCTCACGGCGGCCGAGCGGCGGACGTTCGTGGAGACGCTGACGGCGTACGAGCGGCACCTGGGCGGCGACCCGTCGTAGGGCCGGACGCCGGAGCGGTACGGGCTACGCGCCCTAGCGCGGCGCCCGGTGGCGGCCGCGTCCCGCGGTCACGGCCCGCAGGGTGAAGAAGAGCACCACCGCGAGGGCGACGACGCCCAGGACCACCTTGGAGTACACGCCGACCAGGTCGCTGATCTCGTGCCAGCGCGAGCCCAGCCAGTAGCCGGCGAGGACGAACACCGTGTTCCACAGCGCGCTGCCCGCGGCCGTGAGGCCGAGGAAGACCGGCACCCGCATCCGTTCGACGCCCGCGGGCACCGATATGAGGCTGCGGAAGATCGGGATCATGCGGCCGAAGAAGACCGCCTTCGTGCCGTGCCGGAGGAACCACGCCTCCGTACGCTCGATGTCGCGCACCTTGAGCAGCGGCAGCTTCGCCGCCAGCGCGACGGTCCGCTCGCGGCCGAGGAGCGCGCCCACCCAGTAGAGCGCGAGGGCACCGACGACGGAGCCGATGGTGGTCCAGACGAGGACCGCCGCCAGGTTCAACCCGCCCTGGCTGGCCGTGAATCCGGCGAGCGGGAGGATGACCTCGCTGGGCAACGGCGGGAAGAGGTTCTCCAGCGCGATGGCCAGCCCGGCCCCCGGCGCCCCGAGATCCTCCATGAGCCCGGCGGCCCACCCGGCGACGCCACCGCTGGGCGGCTCTCCCGCAGCGATTCCGATCATGGCGATGACGTTACGTGGCCGGTCCGGCAACCGGAATCCGGGGTCCCACCCAGGCCCGTACGGAAAACCGCACCCTCCGGCTGTGCGGGACCGCACCCCCGCGTTCGTGCGGAAAGCCGCAGTGCGCACCTCCCCCGCCCGCGGTTAGCGTGACCGCATCATGCGTCCGATCCTGCTCCGCCGCCTGCGTACCGCGGCGGGGGTCCTCACCGGCGGCCTCACCGCCCTCGTCGAGCTGCCGCTGGCCGCCCTCTGCGGGCTGTGGCTCCTCGCCGCCTGGCCGTGGCAGGCCGCGGCCGGCGGCGCCCCGCGCGCGACGCGCCTCCCGTACGCGGCCGCCGCCCGGCTGGCGACGGCGGAGCGCGCGCGCATGACGTACTTCTACGGCAGCGAACTCGCCCCGCCCCGCGCCACCCCCCGCGCGCTGCAGTACCTCGCGCTGCGCTGGGGCGTCGGCGCACTCGGCGGCGCGGTGCTCCTGACGGCGCTGATCGGCGCGTTGTACGGATCGACGCTGTTGTGGATCTGGTTCGTCGCGCGGGACGCCAACCCCTTCGTCATGCTCGCCTCCGGCCTCGGCGGCCTGTTCCTCCTCTTCCTCTCCGTCCAGGGCGTGGAGAGCGTCGCCGCGCTCGACAACCACCTCGCCCACCGCTTCCTCGGTCCCAGCCCCGCCGACCTCCTCCAGCGCCGCATCGGCGAACTCGCCGCCACCCGCGCCGGGATCGTGGCCGCCGTCCACGACGAGCGCCGCCGCATCGAACGCGACCTCCACGACGGCGTACAGCAGCGGCTCGTCGTCCTCGGCCTGCTCCTGGGCCGCGCCCGGCGCACCGGGGCCGCCGACCCGGACAAGGCGCGGGACCTGCTCCGCCAGGCCCACGAACAGTCCCAACTGGCGCTCACCGACCTGCGCGAGGTCGCCTGGCACGTCTATCCGGCGGCGCTGGACGACACGGGCCTGCGCGCCGCGCTGGAGGCGCTGGCGGAGCGCTCGGAGCTGCCCGTACGGATCGACTACGCGCTCGCGGACCCGCTGCCGGAAGCGGTCCGTACGGTCGCGTACTTCACCGTCTCCGAGGCCGTCACGAACGCGATCAAGCACGCGTCCGCCACGCTCGTGACCGTACGGCTGACGCGGGATGCGACCATGGCGCGGGTGAGCATCGAGGACGACGGCACGGGCGGCGCGGACCCCGGCGGCGGCGGTCTGCTGGGCCTCGCCCGCCGCGTCGCCGCCCTCGACGGCCGGCTCGCCGTCTCCAGCCCGCCCGGCGGGCCCACCACCGTCACCGCGGAGCTGCCGTGCGCGTAGTGCTGGCCGACGACTCGACACTCCTCCGCGAGGGCCTCGCCCGCCTCCTCGCCGACGAGGGCCACGAGGTCACCGCCGCAGTCGGCGACGCCCCGGCCCTGGTCGCGGCCGTCGCCGCCGACCCGCCGGACGTCGCGGTCGTCGACGTCCGCATGCCGCCCGGCCACTCCGACGACGGCCTGCGCGCGGCGCTGGAGATCCGCGAACGGTGGCCGGAGACGGGGGTGCTGGTGCTGTCGCAGTACGTCGAGCGGCGCTACGCCACCGAGTTGGTCACCGGCAGCACGGGCGGCATCGGCTACCTGCTGAAGGACCGCGTGGTCCAGGTCGACGAGTTCCTCGACGCCCTCGACCGCGTGGCCGCGGGCGGCACGGCCCTCGACCCCGAGGTCGTCCGCCGCCTCCTGGCCCACAGCACCCGCACGGACCCCCTGGACCGCCTGACGCCGCGCGAACGCGAGGTCCTGGACCGCATGGCCCAGGGCCACACCAACGCCACGATCGCCGCCCGCCTGCACGTCTCGCAGAGCGCGGTGGAGAAGCACGTCAACGCGATCTTCGACAAGCTCGACCTGGGCCACACGCAGGGCTACAGCCGCAGAGTCCTGGCCATCCTGCGCTACCTGGAGCCGTGAGCCCGGGGGCACCGCCGTTGCCGTCGTCGTCTCCGTCGGCTCCGCCGTCACCGTCGGCTCCGTCACCTCCGTACGGACTCGGCACGCCGGGCGGAACGCGGGCCGCCGTGCGACGCTGCCGCTGGGGAGGTGGCGGCGGACGGGCCGGACGTACGGAGGCGACATGGGCCCTGGCGGACAGGAGACACCGCGGCACGGCGCGGCAGACGGGCCGGGGCTGCGCCGCAGGACCCTGCTGAAGGCGGGCGCCGGGCTCGTCCCCGCGATCGCCGGCGCCTGCGGCGCCCCCGCCACCGGCGAAGGGGACGCGTCGTCCGCACGCCGCCCCGAGGAGGAGCGGGACCGGTCGGGGACCTCCGACTGGCGTATCCGCTCCCAGGGTCCCGCGGCAGCCGTCGCCGCGTATGCCGACCGGGTGAGCGTGACGCCGGGCGAGGAGTGCGGCCTGTACGTGTCGACGACCGCCCCGTCCTTCAAGGTGTCGGCCTTCCGCATCGGCTGGTACGGCGGGGCGGGGGCGCGGCTGGTGTGGTCGTCCGGGCGGGTACGGGGCCGGGCCCAGTCCGGGCCCCGGCTGCTGTCCGGTACCCGTACGATCCGGGCGGAGTGGCGGCGCACGATGAGCCTGGACACGGAGGGCTGGCCGGAGGGCGCGTATCTGCTGCGGCTCGACACCCGGGACGGCCACCAGCGCTACGTCCCGCTGGTCGTGCGCTCGGAGCGGGGCGAGGGCCGGACGGTGCTGATGCACGCGCCCGCGACCTGGCAGGCGTACAACCGGTGGGGCGGCTACAACCTCTACGAGGGCGCCTCCGGTTCGTACGAGAAGCGGTCGCTGGCCGTGAGCTACGACCGGCCCTACGACCGGGACGGCGCGGAGAAGTTCATGGTGTACGAGCGGCCGCTGGTGGTCCTCGCCGAACGGCTCGGCATCCCGCTGGCGTACACGACCGGCAACGACGTGCACCGCGACCCGCGGGTGCTGCGCGGGGCCGCCGCGGTCGTCTCCCTGGGCCACGACGAGTACTGGACCCCGCGGCAGCGCCGGCACCTCACCGAGGCCCGCGACGCCGGCACCAACGTGGCCTTCCTGGGCGCGAACACCTGCTACCGCCGCATCCGCCTCGAAGAGGACAGGGTGGTCTGCTACAAGTCCTCCTTCAAGGACGACCCCTGCTACACCACCCGCCCCGCCGCGGTGACCGCCGACTTCCGCCAGGACCCCGAGCCCGATCCGGAGTCCTCGCTGACGGGCGTGCTCTACGAGGGCTACCCGACGGACGCCCCGTATGTCGTCCACACCGCGGGCCACTGGCTCTACGAGGGAACGGGCGTACGCCGCGGCGACCGCTTCGACCACCTCGTCGGCGTCGAGTACGACCGGGTCACCCCGGAGTCGCCGCACCCGGAGTCCATCGAGATCACCGCGCACTCCCCCCTGGTGTGCAACGGCCGCCGCAGCAGCAGCGATTCGGCGTACTACACCGTGCCGGGCGGCGCGGGCGTCTTCGCGACCGGCACCATGCGCTGGGTGGAGGCCCTGACGGCCCGGACGCCCCACGCGGGCCGCGTCCACGGCATGGACGCCCGCACCCGTACCTTCGTCACCCGCACCACCGAAAACCTCCTGCACGCCTTCGCCGAGGGCCCCGCCGCCCGCCACCGGCCGAAGCCGGACCCGAACGTGAAGGAGATGTACGAGAAAGGCAGACTGCGCGACCCCCGCAGGCTGCTGAGGCCCGGGTTCCGGGGCGTCCCGGCAGGGGAAGCCCGTACCTGACGGCGCGGGAGGGGACCGTCAGATCCCGGAGGCCACCAGGTTCGGCTCGCCCGCCACCGCCAGGCGCCGGTGCCGGCCCTCGCCGAAGAGCTCGCCGATCACCATCCCCGGAGACTCGATCGGCTCGGTGCGCCCCCGCAGCGCCACCCGCACCCGCCACTGCTCGCGGCGATGCTCCACGAGCACGTCCGCCCATTCGCGTGAGGGAACCACCACTCCGCGGAGCGCGGGGCCGCCTTCGGGCCCGTACTCCCTGAACGCATGGACGAACGGGAGCTCGGCGAGCAGCCACGCCACATGCGCCCACGCAGGCGAGGCGGGCAGCGGCGCCCACTCCGCTCCGGCCCGCTCGCGGTCGTCGGCGGGCACGGCACCGGCCTCGCCGACCGGGACCAGCGGATCCGGCTCGGGCACCTTGCGGAAGGCGAACGTCTGGCCGACGGCGTCCGCGCGCGTCAGCTCGATGCCGAGCGGACCGCCCTTGAACGCCATGTCCGAGACCTGCCGGAAGAACGCGGAGACCGCCTGATCCCGCGCCTCCGCCGCCCCGCCCCCGGCCTCCGGCCCGTCCAGCGGCCGGTACGAGCCCAGGTATCCGATCCGGCTCCCGCCCATACCTCTCCTCCCCCTTCGTCCGGGTCGATTCTGCCGGAAGGCGGCGGTCCGCCGGTGGCCGGCGAACTTCCCTGCCGCGCAGGCATGCACGAGGTTTGCGGCCCGTCAGCCGCGGTGCCATTGTGATGCGTTCGGTCGAGTAAGGAATGGGGGGCGCTGAATGCGTGCGACGAGGTGGATCGCCTGCGCGGCGGTGGTGGTGGCGTTACTGGCGGGCTGCTCGGACTCCGGAGAGGACGAGGGGAACCCCGGGGCGAAGGACGGCAAGCGCACCGGCCGGTCGCCGAGCGCCGAGGCGACGCCGCCCGGCACCCAGCTGGACGTGCCGGCGCTGTACGACACGGGGCGCGGCTGGGAGTCGACGGAGGAGGGCACGCAGTTGCCGCTCCCGCGGACCGGCGCGGTGGCGGTGTACTGGGAGCGGCCGGGCGAGGGTGGACCCGACGAGTACGGCTTCACGGTCCTGGACGCCGCAACGGGCGAGAAGCGGTGGAGCAGCGTCCCCGTCAGCCCGCTGGAGAGTACGGACCTGCCGTACATTAGGGCGACCGTGGACGGCAAGGAGTATCTGGCCCTCTGGTCGTCCGGCACCACGGACGACGATGCCATCAACCGCGGCAAGGAGGTCGTCGCCCTCGACATCTTCCCGGCGGATGCGTCCGGTGACGGCGTACGACCGGTCCACGTCGAGGTGGACGGCGAGGGCAAGGTCCGCGACGGCGGGGCCGGCCTGCTGGTGCAGAGCGGCGACGACACCGTGGTGGCCGTCGACCCGGCGACCGGGGACACCACCGAGTACAGCCTCAACGACCAGGAGCCGCCGGCCGACTGCCCCGAATGTGAGAGCAGTTGGCAGGTGAAGGGGCTCACGGACGACGGTCTGCTCATCGGCACCAGCATCGACATCGACTACAACGGTTTCTGGGTCCCCGGCGCCTGGACCTCCGCCGACCTCCGGCCGAAGGGGGTCGCCCCGGGGGAACCGTCCGGTGTCCAGGTCATCTCGGACGACCTCCTCGTCGTCGACTGGGGCCAGGAGCGGAACTCCGAGGCGATCGTGTGGAGCGCCGTCGACAGTTCCTCCGGCAAGACGCTCGCCACGGTCCGCTGCGAGGGAGACACCACCCCGGGCGACCACCACCTGTCGTCCAACGGCCGGTATCTCGCCCACGGGGGCCGGGTGTTCGACCTGGAGAAGGGCACAGGCGTCTGCTACGAGCGCACCGACAGCACCAACGCGGTCGAGTTCCGGCTCGCCACCGACGAGGGCGTGGTGTACGGGAACGCCATCGGCTCCGAGGGGTTCATCTCCTCGGAGGATCCGGTGCAACTCGACATGAGGACCGGCAAGATCGAGGAGTTCGAGGACGTCACCATCGACTTCCCCTTCGGCGACACCGCCGGCTTCGGCCTCTTCTGGGACGAGGCGTCGAGGACGATGGTCGCGTACCCGCACACGAACTGACCCCCAGCGCGGCCCGCCCCGCAGCGGTGCCGGAGGACGCGACGATGCGCGCCCTCCGGCACCGCTGCGCCACGCTGATCAGGCACCGGGAGAGGGCGAAGACGCCTCCGGCCTCACGCCCATGAGCCGCCCGAACGGGATCGTCGCAGGTCAGCGGCGCACCTTAACGGTAGTTGACGAACTGGACGGCGAAGTCGAGGTCCTTGCCCTTGATGAGGTTGATGACCTCCTGGAGCGAGTCCCGGCTCTTGGAGGTCACCCGCAGCTCGTCCCCCTGCACCTGGGCCTTGACCCCCTTGGGCCCCTCGTCGCGGACGATCTTCGCGAGCTTCTTCGCGTCGTCCTGGGAGATGCCCTCCTTGACGGTGGAGTACAGCTTGTACTCCTTCCCGGACGCCTGCGGCTCCCCCGACTCCAGAGCCTTCAGCGAGATCCCCCGCTTGACCAGCTTGGACTGGAAGATGTCCAGCACGGCCTTGGCCCGCTCCTCGGCGTTGGCCCGGATCTCGATCCGCTCCCCGGACCAGGCGATGGAGGCGCCGACGCCCTTGAAGTCGTAGCGCTGCGAGATCTCCTTGGCCGCCTGGTTGAGAGCGTTGTCGACCTCCTGCCGATCGACCTTCGAGACGATGTCGAAACTGGAGTCGGCCATCTTCGGTGCGCTCCTCGTGCACTGGTTCCCTGGTACCGCACCCCGGTCCCCGGGGCCGTAGCCCAGCCTAGCCACCCCACCCGACCCACGAGCCCCACAACCGAGTGGCGAACCACCCCCGGCCATCGGGTATGGTTGACGACGTTGCCGGGCGGCCCAGCGGCCGGACCAGGCGACATTCCCAGGCGGTGTGCCCGAGTGGCCAAAGGGAGCAGACTGTAAATCTGCCGGCTCAGCCTTCCCAGGTTCGAATCCTGGCGCCGCCACACCTGGAGAAGGGCCCGTGACCAGCATGCATGCTGGGCGGGCCCTTTCGCATTCCCCCTCTCCGCGCTAAGTGCCGCGTTCCGGCCAGGCGTTGTGCCGTGGTGCTCGATTGGCTCTCGTGGGGGTGCGTGGGGCGGGTGGTTTGTTTAGGTTTGGGCTGTATGGGGCTCGGAGCGGAGGGACCTCTATGGCCGGTTGGACGGATGACGAGCTTGAGCGGATCGAGAGTGCCGAGGAGTTGAACCTGCAGTCGTTGCGGGGCGACGGCACTCTGCGGGACCCCGTGACCATGTGGGTCGTACGGGACGGGGACGACGTCTACGTGCGGTCCGTGAAGGGGGCGCAGGGGCCGTGGTTCCGGGGGACTCGGTCGCGGCTGGAGGGGCGGATCCGGGCGGGGGGCGTCGACAAGGACGTCGCCTTCGTGGACGTGGGGGACGGGGGCGAGACCACGTCGCGGTTGGATGCCGCGTACCGGGCGAAGTACGGGCGCTATCCCGCCGACATCTTCGGCAGCGTCGTGACGCCGCAGGCGCAGGCCGCCACCCTCCGGCTCGTGCCGCGCTGAACCGGGTGCGGGCCCCGCGCCAGGTCCGGGCGCGCCACCGTGCCCGGTCCGGGCGCCGCCCCGTGCCCGGCTCAGGCGCCACCGCCGCGCGTCTCGTCGGGTCGCCCCGGCGGGGTTACCTTGTGCGCACTGCTCGCGTGTCGTACAGGGGTGGGTGCCATGGCTGAGAACCACGCGCCGGTCGACGATTCCGTGCCGCATTCCGCGCGGATATGGAACTACTGGCTCGGCGGCAAGGACAACTACGAGCCCGACCGCGCCGTCGGGGACCAGATCGCCGCCGCGAATCCGCAGATCGTCGAGATCGCGCGGGCCCAGCGGGGGTTCCTGAAGCGGGCGGTGCGGTGCCTCGCCGCCGAGCACGGGATACGGCAGTTCCTCGACGTCGGCACCGGGCTGCCCACCGCCGACAACACCCACGAGGTCGCCCAGCGCGTCGCCCCCGGGTCGCGGATCGTCTACGTCGACCACGATCCCCTCGTCCTCGCCCACGCCCGCGCGCTGCTCGCCTCCGCGCCCCAGGGCGCCACCGACTACATCGACGCCGACCTCCACGACCCCGACGCCATCCTGGCGCGGGCCGCCGAGACACTGGACCTGAGCCGGCCCGTCGCCCTCGTACTGCTGGGGATCACCGCGCACGTCACCGACGACGCCGCGTACGACATCGTCGGGCGGCTCATGGCCGCGCTCTCTCCCGGGAGCTTCCTCGTGCTCTGCGACGACACCGAGGTGATCAGGCCCGCCGAGATGCGGGAGATGATCCGGCAGTGGAACGAGGCCGGGGAGAATCCCCGGATCAACCGCAGTCCCGCCCAGCTCGCCCGGTTCTTCGACGGGCTGGAGATGCTGGAGCCGGGGCTGGTGTCCGTGTCGCTGTGGCGTCCCGACGCCGCCGAGGTCGGCGCCCCCACCGCGGTCGACGATTTCGGTGCGGTGGCCCGTAAGCCCTCGCTATAGGCTGCCCGCACACCTGTTCCTCGCGGAGGGAGCCGCCGTGACCGGCCGCGTCGAGCTGACCTTTCTGTCGCGCGTCGCCTTCCACGGGCGGGAGATCACCGCGCCGCGCGTACGCAGCCTGCTCGCCCTGCTCGCCGGGGAGCTGCGGGGCGGGTGCAGCGTGGGGCGGCTGGTCGACGGGCTCTGGGGCGAGGAGCTGCCGGCCGATCCGGCGAACGCGCTGCGGATCCTCGTCTCCCGCGCCCGCGCCCAGGTCGGGGCGGACGTCGTCGTCAGCACGCCGACCGGGTACCGGCTGGTGCTGGCGCCGGAGCAGGTCGACACCGCGGCCGTCGCGCGGTGCGCCGAGGACGCGGCGCGCGCCGTACGCGCCGGGGACCACGCCGCCGCCCTCGCCGCCGCCGAGGAAGGACTCGGGTACTGGGACGCGCCGCCGGAGGCGGAGGGACTGCCCGGGGATCCGGTGGCGGAGCTGCGGGCCGAGCACGCCGCGGCGTACGCCGATCTCGTACGGGCCAGGGCCCTCGCCCTCGCCCGGACCGGCCGGCGCGCGGAGGCCGCCGCGCCGCTCGCCCGGCTCCACGCCGGCGCGCCCCGCGACGAGGAGGTGCTCGCGGAGCTGCTCCGCGCCGAGGCCGCGTCCGCCGGGCCCGCGGCGGCGCTCGCCCGCTACGACGCGTACCGGCGCCGGCTCCGCGACGACCTCGGCACCGACCCGGGCGCCGCGCTCAAGGCCGTCCACCAGGAGCTGCTACGGGCCGGGGCCCCCGCCGTCCGGCACGGCGTGCCGCACGACCCCAACCCGCTCCTCGGCCGCGACGCCGACCTCGCCGCGGTCGGCGCCCTGCTGCGCTCCTCCCGGCTCACCTCGATCGTCGGGCCCGGCGGCCTCGGCAAGACGCGGCTGGCGTACGCCGTCAGCCGGCGTGCGGAGCAGCAGCTCGTGCACTTCGTCTCGCTGGCCGGCGTCCGCGCCGACGAGGACGTGGCCGGCGAGGTGGCCTCCGCCGTGGGCGGGGGCAGCGGCACCCCCGGCGCCGACGTCCACGCCACCCTCGTCACCGCCCTCGGCGGGCAGCCCGCGCTGCTCGTCCTCGACAACTGCGAGCAGGTCGTCCACGGCGCCGCCGATCTCGTACGCGACCTGCTGACCAGCGCCGCCGACCTGCGCGTGCTCGTCACCAGCCGCGCGCCCCTCGGGCTCAGCTCCGAGGCCGTCCACCACCTCCCCCAGCTCACCCCCGAGACCTCCGCGGAGCTCTTCGCCCAGCGCGCCCGCGCCGCCCGCCCCGACGCCGAACTCCCGCCCGCCGCCGTCGCGGAGCTGTGCCGGCACCTCGACGGGCTGCCGCTGGCCGTGGAGCTGGCGGCGGCGCGGGTGCGGGTGCTGTCCGTACCGGAGATCGCGCGGCGGCTGGGCGACCGGTTCGCGCTGCTGCGCGGCGGGTCGCGGGACGCGCCCGAGCGGCACCGCACGCTGCACGCCGTCGTGGAGTGGAGCTGGAACCTGCTGGAGGAGGACGCCCGCGCCGCGCTGCGGACGCTGTCGGTCTTCCCCGGCGGCTTCACCGCGGAGACCGCGGAGCGGTTGCTGACCGGCGGGGACGCGCTGGAGCTGCTGGAGCAGCTCGTCGGCCAGTCGCTGCTGAAGGCCGCGGACACCGAGGCCGGGATCCGCTTCCACATGCTGGAGACGGTGCGGGAGTTCAGCGCCGCCCGGCGCGCGGCGGCCGGTGAGGACGAGGAGGTCACGGCCCGCTTCCTGGGCTGGGCGCGGGACTTCGGGGTCGCCCACCACGACGCGCTCTTCGGCCCGGAGCCGCTGCACCACTGGGCCCGCCTCCGCGCCGAGCAGGACAACCTCGTCCTCGCCCTGCGCTACGCCCTCGCCCGCGGCGACCACGCCGCGACCGCCGCGGCCGGCGCCGTCCTCGCCGGCGTCTGGATCACCGACTCGGCGAGCTTCCACCGCACCTTCGCCCTGGCCGCCGACACCGCACGGCCGCTCTCGCACTACCGCCCCGACCCGCGCCACACCGAGGTCACCCGCACCCTGTGCGCCCTGTGCGCCGCCGCCCCCTTCATGGGCTACGGGCCGCTCCACCCGCGCCACCTCGCCGCCCTGCGCCGCCTCCCGCCCGCCGAGCCGGACACCCTGCTGCGGGCGCTCGCCGTCGTGCTGTGCGCCGTGCCGGACGTGCGCCCGCCCCGCTTCGAGGCGCTGGACGAACTCCGGGCGAGCGACGCCCCGTTGCTCGCCGGCATCGCCGAGTGCGTCGTCAGCTACCTGCTGGAGCACGCGCACGAGCCGGAGCGCGCGCTGGCCGCCGCGCGCCGGATGCTCGTCGCGGTCGACGCCGTGCCCAACCCGTCCCTCAGCCTCCTCGCCCATTCCCGCTGCAGCGAGCTGTGCCTGGAGGGCGGCCTGGGCGAGGAGGCGTACGAGCATCTGCTGGCGGCGCGGGACGCGATGGCGCACCTGAGCGACCAGTCGCCGGTGACGGGGCTGCGGCGCGGGCTGGTGCTGGCGTGCCTCCAGCGCGGGAAGCCGGACGAGGCGGAGGAGTGGCTGCGGCTGGTGGAGGAGGCGCGGTCGCCGGCGGAGCAGCCGGAGCTGCTGGCGGCGGAGATGGCAGCGTGGGGCGAGATCGCGCTGTCGCGCGGGCTGACGGAGCTGGGGCTGAAGCGGTGGCGTACGGCGGTGGAGAGGCTGCGCTCCGGGCGGCCGTCGGAGCCGCCGTACCCGCCGGTCGCGGCGCCGGGGGCGGCGGCAGCGCCCCCCGCGTCACCGCCGGCCGCGCCTTCCGCCGCGCCGCCCGATCCCCTCGATGACTCCTGGGGCCTGCACGTCGCCGCCGCGGCCGTCGCCGCCCACGCGTACGCCGGCCGCCTGGAGCCCGTCGCCGGGCTCGTCGCGGAGGTGGAGCGCCGGATACGTACCCTCCTCTCCGACACCCCCGGCCACGGCTCCCGGCCCGACGGGGAGGTCCCCGCCGAAGCCTCCGTCGACGGCACCGCCGTGCTCTGCCTCGGCCTCGTCCGCCTCGCCGCGGGCGAGCCGGAGGCCGTACGGCTCCTGGCGCTCGCCGACCGGCTGTACGTACCGCAGGCGTTCCACCCCACGCTCTCCGTCGACCGCGCCCGCCGCGCCGCCCGGGACGCCGACGGGGCGGCGTACGCCGACGCGGTGTCGGAGTACGCCGCCCTGGGGCGGAGCGAGCTGCGCGAGGTGGCGCGCGGGCTCATCGCGCCTACTTCGGGTCGCGGTTGAACGACGCCTTGGACCACAGGTAGCCGAGCACGACCAGTCCCACGCACCAGGCGACGGCCAGCCACCCGTCGTGCCCGATCTCCGTGCCCAGCAGCAGCCCCCGCAGGGTCTCGATGGCCGGGGTGAACGGCTGGTACTCGGCGATCGGCCGGAACCACCCCGGCATCGCGTCGAGCGGCACGAACGCGCTGGACAGCAGCGGCAGCAGGATCAGCGGGGTGGCGTTGTTGCTGGCACCCTCGGCGTTCGGGCTGACGAGCCCCATGCCGACGGCGACCCAGGTCAGCGCCATCGCGAAGAGCGCCAGCAGCCCGAAGGCGGCGAGCCACTCCAGCACGGTCGCGTCGGTGGAGCGGAAGCCGATGGCCACGGCGATGGCGCCGACGAAGACGACGCTGGCCAGGCACTGCAGCACGCTGCCGAGGACGTGCCCGATGAGCACGGAGCCGCGGTGGATCGCCATCGTACGGAAGCGGGCGACGATGCCCTCGGTCATGTCGGTGGCGACGGAGACGGCGGTGCCGATCGTGGTGCTGCCGATGGTCATGAGCAGCAGTCCCGGCACGACGTAGGCGATGTAGACGTCGCGGTCGGGGGCGCCGCCGGCGAGGCCCGCGCTCATGGTGTCGCCGAAGACGTAGACGAAGAGCAGGAGCAGCATGACCGGGGTGAGCAGCAGGTTGAGGGTCATGGAGGGGTAGCGCCGGGCGTGCAGCAGGTTGCGGCGCAGCATGGTGGCGGAGTCGCGTACGGCCAGGGCGGGGGTGCTCATCGGGAGGCTTCCTTCTCGGGCGCGGCGGTCAGGGCGAAGAAGACGTCGTCGAGGTCGGGGGTGTGGACGGTGAGGGTGTCGGCGTGCACGTCGGCGGCCTCCAGCCAGTCGAGGATCGCGCGCAGCTCCCGCTGGGTGCCGTCGCTCGGTATCTGCAGCGTCAGCGCCTGGTCGTCGCGTACGGTCTCGCGCAGCTCGCCCGCGGCCCGCTCGTACGCCCCGGGGTCCTCGAAGCGCAGCCGCACGTGGCCGCCGGGGACGAGCCGCTTCAACTCGGCGGCGGTGCCCTGCGCGGCGATCCTGCCGCCGTGCAGCACGGCGATGCGGTCGGCGAGTTCGTCGGCCTCTTCGAGGTACTGGGTGGTGAGGAAGACGGTGACGCCGTCGGTCAGCAGCTCGCGGATGATCTGCCACATGTTGTGGCGGGAGCGCGGGTCGAGGCCGGTGGTCGGCTCGTCGAGGAAGATGATCCGGGGGCTGCCGACGAGGGTCATGGCGATGTCGAGGCGGCGGCGCATGCCGCCGGAGTAGGTGGCGGCGGGCCGGGCGGCGGCGTCGGTGAGGTCGAAGCGCTCCAGCAGTTCGGCGGTGATCCGGCGGCCCTCGGCGCGCGGCAGGTGGTGCAGGTCCGCCATGAGGCGCATGTTCTCCTCGCCGGTGATGAGGTTGTCGACGGCGGAGAACTGGCCGGTGACCCCGATCGCGGCGCGTACGGCGTCGGCGTGGGTGGCCGGGTCGTGGCCCGCGACGCGGATGGCGCCGGCGTCGGCGGTGATGAGGGTGGAGAGGATCTTCACGGCGGTGGTCTTGCCGGCCCCGTTCGGGCCGAGGAGGGAGAAGACGGTGCCTTCCGGCACGTGCAGGTCGATGCCGTCGAGGACGGTCTTGTCGCCGTACGACTTGCGCAGCCCGGTGGCGGCGATGGCGGGTGAGTCGGTGGTCGTCGTCATGCCCCGAAGCGTGCGGGGCACCGCGCTCAACGGCCTTTCAGCGCGATGTCAACGCCGGGCGGGCACGGAAAGCCGGTGAAATGCACAGGTCACGGCGGGCGCGGCGGCTGTTCGTGAGGGAACCGTGACGGCCGTTCGTACAACCGTGACATGAATCACGGCCTTGTGGGACTCCACGACCCATATACCCGATTCTCCGGTCTAGTCCAGACATGCGGTCACCGCTAGATTCCTCGCCTCCACTCTGCGTTCACCTGGAGGATCTCGTGAGTATCTGCTTCTTACCGTTCAGAAAGTACGTGGACTTCACCGGGCGGGCGGGCCGGCGGGAGTTCTGGTCGTTCATGCTGCTCACCCTGCTTCCGGGCGGCGCCCTCGTGACGGCGGCGGACTTGACCGGGTCGCTCGCGGTCTCGCTGGCGACCACCACCTACTTCCTGGCGACCTTCCTGCCCTCGCTCGCGGTGAGCGTCCGGCGGCTGCACGACTCGGGCATGTCGGGCTGGTGGATTCTCGTGGGGTTCTTCGGACCGTTGGGCTGGCTCGTGTACCTCGGCTTCATGCTGCGGAAGAGCGGCCTGGGAGACAACCGGTACGGGCGCCATCCGGATGCCGCTCCGATTCCGGTGCGCGAAGCGCCCTGGCCCCAGGCGAGCAGCATGCCGCGCGCCGACGGAGTGTGAGTCCCACACACCCGGGGTGTGGCGGCGGCCCCGCGGTCCTTCCGTCGGGTTGAATCCCCTTCGTCGGCCGGGTGGAGGGAGTGGTGGCGGTGGAGCGTGGTGAGGAGCGGTTTCTGCGGCGGGCGTTCGAGCTGGCGGCGCAGGCGCGCGGCGAGGGGAACGGGCCGTTCGGCTCGCTGCTCGTGGGGCCCGGCGGGGACGTGCTGGCGGAGGAGCGGAACACCGCCGCCACGGACGGCGACATCACCGCGCACCCCGAGCTGAAGCTCGCACGGTGGGCGGCGCGGGAGCTGGACGCGGAGACCGCGGCGGGGACGACGATGTACACGAGCTGCGAGCCGTGCGGGATGTGCGCGGGGGCGCTGGCGCGGTCGGGGCTCGGGCGGGTGGTGTACGCCCTGTCGGCGGGACAGCTACGGGACGTGCAGCCCGCCGCGGGCCTGCCGGCGGTGCGGAGCGAGGGGCCGTATCTGTACGACGAGGCGAGGCGCGTCGTCGAGGGGTACGTGCCGTAGCCGGGGGCCGTCCCCGTAGAAGACAATCGGGATGTGTAGCATCCCCTTTATGAACATGGGCGAAGGCGTCGAGTGGGGGCTGCACAGTTGTCTCACCTTGGCCTGGCTGCGGGACGCGGGGCCGGTGCCCATCCGCAGGCTGGCCGTCTGGTTCGACCTGCCGCAGGAGTATCTGAAGAAGCGCCTCCAGGCCCTCGCCCGCGCCGGGATCCTCGACTCCACGCCCGGCGCGCGCGGTGGGTTCTCGCTCGCGCGGGAGCCCGAGCGGATCACGCTCATGGACGTGGTGACCGCCCTGGAGGGGCCGCTGGAGCCGTTCGTCTGCACCGAGATCCGGCAGCAGGGGCACGGGGGGCAGGGCGCGGGGCGGGAGTTCGCCCGGCCGTGCGGGGTGGCCACGGCGATGCGCCGCGCGGAGCTGGCCTGGCGGCGCGAGCTGGCGGGGCAGACGGTCGCCGATCTGATGGCCGCCGCGCCGAGGGCGAGCGCGGAGCGCACGCGGCGGCAGTACGCCCGGCTGACAGGCTGAGCACGCCGCGCCCCTGCACGCCGTATCCCTGACGCCGTATCACGTACGCGACGCACGAAAGGAATGGGGATGTCAGATATCCCGGTCAACGGGCCCGCGGAGCCGGCCGCAGCCGCCCCGGCGCGCGGGCTCTCCGCCACCCTCGTCCTCGCCCTCGGCACCTTCGCCGTCGGCACCGACGCCTTCGTCGTCGCCGGCTTCCTCCCCGCCATGGCCGGCTCGCTCGACGTCTCCGAGTCCGCCGCCGGGCAGTCCGTCACCGTCTTCGCCGCCGCGTACGCCGTCCTCTCCCCCGTGCTCGCCACCGCCTGCGCCCGTGTCCCGCGGCGGACGCTGCTCGTCGGCGCCCTGCTCGTGCTCGCCGCCGCCAACCTCGGCTCCGCGCTCGCCCCCGACTTCGCCGTACTGATGGCAAGCCGCGTCCTCGCGGCCGCCGGGGCGGCGGCGTTCACGCCCGGCGCCGGGGCCGTCGCCGCCGCGCTCGCGCCGCCCGAGCGGCGGGCGCGGGCGCTGGCGGTCGTCATCGGCGGCCTGACCATGGCCACCGCGCTGGGCGTGCCGCTGGGCACGCTCGCCGAGCGGGCGGTGGACTGGCGCACGGCGCTGGGGCTCGTCGCCGCGCTCTGCGCGGTGTGCGCGCTCGGCGTCTACGCCGTCATGCCCCCGCTGCCCGGCGGTGCGCCGGTGCCGCTGCGGGCGCGGCTGCGCGCGCT
This sequence comes from Streptomyces sp. WAC 06738, assembly GCF_003945505.1. Classification (NCBI taxonomy): domain Bacteria; kingdom Bacillati; phylum Actinomycetota; class Actinomycetes; order Kitasatosporales; family Streptomycetaceae; genus Streptomyces; species Streptomyces sp. WAC 06738. The sequence goes on along the minus strand of NZ_CP029618.1, from coordinate 4,949,582 downwards.
GCGCCGTCCCGGGGTGCTCGCCGTGCTGCCGCTCACCGCGCTGGGCATGGGCGCGGGGTACACGGTCTACGCGTACACCGTGCCCGTCCTGGCGGACGTGGGCGTGGACGCCTCGGGGGTGGTGTGGATGCTCTGCCTGTACGGAACCGGGGCGGTGGCGGGCAACTTCGCCGCCGGTCTGGCCACCGACCGCTGGGGTGCGGTGCGGGTGCTGGCTTTCGGGTACGCGCTGATGGCGGCGGGCCTCGGCGTCCTCGCGCTCTCGGCCGCGGCGGGGCTGCGCTTCCTGCCGCTGACGGCGGCGGCGATGGCGGCGTGGGGCGCGAGCAGTTGGTGCCAGACCCCGCCGCAGCAGCACCGGCTCATCTCCGCCGCGCCGCAGGAGACGGCGCTCGTGGTGGGGCTCAACGCCTCGGCGATCTACACCGGCATCGGGCTCGGCACGCTGCTCGGCGGGGCGCTGCTGCCGCTCGGTACGGCGGAGGCCGCGACGGCGGGGGCGGTGCTCGCGGTGGCGGCGGGGGCGTGGCTGGCGGGCACGCGCCGGTACCGCTGAAGGCGGGCCGGGGCGCGTGCGCGCCGGGCAGGCCCCGTACCCGCGCGGGCCCTCAACTCCGCCGCGCGGGCACCCCGTTGGCGGAAGCCGACGACCGTACGCGCCGAGGACTGTGGCCCCGGCGCACCTCCGCCGCGGCGGCCGCCGTGCTGCAATCGACTATGGCCACGACCACCGACGGCACCCCACCGGCCACCCCGGACGAGCCCGCGCACCGGCTGCGTACCGAAGTGGAGCGGTTACGCGAGGACGCGACGCGGCAGCGGAAACTCGCCCACCGCAGGGCCGAGTTCTGGGCCAGGGCCGACATCGCCCTCGGCCTCCCGGCCGCCCTCCTCGCCGCCGTCTCCGGCGCCGCCGCGCTGGCGTCCGCGGACGCGCGGGTGCCGGCGGCGCTGGGCACGCTGGTCTCGGCGGGGTTCGCGGCGGGGGCGGCGTTCCTGCGCAGCGAGCGGCGGCGGCTGGCGAACAAGTGGTCGCGGCAGGCGTGGGCCGCGGTGGAGGCGCGGGCCACCGTACTGCTCACGCGGGACGACATCGGCGCCGCGGACCTGGCCGGCCTGTTCGAGCTGCGGCAGGCGGCCCTCGCGGCGTACGAGGGCGACGAGACCCGTTCCTGAAGGCTGAGCGGCAGCGAGCCCCGCCACCACGACTCACGGTCAGCCGAGACGCCCCGAACGGTGCTGAGCCCCCTGACGCCGGCGTTCGCCCCGTATCCGACGCGCACTGACCGAGTCCGTGGTCCGGGAACGCGGGGCAGAGTTCCGCGGCCCGCAACCGGTGGAGAGCGTGGCGTTCTGCATGAGGACCATCGAGTACCCGGGCGAGGTGGGCACGGCCCGCCAGGGGCCGTGCCCGTCGCTTCAGAAGTCGACGATTTCGCCGCCCATGGACTGCCAGCCGGCCGGGTTCCACCCGCTGCCGGCTACGCCCTGCCATCTGACCATGATTGTTCCTTCGGTACCGCGGGCGTAGACATCGAGTCGCCCGTCCGAGTTCCGGGCCACCGCGGGAGCACTCGTCAGATTGCCGCCGAGCGACTCCCAGGAAGACCAGCCGTCGCTCGGATTGATCTGCCAGATGTGCCAGATGGCTTGGTCAGGGCCGAGGCAGAAGATCTCCAGCCGCCCATCGGCGTTCTGAGCGACCACGGGGTCGGAAGCCAACTCCCCCACGGGCGGTCGGCCGAGGGACCTCCAGCCCTCGTTCCAGCCGTTGCTGGGCGCGACCTGCCACCTGACGTACAGCTCGCCGTCGGCCCCGAGCGCGTAGACGTCCAGCCGCCCGTCCTGGTTCAGCCCGGCAGACGGATTCCCTCGCAGCGTGAGGGGACTGCCGTCCTCTGTTCTGCCGTCGAGCGTCCCCCACTCCTCCACCCAGTCCTTGTCACCATCGGGATGGGTCTGCCAGAGGTTTCGCAGGACGCCATCGTTGTCGATGGCGAAGATCTCCAGTCGGCCATCTGCGTTCCTGGCCACCACGAGGTTGCTTGCCATCCTGTCAGGCAACTGCTCCCAGATATCCCTGTATCCGGTATTGTCAGGCTTTTGCCACTTATGCCAGATGGTGTTGTCGGTGCTGCGGACGAACGCATGGAGTCGGCCATCGGCGTTCTGTGTCACCACAGGGTCCGCAGCCAGCGCCCCACCTGGCGGTTGACCGAGGGACCTCCAGCCCTCTGCGTTCCAGCCGTTGCTGGGCGCGACCTGCCATCTGACGTACAGCTCGCCGCCGGTCCCGCGGACGTAGACGTCCATCCGGCCGTCTCTGTTCATGGCGGCAACCGGCTCGCCACCCGCAACCGAGCTTCCGTCCAGTTGCTGCCACTCGTCCTGGTTCCAGCCGTTGCCGGGCGCGGTCTGCCATCTGTGATAGATGGTCTTGTTACCCGCGCGGCCGAATATCTCCAGTCGCCCATCTGCGTTGGGAAGGACCCTGACGCGCGAAGTGGCCGGCTGCTGCATCTTTAAGCTCCTTGAGGTCGGTACCCCCGGCCAGCTTCTCCGGGACACTCCGCAGTCGCACGACGGCCGAGCCGAACGAGTGAACCGGTGCGGCGCCGACCCGCTCCCCCCATTGAGGCGACCTTGCTCCCGCCCCGCAGCGGCCTGGCCCGCCCCGGCTCACGAACCGGCCCGACGGCCAGACACCGACCCCTGCCGCTGACCGCGACCCCGGGAAGGCCGAGGGCGACGAAGGGCGCCGCCTATCGCAGCCCGGACGCACTCGCCCACGCGCGCCAGAACATGCCCGCGCACACCCGACCGCCGGCGGTGGACAACCCCGCCGATACGTAGGAGATTTCCTACGTATTATCTGCCGCATGAACATCACCCATGCGCAGTTCGTGACCCTGCCCGTCGCTGACCAGGACCGGGCCAAGACCTTCTACACCGGCGCCCTCGGCTTCGACGTCGTCGCCGACCGGCGGATGGGGCCCGTCCGCTGGCTCGCCGTCGCGCCGAAGGGCGCGCAGACCCACTTCGTGCTCGCCGCCGCGGAGCAGGGCTTCACCCCCGGCAGCGTCCACGGCACGGCGCTCGTCAGCGCCGACCTCGACGGCGATTGCGCTGCTCTGCGCGCCGCGGGCGCTAAGGTCGAGGGCCCGGACGACCAGCCGTGGGGCCGCCAGGCGACTCTGGAGGACCCCGACGGCAACCGGTTCGTGCTCTCCGCGGAGGGCTGACGCCCGGGGAGAGAGGAGACGGCGGACTTGCCTGCGACACAGGACACCCGCGGCGAGGACCGCGTCTTCGGCGCGCTGTCCAGTCCCGTACGGCGCGAGGTGCTGCGGCTGCTGCGTGACGAGGGCCCCCAGCCCGTACAGCAGTTGGCGGCGCACTTCGACATGCGGCGGCCCAGCCTCTCGGAGCATCTGAAGGTGCTGCGGGAGGCCGGGCTGGTCAGCGAGGAGCGGGCGGGGCGGCAGCGGATCTACCGGCTGGAGGCGGAGCCGCTGACGGAGGTACGGGACTGGCTGGGGCCGTACGAGCGGTTCTGGCGGGCGAAGCTGGCTGGCCTGGCGGAGCTGCTGGACGACCTGCCGGAGGCGGACGGCGACGGGGGCGGGGGCCCTGCGGATCGTGCCGATGGTGCGGATCGTGCGGGCGGATCCGGGGCCGGTGCATGAGCGTCCCCGGCTTCCCCGAGCCCGCGGACCCCACCGAGATCCGGCTCGACGCCTTCCTCCCCCACCCGCCCCGCACGGTGTGGCGGGCCCTCACCGAGCCCGGACTGCGCGCCCGCTGGCTCATGCCGGGCGACTTCCGCCTCGAAGTCGGCCACCGCACCACGATGCGGGCACTCCCCCGCCCCGGCACCGGCTTCTCGGGCACGGTCGCGGAGGAAGTCCTCGCGTACGAACCGGAGCGGATGCTCCGCGTCCGCTGGACCGACGCGGAGCCGGGCGCCGAGGGCGGCACCGGGGACGGGACCGGGCCCGTGACCGCCGACTGGACGATCACCTGGACCCTCGCCCCCGAGGGCCGCGGCACCCGCCTCTTCCTCGTCCACGCCGGCTTCGACCCCGACGACCCGCTCCAGCGCCGGGCCCACCGGATCATGGGCGGCGGCTGGTCCTCGCAGGTGCTCCCGGCGCTGGCGGAGATGCTGCGGAAGGGCTGACCCGGGGCGGCGGCCCCGCCGGCCGCGGCTATTCCCTGGCCGCCACCGCCGCGACCGCGTCCAGCACCGGAGTGCTGCCCTCGACGAGTTCCAGCGTCAGGCCCACCGTCCGGGGCTCGTCCAGGAGCGCGACCAGCACCGCGGCCACGTCGTCGCGCGGGACCGCGGAACGGCCCGTCTTCGCGGCGAGGTTGACCAGGCCGGTACCGGCGTCGTTGCGCAGCGACCCGGGCCGCAGGATCGTCCAGTCCAGGCCGTCCCGGGCCTGCACGTACTCGTCGGCGGCGGTCTTCGCCCGCAGGTACGCGGAGAACACCGGGTCACCGCCGGCCGGGGGCTCGCTCCCGGCGCCCATGGACGAGACGACGAGGAAGCGCCGCACGCCGGCCGCCACCGCGGCATCGGCGAAGAGCACGGCGGCACCGCGGTCGACGGTGTCCTTGCGCGCCTCACCGCTGCCGGGTCCCGCACCGGCGGCGAACACCGCGGCGTCGGCGCCTTCGAGGAGCCGGACGACCTCGTCGGCGCCCGCGGACTCCAGGTCGCAGACGAGGGGTTCGGCACCGGCGGCCCGCAGGTCGTCGGCTTGCTCCGGGCGGCGGATGATCCCCGCGACTTCGTCGCCCCGGGCGGCGAGCAACCGCTCAAGCCGCAGGGCGATCTGACCGTGTCCTCCAGCGATGACGATGCGCATGGCTCCGACCGTAACGCCTGACCGCCCGACACGCGCGACGTGCGGCAACTGGCGGGCCGGGAGCCCGCGTCGCCTCCCCCGCCACACCCCCGGGCCCTGCGCCGCACGCGCCACGGGCGGGACTCCCACCCGCACGCCCCCCGCGCGCGTTCCCCACCCGCACGCCTTCCCCTCACACACCGTCACCCGCACGCCCGCCCAAGGGTATGCGCCCCCTCTGACAACGACGGCCGGCCCGCGGCCGCCCGCCCCTCCCCCGGGTCGCCCCCAGGGGCCCCGGGGGCCACCCGCCCCCGAGCCTGAAAAGCCGGTCCTCAGCCCGCCGTACGCCGCAGGCCCTGGCGGGGCAGGTCCAGGTCCGCGGCTCCCGAGTCGCAGTACTCCCGCACCGCGCTCGTACGGGCCACCACCCGCCCGCGGTGGATCACGACCCGGCTGTACCCCAGCGACAGCGCACCCGCGACCGAGTCGCCCCGCACCGCCAGCAACTCCGCGGGGAATCCCGCCTCCACCCGCACCTCAGGCAGCCCCAGCACCGCGCGCGCCTGCCCGGCCACCGTCGCGTACGCCGCCGCCGGGTCGGCGTCGCCCGCCGAGGCGAGGAGGTACGCGGACTGCAGCGGATCCCCGCGCCCCACGGGGTTCGCCCCGTCGCGTACGGCACCGGTCCCCGCCGCGACGCGCACGCCGGCGGCGCGCAGCAGCCGCACGGGGGCGTACGCGAACGGCCGCGCGCCGCGAGCCGGACCACCGCCACCCGCCCCCCGCACCGCACCGCAGTCGCCCTGCGGCAGGCACACCACCGCCACGCCCGCACCCGCGAGCCGCTCGGCCACCCCCGCCGCCGTCTCGTACGGCACCCGCGCCAGCCCGCCGCACGGCCCGACGGCCACCCCGCACCGCAGCTCCCCCGCCACCGCCGCCACCCGGTCGAGCCGTGCGGGATCCGTGCCGTCGCAGTGCAGGTCGACCGCGCACCCGTGCTCCGCGGCCACGCGCAGCACCGCCTCCGCGTACCCCGCCGGGTCCGGGTCCAGGTCCGGGCAGCCGCCGACCGCCGTCGCGCCCATGGCGACGGCGTCCTGGAGCAGCGCCCGCCCCCGGGCCCCCGCGACACCGGTCAGCACCGGGGCCACGGCGACCACGGCGACGTCGGCGAGCCCCCGCAGCGCGGCCCGGGCGGCGAGCACGGCGCGGAGGCCGTCGAGCCCGGCACCGGCGCCGATCCGTACGTGCGTGCGCAAGGCGGTGGCGCCGTGCCCGAGTTGGAGCAGCGCCGCCTCGACGGCCCTCCGCTGCACACCGGCACCGGCAGCCCCCGCACCCCCGCCGGCCCCCGGGGCACCCACGCCCGCACCCGCACCCGCACCCGCACCCTCACCAGAGCCCACCCCAGAACCCACCCCCGAACCCGCACCCGCCGCATCCCCCGCCCCCGTCAACGCCACGTCCAAGTGCGCATGCGCCTCCACCGGCGCCGGCAGCAGCACGTACCCCCGAGATCCACCCGCGCCCCGCACCCGCCCGCCGGCCCCGCCAGGCTCCCCGCCGGCCCCACCGCCAGGATCCGGCCGCCCCCGAGCCGCACGTCCACCGTCCTGCCGTCCGCGAGCCGCGCGCCGCACAGCACAGGTGTTCCCTCCTCCTCCTGCGCGGACCCGTGCCGGGGCTGGTACGGAGGGCTGCTGGGGGGCATGTGACTCCTGCGGGCAGGTCAGGGTAAACATCCATGATGTGAGCAAAATCGCACAGTCATGATCAAAAGCCATCAGACTGTATCGAGCAGCGCGAACGAGCCTAGGCGGGGCGGGCGCGCACGCCGTGGAGGAGGGAAAAGTCGTATCGGCGTGGCAACCGGCAGGTCCCGCGCACCGCCGGCGCAGGTCCGCCCACGGGCGGTGATCGGCGTGTTCGAGCGGGCGCGATCAAGGGAGGGTTACTGATTTCACCTTCGGCCGCTCAGCGTGTAGTGTCTTCATCGCTCGCCCCAATAGCTCAGTCGGCAGAGCGTCTCCATGGTAAGGAGAAGGTCAACGGTTCGATTCCGTTTTGGGGCTCTGATGCGGTTCGCACCTCGCTATCCTGGGAGGCGCAGAGCATCGCAGCGGTGTAGCTCAGTCGGTAGAGCAAGCGGCTCATAATCGCTGTGTCACCGGTTCAAGTCCGGTCACCGCTACTCACCTCAAGTAGCCGATTGCAGGGTCGGACCTTCGATCGGCTACGCTTTCTGCGTTGAAGAAGCTGTCCGTTCGTCAAGGAGCACTCACGTGGCTGCCACAGACGTCCGCCCGAAGATCACGCTGGCCTGCGTGGAGTGCAAGGAGCGGAACTACATCACCAAGAAGAACCGGCGCAACGACCCGGACCGTCTTGAGATGAAGAAGCACTGTCCTCGCTGCAACGCCCACACGGCGCACCGCGAGACTCGCTGAACGCAGGCCATCGAACCCCTCGTCCCGTCCGGGACGAGGGGTTCGCCGCGCTTCACCCCGCGCACGCACAGCCGCCACCCCCACCCCACACCCCGCCCCCGGCCCCGCCCGCGCGACAGGAGGGTTCATGCCGCTCGATCAGTCCTTCGTGGGCCGGAGTTATCCGCCCACCGCCCCCTACGAGGTGGGCCGGGAGAAGATCCGCGAGTTCGCGGAGGCGGTCGGCGACGCGAACCCCGTGTACACCGACCCGGACGCCGCGAAGGCCCTGGGCCACCCCGACGTGATCGCGCCGCCGACGTTCGTGTTCGCGATCGCGTTCCGGGCGGCGGGACAGGTGATCGCGGACCCGCAGTTGGGGCTCGACTACAGCCGCGTGGTGCACGGGGACCAGAAGTTCGCGTACAGCCGTCCGGTACGGGCCGGCGACCGGCTCTCCGTGACGTCGACGATCGAGTCGATCAAGTCGATGGCCGGGAACGACATCATGGACGTGCGCGGCGAGGTCCGCGACGAGTCGGGCGAGCACGTGGTGACGACGATCATCAAGCTGGTGGCCCGCGCCGCCGGGGAGGACTGAGGGCCGATGGTGGCGAAGGTGGCGTACGACGCCGTCGAGGCCGGTACGGAGCTGCCGGCGCAGTCGTTCCCGGTGACCCGCGAGACGCTGGTGCGCTACGCGGGCGCGTCCGGGGACTTCAACCCGATCCACTGGAACGAGCGGTTCGCCAAGGAGGTCGGGCTGCCGGACGTGATCGCGCACGGCATGTTCACGATGGCCGAGGCGATCCGGGTGGTCACGGACTGGGTCGGCGACCCGGGCGCGGTGGTGGACTACGGGGTCCGCTTCACCAAGCCGGTGGTGGTGCCGGACGACGGCGTGGGCGCGGTGATCGAGGTGTCGGGCAAGGTCGCGCAGAAGCTGGACGACGAGGCGCGTACGGTCCGGGTGGACCTGACGGCGACGAGCGCCGGGCAGAAGGTGCTGGGGATGTCGCGGGCCGTGGTGAGGCTGGCGTAGCGGCACGAGGGCGGGGCCCGCACGAGCGGCCGGGGTTGACAAGTTAGTGATTGGTCAATAACTTACTTCTCATGGCAAGGATGAGCGCAGAAGAGCGACGCGAGAGCGTCATCCGCGCGGCGATCACGGAGTTCGGCCGCGGCGGCTACCACGGCACGTCCACCGAGTCGATCGCCAAGCGGGTCGGCGTCTCGCAGCCGTACCTCTTCCGCCTCTTCCCCAACAAGCGCGCCATCTTCCTCGCCGCCTCCCTGCGCTGCATCGAGGAGACCGCGGCCGTCCTCCGCGCCGCCGCCGAGGAGGCGCCGGCGGGGACCGAGGAGAAGGCGATGGCCGTGGCGTACCAGCGGCTGATCGAGGACCGCGACCGCCTGATGATGCAGATGCAGATGTACGTCGCGGTGGCCACGGCCGAGTCGGCGGGCGACCACGAGTTCGGCGAGCCCATCCGGGCCGCCTGGTCCGACCAGCTCTACGACTTCGCGCTGCTGACGCTCGGCGGGGACGCCGACACGGCGGCCACCTTCCTCGCGTACGGAATGCTGATCAACACCCTCGTCGCCCTCGGCTACGCGCCGCGGGAGCGGGTGTGGGACGGCTTCTGGCCCGAGACCCTGCCACGCACCTAGCGCGCCCCACCCCGCCACACCCGGCACCGGCACACCCGGCCCGCACACCGCACACGCATGCCCGCGAAAGTTATTGACTGATAACTAATCCGGAGGGAACCCATGCCCGCCCCAGCCAGCACCGGCGACCGCCGCCGCCTCGGCCCCACCTTCTGGGCCCTGCTCCTCACCAGCCTCGCCAGCTTCATGGGCGCGCTGGACAACCTCGTCGTCACCACCGCGCTCCCCGCCATCCGCGACGACCTCGGCGGCGGCATGGAGGACCTGGAGTGGACGGTCAGCGCGTACACGCTCACCTTCGCCGTCCTCCTCATGCTCGGCGCCTCGCTCGGCGACCGCTTCGGCCGCCGCCGGATGTTCGCCGTCGGCATCGGCGTCTTCACCGCCTCCTCCGCCGCGGCCGCGCTCTCCACCGGCATCGACGGCCTGGTCGCCGCCCGCGCCGTGCAGGGCGTCGGCGCCGCGCTGCTGATGCCGCTCTCGCTGACCCTGCTCTCCGCCGCCGTACCCGCCGCGCGCCGCGGCATGGCGCTCGGCGTCTGGGGCGCGGTGCAGGGCCTGGCCGTCGCGTCCGGGCCGCTGGTCGGCGGGGCGCTGACCGAGCACATCTCGTGGCACTGGATCTTCTGGCTGAACGTGCCCGTCGGCATCGCGCTCATCCCGCTGGTCCGGCTGAAGCTGGCCGAGAGCCACGGCCCCAACGACCGCCTCGACATCCCCGGCACCGTGCTCGCCAGCACCGCGCTCTTCGGCCTCATCTACGCCCTGGTCCGCGGCAACGCCGACGGCTGGACCGCCGCCCCCGTTCTCGCCGGGCTGATCGCGGCGCCGGTGCTGCTGACCGCCTTCGTCGCGTACGAGCTGCGCGCCGCGAACCCCATGCTGCCCATGCGCCTCTTCCGCAACCGCAGCTTCAGCGCCGTCAACGCGGCGAGCGTGCTGATGTTCGTCGGGATGTTCGGCTCGATCTTCCTGCTCAGCCAGTTCCTCCAGGGCGTCGGCGGCTACTCGCCGCTGGAGGCCGGCCTGCGCATGCTGCCGTGGACCGCGATGCCGCTGATCGTCACCCCGATCGCCGGCGCGCTCTCCGACCGCATCGGCGGCCGGCCGATCATCGCGGCCGGTCTGGCGCTGCAGGCGGTGGGGCTGGTGCTGTGGGCGGTGGCGGTCGAGGTGGGCTTCTCCTACGGGTCGATCCTGCCGGCGCTGACGGTGAGCGGCGTGGGCATGGCGATGTACTTCGCGCCCTCGGCGAACGTCGTCCTGTCCAGCGTCGCCCCGGAGGAGCAGGGCATCGCCTCGGGCGCGAACAACGCGCTCCGCGAACTGGGCGGCGCGCTGGGCATCGCCCTGCTGGCGGCGGTCTTCTCCGCCCAGGGCGGCTACGAAACGGGCCAGAGCTTCGTCGACGGCCTGACGCCGGCACTGTGGGTCGGCGCGGCGGGGTGGGTCTGGGTGCGCTGCTGGCGCTGCTGATCCACAAGCACCGGAGCCCGGCGGCGTCCGCGCCGCTGGCGGCGCCGGAGGAGGACCGTACCCCGGTGGGGGTCTGACCCTGCTGCTCTCGGGGCCGCCCCGCGCTTTCCTTGGCGCGGGGCGGCCCCGTCCCGTCCCGCGCTGCGTTTCCGTCCGGGCGGCGGACGTGCCGATAATTGATATCGACGGACCGCAGCCAAGCGAGTGTCCGGGAGAGGTGCCGATCATGAAGCCCCTGAATCTCCTTTTGAACGTCCTGTGGCTGATCTTCTGCGGAATCTGGATGGCGATCGCCTACACGGTCGCGGCGCTGGTGTGCTTCATCCTGATCATCACGATCCCGTTCGGCATCGCGTCGCTGCGTATCGCCGGCTACGTACTGTGGCCCTTCGGCCGCACGACGGTGGAACGCCCGGGCGCGGGCGCGCCCTCGGTCGTCGGCAACGTGATCTGGGTGATCTTCGCCGGCTGGTGGCTGGCTCTGGGCCACCTGCTGACGAGCATCCCGCTCTTCCTGTCGATCATCGGCATCCCCTTCGGCTGGGCCAACCTGAAGCTGATCCCGATCTCCCTGATGCCGCTGGGCCGCGAGATCGTCTCGACGGACGAACGCTTCGGCTACGCCCCGCGCTGACACCGGAGGTCTCCCGCCATGACGGGGGGGTGGTTGACCGCGTCCGCGTTCTCTACGCTCCGGCTCCGGCGACTTGTATCCGCTTTGTATGCGCGGCTCCTTGAATCGTCGGATCACCGATGACAAGGGGAGAACCGTGCGCAGACGTATCCGCCGGCTGCCGGCCGGGACCGCAGGCGCAGCCGGAACCGGGACCGCAGCCGGAACCGTGACCAGGACCGGGCCGAGGTCCGTCCGTCTCGCCGCCGCCGTCGCCGCCGTCACCTCGCTGGCGATCGGCAGCGCCGCCGGTTCACCGCTCTCCGCCGCGGGCGCGTCCGAGGCCGCGCCGAAGGCGGCCACCGGCACCGGCGAGGTCTCCCCCCTGGCGCACGAGTCGGCCTTCCAACTGGCCGACCCCGACACCGTACGGGCGAAGGACGGCAGGTTCATCACGTACGGCACCACCGTGCCCGCCGGGCGCGGGCAGCGGTGCGAGGGTGCCACCGGGCGGCTCTACGTCCCCGTCCTCGTGCACGGTTCCGGCAACACGGTCGGCATGACCGACTGCGCCTCCGGCGACGCGCTGCCCGGCGGGCCGGGCGCCTGGGCCGAGCCGGGCGGCGCCATCTGGGCGCCCGGGGTGGCCCGTTACGGCGACCGGTACTTCATGTTCTACACCGCCTCGCGCAAGGACTCCGGGCAGAAGTGCATCGGCCGGGCGATCTCGTCGTCCGCCCGCGGCCCGTTCCGCAACGCCGGCGAGTGGGCCTGCCCGCCGGGCGGGCGGTGGGCGATCGACGCCAACCCCTTCGTCGGCGGCGGGTCCCTGTACGTCACGTACCGGGACGACGCAATCGCGTCCGGCGCCGAGACCGGCATCTCGACCGTACGCACCGACAGCGAGGGCCGGGCCGTCTGGAGCACCCGCAGGGACGTGCTGAAGAGCACCGACATCACCTGGGACACCCGCGGGACCAGCGGCGGCACCCACGTCGTCGAGAACCCGTCGATGTGGCGGCGGGCCAACGGCACCTGGTACCTGATGTACTCCGGCAACAACTGGGACAGCGCCCGCTACGCCACGGGCATCGCCGAGTGCGGCACCACCCCGCTCCCCTCGTCCCGCTGCAAGCCCCTCCGCAACGGCGTGGAGCGCCCGTACTTCGGCTACACCGGCTCCGGCGGCCTCGGCCCGTACCGCGGCCTGCCCGGCAACCACCGCGGGCCGGGCGGCATGGACGTCTTCGCCGTCCCCGACGGCAGCTTCCGGGTGGTGTGGCACTGGTGGGACGGCGGCCCCCGGTACCTGATCAACGGAGCGCTGCGTCTCGACGACGGCGGCTACTACGTCCAGTAGCGACCCGGCCGAAGAGCCGGCACCCGTACGGCACTCGAAGTCCGCGGAGGGAGAAGTCGTGGCAGGGATCACCAGGAGACGCGCCCTCGGGCTCGGCGGCGCGGCCGTCGCCGGCACCGCCGGGGCCCTGGCCGCCGCCGGCAGCGCCGACGCGGCCGACGGCTGGCAGCGGCTCGTCGTCGTCACCGCCAACATCGGGCGCACCGACCTCGGTGAACGGGAACGCGCCATCCGCGACGTCCGGCACGCCGTGACGGTCGACGGCCGGCTCACCACGCCGCTGGTTGCCTGGCAGGAGATCGGCGAAGGGGACGCCGACGGGCAGGAACCGCGGTGGATCAACCGGTACTTCGGCACCGCGTACCGGAACGTCTTCGTGAACCACGACAGCGCCGGCCGGGTGCCGATGTCGATACCCAAGGCGTACGACATCGTGGACCGCAGGGTCACCTTCGTCCACGGCGGCAAGGCGGGCGTCTCGCCGCACCGGGTCATCACCGAGGCCGTGCTGGCGCGGGCGGACGATCCCCGGACGAGGTTCGTCTTCGCCAACACCCATTACGTGGCGGGAGCGTTCAACGGCAGGCAGGACCCGTACGAGGCGTGGCGGGTCGACATGTGGCAGCAGCACTTCCGCAAGCACCGCGACGAGGTGCTCGGGTACTGGCGCGCCCGCGGCTTCCCGGTGATCTGGGCCGGCGACGTGAACCGCAGCCCGATGCCGCTGCTCCTGCCCAACTACGAGAAGCGCGCCTTCGGCAGCGGGATCGACCAGATCGGCTGGGTCCCGGGCACGAACGGCACCCAACTGCGGCTGCGCTGGACGAAGGTCGTCCCCATGTACGTGGACGGCCACGACGCCCGCGTCGCCGTGATGCAGGTGCGCCGCGTCTGAGGGGCCCGGCTGAGGAGCAGGGCGGACCGCCCCGTTCCCGGCTCCCTACCGCACCGCCCCGCCCGCCCCCATCCGCCACGTGACGGCCACCGCCGCCGCCAGTCCTCCCACAGCCAGAACGCTGCTGGTCAGGAACGGGTTGCCGGCGTCCAGGGCCGGGGCGAAACCGGTGCCCACGTACAGCGTGACCCCCGTGGCGCCCCCCAACTGGTCCGCCGCCCGCTGGACGCCCGAGGCCATGCCCGCGTCGGACTCCGTCACCCCGCTCACCGCCGCGTACTGCAAGCCGATGATCCCGAAGCCCAGGCCCGCCGCGATCAGCAGCATCGCCGGGATCATCGCCAGTGGGCCCCCTTCGACGTGGGTCACGAACGCGAGCAGCAGCAACGCCAGCCCCGTCAGCCCGATCCCCGTCAGCGCGCACATCCGCGCCCCCCAGCGGCCCAGCAGCCCGGGCACGAGCACCGACGCCCCGATCAGCGTGAACGCCAGCGGCAGCATCGTCACCCCCGCCTCCAGCGGGCTGAGGCCCCGGTGCTCCTGGAGGTAGTACGTGAAGAGCAGGAACGACGTCGACAGCGCCGCGCTCAGCAACGCCGTCGCCAGGTTCGCCCGCACCCGCGGGCCGTTGCGGAAGAACCCGAGCGGCACGAGCGGGTTCGCCGAGCGGCGTTCCGCCGCGGCGAATCCCACCGCCGCGAGCACCGCGCCCGCCAGGGACACCGGCGGCAGCCACGACCCCGCCCCGTCGCCCTCCCCCGCCTCGACGACGCCCACCGCGAAGAGCAGCGGAGCCGCGGTCAGCAGCAGCGAGCCCGGCAGGTCCATCGGGGTGCGGGCCGGGGGCGGGTCTGCCGGTACGAGGAGGAGCGTCGCCACCAGGACGACGACGATGAACGGTACCGACACCAGGAAGATCCACCGCCATCCGAACAGCTCCGTGATCACCCCGGAGAGCACGAACCCCAGCACCAGCCCGCAACTCGCCACCGCCCCCCACACGCTCAGCGCCCGCGACCGCCGCGGGCCCTCCGGGAACATCAGCACCACCACCGCCATCGCCGCCGGCAGAGCGACCGCCTCGCCCGCGCCCTGGAGCAGCCGGGCCGCCACCAGCCAGGCGAACGACGGCGCCAGCCCCGCCAGCAGCGACGCGAGGCCGAAGAGCGCGGTGCCGGAGAGCAGGACGCGGCGGCGGCCCAGGACGTCGCCCAGCCGGCCGCCGAGCATGAGCAGCCCGCCGCCGGTGATGGTGTATCCGACGACCACCCAGGTCAGCCGGCGGTCGTCAGCCGCGAAGTCCGCGCCGATCGACGGCAGGGCGATGTTGACCACGGTCACGTCGACCGCGATGAGGAACTGCAGCATGGCCATGCAGCACAGCACCAGCCATGCGCGCGCCGGGGACGCGGAGTCCGCGCGCGCGGAGAGAATGCCTGAGAACACCTGGAAGCTCCGTTGCTCGGAAGACGAGTTCCGGGCAGCACAAAGAGGCCGCTCCGGTCGATCGCTCGCGAAGCGACGGATTCGTACGAACCATCCACGGAGCCCGCGGCGACGCGGAGACGCGTCTACGGGCGCACAAGTGACGTACGTCCCGCCGCTAGCGGGACGTCCTCGTCACACCGGCGCAGCCGGCTCCAGAAGCACCTGACATGGGTCCTACGCTAACCCACCCGGTCCACGGGCAGCAGCCCCTCAGTGCCCCAGGTCCCTGCCCGCCATGCGCTCCAGCCGGGCGATACGTTCCGCCATCGGCGGGTGCGTCGAGAACAGCCGCGACATGTTGCCCGAGCCCCGCCGGAACGGGTTCGCGATCATCATGTGGCTCGCCGTCTCGATCCGCGGCTCCGGCGGCAGCGGGAGCTGCTTCGTGCCCGCTTCGAGCTTCCGCAGGGCGCTCGCCAGGGCCAGCGGGTCGCCGGTGAGCCGGGCGCCGGTCTGGTCGGCCTCGTACTCGCGGGAGCGGCTGACCGCGAGCCTGATGATGCTCGCCGCCACCGGGCCCAGGAAGAGCACCAGGAGCATGCCGAACGGTCCCGGCCCGTTGCCGTTGCGGTCGCCGCTCGGGATCAGCCAGGCGAAGTTCACCAGGAACATCACCACCGACGCGAGCGCGCCCGCGATCGACGAGATGAGGATGTCCCGGTTGTAGACGTGCATCAGCTCGTGCCCGAGGACGCCGCGCAGCTCGCGCTCGTCGAGGATCTGCAGGATGCCCTCGGTGACGCAGACCGCCGCGTTGCGCGGGTCGCGGCCGGTGGCGAAGGCGTTCGGGGCCGGGGTCGGCGAGATGTAGAGCCGGGGCATCGGCTGGCGGGCCTCGTTGGAGAGCTCGCGCACGATGCGGTAGAGATTCGGCGCCTCGATCTCGCTCACCGGGCGGGCGCGCATCGCGCGCAGGGCCAGCTTGTCGCTGTTCCAGTACGCGTACGCGTTGGTGCCGATGGCGACGACGAGCGCGATGACCAAGCCCGTACGGCCGAAAATGCTGCCGATGAGCAAGATCAGCGCTGACATGCCGCCCAGGAGCGCGGCTGTCTTCAGCCCGTTGTTCGACCGGTGCACGGTGTGCCCTCCAAAGCCTGCCGGCGCGAGTGTCGGCCGTCTCCTTCCAGTGGACCCCTCCCACGCACAGAACGCCCGGCCCACCGGCCAAGTTCCCTGGTCAGCGCAGATTCCCCGGGCGCCGTGCGGGTGAGGCGGCGCTACAGCAGGGCTTCGCCCGCAAAGCGGAGGACGAGCTGCGGCGCGCCCGAGAGCGCGACGCCGAGCGCCGCCGTCAGGCCGATGGCGCCGCGCAGCGGGGCGGTCAGGGCGGTACGGACCGGGGCCGGACCGCCGTCCGGAGCCGCGGGCGCCGGGCGGAACAGCAGCGCCGTCCACTGCAGGTAGTAGTACAACCCCACCACCACGTTCGCCGCCATGATTACCGCCAGCCACCCGAGACCCGCGTCCACCGCGGCGCCCAGGACCGTCACCTTCGCGAAGAGGCCGATGATCCCCGGCGGCAGCCCGGCGAGGTTGATCAGGAAGAACGCGAGCGCCAGCGCGACCGGCAGCCGCGTCGCCGCCAAGCCCCGGTAGTCGGTGATCCGGCCGCCGCGGCCGCCCTTCGCGGCCACCGCGGCGACCACGGCGAAGGCGCCGAGGTTCACCACCCCGTACATCAGGGCGTACGAGAGCGTGGAGCCCACCGCGCGCTCCGGCTCGTCGGCGTAGGCCGCGGCGGCGATGGGGACCAGCAGGTAGCCCGCCTGCGCCACCGACGACCAGGCCAGCAGCCGGACGGCGCTGTGCGGGGCGTCGACGCGCTGGCGCAGGGCGGCCACGTTGCCCACGGTCATCGTCAGCGCCGCCAGGACCGCGATCGCCGGGCCCCACACCTCGTCGTACGCCGGGAAGGCCAGCACGGTGACGAGGATCAGCCCGCTGAAGCCCACCGCCTTGCCGACGACCGACAGATACGCGGCCACCGGGATCGGCGCGCCCACGTACGTGTCGGGCACCCAGAAGTGGAACGGCACCGCCGCCGTCTTGAAGGCGAACCCGACCAGCGTCAGCACGACCCCCGCCGCCGCCAGCGTCTCCAGCCGCTCCGGTGCCGTCGCGAGCCCGTCGGCCAGCCGCGCCAGGTGCAGGCTGCCCCCGGCGGCGTAGACGAAGCTGATGCCGAGGAGCATGACGGCGGTCGCGGTGACGGAGGAGAGGAAGAACTTCAGCGCCGCCTCGGACGACAGCCGGTCCCCGCGGCGGAGGCCGACCAGCGCGAACGCAGGCAGCGAGGCGACCTCCAGGGCGATCACGAGCGTGGCCAGGTCGCGCGCGGCGGGCAGCAGCGCCGCGCCCGCGGCCGAGGCCAGCAGCAGGAACCAGAACTCCCCCGCGGGCAGCTTCGTCGCCCGCACGTCGTGCACGGAGAGCAGCGCGGCGAGCAGCGCGCCCGCGAGCACCAGGAGCTGCACGACGAGCGCGAAGCGGTCGGCGGTGTAGCTGCAGACGCCGGGATCGCCGGTGAGACAGAAGGTGCTGCGGTCGCCGTCGAGGAGCGGCAGGAGCGCGAGGAGGGAGACGGCGAGGGCGGCGACCGCGCCCCAGCCCAGGAGGTGCTTGGCGCGCTCGGGTACGAAGAGGTCGGCGACCAGCAGCGCGACGGCGGCCACGGCGACGATCGTGGGCGGCGCGACGGCGAGCCAGTCGACGGACTGCACGACGGACTCGGCGAGGACCGTGTCCGCCCTCCCGCCTGCCCCGGTCCCGCCGGATGAGGGTGCGGCGGCGTGTGCGTACGTCATCAGCTTCCTCCCGCGAGGAGCTTCTGCACGGCCGGGTCGGTGAGGCCGAGGAGTGCGGCGGGCCAGAGGCCGGCGAGGACGGTGAGGGTGACGAGCGGGCTCCAGGCGGCGATCTCGTACCGGCGTACGTCACCGAAGGCCGGCCGCTCCCCGGCGTCCTGTCGCCCATGCAGACGCGGCGGACGACGACCAGGAGGTACGCGGCGGTGAGCAGGGTGCCGAAGCCCGCGACGGCCATGGAGACCAGGTACGCGGGCCGCGGGAGCCCGGCGGCCGGGTCGTACGCCGCGAACATCGCCAGCATCTCGCCCCAGAACCCCGCGAGCCCCGGCAGCCCCAGCGACGCGACGGCGCCGAAGACGAGCAGCGCGCCCAGGCGCGGGGCGCTGCCGTAGAGGGCGGCGCCGGTGCGGCCGGCGAGGGCGTCGAGGTCGGTGGTGCCGGTGCGCTCCTTGAGGGCGCCGACGAGGAAGAAGAGCAGGCCGGTGATGAGGCCGTGGGCGATGTTGGCGAAGAGCGCGCCGTTGACGCCGGTGGGGGTGAGCGTGGAGATGCCGAGGAGCACGAAGCCCATGTGGCCGACGGAGGAGTAGGCGATGAGCCGCTTGAGGTCCCCGCGCGCGCCGTTCCTGGCGAGGGCGAGGCAGGCGAGGGAGCCGTAGAGGATGCCGGTGACGCCGAAGGCGGCGAGGTAGGGCGCGTACGTCTCCATGCCGTCGGGGGCGATGGGCAGCAGGACGCGCACGAACCCGTACGTGCCCATCTTCAGCAGCACGCCGGCGAGGAGCACGGAGCCGACGGTGGGCGCGGCGGTGTGGGCGTCGGGGAGCCAGCTGTGCAGCGGCCACATCGGGGTCTTCACGGCGAGGCCGGCGCCGATCGCGAGGACCGCGATGAGCTGCGTGGTGTGGGTGAGCTCGGCGCCGTTGTCAGTGGCGAGTGCCACCATGTCGAAAGTGCCGCCCTGGAACCCGACGAGGAGGAGGCCGAGGAGCATCACGACCGAGCCGAGCAGCGTGTAGAGGATGAACTTCCAGGCGGCGGCGGTCCGTCCGGCGCCGCCCCAGCGGGCGATGAGGAAGTACATCGGGATGAGCACCATCTCGAACGCCAGGAAGAAGAGCAGCAGGTTGAGGACGGCGAAGGTGGCGAGCATGCCGCCTTCGAGGACGAGCAGCAGCGCGACGAACGCCCGGGGTGACGGCCCGGCGGGCATGGCGAAGTAGCCGTAGACCGCGCAGAGGAAGGTGAGCAGCGCGGTGAGGACGAGGAGGGGGAGCGATACGCCGTCGACGCCGAGGTGGAGCCGGATCCCGAGGGCGGGGATCCAGCCGACGTCGGAGTCGGCCTGCATGGTGCCGGCGTCGTCGTAGTCGAAGCCGGCGGCCAGGACGACGGACAGGACGAACACGGCGCCGGTGACGGTGACGCCGTGGCGCAGCACGGCCTGGTCGGGGCTCTTGCCCTTGAGGCCGGGCGGCGCGGGGAAGAGGGCGGCCAGGGCGCCGAGAAGGGGGAGGACGACGATGGCGGCGAGGACGAGCTGCATCGCGGTGTGGTTCATACGCGGGTGACCTCCGCGGCTTCGGAGGACGGCCGGGGCGCGGGACGGATACGGCGGGCCGGGCGGCTGCCGGGGCGGTGCCCGGGCGGGCTGGTGTCCATACGGCGTCAGCCTCCCGTGACCGACGTGGTGGCGACGACGACCGCGACGGCCAGGACGAGCGCGCCGCCGAGCAGCGCGCTGAGGTAGCTCTGCACGTTGCCGGTCTGCGCACGGCGGACGGCGGCGCCGAGCAGCCGGGGCGCGGTGCCCGCGCCGCGTACGTACGTGTCGACGACCTCGCGGTCCAGGAAGCGGACCAGCCGGGCCGCGGCCCGTACGGGGCGGACGAAGAGCGCGGTGTACAGGGCGTCGACGTGGAAGCCGCGGGCGGCGTGCCGGTAGAGGGGGGCGCCGAGCAGTATGCGGCCGGGGTCCGTGGCGGTGCCGTCGGGGGCGGCGCCCGACGCGGCGGTGCCCTCGTCCGACGGGCTGCCGTACACCGTCTCGTGCGTGGCCTCCGCCTCCACCTCGGTGAGGGCCGGCTCGGCGTCGGGGTGGGCGGTGACCGCGCCGGCGGGGACGCGGGCGGCGAGCCCGGCGGTCTGCTTCCACGCGGCGTACGTCGCCATCATGCCGACGAGCGCCAGTCCCGTGCCGAGGACGGCGGTGGCGAGCGTCGGGGTGAGGGAGTGGTCGCCGAGCCAGTCCGGCAGCGTCCAGACGCTCAGCCCGAACGCGAGGGTGGGCACGAAGAGCAGCCACAGCACGGCGTTCATGACGACCGGGGTCCGCACGGGGTACCCCGCATCGGCGACGTTGTCAGTGGCGGAGGCTGGTGTCGATGGCAGTGGCGTCGCGGCGCCGGAGGCTGGTGCACCGGCCCTGCCCATTCCCCGCGGAGGCGGGGGTGATCCGGCGAGCAGCCACAGCCGGGCGGCGTAGGCGGCAGTGAGCAGGGCGGTGGCCAGTCCGGCGACGAGAACGACCCAGCCGACCCCGGCCGGAACGCCCTCGACGTCCCCCCTGGCCGCGTGCTCTGCGGCGGCGAGGATCGCCTCCTTGGAGAAGAAGCCGGCGAAGGGCGGGATGGCGGCGAGGGCGAGGAGGGCGGCGGTCATGGTCCAGTAGGCGTCCGGCACGCGGTGGCGCAGGCCGCCCATCCGGGCCATCGCGGCGAGCGAGTTGGTGCCGGCGGCGTGGATGACGACGCCGGCGGCGAGGAAGAGCAGCGCCTTGAAGGCACCGTGCGAGAGGAGGTGGAAGACGGCGGCGTCCCGCGAGCCCGCGGCCAGCGCGCCGGTCATGTAGCCGAGCTGTCCGACGGTCGAGTACGCGAGCACGCGTTTGATGTCGTCCTGCGCGAGCGCGGCGAGCGCCGAGCCGACCATCGTGACGGCGGCCATGACCGCCAGCACCACCAGCGCGGCGGCCGAGGCGGCGAAGACGGGCAGCAGCCGGGCGACGACGTAGACGCCGGCCGCGACCATCGTCGCCGCGTGGATCAGCGCGGAGACGGGCGTGGGACCCGCCATCGCGTCGGGCAGCCAGGTGTGGAGCGGGAACTGCGCGGACTTGCCCGCGACCCCGGCGAGCAGCAGCAGCGCGATGACCGTGGGGTGCGCGAGGCCGTCGCCGGAGCCGGCCGCGGTCACGATGCCGCTGATCCGGAACGTACCGGCCTCGGACGCGAGCGCGAAGATGCCGATGAGGAAGGGGACGTCGCCCAGCTTGGTGACCAGGAACGCCTTGAGCGAGGCGGCGCGCGCGACTTCCGTGTCCCAGTAGTGGCCGACGAGGAAGTACGAGCAGATGCCCATGATCTCCCAGCCGACCAGCAGCACCATCAGGTCGCCGGAGTAGACGACGAGGAACATCGCGGCGGTGAAGAGGGAGACGAGGGCGGCGTACGAGGAGTAGCGCGGGTCGTCGCGCAGGTAGCCGGTGGAGTAGATCTGCACGCACGAGGCGACGACCCCGACGAGTACGGCGACGAGCACCGCCATGCCGTCGAGGTGCAGCGCCAGGTCGATGGGTACGGAGCCGGTCGGGGTCAGCTCGGTGGCGGCGGTCACCGGCTCGTCGCCGCCCTGCCGCGCCGCGACGAGGGCGGCGAGCACGGCGGCGGTCACGGTTGGGAGCACGGCCAGCGGCTGCACCATGCCCGGCGAGCGGCGGCCGAGGAGCAGGCCGGCGACGGCGCCGAGGAACGGCAGCAGGGGGACGAGTGCGGCGAGGGTGGTGGTGGTCACGCGGTGGCCTCGGCCTTCTTCGACGCGGTCCCGGACTCGCCGCCGTCGGTGGCGCCTTGGGCCGCGTTCCCTGCTGCCGCCTCGTGGGCTGAATCCTCCGCTCCGTCACCGGCGCCGCCCGCGTCCGTGTCGGCGAGGTCGCGCAGGCGGTCGACGGCGGAGGTGCCCCGGTTGCGGTACACCATCAGCACGATGGCCAGCCCGATGCCGATCTCCGCCGCGGCCAGCGCGATGATGAACAGGGTGAACGACTGCCCGGAGCGCAGGGCGTCGCGGAACGCGACGTCGAAGGCGACGAGGTTGAGGTTGACGGCGTTGAGCATCAGCTCGACGGACATCAGCACCAGGATGGCGTTGCGCCGCGCCAGCACGCCGTAGAGGCCGACGCAGAACAGCAGCACCGCCAGCACCGCCGGATACGCGAGATGCATCAGCCCTCCCCGCCGTCGTCGGCGGCCCCGGCGGCCCGGGTGCTTTCGTCCGCGTCCCCGGCCGCGGACCCGCCGTCCTTGCGGGACAGCACGATCGCCCCCACCAGCGCCGCCAGCAGCAGCACCGACAGCGCCTCGAACGGCAGCACCCAGTGCCGGAAGACACTGGCCCCCAGCAGGTCGGTGGTGCCCTTGGGCTCGTCCAGGTCGATCCACGTCGTACGGAACGCGTCCACCACCAGCGTCACCAGCAGCACCGCAGCCGCCCCCGCCACGCCCAGCGCCACCCACCGGTTGCCCGAGTCGGCGTCCGGTGAGCGGCCTATCGGCGCGCGGGTCAGCATCAGCCCGAAGAGCAGCAGCACGACCACGGAGCCGACGTAGATCAGCACCTGCACCCAGGCGACGAACTCGGCCGTCAGCAGCAGGTACTCGACCGCCAGCCCGCCGAGCGCGACCACCAGCCACAGCGCGGCGTGCACCAACTGCCGCGTGGTCACGGTGATCACGGCGGCGCCGAGGGTCACCAGGCCGGTGAGGAGGAAGACGATCTCGACGCCGGTGGGCGACAGGAAGCCGTGGGTCTCGGCGGCGAGGGTCATGCGTCGTCGCCCTCCCCGGCCGGGGGCTCCCCCGCGTCCCGTACCCGCGCGGCCTCCGCCTTCTCCGCCGCCTTGCGCGCCGCGCCCAGCTCCTTCGGCTCCTCCCCCGCCGGGTCCGGCGCGGGCGGGACCGGCACGGTCCACATCCAGTCCCGCAGCCGGTCGCGCTCGTGGGTCAGCTCAAGGATGTCGGTCTCCGCGTACTCGAACTCCGGCGACCAGAAAAGCGCGTCGAACGGGCAGACCTCGATGCAGATCCCGCAGTACATGCACAGCGCGAAGTCGATCGCGAAGCGGTCGAGCACGTTGCGGCTGCGCTCGCGCCCGCCGGGGGCGGCGGGCGGCACGGTCTCCTTGTGCGAGTCGATGTAGATGCACCAGTCCGGGCACTCGCGGGCGCAGAGCATGCAGACCGTGCAGTTCTCCTCGAAGAGCGCGATGACGCCGCGGCTGCGCGGCGGCAGCGCGGGGAGGGTGTCGGGGTAGTGCGCGGTGTGCGAGCGCCGCGTCATCGTGCGCAGCGTGACCGCGAGCCCCTTGGCGAGCCCCTTCACCGTCAGATCACCACCTTCACGATGCCGGTGAGCGCGATCTGCGCGAGGGCGAGCGGGATGAGGGTCGTCCAGGCGAAGCGCTGGATCTGGTCCTCGCGCAGCCTCGGGTACGTGACGCGCAGCCAGATCACGGCGAAGGCGAGGATCCCGGTCTTCAGCAGCGTCCAGAGCCAGCCGAGCCCGTCGGCGTACGGGCCGTGCCAGCCGCCGAGGAAGAGCACGGCGGTCAGCGCGCTGAGGACGACGATGCCGGCGTACTCGGCGAGGAGGAAGAGCGCGAAGCGCAGCCCGGAGTACTCGGTGTACGCGCCGAAGATGATCTCCGAGTCGGCGACGGGGGCGTCGAAGGGCGGGCGTTGCAGCTCGGCGAGCCCGGCGGTGAAGAACACCACGCCGCCGACGAGCTGCCACGGCAGCCACCACCACTCGAACCCGTCGACGATCCCGACGAGCGAGACCGTCCCGGCGGCCATGGCGACGGAGGCGGCGGCGAGCAGCATGGGCAGCTCGTAGGCGAGGAGCTGCGCGGCGGTGCGGAGGCCGCCGAGGAGGGAGTACTTGTTGGCGGACGCCCAGCCACCCATGAGGGACCCGAGGACGCCGACGCCCATGACGGCCAGCACGAAGAAGATGCCGGCGTTCAGCGCCTCGCCGACGCCGCCGTCGGGGTGGAAGGGGATGGCGACGAGGACGATGAGGTACGGCAGGAGGGCGACGGCGGGCGCGAGCTGGAAGACGCGGCGGTCGGCACCGGCGGGGACGACGTCTTCCTTCTGCACGAACTTGAGGCCGTCGGCCACGAGTTGCGCCCAGCCGTGGAAGCCACCCGCGTACATGGGGCCCACGCGGCCTTGCATGTGGGCCATGACCTTGTGCTCCGTCTGCCCGACGACGAGCGGAAAGAGCAGAAAGACGACGAGCACGCCGAGGAGGGTGACCAGGATTTCGAGCCCGTCGTTCACGGGGACTCACCGCCTTCGCCGTCCTCGGGGGCGGAGGAGGGTTCGCCTGCGGCGGGCTCGGCGGGTGGGGGCGAGCCGTCGTCGGGTTGCGGGCGTTGCCAGGGGGCGTCGGGCGTACGGGTACGGGAGCGCGGCTCCCGGCCCGCGGCGGCGGGCCCGCCACCGGCGGCCCGCTGCGACGCGGAACCCCCACTCGCGGAACGCGCCCGCCGCGCACCGCGCGGCCGGCCGCCGGCCCCGGCTTCGCCGGGAGTCGCGCTCGCAGCCTCGCCCGGTGTGCCGCCGGCGTTCTCGCCGTCCTGCGTTTCGCCCGAAGTCTCCTCGGCCGCCCGCTGCGAGGCGGAACCCCCGCTCGCCGAGCGGGTCCGCCGGGCGCCGCGGGCCGGGCGGTCGGTGCCGGATTCGGCGGGCGGTGCGGTGGCGTTGTCCTCCTGGGCCGCCGCGGCGGCCCTTCTCGTGCCCGCGCGGCGGGCGGGGCGGGCGGGGGGTGGGGGGAGGGTGCCCTTCTGGGGGCCCCAGTCGTTGGGGTCCGGCACGCCCGGGGGCTGCATCTGGCGCCGCTTCGGGCCCCCCGCGTGGGACTCGCCCGGCTCCTTCGCGCCCGGCCACGCCTTCGCCACCCGCGCCGCCAGGACGAAGTCCTTCCGCAGCGGGTGGCCCTCGAACTCCTCCGGCAGCAGCAGCCGCACCAGGTGCGGGTGGCCGGGGAAGTCGACGCCGAACATCTCGTGCGTCTCCCGCTCGTGCCACGCCGCCCCCGCGTAGACGCCCGTCGCCGTCGCCAGCGCCGGGGCCGCGTGCGGCACCGTCGTGCGGAGCAGCAGCCGGCGCGGCGGGGTGCCGACGGCGACGACGTGGGCGGCGATGCGGAAGCCCTCGGCCGGTTCGTCGACGGCGCTGAGCCAGTCGAAGAACGTGCAGCCCAGTTCGGAGCGCGCCGTCCGCAGCGCCTCGGTCCAGGCGGCCGCCGGTACGTCCACCGTGAGGACGCCGTACGCCTCCTTCGCCACCGCCTCCGGGCCGAACAGTTCCGTGGCCGGCCGTGGGAGCCAGCCCTCCCCCTGCTCCGTCATCCGGCGTCCTCCGGCGGCTTCACCAGCCCGCTCGTCAGCGCACCCACCGGCGCCCCGGACGGTGCCGTCCCGTACCGCTCCTCCAGCGACTCCCGCGCGATCTTCTCCTGGAGCTTCAGGATCCCCTGGAGCAGCGCCTCCGGCCGCGGCGGGCAGCCGGGCACGTACACGTCCACCGGGATGATCTGGTCCACGCCCTTCGTCACCGCGTACGAGTCCCAGTACGGCCCGCCGCAGTTGGAGCACGCGCCGAAGGAGATCACGTACTTCGGCTCCGGCATCTGCTCGTACAGCCGCTTCACCGACGGCGCCATCTTGTCCGTCACCGTGCCGGACACCACCATCAGGTCCGCCTGCCGCGGGCCGGGGGCGAACGGGATGACGCCGAGGCGGATGAAGTCGTGCCTGGCCATCGACGCGGCGATGAACTCGATCGCGCAGCAGGCGAGGCCGAAGTTGAAGACCCACAGGCTGTAGCGGCGGCCCCAGTTGAGCACGACCTTCATCGGCTGGGGCGCCAGCCGCTGGAGCACGCCCACGCGCTGCACGGGGGCGGGCTCGGGGGCAGCGGCCGGGGCGGGGGCGGCGGCGGGGTTCACGTCCATTCCAGGACGCCCTTCTTCCAGGCGTACAGCAGGCCCACGGCGAGGAAGCCGAGGAAGATGAACATCTCCACGAGCGTCACCGCCCCGTACCCCGGCGCCGCGAAGACCGTCGCCCAGGGGAAGAGGAAGATGACGTCGACCGCGAAGATCACGTACAGGAAGGCGTACACGTAGTAGCGGACCTGGGTGTGCGCCCAGCCCTCCCCGACCGGGTCCACCCCGCACTCGTACGTCAGCAGCTTCTCCGGCGTCGGCACCGCGGGCCGCAGCAGCCGGGCGCCGCCGAAGGCGACGCCGACGAAGAGCAGGCCCAGCACGGCGACGAGGCCGACCACCCCGTAGCCGTCGAAGTACCCGGCGGCGAGGGCGTCGGCGGCGAGCATGTCCGGCACGTCCGCTCCGCTCCTGACTGCTGTAGCTGGCTGACCCGTGCGCATTCGGTCAGGACATCGACCTGTACGGGCAAGGAGTGTAGGCCCTGCCCCGGGCCCCGTGGCCATCCCGTGTACGCCACTTCCCGCGAGCCGTACGCCTGCCGCACCGCCGGGCACCGAACCGGAGACTTCTCCGCAAAGGGTGGGGTTAACCCCCGCACGTTCCCCGGTACACCCCCCATGGCGCCCCCGCGCCCCGGCGCGGCACCCTGGGAGGATGAGTCACAGCCGCCCGGGTGCGGAGCCGCCGGCCAAGCCGGGCGGCGACAAGCCGCTGCCCCCACCGCGCCCGCCGCTCAGCGGCACGACCTGGCGTGAGATCGTGCACCTGCTGGTGAACCTCCCCCTGTCGATCTTCGCCTTCACCTACGTCTCGATCTGGCTCTACGCCGGCGCGCTGCTGTCCATCACGGTGATCGGCCTGCCGCTGCTGGCCGCCGGCCTCGCCGGCGCCCGGGGGATCGGTGCGTGGGAGCGCGCGCGGGCGCGGGCGCTGCTCGGCGTGCACGTCGAGTCACCGACGCCGATCCGGCGCAGCACGTACGGAGGCTTCCTGCCGTGGCTGTGGGCGACACTGAAGGACCCGGTCGGGTGGCGGACGACGCTGTACAGCGTGATGCGGCTGCCGTGGGGAGTCCTCACGTTCGCCCTCATGTCCGTGTCGCTCTTCGTCCTGTGGCCGCTGCTGCCGTGGCTGGCGCGCGGCCTGAGCGACGTCGACCGGGCGATGGTCCGCGGGCTGCTCAGCCCTTCCGACCCGCTGGAGCGGCGGATCAAGGAGCTGGAGGAGAACCGTGGCGTCGTGGTCGACACGGCGGCGGCGGACCTGCGGCGCATCGAGCGCGACCTGCACGACGGCGCGCAGGCCCGGCTCGTGGCCCTGGCCATGGGTCTCGGTCTGGCGAAGGAGAAGCTGCTGGAGGATCCCGAGGCCGCCGCCGAGATGGTCGGCGAGGCGCACGGCGAGGTGAAGCTCGCCCTGGAGGAACTGCGCGACCTGGCCCGCGGCATCCACCCGGCGATCCTCACCGACCGCGGCCTCGGCCCGGCGCTCTCGGCGGTCGCCGCGCGCTGCACGGTGCCCGTCTCGGTGACCGTCGACCTCAAGGACCGCCCCGCGCAGGCCATCGAAGGCATCGCGTATTACACGGTCTCCGAGCTGCTGCAGAACATCAGCAAGCACAGCGGTGCGAAGAGCGCGAGCGCCGACGTGTGGCGGGCGGAGGGGCGCATCATGGTGCAGGTCACCGACGACGGGAAGGGTGGCGCCCGGCTGGACGGCGGCACGGGTCTGTCGGGTCTTGCGGAGCGGTTGGGCTCGGTGGACGGGCTGCTGGTCGTGGAGTCGCCGACGGGCGGTCCCACGGTCGTCACCGCCGAACTCCCCTGGCGCAACCGCGAGTCCCAGGCGCAGGCGCGCGCGTAGCCGCACCGCCGAAGGTGGGGTTTTCCCCCGTACCGAGAGACCGACCTGCTCCATGGCCCGCGGCGCCCCCGCCGAGGAGGCTGGAGGCACAAGCTCGACAGACCCGTCACCAGCGCTCCGGCAGAAGGACTTCCGACGATGGACAGCACCGCGTACGCACCCGAGGCCCGCCGCCCGCGGCTTCCCCTCGCCCTGCGCGCCCCCTTCGAGGCACGCACCTGGCGCGAGTTCCTCTACCACCTGCTCAGCCTGCCGGTGTCGATCGTGTTCTTCGTCTACACGATCACGATGCTGTCGCTCGGCCTCGGTCTGCTGATCACGTTCCTCGGCGTCCCGGTGCTCGCCGCCATGCTGGCCGGCTGCCGCGGCATGGGCTACGTCGAGCGGACCCGCGCCCGGCTGCTGCTGGACCTGCACGTCGACGACCCGGACCCGCTGCGCCGCCGCGCCTCCGGGTTCATGGGCTGGGTCGGGTCGCTGTTCCGCAGCGGCGAGTCGTGGCGGACGATGCTCTACGGGCTGCTGCACATGTTCTGGGCGGTGTGCTCCTTCGCCCTCTCGGCGGGCGTGATGTTCTGGAGCTGGTCCATGGTCACGTACCCGCTGTGGCAGTGGGTCTTCCCCGCGCACTGGGGCCAGGACGGGCTCCAGGTGTACGGGAACGCGGACGGCGACGGCTGGTACCTGGACTCGCCGCTGGAGCAGCTCTTCGCGGTCGGCGTCGGCGCCGTGTTCCTGCTCGCCTCGCCGTGGGTGGTGCGCAGCCTGTCGTACGTGGACCGGGCGATGGTCGTCGGGCTGCTGGGCCCGTCGAAGCTGGCCACCCGGGTGCAGGAGCTGGAGACGGACCGCGGGGTCGTGGTGGACACGGCGGCGGCGGACCTGCGGCGCATCGAGCGCGACCTGCACGACGGCGCACAGGCCCGGCTCGTGGCGCTGGCGATGGACCTGGGGCTGGCGAAGGAGAAGCTGCTGGAGGACCCCGAGGCGGCCGCCGCCATGGTCGACGAGGCGCACGGCGAGGTGAAGCTCGCGCTCCAGGAGCTGCGCGACCTGGCCCGCGGCATCCACCCGGCGATCCTCACCGACCGCGGCCTGGGCCCGGCCCTGTCGGCGGTCGCGGCGCGCTGCACGGTGCCCGTCTCGGTGACGGTGGACCTGCTGGAGCGGCCGGCGCAGTCGATCGAGGGCATCGCGTACTACACGACCTCCGAGCTGCTGCAGAACATCAGCAAGCACAGCGGCGCGAGCCGGGCCATGGTCGACCTGTGGCGCGCGGAGGGACGGCTGATGATCCAGGTGACGGACGACGGCAACGGCGGCGCGCGGCTGGACGCGGGGTCGGGGCTCTCGGGTCTTGCGGAGCGGCTGGGCTCGGTGGACGGGCTGCTGGTCGTCGACTCGCCGCCCGGCGGCCCGACGGTGGTCACCGCGGAGCTGCCCTGGCGGGCGTGAGCGGCGCCACGGGGACGGGGCCGGCCCGCGGGCCGGCCCCGTCCCCGTACGCCTGCCGCCCGGCGCCCCCGGCCCCGGAAGCCCGCGCCGTCCCGCGCGGCAGCCCCGGCCCGCCGCCGGGCGCTCCCGCGCGCCCCGGCGCCACGGCCGTTTTCCACCCTTTACCTGCCGTTTTCCGCCTCCGGCGCCTCCCCCGCCGCGGAATCCTGGGATGCTGGAGGTCTACACATCTTCGTATGGGGGGCAGGCAACGGTGGAGGACAGCGTGCGGGTGGTCATCGCCGAGGATTCGGTGCTGCTCCGGGAGGGGCTCACCCGGCTGCTCACCGACCGGGGCCACGAGGTCGTCGCCGGCGTCGGCGACGGCGTGGCGCTGGTCAAGACGGTCGGGGACCTGGCCGCCGAGGGCAGCGCGCCGGACGTCGTCGTCGCCGACGTGCGGATGCCCCCGACGCACACCGACGAGGGCGTCCGCGCGGCCGTTCAACTGCGGCGCGAGCATCCGGACGTCGGCGTGCTGGTCCTCTCGCAGTACGTCGAGGAGCAGTACGCCACCGAGCTGATCGCCGGCTCCAGCCGCGGCGTCGGGTATCTGCTGAAGGACCGGGTGGCGGAGGTCCGCGAGTTCGTCGACGCCGTCGTGCGCGTCGCCGAGGGCGGCACGGCGCTCGACCCGGAGGTCGTCGCCCAGCTCCTCGGCCGCAGCCGCAAGCAGGACGTGCTGGCCGGGCTCACCCCGCGGGAGCGCGAGGTGCTGGGCCTGATGGCCGAGGGCCGGACGAACTCGGCGATCGCCGGGCAGCTCGTGGTGAGCGACGGCGCGGTGGAGAAGCACGTCAGCAACATCTTCATGAAGCTCGGCCTGGCGCCGAGTGAGGGAGATCACCGTCGGGTGCTCGCGGTCCTCACGTACCTCAACTCCTGACCGGGCCGCGCCACGGCGCCGCGCCTCGGCCCCCGCTCCGGTGACAAGGGATTGTCACACTGGCGGATGGGGTCAAGAGGGGCATTAGATAGCGACAAAAGGGGATATAGCCGGACGTCTCGCCACCGTCCAGTTTGCGGACGGACTGAGGAAGGCATGCCTAACCCGCGTACGATGTTCACTGGGTCAGGCGGTCGGAATCCCGTTCCCGAGCGGCCGCCGCGAGGGAGGTCCACGAAGGTGACCAGCGAGGTCAACAGCAAAGAGGTCAAGCGCCTGGACCGGGTGATCATCCGGTTCGCCGGTGACTCCGGAGACGGGATGCAACTGACCGGCGACCGCTTCACCTCGGAGACCGCGTCGTTCGGCAACGACCTGTCGACGCTCCCGAACTTCCCCGCCGAGATCCGCGCCCCCGCAGGCACGCTGCCGGGGGTTTCCAGCTTCCAGGTGCACTTCGCCGACCACGACATCCTCACCCCTGGCGACGCGCCCAACGTGCTGGTGGCGATGAACCCGGCCGCCCTGAAGGCGAACATCGGGGACGTCCCGCGCGGCGCCGAGGTGATCGTCAACACCGACGAGTTCAACAAGCGCGCGATGGCCAAGGTGGGCTACGAGGCGAGCCCCCTGGAGGACGGCTCCCTCGACGGGTACAGCGTGCACGAGGTGCCGCTGACCACGCTCACGGTCGAGGCGCTGAAGGAGTACGGGCTCTCCCGCAAGGACGCCGGCC
This sequence comes from Streptomyces sp. WAC 06738, assembly GCF_003945505.1. Taxonomy (NCBI): domain Bacteria; kingdom Bacillati; phylum Actinomycetota; class Actinomycetes; order Kitasatosporales; family Streptomycetaceae; genus Streptomyces; species Streptomyces sp. WAC 06738. The sequence goes on along the minus strand of NZ_CP029618.1, from coordinate 4,918,989 downwards.
GCTCCAAGAACATGTTCGCGCTCGGCCTGCTGAGCTGGATGTACCACCGCCCCACCGAGGGCACGATCGGGTTCCTGCGGGCCAAGTTCGCCAAGAAGCCGGACATCGCCGAGGCCAACATCGCCGCCTTCCGCGCGGGGTGGAACTTCGGCGAGACGACGGAGGACTTCGCCGTCTCGTACGAGGTCGCCCCGGCCCAGTCCGCGTTCCCCGCCGGCACGTACCGCTCGATCTCGGGGAACCTGGCGCTGGCGTACGGCCTGATCGCCGCGGGACAGCAGGCGGACCTGCCGCTCTTCCTCGGCTCGTACCCGATCACGCCCGCCTCCGACATCCTGCACGAGCTGAGCCGGCACAAGAACTTCGGCGTGCGCACCTTCCAGGCCGAGGACGAGATCGCCGGCATCGGCGCCGCGCTCGGCGCGGCCTTCGGCGGCGCCCTGGGCGTGACGACCACCTCGGGCCCCGGCGTCGCGCTGAAGGCCGAGACCGTGGGCCTGGCCGTGTCGCTGGAGCTGCCGCTGCTCATCGTGGACATCCAGCGCGGCGGCCCCTCGACCGGGCTGCCCACCAAGACCGAGCAGGCGGACCTGCTCCAGGCGATGTTCGGGCGCAACGGCGAGGCGCCGGTGCCGATCGTCGCGCCGGCCACGCCCTCGGACTGCTTCACGGCGGCCCTGGACGCGGCCCGTATCGCGCTGACGTACCGCACGCCGGTGATGCTGCTCTCCGACGGCTACCTCGCCAACGGCTCCGAGCCCTGGCGGATCCCGGAGGTCGACGACCTGCCGGACCTGCGGGTGCAGTTCGCCAGCAAGACGAACCACACCCTGGACGACGGCACCGAGGTCTTCTGGCCGTACAAGCGCGACCCGCAGACCCTCGCCCGCCCCTGGGCGATCCCCGGCACGCCGGGCCTGGAGCACCGCATCGGCGGCATCGAGAAGGAGGACGGCTCCGGCAACATCTCGTACTCGCCGTCCAACCACGACCTGATGGTGCGCACCCGCCAGGCGAAGGTCGACGGCATCGAGGTGCCCGACATCGAGGTCGACGACCCGGAAGGACCCTCGGGAGAACGAGCGCGCACGCTGGTGCTGGGCTGGGGCTCGACCTACGGGCCGATCACCGCGGCCGTACGCCGCGTGCGCCGCGCCGGCGACCAGATCGCGCAGGCCCATCTGCGCTACCTCAACCCGTTCCCGGGCAACCTCGGCGAGGTGCTGGCCGCGTACGACAAGGTCGTCGTCCCCGAGATGAACCTCGGCCAGCTCGCGACCCTGGTCCGCGCCAGGTACCTCGTGGACGCCTTCTCCTACAACCAGGTCAACGGCATGCCGTTCAAGGCCGAGCAGCTCGCCACCGCCCTCAAGGAGGCCATCGACAATGGCTGAGACGACCGCCGAGGGACCGGCGATCGACGCCCTTTCGCTCATCCCCAAGGCCGAAGCCAAGCAGTCCATGAAGGACTTCAAGACGGACCAGGAAGTGCGCTGGTGCCCCGGCTGCGGCGACTACGCCGTCCTCGCCGCCGTCCAGGGGTTCATGCCGGAGCTGGGCCTGGCCAAGGAGAACATCGTCTTCGTCTCCGGCATCGGCTGCTCGTCCCGCTTCCCGTACTACATGAACACGTACGGGATGCACTCCATCCACGGCCGCGCCCCGGCCATCGCCACCGGGCTGGCCAGCACCCGGCGCGACCTGTCCGTCTGGGTCGTCACCGGCGACGGCGACGCGCTGTCCATCGGCGGCAACCACCTGATCCACGCGCTCCGCCGCAACGTCAACCTCAAGATCCTGCTCTTCAACAACCGGATCTACGGGCTGACCAAGGGGCAGTACTCGCCGACCTCCGAGGTCGGCAAGGTCACCAAGTCCACCCCGATGGGCTCGCTGGACGCGCCGTTCAACCCGGTCTCGCTGGCGCTCGGCGCGGAGGCGTCGTTCGTCGCCCGTACCGTCGACTCGGACCGCAAGCACCTCACCGAGACGCTGCGCGCGGCGGCGGCCCACCCGGGCACGGCGCTGATCGAGATCTACCAGAACTGCAACATCTTCAACGACAACGCCTTCGAGGTGCTGAAGGACCGCCAGCAGGCGCAGGAGGCGGTGATCCGGCTGGAGCACGGACGGCCGATCCGCTTCGGCGCCGACGACCACAAGGGCGTCGTGCGGAACCCGGCCACGGGCGACCTGGAGATCGTGGAGGTGACGCCCGAGAACGAGGCGGACGTCCTCGTCCACGACGCCCACGCCGCCACCCCGACGACGGCGTTCGCGCTCTCCCGGCTGGCCGACCCGAACACGCTGCACCACACGCCGATCGGCATCCTCCGGAACGTGAACCGGCAGGTGTACGACACGGAGATGGCGGAGCAGCTCGACGACGCGGTGCAGCAGAAGGGCAAGGGCGACCTCGCCGGACTGCTCGCGGGCGGCGACACGTGGACGGTCCTCGGCTGAGCCGCGCCGCCGGCACGGCGGGCTGACGGTCGCGCGAGCGCCGGTCCCCCGCCGCTACGACCCGGGCCCGGGCCTGAGCACCTCAGGTCCGGGCCTCGTCGTACCCCTCCCGCGCCGCGGTCACCGCCGGCACGCTGTCGTTCGCCCAGATCGCCAACGGCCGTACCCGCAGGGCCGCCTGCTCGCCGAGCGGGGTGAGCGAGTACTCCACGTGCGGCGGGATGACGGGCTTCGCCTCGCGCAGCACGAGGCCGTCGCGCTCCAGCGTCTGCAGGGTCTGGGCGAGCATCTTCTCGCTCACGCCGCCGATCCGCCGCCGCAGCGCGCTGAACCGGATCGTGCCCTCCAGCAGCGCGAGCAGCACCAGCACGCCCCAGCGGCTGACGACGTGCTCCATGATGTTCCGGGCGGGGCAGTCGGCCGTGATCACGTCCGGAAAGTCCCGCAGCCGGAGTGCCGCCTCTCCCTCTGCCTGCATGCTTACCTCCACACCAGTACCTTACGTGAAAGTGGGTACTTTCTCTCCGTAAGTGTGCAGCCTACGGTGGCGGACATGAAGATCACCGTCACCGGAGCCACCGGACACCTCGGCCGCCACGTCATCGCCGCACTCCTGGAGCAGGTGCCCGCGGAGCGGGTGGCCGCCGTCGTACGCAGCAGGGAGAAGGCCGCGGACCTCGCGGCACGCGGGGTGGAGGTGCGGGTCGCCGACTACGACGAGCCGGCCACGCTGGCGGACGCCTTCCGCGCGGGCGAGCGGGTGCTGTTCGTCTCGGGCAACGCGGTCGGGCGGCGGGTGCCGCAGCACCGGGCCGTCGTCGACGCCGCCGCGGCGGCGCGGGTGGCGCTGCTCGCGTACACCGGCATCCTGGGCGGGCCGAAGGCGGACTTCCTGCTGGGGGACGAGCACAAGGCGACCGAGCAGTTCGTCCTCGACTCCGGCCTGCCGTACGTCTTCCTGCGCAACGGCTGGTACCACGAGGTCTACACCGACCAGCTCGCCGCCGTGCTCGACCACGGCGCCGTCCTCGGCAGCGCGGGCGCCGGCCGGATCGCCTCCGCCTCCCGCGCCGACTACGCCGCCGCGGCCGCCGCGGTGCTGACCGGCGAGGACCACGAGGGCCGGGCGTACGAGCTGAGCGGCGACACGGCGTGGAGCTTTCCGGAGTACGCGGCGGAGGTCGCCCGGCAGTCGGGCGCCCGGGTCGGCTACCGCGACCTGCCGCCCGCCGAGCACCGGCAGGTCCTGCTCGGCGCCGGGCTGCCGGAGGCGATGGCCGACATGCTCGTCGACGTCGACGCGGCGGTCTCCCGCGGACTGCTGGCCGGCACGTCCGGCGAGCTGTCCCGGCTCCTCGGCCGGCCGACGACGCCGCTGGCGGACGCGGTCGCGGCGGGCCTCGCGACGGTCTCGGCGACGGGGCGATCGTAAGGACCCAAATGCTGATACAGATATGACAATGGGCTCTCGCGCCCGCTACCGTCGGCACGGTGCCCGCCGTGCGGGCAGCGGAACGGGAGGGCGGTCGTGGGGTCATCAGGCGAAGCACCGGCGCGCGCGGCGAGCGAGGCCCGGCTCGGGCTCCTCTACGGCTTCGCCGCGTACGGCAGTTGGGGCGTCATCCCGCTCTTCTGGCCGCTGCTGGAACCCGCGAGCCCGGCGGAGATCCTGGCCAACCGGATGGTGTGGTCGCTGGTCGCGTGCATCCTGCTCCTGCTGGTGCTGCGCCGCTGGGCCTGGATCCGGCCGCTGCTGCGCGAGCCGCGGCGGCTGGCGCTGGTCGCGGGGGCGGCGGCGACGATCACCGTCAACTGGTTCGTCTACATCTGGGCCGTCAACTCGGGCCACGTCGTCGAGGCGGCCCTCGGCTACTTCATCAACCCGCTGGTGAGCATCGCCTTCGGCGTGCTGCTGCTGCGGGAGCGGCTGCGCGGGCTGCAGTGGATCGCGGTCGCGGTGGGCGCGGCGGCCGTGGTCGTGCTGACGGTGGGCTACGGGCGGCTGCCGTGGATCGCGCTCGTGCTGGCCTTCTCGTTCGGGACGTACGGGCTGATCAAGAAGCGGATCGGGCTGGAGGGCATCGAGTCCTTCGCGGCCGAGACGGCGGTGCAGTTCCTGCCGGCGCTGGTGTTCATGCTGGTCCTCGGCGCCCGCGGGGACTCGACGTTCCACACGGAGGGGACCGGCCACGCGCTGCTCCTGGCGAGCTGCGGCGTGATCACGGCGTTCCCCCTGATCTGCTTCGGCGCGGCGGCGGTCCGGCTGCCGCTGTCGACGATCGGCCTGATGCAGTACCTGGCGCCGACGCTGCAGTTCATGCTGGGAGTCCTGTACTTCCGCGAGTCGATGCCGGCGGAGCGCTGGGCGGGCTTCCTGCTGGTGTGGCTGGCGCTCGCCCTGCTCACGTACGACGCGCTGCGCACGGCCCGCCGCGGCCGGCTGGAGCTGCGCCGGGCGGAGGCGGAGGCGCGGGCGGCGGCCGCGGGGGCCGCGGGCGGTGCGGGCGGCGGGGCCGAGCCGGCCGCGGCCGGCGTGCCGGAAGCGGCGAACCCGGGCCGTCCCGCCTGAGGGACGGACGGTCCGGCCGGGGATCGGCGGTGCACGCGCTGCCCGTGTGCGGTGTACGTGACGGTGGCCGGGCACCGGCGTGGGGGCCGCGCGTAGGGTGCGGGGATGGGGCGTGAACGGGTGGATGCGGCGAAGCTGCGGGAGCAGGTGGGGACCGCGGGGGTGATGGGCGCGCTCGCCGGGGCCGCGCTCGCGGGCGGACGTGGAGCGCGGGTGGCGATCGCGGGTGCCGCGGCCGGGGCGGTCGGCCTCGGGGTGGCCGAGGCGGTCGCCCGGGTACGGCAGCGGCCGGGCGAGATCCCGGCGCTGTGGCAGCGCATCGCCGCGAGCGGCGCGCTGGCCGCAACCGCGGGCTGGGCGGGCGCCCTGCTGACGGGCGCGGGCCCGGTGGCGGTGGGCACCGTGGCCGGTGCGGCGGCGGGCGCGCTGGGCATACGGCCGCACAAGGTGGCGCTGGGCCCGGTGGTGGGCGCGGCGGTCGGCGGCGCGTACGCGCTGCGCGGCGGCGCCGCGGGCGCGAGGAGCAGGATCGGGGGAAGCGGGAACCGCACGGTTGCGCCCGCCTCTTCACCGCGGGACCGCGCCGGCGGCGCGGGCCACGCGGCACCGCGCACGCCCGGGTCCGGGGCCGTCGCCGCGCGGGGGGCCGCCGTGGCGGCGGGGGCCGTGGTGGCGTTCCGGGTGGTCTCCGCGCTGGTGTTCCGGGAGGCGCAGGTCAGCCTCGTCGCCGAGGAAGCCGCCACCGAGGACCTGCCGTTCGTCGTGCCGCTCGAAGCGCGGTCCGCGTACGTCGGCACCTCCTACGTACGCGAACTCGCGGGCGTCCTCGGCGGTACGTACACCGCCGACGCCCCCGACGTCGGCATCGTCGAGTCGCTCGACGCCCTCGCCGGGCCCGGCTTCGACCCGGCGGAAGTGGATCCGCGGGTACGGGAGTTCTACGAGCACACCGCCCGCTTCACCCTCGACATCGAGCCCCGCTGGCGCCTGTGGGTCCGCCCCGGCTACCTCCTCTACCGCACCCTCGTCGCCCGGCCCCTCGGCCAGGCCAACGTGCCGATGAACCAGCGCGAGGTGCTGCGCGGCATGCGCAGCCGCATCGACACCATCACCCCCGCACCGGACAAGGCGGCCACCGGCCAGACCGCGATCCGCGGCTGGATCCGGTCCTTCGCCGACACCGACGACCCCATCTACGTCGGCATCTACACCACGTACCGGCACGGCGACCGCGGCTACGTCAGCGTCGGATTCCCGCTCCCCCACGCGAGCTTCACCGCCACCCTCCTCCCCCGCGCCCGCCACGGCGGCGGCCTGACGCTCACCAGCCACGCGGCGGACGAGGCCGGCGCCGGCGGCACCGACCACCCCGGCCACTACCTCACGTACATCGACCCCGAGACCCGCGAGCTGACCACCCTCGGCGTGCACGGCTTCGCCGAGCGGCTCGACGTCCACGTCGGCGGCGACGGCCGGCTCCGCGCCGAACACGCCTTCTCCGTCTTCGGCATCCCGTTCCTCGTCCTGCACTACCGAATGGAGCGCAAAGCGTGACACCCCTCCTCCCGGACGACACCGAGTGGACGCCGGTCACCACGGGCGAGTCGGGAGCCGCCGTCTTCCGCAGCACGGACGGCACGCGCTACGCCAAGTGCGTGCCCGCCGAGGTGGCCGCGGAACTCACGGGCGAACGGGACCGTATCGCCTGGCTGGCCACCCAGGGCGTGCCGGGGCCCCGCGTGCTCGACTTCCGCTCCGACGACGCCGGCGCCTGCCTGGTGACCGGCGCGGTACCCGGCGTGCCCGCCGACCAACTCTCCGCGGCCGACCTGCGGGCCTGCTGGAAACGCATCGCGGACGCGGTCCGCGCGCTGCACGAGGTGCCGATCGCGGAGTGCCCGTTCCGCCGGGATCTGGACCTGATGATCTCGGTCGCCCGCACCGTCGTCGCCGTCGACGCGGTGAACCCCGCCTTCCTGCCCGTCGAGCAACAGACCACGCCCGCACCACAGTTGCTGGCCCGCCTCGAACCGCAGCTCGCACGGCGCCGGGCGCAGGAGGCGGCCGACACGGTCGTCTGCCACGGCGACCTCACCCTGCCGAACATCGTCCTCGACCCCGGAACCCTGGACGTGGCGGGCTTCGTCGACCTGGGCCGCCTCGGACTCGCCGACCGCCACGCCGACTTGGCGCTGCTCCTGGCCAACTCCCGCGAGACCTGGCCGGACGAGGCCGAAGCCCGCGCCCAGGACGCGGCGTTCGCCGAGCACTACGGCACGGCCCCCGACCCCGACCGCCTCCGCTTCTACCTCCACCTCGACCCCCTCACCTGGGGCTGACCCCTCCCGGAGAGACCGTGTCCCTACCACGCTCCGCCACCGGCACCCTCGCCGCCGCGGCCCTCCTCACCGGCGCGTGCAGCAGCGGCGGCGACGACGCCCCCGCCCTGCCGCGCCTGCCGGCCGACGCCCAGTACGTGACGACGCCCGAGGCGGCGCCGGCGTTCACGGGTACCCGCCCCGTCCGGCTCGACGGCGAGTCCACCGTCGCCGGGCTGGTGCGGAAGGTGACGCTCAAGAAGGTCCGTACGGCACAGGGCATATCCCCGGCGGCGACGCCCACCGACCCGTTCGAGACGCCCGCGGCCGACAAGATCGACAGCGATGCCCCGCCGCCGGAGGCGGGCGGAGCGGCGGGTGGCGGGCGGGAGTTACTGGTCGCGGAGTTGGAGGTGGACGAGCTGAGCGCGCTCTTCGCCCACGGCTCCCCCGGCATCGAGAGCAAGCTCGCGCTGAAGGTGAACGACAAGACCCGCGACATGCCCGGCCTCCTCGGCCAGGACTCGAAGGACACGATGACCCTCGTCGCCAACGTCCCCAAGGGCGCACCGGTCGACCTCGTACTCATCGAAGAGGGCCGCACGCAGAGCCTGGACCTCCGCACCGGCCGTCGCGGCGACGACGCCGTGGCAGAGCTGCAACGCCCCGTACTGGCCGGCCCGCGGGAAGCCGTCCGCTGGACGGTGACCGTCCGGATCGCCTTCGCGGGCGAAGCGGCGCCCCGCGTGGACGAGAAGAGGCTCGGCTGGGAAGCCCGCAAGGCGGACGCCCCGGACGGGGAGACCGGGTCCGGACTCCGGCTCGTGCCGTACTCCCCCGGGGCCGGGTGGGCGCCCGAGGGCAAGATGTGGCTGGAGCTGGGCGGCGTCTGGGGCGCCGAGGAGGAGTGGTTCAGGTACGACACCGACGAGAAGCGCAGCTACGCCGTCGAGGCGGCGGACGGCACGGCCTACCGTGGGCGTCACTACGACGGCAGCTTCACCGTGGTCTTCCTGGTCCCCGCCGACTTCCGCAGCGGCACGCTCCGGATCACCCCGCAGGGCGAGGCAACGGGCAGCGAGCACCTGGGCCGCTTCGACGCGGAAGTCATCGACTCCACCGCCTCCCCCGCCACCCCCTCCAGCATCCCCATCCGGCTGACGCCCACCGGGCCCTGACCCTCACGCCGGAGCCCCCGCCCTGATGAGCCGGACGTGCGCCTCCTGGAGCCCCTCCGGGAGGGCGTCCGGGCTGAACCACTCCGCCGCCAGGATCTCGAAGCCGTCGAGCTTGAGCGTTCCGCCCACGTGCAGCGCCTCGTACGCGATCTCCGCGCGGAGCCGGTAGCCGCTGGCCACCTGGACCAGCCTGCCGGGCACGACGTCGAGTCCCGTCTCCTCCCGGACCTCGCGCACGACGGTCTGCGGGAACTCCTCGCCCTTGACCGCGAAGCCGGTCGGCAGCCCCCAGGGGCGGGAGTCGGGCCACATGCGGTGCTTGAGGAGCAGCACCTGGCCCCGCTCGTTCCGCACCACACCCGTCACGCCGATCATGAACTTGGCCTGGGTGAGCCAGAGGATCCGCCACTGCACGGGACCGCGCAGGAGCTTCCAGGCCCGGGCGACGACACGCTTCATGTGGAGCATCTTGTCAGGAGTCGTCCGCTTCGCGCCGGGCTCTCAGGGTGCGGACCTTGTGGCGGTTGCCGCAGCGCTCCATGGAGCACCAGCGGCGGCGGCCGGGGCGGGAGGTGTCGGCGAAGAGGAGGTAGCAGCGCTCGCCCGCGCACTCGCGGATGCGGTGGGCGTACGGGCCGGAGAAGAGGTCCACCGCGTCGCGGGCGACCGTCGCCAGGAGCCGGGCCGTCGTCGCAGGTCCCGGCGCCCACGACGGGGTGCCGTCGGGGGTGAGGCGGGGGGCCAGCGGGGGTTCCGCCGCGGCGGCGTTGAGGACGGCGAGGTCCGCGGCGGGGAGGGGCTCGGCGCGGGCGCGGGCCTGGGTGAGGCGGAAGAGTGCGTCGCGCAGGTGGCGTACGGCCGGTACGTCGTCGTCGGTGACCGCCAGCTCCGGCACCGGGCGCAGCCTGCTCGCCGCCGCCCACGCGGCGACGTCCGCGGGGGTGCGCAGCACCTCGTACCGCGCGAAGGGGCCCGGGCCGCCGGTCGTCAGCAACTCCAGGCTGAGCGCGCCCGGATCGAAGCGGAAGACCTGGCCGTCCGGGGGTCGCATCTCGATGCCCGGGGCGCGGGCGCTTGCCTCGTCCACCATGTAACCAGTATAACCGGTACATGGTTCCCACACACTGGAAGCTCGTCATCGACGCCACCGACCCGCACGCCCAGGCCGACTTCTGGGCCGCCGCCCTCGGCTACGAGGTGGAGGACAACAGCCCGCTCATCGAGCAACTCCTCACGGCGGGCGCCGTCCCCGAGGACGTGCTCACCCGCCACCGCGACCGCCGCGCCTGGCGCACCGCCGCCGCCGTCCGGCACCCCGACGACCCGTACGACCCCACCTCCGGCACCGGACTCGGCCGCCGGCTGCTCTTCAACCAGGTCCCCGAGCCCAAGCCCGCCCACAAGAACCGCCTCCACCTCGACCTCCACCCCGAGTCCGGACGGCGCGAGGAGGAGACGGCCCGGCTGGCGGAGCTGGGGGCAGCCGTCGTACGGCACGTGAAGGAGCAGGGCGGCGAGTGGACCGTCATGACGGACCCCGAGGGGAACGAGTTCTGTGTGCACTGACGGGGGCGCACGCGAAGGCCGCCGCGTGCCGGGGAGGCGCGCGGCGGCCCTTGCGGTGCGGTCCTGCGGTCAGCCCGCGGCGGCCTCCAGGGCCTCCGGGGTGACGGCGCCGACGTAGACCTTGTCGTCCGTGATCAGCACGTTGACCAGCCGGCTCTCGAAGACCCGGCCCGCGTCCGTCTTGTCCGTGAAGAAGTCGAGGGCGGCCCCGGCCCCGTCCTCGCTCAGCGTGCCGCCGGGCAGCGAGATCTCGGCGATCGAGCCCCAGCCCTCGCCGTGGACCTTCACGTCCTCCAGGCCGCCGGGCGTGCCGCCCCCGGCCCGGTCGCCGCCGCTCCAGTCCCCGCCGGACCAGTCGCCGCCGAAGCCGCCGAAGCCCTTGCCGAAGTCCCCGCCGTGGCCTTCGCCGAAGCCCTCGCCCGAGCCCTTCTCGGTCACGTCGGCCCCGGCGGGCGGCGCGAACAGCCCGGCGTCCGGCTTGTTGAAGTCGACCTTCGTGAAGCCGGCGTCCAGGACCGTGTTGCCGTCGTCCGCCGTCAGCGCCACCCGCAGCGGCACGCCGTTGTCGGCGTCCACCGCGATGGTGACGTCCCGGACCGTCGACTCGTCCTGCTTCGGCGTCAGCCGCAGCTCGTACGCGTCCTGCCCGGCCACCTGCGCCGTGCCGGCGACGTCCACGTCCGTCGTCTCGTCCGCGGCCTTCAGCAGCCGCTCCGCCAGCTCCTGCGGGGTGGCGTCCTTCAGGTCCTCCGGCAGCCCGAGGCCGTGTTCCTTGCCGTCCTTCTTCCCCGCGTCCTTCGGCAGCGTGGAGTGGGACACCTCGTCCGAGCCGCCGCCGAACGTCCACACGTCCGTGCCGTTGCGCACCACGGTCCGGTCGCCGTCGGAGCCGGTGAGCGTCACCCGCTGCTTCTCCGGGCCGTCGGCCGCGACGTGCAGCTTGGTGTCGCCGGCGAGCAGGCGCGAGAGGTCCGCGCCTTCGCCACCGCCGCCGAACGGTATCGAGGGCAGGCCCAGGTCGGTGCTGACCTTCACCGTGCCGTCGACCGATTCGACCTCCGAGTCCAGCGCCTTGGCGATCAGTTCCTCGGCCGTCACGTCGTCCTTGCTCGGGCCTTCGTCCTGGGCGAGCGCGGGCACCAGGCCGATGGTGGCGGCGGCGAGCCCCGCGATACCCAGGGGCACCCCGTACCGCACCGCCTTTCTGCGCCGGGCCGCGGCGAGGTCCGCGGCGCGGTCCTCGGCCTCGTCGGCGGGTCGCTCCGGTGGGATCAGTGCCATGGGATGTACCTCCGTCTCCGCGAGGGTCCGCGGAAAGTCATTCGCTGCGTCACGGCTTCCCCTCCATCACAACAAACCGGACGGCCCGTGGCGTCAGCCCCTGGGTGCAGCTTCGATTACTCCTGTCGTATGACGGCATCCGCCCCGGGAGGGGGGATCACCCCGACCCTTGTACGGGCCATCCGCCCCCGGACCGCGGCCGGCACCGCTACCCCGCGCGGTCCACCACCGCGTCGCAGAGCCCCTCCAGGGCCGTCCGCGCCGGGCACGCCGGCAGCGCCGTCAGGATCGCCCGCGCCTCCGCCGCGTACCGCACGGTGTCCCGCCTGGCCTGCTCCACCGCCGGGTGGACCCGGAGCCGGGCCAGGGCCTCCGCGTGCCGCGAGTCGTCCGTCAGGTCGTCGGCGAGCAGCGCCGCCAGCTCCAGGTCCGCCCGCTTGCGGTGGCGCTGGGCGGCGGCGCGCAGGTGCAGCACCGGCAGCGTCGCGACGCCCTCGCGCAGGTCGGTGCCCGGGGTCTTCCCCGACTCGGTGCCGTCGCTGGTGATGTCGAGCAGGTCGTCCGCGAGCTGGAAGGCGATGCCGATGCGCTCGCCGTACTGCGTCAGCACCTCCACCACCGACTCGTCCGCACCCGCGGTCAGTGCGCCGAAGCGGCCGGAGACGGCGATGAGGGAGCCGGTCTTGCCGGCGAGCACGTCCAGGTAGTGGTCGACCGGGTCGCGGCCCTCGGTCGGCCCCGCGGTCTCCAGGATCTGCCCGGTGACCAGCCGCTCGAACGCCTGGGCCTGGATACGGACCATCTCGGGGCCCAGGTCGGCGAGGAGCCGCGAGGCGCGCGCGAAGAGGAAGTCGCCGGTGAGAACGGCGACGGAGTTGGCCCAGCGGCTGTTGGCGCTGGGGACGCCGCGGCGTACGGCCGCCTCGTCCATCACGTCGTCGTGGTAGAGCGTGGCCAGGTGGGTCAGCTCGACGACGACGCCGGAGGGCGCGACGCCCGGCGCGTGCGGGTCGCCGAACTGCGCGGCGAGCATGACAAGCAGGGGGCGGAATCTCTTGCCGCCCGCGCGGACGAGATGCCGCGCGGCCTCGGTGATGAACGGCACATCGCTCTTCGTGGCTTCGAGCAGCCCCTCTTCGACGGCCGCCAGTCCGGCCTCGACATCGGCTTCCAAGGCTCGGTCCTGAACGCTGAGCCCCAAGGGCGCGACCACGGTCACGAGGGCTCCTCCTGTCTGCAGACGTTCACGTGGAACAGATTGTCGATGTGTCGTTAGCAACCACCATGCACCACGTTCGCAGCGTATCCGGTCACGCGACGATCACGTCGGGCGGCTTCCCCTAGGCCGACCTGGGGGTCGTAACCTGAGGTCCCCAGCCCGCCGACCACGATGAGGCAGGATCCCGCGATGTCCGAGCACAGCCCGCTCGACGTGCCTGAAGGCGATCCCTTCGGGCCGCACAACCTTCCGTACGGTGTCGTCTCCACACCCGGCGGCACGGCCCCCCGCGTAGGCGTGCGCTACGGCGATTTCGTCCTCGACACCGCCGCCGTCGCGGCGGCCCTCGGCTCCCCGCACGCCGCGCTGCTCGCCGCCCGGACGCTGGCGCCGCTGATGGCCGCGGGCCGGCCGGTGTGGCAGGCCGTACGGGCCGAGGTGACCGGCTGGCTCACCGACCCGGCGCACCGCGCCGCCGTGGAGCCGCACCTGCACGAGGTGGACCGCGTCGTGCCGCACATGCCGTTCGAGGTCGGCGACTACGTCGACTTCTACTCCAGCGAGCACCACGCCGCCAACGTCGGCCGCATCTTCCGCCCCGGCGAGGAGCCGCTGACCCCCAACTGGAAGCACCTGCCCATCGGCTACCACGGCAGGTCCGGCACGATCGTCCCGTCCGGCACCCCCGTCGTACGCCCCGCAGGCCAGCGCAGGCGCGCCGCCGACGACCCCGGCCCCGTATTCGGGCCCAGCGTCCGCCTCGACATCGAGGCCGAAGTCGGCTTCGTCGTCGGCGTACCGTCGCGGATGGGCACGCCCGTGCCCCGTACCGCCTTCCGCGACCACGTCTTCGGCGTCTGCCTGGTCAACGACTGGTCCGCGCGCGACGTCCAGCCGTGGGAGCAGCGCCCCCTCGGCCCGCACCAGGCCAAGTCCTTCGCCACGTCCATCGGCACCTGGATCACCCCCCTCGACGCCCTCGAAGCCGCCCGCGTCGCCCCGCCGGAGCGCACGCATCCGCTGCTGCCGTACCTCGACGACACCGGCCCGGACGCCTCCGCCGACGGCTACGACCTGCGACTCGAGGTACGGATCAACGGCGAGACGGTCTCCCGCCCGCCGTTCGCCTCCATGTACTGGACCGCGGCGCAGCAGTTGGCCCACATGACCGTCAACGGCGCCTCCGTGCGCACCGGCGACCTCTACGCCTCCGGCACCGTCAGCGGCCCCGAACCCGATCAGGTGGGCTCGCTGCTGGAGCTGACGAAGGGCGAGGGCCCGTGGCTGGAGGACGGTGACACCGTCCTGATCGACGGCTGGGCCCCGGGTCCGAACGGCGTGCGCATCGCCCTCGGCGCGGTCGGCGGCCAGGTGAAGCCGGCCGGCTGGACCCCGCCGCGGGACTAGCGGGCGGCGGGACCAGCGGGCTCCGGGGTCCGGGGGCGGCGCCCCCGGACCCCGCGGCTCAGCGGACGAACACTCCCGCGTCCCCGGCCAGATCCAGGAAGTACTGCGGCGCCACGCCCAGCACCAGCGTCGCGGCCAGGCCGACCGCGATGGCGGTGACGGTGAAGGCACTCGGCACGGTCACCGCGGGGCCCTCGGGGCGCGGCTCGCTGAAGAACATCAGCACGATGACGCGGACGTAGAAGAACGCGGCGATGGCCGAGGCGATGACGCCGACGACGACCAGCGGCGTCGCGCCGCCGTCCGCCGCCGCCTTGAACACCGCGAACTTCCCGGCGAAGCCGCTGGTCAGCGGAATGCCCGCCATCGCCAGCAGGAACACCGCGAAGACCGCCGCGACCAGCGGCGAACGCCGGCCGAGCCCCGCCCACTTGGACAGGTGCGTCGCCTCGCCGCCCGCGTCCCGCACCAGCGTGACGACGGCGAACGCGCCGAGCGTCACGAAGGCGTACGCGGCCAGGTAGAAGAGCACCGAGGAGATGCCCTCCTCGTTGGCCGCGGTGACACCCGCGAGGATGAACCCCGCGTGCGCGATGGACGAGTACGCCAGCAGCCGCTTCACGTCGGTCTGGGTGATCGCGAGGATCGCGCCGATGACCATCGTGACGATCGCGACGCCCCACATCACCGGCCGCCAGTCCCACTTCATGCCCGGCAGCACGACGTACAGCAGCCGCAGCAGCGCGCCGAACGCGGCGACCTTGGTGGCCGCGGCCATGAAGCCGGTGACGGGGGTGGGGGCGCCCTGGTAGACGTCCGGGGTCCACATGTGGAACGGCACGGCGCCCACCTTGAAGAGGAGGCCGAGCAGCACCATCGCGCCGCCGATGAGCAGCAGCGCGTCGTTGCCCATGGTGTCGGCGAGCGCCGGGGTCATGTGCTGCGGGTTGCCCGCGACGACGTCGGCGATCTCGGCGTAGCGCACGCTGCCCGCGTAGCCGTAGAGCAGCGCGACGCCGAAGAGCAGGAACGCCGACGAGAAGGCGCCCAGCAGGAAGTACTTCACCGCCGCCTCCTGCGACATCAGCCGCTTGCGGCGGGCGACGGCGCAGAGCAGGTACAGCGGCAGGGAGAAGACCTCCAGCGCGATGAAGAGCGTCAGCAGGTCGTTCGCGGCCGGGAAGATGAGCATGCCGCCGGTCGCGAAGAGCAGCAGCGGGAAGACCTCGGTGGTGGTGAACCCGGCCTTCACCGCGGCCTGTTCCGCCTTGCCGCCGGGTACGGCGGCGGCCTCGGCGGCGAAGGAGTCGACCCGGTTGCCGTGCGCGACCGGGTCCAGCCGGCGCTCGGCGAAGGTGAACACCCCGAGCACGCCGACCAGCAGGATGACGCCCTGGAGGAAGAGCGTCGGGCCGTCGACGGCCAGCGCGCCCATCGCGGCGGTCTGCGCCTCGTCGGTGCCCTTGCCGGTGGCGGCCAGGGCGACGACGGCGCCGAACGCACCGGCCATCGCGAGCGTCGCGAGCCCGACCTGGACGGCGTACCGGTGCCGCCGGGGCAGGAACGCCTCGATGGCGATGCCCAGCACGGCCGCGCCGATGACGATCAGCGTGGGCGCCAGCAGGTCGTACTCGATGTGCGGCGCCTTGATCTTGTCGACACCGTCCTGCGCCATCCACAGGCTGTGGACACCCCTACTCATGCGCGGCCTCCACAGGGTTCACATCGGGCTCCGGGTCGGACTTCTGCACGTCGGACATGGTGTGCTCGACGGCCGGGTTGACGATCTCGGTGAGCGGCTTCGGGTACACGCCGAGGCCGATGAGGAGCGCGATCAGCGGCGCGACCACCAGCACCTCGCGCACCCGCAGGTCGGGCAGCTTCGCGACCTTCTCGGTGACCGGCCCCGTCATCGTCCGCTGGTACAGGACGAGGACGTAGATCGCGGCCAGCACGATGCCCACGGTGGCGATGATGCCGATCGCCGGGTAGCGGCTGAACGTGCCCACCAGCACCAGGAATTCGCTGACGAACGGCGCGAGCCCCGGCAGCGACAGCGTGGCCATGCCGCCGATGAGGAAGGTGCCGGCCAGCACCGGCGCCACCTTCTGCACACCGCCGTAGTCGCCGATGAGCCGCGAGCCGCGCCGGGTGATGAGGAACCCGGCCACCAGCATCAGGACGGCGGTGGAGATGCCGTGGTTGACCATGTACAGCGTCGCCCCGGCCTGGCCCTGGCTGGTCATCACGAAGATGCCCAGCACGATGAAGCCGAAGTGGGAGATCGAGGCGTACGCGATCAGCCGCTTGATGTCCCGCTGCCCGATCGCGAGCAGCGCGCCGTACAGGATGCTCACCAGCGCGAGCACCAGCACCACCGGCGTCGCCCAGTCGCTCGCCTCGGGGAAGAGCCCGAGGCAGAAGCGGAGCATGGCGAACGTGCCGACCTTGTCGACCACCGCGGTGATGAGCACGGCGACCGGCGGGGTGGACTCGCCCATGGCGTTGGGCAGCCAGGTGTGCAGCGGCCACAGCGGCGCCTTCACCGCGAAGGCGAAGAAGAAGCCGAGGAAGAGCAGCCGCTCGGTGTTCGTCGAGATGTCCAGGTCGCCGTTGGCGCGCGCCTGGAGGATCTCCTGGAGCGAGAACGTGCCCGCGCCGAGCTGGTCGTTGGTGACGACGAAGAGGCCGATGACCGCGGCCAGCATGATCAGGCCGCCGGCCAGGTTGTACAGCAGGAACTTCACGGCCGCGTACGAGCGCTGCCGCGCCGCCTCTTCCTCGCCGTGTTCGTGCGCCTTGTCCCCGAAGCCGCCGATGAGGAAGTACATCGGGATGAGCATGGCTTCGAAGAAGATGTAGAAGAGGAAGACGTCCGTGGCCAGGAAGCTGACGATCACCATCGCCTCGACGGCCAGGATCAGCGCGAAGAAGCCCTGGGTGGGGCGCCAGCGGGACGACTTCGTCTCGGCCGGGTCCGCGTCGTGCCAGCCCGCGAGGATGACGAACGGGATCAGCAGCGCCGTGAGCGCCACCAGCACGACGGCGATGCCGTCGACCCCCAGCTCGTATCGCACCCCGAAGTCGGCGATCCACGCCCGCGACTCGGTGAGCTGGAAGCGGTCGCCGTCCGGGTCGTACCGGACCGCGATCACCGCGGCCAGCACCAGCGTCGCCAGCGACACGCCCAGCGCGAGCCACTTGGCCAGCTCGCGCTTGGCCGCCGGCACCGCGGCGGTGGCGATCGCGCCCACGGCCGGGACCGCCGCGGTGATCGTCAGCAGCGGGAAGGAAGAATCAGCCATGGGTTCAGACCGCCCTCATCAGCAGGGTGGCGGCGATGAGGACCACCGCGCCCCCGAACATCGAGACCGCGTAGCTGCGGGCGTAGCCGTTCTGGATCCGCCGGGTCCTGGCGGAGAGCCCGCCGAACGCCGCCGCGGTTCCGTTGACGATGCCGTCGACCAGCTTGTGGTCCAGGTAGACCAGGCCGCGGGTCAGGTACTCGCCGGGCTTGACCAGCGCCACGTGGTTGAAGTCGTCCTGCAGCAGGTCGCGCCGGGCGGCGCGGGTGAGCAGGGAGCCGCGCGGTGCGGCGGCGGGGACCGGGCGGCGGCCGTACTGCAGCCAGGCCACCGCGACACCGAGGACCATGCAGGTGACGGTGGCGCCGGTGACGATGCCGACGCTCAGGCCGTCCGGCAGGTGCCCGTGCTCGAAGCCAGTGACCGGCTCCAGCCAGTGCACGAACCGCTCGCCGATGTCGAAGAACGCGCCCGCGCCGACCGAGCCGATCGCCAGCACGATCATCGGGATCGTCATCGTCTTCGGCGACTCGTGCGGGTGCGGCTCCTTGCCGTTCGCGTCCGGCTCCCAGCGCTTCTCGCCGAAGAACGTCATGAGCATCACGCGCGTCATGTAGTACGCGGTGAGCGCCGCGCCCAGCAGCGCCGCGCCGCCCAGGATCCAGCCCTGCGTACCGCCCTTGGCGAACGCGGCCTCGATGATGAGGTCCTTGGAGAAGAAGCCCGACAGGCCCGGGAATCCGATTATGGCGAGATAGCCGAGGCCGAACGTGATGAACGTGACCGGCATGTACTTCCGCAGGCCGCCGTACTTGCGCATGTCGACCTCGTCGTTCATGCCGTGCATGACGGAGCCCGCGCCGAGGAAGAGCCCGGCCTTGAAGAAGCCGTGGGTCACGAGGTGCATGATCGCGAACGCGTAGCCGATCGGG
Source organism: Streptomyces sp. WAC 06738 (assembly GCF_003945505.1). Classification (NCBI taxonomy): domain Bacteria; kingdom Bacillati; phylum Actinomycetota; class Actinomycetes; order Kitasatosporales; family Streptomycetaceae; genus Streptomyces; species Streptomyces sp. WAC 06738. Next base: position 4,900,751 of record NZ_CP029618.1, on the reverse strand, counting down.
CCGAGCCCGGCGGCCAGGATCATGTAGCCGATCTGCGACATGGTCGAGCCGGCCAGCGCCTTCTTGATGTCGTCCTTCGCGCAACCGACGATCGCACCGAAGAGGAGCGTGACCGCGCCGACGATCGTGACGACGAGCTGCGCGTCCGGCGCCGCGTCGAAGATCGCGCCGGAGCGGACGATCAGGTAGACACCCGCGGTCACCATCGTGGCGGCGTGGATCAGCGCGGAGACCGGCGTGGGGCCCTCCATCGCGTCGCCCAGCCAGGACTGCAGCGGCACCTGCGCGGACTTGCCGCACGCCGCGAGAAGCAGCATCAGGCCGATCGCCGTCAGCTTGCCCTCGCTGGTCTCGCCGACCGAGTTCATCACCGGCTCGAACGCGAAGGTGCCGAAGGTGACGAACATCAGCATGATCGCGATGGAGAGGCCGACGTCGCCGACGCGGTTGACGATGAACGCCTTCTTGGCCGCCGTCGCCGCGCTCGGCTTGTGCTGCCAGAAGCCGATCAGCAGGTACGAGGCGAGACCGACGCCCTCCCAGCCGACGTACAGCAGGAGGAAGTTGTCCGCGAGGACCAGCAGCAGCATCGCCGCGAGGAAGAGGTTCAGATAGCCGAAGAACCGGCGGCGGCGCTCGTCGTGCTCCATGTAGCCCACGGAGTACAGGTGGATGAGCGAGCCGACGCCGGTGATCAGCAGCACGAACGTCATCGAGAGCTGGTCGAGCTGGAACGCCGCTTCCGCCTGGAACCCCTCGACCGGAATCCAGGTGAAGAGGTGGCTGTGCAGCGCCCGCTCCTCGCCGTCCTTGCCGAGCATGTCGGCGAAGAGGACGAGGCCGAGGACGAAGGAGGTGAAGGCCAGGCCCGTACCGAGCCAATGGCCCGTGCGATCCAGCCTCCGCCCGCCGCAGAGCAGCACCGCCGCGCCGAGCAGCGGCGCCGCGACGAGCAATCCGATGAGTGACTCCACTGGTGCGTCCCCTTACAGCTTCATCAAAGCGGCGTCGTCGACCGAGGCCGAGTGGCGGGAGCGGTAGAACGACACGATGATCGCCAGGCCGACCACGACCTCGGCGGCGGCGACGACCATGGTGAAGAACGCGACGATCTGGCCGTCGAGGTTCCCGTGCATCCGGGAGAACGTGACCAGCGCCAGGTTGCAGGCGTTCAGCATCAGCTCGATGCACATGAACACCACGATGGCGTTCCGCCTGATGAGCACCCCGGCCGCGCCGATGGTGAACAGCAGCGCGGAGAGATACAGGTAGTTGACCGGGTTCACTCGCCCTCTCCCTTTCCGGCCTTACCGCCGGCGTTCGCGCCGACGGAGCCGTCTCCGTCGTCGTCGCCGGTGTCCGGTTCCAGGGCCTTGCCCTGGTAGTCGGCGGTGCGCTGCTCTATGGCGGCGAGATCCGCCAGCGCCTGCGCGGAGACGTCCCGGATCTGGCCGCGGTCGCGCAGCGTGCGGTTGACGGTCAGCTCGGACGGCGTGCCGTCGGGCAGCAGGGCCGGGAGGTCCACCGCGTTGTGGCGGGCGTAGACGCCGGGCGCGGGCATCGGCGGCACCTGGACGCCGTCGCGTACGCGCTGCGCGGCCTGCTCGCGCTGGGTCGGGGTGCGCTCGGTCTTCTCGCGGTGGGTGAGGACCATGCCCGCCACCGCGGCGGTGATCAGCAGCGCGCCGGTCAGCTCGAAGGCGAAGACGAAGTCGCGGAAGATGAGCGCGGCCAGACCGTGGACGTTGCCGCCGGAGTTGGCGTCCTCCAGGCCCTCGAAGGTGTCGAGGCTCGCGTTGCCGATGCCGGCGATCAGCAGGATGCCGAAGCCGACGCCGCAGGCCATCGCCAGCCAGCGCTGGCCCTTGATGGTCTCCTTCAGCGAGTCCGCCGCGCTGATGCCGACGAGCATGAGCACGAAGAGGAAGAGCATCATGACCGCGCCGGTGTAGACGACGATCTGCACGACGCCGAGGAAGTAGGCGCCGTTGGCGAGGTAGAAGACCGCCAGGATCACCATCGTCCCGGCGAGGCAGAGCGCCGAGTGCACCGCCTTCTTCATCAGCACGGTGCCCAGCGCACCGGCGACGGCGAAGACGGCCAGCACCCAGAACTGGGTCGCCTCCCCGGTGGACGTGGTGTAGCCGGCCTGGGCGAGGGCGTTCATGCCTGGGCTCCTTCGGAGTGCGGCGCCGGCTCCGGTGCCGACTCGCCCTTGCTGACGGCGACCTGGCGCTCCGTACCCGGGGCGGCCTCGGTGACCAGGCCGCTGTAGTAGTCCTTCTCCGTCATCCCCGGGTAGATGGCGTGCGGCGAGTCGACCATGCCCTCCTGGAGACCGGCGAGCAGCTCGTCCTTGGTGTAGATGAGCGACTCGCGGCTGCGGTCGGCCAGTTCGTACTCGTTGGTCATGGTGAGCGCCCGGGTGGGGCACGCCTCGACGCAGAGCCCGCACAGGATGCAGCGCAGGTAGTTGATCTGGTAGACGCGGCCGTAGCGCTCACCGGGCGAGTAGCGCTCCTCGTCGGTGTTGTCCGCGCCCTCGACGTAGATCGCGTCCGCCGGACAGGCCCACGCGCACAGCTCGCAGCCGATGCACTTCTCCAGCCCGTCCGGGTGCCGGTTGAGCTGGTGGCGGCCGTGGAAGCGGGGCGCCGTCGGCTTCTTGTACTCGGGGTACTGCTCGGTCAGCCGCTTCTTGAACATGGCCTTGAAGGTCACGCCGAAGCCGGCCACCGGGTTGACGAACCCCTGCTTGTCCTTCTTCTCGTCAGCCATTGTCGGCCTCCTCAGTGTCGCCTCCGGGACCGTTCGTGCCCACCAGCTCGCGCTCGCGGCGCGAGGGACGGCGGGGCACGGGCGGGAGGGTCTGACCGGGCAGCGGCGGTACGGGGTAGCCGCCCGCCATCGGGTCGAACTCCGGTGTGGGCTTGGCCGCCTCGCGGGCCGCCTCCTCCTTGTCCTTGCGGTCGCGGAAGATGTCCACGACGAAGGAGAGCAGCAGGATCACCAGCAGCCCGCCGGCGATGTAGAGCACGATCTCGGTGAAGTCCACGTCCTCGTTGCGCAGCGCCCGGACGGTGGCGACCAGCATGAGCCAGACCATGGAGACCGGGATGAGGACCTTCCAGCCCAGCTTCATGAACTGGTCGTAGCGGACCCGTGGGAGCGTGCCGCGCAGCCAGACGAAGACGAAGAGGAGGACGAGGACCTTGCCGGTGAACCAGAGCAGCGGCCACCAGGCGGTGTTGGCGCCCTCCCAGACGGTGCTGATCGGCGCGGGCGCGCGCCAGCCGCCGAGGAAGAGCGTGACGGCCACGGCCGAGAGCGTCACCATGTGCACGTACTCGGAGAGCATGAACATCGCGAACTTGATCGACGAGTACTCGGTGGAGTACCCCGCGACCAGGTCGCCCTCGGACTCCGGCATGTCGAACGGCAGCCGGTGCGCCTCGCCGACCATCGCGATGAGGTACACGATGAACGAGACCGGCAGCAGCACCGCGAACCAGCGGTCGTCCTGCGCCGCGACGATCTCCGACGTCGACAGCGACCCGGAGTAGAGGAACACCGCGGCGAAGGAGAGGCCCATCGCGACCTCGTACGAGATCACCTGGGCCGTCGCGCGGACGCCGCCGAGCAGCGGGTACGTCGAGTTGGACGCCCAGCCCGCGAGCACGACGCCGTAGGCGGCGATGGAGGCGGTGGCCAGCACGTACAGCATGGCGACCGGAAGGTCGGTGAGCTGCATCGCGGTGCGCTCGCCGAAGATCGACACCTGGTTGTCGGCCGGCCCGAAGGGGATGACCGCGATGGCCATGAAGGCGGGGATCACGGCGAGCAGCGGCGCCAGGATGTAGACGACCTTGTCGGCGCCCTTGACGATGATGTCCTCTTTGAACATCAGCTTCACGCCGTCGGCGAGCGACTGCAGCAGGCCCCAGGGGCCGTGCCGGTTCGGGCCGATGCGGAGCTGCATCCAGCCCAGGACCTTGCGCTCGAAGACGATCGCCATGAGGACCGTCACCATCAGGAACGCGAAGCAGAAGACCGCCTTGAGGAGGATCAGCCACCAGGGGTCGCCCCCGAAGAAGCTGAGATCCTCCGCGGCGAGGACGCTCGCGCCCTGCGCCGCGGATGCGCTTGCGATCACCGTCGTGCCTCCGTCATGTACGCATCTCCGCCGCGCGATCGCGCGCAGCGCTTCCGCATCGCACTCACGCTTCGACCTCCTTGGATACGGCGGACAGGCGGACCAGGTCGCCGGGGTTCGCGCCCGTGGCCGCCGTCACGCCCGGTGCGGTCGACTTCATCGGCAGCCAGACGACCTGGTCCGGCAGCTCCGCGGTGACCCGCAGCGGGAGCGTCACCGTGCCGGCGGGTCCGGTGACCGCGAGCGGGTCGCCGTCGGCGACGCCGGTGGCCTCCGCGGTGGCGGGCGAGAGCCGGGCCGCCGCCTCGTGGCGGGTGCCGGCCAGGGCCTCGTCGCCCTCCTGCAGCCGGCCCTCGTCGAGCAGCAGCCGGTGGCCCGCGAGCACCGCCTCGCCGGCGCCGGGCTGCGGCAGCGGCGCGGCCCGCTCGTCCGGCGGCGTGGGGCGGGGGCCTTCGGTGCGGACGCCGAGGCGGGCCAGCTCGGCCCGTGCCGTACGGGCGTCCGGCAGGCCCAGGTGGACGTCGAGGGCGTCGGCGAGCATGTGCAGCACCCGCTGGTCGGCGGGGGCGAGCCGGCGGGTCATCTGGTCCGGCTTCAGCGCGGCCTCGAACGGCCGGGCGCGGCCTTCCCAGTTGAGATAAGTGCCCTGCTTCTCGGCGACCGCGGCCACCGGGAAGACCACGTCGGCCCGCTCGGTGACCTCGCTGGGCCGCTGCTCCAGGCTGACCACGAACACGGCCCGGTCCAGCGCCTCGCGGGCCTTCTCCGGGTCCGGCAGGTCGGTGACTTCGACGCCGCCGACGAGCAGCGCGCCGATGTCCCCGGCCGCCGCGGCGTCGAGGATCCGGCCGGTGTCGCGGCCCGCCCCGGTGGGCAGTTCCGCCAGGCCCCAGGCGGCGGCCGTCTCGCGGCGGGCCTCGGTGTCGGTGCCGGAGCGGCCGCCGGGGAGCATCCCGGGCAGCGCACCGGCCTCGATCGCGCCGCGCTCGCCCGCGCGGCGCGGGATCCAGGCGAGGGTGGCGCCGGTGGCCTCCGCGGTGCGTACCACGGCGGAGAGCGCGCCCCGTACCCCCGCCAGCCGCTCGCCGACGAGGATCACCGCGCCCTCCTGGCGCAGCGCGTCGGACGCGGCCTTGCCGTCCTCGCCGAGCCCGGCGCCGGAGCCGAGGGCGTCGAGCCAGCTCGGCTCGGTGCCGGGGGCGGCCGGCAGCAGCGTGCCGCCCGCCTTCGTCAGGCCGCGGGTGGCGAAGGGGGCGATCGAGTAGACCTTCAGGCCCTTCTTCCGCCACGCCTTGCGCAGCCGGAGGAAGACGCCGGGCGCCTCCTCCTCCGCCTCGAGACCGGCGAGCAGCACCGCGGGAGCCTTCTCCAGCGCGCCGTACGTGACGCCGCGGCCGCTCCCCGCGACCTGCGCGGCCAGGAACGCGGTCTCCTCGGCGCTGTGCACCCGGGCGCGGAAGTCGATGTCGTTGGTGCCGAGCGCGGCGCGCGCGAACTTCGCGTACGCGTAGGAGTCCTCCAGCGTCAGCCGCCCGCCGGTGAGCACCCCGGCCCGCCCGTGGGCCGCCGCGAGCCCCGCGGCCGCGGCGCGCAGCGCCTCGGGCCAGCTCGCCGGCTGCAGTTCACCGCTGTCGTCGCGGACCAGCGGCTGGGTGAGCCGGTCGGGGAGCTGGGCGTAGCGGAAGCCGAAGCGGCCCTTGTCGCACATCCACTCCTCGTTGACCGCCGGGTCGTTGGCGGCGAGCCGCCGCATGACCTTGCCGCGGCGGTGGTCGGTGCGGGTGGCACAGCCGCCGGCGCAGTGCTCGCAGACGGACGGCGAGGAGATCAGGTCGAAGGGGCGCGAGCGGAAGCGGTACATCTTCGAGGTGAGCGCGCCGACGGGGCAGATCTGGATGGTGTTGCCCGAGAAGTACGACTCGAAGGGCACGCCCTCGCCCGTGCCGACCTGCTGGAGCGCGCCGCGGTCCAGCATCTCGATCATCGGGTCGCCCGCGATCTGGTTGGAGAACCGGGTGCAGCGCGCGCACAGCACGCAGCGCTCGCGGTCGAGCAGCACCTGGGTCGAGATCGGCACCGGCTTTTCGAAGGTGCGCTTCTGGCCGTCGAAGCGGCTCTCGGCCTGCCCGGCGGACATCGCCTGGTTCTGCAGCGGGCACTCGCCGCCCTTGTCGCAGACCGGGCAGTCCAGCGGGTGGTTGATGAGCAGCAGCTCCATCACGCCGCGCTGCGACTTCTCGGCGACGGCCGAGGTGAGCTGGGTCTTGACCACCATCCCGTCGGTGCAGGTGATGGTGCAGGACGCCGACGGCTTGCGCTGGCCCTCGATCTCGACGATGCACTGGCGGCAGGCGCCGACCGGGTCGAGCAGCGGGTGGTCGCAGAACCGCGGGACCTCGATGCCGAGCTGCTCGGCGGCCCGGATGACCAGGGTGCCCTTGGGCACGCTGACTTCGGCGCCGTCGATGGTCAGCGTGACCATGTTCTCCGGAGCGGCGGCCTTCTCCGGTGCCTTCTCCGGCTCCGTGACGGTCACGCGGTCACCTCCTGGTGGGTCGTGGAGCCGGGGGTGTCGGCCCAGGCGGTGGATCTGGCCGGGTCAAAGGGGCAGCCGCCGCCGGTGATGTGCTGCTCGTACTCGTCGCGGAAGTACTTCAGCGAGGAGAAGATCGGCGCGGCGGCGCCGTCGCCGAGGGCGCAGAAGGACTTGCCGTTGATGTTGTCGGCGATGTCGTTGAGCTTGTCGAGGTCGGCGAGGGCGCCCTTGCCGGCCTCGATGTCGCGGAGGAGCTGGACGAGCCAGTACGTGCCCTCGCGGCAGGGGGTGCACTTGCCGCAGGACTCGTGCTCGTAGAACTCGGTCCAGCGGGTGACGGCCCGCACCACGCAGGTCGTCTCGTCGAAGCACTGGAGCGCCTTGGTGCCGAGCATGGAGCCGGCGCCGCCGACGCCCTCGTAGTCGAGGGGGACGTCCAGGTGCTCGTCGGTGAGCATCGGGGTGGACGAGCCGCCGGGGGTCCAGAACTTCAGCCGGTGGCCGGGGCGCATGCCGCCGCCCATGTCGAGCAGTTGGCGCAGGGTGATGCCGAGCGGCGCCTCGTACTGGCCGGGGCGGGCGACGTGGCCGGAGAGCGAGTACAGCGTGAAGCCCGGGGACTTCTCGCTGCCCATCGTGCGGAACCACTCCTTGCCCTTGTTCATGATGGCGGGAACGGAGGCGATGGACTCGACGTTGTTCACCACAGTGGGGCAGGCGTACAGGCCCTCGACGGCCGGGAAGGGGGGACGGAGCCGGGGCTGGCCGCGCCGGCCCTCCAGCGAGTCGAGCAGCGCGGTCTCCTCGCCGCAGATGTACGCGCCGGCGCCGGCGTGCACCGTGACGTCCAGGTCGAGCCCGGAGCCCAGCACGTTCTTGCCGAGGAAGCCCGCGGCGTACGCCTCGCGCACCGCCTCGTGCAGCCTGCGCAGCACCGGCACGACCTCGCCGCGCAGGTAGATGAACGCGTGGTTGGAGCGGAACGCGTAACAGGCGATGACGATGCCCTCGATGAGGGAGTGCGGGTTGGCGAAGAGCAGCGGGATGTCCTTGCAGGTGCCCGGCTCCGACTCGTCCGCGTTGACGACGAGGTAGTGCGGCTTGCCGTCGCCCTGCGGGATGAACTGCCACTTCATGCCGGTCGGGAAGCCGGCGCCGCCGCGGCCGCGCAGACCGGCGTCCTTGACGTACGCGATGACGTCGTCGGGCGACATCGCGAGGGCCTTGCGCAGCCCCTGGTAGCCCTCGTGCCGCCGGTACGTGTCCAGGGTCCAGGACTCCGGGTCGTCCCAGAAGGCGGAGAGCACCGGGGTCAGCAGCTTCTCCGGCGAGTCGACGGTCATCACGCGCCCTCCTCCTCGGTGGGCTCATCCGCGGACGCGGTGGGCGGGTGCGCCGGGTCGGACGCGGAGGTCTGCTGCGGCGCGTCGTGCGAACTGGGGTGGCCCGCGGGCGGCTGGTCCTCCAGCGCGTCCGCCGGCGGGTGGGCCGGGTGCGGCTCGGCGCGCTGGCTGACCACGCGCGCGGCCGGCTCCTCGCCCTTGGCCATGCGCAGCCCGATGAGCGAGGCGGGGCCCGCGCCGCCGGACTCCGCGACGGCGCCAGGGCGCTCGTCGGGGAATCCGGCCAGGATGCGGGCGGTCTCCTTGAACGTGCACAGCTTCGCGCCGCGGGTGGGGTGCACCTCCGCGCCGGCGCGCAGATCGTCCACGAGCCGCTTGGCGGACTCGGGGGTCTGGTTGTCGAAGAACTCCCAGTTGACCATCACCACGGGGGCGAAGTCGCACGCGGCGTTGCACTCGATGTGCTCCAGCGTGACCTTGCCGTCCTCGGTGGTCTCCTGGTTCCCGACGCCCAGGTACTCCTTCAGCTCGTCGAAGATGGCGTCGCCGCCCATCACCGCACAGAGCGTGTTGGTGCAGACTCCGACCTGGTAGTCACCGGAGGGCTTGCGCCGGTACATGGTGTAGAAGGTGGCGACCGCCGTCACCTCGGCGGCGGTCAGGTCCAGCATCTCCGCGCAGAACTGCATGCCAGTGCGCGTGACGTGGCCTTCCTCCGACTGCACCAGGTGGAGCATCGGCAGCAGCGCGGACCGGCTGTCCGGATAGCGGGCGATGATCTCCCTGGCGTCCGCGGCCAGCCGCTCACGCACCTCGGCTGGATAGTCCGGGGCCGGCAACTGGGGCATGCCCAGCGACACGGCCGCCTGGCCCTGCTCTGCTGTCGTCATCGGTCGACGCCTCCCAGCACCGGGTCGATGGACGCGATCGCCACGATCACGTCGGCGACCTGGCCGCCCTCGGTCATGGCCGCGATGGCCTGCAGGTTCACGAACGACGGCTCGCGGAAGTGCACCCGGAACGGGCGGGTGGCGCCGTCGCTGACGGCGTGCACGCCCAGTTCGCCCTTGGGCGACTCCAGGGCCACGTACGCCTGCCCCGGTGGCACCCGGAAGCCCTCGGTGACCAGCTTGAAGTGGTGGATCAGGGCCTCCATCGAGGTCCCCATGATGTTCTTGATGTGGTCCAGCGAGTTGCCGAGGCCGTCGGGCCCCAGCGCGAGCTGCGCGGGCCAGGCGATCTTCTTGTCGGCGACCATCACCGGGCCCGGCTCCAGCCGGTCCACGCACTGCTCGACGATCCGCAGCGACTGGCGCATCTCCTCCAGCCGGATGAGGAACCGGCCGTAGGCGTCGGCGGTGTCCGCGGTCGGGACGTCGAAGTCGTACGTCTCGTAGCCGCAGTACGGGTCCGTCTTGCGCAGGTCGTGCGGCAGCCCGGTGGCGCGCAGCACCGGGCCGGTGACGCCCAGGGACATGCAGCCGGCCAGGTCCAGATGCGCGACGTCCTGCATCCGGGCCTTGAACGCCGGGTTGTTGGTGGCCAGCGCGTCGTACTCCGGGAAGTTCTTGCGGAGCGTCTTGATCGTCTCGCGGATGGAGTCGACCGCGCCGGGGGGCAGGTCCTGGGCGAGCCCGCCGGGGCGGATGAACGCGTGGTTCATCCGCAGTCCCGTGATGAGCTCGAAGAGGTCGAGGACCAGCTCCCGGTCGCGGAACCCGTAGATCATGACCGTGGTGGCGCCCAGCTCCATCCCACCGGTGGCGATGGCCACCAGGTGGGAGGCGATCCGGTTCAGCTCCATCAGCATCACCCGGATGACGGTGGCCCGGTCGGGCACGTCGTCGGTGATGCCGAGCAGCTTCTCCACCGCCATGCAGTACCCGGCCTCGTTGAAGAACGAGGTCAGGTAGTCCATGCGGGTCACGAAGGTGGAGCCCTGGGTCCACGTGCGGTATTCGAGGTTCTTCTCGATGCCGGTGTGCAGGTAGCCGATGCCGCAACGGCACTCCGTCACGGTCTCGCCGTCGATCTCCAGGATGAGCCGCAGCACGCCGTGGGTGGAGGGGTGCTGCGGTCCCATGTTGACGACGATCCGCTCGTCGTCGGCGCGGTGGACCGACTCGACGACCTCGTCCCAGTCACCGCCGGTGACGGTGTAGACGGTGCCCTCGGTGGTCTCCCGGGCCGCCCCGGTCGTGTGGGTGGTGCTCATCGGTACGACCTCCGCTGGTCGGGAGCAGGGATCTGGGCACCCTTGTACTCGACGGGGATGCCGCCGAGGGGGTAGTCCTTGCGCTGCGGATGGCCCTGCCAGTCGTCCGGCATGAAGATCCGGGTCAGCGCCGGGTGGCCGTCGAAGACGATGCCGAAGAAGTCGTAGGTCTCGCGCTCGTGCCAGTCGTTCGTGGGGTAGACCTCCACGACGGACGGGAGGTGCGGGTCGTCGTCGGGCACGCTGACCTCGACCCGGAGCAGCCGGGAGTGGGTGAGCGAGCGCAGGTGGTACACGGCGTGCAGCTCGCGGCCCTTGTCGCCGGGGTAGTGCACGCCGGAGACACCGGTACAGAGCTCGAAGCGGAGCGCGGGGTCGTCGCGCAGGGTCCGCATCACGCGGACCAGGTGCGCGCGGTCGACGTGGAAGGTCAGCTCGTCGCGGTCGACGACGACCTTCTCGATGGCGTTCGCGGGGAGGAGCCCCTGCTCTTCGAGGGCACCCTCCAGTTCGTCGGCGGCCTCGTCGAACCAGCCGCCGTACGGGCGCGCGGACTCGCCCGGCAGCCGGACGCTGCGCACGAGACCGCCGTAGCCGGAGGTGTCGCCGTCGCCCTCGGAGCCGAACATGCCGCGCTGGACGCGGATGGTCTCGCCGTGATCGCCGCGCCTGCCGGGCAGGTTCTCGGCGTTCACGTCCTGGTCGGGGTTGACCCCGTCCGCGCTCTCCCCACTCACCGGAGAAGACCCTTCATCTCGATCGTCGGGAGCGCCTTCATCGCGGCCTCCTCGGCCTCCCTGGCGGCCTCCTCGCGGTTCACGCCGATCTTCTCGTGGCGGATCTTCTCGTGCAGCTTGAGGATCGCGTCCATGAGCATCTCGGGGCGCGGCGGGCAGCCGGGCAGGTAGATGTCGACCGGCACGACGTGGTCGACGCCCTGCACGATCGCGTAGTTGTTGAACATGCCGCCGGACGAGGCGCAGACGCCCATGGAGATGACCCACTTGGGGTTCGGCATCTGGTCGTAGACCTGCCGCAGCACGGGGGCCATCTTCTGGCTCACCCGGCCCGCGACGATCATCAGGTCGGCCTGGCGGGGCGAGCCGCGGAAGACCTCCATGCCGAAGCGCGCCAGGTCGTAGCGGCCGGCACCGGCGGTCATCATCTCGAACGCGCAGCAGGCCAGCCCGAACGTCGCCGGGAACACGGACGACTTGCGCGCCAGCCCCGCGGCCTGTTCGACCGTGCTGAGGATGAACCCGCTCGGGAGCTTTTCTTCAAGTCCCATTCGTAGTACCCCCTAGTCCCATTCCAGTCCGCCGCGCCGCCACACGTAGGCGTACGCGACGAAGACGGTGAGCACGAAGAGCAGCATCTCCACGAGCCCAAAGATCCCCAGGGCGTCGAACGAGACGGCCCAGGGGTAGAGGAAGACGATCTCGATGTCGAAGATGATGAACAACATCGCCGTCAGGTAGTACTTGACCGGGAAGCGGCCCCCGCCGGGGGGCATCGGCGTCGGCTCGATGCCGCACTCGTAGGCCTCGAGCTTGGCCCGGTTGTAGCGCTTCGGACCCACCAGCGCCGCCGCGACCACGGAGAACACCGCGAAGGCCGCCGCAATGGCTCCGAGCACGAGGATCGGCGTGTATACGTTCACCGCTGGCCCCGCTCCTCTCCAGTCGACGATGACTGCCTGCAAGTCCACACCGGACTCGCGTTCCTGCCCCACCAAGATCGCTCACATGTGAGGCAGTTCACAAGCCCTACTGATGGGCATCTTATGCCCATCGCTCTGTGATCTGTGACACGGGGGTCCCCTACGGCTTTGTGATCTTAACCACCCGGTGATCGATCGGACGGCCGAATGCCCGCGGAGCAGGCCCCGCGGTGCGACGGAACGATCACCGGATCGCCGGCACCGGTGGCCGGCCGCAGGTCAGCGAGGTGGGGGCGGTGGGGTTCGAGAGGCGGCGGATTTCACCGTGGCGCGGCCGGAGGGCGAATTCGAGCGCCGTCGCGCTCAATTGTTATTCGGCCGTCCCGGCCCGTACGCACACACGCGCAAGGGCCTCCGCGGGGAGCGCGGGCGCGGAAACGGATCCGAGTGATGTGGGCCACAGTACGAGTTGTGGAGCAACCGTCCTTGCTTGGTTTGCGGCGGCAGAAGTGATAACCGTCCGGCAACGTTCGGCGCGCGGGCCAAATCCCGTGCGTATCAAGGAGGTAACGACGCGGGGGAAGGCCGGCCGCCGGCGAGCACCCGGGGAACGGACCGCCCAAATGCCTCATTTCACAGGCCGGGCAGCCAAGTGTGGCGCATCCCACGACTGTTGAAACAGGGTCCTTCCCCCTGATAGCGCTGGTGTTCATGTCCCGTAAACCGCACATACCCAGCCACCGGAAGCCCCGGCGCCGGCAGGCCCCCGCGTGGGTCGTCCGCACCGGGGTCGCCGGTGGCGCCCTCGGCACCATGGTCGCGACGGCGGCGTCCGCTCCCGCCCTCGCCGACACCAGCAGGACCACCGGTTCGACGGCCACGGAGTCGACCGCCGCACTCCCCACCGTGGACGTGAGCACGGCCCTCACCACCGGCGTCGAGCAGAGCGCCGACGCCACCCAGACCGCGGCCCTCCGCCTCGAACTGCGCACGAACGCGCAGGAGGCCGCCGAGGACGCCCGCAAGGCGGCCGCGAAGGCCAAGAAGGAGGCGGAGGCCCGCGCGGCCGCCGAGGAGCGCGCCAGGGAGCGCGCAGCGGCCCGCGCGGCGGAGCGCGAGGAGTTGGCCGCGGCCTCGGCCTCGGACGCCTCCACCGCCGACTCCACGCCCGCCGCCGAGACCCCCGCGGCGGCCCCGGCCGCGTCGGGCAGCGCCGGCACGGTGCTCGACTTCCTCAACGCCCAGGTCGGCAAGGCGTACGTGCTCGGGGCCACCGGCCCGTCGTCGTACGACTGCTCGGGCCTCACCCAGGCCGCGTTCCGCACCGTCGGCGTGGAGCTCCCCCGCACCGCCGCGGAGCAGTCCACGGTCGGCACCCCGGTCGCGGTCTCCGACGTCCAGCCCGGCGACCTGGTCTTCTGGGGCGGCACCGGCTCGGCGTACCACGTGGCCGTCTACATCGGCGACGGCAAGTACCTGGACGCGGCCAACCCGTCGAAGGGCGTGGTCATCCAGGAGATGTCGTACTACATGCCCACATCGGCCGTGCGGGTCCTCTGAGCCCTCCCGCACACCCGCGCACGCGTACGCGAGAGCCCCCGCCGGCGGTCCGGCGGGGGCTCTCGCGTGTGCGTCCGAGGCGCGTGTGCGCGAATTCTCAAGCCCGCGGGGCGACCTTCGTCAGGCCGTTGATGATGCGGTCCATGGCGTCGCCGCCCTGGGGGTCCGTGAGGTTCGCCAGCAGCTTGAGGGTGAAGCGCATCAGGACCGGGTGGGTGAGGCCGCGCTCGGTGGCGAGCTTCATGACCTTCGGGTTGCCGATGAGGCGGACGAAGGCGCGGCCGAGCTGGTAGTAGCCGCCGTAGGTGTCCTTGAGGACCTTCGGGTAGCGCTGCAGGGCCAGCTCGCGCTGGGCCGGGGTCGAGCGGCCGTGGGCCTGGACGACGACGTCCGCGACGATCTGGCCGGACTCCATCGCGTACGCGATGCCCTCGCCGTTGAACGGGTTGACCATGCCGCCGGCGTCGCCGACGAGGAGCAGGCCGCGGTCGTAGTGCGGCTGGCGGTTGAAGGCCATCGGCAGGGCGGCGCCCCGGATGGGGCCCGTCATGTTGTCCGGGGTGTAGCCCCACTCCTCCGGCATCGAGGAGCACCACGCCTTGAGCACGTCCCGCCAGTCCAGCTCCTTGAAGGCGGACGAGGAGTTGAGGATGCCGAGGCCGACGTTGGACGTGCCGTCGCCCATGCCGAAGACCCAGCCGTACCCGGGCAGCAGCCGGTCCTCGGGGCCGCGCTTGTCCCACAGCTCCAGCCAGGACTCCAGATAGTCGTCCTCGTGCCGCGGGGAGGTGAAGTACGTCCGCACGGCCACGCCCATCGGGCGCTTCTCGTTCCGGTGCAGGCCCATGGCCAGGGAGAGCCGCGAGGAGTTGCCGTCGGCGGCGATGACCAGCGGGGCGTGGAAGGTGACGGGCGTCTTCTCCTCGCCGAGCTTGGCGTGCACGCCGGTGATCCGGCCCGTGCGCTCGTCGATGACCGGCTGGCCGACGTTGCACCGCTCGTAGAGCCGGGCGCCGGCCTTCTGCGCCTGCTGGGCGAGCTGCTGGTCGAAGTCGTCGCGCTTGCGCACCAGCCCGTAGTCCGGGTACGCGGCCAGCTCCGGCCAGTCGAGCTGCAGCCTGTTGCCCCCGGCGATGATCCGCAGGCCCTTGTTCCGCAGCCAGCCGGCCTCTTCCGAGACGTCGATGCCCATGGCGAGGAGCTGCTTCGTCGCCCTCGGGGTGAGCCCGTCGCCGCAGACCTTCTCGCGGGGGAACGCCGTCTTCTCCAGCAGCAGGACGTCGAGCCCGGCCTTCGCGAGGTAGTACGCGGTCGTCGAGCCGGCCGGCCCGGCCCCGACGACGATCACATCGGCAGTGCGGGTGGACTCAGAGGCGTCGGTCACGGCGGCTCCCAGGGAACGCGGGTCGGTCCCCGCATTCTAGGTCCCGCCCCCGACACCCTCACGTCCGCCCCGGCCGTGCACAGGACCCGGCGGCCTCAGCTCGGGGCGTACGCGCGGTGGAGGGCGACGATGCCGCCGCTGAGATTGCGCCATGCGGGGCGGGTCCAGCCGGCGGCGCCGAGTTCGGCGGCCAGCGCGGGCTGGTCCGGCCAGGCGCGGATGGACTCCGCGAGGTAGACGTACGCGTCCGGGCTGCTGCTCACCCGCTCCGCGATCGGCGGCAGCGCGCGCATCAGGTACTCCGTGTAGACCGTCCGGAACGGTGCCCACGTCGGGTGCGAGAACTCGCAGATCACCAGCCGGCCGCCCGGCCGCGTCACCCGCCGCATCTCGCGCAGCGCCGCGGCCGTCTCCTGGACGTTGCGCAGCCCGAAGGAGATCGTCACCGCGTCGAACACCCCGTCCGCGAACGGCAGCCGCGTCGCGTCCCCCGCCGTCAGCGGCAGCCGGGGGTGGCGCCGCTTGCCCTCGCGCAGCATGCCCAGCGAGAAGTCGCACGGCACCACGTACGCGCCCGCCGCCGTGAACGGCAGCGACGACGTGCCCGTACCCGCCGCCAGGTCCAGCACCCGCTGCCCCGGCCGGGCGTCGACCGCGCGGGCGACCGCCTTGCGCCACAGCCGCGCCTGGCCGAGCGAGAGGATGTCGTTGGTGAGGTCGTAGTTCGCGGCGACGTCGTCGAACATCGCCGCCACCTCGTGCGGCTGCTTCTCCAGGGTCGCGCGCGTCACCGGTCGGCCTCCACCAGCGTCAGTTCCGGGTGCGCCGTACCGCCGTCGAGGGCGGTGGACGACAGGTGCGAGACGACGCGGTCGTCCACGGGGTCGTCCGCCGGATCGTCGTGCACCACGAGATGCTCGTATGTCGTCGCCCGCTGCGCCGGCACCCGGTCGGCGCCGCGGATCATCTCGATGATCTCGCGCAGGTTCGAGCGGTGCCGCGCCCCGGCGGAGGACACCACGTTCTCCTCCAGCATCACCGAGCCGAGGTCGTCCGCGCCGTAGTGCAGCGTCAGCTGGCCGACGTCCTTGCCGGTGGTGAGCCAGGAGCCCTGGATGTGCGCCACGTTGTCGAGGAAGATCCGCGCGATGGCGATCATCCGCAGGTACTCCAGCGTGGTCGCCTGGGTGCGGCCCTTCAGCTTGTTGTTCTCCGGCTGGTAGGTGTACGGGATGAACGCCCGGAACCCGCCGGTGCGGTCCTGCACGTCCCGGATCATCCGCAGGTGCTCGATCCGCTCCGCGTTCGTCTCCCCCGTGCCCATCAGCATCGTGGACGTCGACTCCACGCCCAGTCCGTGCGCCGTCTCCATGATCTCCAGCCAGCGCTCGCCGCTCTCCTTCAGCGGCGCGATGGCCTGCCGCGGCCGGGCCGGCAGCAGCTCGGCGCCGGCGCCGGCGAACGAGTCCAGCCCGGCGGCGTGGATGCGGCGGATGGCGTCCTCGGCGGTGGTGCCGGAGATGCGCGCCATGTGCTCGACCTCGGAGGCGCCGAGGGAGTGGATGACGAGCTGCGGGTACGCCTTCTTGATGGCGGAGAAGTGCTCTTCGTAGTACTCCACGCCGAAGTCGGGGTGGTGGCCGCCCTGGAACATGATCTGCGTGCCGCCGAGCTGCACGGTCTCCTCGCAGCGGCGCAGGATGTCGTCCAGGCCGCGGATCCAGCCCTTGTCCTTCGCGGTGGGCGGCGCGTAGAAGGCGCAGAACTTGCAGGCCGTCACGCAGACGTTGGTGTAGTTGATGTTCCGCTCGATGATGTACGTCGCGATGTGCTCGGTCCCGGCGTAGCGCCGGCGGCGCACGGCGTCGGCGGCGGCGCCCAGCGCGTGCAGCGGGGCGGAGCGGTACAGGTCGAGGGCCTCGCCGGGGGTGACGCGGCCGCCCGCGGCGGCGCGGTCCAGGACTGCCTGCAGATCGGTGGTCACGGTGACCGGCCCCTTCCGCGAGTGGTGCGTACGAGCGGACCCCAGCCTACGCGGGGCAGGCCGCGGGCTCCGGCGCAGGGGCGGGCGCCGGAGTCAGCCGCCGCCCTTCCGCAGGGTGGCGCGCGGGTTGCCGGACGCTTCGGCGTCGGAGCGGTACTCCACCGTCGCGCCGCCCTTGTGCGTCAGCGTCACCTCGGAGGTGCCGGGGGCGCACACGCCCTCGCTGTTCTTCCTCGCCGGGTCGTCCTCCTCGCGCAGGACGAGGGAACCGCCGGTGGCTGCGGTGAGCTTGGCGCGGCTGTAGCAGTGCGCGACGTCGTAGAGGGAGTAGTCGAAGTACGCGACGTACTCGCCCTTCCCGCCCTCCTCGATCTCGACGCTGACGCGGCCGTTCGGGACGCCGTTGTCCTGGAGGACCTCGCCGTTCCAGGTGCCCAGGAACCGATCGGGGACGCTGTCGACGGTCTTCGTGGGATCGGGGGACGGGCTGTCGGTGGCCGCGCCGCCGCTGCCGCCTGCTCCGTCCTCGTTGCCGCTGTCGTTGCCGTTGCCCGCGGAGTTGCCTCCGGTGGGGTTCTGGGCCTGCGGGCGGTCGGCGCCGCCGTCGTCCAGCAGTCCGGGTACGAGGAAGAGGCCGAGCCCCAGCGCCGCGAGGGCGCCCGCGACGGAGAGCACCAGGGTGCAACTGAACCGGCGCGAGCGCAGGCCGACTTCCGCGCGCCGCTCCGGCCCCGTCGCCGCGGCCGCGCCGAGCGCGGCGCCCGCGGCCCCGGCGGGCGGCGTCGCCGCCGCCGCGGCGCCGTCCGCAGGCGGAGCGCCCGGCGCCCCCGCCCCGGCCGCCGCGCCCGGCGCCGTGCCGTCCAGCACCGGCGGCGGCCCGAACGCCCCCGGCCCGTACTCCGCCTGCTGCAGCGGCACGGGACCCGACGGCAGCCCGTCGTCCCGCCGCTCCGGCGCGGCCGCCGGCTGCGCCTCCATCGCCAGCAGTTCCACCGCGCGCCGGCTGATCTGCTCCGTGACCGGCGGCGGCAGCCATCCGGGCCGTACGAGGTGCGCCGCCTCGCCGCCCGCCGTCAGCCGGTCCACCAGCTCCGCCGGCTCCGGCCGCCCCGCCGGGTCCTTCGACAGGCACGCGAGGGCCAGTTCCCCCAGCTCACCGGTGAGACCGTGCAGTTGCGGCTCCTCGTGCACCACCAGGTACAGCAGCGTCGGCGCGCTGTCGCCCGGGAAGGGCGACTGCCCGGTGGCCGCGAAGACCAGCACGGCGCCGAGGCTGAAGACGTCGCCCGCGCCGGTGACGGGCCGGCCGAGTATCTGCTCGGGCGACATGTAGCCGGGCGAGCCGACCGAGGCGCCGGAGGCGGTCAGCGAGGCGGTGCCGTCGGTGGCGCGGGCGATGCCGAAGTCGATGAGCCGGGGGCCGTCGAGGGTGAGCAGGACGTTGGAGGGCTTGACGTCCCGGTGGACGAGCCCGAGCCCGTGCACCGCCGCCAGCGCCTCGGCGAGCCCGGCGCCCATGGGGCGCAGGGTCTCCTCGGGCAGCGGTCCGTGCTCGGCGACGGCGTCGCTGAGGCTGGGTCCGGCGACGTATCCGGTGGCGACCCACGGCACGTCGTCGTCGGGTCCGGCGTCGAGCACGGGCGCGGTCCAGGCGCCGCCGACGCGGCGGGCGGCCTCGACCTCGCGGCGGAAGCGGGCGCGGAACTCGTCGTCGTGCGCGAAGTGCGGGTGGACGACCTTGACGGCCACGGTCGCGCCGCCCGGGCTGCGGCCGAGGAAGACCCGGCCCATGCCGCCGGAGCCGAGCCTGCCCAGCACCCGGTACGGCCCGACGGCCTCGGGATCACCGCTCTGAACTGGCTGCATGAACTCCCCCCGGTCCCGCCTCTCCTACGGTCCCCGTACGCCCCTCGTGGCCGCCCCAGCTTAGGGCCTGTCGTTTGGATCTTCGCCGGGCTCGCGACGCCTGGCACTGCACCTCGCGGCGTTGTCGTCGGTCGACGACGCTCCGCGTCGCCTCCCTCCTCCGCCTTGCGATGCACAGCACCAGCCGCCGCTCCCTGATCCGGCAAGACCCAAACGACAGGCCCTATGCGCCGCCCGCCGCCGGCAGCAGCCGTACCCGCGCCTCGTCCGGGAAGCCCGCGCGGCGGGCGAACTCGTCGATGCCCTCCAACTGCTCGGCGCCCAGCCGGAAATCCAGCGTGCGGAAGTACCGCTCGAGCAGCGGCGGGTCGAACGACTCCCACCGCGCCGCCTGCTCCGCCACCTTGTCGACCTCGGCCAGCGACAGGTCGCGGGAGTCGAGGAACGCCCGGTGCACGTTCGCCACCAGCTCGGGCTCGCGCGCCAGGAAGTCGCGGCGTACGGCCCATACGGCGAAGACGAACGGCAGCCCGGTCCACTCCTTCCACATCTGCCCGAGGTCGTGCACGTGCAGCCCGAGCCGCGGGGCGTCGTGCAGCGACGCGCGCAGCGCGGCGTCCCCGATGAGCACGCCGGCCTGGGCCTCGCGCATCATCAGGGAGAGGTCGGGCGGGCACGAGTAGTAGTCCGGCGTGATGTCGTACTGCTCGCCGATGAGAAGCTCGGCCAGGCGCACGGAGGTGCGGGAGGTCGAACCGAGCGCCACGCGCTCCCGGTCCAGATCCCCCAGCGGGCGCTGCGAGACGATCACGCAGGACATCACGGGCCCGTCGCAGCCGACGGCGATGTCGGAGAGGGCGACGAGCTCGTCGGCGTGTCGGAGGTACTCCACGAGGGTGACCGGAGCGATGTCCAGCTCCCCGTCGATGAGCTGCTCGCTGAGCCGTTCCGGGGTGTCCTTCGAAAGCTCCAGGTCGAGCAGGGTGCCCGTACGGGCGAGGCCCCAGTAGAGGGGGACGCAGTTCAGGAACTGGATGTGGCCGACTCGTGGCCGGCGCCGGGCTCCTGCGTCGTCAGGCGGTGCTGTCACGGCTCCGAGGCTAACCGCAGCCCTGACCGCACTCGGGTACGGGGGCACACCGGAGGGTGATCTTTTCCCTACCGGGGCGGGCTCGCGCGTGCTAGGCTCAACCGCAAGTTGCAGTTTGGTTTCCTTGCAGTACCGTGCCTGCGGAGATTCTGACGCCGCGGGCATGTGTCGTTTTCAGGCTTCTTCGAGGCTCTGGGGCAGGGCGACCCTTTGGCCCAAGGAGGGCTCATGGCTACCGGAACCGTCAAGTGGTTCAACGCTGAAAAGGGCTTCGGCTTCATCGCCCAGGACGGCGGCGGTCCCGATGTCTTCGTCCACTACACCGCTATCAACGCCCAAGGCTTCCGCTCGCTCGAGGAGAACCAGCAGGTGACCTTCGACGTGCAGCAGGGCCCGAAGGGTCCGCAGGCGGCCAACGTCTCCCCGTCGTGACGCTAGCCCCAGGCTGACCTGAGAAACCCCCGTCCTCCTGGCGGGGGTTTTCTCATGCCCGGATGCCGGCGGGGAGCGGATACGGTGGCGTCGTATGAGCGACGCGGAGACGGGCGTGGGGCCCGAGCACGAGGCAGGCACGGCGGGCGGTACGGGCGGCGGGGGCGCGACCGGTGGCGGGGGCGGGGGCGGGGCTGACCGGGAGGCCGAGCACGGGACCGGGGCCGGGCACGGCACCGGCGCCGAACCCGCTTCCGAACCCGCCTCCGGCGCCGACACCGACGCCGGCGCCGGCCCCGAGATCACCGCGGACCTGATCCGCGAGCTGCTGCGCGAGCAGCACCCCGACCTCGCCGACCGCCCCCTCACCCTCGGCGCCCGCGGCTGGGACAACCAGCTCTGGCGGCTCGGCGACGACCTCGCCGTCCGCCTCCCGTGGGCCACGGAGTCCGCCGACGAGCTGCTGCGCAAGGAGCACGCCTGGCTCCCCGAGCTGGCCGCGCACCTGCCGCTGCCCGTGCCCGTACCGCAGCGCATCGGCGAGCCCTCCGAGCGCTTCCGGCGCCCCTGGATCGTGACCACCTGGGTGCCCGGCACCCCCGCCGACCGCGCCCCGGTCACCCGCGGCCCGGCCGCCGCCGACGCCCTCGCCGCGTTCCTCACCGCGCTGCACCGGCCCGCCCCCGGCGGCGCCCCCGCCGGGCGGGGCCGCGGCGGGCCGCTGTCCGACGCGTCCGGGTGGTTCGAGCAGCAGCTCGCCGAGGCCGCCGGCCTCGGGCTCGTCGCGGACGCGGATGCCGTACGGGCCGTCTGGGACGACGCCGTCGCCGCGCCCCTGTGGAGCGGCCCGGCGCTGTGGCAGCACGGCGACCTGCACCCCGCGAACGTCCTCACCGCCGACGGCACCCTCTGCGGCGTCGTCGACTTCGGCGACCTGTGCGCCGGCGACCCCGCCCTCGACCTCGCCGCCGCGTGGATCCTGCTCCCCGACGACGCCGCCGCGGAGCGCTTCCTCACCGCGTACGGACCGGCCGTCGACGCGGCGACGCTGCGCCGCGCCCGCGGCGTCGCGGTGATGCGGGCGCTGGTCGGCCTGCTCGTCGGGGAGGCGGGCGTGCGGGGCCGGAAGGGCGGCAAGGCGACGTGGGGCCCGCCGGCGCGGGCGTCGCTGCGGAGGTTGCTGGCGGACGCGGAACGGGGGTAGGGGGCGCCCGCTGCGGGCCCGCTCCCCCCGTCCGCCGGAGCCCGGGGCCGTTCCCGGTCAGCCTTCGGCCGCGTACAGCTCGTCGATGACGTGCCCGAAGTCCCGTACGATGGCCGCCCGCTTCAGCTTCATCGACGGCGTCACGTACCCGGCCTCCTCCGTGAAGTCCGCGGGCAGCACCGCGAACCGGCGGATGGACTCCGCGCGCGAGACCAGCTCGTTCGCCCCGTCGACCGCCCGCTGGAGGTCGGCGCGGAGCAGCGGGTCGCGTACCAGCTCGGTGACCGGGACGTATTCGCGCTTGCGCATCATCCGCCAGTGCTGGAGCCCCTCGGGGTCGAGGGTGAGGAGCGCCGCGACGTACGGGCGGTCGTCGCCGACCACGAGGCACTGGCTGACCAGCGGATGCGCCCGGAGCCGGTCCTCCAGCGGCGCGGGCGCGAGGTTCTTGCCGGAGGCGGTGACGATGAGGTCCTTCTTGCGGCCGGTGATCGTCAGATAGCCGTCGGCGTCCAGTTCGCCGAGGTCGCCGGTGGCGAACCAGCCGTCGTCGGTGTCGAGCCGGGTGACGCCGGCCTCGGCGTCCCAGTAGCCGGAGAACAGGTGGCCGCCGCGGACCAGCACCTCGCCGTCGTGCGCGATGCGTATCGCGGTGCCCGGCAGCGGCCAGCCGACGGTGCCGAAGCGGGGTTTGAGCGGCGGGGTGACGGTGGCGGCGGCGGTGGTCTCGGTGAGCCCGTACCCCTCGAAGACCATGACGTCGGCTCCCGCGTAGAAGGCGGCGAGGCGGCGGCCGAGCGGGGAGCCGCCGCAGATCGCGTACTTGACGCGGCCGCCGAGCGCGGCCCGGATGCGGCGGTAGACGAGCGCGTCGTACAGCTTGCGCAGCGCCCTGAGGCGCGCTCCGGGGCCCGGGCCCTCGCCGTGCAGCTCGGCCTCCAGGGCCTCGGCGTAGCGGACGGCGACCTTCGCGGCGCGGTCGAAGGAGGCGGCGCGGCCGATGCCTTCCGCGGTGGCGCGGCCGGTGTTGAAGACCTTTTCGAGGACGTACGGGATGCCGACGAAGAACGTCGGGCGGAAGGCGGCCAGGTCGCGCAGCAGGTCCTCGGTCTTGATGCTGGGCGCGTGGCCGAGCTTGACGCGGGCGCGGAGGCAGCCGATGGCGGTCATGCGGCCGAGGACGTGGGAGAGGGGGAGGAAGAGGAGGGTGGCGGGTGGGTCTTCGCTGACGGCGGTGAAGAGGGGGTAGAGCAGCTCGATGGCGTTGTCGACCTCGGCGAGGAAGTTGCCGTGGGTGAGGACGCAGCCCTTGGGCAGGCCGGTGGTGCCGGAGGTGTAGATGACGGTGGCGACGCTGGCCGGGCCGAGGCCGGCGCGGCGCTGGCGGACGAGGGTGTCGGGGACGTCGCGGCCGGCGGCGGCGAGCTGGCCGAGGATGCCGGTGTCGAGCTGCCAGAGGTGGGCGAGGTGCGGCAGGTCCTGGCGCCGGCCGCTGATGAGGCGGGCCTGCTCGACGCTCTCGACGGCGCAGGCGAGGGCGCCGGAGTCGTGCAGGATGTGGCGGGCCTGGATGGCGGAGGACGTGGGGTAGACGGGGACGGTGATGAGTCCCGCGGCCCAGGCGGCGAAGTCCAGCAGGGTCCACTCGTACGTCGTACGCGACATGATCGCAAGCCGGTCGCCGGGTCGCAGCCCGTGGACGATGAGGCCCTTGGCGACGGCGAGGACGTGCTCGGCGAACTCGGCGGCGGTGACGTCGGCCCAGGTCCCGTCGGTACGGGGGCGGGCGAGGGCGGGTTCGCCGGGGGCGTGGGCGGCGTTGTCGAAGGGGATGTCGGCGAGGGAGCCGTGCTGGACGTGCGGGGCGGCGGGAGGCACCTCCGCTTCGCGGACGCCGTAGGCGTCGGCGCGGACGGCGGGGGGCAGCAGCGGGGGGACCGCGGTGCCGGGGAGGAGTCTGGAGTTGATCTCCTTGAGGTACTGCGACGGTGATGCGGGCGCCGGGTGCTGCTTCTGCGGTGGTGCGGAGTGCGTCATGGGTGGCTCCGTGACGTTCGCGTCGGCTTCGTACGACTAGCCGGGCGGCAACGGACGCCGCATTCTCGCGAACGGCAGGCCACCCCGCCAGAGGACGCCCCGCCCGGTACTCCCGGTTCCGCTTGCCCCGCACGTCGCCCCGGGCGCGCCGGCGCCCCGTCAGCGGCAGACGGCGAAGGCCCCTTGCCCCGCGTCGGGCTCGCCGCGCACGGCACCCACGGCGACGGCGACGAGGGCGGAGCCGACGAAGGTCCCCATGAGGATGAGGGCGACCCCGACGGCGAAGAGCCCGGTGTTGTCGTCGGACCAGTCGTAGTACGAGGCGAAGGTGAGCCCGGCGGTCGACCCGAGCACGGCGGGCACGAAGTGCCGCACGTACGCGACGACGGCCACGGCGACGAGCAGCGTCAGCACCAGCCCGCCGACCTGCCACACCGCGTACGGCCCGGTCTCGGTGTCACCGCTCACCTCGCGCTCCTGGTCCCAGCCGAGCCACGCGGCCCAGGCCCCGGCGGCGGCGCCGGCGAGGAGGACGAGGGAGAGTAGTTGGAAGAGAAGAATCCGCAGCACACGACGCATACCCTCACCCTGGTGCCCGGCCCGCGGCCCGAACCAGAGCGCAGGTACTCACCCCGCCTGAGTACGAACCCGCACCTCACTTACCCCGGCTCCCCCGGTTTCCCCACCACTCGCCGGAACACCTGCCGCGAACCCCCTTCGGGCCCGTGCGGGGCGGCTTCGGCGGGCCTGAACCCCAGCCGCTCGTAGAAGACCCGCGCCCCGCTGGCGACGGCCCCGGGGTGATCGGCCCCGAACGTGACCACCTCGACCCACCCGCCCCGCCCCCGCACGAACCGCCGCTCCGCCTCCCTCATCAGCGCCCGCCCGACGCCGAGCCCCCGCACGCCCTCGTCGACCACCAGCCAGTGCACCCGGAAAACGGGCGCCTCACCCCCGAACAACAACCCCCGACAACGGTCCCCCCGGAAACGGCGACGAGGGCAGCCCCCCGCCGCATGTGCGCCCGCACGGCGTCGTGAAACCCGGGCTCGTCGACCATGGCCCCGAACCACTGCTCAACCCCACCCGCAAGCCGAAGAAACCCGCCGAAGTCCGGCTCCTCCGCAAGTCTGACGATCACCGGGAGAAGTCTGGCAGGCTGCTGCCCCGGTCCGCTCAAGCGGGTAGCCACGACGGTGTCCCGGCTCGTTCCCGGCATCGCAGTAGGCACGCGAGCGCATGATGAGCGAGGCGGCGAGATACCCGCACAGCAACCCGGTCAGCGGGCCCAGCACGAAGGCGGGCAGAAAACGCCCCGACGGCCAACGGTTGCCCCTCACGCCCGTACGACGCCCCACCTGAGCGAACGGTTGCACGGGCAATCCGGTACTTCCGGCACCCGCCCGTGCGGAAGGATTGCGGAGGGGGCCAACGGCTGAGGAGGGGAAGCGGGATGGTACGGCTTTTCAGACGGCGATCGGTCTCGGCTCGGTCTTCACGGAAACCGCCGCCGGAGCTGGTGGCTGAGGCACGGCGCCATCCCGGCGGCTGGGTGTACGAGATCGACGGAGCGATGGTCGATGATCCCCATGGAGAGGTGCCGCCGAGCGCAATAGTCGGGGCCTGGGAGGTGGACCCTGACGGCGCACTGACCGGCGTCTACGAGGCGAACCCGAACTACGGCACCGCCGACCCCCAGCCGCCACACGACTGACCCGGCCACACCGCCGACCGCACGCGCCCCCGGAACAAACCCGTCCGTGGCCAGAGGTATTGACCACGTGGAGATCTACAGCACCAGCCGAGGCAGCAGAAGGCCGCCACGGATCGACCTCGATATAGGTTGTTCCAGTCGGCGCGGACCACGTCTGACGACATCGCCACGTCTTCAACCCGTCACAGGTCGGTTACCGAACTTCCTGCCCGCAACCATCGGCTTTCCGCAGGGGCATCTCCCGCCTACCGTGAATTGCACAGGGCACCCAGCTTGGAGGTGAGGTCGTGACCATCGTTGAGATCGCGGTAGCGCTCATCACCTCCGGCCCTGCTTACATCATTACCTGGTGGACCATCCACAAGGAGGGGCGGGGCCGGGGAGCGACGACATGCTCAGCGTGCACCACTTGCACCCGGTGCGGAGGGCACGCGAGCCTGAGGGATCAGGACATGCGAGCCCGGCTGACGAAATGGGCCCTGGCAGCTTGATCCGCTGGGTCCAGCCCGCGACGAAATCAATCATCGGAATGGCCCGCGATCCTTTCGGATCGCGGGCCTTCTTCCATGCCTCCTCAAGGACGGACAGACGTGCGGTCGGCTCCTCAGCTACGCGAAGATCGCCGGGGCCACCGGCTACACGTGCGACCACATCGGGAAGATGGCGCGACCCGAAACCCAGGGCAAGGGGAAGCCGGGAAGCCCGAGTCGGCTAGCCAGCGCGGCACCGATCGTGCCCGTGGGCCTCAGGCTGACGAGGGTGCGCATGCGGACGCCCGCAGCCCCGGGGCTGCGGGGTGCGGGCGTCGCGTGGGGGCGGTGGCGTCAGGCCACTGCTGTGACCGGGGTCTTGGGCGGGGTGGGGTTCGCCGGGTCCGGGTCGTCGAGGTCGAAGCTGGTGGCGTTCTCGTACATGTCGCGGTCCAGGATCTTCTCCTGCGACGCGACCAGCACCGGGATCACCGCCTGGCCCGCGACGTTCGTCGCCGTGCGGACCATGTCCAGGATCGGGTCGATCGCCAGCAGCAGGCCCACGCCCTCCAGGGGGAGGCCCAGGGTGGAGAGGGTCAGGGTGGTCATGATGGTGGCGCCCGTGAGACCCGCGGTGGCGGCGGAGCCGATGACCGAGACGAAGGCGATCAGGATGTAGTCCTGGAGGCCCAGGCTGACGTCGAAGATCTCGGCGATGAAGATGGCCGCCAGGGCCGGGTAGATCGCGGCGCAGCCGTCCATCTTCGTCGTCGCGCCGAAGGGGACCGCGAAGGAGGTGTACTCCTTGGGGACGCCGAGGCGTTCGGTGACCTTCTTGGTGACCGGCATGGTGCCGACCGAGGAGCGGGAGACGAAGGCGAGCTGGATCGCGGGCCAGGCGCCGCGGAAGAACTGCAGGGGGTTGACCTTGGCGACCGTGGCCAGCAGGAGCGGGTAGACGCCGAAGAGGACTAGGGCGCAGCCGATGTAGACATCGGCGGTGAAGGTCGCGTACTTGCTGATCAGGTTCCAGCCGTAGTCGGCGATGGCGAAGCCGATGAGGCCCACGGTGCCGAGGGGGGCCAGGCGGATGACCCACCACAGCGCCTTCTGCAGCAGCTCCAGAATCGTTTCGCTGAACGCGATGATCGGCTGGGCCTTCTCGCCGAGCTTCAGGGCGGCGACGCCGAGGGCGGCGGCCATGAAGACGATCTGCAGCACGTTCAGTTCGGTGAAGGGCGTGATGACGTCCGTCGGGATGATCCCGGTGAGGAAGTCGATCCACGAGCCGCTGTCCTCGGGGGCCGCGCCGTCCTTCGGGGACAGGTCGGTGCCGGCGCCGGGGTTGGTGAGCAGGCCGATGGCCAGGCCGATGGCGACCGCGATGAGCGAGGTGGCGAAGAACCACAGCAGGGTACGGGTCGCGAGGCGGGCGGCGTTGTTGACGTTCCGCAGGTTCGTGATCGACACCAGGATGGCGAAGAACACCAGCGGGGCGACCGCCAGCTTGAGCAGTTGGACGAAGATGGTGCCGATCTGGTCCAGGGTGTCCTTCAGCCAGGCGACGTCGCCGGTACGGGCGGCCCAGCCGAGGAGCACGCCGAGGACGAGGCCGGCGAGGATCTGGGCCCAGAAGGGCACCTTGGGTATCCGGAAGCCGCTGCGCGGCTGCGCGGTGGGGGCGGGGGTGGGTGTGGACACGGGCGTCTCCGTGACTGGGCGCGCCGGGCCGCCTCGTCCGGGCACGGTGGTGCCGGGACCG
Organism: Streptomyces sp. WAC 06738; assembly: GCF_003945505.1. Taxonomy (NCBI): domain Bacteria; kingdom Bacillati; phylum Actinomycetota; class Actinomycetes; order Kitasatosporales; family Streptomycetaceae; genus Streptomyces; species Streptomyces sp. WAC 06738. The sequence continues at coordinate 4,873,341 of NZ_CP029618.1, read as the reverse complement.
GGACGACGGGCGCGCGTCTGCTACTTGGGGAATGTGGTGCGTGACCGGTCAGAGCGCGGGGACTAGCGGCTCTGACATGCCGCGGACAGGCAGCGGCAGAGATCGACGTGCAGGCGCGCCACGAGCAGAGGGCTCGTAGGCATGCGAAGCGCACGCACGATCGTCGTCATGACGAGAAGACTAACACTCCCGCTTTGACATTCCCATAGTGCGGCTTTGGGGGTGACGGTGACGCCTCTCACGTCCCCTGTGCGGCCTTCCCCTACGCCGTACCGCGTGCCTCGTCGTCCGCCTCGTCCTCGCGGCTGCGGTTCGCCGCCAGCCGCTCCTTCGACTTCTGCACCCGGCCCACGATCTGCTCCGACATCTCGTCCCGCTGCCGGCGCAGCAGGACGAAGCTCAGCGGCGCGGAGACGACGATCGACAGCAGCATGACCCACAGGTAGTTCGAGTCGCCCAGGCCCGCCGGGAGCGCGCCGACCCGGACCAGGACGGCCAGGATCACGAACGACGCGGCGAAGACGCCGAGGCGCATGGCGGTGTAGCGGACGGCGGGGTTCGGTTTGGGGGTCACGGCTGACAACTTCTCTCTGCTCTCTGCTCCGTCGGTCAGGGTGGCGCTGCGTGCGGGTCGTGCTCCGTGCCGGTGGTGCTCCGTGCGAGTCGTACTCAAGTATGCAGCGGCAGCCACATCGTGATGTCGTCGCGGTAGTCGTCGTCCGCGACCCGTATCGCGTCGGGTACGCGGCCGACCTCCTTGTAGCCGCAGGCCGCGTAGAACGTGTCGACCCCCGTCCCGCCCCGGCACGTCAGCCGGATCCCCCGCATCCCCAGGCCTTGGGCCGCGTCCGCCGCGGCGGCCATGAGGCGGCGGCCCTCGCCCGTGCCCTGCCGGCCGGGGTGGACCATCACGGTGTAGAGCCAGCACCAGTGCCGCATCAGGCGGTGGGTGTTGAGCGTCAGGAACGCGGTGGCGGCCGGGCGGCCGGCCCCGTCGAGGGCGGCGATCAGGTGGGTGCGGCCCTCCGCCATGGCGGCGAGGTGCTTGACCAGCTCCGGGCGGATGTCCGCGGGCGTCACCGGGGGGACGAAGCCCACCGCGCCGCCCGCGTTGCTGACGTCGGCCCAGAGCGTGCATATGCCGTCCCGCAGGGCAGGGGTGACCGCCGGGTCCAGCTCGTAGCGCAGGGTCATGGCGGCCTCAGAAGCGCATCGGCTGCGGCGTCTCGCGCCGCTCCGGGTCCGGGCCCGCGTGCTCGCGGACGGCGGCGTAGCGCGCGTCGCGCTCGACCGGGTGCAGGCCCGCGTCCTGGATGAGCTCGACGAGTTCCCCGGCCGGGAGCGTGTCCGCCGCACCCGGGGCCGGGGCGAAGTCGTCCGCGCCGTGCTGGAGCGCGAGCTGCGCCGTCTGCGTGCCGTACGCGGTCCACGCGGCCCGTACGTGCGGCACGTTGTCCAGCAGCAGCCGCACCACCGCGAACGTCTTCAGCGCCGCCGCGCCCGTGACCCGCCCCGCCGCCAGCGGCACGACGGCCAGCAGGCCGGCGCCGGCGTCCTGCCGGTCCCGGAGCGCGAGGAGCGCGTCGACGGTCTGCGCGGGGTCCTCCCCGCCGTACGAGACCACCGCCACCGGCTCGGCGGGGTCCGCGGCCGTCGCGAAGTACCCGCGCTCCCCGTGCCGCCGCGTCCGCGCCTCGTGCGCGAGCCCGCCCAGCCACGCCAGGTCGCCACTCCCGTACAGCGCGACGCCGTCCGCCCGGCTCAGCCGTGCGCCCGCGCGCGCCTTCTCCGCCAGCTCGCGCCTGAGCCCTGCGTCCACGCGCCGCCTCCCAGCCCGTAAGTCACGTTCCTGCGCATCTGCGCGTATCCGAGCCTACGCGGCCTACTCCTCCGCGATCTCGCCCACCCTGCTCTCCCACATCGTGGAGAGCACCACCGTCGTCGCCGTGCGCGAGACGCCCTTGATCCTCGACATCCGCCGCACCGTCTTCCCCAGCCCGTCGACGTCCGGCGCCCGCACCTTGAGCATGAACGAATCGGCACCGGCGATGAAGAAGCAGTCCTCGATCTCGGGCAGGTCCCGCAGCCGGTCCGCGACGTCGTCGTGGTCCACCGCCTCGGAGAGCGAGATCCCCACGAGCGCGGTGACGCCCCGGCCCAGCAGGGCGGCGTCGACCGTGGCCCGGTAACCGGTGATCACCCCGGCGGCCTCCAGGCGGTTGATCCGGTCCGTGACGCTGGGCCCGGAGAGCCCCACGAGCCGGCCCAGCTCGGCGTACGAGGCCCGGCCGTTCTCCCGCAGTGCCTGGATGAGCTGTCTGTCGACGGCGTCCATGTGCGATCTCAAGCCTTCCGTGCTGCTGTGCCGGCTGCCGGCTGTCTGCTGCGTGCCATCTGCTGTGTCAGCGGGAGCGCCCCAGCTCCCCTTCCCATCTGCGATAGAGCTTGTGCGCCACGCCCGCGGCGTCAAGGGCGCGGCCGGCGACGAAGTCCACGAGGTCCTGGATGCCGGTGGCCCCGGCGTAGAAGGCGGGTGCGGCCGGGAGGACCACGGCGCCCGCCTCGTCCAGGGCGACCATCTGCCGCAGCGTCGGCCCGGGCAGCGGCGTCTCCCGTACGACGACGACCAGCGGCCGGCCCTCCTTCAGCGTCACGCTCGCGGCGCGCTGGAGGAGATCCTTGGAGAGCCCGAGCGCGATGCCGGCCACGGCGGCGGTCGACGCCGGGACGACGATCATGCCCTTCGCGGCGTACGAACCGGAGGAGGGGCCGCCCGCCAGATCGCCGGCCGCCCAGTGCCGTACGCCGGAGAGGTCCACCGGGCCGAAGGCGTCCGGCCGTCCTTCGGCGCCCGCGGCGAGCCAGCGCCGCAGGTCGTCGCGCCAGTGCGCGTCGCGGAACGGGCCGCCCGTCTCGTCCAGCACCGTCAGCCGCGCGGCCCGGCTGACGACGAGGTCGACGGCCTCCCCGGCCGCCAGCAGCGCGCGCAGCACGGCGGCCGCGTACGGGGTGCCGGAGGCGCCGGAGACGCCGACGACCCAGGGCCGGCGCCGGTCGCGGCCCGGCTGCCCGGCGTACGGCGCGGCGTACGGCCCCTCGGACGGCGGCCCGTCCGGGTTCTCGTACGGCGTCTGGTGAGGCGGCTCCACCCGGCGAGCCTATCCGGCGGCGGGAACCGCGGCGCAGGCCGCCTGCGTTTCCCTCAGGGAGGACACACTGGTCCGAAGGGGGCTTGAGTGATGTACGAACCTTACGGGCGCGGCACCCCCGCCGCGCGGCCCGCACGGGCGGCCCGGCCGCCGCGCGGGCGCATATACGTGAAGCGCGCCGGGATGGTGATGCTCGCGTGGGTGGCGCTGCTGTGGGTGCTGGAGGCGGTCGACCAGGCCGGCGGCAACAAGCTGGACACGTACGCGATCACGCCGCGCGACTTCGGCGAGCTGCGGGACGTGATCCCGGCGTCGTTCATGCACTTCGGCTGGGACCACCTGTCGGCGAACACGGGGCCGTTGCTGGTGCTGGGCTTCATAGCGGCGATGCGGGGGATCGGGCGGTTCGTGGGCGTGGTCGCGGTGATCATGCTGGTGAGCGGGCTCGGGGTGTGGCTGGTCTCGCCCGCGGGCACGGCCACGGCGGGCGCGTCGGGGGTCGTCTTCGGCCTCTTCGGGTACGTGGCGGTGCGCGGCTTCGTCGACCGGCGGATGTCCGACGTGCTGATCGGCATCGTGGTCGCCCTGGTCTACGGCTCGATGGTGTGGGGCGCCCTGCCGACGGACCAGGTCCTGGAGCAGTCGATCTCCTGGCAGGCCCACCTCTTCGGCCTCCTGGGCGGTGTCCTGGCGGCCTTCTACTTCAGCGACCGGCGGCGGGGCGCGCTTCAGGGAGGCTAGGGTCTGCGTCCGAAGCGGAACGGACGCTCACGCGGGGGACGGGACGTATGACGGAGCAGGACCCGAGCGACGACCGGGCGGCCGGAGAGCCGCCCGGACACCCTGCCGGAGAGCCGCCACCGGCCGGAGAACCGCCACCGGCCGGAGAACCGCCACCGGCCGGAGAGCCGCCACCGGCCGGAGAGCCGCCCCGGCACCCTGCCGGACAGCCGCCCCCACCCCGGCACCCGGCCGGGCAGCAGCCACCGCCGGTGCCGCCGCACGCACCGCCCGGTGTCCCGGCGCCGTACGCACCGCAGGGCGCCCCCGGCCTCCACCCCCATCCGGGCCCCGCCGTCCCGTACCCGCCGCAGCTCTACCCGCACGGCCCGCCCGGCAAGCCGCCGCCCGACTCGGCGATGTGGGCGCACCTGTCCGCGCTGCTCATCTTCATCGCCGGCACCGGCGCCTGCTGCATCGGCTTCCTGGTCGCCTGGATCGGCCCGCTGAACATCCGCGGCAAGTCCGGGGACCCGTTCGTCCGCCACCACGGCACCGAGGGCCTGAACTGGGGCATCACCCAGATCGTCGCGGTCGTCGTCTTCGGCGCACTGACCGGCGGGAGCATCTACCTGGCGGAGGAACAGGGCTGGCCGGAGTGGGTGCCGGCGGTACCGATGACGGCGTGGGGGCTGCACCTGGTGACGTCCTTCGCCTTCGCGATCATCGGCTGCAGGCGCGCCAAGGCCGGTGTGCTGTGGTCGTACCCGCGACCGGTCGCGCTCCCCTTCACCAAGCCCTGAGCGGCGCGACGGGACATGCATCTTCTGTACAGTTGATGCATGAGCGAGACCCTGCCCATCGCGCAAGCGCGCAGCCAGTTCGGCGCGCTCGTCCGCCGCGCCGCCCTCGGCCGCGAGCGCACCATCATCACCGACCACGGTGAGCCGGCCGCGATGATCGTCGGTATAGCGGACATCGAGGACCTGGAGGACGCCCTCGCCGTTGCGCAGTACGAAGCCCGCAAGGCCCGCGGCGAGGACACGTACGTGCCGCACGACGAGGTACGCAGGCGCCTGGGACTCGACGCGTGAGTCACGAGGTCGTCTGGGAGACCGATGCCGTGAACGCGGCCGCCGGCTTCCTCGCCGACGACCCCGCCGGGCTGCGGGCGCTCGTCGACGGCATCGACGCGCTCGCCACGGAGCAGCGCCCGAAGAACTCGGCCCCCTGGGGCACCGACAAGCGCCGCCTGCGGGTCGGCCGCTACCGGGCGATCTACCGGATCGACGACGGCACGGTCACCGTGCTGGTCCTCCACGTCGGCCGCGGGGCGGCGGCGTGAGCGCGGGGGTCAGAGGCTCAGGTCGCGGACGAAGAGGTCTGCCGCCGCGCAGCAGAAGAGGACGATGCCGATCACGCCGTTGAGCGTGAAGAACGCGCGGTTCAGGCGGCTCAGGTCGTCCGGGCGGACGATGCCGTGCTCGTACGCGAACACGCCCGCCACCACCGCCAGGCCGGCCCAGAACAGCGCGCCCGCGTCCGTCGCCAGGGCGTACCAGACGAAGAGCGCCATCGTCACGACGTGCGCCGCCCGCGCCCCGTACAGCGCGCCCGCGATGCCGAAGCGGGCCGGGACGGAGCGGATGCCCTGGGCGCGGTCGGTGTCGACGTCCTGGCAGGCGTAGATCAGGTCGAAGCCGCCGATCCACACGCCCACCGCGAGCCCCAGCAGCACCGCCGGCCACGACCACTCCCCCGTGACCGCCAGCCACGCGCCGATCGGGCCGATCGCCTGGGCGAGGCCGAGGATCGCGTGCGGGTACGTGGTGAACCGCTTGCCGTACGGATAGACCACCATCGGCACCGCCGCGACCGGCGCCAGCACCAGGCAGAGCGGGTTGAGCAGCGCCGCGGCGCCGAGGAAGATCGCCAGCGCGATCAGCGCGCCCGTCCACGCGGAGCGCACGGAGACCGCGCCGGTGACCAGTTCGCGGTGGGCGGTGCGCGGGTTGCGGCCGTCGATCTCGCGGTCGATGATCCGGTTCGCGGCCATCGCGAACGTCCGCAGCGCCACCATCGCGACGGTGACGAGCAGCAGCGTCCCCCACTCGATCGCCCCGTCGCCGTCGACCAGCATGGCCGTCAGCGCGGCGATGTACGCGAACGGCAGCGCGAAGATCGAGTGCTCGATCATCACCAGCCGCAGGAACGCCCGCACCCCGCTGCCGGACCGGGCGGGGCCGGGACCGACGACGCTCCCCGCGGCCGTCACAGGCCGTACTCCCGCCACCGGGCGTCGACCTTCGCCGCCGTGTCCGGATCGGAGACGACCATCTCCGGCCAGCCGCGCGTGTAGCCCTCCTCGGGCAGCTTCGCGGTGGCGTCGATGCCCGCCTTGCCGCCCCAGAACTGCTGGTACGAGGCGTGGTCGAGGTGGTCGACCGGGCCCTCCACGACGGACAGGTCGCGGCTGTAGTCGGTGTTGCCCAGCGCCCGCCAGGCGACCTCATGGAGGTCGTGCACGTCGCAGTCGGCGTCGACCACGATGATCAGCTTGGTGAGCGACATCATGTGCGCACCCCAGATCGCGGACATGACCTTCTGCGCGTGCTTGGGGTACTTCTTGTCGATCGAGACGATCGCGCAGTTGTGGAAGCCGCCCGCCTCCGGCAGGTGGTAGTCCACGATGTCCGGCACGATCACCTTCAGCAGCGGCAGGAAGAACCGCTCGGTGGCCCGGCCCAGCGGCCCGTCCTCGGTCGGCGGGCGGCCGACGACGATGGACTGCAGCAGCGGGCGGCGGCGCATCGTGACGGCGTCGATGGTCAGCGCGGGGAACGGCTCCTGCGGGGTGTAGAAGCCGGTGTGGTCGCCGAACGGGCCCTCGGGCAGCTCCTTGCCGGGCTCCAGCCAGCCTTCGAGCACCACCTCGGCGTGCGCGGGGACCTGGAGCGGCACGGTCTTGCAGTCGACCATCTCGACCCGCTTGCCGCCGATGAAGCCGGCGAGCATGTACTCGTCCATGTCGCCGGGCAGCGGCGCGGTCGCCGCGTACGTCACGGCGGGCGGGCAGCCGAAGGCGATGGCCACCGGCAGCTTCTCGCCGCGGCGGGCGGCGACCTGGTAGTGGTTGCGGCTGTCCTTGTGGATCTGCCAGTGCATGCCGATGGTGCGGCGGTCGTGGCGCTGGAGGCGGTAGAGGCCGAGGTTGCGGACGCCGGTCTCGGGGTCCTTGGTGTGGGTGAGGCCCAGGTTGTAGAAGGACCCGCCGTCCTGGGGCCAGGTGAAGAGCGCGGGGATCGTGTCGAGGTCGACGTCGTCGCCGGTGAGCACGGTCTCCTGGACCGGCCCGTCCTTCGTCTTCCGCGGCGGTACGTGCGCCATGGTGCCGAGCTTGCCGAACGCCTCGCGTACGCCCGTGAAGCCCTGCGGCAGTTCGGGCTTGAGCAGCCCGCCGATGCGCTCGCCGATCTCCGCGTACGAGCCGAGGCCGAGGGCCTTGAGGAGCCGGCGGTCGGTGCCGTAGACGTTCATCGCCAGCGGCATGGCGGAGCCCTTGACGTTCTCGAAGAGCAGCGCGGGTCCGCCGGCCTTGTTCACGCGGTCGGTGATCTCGCCGACTTCGAGGTACGGATCGACCTCGGCCGTGATGCGCTTGAGGTCGCCGTCGCGCTCCAGAGCCCGCAGCAGCGAGCGGAGATCGTCGTAAGCCATGCGCCCCAGTATCCGCCAGGCGCCGGGCGCGGTCCGCGAAGGGGGTGGGGGGCGGGGCGCGGGCGGGGTCGCGGGGGTGTCTCCGCCACGGATTACCCTGGACGGAACCGCGGAGTCCGTACGGGAGCCGCACCGAACCCGGCGAGGAGACCGCCGCGCCGCCGCTGCACCGCACGTCGAAGGGCCCCACATGCTCAGGTATCTGCCGTTTCTCCTGGTCCTGGCGGTGTGGATCTATGCGTTCATCGACTGCCTGAACACCCCGGAGAAGGACGTACGGAACCTGCCCAAGCTGGTCTGGGTGGCGATCATCGTGCTCTTCGGCTCGGTGCTCTTCGGCCCGCTGGCGTGGTTCATCGGCGGCCGGCCGCGGGGGCGCCCGGTGATCGCCGGCGAGGGCGCGGGCGGCGGGCGCCGGCCGGGCCGCGGCGGCTGGGTGGCGCCCGACGACAACCCGGACTTCCTCCGCTCGCTGGGGGAGGACCGGCCGAAGGACGAGCCGCGGGAGGAGCCGCGCGAGGAGCCGCGGCAGGAGTCCGGGGACGAGCGCGGCCGCGAGCGGGACGAGGAAGGTCCGGAAGGACGCCAGGGACCCGACGAGGACCGGCGCTGAGACGTTAACCTGACGCGGAGACGCAGCGGGGGCCGAGGCCGTAGCCCCGCGACATTCAGGGGGTTTGCCGCGTGCTCCGCTACCTGCCGTTGATGGTCCTTCTCGGCGTGGTGATCTACGCGCTGATCGACTGCGCGACGACGAAGAAGGAAGACGCCAAGCACCTCCCCAAGATCGTCTGGATCCTCCTCATCGTCCTGTTCCCGCTGCTGGGTTCGATCGGCTGGCTGATCGCCGGCCGCAACCGCCGCCACCTGCCGGCCGGCGGCTCCGGCGGGGGCGGCGGCACCGGCGGGGGGCGGCGCTCGACGTGGGTGGCGCCCGACGACAACCCGGAGTTCCTGAGGAAGCTCGGCGACGAGAACGCGAAGGACGACGAGGGCAAGGGCGACGACGGGGACGACGAAAGCGACGGCGACGGCAAGCGGGACGGCGACCCGGACGACGGGAGAGCGCCATGAGTGACCTTGCGTGGGTGCCGCGGTCCTGCACCCTGCCCACCGCCGAACGCCCCTTGCGGGTGGCCGAGTGGGACGCGCTGTTCGCGGCGGGGCCGGTCTCGCTGTCCCGGCCGGGGCCGCTGCGGCTGCGGCTGGTGCTGGCGGGCGGGCCGGAAGCCGGGGAGCGGGTACGGGAGTTGGCGGAACGGGAGAGCGGCTGCTGCTCCTTCTTCACCTTCACGACCGGCACGGACACGGGCACCGACACCGGCGCCGACACCGGCACGGGCAGTGCCGCCGGCGGCGGGGACCGTACGGCAGGGCGGCTGTGGCTGGACATCGCCGTGGACCCGGCGCACGCGGCCGTCCTCGACGCCCTCGCCGCGCGGATCGACGCGGTGGCGGCGCGGTGAGCGGCACCCTGCGCGGCGGGCAGGTCGCCGCGGCGGCCGCCGTGCACGTACAGATGCCGCGCTCCTACGAGCGCCGCGGCCTCCTCCCCGCGCCCGCGCGCGGCAACGGCGGCCACCGGCGGTCCCGCCCCCGTTCCCCCCTCCCCTTCGCCACCCCCGCCGGGGGCCGCTGACGCGCCCCGGCATGGCGCCCGGCCCCGCGCCCCGCACAATGGGGCGGCAGGTTCGGGCGGCGAAGGGCGGATGATGGGCGCGGGTCGCAAGTCGGTCTGGCCGGTGGACGCCTCCGTGGCGCACAACGCGCGGGTGTGGAACCACTGGCTCGGCGGCAGGGACAACTACGCCGTGGACCGGCAGGTGGGCGACCACGTGGCGGGCCTCTTCCCGGTGATACGCGACGTGGCGCGCGCCGACCGGGAGTTCCTGGGCCGCGCGGTGCGGTACCTCGCGGGCGAGGCGGGGATACGGCAGTTCCTCGACATCGGCACCGGGCTGCCGACCGCGGAGAACACCCACGAGGTGGCCCAGCGGGTGGAGCCGGCGGCCCGGATCGTCTACGTCGACAACGACCCCCTCGTCCTCACCCACGCCCGCGCCCTGCTCACCGGCAGCCGCGAGGGCGCCACCGCGTACGTCGCCGCCGACGCCCACGACCCCGAGGCGATCCTGCTCGGCGCCAAGCGCACCCTGGACTTCGAGCAGCCGGTGGCGGTCATGATGCTGGGCATCCTCAACTTCGTCCTGGACACGGGCGAGGCGCGCCGGGTCGTACGCCGGCTGATGGCCGCCGTACCGCGCGGCAGCTACCTCGCGCTCACCCACCCCACGGCGGAACTGGGCGGCGAGGGCAACGCGGCGGCGATGCGCTTCTGGAACGCGAACGCCACCCCGCCGATCACCGCCCGCAACCGGACCGAGGTCGCAAGCTTCCTCGACGACCTGGACCCGCTCTCCCCCGGCCTGGTCTCCTGCACCCACTGGCGCCCCTCCCCCGAGGACCCCGCCGACCCCGCCGGCCCTCCGGTGGTACCGCAGTTCGGCGCCCTGGCCCGCAAGGTCTGACCGCCGGCCCGGGCGCCGCGGTCAACGCGCCGTCGGGGCCGGTGCCGTCGCGGGCTGGTCCATGGCTCGGTCCAGGTGGGCGATGTTCGCCGGTATGTCGGCGCTCTCCGTGCTGCGGATCAGTTGCAGGGCGGGCTGGGCGAGGCCGCCCGAGTGGGCGATGAGGCGGGCCAGGACGGCGGCGTGGATGTCGAGGCGGTCGATCGTCGCCGCGCGCTGCTCCTCGTTCTGGGCGGCGAGGAGGACGGCGTTGTGCCATGCCTCCTCGCGGGACTGGCGGACGCTGAAGTCGAGGATCCGCTCGTCCGTACGTGCGCCGATCGTGTCCAGCAGCGACAGCAGCGGCGACAGCGCGCCCACCGAGTCCTCCACGGCCAGGACCACCCGCGCGAGGATGTCGTTGATCAGGAGGAAGTCGCGCCGCAGCGACCGGATGTCCTCGCCCGGGGAGGTCCGCGCGGCGGCGACGGCCAGGTCGAGGTTGATGTGCGCGTTCACCCCGAGGATCAGGTGCTGGACGATGACCGTGCGGTCGTCGTCCAGTAGCCCGAACGTCTCGCGCCAGCAGCGCGGTCCGCCGCGGTCGCGGCGCCACGCGTCGTACGCCTCGAAGTAGCGGTTGCCGAAGAGCGTGTCGAAGCGGTCCATCCGGGCCCCGTCGTCGAACCGCCCCTCGTGGATGGCCCTGCGGACCTCGACGGTCACCTGCCGGTACAGCGCCGCGAAGTACCCGGCCCGGTCCCCGTCCCGCCGGGCGTCCCGTACGATCCCCGCCAGCCCGTCCACGACCTCGTCGATGTTCTCCGCCACCGCGACCCACTCCCCTCTCCAGAATCCCTCGTCCGCCCCCCGTCCGTCCTACCACCGCCCGCCGGGGAGGGGGCCCCGCCGATCACCCGCACCGCTTGCGGTACTCGCCCGTCGGCGGTGCCGTCTTGATCAGGCCGTCGACGTTCTCGGCGCGGTGGGCGCGGCAGGCGGTGCGGCGGTCCGCCCCGGGTGCGTAGTCCACGGCGAAGACGGCCTTGCCCGCCTCGACGAACGGGCGGAGCCGGGCGCATTCGCCGTACTGCGCGCACTCCTCGGGCAGCGCCCAGTCGAAGTGGCCGACGAGTTCCGCGACGGCCCCGGGCTGGTCGTGGCCGTTCTTCATGCCGGCCGACAGGCCGCGCGCGTGGGCCTCTGCGGCGACCTCGCGGTACCACGAGACCTGGTCGTCGCGGGTGATCGGGAACCCGGGACGGTTGTCCAGCGGGTTGTTCTGGTCGGGCTCGACGCCGTCGCAGCCCATGCGCGCGGCGAGGTCGAGGTCGTACATCGCGCGGTGCTCGTCCAGTTCGTACGGCGCGTCGATCTGCCAGTCCCAGTCCGCCGCCTCGCCGGGCCGCGGCGTCCACCGGCCTTCGTCCCGGCTCTCCGGCCGCGACATGCAGGCGGTGGCGAGTACGGCGACGACGGCGAAGGTGAGCACGCGCCGGGCCGTCGCCGCGAGCGCGGGAATGGCTGTCATGCCGGTACACACGCCGGCCGCCGCCGGGCCGTTCCCACCGCGGCCACAGCCCCGGCCGCGGACGGCGGTTCACCGCGTCCGGCCCGTCCCGCCCGGGTGACGGGCACCTCCCCTGATCGGGTCGCCCTCCCCCGTACCGCTGCCATGGGTGACCGTTGCGGTACACCCTGTGACCCTACGGCGCTACGGTACCGGTCAGCGACTGAAAGTCCGCCGGCCGGCAGGGAGATCCCATGCACATCAAGATCACGGCACAGGGCGGGCCGGAGGGCGAGGAGGAGCTGCGCTCCTTACGGAGGCATCTGGAGGATGACCCGGCCATCCCGCTGACCCCCTCCATGGGACTCACTCTGGAGGCCATCGAGTTCGTCACCGGAAGCTCCTTCGACCTCGCCAACCTGGTCCTGGCGCTGTCCGCCTGGCGCGCCTCGCGGCCCGTGAGTTCGACCCTGGAGGTGCGGCGGGACGAGCACACCGTACGGCTCTCGCCGCAGGCCCTCGCCAACCCCCAGACGACCGACGCGGCCCTGCGCCCCCGGCTGCCGCTGCCCCACCTCTCGTACGCCGTGCTGATCGGCGTCGCCGACCACGTCCCCGAGAGCGGCCTGCGGCCCCTGCCTGCCGTGGACCGCGGCTGCCTGGAACTGCGGGACGTCCTGGGCGACTCCCGGATCTGGGGCCTGCCGGCCGATCGGTGCCAGATCGTCCGCCCGCAGAACCGCGAGCAGCTTCTGGACCCGGTGGCCCATGCCGCGCGACAGGCGTCGGACTGCCTGGTCGTCTACTGGGCGGGCCACGGCCTCACCCACGACGGCGCGCTCCATCTGGCCCTGCCCGGCAGCCGCGAGGCCGACGTTCCGGGCACCGCGGTCCCGTTCACCGACCTGCTCCGCCGGCTCGGCGCCGCCCCCGACCCGCCGTCCCGGACGATCATCATCCTGGACTGCTGCCAGGGCAGCGTCGCCTTCGACGCCGTACGCCGGGAGGTCGAGGCCGCCGAGCTGCGCGACATCTACGTGCTGGCGGCCTCGCCCCCCGGCGGAGACGCGGTCGGCACCACAGGCAGCGGTCTCACCGCGTTCACCCAGGCCCTGGTCGAAACCGTCCGGGCCGGTCTCGGCAACCGCCAGGACTTCCTGACGCCGAACGACATCGCCGACGAGCTGCGCCGGACCGTTCCCGGCCAGGGCGGCCCCGCGCCCCACACCCTGGACCCGCACACGGTGGGCAGCCGGCCCTTCGTCCGGAACCTCCGTGCCAAGCCGGCGACCGCGCACCTCTCCTGGCCGCGCCGGCACTCCAGGGCCCTGACCGCCGCGGCGGTCGCCCTCGCCGTGATCACCGGCGTGGGGGTCTGGAAGGGCTCCGCCGGCACCGGCACCACAGGACCCTGCTCGGAGAAGGTCGGCCTGCTGGGTTACTCGGACGCCCTGGACACCGTCGCGGGCTCCACGCCGGTGCAGGGGCTCTCGGCCCTGGCCGTCACCGGGGACCGCAGCATCCTGGCCCTGGGGGACAACCGCCCTCCCCGCCTCCACTCCCTCACCCTCGACGACGCGCGGCTCGTCCCCGCGGTCGGAGACCCCACGATCCTGCACCCCCGGGACGACAACCTCGCCGCCGCCGACATCGACGGCGAGGGGATGGCGGTGGACGGGGAGAACGTCCTGATCAGCTCGGAGGCGGGGCCGTCGATCCGGTCGTACCGGCTGAGCGACGGGATGCAGAACGACGAGATCGAACTGCCGGAGGTCTTCCGGGAATCCAGCCCCGCGCGGCGGCTGGAATCCCTGAGCCTGAGCGAGGACCGCACCCAGTTGTACGCGGGCATGGAAGGTCCCCTGTACGTCGACGGCGAGTCGGCGGGCCAGAACCACGTCCGGATCCTGCGCTACACCCGTTCGCCGGGCGGGGAGTTCGGCGAGAAGCCGCAGCAGTACGCGTACAAGACCGAATACGGTCTCTTCCTCACCGAGCTGATCGCCCTCGGCGGCGACCGGCTGCTCGCCCTGGAGCGCGGCTACATGCCGGAGGGCAATTCCGTTCACCTCTACCTGCTGTCGCTGGCGAAGACGCCGGACATCAGCGGGAGGAAGTCGATCTCCGGCATCACCGACGACTCCTGGGTGGAGAAGGATCTGCTGGCCAATCTGGTGCACTGCCCCACCGCCGGAGCACCGCGCAAGCAGGCTCAGCTCAACCCCCTGCTGGACAACATCGAGGGCATGGCCCTGGGCGAGCACCTGCCGGACGGCCGCCGCGCCCTCTACCTGGTCAGCGACAACAACGCCAACACGGAGTACCAGACGACCAGGTTCTACAAGATGAGCGTGGACCTGTCCTGACGTCCCGACACTCCCGGAGGACCTGATGAACGGATGGTCGCGGGCCGGGCTCGCCGCGCTGCTGCTGACGGTGTCGTCGCCGGCGGCCCTGGCGGCCCCGGCCGAGCGCGCAGCCCCCGTCGAGCCCACCGCGTCGCCGGACGGGCGGCCGGCTGCCTGCTCGCCGCGTACGTCCCTGGCCGGCTTCAGCGACGTCCTGGACAAGACGACCTTCGCCGGAACCCGGGTCGCCGGCCTCTCCGCGCTGAGCGCCCGCGGGAACTCGCGGGTCCTGGCGCTGACCGACAACACCGACGCCGACGAGGCCAGGATCTACGAGCTGGCCGTGCGCAGCGCTCCGGGGCACGTCGGGGCGGCGGTACGCGACGTCACCGTCCTGCGCCGCCCGGACGGCACTCCGTACACCGGGACCGACTTCGACGGAGAGGGCCTGGTCGCCGAACCCGCGGGCACGGTGCTCGCCTCCTCGGAACGCGAGCCCTCCATCCGCCGCTTCCGCCTGTCCGACGGCCGCCAGACGGCCGAACTGCCGGTGCCCCGCCGCTTCCGGGTCGCCCCGGCCGGGCAGGCCGCGGCAAACGAGACCTTCGAGTCCCTGACCACCGCCCCGGACGGGCGCACCCTCTACGCCGGACTGGAGGGCCCGCTCGAAGCCGACGGCCACGACGCGGCGAACCGCGGCCTGCTGCGCATCCTGCGCTACGGCGCCACGCCGGGCGGCGCCTTCGCCCCGCACGCCCAGTACGCCTACCGGGCCGACCCGGGCCTCGGCCTGGCCGAGATGGCCGCGCTGGACCGGCACCACCTGCTGGCCCTGGAACGCGGCTACACGGCAGGCGTCGGCAACACCGTCCGCATCTACCGGGTTTCACTCCACGGGGCGCCCGACGTCACCGCCCTCCCCTCGCTCACCGAGGCCGGCGCCGAGGTCTTCGCCACCAAGCGGCTCCTGGTGGATCTGGCGGACTGCCCGCCGTCCGGGGCCACATCACCGCAGCCGCAGCCGAACCCGCTGCTGGATAACGTGGAAGGCATGACGCTGCCGGGCCACCGCACCCTGCTGCTGGTCTCGGACGACAACGCCTCGGCCCGGCAGATCACCCGCCTCTACGCCCTCCGCCTGGAGTGACCACCCGGTCCTCGCCTCTGGTGAGCGCCGGTGTGGGGTGGGTCTGGGGATCCGGGCCCGGCGAGGTTGCCGCCTGACCGACTCCACCGGCTTTCACGGCGACCGTGCGGATCACCACCGCGTACTCGCCGCAAGGCACCCGCTGCCGGAATTCGATGGTGCGCAGCGCCCCCGCGACCTGCCCGGGGACCCCCCGGTCCGGTCACTGCGGCCTGCCCAACCGGGTCGTGGGCCACCCGTGCTAAGCTGGCTAAATTGCAGTTGTGGTTCCCATGTACTTTGTGTGCGCCTGCTGGCTTTGACCTTCAGGCGCATTTCTGTTTTTCGGTGCTTTCCGGAGATCTGGACCGGCGCCGCATGGCATGGGGCCGTGCCCCGCGGCCGGAGTGCTCAGCGCACCGCGCCGCCGTTCGCCCATTCCGTGGCCCGTTCCTGCGGCTTCCGTGCGGCTCGTCGCCGCCGGGATCTCCTCGACACGCGCCGTGACGAGGAGGTTCCCATGAACCGCAGTACACGCCACAACCCCGGCACCCCGGCCCGTCGCCGTTCGCGAAGCCAGCCTCCGCGCCGGCCGGGTCGCCGGAAACCCGCCGCCGCGCAGGGCGAGTTCGCGCTGCCGGTGAACGGCACCCCCGCGCTTCCCCCGGCCGCGTCGTTCGCCGACCTGGACATGCCGGCCGTGCTGCTGACGACGCTGCACCACCAGGGGGTGAGCGTGCCGTTCCCCATCCAGGCGGCCACCCTCCCCGACTCCCTGGCCGGCCGGGACGTGCTCGGCCGCGGCCGTACCGGCTCGGGCAAGACCCTCGCCTTCGGCCTGGCCCTGCTGGCCCGTACCGCCGGGCGGCGCGCGGCCCCCCGGCACCCGCTGGCCCTCGTCCTGGTCCCCACCCGCGAACTGGCCCAGCAGGTCACCGAAGCACTCACCCCCTACGCGCGGGCAGCGCATCTGCGGCTCGCCACGGTGGTCGGCGGCACGTCTCTGGCACGGCAGGCCGCCGCGCTGCGCGACGGCTCCGAGGTCGTCGTGGCCACCCCGGGACGGCTGCGGGATCTGATCGACCGCGGCGACTGCCACCTGGACCAGGTACGCATCACCGTGCTGGACGAAGCCGACCAGATGGCCGACATGGGCTTCCTGCCCCAGGTCACCGCCCTGCTGCGGCAGGTGCGTGCGGACGGCCAGCGGATGCTGTTCTCGGCGACGCTCGACCACAACGTCGACCGGCTGGTGCGGGCCTTCCTCACCGACCCGGTCGTCCACTCGGTCGACCCGTCGGCCGCCACCGTGACGACGATGGAGCACCACGTGCTGCACGTCGCGGACGGCGACAAGCGGACGGCCGCCACCCACATCGCCGCCCGCGACGGCCGTGTGCTCCTGTTCGTCCACACCAAGCGCGGCGCCGACCGGCTGACCCGGCACCTGCTGAGCAACGGGGTGAGGGCCGCCGCGCTGCACGGCGGCAAGTCCCAGTCCCAGCGCACCCGCACCCTCGACCAGTTCAAGCGCGGAGACATCACCGCACTGGTCGCCACCAACGTCGCCGCGCGCGGAATCCACATCGACGACCTCGACCTGGTCGTCAACGTCGACCCGCCCGCCGACCACAAGGACTACCTCCACCGCAGCGGCCGCACGGCCCGCGCCGGCGAGTCCGGCAGGGTGGTGACCCTCGTCCTGCCCGACCAGCGCCACGAGATGACCCGCCTGACCACCACAGCCGGCATCAGCGCGCACACCACCCGCATCCGGCCGGGCAGCGCAGAACTCGCCCGCATCACCGGCGCCCGCACCCCGACCGGCGTCCCCGTCACCCTCGCCGCGGCCGCGGTGAGCCCCGTCAAGCGCAAGAACGCCGGCGGGGGCAGCGGCCGACGCGGCGGCCCCGCCCGTACCCAGCGCGCGTCGTTCCGCACCCGCTTTCCGGAGAAGACGACACGCAGGGCAGCCGCCTAGCGCCACAGCTCAGCCGGCACTGAACCAAGGGGCTGTACGGGCTTGGTTTGCTCGGCGCGGAACACGACGCCGGCCAGCCGGCCGCTACGGCTCAGTCCTCCGGGAAGTACGGCGCGACAGCCTCGGCGATCGCCTGAGCGGTGTCACACATGCCCTCAGCGCCGGCGGACTCGACCGTCGCCAGTTCCACGCCGACCGCGTCGTCGCCGCGGCTGAACTCCACCAGGCAGCCAACACCGGGCGCCTCTCGGACACTGGCATCACGACCGTCGATGGTGGTTCCGTCACCACCGACCTCGGTGTCGGCCGAGAACTTCACCGAGGTGGTGATGTCCTCGTTGTCGGCGCGGTCGATCATGCATTCGACCAGCGAGGGGTCGTCGAAGGGTTTCAGTTCGTCGACGGGGACCGGCAGTTCGGCGACGGGGATCGCCGCGCAGACCTGCTCGGTGGTGACATCGCTCTGATCAGCCGGGACCACCGTGGCTCCCGTCAACTCAGCGTCGTCGCCGGAACCGTCCTCGGCACCACCGGTCTGCTTCTCGGACCCGGCGCCCGGGCTCGACCCGCCGCCGTCCGAGCCATCCTCAGCCGCACCAGCCTGGCCCGCGGCCCCGGCCGACGGGTTCGCCCCGCCCTCGCCGCCCGTGTCATCGCCACATGCGGACAAAGTGCACAGCGCGGCCAGCACGGCGGCCACGATCGTCAACCTTCGTGTCATGACGCGACTATGACAGCTTCGACGACTCTGCGTCCCGCTCGTCGGTGTCGGGCACCCCTCGAAATCCCTGGTGCGGCACCAGCCGCCTCCACACGGGACGTGAGCCGCTCAGCAGTTCAAGGAACGCTCCGCGACGTGCTGGAGGCGTTCGGCGAAGATCTTCTCGGCTTCCGGGGTGATGGTCCGCAGGGCGACCATGCTGGTGAAGATGACGTCGCAGAGTTCGGCCTGGACGTCGTCCCAGGTGTGGCTGTTGCCCTTGCGGGGGTTGGAGCCGGTCACCCCGTGGATGGCCTCGGCGACCTCGCCGGCCTCCTCGCTGATCTTCAGTACGCGCAGGAGCCGGGCCATCTCGGGCGAGACGCCGCTTTCCGCGTCGAGCCACTCGACAAGCCGGTCGATGGTCTCCCAGGTGTCGCGCATGGGGGGTGCTCCGTGTTCTGTCCGGGTGTCGGGTGGGGGCCCTGCGGTCAGGTCGCAGAGCCCATCCGAAGGGCACGTCCGCCGGAGGTCACTCCGGCGTGTGCCCTCTCTGTGCCCTGGCGGGCCTCAGGGCCAGACCAGGCAGTACGGCTGGTGGCCCGCCTCGTGGAGGCGGTCGGCGAACTCCTGCCATTCGTGGAGCCAATGATCACAGCGGAGCGCTGACCTGCGACGATGCACCGATTTTGCCGGTGACCAGCGGAAACTGCCTTCAACATTTGAGGCTGATCACCGGCGATTTCGACCCCCATGTGCCCTGGATGTGCCCTCGTAGCGGAGCCAGGCGAACCGCTGCGCCACAAGCGATGTGCCTGCTCGCCTCACCACATTGGGCATGCTCCAAGTCAGCGTGCGGTTCGGTTCGGCAGGCAGCGATGCTGCTGCGTCGATGCACAAGGCGGTGAGTCCCGCCGAAGCCAACGCGGCATATCGCCGGCCGGTTCGCCACCGGACGCACCGAACGCTTCAGCACCTGCAGCTCCGCAACGATCAGCGCCGTGCCCGCCCCAGTCTCGAACCGCTTGGCCGCCCTCAACCGCACATCCCTCCGCTTCCCCTGCTCAGCGGGCGCCAGCTCGCCCCCTTTCGCGTACCGCATACCGCAGTCGTACCGCGGTGATCACCGCCCGTCACAGCCACCCCGGCATCGCGGATTCAACCTGAGTACCAGGCACAGCGGGCCGCAGGACACAAGAGCTGCCCGGCAAAAGGGCCGAAGCCGACATCGACAAACTCGGCGAGGAACTGGCCGAGGCCCGCCAGAAAGAACGGAAACTGACCCAGCCAGTGGCCACCTACGCCGTCGTGATCGAGTAACTGGCCCAGGAGCGGCCCGAAGCAATCGCCGAACGGGACAAGGCACTGGCCGCCCGGGAAGCCGTGCTGGGCGTGACGGCTCCGCCCCCGCCACAGCAACGGTCCGCCTTGCCTGCTAGCCGATGCCCACGTCATCCGCTCCCGCAGGTGCAGCGGTATTCTGCGCACAGAGATAGCGATGTAGTTGAGCTGCGCATCCGTCATGCCGAATGATCAATGGGCTCGTCGAGTCCCAGCGACCGGAGTAAGGCCACGACGGCTAGACAGAAGGACGACGTCCTTCGGGTTGGTGCTCCGGCGTAGTCCCTTGAGAACGGCCTGCTGGGTCTCTGGCGTCCAGAAGATCCGAAGGCGGTCACGTGCCCGGGTGACGGCCGTGTAAAAAATGCTGTGTGTGATGTCATCTTCGTTGGCATCGGTGATTACGATCTTGACGGAATCGTACTCGAGGCCCTGCGCCTTGTGGATCGAAACCGCATAGGCCACCTGAAACGGAACGGTGGTGTTCAGCGAGTCATCATCCTCGTCGCTGATGTCATAGTCGTAGACGGAGAATCTCACAGTTGAGTCACCCATCCATTCGAGTTCCTCACCGTCAACGTCGAACTCGCTGACGGTTCGATCAAGTTCGACGTCGAACTGGATCCGACCAGGGAAGAGCTCGATATCGACAATTCGACCCTTCAGATTGTTGTAGATCAGCGGCTTGAATCGCTCAGTCTCGTTAAAGAGAACCGGATCGCCAACCTTGTACGTGGAGACGCGCCAAGTGGTCGCTGCGCCAGGGTTACTACTCTGAAGAAAGCGGTTAATGTTATTGATGCCGTAGAGACCATCGTAGTTCAGGCACAGGATGATCTCGTCCTCGCGCTGGGCTTCGAACAGTGTCTTGTCCAGCACGGTCGAGTATCCATTGCGAGCCATCACCTCCGCGATGTCATCGTCAGCGTTTCGGACCTTCTCCCAGAAGTCTAGGAGTGATTCGTTCTTGGTTCTGAAGGGTGTTGTCAGTTCGAACACCGAGGCGATCGGGATAAAGGATCGGATGATGCCAAACCAGTTTCCAAACTGGATCGACTCGATCTGGTAGACGTCGCCCACGAGCACGAGCAACTTGAAGGATGCCTTCTCCAGCACCTTGAGTAGGTCAGTGTTGCTGACCGTGCTGCACTCATCGATAACCAGAAGGTCGTACTCCTGATCCATGGCGCTTCTGTAGATCTGACTACTGATTGTCCGGAAAGTCGAATTCTGCGCATTAACCTTGCGCCTGAGGTTGTCGATCGCCGGGTTGGTGTGAGCGAGAAAGAGTTTCTCCTCTTCGTTGAAGTAGTTCGCGATGTGGTCCACCATCGTCGACTTCCCAGTGCCGGCTGCGCCATAGATCAACGCCACATGCGACTGGCTGAACAACCTCTTGAGCGCATCCTTCTTACCCTCGTCGTCGATGGCACGAGGTGTCTCATCAAGCCAATGTTCGACAGCTTGGCTGTAGCCCTCGATTCCGGACGACGCATACTCCTGGAGCTTCTCGACGATGGCGACGGTACCGTCCTCGTACCCACAGATAAAGACGTGCCCTTTGTCCAGTACGAGCCGACGATCCTTATGCTTGTAGTACAGCTTGTTGTTGTAGGCAGAGATCAGTTCGTTGACGTCTCCGAACTCCACGAGATCGGCCTCTGGAGTGTAGAGGATTCCGTGACGGTCCACGTTGTTATTCACCCGTCGAGCTAGTAATTCGTGGCTTCGCCCGGTCACACCGAGGCTCTCAACGAGATCCCAATACCGCGGGTTGTGCCCCGGCAGTGACGTGCAGAGCGGCATAGTATCGAAGGGGATGCACCCATACTGCAATTTCATCCCGGAGAGGCGGCCGCAACCTTCCCAGGAATACTGCAGCTTCATAACCTGGTTGTACATCCGCAGTATCAGATAGCGGATGACATTGTGACCCGGGATAGCTGACCTCACGATGCGGCGCGCTTCATCCAACATGGGGAAGATCTGCGGCTTGCTGACGCTGGCCGTACCTGTCGCCTTCACCCTCGCGTACTCGTCGTCAGGCAGGTCAATCAAGTCGAGCAGGTTACTCGAAGTCGATGTAAGCCCCTGCATCAGGTAGCGGTACTCCCGAGAGTTAGTTCGAACGGTGGTATCGATACCCAGAAGACGAGCGAAATTCTTGAACTCGCACGGGCGAATGGAAACTTCCCACTCACGAATGATCGTGATCGGCATCGACTGGCCGAGCACTTCGATCGTGTCACTCTGGAGCGAAAGCATCGCCGCGTACGCGTCCGTTATATCGATGGCTGTGAAGGCGATGATGCGGTCAAACTTGCTCACCTTATTGACAGCTCGATAGAAGGTGACCTCGTAGTAGATGCGGCCTTCGACGAAGAACGGGCGCGTCTTGTGGATGTAGTACCGACCTCGCGCCCCGGTGTCCGGCGTAGGCGTCGGTGTCGGACGACGCACCTCGATCCTCGCGGCAATCTTCTCGTGGTACTCCCGCAGCGATGGATCGAGGTTGACGGGGAATGCCTCGAGGTTCGCCAACACCGCGATCCCACAACGGTCCTTGAGCATGCTGCGGATGCGGTGAAGGTACTCGTAGTACTTGAGCATCAACCGCTCGGAGGTGTCCCCATCCAAAGTGTAATGGGAGGCGCTCATTTGTATGAGTTTGTGGAACTTGGCCAGGAAGTTGAGCTTTGCATTGCCCTTGACGAATGCCAGTCCGGGCTCCACGGCCGCATAGTTGAACTGGGCGTCAGACCGACCGACGTGAAGACGCACCGAAACCCCCTCGACCAGATTGCGGAGCTGAGCGAGGACGTTCTGTGAGAGCAATGCCCGTTGGTCAGCGAGCAATGCGATATTTCTGCAAACTACCTCATCCACATTCTTAATCTGTTCGTCCACGGTGGTCACGAGCATTCTCCTTCCCAATCATCGGCAGACCCCTTCACCAAGCCTCCGGGGAGCCTTCGGAGCTGTCCTTACTTTCTGCCATTACTTTGCCGCCGACTTCCCGACCTCGGGGACGGTATCGTCTGCGTGCATTGACCACCGGTGGGCGATTTCGGCGGCGGCGACGTAGGTAAGCGTCCCGCCCGCCATCCGTGCCTGGGCGAGGTCGAACACGGCGGAGTCCCAGTCCCACGTGCCGGGCGGGATCGTGCCGCCCCCCGAGGAGCAAGTTCGCGACGGGGTGATGTCCAGCGTGCCCTCCGTGAGCCCGCGCACCGTGCCCTTCACGACGGTGCCGAACCGCATCGACTTGTCCTCCTCCCTGGCGGTGGGCACCCCGTCAAGGCAACGCTTGTCGTACCCCTGCTCAGTGATGTCCGGGTCGTCGCAGCCGGCGTACTTGCCAGTGGGCTTTGCCTCGCCGCTCAAGTCGGTGCCGTCGGAGCTGCAGGCAGTTGTTAACGGCAGGACGACTACTACCGCAACAGCAGCCATGGTGCAGACTCGCATGATCCCCCTGAGATGGTGCGTTAGTCGGGGGACCCTAGCGGCATGCGCCGCCGGGCAAGTATGGGCCGGACGGCCCCGGTGAGGGGCGCACGAGAGTGCATATGCGCAGTCACCAGACGTCGTGCTGGCGACCGCGACGCCAGGCGTTGAGGGCACGACGTCCTCGGCGCAGCAGGACGCCAACGTCCGAATCGGTGTCGCACTCGATCGGCTAGTGCGGAATGCCTTCGATGATCTCGTGCGCGATCTGACGCAGCGGCTCGCAGCTACTAGGCCGATTCTTCTGGATCATGTTGCTGAGCAGATGGAGATGGCGGCGAGGTAGATGGTGGCGGTCTTGTCGTAACGGGTGGCCAGGCCGCGCCATTACTTGAGTCAGTGATCACAGCGGAGCGCTGACCTGCGACGATGCACCGATACTGCCGGTGACCAGTGCAAACTACCTTCAGTAGTCGAGGCTGGCCACCGGCACTTTCGACCCTCATGTGCCCTGGATGTGTCCCTGGGCCTCTCACCAGAGAGCCCCCTGCTCAGCCGACGGGCCAGGAGGTGACGGTGGCGCTGTCGCGCACACCCGGGTCTTCTTGGTGATGAGACGCGCGTCCGTGATGACGGCACCCGACTCGCGTAGCTGTCGGACGGCGGTGATCACTTGAGCGGGCCGGTAGACGGTGTCCAGGAGGGTGTAGCGCTGAAGTTCCTGAACCGTTCGTCCGCTGGGTGCCTGGGATATGAAGTCGCGCAGGATCCGTCGTAGCGGGGCCGTGTCCGGTTCGAACACGAGGTCCAACATCTGCTGTTCGGAGTCCCTTGGGTCGCGGTAGCGGACACCGTATGAAGGGTCCACATTCCACATGGCGTCCTTCATCTTCTCCAGCCCCCGCTCATGCTGGGTGCCGAAGATCAGGTAGAGCTTCCTGCCGCCCTCGTCAACCATCTCGAAGTACAGCGTGTGCGTGAACCCGGCCTGGTGCAGCGTCGCTCGGTATTGCTCACGCAGGAACGTAAACTTGTTCGAGGAAGGCTGCCGGAAGACGGCTTGCCACTCCTGGCTGCCGAAGGCTTCGTCACCGAGTTGCCGGTGACCGTCGTGGCTCTCGGCGAACCGCGTAAGGAAGGCTGGTTCGAAGGTGACCATGACTTCGGTGCTTCGGTAGCGGCCAAGCTGATGCAAGATCGAGTACGGGACGTCTGGCCCACCGAAGCTGTCCAGGAGAACGAAGAGAGGCTTGCCCAGCCTGCCGGTGCTCCGCAGCCTCCGCAGGAGGGCTGGGTGGAAGTCTCCCTGCTCGATGTCGACCGTCAGACGTGCAGTGATGTCGTCCGCGTGCCTCGATTGCGCGAGGGCCATCTGGCGTTGCAGTTCTTCCACCCGTCGGCGGTCTTCCTCCATGAGGATCAAGCACATGCGCTTCGGGAAACGATGAAGAGCGTGGGCGAAGACCTCGTACGCGACGACGGGAGATCCGGGCTCGCCCCGCTTGTAGACGCCTGCCCCCGCGAACCCTTCGGCATATGTGATCACGTCGTTCCGGGACAGCAGAATCGGCGCCCACGCTTCCAAGTACCGCTTGAGTAAGTCGTGTTTGGCGGCTGTGTGCGGATCACGCTCCCACACAGCCTCCTTCGGCACGGCCATGATCGCCCCCCTGCTCAAGTACGGTCATACTGGAGAGAGGGTCACATACCGTTGCCGTACATCACCAGAGCGCGTACGGCTTCGTTGGAGATTGGCCGTTACCGCACTGCGGCCACGGGCAGCCGAGGCGGCATTTGGTCCCACGTCATCCCGGCAAGCTCGCGGCCTCCCGACTTGGGTGTGCGACCACCCCACTGCTTGAAGAAGAACGGCACGTCGGCCGCGCTGCAAGCATCACGGATCTCGACCAGCCATTCCTCTTGCACGGGGCGGTGCTGGGGGCCGGATTCTCCGCCGGCGATCACCCAGCCGATGCCCTCCAAACGGAGACCTGTCAGAGGGCCGAGCAGTGGTTCGCAGGACAAGAAGCGCACTGCCGCCGGCACCCGCCGCAGGTCATCAACACGATCCACATGATCCGCGTTCTCGACCGAGACACCCATCCACAGGTTGGGAGGCCAGTCAAGCTGATCCGCCAGGCGTCGGAGCCTACGGGCCCGCTTCGTCAGTAGTTGATAGGTGTGCTGCGGGGTATCGGCGATTACCTGGAAGACCTGCCGCACGTAGTCCAGGGGAACCCTGGCGTGGAACAAGTCGCTCATTGAGTTGACGAAGACCATGCGGGGAGTCTTCCAGTGACGTGGGACGGCCAGGGTGTCCGGATGGAGGGTGAGACCGAAGCCGGGACCCGATGTTCTGGGGTCACCGTCGGCTTGGTACTTCGGCACCCCCATCGCCTTGAGCCGTCGGGACAACGTCAAGGCGTAGCAGTTGTCGCACCCGGGGGTAACGCGATCACAGCCCGTGGTGGGATTCCAGGTCGCCTCAGTCCACTCGATGGTGCTGCGATCGCCCATGGGGTTCCCTCCCGTAGCAGTTGGGCAAGGTACGTCAGCGCTTGCCCACCCAGCGCTTCGACTGCGCTGCCTAACGAGCGGCGTACCGAACTGGCACGCGACCATGCCCATCTTTCAGGTCGAACGCACGTTCCGTGAAGGGGCTGTCTCGCATCGGCAGTAGCCGTCAGGCAGCCGTGGCACGGCGAGGCTCGCGGTGGAAGACCTGCCGGGCGTGCCAGTCGCGGTGAGCTGCGGCAACGGGGCACGCGCCGCGCTGCGGACCAACAGGCGGTCAACCAGCGGGGGCTACGACGTACTCGAGGGCTGTGCCCAATGAAGCCTTGGGAGAACCCAGGGCCGCCTGCGGCGACGATCCGCAAGTCACGCCCTGTGCAGAGGGGCGCGCATCATGGCGGCGAAAACCGGGGAGTCGGGGAAGGGTTGTTGCTCGCCGATCTTCTCGTAGCCCCACCGTTCGTACACGGCTTGGACCTTGCCGCCGCCGGCTTTCGGGTTGACCAGTAGCGTGACGCGCTGCTCGGTGCGGGGGGCGAGTAGGTGCTCGTGGAGTGCCTGCGCGGTGCCGGTGCCCCGCCAGGGCTTGCGGACGACGATCTCGTTGAGGGCGAGGGTGCGGTGGCCGTCCTCGGTGGTGTAGCCGTCGGGCAGCGGGGTGGTCATAGCCTTCCACCACCGGGTGTTCGGGGCGAGGGGGACGCAGTATGCGAAGCCGAACGGGATGTCGTCTTCGTAGCCGATAGCCGCCTCCCAGCCGAGGGCTGTTGAGTGGCCCGAGAGGCGTTCATTGAAGCGTTCACGGGAGTAGAACGGTCCGGTCAGGCCGAGGTCGCCGGCCCGGACTTCGACGTGGATGTCGCAGATCGTCTGGCGTACGTCCTCGATGCGGCTCTGGTCGTAGCGCTGGAATTCGACGGTCACGGGCGTGTGCTCTTTTCTGTTCGGGCGGCTTGGGCTTCGAGCCAGTGGCGGGTCTCGGCGGCGCGGGGTGCCACCCTGGTCAGCCGCTGACCGAAGGCATCCAGCAGGCCGGAGATGCGGCCGTGCCGGGCCCCTGCCGGCACCTTCAGAGCCGTGATGACCGCGGGTTCCAGGTCGTCCTGCCCGAGTTGGGCGTGCGCGAGGTGCGCGAGTGCGAGGGCTCGGTTTCGCTGGAAGCCGGACCGCAGCAGGGTGAGGTGGCGGTGGGCGTGCGCCTCGGCTTCCGCCCAGCGGCCCAGGGTCAGATGGGTGGTCAGGGCCAGCAGTTCCAGTTCGGCCTGGTCGTAGAACGCCATCCACGGTGGTCGGTGGGCGTCGGGGTCAGCGCGGTCCAGGGCGTGCTGTGCGCGGTCCAGTGAGCGGCGGGCGGCGGGGCTGTTGCCGTCGTCGGCACGGTGGACGGCGGTGCGGGCGTGGGCGAGGGAGGCGTACAGCGGGTCGCGACGGGTGATGGGGGTGCTGCGGGCGGCGTCGTCCGCGGCGAGGGCGTCCGTGCTGCGGCCGAGCTGGCGGTACAGCGCTCCGGCGTGGCCCCAGACGCGGAACTGCACCGCCGGATCGGCGGACAGCCCGGCGAGGGTCACGGCCTTGTTCAGGTGCTGCGTGGCCTCGTCCAGGCGCCGGCCGTCGATGGCGGCCCACATGGCGGATGAGGTGAAGGCAGCGGCCAGGGAGTAGAGCTCGCCGCGTATCCGCTGGCTGGCGGTGCTGTTCTGCTGCAGGTCCAGGGTCTGGGCGGCCAGGCGGACGGCCCGAGCCTCCACGGCCTGGGTGCCTCCATGACGGTTGTCCGAGGCCACGAGATCGGCGAGCTTGGCGGTGAGACGGTCCACGTCCGAGCTTCCGATGCGGGGAATAGGACTGCTCGTGCTTGCCAAGGGCACAGCCGCTGTGCCGGCGCTGGCGGTGATGAAGGTGCGTCGCCGCACAGGATCCTCCGGTGGTGCTGGGTGGGTGCCTTTCCCTCGCCGGACGAATCCCAGGTCCTCGGCTGACTTCCCTGTCACTGTTTCCAGTGCGACGCGCTGCTTCGCCTGAGGCCAGGCGACTTCGCCGCTCAGCCAGCGGCGCACGCTGCGGTCGGTCAGCATTCCCCGACGGCCTGACATCTGCCCGATGGCGTCATTGACCTCCTCGGCGAACTCGGTCTCGGTCATGCCGGTTTCGGCGAGGTGAGTGGCTAAGGCCGTGTTCAGGGCCATGTCTTCACGCTAGGACTCGGCAGCAGGCGGCAGTGGTAGAGAGAGTGTCAAATCGTCCTGTGCTGCGCGCGCTGCCGCGGGGCACTTCGGCCTGTTCATGACCGTCTCCGCCCAGTTGTCTAGGTGTAGCCAGGCCCTCACGCACAGGAGCGGAAGCAGAAGTATCGCCCACAGGCGACGTCATCAGCTCAGCCCGTGCGTGACGGGCGCTGGCACACCTCGTACCAAGCCGCAGAGGCGGAGACGACAATTAGCGCCAGAGATCTGGGGATGGGCCATCGATCGCACCCATGGCTGGGCCGCCGAGTAGTCGACACCGAACACGGCGACCGGGTGGGCGTACTCCGGGCCGTCGCGCCCGACGTGGACGACATTCGCACGGAGCCCGTTCTCGCGGTGCCGAGCACGCCGCCGGTGGCGTGGTTGGCTCCTGAGCGCGGCGGTGGCTGCGAGTGGACCACGAGTCTCACGGCGATCCAGGAGGCGGCCCGGTGACACCGCCACGGCATGCGCGTCCTGCTGAGCCCATCCGATTAAGCGTGTGGCGTCCCGTTGCCCTCCTCGCCCTTCTGGGCACCGCGGTCCCGGCGGCGTTCATCTCGCAGGCCCGCGGCGAACCGGCGGCGGTTTCAACTCCGGATGTCAAGGCGGAAGGGCAAGGGGACGGGCGTCGTGTGTAGGCACACGCTGACCTCCCCACACGATCCGGCCGCGCAGACGCAGCTCCCAGTCTCCCGGTCCTGGCGCCGCTCGACGTCGCGACCAGGTCGCATCACCAGTGAGAAGCACCATCGACCAGTTGGAGGAACCATGCTTACGACCGACGAGCTGACCCAGGCCACCGCACCCGTGGCCGACGGCATCGACCTGGACCTGAACGTCAGCATCGTCACCACCGGCCCGGTTGCCGCGGCCCTGCTGTCGTCCACGGACGACGGTTGCGACACCGTCCGCGGCGGCGACTGCTGAAGCAGTTGACCCGGCTCTGACGCCCCCGGGGTGTCTGCGGCGAGGAAGTCTCGGCGCGGGCCCCCGGAGGCCATGCCCGAAAGCCCAGGTCGCGGCGTGGAGAGGCAGCAGAAGGTGGCAGCGATCGAGCACACGCGGTACTACCGACCGCAGACGGCGGCGATGTGGCGGGCGAGCACCTACGGATCGGACAAGCACCTGCCGCCCTGGCCAGGTGAGGCAGCCGACGCCGCTTCATGGCGGTCCTGGCTCGCGAATGTGTGGACGGTCGGCGCCCTCGGTGAAGCCGTCACGCTGGCCAGCCCTTCCCTGGCCGACCGGATCGACCAGACCCTGGCCGGGCAGGAACGCGCTGTCGCTGACCTGCGGCACATGGCCACTTCCCTGGCCCGGTACCTGATCCGCCTACGCGGCCGGGCCACCCCCTTCGGCACGTTCGCCGGCGTCGGCCCTCTCCGCTTCGGCGACCGGTTCCGCCTGTCGTGGAACGACGACCACCGGCCACGTACGAGGGTCGACGCCGTGTGGCTCGCCGACATCATCGCCCGGCTCGAAGCGTGCCCGTCCCTGCGCGAGCGGCTGCCTGTCGTCGTCAACAACCTCGCCGTCGAGCGCAGAGAGAAGCTGGTGGTGCCGTGGCAGCCCCACCTGGCCGCCGCCGTCCGCAGCGCGGGCGAGGACGTGGCGAAGGTGACCGTACGACGGGTTCCGGTCGTGCACACGATCTGCCAAGCAGCCGGCACCCCCGTCGCGGCTGGCACCCTGGCTGAGAAGACCGCCGCCGAGCACCCCGGCGCCTCCCGCGATGCGCTGATGAGCGTGGTGGGCCAGTTGATGGTCTCCGGCATACTCATCAGCAGCCTGCGTGCCCCGGGCACCTGCACAGACCCCCTCGGATGGTTGCTGAGCGCCCTGGACGAGGCGGGCGCCACCGCCGTGCCCGAGGTGCAGACGGTGCACGCGGAACTCCGAGTCCTCCACCATCAGATGAGCGGCCACGGCCAGGTCGGGGCCGGGGGTGGCACGCAGCACCGGTGCCTGGTCAAGGACCGGATGCGGGCTCTGTCGAGCGTCACCGACCAGCCCCTGGCCGTGGACCTCTCCTTGGACGCCGACCTCGTACTGCCCCGCTCGGTGGCCATGGAGGCCGCCGACGCGGCCAAGGCCCTGATCCGGCTCACACCGCAGCCGTCGGCAAGCACATCGTGGCGCGAATACCACCACGACTTCCTGGCCCGGTACGGACCCGGAACCCTCGTGCCGGTCACCGAGCTGACCGATTCCGCTGGCGGACTCGGCTACCCGCGCCATTTCACCGTCCCGTCCTCCAGACGGGAGTTCACACAGCGGGACGAAGTCCTGCTCTCCCTCGCCCACCAGGCCGCCCTTGATGGCGTGAGCGAGATCGTCTTGGAGGAGGCGGACCTGGAACGGATCGGCCCTGCCGCCGATAGCGCTTCGCCGGTGTCGGCGGCGGACCTTTCGGTGGACCTTCGCGCCCGATCCCAAGCTGCCCTCAGCGAGGGCGAGTTCTCCCTTGCCGTGAGTGGGTTCGGCCGCGCCGGAGCCACGACCGGCCGCTTCCTCGATCTGCTGGAGGACCGAGACCGGGGCGAGACCACCGCCTTGTATCCATCGACGGTGACCGGGGTGGCCGGGGCGATGGCGGCACAGCTCTCGTACCCGCCCCGGCAGGTGGGCAGCGAGAACGTCCTGCGCGTGATGCCTGTGCTACCGCACGTCATCTCGCTGGCCGAGCACGGCCGCGGAGACGGGCATCTACCGCTGACGGACCTGGCCGTCGCCGCGGACTCCACGCGCCTGTACGTCGTCTCCCGCTCGCAGCGGCGGGTTGTGGAGCCGATGCTGCCGCACGCCGGAGCCCGGCACACCATGCCGGATCTGGCAAGGCTGCTGTTCGAGATTCCACGTTCCACCCACCCGGCAGTCACCGCGTTCGACTGGGGCGCCGCCGCCTGTCTGCCCTACCTGCCGCGCGTGTGCTATGGCCGTAGCATCCTCGTCCCTGCCCAGTGGCGGATCGACCCATCCGACCTCCCCGGGCCAAAGGCCCCCACGCAGCACTGGGCGGCAGCCTGGCAGGCGTTCCGCGACCGCCGGCGTCTCCCCTCCACCGTCGCGGTCGCAGATGGCGACCGCCGTCTGCGACTAGACTTGGACCAGGCCATGGACCTGGCGGTGTTGCGCTCCCATCTTCACGCTGCCGACGGGCCGGTGACCGCGGCCGAAGCGCCCAACGGCACCGAACACGGATGGTGCGGTGGCCGGGCCCACGAAATCGTCATTCCGCTGGCTCCGACGGCTCCGCCTGCGGCGTCACCGTCCTTCCTCACCTCCGTCCCACCTCCGGTAGCCGACAGCCGGGCCGGGGAAGGAGCGCTGTTCGCGAAGCTGTACGGCCCGAGCGAGACGGCCGACGACATACTCACCCGGCACCTGTCCGCGCTCCTGACCCGCTGGACCGAGCCGCCGCGGTGGTGGTTCGTCCGCTACCGCCATCCCTGCCCTCACCTGCGGCTGCGGGTCCGTGACGCCGACACGGCGCGGGCCGCCGGTCACCTCGCAGCCTGGGCCGGCGAGTTACGGCAGGCGGGGCTGGCCGGGGAGATCGCCTTCGACACCTACCGACCCGAGACAGGCCGCTACGGTGCGGGGGCGTCCATGAACGCTGCCGAGCATCTGTTCGCCGCCGACTCCGCCGCCGTCCTCGCCCAGCTCGCCTTCCTGGCCGCACACCGGGAGATCCCGCCGCAGGCGCTGACCGCCGCGAGCATGGCCGACCTCGCCGCCGCCATCATGGGCGGCCGACAGGCAGGGCTGGGCTGGCTGCTCGACCACCCCAGTACGCCGACGGCGCCGGTCCCCAGGACCCTCAGACGCGCCGCCACATGCTCCGCCTCGCCCACGACGGGACGTTGGAGACCTTGCCGGGCGGCAGCGATCTCGCTGCGGCCTGGGCAGCCCGCACGCAGGCGGCTGCCGATTACACCGCCCGCCTCACCATCACCGGCAATCTCCCAGCTCCAGCGACGGTGCTCGGCTCGCTACTGCACCTGCATCACGTCCGCGCCCACGTCCCCGGGGGAACGTCCGAGGCGACGACCTACAAGCTGGCCCGGGCCGTCGCCTTGGCCGGCGACGCACGCCACACCGATCGACAACACCGGGGAGGGGGCCGGTAGCCGTGCGGGAGACCACGACAGCCACGGCCGCGGCCCTGCGCGCACACGCAGCCACCATCGCCGCCGAACTGGCGGACGCACTGGCCGTGCCGCCGGATGTGGACTACGGCGACGACGTACGGCCCGACAGCCCACGCTGGCGCGACCAGTCCTTGTCCAAAGGCGCCGCCGGCATCGCCGTTCTGCACGGCCTGCGCGTCCAGCACGGCCTCGACGGCACCGAGGCGATGCAGGCATGGCTCGCCCGCGCCACGCGCGACGGCCTGACCGCCGGGGCGGGAGCCGGTCTCTGGTTCGGCGCCCCCGCCGTCGGCTTCGCCCTGCACCTCGCCGCCCCCGGACGCTACCAAGGCGCTCTTGCCCGCCTGGACGCCGCCGTGGCCCAGCTCGTCCGCGCCCGCCTGACGGCCGCCGCCCAGCGGATGGACGCCGCCCGGCGGCCGTCGCAGTACGAGTTCGACCTCACCCGCGGCCTCGTGGGGCTGGGTGCCTACCTACTCAGGCGCGATCCCGGCGGCACCCTGCTCCGCGGGGTTCTCGACTATCTGGTCAGCCTGACCCAGCCCATCCCGGCGGACGACGCCGCCGGAAGCCGGGCACCAGGCTGGTGGACAGCCGACCTCCCGGCCGGGATGCGCGATTCCTCCTTCGACCACGGGCACGCGAACCTCGGCATGGCCCACGGCATCACCGCCGCACAGGCCCTGCTCGCCCTCGCGATGCGCAAGGGCATCACGGTCGACAGGCACGCCGACGCCATCGAGACCATCAGCCACCACTTGGACGTCTGGCGCCAGCCGTCGGCCGCCGGCCCCTGGTGGCCCGAGCGGATCAGCCTCGACGAACTGGAAGACGGCCGCCCGCACCGGAACGGACCCGCCCGCCCCTCTTGGTGCTATGGCACCCCTGGCATCGCCCGCGCCCAGCAACTCGCCGCCCTCGCACTTGGCGACACTGCCCGCCAGCACGCGGCCGAGGACGCCCTCGCCCGGTGCCTGGCCGACCCCGCCCAACTCGCCCGTATCACCGACCCCGCCCTCTGCCACGGATGGGCAGGAATCCTCGCCACGGCCTGGCACGCCGCAGCCGACGCCACCACCCCCGGCATCGCCCGCGGCCTGGACCGGCTGCTGGTCCGCCTTCTCGACCACGCCTACGACACCGCCCCCGACCAAGCACTCGGCCTCATCGAGGGCAGCGCGGGCATCGCCCTGACCCTGCACAGCATCGCCACCGACACCCTCGGCGGCTGGCCCACCTGCCTGTTGATCAACTAGACCGAGGAAGTTTCCGTGATCACACGCGACGAACCCACCCCTGCCTGGCGCCAGGTCAACCTATCCAGCGACACCTGGCAGGCCGCCGAACACCGGGCCGTCCACCATCACCTGCCGCTGCTGGCCCAAGCCGAGGACGACGGAGCGATCACCTCCTGGTGGTTCATCCGAAAGCGGGAAACCTGGCGCCTGCGCCTCCGGCCTTCCGCCAACCGCGACGAGGACACCACCACGCTCCTCATGCAGATGGCCGAAGCCTCCGGCCTGAACGCCCACGCCGACGTGGTGTACGAGCCGGAGACGTACCGCTTCGGCGGCAAGCGGGCCATGGAGATCGCCCACCGTCTCTTCCATGCCGACAGCCGCCACGTCCTCGCCCACCTTGCCCGCGCGTGCGGCGGGCCGGACCACCGGCACGAGATCGGCCTGCGGCTGGCCACCCGCATGATGCAGGCGGCCGGCCAGGACTTCTACGAGCAGGGCGACATCTGGACGGCCGTCGCCGAACACCGTGCCACCCACGCCATGGCGCCGTCCGCTTCGACCCAGGCCAGGGTTCAGATGCTCATCACCGCCGCCGACGACAGCCCTGGCAGCCCTCTTGCCCAGACTCCCGCCTGGCCCGCGGCCTATGAGAACGCCGCGAAAGCACTCGCCGACCTCGCCAGCCACGGGGGTCTGACCCGCGGCATCCGCGCCGTCCTCACCGACCATCTGCTGTTCGCCTTCAACCGCCTCGGCATCAGCGCGGAGCACCAGGCCGCTGTCGCCCGTGCCGCAAGCCGCACCGTCTTCCACCGCAAGCCCGGCAGCGGCACGGACCCGCGAACCTTCGATGTCGCTATTGCTCAGCCCACTACAGTCAGGCCAGTGACCATGGACACCGCCCCTGCACCGACCACTGATCCCCGCGCCCTGCGAGACGCCCTCGTGGCCAAGATCGACAGTCTCGGCACCTTTCGCACGGAGGCCGTCAAGAACGCCTTCCGCACCATCCCAAGGCATCTGTTCCTGCCCGAGGTGGACCTGGCCACGGCGTACGTGCCCAAGCAGGTGGTCACCAAGCGTGCGGCCGACGGCACCGCGGTCTCCTCCGCCTCCAGCCCGAACATCGTCGCCACCATGCTCGAACAGCTCGACGCCGCCCCCGGACAGCAGGTCCTGGAAATCGGTGCGGCCACCGGTATCAACGCCGCCCTGCTCGCCGAGCTCGTCGGCGAGAGCGGGCAGGTGGTCACCATCGAACTCGACGACGACCTCGCCGAAGGCGCCCGCACCCACCTGGCCGAAGCCAGCTATGAGCACGTCACAGTGCTGTGCCAGGACGGCGCTCTCGGCGCCCCGGACCACGCTCCGTTCGACCGGATCATCGTCACCGCCGGCGCCTGGGACATCCCGGCCGCCTGGTGGGCACAACTCGCGCCCGGCGGACGGATCGTCGTCCCCTTGCGCCTCCACGGCAGCGGCCTGACGCGGTCCATCGCCTTCACCCGCACCGAAGAGGACCGCATGGTCAGCACCAACGCGGCGGTGTGCGGGTTCGTCCCCCTGCGTGGCGCGGCCGAGATGGGCGAGATCCACGTCCGACTCGCCGACGATGCCATCCTCAAGATCGACGCCGACGATGAGGCGGACCAGGCCGCGCTGGCAGGTGTCCTCGGCTACCCCGCTCAGCAGCACTGGACTGGAATCCACGTACGCCACGATGAGCAGGCAGCTCATCTCGACCTCTGGCTCGCCACGGTCGATTCCGGCATGAGTTTCGGCAAGCTGTCCATCGGCCCCGCTGCTCGCGACCTCGGCCTGGCCGCCCCCGCACTCCGCTGGTCCGGTGCCGCCATGTATATCGACGGCACCTTCGCCTATCTCACTTCCCGCCCCGTCGACGACGACGCCGATGAACTGGGCACCATCACCTACGGTCCAGACTCCGACCAGCTCACCGAGCAGGTCGACGACCTTCTGCACCGCTGGAGCCAGGAGCGCCCGGCCCACCCCCTCATCATGGCCTACCCTGCCGCCACCGAGAACGACCAGCTCGGCGACGGCGCCCGCGTCACCCGGCCCGACACCCGACTGACCGTCGGTTGGTGAACGGGCCTCCCCCTCACACGGCAAGCAAGGCACTGAGCCTCTGAGCCGGCGGATCTACCGGACCACCGCGACGGCACGGTACGAGCGGGCAACGGGCCGGGCACGGAGATCGTGTCCGGCCCTCGCGCGGCCGGATCACCCCTAACGCTGGCAGGCAAGGGCGGCCCCCGGTTGGCAACCGCGAGCAACCTCGGTGCGGAAAGCGGAGAGTACCGGGGCCGCTCGTCGTGCCCTGCCTAGATGGAATCCCGCCGAATGGAGAAGCACCCATTGTGGGTGCCTGCTCCCTGACCAAGAGGCAGGCCCGTGCGCAGTCTCCCTCGTGAACGGGGAGTTCAACTGGCTGGGGCGTTGCTGTTTGGGCAACGCCCCAGCCAAGTTCAACCGCACAACCACACGACGGCCTTGTCACGCGGGATACGAAAAGCGCGGTCTGGGCGCCGGCCGCGGCCGACATGCTGCACGTGATGCTCCGCCTCGACCGCGCGCTCGGGTTCTCCACTGCGGCCGCGGAGGAACGCCCGCACCTTTAGTTCGCGACGCAGTTTCCGAAGACCCGCAGACCGCCGCGCAGACGCTCGCGCTGCTCGCACAGGCTGAGACCGTCAGCACCGACACCAAGGTGCGTGCGGTGCACCCCGATTGTGACGACGAGCAGGTGCGTACGGGAGTCGCCCGCATACTCACTGAGGTGGGGGCAAGCGTTTCCGAGCCTTCTTCTTTCGCTTGAGGGCAAGCCGCTTACGGCGATGCTCCCACCAGGCGACCCACCAGTTGTACCGATCGCGCGATTCCTTGGGCAGGAGAGATTTCGCGTACACGGGAACAACAAGGACTATCACCAGCAGGCACCCCGCCCACCACGGTATTCCTTCGAGGACATTCTGTAGGATTTCAAACATGACGCGAAGCAGCCTTCGAGGAGAGACGGCGGATTCTTTTCAGCCTCTCGCGCTAGGTTCGCCACTTTCGAATAGACAGAAGGGCGTCGCCGAGCGTTACTTCATATATATCTCGATGTCTACTTAGCTTCGCACCGCGAATGCCAATCACGGGGTCAGTCAGCGATTCCGCCAAATCGGCGGGGTACGGGAAATCGGTCCACGTCAGCTCCCACTGATCCCCCGTGCCCCAAAGTCGACGCTGAAGGTTCGGCGCGAACCAGTTGACTTCTCGCTCCTCCACTGGGCGCTCCAGCGGGTCCCAATACCAGTTGCCGATAGCCCACCGCCGCTCAGGGTCCTGCGCAGAGAATCGCGCAGTGAGCCCAGCAAGCAACTCCTTGGCACTCTCGGTCATAGCGGGAACTGCGCCGAGGTGCTCATTTTCTACATGGGTTAGCGGCTGGTCACACTTCCACGGGCGAAAATATGATTCGTTTTCGCTCGCGTCTTCCACCTTACCCGACGGCTTATCCGTGACGACTAATTCTGCACCTGTTGGCAAATGCTTGAGAACGTAGCTCCCGTATCCAGTAAGCCGCTTCATCCTCAATCCTGGGAAATGGATCGGGTTCGACTTGGTTGGCAGTATGCGCTTTGCAACATTATGAGGGGCATCCGCTATGAGGACTGTTTGGTTCCATCGCGGCGACATCTTGACCGTGTATGAAATGATCTCGCTGGCACCCCAGCTACCGAAGGGATGCGCAGCAATCTGACCTCGGTTGAATATCCCAAGCGCCATGAGGACTCGCAGATACCGCTGCCCTATAGTCGCCGAATCAAGCCCATGAACAGGCTCACGGGGAATTCCCGAGAGAGCGGCCTGATAGCTCTCACCCGTGTATGACATCCGGGTGCGTGCAGCACGTTTCTGCGGCGAATTGGACATGCATCAGCCTCTCCCGTCGCCCGGCCAACGCTTGAGTGGCATGCCAAAGATGTGTTCCTTGCTTGCGCTACAGAGTGGGCGTGCTCCACACCCGTGAGCCGACACTCCGTGGTCCGGGTCCACGGTCATGTCGTCACGGCTCCCGATCCTCTGCTACCGGATGCACGAACACGGTACCGCACACCTGTCGGCGCATGGGGTCGGTTCCAGCGGATGCCGGGAGATGGGGGGCGCGCAGTGCCTGGCGGCTCCGCCTGTTCTCCGCGGCCGGACAACTGGTGACCACCGCATGCGGCGTCATTATCGCTGTCGTCGGGCGCGTTCCGGGCTGAGAGACGGTGTCGGGAGGCGTTTGTTGTCCGGTGCCTGTACCTGCCGTTGCTCGGTTCGGCTGCGGGTGGTGATCCGGGTCTGTGCGCCCTCAGCCCGTCGGGGCTGCACGCCCCGAGTGTTGTGCAGGCGCCAGATGAGGACCTCGGCGACGGAATCCGCGGTGTCGAGTTCGCGGCTGTCGGCTGCCTTGGCCAGAGCGTCGGCTGGTCGGCGGCCGTCGGACTCGGCCTCGTGAAGGGTGGCGGCCAGGGCTGGCCAGGACCCATCGGTGAGGATCTGCTCGGCGTGCTCTGGGAGGGCCATGCGGACGAGGGTGTCGTAGCGGTCGACGGCCGCAGGTGCCGGGGCGCGCTGGGTGAGGTTGTCTAGGGCTGGGGCGGCGGTGTGGCGGTAGGCGGCGCGGAGGTGGGGCAGGGTGGCTCGGGCTGCTGCGGCTTGTTGGGTGTGGCGTTGTGCGCGGTGCCAGCGGGCGGCGGCAATGGTCAGGAGGGTGAGGGTGAGCAGGAGGTCGAGGGCGGGGGCGTCGGGGATGGGTTGGCCTGCGGTGCGCAGGAGGTGCTTGGCGGAGGTGCGGAGTTCGGCGGCTTGGGCGTAGTCGAAGCGGATGGCCGAGCGGGTGGCGCGTTCGAAGGTCTGGGCGGCGGCGAAGAGTCCGCGGCGGGCGGGGCCGGTGGTGAGGGCGGGCAGGATGTCCAGCAGTTCGCTGGCGGCGGCCAGCTCGGCTTGGGCAGCAGAGGGGCTGCTGTTCTCGTGCAGGGTGCGGTGGGCGTTGCGGAGTGCGGTGGTTGTGTGGCGCCAGCGCTCGGCGGGCTGGACCTGGCGGGTGGTGGGGGTGTCGGAGGGCTGGCTGGTGAGGCGGGCGCGGATCTTCGGCAGGGAGAGGTCGGGGGCGAGTTTGCCGCCTGCGAACCAGATTGGGTCCCCGGCGGCGTTGGTGTCTCCGGCGAGGGCGACTTTGTAGCCGATGGTGTCCCCGGAGGGGGCGATGCGCTTGTCGACGAGGATGTCGGCGCCGGCCAGGAGGGCGAAGAAGTGGTCTTCGCTGGTGGCGTGGGCGGCTGCGGTGCGGACGGTGGCGCGCAGCTTCTCCCGTGGTGTGACGGGGCTGCCGGTGCGGCGGGTGGCTTTCTCGGTTTCGGCGCGGGTGGGGCGTTTGGCGGCGGTGCGGTCGCCGCGGTCGTAGGCACGTAGCCCCCACTCGGTCTCTATCTTCGCCAGCTCGGTGTCGGCGCGGTGGTAGTCGTTCCAGTGGCGGGGGCGGCGCAGGTCGTCGCGCATCTTGGTGGCGACGATGTGGATGTGGTCGTCGGCGTGGCGGGCGGCGATCCAGCGGCAGCCGTCCGGATCACCGGTAGGGGCGATGCCGGTGGCGTGCACGATGCGGCGGGCGACTTGGGCCCACTGCTCGTCGGTGAGGATCGGGTCTTCGGGTGCGGCCCGGATCGCGCAGTGCCACACGTGGCCCTTCGGCGCGCGGTCGCCGGCCTATTTCACCCGCACATCGAGGGCCTGCACCAACTGGCCGAGGGCCCGCTTGGGTTTGTCGGTGCGGCCGGGGTCGGGGACCAGTTCGTCCCAGGCGGCGACCAGGTGCGGGTCGGTGTGGTCGTGGCTGCGACCGGTCTTGTACAGGTAAGCGATCGTGTTGCGGGTGCTGTGACCCGGCTTCATGATCTTCGCAATCATCAGCCCGCCCGGCTGCTCGCGGCCGGGTGGGCCGAGGAGTCCAAGGACTCCAGAACTGCCTGGGTGAGGGCGATGGCCTGCTCGGCGGCGGCCAGCACGGCCGTGTCCGTGGGGTGGGTGGGGCCGCGGGAGTTCAGGCGCTTGGCGATCTGGTTGACGTTGTTGCTGACCCGGGAGATGGCGCTGCGCAGGGCGGCGAGTTCATCGATCAGGTCGTCGGTGGCGGTGCGCTGGCCGACGAGCGGGATGGTGTGGTCGACCACGGCCATGGTGGCATCCGCCATCAGGTGCGCGACCGCGATGTTCAGCTCCCTGGCCCGCGTCTTGATCTGCGCTTCCTCAGCACGGCTGAAGCGCACCGTCAGGCGCCGGGTGCGCTGGCGGGTATCGCGGCGCTGGCGGCGAGCAGCGCGGTGCACGGCGGCGATGGCGGCACGGATCGGCAGCGGCCCGGCGGACTCGCTGCCCGTCCCGCTTTGGTCCGGCTCCCCCTGGAGCCGGGCCTGGGTCTCCGCCACCCCCGGGGCAGAGACACCCCCACACGGACCGATCTTGGACGGTCCAGGGGGATACCTTGCTGCGCGGTTGGCGGGCGGGTTGCCGGTGTCTGTGCGGCGGCCGGCGGTGTGATCGGGGCCGGGCATGGTTGTCGTCCCTTCTTCGTCGGGGATGGGGTGCTATCCGTCCCATGCGTTGCAGGGCTGGTCAGCGCAGGTACGGATACGGGGACCGGGACGGATGAGTCCGTCCCAACCACCCCGTCCGTCCCGGCGCTGAGCTGCGCGGGGACGGATGGGACGCATCAGGCGGTCCCCGGGACGGACTAGCGGCGGCGGGCGGGACCGGGCGTAGGGCCGGGCGGCGGGACCACCGCCGTGTTCGGGACCGGGACCGGCGCGGGGACCGTGCTCGGGGACCGGGACGCGGTCGCGGTTGGGGACGGTCCTGGGTGGTGATGTGGGGTGGTTTCGGGCTCGGGTTCGGGGCAGTAGCGGTCCCAGGCGTCGGTGAACCGGCTGCGGGGGTAGCCCTTGGCCTGGGTGCCGTCAGGGAAGCGGATGTTGGCCGGGGTGATGCCGAAGTCGCGCAGCAGGTTGCTCAGGTGGTAAGCGTTCAGCCCACCGGTCGCGTGGTCGGCCCAGGGGGCTTCGGCGTCCTGGCACAGGGTGGCGAGCAGGTCGCGGGTGCGCAGCGCGGTGGGGTCGCCTGCATCCGCGAAGGCGCGGCGGATGTCGCGCAGCAGCCGGGTCTTCAGGCTGGCTTCCTCGTCCTGGCCGGCCTCGTGCGCGGTCATCGCGACGCATGCCGTCCGGGCCAGGGCGGGCCAGTCACCGCCGGCGAGGTCGGCCAACAGCACCAGCGGCTCCCACGTGTCCGCGGCCCGGTCAGTCACCGGCATCGCCGGGGTCATCTCCGCGGCCTGCTCGGTCAGCGGGGTCAGCCACCCGGTCAGCCGCTCGCGCAGGTCGTTGAGACCCGGCTGTCGCGGGGCACCCGGAAGTCGGCGATCTCCTCGCCTTTGCGGCGGCGCTGCATCCGGATGACGATGGAACGGTCCATGATGGTGTCCGGCAGGTCGCCGATCCCGGCGAGTGCGGCCATGGCGAAGGTCGGGAACGCGGTCGGCTCGTGGTCAGGGCCGGTGACCCGCCAGGCCGGGCGGTTGCGCTGGTGCCCGGCGTTGAGCAGCCCGCGCAGTTCCTCGTTCTTCTCCGCCACCTTCGCGCCGAAAATGGTGTCCGCCTCATCCACCAGCAGCGTCGGCGGCTCCATACCGATCACGCGGAAGATGACCGCGGGACTGGTGTTGACCGTGATCATCGGCCTGTTGACCGTTTCGGCGAGGATGTCCAGCAGACGGGACTTCCCGCATTTCTTAGTCGGCCCCACGATCGCCATCCTCGGCGCATGCTGCAGCACCGGCTGAAGGTGGCTGGCCGCCACCCACAACGTGACCGCGGTCAACGCCTCCTCATTCGGCAGCACCACGTACCGGGCAATCGCCGACCGCAACTCGCCCAGCACCTCCACCCCCTCAACCACACCCCCACCAGCCGAAGCGGTCAGGTCAGCGGAAGGCAGGCCACCGGAACCCCCGGAGACATCCGCCCTCCCGTGACCACCGGTCCCTGGCGGCGCTGCGGTCGGGTCGCTGACCGCGGGGTCAGCCGCCCGGTCCGCGGCGGTCGGCTGACCCGATGCCCTGCCTTGGCCGGAAGTCGTGGTGCGGTCTGCGGATGTGGGCTGACCGGAACTCGCGGGTTCGGTCTGGGGGTTCTGTTCGCGTGCCGTGGCCGTCCGGGCGGCATTGCGCTCAGCGCGCGCGACCAGCTCAGCAGCACGGGCATCACGGCGTTGCTCCCGGTGCGAGACAGGTGCGGAGGGCTGCGGTCCCTGCCGTTCCTGGCTGGCGCGGGCCGCAGCAACGAGGTGATCACCCGCCTCCCGGCCGGTGCCGGCGGATTGTGGTGGTTCGGTGGGAGGGGTCGGGGCTGTACCCTCACTCACGGACATTCCTCACCCGGTGCGGGCCGGGCAGCCACCCGGCCCACACCGCTTGGTAGATCGCTTACAGGGCGGTTTCTTGAGGTGTCCTCGGCCTCTGGTGTTGGCGCACCGGGGGCCACCTCGTCTTGGCGGTCAGGCCACGTCGTGGTCCGTCGTCCGGGAATCCAGCCACACCTCCACCTCCTCCCAGCGGTAGCGCAGGTGACGGCCGACCTTGGTCGCCTTCGGACCGATCCCCCGGTGATTCCAGGAGTACAAAGTCCCCAGCGGAACACCGAGATAGGCCGACAGCTCCTCCGGGGAAGCCAGCGGCCGGCGCTCCGAGCTGGACGACGGCGTACGGGACGAGGCTGCGGCGGACCCAGTGGCACGGGATGAACGCATCCAACACTCTCCATCATGACGAGACGGTGGCCGTGCGGCGCGGGATGGCGCCACACGTTCGGGAACCCATCCGGCGACATTGTGGCCGAAACCATGTAACACGACCAAACGACACCGGGTGTTGAACTCGATACGTCAATTGTCAGCAGGAACGCCGGTTTGGCTAACCGGCGATCGTCGTCTATGTTCCCCGCCGCGCCCCGCCGACCCTCCCTGCTCCGCACCCCGCAGCCCGTACACTGGGACTTGCCTGGAACCCGCCCCCCAGGTGAACATCGCGGTCATGGCAACCCGCCCCGTGGAGATCGGCCCCACCGGCCGTCAGACCGCCACCAACATCGAACGCATCCGCACCCTCCTCGGCCTCTCCCAGCGCCAACTCGCCGAGCGCCTGACCGACTTGGGCCGCCCCATCCCCTCCACCGCCCTCAGCAAGATCGAACGCGGCGACCGCCGCTGCGACGTCGACGACCTCGCCGCCCTCGCCGCAGCCCTCGGCGTCTCACCAACCACCCTCCTGCTCCCCCCGGTCGCCGACGACACCAACACCACCGTCACCGGCGCCGGCAACGTCACCACCCGCCACGCCTGGGACTGGGCCGACGGCATCCACCCCCTCCTCCCGCGCGAGAACGA
Organism: Streptomyces sp. WAC 06738; assembly: GCF_003945505.1. Taxonomy (NCBI): domain Bacteria; kingdom Bacillati; phylum Actinomycetota; class Actinomycetes; order Kitasatosporales; family Streptomycetaceae; genus Streptomyces; species Streptomyces sp. WAC 06738. Next base: position 4,831,175 of record NZ_CP029618.1, on the reverse strand, counting down.
CACCGCGCTCGACCACGCCACCCGCACCCGGCCCGAAGGCCGCCGCGCCGACCACCTCGTCACGAAGGGAGGCAACTCCCCGGGCCCGAATCCGCTCGGCCACCTGACCAAGACCGAACTCATCCACCTGCTGGACGACCTCAAGGAGGCCCTGCTCGATGGCTGACGTCTACGACCGCTGGCACAAATCCCACCCCAGGCCCGACGACCCCCAATGCCCCGAGCACAAGAGCCGCACCCGCCGCCTGGTGGCCACCCGCGACCACGGCACCGGCAAACGCTGGCAGGTCCGCTACCGCGACCTCAACGGCACCCAGCGCAAAGAGAACTACGAGATCAAAGCCAAGGCCGACGCCCGCGCCGCCGAGGTCGAGAACGACTTGCAGCGCGGCGTTCATGTCGACCCCTCGGCCGGGAAGATCACCCTCGCCGAGTACGCCGAGCAATGGCTCGCGGCCGTAACAGCGGGACCGACGACGTACCAGCGATACGAGCGCGAAATCCGGAATCACATCGTTCCGCACCTCGGTGGGCATGAGGTCCGCAACCTGACCCGACCGTCGAGCATCCAGGGCTGGATCAAGAAGGTACAGGCCGCCGGGCTACAGGCGTCCAGCATCGGCTGTGTTCATGACGTTTTGGTGGGCATGCTGGACGCGGCCGTCGAGGACGGTCTCCTGGCTCGGAACCCGTGCCGGTCCAGTTCCGTGAAGCTGCCGAAGCACGCGAAGAAGGCGGTGGTGCCGTGGGCGCTCGACCGGGTTCAAGCGGTGATCTCCGGTCTCCCCGACCGTTTCACGGCCGGCGGTTCGCTGGGCTTCGGCTGCGGACTCCGTCAGGGAGAGATCTTCGGCGTCGCCGAGGGCAACATCGACTTCACTCGCAAGCTGGTCCACGTCAGGCGCCAGATACAGCTGGTACGCAGCAAGAAGGTGTTCGCCCTGCCGAAGGGCGATCGGATTCGCTCAGTGCCGTTGCCTGACGAGCTGGCCAAGGTGCTGAAGCGGCACCTGAAGAAGTTTCCCGCGACCAACATCGCCTTGCCCTGGGCCACGCCGGACGGTGAGCCGCAGACGCACCGGCTGATCTTCACGGATACCAAGGGCAACGCCTACAACCGGAGCGTCTTCAACCAGGGCGACTGGAAGCGCGCGCTCGTCACCGCCGAAGTCATCCCGCCCCGCGAGCGCGGGGCGAAGTACATGGCCGCCGCGCCCGACGACGGCATGCATGCCCTACGGCACACGTACGCCTCGGTGCTCCTCGACGCCGGGGAGAGCATCAAGGCCCTCTCCGAATACCTCGGGCACTCCGATCCCGGCTTCACGCTGCGGACGTACACCCACCTCATGCCGCAGAGCGAGGTTCGTACCCGTCAGGCGATCAACGCCGTACTGGGTGCCAGCGTCGGCAAGGACAGGGCGGACACGACAGAGGGCACATCCCCCGGAGATCACTCCGGCGTGTGCCCTCAATGTGCCCTGGCGGCCTGATCACCGCCTTCGCGAGACCCCTGAGTCCGCTCCTGCAACCGAGACCGTAAGCTCACTAAAGCGCAGGTCAGGGCCACACTAGGCAGTACGGCTGGTGGCCCGCCTCGTGGAGGCGGTCGGCGAACTCCTGCCATTCGTGGAGCATCCGGTAGACGTCGAAGGCGTCGCGGGGGCCGCCGCGGTCGGGGACCGTGGACCAGATGAAGGCGGCGGCGCCGACCTCTTCCTCGCCGATGCCGCGGAGGGGGTCGACCACCGTCATGGGGAGGCGGACCACCGCGTAGTCGGGGTGGAGGACGACGAGTTCCAGGGGCGGGACCTTGTGGAGCGGTATGCCCTCGATGCCGGTGAGGACCATCGCGGACATCGTCTCGGGCTTCACCTTGGCGAAGAGCCCGCCCTGGCCGAGTTCGTCGCCGCCGAGTTCCTCCGGGCGCATGGAGATCGGCACGCGGGCCGCCGTCGCGCCGTCGGGCGCGCCGAAGTACTTATATGTCACGCCGCCCGATCGGCCGTCGTTCTTGTTCACGCCCTCGCCGCCGTGGTTCACCCGGCGATGGCGTCCGGACCTGGCGCGCCGGGGCCCTCGGTCATCGGTCCCTTCGCCCAGTTCGCCACCGCGATGCATATCTCCACCCGACTGCTCTCAGATGTGCACTGCCCCCGCCGCGCAACCCGATCATCGTCTCAGCTACATCCCCAGCAGCGGGCCCGCGAAACACCCCGACGCGGGTCGCCTTGCGACTCTGAGACCATGGCTTGCGTGACTTATCCGTACCAGGCTCCAGTCTCGCAGAAGCTCTACGACCGTGCGGCCGCCGTGACGCCCGGCGGCGTGAACTCTCCGGTGCGTGCGTTCCGTGCCGTGGGCGGTACGCCCCGGTTCATGGTGTCGGGGAAGGGTCCGTACCTGACGGACGCCGACGGCCGCGAGTACGTCGACCTCGTCTGCTCGTGGGGACCGATGATCCTCGGCCATGCGCACCCCGAGGTGACCGCCGCGGTGCAGGAGGCCGTCGCGCGCGGGACGTCGTTCGGCACCCCCGGTGCCGGCGAGGTGGCGCTCGCCGAGGAGATCGTCTCCCGGGTCACCCCCGCTGAGCAGGTACGACTTGTTTCTTCCGGCACCGAGGCGACGATGTCGGCGATCCGGCTGGCGCGCGGGTTCACCGGGCGGGCGAAGGTCGTGAAGTTCGCCGGCTGCTACCACGGGCACGTCGACGCGCTGCTCGCCGCGGCCGGCTCCGGGGTCGCCACGCTCGGGCTGCCGGACACCCCCGGGGTCACCGGCGCGCAGGCCGGCGAGACCCTCGTCCTGCCGTATAACGATTTGGCAGCCGTCCGCGCGGCGTTCGAAGAACACCCCGGGGACATCGCCTGCGTGATCACCGAGGCGTCCCCCGGGAACATGGGCACGGTGCCGCCGCTGCCCGGGTTCAACCAGGGGCTGAAGGACCTGTGCGCCGAGCACGGCGCGCTGTACGTGTCCGACGAGGTGATGACCGGCTTCCGCACCTCCAGGGCCGGCTGGTACGGCGTCGACGGCGTGACCCCGGACCTGATGACCTTCGGCAAGGTCATGGGCGGCGGCTTCCCCGCCGCCGCGTTCGGCGGCCGGGCGGACGTCATGGCGCGGCTCGCGCCGGCCGGGCCGGTGTACCAGGCGGGCACGCTCTCCGGGAACCCCGTCGCCACCGCCGCCGGGCTCGCGCAGCTCCGGCTCCTGGACGACGCGGCGTACGACACGCTGGACGCCGTCTCCCGGCAGCTCCGCGGGCTCGTCACCGAGGCGCTGGCCAAGGAGGGCGTGCCGCACCGGGTGCAGACGGCGAGCAACATGTTCTCCGTCTTCTTCACCGACTCCGACTCCCCCGTCATCGACTACGAGGGCGCGAAGGCGCAGCGTACGGAGCAGTTCACGGCCTTCTTCCACGCCATGCTCGCCGAGGGCGTCTACCTGCCGCCGTCCGCCTTCGAGTGCTGGTTCGTCTCGACCGCTCTCGACGGGGACGCGATGGAACGGATCGCCCGCGCGCTGCCCGTCGCCGCCCGCGCGGCGGCGGAAGCGGGTGACGAAGCCGGGGGCGGGTCACCGGCCGGGGGCAGGGACGTCCAAAATGGCTGACATGCGCGGTAAAGATGAAGAGAATCTCACCGTCGTGCACGTCGTACGCCACGGTGAGGTCCACAACCCCGACGGCGTCCTCTACGGCCGTAATCCCGGCTACCACCTCTCCGACCTGGGCCGGCGGATGGCCGAGCGCGTGGGGGAGCACCTCGCCGCGCGCGACGTGCGGTACGTCGTCGCCTCCCCGCTGGAGCGGGCGCAGGAGACCGCCGCGCCCGTCGCGAAGGCGCACGGCCTGGAGGTCGCCACCGACGACCGGCTCATCGAGGCGGCCAATGTCTTCGAGGGCAAGGCGTTCGGCGTCGGCGACGGCGCGCTGCGCAAGCCGGCGAACTGGAAGTACTTCACCAACCCCTTCCGCCCCTCCTGGGGCGAGCCGTACATCGAGCAGGTCGTCCGGATGATGGGCGCGGTGCAGTCCGCCCGCGAGGCCGCCCGCGGCCACGAGGCCGTCTGCGTCAGCCACCAACTGCCCATCTGGATCCTGCGCAGCTTCGCGGAGGGCCGGCGGCTCTGGCACGACCCCCGGTCGCGGCAGTGCACGCTGGCGTCGCTGACGACGTTCACCTTCGACGGCGACGACATCGTCTCCGTCGGCTACAGCGAGCCCGCCCGCGACCTCGTGCCGCCGCACCTCCTCGCGGGTGCGCAGCGCAAGTTCGGCCGGGGCGCCATCCGCGGCGCGGCGGCCAACGCCCCGCGGGCGTAGCGCACGGGCGGCCCCTCCGGCCCGTACGCGGCCCAGCGGACCCCCCGCCCAGCCGGCCCGCCGTCCAGCGTCCCCGCGGCCGATGGACCCGCCGTCCAGCGGCCCCGCGGCCGGCGGACCCCACCGCCCCCGCGCCCCCTGAGCAGCCCTTCCGTTCCGCCGCGCGGCGCTACAGGGGGGTGGAGAAGATCCCTCTCCGGGCCATGCGAAACTTTTCACATGATTTCTGCGAGGAGGCTCCACCGCCGGACCCTCGCGGCCGCCGCCGCGGCCGTCGCCGGCGCGCTGGCGCTGACCGCGTGCGGCGAGGACGCGACGTCGTCCGGTGGCAACACCCAGTTCGTCAGCGGCACCGGCCAGCTCACCGTGGTCAAGGCGAGCGACCGCCTCGCCGCGCCGGACATCTCCGGCGAGACCACCGACGGCGAGCAGCTCGCGCTCGCCGACTACCGGGGCAAGGTCGTCGTCCTCAACGTGTGGGGCTCCTGGTGCGCCCCCTGCCGCGCCGAGGCGCCGAACCTGCGCAAGGTCTCGGAGGACACCGCCGACCGCGGTGTGCAGTTCATCGGCATCAACACCCGCGACCTCGACGTGGCCAACGCCCAGGCGTTCGACCGCACCTTCGAGATCGAGTACCCGAGCCTGTACGACCCGTCCGGCAAGCTGATCCTGAAGTTCCCCGAGAACACCCTCTCGCCGCAGGCCATCCCCTCCACGCTCATCCTCGACCGGGACGGGAAGATCGCCGTACGGGCCCTCAAGCCGCTCTCCGAGAAGGAGCTGCGCACAGCGCTCGAACCGGTCGTCGAGGAGAAGTGACGTAGAAACCATGGTGGAGCCGAACCAGACCGTGCTGACCGGGGCCCTGCTGCTGGCCCTGCCGGTCGCGGTGCTCGGTGGCCTGGTGTCCTTCTTCTCGCCCTGCGTGCTGCCGCTCGTCCCGGGCTACCTGAGCTACGTCACCGGGGTCAGCGGCACCGACCTGGAGAACGCCCGCCGCGGGCGGATGGCCGCAGGCGCCGGGCTCTTCGTCCTCGGCTTCACCGCGGTCTTCGTCTCGACGGGCGCGTTCTTCGGCAGCGTCGGCAACAACCTCCTGGAGCACAAGGAGACGATCTCCAAGGTCGTCGGCGGGCTGACGATAGTGCTCGGGCTGATGTTCATGGGGATACTGGGCCGCACCCTCGGCGGGTTCACGCAGCGGGAGTTCCGGATCCACAAGCGGCCCGCGGTGGGTCTCGCCGGGGCACCGATGCTCGGCATGGTCTTCGGCATCGGCTGGACGCCGTGCATCGGGCCGACGCTGATGTCGGTGCTCGCGCTCTCCACGAACGAGGCGAGCGCCGGTCGCGGCGCGCTGCTCACGGTCGCGTACTGCCTGGGCCTGGGGCTGCCGTTCATCGTCGCCGCCATCGCCTTCCGACGGGCGCTCGGGGCCTTCGCCTGGGTGAAGCGGCACTACGTGTGGGTCATGCGCATCGGCGGCGGCATGCTCGTCGTGACCGGCATCCTGCTACTCACGGGCGCCTGGGACCGCATCATCAACGAGATGCAGGTCTGGACGTCGAACTACACGGTGGGGATCTGACCCATGACCACGACCGACGAGCGCGAACTGACGGCCGCCGCGTCCCAGTTGTCCACGGCACCGGTCGACGACTCGCCGCAGAGCCCGGTGCCGCAGGGCGGCTCGTTCGGGCGCGAGCTGGTGGCGTGGGCGCGCTGGTTCTGGCGGCAGCTCACCTCGATGCGGGTGGCGCTGATACTGCTGTTCCTGCTCTCGCTCGGCGCCATCCCCGGCTCGCTCATCCCGCAGAACTCGGTCGACGAGATCGCGGTCGGCCAGTTCCGCGAGCGGCACGAGACGCTGGGCCCGCTCTACGACAAGCTCCAGCTCTTCGACGTCTACAGCTCGGTGTGGTTCTCGGCGATCTACATCCTGCTCTTCGTCTCGCTGGCCGGCTGCATCATCCCGCGCTCCTGGCAGTTCGTCGGCCAGCTCCGCGCCCGCCCGCCGCGCGCCCCGCGGAACCTGACGCGGCTGCCCGCGTACACGACGTGGGAGACCGAGGCCGACGAGGCCGAGGTGCGCGCGGCCGCGGAGCGGATCCTGCGGCGGCGCCGGTTCCGCTACGCCGTGGCGCCGGCCGGCGACGAGGGCGCGATCTCCGCCGAGAAGGGCTATCTGCGCGAGGCCGGCAACCTGCTGTTCCACATCGCGCTCTTCGTCCTCCTCGTCGCCTTCGCCGTCGGGAACCTGCTGCGCGTCGAGGGCGGCAAGCTCATCGTCAAGGGCGACGGCTTCGCCAACACCCTCACGCAGTACGACGACTTCCAGGACTCCGCGTTCGGCGCCGACCTCGACTCGTTCGGCTTCACGCTGGACGACTTCACGGCGACGTTCGAGAAGGACGGGCCGCAGCGCGGCACGGCGCGCGAGTTCTACGCCGATCTCACCTGGTGGAAGGGCGCGGCGGGCGAGCAGCACAAGGCCCGCGTCGAGGTCAACCACCCGCTCCAGATCGACGACACCAAGATCTTCCTCATCGGCCACGGCTACGCGCCCGTCGTCACGGTCCGCGACGGCCAGGGCGACGTGGCGTTCAGCGGCCCGGTCGCGTTCCTGCCGCAGGACGGCAACCACACCTCCACCGGCGCGATCAAGGTCCCGGACTACCGGGACGAGAACGGCGAGAAGACGCAGATCGCCTTCCAGGGCTTCTTCACCCCGACGTTCGGCGGCTACAGCAAGGACGGGATGGTCTCGCAGTTCCCGGGACCCGAGTACCCCGCGCTCTTCCTCAACGCCTACCGCGGCGACCTCGGCGTGGACTCCGGCGTGCCGCAGAACGTGTACCAGCTCGACACCGAGCGGCTGAAGCAGTTCAAGCAGAAGAACGGCGAGCCGCTGCGGAAGTCGCTGCGGCCCGGCGACACGTTCACGCTGCCGAACGGGGCGGGGTCGCTGAAGTTCGAGCGGCTGGAGCGGTGGGCCAGCTTCCAGGTCTCCCAGCAGCCCGGCAACTACTGGGCGCTGGGCGGGTCCGTCCTCGCGATCGTCGGCCTCGCCGGGTCGCTGTTCATCCAGCGCCGGCGCGTGTGGGTGCGTACGGCGCCGGGGGCGGACGGCCGTACGGTCGTGGAGATGGCGGGTCTCGGGCGGAGCGAGAGCGCGCGGCTGCCGGAGGAGCTGGCGGACCTGGCGGTGGCGCTGCAGACGGACGGGGCACCGGCGGTGGCGACCGCGGACGACGCCGACGCCGAGGACACCGGCGCCGAGGAGACCGACGACACCGATGCCGCGGCGGCCGGGGACAAGTCCGGCACGGCCGGGGGGCCGTCCGCGGCGGCGGGTGGGAAGTCCGTAGAGTCCGAAGCCGAGCCCGCAGCCACGACAGAAGAGACCGAGTCAGACGAACCCGACGAGCCCGAAGGGCCCGAAGCCAAGCCCGATGAAGGAGCGCGCGCGTGAACATCGCTGCCGCGACGGACCAGAACCTGGCGGACATCAGCAACGTCCTCATCTACTCGGCGATGGCCGTCTACGCCCTCGCCTTCTTCGCGCATGTCGGGGAGTGGGTCTTCGGCAGCCGTAGCCGCGTGGCCACGACCGCCGCCGCGCTCACCCCGCGGCAGGCGGCCGGCGCGGACGCGCCCGCCGTGACCGTCACGGTCAAGAAGCGCGGCGGCGGCACCGCCGTGCTGGAGCGCCCGAAGGTCGTCACCCGCGGCGCCTCCGGCGCCCCGGCCGTGCCGGACGGCCCCGGGGCCGCGGGCGGCGACGAGCAGGGCGACGTCTACGGCCGCGTGGCGATCTCCCTCACGGTGCTGGCCTTCGCGCTGCACGCCGCCGGGGTGCTGACGCGCGCCCTGTCGGTGCAGCGCGCGCCGTGGGGCAACATGTACGAGTTCTCCACGACCTTCTCCATGGTCGCGGTGGCCGCGTACCTGGGCTTCCTGGCGGCCCGCAAGAACATCCGCTGGATGGGCCTGCCGCTGGTCACCACGGTCCTGCTCGACCTGGGCCTCGCGGTGTCGGTGCTCTACACCGACAGCGACCAGTTGGTGCCGGCGCTCGACTCGTACTGGCTGTGGATCCACGTCTCGCTCGCCATCGCCTGCGGGGCGCTGTTCTACCTCGGCATGGTCGCGACGGTCCTCTACCTCTTCCGGGACCGCTACGAGGCGAAGCTCGCGGACCCGAAGGGCCCGCAGCCCGGTTCGTTCGCGCGCTCGGTGCTGAGCCGGATGCCGGCCGCGTCGTCGCTGGACAAGTTCGCTTACCGGGTGAACGCGGCGGTCTTCCCGTTCTGGACCTTCACCATCGTGGCGGGCGCGATCTGGGCCGAGAGCGCCTGGGGCCGCTACTGGGGCTGGGACCCCAAGGAGGTCTGGTCGTTCATCACGTGGGTCGCGTACGCCTGTTACCTGCACGCCCGGGCGACGGCCGGGTGGAAGGGCCGCAAGGCCGCGTACCTGGCGATCGTCGCGTTCCTCTGCTTCCTCTTCAATTACTACGGCGTGAACATGTTCGTCGACGGTCTGCACTCGTACTCCGGCGTCTAGGGCTCTCCCGCGATACCTCCCTCTGGTTGCCGCCCTCGGCGCGCGAAGCGCACACTGGAAGGGCAAGAAGGGAGGTATCGCGATGCTGGAAGTGAAGACCATCGAGAAGCCGGACGAACGACGCGACTTCCCGCGCGGTCACCTCGAAGCGGTGCACATGACAGGACTGGATTTCGCGGTCGCGACTTTCGAGCCCGGCTGGCGCTGGTCGGAGTCGGTCAAACCCCTGGCGGGTACCGAAACCTGCATGGTGCACCACAACGGTTACGTCGTTCAGGGCCGCATGCACATCCTCATGGACAGCGGCCAGGAATCCGAAGTGCAGGCCGGCGACGTCTTCGTCTGCCCGCCCGGCCACGACGCCTGGGTAGTGGGTGACGAACAGGTCGTCCTCTACGACTTCGCCGGCGCCATGGCGACCGAGTACGCGAAGGGAAGCTGAGGACGATGACGTTCGTGCAGCTCATCGAGTACGAATCCGACCGCCCCGAGGAACTGGGCCGGGCCATGGACGAATGGATGACGGCCACCGAGGGAAAGCGCACGATGTCGCGGGAAATCCACGGACGTGACCGGGAAAGCAGCCGGCATTTCGTGGACATCGTCGAATTCCCGTCCTATGAGCAGGCAATGGTCAACAACGACCTGCCGGAAACGCAGCGCATCGCGGCGCGGTTCCGCGAGCTGTGCACCTCCGAGCCCAGGTTCGTCGACCTGGACGTCGTCGACGACCGTTCCTGACGAGGACAGACGCAGGCACCGGGCCTGACGGCGCGTACGCCGGGCGGGAGCGCCCTCTGGTCCCGGACGGGCCTTCGCGGTCATCCTGGGGCCATGGTCACCTCCAACGGCTACGTCCTGGACGAGTCACCGCGCCGCCTCGGCGAGTTGCGGCCCGTGCCGGACGCCGAGCGGGACGACCGCGAGGCGCTGTGGGCGCGGCTGCGGCGGGAGGGGTATCTGTGGCTGCGGGGGCTGCTCGACCCCGGCGGCGTACGGGAGTTCCGGGACTTCTACTTCGCGCACGTGGACCCGGAGCTGCCCCGCGGCGACCAGCGTGCCGCGCTCTTCGGGCGGGTCGTGCCGGGGCCCGAGTACGCGGACTTCTGCGCGCAGCCCGCAGTGCGGGACTGGTACGCCTGGTTCCTCGGCGGTGAGACCTTCCTGCACCGGCGGAAGATCCTGCGCCACACCCGCCCCGGCGAATCCGGCGTCGGCACCGCCACGCAGGCGCACTACGACCTCGTCTATCTCCGCGAGGGTACGGACCGGGTGCTCAGCTCCTGGATCCCGCTCGGCGACTGCCCCGTGGAGCTGGGCGGGCTGGTGTATCTGGAGCGCAGTCACGTACGGGTCCTCGCGGCCGAGGCGGCGGGCACGCTGAAGCGCCCGGCCGCCTCGATCACCGCGGACCTGCCGGCGCTGGCGGAGGAGTACGACGCGCGCTGGCTCCTCGCCGACTACGCGGCCGGTGACATGGTCGTCCACTCGGCGCACATGGTGCACGCGTCGCTGGACAACACCGCGGCCACGTACCGGCTGTCGACCGACATCCGCTACCAGCGCGCCGACGAGCCCATCGACTGGCGCTGGCAGGAGCACTGGCACGACCTCGACGGGCTCTGATCAGGCGGCGGCCTCCCCCTCGTCCGGCCACAGCTCCGGGCGCCGCGCCGCCACCGCCGCCGCCATCCGCGCCACCGCCTCCGCCGCCGGCAGCGGCGCGGGCCGCCGCCCGTCGCGCAGCCGCAGCGCCGCCGCCCCGCCGGCGGCCTCCCTGGCCCCGACCACCACCTGGTACGGGGCCAGCCGCGCACCCCGTACCCGCGCGCCCAGGGTGCCCCGCTCCGGCCCCGCCAGCTCCGCCCGCAGTCCCGCCGCCACGCACCGCCGCAGCAGCGCCTCCGCGGGCGCCGCCTCCGCCTCGCCCACCGGCAGCACCACCGCCTGCACCGGCGCCAGCCACGGCGGGAACGCCCCCTGGTGCACCTCCACGAGCTGCGCCACCGCCCGCTCCGCGCTGCCGACGACCGAGCGGTGCACCATCACCGGGCGGTGCCGCCCGCCGTCGGCGCCCACGTACGCGAGGCCGAAGCGCGCCGGCTGGTGGAAGTCGACCTGCACGGTGGAGAGGGTCGCCTCGCGGCCGGCCGCGTCCAGCACCTGCACATCGATCTTCGGCCCGTAGAACGCCGCCTCGCCCTCCTCGGCCTCGTAGTCGATCCCGGCCGCGGCGAGCGCCTGCTCCAGCAGCGCGCCCGCCCGCCGCCACAGCCCGGGGTCGCGCACGTACTTCGCGCCCGGGCCCGGCAGCGACAGCCGGTGGCGGGCGGCGGCCAGGCCCATCGCCGCGTACGCCTCGCGGATCAGCCGCAGCGCGGCCAGCGCCTCGTCGGCGACCTGCTCCAGGGTGCAGAAGACGTGCGCGTCGTTGAGCTGGATGGCGCGTACGCGGGTGAGGCCGCCGAGGACGCCGGACAGCTCGGCGCGGTACATGCCGCCCAGCTCGGCGATGCGCAGCGGGAGTTCGCGGTAGCTGCGCTCGCGGGAGCGGTAGATGAGGGCGTGGTGGGGGCAGAGGCTGGGGCGGAGCACGACTTCCTCACCGGCCGAGCGGCCGTCGGGGCCGCCGCCGAGGCGCATGGGCGGGAACATGTCGTCGCGGTAGTGCTCCCAGTGCCCCGAGAGCTCGTAGAGTTCGCGCTTGCCGAGCACGGGTGAGTAGACGCGCTGGTAGCCGGCGCGGTGCTCGACGTCGGCGACGTACTCCTCCAGCGCCTGCCGCACGGCGGCGCCGGCGGGCAGCCAGTACGGGAGTCCGGCGCCGATGAGGGGGTCGGTGCCGAAGAGGCCGAGTTCGCGGCCGAGGCGGCGGTGGTCTTTCACGGTGGGGCTCCTCGCGGGTCGGTGGGGCGGTGGCCGTCCGCGGGGTCGTGCACGCCGAAGCCCCGGGGCGGTCGCCCCGGGGCTTTCGGCTGGGTCGTGGGTCAGCGCGCCGGGACGGTCTCCGGCGTCGTCGTCTGCACAGCGCGCTTCATGCGGAGGAGGCTAGCAGGGCCGGGGGGCGGGCCCGGAGCCGTTTTCCGGTACGGGCACGGGCGCCGGCCCGGGTACGGGGGCGGTCGCGGACCCGGAGCCGGGCCCGGTGCCGGGCCCGGACTCCGGCCCCGGCGCGCCCGCCGGGCCCGCCGGGCCGAAGCGGGCGCGGTACGCCGACGGGCTCAGCCCCGTACGCCGCCGCACCTGCGTCCGCAGGTTCGCCGCCGTGCCCAGCCCGCTCGTCCGCGCCACCACCTCCAGCCGGTGCTCCCCGCGCTCGATCAGCCGGCACGCGAGCGCCACCCGTTCCCCCGTCAGCCACGCCAGCGGCGTGGTGCCCAGCTCGCGGACGAAGCGCCGGTGGAGCGTGGCGGGGCTGACGGCGGCGTACCCGGCCAGGTCGGCGACGGCCAGCGGCCGGTCGAGCCGCTCCGCCGCCCAGGCGAGCACGGGGGCGAGCGAGGCGTCCGGCACCGCGGGCACCGGGCGCTCGATGAACTGCCGCTGGCCGCCGTCGCGGTGGGCGGCGAAGACGAGCCGGCGGCTGACGTGGTTGGCCACCTCGGCGCCGTGGTCGCGGCGGATCAGGTGCAGCCCCAGGTCCAGGGCGGCGGCGCTGCCGGCCGCGGTGAGGACGTCGCCGTCGTCGACGAAGAGCACGTCGCGCCGGACCCGTACGGCCGGGTGGCGGGCGGCGAAGCGGTCGGCCCAGCGCCAGTGGATCGCCGCCGGGCGGCCGTCGAGCACCCCGGCGGCGGCCAGCGCGTACGCGCCGGTGCAGAAGCTGACGAGCCGGGCCCCGCGGTCGGCGGCACGGCGGATGGCGGCGACGACGGGGGCGGTGGGCGGGGTGTCGTCGGGGCGGTTGGGGACGATCACGGTGTCCGCGGCGTCGGCGGCCTCCAGCCCCGGGACGCCGGAGAGGGTGAAGAAGCCGTCGTGCATGCGCACGCCGGGGGCGGGGGCGCAGAGCGTGAAGTCGTACCACGCGACGTCCAGCTCGGGCCGGCGCAGCCCGAACAGCTCGGTGGCGATGCCCATTTCGAAGGGGTTGGACCCGGCGTCCACGAGCATGGCGACACGGTGCGCCCCGCGCCCCGTACGCCCCGGGTCCGGCTGCGAGGATCCTTGCGGCATGTGCGATTCGTAGCACTCCCGGCGTCCGCCTGTCACGCGCAGGATGGCGTACGAGAGGTCGCCGCACCCCGCGGCGGCGGAAGCGAGGAGCGAACCGTGAGCACCCACCCCGCCGAGCCCACAGCTCTCAGCGACGCGCTGGAGCGGATTGCGGAGCCGTGGAGTCCGCACGTCGTCGCGCGGGTCAACGACTACGACGTCAAGCTCGCGCACGCCGAGGGCGAGCACCTGTGGCACGTGCACGAGCACACCGACGAGTTCTTCCTCGTCGTCGAGGGAGAGCTGCGCATCGGCCTGCGGGAGCCGGACGGCGGCGAGCGTACGGTCACGCTGCCCCGGGGCGCGGTGTTCACCGTGCCGCGCGGCGTCGAGCACCGGCCGGTGGCCGCGCCCGGCACGGCGATCATGATGTTCGAGCCGGCCGGGACGGTGAACGTCGGCGACCGGCACGAGGCGGTGCCGGCGCACATCCCGGCGACGACCGGCTTCGAGCTGGCGTAGCGCCCCGGGTCAGGCAGCAGGGTGCCGCGGGTCGCGGCCGGTCGCGGCCAGGGCGCGGTCGAACGCCGGGGCTTCCGGCGGTACGGGCACGGCGTCGGCGAAGCCGTCGTACTGCCGGTACATCTCGCCGTGGTCCTCCGCGACCCGCAGCACCAGCGCCGCCACCCCCGCCGACGCCCGGAACTCCTGCCCGGTCGCCCACGCCACGTCCCAGCCGTGCACCGCCATCTCCTTGACGATCACCGCCGCCACCTCCGGCGCGGGCATCGACAGGAAGCCCAGGTCGACGTCCCCCTCCCAGGCCGCGGGCGCCGCCCAGGCGGCGACGGCCCGGTCGAGCTGCGCCGCGTACGCCTCCGCCCAGCCGGGCTCCGCGGCGAAGTCGCGCTTCGGCAGCTCCTCGGGGAGCGGGGTGCGGCGGGCGCGGTGCTCCAGGCCGTGGGAGGTGAAGCAGACCCAGTGGTTGACGAGGGCGCGCACGTCCCAGTCCGCGCAGGGCGTGGGGCCGGCCAACTGCTCGGGACGTACGCCCCGGGCCACCCGCGCGGCCTCGGCGGCGCACTCCTCCATCAGGGCGTGCACCTCGGCGTTCTCGCTTGCGGTTCGGCTGTTCTCGCTGCTCATACGGGCGAACGTACGGGGGGCGGCGCGGCCGGTCTTGAAGAAACGCGACAGCTACGCTGCGCGTATGCCCGGCTCCGGATTCGACGACGCGCGCGGCGTCCTGCACCCCGGCGAGCACGCCCGGCTCGCCTCGCTGGACCGCCGCCGTCCCGGCGCGGCGCTGGCGCCGTTCGTCGAGTGGTTCTGGCACGTGCGCTGGCAGCTGCCGGGCACGGCCACGTACGACACGAAGGTCCTCACGCACCCCAACCTCCACCTGGTCTTCGAGGAGCCCGAGCCGCTGGTGTACGGGGTGCAGCGGGATCTTTTCGTGCGCCGGCTGGCGGGCGGCGGGCAGGTGCTCGGCGTGCGGTTCCGGCCGGGCGGCTTCCGGGCGCTCACGGCGGGCCCCGTCGCGGAGCTGGCCGACCGGCGGGTGCCGGCGGCGGAGCTGCTCGGGCCGGAAGCCGCGGAGGTGAGCCGGGCGGTGCTGGCGGCGGAGGGCCTGGCGGAGATGTGCGCCGTGGCGGAGGACTTCCTGCGGCCGCTGCTGCCCGCGGCGCCGGATCCGGCCGCCGAGGAGGCGGCGGCCGTCGTCGCGCGGATCACGGCGGAGCCGGGGCTGCTGCGGGTGGACCAGGTCGCGGCGGGGGCGGGGATGTCCGTACGGCGGCTGCAGCGGCTGTTCGCGGAGTACGTCGGGGCGAGCCCGAAGTGGGTGCTGCGGCGGGCCCGGCTCCAGGAGGCGGCGGCGCGGGCGGACGCGGGGGCGGCGCTGGACCTCGCGGCGCTGGCGGCGGACCTGGGCTACGCGGACCAGGCCCACCTGACGCGGGACTTCACGGCGACGGTGGGCGCGCCGCCGTCGCGGTACGCGGAGGGCACCCCGGACTGAGCACGCGCCCCCGCGGGCGGGCCGGCCCCGTCACAGACCGCCCCGCGCCACGCCCCGTCCGTACGGCACCGGCCGCCCCGCCCCCGTACGCCCCCTCAGCCCTCCCAGTCCGGCCTTCTGCCCAGGTACGCCACCAGCCGCTCCCCCGGCTCCGCCCCCTCCCGCACCCACTGCACCGCCGCGAACCGCACCGGCCTGTCCTCCGCCGACACGAACATCGGCGCCAGCTCCAGCAGTTCCTCCGCGAGCGCCGGCGGCACCTGCTCCTCCTGCCCGCTCGCCCGGGCCAGGTCCCAGCCGTGCACCGCCAGCTCCAGCGCCCCCGTGCACGTCACCACCGCCGCGGCCAGCGGCAGGCTGCCGACCGTCACCAGCTCCCGCCGCCGCACCGCCGTCCACGCGCCGAGCAGCCGCCTGGCCCGGTCCCGTACCGCCTTGACCGGGTCGGCGAGGCTGTACGCGGCCTGCGGCTTGAGGGCGATGCGGCCGGTGTCCGCGGCCTCGTTGAGCGCCGCGATGGAGTCGCCGACGTGCGCGAGGAGCTGCCCGAGGTCCCACTGCGCGCAGGGCGTGGGCCGCCGCAGGTCGCCGGGGCCGACGCGGTGCAGCACGCCCAGCGCGTACGTCACCGAGCGCTCCAGCAGCGCCACGCCGCCGAGCAGCGCCGTGGGCGCGCTCCCATCGGGCCTCATCGGCTCTCCTCGCCGCTCAGGACGGCCGGCAGGCCGGCGGTGGCGAAGAGGGACGTGTCGAAGAAGCAGCCGACGTGCGAGATCGCGTCCCCGCCGGGCGCGACGGTCAGCACGTGCAACGCGAACGGATGATGGTCGCCGTCCGGTCCGCGGGTGTAAAGGGCATACCCCGGCTGCCCGTTGAGGCCCACCGGCAGCAGCCGCGCCTCCCCGGGCGCGTACGGGCACTGGACGGAGACGAGCGTCGCCACCCGGCCGGGGCCGCGGAACCACTCGGGAACCGGGGGCATCTCCCAGACCACGTCCTCGGTGAAGAGCCGCACGATCTCCCGTACGTCCTTGGTCACGAACGCCTCGACGTAGCGGTCCAGCAGCTCGCGCCGCGCCGCGTCGGCCGGCTCGGCGACCGACTCCTCGCTCGGCGCGGCCTTCTCCAACTGCGCCCGGGCGCGCTGCAACGCGCTGTTGACGGACGCCGTCGACGTATCTAGCAGCTCGGCGACCTCCGCGGCCTTCCAGCGCAGCACGTCGCGCAGCAGCAGCACCGCGCGCTGCCGCGGCGGCAGGTGCTGGAGCGCGGCCACGAACGCGAGCCGCACGGACTCCCGCGATCCGACGACCGCCGCCGGGTCCGCCTCCGAGGGCTCGACCAGCACGTCCGGCACCGGCTCCAGCCACGGCACCTCGGGCCGCTCGGTCAGCTCCCCCGCCGGGTCGTCCCCGGGGCCGCCGAGGCCGGTGGGCAGGGGGCGGCGCTGCCGCCGCTCCAAGGCGGTGAGGCAGGCGCGGGTGGCGATGGTGTGCAGCCAGGTGCGCAGCGATGAGCGGCCCTCGAAGGTGCCGTACGACCGCCAGGCGCGCAGGTACGTCTCCTGCACCAGGTCCTCGGCGTCGTGGACGGAACCGAGCATGCGGTAACAGTGCGCGAGCAGCTCGCGCCGGTAGGGGTCGGACAACCGGAGGAAGTCCTCCTCGGCCCCCGTGTTCACCGTAGCCATCGCCGATCCGCCCTTTCTGATCGCTTCCGCGTCACCCACTACAAGGACTGACTGCGCGAGGCACGAGAACTCATCGCCTGACGGGGCGGCACAGGGCGGAAAAAGCCCTCCGGGAAGGGGATCAGGCCGCGAAGGCGTCGGCGTGGGCCTGCGCCCACTGCTCGAACGTACGGGGCTCGCGCCCCGTGATGTCGTACACCGTGGACAGCACCGGCGACTCGTCCAGCGCGCCGCCGCGGTAGAAGTCGAAGAAGGCGTCGACATACTCCTCCGGCATGGCCGCCGCCATCTCCGCGCGGGCCGTCGCGTCGTCCAGGCCCTCGAAGCGCAGCGGCCGGTCGAGCACGTCGCCGAGGACGGCGACCTGCTCGCCCGGCAGCAGCGGCTCGGGGCCCGACAGCTCGTAGACCTTGCCCTCGTGGCCGTCCCCGAGGAGCGTGTCGGCGACGACCTCGCCGACGTCGTACGGGTCGATGCAGGCGACCGGCACGTCGGCGAAGGGGCCGCGCACCACGTCGCCGGTGCGCAACTGCGGCAGCCAGCGCAGGGCGTTGGCGGTGAAGGCGCTGGGGCGCACGACGGTCCACGGGATGCCGGCGGCGCGGACGGCCTCCTCGGAGCGGACCATGTACGCGGTGACGGCGTTGCCCATGTCGCCGCTGGCGGCTGAGCGGCCGGAGAGCAGCGCGACGCGAGTCACGCCGGCGCGGACGACCTGGGCGAGGAGGCCGGGCATGTCACGGTAGCCGGGCAGCAGGAAGACGCCGTCGACGCCGGCGAGCGGCCCGGCGAGGGACGCGGGAACGTCGAGGTCGCCGGCGACGGCGGTGGCGCGCGGGGGCAGCCCGGACAGCTCGCCGCCGCGGCTGAGCGCGCGGACCTCGGCGCCCTGCTCGGCCAGCGCCCTGACCACCTCGGATCCGACGTTGCCCCGCGCACCCGCGACCAGATACATCCGGCACCCCTTCCCGGCCCGCCGCCGCACGAACTCTGCGGCTCGCAAGCTGACAGCCTCGCACGCCGGCACCGCGGCTGTGCAGCCTGTCTTACGCCATGGACAGGCGCACGGCCGGGCGCGCGGCGGCAGCGGCCGGGCGCGCACCGTACTCACGCCGCGGCGGCCCCGGCCGGGGACGCGGGCGCCGCCGGGAGGTCCCTGACGTACCGCAGCCCGGACGGCAGGAGCCACAGCACGCTCAGCACGGCCCCCACCGTGCCGATCCACATCGTCGGCCGCAGGCCGAGGGCGGCGCCCAGGGTGCCGGCGAGCACCGCGCCGACGGGTCGTACGCCGAAGTTGGACGTCTGGATCACGCCCATGACGCGCGAGCGCAGGGTGGCCGGGATGACGGCGATCAGGTAGCTGTTCGCCGCGATGTCCATCACCGCGACCCCGCAGCCGGAGGCGAACTGCGCGGCGGCCAGCACCGTGACCACCAGCGGCGTGGGCCCTCCCGCGAGCGGTACGAGCGGCAGCGGCAGGCTGAAGCCGGCGCACCCCGCGATGACGGCGGGCCCGAGCCCGATGCGCCGCACCACGTGGGGCGCGAGGGACGCCCCGGCGAGCCCGCCGAGCCCGAACACGGCGAAGACCAGCCCCAGCACGCCGGGAGACAGGCCCAGCTCGTCGGTCGCGTAGAGGACGAAGAGCGTCGCCAGAAACGTGTGGAAGAGGCTGAGCGTCGCGACCCCGGCGATCAGCAGGCCGGGGGTGCGGTGGGCCGTCACCCAGCGGAACGCGTCGGTGAGGCCCGTGCCCTCGTGGCGCGCGGGCGGCGCCTCTTCGGCCCGGATGCGTCCCAGGCAGACGGCGGACACCAGATAGGTCACCGCGTCGAGCACGAGCGCGAAGGGGGCCGTCAGCACCTGGACCAGCCCGCCGCCGGCGCCGGGTCCGGCGACCGCGGCGGCCGAACGGCTGCCGGAGAGCAGCGCGTTGCCGTCCACGTAGCGGTCGGAGGCGAGGACGGAGGCGTAGACGTGGTGGTTGCAGACGCGGAACAGCACGGTGAGGGCGCCGACGGCGAACTCGGTGACGTACAGGTGCGTCATCGTCAGCGCGTCCATCGCGTACGCGGCGGGCACGGAGGCGACGGCCGCGAACCGGCCGAGGTCGGAGACGACCATCGCCCTGCGGCGGTTCGCCTGCCGGTCCGCCCAGGCGCCGCCGGGGATCGACAGGAGCAGCGACGGCAGCAGGGCGACGGCCGTGAGCCGGCCCATCTCGGCGGGGCCGGCGTCGAGCAGCAGCACGGCGGCGAGGGGGATCGCGAGGATGGTGATCTCGTCGCCGATGAGGGAGATGCTGTGCGCGGACCAGTAGAGGCGGAACCCCCGCTCCCGCAGCAGCCCGGCCGGGGGCGGTGGGTCGCGGGGGTCCGCGGCCGTCACAGCGCCAGCAGCATGATGTCGGAGACGGGCTTGTCGTCGCCCGGCCGCCACCGGCCGACCCGGCGGTAGCCCCAGGAGGCGTACGCGGCGTGCGCGGGCGCCGCCTCGGCCTCCGTACGCACCGCGAGGGTGACCCGCTCGACGCCGAGCCCGGCGCGGAGTTCACCGTGCAGCCGGGCGGCGATGCCCTGGCGCCTGCGGTCGGCGCGTACGGCGAGTTCGACGATGCCGAGGGTGCGGCGGCCGGTCTCGGTGGCGAACTCCGGGGTCACCTCCTCGTCCATGGCCTTCCACCAGGCGGTGTCGGCGGGAAGGGGATAGCCGAAGGCGTAGCCCGCGGGCTGCCCGTCGACGCGTGCGACGACGAGGCGGGCGCGGGGGAGGAAGACCTCCTGGGCGAAGCGGTCGACGAACTCGGCGATCTCCCTGGGTCCTTCGCTGTAGGGCGGCTCGACCCAGATCTCCTTGTACATCGGCAGCACGAGGTCGAGCTGGGCCGCGCACTCCAGCCCCTCCCACCGCTCGACCGCGATCGCTGACTGCGCCATGCGTGGTCTCCGTCCCCCGAACCCGGCCGACTAGCCCCGACCGCCGATACCGATGCCGCCCTTCGCGGAGGCGGGCACGCGGACGGAACGGCGGGTGCCGACGCCGATACCGCCGCCCTTCGCCGTGGCCGGCACGCGCACCGTCCGGCGCGTACCGACGCCGATACCGCCCTTCGCCGTGGCCGGGCGGCGGTTGCCGGCACCCGGACCGCCCTTCATCGTCGCGGCGGCAGTGGTCGTCTCGGGCTCCAGGAGCGTGATCATCTGTGCGGTCCTTCCGTCGTCGGACTCCGGACGCCACACACTCCCCCGCCGACCTGGGCGGAACCTTGTACTCACCTGGAATCCCCAGCCCACCCCCACCACAGGCCACCTGCTTATCCTGGGCCGTATGCCTACCGCAGTCGTCACCGGCGCGAGCAGCGGCATCGGCGCGGCCACGGCCCGCCAGCTCGCCGCCGCCGGTCACCATGTCGTCCTCACCGCCCGCCGCAAGGACCGTATCGACGCGCTCGCCGAAGAGCTGACCGCCGCCGGGTACGCCGCCACCCCGTACGCGCTGGACGTCACCGACCGCGCCGCCGTGGACGCCTTCGCCGCCTCCCTCGAAAGCTGCGACGTGCTCGTCAACAACGCCGGCGGCGCGCTGGGCACCGAGCAGGTCGAGGCCGGCGACCCCGCCGACTGGCGGGCGATGTACGAGGTGAACGTCATCGGCACGCTCAACCTCACCCAGGCGCTGCTGCCCGCCCTCGTCGCCTCCGGCGACGGCACGGTGGTCATCGTCACCTCCACCGCGGGCCACGCCGTGTACGAGGGCGGCGGGGGCTACGTCGCCGCGAAGTTCGCCGAGCACAGCATCGCCGCCACCCTCAGGCTGGAGCTGAACGGCCGTCCCGTCCGGGTCATCGAGATCGCCCCCGGCATGACCCGCACCGAGGGCTTCGCGGTGACGCGGATGCGCGGCGACGCGGAGAAGGCCGCCGCCGTCTACGCGGGCGTGAAGGAGCCGCTGACGTCCGAGGACGTCGCGGACACCATCACCTGGGCCGTGACCCGCCCGGCGCACGTGAACGTCGACCTCCTCGTCGTACGCCCCCGGGCGCAGGCCGCGAACTACAAGGTCCACCGGGAGCCGTAACCGTCCCGGCACCCGAATGGCCGCGCCGCGGCAGCCGTCGCGCGCGCGGGGCGGGAGAGTCGACGTATCGCCGCCGCCAGGGGAAGGAAGTGCCCTCGTGACCCCGGGCCCGTACCCGCCGATCGCGGACCACGGCATCATCGGAGACCTGCAGACCGTCGCCCTGGTCTCCGCCGAGGGCGTGGTCGACTGGCTGTGCGCGCCGCGCTTCGACTCCCCCAGCGTCTTCGGCGCGCTCCTCGACGCCGAGCGCGGCGGGCGCTTCGCGCTCACCGCCGACGCCCCCGACGCCGTCCCCCGCCAGATCTACCTGCCCGGCACCGCCGTCCTCGTCACCCGCTTCCTCTCCACCGGGGGCATCGGCGAGGTGCTGGACTTCATGCCGGTGGACCATCCGGAGCGGCCCACGGACACCCACCGGGTGATCCGGCTCGTACGTGCCCTGCGCGGCCCGATGCGCTTCACGCTCGACTGCAGTCCCCGCTTCGACTACGGCCGCGACCCGCACCGGCTCGAACTCGACGGACGCACCGCCCGGTTCCGCTCCGCCACCGCCGAAGGACACCTCCAGCTCCTCGGCCCGGCCGGCGACCTGACCCGCGAGGGCGACGACGTGCGGGCCGTGCTGGAGCTGGCGCAGGGCCGCACCGCGGCGGCCGTGTTCACCGTGTGCGCCCCCGGCGCGGACCCGCCCCCGCCCGCGTACGAGCGGGACGTGCACCGGGAGCTGAGCAAGGTGCGGGCCTACTGGCACCACTGGACCGCGCGCTGCACCTACCGGGGCCGCTGGCGCGAGGTGGTCACCCGCTCCGCGATCACGCTGAAGCTGCTGACGTACGCCCCGACCGGCGCCCCCGTGGCCGCCGCCACCATGGGGCTGCCGGAGCAGGTCGGCGGCGAGCGGAACTGGGACTACCGCTACACCTGGATCCGCGACGCCTCCCTCTCCGTACGCGCCCTCCTCGACCTCGGCTACGCCGCCGAGGCGGACGCCTACCGGCGCTGGCTCGGCGAACTCCTCGGCGCCGCCCACGCCGCCCGCTCGGCCACCGGCACCGCGGCGGCCGCGGACGGCGCGGGCGACACCCCCCGCGGCACCGTCACGGGCGAGCCGCTCCAGGTCATGTACCGGGTCGACGGCGACCCCCACCTGCCCGAGGAGATCCTGCCGCACTGGGAGGGCTACCGCCGCTCCGCCCCCGTGCGCGCCGGCAACGCCGCCGCCGACCAGCTCCAGCTCGACATCTACGGCGAGGCCGTCTACGCCCTCGCCCAGGCCAGCCGCACCGCGGGCCCCGCCGGCTACGACGCCTGGCGCTACCTCGCCGCCCTCCTCGACTGGCTCACCGACCACTGGGACCGCCCCGACGAGGGCATCTGGGAGACCCGCGGCGGGCCCCAGGACTTCACCTACAGCCGGCTGATGTGCTGGGTCGCGTTCGAGCGCGGCATCCGCATGGCCACGGAACTCTCCCGCCCCGCCGACGTCGCCCGCTGGACCGCCGCGCGCGACGCCATCTTCGAGCAGGTGATGGAGCACGGCTACAGCCCGCGGCGGCAGGCGTTCGTCCAGCACTACGGCTCCGACGTGCTCGACGCCTCGCTGCTGCTCATGCCGCTGGTCGGCTTCGTCGCGCCGGCCGAGCCGCGCTGGCTGTCGACGCTGCGGGCGATGGAGGCGGAGCTGGTCACCGACAGCCTCGTGCACCGGTACGACCCGTCCGCCGCCCCCGACGGGCTGCGGGGCAGCGAGGGCACGTTCTCGCTGTGCAGCTTCCTGTACGTGTCGGCACTCGCCGGCGCGGGGCACGTGGACCGGGCGCGCTACGCGTTCGACAAAATGCTCACGTACGCCAACCACGTCGGCCTGTTCGCCGAGGAGATCGGCCCCACCGGTGAACAACTCGGCAACTTCCCACAGGCGTTCACCCACCTCGCGCTCATCGTGGCCGCACTGACCCTGGACGAGGCGCTGGACGCCGCGGAGAGAGAAGGAGGCACGGCCCCCCATGGGTGACCTGCTGCTCGTACGGCACGGCCAGACCGAGTGGAGCCGCGACGGCCGCCACACGGGCCGTACGGATCTGCCGCTGACCGACGTGGGCGAGGACCAGGCCCGCGCGCTGGCCCCGCTCCTCGCCGGGCGGCGCATCGCCACGGTGCTGTGCAGCCCGCTGCGGCGCGCGGTGCGCACGGCGGAGCTGGCGCTGCCCGGCCGCCGCGGCGCGGTGCTGGAGCCGCGGCTGCAGGAGTGGGACTACGGCGGCTACGAGGGCCTGACCACCCCGGAGATCCGGGCGGAGCGGCCCGGCTGGGACCTGTGGCACGACGGCGTGCCCGCGGGCGGCCCCGGCCACCCCGGGGAGACGCTGGCGGCCGTCGGGAGCCGCTGCGACGAGGTGCTGGCCGTCGCCGACGCGGCGCGGCAGGAGACGGACGGCGACGTGCTGCTCGTCGCCCACGGGCACGTCCTGCGCGTCCTCACCGCCCGCCGGCTGGGCCAGCACCCGGCCGCGGGCGCGCTGTACCGGCTGGAGACCGCCACGCTGTCGGTCCTCGGTACGGAACACGACAGACCGGTACTTCTCGGCTGGAACATCCCGGCCCGCAGCGTCTGATGACGCGCGACATGCCCGCCTCCCGCGCCCATGCGACAAGATAAGCGGGTCAACCGCCTTACCGCGGACACCCGACCGGACGAACCAGCAGGACGTGCGATAAACATTGTGGTCGTCCGCCACGTGCGGGCGGCACCATGTCCTGGAGTCGGAAGGAGCCTTCTCCCGTGCAGCGAAGGGCACTCGCGCAGGCTGCCGCGACGGCCGCCGTGCTCGCGGTCGCGCTGGCCGGCTGCACCGGCTCCGACCAGGGCAGCGGCGCGGTCGACAGCCAGACAGGCGGGGCCGGCGCCGCTTCCGCTCCGGTGCCGTCGGGGAAGTACAGCACGCTGCCCGAGCCGTGCACGGCGCTGAACACCGGGACGCTGGAGGACCTGCTGCCGGGGCCGGCGGACGAGGAGAGCGACGAGGAGGCCGAGGAGGCCCTTGCCGGCGAGCCGGACCTGACGTATGACGCCGACCGGCAGGTGGGCTGCCGCTGGGAGCGGGAGACCACGGAGGGCGGGCACAAGCTGGAGTTGCAGTTCGAGCGGATCGTCTCGTACGACGACGAGGTCAGCGACGACCAGCAGGCCGCCCAGATCTACGCCGAGCGGGCCGAGGAGCACGACGTCGACGTGAGCAGCGGCCGGCCCGACCTGCCCGACAAGGCGGAGACCGGCAACGCCTCGGGCGGCGTCCCGGCCACGGGCGAGAGCAGCCCGCCGGGCGGCGGCCAGGACGGGGCCGCCGGCGCGAGCGACGAGCCCGGGTCGGGCGGGAGCAGCGGCGAGGCGGGCGGCGAGGACTCCGAGGGCGGTGCGGGCGAGAGCACGGGCGGGAGCACCGACGACAGTACGCACGACAGCCCCGACGGCAGCACCGGCTCCGGCACGGACTCCCCCGGCGACGGCTCCACCCCCTCCGAGACCATCGCCCCCCGCCTCCTCGACGACATCGGCGACGAGTCGTTTCTCGACGACAAGACCGCCGACGCCTCCTCCGGGGTGCAGCGCAAGGTGACAGTGGTGTTCCGCACGTCCAACGTCGTGGTGACCGTCACGTACGACCAGTGGCACACCGGGGGCGCCGAGCCGCCGGACGGCGCTGAGCTGCAACAGCGCACCCAGCAGGTGGCCGACCGGCTCGCCGACCGGCTCGCGGACTGACGTCCCGGCCGCCCGTATCGCCCGTACGCCGTCGGCGCCTGCGGGTACGCTCGCAAGCCGGCGCACGCGAGGCGCCTGGCCCAGGGCGTCGTGCCCCCACCACGCGCCGCCCGACGACCGAGTGATGAAGGACCCATGCACCGCTCTACGACCCGCATCCCCCGAGCCCTGGCCGCCGCGGCCGTGCCCGTGATACTCGTCACCGCCGGCTGCTCCTCCGGTGACGACGGCGGCGACAGCGGCAAGCCGAGCAGCGCCGCACCGTCTTCGGAGAGCAGCGAGCCGCAGATCGAGCCGGCGAAGTTCGCCAAGCTGCCCGACCCCTGTGATGCGCTCGCGAAGGACAGCATCAAGGATCTGGTGCCGGGGGCGAAGAGCACGGCCGGCGAGGCCGGCAAGTCCGCCGACACCTCCCAGCGCAGCAGTTGCTCCTGGGACGGCCTCGACGGCTACCAGTGGCGCTGGCTCGACGTCTCCTACCAGCGCTACGACTCCGACCCGGCCGTCGGCAGCGGCGCCGACCGCGCCGCGGAGTACTACGCCAAGCAGGCCAGGGCCGCCGAGGCGGCCGAGGGCGCCAAGGGCATGAAGACCTCCGCCCCTTCGGGCCTGGGCCAGAAGGCCGCGGCGTTCACGTACGAGACGACGGAGGACAAGCAGGACTACCGCAAGCAGACGGTCGTCTCGCTGCAGGAGAACGTCGTCGTCACCGTGAACTACCACGGCGCCGGTTTCCAGGGCACGGACCAGCCCAAGGCCGCCGACCTGCTGAAGGACGCCGAGAAGGCGACCAAGGAGGCCCTGGCCGCGGTGAAGTGAGCGAACCTGCATACGCAAGCCCGTACAGCCGTGCGAGGCTAGCGTGGCTCCGGGCCGGGCCCGGAGCGGCCGGTGATCGCCAGCGGAGAGGGAACGGCGCGTGGACAGGGCTCCTGCGATACGCATGAACCGGACGCACCGCATACTCATCACCGTCGTCGTCCTCGGCGCGGTGGTGATCGCGGCGATCGGCTTCGCCGGGTCCTACGCGGCCGTGCGCGACCTCGCCGAGGAGAAGGGCTTCGGCGACTTCGCGGTCTTCTTCCCCATCGGCATCGACGCGGGCATCGTGGTGCTGCTCGCCCTCGACCTGCTGCTGACCTGGATCCGCATCCCGTTCCCGCTGCTGCGGCAGACGGCGTGGCTGCTGACGGCGGCGACGATCGCGTTCAACGGCGCGGCGGCGTGGCCCGACCCGCTGGGCGTCGGGATGCACGCGATCATCCCGGTGCTCTTCGTGGTGGCGGTGGAGGCCGCGCGGCACGCGATCGGGCGGATCGCGGACATCACGGCCGACAAGTACATGGAGGGTGTGCGCGTCTCGCGCTGGCTGCTGGCCTTCCCCTCCACGTTCCGGCTCTGGCGGCGGATGAAGCTGTGGGAGCTGCGCTCGTACGAGGAGGTCATCCGCCTCGAACAGGACCGCATGGTCTACCGCGCCCGGCTGCGCGCCCGCTACGGCCGGGCGTGGCGGCGGAAGGCGCCGGTGGAGGCGGTCATGCCGCTGAAGCTGGCGCGGTACGGGGTGCCGCTGGCGGAGACGGCGCAGGCGGGTCTCGCGGCGGCGGGCATCGACGCGCCGCTGCGGCCGGCCGGATCGGCCGCGCGGACGGCGCACGCCCTGGAGCCCGCACAGGACGTACAAACCGCGCAAATTGCACAAAATACACAGAACGCACAGCCTGTGCCGCCTGTACAGACCGCGCCGCCCGCCCAGGTCGCGTACCAGCCGGCGGCCGCGGCCCCGCGGGCCGAGCCCGCGCCGCCCGCCACCGCGACCGCCCCCGCGCCCGTGCCGGAACCCGAGCCGCTGCCCGCTCCCGAGCCCGTCGCGACGATCCCGGGGCCCGCGCCGCGCCGCGATCTGCGCGCCCCCGCCGCCGTCAACGGCCACCAGCGGGCCGCCGCGCAGCGGCCGGCCGCCGCCGTCCCGCCGCCCCGGGAACCCGAGCCCGAGCCGGAACCCGAACCGGCACCCGAGCCCGTCGCGCCGCCCGCGCCCGCCGACGACAGCGCCGAGGTCGTCGGGCTGCCGGACGGCGTGCCGTACGACGACGCGCTCTTCGGCTTCTACCGCCAGTACGTGGTGGACGAGGGCCGCTTCCCCTCCGCGCGCGTGTTCGCCCGGTACCTGCGCGACGTCCACGGCGTCCAGTACGCCGACGGCCGCACGCTGGGCGAGCGCTACCTGCGCACGTACACCCACGAGCTGAAGGCGCGCTACAACCAGGGCATGGGCACCGCCTGACCGGCCGGCGGCGCCCCGCCGGGCGGCTTCAGCCGCCCAGCAGCTCCCGCACCCGCTCCTGCCCGACCGCCAGCAGCAGCGTCGGCAGCCGCGGCCCGGTGTCGCGGCCCACCAGCAGCCGGTACAGCAGCGCGAAGAACGCCCGCTGCTCCGCCTTCAGCTCCGGCGTCGGCTTCGCATCCGCGGGCAGCCCGGCGCGCAGCTTCGGCACCCCGTACAGCAGCGTCGTCAGCCCGTCCAGCGACCAGTGCTCGTCGAGACCGGCGAGCAGCAGCCGCAGCAGCTCGCGCTCGCCGTCGCCCAGCGACGCCAGCAGCTCCGCGTCCGCGTCCTTGCGTACCTGGGTGCGCTGGTCGGCCGGGACCTGCGTGGTGATCCAGCGCTCCGCCTTGTCCAGCCGCGGCCGCGCGTCGGCCAGCGACGTCAGCGGGTGCTCCGGATCGACCTCGGCGAGGATCCGCAGCGTCTGCTCGTCGTCGCCCGCGGTCACGTCGGTCACGGAGGCGAGCATGCGGTACGGCAGCGGGCGCGGCGTCGCCGGCAGCGGCCCGCCGGCGGTGCCCGCGGCGCGCTCGTACGCCGCGACGTCGCCCGGCTGCGCCGTGCCCGCGCCGACCTTGCGGACGAGGGCGTCCCACTCGTCGTACGTCCGCTGGATCTCCTGGTCGAAGGCGACCTTGAAGGACTGGTTCGGCCGGCGCCGCGCGTACAGCCAGCGCAGCAGCATCGGCTCCATGATCTCCAGCGCCTCGGCGGGCGTCGGCACGCCGCCCTTCGACGACGACATCTTCGCCATGCCGCTGATGCCGACGAACGCGTACATCGGGCCGATCGGCCGCTCCCAGCCGAAGATCCCGACGAGCTTGCCGCCGACGTTCCACGAGGATCCTGGCGAGTGGTGGTCGACACCGGAGGGCTCGAAGATCACGCCCTCGTACGCCCAGCGCATCGGCCAGTCGACCTTCCACACGAGCTTGCCGCGGTCGAACTCGGCGAGCCGCACGGTCTCGCCGTGCCCGCAGGCGCAGGTGTACGTCAGCTCGGTGGTCTCGTCGTCGTACGCGGTGACCGTCGTCAGGTCGCGCCCGCAGACCCCGCAGTACGGCTTGTACGGGTAGTACGCGCCGCCGGCCGTCAGGCCGTCGTCCTCGTCGGCGGCGCCGGAGCCCTCGGCCGCGGCCAGCTCCGCCTCGTCCACCGGCTTCTGCTGCTGCTTCTTCTGCTGCTTCGGCTTCGTGCGGAACTCGGCGAGGACCGCGTCGATCTCGGCGCGGTGCCGCATCGCGAAGAGGATCTGCTCGCGGTACGCACCCGCCGTGTACATCTCCGTCTGGCTGATGCCCCGGTACGTCACGCCCATCTCGGCGAGCGCGCCCTCCATGGCCGCCTTGAAGTGCGCGGCCCAGCTCGCGTGCGGGCTGCCCGCGGGCGGGGGCACGGAGGTCAGCGGCTTGCCGATGTGCTCCGCCCAGGACTCGTCGACGCCCTCGACGCCGACGGGCACCTTGCGGAAGCGGTCGTAGTCGTCCCAGGAGATCAGGTGCTCGCAGGGGACGCCGCGGCGGCGGATCTCGTCGGCGACCAGGTGCGGGGTCATCACCTCGCGCAGGTTGCCCAGGTGGATCGGGCCCGAAGGGGACAGGCCGGAGGCGCAGACCACCGGTTTGCCGGGGGCTCGGCGCTCCGCCTCGGCGATGACCTCGTCGGCGAAACGGGAGACCCAGTCGGCGGCCTCGGTGGTGGCACCCACAGTCCTGACTTCCTCTCTGGCGCGTCTCTGCAGCGCTTGCGGGACCCATTCTCCCAAACAAAATCGCCTTGCCCTGCATGGGATACTGAGGGCCCGTCCCACCTCCAGAAGGAAGCGGCGATCACGAACATGGCCTCAGTCCCGTCCCTCGCCACCCAGGTCCGGCAGCGCGTCGCGGACGCCCTTGCGGCGGCACTGCCGCAGGAGGCGGCCGCGGACCCCCTGCTGCGACGCAGCGACCGGGCGGACTTCCAGGCCAACGGGATGCTGGCGCTGGCCAAGCGGCTGAAGACCAACCCGCGGGAGCTGGCGGGCCAGGTCGCCGAGCGCGTCGACGCGGGCGACGTGCTCGCGGACGTCGAGGTCTCCGGGCCCGGCTTCCTCAACATCGCGGTGACGGACGCGGCGATCACGTCGAACCTCGCCGCCCGCGCCGCGGACGACCGCCTCGGCGTGCCGTACGCGGACGCCCCCGGCACGACCGTCATCGACTACGCCCAGCCGAACGTGGCGAAGGAGATGCACGTCGGGCACCTGCGCTCGGCGGTCATCGGCGACTCGCTCGTACGGGTGCTGGAGTTCACCGGCGAGACGGTGGTCAGGCGGCACCACATCGGCGACTGGGGCACGCAGTTCGGCATGCTCATCCAGTACCTGGACGAGCACCCGCACGAGCTGGACCACGGTGGCGCGGACGGCGCCGCCGTCTCCGGCGAAGAGGCCGCCTCGAACCTCAACAGGCTCTACAAGGCCGCCCGCGCCGTCTTCGACGCCGACGACGCCTTCAAGGAGCGGGCCCGGCGCCGGGTCGTCGCGCTGCAGTCGGGCGACCCGGAGACGCGGGCGCTGTGGCAGCGGTTCGTGGACGAGTCGAAGCTGTACTTCTTCTCCGTCTTCGACAAGCTCGACATGGAGGTGAGGGACGCCGACATCGTCGGCGAGTCCGGCTACAACGACATGCTGGACGAGACCTGCGAGCTGCTCGCGGACGCGGGCGTCGCGGTCGACTCCGAGGGCGCGCTGTGCGTCTTCTTCGACGACATCAAGGGCCAGGACGGCCAGCCGGTCCCGCTGATCGTCCGCAAGTCCGACGGCGGCTACGGGTACGCGGCCACCGACCTGTCGGCCATCCGCGACCGGGTGTTCAACCTCAAGGCGCAGACCTTGCTCTACGTCGTGGACCACCGGCAGTCGCTGCACTTCCGGATGGTCTTCGAGACGGCCCGCCGGATGGGCTGGCTCGACGGCGACGTGACGGCGACGCAGCTCGCGTTCGGCACGGTCCTGGGCAAGGACGGCAAGCCGTTCAAGACCCGGGCGGGCACGACCGTACGGCTGGAGGACCTGCTCGACGAGGCGATCGACCGGGCGTCGTCGGTGGTCCGGGAGAAGGCCGACAAGGCGGTGCCGCCGCTGACGGAGGCGGAGATCGCCGAGCGCGGCGCGCAGGTGGGCATCGGCGCGGTCAAGTACGCCGACCTGTCCACGTCCGCGGCCCGGGACTACAAGTTCGACCTGGACCAGATGGTGTCCCTGCACGGCGACACCTCGGTCTACCTCCAGTACGCGTACGCCCGGATCCGCTCCATCCTCCGGCGCGCGGGCGACACCGCGCACCCGGTGGCCCACCCGGAGCTGGCGCTCGAACCGGCGGAGCGGGCGCTGGGCCTGCACGTGGACGGCTTCGCCGCGGTGGTCGCGGAGGCGGCGGAGGAGCACGCGCCGCACAAGATCGCGGCGTACCTCTACCAACTCGCGTCGCTCTTCACGACGTTCTACGAGCACTGCCCGGTCCTGAAGGCGGACACCCCCGCGCAGGTGGAGAACCGCCTCTTCCTCAGCGACCTGACGGCCCGGACCCTCAACACCGGCATGTCCCTCCTGGGCATCCGCACGCCGGAGCGCCTCTGACCGGCCGGCCGCGGGCGGCTCCCGTAGGGTGCTCGTCATGAGCGACTGGCAGTTGACGCGGACCTTCCCCAGCGCCGCCGGGGAGGTCCGCTGGGACCGGCTCGGGTCTGCCGGGGGGCAGCCGGTGGTGTTGTTGCACGGGACGCCGTGGTCGTCGTACACGTGGCGGGCCGTCGCGCGGGCGCTGGCGCGGGGGCGCGAGGTGTACGTCTGGGACATGCCCGGGTACGGGCAGTCGGAGAAGCGCGCCGGACAGGACGTCTCGCTCGACGCGCAGGGGCGGATCTTCGTCCAACTGCTTGATCATTGGCGGTTGGACGAGCCGCTGGTCGTCGCGCACGACTTCGGCGGCGCCGTCGCGCTGCGCGCGCACCTGCTGCACGGCGCCGCGTACCGCGCGCTGGCCCTCGTCGACCCCGTCGCGCTCGCCCCCTGGGGCTCGCCGTTCTTCCGTCTCGTACGGGACAACGCCTCTGTCTTCGAGCAGCTCCCGGCGGCACTGCACACCGCGC
This sequence comes from Streptomyces sp. WAC 06738, assembly GCF_003945505.1. Classification (NCBI taxonomy): domain Bacteria; kingdom Bacillati; phylum Actinomycetota; class Actinomycetes; order Kitasatosporales; family Streptomycetaceae; genus Streptomyces; species Streptomyces sp. WAC 06738. Next base: position 4,800,108 of record NZ_CP029618.1, on the reverse strand, counting down.
TGGTCCGCGAGTACGTCACCACCACCGGCGGCCCCGGCCTCCACCCGGCGGTCCTCGACGCCCTCGTCGCGCCCTGGACCGACGACGCCGGCCGCCCGGCCTTCTACCGCCAGATCGCCCAGGCCGACCAGCGCTACACCGACGAGATCCAGCCCCGCTACGGCGAGATCGACCTGCCCGCGCTCATCTGCTGGGGCACGGACGACACCTGGATCCCGGTCGCCAAGGCGCACGAACTGCGCGCCCTCGTCCCGCACGCCCGTCTTGAGCTGTTCGAGGGCGCGGGCCACCTGGTCCAGGAAGACGCCCCGGCCGAACTGACCGCCGTCCTGCAGACGTTCCTCACCGAGCAGTCCTAGCCCCCGCACCGCCGGTCGCGCCTACGCGTCCTCCCACCACGGCTTCACGCCCTCCACGGCGACGTAGTCGGAGAAGTCCATGTTGGCGATCTCCAGGTTGCAGACCATGGAGCCCGCTTCGCGCCACGGCAGGACGGCGATGTGGCCCGGGGCGTCGTCGAGGTCGACGGCGACCAGCGGCCGGTCCGCCCCGGCGAAGGTGCCGGCGTCGGCGAGCGCGACCACCACGGCGTGCTCCCCGGGCGGGACCAGCGCCGGGACCGCGCCGGGCGGCAGGCCCGCGTAGGCGGGGTCGTCCACGACCAGCGCCGTCAGCGGGTAGTCGTCCACGTCGATGTCGTCCGGGTCGATATCCGCACCGACCCACCCCTCCTCGTCGGTCCCGCCCAGCTCGGCCAGGAGGGCGCGCCAGCCCTCGTCGTCCTCGAAAGAGGTGCGGACCAGCAGGGCGCCGTCGGTGGCGGGCAGGGCCGGGAAGGGCCGGGGCGGCGGGGCCGTCGGCGCGGGGAAGGCCGGCCGCCCGGCGTCGCCCTGGTAGGTGCCCTGCCTATCCATCGCGCGGACGAGATCGTCGAACACGAGGGTTCCGCCGAGCAGCGCGCCCAGGATCTCCCCGAGCCGGTCCGCCGCTATCCGGGCCCCGCGCCCGGGTATCGCCGCCAGGTCCACCAGCAGCGGCTCGCCGCCGTACACCGCGGCGCAGTCCACCAGGACGGCGACGGGCGCGGCGGATCCGCCGCCCGGGAGGAGCGCGGGCACGTTCCCGCCGCGCAGGCCGTCCCAGCCGGCGTCGGCGACGCGGCGCAGCCGCACCGGGCCGCCGCCGCCCGGGACGGTCGCGGCGCCGTCCCCGGTCCGGTCGCCCAGCTCGCCCCAGCAGGGCTCGCCCTTGTCGTAGTACGTGCAGATCACCAGCACCTCGCCGGACGCGGTCCGGGGCAGCTCCGGGCAGGACATGACTTCCCTTTCGACGGTTCGCCGCAAGATGCCCGGGAAGCTATCGCGCCGCACTGACAGCGGCCGCCGGCGCCTCCTCCGCTACGAGGCCGACTTCGGGCGGGCGCGCAGGTGGGCGCGCTCGCCCTGGCCGCCGAAGAGGCTGAGGAACTCCACCGGTTCGTCGTCCGCCGCGCCGAACCAGTGCGGTACGCGGGTGTCGAACTCGGCCGCCTCGCCGGGTTCGAGGATCAGGTCGTGCTCGCCGAGCACGACGCGCAGCCGGCCGTTCATCACGTACATCCACTCGTAGCCCTCGTGGGTGCGCAGGTCCGGCTCCCGGCGCCCGCTGCCCGCGGGCAGGATCAGCTTGAACGCCTGGATGCCGCCGGCCCGGCGGGAGAGCGGCAGCATCGTCATGCCGTTGCGGGTGACCGGGCGCAGGTTGATGCGGGGGTCGCCGGTGGGCGGGGCGCCGACCAGCTCGTCGAGCGTGACGCCGTGGGCGCGGGCCAGCGGCAGCAGCAGCTCCAGCGTGGGGCGGCGGCTGCCGGACTCCAGCCGGGAGAGGGTGCTCACCGAGATCCCGGTGGCCGCGGAGAGCTCGGCGAGCGTCTGCTCGCGCCGGCGGCGCAGCTCGCGCAGGCGGGGGCCGACGGCGGTGAGGGCGGTGTCCAGCTCGCCGTCGGGGTCGGGGGTGCTGTCGGTGTCGGCCATACGGAGAGTTTGCCATATCGGCAACAGAGTTTGCGTATCCGGCGGTGCCGGCCGCATGGTCGTCGGCATGGAGGTGGTCGACGTGACCGAAGGGGCCGAGAAGGCCGGTATCGCCGAGTGGGCCGGGACCGCCGCGTGGGCGGAGGCCCCGGGGGCGGCCGACGAGCCGGCGGAGAGCTACGAGGCCGTGGTGGTCGGCGGCGGCGCCGCCGGGCTGACCGGCGCGCTGATGCTGGCCCGCTCCCGCCGCTCCGTGGCGGTGATCGACGCCGGTGCTCCGCGCAACGCACCGGCGGACGGCGTGCACGGGCTGCTGGGCCGCGAGGGCATGCCCCCGGGCGAGCTGCTGGCGCGCGGCAGGGCGGAGGTGCGCGGGTACGGGGGCCACGTGGTGCCCGGCGAGGTCACCGGGGTGGCCCGGGAGCCGGCGGACGGCGCCCGCGACGGCGCGGCCGGGGAAGGCGAGGGCGGCTTCGTCGTCACCCTCGCCGGCGGCCGGACCGTACGGGCGCGGCGGCTCCTCGTCACCACCGGCCTCGTCGACGAACTGCCCGCCGTCCCCGGCGTCCGCGAGCGCTGGGGCCGGGACGTCCTGCACTGCCCGTACTGCCACGGCTGGGAGGTCCGCGACCAGGCCATCGGCGTGCTCGCGACCGGGCCGATGGCGCTGCACCAGGCGCTGCTCTTCCGGCAGTTGAGCGCCGACGTCACGTACTTCGCCCACACCACGGAGCCTCCGGCGGGCGAGGACGCCGAGCAGTTGGACGCCCTCGGCGTGCGCGTCGTCACCGGCGAGGTCGCCGGTCTGGAGATCGCCGCCGGCCGGCTCACCGGCGTACGCCTCGCGGACGGCACCGTCGTCCCCCGCCAGGCGCTCGCGGTGGCCCCGCGCATGGTGGCCCGCAGCGGGCTCCTGACCGCACTCGGCCTCACGCCCGTCGCCCACCCGTCCGGCATGGGCGAGCACATCCCCGCCGACGCCACGGGCCGCACCGACGTACCGGGGGTGTGGGTCGCGGGCAACGTCACCGACATGACCGCGCAGGTCCACGCCGCCTCGTCGGCCGGCGCCATGGCCGGCGCGCAGATCAACGCGGACCTCGCCGCCGAGGACGCCCGCCGGGCGGTCGCCGCCCGGCGGGTCGGCGTGTGACGTACGTACCCACCGAGACGACGACAGAGAGGGACACCGGCATGACGAACGCGACGGAAGAGTTCGGCGAGGCGTACTGGGAAGAGAAGTACCGCGCCCGCGACGCGATCTGGAGCGGCCGCCCCAACACCCAGCTCGTGACCGAACTCGCCGGCCTGCCGCCCGGCACCGCGCTGGAGGCCGGCTGCGGCGAGGGCGCCGACGCCATCTGGCTCGCCGAGCGCGGCTGGCGGGTGACGGCGGTGGACATCTCCGCCACCGCGCTGGACCGCGCCCGCGCCCACGCCGAGGCGCGCGGCGCGGAGGTCGCGGGACGCATCACATGGGTACGGGCCGACCTGACCGACTCCGCCCCGGACGGCGCCCCCTTCGACCTGGTCACCACCCACTACGTCCACACCACCGCCTCCCGCCGGGCGCTCTTCGGCCGCCTCGCGGCGATGGTGGCCCCCGGCGGCACCCTGCTGGTCGTCGGCCACCACGAGACGGACCCCCGTGCCGCGGACATCGCCGAGGCCCACCCGGGCGTGCACTTCACTGCGGAGGACGTGGCGGCGGACCTGGCCACGGACGCCTGGGACATCGACGTCGCGGAAGTCCGCATCCGCCGGGCCCCGGAAGGCCACGAACCCCACGGCCCCGACCAGCCGGCCGAACACCACGACGCGGTGCTGCGCGCGCGCCGGCGCTGACGGCGGCGGTCCCGCGGGGCGGCTCCCCCGGCCACGGCGGAGCCGCCCCGCGCCCGTCCCCGTACACGGCGCACGCCCCTCCCGGATCCGGGTGCCGCCCGTCCCGCGATGCGGCAGGATGACCGCGCGGGACCATGGACGGCGACCGGCGGGGTGGGCAAATGGCGACGAGACAGTGGGAGTTCCAGGATCTCCGCGACCGGTACCCGGTCATGGCCCAGGCGCTGGACAACCAGTGGCTGCCGCCCTCCGCCGCGGCGTCCCGGCAGGCGGCGACCGCCGGCGCGGGCCCGGACGACGCCCATCTCGCCGCGGCCTCCGCGGAACTCCGCCGGGCCCTGGTCAACAGCGGCACGCTGGTCGCCAACCGCGCCTACTTCCTCAACAACCCCGCCCTGTACGAGAACTTCGCCGCCGGCGCCGCCGCGGACGAGCGCCGCGCGTTCGCCCGCCTCCTCAACGACGGCAGCCTCGTCCCCTTCCTGCTCGGCGAGCGCGACCCCGCGGAGCGCCCCGCCCACCTCGACCGCGAGCGCGTGCACCGGTTCAGCATCGACGACCGGATCCACCGGAGCTGGCAGCGGCTGCTGGAGGAGGAGGCGGAACCGGCATGCGTCCGGCTCTCCTGGGACGACGACGCGAACCGTGTGGCGACGGGGCGGGTGGGCGACTACTTCGGCCGCAACGTCATCACCCTCAACCGGCTCGACCCGGTGCTGCTCGCCGAGGACCTCGGCATCCCGGTCGAGCAGGCGGACGCGATGCGCCGCGGCATCCTCACCGACATCGCCCGCTGGTCCGTCGAGCAGGATCCCGACACGGCCATCACCCGCAACGCGGTCTACGAGAACTTCTTCACCCGCCCCGGCACCCGGCCGCACGAGCGGCTGCTGCGCGACGGCGACCACATCCTCACCGCCAAGCAACTCGTCGACCTGCTCTACAACATCGGCGTGCCGGTCGCCGCCGACATCGTCGCCGCCACCCCGCCGCAGTCCCCGCCCCGCAGCGCCCTCCAGGAACTGACCGCCGCGGCCGCCGACCCGGTCGCCGACCCCGAGGCGCTCGGCCGGCTGCTGCGCGGCGTCTTCGCCGACGCGTTACACCGGGCGGTCGACGGACCCGGCTCGTACGGCAGCCTCTCCCTCGCCGAGATCGTCGCGCTGCGCCAGGAGGAGGAGTGGCGTGCGTACATCGACGCGCTCAGCGGCTTCGTCAACTCCGGCTTCACCCCGGACCTGGTGCCCTCGCCCCACGACTTCGCCGCCGCCACCGCGCGGATCGCCCGGCTCCACGCGCGGATGCTGCGCCGGGCACGGAAGATCAGCCGGGGGCCCGGAGCCTTCCGGCGCGAGATGGGCGTCATGCTGATCCTCGAGTCGCCGGGCATCGTCCTGCGGGTGCTGGCGGGCGAAGCCTCCTTACTCAGCGGCTCGCTCGACGCGGTCAGCGTGGTCGCGGGACCGCTGGTGATGCGCCTGGTGTTCAAGGAGGCCCGCGCGTCCCGGGGCGGCCTCGGCCACAGCATCACCCTGCCCGCGCTGCGCCTGCGCAGCCTCCGCAAGGACTGGGAGACGATCCTCCGCGCCTACGGCCAGGAGACCCGCCCCGCCCGCGCCGACACGGCGGCGAGCGAGGCCGACCAGCAGGTGACCGCACCCTAGGACCCTGCCGAACGAGCGGAGGACGGATGACGGCCGAACACGGTCCGCTGGAGCACTACCGGAAGCTGCGCCGCGACCACCCCGGGCTCTTCCTGAACGAGCCGGGCGGGATCGAGATCCTCGACGGCGTGACGGCGGTGGACGGGGTTCCGGTCGGGGTGGTCTACCACGACCCGTACGTGACGATCGTGCGCGATCCCGTCCGCTTCCCCGACGGCAGGCGCGGCACGTACATCCGGCTGCTCGACGCGGCCGGCGCCCCCGGCGTCGTGGCGCTGCCGCTGCTCGGCGGCGGCGCCGAAGTGGTGCTCCTGGAGCACTACCGCCACGCCACCCGCGACCGGCACGTGGAGGTGCCGCGCGGCTTCGGCACCCCGGGGCTGAGCGCCCCCGAGAACGCGGCCAAGGAGGTCGCGGAGGAGATCGGCGCGACGGCCCGGGGGATCGTCCCGCTGGGGCGGCTGCACCCGGACACCGGTCTCGTGGGCGGGCACACGGAGCTGTACGCGGTGCACATCGACGGCTACGGCGAGCCCGCCCGGGGGGAGGGGGTCCGCCGCGTGTTCAGCGTGGCCCCGGCGGAGGCGGAGGACCTGGTGCGCACGGGGCGGATCACCGACGCGTTCACCATCGCCGTGCTGGCCCGCGCCCGGCTGGCGGGGCTGCTGGCAGGCGTCGCGTAAGGGGGCCGGGGCGGCGCGCCGCCCGGCCCCCGCGCGTCAGCCGCGCAGCTTCCGGGCCGCGTCCATCGCCCAGTACGTGAGGATCATCTGCGCCCCGGCCCGCCTGATCCCCGTCAGCGTCTCCATCATCGCCGCGTCCCGGTCCACCCAGCCGCGCTCCGCCGCCGCCTCGACCATCGCGTACTCACCCGAGATCTGGTACGCCGCCACCGGCACGTCCGACTCGTCGGCGACCCGGCGCAGCACGTCCAGGTACGGACCGGCCGGCTTGACCATCACCATGTCGGCGCCCTCCGCGAGGTCGAGGGAGAGCTCCCGCAGCGCCTCGCGGGCGTTCGGCGGGTCCTGCTGGTAGGTCTTCCGGTCGCCCCGCAGCGAGGAGTTGATCGCCTCGCGGAAGGGCCCGAAGAAGGCGGAGGAGTACTTCACGGCGTACGCGAGGATCCCCGCGTCCTGGTGGCCCGCCCGGTCCAGGGCCTCGCGGATGACCGCGACCTGGCCGTCCATCATGCCGCTCGGCCCCAGCACGTGCGCCCCGGCGTCCGCCTGCACGACGGCCATCTCCGCGTACCGCACGAGCGTCGCGTCGTTGTCGACCCGGCCCGCGGCGTCCAGCACCCCGCAGTGCCCGTGGTCGGTGGTCTCGTCCAGGCACACGTCGGACATGATCACCAGGTCGTCCCCGACCTCGGCCCGCACGTCGCGGAGCGCGACCTGGAGGATGCCGTCCGGGTCCGTGCCGGCCGAGCCGACCGCGTCCTTCTTGTGCTCCTCGGGGACGCCGAAGAGCATGATCCCGCCGACGCCCTCGGCGACGGCCTCGGCGGCGGCCTTCTTCAGGGAGTCGCGGGTGTGCTGCACGACGCCCGGCATGGACGCGATCGGCGCCGGCTCGTCGATGCCTTCGCGTACGAAGGCGGGCAGGATCAGCTCCGCCGGGTGCAGCCGGGTCTCGGCGACCATGCGCCGCATCGCGGGCGTGGTGCGCAGCCGCCGCGGGCGGACGACGGGAACGGTGACAGGGCCGGGGTGCGGGGCGTCGGTGCCGGACACGTGTGCTTACCTCCGTGGTGCTCCGGGGCGGCCGCTGACCGGCCCGGCGAAGGAGGGCACATGCGCACGCGCCCCCCACCGGGCCGCGGGGGGCCGGGTGGCTTCCACCGTACGCCCCCGCGGTGACATCCCCGCCGGGCCCCCGTCAGCTCGTGGTCGTCGTCCGCGCCCGCCGCCGCGGCCTGCGCTCGCTGGGCCGGGTGACGTGCTCCCCGGCCTCGACCGCCGCCGCCCGGCGGCGCGCGCCGAACTCCGCCAGCGCCTCGGCCAGCCGGTGCACCGACGGCTCCGGCGCCATGACGTCGACGCGCAGCCCGTGCTCCTCCGCCGTCTTCGCCGTGGCCGGGCCGATACAGGCGATGACCGTGACGTTGTGCGGCTTGCCCGCGATGCCGACGAGGTTCCGCACCGTCGAGGACGAGGTGAAGAGCACGGCGTCGAACCCGCCGCCCTTGATCGCCTCGCGGGTCTCGGCCGGCGGCGGCGACGCGCGCACCGTGCGGTACGCGGTGATGTCGTCGACCTCCCAGCCGAGGTCCTTCAGCCCCGCCACCAGCGTCTCGGTGGCGATGTCGGCCCGCGGCAGGAAGACCCGGTCGATCGGGTCGAAGACCGGGTCGTACGGCGGCCAGTCCTCCAGCAGCCCGTGCGACGACTGCTCGCCGCTGGGCTGCAGGTCGGGCCGTACGCCGAACTCCACCAGCGCCGCCGCCGTCTGCTCGCCGACCGCGGCGACCTTGATCCCGGCGAACGCGCGGGCGTCAAGACCGTACTCCTCGAACTTCTCCCGCACCGCCTTGACGGCGTTGACGGACGTGAAGGCGATCCACTCGTACCGCCCGGTGACCAGGCCCTTGACCGCCCGCTCCATCTGCTGCGGGGTGCGCGGCGGCTCGACGGCGATGGTCGGCACCTCGTGCGGCACGGCACCGTACGAGCGCAGTTGCTCGGAGAGCGACGCCGCCTGCTCCTTCGTCCGCGGCACGAGCACGTGCCAGCCGAAGAGCGGCTTGGACTCGAACCAGGCCAACTGCTCGCGGCGGGCCGGTGCGCTCTGCTCGCCGACGACCGCTATGACCGCCTGTCCGGCGTCCGGCGACGGCAGCACCTTCGCGGACTTCAGCACCTGCGCGACGCTGCCGAGCGTGGCGCTGAACGTCCGCTGCCGCGTCGTCGTGCCCGCGAGCGTGACCGTCATCGGGGTGTCCGGCTTGCGGCCCGCGGCGACCAACTCGCGCGCCGTCGCCGCGGTGGCCTCCAGGGACGTCTGCACCACCAGCGTGCAGTCGCTGGCGCCCGCCTCGCCCCAGATCTGCTCCGAGGCGGTCGCCGCGTCCACGACGCGCACGTCCGTACCCTGCGGGTCGTGCAGCGGTACGCCGGCGTACGCGGGCACGCCGACGGCGGTCGCGACCCCGGGCACCACCTCGAAGGAGATGCCCTCGGCGGCGCACGCGCGCATCGCCTGCGCGGCACCGCCGTCGAGGCCCGGATCGCCCGCCACGGCATGCACGACCCGCCTGCCGGCGCGCGCGGCCTCCATGACAAGATGGCCTGCGTCAGCGGCCGTTGGCGGTTCGTCGTCCCCCGCGGCCGCCGACGTATGCGCCGCGGGCGCGGCCGCCGACGACGTGTGCGGCATGACCGCGCCGACGCGCGCGTGGGCGCGTACGACGGCGAGGACCTTGGGGTCGGCGATCAGGACGTCTGCCGCGGACAGCGCTTCCACGGCGCGCAGCGTCAGCAGTCCGGGGTCCCCGGGTCCTGCGCCCAGGAACGTGACGTGCCCGCGGGCGGCGGGACCGGGCGGCCGGGCCGCGCCGGTCGCTGCGGTACGCGCCGACGCGCTGGCCTTACGGGTCGAAGGCGTGGGGCTCAAAGTCGCTCCCCCATCAGACCGGCCGCGCCCTTGGCGAGCATCTCTTCTGCGAGCTCGCGTCCGAGCGCCACGGCGTCGTCGTACGACGCCGGCACGGGGCCGGTGGCGGACATCTGCACCAGAGCGGAGCCGTCGGGGGTGCCGACGACGCCGCGCAGGCGCATCTCGGTGACAGTGGACGCTGTGCCCAGTGCGGCCCCGGAGGGACCCTCCGCGTGCAGGTCGGCGAGCGCGCCCACGGGCGCGCTGCAGCCGGCCTCCAGGGCGGCGAGCAGCGTCCGCTCGGCGGTGACGGCGACCCGCGTCTGCGGGTCGTCGAGCTCCGCGAGCTGGGCGGCGAGGTGCGCGCTCGACGAGGCGCACTCGACCGCCAGGGCCCCCTGGCCGGGGGCGGGCAAGACTGCGTCGAGGGGGATCAGCTCGGTGACCTCGGCCAGCCGGCCGAGGCGGCTGAGCCCCGCGGCGGCGAGCGCGACGGCGTCGAGCTCGCCCTTCTGTACGTACCCGATGCGGGTGTCGACGTTCCCGCGGACCGGGACGGTCTCTATCGCGCCGCCGAGGGAGCGGGCCCAGGCGTGCAACTGGCAGGCGCGGCGCGCGGAGCCGGTGCCGATACGGGGCCGGGCGCCGGCGGCGAGCAGGTCCTCGAAGCCGAGGCCGTCGCGGGCGACGAGCACGTCCCGCGGGTCCTCGCGGGGCGGCACGGCGGCGATGACCAGCTCCTCGGGCTGCGTGGTCGGCAGGTCCTTCAGCGAGTGCACCGCGAGGTCCACCTCGCCGTGCACCACGGCCTCGCGCAGGGCGGCGACGAAGACGCCCTGGCCGCCGATCTCGGACAGGTGCTGCCGGGACACGTCCCCGTACGTGGTGATCTCGACCAGCTCGACGGGGCGCCCGGTGAGACGGCGTACCGATTCGGCAACCTGCTCGGACTGCGCGAGCGCGAGCTTGCTCCGCCGCGTGCCGAGGCGCAACGGGCGCTGGAAGCGCGGGGCTTCCTGCGCCCCGGCCCCCTTCGCCTGCGTCGGCTTGGCTGCGGTCATGACGGCTCCCGTTCACTGCGTGCGCTGGCCGCCGCGCGGCCGGAGTCCGCGCGGCTGACGGCGTCGACGGTGGCCGGGTCGAGGTCGAAGAGCTCCCGCAGGGCGTCCGCGTACCCCGCTCCGCCGGGGGTGGCGGCCAGCTCCTTGACCCGTACGGTCGGCGCGTGCAGCAGCTTGTCCACGACGCGGCGCACGGTCTGCGCCACCTCGGCCCGCTGACGTTCGTCGAGCCCGGGCAGCCTACCCTCCAAACGGGCGATCTCGCCCGCGACGACGTCCTGGGCCATGGTCCGCAGCGCGACCACGGTGGGCGTGATGCTGGCGGCGCGCTGCGCGGCGCCGAAGTCGTCGACCTCGCCGGCGACGATGGCCCGTACCTGGTCCACATCGGCGGCCATGGGCGCGTCGGCGCTGGCCCCGGCGAGGGCCTCGATGTCGACGAACCGCACCCCGGGCGTCTCGTGCAGCGCGTGATCGATATCACGCGGCATGGCCAGGTCAAGCAGAGCGAGGGGGGTGTCACCGTCCCGGCGGCGCAGCGCGTCGCGCACCTCGTCGGCCGTGAGCACCAGGCCCGTCGCGCCCGTACAGGAGACGACCACGTCCGCCGTCACCAGCTCGTCCGCGATCTCCTCGACCCGCACCGCACGGGCCGCCGGCCCAGACCCTGCGGGCCCGGGCTGCGACGGAATCGGACCTGCCGCGCCCGCCGCAGGCGACCCCGTGCTCCAGCCGCCCGCGACCGCGGATCCCGCGTTCAGGCTCGCCGCCAGGCGCTCCGCGCGCTCGTACGTGCGGTTGGCGATCACCAGCTCCGCCGCCCCGGCCCGCGCCAGCACCGTCGCCGCCAGCGACGACATCGAGCCCGCGCCGATCACCAGCGCGCGGCGTCCCGCCACCCACTCGGCCACCGGGGCGCCGGCCGCGAGCTGCGCGAGCCCGAACGAGACCAGCGACTGCCCCGCCTTGTCGATCCCCGTCTCGCTGTGCGCCCGCTTGCCGACCCGCAGCGCCTGCTGGAAGAGGTCGTTCAGCGTCCGGCCCGCGGTGTGCAGCCGCTGCCCGAGCGCCAGCGACTCCTTGATCTGGCCGAGGATCTGCCCCTCGCCGACGACCATGGAGTCCAGCCCGCAGCCGACCGTGAAGAGGTGGTGCACGGCGCGGTCCTCGTAGTGCACGTAGAGGTGCGGCGTCAGCTCCTCCAGGCTCGCGCCCGCGTGCTGCGCCAGCAGCGTCGACAGCTCGGCGACGCCCGCGTGGAACTTGTCCACCGCGGCGTACAGCTCGATCCGGTTGCACGTGGCCAGCACCGCGGCCTCCGTGACCGGAGCCGCCGCCACCGCGTCCGCGAGGAGCTTCGCGCGCGCGTCGGGCGCGAGCGAGGCCCGCTCCAGCACGCTCACGGGCGCGCTGCGGTGGCTGAGGCCGACGACGAGGACACTCATGCGGGCATCACGGCGGGCACGTCCCCGTCGGGCCCCTGCCCGGTGCGCTTCTTCGCGGCGGCGGTGGGGCCCGCCGCCGCGGCCGCCTCCGGCGTGCCGCCGCGGGCCGCCGCGGCGGCCGCCTCGGCCTCGCGCAGCTCGGCCTCCTCGCCGGCCTTGCGCTGCTCGTGGAAGGCGAGGATCTGCAGCTCTATCGAGAGGTCGACCTTGCGCACGTCGACGCCCTCGGGGACGTTCAGCACGGTCGGCGCGAAGTTGAGGATCGAGGTGACGCCCGCCTCCACCAGCCGGTTGCAGACGGCCTGCGCGGCGCCCGCGGGGGTGGCGATGACGCCGATGGAGACGCCGCTCTCCTTGATGAGCGGCTCCAGTTCGTCGGTGTGCCGCACGGTCAGGCCCGCGACCTGCTTGCCGGTCATGGCCCGGTCGGCGTCGATGAGCCCGGCGACGCGGAAGCCGCGGGAGGCGAAGCCTCCGTAGCCGGCGAGGGCGGCGCCGAGGTTACCGATACCGACGATGACCACGGGCCAGTCCTGGGTGAGGCCGAGCTCGCGTGAGATCTGGTAGACGAGGTACTCGACGTCGTAGCCGACGCCGCGGGTGCCGTAGGAGCCGAGGTACGAGAAGTCCTTGCGCAGCTTCGCCGAGTTGACGCCGGCGGCGGCGGCCAGTTCCTCGGAGGAGACCGTGGGCACGGAGCGCTCCGAGAGCGCCGTGAGGGCCCGCAGATAGAGCGGGAGCCGGGCGACGGTGGCCTCGGGGATCCCTCGGCTACGGGTCGCCGTTCGGTGAGTTCGGCCAGTTGCCACAGTGCTCCTGACGCTAGCGCGGTGCCGCGTACGGCCCGCCGGGGCGAAACCGCACTGATGAGAGAAGGCTATGCCTTTGTGAACGCGTGCACAAAGATGGTGTCCGCTTTGTCCGGGCAAAGTGACGGGCGTCACCCCGCGGGTCATGACCGCAGCGCCCGCCGCAGCCTCTCCGGGTCGACCCGCCAGAAGTCGTGCTGCTCACCGTCCACGAGGACCACCGGGATCTGCTCCCAGTAGCGCCGGTACAGCTCCTCGTCCCGTGTGATGTCCCGCTCCTCCCAGCCGGCGCCCAGCTCCGCGCAGACGGAGACGACCACCTCGCGCGCCTCGTCGCACAGGTGGCAGCCGGGCTTGCCGATGAGGGTCACGGTCCGGTCGGCGGGGGCGGGCGCGGAGGCGGCGCTCTTACGTCGCAACAGGCTCATGTCATCGATTGTGCCGTCCCGCACGGGCATCCGGAGCCGCCCGTAAGCGAGCAGAACAGGACAGAGAGCAGGCACACAACGAAAGAAGCCGGGCAAGGGGCGTACAGAGGCGGGCAGGAATCACCCGGGAGTTCACGCGCGCGTCCGCGGAGGCCCAGCCCCTCGACACCGGTTGGCCCGCCTCGCACCGTTATGCTCATCGGCATGGCCGCATTCGGATGGCTCAGCCGCAGACGCCGCGCGACCGCGCGCAGCGTCGCGGCCGGCGAGGCCGCGGCCGAGGCGGCGCGCAAGACGTCACAGGAGCTGGAGCACGCGGAAGCCGCGCGCGCGGAGGACGTCACGGCGGGCGGCGGGGCGAAGGCGGCGAAGGAGGACGAGGAACCGGACTTCCCCGTCCACGGCGACGTGCACGCGGCGGCCTTCTTCGACCTCGACAACACGATCATGCAGGGCGCCGCGCTCTACCACTTCGGCCGCGGGCTCTACAAGCGCAAGTTCTTCCGCACCCGCGATCTCGCCCGGTTCGCCTGGCAGCAGGCGTACTTCCGCCTCGCCGGCGCCGAGCACTCGGGACACATGGAGGACGCGCAGTCCAGCGCGCTCTCCATCGTGCAGGGCCATCGCGTCGCCGATCTCATGGAGATGGGCGAGGAGATCTACGACGAGTACATGGCCGAGCGCATCTGGCCCGGCACCCGCGCGCTGGCGCAGGCGCACCTCGACGCCGGCCAGAAGGTGTGGCTCGTCACCGCCGCCCCCGTCGAGACCGCGACGATCATCGCCCGCCGGCTCGGCCTGACCGGCGCGCTGGGCACGGTCGCGGAGTCCGTCGGCGGCGTCTACACCGGGCGGCTCGTCGGCGAGGTGCTGCACGGCCCCGCCAAGGCCGAGGCGGTACGGGCCCTGGCCGCGGCCGAGACGCTGGAGTTGTCGCGCTGCGCCGCGTACAGCGATTCGGCCAACGACATCCCGATGCTCTCCCTCGTCGGCCATCCGTACGCGATCAACCCCGATGCGCGGCTGCGGAAGCACGCGCGCGAACACGGATGGCGGCTGCGCGACTACCGTACGGGCCGCAAGGCGGCGAAGGTCGGCATCCCGGCCGCGGCGGGCGTCGGCGCGGTGGCCGGCGGCGCGGCCGCGGCGGCCGCCCTGCAGCGCCGCCGACGCTGAACCGGGCGCACTTGTCCACGCCCCGGCCGGCGTCCCCGGCCCCGCGGTCAACGGGGTACCGGCAGCGTACCCGTGACCGATTCCTCCGGGAAACACACAACACGCCCATGAACCAGGCAGTTCGTGTCACTTACCGATCAAACTCAATCCGGCGGCTGATACTTGAGGAGTCGCCAATAGGCTACAGATCGGACGGAAACGGTGATTTGAGCAACTGGAGGTAGCGCACCCGACACGAAGCGTTATTCTCCTCAGACGCAATCCGGTGCCCGCGCATACCTACGCCGGTCAACGGTCCCGCACTGAACGTGATGGAAGCACTGCCTCTGGGAGTCCCGTGTACTCATCCGTCGGGGTTGACGCCTCAGGCCTGGCTACGCTGCGCGCGCAGGTGATCGAGCAACTGCGCCTCTTCTCGCCCGCCCTGGCCGTCGCCGGCCCCGCCGCGAGTCCCGCCGCCGGCCCGGTCGCGGCCCCCGCCTACGCCCTCACCGACGGCAGCGCCGCCGTCGGCAGCAGACGCCGGCAGGCCGGCGGCGCGGGGACCCGCGAGCGCAGCGGCAGGCAGACCAGGCAGCCGCAGCCCTCGACCGGCGACAGCCGCCGGATGATGGACCTGGTCGAGCGCGCCCAGTCCGGCGAGACCGAGGCGTTCGGCCGGCTCTACGACCAGTACGCCGACACCGTCTACCGCTACATCTACTACCGCGTCGGCGGCCGGGCGACGGCCGAGGACCTCACCTCGGAAACCTTCCTGCGCGCGCTGCGCCGGATCGGCACGTTCACCTGGCAGGGCCGCGACTTCGGCGCCTGGCTGGTGACGATCGCGCGCAACCTCGTGGCGGACCACTTCAAGTCCAGCCGGTTCCGGCTGGAGGTCACCACCGGCGAGATGCTCGACCCCAGCGAGACCGAGCGCAGCCCCGAGGACTCCGTGCTGGAGTCGCTCTCCAACACCGCGCTGCTGGAGACCGTCCGCAAGCTCAACCCGCAGCAGCAGGAGTGCGTGACGCTCCGCTTCCTCCAGGGGCTGTCGGTGGCCGAGACCGCCAAGGTGATGGGCAAGAACGAAGGCGCGATCAAGACCCTGCAGTACCGGGCGGTGCGCACCCTGGCCCGGCTGCTGCCGGACGACGCCCGCTGACGGGAAGCGATCTCCCTTGACTCTTCCGATACCCGGGGCGTCCGCGCCCACCGAAGTAGTATCAACGCCACCGCGTAACCCGACTGCCCTGCCCGTCGTTGAGCGGATAGCAGGGCTTCTTCGGTCGCGAGTTGTCCACCCCGGCTCACCCCTTCGGGTGAAATGGGTCAAGGAGTACAACTATGCGGGCGGGATAGGGAGTCCCACACAGAGACCCCGAGTCGACAGGAGGTGCCGCCCGTGATCGGATCCGTATCGGCACACCGGCGGGCGAACGCCTTCGCCCAGGCCCTTGATGAGGAGTCTCGGGCGCAGCAGGCGGAAGCGCTTGCGGCAGATCCCGAGCAAGCACGGCTGCTGGGCCTGGCGGGCCGGCTCGCCTCGGTGCCGGGTCCCACCCTCGACCCCGAGGTCAAGACCGTCCAGCGGACTCAGCTCATCGCCGCCATGGAGGCGATGCTCGCCGAGGACACGGACACCGCGGAGAGCACCGAAGCCCCGCTGATCCCCGCGCCCCGCAAGCGCGGCGCCCACCGCGCGGCGGGACCGCTGTCCCGGCTGCGCCCGCACTCCCGCCTCTCCCGCGGCGTGGCCATCGGCAGCGCCGGCGTCGGCGTCGCCGCCGGCGCGTTCAGCGCCGCCGCCGCGGTCAGCTCCGACGCCCTCCCGGGCGACACCCTCTACGGCCTCAAGCGCGGCATGGAGGACCTGCGCCGCGGCATGGCCGACGGCGACACCGAGCGCGGCCGGATCTACCTCGACCAGGCCAGCACGCGGCTGAACGAGGCACGGCGCCTGATGGAGCGCGGCCGCGCCGGCGACCTCGACGCGGAGTCGATGGGCGAGGTCCGCGAAGCCCTCGACAACGTACGACACGATGCCGGCGAAGGCCGCAAGCTGCTGCGCGGCGCGTACGACGAGGACGGCTCGCTCGGCCCCATGCAGACCCTCTCCGCCTTCTCGCAGAAGAACGAGCGCGGTTGGCAGCAGTTGCGCGAGCGGCTTCCCGTCGAGCTGGGCGACCTGGGCGACGAGGTCAGCTCGGTCTTCGACGCCATAAAGCAGGACGTCGCCCCGCTGTCGTCGCTGCTGCCCGGTCCCGAGGACGACACCTCCCCCAGCGGCAGCGCGCCGGGCACCGCGAGCACCGGCGGCGGCCACACCGACACCGACGAGGCCGAGCCCGCCCCGTCGTCCACGGCCACCGCCGACGGCGAGGTCGGCGAGGACGGCGAGCCGAAGCCCAGCACCACCGAGGAGGACGGGCTGGTCGGCGAGGACGGCCTGATCGGCGGCGTGCTGCCCGACAAGGACGAGACTGGCGGCCAGGAGACCGGCGGCAGCAGCACCTCGCCCACCGAGCAGCCGCCCGGGAAGAAGCCCGAGATCACCCTCCCGCCGCTGCTGCCGCTGCCCGACCTGGGCCTCGACATCGGCGAGGAGGAATAGGGACGCGCGGGAAGCGGGCGGAGCAGCGGTGACGGGTCAGAAGAAGACCGACCGCCGCTCGACGAGCAGCTTGTACAGCGTGTGCTGGATCGTCTCGCGCACCTGGTCGGTGAGGTTGAACATCAGCATGGGGTCGTCCGCCGCCTCCGGCGGATAGCCGTCCGTGGGGATCGGCTCGCCGAACTCGATCGTCCACTTCGTCGGCAGCGGTACGGCCCCGAGCGGCCCCAGCCACGGGAACGTCGGCGTCAGCGGGAAGTACGGCAACCCCAGCAGCCGCGCCACCGTCTTGGCGTTGCCGAGCATCGGATAGATCTCCTCCGCCCCGACGATCGAGCACGGCACGATCGGCGCCCCCGCCCGCAGCGCCGTCGAGACGAAGCCGCCGCGGCCGAAGCGCTGCAGCTTGTAGCGGTCGGCGAACGGCTTGCCGATCCCCTTGAACCCCTCCGGCATCACGCCGACGACCTCGCCCCGCGCCAGCAGCCGCGCCGCGTCGTCGGCGCAGGCCAGCGTGTGCCCGCCCTTGCGGGCGAGCTGGTTGAAGAACGGCAGCACGAACACCAAATCGGCCGCGAGCAGCCGCAGATGGCGGTCGGCGGGGTGGTGGTCGCGGACGGCGACCTGGGCCATCAGCCCGTCCCAGGGCACGACTCCGGAGTGGTTGGCGACGACGAGCGCGCCGCCGGTGTCGGGGATGTTCTCGACTCCCTTGACGGTCACCCGGAAGTACTTCTCGAAGAGCGGCCGGAAGAGCGGCACGAGCACCTGGTCGGTCAGCTCCGCGTCGAAGCCGAACTCGTCGACCTCGTAGTCGCCCGTCAGCCGCCGCCGCAGGAAGCCCAGCGCGTCGGCGGCCCTGCGCTCCCAGCCGCCGCCCAGGAGCCGCGGCAGCGCGCTCATGAGGGCGCTCTGCAGCGCCTCGGCGACCGCGTCCGCGGCCTCGGTGCCCGGCGGTGCCGTACGGTCCGCAGAGGCGGCGCCCGCCTGCCCTGCCGGGTCCCCCGCCGCGTCCGTACGGTCCGCGCCCTCGTCGTCCGCGGGCCCCTGCCCGCCGGGCAGCGCGGAGAGCGCCGCCTCCGCGCCCGCAGCAGCGCCGCCGTCCGCGCGCCGCGGCCGGCCGGCGCCTGACCGGCGCCGGGACTTGCCGCCTCCGCCGCGGGAGCGGTCGTCGTCGAACGGAATGACCTTCGCGTCAGCCATCGGGCACCGACTCCTTCGCAACTCCGTCCCCCTGCGCCGGGGTCCGCGCCCCCGGCAGCCCCAGCAGCCCGCCGATCGCGTCGACGGCCCGCCGCACCTCACGCGGCGGCAGCAGCCCCGCCGCGCGCCCGGCGGCGAAGTCGGCGAACGCCTCCGCCGTCGAGTACTCCGGCGTGAAGCCCAGCAGTTCACGCATCTGCGTCGTCTCCACGACCCGCCCGTGGGTCAGCAGCCGGATCTGCTCCGGCGAGAAGTCCGTCATGCCCGCGGACCGCAGCGCCGAGCCGACCCACGTCACGGCGGGCAGCGGCACCGGGACGGTGGGACGGCCGAGCCGGCGGGCGGCCTGCGAGAGCAGCAGCACGCCTTCGCCGGCGATGTTGAACGTGCCGCTGTTGATCGTGCCGCGGCGCGGCTCGCCGGCCGCGAGCAGCAGCACCTCGATGACGTCGTCCTCGTGCACGAACTGCAGCCGCGGATCGTAGCCGAGGACCGTGGGCAGGGCGGGCAGCGCCAGATACTCGGCGAGCGGTGTGTCCACGCGCGGGCCGAGGATGTTGGCGAACCGCAGCACGCACACGGCGACGTCCGGGCGGCGCCGTGCGAAGCCGCGCACGTACCCCTCGACCTCCACCGCGTCCTTGGCGAAGCCGCCGCTGGGCAGCGCCTTGGGCGGCGTGCTCTCGGTGAACACGGCGGGGTCGCGGGGCGCGGAGCCGTAGACGCTGGTGGTGGACTTGACGACGAGCCGCCGCACGCGCGGCGCCTGCTGGCAGGCGCCGAGCAGGTGCATGGACCCGATGACGTTGTTCTCCTTGACCGCCCCCCGGCCGCCGCGGGTGAGCGGGGTGCCGGTGACGTCCATGTGCATCACGGTGTCGACGCGGTGCTCGACGAGGATCCGGGCGAGCACGGGGTGGCGGATGTCCGCCGGTACGAAGTCGGCGCCGCCGAGCTGGTGCTCGGGCGCCCTGGCGTCGACGCCGACGACGCGGTCGACGTCCGGGTCCCGCATGAGCCGGCGGACCAGGCGCCCGACGAGGGGGCGGGCGACGCCGGTGACGAGCACGGTTCTGCCCACTGGCCTTCGCCTTCCTCTCCTTGCCTGCCCGTACGCGCGATCGCCCCACCGTATACGCAGGACAACGCGCCACCACGCACAACCGCCGCCCACCCGCCGGGAAAGGCGGATGGACGGCGGAACGGGTGCGGGCTACCGCTACTTCTTGTTGCGGCGCTGCACTCGCGTGCGCTTCAGCAGCTTGCGGTGCTTCTTCTTCGCCATCCGCTTACGCCGCTTCTTGATCACAGAGCCCACGGGTACCCTCGCTCACTTCTCTCCGTCGGGGTGGGCGGGCAAGGGCCCACACGTCTTACAGGGGCCCAAGCCTACCCGGGCGAACTGGATTGACGTAATCGAGGGTGCGCAACCTCTCGGACCCGTCAGGCAGACTCCACCCCCACATACGACTCGCGGAGGTATTCGTGCACCGCCTGCTCCGGCACCCGGAAGGACCTCCCCACCCGGATCGCCGGCAGATGGCCGCTGTGCACCAACCGGTACACGGTCATCTTGGACACTCGCATCACCGCGGCTACTTCAGCCACGGTCAGGAACACAACCTCGTTGAGAGGCTTATCGCTTGCAGCCATGACACACCTGAACCTTCCGCACATGACGGACACCGGCTTCCCCTCCGGTGCCTCCTCCTCGCATGCGCGCTCCTCCCCAGATTAGGGGCGGGTGATGCAAGTGGGGAAGAGGAGTAGCGATCGCATGGCTACAGTGACAGACGGGCGTGTTTGAGCACATAGTCGGCCACCGGCCCGTAGCTGTCCGGTTGCACAGAGTCATCAAGTGGCACCACGACGGGCACCCGGCCCTCCACCTGGGCGACGAAGGGTGCCGGGTCGTCCGCGTCCGCCAGACCGATGGCCTCGATGCCCAACTGACCAGCCCCGCAGGCCCATCCGTGGTCCCCCACCACCAGCCCGGGCAGCGGCCCGCCCGCGGCCGCCGCGGCACCGAGTGCCGCACGCAGGGGAAGCGGAGAGTGAGTATGGACCCCCCTGGTCGCGGGCCCGGTGGAGGGGTCCGGGTCGCCCAGAACGGCAACGGAGTCGGGGTAGTTGAGCCGGTATGTGCGTACGCCGAATCGGGTCGTTATGTCGACATCTCTGCCCTCACCGGGGGTGAGAACAACGCACCCAGCCGCCGAGAGCCCCGCAGCCAAGGGGGCGTAGAAGCCGAGGAGGCGGTCGGGATGCCCGGTCCCGAAGAGAACCGCCTCGCAGTCGTGCGCGGCGTCGCGCAGCCGCTCCGCGAAGGCGTGCAGGGCGTCGATCGTACGGTCCGGATCGATGACCTCGGTGCCCGAGATCCGGCCCGGATCCCCGCTCGTACCGCAGCGTTCCGCCATCAGCCGCAGCAACTCGGCCACCGACCAATCCCGTTCCGGTTCCAGTCCGAGCAGCACCCGCGGGTCGCGGGCCGCGAACTGCTGATATCTGCGGAGGCTCTTGTCGCGGCTCGTCGCCACCGGCCCGGCGATCCCCGTCGCCAGCAGATGCCTACGCAACAAGGGTGCGTCGGTCAACACCCGACCCACTCTGGCCGCCCTTACGGGCGGAACGGGCGGCTTCCCGAATATTTCGCCCACAAGAAAGCCGCGGCGGGGCCGGCTCCTTCAGGGCAGCAGCCCGTGCGCCGGGAACGCCGTCCGCCGCGCGGCACGCACCGCACGATCCAGCGGCGAGCCCGGGTCGTACCCCGCGTCCCAGTCCGCCCAGGAGGCGTCACGCCCGTCGGTCATCCGGTACGGGGCCTGCTGCCCGGTCCGCCGCAGCGCCTCGGCCCGCCAGCTCTCGGGGACCTCCGTGGCCGGAAGAACGGGGTGGCCGGCGGAGATGGCGCAGAGATGCGCCCAGGAGCGCGGAACGACGTCCACGACCGCGTACCCGCCCCCGCCGAGCGCCAGCCAGCGCCCGTCCGCGTGCTCGTGCGCCAGGGCGTGACACGTCTCCATCACCGCACGCTGCGCGTCCAGGCTGACGGCGAGATGCGCCAGGGGATCCTCGGCGTGCGTGTCGGCCCCGTGCTGCGACACGAGCACCTGGGGCCCCCACGACGCCAGCAGCTCCGGCACGACGGCGTGGAACGCCCGCAGCCACCCCGCGTCGCCGGTCCCGGCCGGCAGCGCGACGTTCACCGCCTGGCCCTCGGCCCCGGACCCACCGGTCTCCTCCGGCCAGCCGGTCTGGGGGAAGAGCGTGCTGGGGTGCTCGTGGACGGAGATGGTCAGCACGCGCGGGTCATCCCAGAAGGCCGCCTGTACGCCGTCGCCGTGATGCACGTCCACATCCACGTACGCCACCCGCTCTACGCCCAACTCCAGCAGCCGCGCGATGGCCAGCGCCGCGTCGTTGTAGACGCAGAACCCCGAAGCGGCACCGGGCATCGCATGATGAAGCCCCCCGGCGAAGTTCACGGCGTGCACCGCCCGCCCGTCCCACACGGACTCCGCCGCCGCCACGGACTGCCCGGCGATCAACGCCGACGCCTCGTGCATCCCCACGAACGCGGGATCGTCGACGGTCCCGAGCCCGTAGGAGGGATCCGCTTCCGCCGGCGCCTCGGAGGCCCGCCGTACGGCGTCGATGTAGTCCTGCCGGTGCACGAGCCGCAACGTCGACTCGCCGGCCGCGGGCGCGGCAACGACGTCGACGGCCTTGTCGATCCCCAGTTCCTCGACGAGGCGCATGGTCAGCGCCAACCGAACGGGATCCATGGGGTGTTCAGGACCGAAGTCGTACGCGGTGACTGCCTGGTCCCACATCAGGTGCGCGCGGCCGCTCATATCGGCCACCGTAACGCACGAAAGCCGCCCCGAAGCGTTCGGGACGGCTCTCATGAAGAATTGTTCGGCGGTGACCTACTCTCCCACACGGTCCCCCATGCAGTACCATCGGCGCGGTCGGGCTTAGCTTCCGGGTTCGGAATGAGACCGGGCGTTTCCCCAACGCTATGACCACCGAAACACTATGAAACTATCCCCCACACCCCGTACCAGACCGGTACAGGTTGCGTGGGCGGGGTTGTTGTTTCAGAACCCGCACAGTGGACGCAAGCAGCTATGGACAAGCCCTCGGCCTATTAGTACCGGTCACCTCCACCCCTCACAGGGCTTCCAGATCCGGCCTATCAACCCCGTCGTCTACAGGGGGCCTTAACCCCTCATGGGGGTGGGAGTCCTCATCTCGAAGCAGGCTTCCCGCTTAGATGCTTTCAGCGGTTATCCCTCCCGAACGTAGCCAACCAGCCATGCCCTTGGCAGAACAACTGGCACACCAGAGGTCCGTCCGTCCCGGTCCTCTCGTACTAGGGACAGCCCTTCTCAAGACTCCTACGCGCGCAGCGGATAGGGACCGAACTGTCTCACGACGTTCTAAACCCAGCTCGCGTGCCGCTTTAATGGGCGAACAGCCCAACCCTTGGGACCGACTCCAGCCCCAGGATGCGACGAGCCGACATCGAGGTGCCAAACCATCCCGTCGATATGGACTCTTGGGGAAGATCAGCCTGTTATCCCCGGGGTACCTTTTATCCGTTGAGCGACGGCGCTCCCACAAGCCACCGCCGGATCACTAGTCCCTGCTTTCGCACCTGCTCGACCCGTCAGTCTCGCAGTCAAGCTCCCTTGTGCACTTACACTCACCACCTGATGACCAACCAGGCTGAGGGAACCTTTGGGCGCCTCCGTTACCCTTTAGGAGGCAACCGCCCCAGTTAAACTACCCACCAGACACTGTCCCCGATCCGGATCACGGACCCAGGTTAGACATCCAACACGACCAGAGTGGTATTTCAACGACGACTCCACAACCACTGGCGTGGCCGCTTCACAGTCTCCCACCTATCCTACACAAGCCGAACCGAACACCAATATCAAGCTATAGTAAAGGTCCCGGGGTCTTTCCGTCCTGCTGCGCGAAACGAGCATCTTTACTCGTAATGCAATTTCACCGGGCCTATGGTTGAGACAGTCGAGAAGTCGTTACGCCATTCGTGCAGGTCGGAACTTACCCGACAAGGAATTTCGCTACCTTAGGATGGTTATAGTTACCACCGCCGTTTACTGGCGCTTAAGTTCTCAGCTTCGCCACCCCGAAGAGTGACTAACCGGTCCCCTTAACGTTCCAGCACCGGGCAGGCGTCAGTCCGTATACATCGCCTTACAGCTTCGCACGGACCTGTGTTTTTAGTAAACAGTCGCTTCTCGCTGGTCTCTGCGGCCACCCCCAGCTCCCCGTGTAAA
Source organism: Streptomyces sp. WAC 06738 (assembly GCF_003945505.1). Classification (NCBI taxonomy): domain Bacteria; kingdom Bacillati; phylum Actinomycetota; class Actinomycetes; order Kitasatosporales; family Streptomycetaceae; genus Streptomyces; species Streptomyces sp. WAC 06738. Next base: position 4,776,960 of record NZ_CP029618.1, on the reverse strand, counting down.
ACGGATCACCGGAAGCGGCCCCCCTTCTCCCGAAGTTACGGGGGCATTTTGCCGAGTTCCTTAACCATAGTTCACCCGAACGCCTCGGTATACTCTACCTGACCACCTGAGTCGGTTTAGGGTACGGGCCGCCATGAAACATCGCTAGAGGCTTTTCTCGACAGCATAGGATCATCCACTTCACCACAATCGGCTCGGCATCAGGTCTCACCCTCATGTTGCGCGGATTTACCTGCACAACGGGCCACACCCTTACCCCGGGACAACCACCGCCCGGGCTGGACTACCTTCCTGCGTCACCCCATCACTCACCTACTACAAGCTCGGATCACCGGCTCCACCACACCCATCCTCACCCGAAGGATCAGACAGGGGGCTTCACGGGCTTAGCATCACCTGATTCGATGTTTGGCGCTTCACAGCGGGTACCGGAATATCAACCGGTTATCCATCGACTACGCCTGTCGGCCTCGCCTTAGGCCCCGACTTACCCTGGGCAGATCAACTTGACCCAGGAACCCTTAGTCAATCGGCGCACACGTTTCCCACGTGTGTATCGCTACTCATGCCTGCATTCTCACTCGCGAACCGTCCACCACTACCTTCCAGTGCGGCTTCACCCGGCACACGACGCTCCCCTACCCACTCACACATCCGTTAGGACTATTGCGTAAGTGACACGACTTCGGCGGTACGCTTGAGCCCCGCTACATTGTCGGCGCGGAATCACTTGACCAGTGAGCTATTACGCACTCTTTCAAGGATGGCTGCTTCTAAGCCAACCTCCTGGTTGTCTCTGCGACTCCACATCCTTTCCCACTTAGCATACGCTTAGGGGCCTTAGTCGATGCTCTGGGCTGTTTCCCTCTCGACCACGGAGCTTATCCCCCGCAGTCTCACTGCCGCGCTCAACTTACCGGCATTCGGAGTTTGGCTAAGGTCAGTAACCCGGTAAGGCCCATCGCCTATCCAGTAGCTCTACCTCCGGCAAGCAACACACGACGCTGCACCTAAATGCATTTCGGGGAGAACCAGCTATCACGGAGTTTGATTGGCCTTTCACCCCTAACCACAGGTCATCCCCCAGGTTTTCAACCCTGGTGGGTTCGGGCCTCCACGACCTCTTACAGCCGCTTCACCCTGCCCATGGCTAGATCACCCCGCTTCGGGTCTAGAGCGTGCAACTCACTCGCCCAGCTAGGACTCGCTTTCGCTACGGCTACCCCACACGGGTTAACCTCGCTACACACCGCTAACTCGCAGGCTCATTCTTCAAAAGGCACGCAGTCACGACACACAGCAACAAGTTGCTGCGTGCGACGCTCCCACGGCTTGTAGGCACACGGTTTCAGGTACTCTTTCACTCCGCTCCCGCGGTACTTTTCACCATTCCCTCACGGTACTATCCGCTATCGGTCACCAGGGAATATTTAGGCTTAGCGGGTGGTCCCGCCAGATTCACACGGGATTTCTCGGGCCCCGTGCTACTTGGGTGGTTCACAACGAGCCGCACACATTTCGACTACGGGGGTCTTACCCTCTACGCCGGGCCTTTCGCATGCCCTTCGTCTACATGCACGGTTTCTCACTCGCCGACCAGCCGGCAGACCAGTCACGTAAACTCCCACAACCCCGCCTGCGCAACCCCTGCCGGGTATCACACACAAACGGTTTAGCCTCATCCAGTTTCGCTCGCCACTACTCCCGGAATCACAATTGTTTTCTCTTCCTGCGGGTACTGAGATGTTTCACTTCCCCGCGTTCCCTCCACACCGCCTATACATTCAGCAGCGGGTGACAGCCCATGACGACTGCCGGGTTTCCCCATTCGGACACCCCCGGATCACAGCTCGGTTGACAGCTCCCCGGGGCCTATCGCGGCCTCCCACGTCCTTCATCGGTTCCTGGTGCCAAGGCATCCACCATGCGCCCTTAAAAACTTGGCCACAGATGCTCGCGT
>NZ_CP029618.1:4355000-4772500 GCF_003945505.1 Streptomyces sp. WAC 06738 | reverse complement strand
CGGTTGAGCCGGCTGAGGGCCGAGACGATCTGCTCGACCTGGGGGTCGAGGTCCTGGAACTCCCGCTGGTAGAGCGCGATCTGCTCGTCGAGCGACCGCAGCTCCTGCGTGGGCGTCCGTTCGGCATCGGGGGCCGGGGCGTCGCTGTCGGACATGGCCCGCAGTATTCCACCAATCTCGTTCGCGTCGAACTTCTCAGCCGTGTACTCTTTAGGTCTGAACTTTAGCATCGAAGTCTTCGACCCGGTAGCTCGTCGGCGCCGGGCCGTACGTGTGTAGGGGTGGTGAGCAGTGACACGCGAGACCGGAGCCGCGGCCCTCCGCAGGATCCAGGTGGGGAACGCGCTGAGTGCCTTCGGCAGCGGCTTCACCGTGCCGTACACGTTCTTGTACGTATCGCGGGTGCGGGACCTGGGCTCGACCACGGCGGGTGTCGCGCTCGCCGGGTTCGCCATGGCCGCGCTGCTCGTCCTGCCCTTCACCGGGCGGTTCATCGACCGGCGCGGGCCGCTGCCGGTGGCCCTTTCCGGTACGGTCGCGGCCGCGGCCGGGGCGCTCTCCCTGGGGCTGGCCTCGACGGCGCCGATGGTGCTCGCCTCGACGCTGGTCATGGGCGCCGGGATGGCGGTCATCCAGCCGGCGCTGGCGACGATGATCGTCTGGTGCTCGACGACCGTGACGCGGTCGCGGGCGTTCGCGACGCAGTTCTTCCTCAACAACCTCGGGCTCGGTGTCGGCGGTCTGCTGGGCGGGCTGCTCGTGGACGAGGAGCACGCGGGGTCGTTCGTGCGCCTCTTCGCCATCGAGTCGGTGATGTTCCTGGTGCTCGGCGCCGTGGTGGCCACGGTGCGGCTGCCGCGCGGGACGCGCGCCGCGCACGCCGTGCCGGCGGGCGAGGGCGCCCGGGGGCGGTGGCGGATCCTGCTCGCGGACCGGGCGATGGTGTGGCTCTGCGTGCTGGGCTTCGTGATGTTCTTCGCCTGCTACGGGCAGTTCGAGTCCGGGCTGTCGGCGTTCGCGGTCGAGGTGTCGGGGATATCCCCGTCGACGCTCGGGGTGGCGCTGGCGGCGAACACCGCGGTGATCGTCGTGGCGCAGTTCGCCGTGCTGCGGCTCGTGGAGCGGCGGCGGCGCAGCCGGGTCATCGCCGCGGTCGGACTCATATGGACGGTCGCGTGGCTGGTGGCCGGGGCCTCCGGGTGGGTCGCGGGCGGGCAGGCGATGGCGACGGCGGCGATCATCTCCACGTACGCGCTCTTCGGGCTCGGCGAGGCGATGCTGTCGCCGACCGTGGCCCCTCTCGTGGCCGATCTGGCGCCGGGTTCGCACATCGGGCATTACAACTCGGTGTTCGCGCTGGTCAAGCAGTTGGCGCTGGCCATCGGGCCCGCCGTCGGCGGGCTGCTCGCGGGGGCCGGGGCGTACGGGGCGTACATCTCGATGCTCGTCGTGTGCTCGCTGGGCGTCACGGTGATGGGGCTGCGGCTGGGCCGGCGGCTGACGCCGCTGCAGGACTGCCCGCGGCTCGCGGGCACGGTGCAGGTGGCGGCCCACAAGCCGGCGCCGGCCGGGGCCGAGCAGGCACCCGTCCAGGCGGCCTAGGCGCGTACCCGCGCGGGCTTCTGCCCGCGCGGGTACGCCCCGTTCCGTACGCGAACGTCAGTGGCCGTGGTCGCCCGGCAGGGCGAATTCGCACCACACCGCCTTGCCGCCGCCCAGGGTGCGCCGTGAGCCCCAGGTCGAGGCGATCGTGGCGACGATGGAGATGCCGCGGCCGTTCTCGTCGCCCGGCTCCGCCTGGCGGCGGCGCGGCAGGCGGTCGTCGCCGTCGGTGACCTCGACGATGAGCCTCCGGTCCGTACGCCGCAGGCGCAGCCGCATCGGCGGGGAGCCGTGCTGGAGGGAGTTGGCGACGAGTTCGCTGGCCGCCAGCACGCCCAGCTCGCGCAGCTCCGCCGGGAAGCGCCAGCTCGCCAGGACGCCGTCCGCGAAGGCGCGGGCACGCGGGGCCGCCTCGACGCCGCCGAGGAGGTCGAGCGCCGCGCCGCGGAACAGTTCGGCCTCGCCGTCGTCGCGCAGCGGGTGCTCCAGGACGAGCACGGCGACATCGTCGTCGTGCTCGGCGGTGACGCCGAGGGAGCGGATGAGGCGGTCGCAGACGACACCCGGTGCGCCTGCCGCGCCGGCGAACGCGCTCGCGAGCGCGTTCACGCCCTCCTCGATGTCCTGGCCGCGGCGCTCGATGAGGCCGTCGGTGTAGAGGACGGCGGTCGATCCGGGCGGGAAGGGCAGTTCGGCGGAGCCGTGCACCCAGCCGCCGGTGCCGAGGGGCGGTCCCGTGGGTTCGTCGACGCGGCGCACGGTGCCGTCCGCGTCGCGGATGAGGATCGGCAGGTGACCGGCGGAGGCGTGCACCAGGCGGCCCTCATGCGGGTCGTGGACGGCGTACGCGCACGTGGCGATCTGGTTGGGGTCGATCTCGGCGGCGAGGCCGTCGAGGAGCTGGAGCACCTCGTGCGGCGGCAGGTCCAGGCGCGCGTACGCGCGTACCGCGGTGCGCAACTGGCCCATGACGGCGGCGGCGCGGACGCCGCGCCCCATGACGTCGCCGATGACCATGGCCGTGCGGCCGGCGCCGAGGGTGATGACGTCGTACCAGTCGCCGCCGACGGCGGCGTCCGTGCCGCCGGGCTGGTACTTGGCCGCGACCCGCAGGTCGTCCGGGTGCTCCAGCTTCTCCGGCAGCAGGCTGCGCTGCAGCGCCACCGCGGCCTCGCGCTGCATGCGCTCGCCCGCGCGCAGCCGCTCGGCGGCCTCCACCTGGTCGGTGACGTCGGCGGCGGAGACGAGCACGCCGCCGCTCTCGCCGACGTCGATGGGGCTGCAGGTGAACGTGTACGAGCGGGAGTCGGGGGCGCGGCGGGCCTTGACGGTGCGCGGGGTGCCGCTGCGCAGCACCTGGTCCATCAGCGGCAGCAGGCCCAGCTCGGCGAGTTCGGGCAGCGCGTCGCGGGCGGGGCGGCCCGGGGCGCGGGCGCCGAAGACGGCGGCGTAGGCGTCGTTGACGTAGGCGGTGCGGTGGTCGGGGCCGTGGACGACCGCGACGGGTGCCGGCAGCCGGCCGAGGGTGGCGCTGACGGGCAGCTCGATGCCGGGGTCGACGTCGTGTTCCGTATCGGGTTCCGGGCCCGTGTCGCCGCCGCCGCTCGCCGTACCGCCGGGGTCGGCGTCCGGCTCGGCGCCGGCCGGCGGTTCCGCCGCGGCGCGGCGGCCCTGCCGTCCGGCGCGGGCGGAGGGGACGGCACCGCGGAAGCCCCGCGCGGCGGCGGTGCGGCGCGGGGATCCGGGGAGCCGGGGGCTCCAGCGCGTGAAGTTCAAGCGTGCCAGTCCCAGGTCCACTCGTTGGTCGTTCGTTTCGCTCCGTGCCGTTTCGTGCCCGTCCATGGTCACATGCCCCGCCTCAGTCGCCGTCAGGGCCGCGACCCGACCGGGTGGCGAGTTCGAATTCCGCCCGGGGGTGTTCCAGCGAGCCGAGGGCGACGATCTCCCGTTTGAACAGTCCGGCGAGGGTCCACTCGGCGAGCACGTGGGCCTTGCGGCCCACGGTGGGGAGCTTGCCTAGGTGGTACGCACGGTGCATGAGCCAGGCAGGGTAGCCCTTCAGCCGGTGGCCGTACACATAGGCGATGCCTTTGTGGAGGCCGAGGGAGGCGACGGAGCCGGCGTAGCGGTGCCGGTAGTCGCGCAGGGGTGTGCCGCGGAGGGCGGCGGCCAGGTTGTCGGCGAGGACGCGGGCCTGGCGGACGGCGTGCTGGGCGTTGGGGGCGCAGAGGGCGCCGGGCTCGTCGGCGGTGAGGTCGGGTACGGCGGCCGCGTCGCCGGCGGACCAGACGGCGTCCTCGCCCTCGACGCGGAGGTCGGGGGTGCACCGCAGGCGGCCGCGGTCGTTGAGGGGCAGGCCGGTGGCGGCGAGCACGGGGTTGGGGCGGACGCCGGCGGTCCACACGAGGGTGCGGGTGGGGAAGCGGGCGCCGTCGTCGAGCTGGGCGACGCGGTCCGTACAGCTCGACAGGCGGGTCTCCAGGCGTACGTCGATGCCGCGTTCGCGCAGGCGGCGTACGGCGTACTCGCCGAGCCGCTCGCCGACCTCCGGCAGTATGCGATCGCTCGCCTCGACGAGGACCCAGCGCATGTCCGCGGGGCGTACGCCGGTGTAGTAGCGGGTGGCGTAACGCGCCATGTCTTCGAGCTCGGCGAGTGCTTCCACACCGGCGTAGCCGCCCCCACGAACACGAACGTGAGCGCGGCCTCGCGGACGGCGGCGTCGCGGGTGGAGGAGGCGATGTCCAGTTGTTCGAGCACGTGGTTGCGGAGGCCGATGGCTTCTTCTATCGAGGTGAAGCCGATGCCGTACTCGGCGAGTCCGGGGACCGGCAGCACCCGGGAGACGGATCCGGGCACCAGCACGAGCTGGTCGTACGCCAGGTCGAGCGGCGGTTCGCCGGTCTCGTCGGTGGCGAGCGTCGCGACGCGGGCGGTGCGCGCGGGGTGGTCGACGGACGTCACGCGGCCGGCGACCACACGGCAGCGGGGCAGCACGCGGCGCAGCGGCACCACGACGTGGCGCGGCTGCACGGAGCCGGCGGCGGCCTCGGCGAGGAAGGGCTGGTAGGTCATGTACGGGTCGGGGGCGACCAGGGTGATCTGCGCCGCGCCGCTTCTGAGCTGCTTGCCGAGGTGCTTCTGCAGCCGCATCGCCGCTGCCATCCCGACGTTGCCGCCACCGACGACGAGTACCCGCGTCGGATTCGTCATGGGCAACCTCCTGCCTGGGGTCCCGCCTGGGGCCCGGCCTCGCCGCGCGCCGCCGGCGGCGGTGCGGGCCCGGGGCGAGGCCGCCGACGGCGGCCTCGGAACACCCATGACGCACCGCGTTCGGACTTTTGTCCACAGGCGGGGGAAGGATTTCCGGCGCCCGTGGTGTCCGCCCCGCGGCCGATCCTTATCCACAGCCCCTTCTCTCTTGACTTCTGCTGAACTATGTTCGTACGAGCCGGAGTGGCCCGACCAGATGCACTCCGGTAAGCAGGGTGGGGAGTCTCCGGGGGGAGACTGTCATAACCGGGGGAAACAGAGATGCAGGTTCAGAGCAGTCGTCTGTCAGCAAACATGTCGGGATCGGACACTTCCGGCGAACTGCCGACGAATGGCCGGTCGGCGCTGCGGGTAGACGCGCAGCGCAATCTGGAGCACGTCCTGCGTGCCGCGCGCGAAGTCTTCGGGGAGCTGGGTTACGGCGCCCCGATGGAGGACGTCGCCCGCCGCGCCAGGGTCGGCGTGGGCACGGTGTACCGCCGCTTCCCGAGCAAGGAAGTGCTGGTCAAGCGCATCGCCGAGGCGGAGACCGCGCGGCTCACCGAGCAGGCCCGCGCCGCGCTGCAGCAGGAGGACGAGCCGTGGGCCGCGCTGGCCCGCTTCCTCCGTGCGTCCGTCGACTCCGGTGCCGGGCGGCTGCTGCCGCCGCAGGTGCTGGGCGTGACGGCGCAGGCGCCGGAGGGCGAGCCGCGGGTGCCGCAGCAGCGGCCCTCGCCGGACGGCACGGCGCCGCAGGCCGGCGGTGCGGTCGCGGGTGAGGGCGCGGGTGCGGAGAGCGTGAGCGTCGGCGGTACGGACGCGGCGGCACTGCTCGACGTGGTCGGGCAGTTGGTCGCGCGGGCCCGGGACGCGGGGTCGCTCCGCGCCGACGTATCGGTGTCGGACGTGCTGCTGGTGATAGCCACCGCGGCGCCGTCCCTGCCGGACCCGGAGCAGCAGGCGGTCGCGTCCGCGCGGCTGCTGGACATCCTGCTCGACGGGCTGCGGCCGCACGCGGAGGGCTGAGCCCCGGGCGGTGCCCGACGGGGGTGCGCCGGGGTGTGCCTCGGCGTGCCCTGACGGGCCCCGCGGGGGTTCCCCTTGACGGGTGGCCCCGCGGGCGGTGGTTCGTGTTGACGGCGTCGCCCGTCAGGGTGGCTCTCGCCGGGTGCCGGCTTCCGTGGCCGGCGTGGCGGCCCGTTCGTCAAGCGAGGCCGCCGTCTACCCCGAAAGCGTGACCGGTAGTGCGCCGCGAGCGGGAAAACCCCCCAACGGGTGGTTGACCGTTCAACCCGGACGGCGGCCACGGTCCGTTGTGACACGCTCACCCGAATGACGGGCTTGACGAGCGTCTACGGGAGCTTGCGGCATGGCAGTTGACGATCGGGACGATCGCGGGCATGCCATGGACGGCGGGCCCTCCGGCGGGACCGGGGGGACCTCCGGCGGTGCCGACGAGGCCGTGGGGGCGATTCCCCAGCAGCGTGAGCGGCGGGACGAGGGGGTCACGGGCCCCCTGCCCTCCGACACCGAGCTGGTCGGCCGGATGCGTAACGGCGACGACAGCGCGTACGAGGAGCTGTACCAGCGGCACGCCCCGGCGGTCCGCCGGTACGCGCGCACCTGCTGCCGCGACCCGCACACCGCCGACGACCTCACCGCCGAGGTCTTCGCCCGTACGCTCCAGGCGGTCCGCGGCGGCGCCGGTCCCGAGACGGCGGTGCGGGCCTATCTGCTCACCACCGTGCGGCGGGTCGCCGCCGCCTGGACGAAGACCGCCAAGCGCGAGCAACTCGTCGACGACTTCGCCGTCTTCGCGACCCAGGCCGCGCGGCCGGTCTCCGACGACGACACCCTCGACCTCGGCGCCGACGTACGGGCCATGCACGAGGCCGAGCAGTCGATGGCGGTGCAGGCGTTCCGCAGCCTGCCCGAGCGCTGGCAGACCGTGCTGTGGCACACGACGGTGGAGGACGAGTCCCCCAGCCAGGTCGCGCCGCTGCTCGGGCTCACCGCCAACGCGACCGCCGTCCTGGCGCACCGCGCCCGCGAGGGGCTGAAGCAGGCGTACCTCCAGGCGCACGTCTCGACCGCGCTCACCGCGGGCGGCGACTGCGCCCGTTACGCCGACCGGCTCGGTGCGTACGCCCGCGGCGGGCTGCGGATGCGCGCCGAGCGGGGGCTGCGCAAGCACCTGGACGACTGCGCGCGGTGCCGCATGGCGGCGGTCGAGGTCGCGGACGTCAACTCCCGGCTCAGCACGCTGCTTCCGGTCGCGGTGGTCGGCTGGTTCGCGTCGGCCGCGGCGGCGAAGGCCGCCGGGTTCGCGGGCGTCGGCGCGGGCGCCGGGGCGGCGGGTGCCACCGGTGCGGGGGCCGCGGCGGCGGCGAGCGGCGTCGGCGGCGGGGCGGGCGCCGGGGCCGGCTCGGGCGCGGCCGGCGGTGCCGGTGCGGCGGCGGGCGAGGGCGTCGGTGCGCCGGTGAAGGTCGCGGCCGCGGCGGGCATCGTCGTGGCCGCGGCGGCAGCGGCGCTCGCGCTCGTACTCTCCGGCGGCGACGGCGAGAAGGAGCCGGTCGCCAACCCGCCCGCCTCCTCGGCCCCGGCGCCGCCCCCGGCGCCCCCGCCCGAGAAGAAGCCGGAGCCCGCTCCCCCGCCCCCGGCCCCGGAGCCGGCGGAGCCCACGCCGACGCCGACGCCCACCCCGACTCCGGAGCCGCCCTCCCCCAGCCCCACGCCGACCCCCACGCCCACGCCGACCCCGACACCCACCCCGTCGCCGAAGCCGCCGCCCCCGCCACCACCGCCGCCCGCCGAGCCGTACCGCGTCGCCGGCCTCGACGCCGACGTCCTCGGCGACGGCACGGACCCGGAGATCGTCGCGAGCCGCAGCGGCTGGTGGTGGCAGCGCGAGGATCTGGAGGTCGGCGGGCAGACCTACGCCCACGGAGTCACCGTGTCCGCGAAGTCGTCGCTGGTCATCGAGTTGAACCGGTCCTGTACGCGGTACCGGGCGGCGGCCGGCGTCGACGACATGATGCACCGCCTGGGGGTGGCCAGGTTCACCGTCTACGGCGACGATGCCCCGCTCTGGCGCTCCGGCTGGGTCGAGGCGGGCGAGCAGGCGGCCGTGGTCGACGTGGGCCTGCCGTCCGGTACCGAGACCATCCGGCTGGAAGCGGAACCGCAGCACCCCGTCCACACCGCGGTGCTGACGGACTGGGCGGACTCGGTCATCGACTGCCGCTGAGCGCCGCCCCGTCCGGCGCCTGGTCCGCCACCGTCCGGTGCCCGAGCGCCGGGCCCGTACGCCCCCCCGCCCCGGCGCACCGCGCCGCCGGGCGCGCCCGGGTGCGTACCCCTACGCCGGCGCGACCAGCAACGGGCGGGCGCGCTCGCGCAGTTCCGCCACCATCGGCTCGTCGCCGTACGGCTCCAGCCGGGCCAGCAGGTCCTTCACGTACTCCGTCGTCCGCGCCGACGAGATCCGGCCCGCGACCTCCACCGCCCGCGTGCCCTGCGCGCACGCCGCGTCGAGGTTCCCCGACTCCAGCTCCGCGACCGCCGCCACGATCAGCCGCAGCCCGTGCGAGCGGACGAACGCCTCCGTCGGCCGCGCCAGCGCCTGTTCGGTGAACCGCCGCACCTGGAGCGGCACCCGCAGGTCGCGGTAGCACTCGGCGGCGTCGGCGGCGAGCCGGTCGTAGGCGTAGAAGTCGAGCCAGGCCGGGTCCGGGTCGCCCTCGCGGGCGCGCTCCAGCCAGCTCTCCGCCGCCGCCAGGGCCGTGCCGCACGACGCCTCGTCCTGTGCGCGGGCGTGCGCCCGCGCCTCGACGAGGTGGAAGAAGCTCATCGCACGCGCCGTCGCCAACCCCCTGTTGCGCTCGATCGCCGCCTGGGCGAGGTCCACGCCCTCGTCGGCGAAGCCGCGGTACGTCGCCTGGAGCGACATCGACGCCAGCACGTACCCGCCGAGCGGCACGTCCGCCGCCGCCCGCGCGAGCCGCAGCGCCTGGATGTAGTACCGCTGGGCCGCCTCCTGCTGCCCCGTGTCGAAGGCCATCCACCCGGCGAGCCGGGTGAGTTCCGCGGTCGCGCCGAAGAGCGAGCGCCCGACCTCGTCGGTGTACGCGCCGAGCAGCAGCGGCGTCGCGTCCACCCGCAGGCACTCCGGCACCATCGACGCCCGCCAGTCGCCGCCCCCGTACTTGGAGTCCCAGCGCCGCGCCTCCTCGGCCGCGTCGCGCAGCTTGGCGACGTCGCTGTGCCCCACGCGTCGCGGCCCCGTGCCGTCGGTGGCGGGCACGTGCTGCGGGTCGGCGCCGTCGAGGCCGCGGGCGACCGAGCCGTCGGCCGGCGTGATCAGCCAGCGGGAGGCGGGCGTCGCGTACGCGCTGACGGCGAAGGAGCCCGCGAGGCTCTGCCAGATGCCGCCGCTGCCCGCGCGCCGCCCGGCGAGGTCGAGCCGGTACAGCTCGGTGGCCGAGCGCACCGCCTCGCCGACGTCGCGCGGGAAGGCGAGGCCGACTTCGGGCGCCGGGTCGGTGTCGGCCAGCCCTATCTCGTGCAGCGGCACGGGGCGGCCGAGCTTGCCGGCGATGGCGGTGGCGATGAGGTGGGGCGCGGCGCCCTGGGGCACCATCCCCTTCGTCACCCAGCGGGCGACGGACGTCTTGTCGTACCGAAGCGTCATGCCGCGCTGCGCGCCGAGGTCATTGACCCGGCGGGCGAGTCCGGCGTTGCTGATCCCGGCGAGCGCGAGCATGTGGCCCAGCTTCTCGTTCGGCCCGCGTGGCGTCCTGGACATGCACACCCCTCGACCACCGACGGCTCCCGTCCGGCAGGTGGGGATCCGGCCGGGTCGCATATGCACCCAGCGTAGTTCGCCGGATCCCGACCGTTAAGAGGAATGTTTCCGGATGGCGGGATTGCAGCGCGCGTGCTCCGGGGTCGTGTGGCGGTGCGCCGTACGTGCGCTCTGCCCGCAAAGGGCCGCGCACGCTTGGCTGGTTGTCCGTGGGTCGGCTCGCCGCGCCTGGGAAAGCGGCGGGCCTGGGGAACTCCGCCGTCATTCATCCCCGCGGGCGGCGGCTCACGGTCCGGGGAGCGCGGGACGCTTCCCGGACCGCACAAGCCCAAAAGACGGGCTTGGTTGGCCGGGATTGCGCCGTGTGCAGAATGGCTGAATGACGCCCCTCGCCCGGGGTGTAGATCCGGGCGTACGGGACGGTCGCACCGGAGTCCGGGCACCGCCCGGGTGTCCGTACCGCGTTCCGGACGGCGCGCGCGGGCCGGTCCGCAGCGCCTGCTGATCCTCTTCCTCGTGTACGGCCCCCGCCGGGCCGCCCAACTGCCGCGAGCGCACCCGCGCGGCGCCCTCCGGGGGCGCTTCCGGCCGCGACGGGCAGACTCCCGCGCGACCGCATCCACTCACATGCGCCCCTCTCGTGGCAGCATTGGTCCTGACGAAACGGCAGTACGCCCTGAGCATGGCGGAGTTGATGCCGATCGCCCGGCTCGCCTGGCTCGCTCGGCATATGCCGATACGTCCCCAGTCGCCCACGAGGAGGCACGCATGCGGTGGTTGGTGGGGTGGAGCAGTGCCGCCGCCGCGCCCTCGTTCCTCGACGGTGCGCAGTCCGCCGACGACTACGACCTCCACCCCGTCGGCGCCCAGCTCGTCTGGGGCGGGGCCGATCCGCTGTGGGCGGTCGGCGACTGGCGGCCGGACGAGATCCGCGTCGTCGACGTCGCGCCGCTGATCCGGCTCGCGATCTTCGGCACCTGCGGCGCGAGCGACGACCAGTTGCGCGTCGGCCTGCTGTCCGCCCGCGGCGGCGCCGTACGGCACCTGACCGCCTGGTCCGGCGGGTACACCGCCGTCGCGCAGGTCGGCCGCCGCACCACCGTCCTGGGCGACCTCGCCGGCGCGCGCCCCGTCTTCCACGCCGCCTGGGACGGCGGCACGGCGTACGCGACCGCCGCGCTGCCGCTCGCCGACCTCATCGAGGCCGAGCTGGACGTCAGCCACCTCGCCGCCCAACTCGCCTGCCCCGACGTGCCGGAGGCGCTCGGCGACGGCACGCCGTACGCCGGCGTGCGCCGCGTACCTCCCGGCCACGCGCTCATCCTCCGCGAGGGCGCCAAGGAGATCACCGGCTACGAGCCGCGCGCCTCCCTCGCCGTCGCCGCCCCCTCCCTGGACACCGAACCGGCCGTGGCGGGCGTGCGCGACGCGCTGGTGGAGTCCGTACGCGCCCGCCTGGCCGCCCCGCGCCACGCGCCGGAACCCGGCTACGGCGGCCTCGACCCCGGCCCCGTACCCGGCATGGGCCCGGCCGACCGGCGCGCCTCCCGCGGCCCCGCGCCCGGCATCGGCGCCGACCTGTCCGGCGGCATCGCCTCCGGCACCCTCGCGCTGCTGGCCGCCGGGCTGCCGGGCGCGCCCGGCACGCCGCCGGGGCTGGGGCCCGGGCAGGGCGAGCGGCTGGTGGCCGTGACGTTCAACGACCTGACGGCGCGCGCCGACGAGGCCGAGCTGGAGCGGGCCCGCACCATCGCCGCCAACCCGCGGCTGCACCACGTGGTGGTGGCCGCCGGCGAGGCGGCGCTGCCGTACGCGGACCTGGAGAGCATGCCGCTGACCGACGAACCGGGGCCCTCCCTGGTGGCCGCGGCCCGGCACCGGCGCCGGCTCACCGCGGGCAGCGCCGACCACCTCGTGGGCGTCGGCGCCCGCGAGGTCCTCGACGCGCACCCGGCCCGGCTCGCGGACCTGCTGCTGGACCGCAGACGGCGCTCGCTCTTCCGGCCCGTGACGGCCCTGGCGCGCGCGGAGGGCTCGGTGCTGGCGCCGCTGACCGTCTACCGCGCGGCCCGCCGGCTGGCCCGTACGACGTACTGGGAAGGCATCTCCGAAGGCGCCGACGCGCTCCTCGACGACCCCGCGGGCGGGCTCGGCGGGGCGCCCGGACGCAGCCGGGGCGCGCTCGACGCGTCGCTGGCCGCGCTCAGCTGGTGCCGCCCGGGGCCCGCGGCGCGGTGGCTGACGGGCGAGGCACTGGCCGAGGTGTCCGTACGCCTCCGCGGCTCCGCGGGCACCGCGAACGGCGACGGCACCGGCCGCCCCGGCGAGCGCCGCGCCGCCGCGGCGCTGGCGCAACTGGGCGCCGACTACCGCGTCTTCGAGCAGGCCGCGGAGGTGAGGTTCCAGCGGCTGCACGCTCCCTTCCTCGACAACCAGGTCGTACGGGCCTGCCGCGCCCTGCCCGAGGCGCTGCGCGTGCAGCCGGGCGCGCGGGCGGCGGTGCTGGGCGCCGTGCTCGACGGCGCGGGCATCCGCGGGCTGCCGCCGGGCTGGGGCGCGACGACCGGCCCCGCCGCGGCCGCCGCGTCGGCGGAGCGCATCGGGCTGCGCCGCGCCTCGACGGAGCTGGCCGACCTCTTCCACCGGCCGCTGCTGGCGGACGCGGGCCTCGTGGAGGGCCGGGTCGTACGCAAGGCGCTGCGCGCGGCGGCGGACGGCGAGCCGCTGCCGCTGAGCGGTCTCGCGGAGCTGGTCTCGACGGAGCTGTGGCTCCAGCGGCTGCTGATGCGGCGCGGGTCGTGCTGGACGGGCGATGCGGCGCCGCGGCAGCGCGCGGTGGCGGGCGGGGTGCCGCCGCGGCTGCCGCTGTAGGGGGTTCGCGGCACCCGGGCAAGGGGCTGTGCGGCACCCGCGGCAGGGGCTGTACGGCACCCGCGGTGAGGGCCTTGCGGCACCCGCGATGCGGGGCTCCGCGGCGCCCGGTTTGGCGGCGGCCGAGCCGGTCGAGGGATGATGGGGCAGACCCCTTCCGGAGGTGCCATGGCGGACGACTGCGACGTCCTCGTGATCGGCGCCGGCATCGTCGGCCTCTCCACGGCGTACGCGCTGACGCGCGCCGCCCCCGGCATCCGCGTCGTCGTCCTGGAGAAGGAACCCGGCCCGGCCCAGCACCAGACCGGGCGCAACAGCGGCGTGATCCACAGCGGGCTGTACTACCGGCCGGGCTCGCTCAAGGCGCGCTACGCGGTGCAGGGGGCCAGCGAGATGGTCGCGTTCTGCGCCGAGCACGGCCTGCCGCACGCGGTCACCGGCAAGATCGTCGTCGCCACCGACCGGGAGGAGCTGCCGCGCCTGCACGCCCTGGCGCAGCGCGGGCGCGAGAACGGCATCCCGGTGCGCGAGCTGGGGTCCGCGCAGATCACGGAGTACGAGCCGCACGTGCGCGGGCTGGCGGCGCTGCACGTGGCGACGACGGGGGTGTGCGACTTCCGGGCGGTGGCGCGGACGCTGGCGGAGCTGGCGCGGGAGGCGGGGGCGGAGGTGCGGTACGGGGCGGAGGTCCGGGCGATCGTGAGGCGCCCGGACGGGTCCGCTACCGCGAGCGGGGCAGCCCCCGCGGCCGACGCGGCACGCTCCGGCGACACCGGTGCCGCCGGTGCCGCCGGTGCCGCCGTCGGGCCCGGTCCTTCCGTCCGCCCTGTCGCCGCGGTCCGCTCCGGTGTCGCCGTCCGCACCGCGGTCGCCGTCCGTACCGCCGCCGGTGACGTCGTCCGCGCCCGCGCCCTGGTCAACTGCGCCGGCCTGCACTCCGACCGCATCGCCCGCCTCGCCGGCGACCGCCCCGGGCTGCGCATTCTCCCCTTCCGCGGCGAGTACTACGAGCTGGCCCCCCACGCCGCCGACCTCGTCCGCGGCCTCGTCTACCCCGTCCCCGACCCCGCGTTCCCCTTCCTCGGCGTCCACCTCACCCGCGGCATCGACGGCGCCGTCCACCTCGGCCCCAACGCCGTCCCCGCGCTGGCCCGGGAGGGCTACTCCCGTACGCGCCTCAGCCCCCGGGACGCCGCCGGCGCGGTCGCGTACCCGGGTAGCTGGCGCATAGCCCGCCGCCACTGGCGCTACGGTCTCGGCGAACTCCGCCGCTCCCTCTCCCGCCGGGCGTTCACCCAGGACGTACGGCGCATGCTGCCCGCCGTCGACGAGAAGGACCTGCGCCCGGCGCAGCCGGGGGTACGGTCGCAGGCGGTGCTCCCGGACGGGACGCTGGTGGACGACTTCCGCTTCGCGGAGGGGCCGCGGACGATCCACGTACTGAACGCGCCGTCCCCGGCGGCGACCGCGGCGCTGCCGATCGGCAGGGAGGTCGCCCGCAGGACGCTCGCCCTGCTGTGATCTGTGGGGGGCCGCCGTCCCCGGGACCGGCTCGCGGACCGGCTCAGGGACCGGCTCGGGAATCGGCTCGGGGCCTTCGTAAACTGGGGACACTGTGTCCGACCACTCCGATCAGCACGATCGTCCCCAGCCCAGGTTCCCCGACGGCCCCGCCCCCGCGCCCGCCGGGCCGCACAACGAGCGCCGTATCCGCTCCTTCGTGCCGCGCCGCAGCCGCGTGACCCTCGCGCAGGGCGAGGCCCTGAAGCGGCTCTGGCCGAAGTGGGGCTTCGACATCGACGGCGCGTCCGTACTCGATCTCGACGACCTCTTCTGCGGCCTCCCCGTCGTCCTCGAAATCGGCTTCGGCATGGGCGAGGCGACCGCGGACATGGCCGCCGCCAACCCCGCGACCGGGATCCTCGCCGTCGACGTCCACACCCCCGGCCAGGGCAACCTGCTGCGGCTCATCGAGCAGCGCGGCCTGACGAACGTACGCATCGGCAACGGCGACGCCGTCATCCTGCTGCGCGAGATGCTGCCCCCGGCCGCGCTCGCCGGGATGCGGATCTACTTCCCGGACCCGTGGCCCAAGAAGAGGCACCACAAGCGCCGGCTCGTCCAGCCGGAGTTCCTGGCGCTGGCGGCGTCGCGGATGGCGCCCGGGGCGGTGCTGCACTGCGCGACGGACTGGGAGCCGTACGCGGAGTGGATGCTGGAGACGCTGGAGGCGTCACCGTACTTCGAGAACACCCACCCCGGCGGCTACGCGCCGCGGCCGGACTTCCGCCCGCGTACGCGCTTCGAGGGGCAGGGGCTCGGAAAGGGGCACATCGTGAACGATCTGCTCTTCCGCCGCATCAGCGATAAATAGCCCGTCGCGCGCGGCGGGAGGACTGGCTAGGGTCGAAGGGTGCGGTACGAAGGCGCTCAGCTCATGACCCGGCCGCGGGAGCCCGAGGAGTTCGGCCCGCGCCCGGAGTACGAGGACGCGCGCCCCCAAGCGGCGGAACCCACCGCACACACCCCTCCCGCCGGCCGGCGGTTCTGGCGCAGAAGGGGCGTACGCATAGGCGCGGTGGGGACCGTGCTGACGCTGGCGGGGCTGGCGATCCTGTGGCTGGTGTGGACGGAGACCGGCACGCACGGGATGCTCCTGGGCGGCGGGCTGGCGCTGCTGCCGGTGCCGCTGCTGATCGCGGGCTTCCTGTGGCTGGACCGGGTGGCGCCGGGACCGTGGCGCTACCGCGTCTTCGCGTTCGCCTGGGGCGCCTTCGCCGCGACGCTCGTCGCCATGCTGGCGAACACCTTCGCCGCCCGCTGGATCGCCACCGGCCTGCCGACGGCGTCGTCACGCGAGGCGGACCTGTGGGGGATGGCGGTCGTGGCGCCGGTGGTGGAGGAGAGCGCGAAGGCGGCGGCGATACTGCTGCTGTTCCTCTTCCGCAGGCACTACTTCTCCGGCCTGGTCGACGGCCTGGTGCTGGCGGGGATCATCGGCACGGGCTTCGCGTTCACCGAGAACATCCTCTACCTGGGCAGGGCGTACGAGGAGAACCAGACCTTCGGCGACTCCGGCCCCCTGGCCACGGTGACCGTGACGTTCATCGCCCGGATCGTCTTCTCCCCGTTCGCGCACCCGCTCTTCACGGCGATGGCGGGCATAGGCTTCGGCCTGGCGGCCATGACGGTCGCCGGCCAGCGCGTACGCCGCGTGGTCCTGCCGGTGGCCGGCCTGCTGCTGGCGATCGCGATGCACGCGCTGTGGAACGGCTCGGCGGTGATGAACGGCTACGCCTTCCTCGGCGCGTACGCCTTCGTGATGGCGCCGGTGTTCGGCCTGCTGGTGTGGCTGGCGGTCTGGTCCCGCGGCGGCAAACTCCGCACGATACGCACCCAGCTCCCCGCCTACGCCCAGGCCGGCTGGCTGGTCCCCGCGGAACCGGTGGCCCTCTCCTCGCTACGCATCCGCAAGATAGCCCGCAGCCTGGCCCGCCACGCCCACGGCGACGAGGCCCGCCGCGCGGTCGCCGACTACGAACGCGCGGCGACCACCCTGGCCCTGCTCCGCGCCCAGGCGACGCAGGGCCGCCCGGCGAAGGACTACGCGACCCGCGAACAGGCGCTGCTGACGACGATGTGGCAGAACAAGGCGATAGCCCAACCCGCCCTAACAAGAGCCGCCTACACCACCAACCCACCCCACCCCACCCCCTGGCCCCCATCGCGAAGCCCACAGCCCTCGAATGCTGCTTGAAACTTGCACCCCGCTCCAGGCTCGGCTTCGATCGTCTGGCACACTCAGGAGCCCCGTGGGTGGCCATTGGGCTCTGTCCCGTAGCCGCATGATGGAACGAGCTGCCGTGACGCCAGAAGAGGAGTCGACGTGGTTGCCCCCGGAGGGTTCGTGGGCTTCATCGGCGGCCCGCCGCCGAAATATGCAGGCGATCCGCAGCAGGGACACCAAGCCCGAGAAGCTGCTACGGCAAAAGCTCCACGCCAAAGGGCTGCGCTACCGTGTCGCGGCGCGCCCTCTGCCCGAGTTGCGCAGAACGGCCGACCTGGTGTTCCGGCCGTCCAAGGTCGCCGTGTTCGTCGACGGTTGCTACTGGCACGGATGCCCTGAGCACTACGTGTCCCCTCGGACCAACTCCGGGTACTGGTCTGAAAAAGTGGCTGGAAACGTAAACCGCGACCGTGATACCGACGAACGCCTTCTGAACGCTGGCTGGATGATCCTGCGTTTCTGGGAGCACGAAGATCCGTCCCAGTGTGCGGAACGCGTGGCGGAGGCTGTAGCCGAGAGGCGGCGGGCGCCCCTCAAGAAGAAGCGTCTCAGATCCGGGTCCTGAGCGTATTGGAGGCACCGGATGCCCGCCCCTGCAGGTATCACCGGCCGCCTTGAATGGGCCTCGATGGACGCCGTGTTCGGTGTTGTTCTCATGCGTGACAGCCCCAGATCCTGACGGCACTACCTTGTGATCTCAGCCCCGGATTGGCAGGCCCTCGAGCGGGAGTTATCCACAGGGGAAGCGGGGGGTGGGGATTTGGGGGAGGGTGGGGGCATGACGGGGGAACTTGGGTCGCTGGGGGCGTTGGCGGCTGGGAACGGTGGGGTGTTGGTGTGTGCCGAGGCTTTGGCGGCCGGGTGGTCGTCCGGGGTGTTGGTGCGGCGGTTGCGGAAAGAGGGGTGGCGGAAGGTTCGGGCCGGGGTGTGGGTGGAGCCGGGGCGGGTTCCTGACCTGCGGTTGCGGTTGCGGGTGGCGCAGGCCGGGCGGCCGGAGCTGGTCGTCAGTCACAGTGCCGCGGCTCATCTGCTCGGGGTCGAAGTCCTCGCCGTGCGGCCCGAGTTCACGCACGTGCGGGCGCGGGGGCGGGCGCCCGAGGGGTGCCTGCTGCATCGGACCGCCCTGAGTGACGACGAGATCGTCAGTGTCGCGGGGCTGCGTGTGACCGGCGCCGCGCGGACCCTCGTCGACCTGCTGCGTACAGCCGAGCGGGACGCCGCGCTCGTGGCCGTGGAGTCCGCCCTGACCCGGCGGCCGCTCGCGCCCGGCGGAGGGTGGCCGCGGCGGTGGCGGGAGCAGGTGACCGATCTGCATGCGGTCTCCGAGGCCCTTGCCGGTATCGGGCAGCGGCGGGGTGTGGTCCAGGCGCGGCAGCGGCTGGCGCTCGTCGATCCTCGCTCCGGGTCCCCCGCCGAGACCGTCGCGCGGCTGCGGATGTACGACGCCGGGCTGCGGCCGCTCAGCCAAGTGCCGTTCACCGCGCCCAACGGCCGGCGGATACGGGTGGACTTCTTCTTTCCGGCGGCGGGGCTCGTCGTCGAGATCGAGGGCTACGGCTTCCACGGCAGCCGGGCCGCCCATCTCGCCGACATCGAGCGCTTCAACGACCTGGGGCGCTGCCCCGAGGTCCGGCGCATGCTCCGGTTCACCGCGACCGACGCCTTCGAGCGGCCCCAGCGGATGCTCCACACCATCCGCGCCGCCCTGGGTGAGATCGCCGCCGGGGGATCCCGCCCTGCCGCTGCCACCGCGGCTGCCTGAATCGCCGCCGCTGGTCTCCCCGCGGTGTCCGCCGTGCGTGGCAGGCTGCCGCCATGGACGCCTACGTCAGGAACATCGTGCTCGACTGCGCCGACGCCCGTCAGCTCGCCGACTTCTACACGCAGTTGCTCGGCATGCGGGTCATCCGCGAGGACTGGATGGTGATCGCCAAGGACGAAGAGAGCTTTCCACGGCTGGCCTTCGAGGAAGTCGAAGGCTACCGGCCGCCGCTCTGGCCCGACCTCGACCGCACCTACCCGCAGCAGATGCACATCTGCTTCGGCGTCGACGACTCCACCGCCGCCGGTGAGCTGGCGCTGCGGCTCGGGGCCACGCGGCTCTCGGAGGCGGGGGGCAGTTGTCCGGTGTTCGCCGATCCCGCCGGGCATCCGTTCTGCCTCTGCGGGCCCGGGGAGTAGGTCCCGGGAAAGTGCCGACGGCCCTGGTGTCGGGGGGTCGGCCACCAGGGCCGCCGGCGGTCTCGGTGCGTGCTCGTACGCCACGGGGGAAGTTGCGTTCGGGCACGCCGGAGACGTGGGAGAGGGGTTATGGGGGCTAGCGGTCCGTGCGGCGGGTACCCGTCCCGGCCGTGGGGGCCGGGGCGCTGGGCCCGCCGGGTGGATCAGACCGGGGCGCCGTTGTTGCGCAGCCAGGCGAGGGGGTCCACTGCGTCCCCGCCGCCGGGTCGTACCTCAAGGTGCAGGTGCGGGCCGGTGACGTTGCCCGTGGCGCCCACGCGCCCGATGACGTCGGCGGTCGTCACCTCGCCGGAGGACTGGATGATGGAGGAGAGATGGCAGTACCAGACTTCGGTGCCGTCCTCGAGCGTGAGGACGATGCGGTAGCCATACGAGCCGGCCCAGCCGGCCTCGGTGATCGTGCCGCCGTGCACCGCCTTGACCGGGGTGCCGGTGGAGGCGGCGAAGTCCTGGCCCGTGTGGCCCGCGGCCCACATGTCGCCGGACTCGCCGAACGTCGAGGTGAGCGTGTAATTCGCGACCGGGGCGACGTAGCTGGCGGCGAGCTTGGCGAGGCGCTCCGCCTCCGCCTTGCGGCGGGCTTCCTCTTCCGCCTTGCGGCGGCGCTCCTCCTCCAGGCGGCGCTGGCGCTCCTCTTCCGCCGCCTTCGCCTCGGCGGCCTCCTCGGCCGCCTGCTTGGCGGCCTCGGCCTCGGCCGCCGCGCGGGCGGAGGCGTCGGCCTCCGCCTGCTGCTGCTCGGCCTGCTCCAGGATGCGGGCCCGCAGCGCCTCGCCGGAGTCGGCGGGCTGGTTCGCGGTGTCGGTGTCGCTGGCGTAGCTGACCTGGGTGAGCGGAGCCGTGGTGACGACCGAGTCGGAAGCGGGCTCCTCCTCGCTCGGCATCAGCTCGCCGACGCCCGGCAGGCTCTCCGCGTCCGGGAGTTGGGCGCTTATCCGGTTCGCCACGGTGTCGACCTGGTCGGGCATGGATATCGCGACCGGCGGCTTCTCCTGCGCCGTGGCCATGCTGCCCGCGCCGACGGCGGCGAAGACGCCCACGCCGAGTACGGCGCCGCTGCGCGCCATGCTGCCGCCGCGCTGCCGGGGAAGGCGCCGACGGCCGCGGGAGGGAAGGTCGTCCTCGGGGAGGACTTCGTCGACCGGCTCTTCGGCGGCGTAACCGGTGGGCGCATACCCCTCGGGGGCGTAGCCGCCGGGCGCATAGCCGTCGTAGCCGTAATCGTCATAGCCATGGCCGTAGCCAGGCCCAGACCTGTAGGACGCCACGAAGGCGTACTCCTTTCCTTCCTTCTCGCCTACCGGGTTAGCTGACGGGTTCGGAGCAGGAAGGTCTCCTACGGGCCGCCTCCTCGCGGAGGTTGGCCCGATTCACCCCAAGGTGGTGGTTCCCCGGTTCCCTAGGTGTTGCCGTTGCTGCAGTTGTGACTCGTGCGGGATTCGGCGACGGCGCACGGTGCCGCCTCTTGCGACGGCAGTGACGACCGCGCTGCGTTACCGCACGCTAGCGGACGACGGCGTTCGATTCCAAGTCGTTCCCGTTATTCAGTTGTGCTTTACCGCGGACGATCCGGGCATGCACCAGCGGAAACGGACAAGTTGACGCCCTGATTACGCGCAGTGAGGTCCGGTCGTTAGCTGATCGTGCATCAGTTGTTATGCGGAGGGGCGCTGTTCCACTACGGAGCGTGTGCGGCCGGGGGCGAGTCCGGCGGCTCCGCGAACGGGGTACGGGAGCGGGCGAGGGCGAAGAGCGCCATGTCGTCCGCGATCCTTCCGCCCGTATAACGGGTCACGTCGTCCAGGAGGGCGTCCAGGAGTTCGTGCGGCCCGTCGAACAGCCGGCCGTCCAGCCGGGTCAGCGGGTCGTAGAAGACGCCCGCCTTGTTCCGCGCCTCGGTCACGCCGTCCGTGAAGAGGACGAGCGCCGCGCCCGGCGGGAACGCCTCCTCCATCAGCTCGTCCGGCCACGTACCCAGGTCGCCCATGCCCAGCGGCAGCGCGTGCTCGCGCGGGTGCAGCGTGCGCGCCGCGCCGTCCGGCCCGAGCAGCAGCGGCGCCGGATGGCCGCGGTTGAGCAGCCGCAGCGCGCCGCCCTCGCGGTCGACCTCCGCCAGCACCGCGGTCGTGAACCCCTCCACCCGGTCGAGGCCGCTGCGCCCCGTCTCCTGGCGCTGCAGCGCGCGTTCCAGCCGCCGCGCGACTCCCGCGAGCCCCGCCTCCTCCTCGGCCGCCTCCCGGAAAGCGCCGATGACGACCGCCACGGACTCCACCGCCTCCAGCCCCTTGCCGCGTACGTCGCCGACGATGCAGCGCACGCCGTACGGGCCCTCCTGCACGGCGTAGAGGTCGCCGCCGATCCGGGCGTCGGCGTCCGCGGCCTGGTAGCGGGCGGCGACCCGCAGCGTGCCGAAGCCGTCCGGCGGGTTCGGCAGCACGGCGCGCTGCGCGGCGACGGCGACGTGGCGGGCGGAGGTCAGCCGGCGGTAGTTGCGCTGGATGAGGAGGTTGATGCCGATGGCCAGGGCGCCGAGCACGGCCTGCGACACCATCTGGGTGAGCGCGTCGGGCCTCGTGGCGGTGCCGTTGAGGATTTCGAGCGCGACGTCCACCACCAGGGCGGCGACGGCGACGGCGATGGTGCCGCGCAGGGTGAGCAGCGCGGCGGCGACCAGCGGGGTGGTCTCGAAGACCGGCGACGACCTCAGCCCCTCCGGCGTGAACCAGAAGAACACCGCCCCCACGACGATGAGCGCGGCCGGCAGCCACCGCAGCGCCCAGCGGACCCGCCGCTCACCGCCGGTGGCATCGGGGCGGCTGGACCGGACCATCAGGTCCAGCGCACCGTTCCCCACGCGGTAGGCCCGCCCGTTCTCGTACGGGGCGCGTCCCTCGCCGTACGAGCCGCGCTTCGCGCCGTGCGAGCCGCGGCCCTCGCGCGGGCCGCCCTCGTCCTGCCCCGCGCCCTGCGCGCCGTCCTCCCGCACCGGCTGCACCTGCCCTCTCCTGCGCGGCCCTTCCTGCGCTGTCCTCCCCGTGCGGCCGACACGCGGGCCCTTGGCGTCGTCCCTCAGGGTTCCGCGTCCCGGGCGGGACGGCGACCGGGCGGGGCCCAGGCGGGTTACAGGTGGCGTTTCGGGCGTCATCGCGGCCAGGGTGTGACGGGCATACGAGCAGCGGACCGGCGGACCGCACGCAGAGGGTACAGCCGAACGGGTAGAAGACCGCCCGGCTCCGGCGCACGCGACGCGCGCACGCCCCCCGGCTCTCCCAACGCCCCGCGCGCCCCGTGCACGCCACCCTGGGAACCCCGGACGACTGACGTCATCTGTCAGCCGTCAGCCGCCGACCGCCGTCAGGCGTCAGGCGTCAGGCGTCAGGCGTCAGGCGTCAGGCGTCAGGCGAGGCGTACCGGGAAGGACTCCAGGTCGTTCTGCGTCAGGACCGGCAGGTTGCGCAGCTCCCCCAGCGGCACCGCCGCCCGCAGGTCCGGGAACCGGGCGAAGAGCGCCGGCAGCGCCACCGCCGCCTCCAGCCGCGACAGCGCCGCGCCCGGGCAGATGTGCGGCCCGTGCCCGAAGGTCATGTGCCGGATCGGCGTCGCCCGCGTCACGTCGAAGGCATCCGCGTCCGCCCCGTGGTGCCCGGCGTCCCGCCCGATCGCGCGGTACGAGATGACGACGCCCTCGCCCTTCTCGATCACCGTGCCGGCGATCTCGATGTCCTCCGTCGCGAACCGCATCAGCAGGTGGGTCACGGGCGGGTCGTAGCGCAGCGCCTCCTCGATCGCCGTCTCCCACGTCACCTTGCCCTCGCGGACCAGGGCGAGCTGCTCGGGGTGGGTCAGCAGTCCGCGCACGGTGGTGAGGAGGAGCGTGATCGTGGTCTCGTGCCCGGCCGCGATCATGGACTTCAGGTTGCCGACGACCTCTTCCTCGGTGAGCGGCTCGCCGCCCTCGTCGGCGAGGATCAGCGCGCTCGTGAGGTCGTCGGCGGGCTCCGCGGTCTTCTGCCGCACCATGTCGGTGAACACGCGGTCGAGTTCCGCCATCACCGCGAGCCGTTCCTCCTGCGGCGTGAGCATGGAGAAGAAAGCTTTCCACAGGCGCATCTGCCGCGGTATCTCCGATTCCGCGACGCCCATGAGCGCGCACACCACCCGCATCGGCAGCGGCTGCGCGAAGACCTCCTTGAGGTCGACGACCCCGTCGCCCGCGGCCGCCGCGGCCGCCAGGGAGTCCAGCAGCTCGGCCGTCACCCGCTCGACCACCGGCCGCAGCGCGTCGAGCCGCCGCGGCGTGATGGCCTGCGCCGTCTTGGCGCGCAGCCGCCGGTGCTCGGCGCCGTCGACCGTGAACATCGACCGGCCCGGGTCGACCATCCCGATCAGCGGCCACTCCGCCGTCACCTCGCCGGTCTGCCACAGCCGCCAGGCTCCGATGTCCTTGACCAGCCGTGCGTCGGTGAGCAGTCGGCGGGCCTCCGCGTGCCGCGTGACGGTCCACGCGGGCGCGCCGAGCAGTTCGATCCGGGTGAGCGGGGCGGCGGCGCACAGGAGCGCGGTCTCGCCCGCGAGGTCGCGTACGAGCGGGTCGATGGCCAGCGGTTCGGGGAGGGCCCCGGAGCCGGTCGGGGCGGCGGAGCCGGCGGCGTGCGGGCAGTTCACGGATGACCTCCTGCAGCGCGTACGGGGGTGAAGGTGACCGGCAGGGCGGTCATGCCGCGCAGGAACGCGGACGGCCGCCGCACCAGCGTCCGGGCCGGCACGGACAGGTCCAGGTCGGGCAGCCGGTCGAGGAGTACCTCGAGGCCCGTCCGGGCGATGATCTCAGCGATCTCCTGGGCCGGGAAGGGGCAGCGGAAGTCGCCGTAGCTGAAGGCGAAGTGGGCGCTGTTGCCCGCCTGCGCGGGTACGCCGGCGCCCCCGTACCCGTATCCGCCGCCCATGCCGCCGGCCCCGCCCGCGCCGCCCGGCCCGACCAGGGCCTGCTGGATCTGCGGGTCGTCGTTGGCGGCGGCGAGGCCGAGGAGCAGCAGGTCGCCCGCGCCGACCGGACGGCCGCCGAGCTGGGTGTCGCGGGCGGCCCAGCGGCCGACGAGGATCTGCGTGGGCGTGTCCTCCCACAGCACCTCGTTCATGGCCTGGCCGACGCTGTGCCGCCCGCCGCCGAGGGCGGCGGCGAAGCGGTCGTCGGTGAGCATGAGGCGGATGGAGTTGCCGATCCAGTCGGCGGTGGGCAGGAAGCCGGCGGCGGTGGTGTCCTTGAGGTCGAGCATGACCTCTTCGTCGGTGAAGTGCATGGGGTCGGCGAGCATCCGCGAGGCGACGTCCTGGCCGGGCGCGAGCCGTTTCTCGGCGACGAGCCGCGTCATGTGCTCGACGAAGGTCTCGTACGCCTTGAGCGCTCCGGGTCCGCCGTCCGCGAGTTCGTTGAGGACCTGGGCGAGTTGCCGTCCCTGGGCGTCGGGGAAGCCGATGAGGCGGGCGAGGACGAGGACGGGGAGGGGGACGGCGTAGTCGCCGACGAGTTCGGCGCTGCCGCGGGAGCAGAAGGAGTCGATGAGCCGGTCGGCGAGTTGTTCGCAGTGCCGGCGGAGGTCGAAGGGGTCGACGCTCTCCAGTGCGGCGCCGACCATGACGGCGTGCCTGCGGTGGTCGGCGGTGGAGGCGGTGAAGTGGATCGACGGCATGACCTGGCCGACCATCGGCAGCAGCGGCCAGTCCGGCGGGATCTTCTCCCACTGGTTCCACAGCCCGCGGTCCCGGGCGAAGAGTTCGGGGTCGGAGGTGACCTGGTGGAGTTCGCGGTAGCCGATGACGAGCCAGGCGGGGATGTCGCCGGGGAGTTCGACGGGGACGACGGGGCCGTGGTCGCGGCGCATCTCGCGGTAGAGGTCGCGTGGGTCGGTGTGGAAGCGGGGGCCGCTGAGCGGTACGGCCCCGGCGGCGCCCGCGTGCGCGGGGCAGGCGGCGGGGGGTGCGTCGGCAGCGGGGGGCGCGTCGGGGCCGTCGGGCGCGGGCACGTCGGCCGGCGCACCCGGCGCGGTGCCCGGCGCATCCGGGTCGGCCGACGGCTCACCGGGCGCACCGGACTCACCGGGCGCATCCGGCACGCCCGGCGCGGGGGCCTCGCTGAGCGCGCCCGTGCGCGGTGGCGCCTGGCTGCTGCTCCCCTCGTGCGCGGCCTGGTCGTCGGGGGTCGGGGTCATGTCGCGGTCTCCGGTGCGGTGGGGACGGTGGCTGCGGCGGCGGTCGCGGCGGTCGCGGCGGTCGCGGTGGCCGTACCGGCGGCGAGGCGCTGGAGGTGTTCGACCAGGGCGATCAGTACGCCCTTGCTGGACTCGCGGGACCGCGCGTCGCAGTCGACGAGCGGGACGTGCGGGTCGAGGTCGAGCGCTTCGCGTACTTCGGCGCTGGTGTAGGGCGGGCCGCCGAAGTCGTTGCGGGCGACGATGAACGGCGTGCCGTGGTGCTCCAGCCGGTCGATGGCGTACCAGGAGTCGGAGAGCCTGCGGTGGTCGACGAGGACGATCGCGCCGAGCGTCCCGGAGAACAGCCGGTCCCAGAGGAACCAGAAGCGTTCCTGGCCGGGCGCCCCGAAGAGGTAGAGCACGGTGCGCTCGTCGAGGCTGATGCGCCCGAAGTCGAAGGCGACCGTCGTGGCGGTCTTGCCGGGCACGGCGCGGCGGTCGTCGATGCCGCGGCCGGCGAGGGTCATCGTCTCCTCGGTGTTCAGCGGCCGGATGTCGCTGACGGAGCGGACCATGGTGGTCTTGCCGACGCCGAAGCCGCCGACGATGACGATCTTCAGCCCGTTGTCCGCGGTACGGGCCAGGGGGGCGCGCTCGGTCGCGCCGCCCGGCGCAGGGGTCGCGCGGGGGTCAGAGGTGGCGGAGTCCAACGAGCACCTTCTCCAGAGTCTCGGGATCGGCGAACCGGACGCCGCCCGGTGTGCGCGGGGGCGCGTACCGCGGGTGGCGTGCGGTGATCCGGCCGGCGGCCAGCAGGTCGGACAGCAGGATCTTGGTGATGCCGACGGGCAGTCCGAGGTCGGCGGAGAGTTCCACCACGGCGGTCGGGGTGCGGCAGATGCGCAGGATCGCGGCGTGCTCCGACTGCATGCCCGGTGCCGGTTCGTCCTCGGCGACGACCAGGGTGACGAGGTCGAACTCGTCGCTGGCGGGCCGGCTGCGCCCTCCTGTGAGGGTGTACAGCCGGTCCGGGTCGTCGTCCCGGCCGGGGCGGGTCATTCCGCCGCGACCCCCTCGGCCGCGGGTACGGGCCCGCGGGGCGAGGCGCTGAGGTGTTCGCCGAGCTGCTCGACGAGTTCC
Organism: Streptomyces sp. WAC 06738; assembly: GCF_003945505.1. Lineage (NCBI taxonomy): Bacteria > Bacillati > Actinomycetota > Actinomycetes > Kitasatosporales > Streptomycetaceae > Streptomyces > Streptomyces sp. WAC 06738. Next base: position 4,746,615 of record NZ_CP029618.1, on the reverse strand, counting down.
AGCATGTTGTGCCCGACGAGTCCGGGGTCGGCCGTCTCGGCGGCGATCACGGCGACGTGGCTGCCGGATCCGGCTTCGGCGATGAAGAGGATGCCGCCGTAGAACTCGGTCATCGACTGCCGTACGCCGCCGCTGCCGTCGCCGAACTCGACGGAGGCGCCGTGCGAGAGGCTCTGGATGCCGGCGGAGATGGCGGCGAGCTGGTCGGCGCGGTCCTCGGAGAGCTCGGGGGTGTGGCAGAGCTTGAGTCCGTCGCGGGAGAGGACGAGGGCGTGCCTGGCGCCGGGCGTGCGCTCCAGCAACCCCTCCAGCAGCCAGGTCAGCCCGGTGGCCTCGGCGGGAGATTGGGTCATCTGTCGTCCTCCGAAGATGAAGCGGCGTTGCGTGCGGGGGGCGCGGTGGCGGGGTCGGTGCCGTCGCCGGGCGCGGCGGGGTCCTCGCGTTCCGCGGGTTGCTCTGCTGGTACGGGGGCTTCGGCGCGTGCGCCGTCGTCCTGTCGTGCGTCGTCTTGCTGTCCGTCTTCGTTCCGTACGGCGCCTGCGGCCGGTACGTCGTCTGCGTGGCCGGTGTCGCGCTTGCGGCCGTTGACGGCGGCGATCAGGGCGCCGCCCGCCGTGGCCGCGCCGCCCGTGCCTTCGGCGTCGCGCTCCTGGCCGGTCACCGCGCGCCGGAAGGCGCCGAACCGGGCGGCGGAGCCGGCGGCTTCGAGGCGCCGCTGCGGGGCGGTGCCGTCGCCGGCGGCGCTCCGGTCGCCGGTTCCCGTTTCCGTGTCCGTTCCCGTACGTGCGCGGCCCGTGCCCGTACCGGCGGCCTCGCCGGACGGGGCGCCGTCCGGCACGCCGCCGGGGTGTGCGCCCGCCAGTGTGCGCCCGCGGCGCCGCCGTGGCAGCGCGGCCAGCGCGAACGGGTCGTGCCCGCCGTCGCCCGCCCGCTCGCCCGCCCGCTCGTCGGCGTCCTCGCCGGCGGCGACGTCCCGCTGCCGGGGCAGCGGGAGCGGCGTGCTGCCGGTGTCCTCGGTGGGCATGGGCAGGCCCGGTGTACGTACGGGCTCGTCGGGCCGGGCGCGGGAGATCAGCTCCTGCGGGATCATCAGGACCACGCCCGTACCGCCGATGGCGGAGGGCCGGAAGGAGACGGTCAGCCCGTGCTTCTGCGCGAGGTGCCCGACGACGGGCAGGCCGAGCCGGGTGCCGGTGAGCGTGGACAGGTCGGTGGCGGTGCCGGAGACGGCGCGCTCGGCGCGGCGCTGCGCGGCCTCGCTCATCATCAGTCCGCTGTCCTCGATGGTGACGACGGCGCCGGCGGGCACCTCCGAGACGTAGACGTGCACCTCGGTGGTGGGGGGTGAGAAGTTGCAGGCGTTGTCGAGGAGTTCGGCGAGCGCGTGCATGACACCCTCGGCGGCGTGTCCCGCGACGGCCACGTCGGAGACGGCGCGCAGCCGCACGCGCTGGTAGCCGGCGATCCGGCCCATGGCGCCGCGCAGGATGGACTCCATCGCGATCGGCTTGGCCCAGCGGCGGCCGGTGCGGGCGCCGCTCAGCACGGCGATGCTGTCGGCGACGCGGCCGGCCTGTGCGGTGCGGTGGTCGAGGTGGAGGAGGTCGCCGAGGACGTCGGCGTCGCCGTGGCGGTGCTCCATCTCGCGCAGGTCGGCGAGCATGCTGGTGGTGATGGCCTGCATCCGGCCCGCGGCGTTGGCGCAGGAGGCCATGGCGGCGGCGCGGCGGTTCTCGCTGCGCCGCGCTTCCTCGGCGACCTGCTGGACGGCGCGCCGGTACGCCTGGTTGTCCAATCGCGGGGCGGCGGCGAGTGCTTCGTCGACGGGTGCGCCCGCGGCGATCTTCCGCAGCACCTCGGGGATGACGCGGTCGGCGAAGACGGCGGCGGCGCCGGCCGCGGCGGCGGCGCGTTCGTCGGCGCGGGCGGCCCTGGCCCGGTAGCCGGCCGCGGCGGCGACGGCTATGCACAGCAGGACGGCGGCGGCGCCACCGGCGTAGACGATGTGCCGGGTGTGGTCCTCGGGTCCGGCGAGCGCCGCGGCCAGGACCGCGGCGGCGGTCGCGGGCACCGTGACGAACAGGGCCGACAGCGGTGCGGGGAGGCGGGAACGCGAGGCCCGGGGCGGGGCTGCATCCTGGTGCGCGGTCATCGACGGGCTCCTCCGGGCAGGTGGCCTGTCCCAGGTCGGGTATGTGCGCCGGGTTGAGCAACGTGCTCGCGGGTGCTCAAGTCGCCGACACTATAGGGAGTTTCCTCACCACACCAGCACACTCAATGGACCGTTTGCAGCACACCTGTGACAAGAGGTGTGCGCCCGGGTCTGCCCCGGTGAGGGCGGCTTCCGGAGGTCCCGCCGCGGCGATCGTGACGGCCCTGTCACCGCCGGTCGGCTAGAACGGAGAACGCCCAAGATCGCCCGTACGCCCCCTGCGGCAACGGCGTCCAACTGCTCAACGGCCCTGGTCAGCAAGCCTTTGCGGCGTCACCACGCTGTAACCGCGCGCTTGTTACAACGTTTGAGCAAGATCGCTGATCAAGCAGCCACGCGGCGCCGCCACTCTGCCGTACGACGGCCGCTCAGCGCTCCGGACCCTCCACCCCGACGGGAGACCTACGGATGACCCGTTTACCGCGTACGTACGCCACGTTCATGCTCTGCGGCGCCACGGTCGCCGCCCTCACCGCGGCGGCCCCGGCCACCGGCACCGCCGCCGCGGAGCAGGCCGCCCCCGGCTCCGCCCCCGCCCCCGGCTCCGCCGCCGACCAGGCCGCCGCCGTCGACGGCGAGGCCCCGCCCGGGCTCGACGTGCTCAAGCGCGGCCGGGGCATGGCCCCCGGCCTCCTCTTCCTCACCCCCCAGGGCCGCCACGAGACGCCCCGCGGCCCCCAGATCGTCGACGACCGCGGCCGCCCGGTCTGGTACCACCGGATTCCCACGGGCTTCGTCGCCGCCGACTTCCAGGTCCAGGAGTACCGCGGCGAGAAGGTGCTCACCTGGTGGGAAGGCGAAAGCTCCCCCACAGGCACGGGCTCGGGCACCGGCTACATCGCCGACGAGAACTACGACGTCATCGCCACCGTCAAGACCCCCGACCCCGGCGAGCGCACCGACTTCCACGAGTTCCGCCTCACCCCCGACGGCACGGCCCTGATCCTCAGCTACCGCGACGAGCCGTACGACCTCACCCCCGTCGGCGGACCGAAAGACGGTCAGGTCCTCGACTACGTCGTGCAGGAGATCGACATCGCCACCGGCGAGAAGGTCATGGACTGGCACAGCCTCGACCACATCCCGATCACCGACTCCGACCGCCGCTTCGACCCCGGCATGCCCGGCCCCTTCCCGTACCTGCACCTCAACGCCGTCAGCCTCGACCGCGACGGCGACCTCCTCTTCTCCGGCCGCGAGACCAGCACCGTCTACAAGGTCGACCGCGAGACCGGCGAGATCGTCTGGCGGCTCGGCGGCAAGCGCAGCGACTTCCGCCTCGGCGCCGGCGCCCGCACCATCGGCCAGCACAACATCGAGCCGGCCGGCGAGAACACGTACCGCGTCTTCGACAACCAGAACATGGGCAGCCCCGGCTACGAGTCGCGGGTCGCGTGGCTGCGCATCGACGAGCGGCGCATGACCGCGGAGCTCGTACGCCAGCAGGTCCACCCGGACCGGCTGACGACGGGACTGGAGGGCAACAGCCAGGCGCTGCCCAACGGCAACACCTTCGTGAGCTGGGGCTCGCCCTCCGGCCGCATCTCCGAGTTCTCGCCCTCGGGCCGGCTCGTCTTCGACAGCGCGCTGCCGGAGGACATCAGCAGTTACCGGGGCTATCGCGCCCCCTGGAAGAGCACGCCCGGCACCGCCCCCGAGGTCGGGGTGAACGACGCGGTCACCGCCGTCGAAGCCGTGTGGAACGGCGCGACGGAGGTGAGGGACTGGCGCGTGCTCGGCGGCGAGACGGCATCAAGGCTGCGCCCCGTGGCGCGCGCCGGATGGCAGGGGCTCGACACCGAGGTGCCGCTGCCGCCCGAGGCCCGGGGCATCGACTACGTGAAGGTCCAGGCCCTCGACGCGCGCGGCCGCGTCATCGGGTCCTCGCCGGTCGAGGCCGTGGAGCCCGCCGCATCCCGCCACCGCTGACAGACAACAAGGCCGCCGACGCCTCACGGAGTCAGGAGAAGAACACGATGTCCGAAGCGCGGATCGTGGCTGTCACGTTCCGGACCCCACCGCTGGTCAAGATGGAAGAGTTCGCCAACCTCGTCGCCGCGGACCCCGGAGGCGACACGGTCGCCCAGGTCATCCGGAACTCGGCGATCACCACCAAGGGCATGGCCGTGAACGCCCTGCTGGAAGACCCCCGCCGCTGGACCACGCGCCGGCGGATGGACCGCAGCCTCGCCGAGGCCCGCCGCCTCGGCCGCACCACCGTCACCGCGGCGCTCGCCGAGGCCGGTCTCGGCCCCGGGGACGTGGGGCTGTTCGCCACCGTCACCACCACCACCCACTCCGCCCCCGGCCTCGACGCCCTCGCCGCGGAACTCGGGCTGCGCCCCGGCGTAGAGACGCTGTCCCTCGGCCCGATGGGCTGCTACGCCGCGGTGCCCGCGGTGTCCGCGTGCGCGCACTGGGTCGCGGTCAAGCGGCGCCCGGCGGTGCTGCTCGCGGTCGACCTCTTCTCGCCGCACGTGCAGCCGCCCCCGTACGACAAGGAACAGGCCGTCGTCCTCACGCTCTTCGGCGACGGCGCCGCGGCGGTGGTGCTGCTGCCGCGGGACGCGGACGAGCCGGGCGGCGTCGAGGTCGTCGACGCCGAGCAGCTCACCGCGCCGGCCCACGCGGACGACCTCCAGGTCCACATGGGCGACAACGGGCTGCGCATCAGGCTCAAGCCCTCCATGCCGGACGTCGTCGCGGGCTCCGTCGCGATACCGGCGCGGGCGCTGCTCGCCCGGCACGGGGTGCGCTGGTCCGACGTCGCGTGGTGGGCCGTCCACCCGGGCGGCCGCCGCATCCTCGACCGGGTCGACGAGGCGCTGGGCCTGCCGGAGCGGTCGATGGCCACGGCGCGGGAGGTGATGCGGGAGTACGGCAACACCGCGGCCCCGGCGGTGCTGGCGGTGCTGCGCCGGCTGCAGACGACGCGGCCGCTGGCGGCGGGTGAGCACGGGGTGGTGCTGGCGTGCGGCCCGGGAGCGACGGTCTGGGCGCTGCTGCTGCGCGGCACGTAGGACACGGACAAGCGGAGACCGGAAGGAGAAGGTGATGCTGGAAGTCATCGGCGCGGGAGTCGGCCGTACGGGAACGCTGTCGCTCAAGACGGCGCTGGAACGGCTGGGCTTCGGCCCGTGCCACCACATGCTGGGCCTCTTCGAGGACCCGGAGCAGATCCCGGTGTGGGAGGCGGCGTCGCGCGGCGAGCCCGTGGACTGGCGCCGGGTGTACGCGACGTACGGCTCGACGGTGGACTGGCCGGGCGCCCGCTTCTGGCGGGAGATAGCGGGGGCGTTCCCCGAGGCGAAGGTGGTGCTGACGGTACGGGACCCGGAGAGCTGGTACGCGAGCGCGGCGAGCAGCATCTACGCCACGGCGGTGGCCCCGCCCCCGCCGGACGTGGGCGAGTCGTTCCTGCGCCTGCGGGACATGTCGCTCGAAGTCATCTGGGACGGCGTGTTCGACGGCCGCTTCACGGAGAAGGAGCACGCGCTGAAGGTCTTCGCGGAGCACGAGGCGGCGGTACGGGAGGAGATACCCGCGGACCGGCTGCTGGTGTTCCGGGTGAGCGAGGGCTGGGAGCCGCTCTGCGCGTTCCTGGGCGTGCCGGTGCCGGACGAGCCGTTCCCGAGGAGCAACGAGAGGGGCAGGTTCGTGGAGGAGGTGAGGGAGCGGAGCACGGCGGCGGCCGAGGGGTAGGACCGGACGGCGGGACGCGGCGGGGGTGATACTCCTCCGATCACCACGACGCGACCCGCGGCAGCAGGGGCCCGGAGGCGAGGCAGCCTCCGGGCCTCGTCGGCGGTCCCGGCGGACCGTGATCCCGGAACGGCTGGGGGCGTTCCGCAGGGCGGCCACGCCTCTCGGGCGGCACCGGCAGCCGATGCGCCCCGCACGCGACAGCCCCGCGGGTGCTCGTTTAGCGTGGCTGACGTGACGGGGCGGGGTTACCGATACGTCGGACCGGTGGAGTTGAAGGCCGCGGTCCTGCCCGGTGACGGCGGGCGCCGTATCGGCTCGGCGGCCGACTTCGACGGCTGGATCACGGAGCAGCCGACGGCGGAGCCGGCCGAGCCTTTCACGTTCGTGGTCGGTATGGACGGTGTGCTCCGGCTGGCGCCGCGGCGGAGCGAGCACGTGGCCTGTGCCGGTGGGGACATGGTCCTGAGCGCGGGCGAGATCAGCTTTGTGCGCGAGGCGGACGGGTGGGCGGTGAGCGAGGTCAGCAACCAGTCCACCGGGTACTGCCCGGACGTCGGCTCCTGGGCGGAGGTCGCCCGCGCTCTGGACGCCGCGGGGCTCCGGCGGCCTTCCGGCTTCACCCACGAGGTCGTCTTCCGGCGGTGCCCCGGCTGCCAGGAGCGCACCATCGTGCGTGAGGACGACTTCGTCTGCGTCTTCTGCGGCACGGATCTGCCCGCGGAATGGAACGTGGATCCCACCGCGTGAGGGCCGCCGAGCGGCCAGGTGCACGTAGACGGGCGAAAGTCACGCCGCATGGGCGATTTGGACCCCGAATTCGTCCCAGTGGCGCGCATTCCGCCGGCCCGGCACGGCCCCGGGGCGGACAAGCGAGCCCGGCGGGGCGAAAGTCGGCCCTCGGGGCGCGAATCGGGCCGGATTGCCGGGGGTTACCGCGAGTTACGGCGAGATTCCTCCCCGCCGGAAGGGGCATCCACGAACCGGGCCCGACTTCTCCCCGCCCGGTGCCGGGCCCACCCGCGATGGGGGGGGCCAACTCCCCGCGTCCCGGCCCCCGTCCGCCGGGAACATCTGCGATCAGCACCGCCCCGCCTCCGCCCCCCGTCCGCCGGGGCGTCGGCGATCGGGGAAGACCCGGCGGCCGGCAGCCCGCCCCTCCGTCCGCCGGGGGATCGGCGAGCGGGCCCGACCCGGCACCGATGCCCGCCCCCGTCCGCGGGGCTCCGCATCCGTAGTCCCAGTCGGAGGGCGCCCGCTCCCTCCGGGCCACCCGTAGCTGCCGGTCTTTTACGGGCCGGAGTCCGGTGTCAAGGGTGGGGCGAAGCCCCATCGCGCAGCGACGTTCCCGCAGCGAAGCGGAGGGGACGCCCTTGACACCGGGCGGAGGCCCGCACACTCACAAGCGGGGTGGCCCGGGGGGAGCCTTTACGACACGGCCACTCCCCTCGCCGGCACCCCCGTACACCGGCACCCCCAACGAAGCACCGCCACCCCGGCGCCGTACCCCCGCACCCGGCCCGCACAAACACGACGTACCAGCTCAGCGCCCTGCTGCCCCCCGCGCTGTCAGTCCGGGCGCATACCCTTGGGCGGGTGTGAGGGGACGATGGGCATCGGAGCCTCAGCGGTCCGCGTACTCCCCCAGGACGACCACCGACACCACCGCACCGCCGAAGGCCGTGACCGCCCGCCACGCAGTGTGCAGGTGGTGCCTCGTCGCACGCGCGGCCACCGTCGCGATGTGCGGGCTGTCGGGCTGCGGGGCGTCGGTGGCCCGCCTGCTGTCTGCTGCCCCGCGCGGCGGGGCGATGGAAGCGCTGCTCATGTTTCCAGCGTGCCGCGGGCCACCTGCGAAAACCTCGGCCCGCGGGCGGAACCCCACCGCCCCGGATCTACGACCCAGGGGCCAGCCGGACCCCTACGGAAGTCTCAGGGTTCCCCCGACTTCCTCGTCCCGCGGCACCCCCGGCACCCGCGCCGGCTCCAGCGTCGCCCGTACGGTCTTGCCGGCGAACTCGCGCGGGAACCACGACAGCTCCGCCCCCAGCCCCCGGGCCAGGAACAGCCCCCTCCCCCGCTCGTCCTCCGGCCCCGGCGGCGACGCGTCCGGCATCCGCGGCGGCTGCGTCGTCTGCGGGTCCGATACGTCGATCACCAGTGAACCGTCCTCCCGCACGGCCAACCGCACCCACACCCGGCGCCCGATCTTCCGCCCGTACTGGATCGCGTTCGTCACCAACTCCGACACCACGAGCGCCGCGTCCTGCGCGTCCCCGCCCCACCCCCACAGCGCCAACTGCCGCCGCACGTGCACCCGCACCAGCGGCACGGACCGGTAGCCCATCACGTACCCCATCGACCACTCGCGCGACATCCCCTCCGAACCGCACACTCCATGCTCGGCCATCCACCTCAACTCCAGAATTACAGTGACACTTTGGGATTTACCGCTGTATTGTCGTAGCGCTCGGTTACGCTGCGTGGTGAAAGGCTTTCGGAGCGGAGCGGCCGAGAGCAAGGCCCGGCGCGTGACAGACGTGACTTGAACTGGGAGGCAGACATGACCCCACGCAACGCCACCCACCGCGCGACAGGTACGACGGCCGCGATGTTCGGCGACGTCCTGAAGCACTTGCGCGAGGCAGCGGGCATGACGCAGGCGGAGCTGGCGAAGCCCATCCCCTGCGACCGGTCGTACGTCGCGAGGGTGGAGACGGGGACGAGCGTCCCGCCGGACACGTTCGCGGAGAAGTGCGACGAAGTGCTGGGGGGTAACGGACTGTTAGCGCGGCTGTGGCTGAAGGTGGACTGGTACCCGGATGTAGCGCATCCGGATTGGTTCGAACGACGAGCGCAGATGGACGCGGAGTGCGTGGCGTTGCGGGCGTACCAGGAACGGGTCATGCCGGGCCTGCTGCAAAGCGAGCCGTACGCGCGCGCCTTGTTCGCTCGGGTCACACCCGACGAGGAGAAGGCCGCGGAGCGAGTACGAGCCAGGCTCAGCCGCCAACAGCGGTTTCTCTCGCCCGAGGGGCCGATGTACGTCGTCGTGCTCGACGAAAGTTGCCTCCGCAATGTCATCGGTGGGCCGGAGGTCATGCGCGAGCAGTGCGCGCACCTGCTCGCCGCCGGCCAGCGGACCAACATCCAGGTCCAAGTGGCGCCCGCCGACCGCCCCGAACTCGTCCGCCCCAACACCTCAATGTCGCTGATCACCCTGCCCGACGACCACAGGTGCGTCTACTCCGAGTCTCTCGACCGCGGGCACTTCGGCGAGGATCCGGCGGTCTACGAACGACACTTGCGCACCTATGATTTGCTCAGGGCTGACGCTCTGTCGGCTCGCGAATCCGCCGCTCTGATCGGTGAGTTCATGGAGGGATACCGACAGCATGACCATGACGTGGCGTAAGAGCAGCTACAGCGGCGACAACGGCGGCGACTGCATCGAGGTGGCCGCAGACTGGCGCAAGAGCAGCTATAGCGACGCGAACGGCGGCAACTGTGTGGAGGTGGCCACCACCCCCACCACCGTCCCCGTGCGCGATTCGAAAGACCCCCACGGCCCCCACCTGGCCTTCACCCCCGCCGCATGGGACGCCTTCGTCGCCGCCGTCAAGCGCGAGGAGTTCCCCGGCCGCTAGCCCTCAGCCCTCCGTCGTCGCGCAGACGCGCCCGGGCGCCGGGGTCAGCCCGCGCAGGGTGTACGCCGTCGTCGGCTCCAGGACGCCGCCGGGGGCGATGCCCGTGTTGTACGTGCCGGTCAGGCAGTACGCGGTGCTCGTCTCGTTGACCACCGACGCGATGGCCAAGGGCGGGTCGAAGTCCTGGCCGCTGCCCTCCGGCACGAGGATGGTGAAGCCGTTGAGCGGCTGGACGCAGACGTACCCCTTGACGCACGAAGGCGCCGCCGGGGCGTCGGCCCCGGGCGGCGCGGCGGTCGCCGTGGCCGTGCCGGCGAGGGCGGCGGTCAGGGCGAGGGTGGCCAGGGTGGCGGATAAGCGGGTTCTTCGCATGGGGCGGGCTCCTTCTGGTCCGTAGCCAAGCGGAACACTTGTCGGCGTACAGACAACTGCCGCACACGGCCGGACGCCAGCGCAGTACCGGCCATTCGCCCCCGCGGAGAAATTCGTTGGACCGGCCCGCCTCCCCGCCCGTATGCTCGCGCGTCTGCCCCCGCCTCACCGGCTGATTTCGCGCGCCGGGAGTGCCGCCTGCCGGTCGGAAACCGGCGGCCTACGCCACGCCCGTGACCGTACCGCCAGCCGCCGGAGGCTTGTTCCACCATGTCCGACCCCACCTCTACGACCGGCACCACCCCCAGCCCCGCTCCCCCCGCCACCCTCGTCCGCGAGCGGGCCCACCTCGCCGCGTCCCGTACCGCACTGCGCGCCATGCGCGCCGACGCCGAGGCGCTCGACCTCACGGACGTCACCGCGAGCTGGGTGAGCGGCGAAGTCCTCCAGTCGGAGATCGACCTGCGGATCAAGGCCCTCGCCGACCTCGCCGACACCCCGCTCTTCTTCGGGCGGCTCGACTACGCGCGGGAAGAGGGCCCCGGGGAGCACTTCTACATCGGGCGGCGGCACGTGCACGACGCCGACGGGGACCCGATGGTGATCGACTGGCGGGCGCCGGTCTCCCAGCCCTTCTACCGGGCGTCGAAGCAGGACCCCATGGACGTGTCCCTCCGCCGCCGGTTCGGGTACGACCGCGGGGAGATCACGGCGTACGAGGACGAGCACCTGACCGACCCCCACGAGGCGGCCAAGTCGAGCGCTCTCCTCCAGCGGGAGATCGAGCGGCCGCGCGTCGGGCCGATGCGGGACATCGTGGCGACGATCCAGCCGGAGCAGGACGAGATCGTGCGGGCGGAGATCGGCGGGACGGTGTGCGTGCAGGGGGCGCCGGGGACGGGGAAGACGGCGGTGGGGCTGCACCGGGTGGCGTATCTGCTGTATGCGCACCGGGAGCGGCTGGCGCGCACGGGGACGCTGGTGATCGGGCCGAACGACTCCTTCCTGCGATACATCGAGCAGGTGCTGCCGACGCTGGGCGAGCTGGACGTGAAGCAGGCGACCGTGGCGGAGCTGGTGGCGCACGTGGAGGTGCGGGGGTCCGATCCGGCGCCGGTGGCGCGGCTCAAGGGCGACGCGCGGATGGCCGAGGTGCTGCGGCGGGCGGTACGTGCCGGGGTGACGATGCCGACGGAGCCGGTCGTGGTGGTGCGCGGGTCACGGCGGTGGCGGGTGCCCGCCTACGAGGTGGAGGAGCTGGTACGCGAGCTGCTCGCGCGGGACATCCGCTACAACTCGGCGCGGGAGGCGCTGCCGCAGCGGATCGCGCACGCCGTGCTCGTACGGATGGAGCGGGCCGGGGAGGCGCCGGACGACCGGGTGCAGGACGCGGTGGCGCGGAACCCGGCGGTCAAGGCGGCGGTGAAGGCGATCTGGCCGGCGGTGGACCCGGTGAAGCTGGTGCTGCGGCTGCTGTCGGACGCCGGCTTCCTCGCCGCGCACGCGGAGGGGATCCTCGACGCGGACGAGCAGCGGCTGCTGCTGTGGGAGAAGGCGCCGCGGGGGGTGCGCTCCGCGCGGTGGTCGGCGGCGGACGCGGTGCTGATCGACGAGGCGCGGGACATCGTGGAGCGGACGCCGTCGCTGGGGCACGTGGTGCTGGACGAGGCGCAGGACCTGTCGCCGATGCAGTACCGGGCGGTGGGGCGGCGGTGTTCGACCGGGTCGGCGACGGTGCTGGGGGACATCGCGCAGGGGACGACGCCGTGGGCGACGGAGAGCTGGGCGGTCGCCCTCGCGCACCTGGGGAAGCCGGACGCGGTGGTGGAGGAGCTGACGCAGGGCTTCCGGGTGCCGCGGGAGGTCATCGCGTACGCGTCGCGGCTGCTGCCGTCGATCGCGCCGGGGCTGAAGGAGGCGACGTCGATCCGCGAGTCGGCCGGTGACCTGGCGGTACGGGCGCTGCCGCGGGCGGCGCTGGACGGCTCGGTGGCCCAGGCGTGCGGGTCGGTGCTGCGGACCCGGGAGGGCTCGGTGGGGCTCATCGCGGCGGACGGGCGGGTGGCCGCGCTCGGGGCGGCGCTGGCGGCGGCGGGGCTGCCGTTCCTGTCGCCCGGTGAGGAGACGTCGTCCGAGGCGCGGCTGACGCTGGTGCCGGCGTCGCTGGCGAAGGGCCTGGAGTACGACTACGTCGTGCTGGACGACCCGGCGACGATCGTCGCGGCGGAGCCGGACGTACGGACGGGCCTGCGGCGGCTCTACGTCTGCCTGACGCGGGCGGTCTCGGGGCTGACGGTGCTGCACGCGGAGCCGCTGCCGCCGGAGCTGGCGGCGTGAGCGCGCCGTAGCCGCGGCGGCGGGCGGTCCCTGCCGGCCTGCGGGGGACCAGCCGGGCCCTGCCGGGACCCGCCCGGATCGGCGGGGCCCCTCCGCACGACCCGCGGCGCGACGGCCCGCCCGCGTCACCCCGCCGGCAGCGGCCACGACGGGCCCTCCGGCGTCCCGTACCAGAACCGCTGGGCGCGCGGCGTGACGGTGATGCCGAAGTCCTCCCGGGCCGGCCGGCCGCCCGGGAACAGGGACGCGACCTCTGCCACGGTGTCCCACAGCCGCCGCGGGCCCGCCTGCCGGACGTCGCCGTCCGCCTGCGCCAGGACCGTCGAACCGTCCTCCGTCCACAGGCACATGCCGGCCACCGCGCCGTCGTCCGCCCGCCACGCGACGGCGTTGTAGCCGGGCAGGGCGAGGGAGAGCGGGAACGCCCACCGGCCGGCCAGCACGTCACTCACCCGCAGCGACGTGGACTCCGGTGGCCGGTCCCGTGCGCCGGCCAGGTCCGGGCCGCTGCCCGCGGGGGCCCGGAGGGGCATGAAGAGGGCGGGCGTCTCCAGGAAGCGGCCTTCCGCGTGGCCGGGAGCCGTGACCGTCGCCCGGATCAGCCCGAAGCCGATCGGGGCGACGATCACGGCGCCGTCCGCCGCCTGTTCCAGCAGCGCCCGGGGTACGGAGCGGAGTGCGGCGGTGGCGATGAAGCGGGAGTAGGGGGCGCGGGGCGGGTAGCCGAGGGCTCCGTCTCCGGTGGTGACGAAGGGGGTCGTGCCGGCCTCGCGGAGCCGGCGGACGGCCAGCCCCACCAGGTCGGGGTCCACGTCGACGCTGGTCACGTTCTCCGCGCCGAGTCGGTGCGCCAGGAGCGCCGCGTTGTAGCCCGTGCCGGTGCCCAGCTCGAAGACGGTGTCGCCCGGTTCCGCGTCCAGGGCGTCGAGCATCGTCAGCATGAGGCCCGGTTCGCTGGAGGAGGACGTGGGGACGCCGCGGGCGTCGAGCTGCGTCATCAGCGCGGTGTCCGAGTAGACGGCCGGCAGGTACGCGTCGTCCGACTCCGTGACGCGGTACCACTCGCCGCGCGCGTTCTGGCCGTAGAACTCCGGGACGAAGACGTGCCGCGGCACGGCGGCGAAGGCCGCGCGCCACGGGCTCGGGCCGCCGTCGCCGAGGGTGGCGGCGAACTCCGCGCGCAGGGCTTCCGTCGGATCCGGGGCCATGTCGTTCCTCGTCGGTGGTCGGCGTGTGCGGCGGCGACCGGCGGCGCCCCATCCGCCTCCCGACCCTGCCCACCGGCCGGCCCGACCGCACGCGAAGCACACCGCGCGCGGGCCGACGACCCCCCGGCCGGCCGAACGCGGCAGGCGGATCCCGCCGTCCGTCCTTACCGTGAGGGAATACGCGACCGGGACCTACGTGGCGCGGGCAACGGACGGAGAGCGGACCCGTGATCGACTACGAGGCCGTCTTCCACTCCCTGCCGACGATGGTGGCGCTCTTCACCACGGACCTGCTCTACCTGGACGCCAACGAGGCGTACTGCTCGACGACGGGGCGGAGCCGCAGTCAGCTGATCGGCCGCTCCGTCCTCGACGTCTTTCCCGACAACCCCGACGACCCCGAGGCGAGCGGCACGCGCAACGTGACCGCCTCCCTGCGCCGGGTCGCGGCCACCGGGCAGCGCGACGCCATGGCCCTCCAGCGCTACGACGTGGAGGTCCCCGGCCGGCCCGGGGTGTGGGAGGAGCGGTACTGGAGCCCGGTGAACGTGCCCGTCTTCGCACCGGACGGGACCGTGGCCCTGCTGCTGCACCGGGTCGAGGAGGTCACCGAACTCATCCGCGCCCGCGGTGGCGCGGACCGCACCCAGGTGCTGGAGGCCGACCTCTACACCCGGGCCAGGGAACTCCAGGAGGTCAACGAGAGCCTGCGCCTGGCCCACGCCCGCGAACGCGAGGTCGCCCTCCGGCTCCAGGAAGCGATGCTGCCCGCGCCCAGCCCGCTCGCCCACCACCGTGCCGCGGTGCGCTACCGGCCCGCGGTCGCGTCCCTGAACGTCTGCGGGGACTGGTACGACATCGCCGACCGGCCCGGCGGCGACGGCACCGTCGTCGCCGTCGGCGACGTGGTCGGCCACGGACTCCGGGCGGCGGGCGTCATGGGCCAGCTCCGCAGCGCGCTCTCCGCCGCCTCGCTCGTCGCGGACGGCCCCGCCCAGGCCCTGGAAGTCCTCGGCCGGTACGCGCGGACCGTCGACGCCGCGGCCACCGCCACCGCCGCCGCCGTCTTCATCGACTGGGCCGGCCGCTCCCTCACGTACAGCAGCGCCGGTCACCTGCCTCCCGTGCTCTGGCGTCCGGACGGCACCGTCACCTACCTCGACCAGGCCACCGACCCGCCCCTCGGCGTGCGCCCCGAGCGCAGCGCCCGGCCCGAGGCCCGGGCGGAGTTCACCGAGGGGTGCGTCCTCGTCCTGTACACCGACGGTCTCGTCGAGCGCCGGTACGAGGACATCGACGTCGGCCTGGCCCGCCTGGCCGATTCGATCGCCCGTCACGGCGCCGGAGATCCCGAGCGGCTCGCCGACGCACTGCTGGCCGACCTCGTCCCCTCCGCCGGCCTCACCGACGACACGGCCCTGGTGGTCGTCCGCCTGTAGGCGGGCCGTTCGGGTGACACCGCGCTACCCCCGCACGGCGACCAAGAGTTACTGTTTAGACACAGTCCGTAACTCTCGGGGGTTCTTTCCCATGCGCCTGCGCGCCTTTCTCTTCGCCGTCCTCACCGCCGTCACGACCCTGGCCGTCGCCGCCGTCCCCAGCGGGGCGGCGCCGGGGGCCGCCGGGCCGGGCGAGGTCTGCTTCTGGACCCGGCCGGGACAGATGGGCGAGGGGTGGTGCTACCGGCCCGGCGGATACGCCGAGGTGCCGCGGAACCTGCACGACAACGCGTACTCGTTCCGGTCCGACTTCAACGGCAGCGTGTGGGCCATCGACTGGACGCGGCACGGGTGCGTGTTCCGGGAGATCCGGGCGTACGAGCTGGATGACAACTGGGACTGGGGCAACAAGATCGACGGGGTGGACAGCTCCCGGCCCGCCGACTGCCAGCCCGGCTGAGTCCGGTCCGCGGCGCACACCAGGCCATGCCCTCCCGTTCCCTTCCCGGCCCTCTCGTCCTTCCCGGTGCGGTTCTCGGGGTCGCGCTCGCCCTGGCCGGCTGCGCCTCCCCGCCCGCACCCGCTCCACCGCCGCTCGGCGACGACGATTCCGTACGCGCCGCGCAGCAGTTGCTCACCGACCGGTGTCTCGTCCGGCAGGGGCTCACCCCGCCCCGGCCGGGGCAGCCGCCCCGCGGGAAGCAGGAGCAGCGGGAGGTCGCCGCCGCGCTCTTCGGTGCGGGCGAGGCCGAGCTGACGGAGGAGCTGCCCACCGGATACGTCGTACGGGCGCACACCGACGGGTGTCTCGCCGGGGCGCAGCGCGCGTTGTACGGGGATCAGGAGCGCTGGTTCCGGGCCTCCACCGTCGTGAACAACCTCAAGGCCATCGCCGCCTACGAGGACCGCAGCCTCGCCGCGGTCCGTGCCGACCACCGCGCGGACGTCACCGCGCACGACCGCCTGCGCGCCCACGCCGTGGAGCGTGCCACCACCCTGCTCGACAAGGAGAAGTCACCCTCATGACGCAGACGCAGACACAAGCGAAGACGAAGACGAGGCGCAAGCCCCTCGCGCTGCTGGCCGCCGCGCTCCTGGCCGTCGCCGGCGCGTTCGCCACCGGGGCCGTGGCCACCGCGGCGGACTGCCCGAGCGGCGAGTTCTGCACCTGGGAGCACGCGAACTTCGACGGCCAGCGCGCCAACTGGTCCGGTGACGACGGCTGGTGGGAGTCGTGGATCGCCGACACCGACTCGTCCTGGGCCAACCACGGCATCTCCGGGCCCGGCGTCAAGGACCACGTGATCGTCTACGAGGACGCCTGGCAGGGCGGCGCCGCCACCCTCTGCCTCACCCCGGGTCAGGAGGTCGGCTACAACGGCGTCGCCAACGACCGCGGCGACTCCCACACCTGGGCCATGAGCTGCTGAGTCCTGCCGAGCAAGGAGGCAGCGGCGCGCGTTCCCCCACGACACACGCCGCTGCCGCCAGGCCCTGACCTGTCCCTCTCCCTGCCCCGGCCCTGCTCCTGCGTCCCTACCGCGTCGGACGGAGGAACCGCGGCGGGGTGAACTCCGTGAACGCCGGGTCCACCGGCCTCGCGGCGCCCGTGCCGAAGTCGAACGCCTCCTGGTACTCGGGGCCGAACGACCCCACCGCCGCGTCCAGGCGCTCCGGCGTCAGGTCCCCCCACCGGCCCGTGGCCACCTTCCGGTCCAGCGCGAGCAGCGCGACGATCTCCTCCGCCGACGTGTACGAGCAGTGCCCGCCCCGCCCGACGTACAACTGCCGGAACGGCGCGCCCCGGTGCGACTCGACCTGCTCCGCCCACGTGCCCACCTGGTCGGCGAGCGCGCCGCCGTCGCCCGTCGTGTGCAGCGTCAGCGTCGGCGTGGAGGTCTTGCCGCGCACCAGGCCGTGGCGCTTCGTGTACGCGACCGCCCGCCGGTCGGCGCCGATGCGCTCCCCGCCGGCCAGCGCGGCCAGGTCCGCGTCCAGGTCGGCGGCGGGCGCGGCCCCGTACGCCTCGTCGACCAGGGCGCGCAGCTCCGGGTGGGCGCGGGCGAGCTGGGCGCGGTAGTCGATGCCGGTGTTCCAGGACGGGTTGCCGCCCGCGCGGGCTTCGAGGTCGAGCCGGCCCGTGGGCCCGAGGCCCTGGGCGTAGGCGCTCTCGATCCACGCCGACTGGGCGTCGAGGCGCCCGGCGACGTCGGCCGGCGCCGGCTCGAACGGCGAGATGGCGGTGGGGATGTTCGCGATCGCGCCGGCGAGCGCGAGCCGGGCGCGGCCTTCCCCGGTGCCGCGCGCGGCGCTCACGGCCGCGGCCAGCGCGGCGGCGTCCCCGGCGGCCGTCTCCGGGTCCGCGGGCCGGACGAGGTCGACGTCCGCGTCCGGCGCGAGCAGCGTCTTCACCACGTACAGGACGTCCAGCGCCGTGTTCCACGACCCCGGTGTGTCCACCTCGCTGCACATCCCCGCCGTGCCCGCGAACGTCCCCGGGTACCGCTCCGCGAGCTGCCCCGCGACCGCCGCGCCCTGCGACATGCCCGCGCTCAGCGTGCGGCGCGGCTTGCCGACCTCCTTCTCGAAGTGCCGGAGCAGCGCCATCTGGTCGACGAGGGCGTCCTCCACGGCGTACCCGGGCCCCCGGCCCTTGTACTCCGACGCCGCCAGCGCGTAGCCGCGCGCCAGCAGCCAGCGCTCCGTCGACGCGTACGCGGCGAGCTGCACGCCCTCGGGGAGGTAGTCCGCGACGTAGTAGCCGTGGCTGAAGAGCACCAGGGTGCCGTTCCAGTCCTCCGGCACTTCGATCCGGTACGGAGCGCCGTCGATGCTCCCCTCGTACGAGCCCTCCGGCGCCCCTCCGTACGAGCGCGCCTGCGCGTCCGCGTGCGCCTGGCCCAGCGGCACCGCCGCGATGCAGACGGCCACCGCCGCTGCCAGTGCCCTGCCGACGATCCGCATGGGTCTTTCTCCGTTCGGTCGTGACTACTTCCGAACGTTTGGACGCTTCGGCGGTCCGTTTCTCATCGGTCGTACGTCAGGAACAACGCCCCGCTCTCCACCGCCTCGTGCGCCGTCAGCGTCCACACCCGCGGGCCGAACGCCGCCTCGCGGCCGAAGAGCGGGATCCCCGCGCCCGTCGTCACCGGCGCCAGCTTCACGATCAGCCGGTCGATCTCCCCGTACAGCGCACCCGCCAGCGCGCCGCCGCCGATCAGCCAGATGTCCTTGCCGTCCTCCTGCTTCAGCTCCGCCACCCGCGCGACCGGATCCCCGGCGACGACCTCGACCGCCGGGGCCGGGCTCTCCCCCAGGGTCGTGGAGAAGACCAGGTGGCGCAGGTGCGGGTACGCGTCGGGGACGCCGGCCGCCAGCCCGATCTCGTACGACTTGCGCCCCTCCAGCACCGTGTCGAAGCTGCTGCCCTCCGCCGTGACGCCCAGCGCCTCGCGGGCCATGGAGGGCAGCGTCTCGGGGTAGTGCGCGGCGAGGTACTGCACGTAGTCCGCGGGCAGCGGCCAGAAGCCGCCGGGACCCGTCGGGTCGGCGCCGTCCGGTCCCGCGATGAAGCCGTCGAGGGTGGCGGCGATGTAGTAGACGAGCTTGCGCAAGGCCATTCCTTTGTTCAGCAGAAGATCGCGGCGCCCCCGGCCTCTCCGGCCGGGGGCGCCATGACGAGCATAAACAGCGAGGTCAGCGGACGACCGTCTGGATCTCCTTCACGGTCACTTCCTGCTCGGACACCGACAGCCCGTCCGGCAGGTCGTCGTTCTGCGGCGTCCCGTCCGGGCTCGCGGTCGGGCTCCAGGTGACGTCCCAGACGATCTGCGCCTCCATGGAGTACGTGCCCTCGCCCGAGGACTTGCGGTACGTGATGTTGCAGCCGGAGCCGTCGCTGTCGACCTGGTAGCCACCGTCCGCCTGCACCAGGTCGTACGTGCAGGAGGACGGCTCGGCGTACTCCGTGCCCGCGTCGATGCGCAGCGAGACCGGCTCGGCGACGGTCGTGGCCGCGATGTTGACGCCCGCCTGCTCGTTGACGAGGCTCGCCGTCGTCCACACGCGGTCCAGCGGCTCGCTGAACTCGATCTTCGTGGGCAGGTTCACCACGTTGCGGTCCGCGTTCGGCTTCAGATCGACCGGCGGCGCCGGGAGCTTGGTCTCGGCGTACGCCAGGCCCGCGAGGATCTCCGGGTCGATGGCGTCGGCCGGCGGGTCGGGGTCGCCGCGGTCCACCCAGATCCACAGCTCACCGATCTCGCAGGAGCGCGGCGACATGACGGGGGTGCGCTCCCACCACATGCCGTCCTTGTCCTTGTGCGCGTCGGTCTCCTCTTTCCGGTTCTCCGCGGTGTCGTGGTCGATGCCCTCCAGCGGACCCTTGTCCTCCATGTCTTCGTTGTGCTTGGCCAGCGCGTCGTTGGTGTACCGCGGCTCGAACCAGCACACCGGCGGCGACCAGTTACTCGTCGAGCTGGTCATCGGCTGGCCGCCGCCCGGACTGTGGTACTCGAACTTCACCGTGGAGTTGACCCCGCCGTTCCCGCTGCCGCCGCCCGTGTCCGTCGTCCCCGTGCCGCGGTCGGCCGCCGCCCCGCCGGCCGAGGCGAGCAGCAGCCCGCAGGCCAGCGCGGCGACCGTGGCGGTGCGCGTCCCGTGTGGTGTCAGGCTTCGTCGCGACATTCCTTGCTCCCCCTGGTTGCCTGGTAGTCCACGACCTGCCAGCCGTCCCCGCTCTTCTCCATCGTGGCGCGCGCGTCGATGTAGGAGTTCAGCGTGGTCGGGGTCTTGTCGACCTTCCCCGTCTCGGCGTTCTTCAGATACGCCTTGCTCTGGTCCTCGCAGTACGCGACGACGGCGCGGCCGTCCTTCAGCGAGGTGACCTCGCGGAAGTAGAAGGTGTCCAGCCCGGTGATGGTGACGCCGTCCTTGCGGTACTCGGCGAAGTCGGCCTCGAACGTCGCGGCGGCCTCACCGGCCCAGTACCGCGTGAAGTTCGGCGTCGCCTCGGTCGCGGCGTACGCCTCCTGCTGGGCCATCAGCGCGTAGCCGTGGTCCCGCAGGATCGCGTCCTTCTCCTCGTCCCCGTGGCGTCCTCGGCGATCTCGACCTTCACGTCGTCCGGGAGGTCGAACTCCGGAGCACCGGGCTCCTTTTCGGACGGATCACCGGACGGCTCCTTGTTGCCCGTCTTCGCGCCCTCGATCTTGTCACCGGACGACGGACCCCCGTCGTCACCGCCGCAGCCGGCCAGCAGCAGCACGGCTCCCAGCGCCGCGGCCACCGCCGATGCACCTGCACTACGCGCTTTCATGGTGCGGTTCCCTCCGTCGTCTCGGGGAGGGGAGCCACCTGCCCCCGTCGTGCCTCAACGAGATTAGCGAAGCCGGGTGGCGTCTTCGATGGCAGGAAAGCAACCATGCGGTCACAGAAGCGTGATAGAAGCGGCCGTTCCGTACGGGTCAGGCGTCCGCGTGCTGGCGGGCGGCGAGCGCGTGAGCGACGTCCTTCGTCGCCGGGTAGAGATCGAGGTAGTGCCCGTAGAGCTCTTCGTAGACGGCGCCCGCGGCGGGGTCCGGGGTGACGGTCGACTCGACCGGGTTCCAGGCGGCGATGTCCGCCGGTGCCGCCGTACCGGCGCCGACCGCCGCCAGGAACGCGTCACCGTACGCGGCGCCGATGAGGTGGCGGGGGATCTGCTGCTCCTTGCCGGTGACGTCGGAGACGATCTGCGTCCACAGCTCGCGCGCGCCGCCGCCGACCGCGACGAGGCGGGCCGGTGCGCCGCCGGCCCCGGTCATCGCGGCGAGGTTGTGGCGGACGCCGTACGCGGTGGCCTCCAGCGCGGCGCGGTAGAGGTGGCCGCGGGTGTGGCGCAGGGTGAGGCCGTGGACGAGGCCGCGGGCGTCGGGGTCGAAGAGCGGGGTGCGCTCGCCCGCGAAGTACGGGAGCATCAGCAGCCCTTCTGCGCCCGGCGGGACGGCGGCGGCCTCGGCGACGAGGGTGGCGTAGTCGGAGCCGGTGAGGTCGCGCAGCCAGCCGGTGACGGCGCCGGAGGTGGCCATGCCGGCGGCCAGGCAGTACGTACCGGCGAACGCGCCCGCCGTACCCCACAGCTTCGGGCTGGACACCGGCTGCTCGACGACGTTGACCAGGAACATGGTCGTGCCGTACATGAGCATCAGGTCGCCCGCGCCGGTGGCGCCGACCGCCGTGGACTCCGCCCAGGCGTCGACGGTGCCGGCGACGACGGGGATCCCGGCGGGCAGGCCCGTGGCGGCAGCGGCGGCCGGGGTGACCTCGCCGACGACGTCGGCGGGCCACACCAGTTCGGGCCAGTCGAGGCCCGGCGCGATCTCCTCGCACCGCTCCGCGACCCAGCGCCGCTCGCGCAGGTCGTACAGCGGCGTGCACTGGCTCGCGGAGTGGTGGTCCAGGACGTACGCGCCGGTGAGCCGGTGCGCCAGCAGCGAACTGGCCATGTACCAGCGGCGGGTGCGGGCGTAGACCTCCGGCTCGTGCCGGCGCAGCCACTCCAGCTTCGGCCCCACGGCCTGGCTGGTCAGCGGCGAGCCGCACTGCGCGATGACCGCCTCCGCACCGTACCTGGCGGTCTGCGCCTCGATCTCGGCGCCGGCCCGGGTGTCGACCCCGTAGAGGATCGCGGGACGCAGCGGGGTGCCGGCGGCGTCGACGGGCAGCAGGCAGGGCCCGATGCCGCTGACGCCCACGGCGTCGATCCCCTCCTCCGTCGCGGTGGTCAGCTCCGCGGCCAGCGCCGTGAAGTCCGCCCACCACACCTCCTCGGCATCGTGCTCGACCCACCCCGGCCGCGGGGTGGAGGTGGCGTGTTCGCGTACGGCCTGGGCGACGAGCGTGCCGTCACCGCGGACGAGCACGCCCTTGGACGACGAGGTGCCGATGTCGATGCCGAGGAGGAGCCCCATGGTTGTCAGTCGACCTTCCCGCTCATGTCGTACTTGGCGTAGACGTCCTCGGCGTTGTCCTTGGTGATCTCCACCGTGCCGAGGATCTGCTTCTTCTTCACCTTCTTGCCCGCGGCGATGTCGGCCGCGGTCTTCGCGGCCTCCTCCGCCCCGGTCGGGTACAGGTAGGTGTACGCCATCCGCTCCTGCTGGACCGCGCGGATGCCGCCGTCCGGGATGGCGAGTCCGTCGATGCCGATGAACTTGATCTCGTCCTTGCCCGCGGCCTTCGCCGCCTGCTGGGCGCCGATGGCCATCGGGTCGTTGTGGGCGTAGACGAGGTCGATGTCGGTGCCGCGGGCGAGCCACTGCTGCATGATCTTCGTTCCCTCGGGCTGGAGCCACTTGCCCTCGCGCTCCTCGACGACCTTGATGTCGGGGTTCGCCCCGATGGCCTCCATGAAGCCGTCGTGGCGCTGCTTCTGCGGCTCGGTGGAGAGCAGGCCGCGCAGCTCGGCGACGTTGCCGCCGTCCGGCAGCTCGCGGACGACGGCTTCGCCCGCCTTCTTGCCGATCTCGCGGTTGTCGCCGCCGATGAAGGAGGCGTAGCACTCGGTGTCGACGGTGCGGTCCAGGATGATCACGGGGATGCCGGCGGCGCACGCCTGCTCGACGGCGGGGGTGACGGGGGCGGGCTCGTTCGGCGAGACGATGAGGATGTCGACCTTCTGCTGGACGAACTGCTGGATCTGGCTGACCTGCTGCGCGTTGTCCTGCTGGGCGTCGGCGATGGGCAGCAGCTTGAGGTCCGGGTAGTCCTTGACGTAGTGCTCCAGTTGCTTGTTGAGCTGGGCGCGGTACGGCTCGGCGTTGTTGGCCTGCGAGTAGCCGATGACGAACTCGTCGCCCGCGCCCTTCTCGCCGCCGCCTCCGCCCTCCTCGGTCTTGGAGGCGCAGCCGGCCGCCAGGGCGGTCGCGGCGAGCACGGCGGTGGCGGCGGTGAGCGCGCGGCGCAGCGTGCGGGTGCTGGTGCTCATCGTGGGGTCTCCTCTGAGGCGGGGGCCGGGGACTGGCCGGGGACCTGGGCCTTGGCGGGGGTGCGGTCCGGTCCTGTGCGGGAGCGGCCGCCGCGTAGCCTGTCGATGCCGTTCTTGATGCTCTGCAGCAGGTCGGGGCGTTGCAGCACGACCGCCAGGACGACGATCGAGCCCTTGATGACCAACTGCCAGTTGTCGTCCACGGCGTTCAGGCCGAGGACGTTGTCGAGCAGGGTGAGGATCAGCGCGCCGACGAAGGTGCCGATGATCGTGCCCTTGCCGCCGGCGAGCGAGGCGCCGCCGATGACGGCGGCGGCGATGGCGTCGAGTTCGTAGGTGTAGCCGGCCTGCGGGTCGGCGGAGACGCTGTACGCCGCGTCGATGGGGCCCGCGAAGCCGGCGAGCATCCCGGAGAGGGTGAAGACGGCGATGATGACGAAGGTGACGTTGATGCCGGAGAGCCGGGCGGCGGTGGGGTTGCCGCCGACGGCGTAGACGTGCCGGCCGAAGGTGGTGCGGGACAGCAGCAGGTGGAAGACGACGCAGACCATGAGGAAGGCGAGGACGGGGAAGTAGATGCCGTCCGGGCCGAGGATGCCTTCGAGGACGTTGTTGTCGGGGGTGCCGAGCTTCTGGAACGACTCGGAGTTCTCGGTGAGTTCGCCGTCCGGTCCGGCGACGAGGGTGCCGACGGACTCGTTGTCGCTCATCTTGCGGTCGAGCCCTCTGGCGATCGACATCATCGCCAGAGTCATGACAAACGATTGAATCTTCAGCCACGCGGTGCCGATACCGTTGGCGAGGCCGAAGCCGGCGCCGATGAGCATGCACGCCGGCACGATCAGCCAGACGGGCATGTCGTGGTGCGCCACCATGATGGCCGCGGACATCGAGGCGAAGCCCATCAGCGAGCCGACCGACAGGTCGATGCCCGCCGCCAGGATGACGAGCGTGACGCCGACCGCGAGGATGCCGCGGGTGGCGAACGCGCCCACCGCGTTGGTGAGGTTGGTCTGGTTGAGGAAGACGTCGCCCTTGGTGATCACGCCGAGCGCGACGATGAGGATCAGGCCGATGTACGCCTGCAGCGAGCCGAGCACCGGCAGGATCCGCCGGGCCCGCGACACGGCCCCGTCCGGTCCCTCGTCGCCGGCGGTCGCCGCGTCCGGCTGGGTCTTGGTCATCTCTGTCTCAGCTCCGCGTTCCTCGAAGGTGGTGGGTGGTGACGGTCTCGCGCGCCATCGCCGCGGTGAGGATGGCCTCCTGGCCGGCCTGCGGCCCGTGCGCCGGATCGCGGTGGAACTCGCCGGTCAGCCGGCCCTCGCAGAGCACCAGCACCCGGTCGCACATGCCGATCAGCTCGGGCAGCTCGGAGGAGACCGCGAGGATCGCGGTGCCCTGCGCGGCCAGTTCGTCCATGAGCCGGTGGATCTCGGCCTTGGCGCCGACGTCGATGCCGCGCGTCGGCTCGTCCATGAGCAGCACGCTGGGCTTCGTCAGCAGGCACTTGGCGAGCACGACCTTCTGCTGGTTGCCGCCGGACAGGTGCTGTACGGCGGTCTCCATGCCGGGTGTCTTCACCTTCAGCGCCTCGATCTGCCCGGCGACCGCGGCCCGTTCGCGGCGCCTGTGCACCGTGCGCCACGGGGTGCGGTAGCGGGCGAGGGCCGCGAGCGAGCCGTTGAAGCGCACGGTGTTGGCCGTGACGAGGCTCTGCCCCTTGCGGTCCTCGGCGACGAGCGCCAGGCCGCGCCGGATCGCGTGGCCGGGGCTGCGCGGCCGGTACGGGCGGCCGTCCACGGTGATCCGGCCGTGCGCCCGGGTCCCGTAGTGGCCGAAGAGCGCCTGGAGCACCTCGCTGCGCCCGGCGCCCATCAGCCCGGCGAGCCCGACGATCTCCCCGGCCCGTACCGAGAGGTCCACGTCGTACAGCGACGGGCCGCCGTCCTGCGCGACGTATGTCAGCCCCTCGGCGGCGAGGCGCACCTCGCCGCCTTGGTGCTGCCCGGCACGGCGCGGGAAGAGCTCGCCGAGGGGGCGGCCGACCATGAGCCGGACCAGCTCGGCCCGGGTGGTCTCGGCCATCCGGCGGCTGCCGACGTACGCGCCGTCGCGCAGCACGGTGACGCTGTCGGCGATCTCCTCCAGCTCCTCCAGGCGGTGGGAGATGTAGACGACGCCGACGCCGCGGGCGGTCAGGTCGCGGATGACGGTGAAGAGGCGGCGTACCTCGGCGTCGGCGAGCGCCGACGTCGGCTCGTCCATGACCAGCAGCCGGACGTCGAGGTTGAGCGCCTTCGCCACCTCGATGAGCTGCTGCTCCGCGAGCCGGCAGTGCTTGACCGGCCGCCGCGGCGGCACGGCCAGGCCGAGGCCCGCGAGCAGCTCGCGGGCCCGGGCCTCCTGGGCCTTCTTGTCGACGGTGCCGCGGGCGGTGCGCAGCTCGCGGCCGAGGAAGACGTTCTCGGCGACGGACAGCTCGGGGACGAGGTTCAGCTCCTGGTGGATCATCCCGATGCCGTGCCGCTGCGCGTCCCTGGGCGAGTGGATGGCGGCGGGCACGCCGTCGCGCTCGATGACGCCCTCGTAGTCGGGGTGGACCCCGGCGAGGACGTTCATGAGGGTCGACTTGCCCGCGCCGTTCTCGCCGAGGAGCGCGACCACCTCCCCGGCGTGCACGGTCAGCTCGACCCCCTTGAGCGCCCGCACCCCGGGGAACGACTTGGCGATCCCGCGCATCGCGAGTAACGGCGCCGTGCCTGAGTGGTCTGTCATGGCTACGCGGCGTCCCCGAAGCCGTCGTACGCGATGCCCAGTTGGTCGCAGACCGCGCGGAGGTCGGCGACGTAGTCGCCGGGGACCGCGTGGATGTGGTTGCTGCCGAAGCGGGTGAGGAACTCCTCCGCCGTGGGGCTCAGCCGCGCGAAGGCGTGCGGCCACTCCCACGTGGTGGCGCGCATCATCCGCTCGTTGGTCTCCGCGTCGTACTGCTCCAGGTCGCCGCGCATCACGTGCATCCGGTACTCGCCGCGCAGCCGCGTCAGCCGGGCGAAGGTCATCGCGCCGGGGGCGGCCAGGTGCTGGACGGAGGCGCCGCCGGCCGGGAAGTAGAAGACCTCCGGGAGGAAGTTGACGTGCCGCATGTTCTCCGCGGGGTCCTCGGAGCGGGCCGCGTACCAGGTGGCGTGCTGGCCGGAGTTGCACAGGTCCCAGACCTGCTTGTCGCTGTCGTAGTGGCGGATGTCGGCGAAGAGCACGGGGTCGCCGGAGAGCAGCTTGAGGAGCTGCATCGTCATCGCCGCGTCCATGTCCGCCTCGGTGGAGGTGACGTGGGTCTCCTTGGGGCCCTCCCAGTCGTACGGGTCGTTGAGGAACGCCTCCGCGACGTCCATCGTGGCGAAGTGCGCGGTCAGCTCCGGCTGGCCCTTGATGCCGGAGAAGTCGAGGTTCCACTCCTCGATCAGCTCGCGCATCGCGTAGTACGAGCGGATCTGCCGCTCCAGCAGTTCGGGGGTGAGCCGGTCGCCGTCGTAGTGGACGCCGGCCGCGTGCCGCTCGATCCAGGTACGGGCGTTCTTCACCCGCGCCGCGTCGGCGTTCTCGCTGCGCCGCACGATCTCCCACTGGTCGATCTCCTCGACGTCGACGCCGAAGACCTTCATCCACTGGTCGGTGTTGGCGGTGGCGGTGTACATCCCCATGGGCCGGCCGCCGATCCGGCCGAAGGTGGAGCCGCGCAACCGCTGCACGGCGGCGCCCGCGCGGACGTGGGTGAGGATCCGGTCCCGTACCGCCGGCTCCGCCAGGTCGCCCCAGGCGCGGGCGTGGACGCGGCCGATCTGGTCCAGGCCGCCGGCGCCGGCGAGGAGGCCGACCATCCCGGGGTACTGCGGGTCGAGGTTGGCGACCATCAGGATCGGCCCCGGCGTGGCCTCGGCGGCCAACATCGTGAAGTGCGGGAACGTCCACACGGAGTGGTGGAAGATCGTCACGTCCACGTGCCGCTCGGCGAGCCAGCGGGCCTGCGAGGTGGCGAGGACGTTGGACTCCACGTGCTCGGGCGCGACGATCACCTCGTGCCCGGCGTCGGTGAGCATGGCGGCCAGCTCGCGCGCGGCGCGGGAGACGTGGTCGCGTACGTCCCGCTGGACGTAGTCCCGGCCGTCGGAGATGGACAGCAGACCGATGCGTGCCATGTGGCTGGCCTCCAATTGCGTGCGGTTGTGATGCGTGGTGACGGTGGAGCGGTGGGCGTACGCGCGCGGGGTGACGTCTGCGCGTACGGGCGGGCGGCGGCGCGTTACTTGAGGCCGGAGGTCTTGATGGACTCGACCATCTGGCGCTGGAAGAAGAGGAAGAGCATCAGCATCGGGATCACCGCGACCACCGCGGCGGCGAGGATGTAGTTCCAGTTCGAGCCGTACTGGGTGGTGAAGGACGCGATGCCGACCTGGGTGACGGTGAGGTTCTCGCTGCTGGTGGCGACCAGCGGCCAGGCGAAGGCGTTCCAGTTGGCGAGGAAGAAGAAGACCGAGAGCGCGGCCAGGATGGGCCGGGACAGCGGCAGGATGATGCTCCAGTAGATCCGCCAGTAGCCCGCACCGTCGGCGATCGCCGCCTCTTCCAGCTCCCGCGGGATGCCGAGGTAGAACTGGCGCAGCAGGAAGATGCCGAAGGCGTTGAAGAGCGGCGGGATGATGAGGGCCGCGTAGCTGTCGAGCATGCCCATCTCGCGGACGACGATGAAGAGCGGGATGAGGATCACCGGCGGGGTGATCAGCAGCGTGGAGAAGATGACGACGAAGATGCCGTCGCGGCCGGGGAAGCGGAGACGGGCCAGGGCGTAGGCGGCCATGGAGTGGAAGAAGAGCGCGAGGATCGTGATGATCGCGGCGGTGAAGAAGCTGTTCCACAGCCAGCGGTCGAAGGCCACTTCGGTGAGGACGTAGCGGAAGTTCTCCCAGGTGACGTCCTCGGGGAGCAGCTTGCCGTCGGTGACCGCCTCGCGCGGCTTGATCGCGGAGGTGATGAGCCAGAGGACCGGGAAGACGCTCAGCACCGACAGCACGATGGCCAGCACGGTGAGCCCGGCGCGGGCACGGCGGCGGCCGGGGCCGCGCAGCGGGGTGGGGCGGGCGGCGGTGGTGCCGCCGGCCAGGGTGTCAGTGCTCATCGTCGAACCTCCCGCCCTTGGTCGCCTTGAAGATCAGCCAGGAGAGGGCGACCATCACCACGACGAGGAAGGAGCCCAGGGCCGCGGCGTAGCCGTACTCGCCGAAGACGAACGCCTGTTGGTAGATGTAGAACATCGCCACGGCGGTGCCGTTGGCGGGACCGCCGTCGGTCAGCACGAAGATGAGGTCGAAGGTGCCGGTGATCGCGGCGACCGTGCTGACGATGAGGACGAAGAAGCTGGTGGGCTTCAGCAGCGGCCAGGTGATCTGCCGGAACGAGGTCCAGGGTCCGGCGCCGTCGATCTTCGCGGCCTCGTACAGCTCCCGGGGGATCTCGTTGAGACCCGCCAGGAAAATGATCATGTAGTAGCCCATGTAGTACCAGACGGTGACCGCGATCACCGCGTACAGCGCGAGGCCGGGATCGCCGAGCCAGGAGCGGGCGCCCAGGCCCGCCTCGCCCGCGGCCTTGTTCACCACGCCGGTCTGGTCGTCGAGCATGAACTTCCAGAGCAGGCCGACGACGACGAGGCTCAGCATGTGCGGCAGGAAGAGCGCGGTGCGGTAGACCGCCATGCCGGGCAGCATCTGCTTCATCAGCACGCCCAGGCTGAGGCTGACGACGAAGAGCGTCGGCACGAGGATGACGACGTACTTCGCGGTGACCCACATCGAGGACCAGAAGTACGGGTCGTTGAACATGCGCTCGTAGTTGCCGACGCCGATCCATTCGTACGAGCCGAAGCCCGAGACCTGGAAGAAGCTCAGCACGAACGACAGCAGCATCGGCAGGACGACGAAGAGTCCCAGGCCGAGGGTGTCGGGCAGCAGGAACAGCGCGGCGGCCAGCCGCTCGCGGCCCTTGCGGCCGAGCTTGCGGCGGCCCGCGGGCGCGGCGGTGCGCTTCACGGCGCCGGGGGCGCGCTCTTGCTCTGTGGCGATGCTCGTCATATCAGGCTCGCCCCCTGGTAGCTCTTCATGAAGGCGTCGATCGTCTGGGCGGCCCGGTCGGCCTCGCCCTCCACGCCCTTGCCGGCGAGCATGGTGGCCTGGATGGCGTCGGAGATCGCCTTGTAGACGATCGGCGGGTAGCGGGGCTCGGCCCGGCCGCCGGGGAAGATGTCCTCCTTGAACTTCTTCATCGCCCAGGAGTCGTAGCCGCCGCGCTCCGCGCCGCGCTCCAGGGCGGAGGTGCGCGGGGAGATGTCGGACTTCACGCCCGTACACCACTCGACGGTGCGGTCGATGGACTCGTCCGACATCCCGCCGAGGGCCCAGCCGCAGAACTCGGCCGCGGCGTCGGGGTTGGCGCCCTGGGTGCTGGCGCAGAACGACCAGCCGCCGAGGGTGGTGGTGTACTCCCCGCCGGGCGGCACGGGCAGCTTGAAGACCCCGTACTCGTGGTCGGGGGCGCCCGCCTTGAACGCCTGGACCTCCCAGATGCCGATCTGCCACATGCCGGCGAGGCCGGAGGTGAAGGCGGTGATGCGGTCGTCGGCGGCGGGGAGCGTACGGGGCGCGATGCCGGCCTCGACGGCGTCCTGCCAGAGCGCGAGGGCCTGGCGGGCGCCCTTGGAGTCGAAGGCGACGTTGCCCGCCTTGTCGACGACCTCGCCGCCGCCCTGCCACATCCAGCAGTACCAGGTGAAGTTCTGGTAGTAGCCGGGGTCGGTGTGGAAGACGAGGCCGGCGGCGCCGGTCTTGCCGCGGATCTTGTCCCCGGCGTCGAGGAGCTGGTCCCAGGTGGTCGGGATGTCGGCCTCGGAGAGGCCGGCCTTCTCCCAGACGGGGACGTTGTAGAACATCGCCAGCGGCTCGACCTCCATGGGCAGGGCGTAGACCTTGCCGTCGACGGTGCGGCTGGTGAGGCTCGTGCCGTAGTCCTCGACCACGCCGTCGTCGAGGTGCGGGGTGAGGTCGGCGAGGATGCCGCCGTTGTAGTAGCGGGTGAAGTCGCCGGGGCTGAGCAGGAAGATGTCGGGTCCCGCACCGGCGGCGAAGGCGGTGACCATCTTCGAGCCCTGGTAGCTGACGCCGGGGACGAAGTACGGCTCGATCTTGACGTCGTGGGTGTCGTTCCAGTCCTTGATGAGCTTGTCGAACCACTTCGACTGGGCGGCCATCGCGGGGTCGGACGCCTTCGGGTCGTAGAAGTGCCAGAACTTCAGCGTGCCGCCGTCGGCGCTCGCGGAGCCGCAGCCGCTGAGCAGCGGGGTCGCGGCGGCCGTCGCGGCGGCGGCCGCGCCCGCGGTGCCGCCGAGGAAGCGGCGGCGCGAGGGGGCGCCGGGGGTGCGGCGGCGCGCGGGGGCGCCCCGGGCGGGTACGGCGCCGTTGCCGTGGTGGAGCATGTCGTGCCCCTGTCTGTCGGGTGGGTGCTGGGGTCGGGAGCGCGGGGGCTCGTACGGGCTCGGTCGGGCTCAGCGGGGCTCAGGCGGGTCAGCCGGGCTCAGCGGGCTCAGCCGGGCTCAGCGGGCTCAGCCGGGCTCAGTCAGGGGCGTCGACTTCCAGGTCGAGCAGTCCGGGGGTCGCCGGGAGGGCTGCGCTCGACGGCGCGTCCAGGTAGAACAGGGAGGTCGAGGCGATGTCGTCGCGGTTCTTGCGGTAGCGGTGCTTGAGGCCGTTGCCCTGTCCCGCGCCGATACCGAGGCACTGCACGGTCACGCGGAGGTCCTCTTGGAAGCGGACGGGGTCCAGGACGTGCCAGCGGTACATCCCGAACCGCTGCTGGCTGGCGTAGAGGCCGTCGGGCCGGAGGATCTGGTTCAGGCCGAGATAGGGCGTGGTGTACGCGGTGTAGCCGTGCGGCTTGACGTCGAAGTTCCAGGCGCCGCCGAAGTAGTCCTCGGTGCCGGTGCCGCAGATGGTGGGCCAGTCCTCGTCGCCGTCGAGGTAGAACTTCAGCTCGCCCTCGCCCCACCAGCCGGGGCTGTTGGTGCCCCAGGCGAGGTACGTGCCGACGTACTGGCCGGCGCCGGTGACGCCGTCGAGGAGGGTGTGGATGCCGGACTCGTCGACGGGGTTGCTGCGGCGCCACTGGGCGTGGAGGTAGGAGGCGTCGGCGGGGACGTCGGCCAGCTCGTAGTCGATCTGGTAGTAGAGCGTCATCTGCTCGGGGGCGAGGTTCTCCAGCGTGACGCGGGCGGCGCGGCGGAAGGGCATCGGCCAGTACGCGTTGAAGCCGCCGTTGGGCGCGACGGTGACGGGCACCGAGGAGACCTGGCTGAAGACGCTCCAGCCGTTGCAGAAGAAGTCGCCGAGCGGCACCTCGACGGCGGGGGTCTCGGCGCCGTCCCAGTAGATGCGCAGCAGGGTCTGCCGCCAGGCGGCGTGCGGGGCGGTGGTGCACCAGAGGTGGCGAATGGTGCCCGGCCCGTCGATCTCGGCGAGCACGGCGGTCTCGCCGGCGGCGATGTCGATGCTCGGGGAGACCTTCCACCCCTGGCCGAGCCGGCCGGCGGCGCGGGCGCCGGTGCCCTCGGTGGCGGCACCGCCGGCGCCCTTGGCGCCGGTGGGGTTCTCGGCGCTGATCGAGCGGGTGACGGCGGGGGTCGTACGGGCAAGGTCATCCAGGCCGAACGTGGTGCTCATGGACGCTCCGTTGTGAAATCGTTTTCGTACGAGGCTGGCGAAGGGTCATCCCAAGTGCGCGCACAGCAACTGAGCGGGCTCCGGTGATGTGAGGCGGCCCCACCGGAAATCCCTTGAAATCCATTTCACGCGAACGTAGAGTTCACGCCAGACGGTGTCAAGAGGTCCGTACGAGACCGTGGAAAACACCGTCCGCGCCGACCCGTCCACGTACCCGACCGGATGCCGGGGCCGCGCCGCGGGCCGCATCGCGGGACCGCCGGATGCGCGTATCCGATGCCCCGACGCGGTCCGACCGGGCCCCGGACTGGCGGAGAATGGGCGGCAGGGCACCGGACGCGCGGCCGACTCCCGCGCCTGCGTGAGAGGTTCAGGTAGCGGAGAAGTGACGACCATCAACGATGTGGCGCGCGCCGCGGGGGTCTCGCCGGCCACTGTCTCCCGGGTCTTCAACGGAGGCCGGGTCACCGCGGAACGCGCGGAGCGCGTCCGCAAGACCGCGGCGGAGCTGGGCTTCTCGCCGAACCGGGTGGCGCGGTCGCTGCGGATGCAGCGGGCCAGCGTCATCGGGCTGATCATCCCGGACATCGAGAACCCGTTCTTCACGTCGCTCGCGCGCGGGGTGGAGGACGCGGCGCAGCAGACGAACCTGTCGGTGGTGCTGTGCAACACCGACGAGGACGTGGACAAGGAGCGGCGCTATCTGGAGATCGCGGCGGCCGAGCAGATGGCGGGCGTGATCGTGGCCGCGGCGTCGCGGAACCGGACGGACCTGTCCGTGCTGGAGGGCCGCGGGATGCCGGTGGTCGCGGTGGACCGGCGGCCGCGGGGCGCGTCCGTGGACGCGGTGATGGTCGACAACCAGCACGGCGGCGAGGAGGCCACCGCGCACCTGCTGCGCAGCGGCTACCGCAGGATCGCGTGCATCGCGGGCCCGGAGGGCGCGTCCACGTCCGACGACCGGCTGGCGGGCTACCGCGCGGTGATGCGCGACCACCTGCGGGAGACGGACGGGGGCACGCTGCCGCCGGAGTACGTGCGGCACGCCGACTTCCGGGTCGAGGGCGGCCGGGCGGCGATGCGGGACCTGCTGGCGCTGCCGTCGCCGCCGGACGCGGTGTTCGTGGCGAACAACCTGATGACGGTGGGCGCGTTGCAGGCCCTCAGGGAGGCGGGCACGGAGCCGCCGCGGACGGGGGTGCTGTCGTTCGGCGACGTCCCGTGGGCGTCGCTGGTCCGCCCGCCGCTGTCGACGGTGCAGTTGCCGTCGTACGACCTGGGGTGGACGGCGGCGGGGCTGCTGCAGGAGCGGATCGCGGGGACGGAGCGGCCGCTGCAGACGGTGGTGCTGCGGACGGCGCTGCAGGTGAGGGAGTCGACGTCGGGCCCGGGGACGGAGGGGGCGTAGCGCACGGCGGGGGACGTAGCTCGCGGTGGGGGGCGTAGCCGCGGCGGCGGGGCGTAACCCGCGGCGCCGGGGACGCAGAACACTCTCCCCCGCAACCCCCGCCCTAGGGTAGGCCGCCCCTGTGACAACGGGAGCAACCGAAGCCTCGCGCACGACGCCCCGCCCACCGGTCCCGGCGGGCGGCAGATCCTCCTCGCCGACCCCTCCGGCAACCTCGTCGAACTGTTCCAGCCCGCCCGGCAGCCGCCGCAGTCGTCGTGACGGCCGGGCCACGCCGAGCTCCCGGCCGCCGGCGCGCGCTCGGACCCGGCGCCCCGGCCCGCGCGGAGCGCCTACGTGTCCAGCAGCGTCCGCCACTCCGCCACCGACCGCGGCGACACCGGGCCCGACCAGCCCTCCGGGCGGACCGCGCCGCCGACGTGGAAGGCGTCCAGGCCCGCCGCGCGGAGGCGGGGGACGTGGGCCGTGGTGAGGCCGCCGCCGGCCATGATGCGGGCCTCGTAGCCGGGCTGGCGGGCGGTCGCGCGGGCGGCCTCGGCGACCAGCACCGCCAGGCCGTCCGCGACGCCCTTCGCCGAGCCCGCCGTCAGGTACGTGTCCAGCCCCGGCAGCCCCGCGAGCTGCTTGCGCAGCGTGTCCCGGTCCGCCGCCCGGTCGATCGCCCGGTGGAACGTCCACCGGCACCCGTCCCCGACCGCCTCCAAAAGCCGCCCGACCGTCGCCAGATCCGGCCCGCCCGCCTCGTCCAGGAACCCGAGGACGAACTCCTCCGCCCCCTCCGCCCGCAGCGCCCGCGCCCGCGCCGCCAGCGCCTCCGCGTCCCCCGCCGCGAACCCGTCCTCGGCCCGCAGCATGACGCGCACGGGGATCTCCACCGCGGCGCGCACGGCGGCGACGGTCTCGCGCGACGGAGTGAGCCCGTCGGCGGCCATGTCCGTGACCAACTCCAGACGGTCGGCGCCGCCCGCCTCCGCGGCGGCGGCGTCGGCGGCGTTCAGGGCGATGACCTCAAGCAGCATTGGTCTAGACATGAAGCACAGCCTGCCATATCGCGCAGAATGGTGACCATGCCCGCCCCCGGAGATAACCAGCCCGCAACATCGGCGCCCGAGCCCACGGATCCGGCCCTCCTCGACCGCTGGACGGCCCTCCTCACCCGCTGCCGCTCCGGCGCGGCGGCCCCCGACCCCGTACCGTACGGGAAGAACCTGCTGGAACGGTGGGGTGAGCCCCAGCGGCGCTATCACACCGCGGAGCATCTGGCCGCCGTCCTCGACCGCATCGACGAGCTGGCCGACCACGCCGACGACCCCGACGCCGTACGCCTGGCGGCCTGGTTCCACGACGCCGTCTACCGGCCGGAGCGCAGCGAGAACGAGGAGCGCAGTGCGCGACTCGCGCAAGTCGCCTTGGCGGAGGCGGGAGTTGGGGCCGAGCGCGTGGCGGAGGTGGTGCGGCTCGTACGGCTCACGGTGACCCACGACCCGGCGGCCGGGGACCACAACGGCGAGGTGCTGTGCGACGCGGACCTCGCGGTGCTGGCGGGTACGCCGACGGAGTACGCGGCGTATGCGGCGGCGGTACGGGAGGAGTACGGCTTCGTCCCGGCCGATGCCTTCCGCGAGGGCCGGGCGACGGTGCTACGGCAACTGCTGGGGCTGCCCCGGCTGTTCCGCACGGAGACGGGCTACGCCCGCTGGGAGGCGGCGGCACGGCACAACGTGGGGACGGAATTGGAGCTGCTGGGCGGGTGAGGCTCACTCGGTGGTCGTCACCCGCACCCCTGGGATCTCGAAGGTGGTGACAGGGGTGCCGTCGGGGGTGTGACACCCGTGAAGACTCACCTCCTGGAGGCCGCGGAACTGCGTGAAGACCTCGGGATCGGCTGGCACGACGCATTGCATCAGAATCAGATCCGTCAGCTTCGGCGGGACGCTCTTCAGTCCCCTGAGCCAGGCGTCACCGTCGACAAGCGCGAGGTGCAGTTGCCAAAGACCGGTCATTCCCGCCAGCTCGTCGAAGCCCCGCAGAGTGCCCCGACCGTTGCCGGAGAGGGACAGATCACCAACGCTCGGGAGGGTGGCGAGCGTGCTGAGATCCGTCTCCGCTACCTCGGCAAGAACGAGCGACCTCAGTCTGGGACAGCTCCGCAGCGTGTTCAGGTCCAGATCCCCACAGCGAGGGAGGGTCAGCCATTGCAGGCGGGGGAGGTCCGCGAGCGCCGAACTCCCGCACACCGAGCCGGTGCCGGGCAGCAACAGAAGTTCCATGTCGGTATGGCGGCGGAGAGGGGACAGATCGGCATCCCCGATCAGCGAAGCCGCCTGCAGCACTTGGAGAGACGGCAGGCCGGCCAGGAACTCGAGTCCGCGCAGGGGGTGCTCCACGTAGATGCCGCCCAGCCCGGGCAACTTGCTTGCCGCCTGCAACTGGCCGGGATGGTTCACAGCCACCAGATGATGGGCTGTGGGGAGTCGGCACAGCACCCGGTCGGCATAGGCGTCCGCGTCGAAGTAGTCCCAGGCCCGGATGAGCGCGATGACGACGTCATGGCGCTCGTCCCCCACGAAACCCGACAGCAGGTCGAGGGCCTTCTCGCCCCCTATCAGCGCCGCGGTCCGCACGGTCTGCACCGCGGCCTTCTCGGTCAGTTCCTCAGGCGACGTCGGCAGCCAGCGCAGCAGCGTCGGCCCCACCGCCGCCAGGGCAGGGGGGTCAGTCTCCCGTCTCGGCGGAAGCAGCGCGGTCACGGCCTCGTCCAGACGGCCCGCCAGCCCTTCCGGCACAGACCGCAGCGTCTCCTGGCACGACGCCGCCAGTAGCCGCAGCGTGCGGGCGTGGCGGGGCTCCTCCTCGGCGCGGTTCAGGATGCCGTCGAGCAGTTCTTCCCGCTGCCTCGCGTTCGCGTGGCCCGCGGTCATGATGATCGTCTCTCGCCACAGGTCGAGATGCGCCCGCTCGACCAGATTGCCGATACGGTCCTCCTCCGCCGCCTCCTCGGCGGCCAGGTACTCCTGGAAGGTCCGGTGGACGAAGTCGATGCGGTCCTCCGCCGGCGACCGGAGGATGCCGGAACGCTGCCGGAGCTGACTCAGCACCTGGGCACCGTCCAGCACATCCAGGTGCCGCATCCCCTTCAGCTTCGCGGTGACGTATCCGGCGGCGCGGTCCGCGTCGATTTCGCTTCTGTTGTTGTCCGACAGCCGCCACGCCAGGTCCCGCAGGATGACGAGCTTGTCCCCGAGGCTGAACTTGCTGTCCGCCGCACTCGGTACGTGCCGGTCGGCATCCCGGTCGTGGACCAGGGTGTGCAGGGCGTTGCGGTACAGCTCCATCCGGTCCTGCGGCAGATGGCGTCCTCTGTTGAGGTGCATCGCGCAGAGCATCGCCGCCAGCAGCGGCGTGCTCGCCAGGGACTGCAGATGCGCGCGGTCCTTGAGGCTGGTGAGGAGGGACTGCTCGTACTGCGGGATGTCGTCCACCGCGCAGGGCAGTTCGCCGCCCAGCTCGCGTACGGCCTGGTGCCACTGCCGTACGAAGGCCGCCAGGTCGGGCGGCGTCATACGGTCCAGGTGGAGGGCGGTGAAGTCCTCACGGCGGAGCCAGTCCGCGCCCGCCGCCGCCGGGCGTGACGTGACGACGACGCGCACGCCCTCGTACTGCCGAAGCAGCTTGCGCAGCCAGGTGCGGACCGCCTCGCGTTCCCGGCCCGGCAACTCGTCGACGCCGTCGATCAGGAGCAGCGCCTTGCCCGCGTCTAGCTGGCGCTCCACCCACCCTCTCGGCATGACCCCGGTGATCGGCCCGGCGACCCCGTCGAGCATCGCCTCCGGATTGGGGGGCTTGCGACCGCTGTAGTCGCGGAGCTTGACGAAGACCGGCGTGAGGCCGTTCCACTCGGCCAGTTCCTCCGTGAAGCCCCCGCGCGCCGCCGTGATCGCCAGCCAGCGCAACAGCGTGGTCTTGCCGGAGCCGGCCTCGCCGCGCAGCAGCACGCGGTACGCGCCGCTCAACGCGGCCTCGACGCGCATGCCGGAGGATTCGTGCGCGTCTTCCTCCCAGTTGCTCATGTCGGTCCTGAGCTGCGGCAGAGCCCGGATGCTGCGTCGGGGCCTGGTGTCGCCGCCGGTCGTCCGGAGGCTGACGTACGCGACGGACAGCCGGACACGCTGCGGGGTCGCCTGGTCGGAACTGGCGCGGAACAGCTCCACCTCGTCGAGTTCCCGGCTGACCAGCTCCAGGTACGTACGCCGGAAGCCCGTATCAAGGTCCGAGCCGTCCGGCGCGAACAGCGAGCGGTCCGGCAGGCGCTCCAGGATCCGCGCGACCTCTGCGCCCAGCGTGGACGTACGCGCCAGAAGTTCGGCGGCGGCGCGCTCCTCGAAGACGGGGAGGCTGCGCACGATGCGTACGTAGTAGGCGACGCACTCGGCGAACAGCGTCTCGTACAGGCGCGTCTCCGTCTCGCCGAGGCCGGTGGGCGGGCGCACGGAGGCGGTGATGCGGCGGACCAGTTCGGCGGGCTGGGCGTCGGCGGCGAGGAGGGCGTCGTCGGAGAGGTCCGCGCGGGCGAAGGTGCCGGCGACGGCGTCGATGACGGCCTGGCGGCCGCCGGGGTCCAGGCGGTCGAAGGCGTGGGTCAGGTACGGGTCGAGGCGGTCGTACACCGCGTTGGTGATCTGCTCGAACTGCTGGGTGACCTCGCGCTGGAGGCGCACGCCCGGGACCCGTACCCGGATCAGGTCCCCCATCTCCATCTGCCGTTCCTGCTCGCGCCGCTTGCCGCCGAGCCACAGCTTCCCCGCCGCGTTCGCGACCATCGTCCCGAGCCGTAACGCCGCCGTCTCCGCGAGCATGAGCACCCCTCCCCCTTCTCTCTCTACAGAGAGAACCACACGGGAGTGACAGCCGTGCCTACCCCACCGCTTTCATCGCGCCCTCGGCCGCCGGCTCGCCGCCGCACGCCACCAGCCTCGTACGACGCGCCGCCGACCGGCCCGCGACCACCGTCATCGCCACCGCGCCCACCGCCAGTACGGCGCCGGTCCACGCGGTGGCGGCGTAGCCGAGGCCGGCGCTGATGACGAGGCCGCCGAGCCACGGGCCGACGGTGTTGCCGATGTTGAACGAAGAGGTCGCCGTCGCGCCGGCGAGGCCCTGGGCGTCGCCGGCGACGTCGAAGATGCGGGCGTTGAGAGCGGGCGCGGTGGTGAAGGCCGTGGCGCCGAGGAGGATCGACAGGGTCACGATCGCCACCGGGTACTCGGCGAGCAGCGCGCACGCCACCAGCACGGCGGCGGTCGCGGACAGCCCGACGTACATGGTGCCGAAGCGGTACCTGTCCGCCATCCGCCCGCCGACGAGCGTGCCGAGGAAGGCCCCGGCGCCGAAGAGCGCGAGCACGGTCGGCACCCAGCCGTCGCCGAGGCCGGCGACGTCGGTGAGGAGGGGGGCGAGGTAGGAGAAGAAGGAGAACGTTGCGCCTGCGAAGAGGGCGATCGTGGCCATGGCGAGCCACACCTGACCGTCGCGGTAGATACGCAGTTCCTCGCGGAGCCGGGGCGGCTCGGCGTCGTCGGGCGTGCCACCGGGTACGAGCGCCACCACCCCGACGAGGGCGACTGCGGTCATGAGGGTGACCGCCCAGAAGGCGGACCGCCAGCCGAAGTGCTGCCCGAGCAGCGCCCCGCCGGGCACCCCGGCGACGTTCGCGACGCTGAGCCCGCCGACCATGATCGCCATGGCCCGTGCACGGGCGCCCGTCGGAACGGTTGCGATGGCGACGGCGGCGCCGACGGCCCAGAACCCGGCGCAGGCGAGGGCGCTGACGATGCGGGTGGCGAAGAGGACACCGTAGGACGTGGACACGGCCCCCACGATGTGCCCGGCCCCGAAGACGACGAGCAGCCCGACGAGGGTGGTGCGGCGGGGAAGGCGGAGGGTGGCGGCGGCGAGGGTCGGCGCCCCGACGACCATGCCGACGGCGAATGCGGAGATGAGGAGCCCGGCGCGGGGTATGGAGACGTCGAGGTCGTCGGCTATCTCGGGGAGCAGCCCGGAGAGCATGAACTCCGACGTCCCGAGGGCGAAGACGGCGACGCCGAGGACGTACACGGCGACGGGCAGGCGGGCTCCGGCCCGGGGAGCGGTCGGGGACATGAAGGGGGAAACGCCGGGACGCCGGGCGAACATTCCTGCGAGCGCGGGGATTCCCTCACCCCGTCCCCCCTCATCCCGTCCCCGTCTTCCTCCCCCGTCTCCGCAGGCCGCCCTCCACCAGCCTCCGTAGCAGTTCCTTCGAGCCCACCTCCACCGCGCCCCGGCTCACCGCCTCCCCGTACCGCGTCGACGGAATGTCGTAGTGGTCCCCGTCGAACGCCTTCCGCGGCACCCCCATCGACTCCGCGAACGCGTGCAGTTCCTCGTACGACACATCGCTCACCAGGTGCGACCACATCCGTCCGTGACCCGGCCACGTCGGCGGGTCGACGTAAATCGTCATCCGGCACCCCCCAGGCTCCCCACCCGGGCCATCACCGCGCCCGTCCTGCCGCACACCCACCGCGGGTCCGGGCCCAATGCCGGTTCGATGTCCAGCGCGTGCGGGCCCGCGGAGTCGACGTCCTCGCAGACGGGGCAGAGCGGCCATCTGCCGTACTTCTCCAGCAGCGCGTCCTGGACATCCTGGGCCACCAGGCCGTCCAGATACGCCACGCCCTCGGGCCACTGCTCCACCCACCAGCGGCGGTGGACCACCGCGTCCTCGACGAAGGTGACCACGTCAGGCTCGGCCACGTCCGCGGCGCTGAGGTCGGCGAGGATCAGTGCGCGGGCGCGGTGCAGCGCCTGCTCCAGCCCTTGGTGCTCCATACGTCCATTCTCCCGCAACCGGCACCCGAGCGGCCGGGCCCGCGGCCGGGCCGGGGCCCGCCGCGGGGCCTGCCGGGGTTTTCCACAGGCCGACGCGGGGGGTTGACTCGCCGTCCGTCGCGAAAATATCTTTCGTGTGTGAGCTACAGCGTGAAGGAAACTTTCACTCCGGACACCCCGACCGGACCCGCGCCGCCCGCGCCCGCCGCCCTCGCGGCCAAGGTGCGCACGGTCGCGCCGTCCATGACGCGCTCCATGCAGCGCGTTGCCGAGGCCGTCGCCGGTGACCCGGCCGGCTGTGCCGCGCTCACCGTCACCGGCCTCGCGGAGCGCACCGGCACGTCGGAGGCCACCGTCGTGCGGACGGCGCGGCTGCTCGGCTATCCCGGGTATCGCGATCTCCGGCTGGCCCTCGCCGCCGCCGCCGCGCAGCAGGAGGCGGGGCGGGCGCCGTCGGTCACCGCGGACATAGCGGTGGACGATTCGATGGCCGACGTCATCGCCAAGCTCGCGCGGGACGAGCAGCAGGCCCTCGCGGACACCGCGGCCGGGCTCGACCCCGTGCAGTTGGAGGCGGCGATCGCCGCCATGGCCACCGCCCGGCGCATCGATGTGTACGGCATCGGCGCGTCGAACCTCGTGGGCCAGGACCTGGTCCAGAAGCTGCTGCGGATCGGCGTCGTGGCGCACGCCTCGCCCGACCCGCACCTGGCCGTGACCAACGCCGTCCAACTGCGCGCTGGCGACGTGGCCATCGCGATCACGCACTCGGGCCGCACGGTCGACGTCATAGAGCCGCTGCGGGTCGCGTTCGACCACGGGGCGACGACGGTGGCGATCACCGGCCGCCCGGACGGCCCCGTCGCGTCGTACGCCGATCACATACTCACCACGTCCACGGGTCGCGAGAGCGAGCTGCGGCCGGCGGCCATGTCCAGCCGGACGGGCCAGCTACTGGTCGTGGACTGCCTCTTCATAGGCGTGGCCCAGCGGACGTACGAACGGGCCGCGCCGGCGCTCGCCGCCTCGTACGAGGCTCTGGCCCACCGGCACAGCCCGCTCCGCCCGCGGTCCTGACGCCGCCCGGCGACTCCCGACGACGACCGATGCACCGGCGACCCGCCCTCCGTCCAGGCGCGGACCCCGCCCACGGCACCGGCCGCGCCGGAGGCCGCGGGCGAGTCGGATCTGTCGGATACGCCGGGCGTACGGGCTCAGCCCCGCGCGCCGGACGCGTCCCCCGCGCCACCCGCACCACGCACCGCCCCCGCGCCACGCACGCCCCGCACCGCCGTACGACGCCGGCGCCGACGCCGCCCGGTGGCCCGGCGCGCCCCGCGCGCCGGGCGCCCGTGGCGGCGGTCCGACCGCCGGCGACCGCACCACGCAAGCCGCCGTGACCGACCCCACCGCCGCGTGCGCGCACCGCCCACCGCGCGCCACGCACCGTATGGAAAGAGCCGCTCCGACATGCCCTCTCCCTCAGCAGACATCCGCCGGGAGCTGGAAAACCTGACCACCGAGGCGTTCCGTCCCGAGCTGGCAGAGATCGACCGTCTCTCCAGCCTGGAGATCGCCGGAATCATGAACGAGGAGGACAGCGGGGTCCCGGGCGCTGTCGCCGCGCAACTGCCGCGGATCGCCGCCGCCATCGACGAGATCGCCGAGCGCATGGCCCGCGGCGGCAGACTGTTCTATCTGGGCGCCGGCACCGCGGGCCGGCTCGGGGTGCTGGACGCCAGCGAGTGCCCGCCGACGTTCAACACCGATCCGTCGCAGGTCGTCGGCATGATCGCCGGCGGTGACGTGGCGCTGCGGACCTCCACGGAGGGCGCGGAGGACAGCGAGGAGCTGGCCGCCGCCGACCTGGCGGCGGCGGAGCTGGGGCCCGACGACGCGGTCGTCGGCATCTCCGCCTCCGGCCGCACGCCGTACGCCGTCGGCGGCGTGACGTACGCCCGCGGCCTGGGGGCGCTGACCGTCGGGCTGTCCTGCAACGCCGGTTCGCCGCTGGGCGCGGCCGCGCAGCACGCCATCGAGGTCGTCGTGGGCCCCGAGCTGATCGCGGGGTCGACGCGGCTGAAGGCGGGCACGGCGCAGAAGCTCGTGCTCAACATGCTGTCGACGATCACGATGATCCGGCTCGGCAAGACGTACGGGAACCTGATGGTGGACGTGCGCGCCTCCAACGAGAAGCTGCGGGCCCGTTCGCGGCGCATCGTCGCGCTGGCGACGGGCGCGGGCGACGAGGAGGTGGAGGCCGCCCTCGCCGAGACCCACGGCGAGGTGAAGAACGCGATCCTCACCATCCTCGGCGGCGTGGACGGCAGCACGGCGGAGCGCCTGCTGGACGCCTCACACGGTCACCTGCGAGTCGCCCTGAAGTCCGCGACCGACGTGAGCTGAGCCCGGCGGTGTCGGCAGGGGGTCGTTGACCGGAGGGTGTCCCCGGTCGGCGCCGGCTGGGGCCACCCGGCCGCCCCTCCCCCGCCGCGCCCGCGGGCTGCCGCCGCCGCATGCCTACACGCCGCGGCATGCCCACGCGCCGCCGCGCGTGGGCGCGCGCCGCCGCCGCATGCCCACACGCCCGAGGGCGGCACCCCCTGCGGGGTACCGCCCTCGGTTCGTCAGCCCGTCCGCCGTCCGGCCGCGGCCGCGGCGGACGTACGGACTTCGCGATCCCGGATCAGAAGTCCATGTCGCCGCCGGGCATACCGCCCCCGGCCGCGGCCTTCTCCTTCTCCGGCTTGTCGGCGACGACGGCCTCGGTGGTGAGGAAGAGGCCCGCGATCGACGCCGCGTTCTGCAGCGCGGAGCGGGTCACCTTGGCCGGGTCGAGGATGCCCTCGGCGATCATGTCGACGTACTCGCCGCTGGCGGCGTTGAGCCCGTGACCGGCGGTCAGGTTGCGCACCTTCTCCACCACGACGCCGCCCTCAAGGCCGGCGTTGACCGCGATCTGCTTCAGCGGGGCCTCCAGGGCCAGCTTCACGGCGGACGCGCCGGTGGCCTCGTCGCCCTGGAGCTCCAGCTTCTCGAAGACGTGGCCGGCCTGCAGCAGGGCCACGCCGCCACCGGCGACGATGCCCTCCTCGACGGCCGCCTTCGCGTTGCGCACGGCGTCCTCGATGCGGTGCTTGCGCTCCTTCAGCTCGACCTCGGTCGCGGCGCCGGCCTTGATGACGGCCACGCCGCCGGCCAGCTTCGCGAGCCGCTCCTGCAGCTTCTCGCGGTCGTAGTCGGAGTCGCTGGCGTCGATCTCGGCCCGGATCTGGTTGACCCGGCCCTGGACCTGCTCGCTGTCGCCCGAGCCGTCGACGATGGTGGTCTCGTCCTTGGTGATGACGACCTTGCGGGCGCGGCCCAGCAGGTCGAGCGTGGCGCTCTCCAGCTTGAGGCCGACCTCCTCGGAGATGACCTGGCCACCGGTGAGGATGGCGATGTCGCCGAGCATGGCCTTGCGGCGGTCGCCGAAGCCCGGGGCCTTGACGGCGACGGACTTGAAGGTGCCGCGGATCTTGTTCACCACGAGGGTGGACAGGGCCTCGCCCTCGACGTCCTCGGCGATGATCAGCAGCGGCTTGCCCGACTGCATGACCTTCTCCAGGAGCGGCAGCAGGTCCTTGACCGCGCTGATCTTGGAGTTGGCGATGAGGATGTACGGGTCCTCGAGCTCCGCCTCCATGCGCTCCATGTCGGTGGCGAAGTAGGCGGAGATGTAGCCCTTGTCGAAGCGCATGCCCTCGGTGAGCTCCAGCTCGAGCCCGAAGGTCTGCGACTCCTCGACGGTGATGACGCCTTCCTTGCCGACCTTGTCCATGGCCTCGG
The DNA here is from genome assembly GCF_003945505.1 of Streptomyces sp. WAC 06738. Taxonomy (NCBI): domain Bacteria; kingdom Bacillati; phylum Actinomycetota; class Actinomycetes; order Kitasatosporales; family Streptomycetaceae; genus Streptomyces; species Streptomyces sp. WAC 06738. The sequence continues at coordinate 4,702,864 of NZ_CP029618.1, read as the reverse complement.
CGATCAGCTCGCCGATCTGGATGTCGCCGGCGGAGATGGAGGCGGTGGAGGCGATCTGCTCCTTGGTCTCCACGTCCTTGGCCTGCTCCAGCAGGGCGGCGGAGACGGCCTCGGTGGCCTTCTCGATGCCGCGCTTCAGCGCCATCGGGTTGGCGCCGGCGGCCACGTTGCGCAGGCCCTCCTTCACCAGGGCCTGGGCCAGGACGGTCGCGGTCGTCGTGCCGTCACCGGCGACGTCGTCCGTCTTCTTCGCGACCTCCTTGACCAGCTCGGCGCCGATCTTCTCGTACGGGTCCTCGAGCTCGATCTCCTTGGCGATGGAGACACCGTCGTTCGTGATCGTGGGGGCGCCCCACTTCTTCTCAAGGACGACGTTCCGGCCCTTGGGGCCGAGGGTCACGCGGACGGCGTCGGCGAGCTGGTTCATGCCGCGCTCGAGGCCGCGCCGCGCCTCCTCGTCGAACGCGATGGTCTTGGCCATTGTGTTGAGTCCTCCCGGACAGGGGGGTCGTCTGTGTCCGGACCGCGCTGGCGCCCGCGACGGACGGTCCGCGACCCGCGTGGTTCCCTCCCACCCGGCGTACGGACCTCACCGAACCGGTCCCGTGCTGTCACTCTCACGGGGAGAGTGCTAACGCCAATGATTAGCACTCGCCCCCTGCGAGTGCAAGCGGGTAGGGGCTTCTCATGCGCAGAGCGGAACCGGACCGCGGCGCCGCACAACAGGCGGCGGAGGACGCGGACACGGGCGGACATGGGCGGACACGGGGAGCGGGCGCGGGGAGCGGGCACGGGAGGAGCGCGGACAGCAGAGGGCCCGCACCCCGGAGGGTGCGGGCCGTCGCGAGTCGTCCGTGGTCGATGCCCGGCGCTCAGCCGCTGACGCGGACCATGTCTGCCTGCGGCCCCTTCTGGCCCTGCGAGATCTCGAACTCGACCCGCTGGCCTTCCTCGAGGGTGCGGTATCCGTCCATCTGAATCGCGCTGTAGTGGACGAAGACATCCGCACCACCGTCGACCGCGATGAAGCCGTACCCCTTCTCCGCGTTGAACCACTTGACGGTGCCCTGAGCCATTCCAAACTCCCCTATTGCTGGCCCTTACACAGGACCGCACTCCGCGGACCCGGGTCAGACCTCACCCCCGGATACACGCCGGGGCGTGCGCCGGAACGCGTCGACCGCGGCTGAATGTATCCGCACAGATGCCCAGTGCAACAGGTCAATCGGACGAGAATTCTGCGGACACTCGATCGGCATTTTTCCGATCAATTTCCGCCATTCCATGACAACTCGGGCAGGGCATAACTCACCATCACGACAATTAACTCTCCGCATTTGCGCGGAACTTGTCGCGTTCTCATATGCGTGGAGCATGGGCCACGAGGGGGGAACGCCCCAACCCTATCGCGTGTCATGACATGCGAACGGCCCCACTCCGGATCAGTGGGGCCGCACGCGCGCACGCGGGGTTCAGCAGCCTCCGGCGACCGCCGGAATGATCGAGATCCCGGCCCCCTCGGGAGTGGGAGTCTGCAGGCCATCGGCGAAGCGGACGTCATCGTCGTTCACATAGACGTTCACGAAGCGGCGCAGCTTGCCTTGATCGTCCAGCACCCGTCCTGCGATGCCGCGGTGGTTCTTCTCCAGGTCTTCGATCACCTCGGCCAGCGTCGCGCCCTCGGCGCTCACCTCTGCCCGCCCGTCGGTATACGTACGGAGGATGGTCGGAATTCGGACGTTCACGCTCATGATGCGAGGCCGGCCTCTCGGAAGGAGTCGAGTGTGGGACGAATGATCGCGCTCGGCCCCGTGGTGGGAGCGACCGCGTCGAGGGTCTTCAGGCCGTCGCCCGTGTTGATCGCGACGGTGGTCCCGGCCGGGTCGATCCGGCCGTCCGCGACGAGCTTCGCCAGCACGCCGAAGGTCACGCCGCCCGCCGTCTCCGCGAACACGCCCTCGGTGCGGGCCAGCAGCTTCACCGCGTCCACGACCTCGGCGTCCGTCACGTCCTCCACCGCGCCGCCGGTGCGGCGGGCGATGTCCAGCACGTACGGGCCGTCGGCCGGGTTGCCGATGGCGAGGGACTTGGCGATCGTGTCGGGCCGCACGGGACGTACCACGTCGTGACCGTCCTTGAAGGCCCGCGAGACCGGGGAGCAGCCGGCCGCCTGGGCGCCGAAGATCTTGTACGGGCGCTCCTCGACCAGCCCCGTCGCGATCAGTTCCTTCAGCCCCTTGTCGATCTTCGTGAGCTGGGAGCCGGAGGCGACGGGTATGACGATGTTGTCGGGGAGCCGCCAGCCGAGCTGCTCGCAGATCTCGTACGCGAGGGTCTTGGAGCCCTCCGCGTAGTACGGGCGGAGATTGACGTTCGTGAACCCCCAGCCCTCGCCGATCGGGTCGCCGATCAGCTCCGAGCAGAAGCGGTTCACGTCGTCGTACGTGCCCTCGATGCCGACGACGTCACCGCCGTAGACCGCGGCCATGACGACCTTCGCGTGTTCCAGGTCGTACGGGATGAAGACGCACGAACGCAGTCCCGCCCGCGCCGCGGCCGCGCCGACCGCGCCCGCCAGATTGCCCGTGGAGGAACACGACAGCGTGGTGAAGCCGAAGGCGCGCGCCGCCTCGACGGCGATCGCGACGACGCGGTCCTTGAAGGAGTGCGTCGGGTTGCCCGAGTCGTCCTTGACGTGCAGCGCGCCCGTCACGCCCAGCTCGGCGGCGAGCCGGTCGGCGCGGTGCAGCCGGGTGAACCCGGGGTTCAGGTTGGGCTTGTCCGCCACGTCCGCGGGGACCGGCAGCAGCGGCGCGTACCGCCAGATGCTCCGCGGACCCGCCTCGATACGGGCCCGCAGCCGGGCGGCGGACCCGGCGTCACCGCCGGGGAGTTCGTATGCCGCCTCCAGCGGCCCGAAACACGACTGGCACGCGAACACCGGACCCAGCGGCACCCGCTCCCCGCACTCCCGGCACGACAGCGCGACGGCAGGGCCCAGATCGGGGGCGCCGTCGACGGCGGTGGGGGTGGGAGCTGTGTCTACAGCCATACTGGCGAGGCCCTCTCTCCTCATCTTCCCCGCGACGCATCTCGCCGCAGGACGGAATTGGCACCATCACCGTCCGGGGCCTCGCAGCGTCGCGAGTACCGGACGGAGGGTTGCCGGGGCTTCAACGGGCCGTTCCCTCTGCCCCTCTGGATGAGCTCTGTATGGCGCGGGTCCGGCGGGGCCGTCCGGCGCTTTTGTCCGCGCGCGGACCCCGACATGGGGACGTCACGCACGTTGTTCAAGACTGTAACCGACGACCAGGACAGTTGTGAGGGCCGTCCGATACGCGAGACGGCTCACACACCGGACAGGACACCGGCAAGGGGAGGCCCGCAGGTGCTCGATGACGTGGAGCAGTGGCTGAGGACGCGGTCCTGGTCCGCGGCGGACCGGCCGGACGCGCGGCTGCTGGCGGCCAAACGGGCGCTCGGGGCGCGCGGGACGGTGAGCGTGGTGCTGCCCGCGCTCGACGAGGAGGCCACGGTCGGGTCGATCGTCGCGGCGATCCGCGCGGAGCTGATGGCCCCCGGCGGCGGGCTGGTGGACGAACTGGTCGTGCTGGACTCCGGCTCCACGGACCGTACGGCGGAGGTCGCCGCCGCGGCCGGCGCGCGGGTCGTGCACCGCGACGAGGTGCTGCCGCGGGTGCCGGCGGTGCCGGGCAAGGGCGAGGTGCTGTGGCGGTCGCTGCTGGTGACGCGCGGCGAGATCGTGTGCTTCGTGGACGCGGACCTGCGGGACTTCGACACGGCGTTCGTGAGCGGGATCGTGGGGCCGCTGCTGACGGATCCCGGCGTGGAGTTCGTGAAGGCGGTGTACGACAGGCCGCTGGGCACGGGGGCGGCGACCGGACAGGGCGGGCGGGTGACCGAGCTGGTGGCCCGGCCGCTGCTGAACCTGCACTGGCCGCTGCTGGCCGGCTTCGTCCAGCCCCTGGGCGGGGAGTACGCGGCGCGCCGGTCGCTGCTGGAGCGGCTGCCGTTCCCGGTCGGGTACGGGGTGGAGCTGGGGCTGCTCGTCGACGCGCTGCACACGGTGGGGCTGGACGCGCTGGCGCAGGTCGACGTGGGCGTCCGCCGGCACCGGCACCAGGACGACCGCGCGCTGGGGCGCATGGCGGCGGCGATCTACCGCACGGCGCAGGTGCGGCTGGCGCGGGGGCACCTGGTGCGGCCGCGGCTGACGCAGTTCGACCGGGGGGCGGACGGGGCGTTCGAGCCGCGGACGTACGGGGTGGACACGGAGGAGCGGCCGCCGATGGGGGAGATCCGGGAGTACGTGGAGCGCCGCGCGGCGTAGCCCTCGCCGGGCGGGCGCCAGCGGGGCGGGGGTCTCCCCGCACCCACCCCTTCCCGAACCCCGGGGCTCCGCCCCGGGACCCCCGGCGGGCTCCCCCCAGCCGGGCTACGCCACCCCCTCTGGCTCCCCCATTCCCCTGGGTTCTCCCCCTCAGCCCCCGAGCGGGAGCCGCGCCCTCCAGGCTCCCCCCGGGGCCGACCGCCCGTACCTCCCACGGCCCTCGCATCCCGGGACTCCCCCGCCCCGCCGGCCCACGTGCCCCCATCGGTATCGGCCACACCGTCCCGGTTGCGTTTCGGGGGGCCCTGCCGTGGCTAGGCTCGGCGCATGGTCGTGTCGCCCGGTGCTCCCCTGCTCGTCGCGTCCAACCGCGGGCCCGTCTCGTACGCCGTCGGCGACGACGGTGCGCTCGTCGCCAAGCGTGGTGGTGGCGGGCTCGTCTCCGGGCTCAGCGCCGTGGGGCCCGAGGCCGGGGCGTTGTGGGTGTGTGCCGCGCTGGGTGACGGGGACCGGGAGGCCGTGCGGCAGGGGGTGGCCGAGCCCGGGGTGCGGATGCTCGGCATCGACCCGGACGTCTTCCACGACGCGTACAACGGCGTCGCGAACTCCGTGCTGTGGTTCGTCCACCACATGCTCTACGACATCCCCGTCGCCCCCGTCTTCGACGCCGCGTTCCGCCGCCAGTGGGCCGCGTACGAGACGTACAACCGCGCCTTCGCCGACGCCCTCGCCGACGGTGCCGCCGAGGGCGCGGCGGTGCTCGTGCAGGACTACCACCTCTGTCTCGTCCCCGGCATGCTCCGCGAGCGCCGCCCCGACCTGCGCATCTCGCACTTCACCCACACCCCCTGGGCACCCCCCGAGTACTTCCGGCTCCTCCCCGACGACATCGCCGCCGCCCTGCTGCGCGGGCTGCTCGGCGCCGACCGCGTCGGCTTCCACACCCGCCGGTGGGCCGAGGCGTTCGCCGGCTGCTGCCGCGAGGTGCTGGGCCAGGAGGCCGACGTCGCCTTCGCCGGGGAGGAGGCGCGCGGGGAGCGGACGACGTGGGTCGACGTGCACGCCCTCGGCGCCGACGCCGACTTCCTGCGCGAGCGGTCGCGGCGGCCGGACGTCGCCGAGCGGATGGCGGCCCTGCGCGAGCAGATCGGCGGCGCGGACCGCGAGGTCGTGGTGCGGGTGGACCGCACCGAGTTGTCGAAGAACATCGTCCGCGGGCTGCTCGCGTACCGGCGGCTGCTGGAAGCGCGGCCGGAGTGGCGCGGGCGGGTGGTGAAGCTGGCGTTCGCGTATCCGTCGCGGCAGGACCTGGCGGTGTACCGGGACTACACCGCGGAGGTGCGCCGCCTCGCCGCGGAGATCAACGAGGAGTACGGGACGGACGGCTGGCAGCCGGTCGTGCTGCACGTCGAGGACGACTTCGCCCGCTCGCTCGCCGCGTACCGGCTGGCGGACGTGGCGCTGGTCAATCCGCTGCGGGACGGGATGAACCTGGTCGCGAAGGAGATCCCGGTGGTCTCCGACGACGGCTGCGCGCTGGTGCTGTCCCGGGAGGCGGGCGCGTACGCGGACCTCGCCGAGGACGCGCTCGTGGTGCACCCGTACGACGTGGAGGCCACGGCGGACGCGCTGCACGCGGCGCTGACGATGCCGCGCGACGAGCGCGCCCGGCGGACGAAGCGGCTGGCGGCGGCGGCCACGGCGCTGCCGCCGCAGGCGTGGTTCCTCGCGCAGTTGGACGCGCTGCGCGCGTAGCCGGCGGTACGGGCCGCGTCGCGACCCCTCAGCGGCGGTGGCGCTCCTGGAAGCGGGCCGCCTTGGCGCGGTTGCCGCATCCCTCCATCGAGCACCAGCGGCGGCGGCCGTTCTTGCTGACGTCGTAGAACCACAGCACGCACTCGGGGTTCGCACAGCCGCGGACCCGCTCCGGGTGCTCCTCGTAGAGCCGGACCAGATCGGCCGCGGCGACCCAGGCCGGCAGCCATGCGGGGTCGTCCACGACGATCTCCGAGGTGGCCCGCCCAGCGCGGAGCAGGGGGCGGCGGGCACCGTGGGCCAGTATCTCGTCGAGCGGCTGTTCATCGCCGTCGAGGGCGGCGCGCAGGGCGGCGCGGGCGGTGGTCAGCGGCTCGCGTACGGCGGCGGGGTCGGGGGCGTCGGCCGCGGGTCCCGACAGGCCGTGCTCACCCAGCCAGCGGCTGACGCCGTCGGGCTCGTAGAAGAAGTCGACGGGGCTTCCCTCGTCGATCCACCAGGTGTTCACCAGGTCCAGGGCCAGCGGTTCGCCGGTCAGCGGGCGTGCCATACGAGCAGTGTAACCGGTGAAGTCGAGTTGACAGGTTGGCGGGGGCGGGTTAGGTTTCTCTCGTCGTTAACCGTTCAAGTCCATTTTGATGGTTGGAGTTCGCCGTGACCGTACGCCACCGCACCGCCCGCATCGACGGCCTCGACGTTTTCTACCGGGAGGCGGGTGACCCGGGCGCGCCGACGCTCGTGCTGCTGCACGGCTTCCCGACGTCGTCCGTCGGCTTCGCCCCGCTGATGGCGGAGCTGGCCGGCGAGTTCCGTCTGATCGCCCCCGACTATCCCGGCTTCGGCCTCAGCTCCGCCCCGCCGGCCGGGGAGTGGGCGTACACCTTCGACCATCTCGCCGACGTGGTCGACAAGCTGCTCGACCAGCTAGGCGTCCGGCGCTACGCGATCTATGTCCACGACTACGGAGCCCCGGTCGGCTTCCGCCTCGCCCTGCGCCACCCCGAGCGCATCACCGGCATCGTCAGCCAGAACGGCAATGCCTATGACGAGGGGTTCACCCCCTTCTGGACCCCGCTCCGCGCCTACTGGGCCGACCCCTCGCCGGCCAACCGCGAGGCGCTCCGCTCGCTCCTCACCCCGGACGCCACGCACTGGCAGTACAGCCACGGCGTCCCGGACACCTCGCTGGTCGACCCGGCGCTGGAGGTGCACGATCAGGCCCTGCTGGACCGGCCGGGCAACCAGGAGATCCAGCTCGACCTCTTCCTCGACTACGGCACGAACCCCGGGCGGTACGCGGACTGGCAGGAGTATCTGCGGGTGCACCAGCCGCCGGTCCTCGCGGCCTGGGGGCGGCACGACGAGATCTTCGGGCCGGACGGGGCGCGCGCCTTCGCCCGGGACGTGAAGGACGCGCAGGTGCAGTTGCTGGACGCCGGTCACTTCCCGCTGACGACACGGTTCGCGCAGAGCGCCGGGCTGATACGGGACTTCCTGCGCCGGCTCTCCGACTGAGGGGCGGCAGGCGGCCCGGCGGCGGCCGACGGCCGGGGCCACGGAGTCCGAGGAGCCCGGGCTCCGGGCCCGACGGCGCGTGGCTGCGAAGCCCGACGGCCCGGGGCTACGTGCCGAGGGCCGTCGCCAGGGCCGTCAGGAGCTCCACCACGCCCTGCGGTCCTTCGACCGTCAGGTCCGCGCGGTCCGCCAGCGCGTCCGCGCCCTCGCCCGTCGCCGCCGCGCTGCACACCAGCAGCCCGGCGACGCCCTCGGGGCGCAGCGCGTCCACGGCGTCGTAGGCCGCGAGGTCGCCGAGGTCGTCGCCGGCGTAGAGGATCGTGCGGGCGCCGGTCTCGCGGGTGAGGGCGGTGAGGGCGCGGCCCTTGTCCATGCCCGGGGGGCGGAGTTCGAGGACGAAGCGGCCGGGTTCGACCACGAGGCCGTGGGCCTCCGCCAGGTCGTCCAGCGGCTTGCGCAGCGCGTCGGCGGCCTCGGCGGGACGGTCGGCGCGGCGGGTGTGGACGGCGACGGCGCGGCCCTTGTCCTCGATCCACGTGCCCCGCCAGGCTCCCGCCGCCTCCAGCACACCCGGCAGCTCGGCCTGCACGGCCGCGACGCCGGGGTGCGGGTCGGGGGCGCGCAGGGTGCCGGTGGCGGCGTCCCACTGCTCGTCGCCGTAGTGGCCGAGGACGCGCAGGTGCGCCAGCCCCGCGACGCCGGCGAAGCCGCCGTACCGTACGGCCACGGCGGCGGGCCGGCCGGTGATGACGGCGACGGTCCCGACCCGCGGCGCGACCCGGGCCAGCGCGGGTACGGCGCCGGGGTGGGCCCGCGCGGAGTCGGGGTCGGGGACGATCGGGGCGAGGGTGCCGTCGAAGTCGAAGGCGAGGAGTGCCTGTTCCGGGTCGGCGAGGAGCGCCGCGAGGCCGGCGCGGCCCGCCTCGGTGCGCGGAACGGGGAGCTGTGCTGCGGAGGTGCTGCCCATGTCCAGGACCCTACCGGCCCGCGGTAACGTGCAGGGCATGTCTGAGGGTGACGCGGCGCTGACCGAGCGGGACTTGGCGGTCCTCGCGCTGGAGAAGCGCGCGTGGCCGGGTCCGGGGGCGAAGGAGCGGGCGATCCGGGAGCGCCTGGGGCTCTCCCCGACGCGGTATTACCAGGTGCTCAACGCGCTCCTGGACGACCCGCGCGCGCAGGAGCACGACCCGGTGACGGTCAACCGGCTGCGCCGCGTCCGGCAGGCCCGCCGCGACGCCCGGGAGGGCTGACGCGCGTCGGCGCTCCCCCGGTCCGGGAAGGCTGCGGGGGTCTGCGGTGGTTCCGTGGGCTCCGTAGGGGCGGCGAAGGAGGACGCGGGGCGGGTCATTCCTCCGTCGTGGAGGCCGACTCCGCGATGCTCTGCAGGTTCGTCAGCACCCGCTCCGGCGGCTCGCCGCCGGCCTCGGCCGCCTTGCCTATCTGCTTCTTCAGCTCGGCGTTGACCCGCGCCCACGACGTCTTGTTGTCCGGGTAGAAGACCGCGGTCTGGAGCTGGTCCAGGAACGGCTGCAGGTCCTTGCGGCCCTCGCTCAGCTTGTCCACCCCGGAGACCGTCGTCGGCAGCAGGTCGTAGCGCTGCGCGAACTTCAGCACGTTGGTGTCGTCGAAGAGGACGTCGAGGAACTTGCCGATCTGGGAGCGGTGGCCGTTGGCCTTGAACGCCATGATCCAGTCGGCGACGCCCATCGTCGACTTCGAGGGCCCGTCGCGTCCGGGCAGCTTCTCGGCGATGCCGAAGTCGACCTTCTCGCGCCGCAGGTCCTGCATGAGCGTCGGGTGGCCGAAGATCATGCCGACGTCGCCCTTGACGAAGTCGGCGAAGGCCGTGCGTCTGTTGGTCTCCGAGGGCGCGGCGTAGGTGAGGCCGGCGCCGACGAGGTTGTCGCGTATCCAGTTGAAGGTGTGGATGTTCTGCTCGGAGTCGATCGTGTAGCTGCCGACGTCGTCCGTGTACGCGCCGCCGCCGCTGATCATCCACATCAGCGTCTCGCCCTGGGCCTCCTCGGGGCCGAGCGGGAGCGCGTACGGGACCTTCACGCCGGTGTCCTTGAGCGCCTGCGCGACGTCGAGGAGTTCGTCCCAGTCCTGGGGCGCGTCCTCGGGGTCGGTGCTCAGACCCGCGTCCTCGAAGAGGGACTTGTTGTAGAACAGCAGCCGCGAGCTGGAGACGAAGGGCATGCCGTACTGCACGCGGTTGACCTCGCCGGCGGCGGCGAGGCTGGGCACGAAGTTGGCCTGGGTGGGGATGGAGAGCAGTTCGTCGGTGCTGTAGAGCATGTCGCGGGAGCTGTACTCGGCGTACGGGCCCATCTGCGCGATGTCCGGCGGGTTGCCGTCCTTCACCATCTTGTCGACCTTGGCGTCGATGTCCTCCCACGGGATGATCTCGATGTCGACCGAGATCCCCGGGGTGTCGTTGGAGAACTTCGCCGCCAACTGCTCCCAGTAGCGCCGGGCGGTGTCGGACTCGCCCGTGCCGTACTCGGCGGCCACCAGCTTCAGCGTGACGTCGCCGCCGCCACTGCCGTCCCCGCACGCGCTCAGCGGCAGGGCCGCCGCTCCCGCGGCACCGGCCGCCGCCTTCAGAAATCCACGCCGCTGCACAGCTTTAGCCCACCTTCAGAATCATCTGAGAGGGCCGAGTCTGTCCGGAGCGCCCCTCTCAGGTCTACACCAGACGGATATCACTTCCGTAACCACGCCCCCCTGCCCGCCATTGCCGCACGGGGTACCGGGCTGATAGGGAGACGACGAGCTGAACCGCACATCAACGGTCGCGGAACAGCACGAAAGCGCGCACGATCGCAACGGTGCGCGTGGCGACGTATGTCCACGAGCACAACGAGGGAGCCGCACCTCATGGCAGCCGCAGAACCGTCCCGCACCGCCGCCGAGATTGCCACCCAGCCGAGTTGCTGGCGCCGAGCCCGGCAGGAGGCGGCGGCCGTCCCCGGGCTGCCGCAGCCCGGGGAGAGGGTCGCGGTGGTCGGCTGCGGCACCTCGTGGTTCATGGCGCAGGCGTACGCCGGGCTGCGGGAGGCGGCGGGCCAGGGGCACACCGACGCCTACGCCGCCTCCGAGTTCCCGGCCGGGCGGCGGTACGACCGGATGGTGGCGATCACCCGGTCCGGCACGACGACCGAGGTGCTGGACCTGCTGGCCGCGGTACGGAACGACGCCGCCGGGACCGCGACCACCGCCCTCACGGCGGACGCGGGGACGCCCGTCGCCACGGCCGCGGACGCGCTGGTCACGCTGGCGTACGCGGACGAGGAGTCGGTCGTGCAGACCCGGTTCGCGACGACGGCGCTGGCGCTGCTGCGCGCCGGGCTCGAACTGCACGGACCGCCCGCGGCGGGTGTGAAGCCGGTCACGGACGCCGCGGTCGACGCCGAGCTGGCGGCGGTGCAGCCGCTGCCGAAGGAGCTGGCGGCGGCGGTGCAGTGGACGTTCCTGGGCCGGGGCTGGACCTGCGGCCTTGCGGCGGAGGCGGCGCTGAAGATGCGCGAGGCGGCCGGCGCGTGGACGGAGAGCTACCCGGCGATGGAGTACCGGCACGGCCCGATGGCGATCACCGGTCCCGGGCGGGCGGTGTGGCACTTCGGCGAGCTGCCCGAGGGGCTGGCGGCGGACGTCGGCCGGGTCGGCGGCCACCTGAGCGCGGAGTCGACGGCGCGCGGGCTCGACCCGATGGCGGACCTGGTACGGGCCCAGCGGCTGGCGGTCGCCGTGGCGGAGGCGAAGGGGTACGACCCGGACCGTCCCCGGAACCTGACGCGGAGCGTCGTCCTGCGATAAGGCCGTGCGGCCGGCGCGCGGCGGGGGGATCCGCGGTCGGCGTCCGGGGGGGGCAGCGGGGGCACTCGACCGGATACCGGCGGAAACCGGACCCGTCATCGCGACTGGACTAGACCTCTCGCCCCTCTACGGGCGAGACTGTCCCCCGTGAGACACGTCATCGCCCTCGATGTGGGCGGCACCGGCATGAAAGCCGCCCTCGTCGGGGCGGACGGCGCGCTGCTCCACGAGACGCGCCGGCCCACCCCGCGCGAGGCGGGTCCCGAGGCCGTCGTCGCCGCCGTGCTCGACTTCGCGGCCGAGCTGCGGGACATCGGCGTGGAGAAGTACGGCGAACCGGCCGTCGCGGCCGGGGTCGCCGTGCCCGGGATCGTGGACGACGCCGAGGGCGTCGCGGTGTTCTCGGCGAACCTCGGCTGGCGTGACGTACCGTTCCGCCGCCTCCTCGGCGAGCGGCTGGCCTGCCCCGTCGCCGTCGGCCACGACCTGCGCACCGGCGGGCTCGCCGAGGGCCGGCTCGGGGCCGCGCGCGACGTCGACCGGTTCCTCTTCATCGCCCTCGGCACCGGCATCGCCGCCGCCATCGGCATCGAAGGCCGCATCGAGCCCGGCGCCCACGGCGGCTCCGGCGAGATCGGCCACGTCGTCGTACGCCCCGACGGACCCCCCTGCGGCTGCGGGCAGCGCGGCTGCCTGGAGCGGCTGGCGTCCGCCTCCGCCGTCGGCGAGGCGTGGGCCACCGCCTGCGGCGACCCCGGCGCGACCGCCGCCGACTGCGCCGAGGCCGTCGAGGCCGGCGACCCGCTGGCGGAGGCCGTCTGGCAGGACGCCGTCGACGCCCTCGCCGGCGGCCTGATCACCGGCATCACCCTGCTCGACCCCCGCCGGATCGTCGTCGGCGGCGGCCTCGCCGAGGCCGGCGACACCCTGTTCGTACCGCTCACGCGCGCCGTCCGGGCGCGCATCACGTTCCAGACATTCCCCCAGATCGTCCCGGCGGAGCTGGGAGACGCCGCCGCCTGCCTGGGCGCCGGGCAGCTCGCCTGGGACCTACTCGCCACGGAGGTAACCGCCTGATGCGGGATTCGATGCGGGAGGGCGGCACGGTCCTCACCGGCGCCCGTGTGGTCCAGCCGGCCGGCACCGTAGAGGACGCCCGGCTCACCGTCGCGGACGGCCGGATCGCCTCAGTGGCACCGCAGGCCGGCACGGCGCGGAACGGCACGGCACCGCGGGCTTCCGGCGCAGAGCGGGACGACGGCGGGCCCGCGGCCCTCGACCTCTCCGGGCACTGGATCGTCCCCGGCTTCGTCGACATCCACGTGCACGGCGCCGGCGGCGCCTCCTTCTCCGGCGGCACCCACGAGCAGGCCCGCACCGTCATCGACACCCACCGCGGCCACGGCACCACCACCATGCTCGCCTCCACCGTCACCGGCGACCTGGACGACCTCGCCCGGCAGGCCGGCGTCCTCGCCGAGCTGGCCGAGGACGGCGAGCTGGCCGGCATCCACTTCGAGGGCCCGTTCATCTCCCCGCACCGCTGCGGCGCCCACCAGCCCTCGCTGCTGCGCGACCCCGCGCCCGCCGACGTGCGCAAGCTCGTCGAGGCCGGCCGCGGGCAGACCCGGATGCTCACGCTCGCGCCGGAGCTGCCGGGCGGGCTCGACTCCGTGCGCCTCCTCGCCGACAGCGGCGTCATCGCCGCCGTGGGCCACACCGACTCCTCGTACGACGCCGTGCAGGAGGCCGTCGCGGCCGGCGCCACCGTCGCCACCCACCTCTTCAACGCCATGCCCGCGCTCGGCCACCGCTCGCCGGGTCCCGTCGCCGCGCTGCTGGAGGACGAGCGGGTCACCGTCGAGCTGATCAACGACGGCGTGCACCTGCACCCGGCGGTGCTGCAACTGGCGTTCAGGACCGCGGGGGCGGGCCGGGTCGCGTTCATCACCGACGCGATGGGCGCCGCCGGCATGGGCGACGGCCGCTACCCGCTCGGCCCGATGGAGGTCGACGTGCGGGACGGCGTGGCCCGGCTGGTCGACGGCGGGTCGATCGCGGGCTCCACGCTGACGCTGGACACCGCGTTCCGCCGGGCGGTCACCGTCGACCGCCTGCCGGTCGGGGACGCCGTGGCGGCGCTGTCGGCGACGCCCGCGAAGGTGCTCGGCGCATACGACCGGATCGGCTCGCTGGAGCCCGGAAAGGACGCGGATCTCGTCGTGTTCGACGACCGGTTCACTCTCGTCGGGATCATGCGCAAGGGTGCGTGGATCGTCGAACCCGGTAGCTGAGGCGCGCCGTCGGCGGCGCGTGCCGTCGACGGCGCTCCGGCACCATGACAGGATCTTTCGCGCATATGTTCCTCACCGTCACACTCAATCTCGCACTCGACGTCACGTACCGGGTGCCGCGGCTGCGTGCCCACGCGTCGCACCGCGTCACCGACGTCACGGAGCGGCCCGGCGGCAAGGGCCTGAACGTGGCCCGCGTGCTCGCCGCGCTCGGCCACCCCGTCACCGTCACCGGCCTCGCCGGCGGCCCCACGGGCGCGCACGTCCGCGCACTGCTGGCCGCGGAGCCGGGATGGGCGGCCGGCGGGCAGGTGACCGACGCGCTCGTCCCCGTCGCGGGCAACACCCGGCGCACGGTCGCCGTCGTGGACGGCAGTACGGGCGACACCACCCAGCTCAACGAGGCGGGGCCCGAGGTCACCGCGGAGGAGTGGGCGGCGTTCCTCGACGCGTACGCGGCGCTCTTGAAGGACTCCGGCACCGGCGAAGGCGCCGCGCCCGTACGGGCCGTGGCCCTGTGCGGCAGCCTGCCGCCCGGCGTGCCCGTGGACGCGTACGCCGAGCTGGTACGCGCCACGCACGCCGCCGGCGTGCCCGTACTCCTCGACACCAGCGGCGAACCGCTGCGCCACGGCGTCGCCGCGGGACCCGACCTCGTCAAGCCCAACGCCGAGGAGCTGGCCCAGCTCACCGGCGGCACCGAGCCGCTGCGCGCCGCCGACGACGTCCGCCGCCGCGGCGCCCGCGCCGTCGTCGCCTCGCTCGGCGCCGACGGGCTGCTCGCCGTCACCGCCGACGGCACCTGGCGCGCCGCACCGCCGCGGCACGTGCCGGGCAACCCCACCGGCGCCGGCGACTCCGCCGTCGCCGGGCTGCTGTCCGGGCTCGCCGAGGGCCTGGACTGGCCCGCCCGGCTCGCCCGCGCGGTGGCGCTGTCCGCGGCGACCGTCGCCGCGCCCGTGGCGGGCGAGTTCGACACCGCCGTCTACGCGGAGACGCTGCCGCGCACCGAGATCACGTCGGGCCGCGGTGCGGCCCGGGATGGGGCCTGAAGATGCCACTCACGACCACCGGCGAACTCGTCGCCGCCGCCCGCGCCGCGGGCCACGGCGTGCCCGCCTTCAACGTCATCACGCTGGAGCACGCCGAGGCCATCGCCGCCGGCGCGGAGGCCGCGGGCGCGCCCGCGGTGCTGCAGATCTCGGAGAACGCCGTCCGGTTCCACGGCGGCCGGCTCACGCCGATCGCCGCCGCGACCGCGGCCGTGGCGCGCGCCTCGTCCGCGCCGCTGTCGCTGCACCTGGACCACGTCGTCTCCCCGGATCTGCTGCGCTCCGCGCACGGTCTCGGCTTCAGCTCGGTGATGTTCGACGCCTCCAAGCTGTCGTACGCCGACAACGTCGAGGCCACCGCGGAGGCGGTGCGCTGGGCGCACGAGCACGGCATCTGGATCGAGGCGGAGCTGGGGAAGGTCGGCGGCAAGGAGGGCGAGGCGCCGCTCGACGCGCACGCGCCGGGGGTGCGGACGGACCCGGACGAGGCCGTCGCGTACGTCACGGACACCGGGGTCGACGCGCTGGCCGTCGCGGTGGGCAGCTCGCACGCGATGACCGAGCGCACGGCGGCGCTCGACCACGAGCTGATCGGCCGGCTGCGGACCGCGGTCGCGGTGCCGCTGGTGCTGCACGGCTCGTCCGGGGTGCCGGACGAGGAGCTGCGGCAGGCGGTGACGTCGGGGATGGTGAAGATCAACGTCGGCACGGCCCTGAACACCGCGTTCACCGGCGCCGCCCGCGCCCACCTGGACGCGCATCCCGAGGTGGTCGACCCGCGCAAGTACCTGGCGCCGGGGCGCGACGCGATGGCCGCGACCGTGCGCCGGTTCCTGGAGGTCGTCGGCGGCTGACGGCCGCGAGGCCGACGACGGGCCCGTAGCGGCGCTACGGGCCCGGACGTACCGGCGCTATGGCACCGGAAGCGCTACGACGAGACCTGGCCCTTCTTCAGCTCCACCTTGCCGATCGCGCTCTGGCATTCCTTGTTCCCCGACTCGCAGGAGAGCGTGATCTCGTTGGCGCCCTCTTCGAGGGAGATCCACGAGTAGGTCCGGGTCCAGCCCGCCAGCCAGTCGTCCTTCTTCGCCTTCGCGAAGTTCTCCAGGTTCAGCGGGCGGCTCTCCGCCTCACCGTTGATGGTGAGGGTGAGTTCGGCGTCCTTGCCCGGGACGCTGTAGTCGACGAAGAGCGTGTACTCCCCCGCCTCGCCGACCTCGGGCTTCCAGGTGGCGGACGCGCCCTCGTTCTCCAGGCCGTGGACGTACGGGCCGTCCTCGGAGACGTTCGCGTCGCTGCCGACGACCGCGCCGCCGGCCAGCGCCAGCTTCGCGCCGTCCTCGCTCGGCGGGGTGGTCGGGTCCTTCTCGGGCTTGTCGTCGCCGTTCTTGGGCCCGTCGTCGCCCTTGCCCCCGGGGCTGGGGGCGACGGACTCCGAATCGCCGCCGCCGACGTCCGAGTCCTCCCCGTCGCCGCTGAAGAGCACCGCGGCGACGATGGCGATGACCACCGTGGCGACGACGGCGACCGCGCCGAGCATCAGCCCGTTCCGCCCGCCGCCGCGGCTGCGGCGCGGGCCCTCGCCGGGGTCACCCGGCGCGAAGGACGGGGGCTGCGGCGGGGGGCCGCCGTAGGTCTCGGGGGCGGCGTAGTGCGGGCTGGGGCTGGACTGCCCGTACGGATACGCCTGCTGGGGCGGCACCTGGTGCGCGGCCTGCTGGCCGCCGTACGTCCGCTCGCCGACGGCCCTGACCTGGGTGTACGACGTGCGCGGCACGCCCGGGGCGGGGGCCGTGCCCTCCCCCGGTCCCGGCACCGGCGCGGCACCGCCCTCGGGGCGGTACAGATGGGCGAAGGGGTCGTCGTCCTCGGGCGGCGTGCCCGCACCGTGGTTGCCGGCCGTCATCTCCCTCTCACTCCCTGGTGCGCGTTGCGTCCGGGCCGGCGGACCGCCGGCCAGGGGGCGAGCCTACCCCGTCCGGAGCAGTACCCGAGCGTTCCTTCGGTCGACTGTGGACGAAGCCACGACGGCCGCCTGTGGACGGCCGGGGGCCGCGGGGCGGCGCCGCCCCGGGCCCGTACCACCGCCACTAGCCTGCCCGGCGGTGCGAGCGGCCCTGCGAGCGGGCCCGCTTCTCGCGGTACATGAGCTGGTCCGCCGAGCTGAGGATCTCCTCCGTCGACATCCCGCACACCGCCCAGCCGGTGCCGATGCTCGCGCCCACGCGCACCCCCCGGCCGTCGACGCGGATCGGCGGGATGATCGCGTTCCGCAGCCGGACCGCCAGGTCCTCGGCGCCGCCGGGCGTCAGGCCGTCGGCGAGGACCACGAACTCGTCGCCGCCGAGCCGCGCGACGGTGTCGCCGTCGCGGACCGCGTGGGTCAGCCGCTGCGCGACGGCGATGAGCACGGCGTCGCCGGTGTTGTGGCCGAAGCGGTCGTTGATGGACTTGAAGCCGTCGAGGTCGCAGAAGAGGACCGCGAGCCCCTTGCCCCCGGACTCCCCGCCGGCCTCGGGGGCCATCGCGTGCACATGGTGCTCGTACGGGCCGGGTCCCGCCCACTGCTCCTCGGCGCCGTCCGTCCCGAAGCCGTGCCCGTTGCTGTCGACCTCGCGGGGGACGGGACCCGCGCCGACGATGGCGCGGCCGCGCGGCCCCGGCAGCCCGGCGGCGGAGTGGCTGACGGCGCCCGTGTACAGCTCCGGCGGCCGGTCGCAGAGCCGGGCGGTGAGCCGGGCGCGCAGTTCGGCGGCGTTGGGCAGGCCGGTGAGCGAGTCGTGGCTGGCGCGGTGCGCGAGCTGCGCCTCGTGGCGCTTGCGCTCCTCGATGTCCTCGACGTGGGTGAGGAGGTAGCGCGGGCCGTCGGCGGCGTCGGCGACCACCGAGTTGCGCAGGCTCACCCACACGTACGTGCCGTCGCGGCGGGCGAGGCGCAGCTCGGCCTTGCCGCCCTCGGCGAAGGTGCGCAGCAGGGTGCCGACGTCCTCGGGGTGGACCAGGTCGGAGAACGACAGCCGGCGCAGGCTGGAGGGCTGGCGGCCCAGGAGCCGGCAGAGCGCGTCGTTCGTACGGATCAGCCGCCCGTGGTCGTCGCCGCCCATCTCGGCGACGGCCATGCCGCTGGGCGCGTACTCGAACGCCTGGCGGAAGCTCTCCTCGCTGGCGCGGAGCGCCTGCTGCTCGCGCTCCAGCCGCACCAGCGCGCGCTGCATGTTGGCCCGCAGCCGGGCGTTGGTGATCGCTATGGCGGCCTGCGAGGCGTACATCTGCAGGGCCTCGCGCCCCCAGGGGGTCGGCACCCGGCCGTTGGCCGGCTTGTCGACGGAGAGGACGCCGAGCAGCTCGCGGCCGGCGTCGTAGATCGGTGCGAAGAGGCGGTCGCCGGTGACCCAGTCACCGGGGGCGGAGGGCGGCGGGACGACGGGGTGGGTCTGAGGCACCTCGTCGCCGTCGAGCACCCAGCCCTCGCTGTGGGGTATGTAGCGCAGCTCGCCCCACGCGATGCCCATGCGGAGCCGGCGCTCCCACGCCTCGCGCGGGCCGACCCGGCCCGCCATGATCGCCTCGGCGGTCGGATCGCCGCCGACGGCGGCGACGACGAGGTCGCCGTCGGGCCGTACGAGGTTCACCGCGGACACCTCGTACCCGAGGGCGACGAGCCCGTCCGCGACGCTCTGGAGAGTGTCGGCGAGGCTGCGCGTCTGGTTCAGGTCCGCGAGGACCGAATGCAGCCGGCGCAGGCTCGCCAGCCTTACGTAAGGTTCGGCCTCCGTCTCCATACCTGCCCTCCCGTCTCGCCCCGACCTCGGCGGAAGACCCCCGCGTGGAATTTCATCCAACGACACGGCCACTGAATCACAGCCCGCTCTTCGGCGGGTACACAGGGTCAACATTGGACGCTCTCTGTGACTCAAGTCACAGGGCGGGGAGGTGTTAACCGGCGTGCGGCCAAGAGCCGCACGCCGGTCTGCGGGAGCTTCGCGCCGGGTGGGGCGGAAGGGGCCGCGCGGCGGGGCCCACGGGGGTCCCGCGGCAGGTGGGACGGGACGGAGACCTAGGACTCCCCTCCGCCCTCTGCCCGATGTCCGGGGCCCGTTCGTCCCGTTACCGTTCGAGGCGTGCTGCATGAGACGCAAGCGGTGGACCATCCTGTTGGGGTGAGCGACGAGCAGTTCCGGGCGGCCATGAGCCGGCTGGCCGCGGGCGTGGTGCTGGTCACGGCGTACGACCCGGACCCCGGCCTCAACGGCGAGGACGTCGGGATGACGGCGACCGCGTTCCTGTCGGTGTCCCTGGACCCCCCGCTGGTGATGGTCAGCGTCCGCAACGGCTCCCGCATGGACGAACTGCTGACGGAGCGCGAGGAGTGGGCGGCGTCGGTGCTCTCCGAGAGCCAGCGGCACATCGCCGGGCGGTTCGCGATGAAGGGGCGGATCAGCGACCGGCTGCTCTTCGACGACATCCCGTACACGCGCGGCGAGGTGACCGGGTGCGCGCTGGTGGGCGGGGCGCTGGCGACGGTGGAGTGCAGGACGGAGCAGCGCGTGGTGGCGGGGGACCACACGCTGGTGATCGGGCGGGTGCTGAGCGCGACGCAGCCGAGTGCGGACGGCAGCCCGCTGACGTACTTCCGGGGCGGTACCGGACGCTGGGCTGAGCCTTCGCACCTTCGCGTTGGCGACGGGCGGGAGCGACAGGGGGAAGGCCGGGGTTACTGGCCCCAGCCGCGGCCCGTGCGGCCGCGCTTGACGTCGGACCGCTGCTTCTTCTCCCGCAGCCGGCGCTCGTTCACCCCCCGCGGGACCTTCCGCTTCCGCCGCGGCGCGGGCGGCGGCGCCGTGGCCTCCGCGAGCAGCGCGGCGAGCCGTACGGCGGCGGTCTCGCGGTTGCGCCACTGCGACCGGTGCTCGCCCGCCCGGACCACGACGTGCCCGTCGACGAGCCGGTCCGCGAGCCGCTCCAGCGCCCGCTCCTTCCACACCGGCGGCAGCGACTGCGTACCCGCGAGGTCGAAGCGGACCTCGGCCTGGGTGTCACTGGTGTTCACGTAACGCACCAATCCACATACGTCCACGTGGGTGGATGCGGGCGGCGTGGCGGCGGCTGGTCCGCCTCCTCTGCGGCCCTCGGGTGTAGGCGTGAAGGACCGCCAGACGACCGCGAGAGAGACCCGATGAAGATCAAGGCGTGGAGCCCGGCGCAGCTCGGCAAGGTGCCGCTCGTCGTCTTCCTGTACGTCCGTGTCAGCCTCGGCCGAGACATCATGGACAGCCCCGAAACGCAGGAAAAGAACGGCGAACTGACGGCCAAACTTCTGGGCGTCAAAATCAAGGAAATCGTCCCCGACATCGACGAATCCGGTCAGTTCTTCGGGCATCGCAAGGTGCTGTGGATGATCGAGCAAATTCGTCAGGGCGCGGCCAACGGCATCATGGTTCTGGACACCAGCCGCTGGGGCCGCAACCTCATGGAGTCGCGCCAGTACGTCAAGGAGCTGTACGACGCCGGCGGCGTCCTCATTTCCATGACGCAGCCGATTGACCCCACGACTGCCGACGGCCTCATGATCATGAACCATTTCATGAACATGGACGAGCACCAGGGCAACAAGATCGGTGAATCCTGGGTCCGCGCGCACAACATGCGGAAGGACAACGGAAAGCCTCATCACGGTCGCGAGGTTTTCGGCTACAAGCGCTGCCCTGACTGCCGACGCAGCGAACGAAACAAACGAGCTTACGAGTGGTGCAAAACCTGCGAAGGCGTTTTGCAGGTCGACGAGGACGTAGAGCTTTACTACCGGAACGCGTTCAAGGACTACAACGCCAACCGAAAGTCCATGCAGACCATCGTGCGGGAAGGAAACGCCCTCGGGATCACCACCGTCAACGGAAACCCTCTCAGCGTCAGCGGTTTGCGAAACGCCATGGACAGCGGGTTCGCTGCCGGATTTGTGCGGGTGAATGACCCGACGCAGAACAGCCGCACATCCACCCCATGGGATTGGAAATCCTGGAAGCGCGGAAAGCACAAGCGCATCATCAGCCTCGGCACCTGGATGCGCTACGTCCAGAAGCGCAGAAAGCAGAGCCGCCCTGAGTCGCGAAACATCGAACCCGCCTACTCCCTCTCCACACTCATGCGGTGCGGCAGGGGAGAAACGCACGACGCGCGCTGCTTGGCATCCATGCACGCCAATCCCCACAAACGTGCAGACGAGTCCACATTCCGCTGTAGCAATGAGTCGCAGGGCAAGGGATGCCAGGGAATCACTGTGACCATCGTTCGTGCAGAGCGATTGGTCCTCGAATGGGTGGCGGACCGCGCCCGGGGTGAAGAGCAGGCCGCCCTTGAAATGAAGCGTTCGGCTCAGGCGAACTTCGACATGAAGGAACTCAGAAAGCTGGAGAAAAGAAAGAAGGCACTGAAGACGCAGCAGGACCGTCTCCTCGATGCTCTGCTTGATGGGGTGTTCACCAAAGAGCAGGTGCGGAAGAAGCAGGACGAACTCAACACCGACCTCAGCATCGTGGAACAAAAGCTGTCCATGCTGGGTGAGTCGATCGCCAGTAATCAGGCGCCCCCGGCTGAAGCCTTCCAGGGTTTCTTGGCACTGTGGCCCAAGTTGACGGTCGTCGAGAAGCAGAAATCCCTCTCCGTGATCATCGACCATATCGTGGTCTACCCCACGCCGGCCGGCATGCCCAACCGGCTGGAGATTGTGCCGAAGTGGGCGCCGCTGGAGGACCGCCTAATCACGAAGACCAAGAACTGGGACCGTATCCGCGCCCAGCGTGCTGCCGCCGCCTGATGCTCGCTCCTCGGCCCAGACGCGGTATGCCGCCTGGCCGATGATGCGCCAGAACTCTGCCCAGCACTCCTCTTCGGTGGGGTGCTGGGCGGTCGTGTACCCGGAGGCAGGTGCGCGGTCGTCCATATGGGCACATTAGGCGCGCGTCACGCGGATCAGATATACAAACGCCACTCGTCAACCGAATGCCGCACACTCACCCCTCCGATGGGCGAGACAGGCACGGTCGCATAAATAAAGTGGGACACCCATTTGAGTGACGGTCCCCATTATTCGGTGGCAGCTCATTTAGCCTGCTGGCCATGGAACTTGGCGACGCGAAGGCACTCGTGCAGGCACTGGCCCGCGGACTGGCCCGTGAGCCGGACCCGGAGGCACTCGATGCCCTTTACCGCTCGCTCCCTCGAATGGAGTGCAAGGGGAGATGCGCGTCCGCATGTGGGCCGGTCCCGTTGAGCCCGCTGGAGAGGCAGCGAATCCGCGAGCGGGGGTTTCCCTGGGTCGACGGCCGGGTGGTCACCTTGCCGCTGGGGCAGAAGGGCGGGACGACGTGTTCCGCGCTCGACGTGGAAGGCGGGCGGTGCCGGATCTACGAGGACCGGCCGTTGATCTGCCGCATCTGGGGGGTGGTGAAGTCCTTGGAGTGCCCGTGGGGCTGTGTTCCCGAAGGCGGCCATCTCGACGACACCGAGGGCCTGCGCCTGGTGAACCTGTCGCTTTGGTACGGCGGTTCGCCGCTCGCCATCGAGCCGGGTCGGTATGACGAGCTGGCCGCGCATCCGGCGCGGCGGCGGGCGGCGGCGGAGTTCCTTGCCCGTTCGCGGCCGGTCAAGGAGGAGCTGCGGGTGATTCAGACGACGATCCCGGTGCGGTCGGCCGGCTGAGGTACCGGGAGGTACGAGGGCCCCGTCCTGGCTTTCTAAGAGGGGGCCGAGTCTCTGTTTCGTGTGACGAGTGGCCGCGCTGTTGTCCTAACACGGTCCCCGTGGAGGCTTATGCGGCCGGCGCGGACGTTTCTGCTGCGTCCCGGCTCGGCGCGGGCTCCCAGCCTTCGCTGTCGGCCTTCTGGATGTGCATGGCCAGCCCTGCCGCGTTCTTGAAGCCGAAGCCGCCGGCCTCGGCGCACAGCTTGTGCTCGAAGCACTTCACGCTGAGGGTGAAGGTGGCCTCGGGCGGGAGCTTGTAAGGGATCTGCGGCCCAAGCAGGTCGTGGCTGGATTTTGCGTGACTGCCACGGTTGCGGACTTCGACCCAGTATTCCTTGGGGCTGTTGGCGCCCTTGTGATCTAGGGGGCAGAGAACCTGATCCACCTTCGGGTCCCAGCGGCCTCGGTTGCCCTGGGCTTTCTTGCGGACCTGCGCCGGCGGAGGTTCGGTCTCGGGCTCGGCCTTGGCGACCGCCTTCTTCGTCGACTGCTTGGGTTCCGATGGTGAGCCGGGGATGGCGAGTTGGGCCGGGACCCGCCTGCGCTTGCCGTCTTCAGGTTCGCGGCCTGAGCGGAGGAGGCGTTCGATGACCTCGCGCTTGAAGAACTCCACCAGCACCTCGACCCGGGGCATGCCGAGGTCGAACAGCAAGCAGCAGCCTTCACAGAGGTCAACTTCCTTGCCTGTGGGGGTGATGCGTACGTGGCCGGCAGGGAGCTTCACGGGGGTGTCGAGCTGCTCGTGCCAGTCACAGCTCTTCTCCGTGACGATGCGCTGCGCCATTTAGGCGGCTCCCATGTGAGGGCTGGCGATCTTGACCAGGGATCGCCGGATGCGGTCCTCCCGGATGAGGTCGGGCATCTCGGCGCGGACGTTGATGCCCGTGTGAGAGACGCCGGCCGGGCTGGCGAGGTCGGGGTGCATGTCGTCGTAGCTGTACTCGGTGGTGCGGACCAGACTCTGGCTGCGCTCGTTCCACTCCATCTGGTACCTGCGCTTCCGGCCGCAGCCGCGTTCCTCGTGTTCGTCGACGACGCAGGTATCCGTGCACTCGAACCAGGAGGCCCTACGGAGGTCGCCTCCTCGGAACTTGTTGCCGCTCGCGGTGTAGCCCTGGGCGTTCGTCATGATGTCCCAGTTGTGGTCACCACCCTTGCATCGGCGGTACTTGGGATGGATGCCGCGCATGTGCGCGTAGATCTCTGCTTCGGTGGGGACCTCGTGCTGTGTTGCTGCCACGGTTACTCCCTGTCGCGCTCTTATTGCGATGGAACACAAAATAGCTGGGGGGCGACCTTGGCTGGAACTACGCTGGACTATTTCTTTCACCGACACTCGAATGGGTGAAGCTGTTTGCTAGCGGAGTTTGGAGCCTGCCACGGCGCGTTTCGTGCAGGCTCCACGTAACCGCCACACCTCATTCACCCATGCCGTGCATCTTGACGGCGTATTCGCCGAAGGTTGTCACGCTCCAGCCGTGAGGACTGTCCGCGTCGACCTGGATCATCTCCAGGTCTTCCAGCTTGGTCGCTGAGGTCTTCAGGCCACTGACCCTGCCGCCCCTGTCGAGGTTGATGTGACCAGCGAGCTTGCCGAGGATGGTGGCGTTGGAGTCAGTGAGCTTCGCCATCCGCTCGACAAGCGTCATGTCCTCGATCTTCATGCCACCGGTGGTGCGCTGCTTCCAGTACGCGTCGCTGGCCGCTCGTTCGCTGCGAACAGACAGCGGCTTGTAGTGCTCGCGAGCCGCACCCTCGTCCAGGTCTTCCAGCTTCTCGCCGCCCTCGCCCACGGGTTCCGGCACCGGGTCGGTGGCCGGCAGGCCCAGCGGGCGGCGTTGCCGAGGCCGCTGCATGGGCTGGGCCCCGCCCACGACGACTGCGGTGCCGTACCGCGGGTCTTGCCTCAGCTCGTTGAGCGGACCGTAGTTGTGGAACTTTGCGGCGCGGAACGCCTCACCGAACGCCTTGGGCAGCCTTCCTCGCTCGGGCGCCTTCAGCCCGTTCTCCTTGGCCCAGGCCCGGACGGCGGCGGGATCGGTGCCGTTCTGATGCCTGTTGGTGGCGGCGCTCTCGCGGGCAGGCTCGGTGATGGGCCGCCTGCCGCGCTTGGAGCCACCACTGATCTGTCGGCCGGCCTGGATGAACTCCTTGAGCCGGGCGCGCAGTACGTGTGCGTTGTCGTTGGTGAGGTCGATCTCGTAGGTCTTGCCGTCCAGACCGAAGACCACGGTCTCGTCGGCTTCGGTAGCGTCGTCGTTGATGAGGTCATCGAGCAGGATGACGCGTACTTCTCGTGCCATGGTTCTTCCCTCCGGTGTGAACGAAACAGGCCCCGCATTGACGGGGCCTGGGCTGGAAATGGACAAGGAGAAGCCCGCTGCGGGGGGCGTACAGCGGGCTTGGGGCTTCCCAGTCGGGTCAGTCTTCGGTCGGAGAGACTCCCCGGACCTCGAAGTAGAGACGGCCGACTTCGGTGATCTGGTAGGTGGTCCTGCCCTTGCGCGTGACGACCGCTGTGCAGCAGCCACGGTTGTCGAGGGCCTGGAAGCTCGCCTTGTCACCACTCGTGCCGTCGGTCGTGACACGGCCCTTGTCAGCGGCGAGCATCCTGCGCAGTCGGCTGAGCTGCTGGGAGTTGAGCCGACCGACGTTCTTGGCCTTCTTGCGGAGGACTTCATCCTCTGTGGGCTCAGGCTTCTTCGAGTCCACGAGAGTCAGGGCCCGTGCGTCGGCCAGGGCCTTGTCGGGGTCGATGTCGTGTTCCAGGAGCAACTTCCGCCAGGGCTCTTCGTTGTCGTTCTGGAAGGCTGTGTAGATCTCGCGGATAGCCGCCGGCATTTTGCCGCGGGCAGGGATGCCCGGCACGCCGTAGCGCTTGGCCCACTCCCGTACCTGCGTGTCCGGTACTCCGCTGCCCTGGGACACCGCCCCGTTCTGCCGGTCCTCGGTGGCCGCCTGGCGGGGCACCTCCCCCAAGTGAGGGGTGGGCGGAAGCGCGGGGGCGGCGTGCAGCACAGGGCGGTCGGTGACGAAGTCGCTGTGGCTGATGAGGTACTCGCCAGGACCGGTTGCTGTCGCCACGACCGGGACGGTGTTCATGCTGGAGTCGTCAAGGATGTTCAGGGCCCCGGTCGCGTGGTTCAAGCGACCTGGGAGGCACACCAGAACGTTGGTGACGGAGGCTGCGCGAGCCTTTAGCAGGTAGGGACGCAGCATGGCCTTGAAGGCGTCGGCGTTGTCGGGACTCAGGTTGATCTCGTAGGACTCACCGTCGTAGGCAAAGGGGATGGTCCTTGCCCCTGGTGAGTTGTCCATGTCGTCGTAGAGGTCGACTTCATCCTGCGCCATGGGCTGTTCCTCCATGCCATTTTTTTATCGAAGTCTCGTGGTCACACCTGGCTTCGACTGTAGCGGCATCAAAGGGGTGGGACTGGGATCAGAGGGTAGGCGCAGTGGTTTGGGCAGGGACAGGGTGTGATGGGATTTTGTCCCAAAGTGCCGGGGGTTTTTCACCGCTGCGGGGGGCGCATACCCCAGGCGCATAGGCGCGTGCACTGGCCAGAGCTGCGCCTGGGCGTAGCGCAATTGTTCGGTACATGCTTTTCGCATATCGCGTGACAGGCTAGGGCGAGCCTGATGTGCCGGTAGGCAAGAGGATGTAGAGATTTTGGTGAGGGACCCGTATTTCAGGCGTCGGTGCCTGCACCTCCGCGCTTGGGCCCCCGCAGGCCGCCCCCCTCCTCGACACGGCGCTCCCACTCCGCGAGCAGCTTGCGCCCCTTTTCGGTCAGCCCGTCGATGCGCCACGAGCCCTTGCGCTCGACGTCGCCGGCGTCCAGCCAGGTGACGTTCCACAAGCCCTGGTCCTGGAAGTTGCGCACCTCGTTGGTCTGCCATGTCGCCGGGGTCTGCAACCGGCCGACAGGGGCGCGCTCGGCGACGTGCTTCAACCGCGCGGCGCCGCTGGCCCAGAGCTTGCGGCGTGTGCCGTGCTCGTCGGTCCAGTTCATCCCGACCCGAGGTTCCGCCACGACCCTTTACTCCTTAACCCTTTTCATACGGGAAATCCGCGGTGCCCGTTGACACTGGCAGCCACTCCAGCTCACCCCTCGTCCGATCACTCGCACGAGGGATGAGCTGGCGAAGCCGTCAGTCGTTGCTGTTGCGTCCTTGGCCCCGAACCTACGCTCCCACGAACAGAGCAGGGAACACCCGCTCCGCCATCACGCGGTGCTCGGTGCAGAACGCCGACCCGTCGTCCGTCGTGTCGGGATCGTCGCAGTAGACCGAATCGGTCTGGTCGATGAGCAGCCACTGGCGCGGGGCGTGCAGGTCGACGATCCACTTGCAGCCCGGTCGCCTGGCAACGTCCCAGAGCTTCTCGAACTCCTCGGCCGGCACCTCCTCGACCTTCTGGAAGGCGGCGCTGTTGCGGACGGACAGCAGAGGCACGTCCGTGGCCTGGACCCACTCCTTCGTCGTCGTGCCCGGCTCGAAGCCGCCGTCGTCCTGGTGCCACAGCATCCGGCCGTCCGGGTACAGCTCCACCCGACGGATCTCGGTGTCGGTGAGGTCGTCGATCTCCTGGAGGACCGCCCACGGCTCGGCCAGGCGCAGGCTCGCGCCGGTGCGGATGACGCGGTGGAAGGAGAGGCTGGGGATGCCGGTGCGGCGGGCCTTGAGGAGCTTGAGGCCCCGGTCGAACTCCTCCGGGGTCTTGTCGCCGTGTCCCGTCCGTTGACCCAGGTGGAGGCGGATGAACGCCCTGTTGACGTACCGCGCCGAGAAGGGTGTCTCGTCCTTGAGGTATACGAGCGGCACACCCAGCTCGTCGTACAGCTCGAAGAGGGCCTTCGCGCGGCGCAGGCACTCTTCGGCGTTGTCCGCGGTGTACTCCTCGACGCCCATGAGCGCGGCAATGACGAATTCCGTCAGCGGGTAGTTGGTGCGCCTCTCCACGACGGGGGCGGTGAGGTACTTGCCCTCGTCGGCGGTGTCGTCGGGCGTGTTGTCGGTCGGGTTGGTCATGGGGACTCCTCTTAACGGGTGTCGGGTGTGTCGGTTCGGGGCAGCAAAATGGCCCGCCCCCTGCCTCTCGTACGAGGTAAGGAACGGGCCGCGGCCCCCAGAGGGATTTACTCCGACTGGCGCTTGACCAGCCTCATGCCGCGTCCCTCGGGGAAGACCGCCGGTGCCGCCGTGTCCTCGGCCGCCGCCGGCGCTTCGGCCGACCCCTCTGCGGCTGGCGCTTCGGCCGGCTCGGGCTCCGTGGTGTGGCGCGGGTCGGTCGTCCTGACCACCTTGGCCTCGGCGGAGCTGAAGTTCAGGAACCACGTGACGCCCTCACTGGACGTGGCGAGCCCGCCCACCCAGCCGGACGGCCCGGTGTGCTCCGGCGGGGCGAGCTTCCGCATGGCCTCCTCCAGACTTGCGCCCGTGGCCCTGCCCGAGATCCGCGCCTGGAACGCGACGTAGTACTCGAACTCCGGCTGCTCGGCCTGGAGTTGCTGCACCGCAGCCGGCTGACGGAACGCCCTGAGAGCGTCACGCCACTCCACCAGGGCCTGGGCGTACTCACGCACACGGGTCTGCCGCTCGGCGGTGGCGATCATGCCGACGGTGATCCACTCACCGTCGAGCTTGTACACCGCGTCCGGTGGGGCGCCCTCCTCCTTCGCCTTCAGGCACTCGCCCTCGATGTACGTGGGGCTGGTCGCTCCGAGGGAGACGTTCCAGGCCCACACGTAGGGGTGGCCGTGCCACTGCTCCGGGCGCTTCGGTTGAGATTCTGCGCCCCCGGTCGGCGTGCGCAGCATCGGGCGGTCATCGGTCATGGTCATGGGTCTCCTAGACGGCGGTAAATGCGGCGACGGCCTCTTGCCTGCGCCGAAGTCGGGAGAGCGGCAGGGAGTGGGCTACGCCCTGCCGACGTTCGCGGAGCATCGTCACGTCACCGAGCAGCTCGCGTAGGCTGGCCTCCTGGGCCTCGGCGTAGGCGAAGCGCTCGGGCTGGACCTCCAGCGTGTGAAGCCACTGCTTCTGGCCGGCGCGGACGCACAGACCTCCGCAGTTGTTGTGTTCGTAGCCGAGCGCGTACAGCCGCGGCGGCTCAATGTCGTACCAGCGGGCCAGGTCCATGAGCTGGGCCTTGGACTCCTCCTTGCCCAGCTCCGGCATCCACTTGTTGCACAGCGGGAAGCGGACCGTCCACGGCTTCCAGTTCCGGGCGATGGCGCGGCAGCGGGCCCGGTCGCGCTTGGTCTTCTCGATGCCGATGTAGACCAGGGAGTCGTCGACGGGGGCGTTCTCCTTCATCCACTTCCGGCACGGGATCTGCTTCAAGTACTTCGTGCAGGGGGTGATGCGGTCGTTGCCCAGGAACCTCTTGTCGCGGAACAGCTCCCAGGGGTTGCGGCCGTCGGCGACCTTCGTCAGCGGCACCCCGAGCAGGCGGCTGGTGTCGTCGGCGAACCGCCACAGGTCCGGGTCCTCGGCCTTGGTGTCCGCTATCAGCAGCGTCATGTCGCTGGTGCCGTACTTCTCGGCGACCCAGAGAGCGGCCCCGAAACTGCCGAGGCCGCCGCTGAACTGAATCACGTGCTGAGTCATCGCGATGCCTCCGCGTCCGCCGGGGGGAGGTCGAGGTAGAAGTTGCGAATGGCCTGCCACTTCTGACGCGGCAGTTCGTTCGCTCGGGCCGTGTACCACTCGCCGTGGTCACCGTCGGGGCCCGTGTAGCCGATCCGGTTCTCGATGATCTGTCCGTCGGCGGTGTAGTGCAGGAACGAGCGGCCATAGGGGTCCTGCCTCCGGGAGCGAGGAACCAGGAGACCGACGACGCGCTTGTCACCATGGAACATGGCCACCCACCGGGGCCGGGTGACGTGGCGGATCGACCGGTTCGGCAGCCGTCGGCAGTTGAACTCGTCCTCGCGTGATTTCAGCATGGGGTCCTCTCAGGCAGCTGGGTGGAGGTCGGTGTAGGTGGGCTCGGGAAAACCGTCGTGCCACGCCTTGACGGCGACCGCGAGCGGTTCGGTGCCTTGGTCGACAGCCATGTGCTCGACGACGGAAAAGACGGAGCCGGCGAAGTCCCGGCGGGTGAGGAGTTGGAAGTCGTCACCGTCCCCGGGGTGCCAGGGATTACCGGCGTAGAAGGTGCGAACCCGCTCTTCCTCGCTGGACTTTTCGCCCTTCAGCAGCTCGGCGGCGATCAGCTCGGCGATGATCTCCAGCCACTCGTTACCCGTCTCTGTGTCCAGAGCTTCGAAGCTGTCGTAGCCCGTCATGCACGAGCGGGCGATGAAGAGGCGAGCGCGGTCGAGGCTCGGCACGGTTGTCAGGCAGTCGACCATGTCGCCGCCGCGGTAGACGGTGCACGAGGGAACACCGGTCCAGGAGCAGCGGTCGTACTGGAGCGGTGTGGAGTCGACGATGGTGAAGACCTTGGGCGTGTAGGCGCTCGTGTCAGTCAGACGCCAGATCTTGACCTGGCACACGAACTGGTCCGACTCGCTGGTCTGTTCGTCGGCCAGCTCCAGCTTCTGGTGCTTGCGCCAGTTCGCCCGGTGCTCGGCGGCCATGGCCCTCTCGCAGTCGGAGCAGCCGCAGTCATCAGGGCCGCCGATCCCGTCGTCGTGCCACTGGCAGCCCGCGCACTTTCGCGTCGCGTAACCGTCCTCGCCCGGCTTCTCGCCCTCGTTGGCCTCGATCACCTTCGAGTTGCAGCTGCCGGGGCACTTGAGCATGACCATGATGTGACTCCCTTGCGAGCCGATCGGTTTTCCGGTGCGCCTGGCCCAACGAGCCCGGCTTTAATTAGTCAGGTCACCCATTCGAGTGGCGAGAAAGAAAAGAGGGGCCCCACGCCGGAAACACGGGGGCCCACGGGGCAGATTTATGCCGCTTCGGCGTACGCAGCCCAGCCGTGCACCTGGGGGTACCGCTCGGCCAGATAGCGGCGCAGGCGTGGCACCCAGTCGATGCCAAGCAGGATGGCCCACACCACTGCCGAAACGAGCGGGGAGAAAATGTCGCCGAGCTGCTGACACTGCGAGGTACGCGACCCGACCACCGGGAAGTCGGCAGGCAGACCGACGAGCAGGCACACCTCTTCGATCGTGAAGCGGTGCTCCGGGTCGTCCGCGTCGTACCAGCCTCGGATTTTCGAGGTGACACCGGGCATGGTGCGACCCATCTTGAACTCATTCCCACCGGATGTTTTCCGGACTCCGCGGGTGTTGATCCACGTCTCGGGGTCCCAGCCGATGGCGTCCGACGCCCAGGTGGTGATGCCGGGCGCCTCGACCGTGCCCAGCGTTCGGTCCCGCGAGCCCACCATGATGGCCCTGCGCCTGGTCGACGGGCTTCCGAAATCGCCCGCGTCCAAGATGTCCCAGTGCGCGAGAGGCCAACCGGCCACGATCAGCTCCATGCCGATCGCCTCCCGGATCTTCTCCGGCAGCGTCCACGCTTGCTCGATCAGCACCCCCTCCAAGGGGGCACCGGAGCGCAGCAGCCCGATAGTGACCAGCACCGGCGCCAGCATGAGGCCGGCCGTCTTGCCACCCATGCCGTCCTCGCCCAGCCACCCCCACATTTCCTTGATGGAAATGCCGGAGTCCTGACCGAACTCGACGGTGGTGACGTCACCATGCGCGCCACCCGTACGCCAGACGTTCCCGAACGCCTCCGACACGTCGGCCATGACGTCGCACAGGATGTTGATGTTCTCCGGCTTCAGCCCTTCCCGCTTACCGGCCACCGAGTAGTCCGGGCAGGGCATCGTGTACACCGCAAACGAGGTGTACCTGAGCGCCGGGTGACGCGGGTCGACGTCGCGTGCATCCATATGCATCGCGTTGCACCCGGCGGCCCGTGCCGTCGCCGTGGCGTCCTTCGAGGTGTCGACGCAGATCATGTCCAGCTCGACCCCCAGCACCAGGCGCAGCCCCGCGCAGCCTCCACCGCAGCCGCCGCACACGTTGATCCCGCGCTTCGGCTCTCCCTCTCGCCGGGGATACAGCCACCGGACCGGCCACGGTCCGGCAAGCTCCTGTCTCTGCTGGTCGGTGCGGCTATCGAGGTAGGCCACCAGGGCTTCGCCCTTCAGCTCCAGGCCCTGCGGCTCGGGCTCCGGCGCGTCCGGGTCGTAGCACTCACACGGGCCGCAGCACTCCTCGCACCACTCGATCTCCAAGCCGACACCCCCTTCCGGGCATGAAAAACGCGGCCCTCCCGTCTGGGAAAGGCCGCGCGAATGGTCAGGCGACGCTGCGCAGGGAGGGACGCAGTTCGAGAGCGGTGAGCAGGACTTGCTCGGCCATACGCGGCGGGAAAGCGTTGCCGATCTGCGTCAGGACTTCGGTGCGCGAGCCCTGGAACGGGTGACCCATTTCGAAGGACTGGAGGAGCGCGGCGTCTTGCGCGTAGACGCGGATCTGGTCTTTGCGTCCGCCCTTGTATGCAGGCAGATCGTCAGCGGACATCAGACGGTTGAACGCCACCCACCGGCCTGCGTCCCGCTCGCCATAGAGAGTGGCACGGGCTCCAGACCCCCCGACACAGGAAGGGTCCGCTCCCCCGGCACCAGTGCCCACCGTGACGGTCAGTCCCGGACGGTGGGTCATGCCCCACCCGATCCCCTGAGCCATGGACACCCACGGCCTGAGCGACTGATCGCCGTCCTCCTGGGCCACGTTCTTGCGGTACTTGCGATGGGTCGGCGCGGGCAGCCTGGCCACACCGTGCAGACGCGCAACGAAGATCGCGCGGACACGGGTCTGCGGAACGCCGTACTCCTCCGCGCTCAACTTGCCGGTGGCGACGCTGTAGCCCTCGGCGCGCAGGATGATGGCCAGCGCGTCCCATACCGGCTGCACCGTGGGGACCTGCTCCAGTGTGATCGCTTCGTAGGGCCGCTGCTGGTCGATGGCCTGAAGCGCCCAGCGCAGCGGTTCGAGCACCAGGCCGATCCGCTCGTCTTCGAAGGCGGCCAGGTCCCGGGAGATGTCCTCGCGGTTGGCCATCCGCTTGGCGAGCGCCAGGACGTTGTCCAGTGCCTGACGTCCCTTGCCCAGCCCGTTGATGGCGTACGGCTGGCACGGCGGCGAACCGATCTTGAGGTAGCGGGCCTTGGGGAAGTCGTGCGGTCCGTAGTCACGCACATCACCTTCAACGGTGCCCAGGCCGGCCGCCCGGCGCGTCTCACACGCCGCGTGGTCCTTCTCGATACCCGTCACGCTGATGCCGAGGCCCCGGGCGGCCAAGTCCCAGCCACCGGGGCCGCCGAACAGGTCAACCGCGTCCGCGTTGCTGACATCCATCGCATGGTCTCCTGGCATGAAAAAAGCGGCCCGTATCAGGCCGCGCGAATTTCTGTTGTGTCCCTGCTACTGCTCAATGTGGATCTCGGCGCCCCCGGGCAGGCCGCAGTACATGCACTGTGCGTCCCAGGGGAGGTCGGACCACAGGTAGGAGTCGAAGCCGTGCGGGATCTGCTGCCACAGCGTCAGCGGCTCCCCCGGCTGCGGCATGTGGTCCTCGTTGGGCATGCCGAGGAAGACGGTCGGCAGTTTCTCGACGTCCTTGGCCACGGCCCACTGACTGCCGCCGCCCTCCAGGAGGATCAGGCGCTTGTTCGGGTCGTGGGGGTACCGGGTCCAGTCCCGGTCGACGATGCCCCGCCGTCCGGCGAGCAGCACCACGTCCTCGAAGTGAATGCACTCAGCCATGAATCCCCCTACTGGTGGCCGTACTTCTCGCGGACCTGGGTGAGAAACGCGACGCTCTCGGTGATGCTCACGATGCCGATGATCCTGTCGCGGTGCCGGTCGTGGATGACTTCCATGTGGGCGTACGTCTGGGATGACGTCATGTAGAACCGCTGGCCCTGGTGCTCGCGATAGACGCAGTGCTGGCGAGTCGGGAGCGGCTCGCAGTTGCAGAGCACCACCACCATGTCGAGGATGACGTTCTCCGGGCCCTGGTCCAGCGGCAGGCTCGACTTCGAGAGCGTGGTGCGGATGAGCTGGTCCCGCTGCTCGGGGTCTCCGGGCCGCGTCATCTGGGCCGAGTCGACGATGCACGTCGACCTGCGGGTCTGGCCGGGGCGCCCGGTCCACTGCCAGGAGACGGCGTAGCGCGTACGGACCGAGACTTCTTCCTCGTCCTTCTCAGCGTCGCTCATGTCCAGCCCCTCTCAGTTGCTCGTCTCGTTGTCGATGCCGTACAGGGCGCGAGCGACCTCCGGGTGCTCGCGGTCCCAGTGCCGAAGCAGCCAGTGCGCCCCGCCGTTCCCGTTGAGCGGCCGAGCGTCATGGCCTGCCGCGACCATCTCGTCCCACTGGTGGTGCTTGCCGGCGAGCCCGTAGTGCAGCGCGAAGTCGGCGAACCACGGGGCCGTGCACCCGTGGTGGACCAGGTAGTACAGCTCCTGGTGCCGGGGCTCGGTCCAGCCCTCGACGTCCTCCGGCTGGTCGTGGACGATCGCACCGCGGAAGCCGTAGCGCGAGCCCGGGTGGAAGTCATGCACCGTGGCACCCCAGATGGTGCGGACATGCGCCTTGGCCGGAATGGTGTGCAGGTTGCGGCCGTTGTCGAGGATCACGCGGTAGCGGGGGGTGACCTCGACGATGTCGCCATCGAGGCTCGCGAACCCGTAGGGCTCAAGGAGCTTCTTGGTGATCCACTTCGCCCGGTAGACGACGGTGGCAGGCTTGAACGTGCGCTCCAGCTCCTCCACCACCCTGCCCACCAGACGCTCGGGGGTGGCCAGCGGGAGCGTACGCACGATGGTGCCCCGGTTGTCGTCGTAGATCCCCAGGCGCCGCGGGGTGTCGTCGCGGTTCTTCAGCGTGCGGACCTCGTAGCGCGGGTGGATCTTGCGCTCGGGTGGGGACAGCAGCATGACGTAGCTCCGATCAGTTGCCGGTCGTGGTGAGGATGGTGAGGTCGTCGGGGCTCTGGTGGGACTCGTTGGGGTCGTTCGGGTCGCCCCCGTCCCAGCGCACGTGCACGGGCCAGGGACAGGCGGAGGCCGCCCGCGGGTAGCCACAGCGCGCATGCCCGCACTCTCGGCCCGGCCCGCCGTCACCGACCTGCCGCTGCCACTTGTGCCGCTTGCACAGGCACACCACGACCGTGCCGGTCCAGTTGCTGAACTCGGGATCGTCGAGCGTGACCCGAGTGCCGGGGGCGAGCCGCAGCGCGGTCGTCATCGGTCCTCGTCGGGCAGCAGCACCCGGACCGCCGGGTGCTGGATGGGGATCTGGTCCTCGGACGGGGTGAAGCCCTCCAGCAGCGGGGCGTAGCGCTTGTGGGTCGTGTGGAGTGCCATGACGGCCCACAGACCGGCCTCGGGGGTGGTGGCGATGCCGACGTGGATGGACCCGAGCCGGGTGTCGTACGTCCCGTCGTCACGCTGCTGGAGGTAGCCGATGCCGGACCCGGCTCCTCGCGTGTTGAGGTCCACGAGGAAGTCATCGCCGTTGATCGGCTCCAGGGAGATGAGTACGCCGTGCTTCGGCAGCAGCTCGGGGTTGAGGGGGCGTGGCCGGTCCGTGGGGTTGGTGCGGTCGGACTGCTCGGGCGCCTTGAACCAGTACATGAACTCGGCGGCCAGGTGCTCGGTCCGGAAGCCGTGTACACCGCCCTGCTTTCCGGTGAGGCCGGCGTGCTCGGCGACCCAGCCGGCCCCCTTCGTCAGGTAGGTGACACCGAGGGCCTCACCGGTGTCCTTCAGACTCACCCGCAGGCGGTTGTCGTTGTCGGGGTCGACCTGCTCGAACTTGAATTGCGGCTGCATCCCTTGTTCTCCTACTCGTAGATGCGGGTCTGGAGCTTGACGCGGCTGATGGGCCCGAACGCGTCGCAGATTGCGCCGGTGGTCTCGTCCCACCCGCGCAGGCCCGGGACGCGCAGGACTTCGCTGATCTGGCCCTCGGGGGTGTAGAGGATGATCAGCTCCCGGTCGGTGACGTTGGCGTGGCTGGGCGTCCAGGTGGCGAAGAACTCGGACCCGGACTCAGTCATCCGGCCGTGGAAGTAGAAGACAGCCTGCTTGTAGTCGAGTTCGGGGTTGATGATCTCCGGCTTGGGGCGGCCACGGTTGGGCAGCTTCTCCGCTCCGAATCGGCCGCCGGGCAGGTCGTGCCGCAGGCCGTACTCGCGGTCGCGGAACGTGAAGTAGGCGCTGTACTTGTCGTCGTCGGTGACCACCCGCCAGTCCTCGATGTGCGTGTGGATGAAATCGACGGCGTACTCTCGCCACTCGGTGGCGGATGCCGTAGCCCGCTTGTGCAATTCGGCGTGCACCATGTCGCGCGAGAAGCGCAGAACCTCGATGGACTCCGGACGCCCCGGGCACCCGTTGGTCTGGAAACGGAACCAGTTGACGCGACCGGTCGTGCCGCAGTCGAAGCACCGGGCCTCACGCTCCGCGTCCTTGACCAGCCGGTGTCCTTCGACGATCTCGGTGAACACGCTCTCCGGCATGTGCACGTGGAGCGGGACGATGCGGGCCTTGAGCGAGGGGCGCCGTACGTAGGACTCGCCGCAGGGCTTGCACACCGGATCGCGGAACGGCTCTCGCGTGCCGTCCTCATCGCGGAGCGAGCCCAGCAGCATGTGGGTGGCATCCCCGTCGCACGGGTCATCCGCAGGGCTGATGGACTTGGGATCGGTGGAACAGCGCATGACGCTCCTATGCGGGAAAGGCCGTAGGCACGGCGGGAGTTGAGGGCGCATCTTCGGCGGGCACCGCGCTGTCGTGCGCTTCGGCACACAGCTCGCAGACGTACCCGCCGGGCACCCGGTACTTCCGGGTGTTGGGGACGGGGCCGTGACCATTGCCGAACGCACTGGGGCATTCGTCGTTGGCGCAGTAGAAATGGCTCTGCGCTTCGGGCTCCGGCTCTCCGTCCGGCCACTCGGGGCCGACGTAGACGCTGCGGGTCATGACGGCTCCGCCGCGAGCCAGTACGTGTGGTAGCCGTACTCGAAACGCACGGGGCCGGTCGCCTTGGTGACCAGGTCGACGGCCTGGTGCCGGTCGAGGGTGATGCCCTGGGTCAGGTGCTGCATCGCGCTGAGCTGGGTGGCGCGCAGGAAATGCAACAGGTAGTACTTCGCCTGGTGGAACGGCAGGTAGACGGTGTGGCTGCCGACGGGCATACCGCCGTTGGCACTGCTCTGCTGCCAGCCCGCCGAGAGCTTGGGGGCGTCGGCAACCTCGGGGCCGGCCAGGTACCGGTCGATCACTTCACCGGTGCGCTGCTCGAAGATGCGGTCCCACACGAACGTCTCGTGGGACATCTTCACGTACGCCTCCAGCGCGGCGTCCGCGCTGTCCGTCGACCGGGGCCCCGCGAAGCGCTTGGAGTACGCCCACTCCCCATCACGGAACACGTCGTCCCGGCTCTTGCCCACGAACAGACGGCCGACGACCCACTCCATGCCGCCGCTGGGACCGTGCTCGCGGGCGCCGAGAAACTGCCCGTAGTACCGGTCGTCGTAGTGCTTCTGGCGGGCCAGGTCGACGATCGTCCAGCCTTCGGCGCCTACCCTCGTTCCGATCATGTCTTGTCCTCTCGAATGCAGTAAGCCCACCGCTTCGGGCTGCATCGCGGTGGGCGGTCAAGCGGCCAGGCTGCGCGAGGCCGACCGCACTTGGGGCAGGTCACGTGAGTTCGAGCACGCGACGCGTGGCGTTCTCGGCCGACACCCGCACCAGAGCGCCCCCGGCGGCCGGTCGGCACACCAGGTATCCGGTCGCATAGCCGACGGCGTCCATGTCGTACGGCTCGCATTCCAGACCGAGCACGGCGTGGACCTTGCCGCCGTAGTGGATGAGATCGCCCTGCCGAATTCCGAGGTTGAACATCCACATGTCGATGACGTAGAAGCGCAGGTTCTCGTCACTGATCTGGCGAGGGTGGGAGTAGACGTTGTCCTGGCCGGGGTTGCCGAAGTAGTTCCCGCACGAGTCGAGGAACGTCCATTCCTTCGGCTCATCCCAGTTCTCGTCGGTCCGCGGCTCGATGATCGCGACGTCGTACACCGCGATGTCACCGGCGCGAATTGCTGCTGCGTCCTCGTCCTCGTACTCCTTGAGGTCGATGTCCGAGCGCAGCGCAATCCAGATCTCAGGCGGCAGCAGACGCATTCTGGTTTTCCTTCCACTGCTGGTACAGCTCGGCCGCCGGAGCGGGAACGAGCCACGGGAAGACGTCGGCAAACTCCCGGTACTGCTCGGCGGGCGACTTGTCCCAGCGGTCCTCGCTTGCCGGTCCCGTGATCAGCGTCGGGTCCGCGCGCAGCTCCAGAATCGTGCTCTTCGCATTGCGCTGGTACATCAGCGCCTCGTCCGCGAGCCCGGCCCGCTGCTCCGGCGTGTTGCAGGCGTCGCAGAACCGCTTCTTACGGCCGGACACCTTGTGGATCACGAGCGTCGTGGCGGGCGGCGGGTAGGGCCCGTGCATGCCGATGCACGAGTAGACCCCGTAGTTGTGCTGGGGTCCGCCCTCGTGGACCTGGGACCACTCGGTGATGATCTCGAAGTCGTTGATCTCCTCGACCAGGTCGGCCAGCGGCACGACGTGGCTGCGGGTGTGCTCCGGGTGGAGGAACGCCGCGTGCGGATTGGCGACGTGGCGCCGGTAGTGATTTCCGTCGGGCTTGCGGAAGTTCTCGATCGGGCCGTAGTGGTGCTCGGTGAACCCGTCCTCGACCTCGACCGTGATGCGCACCCAGTCACCGACCATGAAGCGCTTGTAGTGCTTCTCGACGGCCGCCTTCCAGGTCTCGTCCGAGCCGTTGCCGTTGATCCACGCGTCCCGAACGATGCCGTCGATGTTGTACCGGTTCGGGTCGCGCTGCTCCCAGCCCAGCTCTTCCACGGCCTGCTTGCGCAGCTCACGCATATTTGCGCCCATCTTTTCCCTCCCTTGCTGCCAAAAATGAATGGGTGAGCGCCCGGCGCGGGAATTGAACCCGCGAATGCGCAGGGGAGTACGCACCCGGTGAACCTCACCGGCCGGGCCCGACCGTCAGGTGGTCAGTTCCTTGTTGATCCCGGGAAAGGAACGCTGGCCCTTCATCCGGATCTCGTGGGAATGGGTGCCGACCGCGGGCACCTCCTCCTTGCAGACCTCGCAGGTCAGCGTGTGCTCCTCAAACGGCCGGCCGCAGTGCACGCACTCCTCGCCGTCGGTGTCGGGCGTGGAGATCGGCTCGGTCTCCGTCGACTTCGGGTAGTCGACGAACCGGTAGCTGACCCAGTCGTGCACGTGCAGGGCCGCGGCCTGCTTGACGTTGTCGGCGTCGAAGAACTCCGGGTGGGACAGTCCCCACTCGCGCAGCGTCCCCGCGACCGCACGGGCCAGGGCCTGCGGCAGCTCGTAGGAGTCACGCACGTACCGGGTCAGTCCGGCCGCGGTCGGCGACTTCTCCCCGAGCTTCATCCACAGCCCGCACCGGTCGCACTTCTCGTCCTCGATCTCACCGCGCTCCCCGTTCGGCAGCTCGGTCAGCTCGGTGCTCGCCTGCTGCCCGGTGATCGTCTTCGGGAAGTCACCGGAGTCGTAGGAACGCTCGTCGCTGAAGTCGACCCCGACCCGCTCCGCGGCCCGCCGGATCGCCGCCTCATGGTCACCGCCGCGGGCGACCGTGATGCCGTTCGCTCGCATCCGCCCGACCGTGCACGAGGGGCACAGGTTGTCCTGCGCGTAGGTGTAACCGACCACGCCACCGATCATCAGTACGCTCCCACCTTGAGAATCTTGTTGCCGCAGCGCGGGCAGAGGCGATTGCCGTCCGCGTCCTCGGCCAGCTCGTGGAGCTGGAATTCCTTACCGCGCTGGCCGACGCCTTC
This sequence comes from Streptomyces sp. WAC 06738, assembly GCF_003945505.1. Lineage (NCBI taxonomy): Bacteria > Bacillati > Actinomycetota > Actinomycetes > Kitasatosporales > Streptomycetaceae > Streptomyces > Streptomyces sp. WAC 06738. Next base: position 4,663,465 of record NZ_CP029618.1, on the reverse strand, counting down.
GACGTAGAACTGCCAGCGGTAGGTGTCCTCGGTCTCGAATGCGTGGCCGCCCTCGCACTCCATCCACGCCTCGGTGAACTTCAGGAAGTCGTCCGGCTCGTCACACGTGAGCCGGTAGAAGTTCGGGTCTTTCACGTGGCTGGGCGGGGAGACCGCGACGTAGTACGTCTCGTCGATCTTGAAGATCGTGAAGTGGACCAATTCGTCGATCCACGAGACGAAATTGCCGGTGTGCTGCGTCTTCAGCTCACCGCTCCAGTGCGGACCGGCGACCTTGTCCCCCTGCTTCTCCCGCCACTTCAGGAACTGGACCGGCCCGTACGGGTAGTCCGACCAGGTCGCGTGCTCCTCCGACCAGGTCTCGTACAGTTCGTCGAGCTTCTCGGACTCCTCGGCCTTGTCCGCCAGCCAGGCGGACCACTCGCCGATAATTCCGTCACCCTCGAACCGCAGGTCAATGCCCATTTCAGGCCCCCACCTTCTCGGCGTTGTAGGTGTACGGCTTGCCGGTCGTCGAATCGGTGTAGATACCGGCCTCACCCCACGTGATGGGGAAGGAGTACGGCTCACCGTCCTTGAGGAGCTGCGCCCCGTGCTCGCGCACCTCCACCTCCATGACCCTGTCGGCGACCTGCAAGGCCAGGCACGCCTCGGACCACGGCATGGTCACGAAAATGCGGTCGCCGATTTCCAGGTCCATTCGCTCCTGCTGCTGCGTCACTGCCCCTCCCAGATAACTGCTGACTGTCGAAAATTCCGGGGCGCGGCGTTGCTGCTGCGTCCTGGACTTCCCCTGGCTCAAGCGCCGATTGCTGTGCGGGTGCCATCGATATGCACCACGAATGCACTACAGAATGCGCGGCCCAGATATTCATGGACCACCACGCGATATTTCGGCTGCCCGTTACGCATGCGCGCTGTCATATGGCGCACGCAGTACGCCGTGACCGGATCGGATTCCTTGCCATCACGGCGCGGCTTGAGTTCCACGTACCGGGTCGCTGTGTCGACCCAAGCGGCCGGTTGATCACCGGCCGGGGGCACGTACTGCTGGAGCATGAAGAACCACAGCAGCCGGCCGGTCACTGGCCCATCAGGCGACGCAGGAGCTGAGCGGCCGGCCCGTCGTCGGCCGGCTCCTCCTCCGGCTCGTCCTCCGGCTCGTCCTCGTCCTCGTCCTCGGGCTCCGGCTCGGGCAGCGCCGTGACCTCGATGGCCACCCACTTGAGCGCCCCGCCGGTGAAGTCCACCGACTCATCGGCCTTCAGCTCGTCCACGCGCCCCTGGACCCAGTCACGCACGGACTCGATGTGGTGGTGGCGACAGTCCCCGTACGCCCGGCAGCGAAGCGAGACGGGATCAAGGACGCAGCCACCCTGGCCGAAGTCCTCCATGCCCGAGAACCCGATCCGCGGGTGGGCACGGAGGAAATCAGCGACCGAATCGGCAACGCCGTTCGACCACTCGATTTCCTCGGTCTCCCTGCTCAGCAGCTTCTGACTCGTCTTCCCGCGCACCGTCCGCTGCTGGCGCCATTCGATCGTGACCGCGTACATCACTCGCCCCGAGTCGTGAGCCGGGTGCCGTTCATCAGCGAGCGGCTGCCGTCATCGCGCTTGATCTCGTACCAGCCGTTGAAGTACTCGCCGCCGGGGTCGCACATCCCCTTTCGCTCGAACTGCTCCGGGTCGACCACGCCCCACTTCCGGTCGTAGTCCAGGACCCGGAGGCCGGGCGTGATCTCGACGCCGTCGAACGTGTGCGTCTCGTCGCTGAGGTCTCGCATCCGATACTCCTTTCCGCCATTCGATGGGCGGACTTTCAAATTCAGGATGGGCAACAGAAAGGGAGCCGACCGGCATTCACACGCGCCGGGGCCCCCTTTCCGTCAGATGGTTCAGTTGTCGTACCGGCTGTTCTGCCGTCACTTCTTCGTCCGGTCGGCCTGCCGGAGCTTGTGGCGCAGATCGGTCTCGTACTCGTCCGCCTTACGGCCGTGGACCTTCTCGTAGGCCGTCAGGTCGACCTCGGGCACGGCGCGGGCGAACTCGGGCACCGACCGGGCCATCAGCCTCATGTACAGGCACGCGGCGGCGGACGTCAGGGGCGCGACCTTGCTGGTCTCGGACAGGACGGCGATCATCTCCGCATCCGTCCCCGGCCTGGTGTCCGCACCCTTGGCCCGGCGGTCGAGGATTTCCCGGCAGTGCGCGCGGTAGAGCGGCTCGCGCAGCAGCATCTCGTTGCCGTTCACGTTGAGCAGGCTGAAGCTGTTCCAGATCGGCCCGGTCCCCCGCGTGCCGGGACGCGGCTTCGGCTCGCCGTGCCGTGCCTGGGCCTTCTCGATCTCGTCCTCGGCCCACTCCATGGCCTCGAACAGGGACTCCAGCAACGGCAGTTCCGGCAGGATCGTCGTGATGTCGATGGTCAAAGAGACCGCCCCCTCTGATTTCGGGCATGAAAAAGGCGCCGCTCGAATGGCGGCGCCGATTGCTGCTGCATCCCTGCCGACCTGACGGTCAGCTGATCGGCAGCCCGACCATGCATGGCGCGCACAGCCACGGCCGGACTCGGTACCTCCCTCGCACCGAGTCCGACCGGAAGCCTTACGCGACGACCGTGTCCACGGCTTCCTTCGACGACTTCCAGCGGTCGAACATCACGGCCGGGTACAGCCACTGCTCCGGCGCGATCTCCGGCGTGTGCCAGACACCGGCCAGCAGATTCGGGCGTCCTACACCGGGGTCGCGCTGGTCCCACACGAACGCGACCGCGTGCCGGGGGTCCCTGCTGTGGCTGCACTCCAGCCGTGACGGCCGGTGCGGCATCCGGCCGGTCGCCGAAAACCACAGCGCGCGAAGCGAGTCCCGGATCAGCCGCTCCCTTTCCCGCTTCCTCATGCGCTCACCTTCTCCAGCCGCACCGTGCGCACCGACTCCGGCTTGTCCTCGCGCACGTGGAGAACCGAGAAGTCGAGTCCGCCGGAGATCGGTCCGACTGCCGTGACCAACTGCGCAGCGAGCGGCGGAAATTGCTCCGCGTCGGCCACGGTGATGTTGAAGAAACCGACCGTGAGCGTGGAGACCGGGTCGAAGACCTCGACCGTGTAGACCAGCGTCGTCACTTCGTACCGCCGATCGTGGCCGGGTCGATCTCGACCGTGCGGCCGTCCTGGTCGGTGACCTTGACCTTGCCGACCGCGAGAGCGGCGGCGGTCGTCCACTCCAGGAACGTGCGGGGCTGACCGGACTTGTCGGTGATCTGGAACGTCATGCTGCGGATTCCTCTCCGAACTGGAAGATCACGGGCGCCACGGGACGGCCGGCCTGGGGGCTGGCCGGCTGGACCTCGGGGCTGGAAAAAGTGATGAGCTGGACCGACTCAACCGGGGTTGACTCACGCGGGTAGTCCTCCGGCACGATGCGCACGGGCTTACCCAGGAATTCGGCGTTGTGGTTGCGTCCGTGCTCGGCCTCCCACTTCGACAGGCCCCACGCGCCCCACAGCTCGCGCCATCCCTCACCGTCGCCCCAGTCGATTTCGAGGCGGAATGTCGGCACGGCACCGATCGACCAGAGCACACGGTCCGCCTCATCGATGAGCCGCACCCCGCCCGGGTAAAGGTCCGACCGCCCGCCGTAGAACTTGCGCGCGTCGGAAATCGCACGGGCCTTTTCGTTCTCCGGCCACCGCTGCCCGCTGTACACGGTCCACACGCGGCGCGCGTCGAACATCTGAAGTCGGATGAGCCTCACAGCGTCACCCGCTTGAACTTCCGGTCCCGGATCTCGCGGCGCAGCTTGGTGCGTGCGCGGCATGCGTCGGTGTGCCATCGGGCCACCATTTCCGGCGTGATCCCGGAGTGCTCGCGCTCCAACTGCCGCAACCCCGACAGGGAAATGCGTGCGCTTGCGAGTCGGCACTGACCACCGAAACCACTGAGATGCTCGGCGATGACGACGCGACGCGCCGCACCCCGCCGCAGGATGTTGTGCATCCGATAATTCCCCTTCCCGGGCATGGAAAAGGGCGCCACCCCGCGACGGTTTCCCGCCCGGAATGACGCCCTTATGTGTGCTGCTGTCAGGCAGCGATGGAGTAGCGGACCGACGCCCCGTGCTTGCGCGCGTAGACGTCTACCGTCAGGTCGTCCGGGTCGTCGAGGACCCCGACACAGAACCAGTCACCGGACAGATCACCGTCGGCCAGGTGCTTGCGCGTGACGTCCTTGATCTCCGCCGGGAGATCGGCCGCCTTGATCGGCCGGTAGACCGTCGGCACGGCCGCCGCCTTGACCGGCTCCGGCGCGGGCTCCGGCGCCTTGACCGGCGCGGCCTCACCCGTGGCGGCCTGCCACACCGTCTTGGGGGTCGGGATCACGGCCGAGTCACGGGCCGGGGTGTGCGGCAACTCGCCCGGGTCCGGCTTGCTGGCGAACGTCCCGGCCACCGTCGCGCGGGTGCGGTCGACGTTGCCCGCGGCGAGCGTGGCGAGCGGCGAACGCGTGGCCACGCCGCGCCATTCCGTGAGCGTGGCGCGCGTGTCCGCTTCCTGCTGACGGATGCGCCCCATGCGGCGAGCGGCCTTACGGCGTGCGGTCGTGCGACGGCTCATGACTGCCTCTTTTCCATGGCTCGAATGGACTTGCGGAATTCACGCGCGTCACTCTGCGCGTATTCCGCGACGACAAGGTTTCCGCGTGCTTTCGCTTCCCGGGCACGCGTCAGCGCGTGATCACGCGCCGCACGCAAACCGTCAAGCGTGGTCAGGTCGAATTCCGGCGCAATCTCGCGCGGCTCATCCGTCGCGAAATATCCGCCGTTGTCCGAGTAGCCCATGCCGCGCGTGAAACTTCCGGGCGCGTAGGTGGGGGACTCCCCGTAACCGGCCGGACGGCCGGACACGATGTGACGCTTAGGGGTGCGCAGGTTCTTACCCGTGTGCGCGCGGAACGGCTGGTTTTGCTTCTGTCGCACGTTGTCACGCGCGCCACGCAAGTTGATACGGCCGCCGTAGTCCACACGGACGGTAGCCATTTCCACTTTGTAACTCCGCGTACGACTGTCCGCGGACCACGTGCTAGCGGGCCCCTGTACGTCACGCTTAACGCTCATGTCTGCCCCCTTCCCTGGGTTGTGTGCGAGTGAGTGAGTACGCGCGGTAGGTATCGCACCTACCTGATACGGGCGGAGTTTTTCTCTCCCCCGTTCAGCCTGATATTCGCGCGTGCCATTCTCCGGAGATTCAGCCGCTAAATGCGGCCTACGCGTTTCGCTAGGCATGCCCCCGCACCACATCCATGGTTTCAAGGGGGCAGAAAATCCCGGCACCTGTTATCGACTCTCGCCCGGTGCTTGATTCTGTCCGCTGTGCGCCACACTCTCCCAAACAGGACCGGACGAAATTGGGAGGTATACCGAAGTAGACCCAAGATCATCTCTGCCAGCTGGCAAAGTACAGACGTGTCACACTGTGTTCACTCGACATACGGGCCTCTTGGTATGGCCCTAGGGCATGCGCACGGGTGGTTTCTGCATTCCAGCAGACCTATCCCGTACAGGGTCCCTAGATACCAATCGCGATTGCGTCGCAAGATCACACGCGGTGGGATTTTGCTGAAAACGTCACTCCCGACTCTCCCGAAGTCAAGGGCGCGAGCAACCGCGCGAATGATGGAGAAACCGGGGGACAGTTTTCGTCCCTGTACGCTATTCCGCCCTAACCGTTTCGCTTGCACGACTGCCCGCCAGTCGGAGCCACCCGACACGTCCCATGCCCGCCAGTTGCGCGAGAGCCCTACTAGAGGGAATGCCCGCAACCGAGCTAGCCAGGAAACCTAGTCCTCCCACGCGAGAGCCCTTTACAGGGAATGCCCGGGGAAAACCGCGGTCCGGCATCAGCGCACGCCCGAAACAGGGCTTTGCTGTGCTCGCGTCTGGTCATGCCGCGCCGGAAAATGCCCGCGTGCACGCCAGGGATACGCGCGTTACTCGCGCGCCTGTTTCCACTCACCTCCCTTGCCGTTCGGGACCCCCCAGGGAGGGGGGCCGCCGCCGCCCCCTTGCGGTTGCGGTGACAGGTACGACGTTAGGGGTACAGGGCGGGTGCGTGTACCCCTTTTCCGCGAGGAATTTGGGCCTGGCGACGTTTGTGCAGCTCAGAGGCATGATCAGCCCCTAAAGAATCTTGAAAACTGCCGGGAAATCTCAGAATGTGGACGATCTAGGTGTCCGCATTGCCCGGATGAATACGGACAGAAGGTGATGTGTCGCTTAGTTCCTTATGAATGCAGCTCTATGCGTGCATGTCATGCCAAAAATTCAAGATCACCGGCATGGGCCCGCGAAGATCGTTGTACCGCGGGTAACGGGTCTGACCTGCGAAAACGCAATTTTCTGATACAGCGTCAGAAATAGCCGTGAGCCTGCCCGCACGCCCGGAATTTCACGCTGCGTAGACGAAAATCGGGGGAAATTCACGGAGAGTCACCGCGCCGCTGTGCGCCTCCCTGGGGGCCGCTCCCCCCGCCGGGGCCCTCCGTCCGGCGACGCTCCCCCGGGCCCGCACACGGCCGGTGACGTGCGCGCATGGCGCCAATCCGGCCGTGCCGTCCGGCCGTATCCGGCCCGTGCGCGCTGCTGTGTGACCGTGTCGCGGCCTATCTCGGCGCGCGGGTCGCTCGGTACCCTCACGGTGTCCGGCGCGGCAGAACGGCGCTCAGCGCCTCGCCTCCACATACCAGGGCATGACGGACACGCCCTAGAAAATGCCTGGGCGCGAAAATTCGGGGGTTCTAGAGCATCTGCCCTCTTGCGCTACACATGAGAGGAGTACGCCTATAAGGCATGCTCGCCCCGCTATGCCTGGCCCGTGCTCATGCGTCCTGCTTCCTGCCTGCATGCGCGGCTCATGCCCGTCTGCGGCATCCGAGGTGGTAACTCCCCCTTGCCTCAGATATTGCTTATGCCAGGGCCGCACCGTATATACCGAAGTGCCCCATAAGGGCAGTACCTCATGCTTGCCCACATACGCGGGGTAACTTGCGCTATGAGTGTAATGGGCTTTACGTCCATATTTGCTGTGCAAACCGGAATTCGCACTCCATTTGCGCTACGCAGCGCGCACGACTGGTTACGCTCGGCTCAACATTACACATGGTAGCTGGGACTACCGTGCGTTAATACGGACATGAGCGGACATTGACGACCTAGGCGACATGGGGGGTGTTTGCCTACAGACCCGGGCATGCCTCACAATCGCCTCTATAGCCACATGTGGCGCGTATGGTGCGAATGCCGCGCGGGGGTCGAATCCACGCAAACGGCACCCCCCACCATTAACCGGGCAAAGCGGACACTGGGGGGCCTGGGCCTTGATACGCATATCGGCCCTCCCTCCAGAGGCAGTGTCCGTCCGCCGGCAGTGGCCGGAAGCAGAAATTCCGGTTAGGGGCTCGCAGCCGACGGCCGCGGGCTGGTGCTCGGCCGGCACTTCCAGGATCGCTGTACGGCCCAACGCCGCGGACTGATGCGCCAGATGCCGTCTCAGGTCCAACCGACCGAGCAGAGTTGAGACTAGCGCAGCGGGCCGCGAGGAGTGCCGCCGTACCGGATGACGGCTCGTTGCAGTTCAGCCCGCTCCCCCTTGGTCAGAGGGGTGCCCTGAGCGAATTTCAGGACGTCCTCAGCGACGACGCGGAGCTTGGTGTTGGTGTGCTGAGACACGTCGCGCAGAACGCGCCATGCCTCCTCCGGCGGGATCTGTCCGAAGGCGACGACGACACCCATGGCTTGGTCGATGACCGCGTGCGAGGCGGTGGCTTGCTCCAGGTCGACATACGCGGCTTCGAGGCGCTCGACCTCCTGGACCAGATCGGCGACGGACCAGAACTTCAGGGGCTGAGAAGGCAACAGCACGAAGAAGGTCAAGGTCATGAGTCCACCTCACTGAGCCGAGTAGCACTGCACGTTGCACCGCGTCTTCTCCCAGCGGGCAGCATACGTGCGGTGTTACACCGTGAAGGTCGTGCGTACTGCATTCGAGTGCATGCGGGGGATTTGGTAGCGGAAAATGGCTTTCGCGTCGCTAAGGTCAAAGTCGTGCGGCGGGAGCAGGTACCTGGTGGACGCTAGGGGCCAGGCCGTTCGAGTGCGACCGCGCGGTCTGGGAAGTGCCGACCACCGGGCCCGAAGACCAGCTCCCGCCGCATGCCCTCGCCAGGGTGAGAAATGGCGGGGGTCAAGAATTTCGGGGTGAGTAATTCGTAAGCGCTGGACGGGAGTTGGCGCCTGGCGGCACGGTGAGCTTGTGACCAAGCCTCCAGCAGCGGACTACGTGCCCGACGCCATCGGCCGGCGCTTCCCCAAGTGCGGTACGCACGGCATCCGTACGCTTCGTGCGGTGCGCGCGGCTCCCGAGGGGATTGGCGGCTGGGGCCTGCTGTGCCCTGGGCCTCCAGAGGGCCCGCCGCACGTAATTCCCGTGCGCGAGCCGGGGCCCGCGCATACGGACCGCTTCCCGCGGTGCCCAGTCTGTGGTGTGGAACCGGGGGCGATCCGGCCCGCGCTCAGCGAACAGTCCGTGCTCGTCGAGCGGTTCACGTTCGTGGCGTGCGGTCACACCATGGCCGTGCCGTGGGCCGTGGCGTTGGGCTTCTGACGGATTCTCGGCTGAGTGACGCCGTGGCAGTCTCTGCCCGCCACTCCAGCGCGACTGGGTAGCATCCGGCCATGGTTCAGAAGACTGTGGTTTATTTCGAAGACGACCTCACCGGCGAAAAGTCGGACGAGGTCAGCACGCATGCGTTTTCCCTGAACGGCGTTGAGTACGAAATCGACCTCACGCCGGATAACTACGACAAGTTGGACGAGGCGCTTCGGCCGTTCATCGAGAAGGGCCGGAAGGTAGGCCGGTCCAAAGGGGCGGGGCGGGCGCGCAAGGCCGCCACGGATGGTCCAAGTGCTGAGGAGGTCCGTACGTGGGCCCGCGCGAACGGTCATGAGGTGAACGACCGCGGTCGCGTTCCTCGGGAAATCCGGGCGGCGTTCGACGCCGCCCACTGACCCCCGGACGCTAAGCAGAGGCCGGCGGCTCCTTCGGGGGATGAGGAGCCGCCGTCGGCCGCCCGCCCAAGACGGCCTACTTGGCGTGTACCCGGCACCTACACCCGCATTCAGGGGGTGGGGGTGAAAATCGGGGGTGTAAGGAGCGCGGTTCGTCGGCGTGAGCCGGGGGCGTACGCGGGCTCGTAGAGGGGGTGCCTGCACCACACGTGGAGGCGACGGCCTCGGGCCGACCGCAGCAAAATGCGCGGGCGAAAAATGGCGGGGTGCTATTTCTCGGGGTCGCTGGCCCGCGGCTTATGCTCCCGTACCTTGGCGACGACTAGCTCGTGTGCGGCCTCGGCCTCGATGAGCGTGCAGGGGTGGTGGCCGGCCCAGGCGTCGCGCCAGTTGCCGGTCTCGTTGCTCTGGTAGCCGGTGTGGAACAGGTCGCCGGCACCGACCACTCCGGCGTCGATGCCTTCCCACATCGTGCGCACCAGCTGGTCGCCCACCCTGGTTTCGGCGACGAGGCGGTAGTCGAAGTCCTCGTACAGCTGGGCCCACTCCAGCAGCTCTAGGGGCCGGCCTTCCTTGTCCCGGTGGCTGATGCGGCCCGCGGGCGGCTCGGTCATGGCTCCTCCTGGCCGTGATTTTTGCGTCGCGTCGCCTGCCGGGTGCAGGCTCCGCCGGCCGTCCATATTGCTCGATGTTCTCGCGCGGTGTCAGCCGGCCTTGCGAGGGGGGAGCCTGGGCTTGTCGTCGGTGTCCGGTGCGAGTTCCGGGAGCAGCTCGACGAGCGCGGCCTTCACGTCGTCGTCGGTGAGGGGCTGGGTGCGGGGCTCGGCCTTGGCGATGCGCGCCCAGATGGTTCGGGTGCTGAGCGCGTAGGCGGTCAGGCAGGGGGCCGGCTGTTGGCAGGTCGTGCAATTGCCGTCGTCGTCGGCCTGGTGGTGTTGGAGGGCCTCTTCGATGCGGAGGCGTTTGTCGAGGGCTTCTGCGCGCCAGGCGCCCCGGTCGGCGAGGACTTCGACGTGGCGGGTCGCGGTGACGGTATGGGGCCAGCATTCGGCCCAGCGGTCTGCGAAGCGGATTTTGGCCTCCTGGGTGTGCTGGCGGGGGCCGGGACGTAGCCTATCCCGACCCCCTGGGAGGGTTCTCGATTAAGAGTCGAGTCCTGTGAAGGAATCCACCCATCAGCGGACGCCGGCACTTTTAAGGCTCCGAGTCGTATTGAGGTCTCCGTGTCCTGCCGTTGGACCACCGCGCATCGAGCTGCGCGGGCCGGATTTGAACCGGCATTTCGGGGATGTGGCTCGGGCCGGTAGATCCGGCGCTTGGTGGCGTGCCTGAGCTTAGGAGCGAGAGCTTCAGTTTGTCGGCGGGTCGCTATGCCTCTACCGGTTGGGCTACCCCGGCTTGTGGTGCCGGGAGAAGGATTCGAACCTCCACTGTGATGCCCGCCTCGTGCTGAATTTCAGTCCTGAGCTTCAGATTGCGCTCCTTGAGCACCCGCCGCACGCCGGCGGCGGGGGTCTGTGGGTTGGTGCGGGGTACCCCTCCCGCTCCCGGGCGTTGTCTCGCAATGCTGACTGTTACCCATGTGCCTGACTGGCATACAGATGCCCGGCCCTCGTTGCGCGTTACGCCGCGGCGGCCTGTTCGCCTGCTGGCGGGGCGAAGTTGGTGAAGAGGTAGTCGAGGAGGGGCCCGGCCACGCGCACCTGGGGGATTTCGGTGGCGTTGGCCTCTTCACGTGCGTACTTGACCGCGTCGCGGAGGGCCTGGACGCGTCCCAGGATGGCCTTGACGTGGCTGGCCGGCAGGGCGCCGGAGTACTTGACGGTGGTCCAGGTTCCTACGGGGATGTCCTCGTAGATAATTTCGACCTGGGCCTTGTGCTGTGGGGTAGCTTCGGCCAGGACGTGGTTTCGGGGGACCTTTTTGGAGCGGTGAGTGTCATAGGCGGGGGTCTTGTAGACGCCCTTGTCCTGGTCCCACACCCATTCTTCTGAGGGGTCGAGCACGGGGAGCTTCTCGACGAAGGTGTGCAGGTTCTGGAGCTGCTTTTCGAGGAACAGCAGGAAGGGCACCGGGACCTGGGAGATGAGCACCTGGCCGGCGATCTTGATGTCCGCCCTGGCCGTGGTGTTGGCCCAGTCGCGGGTGGCGGTGACGTCGTAGAAGCGGGTCAGGGCCTGCATGACCTCGCTGACGGCGTCGATCGCGCGGAGTTGCACGCGGGTGGATTCGGGCGGGAGTTGCTCGCCTTCGTCGTCGCGGGGTCGGTAGGTACGGAGAATGCCGGTGAGCAGCGGGGGCTTCTGGACCTCGTGGTGTCGGGCACTGAGGGTGCCGTATGCCTCGGTCTTGATGGGCTTTTCCACTGCGACGACCTGGCTGAGTCGCGTCGTCATGGGTCGAGAACTTAGGGAGCGGCTTTCTTTATTGCAAGGCGGTATTAACCCGTTTGGGTGGCGCCTTTTGAAATTGGGGGTTGTGGCGCAGGTCGGCTACGGGTGTGGCATATGCCAAGTGGGCGGTGTGCGTACGCAGTTGCGTACGCAGGTCGTACTCTTCCGCACAGACAGTGGTCGCGGCGTAACGGAGTGGATCAATGTTCGACTTGCGAGAGAAGGTCGCCGAGGCTGAGCAGCTGGCTGTGCCGTTCATGGCCAAGCCGATCGACATGGTTCGGTGCCCCACATGCCGCCTCCCGTACGCGAAGGACTGGACGGGCCTGCTCAGGTGCCCGGGGCGGGCGCACTGGGCAGACCGTGGCGAAGAGGAGTGACTGCGGTGCCGATGTTCGAGCTGGGCTTGTCCCATGAGGAGCTGCCGGGCGGAGTGGTGCTGGTCAAGGTGGTGGGCGAGCTGGACGTCTACACCTTCCCCAAGTTCCGGGAGTACCTGCGGGAGTTCCTTGAGCGGGAGGTGCTGCCGCGGTATGTGGGCCTGGAGCTGTCCGAGATCGATTTCTGGGACTCGACCGCGCTGGGCGTGGCCGTGGGCTTTCTGAAGCAGTGCCGGCAGGCGACACCGCCCATTGGGGTCGTCATCGTCGCGCCATCCGAGCGGGTCGGGAAGATCTTCCGGATCACGGGCCTGACCAAGGTCTTCCCGATCTTCGAGTCCACGGAGGCCCTACTGGAGCGCGTCAGGGGCGAGGACAAGCCGGCCAGCGAGGGTGATGCGGGGGAGGAACTGTGTGCGTGAGGTAAGGACCCTGCGGGGTTATTACCGTGCGTCATCAAGGGTCTGAAAAGCCTCGGTCAGCGGGCCCGCATTCCGCCACATCTTGGACATCGCCATCGGCCAGAGCATGCGCGGAGAGTTATTGCTTCACCCATTAGAGTGACTCGGGGGGAAATTCGGCGAGAACCGCGTGACTCACCCCCGCGCCTGTGCGTTGATGAATATGCGTGCACACAGGGCGGGGCTCCTGTCGAACCCCCCCTCGTCGGAGCCCCTGCCTGCACGTTCGGAATGGTCCGGCGCAACCAGATGCACGACGCTCATCCCCCCCAAGCGTCGTCTCTTCTCCTGGTTGCGCCGGGCCTTCGGTTTTCGTAGGAAAGGAAAGCGGCGTGGCAAGCCAAGCTGTCCTCGACACAGTGACCGACCAGAACGCAATCCCTCGCGGCCCCGACGGCACCCCACTCGCCTTCGACCTCGACGGCCAGGCCATCACCGCGAGAGCGGCCGTCGAACTCTCCGAAGATCTGGACCGCTGCACCATGTACTGGACGCCCACCACGCTGGCCGACGGCCGGCAGGTTGAGGTGCGCACCGTGTTCACGGTCTTCGACGAGGAGGCGCAGAAGGGACCCGTGCCGGAAGGCCACGTCCCCCACCTCTACGCCTCCAGCGTGTACCCCCCGAATCCGGACCCGAAGTGCCGGCCTCTTCCGCTCGACATCCCCGGCACTGGAGAACCCCCCGTCTACCGGCTATGGGTCTACGGGTCGCTGGACGAGGCGAAGGCCGGCCACCCCGAGGCCGTCGAGGAAGTCATCTCGGGGCGGGCCCGTGTCGTGGACTGAGTCGGCGTGGAAGCAGTCCGGCCCCGGCTGCCTCGTCGTACCGAACGTCGAGAACGGCGACCTGGGCCTGGTGCTCACCGTGTGCGCGGTGGAGTGGGACGGCGGCTACCGGCAGTGGTCCGTGACTGCGGCCAACGGCAACCGGTACATCCTGCCGGCCGACCTTCACGAGTGGGCTCGCCGACTGGACTCCGACGCGCGTCGGCAGCTCGTGAACTGGCCTACCGTCTACGCCTTTTCGCGCCAGGGCGGCGGGGTGGCCACGCGGATACTGTCAGCCTCACAGAGAGTGTGACGGGGAGAGGTTGTGGCACGACTGGACCTGGCCGGGACGGTGAGGAGCACGTACCTCCAGCAGGTGCGGGGCTTGCACATGTTCCAGGTCGAGCGGCCCGTGACGCTGTTGCTGGAGCGGATCTACGTCGAGCCGATTGAGCGGCTGGTGTGGATGGAGTGCCATCAAGGCTCGTGGCGGCTGCCGGCGAAGACCATGCCGTGGGCGGAGGCCATCGAGAGCCGCGCCCGGGAAATCGTCGGGTACGACGAAGTACTTCCGTGCCCCATCGTCTTCGCCCCGAAAGCCAACGGCGAGTTCGAGATGGAGCTGAGGCCGCGAGGCTACCGCCCATTCCTTGACACATAGACCGAGGCCGCACCCCCCTGCGTGGGAAAGGGTGCGGCCTCGACCATTGTGGGGTGTCCAAGCCCCGTCCTGTCGGGATTAACTCTGGCACGTCCCCCAGTTTCGATCAGCCCGCCAATCGGGGGAACTCGCCGATATCGTCTGCTTGGTTAGACCACTTCCAGGTCAGACCGTCCCACACCACCACCTGGTCGTGCCGAGTGCAGCGGAAGTGCCGGCCGGGCCTGGTAGCCGGGTCCGGCGCCATCTCGGCGAGCGCGGCCACCACGCACTTACACACACCCACCTGCTGTTTCTCAGGCATGGGGGAAGCCCAGGTACGGCAGAGCGCGCAGTACCCGTAGTCGTTGCGGGACAGCTCCATCGGATGGCCGCACTGGGGGCACAAAGCCCGTGAATCGGGAGCACACTTCATGACCGGAAGGCTAGGCAAAACCATGCAACAAATGACGGAACCGGGAGTCGTCGAGGACCCGCGTCTCTGGGCTATGGCGTACATCCGGTTCTTCGTGAAGGACGCCGACGAGAAGAGCCGGAAAAGCAGAATGCTCCTGGAAAGCGACGCGCGGTACATGGCCAGGGCCGTCGGGAACTTCGCGCTGTTCCTCATGGACTCGGTGTGGCTGCCGGTTCAGTTCGGTGTGGAGTGGACTGACTCATGGGTGGAAATCGACTCACTCAAACGCACCAACCCAGCTTTCAAAATGGCCCTGTTGGAGCGCGAGCGGTACCGGCGGATGGGGCTGGGCTACTCCCTGCTGCCCAGGCAGCGACTGCGGAGGACGGCCCGCCAGGTCGTCGGCATGCTGTGGCTCGCGTACCAGGCCGAGGCCGGCTCCGACGGCCCCCTCCTCTACGGGTCGGAGCCCATCGTGGAAATGCTCCAGCGCTATCAGAATCGGTTCGGCCATTCGGGTGGGACGGCGGAAAGTGCGTAACCAGATGTCCGACTCGCCCGTTTTACAGCGCGACGGACGACGGAGAGTCCCCCGTGACGTGGTCGCTTCTTACGGTGAGGTGATTGGGGGATGAACCGGAGGCCGGAGCGACAAGGCCCCCCGCTGCTGTTCCCAGTGGGGGGCCTTGCTCATGCTCTGCGCGCCCCACCTTCAACGAAGTGGAAGACTCAGACGCCATGGATGAACCCACCAGTGTCCGGGACCTGGTCGAGCTGCTGCGCTCCCTCATGCAAGGGCTCTACCTGTCCACCGCGTGCGCGGCCGGCGACCACGCGAAGTGCCGGCAGGTCGACAAGTACCGCGGGCTGCCGTGCTGCTGCCTCGAATGCGGCCACGCCGACCTTGACGGCAGTCCTCCGCCGGTCTGCCTGCCGCTGCTGCACATGGCCGAGGAAGGCCGCCAGGAGGACGGTTACACCTACCTCGACGGCCAGGTTCTGGGCGTGCGTACCGACTTGTACAAGGCCATCTCCGGCGCCCTGGAGCTGCACGTCCACGAGCTGCGCCGGGACCGGATCGCTTACGACGCCGCGGTGAAGGCCGCCCTCGTCTTCGCGCCCCGGATCGGCGCATGACGGCCGTGCGAGTGAGCTGACCGGAAAGTCCCCCCGGATAACGCACGCGTCACCCGAAAGCCGGTCCGTGTCGCGCCGAGACATTTTCTCTGCCGTTCCAATATGGCGTCAGCTTCGTTCCGGAAGGACGCCCACATGGCTGACGGCTGCCAGAACAAGGAAATGGACATCTACACGGAGCGCGCCCACCTCCTGGCCGTGCTGGTCGCGCTCTTCGGTGGGGCACTGTCCCACACCGACCCACTCACCCCAGGCTGGCCAGTGCTGTACATCGAGAGTCCAACAGGCCAGCTCTCCTGGCACATCCACCCCGATGACGTCTGGCTGTTCCCCAACGTGCCGGTCGTCGACAACTACCCCTGGGACCGGCACACCACCAGGGCCAAGTACAAGCGGATCAGGTCGCTCACCGCGAAGCTGCCTAAGCTCACCTACGCGAAACCCGAGTACGGCAACCCCTGAAATTACCGCCTCGTTTTTCCGGCCGGGCACTTTTAAGAGGTCCCTGCCTGATCCGAGGTGAGCGCAGTGCCCCTTGTACGACGCCCCAACCCGAGCTGGGAGATATTACCCGGCACCCCCACCGGAGGCCCCAGGAGCAGCCTCGCGGCCAGCTGGCCGGCGGAACTGCCTGACCCCCGTGGGACGCCGGCACTCTCCGCGGCCTCCCTGCCGCGGCTGAGCACTCAGCCGGGCACCACCCCCGTCCGAGGACGCCCCACGCGCGCCCAGCTCGGCCTCGGCGCCCCCGGCACCGCACCCACCGGAGCACCGTCGATGGGCCACGGCCGCTCCTCGATCTTCATGGCCCCCACCTACTGACTCGGAGTCTCTCATGCTGTCCACGATCATCAATGACGTCGTCACCCTCGTCACCAATCTCCTCAACTGCGTCACCAGCGCGCTCTGACGATGCCGTTCCAGTCGCGGGCCCAGGAGAAGATGGCCTTCGCGAGGGGCATGAGCTGGGCGAAGGAATGGGCCGACAAGACGGACCACTCCAAGCTCCCCGAGCGCAAGGGCAAGGGGAAGAAGAAGGCCGCGAGGAAGGCGAAGCCCCGGAAGCGGTCATGACGAAGGCCCGCCCCCTGACCTGAACAGGGAGCGGGCCTCGTCTTGTGGAGTGTCAGACGCCCGGAACGAGACCGGGCTGGTTCGCCTGCACGCCCTTCACGTACGCCTCGTACTCAGAGTCGGTCAGGGGGATCACATGGCTGGTGAGGATGGAGTGTCGCAGCACCCACCCGAGCCCTTCGACCCGAGTTGCTTCGAGGCAGTCCTGAGCAGTGTTTCCCGAGGCCGCTGACTTGGTCCACTCAGCGTTCGTGAGGTCGGCCGCCAGCAGGGCCTTCAGGGTCTCTTCCTTAGTCACGCGACAGCTCTTTCTTGAGTGCTCGGATTATTTCCAACGAGTCCGCCGGAGGAAGCGCCAGGTCTCTGGCTGAGTCCAGGAGGGACCGGATGCCCCGGATCTCCCTCGCTCGCTTCTCGAAGGACATACCTGTCACGCCGTCGAACGCGGCGATCGGATCTTCACTCGTCCCGCTGAACTCGAACAAGTGAAAGAAATAGGAGAGGGTGGAAGACGCATGGAAGGGGATGACGCGAACAGTGACGTTCCGCTGCGTCATATCCTCGATCAGTTGGCCGAGTTGCTCGGCCATAACGTCCGTGCCGCCCACTCTTTGATGTAGAGCGGCTTCGCCGATGATGGCCTCGACTGCCGGCGGGTTGGGCTTCTCGAAAACGCCCCGCCGTTTCATGCGCAGCTCGACCGACCGCTCCACGAGGTGCTCGGTCGTCGTCGTCTTGGAGAGCTGGCTGATGACGGCACGCCCGTAGTCGGCGGTCTGGAGGAGACCTGGTACGAGATTGGCAGCGCACGTGGTGACGCTCCTTGCCAAGTCCTCGTAGGAGATGAACTCGATCAGACTGGCGGGGAATTCGTCCTGGAACTCCGTCCACCAGGCGCTGCCGATTGCCATGCCCTCTTCACGCTTGGTGGACAGCCGTACGCGGGTCACCTCGTCCATTCCGAGAAGGTTGCAGATGATCTCCCATTCATGGTCGTTGGGCCACGTCTCGCCACGCTCGATACGGGAGTAACGGTGGTACTGCTTGTAGCCCAGAGCCTGGGCCACCTGCTTCTGCCCGACGGGTTTGCCGTCGAGGCGGGCCGCGAGTCGGACACGCTTCAACTCCTGGCCAAACCGCTCTCGCGCGGCCATGTTTGCGAGGTTCACTGCCATGATCACCCCTCCCTTCCTCGGCCTACCGTCCTGCGCAGGGTAGCGCGAAGGCACTCAATCGTGGCACGTCCGGGGGCAAATCAGGCTTCGGGGTTGCGTACGCACCTGCGTACGCACCACACTCTCAACTACACGCCGGACGGGGCTCGTTGCGGTGTGTGATCGTCTTGCGCGGCTGGCCGATAGCCGCGTGCTGGAGGCTGCCATGCGCACAAAACAGCACTGTAAGCAAGGCGCGCTCGTGGCGAGTACAGCTTTTCCGCGCACGCGGCGGGCCGTAGGGCCTGCTCGCGACTGGGTCCGAGTGTGGTGCCTGGAAGTCGGCGTCACCGAGGACCGAGCCGAGACCAGCGCGTTACTGCTCAGCGAACTCGCCACGAACGCGGTCGAATACGCCGAGGGTGACAGATTCGAGGTCACCCTATGGTCCGCGCCACTCAGCGTGGAGGTGAGAGACGGTTCGCCGAAGAAACCGGAGAGACGCGAACCGAGCGATGACGAAGATGAGCACGGTCGAGGGCTAGTTCTGGTTTATGCCCTTTCCTCACATTTTGAGGTAAACGAGACCGATGATGGGAAAAGCTGTAGGTTCTGGCTCGGTGAGGCATGACCGGCATGCGGTTAGCAGAACAGGACTTCGACCTGTCACTCCTGCCCGAGGCGGACCTAGTCGAGGACCCGCGCCCCGAACAGTCGCTTCAGCTTGATGTGACGTGCTGGGACGAGACCACGGAGGGCGGTCGACTCGAACGCCTTTCCATCCGCACCACGCCGCGGCAGTTCGATGCCTTGATCGAGCAGTACCGGGCGCTTCGGTACTCCCTCATTCAGCGGGGCCAGGCCCAGGCAGAGCGGGAGTCGCCGGCCGACGCGGCCAGGCGCGAGGCCCTCGCGAAGGAGCGGGTCGGACGTCCTGATCTGGAGGACCCAGTGGTGCTCATGGATGTCCTGGAGCAGGTGCGTCGGGGCCTGGAGCGCAAGCTGGGTCCCACCCCGAGAGACTCCCCGCTGGGCGAGATCGAGCCCTAGTCCGGCGGGACCTGTCGCAGCCCGTAATGCGGCAGGGGGAGCGCACGGCCCGGTTCCGGCTGAGGGACCTAGGGGGGCCGGGCCGTGCAGCTCAAATCGGCTCGAAAGCAGCCCAGTTCAGGGCTCTCAGGCGGTGGCGGGAGGTGTCAGGAAGGCCCTCCCGTCACCTGACGCAGGGCTCGGCCGGCTTCTCAACTCCTTGTGCCGGCCGAGCCCACCCCCCATAGGAGAGCAGCAGTGAGCGACAGGGCGACCGGCGCGACAGTGTGCGGCCTCATCGGGGCCACCGGAGTGTTCCTCTGGGCCGGCCTGGTCGCCGCCATACTCTCCGCGGCCGGGCGCCGGCGGTGCTGTCCCCCGTGGTGCCCCTGCCGGGCCGAGCCTGACTATTTGGACTCCGCCGAAGACGACCTTTCCGCATCTCCCACGGCGTCTTCCCGGCGGTTCACGATGCCGATTCAGAGAGGGGATGGTTCAGGGAACGAAAGTTAGCGTTTTCGCACTGCGATTGTCTGGGCTGACCTCATCCGCGTGACTCCCCAAGTCGCTGGTTGGCCCAGACATTCCGCCTGCCCGAATTGCTTCAACTCTTTTCACATATGCCAATGCTGGTGGAGGCTCAATTGCCTCTTCCGATGGCCTAGTTGAAGCAGTAGCTTTCCCGAGAGCGAGCAGGAATTCCCGTCCTCTCGCACAACGACCATTGGCTACATCGGAGGTACTGCCTTGTCCACTGCGATCGCGGAGAACGCGTCGATCACCACGGCCACGTCCCCGGACGAATGGGAACTCGAAATCGTCATCACGGACTCCCCCACTCCCGTGCCCGCCGACTGCGGCAGCGGCGACGGGTGTGGTAGCACGTGTGCCTCGGCGTGCGCGAGCTGACACCTGAACTGAAGTCTGTGCGGGGCGGGGAACCGCCCCGCACGGGCTTGATAGAGGGGACTTAATGATGCCGAGGGCCAGACTCCTGCGAAGCGGTGACGTGCTTCTCGTACGGGCCGCCGTCCTTCCGCTGCACTCCTTGAGCGTCGGCTGGCCGGTGGACAACGACCTGTCAGATTGTCGACGCTGGCTGGAGGAGGTGTGGGCCATCTCCGCCTTCTCGGACGCGACTCGGGCCGCTACTCCCCGTCTTGCCCAAGCTGCCGACCGCGTCCTGCAAGGCGAGGACGTCTCGCCCAAGCAGCTGCGCAAGACGGTGGACGCCACCGCCCGGTACTTCCTGCGTGCCGCGGGCCGGCCGACACCCTTCGGGCTGTTCGCCGGTGTGGCCACGGCGGAATGCGGTCCGTGTGCGGGCCGGGTCGGCTCAGCCCACACGCCTCTGGCCCGGCCGGACACGTTGTGGCTGGACCACGTACGCCGCGGTCTCGCGGCTCGACCGGACGTCGTGCCCCACCTGTCCTTTCGCGTTGACGACCTGGCGGTGCAGCACGGCGACATCCTGGACCGGCCGCTGTCAGGCGGTCGGGTTGCCAGCCTGCGCGTTCACCGGCCACTGGGCGCCCTGTTGAAGCTCGCTGCCGTCCCGGTCACCGGAAGTGAAATCCTGGACCAGCTCTCGGCGTTGGGGGGCACACCCGACAAGATTGTTCAGCTCCTCGTCGGTGCGCTGGAAGCCGGCGTGCTGACGAGCAGCCTGTTTGCGCCGATGACCGACTCCGATCCTCTCGGGCACATGCTTCGCGTGCTGACACCCGTGTCGTCGCACCTGAATCCGGACACGCTAGCCCTGCTCGATGAACTGGCCGTCGTCCACCGCCTGTTCTCCGTACACAACGCCGCCAAGTCCCCCGAAGCGGCCCGGAAGTTGCGGCAGACGGCCACAGCCAGGATGACCGGTGTCTGCGACCAGGGCCGCACACGGCTCAGCGTTGATCTACGGCTGGACGCCACGGTGCGCGTTCCCCCGCTCGTCCTGGAGGAAGCCGAACGCGCCGGGGAGGCCCTGCTTCGCCTCACCAGGAATCTGCGGGAACAGCCGGTGTGGTCGGCGTACCACGAGGTCTTCTGGGAGCGATATGGCGCCGGCAGTCTCGTGCCGGTCCGTGAGGCCGCCGATCTGGCTGCTGGAGCAGGACTGCCGGCGGACTTCCCCATGTCCCTGCTCACGGAACCCACCGTCAGGGTGCTTCCGCGCGATGAACTGCTGATGCGCAAGGCGTGGCAGGCGGCTATGCACGGGGCCCAGGAAATCCGGCTCACGGACTCCGACATCGACGAGCTGTGCACCGCTGATCTCGACAAAGTGCCGATCGTGCCGCACATGGAGATGGCCGTGCGCCTCCACGCTGCGACGGCCGCGGCGGTCGACGAAGGTGACTTCACACTGTCCGTGCGTCCCGCATGGAGCACCGGCACCTTTTCCGGCCGTTTCGCTGTCGCGCTCGACGACAGCGGCATGGGCGCGGCCTACAGGAAGCTGCCGACTCTGGTCGACGGTGCGCTCTCGGCTCAGCTCTCCTTCACCCCGCCCCACCCGCACGCCGAGAACATCGGGCGCATTCCCCCGTTCCTGCCGTACGTCATTCCTGTCGGCGAGCACAGGGAGCCGGCCGACAACGTGATCCCGCTCGATGACCTCGCCGTGGTGTCCACCAGCAAGCGGATGCATCTGGTGAGTATTTCCCGGCGCCGCGTAGTCGAGCCGGTCGTCCTCCACCCCCTCGCGCTGGAGAAGCAGGCACCTCCCATCGCCCGGTTCATCGCTCTCCTCGCCCGCGGATTTGCTGGCGCCTGGACTCGCTTCGACTGGGGGCCACTGGCAGCCGGAATGCCGTACCTGCCGAGGGTCCGCCACGGGAGGGCCATTCTCTCCCCAGCCCGCTGGCGACTGACCACCGAAGATCTGCCCACCGGCGGCTTCGGGCCCGCCTGGCACAAGGCACTGTCCGAATGGGCCGTGGAGTGGACATGCCCACGCCGTCTGGAACTGTTCTCCGACGACCGGTATCTGCGCCTTGATCTGAACGAACCGGTGCACGCGCGGCTGCTGCACGCCCACCTCCGGCGCCACGGGAACGCCGAGCTGGTGGAGACCCCCGACGACCGAGAGCTAGGTTGGATCGGGCATGCTCACGAAATCACTCTCCCCATGTCGTCGGCACGTTCACCGCTGCCGCACCCCGATGTCGCGACCGCCCCGGTCGTGCTCAATAAGATGCTGCCGCCGCCGGGGGCTGCCTGGCAGCGGTGGGCGCAGGCCAAGGTGTTCACGCATCCCACAGTGATGGACCAGATCGTCACGCGTCGGCTGCCCGAGCTGCTCACTACTCTCGGCGAGCCCGACTGCTGGTTCGTCCGTTACCGCACTTCGCAGGAGGATGACCATCTCAGGCTGCGGATCGCCGTGCCTGACGCTGGCGCCTACGCCGCGGTGACCCAGTCCCTGGCCGACTGGACCGAGCAACTCCAAGCCCACGCGCTGGCCTCGCGGCTCATTGTCGACGGCTACCGGCCCGAATTCGGCCGCTACGGCACCGGGCCGACCCTCATCAGCGCAGAGACGGTGTTCGTCGCGGACAGCGACATGACCCGCCATCTGCTCGCTGATCTCCCCAAAGCAGACCGCCATGTTCTGTGCGCGCTCGGCATGATCGATATCGCGCGTGGCCTACTGGGAGACCAGGAAGGGGTGCGCTACCTGGCTGATGCCTCTGCCGATGCGGCAGGTCGGCAGGAGGTTACCCGGGCGGTCCTGGACGAGGTCCGTGCCGGCGCCCTGGGGCGCTGCACAGGATGGACGGACCGGATCGTCACCGCACGGGAGCAGCGTCACAAAGCGCTGGGCGCCTACCGCGAGCAGCTCGACGCGCGTCTGCTTAGTTCCGTGCTCGAATCGCTGCTGCACATGCATCACAACCGACTAATGGGGCCGGACAGGGAGACAGAGGCGGCATCCCGTCACGCGGCGCGGCAGGCATGCCGATCCCTTCTCGCTCGGGAGGCGGCCGATGACTGACGTCCTGCACGACTTAGGCCGTGGCCTGCCTGGGACCGTCACCTACAAAGGGGTGCTCGCCCAGGGCAGCGGACGGTGGGATGCAACGCACCAGGCAGCACGCGCGATGGCTGCCAAGCCGCCCCCCGCACATCACGACAGCGCCGGCCTGTTCTACGGGGCACCTGCGGTGGCCTTTGCCCTGCACACAGCCGGGCACCCTGCATACCGGACCGCGCTTGAAACTCTGGACGAGGCCCTGACCATTTTGGCGGCGCGGCGGCTGTCGGCGGCCGAGCAGCGCATGGACAGCGGCCGGCCTCCCCGTATGCGCGAGTACGACCTGATCAGCGGCCTGACCGGACTGGGTGCGTATTTCCTGTACCGAAAGTCGCGACCTGAGTCACTCCACGGCGTACTGCGCTACCTGGTACGGCTCCTCCAGCAGCCGGTCAAGGTCGGTGCCAACGAGATGCCCGGCTGGTGGACCTCGGACAGCCCAACCGGACACCCTGACGACACCTGGCCGGTCGGGCATGGGAACTTCGGGATGGCCCACGGCATCGCCGGCCCCGTTGCGCTTCTCGCGCGGGCTAGCCGAGCCGGGCACACCGTAGCCGGTCAGCTTGAGACGTTGGCGGCCTCGTGCCAGCTCCTGGAGCACTGGGCTCAGCCTGAGCCGGACGGGGGCGCGGCCTGGCCCGAAACAGTGTCTCTGGATACGTGGCTGGCAGGACCGTCGCCCCGCTTCCGCGCGGGCAGGCCCTCATGGTGCTACGGCACTCCGGGCATCGCCCGAGCACTCCAACTGGCCGCGACTGCCTGCGACCGGGGCGGAAGCCGCAGCCGGGCCGAAGCCCTCCTGGCAGCGTGCCTGAGTGATCCCGTCCAGCTTTCACGTCTAACAGACCCCACGGTCTGCCATGGCTGGGCGGGGCTCTGCCTCGCAGCGGACCGGGCTGCTGCCGATGCCGACGCTGACAGCCCACTGCACCGTACGCTGCCGAGCTTGCGAGCCCAGTTCACCGCTCACCTGGCACACAATCCGCTCCCCGAGAGCGCCGGGCTGCTTACGGGCGCCGACGGCGTACTCCTCACGATCCACACCCTCAGCCCCTCCCGCCCCGTTGCATCTGGGTGGGAGACCTGCCTCCTCCTCCACTAGAAAGGGACCCTGTGAACGACACGCCCACACTCGACGAGCAGCGCAACCAACTCGTAGACGAAATCGTGGCCGGCCGCCCCCTGCCGGTCGCCGTCGAGCAGGCCATGCGAACCGTCCCGCGGGACCAGTTCCTCCCGGGGCTCGACCCCTCGAAGGCGTACACCGACGAGGCCGTGAGCATCAAGGAGAACCCGGGCGGCCCACTGCCGCTCTCGCTCGCCTCTGTGCCGTCCATCGTCGCGATGATGCTGGCCCAGCTCGACGCGCAGCCCGGTGATCGCCTTCTGGAGATCGGCGCCGGCACCGGCTTCAACGCCGCACTCCTGGCCGAGATCGTCGGCGAGGACGGCCAGGTCACCACCATGGACATCGACTCGGACGTTGCCCTGCATGCCCGGACCATGCTGAACAAGACCGGATACGAGCACGTCACGGTCATCGAGCGGGACGGGCTGAAGGGCGTTGCCGAGAACGCCCCGTATGACCGGATGATCGCCACCGTCGGTCTCTGGGACATTCCCAGTGCCTGGTGGGAGCAGCTCGCCGACGGGGGGCAGCTCGTGCTGCCGTTCCGCTGGCGCGGTCAGACCCGCTCCGTTGCTCTCACCCGTCACGGCGAGACCTTCGTCTCCGACGGTATGGAGCTGTGCGGCTTCGTCCCCATCATCGGCCAGGACGGTGAACGCACCGCCGAACTCGCCGACGGCACGATCCGCGTCCACTACGACCAGGACCAGTCGGTCGACCGCGATCTCCTCACGGACGTGTTCTCCACATCGCTCGTCGAACTGTGGTCAGAGGCCCGCGTCGGCGGTCAGGAACCGTTCGACGGGATCTGGCTGCGCGCCACCGTGTCCGACAACACCGTGTGCCGGCTGGAGGTCACCAAGGAGGCCCTGGATGCGGGAGTACGGCGGCCGGCGATTCCCGTACGGAGCCCGGCCCTGGTGGTCGGCGGGTCTGTCGCCTACCTGATCCTTCAGCGGGAGGACGCTGATCCGGAGCGGCCGTGGCGTCTGGGCGCGGCGGGCTACGGGCCTGCCGGGTCCGACCTGGCACGCAAGCTGGTCGCGCACATCGACGCCTGGAGCGCCGACCGCGAAGCCGTGCCGACCATGACCATCTACACGGCCGGCGCCGCGCGTGACGGCCTGGTCGAGGGGCACGTCATCGCGAAGGACGAGACAGTGATTGTGCTGGGCTAGTCGCCGGCCAGTCGCTCGCGTACGGCCTGGAGGGTGGCCAGGGCCATGTCCATTTCACCGAGATCGTCTTCGAGGTGTTCGGACGGGTTCTCGGCCACCCTCATTCCGTAGGCCCAGACCGAGATGCTGTACTCGCGGGCCGAGTCGGTGGACATCTTGGCGATCCGCCGGCGGGCGTCGGCCAGGAGCCGGTCTTCGAGGCGTCGGCTGAGCATGGCTACGTCTCCGGGGAGTTGCGGCGGTAGTTGGGCAGGAGATGGCCTTCGGAGCTGAGGAGGGCCGCGGGGCGGGCGCCAAGGGCGTCGGTGAGGGCCTGGTGCTCGTCTTCGGCTTGGGAGGTCCAGCGGCCGAGGACGAGACCGCGGGTGCCGAGCCGGTAGACGGTGGCGGGCTCGGCCCGGCGGAAGGGCGGGGCCGTCTCTTGGTAGTAGGTGCGGTAACGCCGGGGCCAGTCGCGCTGGCAGCGAGTGGTGGTGACGAGCACGGGCATCACCAGGCGGCCGGGCTGTAGGGCTTGTTGTTGAAGTGGGTGTTGATCAGCCTGCCGGGCGAGGGGGCGTCGCGGAACCGGTTCCATTCGCGGCGGGTGACGTTGTAGTACTCGTATCCGACCCCGTCGCGGTAGAGGCCCTTGGCGATCTTCTCGCCGCGGAATCGCACGAACATCGTCTTGGACCGGTAGTCGTAGCCGGCCGCCATGGTCCGCGGCCGGGGCGGGTTGCTCGTATTGGTGGGCCGCTGGGTGAGCAGGCCCTGGTCGTCGCCGAGGTGGAAGGCCCGCACGAGGGCGGCGAACTTGCGGGGGCCGAGCTGCTCGCGCGAGCTGAGGATGTATTCGCGGATTTCGTCGTCGCTGAATCCGTGCAGCGCCATGGAAAAACCCTCCCGTGCGTGGCCGGTGGTTTCGAC
The DNA here is from genome assembly GCF_003945505.1 of Streptomyces sp. WAC 06738. Classification (NCBI taxonomy): domain Bacteria; kingdom Bacillati; phylum Actinomycetota; class Actinomycetes; order Kitasatosporales; family Streptomycetaceae; genus Streptomyces; species Streptomyces sp. WAC 06738. The sequence goes on along the minus strand of NZ_CP029618.1, from coordinate 4,637,701 downwards.
CGTAGGCAGGGAGGGTTTTTCGCGGATATTCGCTTAAGGGGCCTGGGTCCTCCAGTCGATGCCGTAGGGGTTGCGGTGGTGGCCGGCCGGGAGGCGGGAGGCGTGGCGGTAGATCATGGTGGTGCTGAAGTCCTTGTGCCCGTAGTAGTTCATGATCCGGTCGTGCTTGGGCTTGGCCGGGTCGACCAGGGCGAGGGTGATGGAGGTGGCGCGGCCGTCGTGTGGGCCGATCTTGAAGCCGCATTCGCGGCCGGCTTCCTGGACCATGCGGTAGATGCCGGAGGCGTCGAGGCGGGTGTGTTCGAGTCGGCCGGTCTCCTGGTTGCGGGTGCGCCGGCCGGTGGACATGATGAGCGGCCCTTCGGTGCGGCCGTCGAGGTGCTCGTCCAGGAGGGGTTCGAGCGGGCGCGGGATGTCGATGTCCGTCCAGTCGCCGCCCTTGCGTTGGAAGCGCAGCATTCGCCCCCGGGGGACCTGGTAGAACCGCTCGACGTCCACGTTTTCGATCTCGTCGCATCGCAGGCCGGGGCCGATGGCCATTCCGTTGGCGACCGCGGATCGGATGGATGTCTGGCGGGCGGCCCCCATGACGTCGCCGATTTCCCAGGGCAGCAGGATCAGGCGCTGCTTGCGCTGCCGCTTTTCGAGCTTGATGGCCTTGACAGGGTTGGTGCGGCGGAGCTGGAGGACGCCGGCGTAGTTGAAGGCCGAGCTGAGGGCGTCGTACTTCGCCTTCAGGCTCGGGGTTTCGTAGGGCAGGCTGACGCATTCGGTAACGCAGTCGCCGGGGTGGCCGTCCCAGTGGGGGGACTTGAGGTAGTCGAAGTAGTCCTCCAGCTCCTCGACGCCGGCGTCCTTCAGTACCTCGATGTCTGCGTGGTCGCTGTAGCGCTCCATCCACAGAAGGAAGAGGTCGAAGTAGGGCCGGTACTTCCGCCAGGTCTCCCGGCTGCTGATCTGCTTCTCCCAGCGCGACAGGAACGTGGGCAGGTCCATGTCGACGTTGCGGCTACGGCGGTTGCGGTCGGCCCAGGCGGGCGTGCTCGTGCTGGTTGGCATGGAGGCACCCTAGCCGCGTAACGCATAGGTAGTCAGGGACTTCCATGCATTGATGCCTCTACGGGGATTATCTGTCCATATTTGCGGCGATTTAGCTTCGCCGACATGGGGACCAGGACCACGCCGCTCGACGCCACCGAACACGAGCTGACCCTGGGCGTGCCCGAAGAGAGCGAGCCGGCCGCCAACAGCCTCGACGACCAGGCCCTCATCGAGGACATCATCAGCAAGATCATCCTGGTCATCGACGACCTGTCCGGCCACCCGCTGCGCCCCTACCAACTCCCCCTCGCCCGCCGGATTCTGGAGAGCCTCATCACCGAGGACTCCGCCAAGATCACCGCCCTGTGGTCCCGGCAGAGCGGCAAGTCCGAGACCGTCGCGGACACCGTGGTCGGCGCGGCGATCATGTTGCCTCGGCTGGCCAAGCTCTTCCCCAAGCTGCTGGGGAAATTCGCCGAGGGGCTGTGGGTCGGCGTCTTCGCCCCGACCGACGAAATGTCGGAGACGCTTTTCACCCGCATCACCGGCCGGCTCACCTCCGAGCGCGCCCAAGACGTGCTCGCTGACCCCGATATCGACGACAAGCTCATCACCCGCGGGAAGCTGCTGCGGCTCAAGCGCTGCGGCTCCCATATCCGGAAGCAGACCGCCCACCCGAAAGCACAGATCGAAGGGCAGACCTACCACCTGGTCATCATCGACGAGGCCCAGGCCGCCGACGACAAGGTCTTGAACAAGTCGATTGCCCCCATGCTGTCCAGCACCGCGGGCACCCTGTGCATGACGGGAACCCCGTCCTACACGAAGAACGGGTTCTACGAGCAAATCCAGAAGAACAAGCGCGAGGCCAACCGGAAAGGCAGGAAGACCGACCACTTCCAGGTCGACTGGAAAGAGGTCTCCAAACACGTCCCGCGTTACCGGAAGTTCGTCGAGTCCGAGAAGGAGCGCCTCGGCGAGGAGTCCGACGAATTCAAGCTGAGCTACCGCCTCATCTGGCTCCTCGACAAAGGCATGCTCGTCACGAGCGACCGGTTCGATGCCCTGGGCGATGTCTCCATGCGTGTGGTCCAGGAATGGCACCGCTCTCCCGTCGTTGTCGGCATCGATCCCGCAAGAAAAGCAGACTCCACGGTCGTCACCGTGTGCTGGGTCAACTGGGACTATCCCGATGAATACGGCTACTTCGAACATCGCGTACTCAACTGGCTAGACCTGACCGGCATGGACTGGGAAAGCCAGTACTACCGGATCGTTGATTTCCTGAACCACTACAACGTCTTCGCCATCGGCATCGACGCCGGCGGCCTGGGCGACGTCGTCGCCAGTCGGCTTCGTGTCCTCATGCCGTACGCGCAGATCGTCGACCTCAAGAGCGACCGCACCAACCAGACCAAGCGTTGGGCCCACACCATGGATCTCATGTCCAAGGGCCTCGTCATCTGGCCGGCCCACGCGAAGACCCGGCAGACGAAAAACTGGCGCCGGTTCCGGCAGCAGATGGAAGACGCGGAACTCACCTACCAGGGCCCCCACATCATCGTGGCCGCTCCCGAGGTAGACGCAGCCCACGATGACTACGTGGACAGCCTCGCGAACGCCCTCTACCTGACGGCGGATATCGCCATGCCGGAAGCCGAGATGCACAACTCCCCCTGGTAGCCATTATCGGCGCGAAAAATGGCGTGTTTAGCGTCCTTGGTGAGACGTCTCAAATTGGAGGCCCCACCATGGCGCAGAGTCCTCTCGCCCCGGACCCGAAGTTCCAGGAGTCCGCCGACCGCTTTTACGAGCGGAAGACGGCCAACAACCCGTCCCGCCGTGGCCCCCTGCGTTTCCAGGAGGGCGTGGCCTCCGATTCCGACATCCCGCGGGAATTCGGCGAAGGCGTGATGCAGGGCTACCGCACACCGCCGGGCCGAAGCAACCACAACGCCAACGTCTTCGAGAAGAGCCCCGAGGAGACGATGCGCGAGCGCGCTCATGTGGGCTCGGCCTCCTGGCCGGAGGCTCCGACTTTCATCTCCGCCATGGCGGAAGGCGCATCCGAGCAGGAGCTGAAGTACTCCAGCGTCGACCGCGGTGAAGGCCGGCACGAGCGCCGGAACTACGCCCGCGTCGACTGAGGGCTGACCTGTGACCAACCCCGGCCAGACCACGCCCTGGGCGCACTTGCCGATCCCGAGCGAAGGTGCGGTCCCCGACGTACCGGTGGACCTCGCCTCTCTCGCTGACCCCCTGGACACGTTGCTCAAAAACGTGATCGGGGGAGCAACTGCGCCCACGGGACCGCTGAGCCCCACTCTGGTCGACGCCTCCGCCTCCATCGGTTCGCTCAACACCACGCAGACGACGCAGCAGTCCCAGATCACCACCTTGCAGGGGCAGGTGGCCGGCCTCAGCGTCGCCCCGTGGGCCCTGGTCACCGACCGCACCACGTCGTTCACCATCAACGGCACCTCGTCGAACTACCTGGCCCACTCGCTGGTGGTCCCCTCCAGCACGGTCAAGACCCTGTTGATCTGCGGGGTCGCAGTGAACATGCGCTGGACGGACGGCACGACGTCCGCCGTCATGATGGGCGCTCTCCAGATCAAGCGCGACGGCGAGTCCGTCTACTCCGACCGTGCGCGTGCCCTTCAGACCGGCGTCTACCAGACGCTCTCGGCCTGGCACATCGAGACCCTGCCGGCCGGCATCGGCTGCCGCATCGGCCTCGGCCTGAGCGTCGTCGGCGCCGCCACCAGCAGCAAGACCGCGGAGCCGGCCTACATGTGGCCGCACATCTACGCGATCAAGCTCCCGTGGGGCAGCGGGCCCGACGTTCCTATCGTCGGCGCACCGACGTAGAGGGGGTGATGCCATGTCAATCGCCTTTGTTTCCCCCAGCATGCGGGCCAGCGCCTCGGACCTGACCGTTTCGGTCAGCCCCTTGGGCCTGGTCGAGCTGGCGGACGAGGAGTTTGAATTACCGAAGTCCACGGCCCTCGTCTGACGCGCTACTCCAATCACTGGGCCTGGTACCTCGGGTACCACTGGGCATATAAGCGCGAGGCCGGCGAGCCCAACGTCACCATCAACTACGTCGGCGCGCTCTCCCGCTACATCACGAATTTCACCTTCGGCAGGGGCGTCCACTTCCAGTCCGAGAAGCGGTACGAGCACATCGTTCCCGCCCTTCTCGACAGGGCCTGGAACGTCGACAACGACAAGAAGAGCTTGCTCTGGCAGATGGGCGAGAACGGCGGAGTCTCTGGGGACTCCTTCGTCAAAGTCGCCTACGAACCCACATGGATCGACCCGGCAGGAAATGAGCATCCCGGTCGCGTGAGGATTCTTCCGCTGAACGCTGCACAGTGTTTTCCGGAGTATCACCCGCATGACCGGGATCGATTACCGCTTGCTCCGGTTCAAGATCAAGTACAAGTTCTGGGGCACCTCGATGGAGGGGACCCGCGCCGTCTACACCTACACCGAGATCATCACGGACGAATTCATTGAGGAGTACGTCAACGACGAGCTGCTCGACGCCCGTGAAAACCCCCTCGGAACGATCCCGATCGTGCACATCCGGAACATCTCCATCTCCGGGTCGCCCTGGGGCCTGGCCGACATCGTGGACGTCATCCCGCTGAACCGCGAGTTCAACGAAAAGGCCACCGAGATCTCGGACATCGTGAATTACCACTCCGCTCCCGTCACGATCATCACCGGGGCGAAGGCAAGCAACCTGGAGCGCGGCGCCCGCAAGATCTGGGGCGGTCTGCCCAAGGATGCCAACGTTTTCAATTTGGAGAACGGCGTTGATTTGGCGGGCCCTTTGGCCTACCTGGACCTGATCAAGCGCTCCATGCACGAGCTGACGGGCGTCCCGGAATCAGCCCTGGGGCAGGCTCAGGCGATCTCGAATACGAGTGGAGTTGCCCTCTCCATTCAATTCTTCCCGTTGATGCAGCGGTACTCGCTCAAGCAGACCAACTACACCGAGGGCCTGCGCCGGATCAACGAACTCGTCCTGCGCACGCTCTTCCTGTACGAGCCCGAGACCCGCATCTACAACCCCGATACCCAGGGCATCCGTACTTCCGAGGAACAGCCTCTCGTCGTCGACCCCCGCGACCCCGATGTCTACGACACCACGTGCGACTGGCCGCCCCCGCTTCCGGTCGACGAATTGGTCATGCTCAACGAGGTCCAGGCGAAGCTCGCGCTCGGTCTGGAATCAAAGCGTGGAGCCCTGCGGGACCTGGGCGAGGTCTTCGTCGACGAGAAGATGGCGGAGATCTTCGACGAGCGTCTCACGGAGGCCAAGGAAGACGGAGCGCTGGAATATATCAAGGCTCAAATTGCCAGCGCTATCTTGCAGAAAACGGGATTGCCGCCTGAAGGCGTGGAAAGCCCGCCGCCTGCCCCCGCGAGTGGCACGAAGGACGCCACCAAGTCGGGAGCGACCGCCGCCGGCCCTCTGCCAGGTCTTCCCGGCACAGGCCGCGGTCAGGACATCGAATCGGTCCTCAGTGAACTCGTGACGCTCTCCAAGGGCACGAAAATCGCCCAGCGGAGAAATCCGGAAAACGACTGAACCGTCCGCCTCTCATTACTACTCGTTCCGGCGGCTACCCCGCACTGGAGTGTAGGAAATGCCCCCCGAGAACCCGACCCCGTCTCCGCCCAACCCGCCGAAGCCCACGCCCCCGGCTCATCCGGGCAGCGGTGCACAGGCGAACGCCGACGGGACAGTGACCGTCCGCACCGAGGCCAACCCGCCGGCACAGCAGCCGGCCCCGGGCCGCACCTTCACCGCCGCTGACATCGAGAAGGCGCGGTCGGAGGAGAAGGAGAAGCTCTACTCCCGCATGCAGAAGGGGGACGAGCGGCTCCAGGCGATGGAGGCCGAGCTGACGACCCTGCGCGAGGAGCGTGAGGCCCGCCAGCGTGAGGAGGCCGAGCGCCAGGCCGCGGAGGAACAGGCGGCCAAGGAGCGGGCCGAAGCGGAGATGTCCGCCAAGAAGCTGGTGGAGGAGCGTTCCACTGAGTGGGAGCGCAAGTTCCAGGAGCTTCAGGCGGAGCGCGAGCAGGAGCGTGCGGCCCTTGCCAAGGAAGCCGAGTACAACGCCTTGCGCGCGTACATTCAGGAACGAGTCAACGCGGAGCGGTCGAATATCGCTCCCGAACTGGTCGACCTGGTCACCGGTAACACCCGGGAAGAGGTCGACGCTTCGATCGAACTGCTCAGGGCCAAGACCGACGCCATTTTCCAGTCGGTCACCGCGGCCCAGCAGCAGGCACGTTCCCAGATGCGGGGCGTGAGCACGACCGGTTACACCGGCAACGGCCCCACCGATGGGGACGCTGGCGCCCGGCAGCTTTCGGTCGAGGACATCAAAAATATGCCGATGAGCGAGTTCGCGAAGTACCGCTCGCAGCTTCTCGGTGCGGCAGCAACAAACTCCAGCAATCGCGGGCTGTTCGACTGACCCGCTCCCTCGCTAGTCCGCCCTTCATTCCTACTCATTCCGGCGGCCGAACACGGAATGAGAGGCACCCGTGGCAAGCGGAATCACTGGGACTCCGGTCCTGTCGCCGACGCCCACCGCGTACCAGGCGGCGAACTCCACAATGCTCACTCCGGCGATCCAAACTATTTGGTCGAAGGAGGTGCTCTTTCAGGCGATGCCGGTGCTCCGCTTCGAACAATTTCTTGTGAAGAAGACGGAGCTTGGGACTGCCCCCGGCCTCACCGTGAATTTCATGCGGTATCGCTCGCTCGACGGGGCTCAGCAGCTCGTCGAGGGCGTGCGCATGGAAACTCACGCACTGTCTGCCGAGCAGATCACTATTACGGTCGCGGAGCACGGCTTCGCAATCGCTGTAACGGAACTCCTCCTGAATGCGAGTTTCGACGACGTCATGGCCTCCGGCGCGCGTCTGCTGGGGAGGAACATGGCTACCTACATCGATGCGCTCGCGAGGGACACCTTCATGGGCGCCCCGTCGGTGCTGTATGGGTATGACAAGCTGGCCTCCTGGTCGGCTGGCGCCACCCGCACTCCGATCTCGCCCTACGACCGCGGCATGTTTGCGGACAGCGAAGCAACGATGGCCACGAACGGCGGCTTCTACTTCACGTCTGCCCTGGTCAAGGACTGCGTGGAGACCCTCGCGACGAAGAACGTCCCCCGTCTGGGCGAGACGTACGTTGCATTCGTACATCCTCATCAGTCGCGCCGTCTCCGCGATGATCCGGAGTTCATCGAGGTGACAAAGTATGCGGCTCCCGGCAACTTCATGCTGGGAGAAATCGGACGTCTGAACGATGTCGTGTTCATCGAGACAACTCAGGTCTTCCAGGGCAACACGACTCCGCCGGCGACCCAGCAGCTCGGGACGAATATCCCGACGAATTCCGCGCAGACGTGGGGCGGTCAGCCCGCCCGCACCGCCTCCGGATCGACCCCCGCAATTCCGGCCGTCACGTCGACTCCGTCGAACCCGAACGCCCCCGCGAATCCCCTCTACCGTGCTTTGGTAATCGGGGACAATGCCGCGGGTCACGCCATCTCTCTGCCCGTCGAACTGCGCGATGGGGGCGTGCTCGACTTCGGCCGTGAACACGCTCTGGCCTGGTATTCGATCTTCGGGCTCGGACTCATCACGGATTACGCCGTGGTGCAGGCCGTGACGAACTGACCGGCCCCATTCTCCGGGGCGTCGGCGCCCCACTCGACCTGTCGCCGCCGGCGCCCCGGATTCCTCACCCGACTCATTAGGAGAACACTCGTGCCCGCGAATCCCCGAACCCGGCCGAATCCGAAGGATCACACCGGGAATAAGAAGCGCATCCTCGCCGAGCAGCACGCCGAGGAACTCGCCCAGCGCAAGGGCGAACTCGCCATGCAGCATGCCGAGGCAGCCGCCAACCTCGACCAGCCGATTTCCCTGGACGAGAAGGGCCGCACCCTCCAGGCAGTACCCGAGGAGGAAAAGACGGAAGGGCCCGTCGAACTACCTCCGGAGAAGGTGCGCATTCGCATCGCCTGCGACCTGGAGAAGGTGACGATCGGCCAGGGCACGGATTTCGATTTCAAAGAGGGCCAGGTCTACGAGCTGCCATTGCATGTGGCGCTGCATCTGGACCGGCTCGGCTACGTCTGGCAGTGGCTTTGAGAAAGGGGCGCCCTCGTGGCGGAAACGAAGAGCCTCGCGGCGCTTGAGGAGGCCCCGGCCAGGGGCAGTTGGTACCAGCTCCTCTCCGATTTCGGAGAGGGCGTCGGCATGCTCACCAAGACGCACCGCTACCGGCTGTCCGACAGCGACGACGTCCAGGAGAGCGACCGCATGCTCCTGGTCCTGGCCATCGTCGAGCCGGCCAGCTACGGCGTCGGCTACAGCCCGGAGTACACGGTCGTCGCGATGTGGCTGGAGCAGACCGCCCCCGGCCGGTTCTCCCAGCACCACATCTCCTTCCCCATGACCCAGTTCACCGAGATCGTCGGCCCCGGCGAGGAGCCGCCCGAATACGCGGACTGGCAAGCCCAGCAGGCAGGTGAGTAGTGGCTGCCAACGGGTTCATCGCGCTCCAGGGGGCCGTCTCCGCGCTCGACTACCTCAACGGCCGCACCACCGCGCTCCAGGCCGAGTGGGACGCCAAGACGGCCGGCGGTGACCCACAGCCGAAGACCACGTATCTGATGCTGCTCACCCAGGTCGTTACCGACGCCACTACGGACATGACGTCGCTGGTGGGCACCGAGGCCGCCGGCACCGGCTACGCCCGCCAGCCCGTGCCCTGGGGGGCCGCGTCGACCAGTACCCGGCAGAGCACGAACACCGACCTCATTCAGTTCGGGCCCTTCAGCGACCCGGCGGGCCTCGCGGCCCCGGTCACCGGTGCGGCCCTGGTGACCCGTATGACGTCGTCGGCCGGCCAGCCTTCGGGTATCTGCCTCATGGCCTGGAACCTCGACTCGGCCATCACCACGCAGCAGAACCAGGCCCTCCAGCTCGCCGCGGGTGCTTTGACGATGACGCTGGCGGTGTCGTAGTCATGGCGACGCTCGCGGGGATCATTCAGCGCGTCCGTTCGGAAGTTGGCGATCAGCCAGCTCCGTTCGTCGACACCTTCATCGGCGGCTCCGAGCTGTCCTCCTACGACCTGTCCGAGGTCAACGTCACCTCCGTGCAGGCGAAGGTCGTCACCACTGACCCCGCGGGCTCCGTCGACCTGGTCCAGGACACGGACTACGTCCTGAACCCGGCCGAGGGCTCGATTCTCCTGATCAACCCGGACTACAGCCCGCTCCAGCACGGCCAGACCCTCATCGTCCGCGGCACGAGCGAGGGCATGTTCTCGGACGCCGACCTCACGGTGTACGTGACCGACGCGATGAACCAGCACACCTACGGCCGCACTCTGCGGACGAGGTACCGCGACGGCAACGGCAACATCGCCTACGACCTGGAACCGGTCGACCTGGACAGCCTCCCGCCGGTCGAGGAGCCCCTGGTCGCCTACCTCGCAGTGATCAACGTCTTGTGGACCATGGCCACCGACGCCTCCAGCGATATCGACGTCAACACGGCCGAGGGCACCTTCGTCCCGCGCAGCCAGCGCTACCGGCAGCTCATGGAGCACCTGGCCGAGCTTCAGCAGCGGTACAACACGCTCGCGCAGCAGCTCAACGTCGGCCTTGCCCGCATCGAGATGTTCCAGCTCCGGCGGATCTCGCGGACCACCAACCGTCTGGTGCCCATTTTCCAGAGCCGGGAATACGACGACACCGCCCGGCCCAAACGGCTGCTGCCGCCGATCGACGGCGACGCGTACGACGACGAGTCCGGTATCCCCTCGCCCCTCTACCCGGGCACGTGGGGGTGAGCGGACATGCAGGATCGGGCCGGCTGGAAAAGGGGCCGTTTCGGCATCAACACGGAGACCACCCTTATTCACCGCGCACTGCGGAGCTGGCAGAACCGCACCGGCGACGTCCTCACCTATTTCCGGTTCCAGCGTGACGAGTCGGACATGCACGAGGTCTATGACGAGGCGACCGGCGCCGGCCGCGTGTATTACGGCCGCTGGCAGGTCCCGGCTCTGCACGTCACACACGTGGAGTCCCCCAACACCGACCCCCGCGACAGCGGCCTCTACGTCACCGACACCCTGCGCGCAGTCCTGGAATACGACCAACTCGCCAAATTCGGCCTCACCGAAATGGACATCAAGCACGGCTCGTTCCAGCGCGACCGCATCGCCTACGACAACGTGCTCTATGCCGTGCAGCGGGTCAGTGTCCTCGGCCAGATCCGCCGGCGAGACGTCGTGGTCGTCATCGAGGGCGAGCAGATCCAAAACGACGAGATCGTCAACGACCCCATGTTCACGGACTACCTCACTGACCCGACCGAGCTGCCCGCGGTCAGCCCGCAGCAGATGGCGCAGACCGTGATCCACCCGGAGGAAGGCGCGAGCGATGACCCTTACTCCTGATCTGCCGGCCGGCGTGCCCGCGGTACGGCTCAAGGGCCGCTACATCGCACCCGACGGCACGCCCCTGTCGGGGACAGTGTCCTTCGCCCCGCCCTCGGTGCTCACCCTGCCCGAATCCGACATCATCTCCACCACGGCCGCGAAGGTCACGCTCGATGGCACCGGCTATTTCGAGGTCGACCTGATCCCCACGGACGCGCCGGGCATGTCGCCCGCCCGGTGGTCGTACCAGGTGACCGAGAAGCTCAAGGGCACACCACCGCGGGTCTTCCACATCATGCTGCCGGGCGGCACCGGCACTGTCGACCTGGCGGACATCGCCCCTGTCTCTCCCTACGCCGGCAACTACTTGCCCGTGGCCGGCCCGCAGGGCGCCAAGGGCGACAAGGGCGATCCCGGAGATGTCACCCTCGCCCAGCTCGACGCGCTCGAAGCGAGGGTCGCCCCCCGGCCGCAGGAGTTCACACAGAGCACGCCCAGCAGTCAGTGGACGATCGCGCACACGCTGCCCTACCGGCCCGCGGTGGTCGTCTACGACGTCTCGGGCAACGAAATCGGCGGCTCCGTCGAATACACCGACCCGACCACCGTCACCATCCGGTTCTCGTACGCGGAAACCGGATCTGCCGTATTGCACTAGGAGCCCGCCATGGCCACAACGGATTTCCGGTTTCCAGTCAAGCTGAACAAGCTCCCGGTTCAGGGCCTCGTCCCCGAATCGGCAAGTTCCGCACCCACGTCCCCGGTTGAGGGCCAGCTGTGGACCGACACCGCGGGTCACGTGGTGAAGTTCTGGAACCTGTCCGCCTGGAAAAACCCGCTGGACCGCGGCGACCACACCGGCACCCAGACGGCGAGCACGATTTCCGACCTCGCCACCACCGTGCAGGGCTACCGGCTGGACCAGTTCGCCGCGCCCACCGCGGCCGTGAACGTCAACGGTCAGCGGGTGACCAACGGTGCCACTCCCACCGCATCCTCCGACCTCGCGACCAAGTCCTACGTCGACAATGCCCGCGCAGGAATCGCGGGCGTTAAGGACCCTGTCCGCGTCGTCGCCACGGCCAACGTCAACCTGTCCAGCCTCCCGGCCGCCCTCGACGGCGTCACCCTCGCCGCGAATGACAGCTTCCTCGCCACAGCCCAGACGACCGGCACCGAAAACGGCATCTACACCTACTCCGCCTCCGGCGGGGCGGCCACCCGCCGCACCGATGCCGATTCCACGGGGGAGATCCTCGACGGCACCCTCGTGGCAGTGTCCGAGGGCACCACCAAGGCCGGCGCCCAGTACATGCAGACGGCCACCCCCTCCGGGGCGCCCGGCGCCTGGACCCAGACGTGGGTGCAGTACAGCAGTGGCGGGCAGACCTACACCGCCGACGGCCAGGGCATCGAGCTGTCGGGCACGACCTTCAGCATCGAGCTGGCCGACGCCACCCTCTCCAAGAGCGCCTCCGGCCTGACCGTCGGCCTGGTCTCCATCGCCAAGGGCGGCACCGGCGCTACGGACGCGGCCGGCGCCCGCACCGCGCTGGGCACTGTGGGCAAGTACTCCGCCAACGTCGCGGCTCTCACCGGCGGTTCCGCGCTGAACATCACGCACAGCCTGGGCACCACAGACATCCTGGAGCCCTCGCTCAAGGAGATCTCCACCGGCGAGCTGGTGGGCGCGAAGTTCGTTGTGGTCGACGCCAACACCGTCTCCGTCACCACGTCCGCCTCATACGCGGCCGATACTTTCCGCGTCACGGTGGTGGGCTGATGGTTGCCCGGCAGCTCGCGGCGCAGACAGTGCCCACCGCGGGCGGAAACGTCGTCTCCAGTGACAAGATCGGCGCGGCCAGCGGTGTCGCCTCCCTCGGCACGGACAGCAAAGTGCCCCAGGCCCAGATCCCGACGCCGAAGATCACGGTCGGTATTACCGCCCCCTCGTCCCCCGCGGTGGGGGACGTATGGATCGACACGAACTGAGGCCCTCGTGTGGCTACCCGTTTCTGGCTGACCACCTCCGCAGCCCCCTACACACCGACGACTGCACAAGGTGCCTGGGACGACGCGACTTCCACGGTGACCGGGCTACTCGGCCGGCAGCCGGCCGGCGCCTCGACGACCTCGGCCAAGGCCGAGACCTCGACGGCCCAGAACAGTGTCCTGCTGGGCCGGTGGATCAGCCCGGCGGCACGCACGGCTGGCACTCTGTCCGGCACCGTCTCCTTCACCACCGGCCGCGGAGCCTCCGATTCGGCGGCGGCCTTCGTTACCCGGGTCCACATGTACGTCACGGTTGGGGACAGCAACACCGTGCGCGGCACCCTGCTCGACAACTGGCAGGGGAGTACGAACTGGCCGGTGACCGCGGCTGGCGGGACCGCCACGGGACAGACCATCGGCAGTGTCAGCCTCCAGGCCGGCGACCGCATCGTGGTGGAGTTCGGCTACGAGGCCACCAACACCTCGGGCACCTCGTATACCGGCACGATGTACTACGGCGCCACGGGCACCACTGACCTGGTCTCCGCGGCCACGGCCGTGACGACCGACCCGAGCTGGGTCGAGTTCTCCGGAGCCGACGGACTCTTCAGCGCGCCCACCTCGAACATCATCGACAAGTTCGGTACCGGCATCGGCTCATATTTCGTGTACTGGGGCGGGACGTTCTGGAACTCGACCTGGAAGCGCGTGGCAGTGCCGGCCAACGACCAGTACCCCGGGCTGATGGCCACCGACGTGGGGTACGAGATCACCGGCTCTTCCCACTACGCCGAGATCGTGCACATGCCCACGGGTGGCACCGGCACGGCCTTCTCTGCCGTCGTGCTCGGCCCGACCGACAACGGCACCTTCGTCCGCACGCGGTATGCGCTGGCCAGTGGAAATCTGACGTTCGAGAGCTGCGTCGGCTATTACGACCCTTCTCCGACCACGCTCACCTACGATCCGGTGGCGCACCGCTGGTTCCGATTCCGTGAATCCGGCGGCACCTTCTACTGGGAAACTTCTCCGGACGCGGCTACCTGGACCGTGCGGCGCAGTATGACGACTCCGCAGTGGCTGAAATTCGGGACGCTGCGTACCAACTTTGAGGGTTACGCCGATACGGGCAGTACCACTACCCCTGCTGAAGTCGACAACGTGAACACGTATCCCACGACGATCGTGAAGGTATGGGACGGCAGTGGCTGGGTGCAAAAGCCGCTGAAGGTCTGGAGTGGAAGCGCTTGGGTTGCGAAGCCGGTGAAGGCGTGGTCTGAAACCGCCTGGTTCTAATCGCAATTACCCCGTAAATAACGGTGCGTGCGACGCTCAAACTCCCATGTTGCTTTCTCTCAGGAGGTCTCAATGGCCACGTATGTCCTCGTAGACGCTGACGGCGTCGACAAGGAGATCAAGTACGGCCCGCTGGAGCTGGAGGACCCGAACACGTACGTGGTCCCGGAGGGGCAGAAGATCATGCTGGAGTCCGAGGCCCTGGCCCAGGGCTACCACTACTCCGCGGGTGGTGCGGCGCTGTCGCCCGAGGCGCCGGCCGGCGGGAGTGCCGAAGACGACCAGGGTGATCAGGGCGACCAGAACCAGCAGTAGGACCGCCGGGGGCCTGCCGCTCTCGGGGGTGGCAGGCCCGGCCCTCTCGGAAGGGGACCGCCATGACTGTCGGTCAGATCGTCGCTCTCGTCCTCGTCGTCCTGCTCATCATCGTCATCCTGCACGTGTCAGGGCTTATCTGAGCCATCGGCCATTAACCGGCCACAAATAGCCCCAAGCATTCTGGTTGGGCGATCTACAACCGCCCATACCGGAGTGCCACGTGCCCTTTCTTCTCAACGAAGATAAGGCCCTGAAAGCTAAGTTCCAGGGCCTGATGGTGCATGACGCCACCTCCGGGAGCGATGGCCGCAGGGTCACCGTGCGGTACAGGAACCCCGAGTACGAGCTGGCCGACGCCACTTACCCGCTCGTCCTGATCTCCCACTCGCGGATCTCCCGGGACGAGGACCGGGAACACCGCGGCAATGTGTGGCTCCACTACGCCCCCGAAGGCTATGAGCCGTGGGCGGATATGACGGACCCCCAGCAATCGCCGTACCTCACGCAGATGCCGATTCCGCTGAACGTCGACTACCAGATCGACGCCTACGCGCGGAAAGAAACCCATCTCATCGAGATGACGGGCGCACTGTCCGGGTTCGATTTTCTTCCCCCTCGCTTCGGCTATCTGTCGATCGGTGAGGACGGGACCGTTCGCCGTCTGGATCTGCTCGGCGGACCGGAGTACAGCGAGTCGAAGGACGAACAAGGAAAGCGGCTGTTCGTGGCCACGTGGCTGGTCCGTATTTCCAGCGAACTCTTTGTCTCCGACATTCAGACCCTCACACCTGCGCAGCGAGTCCTTATCAGTTGGCTCGACAAGCGGTTTCTCGATGAGGGGCACACCGTCGAGCTGGACCCCGAACAGGTGGTCACCCTTTCGGAGGCTGATACCCCATGACCACGCCCACCGCATTTCCGTACAAGCGTCCCGGGGTGTACATCTCGGAAACGCTCAAGCCCCTTCCGCAGCAGGTGAGTCCGCCCGGCCTGGCCGTGGGAACATTCGTCGGCACGCATGACGCCGGCCCGTCCGTGCCGATGAAGGTGACGAGCTGGGAACAGTTCATGTCCCTTTACGGTGGGTTCGGAAATGGCCTGAACTACCTGCCCTTCCAGGTCTATTCGTACTTCGCCAACGGCGGTCAGACGGCATGGATTCTGCGGGCCACCCCCACCGACTCCACCATCGCCAGTCTGGTCGTGAAGAACCAGCCGCTTCCCCCGGCCGAGACCATCGTCGCCACCCCCGACGGCACCGCCCCGACCGGCAGTGGCACCGCACCGACCGCTCAGGTCACGGGCGTGCAGCTCGTCACGCCGTCCGGGTCGGTGACGGCCAACCCGGAGCAGACCGCGTTCATGATCGAATGGAACGCGATCACGCCTCTGACTGATGTGGACGCCTACCAGGTCGTGGTCACCAACCCGGCCGAGGGCTCCTTCAACCAACAGGTGTGGGTCGCTCAGCCCGACACCGGCAAGCCCCAGGCTGCCTTCACGGATCTTGCACCCAACACGACTTACTCGGTGCAGATCACCGCGTACAAGGGCGGCACGGCCGGGCCTCCCATGGACACGCCCGCCACCTTCACCACGCTGGTCGGGTACACCAGCGTCGATGCTCTTCAGGTCTCCGCCCGCGGCAAGGGCGCCTACGGCAACAGCATCTACATCTCCACGGCCCCGAGCTGGACCAGCGGCCGGTTCCACCTGTTCGTCAAGTACGGGTCGACCGCGTCCAGCGCGTTGGTCGAGAGCTGGCAGGATCTCTCCCTCAACCCCGCCGATCCTCGCTACGTGGTCGGCATTCTCGACTCGGCGTCGTCCGGCTCGAACTACGTCACTGTCACCAACCTGCTGCCCCCCGCGTCGGCGACGGCCGGCACCGGCTCGACTCCGGATGGCTCCTGGCTGCCCGAGTACGTCACAGACGCCCCGCTGGAGACCGGCACCGACGGCGTCCAGGCCGTCAACCTCGCACAGCAGCTCTCCGACCAGTTCGCGGCCGTCTCGGATGTGCTGCTGGTGAACCTGTGCGGCAACACGGCCATGACTGATCACGTCCCGCCGGCCACCCAGATCAACGCGGCCCTGGCATGGGCCGAGGACCGGCGCGCTGCCTTCGTGGTCCTGGACGTGCCCCGCCAGCCCTCTCCGATCGACTCCGCCGCGGCGACGACGAAGTACACCGAGACCGTGTCCGGCTACGCACCGGCAACCAGCTATGCCGCGGCGTACGGGCCGTGGCTCCAGGTCGCCGACCCGGCCGGCTCTTCGGTCTCCAGCACTCGCGCGCTGCCGCCGGGCGGCGCCGTGATGGGGCAGTACGCCCAGGCGGATGCGGCAGTGGGCCCCAACCGTTCCCCGGCTGGCGTCGCTTACAACATCGTCGGAGCGGTGGGCGTCGAGCACCTCTTCACCACCGACCAGCTCGACACGCTGAACGAATCCGCCGTGAACGTCATTCGCCCCATTCCGAGGTCCGGCTTCTGTGTCATGGGCGCCAGGACCCTGAAGAAGGGAATGCCCGACCGCTACATCAGCGTCCGGCGCATGCTGACCTACCTGGAAACCCTCCTCGAAGACGTCACGCGCTTCGCGATCTTCGAACCCAACGGGCCGGAGTTGTGGCAGTCGTTGGAGGCCCTGGTCGATCAGCAGCTCCTCACTCTCACCCAGGCCGGCCAGCTTCAGTCCACGGTGCCGGACGAGGCGTACTGGGTCGTCTGCGACGCGACCAACAACACGGCGGCCACCGTGGCTCTGGGCGAAATCCACATCACCGTCGGAGTCGCCCTCGCTTCCCCGGCCGAATTCATCGTCATCGAGATCTCGCAGTACCAGGGCGGGGTTTCCACATCGGCATCGACCGACTCCACGGACCAGACGACCACTGTCTGATCCTCAGACCGACCGCCTCTCATTCCTGCTCAGCACGGCGGCCCTTCAGCCCGGGAAATGAGAGGTGAACCGTGGCGACGACGACTACGACCCAGAAGCCTTCGCTCGCAACACTCCAGACCGACCCGCTCCGCAATTTCAAGTTCCAGGTGCAAATCCACCTGGCGGGCTCGACCCTCGACAGCTCCAAGCGCAAGAACCAGCTCGGCTTCATGTCCGTCAGCGGGTTGTCGATCACCACGGACGTCGTCGTGTACCGCCAGGGTGGAATGAACACGACAACTCAGAAGATGCCAGGCCAATCGGACTTTGCGCCCATCACCCTCTCAAGGGGGCTGATTTGTGGCGACTCGGACATCTACGCCTGGCTCAAGCAGTTGTTCATGGTCATGCAGGGGACCGGCGGTAACCCGGGCAACTACAACTTCCGCGCGATCATGGACATTTACCTGCTGGACCACCCGGTCACCACGAAGACCGTCTCCTACAAGGCCGGCTGGAGGGTCTACAACTGCTGGCCCACGAGCATCGCCTTCGGCGACCTCGACAGCGGGGCAAATGGCGTCGAACTCCAGCAAATCACCCTCGCCCATGAGGGCTGGAACTTCAAGATCGCCAACAGCTACGGGCCCGGCTCCGGCATTTCGCTGCCGTAAATCAGCACCCGCTTAAAGGACGACTCATGCCCGAACCCCCTATTGTCCTCCCCGACTTCGAGACCTTCGGGAACCAGTCCATCAACGGCCTGGAAAAGCCCGAAGAGGCCAACGCCGCCACCCAGGCCCTCCTCAAGGAGGACCGGGAAAGCGGCCGGCCGCGCATCGACAACCCCGGGGACAATCAGGTCCCTCTCGCACGCGGAATTCTCCGGGATGGCACCTGGTACCGCGACGCAGAGGTACGCGAACTCAACGGCTACGACGAAGAGGCCATCGCCGCTGCTGGCGTCAGCGGTGACGCCTTCAAGGTCTTCGAGGCCCTGCTGCTGCGGGGAGTGACCGCCGTCGGCGGCGAACCCATGACCCGCAAGCTCGCCGGTGAGCTGCTCATCGGTGACCGCGAACTGCTTGTGATGGGCGTCCGGCGCGCAACGTTCGGACCGGACCTGGAATTCGAGCGCCTCCCCTGCTCGAACTGCGGCGAGCTGACTGACCTCACCGTCCCGCTCGACTCCGTCCCTCTCGTTCATCTCGAAGACCCCGAGCGCACGGAATTCGAAGTACCCCTGCGCAAGGGCGAGACGGCCATCGTGCGCCTGCCCACCGGCCAGGACCAGACGGCGGTTCTCGGCATCAAGGGCAACCGGGCCAAGCAGGATTCGGAAATTCTCTCCCGCTGCGTCCTGCGCCTGATCCGGCCCGACGGCACCGAAGTACGCCGCCCGCCGGTGCAGAGCATCTTCATGGCCGACCGGCAGACCATCCTCCAGTTCCTCACCGACACCCAACCCGGCCCGCGGCTCCTCGACTTCAAGTGGACGCACGAGACGTGCGGAGAGGAGGTATCGCTGCCGATCTCGCTGGCCGTCCTGTTTCGCGGACTGTGACTACCAGCGGGCCTTTTCCGACATCGAAATCCTCGCCCGGTTCTACTCCTGGTCACTGAGCGAGATCAAGGCCCTTTCCGCTCGCGAGCGCCACCACTGGCTCCTGCGCGCCGCCTGGGAAATCGAGAGGAGGCAGTAAATGGGTACTCCCCCGCCGCCGCCCGGCCCACCCACACCCAATCCCGCCGGGGGCCGCCTCTTCGGCGCAAACAATCTCGGGCAGCAACTCGACGCGCTCACCCGGGCATTCACCAACTTTACGAATAGGTTCGCGAGCACGGCCGGCCTGTCCACGATGGGCTGGCACGCGACCAACGCGGGCGCAGGGCAACGCTTGGGGGACCAGGCAGACCGCCTCCAGCAGCAGTCCTACCAAGCGCAGGGGGCGCACAACGCCGCCTACCAGCGGATGCAGGACGAGGTTCAGCAGCAGCGAATCCGCTGGCAGCAGTACCAGCGCACCCAGAACCGCATCATCAGCGACCCGCGCTCGACGGTGGCGCAGGAGGCCGAGGCCCGTCAGCGGCTGCGCGAGGGCGCGCAGCTCTACCGGATTCGCACCGACGCCATCGACCGTGACTGGGACCTGCGGCAGAACAGCTTCTCCTCCCAGATGACGCGCATGAACGCGGACATGGATCGGCTGCGCAGCCAGCAGACGATGCAGACCACGATGAACCGCATCGCCATGGCCGGGCAGGTCGGCGGGGCGATCGTCGGTGCTGCCCGCTCGTACTACTCCGGCGGTTTTGAGGAAATGCTGGGGCAGTTCGAGCGGCGTGCCTCACTGTTGCGGCCCGACTGGGGCGGGAGTTCCGGTCACCGCGCCCGCGTGCTGGGCCAGGAGATGAAACGTTACGGCACCGTCATGTGGGGCACGTCCAACGAGGACGTTTTCGCCGGTGCCAGCGCAATTCTTCAGCAGTCGCCACTCGACCAGTACGCGACCAACATGCGGCGAGCCTCCGCCGCGGCGTATATCACCCCCGGTCTGGGAATCCAGGGCGCTGCCCAGATGCAAAACGAGCTGGGCACTGGTCAGGCGTTTTACGCGTCGCAGATGTTCGGTCTGGCCCCGACACGGTTCGCTGGCGGCGCACTGAACTCCCCTGCTGCCATGGCCCTCTCCCTGGCCCAGCGGGTCAACAACGGCGGCTTCGGCAACCTCACCGGCGGTCAACTCGCGGCACAGATGGCCCAGGGCGGCTCCCTGTCCATGTCCATGGCCAACTACGCCCGCGCTGCCGGACTTTCGGGCCAGACCATGGAAGCGATGCGCAACCAGACCGAGCTGCTGCGCGATCTGATGAATCCCGCAAAAAAGGGACTGCGCGGTCTTTCGTCCGAAGAGGCCCTCAAGCTCATCGAGGACGCAGGCGGGCGGGACTCGGCCGGTGAAAAGGCCCGTGCGCGCATCCAGAAGTACGCGCCGAGCGTCGGAGACTCCTACCAGGACGCCCAGCGCTACCTCCAGGGTCTGGACCGGGAAGGCCACCTGCCCGCCTCCGCGTCGTTCCTCGACGCGGCAAAGTCGAGCGCCAACACCCTGGCCGACATCCACACGCTGCTTCAGAAGGCGCTCGGGCCGTTCGCCGACTGGTTCGGTGGGCTCACCGGCGCTTACAAGGCCGGTGGCCCCGTGGGCGGCACCGTTAGCCGAGTCAAGGACGCGGGCTCCGGCTTCATGTCGGGGGCCCGCTCCGGATGGAACTCGGGACCCAACGTTTTCTTCGGCGACTGGGGCGCAGGGACCGACCAGTCCTCCTGGGCCAAGTCCGCCTGGCACGGTCTCACCAGCCTCTTCGGCGGTGACTCCGGTACCCCGGAGTCCAAGCAGGGCGGCAGTAAGAAGACCTCCGACAAGAACAATGACTACCCGGGCGCCGGCGTGATGAAGGCGCTCGCCTTCGCCAATACGCAGGTCGGCGACAAATACGTCCTCGGCGCGAACGGCCCGGACGCCTGGGACTGCTCCAGTCTCGTGCAGCATGCCTACGCCGCGGCCGGCGTCAAGCTGCCTCGCACCACCTACCAGCAGATCCACAAGGGGATTGAAGTCCCCATCGACAAGGTCCAGCCCGGTGACCTCGTTTTTTACAAGGACGTCAGCCACGTCGGCATCTACGCCGGCGGCGGCAAGGTCATCGAGGCGGCGAACCCCACCCGGGGCGTTGTCGAGGGCCCGATGTACGGAAAGTTCAAGAGGGCCAGGCGCATCCTCTCGGGTGGCGTGGAAGCCACGGGGACGCTTGACGGCGACCAGAGCGACCCCACGAAGGAGAACGGCTCCACTGCGGACAAGGGCGGGTTCACCGTCGCCGGCCCCTACGGATCGGTCGAGGAGGTTGACGCCCTCGCCGCGGCCCTGGCCGGCGGCGCAGGCACAGCCCAGACCGGTGGCAGCACTCCGTCGGCGACGCAGAACTCCGAGGCCACCAGCGAGGATTCAGGGGGCGGCAACGCTGGCAAGGACGCGCCGCACAACGTGCAGGCCAACGTCAAGCTCGGCAAGAAAATGGCCGCCAAGTACGGTTGGACAGGCACCCAATGGGACGACCTGTACAAGCTGTGGCTTGGCGAATCCGGCTGGCGCCACTGGGCGGTGAACAAGGATTCAGGCGCTACGGGAATTCCTCAATCGCTTCCCGGTTCGAAAATGGCGTCCGAAGGTTCCGACTGGAAGACAAACCCCGCAACGCAGATCGCGTGGGGCCTGAAGTACATCAAGGGACGCTACGGAAACCCCGGCAACGCATGGGCCAAATGGCAGGCTCGCAGCCCGCATTGGTACAAGGACGGCGCGTGGGATGTCCCCGGGCAGGCGGGCGAGGGTCTCGACGCCAAATTGCACGGCGGCGAAATGGTGCTGGAGCGCAACACCGCCCACACCGTGCGCCAGGCCCTCCTCAACCAGGGCCTCACCCCCTCTCCTGGGCAGGGCTCTAACTCGCCTGCACCCACAGGGTCGGTGAATCTCCACTTCGGCGCGGGCTCCGTCGTCGTGCAAATGCCTACTGCCACCGCCGAGGGGGCCAAGAGCGCCGCCCAGGCATTCGTCTCCCACATCGCGGCCGACGACCGGATCAAGTCCATGATGGGAGGCTGGTGATGGCCGGAAAGAAGAAAAAGAAGAAGACAGACACAGTGACCCTGCCGGGTACCGGCATCACCGACAACACCTTCGACCCCCGCATCCAAGCCATCCCCTCGTACCAGTCGACTGACGAGGGCGGGGTCAATTACAAGCTGTACCGCGGCTACATGGTCACGGCCTTCCCGAAGGGACACTCGGGCCGCTACTACATCCTGAACTTCCTGTACAACCCTTCCACGGTGCAGGTCAGTCACGGTATCGACGCCGCGAACCAGGTCATGCCGGCCTACACGAGGAGCGACCAGGACAGCGGCACGCCACTCATCGCGGCGGGCGGAACGCTCTCCTTTTCCCTGCTGTTCGACCGCAGTTACGAGATGAGCGACCCCAGTCAGTGGAACACCATTGAGGGAACCTACGGGGTTATGGCCGACATCCACGTGCTGTACAACCTCTGCGGCATCAACATGAAGCAGCAGGTGTGGAGTTCGGCCACCTCATCAGATGCCGCCAGCAGTCAAACCGGGGACGTCATCGGCATCATGCAAATGAACCCGTGCTGGGTGCATTTCAACCAGGCCCGGCACCTCTTTTCCGACAAACTGCCGAACCTGTCGCGGATGAGTTATTTCGGATACCTCAACAGCCTGGACATCCAGTACACCCACTTCACTCAGCGCATGACTCCGGTGCGGTGCGCGGTCGGCGTCAGCATGCAACTAATGTCCACCGCCGGCTGGGTCTAGGAGGCATCGTGGCCATCGATATCACCTCGCGGTACCAGCGCAATGAGACGGCCCTGGTTACCGACCGTAACGGGAATCTTCAGCTCGCCATCCTGCACCGCGCCCCCACAGACCAGAGTCTCCGCGTGACGGATTACCGCTGGCGTGCGGATGAGCGGGTCGACGACATCGCCGCGCGGTACTACGGCAGCGAATCGTCCTGGTGGATGTACGCCGAAGCCAACCCGACCATTCTCGACTGGACCCAGGTGCCGGCCGGCCAGCAAATCATGGTGCCCCGTGGCCTGGCGTAAGATCTACCGCCCCCACCTGTACGCCAAGCTCCCCACGCTGGAGAAGGGGGCCTGGCTCTCCGAGGTGTCGGTGTACCAGGCCGAGGGTGCGCACCAGGTCGTCGAGCTGACCGTGATGCACACCTACAACCCGGCGTTCCCGGCCCAGCAGTGGCGGACGCCGGCCGGGTCGGTCTGGCCGGAGAACACCCCCGTCCATCTCCAATATGGCTGGTACGCGGACGACTCCGCGGACTGGTACGGGTACGTGGCCTCCTCCCGTGTCGTGGCCAACGAGAGCGACCCCAAGTTCGGGCACGCCGTGCAGATCCCGGTGGTGTACACCCTGACCGGGGCCAGCATGCCGATGCAGACACGACGCAATCGCACCTGGAGCGGCACGACCGCCTCGGCCGCGGCCCGCCAGATCGCCCAGGACTACAACCTCCAGCCGCGCGTGGACGCCGTGACGCACGTCTTCGAACAGAGCACGCAGGCAAGCAGCGACTGGCAGTACTTGGTCGACCTGGCCGACCGCATCGGCTATCGGCTCTACTGCGACAACACCTCGCTCTGGTTCACCGACCGGCGCACCGTGATGCAGGCTCCTGACGGGACATGGCCCGTTTTCTGGCAACGCAAATCCCCCGGGTTCATCGACTCCCTGCGGGAATTCAGCGCGGTGGTGGGCGACACCGACCCGGCCGGTGGGCTCCGCGCACGTTTCGAGACCACGGCCTACAACCGGACCTCGGACATTCTGACTCACAGCACCTACACCCAGGACCGCACCACGGTTCAGGGCCAGAGCGTCGACCCGCTGCTGACTCAGCAGTACAGCATCCGGCCGGCGGGCTCTTACGCCCAGTCCCAGCGGCTGCTCGGCGCCGAGGCGGACTGGCTGTGGGTGGAGGCCCGCGCCGTGACCAACGGCGACCCCCGGCTGCGGCCCGGCGCCCTGGTCGAGCTGCGCGGTGCGGGAATCGGCGATGCGAACGAGGGCCTGTGGATGGTCCGCTCGGCTGTCCACAGGATGTGCATCAACCAGCTCTATCCGCAAAAGAGCCAGTACGACACCACCCTCACGGTCGGCCGTAACGACGCGCGGAAACTCGACCTGGGGGTGCTGGACAGGCCACGAAAGCCCGCACCGACCGTGCTGGTCTCCGGCCGCTGGCGGGCTGCCTATACGGGAGGCTCGTCATGACCGCCCTGTTTGGTGTGTACGCCGGTCTGGTCGTCGCCACCAACGACCCGCAGAACCGTCGCCGCGTGCGGGTGCGTGTCCCGCAGATCACCGGCACAGCAGTGTCCGGCTGGGCCGAGCCCGTTTCCTACGGGACCGTGGCACCGGGAGACAAAGTCACTGTCGCTTTTGAGGGCGGCGACATGAATTACCCGGTCTACTGGCCCCGGAATACGGAAACGGTGGCGCCTTGGACGCCGCTGCCGCTGGAGCCGGGCTGGACCGTGTCCTCCGCCGGCACCCCGGTCTACCGCACCACCGAGGACGGCATGGTCGAGCTGGCGGGGTCGGTGGAAACGTCCACTGCCATCAGCCTCGGCTCCACCGTGAAATTCGCCAGCCTCCCGGACGGAGCCCGGCCCCTTGAGACCTACCGGGCCACCACCGCCACGGTCTACCGCAGCGCCTACAACGCAAAAATCGCCTACGGCGAATACCGGACGACGACCACCACCACCAGCACCACCTACGTGACCGACTCCAACGGCCCGTCCTTCACCTTCGTCTCGCCGGGCAGTGGTCAGGTCGTCATCGTCTTTGGCTGCTTCGCACAGGCGGGCAACACCACGGCTCGCTGCCTGATGAGCTGCAAAGTCACCTCCGGGTCCACGATCCTCGCCGACGGTGACGACAACCGCTCCGCCGAAAACCAGGGCCAGGACAACGGCTCCTTCTCGAACTCGCGCACCGTGACCGGCCTGACGCCCGGGTCCACCTACACCGTGACGGCTCTATACCGCACCGACGACTCCAGCCAGTCTGCTTCTTTCGACAACAAGTGGATCGTGGTTTATCCCATCGGGTTGCACGACACCCCCGCCGCCCGGATCACCATGCAGCCCAGCGGTGACCTCCAGGCGCTGTTTCCCATCGGGGCTGCGTCCCCCTACGACATGTCGCTGACTGGCATCCGTGCCCGCATCGTCTGAGGAGCAGCCGTGACGACCTATCCCTATTTCCGGACTCTGGCAGCGTCGAAAACCCTCGGCATCGACTACGACATCAAAAACCGCTACGGCGTTGGCGACTACCTGGTCTACATCGCCATTCACGGCGGGGCCATCGAGCCGCCCACCTCTCAGCTCGCGACGTACTGCGCGGACACGACCGGCGCCTACTACTGCTTCGAGGGCCTCTCCGACCTGACGGCCGACACCCTCGCCTTGCCCGCGGTCACGTTCGACGAGCCGTTCTGTCAGGTCAACGTGGGCAACAGCTCCCGTGCCATCAGCTTCCGCGGAGTGGAGGACCAGCGAGAGAGCGAGGAGGTCGTCTACATCTCCGGCCTCGACGACGTCCTCGTGTCCCTGCTCACCCAGGAGCTGACGACGGCCGGCTTCGTCTGCGACACCCCGCCCCTGCGGTTCGAGGGCAGTGACCCGCGGAACATCGTCAACAAGACCCGGATCAACGCCGGCGTCCAGCTCGACCTCACGCGGTCCCTACGCGAGAGCTTCTACGCCAGCGGTGACCTGTCGCAGGCCAGCGTGAACAACCCCGCCAACCGGCTGACGCCGTTCTTCGCCTTCGGTGACGCCGTCAAGCGGGCCGCCGCCCAGGTCCCGCTCAGCGTCGATGAGGAAGAGGTTCCGCCGGTCATCTCCGCCACGGGGCCCGCCGACACCTCAGCCAGTGTGGCCATCCGCACTCCGTTCGAGATCGACCACACCGGGGCAGTGGCCTCCACCACCGACCAGCGCGAGCAGCTCCTGGACCGCGTCCACGCCCTGGTCGGCACCCTGCCGGGCGAGCGCGTCATGCGCGCGACCTACGGAGTCCCGACGTCGGCCGCCCTGTTCGCGGTGAACGCCGAGGCCGCGCACGCCCAGCTTGAGCGGGCCGTGCTCGATGCGGTCGCCCAGTTCGAGAAGTCGGCCGTGGTCAACGCGGTCGTCGCCGATGTGGACAACGAGCTGGGCACCGTCAACGTCAACGTCCAGGTATCCCGCAACGACACTCCCGGAGCCGAGCAAGACACGGTACGCACCGTCGGCGTCCTCGTGGGCGGCACGGTCGTGGCCACCGGCGGGTAGGCCATTAACGGAGTGTCGCCATAAACCGTAGAATCCCAATATCGGCCGGCACACATTTATGACTCGATCCCGCTGGCGGGGACCGAGAGGAAGTGTGTGCAGTGGCAGTCGACAGCGGGTCGGTAGCGAATATCGACTACACGTCGCGTGACTTCACGGGCTACCGCGATTCCCTCCTCGCGTACGCGCAGCAGATTCTTCCCGAATGGACGTCCCGCTCTCCGGCAGACTTCGGCGTCGTCATGGTGGAGTTGTTCGCCTATATGGGTGACATCATCTCCTTCTACCAGGACCGCATTCAGGACGAGAGCTTTCTGACCACGGCCACCCAGCGCTCCAGCGTCGTGGCCATCGCGCAGCAGCTCGGCTACCAGCCTCACCCCGCGATCCCCGCCACCGGCCAAGTCGCCTTCAGCCCCGCCCCCGGCCTGACCTCACCGGTGACCCTGCCGGCCGGCACGCAGGTCATCACCGCCTACATCCCGGCCCTGGATAGGCCCATCACGTACGAGACGACCACGGACGTCATCGTGCCGGCCTACACCACCCCCGTCCCCCAGATCGTCGCTCTGGTCGCCGAGGGCGCCACCCAAGGCAGCCGCTCGCTGGCCCTGTACGCCTCCACGTCCGGCCAGCCGGCCACCACCGTGCGCGTCGAGGACGTCGGTGCCAGCGACGGCACCAAGTCGCAGACCTTCAGCCTGGCCCAGAGCCCGGTGCTGCTCGACACCGTAAGAATCTTCATCGACGACGGGGTGGGCGGCACCGAGTGGACCGCGGTCGATGACTTCCTCCTGGCGCAGTCCTCCGACCTGATCTTCACGGCGGTCACCGACGACCAGGGCGTCACGCAGATCACGTTCGGCGACGGTGTCAATGGCGCTGTCCCGGCCACCGGCCTGAAGATCACCGCCGCGTACCGGACCGGGGGCGGCTCCTACGGCAATGTGCCCCAGTCGTCGATCGTCGACCTGGCCGAGTCCGTCCCTGGTGTGGTGGTCGCCGGGTCCTCCCCGATGGCGGGCGGCGCCGACCAGGAGACCATCGACCAGATCCGCATCAACGCCCCGCGAGTCTTCCGGGCCCAGGGCCGCGCGGTCAGCGCCCAGGATTACGCCGACCTCGCTCTCACCGTCGCCGGTGTCGCAGACGCCCGAGCCGTGGTCCGCTCCGCCAGCGCCGTGACCATCTTCATCATCGGCCCGAACAACATCCTCCCCTCGGAGGGGCAGCGGGACACCGTCGCTCAGTACGTACAGGCACGCTCCCTTTCCGGCGTGGTCGTCAACGTCGTCAACGGCACCCTGGTGCCGGTCAACGTCGGCTCCAGCACACTGCCCGTCCTTATTTCCGTCCAGGCCCGCTACCGGCGCGACACCGTCAAGCTCGCCGTGCAGCAGGCCATTCAGCAGGTCTTCACTCCGCCCGAGACGACCTTCGGCTCGCGGATTTCCATCTCCCGTATCTACAAGGCGATTCAGGACGTCCCGGGAGTCGACTGGGCGGTCATTCAGATGATGGCCCGCTCCGACCTGACGCAGAGCGGCACAGCCGACGTCGTATGCCGTGACCAAGAAATCCCGATCGTCGGCAGCATCGTTATCACCGCCAGCGGCGGAGTATAGGAGCCCGCGCCATGCCCGCTGTCTACCCCATGTCGGTGCGGAGCTTCACACCGAAAACCGACAACGTCGACACGATCTGGGCCGCCCACGTCAACGACCTCCAAAACGAAATGGCGGCCGTCGAGCGCACGGTGGGCGCCAACCCGCATGTGTGGTCGGGCTGGTGGCCGAGCGGGAACACGGCATGGCCGCCGAAGACCGGCACGATGACCGTGAAGACGCCCGCCCCGGTGAGCAACTTCGGCTCGGCCAAGACCTACTCCACCGTGGCCGACCGACTCAAGTCCATGCAGCAGCAGATGACCTGGCTGACGCTGATGACGCAGCTCCTGGCCGGCCAGGGCGGACAGAAGCCGGCCCCGCCGCCTGCCGCTGTCATCCGCGCCCCCGGCATCAAAGTACCGACTGGCGAAGGCGCGTGGACTCCGTTCAAATGGGGCGCAGCCGATTACGACCCGAACCACATGTACCACGGTGGTTCGAACATCTACGCCCCGGTGACAGGATTCTGGGACATCACCGTAAACATCTGGGCCGATTCCACGGTGCGTTACTCGCACGACCTGCATTTCTTCCATGTGCGGCTGATGCGCGGAAACGATGAAGTCGCGGGCCAGGACAGCATGGTGGAAACCCGCACGTGGATTCGCCACCGCATCAACATGGCATGGCAGGGCCGATGGAACGCAGGCGTTCCGATTCAGGTGCAGGTGAGCCAGCACGGCGCGGTCGACAACACCGTGGATGCCAACTGCAACATTTCCCTGTCGTTCGTACGCAACCTGACGTGAGGTAGCGAATGGGCGTCTACGAACTCGACATCTACGCGAAAACCCTATACGGCGCACCCCTTTTCGTTTCCTTCCAGTCGACCATGTCCGCCGAGCAGCGCGGCTACGGTGCACTGGAAGTCTCGTGGAGTACGCCGATTCAGTCCGGCTCCAGTCAGATCATCGCTGGAGTCAAGAGCTGGACCCGGCTGCGCCTGGTTCGTAACTCCTACGGTGTCCCGGAGACGGAAGACGACGGCTGGGTGATCTTCGAAGCCCCGGCCGGCGCAGGCGGCGGCACCGGGGACCCCGAGAACCGGTTCCTGGACGACACGGTCGTCCCGGCCCAGGTCTACTACTACGCGGTGTTCGTCAGCACGGCACCGGACACGTACGACGCCACGATCACGTACTACGCCGGAGACCTCGTCACCTACAGCAGCAAGGTGTACGCGGCCACCACCACCGTCACCGGACTCCAGCCCGACACCAACCCCGGCTCCTGGTCGCTGACCGGCATGACCGAGGCGTGGTACCGGTGCGGCGGCTGCGTGGGCCTGGCCGCCAGGGATTTCAAGCACAGCGAGCTGCTGTACGACCAGATCCCACGCCCGTACAAAATCGACGTCGTCGAAAGCACCGCGTCTGCCATCCCCGTAAACGAGCAACTGGCCAAGTTCTGCCGGATCTTCGGCTACTACTTCGACATCATCAAATGTGAGAACGACCAGCTGCTCCGCATCAACGACGTAATCCGTTGCAGCGACCGGCAGTTGTACCTCCTGGCGCAGGAGATGGGCATCGCCCAGCAGCTTCCCGCGCTGCCCGAGCTGCGCCGCACCTACGTCGCCAACGCTGCTCTCATTCAGCGCGACCGCGGCAGCGTCGAGTCCACCCAGGCTCTCGTGAAGGCCGCGACCGGCTGGGACTCCGACGTCCTGATCGGCTACAACGAACTGCACGACCTAGACGAATCCGCCTTCGCCTCGCCCACCTACCCGGACTGGCAGCGCGACAAGGTCTACTACACCACCGCTGGCAGCCAGCTCTACTCGGACATCGTCGGCTACAACGGCACTCTGTACGCCGCCATCGGCACCCCCCGCCGGGACTCGGTGTACCTGTCCTACACGGGCTCGAACCCCACGAGGACCGGTACCGGCACCATCGTCAAGGACCCCGACCGGGTCGCCGACCCCTACCCCGGCTATGTCCGCGTCACCGGGGCTGCCTCCGGCGACTCGATGACGTACACCTTCGCCGCGCCGGCCGCCGGCTCCTACACCGTCCTGGCCGTCCTGATCGCCGACCCGGCCGGCGGCATTGTCGACGGCACGGTCAACGGGGTCGACGGAGGCATGGTGCCGGTCGACCTGTACAGCTCCACCCGCCAGCAGATCCCCATCGTGACCGTCGGCACCTTCACGCTCACCGCCACGGGCAACACCCTCACCCTGACCTCGACAGGGAAAAACGCCCTGTCCACGGGCTACGACATCACCATCTCCTACCTGCTCCTGCTGGGCAGCGGAACCAACCTGAACATCCCGCCGACCGGCAACGCCCAGTCCGCCGCCAACTGGCAGGCCATCACCGCGAACACGCTCAAGGACACCCAGAGCGAATGGAACCCGTTGACCGGCGGCTACGGCAGTTGGAATCTGTCACTGCCGAGCGGCACCATCGACCCCGACGTCACGGCCACCACCACTCCGGACTGGTGGATCTCTCCCCAGGGCGCGTCCGTCGGCACCTCCAGTCCCGGCACCGGCAACTCCCTTAACTACACGGCACTTTCGTCATCCGGCACCCGCGAAGTGTTCCTGTCGGGCCTCGTGCGTGCGAACCCGTGGGATGCCACCAACACGTACTACCCGGGGCAGGCATGCACCTGGAATCCGCTCGGCTGGGCCAGCGCTCCCGTGTACGTCGCCGTCGCTCAAAGCGTCGGCCGGCAGCCCGACCTCAACCCGGACAAGTGGCGCTTCACCGCGTACAAGGCCAACACGGCACCCGAGACCAGCCGCATCCTGACCGACTCCGTCTACACCCCGAAAGTCGTCTCTTGGTCGGCCACGCGCTCCTACAAAAAGGGCGATCGGATCTCCTGGAGCGGGCATCTGTATGAGGCCGCCCGCCCGTCCCTCGGTATTTATCCCAGCGGCTACAACACCGACAATCTGTGGTGGCGTTGGTGTGGCCTGAATATCCAGCGTTATACGTTCAGCCTGTACCACAACCGCACCTCGACAGCGACCGGCGAAGACGTCCGCCCCTTCATCAACTGGTATAACTCTTCCGGAAGTTACGGCGGAATCGCCTACGTCCAAAGCGACGCACAGCTTCTGTTCGACCGGTTCGAGACCACGCCCACCTACCCGCAGGCCACGGGCACCGGGGCGCCTGCCGGATGGACCGTGCCGACGGCCGGCCAGCACGGCGTGCCTGTCCCGTGGAACTACACCCGCGGCACCTGGGCCAACACGCGCGGCACGGTCTACCCCACCGGCTGGAACTCGTCGGCCACGCTGGAACGCCAGGCAGGCCGGGTCCTGTGGTTCCAGCGCGACTGGGTCTACCCCACTGTGCCCACCGGACAGCAGGGCGAGCAGGCGTACGTGACGTTCATGTCGCTGCCTGACAACTCGGCCGCCACGATGGAGCACGGGATCGTCTTTCGTTTCACCCTCAACACCGCCTACTGGCTCGCCTCCCGCGACCGGCTCACCTACACCACCCTCACCGTCTCCGGCGGCAATGTCACCGCGGTCAACGTCTCGGTCGTTGCCACCTGGACGCCGATCTCCTACGGCGAGCGCATGCGGGTGCGCAACAGGTCCGGAGACATCCTCGTCGAGGCCCGCGGCTGGTCGGGCTGGCGCACGCTCGCGAACGTCTCCGACACCCGCAACAACACTGCCGTCGGCTACGGCCTGCTGGAAAGGGTGCGCCCGTGACCGTCCCCATTCCCCTGACGCTGGACGGCACGTCGCCGAGCACCGGCGAGTTCAATCCCGCCCTGCGGCTCATCACGCTCGTGTCCATGACAGCCGGCCGCAGCACCGGCAACGGCACCATCGCGATCACCTACTCCAATGTGCCGGGTGCCTTCACGGACTTCGCGGTCGTGGCGTACGGGCCGTCGGTCTACTCCGACCCTGCCTTCAGCCACCCCACCTCCGCCACCATCCGTCTGGGCGGCACCGACCCCACGAACACCTGGAAACGGCTGTCCGTCACCGTCCAGGCCCGCAACTCCTACTACTCCCCGGGCCCCATCGGCGCGATCTACGGCGTGTACGACTATGCACGCCTCGGCGTGACCTCCTCCGCCATGGCGCTGAACGAAACGCAGCAGATCGCTTACGTGCAGTTCGAGAAGACGCCGCCCGGCATCGACACCGACACCTCACAGTTCGGCAGCAACCTCTTCAGCATCGAGCAGTCCTCGTACGAGGGCCGCACGATGTACACGCCGGTCGGTGGCGGCGGCGAGACGGCCTACATGACCTTCACCCGCACCAACGAGTACACGTCGTGCGGCGAATTCTCCGGGAAATTCGTCTACCAGTCCCCGCCGGCCACCAACTCCTATCAGGCGGTGGCCCAGTTCGGCACCTACCCGAACCTGATGGCCAAGCGCCAGACATACGCCGACGTCAAATACCGCACCTTCACTGCCGGCGAGGGCACCCCGGACAACCCCAACGGCGGCGGGGTCCCGCTGGGCACCCCCATCGCCGCGCCAGCCGTGCTGACGCTCGCCCCGCTCCAGACCGCGCTCGTGCGCGTCGAGCCCGGCGTCACCTATCAGGCGCAGGTCTCCGTGGCGGCCGAGGCCGCCGGCCAGACCCTCCAGTGCGCCGTGCTGCGCTACGACGCGAATTTCAACCTGATCGGGACCTTCGTGGCGGGTAGCTCGGTCACCACGGCGGGGGGCTTCAAGTGGCAGCAGGCCGCGGCGACCCTGACCATGGACAGCACCGCCGCCTGGGCCGCGGTCGTCCCCCGGGTCACCTCCGGCGGTGCCAGCTCGGTGCACTTCTACGTGGACGAGCACCGCATCTGGGTGCCGTCGACCCTCGCCACCAAGAGCGCGGGCGCTTCACCGGCCAGGGCCTGGCAGGCCCCGCGACAGCTCATCATTAAGCTCCGCGCCACCCGCGTGAACTACGCCAAAAACCCCAGCTTCCAGAACTCCCTTTGGGGCTGGAGCCAGGAAAAGGACGCGTCGCTCTCCTCGACCCTGACGCTGGTGACGGGCGGCGGCATCATCGGCAACGCCGCGCAGTTCAGCATGACCACTGCTCCCACGGCCACTCTGGTCAACGGCACCTCCCCGCGCACCGGCGTGATCTCCCAGGTCACACAGCCGGCGCTCGTCGACTCGCTCAAACCCGACACGGTCTACACGGCGTCCGTCTACGTCCTGCCGACAGCCTGCCCGGTACCCATCACGCTGTTCGCAGGCGACGGCACGAACATCATCCGCGGTACTTCCTCGCCGATTTTCGACCCGACCGGAAACACCACCTGGTCCCGGTTGTCGGTAACGTTCAAAACCTCCAGCACCTACGGCGGCTCGCTTCGCCTCTACCTCGGTTATGCGGCCGACGACGTCGCCACGGTGTTCTCGGCCGTGCCGCCGGACAGCAACGACGCGGTGTGGACCCTCCTACCGCAGTTGCCAACCGCGGAACCCACCTGGTCGCAGTCCATCCCGTACACGGCCGGCGCCGTCGTCCAGTACGCCGGCTCTGTGTGGCAGTCCCTCGTGACGAACGGCCCCTACGCCAACGTCGGCCCGCTCACATTCCGCTACGACCAACTGCTCGTCGAGCAGGCCGACAAGCTCGGCGACTACTTCGACGGCAACCAGCCCAGCGCCGACTACATGTGGGAGGGCACCCCCGGGGATACCCGCTCGCACTATTACCGCGGAAAAAGGGTCAGCCAATACCGTCTGGATCAGCTCATTCAACGGCAGATCGGTGTGGGCGCCTCCTACCGCCTTGTGTACGCGAGCGCTCCGTGACCCGGGATACGCCATGCACTTGCTCGTCCTTGCGCTCGCCACGTTCTTCGTCTGGGAATGCCTCGTACGCCCGATCATCGGGGCGCTGTGTTCTCTGCTGCCGGTGCCCGAGATGGTCGCTGCCTACGTGAAATCGTTGTCCGCTCTGGGCATCGCGTTCGCGCTTGAGCGCTGGGTCGACCCGGATTTTCTGCTGCCCCTCGCGGCGGCCTCCATTGCGGGGACGCTTCATCTCCTGAGCCGTTCGAGTGAGTCACCTCGAATTGCCACCGTGACACGTGGCAGGGCCAGACGGGGGATGCCAATGCCTGGACCGTGAGGTCAGAGCCGCTGTCTCACCCTGGCGGCCCCAATTGAGCCAGGCGAGTGGTCTTAAACGAAATTGCCCTGTCGCATCTATTTCCGACGGGCCATCAGGGGCACTATCGCTGACGCCCACCCGATCAACCCATGTGAGGTAAATATGGCTTTGCGGACAGTCACCTTGGGGGTTCTGGGGGAAGCCGAGGTCGCAGGGAACCTCGTCGTGGACACCCTCAACGCCCACTTCTCCCTCGGCTCCGAAGACACAGAAGGCTATTTCGCCCCGTCCGACCGCTACGCACTGAGCGCACTCATCCCGGCCGGCGAGACACTCACCTCCCCGGGGGTGCACGCGTTCTGGGAATGGATCGTCCGCTGTGAGCTGCCCTACAAGGTGCTCTTCGACGAGACCATGAACGAGCGCACCGACGACATCCTCGGCAATGTCGACGACCCCGAGGAAGACATCCTCATCAACTGCACCGACCCGGACAACGGCATGGTGGAGCGGCTCGCCAAGGCCGAGAACCCGATGCTCCTGGTCCTGTCGACCGAGGGGAAGTTCGACGATGTGGCCGCCGGCGCCGCGGCGGCAGCCCTGCGCGAGGGTATCCCGGTCCACGACCTCTCGCGCATGCTGCTGGAGGTCACCTGGCAGCACCTGCCCGACCACGAGCCGCCGGAGGAAGCGGCCCTGGAGGTCGAGGCCGACGGACAGACGGCGCTCACCGTCGTCAGCGACGCCCCGGACGTCACGCTCACCGCCCAAGAGGCCGCCACCGTCAACCAGGCCCTGATCGACACGGAAGGCTTCATCGACGTCGTCTTCGGCCAGATGGTCAACTCCGCGGCCGAGCTGCGCCAGGACCTGATCCGTGCCCGCTCCGTGCTCGCACCCAAGCCGGAGATCCCCGCGGACACCGAAGACGGCACGAAGCCGCGAAAGACACGCCTGGAGATCTTCAACGAGAAGTCCGGGCAGTGGGAGCCGGCCGGCCGAGGCCGTCCCCCAAAGGACGCGCAGACGCGCCGGGTTCCCGCCTGACAAAGAAAGACCCCCGACGGACATTGACAGCATTCCGCCGGGGGCCGCACTTCTGGCTGCCACGCCATTCGACACATTCCACCGGGAGTTTACATGAGCCTCGAAATTCCCGTAGACGAGATCCTCGCGCGAGTTCCTGAAAGGGCTCGGACCGCGTACACAAATCTCGTTACTCATCGGGACAGCCGGTACGACGAACTCACCGGGTGGTCCTGCGCCTATATCACTCAGCAGGATCTCGCGGACGAAATGAAGGTCTGCCTCCGCACGGCCACCCGAGCCCTAAGTGACCTGCGCACCATCGGACTTGTGCGCATTCTCGCATGGCCCGGAGCCAAGACCGAGACACAGGTGCGCGTCGGCGCCGTCTCCATCGCCAGCGTCTTCGGCCCCATCCGTATGGCTCAGGAGCAGATGCCGCACCACCAGCTCGTGGACTGCGCAATCCGCATGCTCGTCAAATCGAACCGCGAACTGGAGGACCACATGCCGGAGAGCGAGTAACTGACGTGACGCAGCAACTGACGCATCGAGCGTGCACATACGCGCTCAAGCAAAAGCACCAGCTCTAGCTCCAGCAAGAGAACTGCTAAATAGAAACCTTCGGTTTCTATTAGCTGCCCGCGAACGTCTGTTCGCGTGCAGTTTCTGGTACGCCACACCACCAGGAGACACCGACATGGCTCGACGCCACATCGACCCTGACTCCGAATTCGACGCCACGGCCTGTGCCCGGAAACTCCTCCAGGACGCTTCAGATTCCGCTCCAGCCCCTCAGACCTCCTGGACCCCACCCGAGCCCGCGCCCCGCCGCGTACGGCGCACCAGGGGCCGCCTGTACGGCCCCGACTCCGTCGCCGGCCTCTGCGATTACTTCTCCCGCTCCTGCCCCCCGCTGAGCTGGGCCGGAACTTTGGAGATCGGCAACCGCCAAGCCCTCATGACGGTCTTCAGCGAACTGCGCCACGGCGTCGGCCTCACCCCCGACGACTGCCGGGCCCTAGTCGACCTCTACATCAGCCGCCTCGCCGGCCGGGCGCCCTCCAAGCCCTACATCTGGGACTTCAAATGGCGCCGCTACGAGCTGCTGCGCGCCCTGCGCGCCACCGGCGTGACCGTGACGGCCGCGGACTACGAGAGCTGGCAGGCCCCGGCCACCCACGACACAACCACCGCCGACGCCTTCGCCGCCTCCTGGGAGACCCTGTGATCACTCGCCCGATGGACCCAGAGCGCGCCCGCTGGGTCGGCACCGGCATCCCGCCCCGCCTGCGCGGCATCACCCTCAACGACGTCGAGGAGATGGGCGACCTCATCCAGCCCGAGGCCCTCCATAAAGCGCGCACCTACGTCGACCAGTTCCGCGGCCAGCAGGACCGCAACTGGAGGGCCCTACCCACCAACCCCAACATTTTCGGCCAGGGCCTCCTTTTCGCCGGGCCGCCCAACACCGGGAAGACCACCCTGGCCTCCGCGGTGCTGTGCGAGCTACGCCGACGCTGGGGCATCTCCGTCTACCAGACCCGCTACACCGACCACGTCTCGCGGAAGATCTCGGTCCTCAAGGCCGGGGCCGACACGGTCCCCGAGCAGCTCTCGCGGTGGCAGTACGCCATCGAGCGCGTGGAGTGGGCCGACGTCGTGCTCCTGGACGACGTCGGGCATGAGCACACCACCGACTCCGGCTACGCCGAAGACACGCTCGACCAGCTTCTACGGCAGCGATACGACGAGGGCCGGCCGACCCTCATCACCACCAACCTCTCCGGCACCGAGTGGTCACAGCGCTACTCCAAGGCGCTGCGGTCCTTCGTCGACCGTTGCACCCGCCGGACGATCTTCGTCGGCGAGACGCTGCGGGGGGCCGACGCGTGATCGGGTACGCCGACCTCGACGACGACGAGGAAATCCCCACCGAGGTTTTCGTCGTCTGGGAGCACCTGATCGGACTCCCCGGGCCCCGCTACTCGGAGAATCGTTTCCGCAGGCTTATTCGCTGGAACCGCCGGGCCGCCGCGCTGGACCTGTTCGAGGAGACCAACGGCTCTGCCGTTGGCGAGCTTTGGCACCTGTGGACCCGCGAGGTGAACATCGCCCTGGTCACGTTCCTGCCCGAGGAAATGGCCGGCCACCTCGCCACACGGATCGAGGCCGAGGCCCTCCCCGCCAGCCGCCTGGTCGTCACCACCCCCAACGAGATGGCGCGGCTGATCGGGCTGCTCGGCCACACCCACATCTTCCACAGCCTGCCCGACCAGACCCTGCGCTACGGCCCACGCGGCATCTACGTCCACCCGCAAAATCCCGAACTGATGCGGGCGGTGATCTAGTGACCGCCGACTACCGCCCCGAGCCCCACCAGGACCCGCGCCGCGAGGTCGTCCAGCTCATCCCCGACCACACCAGCAAGATCGCGCGCTTGCACTCGGAGATCGGGCTGTGCGGCTACGAGGAACGGGACCTGGTCGGCTGGGCCGTCGTCGTCACCTTCCGCGCCGGCGAGCTTCCCGAGATCTCTGTCGAACCAGTGGTGGACGACGACTGCATGGGCCCCGTCCCGCTCGGCGACCTCATGGAGGAAGCGGGACCGCTGACGCTGCTGGAGATCCTGTGAGCAGCATCGAAGAGGAAGTGATCAGCTACATCGCGCTCACCGGCGACCTGGAAAAGGTCACCCAGGCGCGGATTACGGCTGATCACTTCCTCGACCCGAACAACCGCAAGATCTTCGTCGACATCGTGACGTTCCGGGAGGACTACGGGGAGCCGCCCACCCCGGAGGTCATCCAACGTGACCACCCCAATTTCGCCTTCCGCGAGGACTCCTCCGGCCCGCTCGACTACCTCGTCCGCCAACTGCACGAAGCCCGCCGGCGCGTCATCATCGACCTCGGCCTGGACGCCGTGGCCGAGGCCCTCGACAAGAACGGCTCAGAGGCCGCACTCCCGCTGCTGCGAATGATGCTCGCGCAGGCCACCACCGCCTCCGCCACCTCCCGCGAAATCGACTACGCCGCCACCGGGGCCGACCGGCTCGCGGCCTACCGGCAGGCCCGCGAGAATCCTGAGCAACTCCTGGGCATCCCCACGGGGTTCAGGTTCCTGGACAAGGTCACGCTCGGCATTCAGCCCCAGCAGATGATCGTCCTCACCGGACTCGCGAAGTCGTGCAAGACGACGGTCATGCTCGGCATGACCCGCTCGGCGTACGACTACGGCGCGAAGCCCCTGCTGATCTCCTTCGAGATGCCGTACGCGGAAATCGCCCGGCGCCTGGACGGATTCCTCGCGCAGGTCAACCCGAAGAAGCTCCAGACCGGCGACCTGAGCCCCCGCGAGTGGCGGGCTCTGGAAAAGGCCCTGTCCGGGCCGCTGGGCGAACAGCCGTACGTCGTCACCGAGGACCGTGCCGGCGTCATGACCCTGACCGGCATCCAATCGAAGATCGACCAACTCTCCCCGTCCGTCGTGTTCGTGGACGGGGCCTATTTCCTGTTCGACGAGGTGTCCCGGGAGTCGGGGACACCCCTGGCTTTGACCAACATCAGCCGCGGCCTGAAAAAGCTCGCGCTGAACAATGACCTCCCGGTCGTCGTCACCACTCAGTCGCTGTCGCACAAGGTCGGCGCCAAGGGCCTGACCGTGAACAGCCTCGGCTACACCTCCGCCTGGGCCCAGGACGCGGACCTCGTCGTCGGCATGGAAGCGACCGACGAGGACTTTTTCTACCGAATGAAAGTCCTCGCCTCCAGAAACTCCCCGCCCCAGGAACACCTCATCTCCATCTCCTGGGACCCGCCCGCGTTCGAGGAGGAGGAGGTCGACGATGACCTCCCCTACTGACGTCTGGGAGCAGCTCGCGGCGTACGCGAACCCGGTACCCGCAGACGTCGCCGGCGCCATGCACCGCATGGGCATCGAGGTGCTGCGGGAGGTGAGCGGAGAGGACTCATCGGAGTATCTCGCTCGCTGCCCCGCCCACCTCGCCAACACCGGCAAAGCCGACCGGCGGCCCTCATTCAGCGTCAACTCCCGTACCGGCCTGTTCAATTGCTTCTCCTGCCAGTACAGCGGGCTCTTCATCGACCTGGTCGAAGACAAGCTCGGCTACGCCCGCGTAGAAGCCTGGCAGTGGATCGCACGCCACGGCGTATACCGCGTCCGCGACGAGGAGGACCAGCGCGAGCATCACGAGCCGAGAGAACGGCTCACCGAAGCAGCCCTCGCCCTTTTCGAACCTCCTCCGCCCCCGGCTCTGGACTCGCGAGGACTGACCGCCGAGGCGTGCGCCGCGTACGGAGTGCTGTGGGACCCGAAAAAGAAGCGCTGGATTCTCCCGATCCGTAACCCCATGACGGGCGAGCTGTGGGGGTGGCAGGAGAAAGGTAAGCGGTTCTTCCGGAACTACCCGCAGGGAATCCTCAAGTCCCGCACCCTCTTCGGTGACATCGCCTGGGCCGGCGAGACAGCGCTGCTGCTGGAATCCCCCCTCGACGCCGTCCGCGCCCATTCCCTCGGCATCGAGGGCGCATTCGCGGCCTTCGGGGCGCACGTCTCCGAGATGCAGATGCGGCTCATCAAAGCGCGCTGCACCACGCTCGTCCTCGGCCTGGACAACGACGCCGCTGGCATCACCTCACGCGACCGGCTGTACGCGCGCTGGCGCCCGCGAGGGCTGGCGATGAAGTTCCTCAACTACCGCGGGATTCCCGCGAAAGACCTGGGCGAGATGAGCGACGAGGCCGCCAGGTCCGCCTACGCCGGCGCCCACTACCCGTGGCGCGGGAGGCACTGAATGTTCGTCGGAAAGCTGCACCCCTACCAGACTGACGGCGTAGCTCGGATTCTGTCCGACCGCCGCTTGCTGGTCGCCTACAGCATGGGCACCGGCAAGACGGTCATGACCATCGCCGCTCTCGAAGAACTGCTCGGCCAAGGCGAGATCCGCTGCTGCGTCATCCTCGTGCCGAACTCGCTGAAGTGGCAGTGGGCGCAGGCGATTGCCAACTTCACCGACGCTCCCCGGCGCACAGTCAAGGTCCGCGGCGTCAGCCTCACCGTGCCCGCTGAGAACGTGTGCGTGGTCATCAACGGCACACCCCCCAAGCGCCGCCAGCAGTGGGAGGCCGCCCAGCACGCGGACTACGTCATCGCCTCGTACGGGTCCGTCCTGAACGACTGGAAGTACCTATGCGCCGTCTGGGCCGACGCGCTGGTCCTCGACGAGGCGACCGCCATCAAGAATTTCGCGGCCCAGACCACCAAGCGCGTCAAGAAACTCAAGCCCCCGATCCGCGTCGCCCTGACGGGAACTCCGGTGGAGAACCGGCCCGAAGAGGTCTTCTCCATCATGGAGTGGGTCAACGAAAAGATCCTCGGCAGGTGGGACCACTTCGACAAGTCATTCATCACGCGAAATTGGTTCGGGGGCGTCACCGGCTACAAGAACCTGGACCTGCTGCACCGGAACCTGTCCAAGGCAATGATCCGCAAGTCGCGCCTGGACCCGGAGGTCGCGAAGTACCTGCCGGCCGTGACCGAGACGACGCACTCGGTGCAGCTCGACAAGACGACCCGGGCCATCTACAAGGCCATCCTTCTCGACCTCCAGGCCGCGATGGACGAGCTGACCGAAGCCGGCCAGGAGCTGGACATCGCCGCCTACTACGCCGGCGTCCGCCCCGAGGCAGGATTCGGCGCCCAGGGCAAGGTCATGGCCCGCATGCAGGCGGCCCGGCTGCTGCTGGACCACCCCCAACTCCTGATGGACTCCGCGGTCGCCTACCACGAGACGAAGGCGGAGGGCTCGGAGTACGCCGCACAATTCGCCGCCTCGCGCACCGACCTACCCGACCTCAACCACTCGCCCAAGCTGAACGCCCTCGACGAGCTGGTGGCCACCATGACGGCCGAGGGCGCGAAGGTCGCCGTCTTCACCGACTACCGCCGACTGCTCCCTTACCTCTCCGCGCGGCTCGAAAAGCACGGCGACCTCGTCCTCTTCCACGGCCAGCTCACCGCGGACAAGAAAGCCGCCGCACTCGCCAAATTCAAGACGGACCCCGAGTGCCGGATCTTCCTGTCCACCAATGCCGGCGGGTACGGGCTCGATCTGCCCGAGGTGCAGTACCTCATCAACTACGACCTCCCCTACTCCAACGGCCTGTTGGCACAGCGCAACACCCGCCACGTCCGCGCCAGCTCGACATTCGACCGTGTCCACGTGGTCAACCTCGTGGTGGAGGACTCCATCGAGGAGCGCGTGCAGGCCACGCTCCGGCTGCGCCAGAGCCTGTCCCAGGCGGTGGTCGACGGCCGTGGCGCCGGCTCGCTGGACGTCGATGTGGAAAGTCTCTCGGAACACATCGGAAATAGTTTCTGAGGCACTCTTTTGGCCGATTGGCGGTCATTTTTCACGCTCATAGGGTCGGTGCACGGAGCTTTGGAGTAGCTCCTTCGCACCACCCCTACGGGAGCATTGCGTGCCTGAAGAACTCAATCCAACGGCCGCCCCGGAACCTCAGCGAATTCCGTTCGACCCCATCATCCCGATCTTCCGGGAGTGGGCGGTCCTCAAGGCTCAGGTCACCGAAGAAACCACACGCCTGAACAAACTCCGCGACAGAGTAGCTGCCGCGGTCGAGCAGCGCGGGTACACCGATCACAAGGGCAGCCAGTACCTGGACCTTCCCTTCCCGATTCCGGCGGGCGACTCGGAGTACACGCGCATCAAGCGGGAGCGCCGCGTCTCCATCAGTGCCGACGAGGAAGCCGCCGAGCGGATTCTCAGGGCCAAGGGCGAGGCGCTCTACCGCCGCGCATTTCCGCCGGTCCCCATGCTGGACCCGGATGAGCTGTACGTCCTCCTCCAGGAAGGACATCTCACCGAAGCGGAAATGGACGAAATCCTCGTCCAGAAAGAGACGTTCGCCTTCCGGGGCCTGACATCGTGATCGGCCCTCAGCGCAAGCCGCTCGATGTCTACCCCGGAACCGCGCGTCCTCTCGGCGTTCCCCACCCCGTCCAAACCCCGAGCGTCGGGGAGATGGTCCGCTGGGACGAGGACCCGATCTACAAGAAAATCACCGGCTACTACCGCGAGTTCTTCGCGACCAGCCACCTGGCCACGGCGCTCGGCCGGTCTCCCAAAACGCTCTACAAATGGGAAACCATCGGCCTGTTCCCCGGCGCCACCTGGATCTACAACAGCGAATCCAAGAACGGCCGGCGCCGCCTGTACACCCGGCGGCAGATCGAAGGCGTCATCGCCATCGCCTACGAAGAGGGCGTCCTGTCCGGGACCAAGCGTTTCATCTCCCACACCAATTTCCCGGACCGCTGCAAGGAGCTGTTCAAGCACACGCGCGGCGTCCTCCCTGAGCCCATTCACGACTGGAGCTGACTCATGCCCGAAACACGCAGCTATGGACGTCGCCGCTCGCTTCCCGCCCGGGAGGCCGAGCAGAAGGGATTCGACGCCGGTCGCACGGACGGCACCGCCATCACGCGCCGCGAGGCCATCACCGGCCGCGTGGTGAAGACGAGCGCCGGCCCCACCCACCAGGCCGGCTGGGACGACGTCGACAAGGTTGCCTCCGCGGCCGGCGGCGGCGACATGTACCTCAAGGTCACCGAGAACCGCATGGTCATCAAGATCCTCGGCGACGGCCCCTTCGACGTGTTCGCGAGCCACTGGATCGACGAGATCGAGGATGGCTCCAAGAGCGTGCGCTGCTGGGGAACTCCGGACTGCCCGCTGTGCGCGATCGGGGACAAGGCCAAGCGTTTCTCCGCGTGCTTCGACGTGGTCTCTCTGGAGGACCCGGAGTACCCGGTCATGAAGGTCTGGGACGTCGGAATCAAGATCGCGCGTCAGCTCAAGGAGATCGCGGCCGACGACAAGAGGGGACCGCTGAACCGGCCCGACCTCTACTTCACCATCCGCAAGGAACAGAAGAAGAAGTCGGTCGAGTACACCCTGGAGCGGGTGAAGGAGCGGGACCTGGACGAGGAGTACAACGTCGCCCCGCTCGACGACGAGGCCCTGCGCCAGTTCCAGGCCGAGTGCCACGAATACGGCGACAAGGTCAAGGAACTGCTCGACGACGAGGGCATGGAGGAAATCGTCCGCATGCTGATGGACGCCTGACCGACCCCGCCCACAGACGCCCGCGCCGGTGCTCCCGCTCTGACTCGCCGGCGCGGGCTCTCCCGTCTCTTCACCGGCCCGGGGATCTCGTGCAGCAGCTCATCACCGACACCCGTCAACTCGAAGACGTCGTCGGCTACTTCCGCACCCAGGACGCATTCGCCTTCGACGTCGAGACCACCGGCGAGTACCGCGGCGTCCCCGCGGTCAACGAGGTCGTATGGATCTCCCTCGCCACCAACGGCCACACGGCCGTCATTCCCATGGGGCACCCGAACGGCCACAACCTCCTACGGAAAGCCACCCGGCGGAAAAACAAACGCACCGGCGAGTGGGACCACATCGCCGCGCAGTGGGAGGAGCCCCCACCTCAGCTCCGCCCCTCCGTGGTGTTCGACGCCCTGGAAGAACTGCTCTACAGCGATCGGTTGAAGGTCGCACACAACGCCCCGTTCGACCTCTTGTCGGTCGCGAAGTACTACAAGGGCACTTACCCGCCCCCTCCGTACGGGGACACCATCGTCGCCGCGTGGATGGTCAACGAAAACCGTCCCATCGGTCTCAAGCCGCTCGACAAAGAGCGCTGGAACCTGGTCTACGACCTCGAAGACGTCGGCAAGTGCATCGAGAAACACGCCTTCGGCACCGTCGCGGACTACTCCTACATGGACGCGGCCTCGACCTGGCTCCAGTGGCTGGACCTTCGCTCCCGTGTCACCGCCGAGGGCCTGGAGGACATGTGGGCCCTGGAGATGGACGTGCTCGCCTGCGTCCTGCACATGGGCTCCGGCGGCGTCCCGGTCGACATCAAGGCCCTGGAGCAGCTCCGCATGGCGCTCCGCGAACGGATGACCGAGTGCGAGGCCGACGTGTACCGCGCGGCCGGCAAGGTCTTCAACATCGGCTCCGCACCGCAGAAACAGGTCATCCTCTATGAGGAGCAGGGCCTGCGCCCCAGGAAACGGACGCCGAAGGGGGCGCCGTCCACGGACGCCGAAGCCCTGGAGCCCTACAAGGGCCGCAACGCGGTGGTCGACGCGATCCTCGCCTACCAGGACGTCTCCAAGATCCTCTCCACCTACGTGGAGGGCTACCTGGGCAATCCCGAGGACGACAAGCCGACCCAAATTTTCGACGGCCGGATCTATCCGATCCTCAAGCAGTACG
Source organism: Streptomyces sp. WAC 06738 (assembly GCF_003945505.1). Lineage (NCBI taxonomy): Bacteria > Bacillati > Actinomycetota > Actinomycetes > Kitasatosporales > Streptomycetaceae > Streptomyces > Streptomyces sp. WAC 06738. The sequence continues at coordinate 4,593,626 of NZ_CP029618.1, read as the reverse complement.
GCACGGTCACCGGCAGGTTCAGCAGCTCCAAACCGAACGTCCAGAACTGGCCCCGCGCGGACACCGAGTGGGGCAAAGCCATCCGCGACCTCATCGACCCCCTCGACGGGTTCGTGCTCCTGGTCGCTGACTACGCCCAGATCGAACAGCGTATCCTCGCCCATTTCGCGGGCAAGGGGGCCTTGTGGCAAGGGTTTTGGGATGGCGTGGACGCTCACACCGCCACCGCAGCAGCGGTGTTCGGTGTTGCCCCCGAGGACGTCACCAAGCAGATGCGGCAGGTCGCCAAGGCCATCGCATTTGCGATCAATTATGGCGCCGGCCCTCAGAAAGTCGCCGACATGTCTCACACCACATTGCGCCGGGCAAAGCAGATCCTGCGCGAGCACGAGAAGCAGTTCCCCGAGGTCTACGCCTACAAGCGCCAGCTGCTGCGTACGGTGCGCTCGCGCCGGCCGGAGCCCTACCTGCGCACCCTGCTGGGCCGCAAGCGGCGTCTGCCCGACCTGCTCTCCCACGACCACGGCCGCCGCGGCAAGGCTGAACGCCAGGTCGTCAACAGCCATATCCAGGGCTCGAATGCGGACATGACCAAGCTCGCCCTGGTCCGCTTGCACAAGGGACTGCTGCCGGGCATGCAAATCCTGCTCACCGTGCACGACGAAATCGCCGCCATGTGTCCCGCGGAGATTGCCGAGGAAGGCGCCAAGGTGCTGCACAACGCGATGGCCGGCCCCGAAATGCAGCTTCTGTCCGTGCCCGTTACCACAGACGTGAAAATCTGCAATCGGTGGAGTGAAGCGAAATAATCATTCGATCTACTCTGGCATCATGCCCGACACCGAAATCCAAGCGCCGGCCATCTTCCGCGGAATGCTCCGCGACGTTGTCGCATGCGGCGACTATCACGAGGTCTGCCGGATGCTCGGCCTGGTGCCCGCCGGCCCCGACGTCGACCAGATCGAGCACTACAAGTCGCACATGCGGATCGAAGAAGTGAACACGGTCGCCCCCGAGGTCTTCGCGCACGCGGACATCGCGGCCGACCTGCTGTACCGGCTCGTCCGTCTCAACCGCGACGGGGACGAGCCGGAGGACGAGGACGATCCGGAGCGCGCCATGTTCGCGGTGATCAGCCGCACCGCCGTGGCCACCGTCGTCGGCCATCTCCTGGAAAACGGAACCCTGGGAGTTTCGAGATGACGAGCGACTTCTGGCTCAACAAGCTCACCGGCACCGGAGGGACCCCCGCCCCGCCAGCTCCACAGGCCCCGCAAGCGGGCCTCACCCCCTCGGGCACGCCGTGGTGGGCCCACCCCACCTACGGCCAGCCGCAGGCCCCCGCACAGCCGCAGCAGCCCGCACCGGCCCAGCAGGGCGTTTACGTCACCAACAAGGCCCAGTCCGCGAAGGTCACCGAGCGCTGCCCCTCCTGCGGCAGCGACGAGTACTGGCGGCCCACCCCCAACACCCAGGCAATGTGCAACCAGTGCCACTACCCGGTCCAGAACTCCACCCAGGGCGTGGCCATTTCCAACCGAGACGCGCCGGCCAGGCCATCGCTGCACCAGGCAAAGGGCGCCGGCTACCGGCCGGACGTCATCGTGGGGCGGATGTGAGCCGCATTCTCCTCATCTGCGCGGCCCTTTGCCTCGCCGCGGGCGCCGCCCTGTGTATCTGGTCGGCGGTGGATACCGCGACCGACCCGCGTACGTACCAGTGCTATGGAACGGACGACGAACCCGCCGGTTGCCCGTAAATAAAAAATAGGCCACCCATTTGGCCCTGTGCGGTGATTTTTTCGGTCCATACGGTCGTCGTATGCCGCTCAGTGATGAGGCCCGCGTCGTCATGGCGCAGATCAATAAGAAACATGGCCCCGGCTCGGTCATTGTCGCCTCGACGATGCCCGCCGTTTCACGGTTCACGACCGGCTCCCTCTCTCTCGACGTCATGCTGGGAGGGGGATGGCCGGCCAACCAGTGGAATGAGATCGTCGGTTCGGAAAGCTCGGGAAAGACCACGATCGTCCACAAGACGATTGCAGCGAACCAGCAACGCGACCCGGAATTCTCTACGTTCTGGGTGGCCGCGGAGCACTACGACACCGAATGGGCCACGACCCTCGGCGTGGATGTCGACCGCGTGGCCGTCTACTCCACGAACGCCATGGAGTACGCCTACACCGCCATGCTGAAGGCCGCGGAATCTAGGGCGTTCGACGCGGTGGTGCTGGATTCCTATCCGGCCCTAGTCGCCGACGACGAGGCCGAACGGGACATGGACCAGGCCACCATCAGTGCCGGCGCCCGGGTCACGGGCAAGTTCTTCCGCAAGGTCGGCTCGGCCACCCGCCGCAGCCTGGTGGAAAAGGAACGCCCCCTGCTGGCGCTGATCGTCAACCAGTGGCGCGACCAGATCGGCGGATGGTCCCCGGCCGGCATGACCCCGAAGACGTCGCCGGGCGGGAAGGCGAAGAACTACGCCTACTACACGCGACTTGAGGCGTCCCGCACGGAATGGATCGACGAGAAGCGACCCGGCGGCGGCAGCATGCGCGTCGGCCAGGTCATCAAGATGAAGACGATCAAGTCCAAGAGCGCCGCGCCCCAGCAGGTGGCATCCATCCGCTTCTTTTTCGCCGATTCCGCCACCGGCATCCGCAAAGGCGACTACGACGTGGCCGCCGAAATGATCACCATGGGCATCTACTGGGGCCTGATCACGCTGGACGGCTCCTGGTACAAGTACGGCGGCCAGCAGTGGCACGGCGAGAAGAAACTGCGCTCCGCCTTCCTTGAGGACGTCGACCTCCAGGAGCAGCTCAGCGCGGACGTCCTGGCCCTGGTGCAGCCCGGTGCGGCGTGATGGACCGCCGCATCAAAGCCTCCCGCGCTCAGGAAAAACGTCTCGCCCGCAAGGTCGGCGGCACCACCACCGCAGGTTCCGGCAACGGGTGGGCGGTCAAAAACGACGTCCGTAACACCAAGTGGTCCATCGAGTGCAAAACCACTGCCAGCAGCCAATTCACCATCACCCATGCCGCGCTGGTCAACGCCGAGAAGAACGCCCTCCTGGACATGCGGCAGATGGCGTTCGTGGTCGAACTGCACGGCCGGAACTGGGTGGTGATCTCCGAGGAGAACTTCCTGCGGTTCCTGGAACTGGAGGCGGACATCTGATGGGAATCCGCGCCGTCGTCAACGCCCCCGACTGGTCACCCAAGCACCACCGCGGCGAAGCCAAATGCCGCGAAGACTCCCTCACCCCGACCCGGAAGCGGGACATCTTTTTCTCTGACGAGAGCTTCGCCCTCGACGTGTGCAACGGCACCTGGGACGGCCTCATTTGCCCCCGCCGCGCCGAATGCCTCTACGTCGCCATGCTCAACCGGGAGAACTACGGCGTGTGGGGCGGGATGACCCCCGAAGACCGATTGGCACTGCGCATGCGCTACCCGGCCATGCCCGAGCGCTGGACATGGCATCCGCCCAGCGACGAAGTCACCTCAGAAACTCAGGAGAATCAGTGGCCCCACGCGTCGTAAAGGGCGGCCCCGGCCTCACCGAATACCTCAACGCCACCAAGATCGCCGAGCCTCTTTTCGGGGACGTGCAAAAGCATGTCCTGGAAAAGGCCGCCCGGCCCTCGGGTCGCCGACAGGACGTCCTCCACCCCAGCGAGATGGTGAAGTCCGACTGGTGCCACCTGGCCGCTTTCCACCGGCTCCGCCTGGAAGTCGAGCCCGCCGAAAAGAGTAAGACGACTTTCACGCGGGAGAACATTTTCGAGGAAGGGCACCGCACCCACAGCAAATGGCAGCGCTGGCTCACCGAGATGGGCCGCCTGGCCGGCGACTGGCACTGCCTGTTCTGCGACGGCTACTTCTGGGCCGAAGAGACCCCGGAAGCGTGCGAATACTGCTCGGCCCCGACCTCCTGCATCGAGTACGCCGAAGTCCCCCTCAACGCCCACCCGTTGCTTATCGGCGGAAAGGCCGACGGGTTCAGTCCCCAGGACTCGGCCCTCATCGAGATCAAGACCCTCGGCCTGGGCTCGCTGCGATACGAGCGCCCGGAGTTCCTGGAGCGCTACATCGTCGAGACCGACCACGGCCGGCTGCCGGACATGACCCGCCTGTGGCGGGACTTTCGCCGACCGCTGCCCGCAGCAGTCCGGCAGGTGCAGCTCTACATGTACATCGCCAATCATTTCGAGGATCTGCCGGCCGAGCGGACGATCTTCTTCTACGACTTCAAGCCGACGCAGGAAACGAAGTCGTTCACCGTCGCCTACGACGAGAGTTTCTCCGAGCCGCTCATCGAAGCCGCCACAGCAATCGTCGACTGCCTCCAGACCGACACCCCTCCGTTCTGCAACCTCAACGGCCGTGCCGGCTGCGCCTCATGCCTGGAATTCAAGGAGGACGACAAGTGAGTGCTGCCGACGACCTGTGGGAAAAGCTGGAAAAGCTCGGCTTCGAGAAGGAGGAGAAGCCGGACGGCTACATGCCGCCCCTCCCGGCCGACATCACCTCCCTCGACGACCGCCAACTCATGGGCCTGTACGGCGAATACGTTTCGTGGACCGCGTACGCGGCCATGCGCCTGGTGGAAGCCCGCGTCAACGTCCGCGCCGCGAAGCAGAACCTGGACTACTCCACCGCCCGAGCCGCTCTCGCCGCCAGCACGGAGAAGACCGTCTCGGGCCGCAAGGCCGCCGCCGCGGCCGACACCCAGGTCCAGGAAGACGAGCGGCGCCACCTGGACGCCGTCGCCCTGGCCGAGGGCCTGGAGATGGTCCATAAGAACGCTGAGGCCCGCGCGCAGTTCTGCTCCCGCGACCTCTCCCGTCGGCAAAACAGCCAATCCGACACCCGCTACAGCAAGTGGGGGGTGTGACATGCCGCGCATCTCCATCGGGATCGACCAGTCCTACAGCGGTTGCGCCATCGTCTACTACAACGCCACCACCGACACCGCGGAGCAGGCCGTCTTCGACTTCTCCCCGAAGGTGGCCGGCACCGGCATCACCCGGCTGCTGTACGTCACCGCCGCCCTCACCCCGCACTTCCGGATGATCAACCAGCTCGGCCAGGTCACCCACATCTGCTACGAGGGCTACGCCTACGGCGCGAAATTCCGGCGCGAGGAGCTGGGCGAACTGGGCGCCGCCACGAAGTTCGCGCTCGCCCAGGTCTTCCCCAACCACATCGAACGCCGCATCCACGCGGTCGCCCCGGCCACGGTCAAGAAGTACGTCACCGGCTCCGGCCGCGCGGACAAGGACAAGATCATGATGTCCGTGTACATGCGCTGGGGGTTCGAGCCGGACAACAACGATGCGGCCGATGCGTACGTACTCGCTCGCATCGCCGACGCCCTGGCCACCCCTGAGCCGCCCGAGCTGAAGTTCCAGCGGGAGGTCTTGGACACCATCCGCAAGCGTCCGGCCCCCGCATAACACGCGGTAATTCCTCCGCCATACGCTCCCTGCATCAGCTCAAAATGCAGGGAGCGTAATTGTCGTGCAGACTCAGCCCGCCGTGAAGGAGAAGGAGTTCCGCGTCAAGAGCGTCACTCCGCCCCCTGAACTCGGCTCCGCCATCGCTCACGCCATCAAGTCCGGCAACCAGGTCATCCTCAAGGCCGTCGGCGCCGGCGCCATCAACCAGGCGGTCAAGGCAATCCCCATCGCCCAGTCGTTCGTCTCCTCCTTCGGAACGAAGCTCCTCGAAGAGATCACATTTTTCCGCAGCAAAACTCCGGAAGGTGAGATCCTCGGCATCGCGATCCGCGTCATGGGCACCTGAAATACCGGCAGAAAATAACGAGACCTAAACTCGCCCCACAAGGCCCCATTCTGCTGCTGACTCACACACTGATCATGTTCTGACTCCCGAGGGCCAACCAGCCGCGCGGAGGAAGACATGACGCATTGGACTCCCCCCAACCGGGGCAAGACGAGCACGGGCGGCCCGGTCAGCACGGGTCAGTTCCCCACCATGGGCGACGAGCTGCACCGCGTGACGTGGGTGCGCCCCGAGGGCGGCCAGAGCGCCAGCCGCCAGGGCATCTCCAAGAGCGGCGGCGGCAACTACGGCCGCAACACCCACCGATCCCATCGCCAGACCTCGGCCGCCGAGACCTACGGCCCGGCCGGTGTGGTCCAAGTCAAGCGCTCCCTGCACGGACCCGGCTGCGCCTGCTGCGCCACCACCGGCCGCCGCCCGGTCGCGAGTGCTTTCGGCAGCCAGGACCAGTTCCGCGCCGGTGAGGCAACAGGACGAAAGGGCTGAGCCATGTGGCCTCTCCTCGCGGGCATCGCCGCCCGGATCGGGGTCGGCACCGTAGCCCGCACGGCAGTCACCTCGGCCGCGGAAAGTGGCGCCATCAGCGCCGGAACGACCGGCGCCACGTCCGGCAGTCGCCTGCTGTCGGCCGCACAGTTCGCCAACGCCGGAGCCCACGTGGTCTCGGCCGGCCGGTCCAACCAGGGCAGCCCCCAGCCGGCCCCTGCGGGCGACCAGTCGGGATGGCTGCACTCGTGAGCACCGCCGCCACCTCGCCCAGCCCGCCCGCACCCAGCTCGGTAGCCACCACCGGCACCGCTGACCGTGGCTCTCTGGCCCCGGCCCCGCCGCCCACCGCACCCGACACCGGCTTCAGCACCGACACAGGCACCTCGCGTGCCGCCGCCATCAGCGAATTCCAGCACGGCATGACCTCTGGGAGGTGACATGGACTTCAACCCGGACCAGTTCACCCAGCCCGCCTTCCGCGGCTTCGGCGACCAGGCCATGCGCCGCTACCGGGTGACGCCCGCACCTGCCCAGCCCGAGCCGACCCCGCAGCGCCCCGCAGCCTCCTCCGGCCACCAGGGCACCCTCTTCCAGGCATCCGAACTCCAAGGGCCACCCCAGCCGACGTTCAACGCGGACCAGTTCCGCAGGGCCCAGCATGCCCTTCCCGGCATGAGCAACCCCGCCATGGCCAGCCAGCGGGTCACCCCACCCGCACAGCCCCCCGCGCCGCCCGCTCCGTCATCGTCTGCGACATCCGGGCCCGGCTGGACCCAGCCCCAGCTCTTCGGCCTCGGGCCCACACCCAGCTCACCCAGCTCGCCCTCTGCCGCGGGACCCAACCCCACGCACTGGCCCACATCTACGCCAACGCCAACGCCTCCCGCCGGGCGCACCTACACCCGCACGCCCCACGTCTTCACCGTCAGCGCCGCCACCCGGGCCGGAGGGCTCGGAGGACATCGTCTGCCCTCGCCACCGCCGGCACCGAGTTCCGCTCCGCCCCCCGCAACGAGTGCCGTCCCGCCCCGGCCGACCGCACCTCCACGACCGAGCACACCGCCCTCTACCCCCGGATCGTCGCTCGCCGTATCCCCGAAGCTCGCAAAGGCTGGCCGCTACGCCGGTGCCGGCATCTTCGTCGCCGCCAAGGCCCTCCAGTCCATCAACAAGCCCGCTACCGACCCCAAGCGCTCCGGAAACCCGCTCTACCGGTCGAACCAGGGGTGGATGAAGTCATGAGCTACCCCAACGGCGCAGGCGCCAACGCCAACTTCATGTACAACCCGCCCTACCAGGCACCGGTGGGCGGGGCGGTGACCTATGCCGGAGGCTCGGGCGGATTCCTGCTGTCCGGGGCCCGCGACATTCTCGACGCACGCCGGATGATGGACACCGGCCACGTGCCCAGCGCCGAATACCCCGACGGCTACCTCGGCACCATCGGCGCCGGTACCCGTCGCCAGGACCGACTCCTGAACAACATCGGCAACCGCGCCACCCAGAAGAGCTACCAGCGCGGCGTGCACAAAGGGGAGAGGATCGACCCGGCCGATTACTACTGGACCGAGGACGTCCACCCGGCTGCCGCCCTCCAGGCCCAGGCCCGCGGCGAGAAGTGGACCCAAAAGGGCTCCATGATCGGCAGTCCGCTGGTCAATGACGGCAAGTCCGAAACGCTCGTGGCGACCTCGGCACGCTTCGCCACCGCCATGCGCGTCTACGAGCAGGAAATCACCCCCTCCTATACGGCCGTGAATGCGCAGCGCCGCGCGCAGCTCATGCGTTTCCGGCCGGCCTGGAGGTGATCGGCGTGTTGCAGCAGGACTCCCTCTACGTTCGTCGTCCCTGGTCCAGTGCCCGGGAGCAGCAGGTCACCGACGCGCTGAGCGAATGGACGGACATCCCCGCGGACGCCGCGCGCCGCATGAAGCCGCCGATCCCGAATATCGGCCGCACGCCGCCCCGGTTCGGATACGTACAGCACGTACTCGGCATCAGCGATATCGCCCGCCTCGACGACGTCTACCCCGGAAGCCGAGTCGACTTCTCGCAGCGCCAGTCCGGGTACTCCGCGACCTCTTTCCCCGCACTGGGAGTGATCTGACATGCCCAAGGCCACCAGCCTCTCCGACCGTCGTCGGCACGGCCGTGGTGACAATTCCAGCCGTGTCGTCAGCGCCAAGGCCAATCAACTCGACCAGCGCACCGCCGCCCGGTACGCGCCCAAGGCCCCGTCCACCAAGTCGGAGTTCGACGCCGGCGCATCGGCAGGAACCACCATGAGCCGTGGCGTGCCGGCCGGCGGATCGAAGAAGCGGGCGGCCCCGGCCGTGAGGAAGCTGGGTGTCGAGAAGTGAGCATGCGAGCCCTCTCCAGCTATTTCGTGACCCTATTCCAGCGGCTGAAGGCCAAGTACGAAGCGGCCCGCGCCAAGCGCCGTGAGAACCGGAAGGAGAGCCCGCCCACATGAGCTATGCACCCAGCCGTTCCCTCGCGGCCGAACTCGACGAGGGCCTGACGGACCAGACCTACAAGAAGATCAACCGCGACCGCGGCGGCGTGGTCGAGCCGACCACGTACGGCGTCCGCCAGGACTGGAACGACCTCTACTACGGCCTGCACGAAACGCCCGTCAAGCGCCGTCCTGACGGCGTCGCAGCGCGCACCCCGGGCTACGTGCCGAACGCGCCGGCGCACCTCTACTTCGGGATGTGAAGTGAAGCACGGATACGTACTCATTTATCCGCCGGCCGTCACGAAGAAGATCCTCGGCGCCGGCCTCAGCATCTTCACGGTGGCGACAGCATTCCGGCAGGCGCTGGGCAACACGCCCTTCTCGGTCGTGCACGCCGAGCAATTCACCGCCACCTACTGGATTGCCTTCGGCTACTGCACGATCGGTGTAATTCTCGGACTCATCGCGCTGGTGCACTCGTTGAAGTCATCCAGCCTGAAATTCATGGGCGCCATCGGCTCCTACCTGCTCGCATTCGTCGCGGTCTCGCTCATGAACTCACCCGTCAGCGTAGGGATGCAGCTCTCGAACGCCACGGCCATCGCGGGTATTTCGGTGGTGGCTTTCTCCGCTTGGCTTCGGCACAAGAGGGAGCAGCCATGACCCTCAATTCCGTCGCGGCGCAGCTCGTCTCGATGCTCATCAGCGTCCTGGGGCTGCTCCTCTTCCGGCTCATCGCCCGGTTCGTACCCGAAGACCCCCCGCCGGTCGTCCGCCCCCTCGACACACCCTCGCCCCTGAAGGCCCCACCGGAAAGCGATGCCGCCGATGGCTAACGAACAATGGAACCTCAACACGACCACCGCCCTGACGGCCGAACCCGGCAGCCCGGTCGGTCTGGTCAACCCCCCGCTCACCGCGGACCAGCGCGTCAGCGCCCGCCCCTCCGGCTACGGTGATCAGACCGTCCCCCCGAAGCCGCTGTGGTACCTCGACCCGCAGGGCAACCCGCACTCCCACGGCGTCGCCGAGCCCTACAAGATCTTGCTGTTCTGGCGCTCGAACGTCGGTGAGCAGAACGCCGACCTCGCCGACTCCTACTACATGGGCGTGGCCGGCCTTCAGTCCGTCGGCGTCACCGGCCACAAGATCACCGTCAACGGCGGCGACGTCCACCACCCCGGCGGCGAGACGTCCGCCACCCTCACCGGCTTCTGGGACCGCACCGACCCCGACAACCCGGTCTGGACGGCCATCGCGCCCGACACCGACTACACGATCACCATCGCCGCCCACAACCAGGAGTTCGGCTACGGCCCGGACTCCGACCCGATCACCGTGCATACCCCCGCGCTCGGCTACGACCAGCTCCACCTCACCCTGCCCCCAAGCCCCCGAACGACGTCGATTTCGCGGCCCCCCTGCCGCTGATCACCTCTGGCACCGGCGCAGGAATCCAGCTTCGCTGGACGAAGATCCCGAACGTCACCAAGTACGAGATCTACGACAACTCCACGGCCTCCACGACCGATGGCATGGACCCCAGCCGGATTGGCCTCAATAGCCACGACGTCAAGATCGGCGAGGTCAACCAGCCCAGCGCCAGCACCAAGACCGTCACCTTCACCACCCCCAACTACGCCACCCCGCGTCAGCCGTTCGCCCTCAAGGTGCGCGCCGTACGGACGGACTCCAACGGCACCGCCGTCAGCGACTTCTCGCCTCTGCTGCGCGGCCACCTGCCGGCCACCACGGTTGCCCCGGGCACACCGGGCGCCCCGACCCTCACCACGACCCCCATCGTGGGCGGCCAGGTCAAGCTCACCCTCACCCCGCCCACGGTGGACTCCACTCACGGCGCTCCCGAGTGGTATGCGGTGTACGACGGCGCCCGCAAGGTCGCCACCGCCTACGCCCCCCTCGGCACCGCACCGCACGTCACCCTCCAGTACGCCGCCGCGCAGACGTACTCCTTCACGGTCGTCGCCGGCAACAGCATCGGCGTTTCCGCGGCCTCCAGTGCACTCACCGGCACCGTGCCCACCCCGGCTGTCCCGGGCGCCCCCACGGGCGTGGCCGTCACGAACGTCACCGCCACCGGCATGGACGTCAACTGGACCGCACCGGCCGGCGCCAATCCCCCGGTCACCTCCTACAAGGTCTACGACGGCGCCACCGTCAAGGCCACCATCACCGCCCCCATCACCACAGCCAGCCTCACCGGATACACCTCCGCCACGGCCTACAGCATCACGGTCTCCGCCGTGAACTCGGTAGGCGAAGGCGCCCAGTCGACGCCGGCCGTCACCGGCACCACCTCGTAGGGAGCGAACACACCGTGGCCACCCCCACCATCGGCCGGACCGTGCACTACCGCCTCAGTGCAGACGACGCGGAGTGCATCAACCGGCGCCGCGGCGACGGCGCGACGTCCGGCGCCTCCCACGGTCATACCGGCTTCATCGTTCACGCCGGCAACCACGCCGCCGAGGGCCAGATCCTGCCCGCCGTCATCGTCCGTATCTGGGGCAAACCCGAGGACGGTGTCAACTTGCAAGTCAGCCTCGACGGCAACGACACCTACTGGGCCACCTCCCGCAAGGAAGGCCCTGACGTAGGCCAGTGGACCTGGCCGGAGCTGACCTGATGACCACCGCTCAGACATGCCCACGCCGCACTCACGAGATGGGCCCGTGGGAACGGGAGGAAGGACTGGACTCCTGGACCACCGGCCACGGAGTGATCGGGCAGGACAGCGTGGGCCTGTCCTGTTCGTTCTGCGGCTCTCTACACCCGGACAAATTCATGGCCCTGGTGCGCGAAGGGTGGATCGTCGGGCCGACCGACAAAACCTACAAGGTCTACCTCTCCCGCCCTCTCACCGACGAGGAGAAGGCCCAGCGCAAGGAACGCTGGATGGCCGGCTTCAGCCCCGAGGAAATCCAGGCGACCGCCAGCAAGCGGGGTGAGACACCGGAGCAGGCGAAGGCCGCGCTGGAGACCGCGTACGAATTGCAGGTCGCCCAGCTCGAAGGCGCCCACACGGAAGCGAAGTTCTACTTTCAGCACCTGTCCGAGGACCAGCGCCGCGAGTTCGTGGACCTGTACAACTCCCGCCAAATGAAGGTCGGTTATCCGGGACATTTCTACCAGCCGCCCTTCTTCATGCGGCCGGTACCCGGCACACGCAAGCAAGAGGAGCGTGAGTGATGGCCACCCCCCTGACCGCAGCCGCATTCCTCAACGCCCTGAGAGCCGAAGGACTTTCGGTCGTCGAGGTCGGCTCCTGGCGCACCCACAACCGCAACAGCAAGGGGGCGTGGGGCCCCGTCAACGGCGTCATCGTCCACCACACCGTCACCTCCGGCACCTCGAACACGGTCACCATCTGCCGCGACGGGTACACCGCCCTGCCCGGCCCGCTGTGTCACGGCGTCATCGGCAAGGACGGCGTGATCTACCTCGTCGGATACGGCCGTGCCAATCACGCCGGCGGCGGCGACAACAACGTCCTCCAGGCCGTCATCGCCGAGAACTACACCACCAACCCGCCCACCACTCACTACGGCCAGGGCGACTCCGGCGCAGTCGACGGCAACAGCCACTTCTACGGCTTCGAGTGCGAAAACCTCGGCAACGGCCAGGACCCCTGGCCGGCCAAGCAGATCGAGTCCATCGTGCGGGCCACCGCCGCAATCTGCCGGGCCCACGGCTGGCACGACAAGAGCGTCATCGGACACCTGGAATGGTCGAACCAGAAGTCGGACCCCAGGGGGTTCACGATGGCCTCCATCCGTACCCGCGTCGCCGAGCGCCTCAACCACGCCGCGAACTGGTCCCCCGCACCCCCCACACCCACGCCCACACCCACGCCCACTCCGACGCCCACCATCGACTCGCGGGTGGCAGCCCTTGAAAAGCTCGTCGCGGCGCAAGGCGCGCGGATCGCGGCTCTGGAAAAGAAAGTCGCCTAGAAATGACCGTCTACGACGTCTTGTGCGGCCTCTGGCGCACCACGGTCCCTCTCATCGTCGGCTGGGTGGTAGCGCTCCTCGCTCGCATCTACATCCACGTCGATGAACAGGCCCTCTCCCAGGCCCTCGTGGGCCTGTTCGCCCTCGTCTACTACGGCGTCTTCCGCCTGCTGGAGGCCAAGGTCCACCCCTCCTTCGGCTGGTTGCTGGGACTGGCCAGGCCGCCCACCTACCCCCAGCCCGATCCGACGGTGACTCCCTGGGGCAAGCCGCCGACCAGGCCGACTACCTGAACCATTTTTCGGGCCTTTAGGGTGACCGACGCCGGAACGCCCGTGGGATGGCCGGGGTCATGTCCCCGTTGAAAGGCCCATCGTGTCCCGGCCCAAGATCCCCGATATCTCCTGGCACGCCTGGCGCATCTCCGCAGTCCTCGCGACAGCCGTTCTCCTCATCCCGCTCGCACTGGTCAGATCCGCTGACGCGGACCCCACCATCACCAAGCCGCCCGAACGGCGAGGCCGAATCGCGCCGACACCGGCTCCGCTCCGTGTCCTGCTCGACAGCCCCCTCCACGTCGTTAGCTCGCTAAGGCACCAGGCCACCGCCAAGGCCCCCGCCCCGAGCAAGACCACAGCCCCGCCTCAACACAAGCCGCCGGCCACCCGCCCGAGCCCCCGGCCCACCGTCACCGCCACGGTCGCGAAACGCGTCAGCCGCTCCGGCGCCCGCCCAGCCCTCAAGGCCGCGCCCACACTCATCGGCGCCAGGAGCTACGCCCGCTCGCGAATGTCCTCCGCCCAGTACTCGTGCCTGAGCAACGTGGTCTACAGGGAAAGTAGCTGGGACCCCTTCGCCACAAACTCCAGCTCCGGCGCCTACGGCCTCTTCCAGGCCCTGCCCGGATCGAAGATGGAGTCAGCCGGCAGCGACTGGCGAACGAACCCCCTCACGCAAATGCGGTGGGGGATTTCTTATATGAACTCCAGGTACGGAAGCCCGTGCGATGCCTGGTATTTCTGGCAGAAAAATGGGTGGTATTAGCGTCCACACATGACGCAGATCCGCCTTCTCCTGTGCAGGGATTGCCACACCACAGAAGTCCTTCCCGCCTATGAGGGGGACCCTCGCGGAGACACGGTCCTCGAATACTCCGCAGCCAAGCACGCCTACCCTAACGGGGAGCGACACTTCGGCCGGCTCTACCCGATCGACGGCGTAGACGAGGACCGCTGGCATTCCTCATCCGAGATCCGTGAGGAAATCCTCAAGCGCGTATGGCAGGAAGAGGGCGCTACCGGCCTGGAGCCCTGGGTCTACCAGGCCGTCGACACGCTCAAGGCCGATGCAATGCAGTGCTGGCGCTCTCGCCACCGGCCGGAGACGTGCGCCGACTTCCATTCGGACAAGAAGCTCCTGACGCCTCCCACTGCCGCCGCCCGGAAGTCCGAAGGATTGCCGAAGTGGGACAAGTCCAACCCCGCCGGCCAGCGCTACCTCTGTGACTACTGCCCCATCCGCTCCGTCAACGAGCAGAAGGTGCGGCACAAGCTGGGACTGTACGAATGAGTCGCCGGCCGACCGGGCGCGACTGGGAGAAGCGATTCTTCGACAAGGTCGACAAGGGCACCGAATACGACGACTGCCACATCTGGCAAGGCGCCAAGGACGACTACGGCTACGGGAAATTCCGCCTCCCCAACGGCCACACAAAGGGCACCCACATCATCGCCTGGGAACTCGCCAACCAAAAGATCGTCCCGCCCGGCTGGCACGTCGACCACCGCTGCCGCATTCGCGCCTGCTGCAACCCCGACCATCTCGAACCGGTCCCGGCCACAGAGAACGTAGCCCGCGGCGAATCCTTCTCCGCCCGCAACGCACGCAAAACCCACTGCCCCAAAGGCCACGAATACACCGAGGAAAACACCCGCTGGCACTCCGGCCGGCGTGAATGCATCACCTGCATCCGAGCCCGCGACCGCGAACGGCGAGCAGCCAAACGCCTCGAAAAGCAGGACTCACCCTTCAGGTTCTAAAGGAGCGCAGGTGACCCGAACCAGAACCCACGTGTACGTCCAGTTCGCCAACCCCTATCTCATCTGCGAACGCTGCCACCAACCCGTACCGCGCTGGCACAACAACGACAAGTGCGGTTGCGACGAGAAGTGGTGGAACGAGCCCTGCGGTCACACCGCCGGCCTTTTCGACACGTGCCCCTCCTGGAGCCCGGTCGACGGCTGCCAGTGCACGGAAACGAACCCGCACCGAATTCCAGACGCAATCAGCTAGGAGCACCCATGCCTCTCGACGTGCCCACCGACACCGGCCGCAAGCCGATCAAGTGCCGCACCGCGTTTGTCGTCGTCCAGCACGAGAACGGCGAATGGGAAGCGGTGAGCGACCTGAGCACGGCCGTCAACCCCGAGCACACCGCGAGCGTCATCGAGATGAAGTTCGGCGCGAGCGAGGTCGTCAGCGACATCGAGGCCAGCAAGCAAGCCGCGATCACTGCACACCAGCTGATGGCCGTCACCGCGCAGATGCAGCAGGCCGCCCAACATCAGTCCCTCGCCGACCGACTCAAGCTCTAGGCCCAGCCGTGCTCGCCGCCGTCATGGTCGTCGAAGGCATCCTGCGTACCCCCGAGGGCGAGGGCCACTACGACACCGGCTGGAGCCTCTACCAGGCCCTGGCGAAGAACACACGCCTCTACCTGCTGTCCGCCGTCTGGACGGAAGAGCAGTCCCGGCTCTGGCTCGCCAAACGCGAACTCCGCGGCCACATCAACTACATCCACCAGCCCGCTGCCGGGCCGGCCGGCCGCCTCGAAGCCCTCGAACGCCTGCGGTCCTGGCGCGTGGGCCTGGTTCTCGAACCAGACCCCACCTGCGCCGCCGCCGAGCTTGACGCCGGCTGGAACACCGCGGTCATCACACACGCCGCATACAGCCAGCCCCAGTGGCGGCCCGACTACCCCGGCACGCCACGCCCCTGGGACGACCTCACCGAGGCCGTCGAGCGGCAGACCGAACTCCGCCTCACCCCCCACCGCACGGAGCAGCCATGACCACCCAGCACACCCAGTACCTCGTACGAAGCGACACCGACCTCGTGCGCTTCCACCTCGACCGCCACGAGGACATCACGGGCGTCAGCGGAGAAGGCACTGTGGCCGGCGGCGTGATCTTCCCCGACGGCACCGTAGCGATGCGCTGGAACACCGGCACCAAGTCGACCGCCATCTACGACTCCATCGACGACGTCGTAGCCATCCACGGCCACAACGGCGCCACCGTCGTCACCCTCATCGACAGCCGTGAGGCCGACGCCGAATGAGCATGTCGCGCAAGCACTACCGCGAAGCCGCCGCCGTCCTGCGCGCGGCCCTGCCGCCCAAAGGCAAGCGACAACCGACACGGACCCAGACCGTGCGTGAAGTCGCCGCCGGCCTGGCCTCCATGTTCGCCCAGGACAACATCCACTTCCGGCGCTCCACCTTCATGGACGCGATTTTCGAGGACGCCCCGTGATCTTCTACTTCGCGGGCGCGGAAATCCCCTCCCACCGCAACCTGCTCACCACCGAAAAGGTCCCCCACGTCGGCATGAGCTACATGGGACTGCGCCGACGGGTCAAGTTCTCCAAGCCCTGGCTCATCAACGACCACTACCCCCCGGAGCAGTCCGTATTTCTAGACAGTGGCTGTCACACCCTCAACCGGCCCGGCGTCGAGGTCACACCCGAGGAAATCCAGGAAATCGCCGACCACTACGACGCGTTCGTGGAACAGAACCTGGACCGCACCCAGGCATACACCGAATTCGACGCATTGCCCATGGGCCGCGACTGGATCGAAGCCCGCCGGCAGCACCTCGACACCGACAAGGCCATCGTCGTCTGGCATGAAGAGTGGGGCATCGACGCCCTCAAGCAGATGGCCAACCAGTACCCCTACATCGCCGTCGGCCAGGCCACCGTCGGCGACCGGGACATCGTCCCTCTGCTGCGCTCTATCAGCCGCACCATCCGACTGCACGGCATGGGCTTCTCCAGCCCACCCCTCATGCTCTCCGCGGACTGGTACTCCGTCTCTTCCACCACCTGGCTCAGCGCCGCACAGCACGGAGAGACCTTCATCTGGGCCGGCTCCGAGATGAAGCGCTATCCCACCCGCTACAAGGGCCAGGCCCGCAAGAGGCACCGCACTCTCATCACCGGCGCCGGCTTCGACATCGACAAGATCGAAGCCGACGACGCCACCGAGAACCTCCGCCTCAGCCTGTGGTCCTGGCAGCACCAGATCGCGCACATTTCACAGCGCCACGGAGACGCAGTAACTCCCACCCCCGAACAGGCCACACCCCGAAACGGGGAAAGGCACCTCGCATCAGTTACGGCGATCCGCCCAGAAACCGGGAACGAGGTAGCAACTCAACCCCCCACCGAACGAGTGAAGAAGCTCCTCCCCGGCATCGCCACCGAGGAGTTCGTCCACCGCTACACCGACCCCGAAACCGGGGAACGAAAGACGCGCACCGAACACCGCATCAACGCCGTCGACCCCAACATCCGGGTCTGCGACGGGTGCTTCCTCGCCAAAAAATGCCCCGAGTACCAGCCCGGGGAGTCCTGCGTCTACGAGATGCCAGTCAGGGTCAAAACCAAAGAGCAGTACATCGCCCTGCTCGACTCACTTATCACCATGCAAGCCATGCGCGTTTTCTCTATGCGCATGTCAGAGGAGGTAGAAGGCGGATACGCGGACCCGAACCTTTCCGGCGAGATGGATCGACTCGCCAAATACGTGAAGCTCAAGGCGGACATCGAGGAGGCGGGATTTACGTTCTCGATGAAGATGGCCGGCCGAGGAGAGGGGGCGGCCACCAACGAGGTCGGAATCATCTCCCGCCTCTTCGGATCACGCTCCGATGGGCCCCCCGCCCTCTCGCCGGCCGGGACAGTGTCAACCGAAGACGCCCTCAGCCAACTGGGCATCATGGACGCCGAAGTCGTCGAGGAGCCCGCGCCGAAGGAGTAACCCCCTCACCCTGCCCAAGGCCCGGAACGACCCTTGTGCCGTCGCCGGCGCCGCTTCGCTCGCTTCGCGCGCCTCGGCTCCGGCTCGGACATCAGCCAGTGGGCGAACCACAGGCACCCCGCGGACACAACCGCCGCGGTGACCACCGTCGAGACCGTGCTGTGGAACATGAACCCCACAACGGTCCCCAGGAACTCCAGAACGACCCCCACCACTGCCTGCCTCCAGACACGACAAAGCCCCGCCTCCCAACCGGAAACGGGGACCAGATGGCGACCGGCGCGACTACCGGTCGTTGTTCTTCGGGCAGCCCTCGTGCTCCCAGAAACAGCAGTGGAACGCGAAGAACGTGACCCCCTCATCCGGGGAGTTCAGGGCCAGGACCGCGTACGCGTTCACCAGTGCGCTCAGCACACCGCTCGGCTTCCAGCCCTTACGCCGCTGATCCGCCTGGAACTGGAAGACATCGCCCTTCTCCGTGATGGTCTTCGCCGCCCCCTGGGCCAGCGCCATCAGTTCGGCCTCACCCGCGCTGCTCAGCTCGGACATCCTCAGCGGGACCAGGCCGGCCAGCGCATGGCCCACGTTCTGCACGAACTCGTTGTCGTCCCACCGCGGGTCGTGCAAGCACGTGGCGTACCCCATCAGCCCGTGCGGTTTCCTCACTTCGTCGTCGGCCACGCCGACCTCCCTCCCTGTTTTCGGGCATGCAAAAGGCCCCGACTCCACACGGGAGCGGGGCCCTAAGAAATCGGCCGCGGTATCAGCCCTCGCGGCTCTGGTACTCCTTCACCACTTCCTCCGGCATCCCCTCGTACTCCGACGGGTCCGAGCCGTTGCGGACCAGCCAGTCCACGGCATGCTTGACCTCCAACTGCTCCACCTGGTCCGGCTGGCCCTGCCACTGCGAGGTGAAGCGCACGGCGAGCCGGCCCTTGGCCGTCACGTACAGCGTCTCGCGGCTGAACTCGTCACCGGTGGTCCTGGAGACGTTGTTGCTCTGACCGTCCAGGTCCGTCTCGTTCTCGACCTTCACCCGGACGTTCTCCGTGTCGAAGTACCAGGGCGAGAACTCCTCAGCCTCCTCCCCCTCCACACCGCGCCACCCGGTCACCGTCAGACGTGCCATGTCGAACTCCCTCTCTCTCTGCTTGGAGTTAGTGGTCTACCAGGGGTCACTGACAACGCCCCTTGAAATGCGAAAACCCCGCTGAAGCGGGGTCTGGTGGCTCTTGCGATCAGTCGGTCTGCATGACGGCAATCCACTGATCGGGTTCTGCCCCCGCCTCGGCGGCCTTCGGTGCCCAGTCCACGATGATCAGCTCCAGCTTCTTCGCCA
Organism: Streptomyces sp. WAC 06738; assembly: GCF_003945505.1. Lineage (NCBI taxonomy): Bacteria > Bacillati > Actinomycetota > Actinomycetes > Kitasatosporales > Streptomycetaceae > Streptomyces > Streptomyces sp. WAC 06738. The sequence goes on along the minus strand of NZ_CP029618.1, from coordinate 4,574,513 downwards.
GAAGACCGGCAGCCCACTTCTGTGCTCCGCCCAAGTCCTCCGGGTCAAGCGTCACGTTGATCGCCTGAACGAGGGCCGCGGAACCTTCGCCGATGCGCAGAGCCCACGTATGCACGTCGCCAACCCCCGCCTCGCCGAATGCGAGGCTCCAGCGGGTGTCATCCGACAGCGGCGCCTCACGGTTCGACGCGGACTGGCACGAGATGCACAACTGACCTGCTTGCCGATGCACTTCGTCGCACTTCGTGCATTCCTTGATCAGGTCAGTCCGCACGAGGAGATCCCGCAGGATCTCACCCTCCTCTTCCGTCTCAACGGCAGCCAGAAGCGCATCCACGGCCGCCGCCGCGCTCATGCTCTCCCCAGGAATCCCGCTCACCAAGCTCTCCCTCGCTATCTCTTCGGTGGCGCACAGCGTAGGCGCTCCCACTGACAAGGGCCCCCACCTCCCGAAGGAAGCAAGAGCCCCAGAATTTTTCGGCCGAGCCGCTCATGTGGGCTAGAACTGTGCGTCCTTACCCTCCCGGTAGTCGGCACAGCCCTCCACCCAGTCGTGCTTGCTCAGACCGTCGAGTTCGTCGGAGGGGAACTTCCCCCACAGCTCTTCGCAGTACGCCTTGTCGACGTCCCGGTCATCCTCGCTCGGCGGCAGCCAGGCGTCCCCAAAGGCGTGGTAGCCCGCCCTGTAGCTCTTCTCGTCCATGTCCGGACCGGAATCCGCCACGCCCATGTAGACGACCACTGCCACCGCGCTGAGTCCGATCAGCCACGCCAGGAAATGTCGGATTCCACGGTTCATTTCTTGTTCGCCTCCTTACTAATGAAAGTCGCCACCCATATGGCGCTACAACATGGAAACACCCGGGCCGGAGTCGTCGGGGGACAACACGATGGGGTACCCCAGATGCCGTACGGCCATGGGCCGTTGGAGTGCAGAGACGCCCTACATGGGGGCCTTGGAGGCGGTACGATCACCTGCCCTAGGGGTGGACTGGGGAGGGGCCTTGAGGGCTGGACGCGAGAGCGCCGACGTCATTTTTCTGCGCAACCAGGAGGAGATCCTGCGGGAGCGCAACGAGGCCGCGGCCCGGGTCACGGCCACAGGGGTCGAAGTGTGCTTCACGCCGCACCTGGCGGCGGCCGTCCTGGCGGCGTTCGCGGGACGCATGGACGAGGACGCTGATGCGATCCGTCGACTCTTGGGCGGGGACGGCGGCCGGGCGACGGCGACGGAGGACGAGCCGGCCGGAGACGGTCCGGAGGGGGCTGTCCCTCACGATGAGCTGGCCGCTAAGCGGCTTGAAGACGAAGAAACCGCAGGTCAGACGGTAGATCCGACGTCCCTTGAGTTCTGGTACGGTTCGTATTCACGTGCTGACCGCCCGGCCCGGAGGAACGCGAGAAACGCCACAGCAGCTCGGCCTCCGGCAGGACGACCGAGCCGCGGATGCGGTAGGGACCGGACATGTCTCCCATGATCCCGCGCGGGTGTTCGACCTGTCACGTCGTTTGCGCCACCCGGAAGTCGCCCGGAAGTGGCGGGGGTACGGTGCGTGGAACCGGGTGGGGCACACCGGCGTTGTGGTCCGTAGACGTGGCTCCGGCACGTGGAGCCAGAACCAGGAGGGGACTCCCCATGCCCGTAAGCCTGTCCAAGGGCGGCAACGTTTCGCTCACCAAGGAAGCCCCCGGGCTGACCGCCGTCACGGTCGGTCTCGGCTGGGACGTCCGCACGACGACGGGAGTGGACTTCGACCTGGACGCGAGCGCCATCGCGGTGAACGCCGAAGGCCGGGTCTTCTCCGACCAGCACTTCATCTTCTTCAACAACCGGCAGTCGCCGGACCAGACGATCGTGCACACCGGTGACAACGTCACCGGCGAGGGCGCGGGCGACGACGAGCAGATCAACGTCAACCTGGTCGGCCTGCCGCCCGAGATCGACAAGATCGTCTTCCCGGTCTCGATCTACGACGCCGAGACCCGCAGCCAGAACTTCGGCCAGGTGCGCAACGCGTTCATCCGCGTCGTGAACCAGGCCGGGGGCACGGAGATCGCCCGCTACGACCTCAGCGAGGACGCGGCGACGGAGACCGCGATGGTCTTCGGCGAGCTGTACCGCAACGGCGCGGAGTGGAAGTTCCGCGCGGTGGGCCAGGGCTACGCCTCGGGCCTGTCGGGCATCGCCCAGGACTTCGGCGTCAGCGTCTGACACACCGGGGTCCACGGGACCCCGCGGACGCGAAGCGGCCCGCCGCGCGCCAGCGCGGCGGGCCGCTCGCGGGTCGGGGCCGCCAACCGAAGCTCTCGGCGGGGCCGCCGCCTGCCGGCGGGCCGTGGAACCGCGTCGCCGGCCCCCGTTGCTCAGGGGCTTTTCCGCACGTCATCCACCGCCCGGACCTCCACGCCCACCTGGGCGGCGAAGGCCGGGGCGAGGGCGAGGAGTTGGTCGGGGCTGATGGTCGCGCCGGTCAGGCGGTCCACGCCGCGGTCGAGGGTGAGCTCCGAGGCGCGGCGCAGGTCGACGTCCTTCAGGTGGGCGCCGGAGAGGTCCGCGCGCTGGATCGCGCAGCCCTCGAACGCCACCCGCTCCAGCCGGGCGTCGCCGAAGTCCGGCTCCGTCAGCACGCAGTCCTCGAACACGACGTCCGTCAGCCGCGCCCCGCGCAGGTTGAGGAAGTCCGCCTTGCCGCCGCGCACCACCACCCGCTCCAGCGTCGCCCCGTGCAACTGCACGCCGCCCAGTCGCGTGTCCGTCAGCTCCACGTCCCGCAGCGTCGCCCCCGCCAGGTCCGTCCCCGCGCCGCGCACCTCCTCCAGCACCGAGTCGATCAGCCGCGCGGCCGGCAGCCGGGCCGCGTCCAGCACGCAGCGGCGCAGCGCGCAGTCCATGAAGCGGGCCCCCGCGCCGTCCGCCCCCGTCAGGTCGAGCCCGGCGAACTCCAGCGCGTCGTAGTCCCCGTCGGGCTCCAGGTCCGCCGTCCGGTACGTCCCCGCGGCGGCCTCCTCGCCCGCCCCGTACCGCTCCAGGGATGCCGGGAGCCGCACCGCGGGCCGCCGCGGCGCCTTGATCGTCTTCCGCCTCGTCATGCGGCCCATCGTGACCCACGGCACTGACACCGCGCCCGATGTCACATTCCCGCCCCCGGCCCTCGTCCTGTGATCAGAACGGCAATATCGCAGGTGAGGAGCACCACATGCGACGGATCTCCGTCATCGGCGGCGGGCTGGCCGGGCTCACCGCCGCCATCACCGCCGCCGAGGCCGGCGCCCGCGTCACCCTGTACGAGGCGCACCACACCGTCGGCGGGCGCGCCCGTACGGCCGACGCGCCCTACCGCACCAACGAGGGGCCGCACGCCCTCTACTACCGCGGCCCGCACTGGGCCTGGCTGAAGCGGCGCCACCTCCTCGGCCCGCTCGCCCCGATCCCGCCCCTGGAGGGCTCCCGGTTCCGCTTCCGCCGCGACGGCCGGCTGCGGAAGGTCCCGCCGGCCGCGATGCTGCGCCTGGTCCGCCGCCGCGAGGCGCCCGTGGACCGCGACTTCCACAGCTGGGCCGCGGAGATCGCCGGCGAGGCCGGCGCGCGGGCCGCCGCCCACTACAGCGCCGTCGCGATCTTCCACCACGACCCGGGCTCCCTGTCCGCCGCCTTCGTCCAGGAGCGGCTGCGCCGCACCACCGCGCTGCCGCCCGAGGCGCACTACCCGGCGGGCGGCTGGGGTTCCGTCGTCGACCGGATGGCGAGCATGGCGTGGAACCTCGGCGTACGGATCGAGATCGGCACCCGCGTCGCCGAGCTGCCGCGGGGCGGCCCCGTCGTCGTCGCCACCTCGCTGCCCGCCGCCCGCGCGCTCCTCGGCGACGCGTCGCTGACCTGGCACTCGGGCCGTACGGTCCTCCTCGACCTCGCCGTGCGCGAGCGCCGCGGCGACGCCTTCGTCGTCTCCGACCTCGACACCCCCGGCTGGGCGGAGCGCTTCTCCGCCGGGGACCCGTCGCTGGCCCCGGCCGGCGAACAGCTCATCCAGAGCCAGGTGCCGGTGGCCCCGGGGGAGAACAAGGCGGTGGGTGTCGCGCGGGCCGAGGAGCTGCTGGACCTGGGCTACCCGGGCTGGCGGGACCGTACGGTATGGCGCCGCGAGGCGCTGGCCGCGGGCCGCACGGGCGCGGTGGACCCGCCGGGCAGCACCTGGCGCGACCGGCCGGCGGTGGACCGGGGCGACGGGGTGTACCTGGCGGGGGACCAGGTGGCGGCGCCGGGTGTGCTGAGCGAGGTGGCGTTCGCGAGCGCGATCGAGGCGGTGCGGCTGGCGCTGCCGGAGGGGCGGCCGGCCGCGGCGGCGTAGCGGGGCGGGGCGCGGGGGCGTGCGCGGCTCCGGTGCGGCCCGAGGGCGGGGCCCCTTGACCTGAAGTTCTGTTCAAGTTGTCTGCTGGCCTCATGCACGCCATACGACTTCACGCCTTCGGCCCCGCCGAGAACCTCGTCTACGAGAAGACGGAAGACCCCGTACCCGGCCCCGGCCAGGTCCGTATCGCCGTCGCCGCCGCCGGGGTGCACCTCCTCGACACCTTCCTGCGCGCCGGTGAGACCGGCGGCCCCATGCCGCCCCCGACCTGCCCACGATCCCCGGCCGCGAGGTCGCCGGCACCGTCGAGTCCGTGGGCGACGGCGTAGACCCGGAGTGGCTGGGCCGCCGCGTCGTCGCGCACATCGGGCTCCGCCCCGGCGGCTACGCCGAGCTGACCGTCACCGAGGCCGAGCGGCTGCACGCGCTGCCCGACTCCCTCGACGCCGCGGAGGCCGTCGCGATGATCGGCACGGGGCGGACGACGATGGGCTTCCTGCACTTCGCCGAGGTGACGGCGGACGACGTCGTGATCGTCACGGCGGCCGCGGGCGGCGTCGGCTCGCTGCTGGTGCAGTACGCGCGGAACATCGGCGCGTACGCCGTGGGCCTGGCCGGCGGCCCGGAGAAGGTCGCGCGCGTACGGGACCTCGGCGCCGACGCCGCCGCCGACTACACCGAGCAGGACTGGCCCGACGCCGTACGCGCCGCCCTCGGCGACCGCCGGCCCACGGTGCTCCTCGACACCGTCGGCGGCGCCGCGGCCCGCACGGCGGCGGACTTCCTCGCGCCCGGCGGGCGGCACCTGGTGCTGGGCTGGTCGTCGGGGACGCCGCTGGAGTTCACGGAGGCGGAGCTGGCGGAGCGGGGCATCACGTCGGTCAACGTCCTCGGCCCCGACTGGCTCAGCCGCATCGGCGGCGACGACCCCCTGCGGCGCATGGAGGAGGCGGCGCTGACGGAGGCGGCGACGGGCCGCTGGACACCCCTGGTGCAGCGCTACCCGCTGGCACGGGCCGCCGAGGCCCACCGGGCGCTGGAGACGCGGGGAACGGTGGGGAAGGTCGTCCTGGAGCCGTAGAAGGCCCGGAGAGAGGAGCACCACGAGCCGGTCGCCGCGGCCGGAACCCTGCGCACCCGGCCGTGACCTCCGCGCGGCAGGACGTACGGTGCAGATCGTGGACGTAGATCGAGAGGGCGGGCCTCCGGGCCCGGCGGGGCCGCGGCTGCGGCCGCCGCACCACCGGGTGGACCGCCGGGCCGTCGCCTGGTGGCGTACGCGACTGCTGCTGGCGGCGGCCGTGCCGGTCGCGGTGCTGGGGGTGCTGGGCGCGTTCATCGGTCCCGCCAGGTTCTGGCTGCTGGCGGTGGCCGCGGGGGTCGCGGCGGCGGGGCTGGCGGCGGGCACGGGGCTGCCGCGGTGGTACTACCGCGTGCACCGGTGGGAGGTCACGGACGACGCGGTGTACGTCCGTACCGGCTACTTCTGGGTCGACTCCCGGATCGCGCCGATGTCGCGGATCCAGACGGTGGACACCGAACGGGGACCACTGCAGCGGGTGTTCGGTCTCGCGGCGGTGACGGTGACGACCGCGTCGGCGAAGGGCGCGCTGCGGATCGAGGCGCTGGACCACGAGGAAGCCGCGGAGCTGGCCGAGCAGTTGGCGCTGGCGACGCAGAAGACCCCGGGGGACGCGACGTGACGGACGCCGCCACGGGTACGGGGCCGGGCGTCCCCGGGGAGCGGCCCGCGGCGCCCGCGGGCGCCCCGGACCCGGCGCCCGCGGCCCCGCGTACCGAAGCAGCCGCCGGCTCTCCGGCCCCACCGGACCCCGCCCCCGACTGGCGCCGCCTCGACCGCCGTTCCCTCCTCGTCACCGCCCAGCTCCTCCTCGGCGCCGCCTTCGGCGCCGGCGTCCCCGTCGGCGCCGGGCTCGCCGCGCACCTCGACTTCCGCGCCGCCGTGGCCTGGGTGCTGGCCGGGTGCGTGCTGCTCCTCGGCGGCGGGCTCGCCGTGGACGTGCTGCGGCTGCGCCACACCCGCTACCGCGTCGGCGCCGAGCGCGTCGAGCTGCGTACCGGCGTGCTGTTCACCAGCCGGCGCTCCCTCCCCCGCGACCGGATCCGCACCGTCGACCTCACCGCGCATCCCCTCCTCCGCCTCCTCGGGCTGGTCAAGGTCCGTATCGGCACCGGCGACCAGACCGCCGCGGGCGAGTCCGCGCTGCAACTGACGCCGGTGCGGCGCGCGGAGGGCGAGTCGCTGCGCCGCGCGCTCCTCCGCCGCAACACGACGGCCGCACCGGCCGGCGACGACCCGCGGCTCGCCGTCCTCTCCCCCGGCTGGATCCGCTACGCGCCCCTCTCCTTCCTCACCCCTCTCCTGGCGCTCACCGGCTGGGGCGCGGTGATGCAGGTCAGCCAGTGGTTCGGTGCGGAGGAGACGGTGGTCGACTGGGTACGGAACACCTTCAGTCCGCTGCCCGCGCTCTGGACCGTGCTGGCGCTGGGGTCGATCGCGCTGGTGACCGGGTTCGTGGGGTCGCTCGGGGTGTGGACCGAGATGTGGTGGAGCTACCGGCTGGAGCGCGAGCCGGACGGCACGCTGCGCGTCCGCCGCGGGCTGCTCACCACCCGGTCGATATCGCTGGAGGAGGCGCGGCTGCGCGGCGTCGACGTCGTCGAGCCGCTGGGGGTGCGGCTGTCGGGCGCGGCCCGGGTGGAGGCGATCGCGACGGGACTGTCCCGCAAGGACCGTGAGGACGAAGACCTGAGCGCCCTGCTGCCCGCCGCCCCGCGCGCCGTGGTCGACGAGGTGACGGCCCGGGTGCTCCGCGCGCCCGTCACGCTCACCCGGCCGGAGCTGGCGCCGCACCCGCGGGCCGCGCTGGCGCGGCGGCTGCGGTGGTCGCTGGGCGCGGCGCTGGTGCCGGTCATGGTGCTGGTGGCGCTGGGGGCGGCGCTGCCGGTACGGGGGCTGGTGTACGCGGGGGCGGTGGCGGCCGCGGTGCTGCTGCCGGCGGCGGCGCTGCTGGCGCGGGACGCGTACCGGAGCCTGGGGCACGGGCTGGCGGGGCCGTATCTGGTCGTGCGCAGCGGCACCCTGCGGCGCTCGACGGTGGCGCTGCGGCGGGACGGGGTGGTCGGCTGGACGGTGCGGCAGTCGCTGTTCCAGCGGCGGGCGGGGCTGGTGACGCTGCGGGCGACGACGGCGGCCGGGGCGCAGGCGTACGCGGCGTACGACGTGGGGGAGGCGCAGGGGCTGCGGTTCGCGGCCGAGGCGGTGCCGGAGCTGCTGACGCCGTTCCTGGTCACGGGGGCCGCGGCGGACGGCCGGGCGCCCGGTCCCGTACCCGCGGAGGGGGATGCCCGGTGAGCGGTCTTGTCCAGACCAGTGGAGTCACGTGCGTACTTGTGGGGCCACACCCTCTTGACCGCGACCTGACAGCCGCTAAGGTCTAGACCAACACCCGGTCGCCGCACCGCAGTCGACGGCGCGCGAAGGCAGCGCAGCGGACGGTGACCCGCTGGACCACCCGTGGCCACATGCACGTCCTCCCATGTCACGCGAGCCCAGGAGTTGACATGCACACGAAACGAAGACTGGCGGCAGTGGTCGGCGCGGCGGTCGCCCCCGTCCTGGCCGTGAGCCTCCCCGCCCCGTCCGCGAGCGCACACGGCTGGGTCACGTCCCCGTCGAGCCGGCAGGACCAGTGCGCGCAGGCCGTCGTGAGCTGCGGGCAGATCAAGTACGAGCCGCAGAGCGTCGAGGGCCCGAAGGGCCTGACGAGCTGCAGCGGCGGCAACGGGCAGTTCGCCGAGCTGGACGACAACGGCAAGGGCTGGCGCGTCACCGGGGTCGGCAGCTCGACCACGTTCAGCTGGCACATCACCGCGCGCCACCGCACCAGCACGTGGCAGTACTTCATCGGCGGCACGAAGATCGCCGAGTTCAACGACGGCGGTGCCCAGCCCGCCGCCGACGTGTACCACAACGTGAACTTCGGCAACTTCACCGGCAAGCAGAAGGTCCTCGCCGTGTGGAACGTCTACGACACGCCCATGGCCTTCTACTCCTGCATCGACGTCAACATCGGCGGCGGCAGCGACCCGGGCCCGGGGCCCGGCCAGTGCGCCGCGACGCCCTGGAACGCGAGCTCCGTCTACAACGGCGGCAACACGGTCACCCACAACGGCCGTACCTGGCGCGCCAAGTGGTGGACCCAGGGCGAGACGCCGGGCGGCGGCAGCGGCGTGTGGGAGGACCTCGGCCCCTGCACGTAACCGTCCCGGCGCACCTGTACGGACCGCGCCCCGCCACCGCGAACGGCCCCCGGTGGCGGGGCGCACCGCGTGCCGGCGTACCGCCCCCTCCCCGAGCCGGGCCGGCCACAGGACTCCGGGGCCCGGCCCCCGGGAGCCCTCACCCGCCGGCCGGTCTCTCCCGCACCCACACGGTCACCCCGTGCCCCATGAACGTCTCCTCCCGCCGCGCCTCGAACCCCAGCCGCTCCGCCACCCGCGCCGACGCGGTGTTCGCCGGGCGGATCAGGGAGATGAAGTACTCCTCCGCCAGCGTCGCGAACCCCCACTCCAGGCACGCGCCGGCCGCCTCCGTCGCGTAGCCGTGGCCCCAGTGCTCCGCCGCCAGGGTCCAGCCGAGTTCCACCTCGTCCAGTTCTTCCCAGTAGTTCAGCCCCACCCGGCCGATGAACTCCCCGCTGGACTTCAGCTCGACGGCGCACAGCCCGTGCCCCCGTTCCGCCCACTGCCGCTCGATCGCGGCCAGCCGCGTCCGCGCCTGCTCGGGCGTGTACGCGCCCACGAACCTGTTCACCCGCTCATCCGCGTGCAGCGCCACAAACGCGTCGACGTCGGCATTCCCCGTCGTCAGCGGGCGCAGCAAGAGCCGTTCCGTCTCGATCATCCCGCCAGGTTAACCAGGCCGCCGCGCCACCACCGCGGTCACCGCGAGCGCCGTGTACCCCGTAGCGAACCGGCCCTCCGGCCCCTCGATCGCCGCCGCCGTCTCCCCCGTGTACAGTGGCCGTCGCCGTGTTCGTCTGCGGAGAGAGAAGAGAGAGGGAGGTGAGGTTGATGACCGCGCTCAAGGCCACCGTGCGCAGCGTCCGGGTCTCCCTCACGTCCCGGGCCGTGGCCTGACCTCTCTCCCACCCCCGCCCACGCCAGGAGCGTGAGCCCGCGGGGCGTCCACGAACACGACCATCGAAACGGATCCCTCTCCATCATGGCCAACACCATGGGCAACACCGGCAGCACCTCCTGGATCACGCGCGCCGAGACCCGCGCCGACATCCCCGTCATCCGCGAGATCACCCTCGCCGCCTTCGGCCGCGCGCACGAGGCCGACATCGTCGACAAGCTGCGCGCCGACGAGTCCGCCTGGATCGAGGGCCTCTCCCTCGTCGTCACGGAGCCCGAAGCGGCGGACGACACCACCGGCGCAGCGCTCCTCGGGCACATCCTGCTCACCCGCGGCCACATCGGCGACACCCCCGCGCTCTGCCTCGGGCCCGTCTCCGTGCGGCCCGAGCGGCAGCGTGACGGGGTGGGTTCCGTGGCTATGCGGGCCGCGCTGGCGGCGGCCGCGGCACGGGGCGAGCGGTACGTCGTCCTCGTCGGGCACCCGGAGTACTACCCGCGGTTCGGGTTCACCCGGGCGTCCGCGTACGGCATCCGGCTCAGCGTCGAGGTGCCGGACGACGCGCTGATGGCCCTCGCGCTCGACGAGGCCCACCCGCTGCCCGGCGGCATGATCCGCTGGCCGGCGGCGTTCGGTATCTGATCACCACCGGTACGGGGCCGGGCGCGGCCCGCGCCCGGCCCCGTACCGCCACCGGCCCCGCTCAGGCCGGCTTGCGCGCCTCGAAGAGCGTCCGCGAGCTGTGCGCGACGAACGGGCCCTCCGCCGCGATGAGTTCGTGCATCTCGCGCAGCCTCGTGCGGTACGCCGCGACGGTGAAGCCCGGCACCATCCAGATCACCTTCCGCAGGAAGTACGCGACCGCGCCCACGTCGTGGAACTCCATCCGCAGCCGCTCGGTCCGCACGTCCGTGATCTCCAGCCCGGCCGCCTCCGCCTCCGCCCGCTCCCGCCGCGGATCGCGGCCCCGCCGCGTCTCCTCGGGCTGCGGCCCGAGGAAGTACTCGACCAGCTCGAAGACGCTCGCGGGGCCCACGTGCTGGGCGAAGTACGTCCCGCCGGGGCGCAGGACGCGGGCGATCTCCCCGAAGTACGGCTTCACCGGATGCCGGCTGACCACCAGGTCGAACGCGCCGTCCGCGAACGGCAGCGGCGGCTCCTCCGGCGCGGCGACCACCACCGTGCCGAGGGGGTGCAGCAGGGCCGTGGCCTTGGCCACGTTGGGCGGCCACGCCTCGGTGGCCACGGAGAGCGCCGGCCGTGCCGGCACCCCGGCGAGCACTTCGCCGCCGCCGGTCTGGATGTCCAGCGACGCGCTCGCGGCGGCCATGCGGGCGCCCATGGCCCGCTGGTAGCCCCAGGAGGGCCGGGCCTCGGTGGCGCGGCCCTCGAACCAGGAGAAGTCCCAGCCCTCGGTGGGGGTCGCGGCGGCTTCGTCGAGGAGGCGGTCGAACTCGGCGTCGGCGGAGGGGTCGGGGGTCGGGTCGGTGGTCATGCCGTGATCGTCGCAAAGTCAGCCGGCGGCGGCGACCGCATTACCGCGCCGCCGTGCCCGCCGCCCGTGCCCGCGCCCGCGCCCCCGCCGGAAGGCTCCACACCTGCCCCCCGACTCCCCCCGCACGGACGGTCGTTCGGAAGTCCGCGTGGGGCCCTCGCTTTCCACGGTCTGCCTCGTGTATGCATGCCGCAGCGCACTCCGGCGTGACAAATTGTCGTCACGCCGAAGTTCACCCTGCCGTGGCGACGGCGCGGAACCATGGGGCCGGTTACCGTCGGCCCCTCGTGGCACACCGCTCGAACAGGAGGCTCGCCGTGCACACCAACGAAATGGGAGTCTTCGGGGTCTCCGCCGCCGAGGAACAGCTCTACCGGCATTTCCTCCGGAACCCCGATTCATCCTCCGAAGGCGTCCACGTGAAGCTCGGCATCGACCGGCAGGAAACGGAAGAGGCCATGGCCCGCCTGATCCGGCTGCGGCTCCTCAGACCCGGGGATCGGCCGGGGTGGTTCGTCCCGGTCGATCCGGAGCAGGCCGTGGCGCGGCTCACCGAGATGCGGCTGCGTGAGATGTACCAGGAGATCCAGCGGCTCACCCAGAGCCGGCACGTGCTGACGACGCTCCGCGCGGAGACCGCGGCACCGGCGGACGGCGGCGGCCAGGCGGGCGCGTACGGCGGTGAGCACGGGGTCGAGGAGATCGACGACCGGAAGGCCCTGAGCAACAAGATGGAGGAGCTGGTCTTCTTCGCCCGGGAGGAGATCGCCTCCGTCGAGCCGGGCTACCACCTGATGAGCGAAGCGGTCCTGAAGCGGCGCGCGGTGGAGTGGCGGGCGCTGAAGCGCGGGGTGCGGCGGCGGCTGGTGCTGCCCGCGGACATGCTGCGGCACCCGCGGGTCGCGGGACACGTGCGGGAGCTGCTGGCCCGGGGCGGCGAGGTGCGGGTGGTCGAGGAGATCTCGGACCAGCTCGCCGTGTACGACGGGCGGGTGGCCCTCATGCCCAAGGACCCGAAGAACCTCGAAGAGGGCGCGCTGCTGGTACGGGGGCGGGGGCTGGTCAGCACCCTGTCGGGGCTCTTCGAGAAGGTGTGGGAGCAGGCCGAGGACGTCTCCGTCGAGCTGCGCGAGCCCGTGGAGCCGGAGCCGGAGCTGTCGGAGGCGGAGCTGCGGGTGCTGCGGATGATGTGCGAGGTGGGCAAGGACGAGACGGGGGCCAGGGACCTGGGTGTCTCCGTGCGTACGTACCGGAGGCACATCGCCGACGTGCTGCGGGTCCTCGGCGCCTCCACGCGGGCGCAGGCCGCGCTCCTCGCCCGCGAGCGCGGGTGGGTGTGACCGCGGTCAGTTCTCCACCGACCAGCCGGCGCACGCCCGGTGCGTCAGCGCGTCGCCCGCCACCGTCGTCGCCCCGGCCTCCGGCAGCGCCAGCCGCAGCCTGATCCGCTCCGACTCGACCCGCAGGCCGTGCGGGAGATGGGCCCGCAGCAGCCAGAGCAGCCGGACCGCGGTCGTCTCCGCGGGCGGGGCGTCGAAGTCCTGGCGTACGAACGCCACCTCGACCGACCGGCCGCCGCTCACCGGCCCGCCCCGGCGGCGGCATCCGGTGTCCGCGCCCGCAGCGCCCGGCGCGCCGCCGCCGTCAGCGCCTCGATGCCCGTCTCCAGCGCCGGGCGCAGGTCCGGCGCGAACCGCGGCGAGTGGTTCCCCGGCACCGGGACCCCCGTGCGGGCCGCTTCGCGGCGGGCGGAGGCGGAGACGGTGCCCAGCATCCAGTAGCCGAGCCGGACGCCGGGGGCCCCGTGAACCTCGGCGCCCGCGGGGCCGTACCAGGCGAAGTCCTCCGCGGCGGTGGCCGGTTGCCAGCGCAGCACCCGGGGGCCGCCGAGCGCCGCGACGTGGGCGTCCCGCAGCTCCGCGGCCAGCCCCGCGTCCGGCAGCAGGGTCCGCGAGCGGGCCCGTACCGTCACCTCCGGCGGCTCCGGCGCGCCCGCCGCCTCCGCCTCGCCCGCCAGCACCCGGCGGACGCCCGCCAGCAGCCGGTCCAGGGTGCCCTCGTCGAACGCCCGCAGGCTGATGCCCAGTTCGGCGCGGTCCGGGATGACGTTCGCCTCCGTACCCGCCCGCAGCCGGCCCACGGTGAGCACGGCCTGCTCCGCGGGGGCCCGTTCGCGGGCGACCAGCGCCTGGAGCCGCAGCACGGCCGCCGCCGCCGACACCACCGGGTCCACCGTCAGGTGCGGCGCCCCGGCGTGGCCGCCGGTGCCGTGCAGCACCGCGTCGACCGCGACGGTGCCGGCCAGCAGCGGGGCGCCGTCCGTGTGGGCGACGGCGCCGGCGGGCAGCGGCGCGGTGTGCTGGGCGAGGACCGTGTCGGGCGGCCCCGTGAGGTCGTAGAGCCCGGCGCGCAGCATCGCCAGCGCGCCGTCCAGCGTCTCCTCGGCCGGCTGGCCGACGACGGCCACCGTGCCGCGCCAGCCGTCGGTGTCACGGGCGAGCAGCGCGGCGGCGCCGGCGAGCGCGGCGAGGTGCACGTCGTGGCCGCAGGCGTGGGCGACGCCGGGGACGGTGCTGGCGTAGCGCAGTCCGCTGGCCTCCGTCACCGGCAGCGCGTCGAGTTCGGCGCGCAGCAGCACGGTCGGGCCCTCGCCTCTGCGCAGCAGCCCGACGACGCCGTGGCCGCCGACGCCGCGGGTGACGGCGTAGCCGGCGGCGGCGAGCCGGCCGGCGAGGACGCCAGCGGTGCGTTCCTCGGCGCCGGACGGCTCGGGGTGGAGATGGACGTCGAGACAGCATTCGACGGCGGACCGCAGAACGTCCGCGGGTACGGCCATGCGCGCCACGCTCCTCTTCCGGGCGGTCCCAGCCTGCCCGACGACGTGATCAGTGCGGACTCAGCCCCCTGTCGCCGGGTGACAGCGAAGTGACAGGGAAACACGGGCGGGGGTGGCAGCGGCCGTCGCTTGGATGTTCGGCAACCAACGGATCCGCCGGTCTGACGACGGCGGGCCCGCCGCTCACGGAAGAAGGAGTTCCCATGGCTGACAAGGCGCTCTCCACGCTTGCCGACGAGATCCTGGAGCTGGAGTCGGAGACCTTCGAGATCTCGGACTACTCGGACCAGGCCGAGGTCGTCCTCGCCGGTTCGACCTCCTGCTCCTCCACCTCGACCTGTTCCAGCACCACCAGCACCACCTCGTGCAGCGCCTGACGATCCGTCAGTAACGCCGCGCCCAAGGCAGCCCTCGCGGGACGGAGTCCGTCCTCCCGCGAGGGCTGCGGTGTGCGGTGAGCCGGGCATCCGCTACGGGAACGGGTGCGGCACGGTACGCGGCCCGCCTCCGGTCGAGGCGGAGGCCGCAGCCAGCAGCCGCGGCATCCGCAGCGCCCGCTGCCGGTGCCAGCCGAAGTCGAGCGGCAGCAGCCCCGGCGCCAGCGTCGCGACGGTCCGCAGGCCCACCGCCCGCTGCTCGGGCGTCGTCTGGTCGACGGCCACCGCGTCGTGCCCGTGCACCGCCAGCGCGTCGACGAGCAGCCGCAGGTCGTCGCGGAGATCCAGCGTCGCGGGGCGGACCTGCGCCCAGTCGGCGTAGACGTCGGCCAGCGGCAGCGCGGGGTCGCCAGTGAGGAAGTCGCGGGCGTGTGCGGCCATCCGCGGCAGCCCGTAGAGCTGGGCGTGGTCCTTCAATTGCCGTACGCGGCCGAAGTCCTCTGCCATCTCCTCCAGTTCGGCGCGCCGCTCGGCCACCTGGTACGGCAGGTGCGGGATGTACGTCAGCACCTCGCTGAGCGCGCCGGTCAGCGCCGCCGCCGGGTCCAGGGCCGCGGCGGCGCCGAACGAGAGCAGCCCGTCGCCGCCGTCCTCCCGGACCGCCACCGCCGTGATCACCGGGATGCCCACGTCGCTGCGGGTGTCGAAGGCCCGTACCTCGTAGCCGAGGAGCGCCGCCCGGTCCAGCATGCCGCGCACCCGGGGGTCGCCGGCCGAGCGGGGGTCGACGCGGGTGAGGGGGGCGCGCCCGTACCAGGCGAGGAGGAAGGCGTCGCGCTCGATGAGCTCCAGCAGCCCGTACAGCGCGGCCTCGACGAGCGAGCCGCCGGTCGCGCAGCCGTTGGAGCACTCGAAGACGAAGTTGTCGGACGGCAGCCCGGCGCTGTAGTGCACCAGCCGCGCCGGTACGAGCACGGGGTGGTCGTCGCGCAGGCAGTGGCCCCAGATCCAGGGGATGGGCCGGGCCGGGTCGAAGGGGTCCACCATGGGGTCGTCGCGGTACGTCTCCGGGGAGTACAGCCCGGTGCGCCGCGGGTCGACGACGGCGTTCTCGCCCCACTCGGCGGCGAGTTCACCGAGCGAGGCGGTCACGGGGCGCAGGCCGCGGCGGGCGTGGGTGCCGGCGTAGCGCTCCAGGCCCTCCAGGTAGGCGAGGGTGCGGCTGGTGGCGTACGCGTCGGCCTGTCCGGAGAACGTGACGTCGTTGAGCCCGGCGTAGCCGCGGACGAAGGCGCTGCCGGAGATCGGCGCGGTGGTGGTCGACGCGGGGTTGAGGTGGGTGGTGGAGCCGAGGGCGCCGCAGACGGGGTTGGCGAGGGCCGCCTCGGGGAGGCCGAGGGCGGCGAGCGGGGTGACGCGGTAGGCGTCGGGGGCCGGCTTCGGGGTGGGGGCGAGGTACATCCGGCCGTGCTCGGGCGCGTCGTCCGCGGGCGTCACGCAGGCGGGGCAGAGCGGTTCGGGGAGCAGCGGGAAGGTGGCGAGCGCCAGGGTGCCGAGGTCGACGCGGGTGACGCGGGCAAGACCGTCGGGCGAGCGCCGGCCGGCGACCGCCCGGCACACCGCCCACACGGCGTCGGCGGCGTGGTCGGTGAGCACCGGCCACGCGGCACCGCCCTCCGGGGCGAACCCGCCTTCCAGCGCCTCCCGTTCGGAGCGGGTACGCAGCCGCTGCCACCGCATCGCGAGGCACCGGCCGCAGGCGGGCCGCGGTGCGGGCGGTCCGCCTGCGACCGGATCCGGTCCGGCGCCCCAGGGGCCGACGAGCACCGCGCGCGAGGTGAGGTGCACGGTGGCGCCGGGGCGCTCGTCCGGCCACGGGTCGCGGCCGGGGTGCAGGGTGTCGGCGGCGCCGAGGGAGACGACGAGGGGAAGGGGGATGCCGGGTTCGCGGGTGGGGGCAGGCCGTCCCCGGCCGCCCAGCGGCTCCGCAGCGCGTCCGCCAGCCAGGTCCTGGCCGCCTCGAACGGGCCCCGCGCTCCGGCCCGTACGGTCTCCGTCTGCTCCGCCGCCGCCGTCATGTGCGGTCGCTCCAGCGGAAGACCCGGAAGGCCACGGCGCCGAACACCGCCGCGAACGCCACCAGGCCGCCGCACGCCACCGCGATGTCCGCGCCGCCGCCGGCGTCGGTGAGCGCCGCCGACACCCCGTCGTTGAGGTGCCGCAGCGGCAGCACCCAGCTCAGGGCCTGCATCCACGACGGCATGGCGTCCAGCGGGTAGAAGGAGCCGGAGAGGAACGCCATCGGCACCATCAGGAAGTTGGCGACCGCGGCCACCGCCTCCGGGGTACGGGCGTAGGAGCCGACGATCGCGCCCAGCGCCAGGAACGCCGTGATCCCCAGCACCAGCACCGGGATCGCCAGCGGCCAGCCCGCGGCCAGCTCAAGGCCCATGACGGGCAGCAGCGCCACCGCCACGAAGAGCACCGCCTGCACCAGTCCGATGCCCACCGCCAGCACGTACCGGGAGCCGAGCACGGCGGACAGCGGCGTCGGCGTCATCCGGATCACCCGCAGGATGTCGTCCCGGCGCCACTGCATCAGCACGAACCCGACGCCGAAGACGGCCGCGTTGCCCACGCCCCAGGAGAGCACCCCGGGCGCGATGTACGCGATGTAGGGCCGGCCGCTCTCCTCCACTTCCTGGCCGTGGAAGATCAGCCCGAAGACGACGAGGAAGAGCAGCGGGAAGGCGAAGGTGAAGAAGAGCGTGGTCTTGT
Organism: Streptomyces sp. WAC 06738; assembly: GCF_003945505.1. NCBI lineage: Bacteria > Bacillati > Actinomycetota > Actinomycetes > Kitasatosporales > Streptomycetaceae > Streptomyces > Streptomyces sp. WAC 06738. The sequence continues at coordinate 4,557,514 of NZ_CP029618.1, read as the reverse complement.
CCCGGGCGTACGCCCGGTAGCCGGCCTCCGCCAGCGCGGAATAGGCACTCATGGCATCTCTCTCCGAGGGATCGGAAGGCGGAGGGTGGCGGCGGTCAACGGTCAGTCCTGGCCGGTGAGCTGGAGGTAGACGTCCTCCAGGCTGGCGGTGCGGGTGCGCACCCCGTGCAGCCCGGCGGCCTTCTCCACGGCGGCCAGCACGGGCCCGGCGTCCTCGGTGCGCAGCACCAGCGCGTCGGACTCGCGGGTGACCTCGGTGACGCCGGGCAGCACCCGGGCGTCCTCCTCGCTCAGCCGCTCCGCGGGCACCAGCAGCCACACCGACGTACCGCCGCGCGCGACCAGCCTGCCCGGGGTGTCCAGGGCGGTGATCCGGCCGCGGTTGACGATCGCGACGCGGTCGCACAGGGCCTCGGCCTCGTCGAGGTGGTGGGTGGTGTAGACGATGGTGCGGCCGGCCCGCTTGAGGTCCCGCAGCACCTCCCACAGGGCGCGGCGGGCCTGCGGGTCGAGCGCGGCGGTCGGCTCGTCCAGGAAGATCAGCTCGGGCGCGTGCACCAGCGCGGAGGCGATCGCGAGGCGCTGCCGCTGCCCGCCGGACAGGTTCTCCACCCGCACGTCCGCCTGCTCGGTGAGGCCGACGAGGGCCAGCGTGCGGTCGGCGGCGGCGCGGTCGGTCCCGTAGAGCGCGGCCATCGTCCTCAGGTGCTCGTACGCCGTGAGCCGGACGAAGAACGCCGACGTCTGCGTCTGCACGCCCAGCCGCGGCAGCAGCGTCTTGTCCCGCGGCCAGGGCGCCCGGCCCAGCACCTCGACCACGCCGCCGTCGGCCTCCCGCAGGCCCTCCATGATCTCGATGAGGGTGGTCTTGCCCGCGCCGTTGGGGCCGAGGAGGCCGAAGAACTCGCCGCCGCGGACCGTGAACGACACCTCGTCCACCGCCCGCACGTCGCCGTAGCTCTTGCGCACCGCCTCCAGGCGGACGGCCGGGGGCCGTCCCCCGGGGGCGTCGGTGTCGGTCGTCACGGGGGTCTCCTTCGAAGGTTCCGCGCGGGGTCGGGGGGTCATCGGGCTACGCCGCCAGCACCACGGCGCGTACGAGCAGCACCAGCACCGCAGCCAGCGCCGCGACCGTCAGCACCGTCCCGGCCGCGTAGCCGGCGTAGACGGCGCGGGCGCGGCGCGGGTACGCGGCGGCGTCCGGGGAGCGGCGCAGGGCCAGGGAGAGGTACGTACGGCTGGACTCGGCGAGCCGCAGCCCGCGCAGGAGCTGCCCGGCGATGGTGTAGCCGTCGAGCGGCGGGAGCGGCACCAGCATCGCCGCGGCCTGGAGCACGCCGAGGAAGAGCAGGCCCGCGAGCCCGTCGCGGGTCGATCCCTCGGGCGCGAGGAGCCACCAGCACCAGAACGGCAGCAGGAACAGCAGGTTGGCCACGGCCCCGGCACCCGCGACGACGATACGGGCGCGGCGGCCCGCGAGGTACATGTAGTCGTCGACGGTGCAGTACATGATCACCACGGGCAGCCGCCAGCGCAGCCCGATCTCCCCGACCCGGCCGCCGTAGTGCCGGGCGGCGACGCCGTGCGCGAGTTCGTGCACCGCGGTGGAGAGCCAGAGCGCGGTGGCGACGGCCATGAGCAGCACGGGCTCGGTGAAGACGGCGGCGGCGCCGTCGGCCAGTTCACCGGCATGCAGGGCGAGCACCAGCAGCATCGCGCCGAGCGCCGCGAGCAGCAGGGTGCCCCAGACGCGGCCGAGGAGGAAGCCGGTGGCGCGGTGGAGCCGCCCCGCGGTGGCGTGCGCGTCGGCGACGAGCCGCACGCTGCCGGCGAGCGGGCCCCGGGACTTCTCCGGTGCCGGCTCGTCCCGGCGCTCGGGGCGGGGGGCGCCGTCGAGGAGGCCGCGGCCGCCGAGGAGCTGGAAGAGCCGGCTCCAGTGGGCGTCGCCGAGCCGCTTGCCGAAGGCGGCGGCGTACTCGCCGCCCAGCTCCGCGACCGTACGGGAGCCGTCCATCCGTACCATCAGGAACCGCTCGCGCGGCCCGACCTCGAAGGACTGCCCGGTCGCGGTGTCCTTGACCAGGTGCACGGTACGCGGCCCGTGCAGCAGCGCGTCGCTGACCAGCACCTCGGGCCGCAGCCTCGGCTGGTGGGCGGCGAGCGACTCCCGGGTGCTGCTCACCGCGCGCCCCCGGTGGCCGGCGCGGCGGCGCGCGCGTGCAGCGCCCGGGCCAGGACGTGGGAGAGGTACGCCTCGTCCTGGATCGTCACGTGCAGCCGGTTGTTGGTCATGTGCATGTACGGGGAGAGCAGCCGCTCCAGCGCCTCGTCCGGGTCGTCGACGGGCTCGTCCCGGGTGCCGTCCCAGGACCGGAAGACCAGCTCGCCCCGGCCGGCCAGCTCCACCACCCGTGCGCGCAGCTCGCGGCAGTGCCCGGCCCAGCGGTCCAGCAGCCCCGGCAGCGTGCCCTCGCCCGCGGCGGCGGCGCGGATGCGGCCGTGCCAGGTGAGCAGCCCGGGGGCGACCTCGTCGGCCTTGCGCTCGTACTCGGCGCTGCCGATGAAGCCGGTGTCGGGGAACGCGCGGTGCCAGAAGGTGTAGTAGCGGTCGAGGAAGTCCGCGAGGCGGTCGTCCTCGGGCAGGAACGCGGTCGACATGATGAGCATGAGCTGCGCGGAGGTGCCGAGCAGCACGGTGCGCAGATGCAGGTTCTTGCCGCGCAGCGCGTCGCAGACCAGCTCGCTGGAGCGGGCGAAGTGCCACTCGGCGAGCGCGACGCCGGCCGGGCCGCCGTACTTGCCGTACTCGGGCTCGTACGGCAGCCAGGCGCGGGAGTTGTTGGGCCGCAGGTTCATGCGGCCGTCGGCGTCGGTGTAGGCGACGCGGTCCTCGGGGCGGAACTCGATGTCGAAGAGCTGGTTGTAGAACTCGTTGAGGAAGCCGGAGTCGACCTGGTAGAGCGCGGGGCGCTCGGCGAGGAAGGCGTCGACGGCCCGTTCCGCGCGCGCCCGTACCTCCGCCTCCCGCCCCGGGGAGGAGGGGCGGAGGCGGAGGCGGACGTGGGGGCCTTCCAGCCAGTAGTTCAGGAAGAACCAGCCGTCGAGAAGGCCGTCGTCGTACAGCTCGCGGACGAGCGGACGGACGCATTGGAGGAGCAGGGGGACGGGGTTGGCGGCGTAGTAGACGTGGAGTGCCTGCCAGTCGCCGGGGGGTGTGGCCCCGGCGGCGGGCGCTTGCGGCGCTTCGGGCGCGGGCTGGTCGGTCACGGGGTCTCCCCTTCTGCGGTGCCGATGCCGGTGCCGGGCGGCGCGGGGGCCGTCTCCACGGCCAGCTCCACGACGTGGCCGCCGTGTTCTGTCGTCAGGTACGGGCCGTCCTCGTCGGGCAGCGCCTCGCGGAACGTCACGCGCGCGGCGTCGCTGCGCAACAGACCCTCGAAGGCCAGCAGCGAGAGCGGGCTGTCGAAGTCGACGTACTGCGGCTTGGCGCCGGTCGCGCCGCGCGCCGCGTCGTCCTTGACCATGGCGTAGACCCGGGCGGGCAGCCCGTGCCCGCGCCGCCAGCGGTGCCAGGCCAGCAGCCACCCGGCGTCCCCCGTACCGGAGGCGCGCGGCGGGAGCGCGGTCGCCGGGGCGCGCCAGGAGCGGCGGGCGAGGACGAGGCGGCCGTGGCGTACGCGCGGACGGTGGGTGACGCCGTCGTCGGGCTCGCCCTCGGGGACGCCGGCCCACACGTCGACCGGGGACATGGACGTCGGCGAGAGCAGGAGCAGGGTGCGGGGGATCTCGGGCAGCGCCAGCGGGACGAGGTAGCCGAGGTAGACCGGCACCACCTCGCGGCCCAGCCGCGCCGAGCGCAGCACCAGCCGGTCGGTCGCGGGGTCGTGCTCCAGGCTGAGGTCGTCCAGCGCGATGCGGTACCGCTCGGGCACGGTGCTGGTCTCGCCCGGACAGACGATCTCGTAGTCGGTGAGCCGGCCGTGCAGGTTGAGGTTGCTGGTCACGGGGCCGCCGGTGACCTCGGCGAAGACGGCGCCCCCGGGCTGGAGCGCGCGGGCCCGGGTGCGGAGTTCGGCGGAGAAGGTGCCGTCGGCGCCGTCGAAGCAGTGGGTGAAGCGGCTGAACGGGAAGTGCAGCCCGCCGTACGAGCGGTTGAGCACCACCAGCGGCTCGGACCCGGCGAGCTGGACGTGGTGGCTGTGGAGCGCCGGCTCCGCGGGGAGCGCGGCCAGTTCGGCGGCGACGGAGTCGAAGAGGCCGGTGCCGAGGACGAGTTCGGCGCCGCCGCGGGGGTGCTCGGCCCAGCGGGCCCGTACCCCGGCGTGGAACGCGCGCCGTGCGGCGTCGATCGCGCGGAGCTGCGGCAGGCCGAGCCAGTTCTCCTCCGGTACGTACTCCCCCGCGCGTCGAACGGGGTGCGGCGCGAGGTGAACGACAGGTACTGGTCGAAGAAGTCCTCGTGGAAGTCGTGGATGAGCTTCAGCAGGTCGGTGCAGCGCCCGCCGGTGCCGTAGCGGGCGAGGAAGAACCCGCGCAGCGTCAGCCGCTGCGGCAGCGTCAGGTCGAACGCGGGCAGCACCCGCTCCACGGCGGCGAGCGGCCCGGCGAGGGCGTCCACGAGCCCGGCGGCCCGCGCGGCGCCGGGCTGCGCAGTGCCGGGCCGTCCCTCGCCGGCCGCCCGCCCGGTGCCGGGGGCCGTCACCTCCGGCGCCGTCGTGTCCTCGTACAGCACCGTGCGCGGCACCCGGGGCCGCGCCACGCCCAGCTCCCGCTGCACGTCCGCCAGCCGCCGCCGCAACTCGCCCAGCAGCTCGCGCCGTTCGGCGGGCCCGGCGGCGGGATACCTGGCCAGCAGCTCCGCCGGCCCCTCCAGCGCCGCCGCGACATCGTCGGCCCAGGGCCGCTCCAGCCCGCGCAGCGCGCGCTGGAAGGCGCCGAGGGGGTCGGTGTCGTGGGCGCGCAGGTCGAGGCACGGCACGCGGACCATGCCCACGTCGAGGAGTGCGGCCAGGTACGTGTCGACGGCCTCGCGGTCGGCGTCCAGGTCGGCGCCGAGCCAGTCGGCCAGCTCGCCGTAGCGGACGGTCTCCCGCTTCTCCAGCAGCCCGAGCATGCGCTCCAGCACACCGCTGCGGCGCAGGAAGAAGAGCTGGTCCTTCACGGTGTCGAAGGTGACGGCCGTGTCGTCGTCCCCCGCGGTCACCCACCGGCGCACGTAGCGCACGCGGTCCTCGTCGCGGCCCCAGCCGGGCGCGGGCGCGACGGGGAGGTCGGCGCGGCGGCGGGGGTCGGCGAGCACGGCGTCGGCGAGGCGGCCGACGGCGAGGACATTGAGGCGCGGGTGGCTGCGGGGGGTGTAGGGGCCGGTGATCCGCAGGGGCGCGCCCCCGGCCGGGTCGGAGTCCGTCACGCGGCCCAGCGCGACCGACGTGAAGGCGGCGAACGGGCTCGTCTTGCACGCCGTGCGGTAGAGGTACGCGAGCAGCGAACGCTCCACCTTCCGCGTCCGCTTGTCCGCGCGCGCCGGGTCGGAGGCGGCGAAGGCGTCGAGCTGCGCGTCGAGCAGGGGCGAGGCCAGCAGCACGCCGCCGCGCAGCCGGTCCTCGCCGAGCACGGCGCGCAACGCGCCGCGCGTACGGAGCAGTTCGCCGGTGAGCAGTTCCTCGCCCGCCGCCAGGTCGTCGTCCAGCCGGGCCCGCAGCTCCAGCCAGCTCCGCAGCACCTCGGCGACCTGCGGCGCCAGCCCGCCGACGAGCGCGAGCGCGGCCGCGGGGTCGGCGGGGCGCCGCCCGTTGAAGACCTCCCGGCGCAGCCGCAGCAGGTCGCGCCGCACCTGCTCGTCGTCCCGTCCGGAGACGAGGTCGTGCAGCCGGTCGCCCAGCGGCCCGGCGCTCTTCGCGAGCCGGGCCTCGGCGGCGAGCACGCCGTCCGCCCAGTCCCGTACGGCGGGCGACCGCAGGGCCCGTACGGTATCGGCCGGCAGCCCGGCGATGCGGGTGAGGAACCGCGGGCCGAGGGAGGGCGCGGTGCGCACCGCGCTGTCGGCCGGGGCCGTCGTCGTTGCCATTCCCGCCCCCTCAGGCGATCTCGAAGCGGAAGTCGGACGCGCCGCGCCGCTCGTGGCCCAGCATCATGATCAGCAGCGGCATCTCGTCCGTCTCGAGCAGCCCGAACCGCTCGCGGTACGCGATGTTGTCGAAGCCCAGCGCCACCCCGCAGCCGACGTCCAGCGCCGCCGCGGCGGTGTACGTGGCCTGGGCGACGCCGCCGATCAGCGCGTTGACCAGGCGGTAGCCGCGGTCGCCCACCGCGTCCAGCACGCTGTGCGTGCGGACCGTGGGCACGAGGACGGCGGCGGCCTGCTCCAGGTTGTAGTTGGCGAGGAAGTAGTTCTCCTGGAGGAACGCGCCGGGCGGCTCCGCCGAGACGCACCGCAGCGCGCCGGGGTCGCCGTCCGGCACGTACTCGTACGTGCCGGGCTCCACCCCGGCCACGTGGTTGACCAGCGCGTACACCTTGACGAGACCGTCCGCGCCCGCCGCCGCCGCGTCCCCGCCGAGCCGGGCGCCGCCCGCGGCCGCGGCCAGGCAGGACGTCAGATGGGCGCCGTCCAGCGGCCGTTCGGCCGCGAACCGGCCGAAGCTGCTGCGCCGCGCGCGCAGCGCCCCGCGTACGTCCCGGGCCAGCGGCGCCCGCCGCGGCAGCGGCGTCTCGGGCCGCCCGGCCACGGGCGCGGCGGCCGCGGCGGCGGCGAGCGCGCCCGGGGCGGGGCGGGCGGTGGCGTCGGCGGCGGTGGCGCGCTGCATGGCGGTGAGGGCCTCGAAGTCGAGGACGGTACGGGAGCGTTCGCGGTCGCGGTGGCGGACGGAGACCTCCGGCGGCGGGGAGGGCAGCGGCGCGGCGGGGGCGCCGTCCCCGGGCCGCGCGGCGGCCCCGTATCCCGCCCAGGGCAGCGGGACGACGGCGAAGATCCCCTCCTCGTCGCCCGCGACCCCGAGCAGCCGCGCCAGCCGCTCCTCGTCGAACCAGAGCGCGGGCTCCAGCGCCGTCCCCCGCGCGCCCGCCCACGTCCGCCAGGTGCTCAGCAGCGCGCCCACGTCCATGCTCACGGCGTGGAAGGAGAAGCTGTTGTACTTGAAGGAGTTCTGCCAGTACTTCACGCCCAGCACCAGGAACTGGTCCGTCTCAGGACCCGGCGCCCCCTCCCCCAGCGCCTCCCGCACCACGCCGCTGACGTCGCCGGTGAGCAGCCGGCGCAGCGCGTGGTGGCGGGGCGAGTAGTGGTGCACGCCGGGCGGTACGGGCGCGGAGGGGCCGCTGACCCAGTAGACGGAGACGGGGTAGAGGCCGCCGCCGGAGGCGGTGCCGCGGGACCAGTTGGCGAGCGGGTAGAACGGCAGGGCGCCCAGGTCCGTGTTGGCCTGCACGCCGAGGCGCCGTCCCACCAGCCCGTACGAGTCCCGCAGCAGCCCGGCGAGCAGCCCGAGGTCGAACGCGGGCCCGCCGCCGCCCGCGGGGGTCAGCAGCCCGCGCTCGACGGTGGCGTACGCGGGGTAGGCGGGCCCGGCGGGCAGCGGCAGCCGGTCCGTACCCGGGTAGTGCTTGGTCTTGCGGGGACCGTCCGCCCAGTCGGGCACGAAGTCCACCGGCTCCATCGGCACCCGGCCGCGATGCATGATCGCGGTCGCGTATCCGTGGGCGTATCCCATCGTCTGCTCCTTCTCCGGGTGGTGGCTTCGGCGGTTCGCGGGGTTCTCGGGCCGGTCAGGGGAACGGGTGCGGTGCGGGGTTCAGCTCGGCGTCGGTGAGGTCGTGGTCGCGCAGGCCGGCCTCGCGCAGCCCGGTGCGCAGCCGGGGCATGTGCAGCGCCCGCTGCCGGGACCAGCCGAAGTCGATGGGCAGGAGCCCCGGTACGAGCACGCTCACCGTCCACAGCCCCCGCTCCCGCTGCTCGGGCAGGGTCTGGTCGACGACGATCACCTCGAACCCGGCCTCCGCGACCGCCGCCACGCACGCGGCGGCGTCGTCGGCGAGGTCGTCGGAGACGGGCAGGGTGCGGTCGCGGTAGCGCTCGTGCAGCGGCACGGGCGGGCGGTCGGTCCCGAGGAGGAAGCCGGCGTGCCGGGCCATCTCCGGCAGCCCGTAGACGAGCGGGTGGTCGTGGAGGGCGGCGACCCGGCCGAAGTCGGCGGCCATCGCCTTCAGCCTGACCTCCTCGCGCTCCGTACGGCCCGCGAGGTTGACGGCGTCGGTGGCGATCTCGTCCAGCGCGGAGGCGAGCGCCGCCTCGGGGTCGAGCCCGGCACCGGCGCCGAAGCACATCCGTCCGGGACCGCCGTCGTAGCGCTCGGCGACGCCGGTGACGACGGGGATGGGGAAGGTGAGCGCGGCGTCGAAGAACCGGGCGCGGTAGCCGTACATCTCCAGCCGCGCGACCATCTGCCGGGTGGCGGGGCGGGTGGCGGAGGCGGGGTCCAGCTCGGTCAGGGGCTGCTGCCCGTACCAGGCGAGGAGGAAGGCGTCGCGCTCGACGACCTCCATGAGCCCGTAGTAGACGGCCTCGGCGGCGGAGCCGCCGGAGGCGCAGCCGTTGGAGCTCTCCTGCACGAACCGGTCGGCGAGCCCGGGGGTGTGGTAGTACGTCAGCACCTCGGGCACGAGCAGGGGGCGGTCCTTCGTGAGGGAGTGGCCCCAGACCCAGGAGATCTCGCGGTCGGGCGTGAACGGGGCGATGCCGGTCGCGGCGTGGAACTCGGGGGCGTAGAGCCCGCAGCGGCGGGGGTCGAGGGCGGGCCGCCCGGCGGCGGTGAGCTGGTCGAGACTGGCCCGCACGGTGGTCGCGCGGGCGCGCGGGCGCATGCCGGCGTAGCGCTCCAGGCCCTCCAGGACGCCGATGCGCAGGCTGTCGCGGAAGGTGTCGGCGTGGCCGCCCCAGAAGGTCTCGCGGAGGTAGTCGCCGGAGCGGAGCGAGAAGCAGCCGATGGTGGCGGAGGTGGAGGTGGACGACACGTCGAGCACGACGGTGGGCCCGAGGGCGCCGCAGACGGGGTTGGCGAACGCGGCGACGGGCAGGTCGTAGTCCGCGAGCGCGCGGGTACGGAAGGCGCCGGGGCGGTACTTGGGGGACGGCGCGAGGTCGAGGACGGCGGCGTCGGCGGAGTCGCGCTCGCCGGGGCCGCAGCGGGGGCACTCGGGGTCGGGGACGAGGGGGTAGCGGCGGACGGTGAGGTCGCCGAGGTCGAGCTGGTGGACGTGGGGGAAGGGGGCGGGGCGGGGTTCGGCGGTGGGGAGACCGCCGGCTGCGCGGGGCCGGAGGCGGCGCGAGCGGCGGTGTCCGCACGGCGGTCACCGGTCTCACGGCGGGCGGTGTCCTCACGGCGGGCCGTGGCGACGGCCTCGGCCACGACGCCGGCGAGCGCCTCGGCGGCGAACGGCCCCCAGTGCGGGGGCACCCCGGCGGCCCCGGTGCCACCCCCGAGTTCGACGGCCTCCCGCAGTTGCCGCGACCGCGCGGCCTGCCACCGCCGCTCCAGACACCGCACGCACCCGCGCCGCCCGGACCGGGCGACCGGCCCGACGACGGCGTGCCGCCCGTAGATCCGTACGGGCACCGCGTCCGCGGACGCCGCGGCCCTACGGCCCGGCGGCTCACCGCCCTCGGCACCGCCCCGGCCGGCCACCGGCTCCGCGAAGGCGTTCGTCAGGCCCAGCGGGGCCACGTCCACCCCCAAAGGCGCGGCAAGCAGCGCGGACAAGCGGTCGCCCAGGTCCGCGGCCAGCGCCTCGCACCCGGCGGTCCACGGGTCAGTCGTCGGCACCGGCGAGCTCCGTGGTCAGCAGCACCCGGGCGGTGTACAGGCCGGCCGACCGCAGGTCGGCCGGGGTGGTGTCCCGCCACAGCACGTCGCGGCCCGCCGCGCGGAGGCGGTCCAGGACCGCCGGGAACGTCACCGGGCCGCCGTCCCCGCCGTCCCCGCCGAACGGCTGTATCGCCCCCGGCGCCAGGTCCGGCAGCAACTCGTCGCCCGTGTCCGGCGCCGCGCCCGTCTCCGCCGCCACCTGCACCTGCCCCAGCAGGTCACGCAGCGCCGCGACCGCCGCCCCGGCGGGGGTGAGCGACGCCCCCACCGCCCAGCGCGCGCCCACCCCGGGCTCCCGGGCCAGCGCCACCGACACCCCGCTGCGCTCCGGCTCCCCCAGGTCCAGCAGCTCCACCGGCACGCCCAGCGTCTCCGCCGAGCGGGCCAGGAACACCCACTCCGGGTCGTCCGACGTTGGCTGCGCGCGGACCGGGGTAGCCCCGTGACCACCCCGAGCCGCACGCAGCAACGCCTCGTGCGCCAGCGCCGACAGCAGGGCGTGCCCCGCCGCCTCGCCCGCGCACTCCCCCGCACCTGTTCCCCACGAACCGCGCAGCACCAGGCCGTCCCGGTTCGCCGCCCCGGAGGGGTTCAACGCCGCCGCGGGCACGGCGACTTCGTCCTTCGTCAGCAGCGACGTGACCCGCGCCCACGCCGTCACCCCGTCCGCCGTGACCCCCGTGCCGCCGGAGGCCACCAGCGCCCCGGGCTCCAGCCGCCGCAGCTTCGCCGGGAGTTCCGCCAGCGGCCGTACGGGCGCGGCGTACTCCGCGTAGAGCGCCGCCGCCGCGCGCAGCCCGCGGCCGCGGGCACCCGCCAGGTGGTGCACGTCGAACGCCGAGACCAGCCGCGTGCCGCCGGCCAGCGGCACCTCGATGCGGCTGACCTTCAGCGGGGTCTGCGTCAGCTCCTCGTCGCGGTAGCGGGTGAAGACGCCGACGTGCGGCCGGATGAGCGCGTCACCGAGCCGGTTGAGGTCCGCGACCAGTTCCTCCGCGTCGCGGGCCGTCTCCACCGTCACCGGCTCCGCGACGGTCAGCTCCTCGGGCCGCAGTTCCGAGCCGCCGTCCGCGCCGGGCCCCGAAGCCGGCTCCGCGCACCGCGGGCAGCGCGGGTGCGGGCGGAGCGGCTCGGCGACGACGTCGAGGGAGTCGAGGTCCTGGATGAGCACCTGGCCCTCGGTCTCCGCGGGCAGCGCGCCGGTGGCGGTACGGAAGACCTCGTACGCGAGCAGGTTGCCGACCATCGCCGCGACCGGCCCGGTCAGCGCACCGCCCGCCGGCACCGCGGCCGGCTCGGCGACCCCCGCCAGCTCCGCGAGGAGCGCGGCCGCGGCCGCGGGGTCCGTGGTGTCGCCGAGGCGCAGCAGGGCGCAGCCGAGGCAGCCGGCGGTCAGCCCGCCGGAGCGGGGGCCGACGACGACGCGGTCGCCGAACGTCCAGGCGGGGATGAGGAGCTGGCCTTCGGCGAGGCCGGCCCGCAGCAGCTCGTGGGTGCGGGCGGGCGCGTCGGCGCCGGTCACGACGAGCACCTGGTACGAGCCGAGCGCGGCGGCGTCGACGGCGTCGAGCGCGGCCGGGGCGCCCGCGGCGGTCAGCTCGTCGGCCTCGGCGAGCGCCGCCTCCGGCCGCTCCTCGGCGGCGACCGCGGCGAGCCCGTTGCGGATCAGCCCCAGCACGCAGCAGCGCGCCGCCTCACCCGTGCCGAGAACCGCCACCCGGGTGTCGCGGAAGCGGGCGAAGCGGGCCGCGGCCTCGTCCACGTAGTGGTCGACGTACGCGATCTGCGCCGCGAACCGCTCCGCGACCGCGGCCGGCGGACCCGGTTCGGCGGCCGGCGCGGCGTCGCGGGCGAAGTCCCGCTCCACCAGCGAGCCGACGAGTTCCGCGACCATCGCCCGCTGGGGCGCGCCGAGTCCTGCGCAGATGTCGGTGAGCGGGCGGCTGCCGTCGAGGTGCGGCACGATCAGGGAGGCGAAGCGGTACGCCGTGCGCCCGGTCAGGTGGAAGCCGCCGTCGGCGTTGTGGAAGAGCACGCCTCCGGGGGTCTGGGTGAACAGCACGTCCCGGCGCAGCCTGGGCCGCATCGCGGCGAGGTCGTCGAACGCTCGTGGCATCCCTCTCACACCTTCTGTCTCGGCTGACTGGTCCGGTTCGACTGGGTCGACCGACTGGGCTGGCTGGGCGAGTTGGCGAGGCCGGCCGGGCCGGGCTGCCCGGTCCGGCCCGCGGGGCCGGACGGAGGGACGTGGCCCGGCCGGCCGCCCTGGCCCGTTTGCCGGCCGGACTGGCCGGACTGGCCGGACTGCGCGGGCTGGCCGGACTGCGCGGGCCGGCCGGACTGACCGGGCCTGCCCGGCTGAGCGGGCCGACCCGCCGTACCGGCATGGCTGGGTGCTCCGGCACCGCCCGGCGTCCCCGCCGGGCCCCGCGCCTCGCCCCCGCCGGCCCGCCCCGCCACCAGCCGCGCGTGCAGCCGCAGCAGCGGATGCGGGTGGTACGGACCCGGCGGGCCGTCCTCCACCAGCCCCGCGTCCGCGAGCCGTTCGAGCACCGCCTCGCACTCCGCCACCGTCAGCCCCAGCACCGCCGCGCCGTCCGCCGCGTGCCAGCCGGGTTCGCCGAGCGCGCCGAGCGCGACGTACGCCGCCGCGAGGCCGGGGTCGAGCCGGTCCAGTGCCGCGTCGAACAACTCCACCACCGACATCCGCGGGTGGCCGCTGAGCGACAGCCGGCCCAGCGGGTCGTCTGCCAGCCAGCGGGCGCAGTCGCCGAGCCGCAGCGCCGGCCGGGTGCCGAGCCGGGCCGCGGCGATGACGAGCGCCAGCGGGTGGTGGCCGCACACCGCGGCCAGTTCCTCCGCGCCGCTCGGCTCGTCGGCCACCCGCTCCGCGCCGAGCACCGCCGTCAGCAACTCCCGTGCCTCCGCCCCGTCCAGCGGGCCGAGGCGGTGGACCCGTACGCCGTGGGTGGCGACCAGCCCGGCGAGCCCCAGCCGGCTGGTGAGCAGCACCCCGTGCCCGGGCACCGCGGTCAGTACGTCGCGGGCCTGCGCCGCGTCGACGACGTCGTCCAGGATCAGCAGCGCCCGCGGTCCCGAGCCGGCGTCCGGCGTGCCCAGCCGTGCGGCGAGTTCGCCGACGACCTCCGCGGCGGCGCGCGGCGAGCCGTCGGGCGCCGCCATGGGGACCAGCGTCCGGCCGCCGGGGAAGTCGTCGCGTACGAGGTGCGCCACCTGCTGGGCGAGGGCGGTCTTGCCGATCCCGGGCCCGCCGCAGACGAGTTCCGCCACCGGCGTACCCGCGCCTTCCGGCGCCGCGGTCAGCCGCCGCCGCAGCGTCGCCACCGCCTCCGCCCGCCCGGTGAACCACGGCACCGGCGGCAGCCCCGGCGGTTCTGCGACCGGCGCGGGCGCGGCCGGCGCACCGGCCGGGAGCCCCGCCAGCGCGGGCGGTTCGCTCGCCGGGCCCAGGTCCTCGCCGCGCAGGATCGACAGCTCCAGCCGCTGGAGCGCGGCCGAAGGACCGACGCCGAGGCCGTCCGCGAGGTACGCCTTGAAGCCGCGGTACTCCGCAAGCGCCTCCGTCTGCCGCCCGGTCCGGTACAGCGCCTCGATCAACTGCTCCCGGAACCTGCCGTGGTCGGGGTGCGCGCGGGTGACGCTCCACAGGTCCACGAGCGCCTGCCCGCACAGCCCGACTTCGAGCCGCAGGTCGCAGAGCCGCTCCACCACCCGCAGCCGCTCCTCCAGCAGCCGCGGCACCTCGTCGCGGTGGATGGCCTCCGACCGCACGTTGGCCAGCACCCCGGTCTGCCACAGCGCCAGCGCCCCCTGCAGCGCCCCCATCGCCGCCTCCGCGGAGAGGCCCGGCTCCTGCGTGCGGCGTACCCGCTCCCGGAACTCGACGAGGTCGAGGGAGCGCCCGCCCGCGGTGATCCGGTAGCCGCCGGGCACCGCCTCGATGGGGGTGTCGACCACCTCGTGCCTGGCGAAGAGCCGCCGCAGCCGCAGCACGCAGGTCTGCAGCGCGGCCCGCGCGGTGGCGGGCTGCTCGTCGCCCCAGACCATGCGCTGGAGGTAGTCGACGGAGACGATGGAGCCCGCGTTGAGCAGCAGGGCGGCGAGCAGGTTGGCCGGCTTGGAGGGGTGCAGGACGACGGTCTCGCCGCCGTCGGTGATGCTCAGCGGCCCGAGCAGTTGGAACCGCACCGCGCTCACCGGCGCCCCCGGAGGCCGGCGGAGCCGTGCGACGGGGGTGCGGGCGAGCGCGTGGTCCGGGTCGTCATGCGAGTCCACCTGTGTCCTGTCTGGGGGGTCGGACGCCCGCGACGCTACCCACGTGAACCCCCCTCCTGGCAGGGCGGAAGCTGTCATGAACCTGCATCGGCGCGCGCAGCAAGCGGCCAGATCCCCCCGAAGCGGGACCCCGCCAACCGCCCGCCAACCGGCGTCCAACCGCGGGTCTACCGCGCGCCTGGGGTCTGTCCCGCGCCCGCCGTGCCCCCGGCGGCCGGGTCCGCGTGCGGGAGGGGTCCCGGGGCTCCCGGGATACAACGGATCCGATGGGCCACCGGGCTCCGGCCGTACGGCCGCCGGAGGCTCCGCGAGCGCAGAGGGGCAGGGGGAGAGGGGGAAGCGTGCCGATGGCGGCATACCGGACGACGGGCGGCGCGACCGGCGCGCGCGGCCCCCTGCTCACCCCCGGGCAGCGGGTCCACGACGGGCTGGTGGTGGACCGCAGGCTGGGCGAAGGCGCGTTCGCCGAGGTGTACCGCGTACGCCACCACGTGCTCGGCCGGCAGGCGCTCAAGCTCTTCAAGCACGGCGCCTCCCCGGACTCCCACGTCAGCAGGCTCGACGAGGCGCGCATCCTCTCCACCCTCGGCCACCCGAACATCATCCGGGTGTTCGACGCCGGCACCGTGGACACGGCGGACGGCGTGCGCGGCTACTTCACCATGGAGTACGCCGCCGGGGGCAGCCTGCACCAACTGGTCCGCAGCCACGGCGGCTTCATCCCCGTCCCCCAGGTCGGCGCCGTGCTGCGGCAGGTGGCCGACGGCCTGTCGGTCGCCCACGGGCGGCGGCAGCCGGTCGTGCACCGGGACCTGTCGCTGGCCAACGTCCTCGTCGCGTACGACGAGTCCGGACTGCGGGTGAAGGTGGGCGACTTCGGGCTGGCGCGGGAGACCGACCCGGTCACGCGGGCGGCGAGCGCGCAGGGCACGGTCGCGTACATGCCGCCCGAAGTCCTCATCCGCGGGCGCGGCTACTCGGCCGCCGGGGACGTGTGGGCGCTGGGCACGATCGTCTACTACCTGCTCACGAACCGCTTCCCGTACGACGCGGACGACCCGGCGCGGAGGTTCTCGCCGGCGCGGTTCGAGCAGCCGCTGCGGCCGCCGGGCGACTTCAACGACGACGTGGACGCCGCGCTGGAGTGGCTGGTGGCGGAGATGCTGCGGGTCGACCCGGCGGAGCGGCCGGCGATGCGCGAGGTGGCGGAACGCGCCGTACTCCCGGGGCACCCGGCGCCGCCCGCGGAGCAGCCGCCCGCGACGGCGCCCGCGGCGGCCCCGCCCGCGGACGATCCCGTCCGCGCCGCGATCGCGCTCTCCCGCGTCCCCGGCCGCCTGGCGGATGCGGCCGACCAACTCGAAGCCGCCCTCAGCCGCCGGCCCCGCCTGCGGGAGCGGCATCTGACCCGGCTCACGACCTGGCGTAGAGGAGTCGTTCAGTGAAGGAGTCCCCGGCCCGCTTCGCGGACCTGGCGGGCCTGCGGCTGTACCGCAGGAACATCTTCGCGGTCACCGGACTGCCCGTGGCCGCCCAGGGTCCCGCGGTACGGCGGCACAGACAGCGGCTGGACGCCCGGCTCGCGGTCGAGGAGACCTGGGCGGGAGACGCCGCCGCGCCCGCGCCGGGCGGGTACCGCAGGGAGGAGGTCCGGCACGCCTTCGAGGAGTTCCAGGACCCGCGGCGCCGGCTCGTGGACGAGCTGCTGTGGTTCTGGCGGGACGCCGACCTCGGCTGCGGCTGCGCCCCCTCGACGCACCGGCAGCACGACGAGGCCGTACGCCTCCACAGCCGGGCGATCGAGGCGGAGACCGCCGGCACCGGCCCGGGGGGCGACGGGCCCGACGGGCTCTGGACCGCCGCCGCGACTGCCTGGGCGTCGGTGCTGGACAACCCCGACCTGCGCGGCCACGTCGCCCACCGCATCACGGCCCTGGCCGACCCGCGGCTCGACGGCTACTCCCCCGACGACTTCCTGGCCGGCGTCCCCGGGCTGCTGCTCTCCCCGTTCGGCGAACTCGCCGACGACCGGTCCGCGCGGCCCCGGCTGGCGAAGGTGAGCGCCGGCTGGTCGGCGCACCCGGTCTTCGCGACGCCGCTCCCGGACGTCTTCGAGAACACCGTCGAGCAGTCGGTCGACCGGCTCAAGGACGCGCTGCAGACCGCGGGCGAGCGGCACCAGGCGGGTGAGCACGCGGACGCGCTCGCGGCCCTGGAGCAGCGGGTGCTGCCCGCGTACACGGAGTTCGAGTCGCTGAAGGGGTTCGTCTCGCAGTCGCGGTCCGAGGAGATGGCGCACACGGTCACCGTGGCGCTGAACAACGTCGCGCTCGGCGTCTGCGAGGCGGGCCTGCAGAAGCCGTTCCGGAGCGAGCTGATCGAGGTCATGGAGCACGCGAGCCGGATCGCCCCGCGGCGCGACCAGGCGCAGATCGACCAGAACCTGGCGGCCGTACGGCAGGGCCGCGCGGGCGCGGGGGCCGCCCAGCAGCTGAAGCCGAGCGAGTGCGCGGGGTGCGTCGTCCTGCTGCTGGCGATCATCGGCGGAATCGTCGGAGGGATCACCGCGGGAGCCCCCTGGGCGGTCGGCATCATCGTCGGCGGCTTCGTGCTCGCCGGGATGTTCGCCTCATGAACCCGTACGCACCGAAGGAAGGGCTCCGATGACACAGCACGCCCGCCACCGGGCGAGGGGGCGCCTCGGCGCCGCGCTCGGACAGTGGCGCCAGCCGCCCGAGTTCCGCGTTCCGCCGCCGCAGCTCGACCCGGCGCAGACGGCGTGGGTCGCGGAGGTGCTGGCGGAGGTGGAGGCGGCGGAGGCGCTGGCGGCTGCGGCGTCGTCCGCGGACGCCGGGACGGACACGGCCGCCGGGACGGACGCGGCGGGGACCGGTGCGGCCGGCGCCGCGGGCCCGGCAGCCGCCGGCGCAGGGGCCGGTGCGGGCGCCCTGGTCGGCGCGGCCACCGGCATCTGGCGCGCGCTCCGCAAGCTCGACCAGGACGCCGGCAAGCTCTCCCCCGCCGACCTGCGGCAGGTCAGGCTCCAGGTCCGCGCCAGCCGCCAGGCGCTCGCCGAGGACGGGCTGGAGATCCAGGAGCACGACGGCGAGCCCTTCGACACCGGTCTCTCCCTGGAGGCGCTGGTCTTCCAGGAGGACCCGGAGCTGACCCGCGAGGTCGTGCTGGAGACCGTACGGCCGTCCGTCTACTTCCGCGGCCGGCGCATCCAGATGGGCCAGGTCATCGTCGGCAGGCCCCCGCAGGACCCCGGTGACGAGACGACCAAGGAGACCCCGCAGTGAGCGAGACCATCGACTACGGCATCGACCTCGGCACCACGAACAGCGCGATCGCGGTGGCGGAGGACGGCGGCGTACGCATCGTCAAGAACAACGAGCAGTGGGACTACTCCCCCTCCGCCGTCTACATCCCCAAGAAGGACATCGTCCACGTGGGCCGGCGGGCCAAGGAGCGTACGGAGTCCGACCCGGCCAACGCCCACTCCGAGTTCAAGCTGGAGATGGGGGTGGCGGGGGCGGCGCGCCGGTTCGAGCGCGCGGGGCTGTCCCTCACGCCCGAGGAGCTCTCCGCCGAGGTGCTGAAGTCGCTGCGGCAGGACGCCGCGGCCGAGACGGGCCACGCGCCGGAGGTCGCGGTCATCACCGTGCCCGCGGCCTTCGCCCTCAACCAGAACACCGCCACCTCCGAGGCCGCCGCCCTGGCCGGGCTCAGCGAGCACTGCCCGCTGGTGCAGGAGCCGACCGCCGCCGCCATCGCGTACGGCGTGCAGGACACCTCGGACTCCGCCCACTGGATGGTCTTCGACCTCGGCGGCGGCACCTTCGACGCGGCCGTGATGAGCAAGCGCGACGGCGAACTCCAGCTCATCCAGCACGCCGGCGACCCGTACCTCGGCGGGAAGCTCATCGACTGGGCGGTCGTCGACGACCTGCTGGCCCCGGCCGTCCGGCGCGACCTGGGGCTGCCGGACTTCAACCGGAGCAACCGCCGCTGGCTGGGCAACTTCGCCAAGCTCAAGGCGGAGGCGGAGAACGCGAAGATCGCGCTCTCCCGGATGGACAAGATCGACATCGCCTGCGACCTGGACGACGGCAGCGGCGACACCGAGAACTTCGAGTTCACCCTCACCCGGGGCGCGCTCGACGACCTCGCGCTCCCCTTCTACACCCGTGCGATCAAGCTCTGCCGCGAGGCGCTGGCCGAGAGCGCGCTGCGCCCCGACCACATCGACCGGCTGCTCCTGGCCGGCGGCTCGACGCTCAGCCCGGGGCTGCGGGCGCTCCTCACCGACCGGTACACGGGGCTCGGCATCGAGGTGGACCACAGCCAGGACCCGACGACGGTGGTGGCCCGCGGCGCGGCGGCGTTCGCCCGTACCGTACGGCGGCCGCGGAAGGTGCGGGCGGCGGCGCCGGGCGAGTTCGCGGTGGAGCTGAACTACCCCGCGCAGACCGTCGACACCACGGACATCCCGGTGTCGGGGAAGGTGACCAGCGGCAGCACGGTGGACTTCACCCGGTACGCCGTCGTGCTCGCCAACCCGGACGGACAGCCGCCGTTCCGCGGCCCCCGTACCGCGCTCTCCCAGGACGGCACCTTCTACACCGAGGTCGCGCTCACGGCCGGCGCCACGTCCCGCTTCACCGTCGAGCTGACCGACGCCTCCGGTACTCGGCAGAAGCTCGCCGGCGGCACCCTGGCGATCACGCATGCGAAGGTGGTCCCCGGCGAGGCGGTGCTGACGGGCACCCTCGGCATCGGCCGGGCCGACGGCTCGTTCGACCCGCTGCTCCGCAAGGGCACGACGCTGCCCGCCATGGTGACGAAGATCTACCGCACCACGATCCCGCTGCACCGCTCGGAGCCGGACGCGGTGATCCGTATCCCGCTCCTGGAGGGCGAACGGGCGCGCGCCGAACGCAACACGCGGGTGGGGCAGTTGGAGATCCGGCCGCGGGACGTCCGGATCGACCTGCCGGCGGAGAGCGAGGTCGAGGTGACGTTCGAGATCGAGGCGAGCAGCAGGGAGGCCCTGGTCACCGCCCATATCCCGCTGGTCCAGCAGCAGTTCGAGGCGACCATCAACCGCACCGAACTCCGCGCGCCGGAACAGCACGAGCTGGCCCGCCGGCTACGGGACCTGGAGCAGCGGCTGCGCGGCCTGAAGGACGACGCCGCGTCCGAGCACGCGGAGCAGGCCGGGGCCCGGCTGCGGAAGCTGGAGGAGCACCGCCCGCTCACGCAGCTCGGCAGGGAGGTCGAGGCCGCGGACGTGGACACGGGCGCGGCGGTGACGAGCGACCGCCGGATGCGCGATCTGGAGGCCGAACTCGACGACATCGAGGAGGCCATCGAGATCCCCGGCCTCGAACGCCGGCTGTGGGACGTGCTCGGCGCGTGCGAGGACATCATCACGCAGGTCGGCGGGACCCCGGCCGACCGCAGGGAGCTGGAGAACCTGCGCGGGCGCGCGAGCGCACCGGGCGGGGACGCGACGCCGGCGGAGCTGCGGAAGCTGGTGAAGCGGGCGGAGGAGTTCCAGGTGGAGCTGCTGCGGCGGACGGACGAGTGGGACTTCGTGGTGTTCAACGCGCTGGTGGAGATGCGCGACTCGATGCACCCGAGCCACCAGGCGGACGCGGCGATCCGCGACGGCAGGAGGGCGATGGCGGTGGGCGACCGGGGGGCGATCGCGGCGGTGAACCAGCGGCTGCGGCGGCTGCTGCCGCCGGAGGCGGCGGGGAACGAGCTGGGGAGGAAGGAGGGCGGGGTCAGGTGAGCACGGACACGAGCACGACGACGGCGGACGAGGGCGGTACGCGGCCTGGCGATACGTCCGCGGGCGGCGGCCCCGCACCGGTGACCGGAACATCACCCCCGGCGTCGAGCACGCTGCGGGCGGCCCTGCTGGTGGCACGGGTCCGTACGGCGGTGCGGGCGGGCGACCTGGACGAGGCGCTGCGCCTCCTGCGTGCGGCGGAGGCCAGGGACGCCCGTACGGTGGGCGAACGCCCGGAGGTCCTGGACCTGTTCGCCCGCGTCCACGCCCAGCGCGGCGAACTGGACGCCGCCGCCACCTACTGGCGCCGCCTCCAGACCCACGACCCCGCCGACCCCGCCGCCCGGGCCGGCCTCACCCGCATCACCCGCCTCACCGCCGACGGCCCCCGGGCCTCCCTGGCCCGCCACCGCACCCGCACGGCGGTGGTCGCGGCGGTCTGCGCGCTGGCGGCGGTGGCGACGGGTGCGGTGGCGCTGACGGGGGACGAGGAGCCGGGACGCCCGGGCGGTACGGAGCGGGCGGCGGCGACGGAGCAGCAGATCGAGGAGCGCGTACGGAACGAACTGGAGGCGGCGCGGGAGGCGGACCGCACGGGCGAGGAGACCCGCCGGGAGGAAGCGGCCGGGGCCCTGGCGGCAACGCTCCGCTCCCCCGGTATCCGCCCGCGGGTACGGGGCGGCTCGGTGGAGGTGGCCTTCGCGGAGGGCGTCTTCTCCGAAGGCGCGGAACTGACCCCGGAAGGCGCCGCCCGTCTCGCGACCCTGGGCGAGCGCCTGACCCGGCTCGACGCCCGCATCGCCATCCGCGGCCACGCCGCGACGGTCCCCGGCGCCCCCCGCAGCGGCGGCTCGGTGCTGGCACTGTGGCGCGCCCTGATCGCGGCCCGCGAACTGAGCGCGGCAAGCGGCGAACCCCTGACGGCGTTCACGACATCGAGCGCGGACCAGCGAGACGCCCCGTACACCGAGGACGCCAGGAACCGCACGGTCACGGTGGTGATCACCCCGAAGTAGGCCCTGAACTCGATTCCCGCGGCGGGACGACCACAAAGTTCCACCTCGCTGGTGACCCGACGAGGACTACGTGCCGGCGATCTCCTGCCGGAGCCGGCGGGTGAAGCGACGCAGGAGGTCCAGCGTCTCCCGGAACTCGGCCCGGCGGTCTTCCCTGCCCTCGGTGGGCCGGGTGCGCCACACCCGACGCGCGAGAGCATCGGCGAGATCGACGGTGTCGCTGGCGCAGAGCAGGTAGAGAGCTGAGCGTGCTTCCTGCATCCGGTTCGCCAATTCGTTGGCTCCGGGACCGTCGTCACTCAGCCGTGAATCCTTCAGGTAGTCCAGGAGCTGAACCACGGCCGTGTTGAAGCCGATCCCGGCCTTGAGCTTCTGTTCGCGCAGCCACATGCGGTCCTGCCGGCGAGCGGTGAACCACGAACCGAACAGCACCCCTATGAGGCCGATAGCGGCCCCGATGGCCACGGACAGGATGTTCTCCACGATCAGCCCCCCCACATCAGCGACGCCAGGCTACCGGGGCCCTCGGAGGCACCGCACTCGATAGGTGCGCTCGCATGCCGAGGGTGCGATGCTCCGAACGAAACGGCCTAGCCCAGGTAGGGCGTGGACCGGTGGTCCAGGAAATGGCGCAGCCGGAGTCGCTGGGTGTGGTGCATCGGCAATGCGTCCAACTCGCCGGGGTCCACGAACCGCAGCTCCGTCGACTCCTCCGAGATGGCCAGTGTCCCGCCGACGACGCGGGCCGTGAAGCAGACGTTGAACTGCCGCCGCACCTCCCCGTCGCTGTACGCGACGATGTGCCGCGGGTCGGTGTACGTGCCGACGAGCCCCGTCACCTCGACGTCGAGCCCCGTCTCCTCCTTCACCTCCCGCACCGCGCACCCGGGCAGCGAATCGCCCAGGTCCATCCCGCCGCCGGGCAGCGCCCACAGGCCGTTGTCACGGCGGCGCTGGAGCAGGATGCGGCCGGCGTCGTCGGTCACCACGGCGGAGGCGGCGGCGACGAGGCTGTTGGGCTCGGGGGCGGCGGGATCGTCGTAGTACTCGGTACGGGTCATGGGGAGATGATGCGCGGGGGCGGCGCATCGGGGGCTGCGGCGAGAGCGTACGTCGGGATCGGGCAGGTGCGGAATCGCCCCGGCCGGGTCGTTCATGCGGGGAGGGCGTCTCCGGGGAAGCCATGGCACGGGTGGACCTCGCAGCGCATCATCCCGGCTCGTACGCAGGGGTCTCCTGCCATGATCTCCGCGGCTTTCCCGGCCGGCACGGTCATGATCGCGACACCGGCCACGGTGTCGGAGGCAACCGGGCAGAGGACCGCGATCACACCCTCGGCGCGCAGCGACACCATGCGTCGCTGGTGTTCGAGTTCGATCGCATCCGCGCCCTCCATGGTCCGCTCCGGCCCCCAGTGAAGGAGCGCCACGCTGTAGGGCTTCGCGGTCGCGGCCAGATCCCGGATCTGTTCGTCAGTCACGGTCGTGCTCATGAGATCTCCCTACTTCCCGATGCGCTCGGCCAGCGAGACGATGATTCCTTCGGGCCCGCGGACGTAGGCCATCCGCCATTCGCCCTCGTATGCGCCGATGCCTCCCACCAGGCCGTAGCCGCCGGCCGCGGCATGGTCGACGGCGGCTTGGAGATCGTGCACCTCGAAGGCGACGTTGCGCAGGCCCAACTCGTTGGCCGGTGCGGCAGGCGAACCCGGGAGGTGGTCCGGCCGGGTGAAGCTCGACAGCTCCAGCGTCGTACCTCCGCCGGGCGGTCGCAGCATGACGATCTCGGTGCGGGCGCCGGTCATGCCGATCACCGTGTCCAGGAACTCGCCTTCGACGGCCATCTTCCGATCGGCCTCCAGACCGAGGCCGACGAAGAACGCCGTCACCGCGTCGAGATCGGCGACGGTGATGCCGACGTGGTCGAACCGCCTGATGAATGTCACCGGGCCCCCTTTCGAGGTTTCTTCAAGAGACGCCGAGGAAGGTAGCACCCTGGGTTCCGTAAGGGAACCCCGCTTGATAGATTGCCGCCATGCAGCGAACGCGGTTCGGGGAGATGGCGTGTTCCATCGCGCGCACCTTGGACGTGATCGGCGAGCCCTGGTCGCCGCTGATCCTGCGCGACGTGTGGGCCGGGGTGCACCGCTTCGACCACATCCAGGCCGACCTCGGGATCTCCCGCAAGGTACTCACCGAACGGCTCAACCACCTGGTCGGCCAAGGCGTGCTCGAACGGCTGCCCTACGACGCCCGCCCCCGCTACGAGTACCACCTCACCGACAAGGGCGCCGACCTCGTCGAGATGCTCATGGTGATGGCACGGTGGGGCGACCGCTGGCTCGCCGGCGAGGCCGGGCCCCCCGTCCTCTACCGCCACCATGCCTGCGGGCAGATCGGTCACGTCGACCCGCGCTGCAGCCGGTGCGGCGAGCCGATGCACGCCGGCGACGTCGACCTCCTCCCGGGCCCGGGTTCGGCCTGATGGCCCAAGGCCGTGACACCGCCTCGCAGGGCGCGAGCCGCGATCGGATCCCGTTCACGCACTCGGCTGATCGGATGAACGTACAGCCGGGCGGTCACCGCCGGGTGGTGCGAGTGCAGGCGTCGGCCCCACAATGGCTGCATGCGCCCTCTGTGCGCACGACGACCGTCGGAGACCGAGGGAGACCGGCATGCCCCGCGCGGTGAGGTTCGATGGCTACGGCGACGTGGACGTCCTCCGGGTCGTGGATGTCGAACGCCCGGTCCCCGGGCCGGACGAGGTGCTGGTCCGGGTACGGGCCGCCGGCATCAACCCGGGGGAGAGCGCGATCCGGGAGGGCTTGTTCGACGCGATGTGGCCGGCGACGTTCCCCTCCGGTCAGGGCAGTGACCTCGCCGGAGTCGTCGAGGAACTCGGTGAGCAGGTCCAGAACGTCGCCGTCGGAGACGAGGTGATCGGGTTCACCGACCGCCGCGCCAGTCACGCCGAGTACGTCGCGGTGCCGGCCGCCAACGTCACGCCGCGGCCTCCGGGCGTTCCGTGGGAGGCCGCCGGCGCCCTGCCCGTCGTCGGCACCACCGCCTACGCCGCGGTGCGGGCGGTGGGCGCCGGACCGGGCGACACCGTCGTGATCGCCGGTGCGGCCGGCGGCGTCGGCACGCTCGCCTCGCAACTGGCCCGCAACGCCGGTGCCACCGTGATCGGCCTGGCCGGCCCGGACCACTCCGACTGGCTCGCCGCGCACGGCATCACCCCGGTCGCGTACGGCGAGGGCGTCGCCGACCGCGTCCGCGGGGCCGCGGGAGACGGCGGCCCGAACGCGTTCATCGACACCTTCGGCGCCGACTACGTCCGGATGGCCGTCGAGGACCTGGGCATCCGGCCCGACCGGGTGAACACCCTCATCAACCACGCCGATGCCCAGCGCTACGGCACCAGGACCGACGGCAACGCCCAGGGTGCCAGCGCGGACGTGCTGGCGGAGCTGGCCGCCGGGATCGCCGACGGCGATCTTGAGGTCCCCGTCGCCCGCACCTACCCCCTGGAGCAGGTCCGCGACGCCTACCGGGAACTCGAGCGCCGCCACACCCTCGGCAAGATCGTGCTGGTGCCCTGACCGACCGCCTGGGCAAGGGAATTCTTGCCGGCAGTCCGGGCGCACCACGAGCTCGGGAACGTGCCGCCGGGTGTCCCCGTGCGTGACGGCCGCGACTTCGGCTCACCGTGCTCGGCATGGTAGATGCGGGGCCCGCTCAGCGGAGGGTTCGCCGACTACGCTCCGGGACATGGGGAAGTATCTCGCGATTCTGAACGGCGCGGCCGACGAGGCTGACAAGGCCGAGTTCACCGAAGAGCAGCAAACCGAGTTCATGAACGCCTGGGCGGCGTGGGCGCAGAAGAACGAGCACAGGCTCGTCGATCCCGGCGCCCCGCTGTTTCGCAAGAAGATGGTGACGGCGAAGGGCGTCGAGGACTTCACCGACTCGAAGACCGGATACGCCATCGTGGAGGCCACGTCGCACGAGGCCGCGGCCGCGCTCTTCAGCGACCACCCCCACATCGGTCTGGTCGCCGGGAACTCGATCGAGGTCATCGAATGCCCGCCCGTCCCCGGCTGAGAATCTGTCTCACGGCCGGAGCAACGGCCCTGATCACGGGCCCGGCCCCAGGTCGCCGTCCTTGAAGACCCTGCGCCGGAACAACGCGGGCCAGAGAGCGGCGGCGCGGAGGCGGCGACCGCCGAGCGCTCCTTCGGGAACGGCGTCCTCTGCCCGGGGGTCTCCGGGCCCGGTCAGGACGGGGCGGAATCGGCTACGGATGTGCGGAGTTCGCGGGCCACCTCCAGGAACGCCAGGGTCGCCGGACGCGCGTCGTCGCGGCGCCAGAGCAGGGAGGTGGTGATGCCGAAGCCGTCGTCGTCGACGGGGCGGTAGACGACTCCCGGATGGGGGTGGTTCATCAGCGCCGCCGGCAAGAGGGAGACGCCCAGCCCCGCCGCGACCAGCGCGACGATGGCCTGCTTCGGCGACGCCTCGCGGACGATCTCGGGGTACAGGCCGCGTTCGTGGCAGTAGGCGAACACGCTGTCATGCGCTGACGGGTTGACGCTCCGCGGCGGACCGATCAGCGGGTACGCGACGATCTCGGCCAGCGGCACCGGGCCGGATCCCGCCAGCGGATGGTCCTCGGGCGCGACGAGCACGCACGGCTCGGTGTACGCCGCCTCCACGGCCAACTCGGCGTGCGCGACCGGCGGATGCACGAAGCCCACGTCCAGCCCGCCCGCGGAGACCAGCTCGATCTGCTCGTCCATGCGCCGGGCGCTCACGGAGAGCTCCACGCGCGGGTACAGCTCGGTGAACCGGCGCACGATCGGCGGCACCAGGCTGTAGAGGGCCGCGTCGACGACACCGACGTCGAGCCGCCCCGCCTCGCCGCGCGCCGCGTCGCGCGCCAGCTCCGCCGCCCGCGCCACCTGACGCAGCGTGGCACGCGCCTCCTCCAGGAACACCTCGCCCGCCGCCGTGAGTGCGACCCTGCGCCGGGAGCGGTCCAGCAGCGGCACACCGATCTCCCGTTCGAGCTGCTGGATCTGCATGCTCAACGGCGGCTGCGACATATGCAGCCGACGTGCGGCCCCGGTAAAGCTCAATTCTTCGGCGACCGCCACGAAATACTCCATGCGCCGCAGGTCGGGCACCTTATCTCCGATCCCTATGAGATATCGCGGAAACAAGTATTGGACGCCGGGTCCCGGCGTCGCCAAGGCTGAGCGGCAGTGATCCGTGACCGAGGGAGACCCCGCCTTGTCCAGTCGATTCAGCATGTCCAGGAGGCAGGCGCTGCGTGCCTCCACCGCCCTCGCCGGGGCCGCAGGCATGAGCGCCGCCGCCCCCGGGCTCGGCGGCGCAGCCCGCGCCGGGACGGGGGAGCCCGGTGACGCCACGGTGCGCCCGCCGCGCGGAGCGTACGCCCGTAACGTCGAAGTCGTCGGCTACTGCGACCTCGAGGAGCGGCCCGGCTTCAAGATGTCGGTCAAGGAGAAGAACGGCCGCTGGTACCTGTACACGGGCCACTTCTGGCACCCCGGCTGGAGCGTCGTGGACGTCACCGACCCCGCCCGGGCCCGCGTGCTCGACTGGCTTCCCGCCCCCGGCCACCCCGGCAACACCGTCGCCAACCAGGTCACCCTGCATGGCGACACCATGATCACCGCAATGGAAAAGGCGCCGGAACTCCCCCCGTACTACGACCCCACCCAGCCCTTCCACGAGGGGATCCTCCTCTGGGACATCTCCGACCCCGTCCGCCCCCGGCGCCTGGCCCAGTGGACATCGAACGGCACCGGGACCCACCGCAATCTGTACGCGGGCGGCCGCTACGCGCACCTGTCGGCGGCCATGCCCGGATTCACCGGCAACATCTACGTCATCCTCGACATCTCCGACCGCGAACGGCCCACCATCGCAGGACGGTGGTGGGTCCCCGGACAGGAGAACGGCGGCGCGACACCGCAGCAGGACGACGACGGCGGCCCCCACCACCACGGCTTCTGCTGCGGCAACGGCGCGCACGTCCACCTCCACGGGCCGCCCTATCCGGTCGGATCCCTCGTCTATCTGCCCTACGGCTCCGCCGGCCTGATCGTCCTCGACATCTCCGACGTCTCACGTCCGCGGCAGATCGGCCACTTGCCGTTCAGCCCTCCGTTCCACGCACAGTTCGGCGTGCACGGCGTGCTGCCGATCCCGGACAAGGGCATCGCCTTCGCCAACTCCGAGGACATCTCCTACGGCACGGGCCCGGCCCACCACGCCTCCGTCATCGACATCTCCGACCCCACCGCCCCGGTCCTGCTCTCACTGCTCCCCGAGCCGGTCCCGCCCGAGGACGCGCCTTACGACGACTTCCACACCCGCGGCGGGTGGTGCGGCCCGCACAACATGAACCACCACCTCTACAGCGGGGACGTCCAGCAGTTCAACGGGCTCTTCTACCTCGCCCACTTCAACGCCGGCCTGCGCGTGTACGACGTGACCCACACCCGCTCGCCCCGCGAGACCGGCTACTTCATCCCTCCCGAACCGCGCAAGCGCTACGGCACCCTGCCCGCACCCAGAAAGGGCGAACCCGCGGAGGCACTCCCCGTCCTGCAGACCGAAGACGTCGTCGTGGACCGCCGCGGCTTCATCTACATCACCGACAAGAACCAGGGCATGTGGATCCTGCGCTACGTGGGGCCCGCCCCGGGCTCCCGCGCATAAGGCACGGCCGGTCGCAGCGCCGTCGACACCATTGCCGCGCGGGCCCGCCCTGGGGAGCGGCTGCTGCCGCTGATCAGCTCGCTGCCGGGTGCGCGGTCGACCGCCCGTCCCGGCGAGGTGCGGGGGCCTGCGGGGCGCCGACGGCGCCGCCGGCGGTGGGGCGGGCGTCGCCCCAGTACTCCTGCAAGGCGCGGATCCGGTTGCCGCTCACCTCTATGACGATGAACTCCCAATTCCGGTATGCCGCGGTGTTCGCCGAGGCACCCACGGAGTCGTACTCGTAGAAGACTCTGTCTCCGGCCACGGTGGTCCGGCGGCGCGTGCCGAGGACGCGGTTGCCGTTGGCGGCGTGGAACGCCGTCCACTCGGCCACCGCCTGCCGGCCCGCGCCTCCTTCGAACCGTCCGCGGGCGGGGCTCTCCGGAAACCAGAAGCCGAAGTCGTCCGTCAGCATCGCCAGGAACCGTGACCAGTCCCCGGTACGCCAGCCGCGGTCGAAGGCGTCCATCGCCGCGTTCGCGACCTGCAGTACCCGGTCACGGTGCCGATCGACGCCGGTCCGGGTCGGCGCCGCCTGAGCGGGGAGGGCGGCGAGCGCGCCCGTCGTGGCGATGCCGGTGAGCAGGGCGCCGGTGGCGGTGCCGCGCAGCAGGCGGCGTCGATCGGGGTTCGGGGTCATGTCATCCTCCGCGGGGTTCGGTCGACTCGATCGACAGAGCATCCGGCACCGACGCGAAAGCCGACCGAAAGACCCGTCGAGCAGACGGCCCGGTCCATCGGAGCGGGATGGGGCTGCTCACGTCGGGGGCGTATGCACCGATCCGGCGGTCGGAACCGGATCGTCGACCCGCTGGCCGCCGAGCAGGAGAAGGGGGGATCCGCCTCCTCCACCCCCGCCGGTGGTGGAGCTGTGGATGGCAGACCGTGGGCAGGTGCGCCAGGCGGAGGCCGCGGTGTGCGGCGATCGTCGCCGCCCGTGTCGTCATCAGCCCAGGACAGAGACGCTCTGACCTGGGCTCTAGCGGTAGGCCGCGTGGGACTCGAACCCACAACCAACGGATTAAAAGTTCAAATCCGACCATGCCGCCGGGTGATGCCCGGTGACGATACCTCACGTATCAGCAGGTCAGCAGGCTAGGGCTCCCCCGTTCGGTACGCCCTGTGTCGGCCCTCTACGGCGCGTCCGTGACCACACCCGTGACCACGTGACCACCGCGCCGCCGACACAACGACGGCGCCGCCCAGTGCTCACAACACCGGGCGGCGCCTTGATCCGAACCCCTTCCAGTACAAGGAGCCCAGACCCGTCAGCACGCCCTCGACAACTGTGTGGCATCGGCCGGACCGTTCGGCCGAGCGGCCGACCTGTGACTGCCACGGATCCTCTGCCGAGGTGGGCTGCGGGAACTCAGTCGAGCCAGACCAGCATGGCCTCGCCTGCTTGGGCAGCGGCGCCGAAGAACGGAGCCAGCGGGTCGAACCACTCGCGCACCCATTCCAGGGCGTCGGCCTCATCCCAGAGGAGCGGGTAGATCTGCGCGGCCGTCATCTGCTCAGGGTCCACGTCCCGGATCAAGTCCTCGAAGGACAAGCTGGCCAGGGCTTCGGCAGCGAGCTTGACCTGATCTGCGTCCAGGTACTTGGCCGGCCCATAGCCCCAGTCCTCGCTCGTGAACGTCTGCTCGCCATGAACGATGTCGACGGGGAAACTCGCGCGTTCAAGGAGGAATGCGATGGCATCGAACGCCTTGTGGGTCGTCAGCTGCCGTGCATCCGAGGGAGCAACGTCATTGATGCCGTCTGTCTCCATGATCTCCATGACGTACTCGAACGCCCAGTCCGGATCCTTGACCGCCCTGGCCAACTCGGCCGGTGTTACACGCAGGTACTCACCATTCATGCTCACCCGCGCAGGGTACGAGGCACCACCGACACTGGGACGCGGCGGACGTTCATGCGGTCAGGGCGGCGCGGGCGATGAGGGTGCCGATGTGGTCCCGCTTCGGCGCCTGGAGCACGTCGACCGCGATGTCGGTGAAGCCGGCGCGCTCCAGCAGGATTCGCCACTTCCGCGGCGTGTAGCTGTAGCGGTAGGTGTACAGGGCCTTCCCGGCGAAGCCGCCCTTGTACATGCCCTGCGGGCCGTACGCCCCGGGAATGGGCGGCGGCTGGGAGAAGGCGAACACGCCGCCCGGGGTCAGGCGCTGGGCGACGAGCGGGAGCAGCTTGACGGGGTCGGTGAACCAGGCGGCGGCTGGGAGAAGGCGAACACGCCGCCCGGGGTCAGGCGCTGGGCGACGAGCGGGAGCAGCTTGACGGGGTCGGTGAACCAGGCGGCGCCGAAGATGGAGTACACCGCGTCCCACGTTCGGCCGGTGCCCGTGAGGTAGTCCAGCACCTCGGCGCAGACGAACTCCGGTACGCGGCGGCCGGCCCAGTGCGCGGTGATCTGCTTGACCATGACCGGGGAAACGGGCTGGGAGGTCGGCGCGGCGCCTATCCGTCTGTACCAGAGCCACCACGGCGCCGTGAGCAGTTGGCATGCCGCCGAGCGGGGCGTACGGCGCATGGGGTTGAGCGAAGAACACGCACGGGCGGAGCTGTCCAAGACACGTGCACGCTATGAAGACAGATTGCGGGAAATCCGGTCTGACCTGCGCGAACGTGACCTACTGGTGCCGCCGCTGCCTCCCGAACTTCGGCACGTCGACGACGACCGGGCGGGCGAGTTCGGTGGTTTCGACGAGTTCCACTCAACCATCGAGGAATCTTCCGGGGGGGATGTGCGATGAAGGGGTCGACGTACAAGAGATGCAAGTGCCCCGCGGTCTACGACGCCAAAGGGCGGCGGAAGAACTGCCGGAAGGATCATGGCGCCTGGTACTACGTCGCCGACGTAGGCTTCGGCCCGGACGGCAAGCGCAAGCAGATGCGCAAGGGCGGGTTTCGCACCGCGGACGATGCCGAGGCCGCGCTCGCCGAGCTGCTTGAGCGCGTCAACAAGGGCACCTACACCCACGACGAGGGAACGACCGTCGCCGCGTGGCTTGAGCAGTGGCTTGAGAAGAAGGCGCGGGCCGGCCTGCGTGCCTCCACACTGCGCAGCTACCGCGGCCACGTCGAGCAGCACCTCATACCGCACCTCGGCCGGCTGCGTCTGCGCGACCTGCGCCCGCCGCACGTCGACCGGCTGCTCGTCGACCTCGACAACGGCAAGCGCAAGGCCGCCACGATCCGGCGCGTCCATGCGACGCTGCGCTCGGCCCTGTCCACCGCCGTACGGCAGCGACTAGTCACCTTCAACGCTGCCAAGGACATCGAGCTGCCCAAGGCGAAGCGGCCCAAGGCGCGGCCGTGGGAGCCCGACGAACTCGGGGCGTTCCTCGACCACATCGGGACGCATCGGCTCGGGACCCTCTACGAGGTCATCGCGGGCACCGGCTTGCGCCGGGGCGAGGCCGTCGGCCTGCGCTGGGACGACATCGACCTCGCCAACCGGGTCATCGTGGTGCGGCAGCAAGTCGTCCAGGAGAGCGGCCGGAAGAAGAACAAGCAGGCGCCGGCCCCGTGCCCGTACTGCGAGCCGGGCCACCTCGGGGTGTCGTTCGGCAAGCCCAAGACCGCGTCCGGTGAGGATCGCGTCGTCGACCTCGACGAGGGCACCGTCGGCGCGCTCATCGCCCACAAGCTACGGCAGGACACCGAGCGCGTGCAGTGGGGCGAGGCGTACGCCGACCACGGTCTCGTGTTCCCCCGCGAGGACGGCAACCCGCTGCGCCCCGACGACGTCAGCAAGCTGTTCGCCGACCTGGTCAACGAGGTGCGTTTCGACGACGACGCACACCTGCCCGACGAGGAGCGACGCCGCTTGCGTCGCGTACGGCTTCACGACCTGCGCCACGGGCAGGCGTAGCTCATGCTCGCCGCCGGCGTCGAGATG
The DNA here is from genome assembly GCF_003945505.1 of Streptomyces sp. WAC 06738. NCBI lineage: Bacteria > Bacillati > Actinomycetota > Actinomycetes > Kitasatosporales > Streptomycetaceae > Streptomyces > Streptomyces sp. WAC 06738. The sequence continues at coordinate 4,525,853 of NZ_CP029618.1, read as the reverse complement.
GCCATCGTCTCGAAGCGGCTTGGCCACTCCTCCATTTCGATCACGTCGGACACGTACTCACACCTGCTCGGCGGCGTCGGCCGAGACGCTGCGGACCGCGCCTCGGCTCTCGTGCCACGTCGCCGTCGTGCCGCGTCCTCTGCACCGACCGATGACGAGCGTGACCACTCTGTGACCACCTCGCCTGCAGATTCGCCGGACGGGACCGCGCCGGAGACGACGGAACCCCCGCAGACGCAGGTCAGCGGGGGTTTGGATGCCGGTGCAACCGGTAGGCCGCGTGGGACTCGAACCCACAACCAACGGATTAAAAGTCCGGTGCTCTGCCAATTGAGCTAGCGGCCCGCCCGGCCAGCATAGCCCGGACCCCGGCGTGCCCCCGAGCGGATATCCCCTGGCGGGCGGGGCGCCGGCCGCGACGGCGCGGACGCGTGTGGGCCCCCTCCTGGGGGAGGGGGCCCGTGGGGGTGCGGTCAGCCCTTGCGGTTGTTGCGGTCCTGGCGCTTCCAGCGGGGCTTGTCCGTGCGGCGGTCGTCCGTGGTGCGGCGGTCGTGGCTGTACGGGCGGCCGTCGCGGCGGTCGCGGCCCGCCGGGCGGTCGCCGCCGAAGCGGGAGCGGTCGGCGGAGTCGCGGCGCTCGTAGGGGCGGCGGTTGTCGCGGTCGTAGGGGCGGGCGGCGCCGCGGTCGTCGCGGCGGGGGTACGAGCGTGTGCCGCGGTCGTACGGGCGGGTGCCGCGGTCGTCGCGGCGGGTGTCGCGGCGGTCGTACGAGCGGGGCTCACGGGTGCCGTACGAGCGGTCGTCGCGGCGGTCGTACGACGGGCGGTCGTCCCTGCGGTCGTAGGAACGGTCGTCGCGGCGGTCGTCCCTGCGGTCGTTCCGGTAGTCCCGGGTCTCCCGGCCGTCCCTGTTGTCGCGGCGCGGGTACTCGCGATCGGTGCGGCGCGAGTCGCCCGACCTGTCGAACTCCCGGAAGCGCTGCTCCCTGCGGTCCTGCCGGGTCCCGTTGCGGTCCGCGCGGTCGTACCCGCGGTCGGCGCGGGCATCGTACGAGCGGGCCTCGGACCGGGGCTCCGCAGGCGCGGTCTCCGCCCCCGCGTCGGCCCCGGCCTGCTCGGCCGTCGAGGCCGCCGACGCCGGCTGCTCCGGCGTCACGCCCGCGCGCGTCGCCAGGCGGGTCGCCTCCGCGCGCAGGTCCGCCGCGTGCTTGCGGGCCCGCTCCAACTGGGCCTCCAACTGCGTCACATCCCGCTCCGCGGCCGTCGCCGCCTGAGCCGCGGATTCCGCCTGCACCTCGTCGATCGACCGCGCACCGGTGATCCGCGCCACGTCGGGGTCGAACGCCCCGCGCCCGCTGATGATGTGCCGCGAGGCGTCCACCGCCGCGTCCTCCAGCAGGCGGAAGACCGTGCGGCGCTGGTGCGGCAGCGCGAGGGAGACGACCGTGCCGGACTCGCCGGCGCGGGCCGTGCGGCCCGCGCGGTGCAGGTAGTCCTTGTGGTCGCCGGCCGGGTCGACGTTCAGCACCAGGTCGATGCCGTCGACGTGGATGCCCCGCGCGGCGACGTCCGTCGCCACCAGCGCGTGCACCCGGCCGTCCTTGAAGTCCGCCAGCGTGTGCGTGCGCGCGCCCTGCGTCATGCCGCCGTGCAGCGCGGCGGCGCGCACGCCGGTCTCGCGGAGCTGGTCGGCGACGCGGTCGGCGCCGAGCTGGGTGCGTACGAAGACGATGGTGCGGCCCTTGCGCGCCGCGATGGCGGCCGTGACCGGCGCCTTGTCGCGCGGCTTCACGACGAACACGTGGTGCGTCATCGTCGTCACCGCGCCCGCCGACGGGTCCACCTCGTGGCTGACCGGGTCGACCAGGTAGCGCTCGACGAGCGTGCCGACGCCCTTGTCCAGCGTCGCCGAGAACAGCATCCGCTGGCCGCCCGGCGGCACCTGGTCGAGCAGCTCGGTGACCTCGGGCAGGAAGCCCAGGTCGGCCATCTGGTCGGCCTCGTCCAGCACGGCGATCTGCACCCGGTCGAGGGAGCAGGCGCCGCGGTCGATGACGTCGCGCAGCCGGCCGGGGGTGGCGACGAGCACGTCGACGCCGCGCTCCAGCGCGCCGATCTGGCGGCCCATGGACGTACCGCCGCAGACGACCTTCATCGACAGCCGCAGCACGTCGCCGTACGGCTGGAGGGCGTCGGCGACCTGCATGGCCAGCTCGCGCGTCGGGGTGAGGATGAGGCCGCGAGGGCGCTTGGGGTCGGTGTGGCCGCCGGCGAGGGTCGCGAGCAGCGGCAGGCCGAAGGAGAGGGTCTTGCCGGAGCCGGTGCGGCCGCGGCCGAGGACGTCGCGCCCGGCGAGGGCGTCGGGGATGGTGGCGGCCTGGATCGGGAACGGGGTGGTGACGCCGTAGTCCGCGAGCTTGGCCACGACGCCGCGCGGCAGGCCGAGGTCGCCGAAGGTCGGCGCGGCGGCCTCCGGGGCATCGCCGGTGACGGCGGTGTCGCCGGTTCCGTCGGCGGCAGCGGTCTCGGGCGCCTCGGTGATCTCGGTCACCTCGGACGTCTCCGCCTCGTCGAGGGCAGGGGCGAGCACAGGGGTTTCAGACATGAACGAGTTAAAGCCTTCCGCAGTCGTCGGCACGCGCCACGACTCCGCGGCGGATGTACACGGACCGCCTCTTGCGGTCTGCCACGGCAGGGAAGGGAACGCGCCACACACGGCGCACTTCGGTGGGGCGCCGGGCAAATGGGATCAAACGATCTACCAGAGTACGCACCCCGGGGCCCGGCTGGCAAATCCGTTCCGCGGGCACGGCTCGCGGGGTGGTGTCCCAGGGCGTGCGGATCGGGTACGCGCCGGTCGGTGCGCCCCGCGACGCGCCCCGTGTCCTCCGCGGGCGCTGGGGAGTTGAGTGTACGACACGTCCTGAAAGGGGCTCCCCATGCCTGAGCCGACAGCCCGTGCCGCCGCCCTGCGGATCTCAGCCGCCACGCTGGCGGTGCTGGCGCTCGGCGGGTGCATGACCGTCTCCGGCTCCGGCAGGCCCGGCGCGCCCGACCCCGGCTCGGGCCGCAGCGGCACCGAGCCCGACGGCGGCGTACGGGTCAACGACGCACCGTCCGCCGCGGCCGGCGGCACCGGCACCGGCGAGGCGGGCGGGGCCGGGGGGCCCGCCGGCGAGCGCGACGGCCACGAGAAGGAGCCCTCCGCCACGGGCCGGAGGAGCGACGGCGCGGCCGACCCGGAGTCGCCGTCCCCCGGCACCCGCGAACCCGCAGACGCGGGCGGCACCCGCGGCACGCCGGACCCCCCGCGACCCACCACCCCGCGCCCCCGCCCCCAGCCGACGACCCCGTCCCCGACCCCCACGGTCCCGGACCCGACGCCGACCCCCACACCGACCCCGACCCCGACGCCCACCGGCGACGACACGACCGGCGGCGGCACGGCCGCGGGCGCCGGCGGCTCCTCCCCCCGGCTCCCCTCCGCCTGACCGCCGCCACCGCCGCGGGCGCCGGCGGCTCCTCCCCCGGCTCCCCTCCGCCTGACCGCCGCCACCGCCGCGGGCGGAAGCGCGGACCGCCGTCATCAGGCCGTCCCGCACGGTGAGTTGCGTTACCGCCGCACGCGCGCCGCCCGGGGCGCGCCGCTCAGCCGTACCCCAGCGCGTGCAGCCTGTCGTCGTCGATGCCGAAGTGGTGGGCGATCTCGTGGACCACCGTGATCTCCGTCTCCGCCACCACGTCCTCCCGCGACTCGCACATCCGCAGCGTCGGTCCGCGGTAGATCGTGATCCGGTCCGGCAGCACCCCCGCGTACCACTCGCCGCGCTCCGTCAGCGGCGTGCCCTCGTAGAGGCCGAGCAGGCCGGGGTCGTCCGGCGGCGGCTCGGGCTCGACGAAGACCGCGACGTTGTCCATCAGCCGGGTCAGCTCCGCCGGGATCCGGTCGAGCGCCTGCGCGACCAGTTCCTCGAACTCTTCGTTCGACATGTCCAGCACATGGCCCATTCTGCTTCAGGCCACCGAATAGTGACGGCTCACACCGGGCATACGTTGCGAATGGCCCGCGAAGTGCCTTTTGCGGTCTCGCCCGTCCGCGCACTGTTCGAGCGGCTCCGCCGCGCCCCCGCCCGTCTCCGCCGCTTCCCCGCCGCCGTCCGCCGCCTGGCCGACCGGGCGCGCGGAGCGCGGCGGGCGCACCCGCCGCGTGCGCCCCGGCGGCGCCGGGTCGAGTCGTCCCTCGTCCAGCGCCCCCATCCGTACGCGCGCGCCCTCGGCCTCGCCGCCGTCACGGTCGTCGGGGCCGGGCTCGGGCTGCTCGTCGTCGGCGGGGTGGAGACGTCGGTGGGGCCCGTGGACACCCGGATGGCGCTCACGCCGAGCGTCACCGGCGACACCCGCATCAGCGTCTCGCCGCTCGGCGCCATCGACATGGACAGCCACGACGCCCCCCTCCGCCTCGACGTCGAGGTCGAGCGGCTCGACCCGGACCGCTCCCGCGCGCTCGTCGCGCACCCCGAGGAGTTCTCCGGGCTGGAGGAGGAGGTGGCCGCGGACATCCGCCGGAGCACGGTCGATCTGGGCGTACGCTCCGGGGGTGCCGCCCTCGTCGGGGCGACCGCGCTCGGGCTCGCCGTCTACCGCACGCCGCGCCGGGCGCTGGCCGCCGGCGGGCTGGCACTCGCGCTGCTCGCCGCGTCCGGCGCCAGCGCCTTCGCGACGTGGAATCCCAAGTCCGTGCTGGAGCCGAAGTACTCCGGGCTGCTGACGAGCGCGCCCAGCGTCATCGGCGACGCGCGCAGCATCGTCACCGAGTTCGACGTGTACCAGCAGGAGCTGGCCCGCCTGGTGACCAACGTCAGCAAGCTGTACGACGCCGCGTCCACCCTCCCCGCGTACCGCCCCGACCCCTCCACCGTCCGCTTCCTGCACGTCTCCGACATGCATCTCAACCCCGCCGCGTGGGGCATCATCCGCTCGCTGGTCGACCAGTACGAACTGGACGCCGTCATCGACACCGGCGACACGATGGACCACGGCTCGGAGGCGGAGAACGTCTATCTCGACCCGATCGCCACGCTCGGCGTTCCGTACGTGTGGGTCCGCGGCAACCACGACTCGCTCGCCACCCAGGCCGCCGTCGAGCGGCAGAAGAACGCGCGGGTCGTGGACGACGGCGAGTCGGTGGTCGTGGCGGGGGTGCGGATCGCGGGGATCGGGGATCCGCAGTTCACCCCCGACCGCTCCGTCGCCGCGGCCGGCGACCCCGCGGAGACGGCGGCCGGCGAGCGGCTGGCCGCGGCGCTCGCCGGGCTACGGGACCGGGGCCGGCCCGCGGACCTGGCCATCGCGCACAACCCGGTGGCGCTGGAGGAGGTCGACGGTCTGGTGCCGCTGGCGCTGGCCGGCCACCGCCACAACCGCAAGCAGCACGACCTGCCGGACGGCACGCGGCTGATGGTCGAGGGCTCGGCGGGCGGCGGCGGGCTGCGCGCGGTGGAGCAGGACGTACCGGAGAAGGTGAGCGCGTCCGTGCTCTATCTCGACCGGAGTACGCGCAGGCTGCAGGCGTGGGACGAGATCACGCTGGGCGGGCTGGGGCTGACGTCGGCGGAGGTCAGCCGCCATCTCGTGGAGGAGAACCAGCCCGGTGGCGCCGATGGGACGGACCCGTCGGGCGCGCCCGGCGAGGACTCTTGACAGCCCTCCCTCACAAGAATTAACTCAACCAGACGCGAACCAACAGAGTGCAACACGTCAGTTCATCGGTTCCTCCTGCTCATCCGATGTGTAAGGAGCACCCGTGCCCCTCTTCGGCCCGCTGGGACGGCGGCCGGCCGGCACCATGCTGACCGCGTTCACTGTCCTGGCCACCGCCTGGCTCTCACCCGCCGCGGCGACGCCCGTCCCCGACCCCCCGACCCCTACCGCCACGACCTCCGATGTCTGGACCGTGGCCCCACCACAAGGCAACAAAGATCAACTCGCCGCCGACGTCGTCCGCGACGACGCGACCGGTGCCCTCACGCTCACCGTCCGCCGGGGCGGGGACGTAGTCCTCCCCGACTCCCCGCTGGGCCTGCGCACCAAGGGCGCCGACCTCACCCGCGGGCTCGACGTCCTCGGCCGCGACGACCGCAGCCTGCGCGAGCGGTACGCGATGACCACCGGCAAGCAGCGCCGCGTGGACTCCCCCATGACGGAGTCCCGCTTCGCGCTGCGCGGCGACGGCGGCGTGCGCATGGACCTCGTCGTCCGCGTCGCCCGCGACGGCGTCGCCTTCCGCTACGAACTGCCCGACTCCGAAGGCACCGTCGTCACCGGCGAGGCCAGCGGCTACCGGCTGCCCGCCGACGCGCCCGCCTGGCTGCTGCCGCACACCTCCTGGTACGAGGAGGTACGCGGCGAGACCACCGCGGGCGGCGCCGCCGCGGACGACTACGGCTACCCCGCGCTCTTCGAGGTCGCCGCCGACGACTACGTGCTGCTCACCGAGTCCGGCATGGACTCCACGTACCCCGGCAGCAAGCTCGCGCACGCCGCCGGCGGCGGCGCGTACGACGTGGCGCTCGCCGAGGCCGAGGTCGTCTCCCCCGGCGACCTGGCGACCCCGTGGCGTACGGCGATCGTCGGGGACCTGGCGACCGTCACCGAGTCGACGCTCGTCAGCGACCTCGCGCCGGACGCCGAGTTCTCCGACACCTCCTGGATCCGCCCCGGCACCGTCTCCTGGTCCTGGCTCGTCGAGCACGACAGCCCGCGGGACTTCGAGCGGCAGAAGGACTACGTCGACTACGCGGCCGCGCACGGCTGGGAGTACACGCTGGTCGACGAGGGCTGGAGCCGCGAGTGGGTGCCGGAGCTGGTGCGGTACGCGCGCACCAAGGGCGTCGACATCCTGCTCTGGTTCCGCTGGTGGGAGGTCGACACCCCGCAGGAGATGGACACCGTCTTCGGCGAGCTGAACGACTGGGGCGTCAAGGGCGTCAAGGTCGACTTCATGAACTCCGGCGGGGGCGAGCCCGAGGGCGTCGGCAGGCACGCCTGGTACGAGGACGTGCTCGCCGCCACCGCCGAGCACAAGCTGCTCGTCAACTTCCACGGCGCGACGCTGCCGAAGGGCCTCCAGCGCACCTGGCCGCACCTGATGACGTACGAGGCGGTGCGCGGGCACGAGTACTACTCCTTCAACCAGCCGCTCACGCCCACGTACAACACGATGCTGCCGTTCACCCGGAACGTCGTCGGCTCCGCCGACGTCACGCCCGGCACCTTCTCCATGACCAACAGGACGCACAGCGACGCGCACGAGCTGGCGCTGCCCGTCGTCTACGAGTCCGGGCTCCAGCACCCCGCGGACAGCCCGGAGACGTACGCCACGCTGCCCGAGGCCGAGCGCGTGCTCGACCAACTGCCCACGGTGTGGGACGAGACCCGCTACCTCGGCGGGCGGCCGGGCGACGGCGCGGTGCTGGCGCGGCGCGCCGGCGACCGCTGGTTCGTCGGCGGCATCCACGCGGGCGCGGCCGGTACCTCCGAGGTGGACGTCGGCCGGCTCGGCGCGGACGACGGCGAGCGGCTGCTGGTGGAGCTGGTGACGGACGGCGCGGACGGGCTGGCCCGCGAGACCCGCAGGGTCGGCGGCGACGCCCGCCTGACCGTGCCGGTGGCGGAGAACGGCGGGTTCGTGGCGGTCGTCTGCGCCGCCGAGAACGGCCGGTCGACGTGCGACGAGCCGGTACGGACCACGCCGGCCACCGGGCTCGCGATCACTCCCGACTCGGCGACCGTGTCGCCCGGCGACGAGATCGAGGTCACCGGCCGCTTCGCCGCCGCCGACGGGGAGTCCGCGACGCTGCGGAACGTCACCCTCGGCGCCCGGCCGCGGGCCGGCTGGACGGCGGCGGGCGAGGACGTGGCGCGCCCGGCGCTCCGGCCGGGGCAGGCGGTGTCGGGAAGCTGGACGGTACGGGTCCCGGAGTCGGCGGAGCCGGGGTACGTGGACGTGCCCGTCGTCGCGGAGTACCGCGCGTCGGGGGCGGATCCCGCGGAGCCCCGGGTGCACGTCGAGCGGGCCGTGCGGGTGCTGGTCGCCCCGCCGGTACCACAGGGCGAGGCGCACGTGGGCGACCTGCACCTGCTCACGGCGTCGAACGGCTGGGGCCCGGTCGAGATCGACACCAGCGTGGGCGACGACGGCGCCGGTGACGGTGCGCCGCTCACCATCGGCGGCACGACGTACGCCAAGGGCCTCGGCGCCCACGCGCCGTCCCGCGTGACGGTCTACCTCGGCGGCGCGTGCACCTCCTTCGCCGCGCAGGCCGGCGTGGACGACGAGGTCGGCGACCGCGGCTCGGTGAGCTTCCGGGTCCTCGGCGACGGCACCGAGCTGACCACGACCGGCACCCTGCGCGGCACGGACGCCGCGCAGTCCGTGACGGCCGACGTGACCGGCGTCGACCTCCTCACCCTGGAGGTGGCGGACGGCGGCGACGGCATCAGCTACGACCACGCGGACTGGGCCGACCCGAAGGTCACCTGCGGCTGAACGGCACCACACCCTCGCGGCCCGGCGGATTCGTCCGCCGGGCCGCGGCATGTGCGCAGGGCAAAGCCCATTCCCCGTACGGGAGTCGAGAGCAATCCACTTCTTCCCGGCGATTCCGCACTCACCGGGACAAGGAAGGCGCAGACGTCGGAGGGGTTCAGAACACCGCGCTGGCGAGCACCACATGGACCGCCGTGCCGCCGAGTATCGACAGCAGCACGTTCCGCCGCCACAGATGGACGGCCACGGTGGCGGCCAGCGCGAGCACCGTCGGCCACGCCGCCCCGGGGTCGCGCGGGGTGAGGTGGCGCAGGGTGTAGGCGGCGAGGATCACCATGACGCCCACGGGCATCGCCGCGTCGAGGTACGCCACGAGCGGGCTGGACCGCAGTGGCGCCAGCGCGGCGAACGGCAGCGCGCGCAGCGCCCAGGTGACGGCGACGGCGACCGCGACGGCGGCGAGCAGGTACCCGGCGGCGGGGGCGTCAGGCACGTGCGCCCGCCTCCCGGCGCCGTACGGCGGCGTAGCGGGCGAGGAGCGCGGCGGCGAAGAGCACGAACGCGGCGAAGAGCTGCCCGCCCGGCACCGCGAACCGCGCCGCCAGCGCGCAGCACAGCGCCAGCGCGGGCACGGCGAGCCCCGGCCGGTCGCGCAGCGCGTCGAGGGCCAGCACGGTGAAGAGCGCGGTGACGGCGAAGTCCAGGCCCTCGACGCCCGCGGGGACGGCGGCGCCGAGCAGGGCGCCGGTGGTGGCGCCGCCGGCCCAGTAGAGGTGGATGAAGACCTGGAGCCACAGCACGCGGCGCCCCGGGTAGGACTGCGCGGCGGGGTGCGCGGTGACGGCGTACGCCTCGTCGGAGAGCGCGAAGGTGCTGTACGCCCTGGCCGCGCCACCGCGGACGCGGTGCAGGGGGAAGGACAGGGCGTAGAAGACGTGCCGGAAGTTGACCGTGAACGCCGTCAGCGCGATCTGCCCCAGCGGCGCGGCGGCCAGCACCAGGCCGAGGAAGAGGAACTCCAGCGAGCCGGCGTAGATGAGGCCCGAGAAGACGCTCGCCCACCACCAGTCGAGGCCCGAGTGGACGACGAGGACGCCGAACGCGACGCCCATGGGGAAGGCGCCGAGCCCGACGGACCCGGAGTCGGCGAGCGCCCGGGAGAGATCGGCGCGTAGCTGGTGCGGCATGTGCCGATCCTAGAAACTTCCGCGGCTCATATGGTTGCGGATTGTGGCGCTAACCTGGCGTCATGAGCAATGAACGGAAACTTGACGAGCTTGATCGTGAAATCTTGCGTCAGCTCCAGCGGGACGGCCGGCTGACGAACGTCGAGCTGGCCCGCCGCGTCGGGCTGACGCCGCCGCCCTGCCTGCGGCGGGTGAAGCGGCTGGAGGAGGCCGGGATCATCACGGGGTACCGGGCGCGGGTGGACGAGGAGGCGGCGGGGCGCGGGCTCGAAGTGATCGTGTCGATCGAGGTGTCGGTGAGCGACCTCGACACCCTCGCCGGGCTGGAGGCGACGATCGGCGCGTACGACGAGGTGGTGGAGTTCCGGCGGGTGTTCGGCACGCCCGACTACTTCCTGCGGGTGCTGGTCGCGGACTACGCGGCGTACGAGCGGTTCCAGACCGGGAAGATCATCGGGATCCCGGGCGTCGCCCGGGTCATCTCGCAACCCACGATGAAGAAGATCAAGGTCGTGGACTGATTTTCCGGCGCGTGCGATTTCGTCAAATAAATGGCCTGACAAAAAAGCGGGCGGTGAAATCGAATTCCATTCGTCGGATCTCTTGCTAGGCGACTTGCGCCCGACTACGTTACGGCTCGCGTCCCTTGGCGCGGCACCTTTCGCCGCCGCCGGGAATTCCCCCACCGCAGACCCGAACGTGAGGTAAGCCCTCGTGACGATTTCCAGACGCAAGCTCATCCTCTCCGGCACCGCCGCCTCCGCCGCGGCCGCCGGGGGTGTGTTCTCCACCCGGCTCGCCGGCGCCGCCGAGGAGCCCGCGGCGGCGGCGAAGGCGGGCGCGCGGCCCGCCGCGAGCCCCGTGGGCGACGTGGTCGGCAAGGTGACCGTCGGCTACCAGGGCTGGTTCGCCTGCCCCGGCGACGGCGCGCCGATCAACGGGTGGTGGCACTGGAGCCGCGACATGAGCCGGCCGCCGTCCCCGGACAACACGACCATCGCGTCCTGGCCGGACATGCGGGAGTACGAGAACACGTACCCCACCGCCTACGCGAACCTCAACGGCGGCGGCCCGGCCACCCTCTTCTCCTCCTGGGACGACCAGACGGTCGACACGCACTTCCGCTGGATGGCCGAGCACGGCTGCGACACCGCCGCCCTGCAGCGCTTCAACCCCTTCGGCGGCGAGGGCGCCACGCGCGACGGCATGGCCGCGAAGGTGCGCGCGGCGGCGGAGAAGCACGGGCGGAAGTTCTACATCATGTACGACGTCACCTCCTGGACGCAGATGCAGTCCCAGATCAAGGAGGACTGGACGACGAAGATGAAGGCGTACACGTCGTCCGGCGCGTACGCGATGCAGAACGGCAAGCCGGTCGTGTGCATCTGGGGCTTCGGCTTCAACGACGACGGCCGCCCCTTCACGCCGGGGCCCTGCCTGGACGTCGTCAACTGGTTCAAGAACCAGGGCTGTTACGTCATCGGCGGCGTCCCCACGCACTGGCGCACCGGCCAGTCCGACTCGCGCCCCGGCTTCCTCGACGTGTACCACGCCTTCCACATGATCTCGCCGTGGATGGTCGGCCGGATCTCCGACACCGGCGGCGCCGACCACTTCGCCGCCAACGTCAACGGCCCCGACAAGGCGGACTGCGACGCGCACGGCATCGACTACCAGCCGTGCGTCATCCCCGGCGACCTGCAGAGCGGTCACCGCGCGCACGGCGACCTGATGTGGCGGCAGTTCTACCACCTGGTCCGGCTGGGCGTCGCCGGCGTCTACATCTCCATGTTCGACGAGTACAACGAGGCGAACCAGATCGCCAAGACGGCGGAGAACGCGTCCCAGGTGCCCTCGGGTTCCGGCATCCGCGCGCTGGACGAGGACGGCACGTCCTGCTCCTCGGACTACTACCTGCGGCTGACCGCGGACGGCGGCCGGATGCTGAAGGGCCAGCTCGCCCTCACCCCGAACCGGCCCACGCCGCCGCGGCCCTGAGCGCGCCCCGCCGGACCCGCCCGTACCGCCCCCGCGGGCGCGTCCGGCGGGCGCCCCTGCCCGCACGCCCGCGCGCCGTGCGCCCCGGCACCGTGCCCCGGCGCCCGCACCACCCGAGTCCTTCCGTCGCACGAACGACCTTCGAGGTGAGTGGACATGTCCGGAGACATCACCCGCAGAACCACCGTGAAATCCGCCCTCGCCGCCGCGGGCGCCCTCACGCTGGGCACCCCCGCCCTGGCGTACGCCGCCCGCCGCGCGGCGGCGGACCCCGGCGACACCTGGCGGCTCTGGTACGACAAGCCCGCCGCCGACTGGGAGCGCGAATCGCTGCCGCTGGGCAACGGGGCCCTGGGCGTCGGGGTGTTCGGCACGCTCGCCTCCGAGCGGCTGACGCTCAACGAGAAGACGCTGTGGACCGGCGGCCCCGGCTCCGGCGGCGGCTACGACTTCGGCAACTGGCGCGACCCGCGGCCCGGCGCGCTGAAGGCGGTGCAGGACAGGCTCGACGCCGAAGGGCGGCTCAGCCCCGAGACCGTCGCGCAGCAGCTCGGCCAGTCCAAGCACGGCTTCGGCGCGTACCAGATCCTCGGCGAGCTGCTGCTCGACCACCCGTCGGCGCCCGGCGCTCCCGACGGCTCGTACTGGCGCGACCTCGACCTCGCCGAGGGCGTGGCGGCCGTCGCGTACGCGCACCAGGGCGCGGACCACCGCCGCGAGTACTTCGTCTCCCATCCCGACGGGGTCGCGGTGGGCCGGCTGACGGCGAGCCTGCCGGGGCGGGTGGCGTTCACCCTGCGCTACGCCTCGCCGCGCAACGACTTCCAGGCCACCGCGAGCGGCGACCGGCTCACGATCCGCGGCACGCTCCAGGACAACGGGATGGTCTTCGAGGCGCAGATACGGCTGCTGACCGAGGGCGGCAGCGTGTCGAGCGGGAACGGCACGCTGACGGTGAGCGGCGCGAACAGCGCCTGGTTCGTGCTGGCCGCGGGCACCGACTACGCCGGCACGTACCCGGACTACCGCGGCGCCGACCCGCACGACCGCGTCACCGGCGCCGTCGACCGGGCCGTCCAGACGGGCCACGGCGCGCTGCGGCAGCGGCATGTCGCCGACCACCGCGGGCTGTTCGACCGCGTCGCGCTCGACATCGGCCAGCAGCAGCCGGCGCAGCCCACGGACCGGCTCCTCGCCGGCTACGGCAGCGGTTCTGCGGCCGACCGGGCGCTGGAGGCGCTCTTCTTCCAGTACGGGCGCTACCTGCTCATCGCCTCCTCGCGGCCCGGGTCGACGCCGGCGAATCTCCAGGGCGTGTGGAACAACGTCACCAACCCGCCGTGGAGCGCCGACTACCACGTCAACATCAACCTCCAGATGAACTACTGGCCCGCCGAGATCACCAACCTCGCCGAGACCACCGTCCCGTACGACGAGTTCGTGGAAGCCCTGCGCGCCCCCGGCCGCGTCTCGGCGCGGGAGATCTACGCCACCGGCGGCTGGGTCGTCCACAACGAGACCAACCCCTTCGGCTTCACGGGCGTGCACGACTGGGCGTCGTCCTTCTGGTTCCCGGAGGCCGCGGCCTGGCTGACGCAGCAGATGTACGAGCACTACCGCTTCGACGGCTCGACGGACTACCTGCGGAACACCGCGTACCCGGTGATGAAGGAGGCCGCCGAGTTCTGGCTCGCCAACCTGCGCACCGACCCGCGCGACGGCAAGCTGGTGGTCACCCCCAGCTACTCACCCGAGCAGGGCGACTTCACCGCGGGCTGCTCCATGTCGCAGCAGATCGTGTACGACCTGCTGACCAGCACCCTGGAGGCCGCGCAGACCCTCGGCGACAGCCCCGACTTCCGCACCCGCCTGGAACAGACCCTCGCCGCCCTCGACCCGGGCCTGCGGATCGGCCGCTGGGGGCAGTTGCAGGAGTGGAAGGCGGACCTGGACGACCAGAACAACGACCACCGGCACGTCTCCCACCTCTTCGCCCTGCACCCCGGGCGGCAGATCGAGGTGGGGAGTCAGTGGGCGGAGGCGGCGAAGGTGTCGCTCACCGCGCGCGGCGACGGCGGTACCGGCTGGAGCAAAGCCTGGAAGATCAACTTCTGGGCCCGGCTGACCGACGGCGACCACGCCCACAAGATGCTGAGCGAGCAGTTGAAGTCGTCCACCCTGCCGAACCTCTGGGACACCCACCCGCCCTTCCAGATCGACGGCAACTTCGGCGCCACCTCCGGCATCGCCGAAATGCTCCTCCAGAGCCAGCACGGCCCCATCGAGGTGCTGCCCGCCCTCCCGGGCGCCTGGCCCTCGGGTTCCGTACGCGGCCTGCGCGCCCGCGGCGGCGCGACGCTCGACATCACCTGGTCCGGCGGCCGGGCCACCCGCATCGCCCTGCACGCGAACCGCACGCGCCGGCTCACCCTCCGCAGCGACCTGCTCCCCGGCGGCGAACAGGTCGTCGACGCGGTGGCGGGCCAGACGTACACCTTCGGCTGACCCGGCCCGCATACCGCCCGGACCCGCGATGTGCGCCGCGGGTCCGGGCCCCGGGGAGCGTTTGTCAGGCCGTTTCTTTCCAGCATTGCGCGCGGCGTCTTTTAGTTCCCCTGACAATTCACCAGCGGCTTTTACAGGCCGGCAACCGAAAGGAGAGAAAGGGGCGTTGACTTAATAACACGCCTGGTTTTACATGTGCGGCACGAGCTGGACAGGAAGGCCACGCCATGCACCCCCACAAGCAGGCGACCGTCACCGCTGCCGCACCGCCCTCCGCAGCCGTTCCCGCCGCCCGGCCCTCCGCCGAGGACACCGGTCTGCTGCGGGAGTGGGCGGCCGAGGGCGGTGCGCTCGAACTGCGGGCCAGGATCGTGCTGCTGGCCGGGCAGGGCATGCGGGACACCGACATCGCGCGGCGGCTCGGCGTCTCCCGGCAGACGGTCGGCGCCTGGCGGCACAAGTGGGCGGACGAGGGCATCGCCGGGCTGCGGCACCGCGCCCGCCCCGGGCGTCCCGCCACCGTCGACGAGGCGGAGGTCATCGCCCGTACGCTCCTCGCCAGCGACGGCGCCGCCGCCTCCCGGGCCGTGGGCCGCGAACTGGGCCTGTCCCACGCCACCGTGGCCGCCATCCGGCGCCGCTGGTCGGACCACCCGCCGGCGGACCCGCCGCTGCCCGGCGCCGACATCTGGGTCGTCGGCCTGTACGCGGACGCCCACGGCGCCGTGCTCCTCACCGGCGCCAGGACCGGGCCCGCCGCGCAACCCCGGCCGGCGGGCAGCGCCGTGGGCGCCGACGTGCTCGCCCGGCTCGACCGCGCCTGCGACGCGCTGCCCGGCGCCGTCGCCGGCAGCCGCACGCCGGCGCCGCACCGCGCGCTCGCCGCGTTCCTCACCAAGGCGCGCAGGCGCCATCCGCGTATCGAACTGCACGCGCTCACGCTCTGGACCGCGGATCCCGCGGACGTCCACCCGCACGCCTCCCCGCCCGCCGCACCGGGTCCCGCGCCCGCGCCCCCGGCCGTCCGCCCCGAAGCCTCGCCCCCCGCCACCCTCCACGGCATCCCCGCCACCTGCACCTGGCGCAGCTACCTCCGCGCCCTCGTCGCCCTCGACAGCTCCCGCCACCCCGAGTCCTCCCGCCGCGTCTACCTCGACCTCGCCGGCGCCGTCGAGGCGTACGCCCGGCACCCCGCCGGCGAGCCGCTCCAGTGGCTGCGCGAGTCCATCGCCAGCCACGCCGCCCCGCCCCGCCCCCGCGGCCGCTCCGGGGGCGGGGCGGGGACGGGGCGGCGGGAGACGGTCGGCGGGGCGAACCACATCGACCTCGGCTCGTTCAACGAGTGCGTCGTCATCGAGGCCGTCCGCCTCGCCGGCACCGTCACCCGCGGCGAGATCGCCCACCGCACGGGACTGACCCAGCAGTCCGTGTCCCGGATCGCCCGCTCGCTGCTGGCCCGCGGCATCCTCGTCGAGGAGAACCGCCGCCAGGCGACCTCCGGCAAGCCGCGCACCCCCGTGCGGCTGCGCGGCGAGGCGGCGCACGCCGTGGGCATCCACATCGACCCGGAGGTCTTCACCGCCGTCGTCATCGACCTCGACGGCACCATCGTCGCCGAGCGCACCCGGCCCGTGCACCCGACCGCCGACCCCGACGTGCTGGTCAGGCAGGTGGCCCACCTCGGCCGCGGCGTGCTGGCCGACGCCCGCGGCGCGGTACGGCCCGGGGGGTTCCTCGGCATCGGGGTGGCCGTCCCCGGTCCCGTGGACACCGACTCCGGCACCGTGCTCGACCCGCCGCTGATGTCGGTGTGGACGGACCTGCCGCTGCTCTACCTCCTCAAGGACCACTTCCAGTGCCCGCTGATCATGGAGAAGGACGCGGCCGCCGCGGCGGCGGGCGAGCGGTGGATCGGCCGCGACCGGCGCGCCCGCGACTTCGCGTACGTCTATCTCGGTACGGGCGTGGGCTCCGGCCTCTACCTCAACGGCGACCTGCACCGCGGCACCAGCGCCAACGCCGGGGAGTTCGGCCAGTTGTGCGCCGTCGCGCTCGGCCGCACCGGGCCCGGCGGCCGGCCCGAGGTGCTGCCCGAGTGCAACCCGCCGCTAGGGCTCTCCCGGCTCGCGGCCCGGCACGGCTTCCCGCTCGACGCCGGGCTGGCGGGCACCACCGCCGGCTACCGCGCCGTCACCGAGGCCGCCGCGGCCGGCGACCCGGCCGCCACCGCCGCCGTACGGGACCTGGCGCGGGCCGTCGGGCAGGGCACGACGAGCCTGGTGGACCTGCTCGACATCGACCTCGTCGTCCTCGGCGGGCCGTTCTTCACCGACCCGGCCGCCCCGCTGTACCTGTCCCACATCGGCGAGATGGTGAACGACTTCCCCACCGCGCGCCGGCTGCGGCACGTCGACGTCGAGCGGTCGGTGCTGGGCTCCGAGGCCGCCGCGGTGGGCGCCGCCTCCACGATCTTCCACGCCGCGTTCACCCCGAGGCTGCGCGGCGGGACGGCCCTGCGGGCCCTGTGAACCGTACGACCGGGGGCCCCGCGCCCTCGTGACGACCCGGGCCCTGTGCCCTCGTACCACCCGGGGCTCCGTGCCCCCCGTACGAACCGTCACCACTCACGCACCAGGGAGGACCCCGATGAGACGCACCCCCCACCGCCGGTCCCGGCCGAGACGGGTGGACAGACCCGGCCGTGCCCCGCGGCTGCTGGCCGTCCTCGCGCTCGTGCTCGGCGGCGGCGCGGTCGCCGCCGGCAGCCCGGCCGCGGGCGAAACCGCCGGCATACCCCCCGGCGACTACCAGCACGTCCAACTGGCCGCGGGACCGGCCGAGATGGGCGAACCGATGTCGCTGGCCGTACTGCCGGACCGCTCGGTCGTGCACACCGCGCGCGACGGCACGGTCCGGGTCACCGACGCGGCCGGCAACACGAAGGTCGCCGGGAAGCTCGACGTCTACAGCCACGACGAAGAGGGCCTTCAGGGCGTCGCCGCCGATCCCGGTTTCGCCACCAACCGGCAGCTCTACCTCTACTACTCGCCCACCCTGAACACCCCGCCCGGCGACGCGCCCGCCACCGGCGGCCCGGCCGACTTCGAGCCCTGGAAGGGCCACCTGAACCTCTCCCGGTTCACGCTCAGGCCGGACAACACCCTGGACCCGGGGAGCGAGAAGGTCATCCTCGAAGTGCCCAACGACCGCGGCCAGTGCTGCCACGTCGGCGGCGACATCGACTTCGACGCCCAGGGCAACCTGTACCTGACCACGGGCGACGACACCAACCCCTTCGCCTCCGGCGGCTACTCCCCGATCGACGAGCGGGCCGGCACCAACCCGCAGTTCGACGCGCAGCGCTCCTCCGGCAACACCAACGACCTGCGCGGCAAGGTGCTGCGGATCAAGCCCACGGCCGACGGCTACACGGTCCCGTCCGGGAACCTCTTCGCGCCCGGCACCCCCGAGACCCGTCCCGAGATCTACGCGATGGGCTTCCGCAACCCGTTCCGGATGTCCGTCGACCGCGAGACCGGCGTCGTCTACCTCGGCGACTACGGCCCGGACGCCGGCGGCAGCGACCCGGACCGCGGGCCGGGCGGCCAGGTCGAGTTCAACCGCATCACCGGGCCCGGCAACTACGGCTGGCCGTACTGCACGGGCACGAACACGGCGGCGGAGACGTACAACGAGTTCACCTTCCCCGACGGCCCCTCGGGCGCGAAGTACGACTGCGGCGGCGGCCCGGTGAACAACTCCCCGCACAACACCGGGCAGGACAAACTCCCCCCGGCCAAGCCCGCCTGGATCCGCTACGGCGGCGACGCCGGCAGCCCGCCGGAGTTCGGCGGCGGCTCGGAGTCCCCGATGGGCGGCGAGGTCTACCGCTACGACCCGGACCTCGACTCGGACGTGAAGTTCCCCGAGTCCCTGGACGGCCGCTACTTCGCGGGCGAGCTGGGCCGGCAGTGGATCAAGGCCATCGAGGTCGGCCAGGACGGCTCCCCCGGGCTGATCGAGGACTTCCCGTGGGACGGCACGCAGGTCATGGACACCGACTTCGGCCCGGACGGCGCGCTGTACGTCCTCGACTACGGTTCGGGCGGCGGCAACCAGGCGCTGTACCGCATCGAGTACCTCGCGGGCTCCAACCGCAACCCGGTCGCCCAGGCCGCCGCCGACCGCACCTCGGGCGGCACGCCGCTGACCGTGCGGTTCAGCTCGGCGGGCAGCGCGGACCCGGAGGGCGGTGCGCTCACGTACCGCTGGGACTTCGGCGACGGCGCCACCTCGGACCAGGCGAACCCCTCGCACACGTACACCTCCGCCGGCACCTTCACCCCGACCCTCACCGTCACCGACCCCGAGGGCCTGACGGGCACGGCGAGCCTGGTGGTGACGGCGGGCAACACGGCGCCGACGGTGACGCTGCGGACACCGGGCGACGGGCGGCTCTTCTCCTTCGGCGACGACGTGCCGTTCACCGTGGTGGCGAGCGACCCGGAGGACGGTGCCGTCGACTGCGCGAAGGTGCGGGTCGCCTACGCGCTCGGGCACGACAGCCACACCCACGAGATCACCTCGGCGAACGGCTGCAGCGGCACCATCATCGTCCCGGAGGACGGCGAACACGACACCGCGGCGAACCTGTACGGGGTCTTCAAGGCCGAGTACACCGACTCCGGCGGTCTGACGGGCACGAGCACCCGCACCCTCCAGCCGCGGCACCGGCAGGCCGAGCACTTCGGCGCGATGTCCGGCATCCAGATCGCCGGGCACGGCGGCGCGGAGGGCGGCGCGACGGTCGGGTTCACGGACGACGGCGACTGGGTGTCCTTCGAGCCGTACGCGCTGGACGACGTGACCGGCGTCAGCGCACGGGTCGCCTCCGGCGGTCCTGGCGGCACGATCGAGGTCCGTACGGGCTCGCCGGCCGGCGGCCTGCTCGGCACCCTGACGGTTCCGCCGACCGGCGGCTGGGAGAACTACCAGGAGGTCAGCGCCTCGCTGACCGCGGCGCCGCCGGGGGCGACGACGCTGTACCTGCGGTTCGCGGGACCGACGGGGCAGGGAAACCTGCTCGACATCGACGCCTTCACCTTCACGACGGGGTAGGCGGAGAGTACGGGCCGATGACCGGCCGGCACGGTGCGCCCGGCTGGGCGGAGCGCACCGTGCCGGTCTCCCGTCCCGCATATCCCCCATATCCCCCGCACACCCGCCCCAGGGTAGGCCGCCCCACCGACAACCGGCTTCCCTACGGCAGTTGGGCGCCCCGGCACCCGCGGCGCCCCGCGCGCACCCGCGGCCGCCGCGGCTCTACGCCTCCGCCTCCGCCAGCGCCGCCAGCAGTTCGCGCTCCCGGGCCGGGCTCAGCCCCGCCCGCCGCGGCCGGTGGAGCCCCTGCTCCCGCTCCCACGCCAGGGTGTCCGCCAGCAGTTCCGTGCGCGGCCTGTGCGTCAGCCCCGCCGCCACCGCCGCGGCGCCGCTGCGCGACGTGAAGCCCTCCCAGCCCGGCTCGTCCAGCCACATCGCCAGCGACTCGGCCCCCATGAACTGCTCCACGCCCTGCCCCCGCAGCCACGCCGAGCCGGCCGCGGCCACCGGCCCCGTGTGCCCGCCGACCTCCCGCGAGAGCCGGATCCAGTCGTCGAGCGAGACGACCGGGCCGACCGTGTCGTACGTGCCGGTGCGGCCGGACTCCGCGTTGTCGAGCAGCCAGGCGACGAGGTCGCGGACGTCCACGACCTGCGTCGACAGATGCGGCCCCGCGGGCACCAGCATCGGGGACCCGGGGTCGCGGGCGGCGCGGGCGACCCAGTAGCCCGTACGGCCCGTGTGGTCGCCGGGGCCGCCGATGAGGCCGGCGCGGGCGACGACGAGCCGGTCGCCGCCGACCGCCGACCGGGTGGCCTGCTCGCAGGCCGACTTGGCCTCGCCGTACAGCTCGCGGTCGACCTCGTCGCGGTCGGTGGGCTCCATCAGCGGCGCGGACTCGTCGGCGCCGGGCCGGTGATGGGTGGCGTAGACGTTGCCGGAGGAGACGTAGGTCCAGTGCCGGGCGACGTCCGCGAGCGCGGCGAGGGCGCCGCGGACGAAGCCGGGCTGCCACGACACCTCGACCACGGCGTCCCAGGGGCGGTCCGCGGTACGGGCCGGCAGGGCGTCGTACGCGCCGGGATCCCGCCGGTCGGCGGCCACCAGCTCCGCGCCGTCCGCCACCCCGCCGCTCTCGCCGCGCGCGAGGCACGTCACCCGGTGCCCGCGCGCGAGCGCCAGCCGCGACACCTCACGGCCCACCCAGGCCGTACCGCCCAGCACGAGAATGTCCATCCCCGCACCCAAGCACCCATCCCGCCCCGGCACGGCATCGCTACGCCGACAGCAGAGCCGGTCACCGCGAACGCGCTACGCCCCCGCGCCCCGCGCCCGGACCGCCCCGCGCCCCCGCGCTACCCGGCGCCCCCCGCCGTGCCCGCCGCCGTCCGCGCGAGCCGCGCCTCCAGGCCGTCGAGGATGAAGTCCAGCCCGGCGGTGAAGGTGCCGTTCCAGTCGTCGTCGCGGAGGTAGTCGCTGGCGGCGAGCGTCGGGTAGCGGTCGGCCGCGGCGCGCACCCGCTCCTGGGCGCTGTCCCGTTCCTCGTCCGTCACGTCCAGCGCCACCTGCGTGGAGGCGGAGCCGAGGACGTGGTTGTGCAGCGCCCAGGTGGCGGCGAGGAGGTCGCGGCCGGTGAAGCCGGCCCGTACGAGCGTGGCCTGCAACACCTCCATCCAGGCGAGGAAGTGGGGGCCGATGGAGGGCTTGCGGCGGGCCGGGACGGCGGCGGCCCAGGGGTGGCGCAGCAGCACGGCGCGCCAGGTGCCGAGCACGGCGGCGACGCCCTCGCGCCAGCCGGCATCCGGGGGCGCCGTCCCGTCGGGGGCCCCGGCCGCAGGCGGTTCCACCTCGCCGAAGATCGCGTCCACCGCGAGGTCGATGACGTCGTCCTTGGTGTCGACGTGCCAGTACAGGGAGGGCGCGACGACCGCGAGCCGGTCGGCGAGGCGGCGCATGGTGAGCCGGTCGATGCCGTCCTCGTCGAGCAGCGCGACGGCCGCGGTCCCGATCCGGGCCCGGGTCAGCGGCGGCTCGCCCCTGGCCGACGTCCGCCCGGGGCGCAGCCAGATGCTCCGCGCTTCGCCTCCTGCGCCACGTTTCCGCTGGTCACGCGGCTTTCTCTCGCTGCCCACCCGGCCCAGTGTAGTACGGTGTGCGACGTTCCCTAACAGCGTTAGGGAATCCCACACGTAGTTAGAGAAAGAGGGATCCCGTGCCGGATGAGACGCACGCACGCGCCGGGGGCCGGCGCCGCTGGTGGACCCTGCTGGCCGTCAGCACGGCCCAGTTGCTCGTCGTGCTGGACAGCACGATCGTGAACATCGCCCTGCCCTCCGCCCAGCAGTCGCTGGGCATGACCGACGCGAACCGCCAGTGGGCCGTCACCGCGTACGCGCTCGCCTTCGGCGGCCTGCTGCTGATCGGCGGCCGGGTCAGCGGACTCCTCGGCCACCGCCGCGCGTTCGCCGCCGGCCTCGTCGGCTTCGCCGCCGCCTCCGCCCTCGGCGGCGCCGCGACCGGGCCCGGGATGCTCTTCGGGGCCCGCGCGCTCCAGGGCGTCTTCGCCGCGCTCCTCGCGCCCGCGGGGCTGTCGCTGCTGACGACGGTGTACACCGGGACACGCGAACGCGGCCGCGCCTTCGGGGTGTTCGCCGCGGTCGGCGCCGCGGGCGCGGCGGTCGGGCTGATCGCCGGCGGGCTGCTGACGCAGTACGCGGGCTGGCGCTGGTGCCTCTACGTCAACGTGCCCGTCGCGCTCCTCGCCGCCCTCGGCACCGCGTTCGTGCCGCACGCCCCGCCGTTGCGCACCGGGGGCCGGCTCGACGTGCCGGGCGCGCTGCTCAGCACCGCCGGCTTCGCCGCCCTCGTCTACGCCTTCAGCGAGGCCGAACCGCACGGCTGGGGCGACCCGAAGGTGCTCGCGCTGCTCGGCGCCGGGGTGCTGCTGCTGGCGGCGTTCACCGCCGTCGAGTTGCGGGCGCCGCATCCGCTGCTGCCGATGCGCGTCCTGCTGCACCGGGCGCGGGGCGGGGCGTTCGCGGCGATCACGCTGATGTTCGTCGCGATGTTCGGCTTCTACCTGTTCATGAGCTACTACACGCAGACGGTCCTCGGCTACTCGCCCGTGGAGTCGGGGCTCACGCTCATCGTGAACGCCGCCGCCGCGCTCGCCGGCTCCCTGCTCATCGCCGGGCGGCTGCACGGGCGGGTCGCGCCCGCGGCGCTCATCGTGCCGGGGCTGGTCGCAGCGGCGCTCGGCATGCTCATCCTGACCCGGCTGACGGCGGAGACCTCGGCGGTGCTGGGGGCGTACCTCGTACCGGCGCTGGTGCTCACCGGCCTCGGCCTCGGCTGCGTCATGCCGCCGACGGCGGCGCTGGCCACCGCACACATGCGGCCGCACGAGATCGGCGCGGCCTCGGCGGCGTACAACGCGTCCCAGCAGTTGGGCGCCGCGCTGGGCACGGCGCTGCTCAACACCCTCGCGGCGAGCGCCGCCGCCGCGCACCTCACGTCGGCGGCCGGCACCACGGCGGCGGCCACGGTGCACGGGTACACGACGGCGCTGACGGTGGGGGCGGCGGTGCTGCTGGGCGCGGCGTGCCTGACGTCGCTGCTCGCGACGCCGCGCCCGGAGCGCGAGCCGGCGGCGGAGCCGGAGTCCCGGCCCGCGTATGCCGCGGAGCCGGAGGCGGCCGTCGCTCAGCAGGTCTCGCGGACGTAGTCCGCGGCGCCCTCGGGGGAGACCGCGCGGTCGCGGCGGACGATGCTCAGGCGGTCGGCCCACCGGCCGCAGGCCGCCGCGAGCCCGCCCGGCGTGTACTCGACGACCAGCACCCGGTCGTCGAACGCCGCGGCGTAGGCGGCGCATTCGTCGTACTCGCCGCACTCCTCCGCGACCGCGAAGTCCAGCCCGGTACGCGCCCGGTCGGGGGCCAGTTCCGCGGTGTTCTTCTGCGCGACGGCCAGCCCGCGCGCGTGCGCGCGGTCGGCGAGGAGCGCGGCGTACGCGCGCGCGTGGCCGGCCGTCAGCAGGCGCGGGAAGCGGGTGTACGTGTCCAGGTTGTCGGGCTCGACGGCCTGGAAGCCCCGCTCGGCGCAGCCGTCGATCCAGCGGCCGACCTTCGCCGCGATGCGCTCGCGCTTGTCCGCGGTGCGCAGGTCGAGCACGGCCTCGCCCCAGTCCTCGTCGTAGACGACCTCGCCGGCCGCGTCGCGCAGCAGCAGGTCGGGATCCCACCGGTCCTCGGCCCCCGGCTGGGCCTGGAAGGCGTTGACGTAGCAGACGTTGTACGCGCCGGGGGCGGGGGCGTCGCCGCGGTCGCGGATCACGACCTCCACGCCCGGGGGCGGGTCGTACGCGCCGCCGATCTGGTAGTCGACCCCGGCGCCCGGCGGGGGCAGCGCGGGCTCCCGCTCCCCGTCGTCGTCCCGGGGGACGACGACCAGGGCCACGAGGAGGGCGGCGGCCACGACGGCGGCGCCGGCGAGGGCGGCGCCGGCAGGGCGGGTGCGTACACGGGTCACCCCGCCACTATCGCGCGCACGCCGGCGGCCCGGGCGGGCGCCCTGCCGCCACCTCCGCGGCGCCTCCCTAGAATTGGCGGGTTCGCGGCCCCGACTGCCCGCGGACACCGGGGCGGAGCGGGCGGAGGAATCGGGCATGTCCCAGCAGCGACCGGGCGACGCCGGGGCACCGACGATGCGTGACGTCGCCCACCGCGCCGGGGTCAGCACCATGACGGTCTCGCGGGTGCTGAAGGGCGACGCGCGGGTGAGCGAGGAGACCCGGCGCCGCGTGCTGGCCGCCGTCGACGCCCTCGGCTACCGGCTCAACGCGACCGCGCGCAGCCTGCGTCTCGGCGGCAGCGGCATGATCGGGCTGATCGTCACCAACCTCGCGAACCCCTTCTACTCGCGGCTCGCGCTCGGCGTCCAGGAAGTCGCCTCGGAGCACGGGCTGAGCATGCTGCTCAGCAACACGGGCGAACAACTGGACCGCGAGCGCGGGCTGGTGGAGGATCTGGCGTCGCGGCAGGTCGCGGGCATGATCGTGGTCCCGGCGGGCGGCAGCCACAGCCATCTCACGCCCGCGGCGCTGCGGGACATGCCGGTGGTGCTGGCCTCCCGGCCGCCGTCCGGCATGGAGGCGGACTGCGTCCTCGTCGACGACTTCGGCGGTGCCCGGGACGCCACCGCGCGGCTGCTCGCCGCGGGCCACCGCCGGATCGGCTTCCTCGGCAACCCGCCGGCCATCCACACCGGCGCCGAGCGTTTCCGCGGCTACCGCGCCGCCCACGAGGCGGCCGGTCTGGAGCCGGACGACGGCCTCGTCCGGCGCGGGCTGACGGACGTGGCGACGGCGGAGCGGGCGGCGCGGGAGCTGCTGGCCCCGGGCGGAGCGCCAAGATCCGGCACCGCGCCCACGGCGCTCTTCTGCACCAACAACCGCCTCACCCAGGGCGCCATCCGCGCGGTCCGCGCCCTCGAACTGCCGGTCGCGCTCGCCGGGTTCGACGACTTCGACCTCGCCGACGTCCTCGGGATGCCGCTGACCATCGTGTCGTACGACGCGGACGAGATGGGCCGGCAGGCCGCGCGGCTCCTCATCGACCGCATCAACGGCGGCCCCACCGCCTCCTGGCCGCCGCGGCGCACCGTCCTGCCGACGCACGTCATCCGCTACGGGCCGGAGTGAGCCGGCGCGCACCACCGCGCCGGGCGGATTCCCGGCGCGGGGCGTGCGGCGCGTGCGGGCGTACGGCGCGCGTGCGGCGCGTACCGGCGTCGTCAGCAGGACATGCCGTTGGGCTCGTCGATCTCGACCGAGCTGAAGAAGTCCCGGAACGAGGAGAAGAAGTTGCCCTTGCCGCCGGGGCTGGTGACCGCCATGCAGCCGGTGTAGTCGGCGTCGGACCACAGGTTGATCCAGTACCCCGTCCGGTTCCAGTCCGACTTGGCGCGGTCGTCCATGCCGACCGCGGCCAGGTTCGGGGTGTCGTCCTGGAGGGCCACCATGTCGCCGGTGCCGTCCAGGCCGGAGAAGAGGCAGTAGTGGTCGGCCGGACAGCGGTCGTAGCCGTCGGCCACCGCCTGGGCGGACGCGCCGGGGGCGGCCAGCAGGGCGGCGGCGGCCGCGGCGGCGGTGACGAGGGCGGCGTGGAGCTTCTTGGTCATCTCTCTCCTCGGTGGGGGCAGAACCCGAACACCCCGCCGCCCACGGGCAACCCGGGTCGGCGGGGGAGCATGCGCGAGCGGCGGCAGGTCGCCGCCGCCCGGTTACCGGAGTGTCTCAGTCCAGGGCCTCGAACGCCTTGACCAGCTTCCGCTGATAGTCCGTGATCTGGTAATAAGAACCGAGCTTGTAGTACTCCTCCTGGGGCGTCAATGTGAGCCCGTAGACGAGGGTGCGGTTCTCGCCCGCGTACGCGTACGGGGCGTTGTTCGCGTACGTCGAGAACTGCGTGACCTCCGGCTCCGACGTCGTCGGTGCCAGGGTGGGGTCGGAGCTGATGACGGCCAGGCAGAGGCGGTCGCCGGCGTCGGAGTCGTAGCTCAGCGTCGGGTACACCGCGAACGATCCCTTGGCGAACTCCAGCCCCAGCTCGCTCGGCTCGATCAGGCCCATCTCCGCGGCCAGCGCCTTCACCTGCGCCGGTTGCAGGTAATCGGTGTCCAACTCGCTGAAGTACAGGTTCACCTGCCGCTTCGGGTAATCCACCGAAACCATCTGGACCTTGTCGAGCCCGTAATTCGCGAAGAGCTTCGCGTTCGCCCGCGCACTGGCCGGCATCGACGGCACGTCGAGCAGATCGGCCAGCGGCTGCGGCTCGTTGGTCGGGAAGGAGGCGTACGTCTTCTTGAATCCCGTGCTGACCATTCCGTCGATGGCGTACATGCCGAGCGGAAATCCCTCGCGCAGTTCCGCGAGGAGATTGTCGACGGGGTGGCCGGTCTTCTCGGTAAGGCCGCGCCGCAGCGCCGTGGTGAACGGGTCGCCGTGGTCCGTGGGTACCGAGATGCTGAAGTCGAGTTCCGTCGCCCGGCGGCCGCCCGCCATCGAGAAGACGACGACGGCATCCGCGAGCACGTCCTGGTACGCGGTCAGGACCGGCCGGACCTTTTCCCGTGCGACGGGCACACCCAGGAGCCCGGCCGCTTCCTCCATGGCGGAATAGACACGTTCGACGTCGTTAGCCCCGGCCATGGAATCCTCCGCCTTCGATCACGAGTGACTACGGGGGGCCTGGTCGGACTGGGTGGAGCCAGGTCGGCACACCGGCATGTCTCGGGGGTGTCCCCAGACCGTGGCCGCCGCCTGCTGCTCCACTCCCCGATTTTCGCCGAGCCTACGGGCCCGGACTGTGCATCCACTTGGCGTTCACTTGGCGTCGGACCGGTCGTCGGCGGTAGCACGGCGCCATGCACGTGACCCGCCGTGTCCGGCAGGCCCAAGTCGGCACCAACTCAGCCCCCAGTGCCGCACTAGGCAGCTACCAGATGCTGACGGCACCATGGCTGGAACGGGGATTTCCCGGCGACGGACGGGACCCATCCGCGTCGACCTCGAAGATGTACGAAGAATACCGAGAGGCGAACATGCCAACTCCCCGAGGCAGGGTCCTCCTGGCCGAGCCCCGAGGCTTCTGCGCCGGTGTCGACAGGGCAATCGAGATCGTCGAGCGTGCGCTGGACATTCATGGCGCACCGGTGTACGTGCGCAAACAGATCGTGCACAACGAGCACGTGGTACGTGAACTCGAGGAGCGCGGCGCGATCTTCGTCGACTCCGAGAACGAGGTGCCGGAGGGCGCGGTCTGCGTCTTCTCCGCGCACGGCGTCTCCCCGCAGGTGCGCAGCAACGCCGCGGACCGGCAGTTGAACGTGATCGACGCGACCTGCCCGCTGGTGTCGAAAGTGCACCAGGAGGCGCGGCGGTTCGCGCGGGACGAGCGGACGCTGCTGCTGATCGGCCATGCGGACCACGAGGAGATCGAGGGCACGTACGGCGAGGCGCCGGACCGTACGCTGATCGTGGAGGACGCGGAAGAGGCGCGGCGGATCGAACTGCCCGAGGGCACGCGGTCGGCGTTCCTCACCCAGACGACGCTCTCGGTGGACGACACCTCGGAGATCGTCGACATCCTGCGGGAGCGCTTCCCCGGGATCGTGGGCGCGGGCAGCGAGGACATCTGCTACGCGAGCCAGAACCGGCAGAACGCCGTCAAGGCCATCGCGGCGGAGAGCGACTTCGTGCTGGTCGTCGGCTCGGAGAACTCCAGCAACAGCGTACGGATGGTCGAGGTGGCCGAGGCCGCCGGCACCCCGGCGCGGCTGCTCCCGTCCGTCGACTCGCTCGACCCGGCCTGGCTGGAGGGCGCGGAGACGGTCGGCGTCAGCTCGGGCGCCAGCGCGCCGGAGGTGCTGGTCGAGCAGGTGGTGGCACGACTCGCGGAACTGGGCTACGGGGAGGTCGATGCGGTCGTGACCGCGAAGGAGAACGTGGTGTTCCGGCCGCCTGCGGGCCTGACGCGCACGACGGGCGAGAAGGACGGGGCGGAGCACGCCGCGGACCCGGGCGCGGCCACGGGACAGCTCCTCAGCCGGGTCTCGGCCCGGATCGAGGACCTGCTGGCGGCGGAGCGCAAGACGTGGGACGACGTCGACGCCCGGATGACGCGGCCGATCGACGCGATCGCCCACCTGGTCGCGGCGGGCGGCAAGCGGCTGCGGCCGACGTTCTGCATCAGCGGCTACCTCGCCGCCGGCGGCGCGCTCGACGGCTCGCAGGCGGAGGACGCGGTCGTCTCCGCGGGTGCCGCGCTGGAACTGCTGCACGCCTTCGCCCTGATCCACGACGACGTCATGGACAACGCCCCGACCCGCCGCGGCCGGCCCACCGTCCACAGGAAGCACGCCGCCGTCCACGCCGAGCAGGGCTGGGCGGGCGAGCCCCGCCGCTACGGCGACGGCGCGGCGATCATCGCGGGCGACCTGGCGTACGGCTACGCCCACGCGGCCGTGGAGGCGCTGTCGGGCCCGGCGCGCCGGGTGTGGAACCACCTCGGCACCGAGATGATCTTCGGCCAGCAGCTCGACATGTCCCTGGCCGCCGAACTCGTCCCGGACCCGGCGCTGGCACGCTACGTCGCCGTCTGCAAGTCGGGCCAGTACACGATCCACCGGCCCCTCGCCCTGGGCGCGGTCATCGCCGGCCGCGACGACCTGGACGACGCCTTCGAGGCGTACGGCGTGGCGGCGGGCGAGGCGTTCCAGCTCCGCGACGACCTCCTCGACGCCTTCGGCGACCCGGAGGTCACGGGCAAGGCGGCGGGCCTCGACATCCGCCAGCACAAGATGAACCTGCTGCTCGCGCTGGCGGCGACGAAGGACGCGGAGGTGGCGCGCCTGGTCGCGGACGGCGGCGACTGGGACCCGGACCGCCTGCACGAGGCGCTGCGGGCGTCGGGGATGCGGGAGGAAGTGGAACAGCGCATCGAGGACCTGGTGGCGACGGCCCACAAGGCACTGGAGGACGCCCCGCTGGCACCGGGCTGGCGGGAGCGGCTGAAGGAGATGGCCGTCGAGGTCGCCTACCGCGAGACCTGATCACCGGCGGGCGGACACCGCGCCCTCGCCCCCGGGTCGGCCGGGGACGAAGGCGCGGGCCCGCACGTCCGGCGGGGCGGGGCTAGGCGCCCGGGAGATGGCCGGTGAAGGCGGTCTGGAAGAACGCGTTCTTGGCGAAGTGCTCCAGATAACGGGGATCGCTGACTTCGAGCGTGAAGAACGCGGACGTCCCCTCGGGCTCGTCGGCGTCGGCGCCGGCCGGGTCCTCGTCGTCCTCCTCGATCGTCCAGGAGACGATGATCTCTTCGGTACGGCGGGCGAACGCGCCCGGCTCCGGCGTGAGGCAGATGTAGTGGACGCCGTCCGAGAAGCCCCGGCCGCCGTAGGGGTCGATGCGGCCCTTGTAGAACTCCTCCGCCTTCACGCGGGGTATCCGCACCTCGGTGGAGCCGTCCTCCAGCAGATAGCCGTCCTCGTCCACCCGCGCCTTCGGCCCGAAGTACAGCTCGAAGAGCTCCTTGAACTCGGCCTCGGTCTCGGCCGACACGGGCCCGGCACCGAAGTCGCCGCCCTCGCTCCAGGCGTCCATGATGAGCTGCAGCCCGAAGGCGGGCCCCTGGTCGAACCCGTAGTTGTCGGGATCGCGGTACTGCACGGTGCCGGAGAGGGTCGTCCCCCGGGTCGCCTCGGTGAAGACGTCGAAGATCATGGTCATGCGGCAGGAGCCTAGCGACGGGGACTGACATCGACTCGGATACCGCGCAAGAGGCAGGTCATCGCACCCAGCGCGGGCAGAACCCCACGTGCGGTTGCTCCCGGTCACGGATGTCCAGCGGGCCTGTCGTCAGTAGTAGCCCTTCGTGCCGTCGACGAGTTCGCGGACGATGTCCGCGTGGCCCGCGTGCCGTCCGGTCTCCTCGATGAGGTGGATGAGGATCCAGCGGAGGTTCGCGTGGTTCCGGGGGAAGCCGGGGTGGCGGGCGACGTCGTCCAGGGAGGCGGAGGCGATGATCTCGTCGCTGCGGGCGCACTGGGCCTCGTAGTCCGCGAGGGCCTGCGCGAGGGTGACGCCCTCGGTGGACCAGTCGGCG
Organism: Streptomyces sp. WAC 06738; assembly: GCF_003945505.1. Lineage (NCBI taxonomy): Bacteria > Bacillati > Actinomycetota > Actinomycetes > Kitasatosporales > Streptomycetaceae > Streptomyces > Streptomyces sp. WAC 06738. The sequence goes on along the minus strand of NZ_CP029618.1, from coordinate 4,495,856 downwards.
TCCTCCCCCGCGGACTCGTCGAAGGCCGGGTTCCGCGAGCTGTCCCCGCCGAGGAAGATGACGTCGAGCCAGGCGTGCTCGGTCCAGCGCATATGGACGAGGAGCCCGGCCATGGTCATGAGCGGCGACGTCGGGACGACGGAGCGGTGTGCGTCCGCCTCGCTCAGTCCTTCGCACTTCCAGCGCAGGATTCTTCGCTGGAGTTCGAGCCAGCCGGTGAGCGAGGTGTGTTCGTCGGCGAGGAGAGGAGGGCGTTCGAAGACAGGAGACATGGTGGGGGACGCTAGCGCGCGGGGTCGCGGGGTGTCGCAGGGTTTTCTGCGGGGCGCGGGCGGGCCCCGCGGGGGCCGGCTGGGGCCGTCCCCTGCCACGCGAGGGACCGGCGAGCGCCGGCCCCCGCGCCTCCCCCCCTCCTACGCCTCCGGCTTCTTCGCCATGACCACCACCCCCGGCCCGGTCTGCCCGTCACCCGGCAGCCGCAACTCCGCGACCGGCCGCAGCCCCGCCCCCTCGATCAGCGCCACGAACTCCTCCGGCCGCCACCTGTGCGTCGTCCAGCGCACGCCCTCCTTGCCGTACGCCTCCGTCCGGACCAGATCCCCCTCCCCCACGTGCGTCCCGGTGAGGAAGTGCCCGCCCGGCTTCAGCGCCCGCGCGAACAGACCGAGCACCTGCGGCAGGACGTCCCGCGGGAGGTTGAACAGCGACCACCACCCGAGCACACCGCCCAGCGACCCGTCGGCGAGTTCGAGGTCGGTCGCGGAGGCGACGCCGAAGCGGCACTGCGGGTGCAGCCGGCGGGCGTTCTCGATCATGCCGGGCGAGAGGTCCACGCCGGAGGCGTCCAGACCGCGTTCGGCAAGGTACGCGGTCACCTGGCCCGGCCCGCAGCCGACGTCGAGGACGGGGCCGGAGTCGCCCACGGCGTCGGCGAACACGTCGACCGCGGCCTTCAGCCAGGGGTACCGGCGGATGTCGGCCATTCCCGTGGTCCGCATCAAGTGGACGTAGTTGTCGGCGACTTGGTCATAGGACGTGCGAACGGCGTCGAGGTCTGCCGGGCGGTCGATACGGGGGGTGTCAGCGCGCATCCCGCCAAGGTAGGGCAGGGGTCTGACAGCGGCGCCCGGTGCCCGTCAGTCCTTGCGGCCGACGCCCGCGTAGATGCCGACCTCCCGGTACTGCTCGGGCGGCGGCGTGTCCGGGCGCCAGAACGGGACCTGCACCAGGCCGGGTTCGACCAGGCCGAAGCCCTCGAAGAACGGCTCGATCTCCGCGTACGGGCGCAGGTTCAGGCCCGCGGTGGCCTTGTTGTAGACGGCCTGCGCGTCGGTGCGGTCGGCGAAGTCGCCGGTGGCGTGCGAGAGCACCAGGAAGCTGCCGGAGGGCAGCGCGTCCCGCAGGGCGGCGACGACCTCCCGGGGCCGGTCCGCGTCGGTGAGGAAGTGGAGCACGGCCACCAGGAACACGGCGACCGGCTGGTCGAAGTCGAGGACCCGGCGGACGTCGGGGTGGTCCAGGATGGACCGCACGTCGCGGACGTCGGCCTGCACGATGCTCGTCGCGCCGGCCTTGCTGAGCAGCGCGTCGGCGTGGGCGCGGACGATGGGGTCGTTGTCGACGTACACCACGCGCGTGTCCGGCGCGGTCTCCTGGGCGGTCTCGTGCACGTTGGGCGCGGTGGGCAGGCCCGTACCGATGTCGAGGATCTGGCGGACGCCGTCGGCGACGACGTGGCGCACTGCGCGCTGGAGGAACGCCCGGTTGGCGCGCAGCCCGATCCGCGCCTCGGGAGCGGCGGCGACGAGCTGTTCGCCGGCCTGGCGGTCGACCTCGTAGTTGTCCTTGCCGCCCAGCAGGTAGTCGTAGATCCGCGCGGGATGCGGCCTGCTGACGTCGATCTCCTCGAAACGGAAGCCCTCCGTTGTCACACTGCGCTCCTCTCGACGTCCGCCACAGTAGTACGGAAGAACGGCAGTACGACCCCGGTTCGACCTCCTGCCCGTCATCACGCACCCGGGACCATGTGCCCAACGGCGAAGGAGGAGTGCCATGCCTGGCTGAGGTGACGGTGCGGTGTGACGACAGGTCCGCGGCGGCGGCGAAGCTTGAGGTGTTCCTGCCCGCGTACCGGGAGGTCTACGACGAGCCGCCGCACCGCGAGGGCCCGGAGGACACCGCGGGCTTCGCCGAGCTGCCGACGACCAGGCCCCGACCGCATAGCTGCTGGTCAGGGCCTTGGTGTGTGGGTGCCCCCAACGGGATTCGAACCCGTGCTACCGCCTTGAAAGGGCGGCGTCCTGGGCCACTAGACGATGAGGGCCGACGGCCCGCCGGGGCGCTGGCTGAGCTGCGCTCGGGGGCTCCAGCAGGATATGGGATGGCGGGGGAGATCGCCAAAACGATTCCTGCCCAGCCCCCGCGCGCATCCGGCGGGCCGTGGGACGGAGGGGTCCGGGGAAACCCGGTGGGGTCAGGCGATGACGAAGAGGAGTGAGGCGAGGCCGAAGGCCGAGAGGCCGATCGTCGTCTCCATCACCGTCCAGGTCTTCAGCGTCGTCTTCACGTCCATGTTGAAGAACCGCCCCACCAGCCAGAAGCCCGAGTCGTTCACGTGGCTGGCCGTGACCGACCCCGCCGCCGTGGCCAGCACGATCGCCGCGAGCTGCACCGCGTTGTAGTCCGCATCCAGCACGACCGGCTGGATCAGTCCCGCGGCCGTCGTCAGGGCGACCGTCGCGGAGCCCTGGGCGACGCGGAGTGCGGTGGCGACGACGTACGCGACGACGATGACCGGCAGGCCCAGGTCGCTCATCGCGTCGGCGAGGGCGTCGCCGATGCCGCTGGCGCGCAGGACGCCGCCGAACATGCCGCCGGCGCCGGTGATGAGGATGATCGCGCAGACCGGGCCGAGCGCCGAGTCGACGAGCTTCTCGATCATCTCCAGGCCCTTGCCGCGGCGCGTCCCCAGGACGTACGACGCGACGAAGACCGTCAGCAGCAGCGCCACCGGCGTCGAGCCGAGGGCGCGGGCGACGTTGTACCAGGACTCCGTGTCCTCCACCCAGCCCGCCGCGCGGGCGGTGTCCAGGCCGGTGTTGGCGAAGATCAGCACCAGCGGGAGGAGGAGCAGGCCGATGACGGTGGCCGCGCTCGGCGGGTCGGTGTCCTTCTCCTCCTGCGGGCCGCCGGTGAGGATGTCCGGCACCTGGAGGACGATCTTCTCGCCGATCCACAGGCCGTAGAGGTAGCTGGTGACGTACCAGATCGGGATGGCCATGACCACGCCGATCGCCACGACCAGACCCACGTCCGCGCCCAGCAGCTCGGTGGCGGCGACCGGGCCGGGGTGCGGGGGCACGAAGACGTGCATGACGGAGAACGCGCCGGCGGCCGGCAGTCCGTAGCGCAGGACGCCGCCGCCGAGGCGGCGGGCGATGGTGAAGACGATCGGCAGCATCACGACGAGGCCGGCGTCGAAGAAGATCGGGAAGCCGAAGATCAGCGACGCGACGCCGAGCGCGAACGGGGCGCGGTCCTCGCCGAACTTCCGGATCATGGCGTCCGCGAGGCTCTGCGCGCCGCCGCTCACCTCCACCAGCCGGCCCAGCATCGCGCCGAGGCCGACGAGCAGCGCGACGCTGCCCAGCGTCGTGCCGAAGCCGTCGGTCGCCACGGGGATCACCTGGGCGGCCGGGATGCCGGCGGCGAAGGCGGTGAGGATGCTGATGGTGACCAGCGCGAGGAAGGCGTGCACGCGCAGGTAGATCACCATGAACAGGAGCACGGCCACGGCCGCGCCGGCTATCGCGAGCAGCGGGCCCGCGGACATCGTCTGGGTCCAGTCTTCGACCTCTTGGGCGAGATGCACCGTCGTCATCGGAAAAGCTCCATCGCTTCTCGGGTACGGGGACGGGGGTGAGGGGGCGGATCGGGTGAGCGGGTCGGGGGAGGGTGAGCGGGTTGAGGGGTCAGGCGGAGGCCGGCGGGGGCTGGGGCAGGCGCAGGCGGCGTAGCGCCTCCCCCGCCACCTCCTCCGGCGTCCCCCCGATCTCCACCACCACCCCGTCCTCGTCCGCCGTCAGCGGCTCCAGGTCCGCCAACTGCGAATCCAGCAGCGCCGGCGGCATGAAGTGGCCCGACCTGCCGCCCAGTCGGCGGGCGAGCGTGTCGTGGTCGCCGTGCAGGTGGACGAAGCGGACGCGGGGGCCGGCTTCGCGGAGGATGTCGCGGTAGGCGCGCTTCAGGGCGGAGCAGGTGACGACCGCGTTCTCGCCGGCGTCCGCCCGCCCCGCCAGCCACGCGGCGATCGCCCGCAGCCACGGCTCGCGGTCCGCGTCGGTGAGGGGGGTGCCGGCGCGCATCTTCTCGATGTTCGTACGGGGGTGGAAGTCGTCGGCCTCCGCGAGCGCCCAGCCGAGCCGGTCGGCGAGGAGCATGGCGATGGTGCTCTTGCCGGCGCCGGAGACACCCATGACCACGAGCCCGGTGTGGGTGCCCGGAGTGGCCTGCCGGTGCGTGGAAGGCGGGGACATCAAGACCTCCCTGGAACCTAGAATGGTGTTACCAATCGCCGGGAAAGGTAGCACCAATGTGCGAGATCGGGGAAGTGCCCTGCCCGGGATACTCTTCAGCGGTGGAGCTACGGGACGTTGGCCATGGGAAGCGGGAGAACGCGACGTCCCCGCCGCCCCCCGCCACGGACTCCGTCGTCCTGCACAGCTCGGTCCTCGACACCCTCGGCGAGGAGATCACCGGCGACGCCCTCCCGGAGGGCCACGTGCTCACGCTGGAGCAGATCCGCGAGCGCTTCGGCGTCTCCCGCACCGTCGCCCGCGAGACCATGCGGATCCTGGAGTCGATGGGCCTGGTCCGCTCCCGCCGCCGGGTCGGCATCACCGTGCAGCCCCGCGCCTCGTGGAACGTCTACGACCCCCGCGTCATCTGGTGGCGCCTCTCGGGACCCGGCCGCAACGCCCAGCTCCGCTCGCTGACCGAACTCCGCATCGCCGTCGAGCCGCTCGCCGCCGGTGCCGCCGCCCGCAGCGCCTCCGCCGCGGAACGCGAACGGGCCACCGAGATCGCCGCCACCCTCCGCACCCTCGGCGAGGCCGGCGACCTCGACCGCTTCCTGGAGGCGGACATCGCCTTCCACACCCTGCTGCTCCAGGCCAGCGGCAACGAGATGTTCGGCGCGCTCGCCGACGTCGTCGCCGTCGTCCTCCAGGGCCGTACCCAGCTCGGCCTCATGCCCCACCACCCCGAGCCCGCGGCCCTCGACCTGCACGAGGCCGTCGCCGACGCGATCGCGGGCGGCCGGCCGCGGGACGCGGAGACCGGGATGCGGGAGCTGCTGGCGGAGGTGCGGCACGCGATGCTGCCGCTGTGGGAGCCGCGTACGCGCAGGGGGTGAGCGCACGCGGATCGCGTACGGGCACGTCACGCTCACCGATCCGCTCACCGATGAGGCGCGCCTGCCTCCCGTGCGCCCGTCCCCGTACGGCAAAGGGCCCCGCCCGTCGTCCTTCGACGACCGGCGGGGCCCCTCGGCTGTCCGGCTCCCGTGAGCCGGAAGCCGTCAGTGCTTCTCCAGCTCCACCTTCGGCAGGATCTTCGCCAGCGGCGCAGGCAGCCACCAGGCGCGCTTGCCCATCAGCTCCATCGCCGCGGGCACGATCATGCATCGGATGATGACCGCGTCGACGAAGATCGCCACCGCGAAGGCCAGGCCCGCCTGTTGCAGCATCCGGGTCGGGCTGAGGACGAAGGCCGCGAAGATCACGATCATGATCGAGCCCGCCGCCGTGATCACCGAGCCGGTGTGGGCCAGGCCCTCCCGTACGGCGCGTGAGGGATCACTTTCCTTGGAGTTGACCCATTCCTCGTGCATCCGGGAGATGAGGAAGATCTCGTAGTCCATCGAGAGGCCGAAGACGATCGCGAAGATCATCACCGGAATGTATGCCTCGATCGGTCCGCCCTCGAAGCCGAACCGCCCGTCCTGGAAGACCAGCTTCATCACGCCCATCGCGGCGCCGATGCTGAGGAGGTTCAGGAACGCGGCCTTGAGCGGGATGAGAATCGACCGGAACACCGCCATCAGCAGGACGATCGCGAGTCCCACCACGATGGTCATGAACAGCGGCATCCGGTCGGCCAGCTTGCCGGCGTAGTCCTCGGACGCGGCCGTGGCCCCGCCGACGAGATAGTCCGCGCCGTTGTCCGCCGTCAGCCCCGGCAGCACGTCGTCGCGCAGGGTGCCGACCAGATCCGTGGTCTTCTCGTCCTGCGGCGAGCTGACGGGGTAGACGAGGACCGTCGCGGCCTCGCCGTCCGGCGTGGGCATCGGGGGCGCGGTGGCGGCGACGCCCTCGGTCTCGCCCAGCTTCTGCGCCGCCGCGGTGGCGGCCTCTTCCGCGCTGCCGTCGCCGCCGTCGGTCACGACCAGCAGCGGGCCGTTGAACCCGGGGCCGAAGCCGTCGGAGAGCAGGTCGTATGCCTGGCGGCTGGTGGAGTCGCTCGGGTCGTTGCCCGCGTCGTTGAACCCGAGGCGGATGCTCAGCGCAGGGAAGGCGAGGGCGCCGAGAAGCACCGCCGCCGTCAGCAGGGCGGCCAGCGGGCGCTTCTGCACCGCCGTCGCGAGCTTCCGCCACCGCTCGCCGTCCTGGACCTTGCCCTTGGCCTTGCGCTTCTCGGCCCGCGCGAGGAACTGCCGGGCGAAACGCTTGCCGAAGATGCTGAGCAGCGCGGGCAGCAGCGTCAGCGAGGCGATCATCGTCATCAGCACGGTCAGCGCCACGGAGAGCGCCATGCCCTGGATCGCGCCGAGCCCGAGGGCGGTGAGGCCGAGCAGCGCCAGGAGGACGGTGCAGCCGGCGAAGAACACCGACCGGCCCGCGGAGTCCATGGCCGTGATGGTGGCCCGTTCCGGCTCCACGCCCTTCACGAGTTCTGTCCGGTACCGCGCGAAGATCAGCAGCGCGTAGTCGATGCCGACGCCGAGGCCGACGAGGAACATGGTCGCTGCCGTCCAGGACGCGATGGTGAAGACGTGCGACGCCAGCATGACGACGCCGACCGTCGAGCCGACCGCGAAGAGGGCGATCACGATGGGCAGGCCGGCCGCGATGAAGGTGCCGAACATCACCACCAGGATGACCAGCGCGGCGGCGATGCCCACCATCTCACCGACGTTGGTCTCGCCCTCCGCCAGCGTCCGGACGGCTTCACCGCCCAGCTCGACCTGGAGTCCCTCGCCCTCGATCTCCTGTGCGGCGTCGACGATGCGCTCGGTGTCCTCCACCGGCATGTCCGCCGAGGCCACCTCGAGCTGCACGGTGGCGTAGCCGATCGTGCCGTCCTCGGAGATGGCGTTCGGGTTCTCGTAGACGCTCTGGACACCGCCGACGTTGGGCAGCTTCGCGACCTCCGCGAGCATCGGCTCGACGCGCTGCTGCACCTGGGCGAGCCCGCCCTCGTCGTGCAGGACGATCTCGATGGTGTCCCCGGCGCGCTCCGCGCCGTGATCTTTCAGCAGGTCGGACGCGGCCTGGGCCTCGGTGCCGGGGAGCGAGATGTCGTCCTTGTAGGCGTCGCCCACGGCGGTGGCAACGCCGACTACGCCGAACAGGACCGCCACCCACAGGCTCACGGCAATCCATTTACGTCGGTAGGCGAAACCCCCGACCCGGACGAACACCCCCTTTTGCAGGGGCGGTTCCGCGGTTTCTTCTCGATTATCGGTAATCGTCATGGTCTCTTCCCCGGAGGGTCGTCTAACGTCCCCGGGGTGGCCCCGGGCTTCCGTAGCCTGTTGACGACGTAGCCCTTCGAGGTGTGACATGGATACTCGTGGGAACTGGGCCGTGTCACCGTGTGACCGGCCCTTCGGCTGAACGGGACAGGGGAATGACGAATCGGGACGCGCGGGAAGCCGCACCGGACACCGGACGAGCCTCCCAGCTGAGCGCGGAGGACCTGCTCGCACGCTCCTTCGAGGCGAACAGGCCGCGGCTGCTGCGCGTGGCGTACACGATGACCGGCTCCCTGGTGGAGGCCGAGGACTGCGTGCAGGAGGCGTGGCTGCGACTGCGGCGCCTCGACGACCCCGGCTCGGTACGCGACCTGAGCGCCTGGCTGACGACGACGGTCAGCCGGCTGGCGCTGGACGCCCTGAGCAGTGCCCGGGCGCGGCGCGAGCAGTACGTGGGCACGTGGCTGCCGGAGCCGCTGGTCGCGGACCGCTCGGACGATCCGGCCGATCGGGTGACGCTGGACGAGTCGGTGAGCATGGCGCTGCTGGTGGTGCTGGAGCGGCTGTCGCCCGCCGAGCGCACCGCGTTCGTGCTGCATGACGTCTTCGGTGTGCCGTTCCCCGAGATCGCCGAGGTCGTCGGCCGCTCCCCCGCGGCCGTACGGCAGCTCGCCTCGCGTGCGCGGCGGCAGGTGGAGGACGGCCGGCCGCGGACGCCGGCGACGGAGGCGCAGCAGCGGGAGCTGGTGGAGGCGTTCACCGCGGCGTGCCAGGACGGCGACCTGCCGGGGCTGATCGCGCTGCTCGACCCGGACGTGGTGATGCGCGGCGACGGCGGCGGCAAGGCCGTCACGCTGCAGCACACGGAGCGCGAGTCGAGCCGGGTGGCGCAGAAGATCGTCGCGTACGCGGGCTACGTGGGCCCGGTGGACATCCGCCCGATCGAGGTCAACGGCAGGGCGGGGCTGGCGATGCGGGGCAACGACGGGTATCTGTCGGTGCTGTCGTTCACGGTGGACGCGGGGCGGATCACGGCGATCGACATCATGCGCAACCCCGACAAGCTGGCGAAGGTCCCGGACCTGGACTGAGGTCCGGACCGAGCGGGGGCCGCGTCCGCCGCGGCCCCCGGGTGCCCGGCACTCAGCTCCGCGGGACCGGGAAGGCCACCGGGCTGCGCTGCCCGGCGCGGTTCACGGCCCGTACGCCGAAGAAGAGGTTGTCCTTCGACGCGCGTACGGTGTGCCGGGTCACGTCGCCGACCGGCTCCACCTCCGTCCACTCCGGCGCCGTCGTCTCCCGCCGCACCACCTCGTACCCGGCCAGGTCCGGCTCGGTACCGCGGTCCCACACCAGCTCGGTGTCGTTGGTGAGCGCGGAGGTGACGATGCCCACGCCCGTCGGCGTGCCCGGGGCCTGGGCGAGGGTCCAGACGGCGGCGAGGTTCACCCGCGCGACGCGCGCGATGTAGTCGAAGTCACAGAACTCGGGCAGGTCGCCGTACTGCTTGCCGTCCTCCACCCGGACGTCCTGGTGCTGGTGCGCGTAGTCCTCGGCGGGCTCGGTGAAGCGGGCGGCGGGAAAGCGGCGTTCGAGGAACGGGATGTGGTCGCCGCCGCGGAGGTAGCGGTCGCGGCGGTAGATCACGCGGACGCCCATGCCGGTGGCGTCGTTCTCCGCCACGTCGCGGACGAAGCGGGCGAGTTGCCGCGCCGGGGAGTCGTTCTCGCCGCCGACGGAGCGGCGGGTGCTGGCCTCGGCGGGGGTCTCGGCGGTGGGGACGCCCTCGGCGAAGAGCCGTACGGTACGGGGGTCGCGGGTGCCGTCGTCGGCGGTGGAGCTGCCGACGATGTCGTTGGTGAACATGCCCTGGACCCGGACGCCCCCGGCCCGGAACTGCTCCGCCATGTGCGCGGCCCCGTACAGCCCCTGCTCCTCCCCCGCCACCGCGGCCAGCACGATCGTCGCGGCGGTGCGGCGGGTGGCCAGCACCCGGGCCAGCTCCAAGGCGACGGCGACGCCGGAGGCGTCGTCGTCGGCGCCCGGGGCGTCGGAGGTGGCGTCCATGACGTCACTGGCACGGGAGTCGTAGTGGCCGGAGACGACGTAGACGCGGTCGGGGTCGGTGTCGCCGCGCAGGGTGGCGAGGACGTTGGTGATGCGGGTGGGGACGGGGATGCGGTTGGCGGGCTGCTGGACGTACGACTGCAGCTCGACGGTCATCCGCCCGCCGGAGGCGGCGGCGTGCCGGCGCATCCGGCGGTGGATCCAGTCGCGGGCCGCGCCGATGCCGCGGTCGGGGTCGTCCTGCGTGGAGAGGGTGTGCCGGGTGCCGAAGGCGGCGAGGCGGCGTACGTCGGCCTCGATCCGGACGGCGTCCACCTCGGCGAGCAGGGCCCGCAGCTCCCGTCCCGGCCGCTGGGCGGTGGCCGGCGGGCGGCCGGCGCCCTGGTCCGCGGGCGCGGCGGGGCCGCTCGCGGCGGCGGGTCCGGCCGTGATCCCGGCGGCGGCGGTGGCGGCGGCACCGGCCGCCAGGACGGTCCTCCGGTTCGTACCTCGCGGGTGCGGCGACACGGGGTCTCCCCTCCGTAAACTGGCAGTGGCCATGTCAATTACGGGCGCTGCCATGCTCGTTGACGCCGAGGCACCTGACAACCCCGCCCATCGACACCGCGTCGCGGCCCGGGGGACGTGCGGCGCCGGGGACACAGGCCGGGGCCGGGACGGGCGGAGACGGGGCGGCTTCCGCGAGCGAGACGGCACGCCGCCGCCGGCCATACCCTGGCTGTCGCCGACGCCGCCCCTCCGGGCCTTGCTCGACCTCCCGTTTTCCGTACGTCCCGCATCCCGCAGGCGGGAGCGGCACCGGGCGGAACGAGACGCCCCCACGCCGGTGGTGGGCCGGGTGGGGGCGTCGGACCCGGACGGGTGGTCCGGGGTGGGCGGGCGGGGGAGGGTCCGCCCGGCCGGTCAGGGGGCGGTGCCCCAGGTGAGGGTGCCGGAGGTGTAGACGCCGACCCGCGGGTTGTCCGCGTAGCCGGTGTTCGTCGCGCGGCTGTAGTCGTCCGCCTCGTTGAAGTTCGACCAGTCGCTCTTCGCCAGCCGCACCTGGATCTCGCCCGTCGACGCGCCCGGCGCCAGCGTGCCGGAGCCGAAGCCGACCTCCAGGTACCGGTCCGCGCCGGGTGCGGAGGAGCCGGACGCGCTCACGCCGTGCGTGACGCTCCCGCAGCCGACGACGGCCCAGTCGCACCACGTGGAGAACGACGTCGCGCCGGAGTCGCCGCTGAACCAGTAGCGGACCTTGACCGAGGCCAGGTTCACCGGCGTGCTGCCGGTGTTGACGAGTTGGAGGCCCATCCGGATCTGGTTGTCGGTCACGGCCGAGTCGGTGTTCTTGTACTGCGCCTTCACCGCGCCGCCCCCGCCGCCGTCGCTGCCGGTGGTGGCGGTCACCGTGGACGTACGCGCCGAGGCGTTGCCCGCCGCGTCGCGGGCGCGGACGGCGTAGGCGTACGACGTGGACGCCCGCAGCCCGCTGTCCGTGAACGACGTGCCGGCCGTCGAGCCGACCTGCGTGCCGTCGCGGAAGACGTCGTACGCGGTGACGCCGACGTTGTCGCTCGACGCCGTCCAGGACAGGGAGGCGGTGGCCCCCGTCGTCCCGGTCACCCGGAGCCCGGTGGGCACGGTCGGCGCCTGGGTGTCGTCGCCGGGGCCGGGACCGCCGCCGTCGACGGGCGGATAGGCGTTCGCGACGAGCTGGCGGAACTGCGCGGAGAACCAGTGGCCGGCGAGCGGGGAGTCCGCGAGGGCGCCGGTGGGGTTGTTGCCGTTGCGCGGGTTGCCCCCGTACGTGGGGTCGCACATCCGGTCGAAGCCCTTGCCCTCGTCGTTGTCGATGGGGCGGCTGGAGCCGTCCGACTCACCCGGGGGCTTGGCCCACACGTAGGCGTCGATCCCCGACTCGGGTGCGGCGACGGGCCGTTCGCCCAGACCCGCGCCGGACTGGTTGCACCAGTTGCCGGCGTGGATGCGCCGGTCGACGCGGCCGCCGTCGACGAAGGCGTCCACGGAGGTGGTCGGCCCGGGGCCGGTGGGCCGGGCGGCGCCGCCCCAGCCGTTGCGGGAGGTGTCGATCAGCATGCCGATGCCCGGGTCGAAGCCGCCGCGGGAGACGAGCAGGCCGCGCAGCGCCTGGGCGTAGGACAGTTCGTCGGCGTACTGGTTCCAGTCGATCCACTTCGCCTGCCGCACCGGGGTGCTGCCCACACTGCCGCCCACCTCGAAGTACGGCTCGTGCAGGGCGGAGTAGTTGGCCGTGTTGACGATGAATCCGTGCACGTCGGAGACGGTGGCGCCCTCGGAGGTGGCGGCCTTCTTGAACTCGTCCACGGCGGGCGCCAGGTTGGAGTCCCAGCCGAGCCAGCCGTGGTGGGCGGCGTCGACGTAGTTGTAGACGTTGGGGATGTCGGCCAGCGTGCTCAGCGCGTAGCCGACGCCCTTCTCGTAGTTGCCGAGCTGCTTCATCCGTACGCAGGCGTCGGTGGAGCCGTCGGTGCCGCCGGCGTTGGTGACCATGTTCGGCAGCGAGTCGGGCTCGATGAGCGTCACGATCCGCAAGCTGGCGTACTTGGGGTCGGCCAGGATGTCGGCGATCGGGTCGATGTACTGGGACTTGTAGAGGTCGAGTTCCTCGGGCTTCAGCTCGCCGTTGGAGGCGAGCGCGGAGCAGTCGCGGCCCGGCAGGTTGTAGATGACGACCTGGAAGAGGTCGGCGCCCTGGTCGAGCGCCTCGTCCAAGTGCCGTTCCAGGCCCCAGGCCGCGCCGATTCCGCCGATGGCGGCGCGGCGGTCCATCCAGACGAAGGTGGGCTGGTCGGCGATCGCCTCACCGCCGTCGGCGGTGGCCCTCGCGGCCCACTGGGGGTTCACGTACGGGGTGGCGCCGGCGTACGGGTTGTCCACGCGGGCGGCCGCCGCGCCCGCGGCGGGCGCCGCGGTGCCGGTGAGCACCAGCGTGGCGCCGACGGCGAGTGCGGCGAGGATCGCCGCGGGCCGCCACGGTCTGCGTCGCGTACGGGAACGGGTGCTGGCGCGTGGTCCGCCACTTCGGCCGGGGCTGCCGCCACTGCCGGTTCCACTGCTGCTTCTTCGCACTGTCATCGCGGCTCTCGTGCTCCTCTCGGATAGCGGGACCGGTGGCGGGACGCAGCGGGAAGGCTCTCCCGCCACCGGGGCTTTGCGTGCGTGCGCGGCACGTGGGGGAGTGCCCTCGGATCGACGTGCGGAGCACGTGCGCGGCGCACTGCCTGCCACGTACGTGCAACGTGCGTACTGCGTGCAAGGCTTGAAGCTATGGGAGCGCTCCCACCGTCGGGCAAGCCCGCGGGGCTGTCAACCCCCCGCGCACGAACCGTTCGAGCGCCCCCCGCCTCACCGGCAGGTTCCCCCGTACGGAGATCTGAAGAATCCGCCGGAGCGCAACCCTTCGCCCGCCGCGTCGTTTTCCGGGCCGGAAACACCTCTCGCACGGACGGGTGGACAATGCTGCGGCAACTGAACAGAGCACTCGGCCGGTTGACCGGCCTCCAGATCCGGCGCGCGCCCAAGCCGCACCGGAAGAAGACGAAGGCCGCCACCCCCGCCGTACGCCCCGGCCGCCGGCCCGACTACCGCCCGCCCCGGAACCCGCAGGTCGACCGGCTGATCCGGCAGCCCGTCTTCATCATCACCCCGGTACGTTCCGGCGCCACCCTGCTGCGCATGCTCCTCGGCGGCCACTCCCGGCTGCACGCGCCGCACGAACTGCACGTGCGCCGGCTGGAGGTCACCGCGGGCACCGAGCTGGCCGTCGAGGCGATGAACGAGCTGGACCTCCAGCGCACCGACCTGGAGCACCTGCTCTGGGACCGCGTGCTCCACCGCGAGCTGGTCCGCTCCGGCAAGGACATCCTGGTCGAGAAGACGCCGAACAACGCCTTCGCGTACCAGCGCATCGCCGCCTGCTGGCCCGACGCCCGCTTCGTCTTCCTGCTGCGCCACCCGGCCTCCATCGCCCAGTCCTGGTACGAGGCCGACCCCTCCCAGCGCACCCCCGAAGAGGCCGCGCTCCAGGCGCTGCACTACACCCGCGCCACCGAGCGCGCCCGCCGGGAGCTGCCGGGACACCTCGTGCGCTACGAGGACCTCACCACCGACCCCGAGAGCGTGCTCCGCAGCATCTGCGACTTCCTCGGCATCGCGTACGAGCCGGAGATGCTCGACTACGGCACCCGCGAGGAGGGCGAGCTGCCAAAGGGGCTAGGTGACTGGAAGGAGAAGATCCGCAGCGGCCGCGTCCAGCAGGGCCGCGCGCTGCCCGAGCCCGGCGAGGTGCCCGAGCCGCTGCGCGAGATCAGCGCCGCCTGGGGCTACCTCACGGACCCCGCGGGAGCGGCCGCGGACGCGGCGGCCGACGACCCCTGCGCCGAGGTCACCGAGGTCTGGCCGCGCGACGGCCTCATCCGCATCGTCGGCCGCCTCCACGGCGTCCCGGCGGCCGAGGAGCCCGCGCCCCGCTGGCGGCTGGCGGTCACGCTCACCGGCTCGCCCGAGCGCCGCCTGGACTACCCCGCGACGCTGCACGGCGACACGTTCGAGGCCAGCGTGCCCGTCGTCGACCTGGCGCCCTCCGGGATCGCGCTGCCGGCGAAGTGGGACCTCCACCTCACCACGGGCGCGGGCGCCCGGGAGGTGCGGCTGCGGGCCACCCGGATCCTCGACGACATCGAGCAGAAGAAGAACATCATGGTGTTCCCCGCCCAGTCCGTGTCGTCCGACGCCGACACGATCCAGGTCAAGCCCTACTACACCGTCCGCGACAACCTCTCCATCGCGTGCCAGCTCCGCGACGACCTCTCCCGGACGCTCTCGTGAAGATCCGCTATCTGCTCCTGAACGCCTACGGCAAGGGCGGCACCATCCGCACGGTCTTCAACCAGGCCGGCTCCATGGCCGCCGCGGGCCACGACGTCGAGGTGATCAGCGTCCTGCGCCGCCGCGAGTCGCCGTGGTTCCCGCTCGACCGGCGGGTGCGGGTGACCGCGATCGTCGACTCCTACGGCGCCCCCGCCGGCCCCGAACCGCGGGTGTGGGCCGCCCGGTTCAGCAACCGCGGCCGGCCCTCCCGGTTCGTGCCGAACGGCGAGGTCTCGCGCGAGCACTTCACCCGGGACGTGGAGACCCGGGTGATCCGCTGGATGGCGCGGCTGCGCGGCGGGGTGCTCGTCACCACCCGCCCGTCGCTCAACATCCTCGCCGCGCAGCACGCCAGCACCGACGTGATCCGGGTCGGCCAGGAGCACATGAACCTGGCCACCCACCACCCCGACGTGCGCGCCGCCATCACCCGGCTCTACTCGCGCTTCGACGCGGTCGCCGTGCTCACCGAGCGGGACCGCGAGGAGTACGCGCGGCTGCTGCCCGGCACCCGCGTCGTGTGCATCCCCAACGCCGTCCACACGGGCACGAAGCGGCAGTCGACGTACGCGAACCACATCGCCGTCGCGGCCGGCCGGCTGAAGAACCAGAAGGGCTTCGACCTCCTCATCCCGGCGTTCGCGCAGGCCGTCGCCACCCGCCCGGACTGGCAGTTGCGCATCTTCGGCACCGGCGACAAGGAACCGCAGCTCCGGCGGCTCATCGAGCGGCACCACGTGTACAACCACGTCTTCCTCATGGGCTTCACGGCCCGGCTCGACGACGAACTGGCCAAGGCGTCGATGTTCGTGCTGAGTTCGCGCTTCGAGGGCCTGCCGATGGTGATGATCGAATCGATGACGCACGGCCTGCCGGTGGTCAGCTACGACTGCCCGACGGGGCCGGCGGACGTCCTCACCGACGGCCGCGAGGGGCTGCTCGTGCCGCCGAAGAACGTCGGCGCGCTCGCGGTGGCCATGGGGCAGATGATGGACGACGAGGGCATGCGCGTGGACATGGGCATGGCGGCGCTCGCCAAGTCGCGGATGTACGCGCCGGAGGCGGTGCATCCGCGGTGGGAGGAGCTGTTCGCGTCGCTGGCGGCGGAGCGGGCGGCACCGCGGCGGAAGCTCGTACGGACAGCAGCCTGAGGGACCGTACGGGGAACGGCCCTTGATCCGTCTCCGGACCAAGGGCCGTTCTGCCGTTCTGCTCTGCTGCCGTGCTGCCGTGCTGCCGTACGGGCCGGTCAGCGACCGTTCACGTACGGCCCGTACGGCCCGTACGGCACGTCCGGCATGACGCGCTCGCGGTCAGCGCGCCCGGTAGGCGTCGAAGATCCGCTGCTGGACGCTGTTGCCCTGCTTGTCCACGGCCTTCGCCTTGAACGACACGGTCTTGCCCGCGGCCGGGTTGACCACGGAGACCTTGCCGTCCCGCACGGGCAGCTCCTTCCAGGTCGCGCCCCCGTCGGTGGAGGCCCACACGGTCAGCGACTTGAGGTTGCTGCCCGCCGCCGAGCCCAGCACCTTCACCGGCACCGACTTCGTCGCGCCCGCGTTGGAGCTGCTCGCCGCCGACAGCGTCGGCGAGTAGCGCACTACGGAGAACGGCAGCTTCTTCGGGCTGTCGGTACCGGCGGAGGAGAACGTCCAGGTGGCGGTCACCTTCGTGGACGTCCGCGCCACCGTGGCCGGGCGGGTGGAGCTGGTGGTCAGCTTGTAGTCGGCGCTGCCCGCCGGCACCGTGAACCCCACCCCGATCGGGATGTCGGCCACCGACCCCACCTTCGTGCCGTTGCGGTAGAGGGTGGTGTCGGCGTTCTCGTACTGCGAGTAGCCGTAGTGGGCGGGGTTGTCGAGGTAGACCGGGATCAGGGCGTCGATCGTGTTGCCGTCGCGGTAGACGCCCGTGTCCTTGGTGAGGATCGGGCCGACCACGGCGGCGTTGAAGGACTCCTTGTACGTGCTGCCGCCGGCGTAGGTGCGCGCCTCCGTGCTGTAGGCGATGTCCTCCCACTCCTCGCCGAGCTGCCAGTACTCCAGCTCCCAGTTGATGCGGTCGCCGCCGCGCACGTACAGCGTGCCCTCGTACGGCAGTTCCCGCGCCGTGGCCGTGGCGCCGGTGCTCCCGCCGATGTACGGCACCGCCCAGACCCAGCCCTGCCGGCCTTCCGCCGAGGAGCCGAGCGTGAGGTCGAGCTTGGCCAGCTCGCTCTGCGGGGTGGCCCGCGTGATGCCGGTCCAGGCGGTGGTGCGGTTGGCGTCGCTGTAGACGGTCTGGTACTCGGTGCGCGCGCCGCTCGCGAAGTTCGCCTGCACCTGCTGGTACAGCTCGCCGGCGGCGAGCGCCGGGCCGAGGTGCGCGGTGCGGGCGTCGACGTCGCCCTCGACGGAGGTGCTCAGCCCCGTGCCCCCGGCGTCCGCGCTGACGTCCACGCTGACGTCGAGGTTCGTCCGCACGGCAGCCCCGTCCGGCACGGTGAGGTCGACCGGCTTCGCGGTCCTGGCGTCGAGGGTGACGGTCGTGTCCCCGGTGACGTCCAGGCGCGGCTGGTTGATCCAGTCGTACTCGGTCAGCGTGTCGCCGTCGAACTTCGCGACGTCACCGTTGAGCAGGTAACGGCCCTTGGGCACGCGCACGGTGGCGGTGCTCTCGCCCGCGCGCTCCTCCCAGATCTCCCAGTTGCTCTCCTCCATGCCGGTCAGCAGCGCGGTGCCGTCCGTGGTCGGCTGCCCGTCGCGGCCGAGGAACTTCAGGGTGACGTCGTACGCCTCGCCCTCGCGCTCCACGCCGCCCGGGGTGACGACGCGCTGGCCGTCGCCGGTCGCGGTGACGTACACCGAGTACGCGCCGTTGACGTCCCCGCCGCGGCGGGTGTCGACGGTCACCGGCAGTTCGGCGGTGCCGCCGGCCGGGACGGTGATCACGTCGGTGCCCATGCTGAACATCCCCGAGGGCGCGGCGGCGCCGCCGGGCTGCACGGTGGACGCGGTCAGCGACAGCGTGACGTCCTCGGTGCCCAGGTTCCGGTACGTGATGGTCTTCGTCACCGGCTGGTCGTCCTGGTGCGGCCACTCCTGCCGGCCGAAGCTCAGCGACGTCGGCTCGCTCACCACCGACTGCCCCACCGCCTGGTCCGCGGCGATGAGCCCGGCGCCCTGGCCGAACGCGCCGCGCTTGGCGGCGGGCTTGGCGGACGCGGAGAGCGCGGCCTTGAGCTGCTGGCCCGTCCAGTCCGGGTGCTGCTCGGCCAGCAGCGCGGCGGCGCCCGCGACGTGCGGGGTCGCCATGGACGTACCGTCGATCGTCAGATACCCCTCGGGGTTCTGCCCGACCTCCTGGTCGATGACGCTGCCGGGCGCGGCGGCCGCCGTGATCGCCACGCCGGGGGCGGTGACGTCGGGCTTGACCGCGCTGTCGCCGATCCGCGGGCCGCGGGACGAGAAGCCCGCCAGGCCGCCGTTCGCACCGACCGCGCCCACGGTGAGCGCGGCGTCGGCGGATCCGGGCGAGGAGATGGTGTGGCTGCCGGAGCCCTCGTTGCCCGCGGCCACCGCGAAGAGCACGCCCTCGTCGGCGGAGATCCGGTTGACGGCCTCCTCCAGCGGGTCGACCTCGGGGGTGTCGCCGCCGCCGAGGCTGAGGTTGACGATGTCGGCGTCCTGGGCGACGGCCCACTCGAAGCCGGCGAGGATGCCGGAGTCGTCGCCGTAGCCGTCGTCGTCGAGCACCTTGCCCGCGAGCAGCTTCGCCTGCGGCGCGACGCCCGTGAACTTGCCGCCCGACTTCGCGCCCGTACCGGCCGCGATGGAGGCGACGTGGGTGCCGTGGCCGTAGCGGTCCTCGGCGTCGGCGGCCGGGGTGAAGTTCTCGCTGGCGACGACCTGTCCCTCGAGGTCCGGGTGGGTCTCGTCGACGCCGGTGTCGAGCACGGCGATCTTCACGCCGTCGCCCTTGTAACCGGCGTCCCAGGCGGCGGGGGCGCCGATCTGCGGCACGCTGACGTCCAGGCTCGCGCGGCGCACCCCGTCCAGCCAGACGCGCCTGACCCCGGACTCGGCGGCCAGCGGCTCGGCGGCGCCGCCGCCGCGCTGGGCGCGCGTCAGCGCCTTCCAGGCCCCGGCCGCCTCGCCCTTGGCGGTGGTGACGGCCTCGGCGTTGAGCCGCGGGAAGCGGTGCTCGACGTCGGTGCCGTCGGCGGCGTGCAGCCGGTTCTGCGCCGCGGGGCTCTCGCCGCGGTAGTCGACGATGAGCTTCAGGCCGGCACGCTGCTGGCGTACGTACTCGGGGCGCGCCTGCAACGTGACGTCGAACAGCCGGCGATCCAGCGCGCCGTCCGCGACGAGCGCGGTGGCGTCGCGCGGGACGACGTAGGTGTGGCCGTCCCGCTCGAAGGTGCGTACGGGTATCCCCGCGCGGCCCGGCCCCCGGTCGATCACCACGGCCTTGCCGTCGGCGTCGACCCGTACCCGGTCACCGGTGATCAGCGTCACCCAGGTGCCGCCCTGCTTCGCGTACTGCGCCTGTCCGTTCCCCCCGGACGACCCGGCAGCGCCGGCCGAGCCGGCCGCCGGCGAGGCGGACGCCGCGGGCGCGGCCGTGAGGCCCGCCGTGAGCGCCGTCGCCGCGGCAGCCGCTAAGGCGGCGGCCCCCGCCCTCTTGATGTGTCTGCGCACTGAACCCCTCCCATTGCCTCACGAGGGCAGGAGTCACTGGCGCCCCCGCCCTCATTCGCACAATGATCCGACAAACCGCGCGGAGTTACTCCCTCCGTTTAGCGGTTTGCCGGGCGGCGGGACGAGAGCGCAGGTCAGGGGGGAGTGAGGAGAGTTGTTCAGCGGGCGGTTTTGTTCAGCGAGAACAAGTACTGCTCTTCGTACGGGCGTTACCCGCCGTACGGCTCACTCCTGGTCCTCCTCGCGGAACTCCGCCCAGATCGCCTTGCCGTCCCCCTGCGGCTCCACGCCCCAGTTGTCGCACAGCGCCTGCAACAGCAGCACCCCGCGGCCCGACGACGCCATCTCACCCGGGTGCCTGCGGTGCGGAAGGTTGCCGTCCGCGTCGGCGATCGTCATCCGCAGCACGCGCCGTCCCGGCGGTCCCGTGAGGTCCGCGAGGACGTTGGCGGTGCTGTCGGTGTGCATCATGACGTTCGCGATCATCTCGGAGAGCGCCAGCTCCGCCGCGTCGATCTGGTCCGCCGTGGCCCAGTCGTAGAGCAGGCCGCGCAGTTGGTGCCGGGCGTCGGAGATGCGCTGCTGCTCGGACTGCGGCACCGCCAGGTACATGTGCCGCTCCGACTCCGGGTGCGCCAGCCGGGTCGCGCCAGCGGTGCGGAGCAGGACGAACGCGATGTCGTCCTGGCTGCGCCCGGAGTGCGGCCCGCGGGTGGCGTACGAACCGGGCCCCGTGACCGTGTCCACGATCGCCTCCGCCACCGTCTCCAGATCCGCACCGAGCGTCGCCCCGAACGCGGCGCCGAGCCGGGCCTGCCCGCTGTACAGGTCGTGGCCGCCGGTCTCCACCAGGCCGTCGGTGCACAGGAGCATGGTCTCGTCCGGGTCGATCTTGTGCTCGGAGAGCGGGTAGACGGGGTCGTCCTCGATGCCGAGCGGCAGGCCGCCGTCGCTGGGGTGGATGATCATCGTGCCGTCGGGCAGCGCCACCGCCGGGTCGAGGTGGCCGGCGCGGGCCACCGTCAGCGTGCCGGTCACCGGGTCGGCCTGGAGGTAGAGGCAGGTGGCGAAGCGGGCGTCGGCGGGGTCGCCGGTCTGCCGCTCGTTGAGCCGGGTGAGGAAGGCGGAGGCCCGGGCGAGCACCGCGTCCGGGCGGTGGCCCTCGGAGGCGTACGCGCGGATGGCGATACGGAGCTGGCTCATCAGCCCCGCGGCCCGTACGTCGTGCCCCTGGACGTCCCCGATGACCAGGGCCGTCTGCCCGGAGGGCAGGCCGAAGACGTCGTACCAGTCGCCGCCGATCTGCAGCCCGCCGCCGGAGGGGACGTACCGCGCCGCCACGTCGAAGCCGGGGACGCGCGCGACCGCCGGCATCATGCTGCGCTGCAGTCCGTCCGCCAGCTCCCGCTCGGACTCGTGCACGTGCGCGTCGGACAGCGCCTGCGCCAGCATCCGCGCCACCGTCGTCAGCACCGACCGCTCGTCCGGCGTGAACGGCACCACGTCCTCGAACGCCGCCATCCACGCCCCGACCGTCCGCCCCTCGGCGATCAGCGGCAGGAACGCCCACGACCCGCGCGGCACGGCCTGCGCGTACCGCCACGCCTCGGGGAAGCGGCGCTCGTACTCCTCGCGTCCCGCGATGTACACCGCGCGGGAGGTGCGCGCCGCCTCCGCGGAGGGGAAGGAGGAGTCCAGCGGGATGGTGCGGAAGGGCTCCTCCTCCTCGGGGCGGTAGCCGTGCTGGCCGATGAGGACCAGGTCGTCGCCCTCCACCGCGAAGACCCCCATGCCGTCCGGCGAGAACCCCGGCATCGACAGCGACGCCGCCACCCGCAGCACCTGGTCGGTCGAGCGCGCCTCCGCGAGCGCGCGGCCGGCGGAGAGCAGGAACGCCTCGCGGGACAGCCGCCAGTCGCTGGTCCCCGGCGGCCCGGCGGCGGGCCCGGCGGGCGCGTCGATGACCTCCTGGATGGTGCCGACGATGTCCGTCTGCTCCCCCGGCGCCGACTCCAGCGCCCGCATCCGGCAGCGCACCACCCGTACGACGTCGCCCTCGGTGTCGACGACCCGCAGCCGGCCCTCGGCGAGGGTGCCCTCGGCGAGGGCGAGGTCGAGGATGCCGTTGAGCTCGATGAAGTCGACGCCGTGCAGCCGGCCGCGTACCGCGGAGGCATGCACGGTGACGCACGCGGGCGGCAGCCCGAGCAGCCGGGCGGCCTGCGGATCCAGCACGACCCGGTCGGTGTGCGCCGCCCAGCGCCAGACGCCCGTACCCAGACCGGATAGGACCTCTTCGGTGCGCATTGTCCACATTTTATGCTTCGACGAGCAAAGTGGGCTGCTTTGCGGCATTCTGCCCATCCGGGCGAGGCGCGGGCGGGGCGGCTTCCGCGCCGCGCCCGGGGGAGCGGCCGCGTGACGTGCCGGGCACCGGCGGGGACGTACGCCGGCTGAGTCGTCCGTCTCTCCTCACCGAGACGGCTTACGGACCGCGTCCGGGCCGGGGGACGATCGACGGAGGCAGGCTTTCGACCCCTGCCCGAGCCGAACGGGAGAAGAGCCCTGTGACCAGCGCCGGTGATGCCGAACGCGACCGGGTGGCGGAGTTCCGCCGCGCGCTCGGCCTGGAGCATCTGATCGACGTGCACACCCACTTCATGCCGCAGCGGGTGCTGGCGAAGGTGTGGGCGTACTTCGACGCCGCCGGCCCGCTGGTCGGACGGCCCTGGCCGATCATGTACCGGCAGGAGGAGGCCGAGCGGGTGGCGCTGCTGCGCGGCTTCGGGGTGCGCGCGTTCACGTCGATGCTGTACCCGCACAAGCCCGGCATGGCGCGGTGGCTCAACGACTGGTCCGCCGACTTCGCCGCCCGCACCCCGGACTGCCTGCACACGGCGACGTTCTTCGCGGAGCCGGGCGCGGCGGACGACGTACGGCGGGCGGTGGGTCAGGGGGCGCGGGTGTTCAAGTGCCACCTCCAGGTCGGCGCGTACGACCCGAACGACCCCGTGCTCGACGAGGTCTGGTCCCTCCTCGCCGACACCGCCCTCCCGGTCGTCACCCACTGCGGCTCCGGCCCGGTCCCGGGCCCGTACACCGGCCCGGCACCGATCGCGGCGCTGCTGAAGCGGCACCCGCGGCTGCGGCTGATCGTGGCGCACCTGGGGATGCCGGAGTACGAGGACTTCCTGACGCTGGCGGAGCGCCACGAGGACGTCATGCTCGACACGACAATGGCGTTCACCGCTTTCTCCGAGTCCGCCGCCCCCTTCCCACCCCACGCCCGCCCCCGCCTGGCCGCCCTGCGGGACCGCATCCTCCTGGGCACGGACTTCCCGAACACCCCGTACCCGTACGCGGCCGCCCTGGAAGCGCTCACCACCCAGGACCAGGACGACGACTGGCTCCGCGCCGTCTGCCACGACAACGCGGCCCGCCTCTTCGGGCTGGAGGCGACCCGCGGTTTCGTTTAGGGGACCCGGCCGGGGTTCTGCTACGCTGATCCAGCGACGTCACGGCCCGTAGCCGACGACGGAGAATCCCAGTAGGGATCACGCATCACCTGTGCGAGACTAGGGCTCGCGCAAGCCTGGTCCTGTGGAGCAGTTTGGAGTGCTCGCCACCCTGTCAAGGTGGAGGCCGCGGGTTCAAATCCCGTCAGGACCGCCACCCTCAGGCACGCCTGAGGGGCCACCCGACTGGGGACCCCGGTCCCCAGCCACCGGGCTGGGTAGCTCAGTTGGTACGAGCGTCCGCCTGAAAAGCGGAAGGTCGCCGGTTCGACCCCGGCCCCAGCCACATAGCCTGACCAGCAAAGAGACCCGGACAATGATCTTGTCCGGGTCTCTTCGTGTGCCGGTGACATCACCGTCTGACATCAGTGGGTCAGGAAAGCTGGCCGTTCAGCTTGTCCAGGGCCCGCCGCTTCTCGTCCAGTGAGGCGTGCGCGTAGACCTGCATCGTCACCCCGTGGTCGCTGTGCCCCGCGATCTCCATCACGACGTGCGGCGGGACGCCCAGGTCCAGCAGGAGGGTGATGCACGTGTGCCGAAGATCGTGGAACCGATGAGTCAGCCCGAACCTGCGCCGGACGGGGCCCCAGCTCCGCCGGAGGTTGTCCGGCTCGTACGGCGTCCCGATCCGGGACGGGAAGACGAGTCCGTTCTCCTTCCACTCCATGCCGGCGGCCACCCGCTCCTGCGCCTGCCGCTCCTGGTGCTCTCTGAGGGCGTCCACCGCCAGCCCCGGCAGGGGAAGCGTACGAGTGGACGTGGCCGTCTTCGGCTGGACCAGACGTAGTTCCCCGCCGACACGCTGAAGGTTCGTCGCGACGGTCAGCGTGCCCCGTTCCAAGTCCACGGCCGTCCAGGTGAGCCCCAACAGCTCGCCACGTCGCATCCCCATCGTTAAGGCCAACACGTACAGGGCGTAGAACCGGTGCTCTCGCAGCTCCTTCAGCACGAGCTTGGCCTGAGCCGTGGTGAGCCCCTGCCCCGTCCGGTAAGTCGGGGCGGGCGTCCGCACGAGCCGCGCCACGTTGCGGAGAACCAGCTCCTCTCTGAGCGCGTGCTGAAGAGCGTTCCGAAGAACCGCGTGGATGTACTGAACCATCCGGGTGGACAGCTTTCGCTCGCAGCACTCCCCCACGGCGCAGCAACGGGGCTTCCGGCATTCCTTATCGACGCCGTTCTTGCAGCACTGGCACTGCTGCCTCAGCCGGTTGAGCCAGGTGCGGACCTCTGCTGTCCTCAGCTTCCGGAGCCGTTTCTTGCCCAACCCCGGGATGAGGTGGACCGTGACCACGCTCGCGTAGCCCTGGTACGTCTTCGGCCGGCGGTTCGGCGCGACCTCCTCCGCGAGCCAGTACGTCAGGAACTCGGCCACCGTCGAGTCGGTGTCGGGAACGGGGATGCCGCCGTGCTCCATGGACTTCAGCTCAGTGAGCTTTGCGTCAGCCTCGTCCCAGGTCTTGCCGTAGACGTAGACACGCTTCCGGATGCCGGAAGTCGTCGTCACGTAGGCCATGCCCACATAGCGGCCGTCCTTGCGGCGCGTAATCGATCCCGCGCCGTTCGGGTTGCGCTTCCGCTTCTTCGTCACTGACTCGCCTCCTCAATCAGGCCGCGGCGGTAGGCGTGGAACGCCTCGGCGGGGATGCGGCGCGCGCGCCCGATGGTGACGGACGCCAGCCTCCGCGAGCGGATGAGGTCGTAGACAGTCGAACGCCCCACCTTCAGCCGTGCCATGACCTCGGGCACGGTCAGGAACTCTTCGGTCATTGCCGTCACGGCCGTTCCCCCTCCGCTTGGTGGGACAGTCCCGTTTCGAGTTCGGTCTGCTGCTGGTCAGCGCCCTGAGTGGGACGCTGGGACACCTGGGACACGTCGGACGTCGCTGCATTCCGGTCTTCGGGCGACGTGAAGTAGCGGCCACCCGAGTCCTTGGTGAGCTGGCCCGCCGCCGCCATGCGCGCGCAGGTCCGCCGTACGGTGCCCGGGTCGGCGTCTGCGAGTCCCTGCGCAATGTCCTTCGGCTTGCTCCCGGGGTTGGCCCGGACGTACCGGAGGATGGCCGCCCGGGTGTCGCCGACAGTGTGATCGCCCGCCGGGCCTTCGAGGAGCTGCCAGGCGCCGGCGCCCGCGTGGAAGCGCAGGGCGTATTCCGCCTCGTCCACGTCGCGGCCGGTGACGTGCAGGACGCCGTCCGCCTGGCCGCGGGAGCGCTTGAGCACCAACGTAGCGTTGGCGGCACCGGCCAGACCGTTGGTGCCGGAGACTTCGGTCAGGAAGTCGTCGGAGCCGGCCTTGCGAACGTGGTGGACCAGGACGACGGCGATGCCGTAGTGGTCGGCCAGCCGCTTGGCGTGGCCGACCGCGGCGTAGTCGGCGTCGTAGGCCGAGGAGCCGGGGGCGGAGGGACCGCGCATCTTCGCGAACACGTCGATCACGACCATGCGGGCGTCCGCGTGCCGCTCGACCCACTGCGCGATGGCTTCCCCTCCGCCCTGCGGCAGCGGCGGGCAGGAGGTGGCGAGCGTCAGCGTGGCCGGTGCGCGGTTGGAGTCGAGGAGCTTGCGCATGCGGGTCTGAAGCCGCCGCGGGGTGTCCTCCAACGCCAGGTAGAGCACGGGGCCGCCGTCCACGGGGATGCTGTCCATCGCCTGTCCGCCGGCCGCGACCGACAGGGCCAGGCCGAGGGAGAGCCAGGACTTGCCCACCTTCGGTGGGCCGGCGAGGAGGTTCACGCCCTCGGAGATGATCCCGGGCACGGCCCAGCGTGGCTCCGGGAACTCCGTGGCCATCAGCTCGTCGGCGGTCCATGCGGTACGGATGCGCTGTTGTGCCGGTTGCAGAGGGCTGGGCTCCGGGCCGGGTGGGACGGAGTGCAGGTGGGGCGGGGTGGCCGAAACTTGCGTCATGCGGCTGCCCTCCGGGCGACCGTGCGGGGCCGGTGGGCGCCGGCGCGTAGGCCGGAGGCGATGGTGCGGCGGGCGGCTCGCTCTTCGAGGCCGACGCCTACGGCCGCGGAGGTGAGTAACGCGGTGACTTCCGCGGCGGCCAGCTCGCCGCCGGCGACGAGCTGGCCGAGGGCGACGGAGGCGCGGTAGAGGGCGGTGTTGCGGGTGCCGACTGCGGCGCCGGTGACACGCTGCCACTCCCCTTCCATCGCGCCGCGCAGATACGCGCTCAGCCGCCGCGGGCCCAGCGCCGGAAGCGGCACCGGTCGCTGCGGCGGGAGCGGGGCGGGGGTGAGGAGTTGGGCCAGCCAGTCCGGGAGCGGCGCGGGCGGCGCGTCGTGGACGACGGCATACCGCTCGCGGCCAATGGTGCTGTCCGCTCCGACGATGTACCCGCCGCCGGCCCGGGTGTCGATCTTCCACCCCAGCTTCGCGGCGGTGTTGCGAAGCGGGATGTCCGCCGGTGCGGTGAAGTACAGGTGCGTGCCTCCGCTGGTGGTGCGGACCGTGTAGGTCTGTGTCGGGAGCTGCTGGCCGTGCTCGTCGGCGAGGACGGCGATCATGTCCGCGCCGTCGACAACGCCCGGGGGCGTTCCCGGCGGCGGGGTGTCGTCGTCGTCCTTGGGCACGTCCAGATCGATGACGACCAGCCGCGAGGGGCCGGTGGCAATGCCGATGTTGTACGCGCCGCTCGACCAACAGCGCGTGATGCGTGTGCGGTCGACGGTGGCGCGCTGCTCCCACGCGGCGACGGCGGGCCGCTTGGCGCCGGGAACGAGGGGGAAGACGTGCCAGCCGCGTTCGGCCGCGGAGATTGCGGCGTGGTGCAGTGGGCGGGCGGAGCCGTAGGGCATCCTGAGGACACCTCCTGATTCCTGATGGGATGGGAGGCCGGGGCAGCGGGCTTCGTTGACCCGTCGGCCGCTGCCCCGGGCCCTGGTCAGCCGAGGTCGGCGCAGCCCGCCTCGTACTGCCGGCGGACGTAGGCGCGGAAGTCCTCGTCCATCGCCAGCTCCTCACCGCGGAAGCTCAAGCCGTGAAACGAGGCGTCGTAGTCGGCGAGCTGGCGCGCGGCGCGACCGGCGGCAGAGGCCGCCTCGGCGGCGGCGTCCGGGGTGAGCGTGGTCTCCTCGCGGAGCGCGATGCGGTCCAGGAGCGCCGCCTTACGGAGCCAGAATTCGCGGTCGATGCCGTGGCTCAGCGGGTACTTGCGGAGGGCGCGCAGGACCCAGGAGATCTCCCACGCGATGCTCGGGGCGTTCGCGTACGCGGTGTCCGTGGTGCTGGTCTCGGGCTCGTTCATGGCGTCCCCTTTCAGCCTGCGTCGTTCACGGCGTCGGCGAGCGCGGCCATGATCTGGTCGATGGAGTCGGCGGCTCCAGTGCGGGAGAGGTAGAAGCCGAAGAGCAGAGCGACGACGGCCGCGGGGACGCCGACCGCACGGAAGCGGATCAGCAGCGCCAGTAACAGGCCGAACAGGGCGAGTGCGGTGATCGTGATCGTCACGTGGACTCCTCGGGGTCAGCGGGTGCCTTCGCGGCGCATGCCGGAGAGGGAGTTGTAGACGTGCCGGCCGAGGCGGATACGACGTCCGTTGCCGCGGCAGGGGCGGCAGTCCCGGCCGCGGACGAGCCGCCCGCGGCGCGTCTGGCGCATCCGGAAGCCGAAGCCCCGGCAGCGGCGGCAACTGCCGAACGGGCTGACCGCGCAGAGCGCGGCGTAGCAGAGTGTGATGATGAGGATGCCGGGCATAGCGGAGAGCAGGGAGGACACAACAACCCCTCTCAGGGCCGGACTCAGGGAGTGGGAGAGAAGGGCCGCTAGACGCTAGGAAGCAGGTCAGCGGCGCATTGAAGTGCTAGCGGGGGTGCTAGACCTAGCAGGGGTGCCCGCTAGGTCTAGCGGCGTCCGCTAGTCAGGCGGCGACGGCGCTGCCGTCACGTTCTGCGATGGCGCGGAGGATGTCAGCGCGGCGGACGCCGCGGCGATTGGCACCCTTGCCGTCCTCGGTGGTGCCCCAGACCTGCACCGTGCGGATGCCGTACGGGCGCAGCGCGGCGGTGAGTTGGTCCGTGTTCCACTCGCCGTAGACCTCCGGCCGGAGGTCGGCCAGGCGGGCAAGCACAGACTCGTTCCAGAGCTTCGGCTTTGCTGCCGGGATGGCGGCGGCCAGGTCGCTCAGGAGGTCGTACGAGGACGCGGGATCGGCCTCCGGCTGTTCGCCGAGGGCGTGCCCGGCGAGGGTGCCGGCGCGTTCCCGCGCGGCGCGGGCCCGTAGGGCGATCGAGTCGGCCTGCAAGGCGTCGATGTTGGCGGAGCGGACGATACGGGCGTCGGCACCTTCGCCGAGGAAGTAGCAGACGCCCTTGTCACCCCACGCGAACATCGACGCCCGCACACCCCGCTTGTACGCGCCCGTGCCCAAGACCATGTCGTTCTCGACCTGCCCCATGACCTTCAGACACCAGCGGGCGGAGGCGTTGGCGCTGATCGCGGTCGGGATGCTGTCCTTGTCCGGCCGCTGCGTCGACAGCAGAAGCACGATCCCCAGAGCCGGGCCGCGCTTGACCAGGTCGGTACAGATCTCCTTGAACTCCGCACCGTGCTTGTGGTGCTCGAACCACACCTGGCACTCGTCGACGCCGACCACGATCGGGTGCAGCCCCAGGGAGCGCTTCGAGGCCAGGTCGGTCGTCACCTTCGACTCGGGACAGACGTCGCGCGGGAGTGAGCGAATAACCTTCGCGCGGCGGCGCAGTTCGCCCTGCAACTCGCGCATCGCGGCGATGCCGTACGCGATGTCCTCGGGCTCCTCGCCGGCCCGGTGGCGGTACGCCACGCGGCCGAGGGGGTCGAGGTCGCCGGTGCCCTTCAGGTCGTACGTGTGGAGTTCGGCACGCGGGTCCAGGGCGGCGATGAGGAGGAGCAGCCGGAGGAGGAAGGTCTTACCCATGCGTGGGATGGCGCCGATGACGCCCGCGATGAACATGAGCGTCACGCCGACCCACCGGCCGCGCTGGTCCGTACCCCAGGACACGGGACGGAAGAGGTCCACCGTGCCCGACTTGGCAAGCGGCCAGGACTCCTGCCGCGCCTGCGACATGTCCTGATCACCGACCCACAGCCGAAGACGGCCGGTGTGCTCGTCCGGCACCGGCTCCGGCCACACGGTGCCCAGCGGGCGGCGCAGACCGGAGGCGAGCTTGTCCCGGCGCTCGATGACGTCCGTGACGGTCACGCCGTACGGGAGATCACCCTCAGCGAGCCAACCGGGTCCGTCGCGGGTGATGGGTGCCGAGAAGGAGAAGCCGGGGCCGCCCTTCGCCTGCTCCTGGTTGATCGCCTGGATGCCCAGGGCGCCGAGGGCGCGAAGGACGATGTTCGACGTGAGCTTGGTGGTCTTGGGGATCTCGACGGCGCGGTGGATCACCGGTTCGTCGGCCGGCTGGCCGAGCCAGCCGAGGGCCGTGGTGACCACGTAGCCCGAGAGGGCCAGCAACCAGGTGGGTGCCAGAACGAATAAGGCCAGTGCGGCGGCCAGTCCCGTGACGGAGGCCATCAGGGCGACGACCGAGCGCCACCTGACTCGGCGGTCACGCTGCCGGGAGAGCTTCAGGTAGTAGTCGATGTCCTCCTTGCTGGCCGCCGCGCTGCGGAACGGCTGCCCCTCGGCGTCGGCCACCCACCGCAGTGCGCCTCCGATGAAACGGGCTGCGCCTCGCGGAAGTTGGAGGGTAAGTCGGAGCTGGTACCAGGGCGCACGCACGGCGTGGTACGCCACTACGTGCCAGCCGTACGCCGCGACGCCGGAGCCGGCCGCCTTGAACTCACGCCAGGAGCGGGCCCAGGGCGGGACGACCGGCCGCCGCTTCGAGTCCCTGACCCGGTCCATGAGCCGTACGGCGGAGGAGCCGCCGGGCCGGTCGACCAACGTGACCTCGTCGGGAGGAGGGCCGCCGGAATCTGCCGCTCTCTCCCCGTTCTCGTCGTCGTGCTTCACTGAATCTTCCTTCCGGTTCGGAGGGAAGCCGGGGCCCCGGCCCTACCCGCCAAAGCAGCGGCCGGGCCCCGGCGGTGAGCGATTCAAGGGGCGCTACGGCCGCCCGGCGGCGGTGGGCCGCGGGCCGCGTTCGGCGTCAAGCCGCACAAACACGCCGTGCACGTAACTCGGCGCGCGGGTCGCCCGCTTCGCGGTCTCGCGTACGGTCAGGCCCTCGGCCCAACCGTCCTCGATGACCCGCTGCGCCTCCGCGGTGCTGAGCTTGTCCGGCTCTGGCTCGGGGGCATGTTCAGGTGAACGGCCGCCCCCGTTCAGGGCGGCGCCGAGGGTGAACACGCCTGGCTGGCCTGCCTGCCGGATGCTGTCGGTCGCCCGCCGCATCTGCCCGCGAACCTCCTCGGCGAGTGCGGAGGCAACCGGATCACTGGCCGCGTCCGTCCACGGGGAGGTCAGGGGCACCGTCGCCAGATCGGCCGCGTGCCGCCGTGCCGCCAGCAGTTCGAGCAGCTTCCGCCGCTGCTCCCGGTCCGCGCCGACCGATGCCTTCGCCACCGCGGCCGACAACCGCCGCGCGATACGCCGGCCGCGCCGCCCGGCTCGCCGCTCCGGCGGCAGAGCCGCCAGGCGCGCCGCCAGCTCGACAGCGCGGAGCGTGGCGCGGTCCCGGCTGATCTGCGCCGCGTTCCGATCCCGCTCGGTGATCCCCAGCCGGGACAACAGCCGCTCCCGCAGCTCCCGCCCCGCCACGGCGACCACGCCGCGGGACTCCGCGCCGGGCCTGCGGTGCCGGAGTTCGATGCCCATGGCCAGATGCCAGAGCACGGCGGCCAGGAACGGCCCGACGAACGCGCGAACCGTACCGCCGAGCGGCCCGGACTCGGCGTACGCCGGAATGACCTGCACACCCGTGATCAGCCAGACGAGGAGCCCCGGGGCGCCGGGCGCCTTCAACGGGCCGTTGAGGTTCTGCCGCGCCATGAGCGCCGAGGCGAACAGCCCCAGCTCCGCGGCGGCGAACATCGCGGCTCGCTCGGCTGTGCTCCCCATGCCCAAGTAGTCCTCCGCGAACCGCCAGGACGTATCCGCGGTGTACGCCGTGCAGCTCGCGGCGGCGAGCGCCGCGACCCGCACGGCGGGGGTGTCGAGCTTCGCGTACCGGGCCAGCCGGCGCAGCGTGAGCCAGAGAAGCGCCAGCCCGAGGAGCACCGCCGTGGCGGCAACCACGGCGTTCGTCCCCCAGGGGATGAGAGCGACGGGCTTCATACCGCCCGCCTCAGCCGCGGCGTCCACCGCCGGCCCTTGGCGTACCGGCTGAGCCGCGCCGCGTAGCGGGCGTTCGACCGGGCGACCTCGTCACCAGCGGCTTGGTCCTGCAACTCGGCAAGAACATCGTCGGCAACGGCGAGCCGCGCCGCGCGGTCCTCCGCCGACTCGACCGGCCCGACCGGTTCGTCCGCCGAGGTTGGGCCGAGGAACAACCTGCGGAAGTCCTCGGCCCACGTGGTCTCGAAGCCGAGCGCTAACGCCTCGGACTCGAAGGCGTCCAGGCTCCCCCGGCCGCCGTCGTATGCACGCATGATCTCTCTGCCTCCTCGATGGGATGGGCGAGCCGGGGCGGCGGGCTTCGTGACCCGTCGGCCGCCACTCCGGCGCGGGTGGTTCAGACGCGAAAGCGACGCGGACCCGTGATCCGCTGCAACCCCCGATGCCCGGTCACCACGGCGGTGAAGGCTCCGTATCCGGACAGGAAGGTCAGCAGCCATCCGGCGCCCGCCTGTTGCGCGGCCTGGCAACTGACGTACGTCCCGACGACGGCCAGGACCAGGGCGGACAGCGCCACCAGCCCTCGGGCGGTCGACGCGGGGGCGGGCCTCCGGGCCGCGACCGTAAGTTCGTCGGGCGGAATCGGCCGGAGGCCGGAACCGGGGATGTCGACGAGGACGAAGCGGCCGGTGCCGTGGGCGGCGACGCCGACGACGGCGCCGAGGGCGTTGTTGCCGCCGCGCTCTTGAACGATGTCACCGATGGCGAGCCACATGGGAACCCTTCGCGTGCAGTAGCGGATGGGTTGCGTCGATCACTCGGCGGAGCGAGTGGTCATGACCTCCGACGCCGCTCGGCGGCGGCGCCAAAGATCAAAAACACTCGTTCGCTCGTCACGCTGTGGAGTTCTCAAGGTGCAGACCGTTCGAGGTAACTCCTTAAGAGATCAAGTCATCAAGTCCTCTTGAGGAGTAGCCACGACTATGACGTACGTCGCTCAACTCGTCAAGTCCTCTTTAGGAGCGCTAGGCTGGTGTCACGTGACAGCGCCCTCCACCTGGGGCTCCGAGGCGACGACAAGGGACACGAGCCGTGGCGAAGGAATACGAGCGCATCGCGAACGACCTCCGCAGGTCGATCCGCGACGGCGACCTCAAACCCGGCGACCGGCTCCCCTCCGAAGCAGAGTTGGTGGAGCGGTACGGGAAGAGCGGGCCGACCGTGCAGGCAGCCCTCCGGGTGCTGCAGTACGAAGGGTTGATCGACAAACAGCACGGCAGGGGCAGCTTCGTCCGCCGCCCGCGGAGCACGGTGCTGCGGACCAACGAACGCCACCAGTGGGAGAAGGACCGGGCGCGCGAGGCCGAAGAGCACCGGCTGAAGACCGGCGCGACCGAGTACGACACCGGCCTCAAGGTCGATGACCTGGTCTTCCACGCGTCGTACAAGGAGGCGGAGGCATCGAAGGACATCGCCGACGCCTTCGGCGTACCCGCGGGCACGGCGCTCGTCGAGCGCACCTACCGCACGCGCTACGCCGCGGAGCGGGCCCCCTTCGCGCTGGTCACGTCGTACCTCGTCCGCGACATGGTCGCGGAGAACCCGGACCTCCTGGACGAGACGAAGGAGCCGTGGCCGGGCGGGACTATGAATCAGCTCCACACGGTTGGCATTGAGCTGGCCCGCATAGAAGAACGCTTCACCACCCGGCCGCCGACGCCGGAGGAAGCAGAGGAGTTGGAGCTGCCGCCGGGGATGCCCGTCCTCCTGGCGCGCAAGATCTCGTACGACACGAACGACCGGCCGGTGGAGATCTCGGATATCACGCTGCCGGGTGACCGGACCCACGTGCACGTCGTCACGCACCTGGAGCGGTGGTGACCACGATGGCCCGCCGCATCTCGGTCGTGACCGCCGTCCACGCGCCGTCCGCCGCGTACCTTCAGGATGCGTACAAGTCCCTGGAGATGCAGGAGCTTCCGGCCGGCTGGGAGTGGCACTGGTCCATCCGGGAGGACGGCACGGGCGAGGAAGTGGCGCCGTACGTGCCGAACGACGTCCGCGTGACGTTCCGCCAGGGCCGCGGCGGCGGCCCCGGGGTGACGCGCACGATGGCGCTGGCCGAGGCGCACGGCGATTACGTGAAGGTGCTCGACGCCGACGACCAGCTCACCCCCGGCGCACTGGCCCGGGACATCGCCGTCCTGGACGCCAACCCGGACGTCGGCTGGACGACTTCGCGCGTCCTCGACCTCCTACCAGACGGCTCCACTGCCGGCTTCGACCAGGACCCGGACGACGGCCCCGTGGAACGCGGGGCGGTGCTGGAACACTGGGAAGCGAACAACTTCCGCGCCCAGGTCCACCCCGCAACCCTCTGCGTACGCCGTGACCTGCTGCTAGCCCTCGGCGGCTGGATGGCCCTGCCGGCCTCGGAGGACACGGGCCTACTCCTCGCCCTCAACGCGGTAAGCCGAGGCTGGTTCATCCGCGACTCAGGCTTGCTCTACCGCAAGTGGCCAGGCCAGATGACCAGCCAGGCGTCCCACAGCAACGCAGCGGAGCTGGAAGCCCGTATGTCCGTCATCGCGGCCAGGGCCCACACGCTGACGGACTTCGACTGGACCATTCCACTCCACGGCTGATCGGTGCCGTAGCTCGGCTCGACGCAACCAGACGCAGGGGGAGCGCCACGAAGGCGCTCCCCCTAGCTGCACACACGCGGCACCCTGCCGCCCTCCACCACAGGCTCGACCACCAGTGAAGACCGTGGCTTGACTCCGCATCGCAACTCCTTAAGATAACTTAAGGAGTTGCGATGGCTTCTCCTCCCGGACGCTCATGAGGGAGGAACCTCCTCATGCCCACTCACGGACCCAGCAGCGGCGCGCGCACTCGCCGGCGCCGCAAGAGGCGGTCCCGCTTCACTCCCGTTGCCGCACGAGCCAATTGGAGGTGATCACACGCATGGCGACTCAATACTGGGACGTCGCTGAGCAGTTGAGAACTCTGATCAGTCAGGGGAGCTACCCGAACGGCACACGGCTCCCTGCCGAGGACAAACTTGCAGTTCAGTACGGCGTCAGCCGCCCTACCCTCAGGCTCGCGCTCGAACAACTACAGAACGAAGGCTTGCTGGACAAGCGCCACGGCAGCGGCAACTTCGTGCGCTGGCCCGCAGACCGGCTGATCTACCCCGGCATTGCACGTATGACGGACGGGCACGACCTCAACACCTTCGTCAGTAGGACGGAGACGAAGGCAGACCCCTCCGTTGCTGCCCTCCTTGAGATAGAGCAGGGCGACACAGTGATCGCGTACACCTACCTCGCCCGCCGGGGCACTCGCCCCCGGAGCCTGACCCACGCTTACGTGCCGGCACGGCTGGCTGCGCTGATCTCGCCGAACCGCTCCTTGCACCCTTGGGGACACGACATCCGTCAGCAGTTTGCGGAGTCAGGCGTACGACTGGCCTCCAGCACAGAACGGCTCATTGCACGACTGCCCACGTCCACCGAGGCCCGCACGCTGCAGATCAGCCCGAGGGGGACGGTGCTTGTGGTCGGACGGACGCTCATTGATGTCGCCGGCCGAGTGGTCGAGGCATCGGTAGTCGTCATCCCAGGCCAGTGCGCGGAGGCGATTTTCACCACCCACTTCGCGCTCTCCAGCGAAGAGTGCGAGTCCTCGGCACCTACAGCCGCCCACCACGAAGCAAACCAGCTCGTCCACGGCCTGAACCCGGCGGAGAGCGACAAGGAGGTATCACGTGATTGATGACTGGAAGAATGAGGTCGCGGACGAGAATTGCGGCGAATGCCTTGACCTGGACAAGCAGTTGCGCGCTGCGCGAGGTAAGTACGACTGGAGCAGCGTAACCGACGTCCGGGTCCTGCGGAAGCGACACGTCAAGAGCGCTCACGCAGAGGCCGAGGTGCAGACGTGAACCCACAGGGACCCGAACTACGGCTTTTGCCCTGGGTGAACGACCATGGGCGCCCCTGCTATGTACGAGAGGGCGGGTGGCTCTCGGAGTACGCAGACCTTCTGGAGAGCCAGCAGCTCGACACCGGCGAGGACGTCCTGCGTATGTCCGAGGCACTGCTCAACGACAAGCCGAGCAAGACCGAACTGCGATTCGTGACGCAGCGGCTGAGCGAGGCACTGCGCGATGCTCTGCGAGTCGCCAAGTCTCGGGGAACCCGGCTGGACACGATTGGCGGTCACGGAGACGTGGCAAAGCGGCCTCTCACCGAGTGGTATCGGGCGTGGTGCCGCAAGGCCAGCAGAGCGCTCAAGGCTCGACGCCCGTAGCCGAAAAGCGCCACAGCGAGGGCCGGCCCCCGACACGTCGTGCGTCGGGGGCCGGCCCTTGCTCGTCAGCTCACGGCAGTTCGTCCGCGTCCACCCTCGAAAAAATGAGGTCGCTCTCGCCGTCGATCCGCCCTCGCAGTCGCGTCGGAACGGCCGCCGGTTGCCGAAGCGCCGGCGGATAGCTCCCCGGTGCATAGTCGTTGGCCAGGCGGTAGGCGTGGAAGCCAGCCCGCGTCATGGTCTCCATCAGCTCGTCTACGGAGTCGCCCAGTTGCGCCATTCGCTCCGGAGTCACTTCGATCGTGATCTCTGCGTCAGGGCGGAGCTGGTCCAGCAGGGGAGCCAGGCCCCGGGCCACCTTCCCCTCCGCACCTTCGACGTCCACCTTGATGACGCGCGCCTGTGCGACCTCGGCCGGCTCCAGCAGCTCCGGCAGCGGGCACGCCTCGGCCTCGAAGGACGACTCAATCGGGCCGTCATACGGGACGATGCTGTTCGCCCCCGTGTTGATCGAACTGGCCAGGATGAACGTCAGAGTCTCCCGACTGTCAGACACTGCGGCGTTGACCGCCCGCACGTTGCCCAAGCCGTTGAGGCCGACATGGTGCCGGAGCCGGCCGTAGAACTCCGGAGACGCTTCGATGGCCACCACGTGTCCGGCATCCCCCACCAACCGCGATGCAAGCACGCTGAAGTACCCGACGTGAGCGCCGACGTCCACGAACGTGTCCCCGGGGCGGAGCCTCCCCTGTAGCCAGCTCGTCATGTTCGGCTCCCAGATGCCGAACAGGTACACGTACCGCTGGATGAGGTCGCGTGTGTCGACGGCGAACCGCGCCCCGAAGAGTGCTTCCGTGACCCGCTGCCTAGGGTGATCGCGGAGATACGGGTTCAGGAAGCGCGCAGCCAGCGCCGCCTTCCCAACGGGCACCGGGGCGTCGCGCACGTACCGCCGGCCGAGGGTGAACAGCGTCTCTGCGATCGTGCTCCGCATTGCGTATGCCTCTCCGCCGGGGTTACCCCGAACGATAACGCCGCTGCCGTGGCGCCCTAGGACTGGCTCAGGATGCCCGTTCCCTGGGCGCCGCCCCGTTCCCTAGAATCCTCAAGACGTCTTGACGAGTCTGGCCGGGGAGGGCGGAACGACGTGGAGCTGGGCCAGCAACTCCTGACGATCTCCGCGGTGCTCGTCGGCGCAGCGATGACCTACGTCACCAACACACTCTCGGAACGCCGACGCCTCCGCCACGAGTTGCACACGCGGTGGGATGACAAGAAGCTCGACGCCTACGGCGACTACATCGACCGGGTGCGCGCCTGCGTGTTTCTAGCCGTGTCCCTCTACGAGCACCGGGAGGGCATCCTTGAGGCCGAGCGGAGCGAACAGGACCTCTCAACGGAGCTGGCCGAGGCCATCCGCTTACGCGGCCGAGCCTTCGAGCGCATCATGCTCCTCGGCAACGACCGAGTCGTAGAAGCCGGCCACGAGGTCAACGCCATAGCCCAGGAGATCGACTGGCAGGCCACCGGCCGCATCACAGGCACCCTCGCCGAGTGGCGCCAGCGCCACCGCACAGTGTTCCAGCGCATCAACGCCTTCCACGACTGCGCCCGCGAAGACCTCGGAGTCTTCGGCCGCGTAACGGGCCAAGATCACCCGCAACGCGACCTGCTGCTTCCTCCAGCACGACTGGGACAGGACGCCGACACTCCTTGAGCGCCCTCACGACTGTGCGGGAACGAGCGGCTGCAACGTCCCGGGTAGTCACGGCCGTCACAGCGTTACGACAC
The DNA here is from genome assembly GCF_003945505.1 of Streptomyces sp. WAC 06738. Lineage (NCBI taxonomy): Bacteria > Bacillati > Actinomycetota > Actinomycetes > Kitasatosporales > Streptomycetaceae > Streptomyces > Streptomyces sp. WAC 06738. Next base: position 4,458,636 of record NZ_CP029618.1, on the reverse strand, counting down.
GGGCCCCTCAAGATCACTTCGGTGGCTCAGCACAAAGCCCAGCGCCGTTCACTAGAACTTGCCGATAGCCAGGATCCAGCGAGACAGATGCAGTGACCGAGAAGGCGTGATTCCTCACTCGACACCCTCAATCGTATCTACCCCACAATACCGAATGGGACGCGAGCGAGTACCAATCCCCGAACTTCTGCAGCCCCCCATTCAACAGTCAATCGCTTTCCTACGGCATGGAACGTGGCACCCGTCGTGAAAATATCGTCCACGAGCAGAACGCGCTTCCCTTCAACACTTTGTCGTAATCGTAAGGCATCAGCGTGTTGGCGCGCCGCTTCCATTTTAATCGACCAACTCTTGCCTTTACCGGCCGACTTGTCAGTCTCGCGATCCTTCACCAACACGGGACTATCCGGGGCCACAATTGGCCAGCGCCCACGACCGTCCTCTAAGTATGCAGACTTCATCATTATCTCGATATGCCGCACAGGCGTACGGTCTAATGCAGTCGGGTTCCCCAATATGAGATCGACATCGTCGACATCGTCTTCATGAGCGTTAAGCCAACCCACTATAAGACGCCCGAAGATCAATCCCCAACCCACGTAACCTTCATACTTAAACCTCTTTATCGCCTCCTCAAGGGCACCAGCGAACATCGCAATGGCATCGACGCGAGTAAAGCATCTCTGACGCGCCCCCCATTGGCAAATTATGTTTCGACACTTCTCACCCGGGCCACTCAAATCTTGGCTGCATATCCCGCAGTGGTACTCAGCGAGAGGGCGAAAAGTTTGCATGGCGCATTCAGCGCAGACATCCGGTGAACCAATGCGCACGTATGCACATTTACGGCATTTCGGAAATCCCAACGGCTTTGGGAGGTCTGCGGCGTGAGTCACAGACCGGCCAACGTAAGTTGCAGCCGCTGCTGTCCAGCCTGATGTACGCGAGTCGCTTCACCCATTAATTTGAGAACATCATTCAATTCAGCTACCTCCACAGCTCTTCCCTCAGCGATCATTTGCGCTGCCCAAGGCTCTTGCGTAGCTAGGGAGCGAAGTAGAAAAACACGCTTCCCATGCTCGTTCGCAATCCTGGCCTGCATTTTAGCGCCGGAAGTCGATGACGCTTCGATCACGATACTTCCCATGGTTGATCCAGAGGTAACGACGTTCCTTCTAGGGAAAGTCCAAGTTGCAGCCGGCGAGGTCGGCCAGAACTGCGAGAGCAAGGCCCCCCCGGTGTCAACAATCCGCCTAGCGAGGTCCTTATTCTGCGCAGGATAAACCCTAGCTGCAATCCCGGTGCCTAGAACTGCAACCGTTCGCGCACCCATCTCGACAGTCGCCGTGTGCGCAGAAGTGTCGATTCCTTTTGCTAGTCCACTGACCACGACGACGTCGTGGTCCACAAGCCCTTGAGCCATGCGCGAAGCGCGTTGCAACCCATCGTTACTAGCCTTCCTGGTACCGACTACTGCGGCTGAGCGGGCGTCACGCTCTGCTAGATCGCCAAGGTAGAATAGGAAGGGAGGAAGGTTGGGGATTAAGCGCAAGTTCGCTGGATAATCTGGATCCAGAACCGTTACTAGGCGGGCACCCGCTTCTTCGGCTGCAGCGCACTCCTTTTCAACCCGCGCACGAGCGTCCTCCAGAAAGGCCAGAGCTCGACGCAAGCGGGCTTGGTTACGTCGGGCGACAGCAGATTCCTCGGGTAGATCCCCGCCGAGGACAACGTCCAATGCCTCACGCGACTGGCAAACGCGCGCGATGAGGCTCCAGTCGACGGACTTGGCATCCACACGAAGCGCGCACAATGTGAGGAGATCACGCTGCTCAGGCGATATCTTGATCATTCAAGTGTCCTTCTACTCGTCGGCCCTGGTGTTCGAAGGTCGTTTCAGCCGTACGCTGGGCCACTTCCATGATGGCGTACGTTGCGCCGCTTGTGCAGGGGGAACTCCCCGCGCGTTGGCGTGATTTACAGAGCACTTGAGCGATGGTGCGTCGTGATGCCCAGGTCATCCAGGGGTGCATCTGCCCTGTTCCGAGCCGGACACCGTACTGGCTCTCAAGGTCGCCACTGCGGCGTGGCCCTCAAGCAGCGCCCAGCGCAGAGCTGGCGACGGAGGTGATGCAGCAGCCGAGTTGGGGGAACACTTTCATGGTGTCTGCCCATCGTCCCCAGCGGAACGCAGGCGTCAGACGCCAGTGACGCCAAGCGAAGAACCGCTCACCCGCCCCCCGTTGGGGACCCAGCACCACCATCTGCCGGGTGCCCCTGAGTGATGGCGGGCACGATGCCTCGGTCACCGGCTCGGGGCGGGGCAAATTCTCCGGCGTGGGTGGATTCATCTACCCCTCTACAAGTGGCCTGATCATCCACCCTGACGCGAGATACCCAAGCCTGGCTACTGTTGAAAGGGCTTCTTTCCACACTCCTTGGCTTGCTCAATCAGCCTGCAGCCTTCTCCCGGTTACACTCTCGATTAGCTGCGCGATGGTTTTAAGGCGTTCGTCAAGGAAGGCGGCATAGGAGTCTCGCGCAATCCCACTGTCCGGTTCTAGCGTGATGGCGTGAGAAGCAAGAACCGAGCGGAGCTTGTCCTCACCAAATGCCTCCGCCATATCTGCAAGATATTTACTCGGCGCCTTATCCTTGATAATTCGATTCGTTTCAGCGTCTACCAAGCTACGGTTCAGGATTAGCTCTGCACTCTCAGCATTCTCTTCACGTGCCAAGTACGCCTTTGGGAAGATGTGGTGAGAGTCAATCTGCACCTCTTGCACGCGGTGCCGAGTCATTGCCTGACCGGTGTGGAAATCCTCTGCCCGACTTTTGATCAAAAGACACATGAAACCAGCGTAGAGCGCCTTTCGACGTACCGATGCAGACCTAAATGTCGATGAGCTGAGCGGCAACTCCTCAACGGCTTCCGGCGCCTTCCCCTCACCCGAGATCACCCAGCCTCTCAGACGTGAGAAGTCAGCTCCTACCTGGCTATTCGCACCTTGGTCATAGTTCGTAGTGAAGACACTGCACCAGAAGAACTTTTGTAGTCGCTCGTATGCCGGCCCCCGATCCAGGGGCTGAAGGTCCTGGATCTCACTCCATGTGGCGGCCATGGGAACAAGAATCATCCCATAGGGGAGCCATTTCGGCGAGACCACACCGCAATCGGACTGCAGCATATCGATGACTCCCGCGACACCTTGGATCACGGAGTTCCAGTGCTCGCGAATGTCGTTGGCCGTCAATTTCTTCAAGACGTCAGACCTTTGTGCAGAACCATAGGCCCTGAGACAAACCGCCTGGAGCACGTTGTAGGGATCAACCTTGAAGTCGCCTAGCGACTGATAGTCAGCCTGAGCTTCAAGCCAGTAATCGCGCAAGTTCACGCCCTGCGGATAATACCTCGCGGTGAGAAGTTCGAATGGCCCCAGCGGCTTCCCAGTCCTATTCAAGGTCTCGAAGATGGTGCAGACCGCTTCAATCGGAGTGGTCTCGGGGAGAGTGAGGACGGGGAGACCGTACGACCTCAGGGGGACAATAAACTTGTCACGCATCTTCCTATAGAGCGATTTGAGCGCTTTGGCGGAATGTGAAGAGTTCTGAGATGTCAGCACTTCTACATAGTCATCGAGCCAATCGTCAAAGGTGACGACATCAGCGACGGGGAAATGCGAAATGCCGAGAGTGTCGTTATTCTTCTTTGTTTGTGCTCTTCCACCTGAAGCAGGTAGGGAGATGATCGCTTTCTCGAAATCTACCTCATGGAATTCACGCACCTCGCCGTTCTGCAAATCGATAAACTCGTCAACCTTCAAGTAGAATCGCTCGTCCCCCGTTCCAGTTAGAGCCTGGTAGAGGGCAGTCAGTCGTTGCTGGCCATCCAGTACAAGCTCATTGGGGATTTTTTCACCCAACTCTGGGGCGCCTTCGAAATTCCTGCTGGCGAATTGCTCGTCTGCACCTTGCTTCCAGAACAGCAGCGTGCCGACAGGGAACTTGGAGATGATGGACTGAATCAACTCTTCGGTCTTGGTGGAATCCCATACAAAGTTCCGCTGAAAATCCGGCAAGGCGATCTCCCGCCCACGGATTCTCGTTACAAGATTTGACAACTGTCTCGGAACTGTTTCGAAGATAGGGTCCGACTCGTACGCGCTGGTCATGAGCTCTCCTACCTTGATGAGATGATCGTCTCGCCGCCAGGTGGACCGATACAAGACCGATCCTAGGTGCCACCACTGACAGTGGTGCTGGAATCAGACAAGGGCGCGCAGTTGCCTGGGCGGATGCTCTCCTCGCGGCGGCTGGTCGGTCCCGTCTGGAGGTTCTCCGGCATCGTCCCCCGCGACCCTGAACTGTGACATCCGCTCAGAACGACGGTTTGTGTCAACGCCTTGTCCAGTGCAACGGCGGACGTAGCAGTTCACGGTGGCACGCGAGCCTATCGGCCCGCCACTCCACGACTGCGCCCAGCAACCTCCCGGTCCGCATCTGCGAGAGCCCCGTCCGTTCTTCGAACTGCGTGTCGGCGGGGTGCACCTAGTCATCCAGCAGGTGCCGTACCGTCTGCTGGCACTGGCAAGCACCGTTGCCGGCGCGGCCGTGGCCTGGTTCACCGGCCGGTGAAGTCGAGGGTCCCACCTGTCCCCCCTGTCCCTCCAGCCGGTCTGAGCTGTGAGAGCTACAGGGCGCAGGGTGAGGACTGGGCGCCTGGCTCCGCCGCGCCTCCCCCAGAGTGTTCCAGCCCTTCGTGCTGGAGCGAGCGTTGATGTCTGACATCAACCCTGACATCAACGTCGCCGGACCGGGACAACTCGCGGCGGTCACCTACACGATCAGCACGGTGGCCACCATCGATGACGCATGCCCTCAGGACCGCCTGAAAAGCGGAAGGTCGCCGGTTCGACCCCGGCCCCAGCCACACGAAGCCCCCTCTTCGGAGGGGGCATTTTCATGCCCGCGCCCGTCCTGGGGCGGCGGGGGCCGTACGCCCCGTTATGGGGGGATATCTGAGTTCGCTTGATAAGTTCTGGCGGCAAGCTTTAGCTTCGCGTTCGCATCGCGCCCGAAGAGGAAGCGGAGTTACGTCGTGAAGCTTGGAACTCGCCTTCGGGTAAGCAGCGCAACCTGGGCCACCCCACTCTGCCTCGGTCTGACATATCTCTACTTCTTCAAGAGCTTCAAGGCGGACTTCAAGCCCCCTGCCGGGCAGCCCGCATATGCACCGTACGTTGTTTCGTCCGTGCTCTTATCGTTCTACGCCGTGTCTTATGCCGTCGCCTCGGGCCTTTCCGCATGGGAAGCGGGCCGGATCAAGCGGGATCAGGTCTGGAGACTCTCCCCGGTGCGCTTTCGCCACAGGATTGCCCTGGAGTCGCTTCTGCCCGTCGTGGCGGTCGCATGGTTTCTGATACTTGCACCCGTGGGCATGGCCCTGGCGCAAGAAGGAACCGCCCCTGACGCTGGGTCGATGATACTTGTGCTGATGGCGCTGGTCATCTCACTCGCGCACTGCGTGATCGGATTCTGCGTCGGCACCGTCACCCCGCCCCGCCTTGCACCGCCGGTTCTTTCCGTCGTGGTGTTCTATACGGTTTCCGCAGCTTGGTCGTACGAGCCGTTCTGGTTGCGGCACATCTCGGGGCGTTATGCGACGGATCTGCCCTTCGGCGAACTTCCCACCGCTTCATCGGTGATAGCCCCGGTCGCCTTCATCTGGGCAATTGCCGCCGCCGCAATCCTGTTGTGCACGCCGGCTCGGAACAGGAAGGCTCGCGCGTTGCTCTGGGCCGCGGCTGTTTCAGTTCTGGTGGCGGGCACGTATGGATCATACTCGACCGTGAAGGAATGGGGCCATACGCCACCGCTGTCCTATGAGGTACAGAGATCCTCCATCGATGAAGAGGAAAGACAAGCCCTCTGATGCGACTGTGGATGTTCGCCCGACGCGCTCACATCTATATGCCCGGCTCGCTCGCCTTGTTCGGGTTTCTGGCGTGGACACTGCGTGAAGAATATGCCGAGCTGCCGTCATTCTTGATGGGGGGTGGGGGGAGTGTTCCGCTGCTCTGCATCGCTCCGATTCCCGCCTGCGCGGCCCTGGCGATGATGCTGGATTCGCGCATGGAGTCCGCGGAAGCATCTGGAGTGCGGCCGATAGTTGCTTTGGACCTGGGGCTCATCGCGCTCACCGTCGCCCTCGCGGCATCGATCGGGGTCCTGTTTCATTCCCTCGACCACTCGGATACTTCTCTCGCCGCCGGCCGAAACACCGCCTTCCTTGTGGGGTTGATGCTGGTGGCACGCGCCTTCACCAAGGAAGGTGCGGCGATGGTTCCCGCCGCCTGGGTATTGCTGGTCGCGGTCGTTGGCTACGGCGACGGGCATCGTCCGCGCGTCTGGGCCGTCATCGCAAGGGATGGTCAGGATCCCTTCGCTTTCGCGATATCGGTGATGACGTTTGCTGTCGCCATCCTCTTCATGTCCGCCGGGCGATACAGAAAGCTATAGGAGGAGAGTCGTGAGGATAACGGGCTGCTCGTACAGGTACAGAAGGTGGTCCTCGTTCGTACTCGAAAGGCTGGATTACGAACTCAAGCCGGGAGTGACCATTCTCCTCGGTCCCAACGGGGCGGGTAAGTCCACCCTCCTGCGCCTCGCGGCCGGTGTCGCACTGCCGACGGAGGGATCCATCGCTCTCGATGGCGTATCGTCCAGCGATCGCTCTTACCGGCGTAGTGTTGCGTGGATGCCCCAGAACGTACCCGTGATGGCCGGCCTGACAGCCAGGGAGCAGGTCGCCTACGTCGGCTGGTTGAAGGGGATGAGCAAAAGTTCGGCGTGGCAGTCTGCTTCCGAAGCTCTCTCGCGGGTGGAACTCTCAGAGCAAGAGAATATGAAGATGAACCGGCTGAGCGGCGGACAGGTCCGGCGCATCGGAATTGCGTCGGCAATGGTCCACAGAGCCAGGGTGTTACTCCTCGATGAGCCGACCGCCGGCTTGGACCCGGCGCAGCGGCGTCAATTCAGGACTCATTTGACCGGCCTCCCGCCCGATGTGCGCGTGATGATGTCCACCCACGACGTGACGGATTTAGCGGAGGAGTCGGACTACGTTGCAGTTCTGAGCACGGGAAGGATCCTCTTCGAGGGCCCGACGAGTGCCTTCCTGGCCCACGCTCCGAGTGACGTGGCTCCCGGGCGCCGGGCAGAGGCCGCCTATTCGGTTCTCACGGGATAGATCGCCCAACGCCCTCCGAGTTGCCGACGTCTACGGCATGAGTCACCGTCCACAGCCGGCCCAGGGGTGTGAGGTTCAGGGTGCGGGCCACCGCTTGGGAGGCGTGGTTGTCGGTCGTCGTGCTGTAGAAGAGGGCTTCCGTACCTGCGCGTTGGAGGCTTGCCCACGCCGCGACCGTGTGCGGGGCCAGGCCCCGGCCGCGGTGTGCCGGGTGGGTCCAGGCGCCGGCTTCTGCTGAGGTCGGGGTCGATGCCGGGGTGTGGCAGATCGAGACCGGGGTGTCCTCGTGGACGGCCATCGCCCACGGGCCCAGCGTGCCCGTCGTCAACTCGGCCCACTCCCCCGGTTCCCAGTTGGCCGGCCGCCGCAGGCTCCGCGCGCGGCGCAGGCCCGGGGCGTCCGAGACCAGGAGCGGGAGCGGGGCCGGGGGCAGCACCGGGAGGGTCGGGGGAAAGACGTAGCTGGGGCCGCCCTCCAGGGCGCCGTCCAGAGTGCGGGCCAGGGCCGCCATCGCGCGCGGGGCCCTTTCCTCTTCGTACGGAGGCGAATCCGACGACAGGGCGCGCTCGTGCTCCGTACCCGCCAGGTCCTCCGCCACCGCCACCAGCCGCGCCCCCGGCGACCACGCCCACACCGCACGAACGCCGGCCGGCGCGCTGACCGTCGGCAGCCCCCCTGCACTCCCCCGCGCCAGCCCGTGCACCCCCGCCACCTGCAGCGCCAGCAAGCGCCCCTCGTCCCGTTCCATCCCGGCAACCCTACGGCGCGACCCGCTCCCGCCCGCCCGGGTGCCGGTGGCGCCAGGTCCGGAAGACCGCCGTCCCGGCGATCGCCCACACCGCCAGCACCAGCTACGGGAACGGGTGGCCCGGGAGCGGCGGGGCCGGGGTCGGGGGCGTACGCGCGCCGGCAGCGCCCGCCGGCGGGAGCGCGGCCACCGGACCGGGCGTGACCGCCCCGCACCGCCCCCCCTCGCCGACCCCCGTCCTCCGTCACAGACGGCCAGCTTAGTGTGATTTGCGGCTTTCACCCCATCCAAACCCCACACCGAAATAGTTCGCCCACGCCCCCGCCCGGGTGAGATCCTTGACTCTGTATGTCCACTTCCGCCACCCCCAGCCTCGCCGACCTCGGCGCCCGCCTGTCCGCTCTCACGCTCCGCGACGAGCAGCGGCTCGGCCGCCGCCTCGACGGCGCCCGCCGCGTCCGCAAGCCGGAGGCGCGGGCCGCCGTGCTCGCCGAGATCGCCGCCGCGGTCGACGCCGCGGAGCTGACCGCCGAGCGCCGCCGTGCCGCGGTGCCCCCCGTGTCGTATCCGCAGGAGCTGCCGGTCAGCCAGAAGAAGGACGACATCCTCGCGGCCATACGCGACCACCAGGTCGTGATCGTCGCGGGCGAGACCGGGTCCGGCAAGACGACCCAGATCCCCAAGATCTGCCTGGAGCTGGGCCGCGGCGTCCGCGGCCTCATCGGCCATACGCAGCCCCGCCGCATCGCCGCCCGCACGGTGGCCGAGCGCGTCGCCGAGGAGCTGCGCACCCCGCTCGGCGACGCCGTCGGGTGGAAGGTCCGCTTCACCGACCAGGTCGGCGGCGACACGCTCGTCAAGCTCATGACCGACGGCATCCTGCTCGCCGAGATCCAGACGGACCGCGAGCTGCGCCAGTACGACACGATCATCATCGACGAGGCGCACGAGCGGAGCCTGAACATCGACTTCCTGCTGGGCTACCTCGCCCGGCTCCTCCCCCGCCGCCCCGACCTCAAGGTCGTCATCACCTCCGCGACCATCGACCCGGAGCGCTTCTCCCGGCACTTCGGCGACGCCCCGATCGTCGAGGTCAGCGGCCGTACGTACCCGGTCGAGGTGCGCTACCGCCCGCTCCTCGACGAGGGTGCGGAAGACAGCGACCGGGACCAGATCAGCGCCATCTGCGACGCCGTCGACGAACTCCAGGCCGAGGGCGACGGCTCCGGCGACATCCTCGTCTTCCTCTCCGGCGAGCGCGAGATCCGCGACACCGCGGACGCGCTCGCGAAGCAGAAGCTCCGCAACACCGAGGTCCTCCCCCTCTACGCCCGCCTCTCGCACGCCGAGCAGCACCGCGTCTTCCAGAGACACGGCGGCAGACGCGTCGTGCTGGCCACGAACGTCGCCGAGACCTCGCTCACCGTCCCCGGCATCCGGTACGTGATCGACACCGGCTTCGCCCGCATCTCCCGCTACAGCCACCGCACCAAGGTCCAGCGCCTGCCCATCGAGCCCATCTCGCAGGCCAGCGCCAACCAGCGCAAGGGCCGCTGCGGCCGGCTCGCCGACGGCATCTGCATCCGGCTCTACGCGGAGGAGGACTTCCTCGCCCGCCCCGAGTTCACCGACGCCGAGATCCTCCGTACGAACCTGGCGTCCGTCATCCTCCAGATGACCGCGGCCGGCCTCGGGGACATCGAGAAGTTCCCCTTCATCGACCCGCCGGACAGCCGCAACATCAAGGCGGGCATCCAGCTCCTGGAAGAGCTGCACGCGCTCGACACCCAGGAGAAGGCCCCCGGAGGGAGCAAGGGGCAGCGGCTCACCCAGACCGGCCGCAAGCTCGCCCAGTTGCCCGTCGACCCGCGGCTCGCCCGCATGGTGCTGGAGGCCGAGCGCAACGGGTGCGTACGCGAGGTCATGGTCATCGCCTCCGCGCTCTCCATCCAGGACCCGCGCGAGCGCCCCGCGGACAAGCAGCAGCAGGCCGACCAGCACCACGCCCGCTTCCGCGACGAGTCCAGCGACTTCGTGACGTTCCTCAACCTGTGGACGTACGTGCGCGAGCAGCAGAAGGCGCTGTCCTCGTCCGCGTTCCGGCGCATGTGCAAGCGCGAGTTCCTCAACTACCTGCGTATACGCGAGTGGCAGGACATCTACTCCCAACTGCGCACGATCGCCCGCGGCATGGGCATCCACCCCGCCGACCAGGACGCCGCGCCCGACCTGGTCCACCAGTCGCTGCTGGCGGGGCTCCTCAGCCACGTCGGGCTGAAGGACACGGACGCGAAGAACGAGTACCTGGGCGCGCGCGGCGCCAAGTTCGCCGTCTTCCCCGGCTCCGCGCTCTTCAAGAAGCCGCCGCGCTGGGTCATGTCGGCCGAGTTGGTCGAGACCTCCCGGCTGTGGGCGCGGGTCAACGCGAAGGTCGAGCCCGACTGGATCGAGCCGCTGGCGCAGCACCTGGTCAAGCGGACGTACAGCGAGCCGCACTGGGAGAAGGACCAGGCCGCGGTGATGGCGTACGAGCGCGTCACCCTGTACGGCGTGCCGCTGGTGGCCCGCCGCTCGGTCAACTACGGCCGTATCGACCCCGAGACCTGCCGCGACCTCTTCATCCGGCACGCACTGGTCGAGGGCGACTGGCGGACGCACCACAAGTTCTTCGCCGCCAACCGCCGCCTGCTCACCGAGGTCGAGGAGCTGGAGCACCGGGCCCGCCGCCGCGACATCCTCGTGGACGACGAGACGCTCTTCGACTTCTACGACCGGCGCGTCCCCGCGGACGTCGTGTCGGGGGCGCACTTCGACTCCTGGTGGAAGAAGAAGCAGCGCGAAGAGCCGGAACTGCTCAACTTCGAGAAGTCGATGCTCATCAACGAGCAGGCGGAGGACGTCACCAAGGACGACTACCCCGACTCCTGGCGGCAGGGCAAGCTGAAGCTGCGGGTGACGTACCAGTTCGAGCCGGGCACGGACGCGGACGGCGTCACCGTGCACGTACCGCTGCAGATCCTCAACCAGGTGGCCCCGGAGGGCTTCGACTGGCAGATCCCGGGGCTGCGCGAGGACGTGGTCACCGAGCTGATCCGCTCGCTCCCGAAGCCGATCCGGCGCAACTACGTGCCGGCGCCGAACTACGCCAAGGCGTTCCTGGAGCGGGCCGTGCCCGTCCAGGAGCCGCTGACGACGGCGCTGGCGCGGGAGCTGCAGCGGATGGTGGGAGTGCCGGTCGCGGCGGAGGACTTCGACTGGGGCAAGGTGCCGGACCATCTGAAGGTCACGTTCCGCGTGACCGACGAACGGCGGCGGCAACTCGCGGAGTCGAAGGACCTGGAGGAGCTGCGGCTGAAGCTGAAGCCCAAGACGCAAGCGGCGATCACCCGGGCCTTCGACGAGGCGGCGGGGGGCGGGAAGGGCGCGCGCGGCGCGGAGGCGGAGAGCGGCGCCGGCGCCCCCGCGCCGGTCCGGCGCACCGGCCTCACCTCCTGGACCGTCGGCGCCCTCCCCCGCACCTTCGAGACCCGCCGCCAGGGCCACACCGTCAAGGCGTACCCGGCGCTGGTGGACGAGGGCGAGACGGTCGCGGTGCGGCTGTACGACACGGAGGCGGAGCAGGCCGCCGCCATGTGGACCGGCACCCGCCGGCTGATCCTGCTCCAACTCCCCTCCAATCCCGCGAAGTTCGCCAACAGCACGCTCTCCAACCAGGCGAAGCTCGCCCTCTCCCGCACCCCGCACGGCGGCGTACAGGCCCTCTTCGAGGACTGCGTGACGGCCTCCGCGGACCGGCTCATCGCGGCCCACGGCGGGCCCGCGTGGGACGAGGAGGGCTTCCGCAAGCTCTTCGACTCCGTACGGGCCGACATCGTCGACGCGACGATGCGGACCATCCGGCAGGTGCAGGAGGTGCTGGCGGCCTGGCACGCCTGCGAGGGGCGGCTACGGGCCGTCAAGAGCCCCGTGCTGGCCGAGTCCGCGGCGGACGTGCGCGAGCAGTTGGCGTGGCTGGTCAAGCCGGGCTTCGTCACCGAGCACGGCGCGGGCCGGCTGCCGGACCTGCTGCGCTACCTCGTCGCGGCGGACCGCCGGCTGCAGCAGCTCCCGACGCACGCGGAGCGGGACCGGGCGCGGATGGCGAAGGTCAAGGAGATGCAGGACGAGTACGCGTGGCTCCTGGAGCAGCAGCCACGGGGGCGGCCGGTGCCGAAGGCGGTGCGGGACGTGCGGTGGATGATCGAGGAGCTGCGGGTCAGCTACTTCGCGCACGCGCTGGGGACGGCGTATCCGATCTCCGACAAGCGGATCGTGAAGGCGGTCGACGCGCTGGTGCCGCCGACGAGGTGAGCCCCCCGGGAACCGGTTCGACCGGCGGCCTGAGCTGCTGTAGAGTCAGGCACGCGCGTTCGCGCAAGCAAGGTCCTGTGGAGCAGTTTGGAGTGCTCGCCACCCTGTCAAGGTGGAGGCCGCGGGTTCAAATCCCGTCAGGACCGCACAGCAACTAGTCAGAACTCAGCAGCCTCCGTCGTCACGGCGGGGGCTTTCCGTTTCTCCCGTGGCGCGTTCACCCTGGTACGCGGTCTAGACCGGCTGCCCGTTTTCTTGACGGGCGTACGGCCACCGGGTAGTCAACGGCTATGACGACGACGGTGCGGCACGAGACCAAGGCCCTGCTGCGCGCCCATCTCTCCGCCGCCTCGTCCTACGGGCACCTCACCCCCCACTGCGCCGTCTGCAGCCGTCTGCTGCGGCTGGCGATGGAGTCCGGGCAGCCGCCGGAGATCGCGGACGCGAACGACGCCGCGAGGGCGAACGGCGCCGCGGAGACGGCCGCGCGGGACGGGGCAACGTTCCCGGCGTAGGGCAGGAGTTGACGGGGGGTCACTATCGCAGCGGCGACCAAGGCCGCAAGCCGCCACGACTGTGACGGGGATCACTCATTCGGTTTCGAAACATGCGGATTTACGCCCCGCTTAGGTCAGGTCAATTTTGTATATGCCATTGCACCCATGCCCGGACGGGCACCGACACTTCCGGACGTCGCGTACGCGAACGGCCCCCGGCGGCCGCCCGGGGAGGGCGGCCACTGGGGGCCGGTCGGCAAATCGCGCTGGACCCGGCGGAGTCCAGCGCGATCGATGACGCTGCGTCGCGTGTGGTGCGAAGGGCGTGAGCCGGGCTAGGGGGTCCCGGCCGGCCCCGGCGACGCGGGTGGGTCAGGCCTCGCTGCGCTGCTGCGGAATGCCCGCCAGCAGTGCACGGACCTCCGCCTCGCGGTAGCGGCGATGCCCGCCGAGCGTGCGGATAGACGTGAGCTTGCCGGCCTTCGCCCAGCGCGTGACCGTCTTCGGGTCAACGCGGAACATCGTGGCTACCTCGGCGGGGGTCAGCAGCGGCTCGGCGTCAGGGGTGCGAGCGGTCATGAGCGGCCTCCTCGGGAGAACCGAACCTTCTCGGTTCTTTCCTCTAAATTCTGCACCTTGACCCTCGTTGACCGATATGGCCAACGGGGGTCGAGTCGGTAATAGGACGAACGTCTTGTCCTCGGCACTACAACTACACCATCTGTCCAGCGGCGTCGGCCAAACCGATGGAATTGCCCTCTGAGGTGTTCAACCTCGACGGATCCCGCTGGACCGTGCCATAGCGGACAGTCACACCTTCGTGACGATCAGTCACAGCACCACCAGGGGCCACAAGGTCTCCCACGAGAGGATCAATGCTCGGCATTCCACCCTAAGTTGGACGGAACATACCCCATCTGGACTCCTTGCCCTATATCGTCACCCAGGCTACGCGGTGACGGCAAGACCCAGGTACGTGCTTTCCATCACGCTTGACCAAATAGCCTGGTTCGGGACCTTCGTCCGGGACCAAAGTCCCCAGGGGCAGGGACCGAACGGCCCCTTCCGTACCGAGGCATGGCGGGACACTAGTCCGGATTTGTTCGTCGCACTAGTGAGCGCCTGTCCGACCCCTTGCCAGAACCCCCGCCGGCGTCCCCGTCCGGCCGCCGCCCAGCGCCCCGCCCGGGCGCCCTAGCTGGCGAACTGCCGCTCGCGCACCACGCCCCAGCGGTCCGTCAGCCGCTGGTACGCCCGCCCGGCCCGCTCCTCGTCCCCGGCCGCCAGCGCCGCGATGCCCTCCGCGACCTCCGCCGCGGACCGGTCCTCCGCCAGGTGCTCCTTCGGCAGGACGTGCACGAGGCCGCCGTAGTCCAGCTCCACCAGCGACCGCGGATGGAACTCTTCCAGCCACTTTCCGACGTCCACCAGACCCTCGACCAGCGGCGCCTGCCCCACCGCGTCGCGCAGCGCCTTCAGCCCGCGCGCCACCCGGCGCCTGGCCTGCACCATGGGCGTGCGGTAGCGCAGCAGGGTGCGCTCGCCGGTCTCGTACTCCCGCTCCTCGTCGGAGAAGAGCACGAACCAGCGCATCGGCACCGTCCACACCGCGGACCTGATCCAGGGGCGGGCGTCCGGGTTCTCCACCCGCCAGCGCGCGTGATCGGCGAGCGCCTGTTCCCGTACGACCTCGGGGAGCGCCGCCTCGAGCACCGGCTTGGGCAGCTCCTCGACCAGCTCGTCCAGCGCCAGCCAGCTCCGCAGCCGGGTGCGCCAGGGGCACACGCACGTCACGCCGTCCACGTCGGCGACGAAGGCGTCGCCGCTCTCGTGCGCGGGGGCCGCCGTCGGCGGGGTGCCGGCCAGCCCGGCGAGCGCCCGCAGCAGCTCGTCCTGACTGGTGGGGGCGGCCTCGCGGGCGGCGTAGCGGTACCAGTGGGTGCGTTCGGGTTCCGGGAAGGCGGCCAGCGGCTCGTACACGCGCAGATACGTCGCGTACGGGATCACCAGTGACGACATCACGGCCACACCCTCTCCCCTCGCCCACGTACGTATCCGAGTCTCCCGCAGACTATGGTGCTGAGTCCTCCGGGGGGACGCCTCCTGGGGACCCGAGACCCCGCCGGGGGGTCCCGGAGGGCGGCGCCGCTCTACGCTTGAGCCACTACCTGCCCTCCCCACCCCTGGAGGGCAGCAGCCCGCGACCAAACCGGAGTCACCACCGTGACCGACGTTCTCTCCACACTCTTCCGCTCCGATCAGGGCGGACATGAACAGGTTGTCCTCTGCCAGGACCGCGAGACCGGCCTCAAGGCGGTCATCGCCCTGCACTCCACCGCCCTGGGCCCGGCCCTCGGCGGCACCCGCTTCCACGACTACGCCTCGTCGGACGACCCCGAGCAGGCCGCGGTCCTGGACGCGCTCAACCTCTCCCGCGGCATGTCCTACAAGAACGCGATGGCCGGCCTCGACCACGGCGGCGGCAAGGCCGTGATCATCGGCGACCCCGACCGGGCGAAGACCGAGGACCTGCTGCTGGCCTACGGCCGCTTCGTCGCCTCGCTCGGCGGGCGCTACGTCACGGCCTGCGACGTCGGCACGTACGTCGAGGACATGGACGTGGTCGCCCGTACGAACAGGTGGACCACCGGCCGCTCGCCCGAGAACGGCGGCTGCGGCGACTCCTCCGTCCTGACGGCGTTCGGCGTCTTCCAGGGCATGCGCGCGGTGGCCGAGCACCTGTGGGGCACGCCGTCGCTGCGCGGCCGGCGGGTCGGCATCGCCGGGGTCGGCAAGGTGGGGCACATCCTGGTGGACCACCTGGTGGCGGACGGCGCGGAGGTCGTGGTCACCGACGTACGGGAGGAGTCGGTGGCGCGGGTACGGGCCGCGCACCCCGGCGTGGCCGTGGTGGCGGACACGGACGCCCTGATCCGCGAGCCGCTGGACGTGTACGCGCCGTGTGCGCTGGGCGGGGCGCTCAGCGACGAGACGGTGCCCGTGCTCGCCGCGAAGGCCGTCTGCGGCGCCGCGAACAACCAGCTCGCGCACCCGGGCGTGGAGAAGGACCTGGCCGACCGCGGGATCCTCTACGCCCCGGACTACGTGGTCAACGCGGGCGGCGTGATCCAGGTCGCCGACGAGCTGCACGGCTTCGACATGGACCGGGCGCGGGCGAAGGCCGCGCGGATCTTCGACACGACGGTGGAGATATTCCACCGGGCGGCGTCCGACGGCGTACCCCCGGCGGTGGCGGCGGACCGGATCGCGGAGCAGCGCATGGCGGAGGCCAGGCGCCGCGGCTGAGCGCCGTACGCCCCCGGGCGCCCTTCGGCCCGCCCCGCGCACGGCGGGGCGGGCGAGGGGATGTGCACATTCGCCAAGGCAAAGCAGCGACGTCACGTAACGCATCTCACCACCGCGCGGCGGGTCGCTCCTCGTCAGACGATAGAATCGGGTCTTGACCAGCGGGGACGCGGGCTCCACCGGGATCGGCGGCGGGGCCCGTGCTGCCAGCGACGTACCGTCACGGTGCAGAAACAGGTACCGTTGAACCCCGATGGACGGTCTCTCTTAACGGAGAGTCCGCTTCCGATCATGAACGCGTGTCAGACTCTGGGGCCACCGAGCCCCGTCGTTTGAGGGGGTCGACCCATGGGGCGCGGCCGGGCCAAGGCCAAGCAGACGAAGGTCGCCCGCCAGCTGAAGTACAGCAGCGGTGGGACTGACCTCTCACGCCTTGCCGAAGAGCTGGGCGCATCGACGACGAAGCCGCCGTCGAACGGTCAACAGCAACAGCAGCAGCAAGTCGAGGAAGAGTCTCCCGACGACGACCTGTACGCACGCTACGCGGAGCTGTACGAGGACGAGGACGAGGACGACGACGACGGCGAGGACTCGGCCGGCTCGTCGGAGCAGCGTCGCGGGGCCTGAACGGCAGACAGCAAATCGGAGCTCGGCTCGGGGGAACCCCCGGACGGGCCCTTTTTGCTGCCGTGAATCGGGCGCAGCCGTCCGCGCACTCAGGGCGTACGGGCCCGTAGGCACACTCCGCGCACGCGACGCGGGCGCCGTACGCCCGGTACGCGTCGTACGCGCCGCCGGCGGCCGTCTCAGCGGGCATAGTCCCCCGTAAGCTCGACACCACCCGCCCCCGTCTCCTCCTGCCCGCGCACCTCGCCGGCGACCCAGGCGTCGACCCCGCGGTCGGCGAGCAGCGCGAGCGTCACGTCCACCGACGTCTGCGGCACGACGGCGACCATGCCGACGCCCATGTTCAGCGTCCGCTCCAGCTCCGCCCGCTCGACCCGGCCCGCCTCCCCGACCACGTCGAAGACGGCGCCCGGCGCCCAGGTCCCGCGGTCGATGACGACCCGCAGTCCTTCGGGCACCACCCGGGCCAGGTTGCTGGCGAGCCCGCCGCCCGTGACGTGGGAGAAGGCGTGCACCTCGGTGGCGCGCAGCAGCGCGAGGCAGTCCAGCGAGTAGATCTTCGTCGGCTCCAGCAGTTCCTCGCCGAGCGTGCGGCCGAACTCCGGCACCGCCCGGTCCAGCGCCCAGCCCGCGCGGTCCAGCAGGACGTGGCGCACCAGCGAGTACCCGTTGGAGTGAAGGCCCGAGGAGGCCATCGCGACGACCGCGTCGCCCGTACGGATGCGATCGGCGCCCAAGACCGCGTCCGCCTCGACGACGCCGGTGCCGGCGCCCGCCACGTCGTACTCGTCGGGGCCCAGCAGCCCGGGGTGCTCCGCCGTCTCACCGCCGACCAGCGCGCAGCCGGCCAGCACGCAGCCCTCGGCGATGCCCTTGACGATCGCCGCGACCCGCT
Source organism: Streptomyces sp. WAC 06738 (assembly GCF_003945505.1). NCBI lineage: Bacteria > Bacillati > Actinomycetota > Actinomycetes > Kitasatosporales > Streptomycetaceae > Streptomyces > Streptomyces sp. WAC 06738. The sequence goes on along the minus strand of NZ_CP029618.1, from coordinate 4,440,964 downwards.
CCGGCACGACCTTGCCGACGCAGATGTAGTCCGTCATGAAGAGCGGCTCGGCGCCGGTGACCACCAGGTCGTCGACGACCATGGCGACCAGGTCGTGCCCGATCGTGTCGTGCACGTCCATGCGCTGCGCGACCGCGACCTTCGTGCCCACGCCGTCCGTCGCGGAGGCGAGCAGGGGGCGCTCGTAGCGCTTGAGCGCGGAGGCGTCGAAGAGGCCGGCGAAGCCGCCGAGCGCGCCGACCGACTCCGGCCGCCGGGTCTTCTTCACCCACTCCTTCATCAGCTCGACGGCGCGGTCACCGGCCTCGATGTCGACGCCCGCCGCCGCGTAGGAGCCGGCGGCGGGGGCGGGGGGCTGGCTGGCACCAGACATGGCGTTGGGGTCCTCCGGGTCGTTCACCTGGGATCGGATGGGGCCTGGGCGCCGGCGCTACGGACGGCGCAGGGCGTCGGCGGCGTCGCGCCCGCCGGCGACCTCGGTCTCCAGCAGGTGCTTGCCCAGCAGCTCCGGGTCGGGCAGGTCCATCGGGTACTCGCCGTCGAAGCAGGCGCGGCAGAGGTCGTTCTTGGGGATGCCGGTGGCCTCGATCATGCGGTCGGTGGAGATGTACGCGAGCGAGTCCGCGCCCAGCGACTGGCAGATCTCCTCCACCGACATGCCGTTGGCGATCAGCTCGGCGCGGGTGGCGAAGTCGATGCCGAAGAAGCACGGCCACTTGATGGGCGGCGACGAGATGCGCACGTGCACCTCGGCGGCGCCCGCCTCGCGGAGCATCCGCACCAGCGCGCGCTGCGTGTTGCCGCGGACGATGGAGTCGTCCACGACGACGAGGCGCTTGCCGCCGATGACCTCCTTGAGCGGGTTCAGCTTCAGCCGGATGCCGAGCTGCCGGATGGTCTGGGAGGGCTGGATGAAGGTCCGGCCCACGTAGCTGTTCTTGACCAGCCCGGCCCCGTACGGGATGCCGCTGGCCTCCGCGTATCCGATGGCGGCGGGGGTGCCGGACTCGGGCGTCGGTATCACCAGATCGGCGTCGGCGGGGGCCTCCGCGGCGAGCTGGCGGCCCATCTCGACGCGGGAGAGGTAGACGTTCCGGCCGGCGATCTCGGTGTCGGGCCGGGCGAGGTACACGTACTCGAAGACACACCCCTTGGGCTTTGCCTCGGCAAAGCGGCTGGCGCGCAGCCCGTTCTCGTCGATCGCGATGAGCTCGCCCGGCTCCACCTCGCGGATGAAGCTGGCCCCGACGATGTCGAGCCCGGCGCTCTCCGACGCCACCACCCAGCCGCGGTCGAGGCGCCCCAGCACGAGCGGCCTGATGCCCTGGGGGTCGCGGGCGGCGTAGAGCGTCTGCTCGTCCATGAAGACGAGGCTGAACGCGCCCTTGGCCCGCCGCAGCACCAGCGGCGCGGCCTCCTCCACGGTGAGCGGCTTGCCGTCGTCGTCGACCTGCCCGGCGAGGAGCGCGGTCACGAGGTCGGTGTCGTTGGTCGCCGCCGCCCTGCCGCTGCGCGAACCGCCGTCCGGGGGCAGCGCGGCGACCATCTCGGACAGCTCGGCGGTGTTGACGAGGTTGCCGTTGTGGCCGAGCGCGAGCGAGCCGTGGGGGGTGGCCCGGAAGGTGGGCTGCGCGTTCTCCCACACGGAGGCACCCGTGGTCGAGTAGCGCGCGTGACCCACGGCGATGTGGCCCTGGAGGGAGCCGAGGGATGTCTCGTCGAAGACCTGCGAGACCAGGCCCATGTCCTTGAAGACGAGGATCTGTGAACCGTTGCTCACCGCGATACCCGCGGACTCCTGTCCCCGGTGCTGGAGTGCGTACAGTCCGAAGTAGGTGAGCTTGGCGACCTCCTCACCCGGGGCCCAGACGCCGAAGACGCCGCAGGCGTCCTGGGGGCCCTTCTCGCCGGGAAGCAGGTCGTGGCTGAGTCGTCCGTCACCACGTGGCACGCATTCGAGTCTAAGGCAGGTTGCCCCGACACCCGCACGGCCCGAGCGTGGCCCGGATCACGTCCCGGCCTCCGGCGGGGCGGCGGGGCCGCGGCGCCGGCGGCGAGCCCGCGCCGCGCGAGCCGGCCGGCCGGCTGTCAGGCCACGTCGGACGGCAGGACCGGCTCGGTGAGGAGCCGGCGTACGCGGAGTCGCCGGTCGGGGTGGTCGAGCCACGATCGCAGCAGCCGCCAGCCGTGGAAGTAGCCGAGCACGTACGTGCCCATGGCCGGTGTGCGCAGCGAGCCGAGCGCCCAGGCGGTCTCGGCTTCGGAGAGCAGGGCCCAGCGGGTCAGGTAGGCCGCCAGCTCGTCGTCGGGCCGCCCGCGGGCGGCGAGGTGGGCGGCGTTGCCCCAGGCTCCCCACAGGACGTTGCGGGCGTCGTGGATGGCGGCGAAGTCGCTGCCGTCCGACGGGATCCCGAGCGGGGCGAGCACCCGGTCCGTCAGCCATCGCTGTGCTTCGTCGCCCGGGAAGGCGAGTTGCTGGGCATGGAGCCCGAGGCCCTCGCTGACCACGAACGGCGGCGAGATCATGAAGCGGATCGCGTGCTCCGGCCGGTCGGCGAGGTGGGTGGCCTTCAGCAGCGATTCGGCGATGTGCCCGGGGAACCCCTCGTGGGCCACGACGTAGAGCAGGTCGGCTCCGTTGAAGGGCAGGCTGTCGCTGAGGTATATCGTTCCGCGGTTGCCGCCCGCGTAGTGCCCTCGGTGCGGGCCGGGGTCCAGCCGGACGCCGACGTCGATCCCGTCGGGCAGGTCGACGAGCGTGCGGGTACGGGCCAGGGTCTCGGCGACGGCGCTGCGGGCCAGCTCCGGGACCCGGTCCGCGGGGACGGTGTGGGCCCGCTGCCAGGCAGACAGCCGCTCGGCCAGGGGGCCGGGACCCGGGGGCAGCGCCGCGGCGAGCTGGGCGTGGGCGGCCTCGAACCGGTCCTCGGGCTGCCAGTCGACCGCCACCCCCAGACACTGGCGGGCGTGCTCGGGGAAGGGGACGCCGGCGCCGTCCAGATGCAGGGCCATGGCACGCATGGCGGTCAGTTGCGCGGCCAGGAAGGCGGCCCGGTGGCCGTCGGCCGGGATGTCGCGGAGGAGGGCGTCGCACTCCTCGGCCAGGTGCGCGGGCGGCACGGGCTCTTCTGCGGCGACCGCCTCCCGCCAGGCGTCAGGACCGCCGTAGATGAGCGCGGTGCCACCGCCCGACGCGGCCAGCCGCCGGTCGATGCGCAGGGCGAGTTCGGCGTAGGAGCGCAGCCAGTCGTCCCAGACCTGAGTCGTCATGACTCAAGTCTGGCACCCGCCGGGGAAGGCGTGGTCAGGGGGCTTCGCCGACCAGGGCCGTCTCGGCGCGGAGCGCCCGCAGGGTGTCGAGTTCGCGGTCGATGTCCCGTCGCTTGGCCTCCAGCCGCTCGACTTCCCGGGCGAGCAACCGCTCCATCACGCCCGTACGCTCCTCGGGCGGGGCCTCCAGGCACGGCAGCACCTCGTGGATCGTGGCGCTGGACAGGCCGGCGGCGAACAGGTGCTGGATCATGACCACCCGCTCGACCATGGAGCCGTCGAAGTCCCGCCACCCGCCGGGGGTACGCCGGGAGCGGATGAGGCCCTGCTCCTCGTAATACCGCAGGGAACGGGTGCTGACGCCGCTCGCGGCGGCCAGCTCGCCGATGCGCATGAGTCCTCCCCTGGCCGTTCGCCGGGCTTCCATTCTTGCACTTGACACCGGTGTGAAGTCCGACGATCGGGTGCCGGCTCCGTCACCCGCCGCCAGGAAGGACAACCGCCATGCACTGGCTCCATCTCGGCCTCGCCGTCGTCTTCGAAATCGCCGTCGCGCTGTCAGCGGGCAAGGCCCGGGGCTTCACCCGGCCCGCCTGGACCGCCGCCACGCTCCTCAGCGGCGGCGTCGCCACCTACCTCCTCAGCCGGGCGCTGCTCACCTTCGACGTCGGCGCCGGCTACGCGATCTGGACCTCCGTCGCCGGCGTCGGGATCGTCGTCCTCGGCGTCCTGCTCTTCGGCCAGCGCCTCGGCTGGCGCAAGCTCCTCGGCATCGCCGCCGTCATCGCCGGAGTCGTCGGCCTCCAGCTCAGCGGTGCGGCATGAGCGCCCGCGCGCGAGCGTGGCTCGTACTCCTGCTCGCCGGCGTCTTCGAGGTCGGCTACGCCCTGTCCGTGGGCGGCAGCGAGGGCTTCACGGTGCTCTCGTGGTCGCTCGTCGCCGTGGTCTTCTTCCTGCTGACGCTCTACGCCCTGAGCGTCGCCCTGCGCACCGTCGACGTCGGCATCGGCTACGCGGTGTGGGCGGGGATCGGAGCCGTGGGGGCCGCCCTGCTCAGTCCGGTCTTCTTCGACGAGTCCCTCACCCCCGCCAAGGCCCTCTGGCTCACGGTGATCATCGCGGGGGTCGTCTGGCTCAAGCTGGCGGACGGCCCCGGGAAGACCGAACGCCCCGGGGAGTCCCGGCAACCGGCGACGAACCAGCGGCCCGAGACGACCGCGCTGCCCGAGCGGCCCGCCCCCGCGTGACGGCCGCGGTGCGCTCGGCGGCCGGCCGGCCTCACTCCGGCCGGCCGCCGAAGTGCCAGTCGTGCACCTCGACCGCGGCGTACGCGTCCGCCGTGAGGACCGCCCGCGCCGCGGCCGCGTCCGGGGCCCGCAGCAGCGCGGCGGTGCCCAGCCACCTGTCGCCGTCGTCCGACAGCAGCGGCCCGTACGCGATCAACTCGTCCCGCTCCCGCGGCAGGTCCAGGTCGGCCGCCTCACCGGCGCCGAGTCCGAGCACGAGGTAGCGGTCGCCGCCCGTGCGCCCGCCGGGGAAGTCCCACATCGTGCGGCCCAGGGCGTTGCGCCAGCGGCGCAGCATCACGTCGCGGTACGCGCCCGCCTGCCAGCCGGGCTCGCCGAAGGCGAACGCGCGGGCGGCGGCCGGATCCGGCAGGTCGAGGATGTGCACGCTGCCGGTCGGCACCTCACCGTCGCCGGCCGTGGTCGGGCCGCGCGCGATCATCTCCGCCGCGTACCGGTCCATGTAGGACCAGTGCTCCTCGAGCAGTTCATACCGCAGCTCCAGCGAGCCGGGCCGGTCCCGGTGGTAGCAGAAGAAGTCCATGGGTTCAGTCTGACCACCGGCGACGGCCGTCAGGGCGGCGGGCCCAGGGTCCCGACCGCCGCGTCGATCGCCGTGGTCAGGTTTGCGGCGTCGTGGCCCGCCCGTTCACGTACCCGCAGCCCCAGGACCGTGGTGAACAGCAGCTCCGCCGTCGCGTCCACGTCGAAGTCCGGCGGCAGTTCGTCCCTGGCCCGGCCGCGGCGCAGCAGTGCGCGCAGCACCTGCCGGGTGACCTCGAAGGCGGCCTCGGTACGGTCGCTGACCTGGTCGTCCGTCGTGCCCAGCTCGGTCGCGGTGTTGACCACGAAGCAGCCGCGGGCCGGTTGGCCGTCGGGCGGGCAGGTGACCAGCCACCGCAGCCAGTCCCTCAGCACCTCGCGGACCGGCCGGTCATCGTCGTCCATCAGCCGCTCGGCCTGGGCGGAGTCCGTGGCGCGGTAGTGGTCGAGCGCGCGCAGGAACAGCGTGTGCTTGTCGGTGAAGGTGCGGTACAGGCTGCTGGGGGTGAGCTTCAGCTCCTCGCCCAGATCGCGGACCGAGGTGGCGTGATAGCCGCGGCGCCAGAACAGCTCCGTCGCCCTGACCACCGCGTCCTGCTCGTCGAACTGCCGCGGGCGTGCCATACCCCAAGCCTACCCGACTTGTGGAGCGATCGTTCCCATATTAGGGTCCCCGACGTATGGGAACGATCGCTCCCATACGTCGAGAGGAGACTTCCGTGACCACCGCCGAGCAGTGCGCCGACCCCGCTCCCGTCCCGCAGAAAGACCACTGGCTCGCGGTCACCGCCGTGGCCTTCGGCACGTTCCTGCTGGTGACCGCCGAGCAGTTGCCGATCGGCCTGCTGACCTCCGTACGGTCCGCGCTCTCGGTCTCCGAAGGGACCGCCGGGCTGATGGTCACCGTGCCCAGCCTCGTCGCCGCGGTCTCCGCACCACTGGTGCCCGTGCTCGTCAGGGGGCTCGACCGGCGCGTCCTGCTCCTGGCGCTGATGGCGCTGATGACCCTAGCCAACGTGGCCACCGCAGCGGCACCGGACTTCGCCGTCCTGGTGGCCTCCCGGGTGCTCGTCGGGGTGGCCATCGGCGGCTTCTGGGCCGTCGCCAGCGGTCTTGCCGTACGCCTCGTGGCCACCGGCAACGTGCCGCGCGCGACCGCCGTCATCTTCGGCGGCGTCGGTGCCGCGAACGTCTTCGGCGTCCCCCTCGGCACCCTCCTCGGCGAACTCACCGGCTGGCGCGTCGCCTTCGCCTCCATGAGCGCCCTGGCGCTCGTCGTGCTCGCCGCCCTGCTCGCCGTGCTGCCACCGCTGGCCGCCTCGCAGGCCGTCCGGCCGCGGCTGCTGGCCGCCCAACTGCGCAACCCGGGCGTGCGCGCCGGCATCGCCGCCACGGCCCTCGTCGTCTTCGGGCACTTCTCCGCGTACACCTACGTGAGCCCGGCCCTGCAACAGCTCTCCGGCATCGACGAGCGCTACGTCGCCCCGTTGCTGTTCGGCTTCGGCGCGGCGGGCCTGATCGGCAACTTCGTGGCCGGCGCCGCCCTCTCGCGCCACGTGCACCGCAGCGTGCTCGTCATCACCCTCTCCCTCGCTGCCGCGATGCCCCTCTTCCTGCTCCTCGGCCGAATGGCGGCCGGCGGTGCCGTCCTGCTGATCGTCTGGGGTCTCGCCTACGGGGGCGTGTCGGTCGGCCTGCAGACGTGGATGATCAAGGCCGCCCCGCAGGCGGTGGAGGCGGCCTCGGCGCTGTGGGTGGCGGTGTTCAACCTGTCCATCGGCCTCGGCGCGCTGGCCGGCGGCGTCATGGTCGATGCGCTGTCCCTCCGGGGCGTGCTGTGGCTCGGCGGCGCCTGCGCCCTGGCGGCGGGGCTGGCCGTCTGGAGTGACCGCGCCAACGCCGGGCTGCGCTGACGTCCCGGCCCCAAGCGGTCCACGTGGCTCAGGCGAGCACGGGGAGCACCCCGCTCAGGTCCGCCCGTTCGCCGCTCGCCGTGACCGCGCCCCCTTCCAGCGCCGCCGCCCACTCCGTGCGCCCCGTCGCCAGCCGGATCCACGTCAGGGGGTCCGTCTCCACCACGTTCGGCGGCGTGCCCCGGGTGTGGCGGGGGCCCTCGATGCACTGGATCGCCGCGTACGGCGGGATGCGGACCTCCACCGCCGCGCCCGGGGACTTCGCCGCCAGGGCGTCCGCCAGGACGCGGACCGCGGCGGCGACCGCGCCCCGGTCCAGCGGGACGTCGGCGCCGGTGGCGCGGGTCAGGTCGTCGCTGTGCACGACGAGCTCGACGAGGCGGGTGACCGTCACGTCGAGCGCGGTCATCGGGCCGAAGCGGTGCGGCAGCAGCCTGTCGCTCCGTACCGCCTCCGGCGCGGCCGCCGCCAGCCGCTCCGCCGCCGCGTCCAGCGCCGCGGCGAGGGCCGCCGGCCCGTCCCCGTACGCGGCGGAGATGTGCTCCGCGTCCCGTACGACGCCCGCCGCCAGGTCGTCCGCCGCGCCCGCCGTCGACACCGCCCACCGCGGCAGGTCGACCGCCGCCCGCACCGCCGCCGGCGGCGGCTCGGCGAGCAGCCGCGGCACCGTCTCGATCTCACCGGCGACGTGCGCCAGCAGCAGCCGTACGTCCCAGCCCGGCAGGCCCGACGGCAGCGCGAGCCGGCGCTCGTCCAGCGCGTGCGCCGCGGCGCTGAGCGCGCGCACCTGCGCCGTGAGCGCCGTCCACGTCTTGTCCGGGTCGTACGTACGTGCCCTGCGGGCGCCGCTGCGCTTGGCGGTCGTCATGACAGGAGCGTACGGCCGATGTGTGACAACCCGGTCGTGTGCCACCATGCGCGCATGCCTATCGCCGACCGCTACCTCGCAGAAGACGAGTCGCTGGTGTACGTGACCCGCCAGCACTGGACCACGCTGGTCAACGAGTTCCTCGCGCTCTGCGTCATCGCGGTGGCCGCCGGGGCGCTCGTCTGGTGGCTGCCGACGGACGAGGACTGGGGGACGTACACGAGCTTCGGGGTGCTGGCGGTGGCGGCGATCTTCGCCTGCTACTTCTGGCTCGTGCCGCTGCTGCAGTGGCGCAGCACGATGTACATCCTGACCACCAAGCGCCTCCACAAGCGCAGCGGCTTCCTCTCCAAGTCCGGCCGCAGCATCCCGCTGTCGCGCGTGAACGACGTGTCGTTCCGGGCCAACCTCTGGGAACGGATCATGCGCTACGGCACCCTCAACGTGCAGTCCGCGTCCGAACAGGGCGTGATGACGCTCCGGCACGTACCGGACCCGGAGGGGCTGAAGGCCGAGATCTACCGCGCCGTGGACGCCCTCGGGGGCGGGTCGGAGCCCGTGCGCTGACCCGCCCCCGCGGCGGACGGCCCCGGGCTCAGGCGAAGAGCTCCGGGATCGTCCGCTCGTACGTCTCCCGCAGCTCCGCCAGCGGCAGCGTGAACTGCCCCTGCAGCTCCACCGCGTCCCCGTCGACCACGCCGATCCGGGTCGCGGGCAGCCCGCGTGCGCCGCACATGTCGGTGAACCGCATCTCCTCGCTCCGCGGCACCGCCACCACCGCGCGGCCCTGCGACTCCGAGAAGAGGAACACCGCGGGATCCAGCCCCTCGGGCACCACCAGGCGCGCGCCGTGGCCGCCCTTCAGGCAGGACTCGATCACCGCCTGCACCAGCCCGCCGTCCGACAGGTCGTGCGCGGCGTCGATCATGCCGTCGCGCGACGCGGAGATGAGGATCTCGGCGAGCAGCCGCTCCCGCTCCAGGTCGACCGCCGGCGGCAGCCCGCCGAGGTGGTCGTGGACCACCTGCGACCAGGCCGAGCCGCCCAGCTCCTCCTTCGTCTCGCCGAGGAGGTACAGCAGTTGGCCCTCCTGGGCGAACGCCATCGGGGTGCGCCGCGCCACGTCGTCGATCACGCCGAGGACGCCGACGACCGGCGTCGGGTGGATCGGCTGGTCGCCGGTCTGGTTGTAGAGGGAGACGTTGCCGCCGGTGACCGGGGTGCCCAGGGTGCGGCAGGCGTCGGCCAGGCCGCGGCACGCCTCGGCGAACTGCCACATGCCCGCCGGGTCCTCCGGCGAGGGGAAGTTGAGGCAGTCGGTGACGGCGAGCGGGCGGGCGCCGGTGGCGGCGACGTTGCGGTACGACTCCGCCAGCGCCAGTTGCGCGCCCGCGTACGGGTCGAGCTTGGCGTACCGGCCGTTGCCGTCGGTGGCCAGCGCGACGCCGAGGCCGGTCTCCTCGTCGATCCGGATCATGCCGGAGTCCTCGGGCTGCGCCAGGACGGTGTTGCCGAGGACGAAGCGGTCGTACTGCGAGGTGATCCACGACTTGTCGGCCTGGTTCGGCGAGCCGAGGAGCCGCAGCACCTGCGCGCGCAGCTCAGCGCCGTCCGCCGGGCGCGGGAGCTTCGCCGCGTCGTCGGCCTGGAGGGCGTCGAGCCAGCCGGGGCGGGCCATCGGCCGCTCGTAGACCGGGCCGTCGTGGGCGACGGTGCGCGGCGGCACGTCGACGATCTGCTCGCCGTGCCAGTAGATCTCCAGCCGGTCGCCGTCGGTGACCTCGCCGATGACGGTGGCGGTGACGTCCCACTTCTCGCAGATGGCGAGGAAGCGGTCGACCTTCGCGGGCTCGACCACCGCGCACATCCGCTCCTGCGACTCGCTCATGAGGATCTCCTCGGGCGAGAGCGTCGCGTCGCGCAGGGGTACGACGTCGAGTTCGACGCGCATGCCGCCGGTGCCGTTGGAGGCCAGCTCGGACGTCGCGCAGGAGAGCCCGGCCGCGCCGAGGTCCTGGATGCCGACGACGAGGTCCTCGTGGAACGCCTCCAGGGTGCACTCGATGAGCAGCTTCTCCTGGAAGGGGTCGCCGACCTGCACGCTGGGGCGCTTGCTGGGCTTGGCGTCGTCGAAGGTCTCGGAGGCCAGGATGGAGGCGCCGCCGATGCCGTCGCCGCCGGTGCGGGCGCCGTAGAGGATCACCTTGTTGCCGACGCCCGCGGCCTTGGCGAGGTGGATGTCCTCGTGCCGCATGACACCGACGCAGAGGGCGTTGACGAGCGGGTTGCCCTGGTAGCAGGGGTCGAAGACGACCTCGCCGCCGATGTTGGGCAGGCCGAGGCAGTTGCCGTAGCCGCCGATGCCGGCGACGACGCCGGGGAGCACGCGCTTGGTGTCGGGGTGGTCGGCGGCGCCGAAGCGCAGCGGGTCCATCACGGCGACGGGGCGGGCGCCCATGGCGATGATGTCGCGGACGATGCCGCCGATGCCGGTGGCGGCGCCCTGGTAAGGCTCCACGTACGAGGGGTGGTTGTGCGACTCGACCTTGAACGTGACGGCGTAGCCCTGGCCGACGTCCACGACGCCCGCCTGCTCGCCGATGCCGACGAGGAGGGCGTCGGAGGGCGGGGCCTTGTCGCCGAACTGCTTGAGGTGCACCTTGCTCGATTTGTACGAGCAGTGCTCCGACCACATGACGGAGTACATGGCCAGTTCCGCACCGGTCGGGCGGCGGCCGAGGATCTCGCGGATCTGCTCGTACTCGTTCCGCTTCAGGCCGAGTTCGGCCCAGGGCTGCTCGGTGCCGGGACTGCCGGAGGCGTGCTTGACGGTATCGAGCGGAGTGCGCGTCATGCGTGGACCAGCCTCTTGAGGATCGAGGTGAAGAAGCCGAGGCCGTCGGTGCGGCCGGTGCCGACGAGGGGTTCGACGGCGTGCTCGGGGTGGGGCATGAGGCCGACGACGTTGCCCGCCTCGTTGGCGATGCCGGCGATGTCGCGCAGCGAGCCGTTGGGGTTGCCGTCGAGGTAGCGGAAGACGACGCGGCCGGTGGCCTCCAGCTCGTCGAGCGTGCGTTCGTCCGCGGTGTAACGGCCGTCGATGTTCTTCAACGGAATGTGGATGTCCTGGCCCGCGGCGTAGTCGGCGGTCCAGGCGGTGCCGGCGTTCTCCACCCGCAGCTTCTGGTCCCTGCAGATGAAGTGCAGGTGGTTGTTGCGCAACATCGCGCCGGGCAGAAGATGGGTTTCCGTCAGCACCTGGAAGCCGTTGCAGATGCCGAGGACCGGCATACCGGACCTGGCCTGCGCGACGACCGTATCCATCACGGGCGCAAAGCGCGAAATGGCACCCGCGCGCAGATAGTCGCCGTAACTGAAACCGCCGGGGAGCACGACCGCGTCGACCTGCCGCAGATCCCGGTCCCGGTGCCAGAGCGAGACCGGCTCCGCGCCCGCCAGCCGAACCGCCCGCAGCGCGTCGCGGTCGTCGAGAGATCCCGGAAAGGTGACGACGCCGATACGAGCGGTCACTTCGCCTCTCCCCCGTGCGCGACTTCCTCGACACGTACGGTGAAGTCCTCGATCACGGTGTTCGCAAGGAACGTCTCGGCCATCGTGTTGATCTGCGCGAGGGCGGCGTCGTCGACCGGCCCCTCCACTTCGAGCTCGAAGCGCTTGCCCTGGCGGACATCGGCGATCCCGGCGAAGCCGAGGCGCGGCAGCGCGCGCTGCACCGCCTGCCCCTGGGGGTCGAGGATCTCCGGCTTGAGCATGACGTCGACTACGACGCGGGCCACTGGCTACTCCCGGTAAGGGTCTTGAAGAAGCGGTGACGACAGCGTACCTTGCGGACAAATCTACCCGGGTAGATATGGGTCGGGCCGGTTACGGTTCCGCATCGCCCGTGATATCCACTTGGGTAAAGGGCCCAATAAAAGTAGGGTCCGCATTGCGACGTGACACGCGGGCCCATTTGCTCGACTTCCGCAACAGAATCCGTCGCGATACAAAGGGAAAGCACTGATCAAATGAGCCGGCGCTCCCGCAGCCCCGGTCTTCCGCGCAGGTCGCGCGGCGGGCGAGGAAAGCGGCAGGCGCGACCGACGGAAGGACCGGTTTCGTGGCGCAGCGCGTAGTGGTCAGCCTCTTCGACGACATCGACGGCGGAGAAGCGACCGAGACGGTCAACTTCGGACTCGACGGGAAGTCGTACGAGATCGATCTCAATGCCTCGAACGCCAAGAAACTGCGCAGCACGCTGGCGCCCTTCCTGCGGGCCGGGCGGAAGCAGGCCGCGTCCGGGCGGGCGTTCACCCGCACCGACATCGCGCCCAACCCCGCCACCGTGCGCGCCTGGGCCGGGTCGCAGGGCATGGAGGTGCCGGCCAGGGGCCGTATCCCGAAGAAGGTCTACGAGGCGTTCGAAGCCGCGCACTGACGCCGCGGCCCTCCCGGACCCCTCTTCCGGCTCACTTCCGGCTCTCTTCCGGTCCACCCGGCGGCTCCCGCGTCCGCCGTCCGGCGGATCCCTCATCCGGCCGTCCGCCGGGCCGTCTTGACGCCCGTTCACCGGCCCGGCTTGCCATCTGCCCCCCGGGATCGGATAGAGTCTGGACACGCGCCAAGGGGAGACCCCCCGAGGCCACGCGGGTGTAGCTCAGTAGTAGAGCGCCCTCTTTCCAAGAGGGAGGCGCAGTGTGCGATTCCTGTCACCCGCTCCGCCACAGAAGCCCTGTGAGTTCGTGGGGTAGAGTGGAGCACGCGCCGGACGGTGAGAGCCGTTCGGATGCACGCGGACGTGGCTCAGTTGGTAGAGCATCACCTTGCCAAGGTGAGGGTCGCGAGTTCGAATCTCGTCGTCCGCTCAGTGAGAGCCCCGGCTTCGGCCGGGGCTCTTTTCGTGTTCCCCGAAGTCGCCCCATGACATCTGTCATCGCGTCCGATGACAGCGTGCACTGCACCGGCGCCCGCGGCGGCGGAAGTCTGAAGACATGGTCAGTGCAGAGGAAGACGTGATCAGCGCCGCGGGGCTGCGGCGCACGTACGGAGACTTCGAGGCGGTGCGCGGCGTCGACTTCGCCGTCCGGCGGGGCGAGTTGTTCGCCCTGCTGGGTACCAACGGCGCCGGCAAGACCTCCACCGTGGAGCTGCTGGAGGGGCTGGCGGAGCCCAGCGGGGGCCGGGTGCGGGTGCTGGGGCGTGACCCGTACCGCGAGCGCGGGCGGGTGCGCCCGTACACCGGCGTGATGCTCCAGGAAGGCGGGATGCCCTCGCAGCTCACGGTCGCCGAGACGGTACGGATGTGGGCCGGCTGCACGGCGCGGCCGCGGCCCACCGCGGAGGCGCTGGAACTGGTCGGGCTCGCCGGCCGCCGGGACGTCCGGGTGGCGCAGCTCTCCGGCGGCGAGAAGCGCCGCCTCGACCTGGCGCTCGCGCTCCTCGGCCGGCCCGAAGTGCTCTTCCTCGACGAACCGACCACCGGGCTCGACGCCGAGGGGCGGCACGCGACGTGGGAGCTGGTACGCGAACTGCGCGCCGGCGGGACGACGGTGCTGCTCACCACGCACTACCTGGAAGAGGCCGAGGAGCTGGCGGACCGGCTGGCGATCATGGCGAGCGGGCGGATCGCCGCGGCCGGCACCGTGGAGGAGATCGTGGGCGCGCACCCGGCGACCGTGTCGTTCCGGCTGCCCACCGGCTGGCTGCCGGGCGACCTGCCGCCGCTGCCGGCGCTGGGCGTGACGGGCCACGAGCTGGCGGGGACGAGCGTACGGCTGCGTACGAGCGCGCTGCAGCGGACGCTGACGGGGCTGCTGCTGTGGGCCCAGGACAACGGCGTGGAGCTGGCCGGTCTCGACGCCAGGTCGGCGTCGCTGGAGGAGGCGTTCCTGAAGATCGCGGACGCCGCCATGGACGACCGGGGGCGCGGCAGGAGCGCCCCGTCCGCGAAGCGCACCGCCGACGCGGTCCGTACCGACGAGAGGAACGCCCGATGACCGCCACCACCGCCGCCACCCCGGCGGCGCACCTCGACGACCGCGCCGCCGACGTCCCGGGGCCGCTCGCCCGGCTGGCGGCGATCGGCCGCGCCGAGCTGACGCTGATGTGGCGCAGCAAGCTCGTCCTCTTCGGCGCCCTGGTCACCCCGGCGGGCTTCGCCTTCGCCACCCGGTCCGCCGTCGAGGAGATGGACCTCTCCGACACCGGCCTCACCGCGGCCACCGTCGTGCTGCCGAGCGCCGTCGTCTTCGCGCTGATCTTCGTCGTCTACGCGAACCTCGTCATCGTCTACGTCGCCCGCCGCGAGGAACTCGTGCTCAAGCGGCTGCGCACCGGCCTGCTCACCGACCGCGAACTGCTCGCCGGTGCCGCGCTGCCCGCCCTGTGCGTCGCGCTGGGGCAGTGCCTGGTGCTGGCCGTCGCCGTGAGCCTGGCGATGGACTCACCGGCGCCCGAGGCGCCGCATCTGGCGGTGCTGGGGGTGCTCCTGGGGATGGCGATGCTGACGGTGCTGGCCGCGGCGACCGCGGCGGTGACGAAGTCGGCGGAGAGCGCGCAGTTGACGAGCATGCCGCTGCTGCTGGCGTCGATGTTCGGCTCGGGGCTGTTCGTGCCGTTCGAGGTGCTGCCGGACTCGGTCGCGGAGGTGGCGCAGCGGCTGCCGCTGTCGCCGGTGGTGGAGCTGGTGCGGGGCGGCTGGACCGGGGAGCTGGGCGGCGGCGCGGTCGTCCAGGCGCTCGCGGTGGCGGCGGCGTGGATCGCCGCGGGCGCGTGGGCCGTGCGGCGGTGGTTCCGGTGGGAGCCGCGCGGGTGAGGGGGGTGCGGGCGGCCGCGCGGCCACCGGGGGGCGGTGGGCGTACGGTACGGCCGTACGCGGCGATCACGCCGAGCGGGAACGCCGGGGCGGCCGGAGCACGCGGAGCGGAGGGGACGTACGAGATGACCGAGCCGGACGCGGGCGCGGGCGCCGGCCGGGATCCGGTCCCGGATCGGATCCCGGCACCGGGGCGCGGTGGGGGCGCGCTCCGCTGGCTCCGGCGCGCCCGCCGCATGAGCGGGCCCGAGCGCTGGCGGAGCTACACCCTCTCCACGATCTACTTCCTCGCCCTCGTCGAGGCCGCGCTGCTCGGCGTGTGGCTGAACAACACCCGCGACGACATGGGCGCGGTGCCGTTCGCCGTCGTCGTCGTGCTGCTGTTGGCGCACCTCACGATGCAGGTCAAGCTCTCGCTCAGCGCCCCGTTCCTCGGCGCCGCGGGACCGACCCGCCGACTGCTGGTGGTCTACCTCGTCGCCGTCTCGGCACTGCTGACCGCGGCCCTCGCGCTGCGCGCGGCGGAAAGGCTGGACCCGTCGGAGCTGGGGCCGTTCCTGGTATGGGTGCTGATGTTCGCGGCCGGGCCCCTGGTGCTGGCGCTGCCGCTGCGTCGCGGCGCGTTGGCCGTCGCCGCGCTGTGCGCCGCCACGCTGCTGGCCGCGCTGGCGATCGGGCCGCGCGGGGCACCACTGGCGATCACCGCGGTCACCACGGCGGTGTGCGCGCCCTTCATGGGGTTCACCTTCCGCGTCTCCGCGTGGGGCCTGCAGCTCGTCGACGAACTGGTCGCCGCCCGCGCCGTGCAGGCCCGGCTGGCCGTCGCCGAGGAGCGGCTGCGCTTCGGCCGCGACCTGCACGACGTGCTGGGGCGCAACCTCGCCGTCATGGCGCTCAAGAGCGAGCTGGCCGTCCAACTGGCGCAGCGCGGCCGGCCCGAGGCCGCGGACCAGATGGCGGAGGTGCAGCGGGTCGCGCAGGAGTCGCAGCGCGAGATCCGCGCGGTCGTACGGGGCTACCGCGCCGCCGACCTGCACGCCGAGCTGGCCGGCGCCCGCGCGGTGCTCCGCGCGGCCGGGGTCGACTGCGAGGTGGACGACGCGGACCTGACGGCTCCGGGCCGCCGCGGGGAGGTGCCGGAGCGGGTGCAGTCGGCGCTGGCGTGGGTGGTCCGCGAGGGGACGACGAACGTGCTGCGGCACGCGGACGCCCGCATGTGCACGGTGTCGATGCGGGTCGCGGACGGCGGCGCGGAACTCGTCATGGACAACGACGGCGCCCCCGACGCCGAACCCGGCACCCCCGCCGACGGCGCCGGGCTCACCGGGCTGCGCGAGCGGCTGGCGGCCGTCGGCGGCACGCTGAGCGCACAGCGCAGGACCGGCGGACGGTTCCGGCTGGCCGCGCGTATCGACCTGGAGGCGTCGTGATCCGAGTCCTGCTCGCCGACGACGAGCACCTGATCCGCGGCGCGCTGGCCGCGCTGCTGGCGCTGGAGGACGACCTGACCGTCGTCGCCGAGGCGGCGGGCGGCGACGAGGCGCTGGCCATGGCCCGCGCCCACCGGCCGGACGTCGCCGTACTGGACCTGCAGATGCCGGGGCTCGACGGCGTCGCCGTGGCGGCCTCGCTGCGTACGGCGGCACCCGGCTGCGCGGCGATGATCGTCACCAGCCACGGCCGCCCGGGCGCGCTGAAGCAGGCGCTCTCCGCGGGGGTGCGGGGCTTCGTGCCCAAGACCGTCTCGGCGCAGCGGCTGGCGGAGGTGATCCGCACGGTGCACGCGGGCGGCCGGTACGTCGACCCGGAGCTGGCGGCGGACGCCATCGCGGCGGGCGACTCCCCGCTGACGCCGCGGGAAGCGGAGGTGCTGGAGCTGGCGGCTGACGGCGCCCCGGTCTCGGACATCGCCCGCCGCGCGTCGCTGACCCCGGGGACGGTACGGAACTACCTGTCGTCGGCGATGACGAAACTCGACGCGGAGAACCGCCACGCGGCGGCCCGCATCGCGCGGGAGCGCGGCTGGCTGTGAGGGGCCGGGGGCGGGCGGTCGGATCCGGCCGGTCCGCGGCGTGCGTGCGCGGGTATAGTGGGCTGCCGGCCCATAGGCGCGCGGACGTAGCTCAGTTGGTAGAGCACCACCTTGCCAAGGTGGGGGTCGCGAGTTCGAGTCTCGTCGTCCGCTCCACGCGCATCGCGCACCGGCCGCTCCGCGCCTTCCCGCGGCACAACACGCAAGACCCCCGGCGCTGCCCGGGGCGCCGCCCCTTTCTGTGCCAGGATCAGGGGTGCCATGACTGCGACCACAGCAAGTACCGCATCCGCGCCCGCCTCTGCCGGCGCCGCGCCCGCGTCTGCGCCCGAGCCCGCGGCGCTGCACGGGCCAGTCCTCCAGTGGTTCCACGAGCACGCCCGCGACCTGCCGTGGCGCCGGCCGGAAGCCGGCCCCTGGGGCGTCATGGTCAGCGAGTTCATGCTGCAGCAGACGCCGGTGAGCCGCGTGCTCCCCGTCTACACGCAGTGGCTGAAGCGCTGGCCCCGCCCCGCCGACCTGGCCGCCGAGGCGCCCGGCGAGGCCGTCCGCGCCTGGGGCCGGCTCGGCTACCCGCGCCGCGCGCTGCGGCTGCACGCCGCCGCCACCGCGATAAAGGAGCGGCACAACGGCGACGTGCCCAAGCGGCACGCGCAGCTCCTCGCGCTGCCCGGCATCGGCGAGTACACGGCCGCCGCCGTCGCCTCCTTCGCGTACGGGCAGCGGCACGCCGTGCTCGACACCAACGTCCGCCGGGTCTACGCCCGGCTGGTCGGCGGCACCGAGTTCCCGCCCGGCGCGACGACCGCCGTGGAGCGCCGCGTCGCGCGCGAGCTGCTGCCGGAGAAGGACGCCGAGGCGGCCCGCTGGGGCGCCGCGACGATGGAGCTGGGCGCGCTCGTCTGTACGGCGCGCAAGCCCGAGTGCGGCAAGTGCCCGGTGGCGACGCTCTGCGCCTGGCGGCTCGCCGGCCACCCGGCCCACGCGGGCCCGCCGCGCCGCACGCAGACGTACGCCGGCACGGACCGGCAGGTGCGCGGCCGGCTGCTGGCCGTGCTGCGGGACGCGGACGGGCCGGTGCCGCAGCAGCGGCTGGACGCCGTGTGGCACGAGCCGGTGCAGCGGGCGCGGGCGCTGGACAGCCTGGTGTCGGACGGGCTGGTGGAGCCGCTGGCGGACGGGCTCTACCGGCTGCCGCAGGGCTGACGCGCGGGGCGCCGGGCGCCCGTCGCCCACCGGGCAGCGGGCAGCCACCCGGCCACCCGGCCACCCGGCCACCCGGCCACCCGGCCACCCGGCCACCCGGCCACCCGGCCACCCGGCCACCCGGCCAGGATGCCCGGTTGCCCCCGGCGCCGCGGCCCGGCCCGCACCACGCGGGACGGGCCGCCGGCCCCGTGGTGCGCCGGCCCGTACCGTCCCGCCGGCCGGTGCCACCCGCCGCCCGCGCCGGAGGCGACCCGCGTCAGGCCCAGGACTTGCTGTGGTCGAGCCCGCCCTCCCGCCGCTGCGTCAGCGAGTACCAGTTGCCGCTGTCGTCACGGAAGATCGCCTCGATCCCATACGGCCGCTCCTGCGGCTCCTGGACGAAGTCCACGCCCCGGGCGCGCAGCTTCTCGTACGTCGCCCGGCAGTCGTCCGTGTGGAACGCGCCCGCGCCCAGCACGCCCTTGCTGACGAGGGTCGTCAGCGCCTCCGCCGACTCCGGGTCGAGGCCGGGTCCCGTGGTGCGCATGAGGGCCAGCATGACGTCCGGCTGGCCGGGGACCCCGACCGTGATCCAGCGCATGCCCTCGCCCATCTCGATGTCGTCGCGGATCTCGAAGCCGAGCTTGTCGGCGAAGAAGTCGCGGCTGCGCTCCTGGTCGGTGGTCCAGACGGTGGTGATGGCCAGGTTCGTGATCATGGCGTTCTCCCTGGTGGCGTGGTGCTTCCGTACTGCGGCCACCGTAGGCAGGGGCGGCCTCAGCCCGCTTCCTCAGAGTTGCGCTCCCGGATCCGCGGGTCGAACCCGCCGGCCCAGAGCAGCGCGAAGCAGCCGGGTATGAGCGCGGTCCCGCGGCCCACGTGGGCGTCGCGGTACGCGGTCGGGGAGAGCCCCGTACGCCGCTTGAAACTGGCGGAGAACGTGCCGAGGGCGGAGAAGCCGACCAGGTGGCAGACCTCGGTGACGGACAGGTTGCACGTCCGCAGCAGGTGCTCGGCGCGTTCCAGGCGGCGGCGGGTCAGATACTGCCCGGGGGTCTCGCCGTAGGCGGCCTTGAAGGCGCGGATGAAGTGGAACCGGGAGTAACCGGCGTGCCTCGCCACCGCGTCCAGGTCGAGGGCCGGGTCGGCCCAGTCGCGGTCCATGGCGTCCTTGGCGCTGCGAAGAGCGCGCAGATCGGGGCGGAGCACTCTTCGAGCATGGCACGCCCCACTGACACCGGCCCGCCGCGCGAGCCGCCGCCCCGTCCCCGTACGACGCCGGCCTCCGGGCCCGTACGCGCACAGAAGGGCCGCGCGCCCCCGGCCCGCTACTGCGGGAGGCGCGCGGCCCGTCGTCGGGGCCCCGGTCCGCTCAGACCTTCGCCGGGGCCTCCGCCTCCGCTTGCGCGGAGCCCGGACCGGCGTCCCCTGCCGATCCGGCGTCATCGCTCGCCGGGCCCGCCCCGCGCAGCGGGACCTCCTTGACGAACCACGAGGCGAGGAACGCGAGTGCCGCGATCGCGGCTCCCCAGAGGAAGACCTGGTGGGTGCCGTGGGAGACGGCGTTCAGGTATGCCTCTTTGATCTGTGCCGGCAGTTGCTCGATCCGCTCCGGGGTCAACTGCCCGCCGCTGCCCGCCGCCTTCTCGCCCGCGGGACCCGCCTCCTCGGCCATCGTGTCGGCGACCCGGCTGCTGAAGATGGCGCCCATCAGCGCGACGCCGAAGGAGCCGCCGATGGTGCGGGTGAGGGTGATGGTGGAGCTGCCCGCGCCCATGTCGCGCATCTCCAGGCTGTTCTGCCCGACGAGCATCGACATCTGGATCATGAAGCCCAGGCCGGCGCCCATCACGGCCATGTAGATCCCGGAGGTCAGCCGGGAGGTGCCGGTGTCCATCGTGGAGAGCAGGTACATCCCGGCGATCAGGGCGGCGCCGCCGATGATCGGGTAGATCTTGTAGCGCCCGGTCCTGGTCGTGGCCCGGCCGACGAAGAGCGAGACGACCATGACGGGCAGCATCATCGGCAGCAGCAGCAGTCCGGAGTTGGTGGCCGAGGCCCCCTGGACGCTCTGCTGGAAGAGCGGCAGGAAGGTCACGCCGCCGAACATCACGAAGCCGACGATGAAGCCGATCACGTTCATGAGCGTGAAGTTGGCGTTGCGGAAGATGCGGAGCGGGATGATCGGCTCGACGGCGCGGGTCTCGGCCCAGCCGAAGGCGGCCAGCGCGGCGGCGCCGAGCACGGCCAGGCCGATGATCTGCGCGGAGCCCCAGTCGTACTCCGTACCGCCCCAGGAGGTCACCAGCACCAGCGCCGTCAGCCCGACCGAGAGCAGGGCGGCGCCCGTGTAGTCCACGCGCGCCTTGATGCGCTTCTTCGGCAGGTGCAGCACGGCGGAGATGACGAAGAGGGAGACGGCGCCGAGCGGCAGGTTGATGTAGAACGCCCAGCGCCAGCCGAGGTGGTCGGTGATCGTCCCGCCGACCAGCGGGCCGCCGATCGTGGCGATGCCCATGACGGCGGCCATCATGCCCTGGTACCGGCCGCGTTCGCGGGGCGGCACGAGGTCGCCGATGATCGCCATCACGCCGACGATGAGACCGCCGCCGCCCAGGCCCTGGACCGCGCGGAAGGCGATGAGCTGGCCCATGTCCTGGGCCATGCCGGAGAGGGCGGAGCCGATCAGGAAGAGGACTATCGAGGACATGAAGATGCCCTTGCGGCCATAGAGGTCGCCGAACTTGCCCCACAGCGGGGTGGAGACGGCGATGGCCAGGGTGTACGCGGTGACCACCCAGGCGAGGTGGTTCAGGCCGCCGAGTTCGCCGACGATCGTGGGCATCGCGGTGCCGACGATCAGGTTGTCGAGCATCGCGAGCATCATGGTGATCATCAGGCCGAGCATGATCACCCTGACGTTCCGCGGCGGTGCTGGGACCGCCTCCTGATCCTTGTCCGCCATGACCCCTCTCCCTACTTACTTGCCGCCCGGCTAGTGGGTACTATGTGAACGTACGCCGCTACTTGCCGGGCGTCAAGTAAGTATCTGACGGAAGCAGGGATCATGGGCACGACCAGGAGCGACACCCGCCAGCGCATTCAGGACGTGGCGCTGGAGCTCTTCGCCGACAAGGGCTATGAGAAGACTTCCCTGCGCGAGATCGCCGAACGGCTCGACGTCACCAAGGCCGCGCTGTACTACCACTTCAAGACCAAGGAAGACATCCTCGTCAGCCTGGTCGAGGACCACTTCGGGCGGGTCGACGAGCTGATCGCCTGGGGGCGGGCACAGCCGGCCACGCTGGAGACCCGGCTGGAGCTGCTGGCGCGCTACAGCGCGCTGCTCGCCGGCGGCGACACGCTCTTCCGGTTCATGCAGGAGAACCAGGCGAGCATCCGCGAGCTGAGCCTCGGCGAGACCTTCAAGGCCCGGATGGCCGACATCATCGGGATGCTGCGCGACAAGGACGCCGACCTGAGGGACCAGGCCCGCAGCATCGCCGCGATCTTCACGATGCACGCCGGGATGTTCGCCCTGGACGACGCCAAGGGCGACCCGGAGGAGAAGCGCCTCGCCTGCCTGGAGGTCGCGCAGGAGCTGGTGACGTCCGCGTACAAGGGCTGACCGCCGGCACACGCAGAGCCGCCCCGGACCGTGTGGTCCGGGGCGGCTCTGTGTCGTGCGCCGGAAGCCGAGCCGCTACGGGCTCACGCCTCCTTGCTCAGGTTCGGGCCCGCGCCGCCCGCGGCGGCGTCGACCGGCGGGGCGTCGGGCAGCGCCGACTTCTCCTCGCCGCGGAAGGTGAACGTCGCGTCGTCACCCTCGCCCTCGGTGTCGACCACCACGATGTGGCCCGGGCGCAGCTCGCCGAAGAGGATCTTCTCCGAGAGCACGTCCTCGATCTCCCGCTGGATCGCGCGGCGCAGCGGCCGGGCGCCCAGCACCGGGTCGAAGCCCCGCTTGGAGAGCAGGTCCTTGGCCTCGGTGGAGAGCTCGATGGCCATGTCGCGGTCCTTGAGCCGGTTGTCCAGCTCGGCCAGCCGCAGGTCGACGATCTCGATGATGTCGTCCCTGGTGAGCTGGTGGAAGACCACGATGTCGTCCACACGGTTGAGGAACTCGGGCCGGAAGTGCTGCTTGAGCTCCTCGCTGACCTTGGACTTCATCCGCTCGTAGCCGGTCTTGACGTCGCCCCCGGCGGCGAACCCCAGGCCGAAGCCCTTGGAGATGTCCTTGGTGCCGAGGTTGGTCGTCATGATGATGATCGTGTTCTTGAAGTCCACGACCCGGCCCTGGGAGTCGGTCAGGCGACCGTCCTCCAGGATCTGCAGCAGCGAGTTGAAGATGTCCGGGTGGGCCTTCTCGACCTCGTCGAAGAGGACCACGGAGAACGGCTTCCGGCGCACCTTCTCGGTGAGCTGACCGCCCTCCTCGTACCCGACGTAGCCGGGCGGGGAGCCGAACAGCCGCGAGACGGTGTGCTTCTCGCTGAACTCCGACATGTCGAGCTGGATGAGCGCGTCCTCGTCACCGAAGAGGAACTCCGCCAGCGTCTTCGACAGCTCCGTCTTACCGACGCCGGACGGGCCGGCGAAGATGAACGAACCGCCGGGGCGCTTCGGGTCCTTCAGGCCCGCCCGCGTACGCCGGATGGCCTGGGAGAGCGCCTTGATGGCGTCCTCCTGCCCGATGACGCGCTTGTGCAGCTCGTCCTCCATGCGCAGCAGCCGCGAGGACTCCTCCTCGGTCAGCTTGAAGACCGGGATGCCGGTGGCGGTGGCCAGGACCTCGGCGATGAGCTCCTCGTCCACCTCGGCGACGACGTCCATGTCGCCGGCCTTCCACTCCTTCTCCCGCTGCGCCTTCTGCGCCAGGAGCTGCTTCTCCTTGTCGCGCAGCCCTGCGGCCAGCTCGAAGTCCTGCGAGTCGATCGCGGACTCCTTCTCGCGCCGCACGTCGGCGATCTTCTCGTCGAACTCCCGCAGGTCCGGCGGTGCGGTCATCCGGCGGATGCGCATCCGCGAGCCCGCCTCGTCGATCAGGTCGATCGCCTTGTCCGGCAGGAAGCGGTCGGAGATGTACCGGTCGGCGAGCTGGGCCGCGGCGACCAGCGCGGCGTCCGTGATGGACACCCGGTGGTGCGCCTCGTACCGGTCGCGCAGGCCCTTGAGGATCTCGATGGTGTGCTGCAGCGACGGCTCCGCGACCTGGATCGGCTGGAAGCGGCGCTCCAGGGCCGCGTCCTTCTCCAGGTGCTTGCGGTACTCGTCGAGCGTGGTGGCGCCGATGGTCTGCAGCTCGCCGCGGGCCAGCATCGGCTTGAGGATGCTCGCCGCGTCGATCGCGCCCTCGGCGGCCCCCGCGCCCACCAGGGTGTGCAGCTCGTCGATGAAGAGGATGATGTCGCCGCGGGTGCGGATCTCCTTGAGCACCTTCTTCAGGCGCTCCTCGAAGTCACCGCGGTAGCGGGAGCCCGCGACCAGGGCGCCGAGGTCCAGGGTGTAGAGGTGCTTGTCCTTCAGCGTCTCGGGCACCTCGCCCTTGACGATGGCCTGCGCCAGGCCCTCGACGACGGCGGTCTTGCCGACGCCGGGCTCGCCGATGAGGACGGGGTTGTTCTTCGTCCGGCGGGACAGCACCTGCATGACCCGCTCGATCTCCTTCTCGCGCCCGATGACCGGGTCGAGCTTGGACTCGCGGGCGGCCTGCGTGAGGTTCCGGCCGAACTGGTCGAGCACCAGGGACGTCGACGGCGTGCCCTCGGCGGGGCCGCCGGCCGTGGCGGTCTCCTTGCCGCCCTGGTAGCCGGAGAGCAGCTGGATGACCTGCTGCCGCACCCGGTTCAGGTCGGCGCCCAGCTTCACGAGGACCTGGGCGGCGACGCCCTCGCCCTCGCGGATGAGGCCGAGCAGGATGTGCTCCGTGCCGATGTAGTTGTGGCCGAGCTGGAGGGCCTCGCGGAGCGACAGCTCCAGGACCTTCTTCGCCCGGGGCGTGAAGGGGATGTGGCCGGACGGGGCCTGCTGGCCCTGGCCGATGATCTCCTCCACCTGCTGGCGGACCGCCTCGAGCGAGATCCCGAGGCTCTCCAGGGCCTTTGCGGCGACACCCTCACCCTCGTGGATCAGGCCCAGGAGGATGTGCTCGGTGCCGATGTAGTTGTGGTTGAGCATCCGGGCTTCTTCCTGAGCCAGGACGACAACCCGCCGCGCGCGGTCGGTGAACCTCTCGAACATCGTTAATCGCTCCTCAGAGCGGTCAGGCAGATCGGGGACGTTCCCCTCCCTGTCCTTCCGCAGCTTAGTCCCGCAAGCGGGGACCGCTCATTCCAACTGCCGACACCCGGATGCTGACTCCCTCAGTCTCCTGCACCGGGTACCCGACTACTGCTCCAACCCGATGGTGCGAGACGATGTTCCCGCAGGCCAGGCGAATACTCTCAATGCCGCTACGCCCATGGCGAACGCCGCCGCCGGACCCTGCCGAAGCCACCGCTCTCACCAGCACCACTAGCCAAGTCTTACCCGCGCCATGGGCCCTGCCATCAGATTTTCCGGCCTCTTCACTGCGCTGACGGCGAACACGGTGGAACGTCTGTGGACGCTGGTGCGGGGAAGGAGTAGCGCGCTATGCGACCGGGATGACACATGTCGTAACCAACGCGGGTGCGACCCCGTTGCTCACGGTGTGACCGGCCCCGTGATCCCGCGCCAGACCGGCCCGCAGGGCAGGCCCGCCCCGGCGGGCGGAAGCGGCGCGCGCGGCCGGAAAGGACCGGGTGCGGACGGAGGCGGAGAGCCGGCCGGAGAGACGGCCGGGCGGGCTCCTTCAGCCGGTGTGATGCCGGCCGGGGCGCTCCGCTGCGACGTGCTGGAGATGCCCTCGGAGGCCGGCTGGGCGGTGCTGCGCCGGCGGCCGGCCACAGGGCCGGTGGGGCTGGCCGGCGGCCGGATGCGCTTCCTGATCGCCGAGGGCGGCGCCGCGGAGCTGCCGGGCCTGCTGGACTGGCTGGAGTGGGGCGGTATCCCACTGGATCTGAGCGCGGCGCCGGCGGCGGTACGGAGCTGGCCGCCGACGCTCTGGCTGCGCCCGCCCGGCCGGGCGGCGCTGGCGCGGCTCCCCGCGGTGCGGCTGCCCGTGGGCACGGGCGCCGGCCGCGGGGGCGGAGTCGTGGATGGGGAGGACGTAGGAGAGGACGCCGACGGCGTCGGAGACGCCGGCCGCGATGCTGTCGAATCGGATGGGGACAGCGGTGACGCGGACGGCGGTGCCGTGCCGGCGCGGAACCGGGTTGCGGACCGGCCGGATCTGGTACGGCTGGTGAGCGCGGCGGCGACGGCCTGCCACCGCCTCGCCCTGAACGTCAGCCGTTCGCCTTTTCGTATGCCTCGCGGATGTTCGCCGGAACACGGCCACGCTCGCTGACCTCGTAACCCTGCTCCTTCGCCCACGCGCGGATCTTCGCCGTGTCCTGGCTGCCGGACGCCCCGCCGCGAGAACGCTTCGTGGCGCGGCCACCGGTCCTGCGGCCGCTCTTCACGTACTGCTCCAGAGCGGATCGCAGCTTTTCCGCGTTGGCAGTCGTGAGGTCGATCTCGTAGGACTTGCCATCAAGAGCGAACGTCACGGTCTCGTCGGCCTCACCGCCATCGAGATCATCGACGAGAAGGACCTGTACCTTCTGAGCCACCGGGCTTCCCTTTCATCGGAACAATGTGTGCTGGCGAAAGCAAACCGCTTTTCAGCGAAAAACTCAAACCCTGCCGGAGAACTCGCTCAACAATATCTGCGCGATTCGGACATAGCGCCGTCACAGATGCAGCAGCATCCTGCTGTTGCCGAGGGTGTTGGGCTTCACCCGCTCCAGGTCCAGGAACTCGGCAACGCCCTCGTCATACGAGCGCAGTAGCTCACTGTAGACGTCCTGGTCCACCGGAGTCTCGCCGATCTCGACGAAGCCGTGCTTGGCGAAGAAGTCGACTTCGAACGTGAGGCAGAAAATGCGGCTGACACCGAGCCAGCGGGCGGTGTGCAGCAACTTGTCAAGGAGTTGGTGCCCGATGCCCGTGCCCTTGCGGGCCGGATCCACGGCCAGCGTACGCACCTCGGCGAGGTCCTCCCACATCACGTGCAGCGCCCCGCAGCCGACCACGGCGGCGTCCGTGTCGCGCTCGGCGACCCAGAACTCCTGGATGTCCTCGTAAAGCGTCACGGTGGCTTTGTCGAGAAGGATGTCGCGGTGCACGTAGGGGTCGAGCAGCCGCCGGATGGCCCGGACATCCGAGGTGCGGGCACGGCGGATCGTGACCCCGTAAGAATCGCTGGGCATGGCATGACGCTATCGTCACGCGCTTCCTTCGCCGTCACCGGCTTCGGTGTCACCGGGTGAGTCCAGCGACACGACGCGTAGCGCATCGCGCAGGGCCTCGACCTGGCCCGGCGACATCATGCCGAAGAACGCGACAAGGGCGGCCGCCGGATTGTCGCTGGCGGCCCACGCCTCGTTCATGAGTGCGGCGGAGTAGGCGGCCCGGGTGGAGACCGCTTCATATCGATAGGCGCGGCCTTCGGGGGCGCGCCGCAGCCAGCCCTTCTGGTGGAGGTTGTCCATTACGGTCATGACGGTGGTGTACGCGAGAGAGCGTTCCTGCTGGAGGTCTTCCAGCACTTCCCTCACCGTGACCGGGCGGTTCCACTCCCACACCCGGGTCATGACCGCGTCTTCGAGCTCTCCCAATGGCCGGACCACGCCAGCACAATACCCGTAGGAGCGTGAACAATGGGGCGATTGGGACGGGGAAGGGAGCGGCGGGCGTGGCGATTCGGGCGGCGGAGGCGCGCCCGCCGCCGGGGTGAGAGGGCCTTGCTCCGCGTTACTCGGCGGACTTCTGCTTCGCCGCTTCCGCCTGCGCGAATGCGGCGTCGACGGCGGCGTCTTCCTTGGCCTTGTTGGGGCCGCCCTGGTTCTTGACGATCGTCACGATCATCACGGTGAAGGCGATGGCCATGACGGTCGACGGAAGCAGCGCGGAGAGGTAATCCATGAGAGCCATCCATCGTTGCGGGCTACTGGGCGCGGGCGCCGCGGAGGTGCCGCGGCCTCCAGCGTAGCCCGGCGGGGTGGGCGGGCTCGCGGGAGGGTGGAGGTGCGCCGGAGGCCGGGCCGTACGGGGATCGGGCCGTACGGGTGGAGGTCAGGCCGTACGGGCCGCGTGGGGGCGCAGCAGGTGCTCCGGGGGCCGGGCCGGGCGGCGGCGGGGCGGAAAGACCTCGGCGGGGGTGGGCACCGGGCGGTGCGGGGACGCGGGCTGCCGGTCCGGGGGGTTCTCGCGGGGCGGCCGCTGCGGCTGCTCACCGGGCTTGCCCGGCTGCCGGTCCGGCGCGGGCTCCGACTCCTCCGAGCCCCGAGCCGCCCGGCGGGCCCTGCCGCCGGGCAGAGCGCGCAGCGCGGGGCGCGGGAGGCCCGGGGACGCCACGGGCGGCGATTGCGGCGCCGAGGTGGCCGCCGGAGCCGTCGCGGCCGCAGCCGCCGGCACCTGCGGGGCCGGCTCCTCCGGGCGGCGGCGGGGCGGCACCTGGGCGGCCGCCAGCGCCTCGCAGCGCCGCAGCAGCCGCCGCCGGCGCTCCGCCACGCCCGAGTCCGCCGGCTCGTCGCACAGGACGCGCAGCGCGGCGATGTCCGCCTGCCCGGGTGCGTAGCCGGTGGCCAGCGCGTCGTGCAGCAGTTCCGCGTAGCCGGAGGCGCTTCCGGGGAGCGCGGCGCGGTAGCGGGCGAGGTCGGCGTTACGGAACAGGCGCATCCGGTCCGCCTCGGCCGCCGCCTCGTCCAACGCCGCGGCCAGCTCCGTGCAGTCCCGTACGACGGCGCCGCGCGGGACCGCGGGCGCGGCGGCAGGCTCCGTTCCGTCACCCCTGGCGGGCCTGGGCAGGCCCCAACTCGACTCGATGGCGATGGCCAGCGCGTCACGCACGACGCGGAGCTCGTCGGCGCTGAGCGCCACACCGCCTCGGGAACCGTATGGCGTAGGCATAATCCGACTTTAGGCCCTGAATGGGGCTCATGCCGCGAAGGCGCGCGGAACGGGCTATCGCCGCGGCGCCGGCCGCTGCGTGTACCGGTCAGGTGGTCGAGACGTTCCGCTCGTAGACCAGGCGGAGGCCGATCAGCGTCAGCCACGGCTCGTGCTCGTCGATCACCGAGGAGTCGGCGAGCATCATCGGCGCCAGCCCGCCGGTCGCGATGACGGTCACCTCGTCCGGGTCGTCGGCCAGCTCCGCCGCCATGCGGTTGACCACGCCGTCGACCTGTCCCGCGAACCCGTAGAGGATGCCGGACTGCATCGCCTCGACGGTGTTCTTGCCGATCACGGACCGCGGCCGGGCCAGTTCGATCTTGCGCAACTGCGCGCCGCGTACGCCCAGCGCCTCCGTCGAGATCTCGATGCCCGGCGCGATGACCCCGCCGACGTACTCGCCGCGCTCGCTCACCGCGTCGAACGTCGTCGCCGTGCCGAAGTCGACGACGATGGCCGGGCCGCCGTACAGCTCGGCCGCCGCCAGGGCGTTGATGATGCGGTCGGCGCCGACTTCCTTGGGGTTGTCCATGAGGACGGGGACGCCGGTCTTCACGCCCGGCTCGACGAGCACGGAGGGGACGTCGCCGTAGTAGCGGCGGGTGACCTCGCGCAGTTCGTGCAGCACCGAGGGGACGGTCGAGCAGATGGCGATCCCGTGGATGCCGTCGCCCAGCTCCTCGCCGAGCAGCGGGTGCATCCCCATCAGGCCCTGGAGCAGCACCGCGAGTTCGTCGGCGGTGCGGCGCGCGTCGGTGGAGATGCGCCAGTGCTCGACGATCTCCTCGCCGTCGAAGAGGCCGAGGACGGTGTGGGTGTTCCCGACGTCGATGGTGAGGAGCATCTAGCCGTCGCCCCCCTCGCGCAGGTCGAGGCCGATGTCGAGGATGGGGGTGGAGTGGGTGAGCGCCCCGACGGCCAGGTAGTCGACGCCCGTCTCCGCGTACGCGCGCGCGTTGTCGAGCGTCAGCCGCCCGGAGGACTCCAGCCGGGCGCGGCCGGCGACCAGCGCGACGGCCTCCTCGGTCTCCACGGGCGTGAAGTTGTCCAGCAGGATGAGGTCGGCGCCCGCGTCGACGGCCTCGCGCACCTGGTGCAGGGTGTCCGCCTCCACCTCCACGTCCAGGTCGGGGAACTCGGCCCGTACGAGCCGGAACGCCTCGGCCAGGCCGCCCGCCGCGACCACGTGGTTGTCCTTCACCAGCGCCGCGTCCGACAGCGACATGCGGTGGTTGACGCCGCCGCCGCAGCGCACCGCGTACTTCTCCAGCGCGCGCAGTCCCGGCGTCGTCTTGCGGGTGTCGCGGACCTTCGCGGCGGTGCCCTCCAGCGCGTCGGCCCAGGCGCGGGTGGAGGTGGCGATTCCGGACATGCGGCAAAGGAGGTTGAGCGCGCTGCGTTCGGCGGTGAGGAGGTCGCGGGCGCGGGTACGGACCGTCAGCAGCCGCTGTCCGGGCGCGACCAGGTCGCCGTCCTCCGCGTGCCGTTCGACCTCCATGTCGTCGGTGCAGACGACGGAGAGGACCGCTTCGGCGACGCGCAGGCCGGCGACCACGCCGGCCTCGCGGGCGGTGAAGTCGCCGGTGGCCACGGCGTCTTCGGGGACGGTGGCGACGGTCGTCACGTCCACGCCGTGGTCGAGGTCCTCCTCGACGGCGAGGTGGGCGACGTCCTCGACGTAGACGGGGTCGAGGCCCGCGTCGACGAGGAGCCGGGCCAGACCGGGGTCGAGGCCGCACTCCAGGGGGTCGTGGCCGTACGCCCCGTCGGCAGCACCGTCGCCTGCCCCGCAGCCGCAGTCGTCGCCGCAGCCCCCCGCGCCGGTGTCCGGGCCGCCGAGGGGCAGGAGCGTCAGCTCCACGGGCTGGGGTCGGTGGGGCTCTGGGGTGCTGCTCACGGGGTCTCCCGGTGGAAGGCGGTGCCGGCCGTGGTCCGGACGGCGAGTGCGGGGTGTGCGGGGTCTGCGGGACTCTCGGGGCGTACGGGCTCGGAGGTGAGGGTGACGAGGAAGTGGCGGGCCCAGCGGGCGTCGTCGCGGTCGGCGTGGTCCTCGCGCCAGTGCGAGCCGCGGGTCTCGGCGCGGCGCCCGGCGCACTCGACGAGGACCTCCGCGACGAGCAGCAGGTTGGTCGCCTCCCAGGTCTCCACGCACGGCGCCGCGGGCGCGGGGCGCGCGGTGTCGCGTATCGCGCCCAGCGCGGACGCGGCCCCGTCCAGGCTGGCGGCGGAGCGCAGGACGCCGGCGCCCGCGGTCATGACGCGCTGGATGTCCGCCCGCGCCTCCTGCGGCAGGAGAGGGATCTCCAGGGGCGGACTCTTCTCTTCCGGCGCGGCCGGTTCCGCCCGTACGGGCGCGGCCGCGACGTCCGCCGCGATGCGCTCGGCGAAGACCAGGCCCTCCAGGAGGGAGTTGGACGCCAGCCTGTTCGCGCCGTGCACGCCCGTACAGGCCACCTCACCGCAGGCGTACAGGCCCGGGACGCTCGTGCGGCCGCGCAGGTCCGTGACGACCCCGCCGGAGGCGTAGTGGGCAGCGGGGGCGACCGGGACGAGGTCGTGGACCGGGTCGAAGCCGTGGGCGCGGCAGGCGGCGAAGATCGTCGGGAAGCGCTGCTTCCACATCTCCGCGCCGAAGTGCCGCCCGTCGAGGTACATGTGGTCGGCGCCCTGCTCGCGCATGCGCCGCGTGATGCCCTTGGCCACGATGTCGCGCGGCGCCAGCTCCGCCAGCTCGTGCTGCCCCACCATGAACCGCACGCCGCCGGCGTCGACGAGGTGGGCGCCCTCGCCCCGTACCGCCTCGGAGACCAGGGGCTGCTGGCCCTCGGCGTCCGGGCCCAGGAACATCACCGTCGGGTGGAACTGCACGAACTCCAGGTCCGACACCTCCGCGCCGGCGCGGAGCGCGAGCGCGACGCCGTCGCCGGTGGAGACCGCCGGGTTGGTGGTCGCGGAGAAGACCTGGCCCATGCCGCCGGTGGCGAGCACCACCGCGGGGGCGTGCACGGCGCCCACGCCGTCGCGCGCGCCCTCGCCCATGACGTGCAACGTGACGCCGGCGGCGCGCCCTTCCGCGTCCTTGATCAGATCGAGTACGAGCGCGTGCTCGACGGTCTCGATGCCCGCCTCGCGCACCGCCTGCACCAGCGCGCGGGAGACCTCCGCGCCGGTCGCGTCGCCGCCCGCGTGGGCGATGCGGCGGCGGTGGTGGCCGCCTTCGCGGGTCAGCTCGATGGCGCCGGTGGCGGGGTCGGTGTCGAAGGCGGCGCCGGTGGCGATGAGGCGGCGCACGGCGGCGGGGCCCTCGGTGACGAGGGTGCGTACGGCGTCCTCGTCGCACAGCCCGGCGCCCGCGACGAGGGTGTCGGCGAGGTGCTGCTCGGGGCTGTCGCCGTCGCCGAGGGCGGCGGCGATGCCGCCCTGGGCCCAGCGGGTGGAGCCGTCGTCGAAGTTGGCCTTGGTGACGACGGTGACCCGCAGGCCCGCCTCGGCGCAGCGCAGCGCGGCGGTGAGGCCGGCGACGCCGGAGCCGACCACGACGACGTCGGTGTCCAGCACCCAGCCGGGGGCGGGGGCGCCGAGCCGTATCGCGGTCATCTGGCACCCCCGAAGGTGAGGCGGATGTTGTCGATGAGGCGGGTGGTGCCGACCTTGGCGGCGACGGCGAGGACGGCCTCGCGGGCGGCGCCGTCCTGCCGTGGCGTGCCGTCCGGGCCCTGTGGCGGCCGTGGCACGGCGTCCGTGACCGGGGTGAAGTCCGCGGGGTCCACCAGCGCGGCGTAGTCCAGCTCCAGCGGGGGCGTCAGCGCGCCCGCGTCGTGCAGCACGGACTCCGCCGCGGCCAGCGCTTCCCGCGGGGTGCCCGCGGCGCCCGCCGCTTCGCGCGCCGCGAAGAGCGCGCGGGACAGCGCGAGCGCGGTGCGGCGCTCCGGCGCGGAGAGGTACACGTTGCGGCTGGACAGGGCGAGCCCGTCCGGCTCGCGTACAGTCGGCACGCCGAGGATCCGTACCGGGAAGTTCAGGTCGCGCACCATCCGCGTGATCAGGGCGAGTTGCTGGGCGTCCTTCTGCCCGTACAGCGCCACGTCCGGCCGGGTGAGATGGAGCAGTTTGGCGACGACGGTCAGCATGCCGTCGAAGTGCCCCGGGCGGAACGCGCCCTCCAGCCGCTCCCCCATCGGCCCGGCGCTGACGCGCACGTGCGGCTCGCCGCCCGGATAGACCTCGTCGGCGGACGGTGCGTAGACGACGTCCGCGCCCTCCTTGCCCGCGAGCAGGACGTCGGCGTCGAGGGTGCGGGGGTAGCGGTCCAGGTCCTC
Organism: Streptomyces sp. WAC 06738; assembly: GCF_003945505.1. NCBI lineage: Bacteria > Bacillati > Actinomycetota > Actinomycetes > Kitasatosporales > Streptomycetaceae > Streptomyces > Streptomyces sp. WAC 06738. The sequence goes on along the minus strand of NZ_CP029618.1, from coordinate 4,408,654 downwards.
GCCGGGGCCGAACTGCAGCGGGTTGACGAAGACGGTGACCACGACCTGCCCGTGCGGGCCGACTTCCGCGCGGGCGGCGCGGACGAGGGCCGCGTGGCCCTCGTGCAGCGCGCCCATGGTCATCACCACGGCGCGCGCCGGGCGTTCGGGCGCGGCACCGGGCGCTTCCGGCGGCTCATGCGCCCCCGGCGGCTCCGGCAGTTCCGCGGCCTGGTGTACGAGTAGAGCGGTCATCGTCGCCGTCCCTCAGCGTCCTCCGTCGGAGAGGACCCCGAGCAGGTCCTCGGCCAGCTCCGGCTTGAGCAGCCCGCCCGCCAGCGCGCGGTCCGCCGTCGCCCGGGCCATCGCGACGTACGCCGGCACGGCCTGCGGGGCGTGCACGCGCAACTCCGCGATGTGCGCCGCCACGGTGCCCGCGTCGCCGCGCGCGACCGGCCCGGTGAGCGCGGCGTCGCCGCTGCGCAGCGCGTTGTCGAGGGCGGCGCCGAGCAGCGGGCCCAGCATCCGGTCGGGGGCCCCGACGCCGGCCTTGGCCAGCAGCTCCATCGACTGCGCGACCAGCGTGACGAGATGGTTGGCGCCGATGGCGAGCGCCGCGTGGTACAGCGGCCTGGCCGCCTCCTCCACCCACTCCGGCTCCCCGCCCATCTCCACGACCAGGGCCTCCGCCGCCGTACGCAGCTCGCCCGGCGCGGTGACGCCGAAGGAGCAGCCGGCGAGGCGCTGGACGTCGACGGCGGTGCCGGTGAACGTCATCGCGGGGTGCAGCGCGAGCGGCAGCCCGCCCGCGCGGGTGGCGGGCTCCAGCACCGCGGCACCGTACCGTCCCGAGGTGTGCACGAGCAGTTGCCCGGGCCGTACGGCGCCGGTGCTCGCCAGGCCCTCGACGAGGCCGGGCAGCACGTCGTCGGGCACCGTGAGCAGCACGAGGTCGGCGCGGGCCAGCACCTCGGCGGGCTCGGTGACGGGCACGTCGGGCAGCAGTTCGTCGGCCCGCCTGCGGGCGCCGTCGGAGACGGCGTGCACGGCGACGGGGCGGTGGCCCGCCAGCGCGAGCGCGGCGGCGAGCGGCGGGCCGACCCGGCCGGCGCCGACCACGCCGACGGCGAGCCGGGCGGGCTTCTCCTGCGGCTCGGGGGTGGGGCTGGGGTTCACGTCGCCTTCCGTTCCAGTCCGCTTCGGGTACCGGACGTACGGGTTCATGGTACTTGCGGCCGGGGCGGCTGCCGGTGTGTGTCTGAGCACGCTGTACGGGCACGAGTGCGTCCTGCGCGCGTACGCGCGTAGGTGGGGCGGCCCGTGTCCCTACGCGCGCGTGCCGCCCCGCGCGGAGGGGCGGCCGGTGCGTAAACCCGGTGTGGCGGGGGCACGGCGGCGGGCATGATCTGGGCCCATGACGGACGCGGACGACCTCATGACCCGCAGGCGCGCGACGTGGGCGGCGGCCGAGCACACCCTCTCGGCCTCCCTCCCCACCATCTCCGCACGCCTGGCCCGCCTCGCCACCGCCAGGCCCGGCGGCGTCGACCTCGGCCAGCAGGTCGACGTCTACGCCGGCGGGATCGTCGGCGAGCTGGAGGAGCGCACGGCGGAGCTGCTCGGCTGCGAGGACGCGGCGTTCTTCCCCACCGGCACCATGGCGCAGCAGGTCGCGCTCCGCTGCTGGGCGGAGCGCACCGGCAGCCGCGTCGTCGCCTCGCACCCGCTGGCCCACCTGGAGGTGCACGAGCGGTCGGCGTACGCGGTGGTCACCGGGCTGCGCACCGTGCACCCCACGCGTGCGCCGCGGGCCGCGACGGCGGCGGAGGTACGGGCGCTGGGCGAGCCCTTCGGCACGCTCATGCTGGAGCTGCCGATGCGCGAGCCGGGGTTCGTGCTCCCGGAGTGGGAGGAGCTGGAGGAGGTCGTCGCGGCGGCGCGGGAGCGGGAGGCGGTCGTCCACTTCGACGGCGCCCGGCTGTGGGAGTGCACGACGCACCTCGGGCGCGGGCTGGCGGAGATCGCGGGGCTCGCGGACAGCGTGTACGTCTCGTACTACAAGTCGCTGGGCGGGCTGTCAGGCGCGGCGCTGGCGGGCCCCGCGGGGTTCGTGGAGGAGGCGCGGGCGTGGCGGCACCGGTACGGCGGCCAGGTGTTCCAGCAGTGGCCGGCGGCGCTGGCCGCACTGGAGGGGCTGCAGCGGGAGCTGCCGCGGCTGCCGTCGTACGTGACGCACGCGCGGGTCGTCGCGGAGGCGCTGCGGGAGGGGTTCGCCAGGGCCGGGGTGCCGTTCTTCCGCGTGCATCCCGGGGTGCCGCACACGCACCAGTTCCAGGTCTGGCTGCCGTACGGGGCGGAGGCGCTGATGGACGCGGGGACGGCGCTGGCGGCGGAGACCGGGACGTGCCTGTTCCGGGTGTGGACGGAGCCGGGGGACCCGCCGGGGATCTCCGTGACGGAAGTCACGGTGACGGAGCCGGGGCTGGCGTGGTCGGCGGAGGACGTCGCGCGGGAGGCGGGGGCGCTGGTGGAGCGGGTACGGGGCCCGCGGCCCCCGGCGCTGTCAGTCCCGTACCCGACCATGGATTCATGAGCGTCACCCTCGACATCACCGGCCTGGCCGTCGAGCGCATCGGCTTCACGCCCTCCCCGCTCGCCGAGCTGGGCGCCGCCCTGCACGCGCTCGCCGCGCCCGGGCACCACCCGGGGGCGGCCGAATGGACGACCGCGACCGCCGCGGCGCTCGACCCCGGGCTCGCGGACCGGCTGAGCGAGGGGGAGTTCCTGTGGAGCGCCGGGCGGGCCGACATCCTGCTGCCCGCCGCGCCGGGAGCCACCCTCGCCGAGGAGTTGGACGCGCTCGACCGGATACCGGACGACATGTTCGTGACCGCCGCGTTCGAGATCGTCTGCAACCCGGCGTACCAGCACGGCAGCCCCTCGCCGCACACCGACCCGGTGGTCCGCCGGATCGCCATCGAGCGCGCGGCCGCCCGGGGCCCGCGGCAGGCGGCGTTCGTGGAGCGGATGCTCGCCGACCCCGACGGGCTGCGGTTGTGGCTGCGGCGGCTCTTCGAGGACTGCGCGGAGGCGTTCTTCGACGAGACGTGGGAGCAGGTGCGCCACTCGCTGGCCGCGGACGCCCGGCACAAGACGGACCTGCTGCGGCGCAAGGGCCTGGCGGCGACGCTGGCGGACGTGTCGAGCGCGCTCCGGCTCGACGAGGGCGAGGACGGCTCGGTCCGGATCGTCGCGGACAAGCTGAGCAACGGCGGCGCGGTCGCGAGCGAGAGCGTGACCTTCCTGCCGACGGCGTTCGGCTGGCCGCACGTGCTCGTGGTGTACGCGCCGGGCTGGCAGCCGGTGATCCAGTACCCCATACCGTCGCCGGACCTGCCCCGGGCGCCGACGCTGGAGACGCTGCAACTGCGGCTCGAAGCGCTGGCGCACCCGGTGCGGCTCCGGCTCTGCCGCACCATCTCGCGGACGCCGACGACGACGGGCGAGCTGGCCGCCGTGCATCAGTTGACGGCGCCGGAGGTCTCCCGGCACCTGGCGGTGCTGAAGAGGGCCGGGCTGGTCGTCACGCGGCGCCGCGGGCGGTACGTGCAGTACGAACTGTCGCTGCCGGCGGTCGCCCGCCTGGGCGGGTCGCTGCTGGAGGGCCTGCTGCGCTGAGACGGGGCGGCGCCGCGTCGCGCACGGCCTTCCGCACGCCGGACGGCTCGGGGCCGCTGGTCCCGGCGGGCCGGCGGTTCCTGCGGCGTGCCCGTACGCCCGCGGCGGGCTTCCGTCCGCCGTCAGCCTCCGGCCCGTACCAGACCCGTCTCGTAGGCCAGGACCACCGCCTGCACCCTGTCCCGCAGCTCCAGCTTCGTGAGGATCCGCCCCACATGTGTCTTCACCGTCGCCTCCGACAGCACCAGTTGCGCCGCGATCTCCCCGTTCGACAGCCCCTGTGCGATCAGGAGCAGCACCTCGCGCTCCCGGTCCGTCAGCCGCCTCAGCTCCGGGTGCGCCCGCTCCCCCGCCGGGGCGGGCATCACGGCCGTGAACCGGTCGATGAGCCGCCGCGTCGTGCTCGGCGCGACGACCGCGTCGCCGCTGTGCACGGCCCGGATCGCGCTCAGCAGGTCACCGGGCGGCACGTCCTTGAGCATGAAGCCCGACGCCCCGGCCTGCAGCGCGGAGAAGGCGTACTCGTCCAGGTCGAAGGTGGTCAGGATCAGCACCTTCGGCGGCGCCTCCGCCGGCTTGTCCGCGCAGATGCGCCGCGTCGCCTCGACACCGTCGAGGCGCGGCATGCGTACGTCCATGAGCACGACGTCCACCTTCGTGACGGCGAGGAGCTGCACCGCCTCGTCGCCGTCCCCGGCCTCCGCGACGACGTCCATGTCGGGCTGGGCGGCCAGCACCATCCGGAAGCCGGTGCGCAGCAGCGCCTGGTCGTCCACGAGCATGACCCGGATCGTCACGTGAGTCCCTTCTCTCTCCTCGGGGCGGCGTGGGCCGCCCCGGGTTCCCGCGGCCGGTCAGGCGGCCGTCTTCAGCGGCAGCACCGCGCGTACCCGGAAGCCGCCGCCGGGCCGCGGCCCCGCGTCCAGCTCGCCGCCTGTCATCCCCACGCGCTCGCGCATGCCGATGAGGCCGTGGCCCTGGCCGTCGGCGCCGCCCTCCTCGTACAACTCGGGCAGCGAGCCGCGGCCGTCGTCCTCGACGAGCACCTGCAGTTCGCCGTCCGCGTACGTCAGCCGCACCGCGGCGCCCGCCTCGGGGCCGCCGTGCTTGCGGGTGTTGGTGAGCGCCTCCTGCACGATGCGGTACGCCGCAAGCTCGATGCTGCTCGGCAGCTCCCGCGGCGAGCCGGCCACCTCGAACGAGACCGTGAGCCCCGCGCCGCGTACCTGCTCGACCAGCTCCGCCAGTTGCTCCACGCCGGGCTGCGGCACGTACTCGCTGCCCGCGCCCGGGTCACCGGTGCGCAGCACGCCGAGCAGCCGGCGCATCTCCGCCAGCGCCTGCCGGCCGGTGCCGGAGATCGTCGTGAGCGCCTCCTTGGCCTGCTGCGGCGCGCTGTCCAGCACGTACGCGGCGCCGTCGGCCTGCACGACCATGACGGAGACGTTGTGCGCCACCACGTCGTGCAGCTCGCGGGCTATCCGCGCGCGCTCGGCCGCGACCGCGATCCGCGACTGCGTCTCCCGCTCCCGCTCCAGGCGGGCGGCCCGTTCCTCGAGCTGCGCGTAGTAGGCGCGGCGGGTGCGCAGCGAGTCGCCGAGCACCCAGGCGAGCAGGAACGGGACCGTCAGAAAGGCGAGGCCGACGGTCTGCTGGACGAAGTTCTCGCTGGCGGAAGGCCACCGCAGTTGGTTGACCACGGGCGCGACGGCGGCGCCGATGAGCGCCAGCCGCGACGCCCAGGGCACGTCGCCCGCGGCGACGGTGAAGATGACGACGAGCATGGCGAAGTTCGCCGGGCCGGGACTCGAATCCACCACGACCTGCACGACGCCGAGCCCGCCGGCGACGAGCAGCATGCGCTCGGGATAACGGCGGCGCAGGGCGACGACGACGGCGTAGCCGATGCCGATGACGAGCGCGATCGTCTTCGCGACGTCGGTGAGAGGGGCGTGTTCGTTGTCCTCGGGGGCCGTGTCCACGGCGATCAGCCAGGCACCGGTCATCAGGACGAGGCAGACAGCCCAGAAGCTGTCGACCAGCGTCGGATGACGGCGGAGGAAATCGTAGACACGTTGCACGTCACCCAGCGTAGGCACGCGCGCGTAAGCGGGAGTCAGTCCGCGGGGCGATCCCTGGCTCATGCATCTACTCCGCAGGGTGGAGGATGCGCCTGTGGAGAACGGTGGGACGGGCGGACGGGACGCGGGCGCGGAGGCGGGGGCTGGGCCCGTGGCGGGCTCGCAGGCGGGTTCGGAGCCCGGCCCGGAGACGGCATCCGGCGGGGGCTCGGGCGCGAGTGGCGGGCTGCGCTGGCGGGAGGCCATGCGGCGGGCGCTGTACGGGCCGGAGGGCTTCTACCGCCGGGGCGGGCCCGGCACCGGGGCCGCGGCGCACTTCCGTACCTCGGTGCACGCCTCGCCGCTCTTCGCGGCGGCGGTGGCGGAGCTCGTGCGGCGGACGGCGGTCGCGCTGGGGCGGCCGGCGGAGCTGGACGTGGTGGACGTCGGAGCGGGGCGGGGAGAGCTGCTCACGGGGGTGCTGGCGGCGTACGAGGGACCCGGGCGGCTGCGGGCGTACGCGGTGGAGGTCGGCCCGCCGCCGGAGGAGCCGGACGAGCGGATCACGTGGCTGACGCGGCCGCCGGAGGGGGTGCGGGGGCTGCTGTTCGCCAACGAGTGGCTGGACAACGTGCCGGTGGAGGTCGCGGAGACGGACGGGGAGGGTGTGCCGCGGTACGTGGAGGTCGCGGCGGACGGCACGGAGCGGCTGGGCGCGGAGGTCGGGGGCGCGGACGCGGAGTGGCTGCGCCGCTGGTGGCCGCTGGCGGGTGCGCCGCCGGGCAGCCGCGCGGAGATCGGCGCCCCGCGCGACGCGGCGTGGTCGGCGGCGGTCACGACGCTCACCGCCGGCCTGGCGCTGACCGCGGACTACGCCCACACCCGGGCCGCCCGCCCCCCGTACGGCACGCTGACGGCGTTCCGCGACGGCCAGGAGGTGAGGCCGGTCCCGGACGGAAGCTGCGACGTGACGGCGCACGTGGCGCTGGACGCGGTGGCCGCCGCGGCGCCGGAGCGGGGCGGACCGGCGTTGCTCATGTCACAGCGGGAGGCGCTGCGGGGGCTCGGGCTCGACGGGAGCCGGCCGCCGCTGGCGCTCGCGTCGACCGACCCGGCCGGCTACCTGCGGCGGCTCGCCACCGCGGGGCAGGCGGCCGAGCTCCTCGACCCCGCGGGGCTCGGGGGCTTCACGTGGCTGGCCCACCACGTGGGCATCGCCCCGGTCCTCCCCTGACACCGCGGATCCCGTACGGGCCGCGCAGCGGCGTCGCACGGCCCGTACGGGACCCGCGGCGCCCGCGCCCGTACCGCCGCTCCCCTCGCCCCCGCCGTCGCGCCTCAGAGCTGGGGCAGCGAGTCCAGTTCCACCTCCGCCCGCGCGACCGCGCGCGCGTCCGCGTCGATCGACCGCCGCAGCGCCTCGTGCAGGCTCGCCGGCGTCAGGACGCCCGCGAAACGGCCCGTCCGCTCGTCGTCCACCACCGCGATCCACCCGGCGTCGTACTGCAGCATCGTCGCGAACGCCTTCTTCAGGCTCGCCCCCAGCGGCAGCCAGGCGTCCATCCGCCGGGCGTAGTCGGAGACCGCGCCGCCCTTGGCGATCTCGTCGGCCGCGACCCACCCGTGCAGCTCGCCCTCGCCGTCCAGCACGACCGCCCAGCGCGCGCCCCCGTCCCGTAGCGCCGCCGCGGCACCGCGCGCGTCATCGTCGAGCCGGACCACGGGCGGCTGCTCCAGGTCGCCGAGCTCTATCTCGGTGACCGACAGCCGTTTCAGGCCCCGGTCGGCGCCGACGAAGTCGGCCACGTACGGGGTCGCGGGCGCGCCCAGGACGGCCGCCGGCGAGTCGAGCTGCTCGATCTTCCCGTTCCCGAAGACCGCGATGCGGTCACCGAGGCGTACCGCCTCCTCGATGTCGTGTGTGACGAAAAGCACGGTCTTCCGCATGCGCGCCTGCAGCTTGAGGAACTCGTTCTGCAGGTGCTCGCGCACCACCGGGTCCACCGCCCCGAACGGCTCGTCCATCAGCAGCACCGGCGGGTCCGCCGCCAGCGCCCGCGCCACGCCGACGCGCTGGCGCTGGCCGCCGGAGAGCTGGTCGGGATAGCGGCGGCCGTGCTCGTGCGGGTCGAGGCCGACCAGCTCCAGCAGCTCGGCGGCCCGCTTCAGCCGTTTGTCGCGCGGCGTGCCCAGCAAATGGGGCACGGTGGCCGTGTTGTCGAGGACGTTCTTGTGCGGAAAAAGGCCGACGTTCTGGATGCAGTAGCCGATGTGGCGGCGCAGCTCGACCGGGTCGGTGGCCATGACGTCCTGCCCGTCGACCTCGATACGGCCGCTGGTGGGCTCGATGAGCCGGTTGACCATCTTCAGAGTGGTGGTTTTGCCGCAGCCGGACGGGCCGACAAGCGTCACCAGCTCGCCCTCGGCGACGTCGAACGACAAGTCGTCCACCGCGGTAATCCCATCGGGGTACCGCTTGGTCACGTGCTCGAATCGGATCATGTTTCCTCATTCTGCCCCGCCCTCCCGCTTCCGGTGTCAGTGGCGGGGGGTCTAATAGAGCTGCCTACGGGAAGGAGCGGTGGCGTGAAAGCCTCCGGCTGCCTGGCAGCGAACGAGTGGATCTGCGGTGAATACGTCCGCAGCCGCAGCGACGAGCTCGTCGACGCCACGGTCCAGCACGTCTGGATCACGCTGGCGTCGGTCGGCATCGGCCTGCTGGTTTCCTTCCCGCTGGCCCTGATCGCCCGCCGATGGCGGGTGCTCACGGGCCCCGTGCTCGGCCTGACGACGGTGCTGTACACGATTCCGTCGCTCGCGATGTTCTCCCTGCTGGTCCCGATCATGGGCATCTCGGCGTCCGTGGTCGTCACGGGCCTCGTGCTCTATTCGCTGACGATCCTCATCCGCAATCTCCTGGCCGGCCTCGATTCCGTGCCGGCGGAGACACGGGAGGCGGCCCGCGGGATGGGGTACGGGCAGACGCGCCTGCTCTTCGCCGTCGAGCTGCCGCTCGCGCTGCCCGCCGTCATGGCCGGGCTGCGGATGGCGACGGTGTCGACGATCGCGATGACGACGGTCGGCGGCATCATCGGCTACGGCGGCCTGGGCAACCTGATCGTCGACGGCATGCGCACCCTCTTCAAGGCACAGGTGCTGACGGCATCGGTGCTGTGCGTGCTGCTCGCCGTGCTGGCGGACCTGCTGATCCTGGGCCTGCAGCGGCTGCTGACGCCGTGGACGCGGGCGCAGCGGCGCGGCGGGGGCGGCGGCAGATTCCGCGCGAGGACCGCAGGGCGGCAGAAGGAGACGGCCTGATGGGCACCATCGCGGACGCGTGGACGTGGCTGACCACGGGGTCGAACTGGTCGGGCCCGACCGGCATCGGCGTGCGGCTGGGCGAGCATCTGTACCTGACGGGCATGTCGCTGGCCATCGCCTGCGCCATCGCGCTGCCGATCGCGTTCTGGCTGGGCCACATCGGCAAGGGCGGCACCCTCGCGATCAACATCTCGAACGTCGGCCGTGCCGTGCCCACGCTCGCGGTGCTCGGCCTGCTCATGCTCACCCCGCTGCGGATGCACGGCGACTGGCCGACGGTCATCGCCCTGGTGCTCTTCGCGGTGCCGCCGCTGCTGACGAACGCCTACGTGGGCATCCGCGAGGCCGACCGGGACGTGGTGGAGGCGGCGCGGGGCATGGGCATGTCCGGGCCGCAGTTGCTGGGCCGGGTCGAGCTGCCGCTGGGCTATCCGCTGGTGATGACCGGCCTGCGGTCGGCGACGGTGCAGGTCGTCGCGACCGCCACGCTGGCGGCCATCGCGGGCGGCGGCGGCCTCGGCCGGATCATCACCGCGGGCTTCCGGACGTACAACACCCCGATGGTGGTCGCCGGCGCCTTCCTGGTGGCGGTGCTGGCCCTGGTCCTGGAGGTCGTGCTCGCCGTCGCCGGGCGGCTCCTCGATCCGATGCGCGGCCGCCACGACGGCCGCCGCGGCCGCGGGCGGCGGACGCCGGGGGACGACCTGGCAGCGCCGGGGACGGAAGGGGCGGACGTACCGCCGGGGGAACAGAAGCCCGCGCCGGCGTCGCTGTAAAGTTCGGCGTCATGTCGTGCGCAGCGCAGCGCCGTCTCACGTGACGCCGGCGTGCGGATAACACCGGCATTCTCCTCCGGAAAGAATCAACCGAATCACACGAAATCCCACACCCTCTGGCAGAGCGATGCCACGAATATCGACTCCCAACGGATGGAGAATCCCTTGATCACCAATCGCGTTCGCGCCCGCGCCGCCGCCTCGGTGCTGGCCGCCGCCGCCCTCACCGCGGGGCTCGCGGCCTGCGGCGGCGACAGCCTGGAGGAAAAGGGCGGCACGGACTCCCCGGACGACGACAAGTCATCCCTGGTGGTGGGCCAGGCCGGGTTCACGGTCTCGACGGTGACGGCCGAGCTGTACGCGGCGATGCTGAAGGACGCCGGCTACGACGTCACGATAAAGAAGCTGGAGAACCGCGAGCTCTACGAGCCGGAGCTGGAGAAGGGCAGCATCGACGTCTTCCCGGAGTACGCCGCGACCCTCGCCGAGTTCCTGAACGCGAAGGAGAACGGCGTAGAGGCTCCGGAGAAGAACCCCGTCGCGTCGAACGACGCCGGCGAAACGGTGACCGCCCTGCGCGAGCTCGCCGAGCCCCGCGGCCTCAAGGTGCTCGAAGCCGGCGACGCCCTCGACCAGAACGCCTTCGCCGTCTCCAAGGACTTCGCCGCGGAGAACGACCTCAAGACCCTCAGCGACCTCGGCAAGACCGGCGACGGCATTCGCCTCGCGGCGGGCGACGAGTGCCCGGAGCGCCCGTTCTGCGAGCCGGGCCTGGAGAACACGTACGACATCGACATCACCAAGATCGACCCCCTGGGCGTCGGCACCCCGGCGGCCAAGCAGTCGGTCCAGGACGGCACGAACCAGCTCGTCCTGACGACCACCACGGACGCCACGCTGGACGACTTCGACCTGGTGCTCCTGGAGGACGACAAGGGCCTGCAGAACGCGGACAACATCCTCCCGGTCGTCAACGCCAAGGAGGCGGGCACGAAGGAGATCGCCGCCACGCTGGACAAGCTCACGCAGGTGCTCACGACGGAGGACCTGATCGAGCTGAACCGCAAGGTGGACGCGGAGCGGATGAAGCCAGCCGACGCGGCACAGGAGTACCTGGAGGCCAAGAACCTCATCGGCTCGTAAGGCTCGTCAGGCTCGTCAGGCAACGCGTAGACGGCTCGCCAGGCGAGCACTCCCGCCGGGCCGGGGCAGACCGGCCCGGCGGGACCCACGGATATGTCTGCGGAACGGGCAACCGATCCGGCTCGGGCGGCAACCAACTCACGTGCGCAGCACGCACTGCCCACCACCCGGGAGTTGGTCGACCATGGCGCCAGGCAAGCCCCGCAGCACCCACGGTCCCTCGCACACCCGCCGCAGGCGCGGGGCCGCGCTCACCGCCGCCTGCCTGACGGCACTCGGCGCGGTGGCCGCCGCGCTGACGGTCCCGAGCAGCGCGCATGGCGAGGAGCCCGCGCCCGCGCCGCTGGCCTGCGGGGACGGTTCGTACCACGCGGAAGCGGTGAAGAGCGGCAGCACGTGGACCGCCCGCCGCGGCAGTTCCGTCGTCTACACCGGCGACGACATGCTGTCGGCCATGAGCGCCGCCGTCGGCAGCCTCACCCCGGGTCGTACGTCCAAGGAGCGGGTCGTCGTCCGCGGCTCCGGCACGATGAGCGCCAACGCCCGCCTCTCCCTCCCCAGCCACACCGCCCTCGACGTCTGCGGCACCATCGACGTCACGGGCTCCGGCTCCGGCGACCGCGCGCCCGTCTACGCCCGCGGCGTCACGGACGTCGAGGTCCAGCACCTCAACGTCACGGGCGCCCCGCTCTACGGCATCTTCATGCGCAGCGTCACGGACGTCACCCTCGGCCAGATCGACATGCGCCTGTCCGCGGGCCTCGGCATCCGCATCGACAACCACGGCGACACCAGCGTCCCCGCGCGCAACATCGACATCGGCAACGTCTACGTCTCCGGCACGAGCACCCACGCCGTCGAGACATACGGCGTCGACGACCTCACCGTCGGCACGGTCACCGCCCGCGATGTCGGCGGGTCCGGCCTGCTGCTCAACGACACCACCAACGCAACGATCGGCACCGTCGACGCCGTCGACGCGGGCACGGGCACCGGTTACGCCGCCTTCCGCATGGCCAACCGCAACGGCCGCATCGGCGACAGCTACGGCACCAACATCCGCGTCGGCCAGGTCATCGCCCGCGGCGGGGGCCGCGGCGTCTTCTGCGTCTCGGAGAGCGGCGGCGCGGTCATCGACCGCGTCGACATCGCGGACACGGGCAACAACGCGATCCTGCTGGAGAACTGCTACAACGTCACCATCGCCGGCCAGAGCGGTTCCGTAGCCGGCCCCGGGGACATCCGTATCGCGGCCCGCTCGGAGTTCGCGAACTCCCGGGACATCACGCTCCAGAACCTGACGGTGACGAACTCCGCCATCAACGAGAGCCCGTGCGCCGACAACCTGACCGTGCGCAACGTCCAGTTGGTCAACTCCCGCCAGAACACCTGCTGACGCCGACGCCTACTCCTGGGGCGGGGAGAAGCTGACGGTCTGCATGACGACGGCGGTCATCTCGCAGAATTCGCCCCAGTAGTCCATGGAGGCGGTGTCGAGCGTGAACACGCCGATGTACGGCCCGGTGGGAAACGGAACGTGGATCTGGATCTGCCCGGCGCGGAGCTTGGTCTCCTCACCGTCGGCCGCGAGCTCCGCGGGCACGGTGAACTCCCGTAGCGTCACAGAGGAAACGGCGGGCCCGCAGGGCAGGTCGAGCCACCGCACGTCGTTCGTCGAATCCCGTACGAGCACTTCCCGCACCCCGGTGGCGGCGGCCTCGGCGGACGGATGCCGACTCTCCACCGCACCCACGTTGAACGCACAATGCGCGACCCCGCCCTCGTCCCGGGCGAACAGCCCCAACGCCGAGTACTCATGCCCGCAACTCCCCATCAGTTCCCCCATCCCGGCGTAGTACGGCGCGGTGGAGGCCCAGAGGGCGTCGTCACCATTGGGGAAGAGCTCCCGTACGAACCCGTCGGCCAGGGCGGCGCGTTCCTCCGGGGTGGCGGCGATGGGCAGGGAGTGGAACCCGTCGGGGACGGAGAACCAGACAGGGGGTATGGCATCGGGTTCGGGGGGAGTCGTAGGCATATGTCACCGATTCAGTCGAGGTCACCGGGCTGCAATGTGGGGTGTCCACCTTCTGGGCTCATCAAGTGCATAGTGGCCCCGGCGATACCGTTGACCGGATCCGCAGAGTCGGACCAGGCTTCGAAGAGGAGGTTACCGCTGGGCCGTCTGGTGACGATGCCGTAGGGATACACGGTTCCTGATCCGCCGGATTTTCGATCGGATTGCGCACGCTCCGCCAGATAGGCGTCGATGGCCTTCTGCTGGGCCGAAGTGAGCTGATCGGCCGGGAGCAAGTCGGACGAGAGGTGCCGAAGGATACGGTTCACCGCATTCTCGCTGTATGAATGGAGTCGGCACCACGAGCCGTCGGTGAACGTGATCGTGAAGTTCCGACGCCCCTCACTGAACTTCTTGCGCTCGACCTGGGCGACGGACGACCGCTGCGCCTCCCAGAGGGGTTCGTCACGGGACGTCTGGTTATCGGGAAAGCCCACCATCACCAGGCGGGCATCGGTGATGATCAGGTGTGTCCGGTAGTTTGCCGGGCGGCGCGCGGGATCGGCCTGCCACGGAAGAGTTCTGGCGATCCCGCCCTCTTGTGCCCACAGGACAGGGAAGTCGTCGACCTCGTTCCCCGGATCCTCGCTCTTACCGCGAACCCTGGGCTCGCCGAACGGAGATCCCACGGCCCCCAAGATGCCCGCAGTCAGGGCGACGAACGTATGGCCCACGACGCCTGCCTTCCTGGCCGTATTCCGTACGTTCCGGTCCGCCCGGCTGCGCACGGCGTAAGTCGGCCCCTCGGGCCACCCCGGCAACTCGTGCTGGATATCACGACGCTCGGTGTCCCGGAACCACCGCATACCGGAAACCGGTGCCGCCATCCCCGTAGCGAACTCAACCGGCCCGCGGCTGAGTAACGTCTCCCCCCTGCGCGGCTCCCAGGCTGCCATGATCCACCCTCTCCTCATCCGCCGAAGGCGGCTTCAAAACGATCACCGATGTTCACATCAACACCAATGTGTTGAGGGATGGTCACCAGCTTCGGCGCCATCTTCAACCCAGAGTCCAGCATGCGCCCGCCGACGGAGAACGGATCGATGGTGACATGGCTGAAACTCACAGCGCTGAGCCCTTTGGTGCCGATCAACTGACCGCTCCCGTAGCCCTGCTGTGCAATCCCGAGAATCCGGCTGTGCAGATCGCTTCCCTTGGATGTCACGAGGCCGACCTCCTTTCGTCCCCAAAGTGCCACGCCCTTGAATGGTTTGAAGCCATCCTCGACCTTTCCGGCAGCTGCACCCCACGAGACGAAGTTGCGCGCAATGTGCGCATCGGCGGCGTAGTTCGTACCGAGCTGCACTACACGTGCTTGTGCCGCCTCAAGGCTGGCCAGCTTCGCGCCCTTCGTGAACGCCCCCGCGACAGGAATGACTCCGAGGGCATCCAGGCCAATGGTCGTCCAGCTCACGTCCGCGCCCGCCGCCTTGGCGATTCCGTGCGTGGCCAGCGTGAGCCCGCCCGTGATCAGCGCGGCCGTCGCGAAGGCCGCGCCGATCCCGAAGGGAGCGGTGACGATGGCGAGCACTGCGAGTGCGGCGGTGACGTAGCTGAGAACGTCGCCGATCGCCTTGATCAGGTCCGCGTGGTCCTGGACCCAGTCGAGGGTGTCGCCCAGCACGTCCGATACACCGCTGGCTATCCGGTCGAACAACCCCGGCTCGTCGGGGGCTATGTCCGCCGCGGTGTCCAACTGCCGGCAGATCGCATCGGCCGCCGTGTAGTAGCGCTCGCGCAGGTCCTCCGCCCGCTTCCGTACGTCGTCGAGCGCTTCTCCCGCAGCCTCGGCGGCGGCCTCCCGCTTCTTCTGCCGCTTCTCCTGCTGATCCACCTCGCGATCGTCCGAACCACCGCCCACCGGCTGCGCATCAAGATGCTGCATCCCCGCGCCGGCGGCCACCAGGCGATTCGCTTCGGCGAAGGCATCCTGCTTGCGCCCGGCCTCACGCTCCAGGCTCAGCGCCTCGTCCTGGAAGCGTTCCAGGTCTACGGCCCAGCGGCGCAGTGCGGTGGCCGCCTTGTCGAACGAGGTGTGCGCCCGCTTGATGTCGGGCGCCACGTCCTCGGCCACGTGATCGGTGAACGCGGTCGCCGCCTTGCCCTTCCACTGGCCGCCGTCGATACGCTCCAACTCCGTCACGGTGGTGCCCAGTTCATCGGCGAGCACGCCGAGAGTCCGGGATAATTGCCGCGTGTCGTGGACGTTGCCGGGCGCCGGGTCGAACCCGAGGTGGGGGAAGTCCTTGTCGCCCACTTCAGCTCCCCTTGGGCTGAAGGGCCGCCTCTAGCTCGCGTTCCAGCCCGTCGAAGTCCTTGGCGATCTTCCGCAGCATCTGCGCCGCTCCATCGGCATGCTTCCCCAACTGCTCGATGCCGTAATCCCACTCGTCGGCGAAGTCCTGCACCTTCCGTATCAGCATCCAGGCCCCGACGGACTCGCTGTCCGCACCCTTCATCGACCGGCCGGCGCGGGCCATGCGCTTGGCGATGGTGGTGAATGTGTGATGCAGTTCGTCAAGAGCCTCACCCTTGATCTTTAAGTCAGCCATCTCGTTCCTTTCCGCCGGATTCGATGCAGCCGGCTCCGAGAAGCCCTTCGGTCCCTCTTTGGTCCGCGGGCCGGGCACGCGAACAATCAGCGGACGACGGACTGGATTTCCTTCACGGTCACGTCCTGCGCGGTGCCGAACGTCCCGGAGGGAAGTTCGGTGGGCTCAGGGTTGTTGGTCCCGGTCCAGGTCACGTCCCACGTGACGGTGCCTTCGAAGGCGTACGGCCCCGTTGCCTCGGTGGACCGGAGATACCGCACACCACACGGCGGCGAACCCTCGGCTTCGGCCGGTCGCTTCTGGCCGACGCTGCCGTCGTCGTTGAGGGGGCATTCACCGGACTCGGGGTACGTAAGGGCGTCGTCGGTGCCGGGATCGATGCGCAGACGGCCAGGTGTGGCGGTGGTGGTGGCGGAGATACCGAGCACGTCGACGGACGCGGTGACAGACACCGGGCGGAAGGAGGCGTCATCCAGGGACACCCAGGTGGGGAGGTTCACCACCTGCCGGTCATTGTCGGGTTGGAGAGTCGGCGTGGCTTCAGGAATGCGGATCTGCTCGTAGGCGAGCTGAGCGAGGATCTCAGGGTTGATGGTGTTCTCGACCTCAGCGGGCGGGTCATCCCCGTCATCAACCCAGAACGGCGTCACGGCGCAGTCGAGGGCGTCAGGGCTGTCCGACTGGTTCGGGTCCTTATACACACCCCACCAGTAGCCTTGGTCATTCTTCTCGACGTTGAAAGGGCCATGTTTTCCGTCGATGTACTTGCCCTTCATCGCCTTCGCAGTGTCCGGGTCATGCTGGGGGCTCAAATCGACCATCCCGTCGAAGCGGGTTTGCGCCGCCTCTTCCGCGGTCCACTTCGGCGCGTACCAACAGGCCGGGGGAGACCAGTCTCCGACAGGCGTCAGCGCTCCGCCGCCATCACCAGCATTTCCCTTGCTGGGAGAGTAGGAGACTTTGGCTCCTGCCTGCGCGGAGATCTTACCGTCATTTGAACCGCCCTTCTCAGCGGGAGGCGCGAGGAAGTTCCCTCCGTTCCCCCTTCCGCCGCCTTGAGCTTGGGCCGGAGTCACGCCCAAAAATGCGGCCATCACCAGCGAACCTAAGAGTGCCGGTAAGCACTTCACGACTCGCACTGTTCGGCACCTCGTTCAGAGATTCCGTCGGTCATCTGCCAGACGCCGAGTTTGTTCTTTTCGTAACGAGTGTTATAGAGAACGTAGGCGCTGGACCCACCAGAAGAATCCTTGATGGGCTTGCCTGTCTTGGCATCGGTGATGTAGGAGTCGCTCTCATCCGAGCAGTAGATGACCACCGTTGCGCCGTCGTCACGTTTGCTCACTTCCCTGACGGTGAAACGCGTCGTTCCAGCCCAGGCATGGCTCTCGTTCAGATAACCCTTGATGTAATCAGTCGCGTTCTGGCGAGCAGCACCAACCAAGTAGAAGTCCAACGCCTCCGTCTCCGTAGTGCCCTTGAAGATGGCGTCGTCGATGGAGTCGATCATCTGCGCGCTGTCGCGTAGGACGGCGTCCTTCTCGGGGTCGCTGCTTCCCCAGTCCTCGAAGACGTTCTTCGCCTCGTCCGGCAGCTTGATCTCCGGTCTCCCCGAGGCCGGTTCGCTCGGTGACGAGGTCGGGGTGGCCGAATCGGCGCCCTTGATCTTGTCGTCCGCGTTCGAATCGTCGTCGCTTCCACCGCAGGCGGCGAGGAACAGGCTCAGCACGGCAACGGCCGCTGCGGAGGTGGGGAGGTGGCGGCGCTTCACGTCGGCTCCGGGGGGATCGGGATCTCTGTGGGAGGGACGCTACCGGAGGTTGATTCAGTCACACCACCGTCGACTTTCCGTCAGGCATTGCCTCTTCCGGCAATGAATGGAATTTCAATGGCTGCTCGCTCCAAACAAGCCAACGCCCCCTGCCCGGCCGGCCCCCGTCACTCCGCGAGTCGAGCACGCGGTCGGTCTCGGATGAGTCTGCCCCGACGGTTCCGTTCTCTCCGTCGGATTCGTCTCTCAGGGGCATTCACCAGATTTGGGGAACGGGTGGAATTCCATTGGCACTCTCGCCCGATCGTGGTGCCCGTGATCGCCGGGGCGCCGGTGCTCCCGCCAACGGCCGGGGTGGGGGTGGTGGGGTGGCTGGGACGTAACCGGGGGGAAACGATTGGTTGGGGGCTGCTCCATTTGGGACATCTCCGCGGTAAGTTGCGGACTATGCCACGTGGACGCCACCGCTTCTCCTCGCCGATGCGCGGGCTCCTGCCGCCCGTGTCGTTCGCCGCGGTCGCGCTGGGTTGCGCGGCCGGGGCCTGGTTGGTTTCCGGGGACGGGGGCGCCGTGCGGTGGCTGGCCGTGGGGGCGGCCGGGGCCGCGGTGGGGGCCTCGGCGCTCATGCGGTTGCGGGACCGGATGGCCGCCCTCCAGGTGACCGAGGCGACCGGGGCGCGGGCGCGGGCCGAGCGGGAGCATGAGGAGAAGCTCGCCGAGTTCAAGCGCGACCTCGAGGAGGCGCGGCGCATACGCGGGGAACTGGAGAAGCGGCTCGGGGCGCGCCACGGCGACCTCGCCCGGTTGCGTACGGACCACGCCGCGCTGCTCGCCCGGTACGCCAACGCCGAGTCCGAGCGCGCCGCCGCGCTCGAAGGGCGGCGGCAGTTGGCCATCGAGGCGGCGACGCCCGTCAAGCAGTTGCCGCCCGCCGGGTCGCGGCCGCAGATCGGGCCGCCCTCCCTCAGCCAGTACCTGCGCGCCTCCCACGCTCTCGACAACCTCGCCGGCAACGCCGCCCGGCAGGGCCACGGGCAGACCCACGAGCAGGCGCCCTCCGGCGACGCCGCGGGCTTCAGCTACTTCTCCCGGCCGCAGCGGTCGCAGCCCCGGGAGATCCCTCCCCCGGCGTCCGGCCGCCGGGCCGGCGGCGGCCACCGCTCCGGGCCCGACGAGCCCGGGGACGCCGGCACCGACCTCGCCGACGTCGTCGGTCCCGAAGTCCTCGCCGAAGCCCAGGCCGAGGCGGAGGCCGGGGCCGAGAAGGGGGCGGAGGCCGGCTCCGACGCCGTTCCGGCGTCCTCCGAGGCCGACGACCCCGACGACGACCCCCACGGGCCCGTCGGCCGCGTCATCGACCTGGAGCAGGCGAGCTGAACGGGGATTCGCCCCCTTTCTTCCTCACTTGTCGATGTCCCCGACCACGAAGAACATCGACCCCAGGATCGCCACCATGTCCGCCACCAGCGTCCCCGGCAGCAGCTCGGTGAGCACCTGGATGTTGTTGTACGACGCGGAGCGCAGCTTCAGCCGGTACGGCGTCTTCTCGCCCTTCGACACCAGGTAGTAGCCGTTGAGCCCCAGCGGGTTCTCCGTCCAGGCGTACGTCTCCCCCTCCGGCGCCTTCAGCACCTTCGGCAGCCGCTGGTTCACCGGCCCGGGCGGCAGCTCCGCCAGCCGGTCGAGGCAGGCGTCGGCCAGATCGAGGGAGTTGTGCGTCTGCTCCAGCAGCACCTCGAAGCGGGCCAGGCAGTCGCCCTCCTCGCGGGTCACGACGCGCAGCGTGCCGCCCAGTTCCCCGTACGCCAGATACGGCTCGTCGCGCCGCAGGTCGAAGTCGACCCCCGAGCCGCGCCCTATGGGACCGCTCACGCCGTACGCGTGCACCGTCCCCTGCGGCAGCACGCCGACGCCGCGCGTGCGGCCGCGGAAGATCTCGTTGCCGAGGACGAGGCGGTCGAAGACGTCCATCCGCGCGCGCGTCGCGCGCAGGGCCGCGCGCGCCCGGTCCGTCCAGCCGGCGGGCAGTTCCTCCTTGAGGCCGCCGACGCGGTTGAACATGTAGTGCATCCGCCCGCCGGAGACCTCCTCCATGACGGCCTGCAGATCCTCGCGTTCGCGGAACGCGTAGAAGATCGGGGTGATGCCGCCGAGTTCGAGGGGATACGAGCCGAGGAACATCAGATGGTTGAGCACCCGGTTCATCTCGGCGAGGAGCGTACGCAGCCACACCGCCCGCTCCGGCACCTCCATGCCGAGCATGCGCTCGACGGCCAGGACGACGCCCAGTTCGTTGGAGAAGGCCGACAGCCAGTCGTGGCGGTTGGCGAGCACGATGATCTGGCGGTAGTCGCGGGCTTCGAAGAGCTTCTCCGCGCCGCGGTGCATGTAGCCGATGACCGGCTCCGCCGAGACGATGCGCTCGCCGTCCAGGACCATGCGCAGCCGCAGCACGCCGTGGGTCGAGGGGTGCTGCGGGCCGATGTTGAGCACCATGTCGGTCTGCTCGGCCGCGCCCCCGATGCCGACCGTCAGCGGGGCGGTGCGTGCGGCGGGCGCGGCGTCTCCGGTGGGCGCGGCAGTCATGCCATCGAGCCTAGCGGCCGTACGGAACGACCCCTAGGGCCGCGGCAGGGTGCGCCCGTTCCGTACGACCACGACCGTGACCGTGGTCGTGGTCGTACGGAACGGGCGCTAGCGGCGCGGTGGGGTGCGGTCGTCCTCGTCCTCGTCGTCCGGCAGCTTCAGGACCCGCTCCAGGAAGAACGCCGCCCCGACCACGAGCGCCGCCGCGACCACCGACAGCGCCGCATACACCACCTGGGAGCGGCGCGTACCGTAGTCCAGCCCGTCCAGGATCAGGAAGAGCCCCAGCCCCCCGTACGCCCCCGCCACCAGCGCCGAGACCAGCGCGCTCGCCTGGCCCAGCACCACCGCGCGCGCGGCCATCAGCGGGTCGACGCCCTTCGCGTGCGGTACGCGCCCGCGCTGGGCGGCGAGGCGGGAGCGGATGGACAGCGCGGTCGCCGTCAGGATGGTGGCGATCAGGGCGAGGACGACCGGGGCGGCGACGGGGACGCTCGGCAGCGTCCCCACCGAGTTCCACAGCCGGGACCCCGCCCAGGACAGCACCCCCGCCACCACGAAGATGCCGGCCAACATCCCGACGTGCAGTTGCCTCACCGAACGCGCTCCTCCCAGAACCCCCGGAAATCGTAGCCCCGCAGGGCCGGCACGATGCGCTCAGTCCGGGAGCCGCAGTTCGAGGTCCGTACGCGGACGCACGCCCTGCGCGCCGACCTGCGCCAGCAGCTCGGCCACCGGCCCGCGCCCCGGCAGCTCGGCCGCGGGGTCCACGTCGTGCCACGGGACGAGGACGAAGGCGCGCTCGTGCGCGCGGGGGTGCGGGAGGGTGAGGGCGGGGTCGTCGGAGACGACGCCCTGGTACGCCACGATGTCGACGTCCAGCGTGCGCGGACCCCACTGCTCGTCCCGTACGCGCGCGAACGCCTCCTCCACGGCGTGCGCCCGCTCCATCAGCGAGGCGGGCGGGAGGGTGGTCCGTACGATCAGGACGGCGTTGAAGAACGTCGGCTGGCTGCCCGGCTCGACGCCCCAGGGGTCGGTCTCGTAGACGGGTGAGACGGCTTTGACGCGGAGACCGGGGGTGTCCTCCAGGGCGTCGACGGAGCCCTGGAGGGTCTCCAGGCGATTGCCGAGGTTGCTGCCGATGGAGAGCACGGCGAGCTTGGGGTTCTGCAGGGTCGAGTCGGCCGCGTCGACCTGCTCGACCACGGAATGCGGCACTGGCTGCACGGTCGGGTCGCTGCGATTCAATGGTCAACCTCTGCTTCGGGTGATGGTGATGGTCACGTCGTCGAACGGAACGGTGATCGGCGCGTCCGGCTTGTGCACCGTCACCTCCACCTGCTGCACGGGCGCGTGGGCCAGGCATTGCGCGGCGATCCGCTCGGCGAGCGTCTCGATCAGGTCCACCGGCTCGCCCTCGACGATGGCCACGGTCTCCTCCGCCACGACGCCGTAGTGCACGGTCCGCGCCAGGTCGTCGGTGGCAGCGGCGGGGCGGGTGTCGAGGTGGAGGACGAGGTCGACGACGAAGGGCTGGCCCTCGGCGCGCTCGTGCGCGAAGACGCCGTGGTGGCCGCGGGCCCTGAGGCCGCGCAGCGCGACTCGGTCGGCCTGGGTCATGGCTCGCTCGCCTCACCTTCTGCGTCTTGGCGCCGTTCTGTGCTGATGCCCTTGAACCTTGTTCCTGTGCCTTGTTCCTGTGCCTGGTTCGTGCGCCTTGCGTCGGTTGCTTGTGCGCTTGTGTCTTCGGCTGCTCGTTTCGGTCGATGTCCGGTGCCGGTGGGCTCGCTGAGGTCGAAGCGGTGGTGGTCTGATGCTCGGCCCTGCCCCTGGACCCTCGATCGAATGTACCCGCGCCTGCTGACACGCCGGACGACCGGGGCTGCTCACGGCCGTGGTGTGGGGTGGGGCCGCGTCTACGGGGAGGGTCGACGGGACAGCGGTATGGGGGGTGACAGCGACTCGAACGGGCTATGAACGCGACACAGGTCTTGTGCGACGTCGCCCGTCCCCCGCACTCCCGCCCTAGGGTAGGCCGCTGCTCTGACAAAGATCGCCGACCGCACGGCCGGGCTCTCACCATACGGATTCGGGTACGCGGCCCGTAAGCCCCGCTACGCCCCTTCCAGCGCCGACGCGACCCGCACCGCGTCCGCCGTCGGCCGGACCTCGTGGACCCGTACCGCCCACGCGCCCTCGCGTGCCACTATCGCCGACACCGCCGCCGTCGCGGCGTCCCGCTCGCGGGCCGGCGGCGGCGAACCGTCGGGGCCGGCCAGGATGCGCCCCAGGAACCGCTTGCGCGACGCCGCGACCAGCAGCGGACGTTCCAAACCCGCGCGGAGCCGGGCGAGGCTGTTCAGCAGCACCAGGTCGTGCGGCGCCGCCTTCGCGAAGCCGAGGCCCGGGTCGGCGATGATCCGCTCGAAATCGATACCGCCCGCCACGGCCCGGTCCAGGCTGCGGCGGAGTTCGTCGACGACCTCGGTGACGGTGTCCTCGTAGACCGCGCGGTTGTTCATGTCGATGGACTGCCCGCGCCAGTGCATGACGACGAACGGCACCCCGGTCGCGGCGACCGCCGGGACCATCGCGGGGTCGGCCTGGCCGCCGCTGACGTCGTTGACGAGGCGGGCGCCGGCGGCGACCGCCTGTTCGGCGACCGTGGCGCGCATGGTGTCGACGGAGACGAGGACGCCTTCGGCCGCGAGGCCCCGTACGACGGGGAGGACGCGGCGCAGTTCCTCGTCCTCGTCCACGCGGGGCGCGCCGGGGCGGGTGGACTCGCCGCCGACGTCGACGATGTCCGCGCCGGTGGCGACGAGGTCGATGCCGTGCTTGATCGCGGCCGCGGAGTCGAACCAGAGGCCGCCGTCGGAGAAGGAGTCGGGGGTGACGTTGACGACGCCCATGACGGCGCAGCGGCCGAAGTCCGGCAGCCCCGCCACCTGCCCCCTGCGCGCATCCGTCATAGCTCCAGCGTATGCGCCATCGGCCCACCCGGTCCCGGCGGGGCGCCGGAGCGCTTACGCGGGAGGGTGGGGCGCGGCCTGAGCGGCGGGGAGGGGGCGCGTAGAGCGGACTGCGGCGGTGCGAGCGCGCCGGGGCGATGTCAGAGGGCGCGCCTACCCTTGGGCGGGCGTGCGGGGGACGTGGGACGTGTGGGTGCGAGGGTACGGGGTCGAGGTCGGGTCGGTGTCCGGGGCACGGAGGCACCGGTCCGGGGGCACGGGGTTCGAGGACCCCGGGTCGGCGGGTGCCCAGGTCGACGGGTCGGAGAGCCCGGATCGGCGGGTCTCCAGGTCGACGGGTCGGAGAGCCCGGATCGGCGGGTGCCCAGGTCGGCGGGCCCCCGGGCTGACGGACCCCCGGGCTGGCGGGACCCCGGGTCCGAGGTGCCCGGGTCGGCGGCCCCCCGCCTTCCGCGGGCGGGACGGTCCCCGGGGCGCCTCACAGGCTCCGGATCACCCTGAAGCCCGTGTTGCCGCTCGAGCTGTCCGGGGTGTTCCCCATCCTCGCCGAGGTCCGGTACCGCAAGCAGTACGACTCATGGCACAGGTGCGACCCCCCTTCAGCACCCGCGACTGCCCCAGCCGCGGTCCCCGCGGGTTGTCGCGCGGGGCCTTCCGGTGGTGCCGGGCGTGGAACCAGTCCGCGCACCACTCCCACACGTTCCCCGTCGCGTTGTACAGCCCGTAGTCGTTCGGCTCGAAGGCGTCCACCGGGCACGTCCCCCGGTAGCCGTCCGCAGCCGTGTTGCGGTCGGGGAAGCTGCCGCGCCAGATGTTCATCCGGTACGCGCCCTCCGGATCCCGCTCCGCCCCCCAGGGGTACGGCTCCCCCTCCAGCCCGCCGCGTGCCGCGTATTCCCACTCCGCCTCCGTCGGCAGCCGTGCGCCCGCCCACTCGCAGAAGGCCAGGGCGTCCGTGTGCGACACGTGCACCACCGGGTGGTCCCACCGGCCGCGCAGGCCCGAGCCGGGGCCCTCAGGGTGCCGCCAGTCCGCCTGGTGGACCTGCCGCCACCACGGCGTCTGCGGCGGCGAGGCGGTGGGCGGGAAGTTCTTGGGCAAAAAGCCTGCGAAAACGAAGGACCAGCCGAAGCGCTCGGCGTCCGTGACGTACGACGTCGCGTCGGTGAAGGCCGCGAACTCCTCGTTCGTCACGGCCGTCGCCGCGACCGCGAAGCCGTCGACCGTCACCTCGCGCGCCGGGCCCTCCCCGTCCGCCGGGTACGGGCCGTCGTCGTAGCCCATCAGGAACGCCCCGCCGGGCAGCTTCCGCCATCCTCCGCGCGGCTCGTACGCGGCCGGTCCCGACGCGGCCACGGCCTTCCCGGGCCCGGCGACGACCCCGCCGCCCTCCGGTACCGCCGCGCCCTCCGCACCGCGTCCCGGCGCGCAGCACGCTCCCGGTTCCATACCCCCGCCCCCCATCAGCGCGACCTGATCAAGCTCATTGCCTCGGCCCGCGTCGCCGGGTGCCGGAGCTGTCCGCGCACCGCCGACGTCAGCGTCTTCGCCCCCGGCTTCCGCACACCCCGCATCGTCATGCACAAGTGCTCGCACTCGATGACGACGATCACGCCCCGCGGCTCGAGTATCTCCATCAGCGAGTCCGCGATCTGCGTGGTCAACCGTTCCTGCACCTGCGGCCTGCGCGCATACACGTCCACCAGCCGCGCCAGCTTCGACAGCCCCGTGATCTTCCCGTCGTGCGACGGGATGTACCCCACGTGCGCGGAGCCGACGAACGGCACCAAGTGGTGCTCGCACGTGCTCAGCACCTCGATGTCCTTGACCAGCACCATCTCGTCGTGGCCCAGGTCGAACGTCGTCGTCAGCACGTCCTCCGGGCGCTGCCGCAGGCCGGCGAAGATCTCCTTGTACGCGCGCGCCACCCGCGCCGGCGTGTCCAGCAGACCTTCGCGGTCGGGGTCCTCGCCGACGGCGATGAGCAGTTCACGCACGGCGTCCTCGGCGCGCTTCTCGTCGAAGTCGCCGTACGCCCCGTCGCCGCGCTCCGGGCCGTGTTCCGTCCTGACAGCCGCATCCGTCATCGTGGTGCCTCTCGTACCTGCGCCAATGGCCGCGCCCCCAAGGCTAGAACCTCGGGGGCGCTGCACACATTCCAGCGGTATCCGCTACGGCTGACCGCCTTCGCTCGGCGACGGCTGGTGCTGCGGGCCCTCGCCCGGCAGCGTGCCGCCCTGGAGGCCGCCCGGCAGGCCGCCGCCGGCGGGCGGCGTCTCGGCCTTGTCGAGCATCCGCGGGCCCGAGCCGTTGGTCTCCCGCGGGGAGGTCACCGGCGGCCGGGTGGAGGGCGTACGCCGCGAGGAGCCGGTCCACGCCGGCCGCAGCGGGCGCTTGACCAGGGGGCGGAAGATCTCGGCGATCTCCTCCTTGCCCAGGGTCTCCTTCTCCAGCAGCTCCAGCACCAGGTTGTCGAGCACGTCGCGGTTCTCGACGAGCATCTCCCACGCCTCGTTGTGCGCGGTCTCGATCAGCTTCTTGACCTCCTCGTCGACCAGCGCGGCGACCTCCTCGGAGTAGTCGCGCTGGTGCGAGAGCTCCCGGCCCAGGAAGGGCTCGGACTGGTCGGAGCCGAACTTGATCGCACCCAGCCGCTCGGTCATGCCGTACTGCGTGACCATCTTGCGGGCGAGCCCGGTGGCCTTCTCGATGTCGTTGGCGGCACCGGTCGTCGGGTCGTGGAAGACCAGCTCCTCGGCCGCGCGGCCGCCCATCATGTACGCGAGCTGGTCCAGCATCTCGTTGCGCGTGGTGGAGTACTTGTCCTCGTCGGGCAGCACCATCGTGTAGCCGAGGGCGCGGCCGCGGGAGAGGATCGTCACCTTGTGCACCGGGTCGCCGCTGGGAGAGGCCGCCGCGACCAGGGCGTGCCCGCCCTCGTGGTACGCGGTGATCTTCTTCTCCTTCTCCGACATGATGCGGGAGCGCTTCTGCGGACCGGCGACCACGCGGTCGATGGCCTCGTCCAGCATCTCGTTGTCGATCAGCTTCCGGTTGCTCCGCGCGGTGAGCAGCGCGGCCTCGTTCAGCACGTTGCTGAGGTCGGCGCCGGTGAAGCCGGGGGTGCGCCGGGCGACGGCGGACAGGTCCACGTCCGGGGCGACGGGCTTGCCCTTCTGGTGGACCTTGAGGATCTCCAGCCGGCCCTGCATGTCGGGGCTCTCCACGCCGATCTGCCGGTCGAACCGGCCGGGGCGCAGCAGCGCGGGGTCGAGGATGTCGGGCCGGTTGGTGGCCGCGATGAGGATGACGCCGCCCTTGACGTCGAAGCCGTCCATCTCGACGAGGAGCTGGTTCAGCGTCTGCTCGCGCTCGTCGTGGCCGCCGCCCATGCCGGCGCCGCGGTGGCGGCCGACCGCGTCGATCTCGTCGACGAAGACGATCGCGGGTGCGTTCGCCTTGGCCTGCTCGAAGAGGTCGCGGACGCGGGAGGCGCCGACACCGACGAACATCTCGACGAAGTCGGAGCCGGAGATGGAGTAGAACGGCACGCCCGCCTCGCCGGCGACGGCGCGGGCCAGCAGGGTCTTGCCGGTGCCGGGCGGGCCGTAGAGCAGCACGCCCTTGGGGATCTTGGCGCCGACGGCCTGGAACTTCGCGGGCTCCTGGAGGAACTCCTTGATCTCGTGGAGCTCCTCAACGGCCTCGTCGGCCCCGGCCACGTCGGAGAAGGTCGTCTTCGGGGTGTCCTTCGTGATGAGCTTGGCCTTGGACTTCCCGAAGTTCATGACCCGGGAGCCGCCGCCCTGCATCTGGTTCATCAGGAAGAGGAAGACGAGCACGATCAGGACGAACGGCAGCAGCGAGAGCAGGATGCTGACGAACGGGTTGTCCTTCGTCGGCTTGACCGAGTAGCCGTCGGGGATCTCGCCCTTGTCGAACCTGTTCTGCAGCTTGTCGGCAAGGTCGGCGCCCTGGTTGTCGATGTAGTTCGCCTGGACCTTGTCGCTGCCGTCGATCTTGTTGTCGCCCTTGAGCTGGACCTTGATGGTCTCGCTGTTACCGGTGGTCAGCTCCGCGGAGCTGACCTTCTTGTCGTTGATCGCGGCGACGACCTTGGCGGTGTCAACGGACTTGTAGCCCTCGGAGGAGCCGACCAGTTGCATCAACAGGACCACGGCGAGGACGGCCAGCACGATCCACATGACCGGCCCACGGAAGTAGCGCTTCACGTCCATCCACACGGGGCGGCGTACGCCCCGTCCCTCCTGCCCAGTGAGGCACGGCTGGCTCCTGACCGAGCCCGTGGCCGTGCGTATGCCTGTTATGGGTCCAAACTGAAACGACTGTCGTTCGGACGGTACCCCAGAATTGTCACCCGTCCCCGCCGGGGACGGCTAACAAACCGGCTTTCCCATGCTCCAACGGCGGGAAACCCCCCGGTGTTCCCAGGGCAGGGACCCGCCGGCCCGCGTCCGGCCACCCGGGGGGCGGCGGCGGGAAGTCCCCCCAGTCCCCTTCAGCCCGCGCACGCGGAGCCGCGGACTGCGTCAGCCACCGTACACGTGCGGTGCGAGGGTGCCCACGAAGGGCAGGTTCCGGTACTTCTCCGCGTAGTCGAGGCCGTAGCCGACGACGAACTCGTTGGGAATGTCGAAGCCGACCCAGTCCACGTCGATGGGCACCTTCGCCGCCTCCGGCTTGCGCAGCAGGGTGAAGACCCGCAGCGAGGCCGGCTGCCGGGAGCCGAGGTTGGAGAGCAGCCAGGAGAGCGTGAGGCCGGAGTCGATGATGTCCTCGACGATCATCACGTGCCGGTCCTGGATATCGGTGTCCAGATCCTTGAGGATCCGCACGACACCGGAGGACTGGGTGCCCGCGCCGTACGAGGACACGGCCATCCAGTCCATCGTGACCGGCGTGGAGAGCGTGCGGGCGAGGTCCGCCATGACCATCACGGCGCCCTTGAGCACCCCGACGATCAGGAGGTCCTTGCCGGCGTACTCCGCGTCGATCTTCGCGGCCATCTCGGCGAGCTTGGCGTCGATCTCTTCCTTGGTGATGAGCACTTTCTCAAGGTCCGCGCCCATGTCCTTCACATCCACCCGGGGTCACTCTCGTTCGTTCGACGACCACTGCCGAACGAACAGTCTGCCATCCGTTCTCCGGGCGGTCAGGAGCGCGTAGGACACGTTTTCCGCACGTCCCGACCCCTGGCCATGGCCTGTGCGGTCCCGCCGGCCGGCCTGCGCACCGGCGGGATCCGCGGCGTACGGGCCGTCAGTCCTCCCGGAGGTCTTCCCTGCGGTCCTCCCGCCGGACGACGAGCCGGCCCTGTTCGCGGCGGGCGGACACCCGCCCGGGGAGGTTGAGGGCGCTCTGCCCGCGCCAGCCGGTGATGAGCTTGTCCATCTCCTCGATGTGCCGGCTGAAGAGGGACCCGGCCGGGGAGCCGGCCGCCAGGGCGGCGCGGCGCAGGACACGGCGCCGCACGGCGGGCGGCAGCGCGTACAGCCCGGGGACGTCGAGGCCGCCGTCCGCGTCCCGTACGCCGCGCTCGGCGTCGGCGGCCCAGGCGTCGAGGGCGTCGGCGTCGTCCCGGGAGAGCCGGGCGGTACGGGCCAGGGAGGCGACGACGCCGCGGCCCAGCGCCTTCTCCAGCACCGGCAGCGCCTCGTGGCGGACGCGGGAGCGGGTGTAGGCGGGATCGACGTTGTGCGGGTCGTCCCAGACGGGCAGCGACTGGACCATGCACGCCTTGCGGGCGACCTGGCGGTCGATCTGCAGGAACGGGCGGCGGTAGCGGCCGCCGGGCCCCGAGGTCGCGGCCATGCCGGACAGGGAGCGCACGCCGGAGCCGCGGGCGAGGGCCAGCAGCACGGTCTCGGCCTGGTCGTCGCGGGTGTGGCCGAGGAGTACGGCGGCGGCGCCGAGGCGCTGCGCGGCCTCGTCCAGCGCCGCGTAGCGGGCCTCGCGGGCGGCGGCCTCGGGGCCGCCGCCGCGGCCGACGTCGACGCGCACGGACTCGACGGGGTCCAGGCCGAGGGCGCGCATGCGGCCGACGACCTCCTGCGCGCGCAGGTCGGAGCCGGCCTGGAGGCCGTGGTCGATGGTGATGCCGCCGGCGCGGGCGCCCTGGCGGGGGGCTTCGAAGGCGAGCGCGGAGGCCAGCGCCATGGAGTCGGCGCCGCCCGAGCAGGCGACGAGGATCAGCGGGGCGGCTGCGGGGGCGGCCGGGCGGGATGTGCCCGCGAAGGGGGCGCGCGGGGCCGGTGGGGGGACCGCGGCCGTGGAGGCCGTGGGGGCGGCGGGGGATGCCTGGGGGCGGCGGGGAAGGCCGCGGGGGTGGGGGGTACGTGCGCCGTCGCATGCTCGGTGAGCACGTCGTGCAGAACGTGGCGTACGGCCAGACGTATCGCGGCGACCGCTGGATGGGGACCCATGGCTTTCACTTCACTTTCGCTGGCGGCGGAAGAGCTCGCTCGGGCTCACCTCCGCGACCGTCACTGTAAGTATGTCGATGGTGACAGAGGAGAGCGGCCAACTGAGCATTGCACGCGGGCAACGCCGGGTTCGCTCCCTCGGACGGGTGAAAGTCGCGCGAATATCGCCGCCATGGGAACCGCCGGGAGCAGTCGTCAGCTCTCGGCGCGGCTGTGCACCCGCGCGATCCAGTCCGCCGGTTTGGCGATCTCCGACTTGGTGGGCAGCGTGTTCGGCGAGGTCCACACCCGGTTGAAGCCGTCCATGCCGACCTGGTCGACGACGTGCCGCACGAAGCGCTCGCCGTCGCGGTACTGGCGGAGCTTGGCGTCCAGGCCCAGCAGCTTGCGCAGCGCCTGGTCCAGCCGGCCCGCGCCGGCCTGGCGGCGCTTGGTGAACTTCTCCCGGATCTCCGAGACCGACGGCACGACCTGCGGTCCCACACCGTCCATCACGTAGTCCGCGTGCCCCTCCAGCAGGGACATCACCGCGGTGAGCCGGCCCAGGATCTCCCGCTGCGCCGGGGTCTGGACGACCTCGACGATGCTGCGCTCCTCGGCGCCCTCCTCCCGGCTGCCGCTGAGGCTCTGCAGCGCCTCCCGTACGCGGTCCAGGAGGGTGGCCGGGTCGATCTCGGTCTCGCCCAGGAACGACTGGATCTCACCCTGGAGGTGGTCGCGCAGCCAGGGCACGGCGGTGAACTGCGTGCGGTGGGTCTCCTCGTGGATGCAGACCCACAGCCGGAAGTCGTGCGGGGCGACCTCCAGCTCACGCTCGACGTGGACGATGTTCGGCGCGATGAGCAGCAGCCGGCCCTGTCCCGCGCCGCCGCCGGAGCCGGTGTGGGCGGCGGGGCCGCCGGGCAGGTCGCGGGTGGCGGGGGCGAAGGTCTCGTACTGGCCGAGGACGCGGGAGGAGAGGAACGACAGCAGCATCCCCAGCTCGACGCCGGTGATCTTGCCGCCCACCGCGCCCAGGACGGCCCCGCCGGGGAGGCCGGAGCGGCGCTTGTCCATCTTCTCCAGCAGCGGCGCGAGGACGGCGCGGAAGCCCGCGACGTTCGCCTTGATCCAGCCAGGGCGGTCGACCACGAGGATCGGGGTGTCGTGCCGCGGGTCGGCGCCCTCGGGATACATCCGGGAGAACTCGCGTACGTGCTCCTCGGCCGACCGGGCGTGCGCCCGCAGCTCGCCGACGATGGCGCGCGCCTCGTCCCGGCTCACCTCGGGGCCCGGCCGTACGAGCCGGGTCGCGGTCGCAACCGCGAGATTCCAGTCGACCATCTCCGCACCACCGATGCTCGTCATCTCTTCACCGTACGTGCCCACGCGGCCGAGCGGGAGCGCGCAGCCCCCGGAACCGGCTGCGGGAGGGCCCGTAGGGGACGCGCCGGGCCGGGCGGGGAGCGGGGCGCGGGCGGCAGGGGCGGGGCGGTCGCCCGAACGAGGGAGGAGGTTCACTTCTCGTTCACTTCGGACAGGGGATCGATTCACCTGTTTTGCCTAAATTCGGCAACGAAAGGTGAAGAGCGCAGGCGAGACGGACGCGAACGCGCATAGCTGAGGGAGAGGTCTGTCTCCAGTCCGCCAGAACCGCAAAGGACCCCCACCGTGAAGCTTCCCCGCACCACCCGGCTGCGCGCCGCGGCCGCCGGCTCCCTCGCCCTCGCCGGCGCCCTCGTCCTCGGCGCCTGCGGGTCGGACGACAACACCGGCGGCTCCGGCTCGGCCGGTGGCGGCGCCCAGGCCGCGGCCGACGACGTGAAGTGCGCCGGCTCCGGCGAGCTGCTGGCGTCGGGCTCCTCGGCGCAGAAGAACGCCATGGACCAGTGGGTCAGCGACTTCCAGGGCGTCTGCCCGGACATCACCGTCAACTACAAGGCCACCGGCTCGGGCGCCGGCATCCAGGAGTTCCTCCAGGGCAAGACCGGCTTCGCCGGTTCCGACTCGGTGCTGAAGCCCGAGGAGGTGCAGGCGTCGAAGAAGGTCTGCAGGAACGGCGAGGCCATCAACATCCCGATGCTCGGCGGCCCCATCGCCATCGGGTACAACGTCGAGGGCGTGGACGACCTCGTGCTGAATGCGGACGTCGTCGGCCGGATCTTCTCCGGCGCGATCACCACCTGGAACGACCCGGCCATCGCCGACCTCAATCCCGACGCGGACCTGCCGGACACCAAGATCCAGCCGGTGCACCGCTCGGACGAGTCCGGCACCACCGACAACTTCACGCAGTACCTCGCCGCCGCGGCCGAGAACACCTGGCCGCACCAGCCGGGCAAGAAGTGGCCCGTCCAGGGCGGCCAGGCCGCGGACGGCTCCTCCGGGGTCTCCGCGCAGGTGAAGCAGACCGACGGCGCCATCTCGTACTTCGAGCTCTCCTTCGCCACCGCGAGCGACATCAACACCGTCAAGCTCGACACCGGCGCCAAGGAGCCCGTCGAGGCCACCAGCCAGAACGCCTCCAAGGCCATCGCCGCCGCGAAGGTCACCGGCTCCGGCAAGGACCTCGCGATGCAGCTCGACTTCACCACCGACACCGAGGGCGCCTACCCCCTCACCCTCCTGACCTACGAGATCGCCTGCGACCAGGGCAACCACAAGGACAACCTCGACAAGGTGAAGTCCTTCCTGGGCTACACCGCGAGCGAGGCCGGCCAGTCGAAGCTGAGCCAGCTCGGCTACGCCCCGCTGCCCGCGGAGGTCGTCGGGAAGGTCCGTACGACAGTGGAGTCACTCTCCTGACCGCCGGCCCCGACCCCCGCAGCCCCCGCGCCGACCTGCGCGGGGGCACGGAGGGCGCGGGTCCCGCAGCCGGTGCACCACCGCCGCCGGGACGGACGGCGCCCACCCCCGCGCCGCCGCCCCACCCCGACGGGAGGCCGCCCGTGAGTACCGACACCGACACCGAGACCGAGATACGCACCACCGCCCCGCCACCGCCGGAGGCGCCGCGGAAGAAGGGCCGCCGCAGGAGCGCGACCCGCCTCGGCGACCGCGTCTTCGCCGGCCTGTCGAAGGGCTCCGGCATCACCCTGCTGGTGATCATGGGCGCGATCGCGGCCTTCCTCGCGTACCGCGCCTCGCTCGCCCTCGCCAAGAACGAGGGCAACTTCCTCACCACCTTCCAGTGGGACGCCAACGCCGATCCGCCGGTCTTCGGCATCGCGGTGCTGGCCTTCGGCACGATCGTCTCGTCGGTCATCGCCATGGTCATCGCGGTGCCGATCGCGGTGGGCATCGCGCTCTTCATCACCCACTACGCGCCCCGCAGGGTGGCGGCGCCCCTCGCGTACGTCATCGACCTGCTGGCCGCCGTCCCCTCGATCGTCTACGGCCTGTGGGGCGCCCTGTTCCTGGTGCCGCACCTGGTCGGCCCGTACGAGTGGCTGGACGACCTCCTGGGCTGGACCGTCGTCTTCTCCTTCGACGGCAGCGCCCCGCGCTCCCTGATGACCGCCGGCATCCTGCTGGCGATCATGATCCTGCCGATCATCACCAACGTCAGCCGCGAGGTCTTCCGGCAGTCGCCGCAGACGCACCAGGAGGCGGCGCTGGCGCTGGGCGCCACGCGCTGGGAGCTGATCCGGATGTCGGTGCTCCCCTTCGGGCGCTCCGGCGTCATCTCGGCCTCGATGCTGGGCCTCGGGCGGGCGCTGGGCGAGACGATGGCGGTCGCCACGGTGCTGTCCCCGTCGGCGATCCTGTCGGCGAAGCTCTTGGAGCCCGGGGGCGGGACGTTCGCGCAGAACATCGCCTCGGCGTTCAAGGAGGCCGGGGAGTTCGGGCGGGACGCGCTGATCGCCTCCGGCCTGGTGCTGTTCGTCATCACGCTGCTGGTCAACGGCGCCGCCCGGCTGATCATCGCGCGCCGCAAGGAGTACTCGGGAGCGAACGCATGAGCGCGCCCGGGAGCGTGGTGGACCGGACCGACGCCTTCGCCATCCACCAGCCGCGCCTGCCCCGCTGGGCGCCGGTGGCCCTCGCGGTCGCCGCCGTGGCGGCCGGGGTGGCGGTCGGGCTGGGGGCGGGGCTGGACAGCCGGGTGCAGTGGGGGCTGATCGCCGCGCTGCTCTTCGTGGCCGGGCTGTACGCCGTCTCGGCGCGTACGGAGGGCGTCCGCAAGGCGAAGGACCGGCTGGCCACGTCGCTCGTGTGGGGCGCCTTCCTGCTGGCCGTCGTCCCGCTGGCGTCGCTGGTCTGGGAGACCGTACGGCAGGGCGTCAAGGTCCTCGACGGCTACTTCCTGACGCACTCCATGAACGGCGTCGTCGCCATCGCGCCCGGCGGGGGCATCTACCACGCCCTTCTCGGCACCATCCAGCAGGTCGCGCTGGCCACCGTGATCGCCACCCCGATCGGGCTGCTGACGGCCGTGTACCTCGTGGAGTACGGGGGCGGGCGGCTGGCGAAGGCCGTCACCTTCTTCGTCGACGTCATGACCGGCATCCCGTCGATCGTCGCCGGTCTCTTCATCCTCAGCGTCTGGATCATGGGGCTGGGCTTCGGCTACTCCGGACTCGCCGGCTCCTTCGCACTCGCCATCCTGATGATGCCGATCGTCGTCCGCTCCACCGAAGAGATGCTGAAGCTCGTCCCGAACGAGCTGCGCGAGGCGTCGTACGCCCTGGGCGTACCGAAATGGAAGACGATCCTCAAGGTCGTCCTCCCCACCTCCCTCGGCGGCATCACCACCGGCGTGATGCTCGCCGTGGCCCGTATCACCGGCGAGACGGCTCCTCTTCTGCTGCTCGTCTTCGGCAACCCCGCCATCAACTCCGACCCCTTCGAGGGCGCCCAGGCGTCGCTGCCGCTCTACATCTACGAGCAGTGGGCCAACGGCAACAACGCCTCCTACGACCGCGCCTGGGCCGCCGCCCTGGTGCTCATCGTCTTCGTCATGCTCCTCAACCTGTTCGCCCGCCTCATCGCCCGTTTCAAGGCTCCGAAGACCGGCCGCTGACGGCCACGTACGAAAGAGATCCCAGTCCCATGGCCAAGCGCATCGACATCGGCGACCTGACCGCCTACTACGGCGACTTCAAGGCGATCGACGGCATCTCGATGTCCGTCGAGCCCAAGTCCGTGACGGCCTTCATCGGCCCGTCCGGCTGCGGCAAGTCCACCTTCCTGCGCACGATCAACCGCATGCACGAGGTCACCCCGGGCGCGCGCGTCGAGGGCGAGGTGCGCCTCGACGGCGACGACCTGTACGGACCGGGCGTCGACCCGGTCGGGGTGCGCCGGGTGGTCGGCATGGTCTTCCAGCGGCCCAACCCGTTCCCGACGATGAGCGTGTACGAGAACGTGGCCGCCGGCCTCCGGCTCAACGGCTCGTACAAGAAGCACGAACTCGATGACGTGGTGGAGAAGTCGCTGCGCGGCGCGAACCTGTGGAACGAGGTCAAGGACCGCCTGAGCCGCCCCGGCTCCGGCCTCTCCGGCGGCCAGCAGCAGCGCCTCTGCATCGCCCGCGCCATCGCCGTCGAACCCCAGGTGCTCCTCATGGACGAGCCCTGCTCGGCCCTCGACCCGATCTCCACCCTGGCGATCGAGGACCTGATGGCCGACCTGAAGGAGCGGTTCACGATCGTGATCGTCACGCACAACATGCAGCAGGCGGCGCGGGTGTCGGACCGTACGGCGTTCTTCAACCTGTCGGCGGTCGGGGAGCCGGGCCGGCTCATCGAGGTCGGCGACACCGACAAGATCTTCTCCAACCCCGAGGAGAAGGCGACGGAGGACTACATCTCGGGCCGCTTCGGCTGAGGGCCGGCCCGGGCCCAGGCCGCGCAGAAACGCTTCAGCGCTACTCGAAGGCCAGGTGCACCAGCCAGTACACCGCCGCCGCCACCCCCGCCGCGGCCGGCATCGTGACGAACCACCCCATCACGATGTTCTTCGCCACCCCCCACCGCACGGCCTTCACCCGCTTCGTCGCGCCGACGCCCATGATCGCCGAAGTGATCACGTGCGTCGTGGAGATCGGCGCGTGGAACATGAACGACGCCGAGTACATGATCCCCGCCGCCGTCGTCTCGGCGGCGAACCCCTGCGGCGGCTGGAGGTCGATGATCCGCCGCCCCAGCGTCCGCATGATGCGCCAGCCGCCCGCGTACGTACCGAGCGAGAGCATCAGTGCGCACATCACCTTCACCCACCACGGGATGGCGTCGCCCTCGTCCTCCACGTCCGCGATGACCAGCGCCAGCACCACGATGCCCATCGTCTTCTGCGCGTCCTGGAGCCCGTGCCCCAGCGCCATCGCCGCCGCCGAGACGGTCTGCGCCACCCGGAAGCCGCGCTGCGCGCGGCGCGGGGTGGAGCGGCGGAACATCCACATGATCGCGCACATCACCAGATAGCCGACGCACAGGCCGACGATCGGCGAGACGAACATCGGGATGACGATCTTCTCCAGCACCCCGGACCAGAACACCTTCGACGACGCCGCCAGCGCCGCGCCGACCATGCCGCCGAAGAGCGCGTGCGAGGACGACGACGGCAGCCCGAAGTACCACGTGACCATGTTCCACGTGATCGCCCCGACCAGGGCGGCGAAGAGGATCCACATCCCGTGCGACCCGTGCGGGGTCTCGATCAGCCCTTCGCTCACCGTCTTGGCGACGCCGCTGCCGAGGAAGGCGCCCGCGAAGTTCATCACCGCGGCCATGAGCAGCGCGGCGCGCGGCGTCAGGGCGCGGGTGGAGACGGAGGTCGCGATCGCGTTGGCGGAGTCGTGGAAGCCGTTGGTGTACGTGAAGAAGAGCGCAACCCCGATCGTGACGACAAGCGCGAAGGTGTCCACCGGGCTCAGGACTCCTTGACCGCGATCGTTTCCACGGTGTTCGCGACCTTCTCGAAGGCGTCGGCGGCCTCTTCCAGGACGTCGACGATCTGCTTGAGCTTGAGCACCTCGATGGCGTCGTACTTGCCGTTGAAGAGGTGCGCGAGAAGCTTGCGGTGGATCTGGTCGGCCTGGTTCTCCAGCCGGTTGACCTCGATCCAGAACTCCGGCAGGTGGTTGAGCGTACGGAGGTTGGGCATCGCCTCCGCGGTCAGCTCCGCGGCCCGCGCGAGCACCTCGATCTGCTGCTCCACGCCCCGCGGCAGCTCCTCGATCTGGTAGAGGACGACGAGGTCGACGGCCTCCTCCATGAAGTCCATGACGTCGTCGAGCGAGCTGGCGAGACGGTAGATGTCCTCGCGGTCGAAGGGCGTGATGAACGAGGCGTTGAGCTGGTGCAGGATGGCGTGGGTGGCGTCGTCGCCGGCGTGCTCCGCAGCGCGCATCCGCTCGGCGATCTCGGCCCGGGCGGAGGAATCCGCCCCGAGCAGTTCCATCAGGAGCTTCGAGCCCGTCACGATGTTGTCGGCCGAGGCGGCGAACATATCGTAGAAGCTCGTCTCCCTGGGGGTCAGACGAAATCGCACGTGATGATCCTCAGTGCTGCGAATATCGGCGAATAGGTCCTGATGATGCTAGGCGAGCCGCACCTGCGGAGCGAACCGGCTGTGCGGAACAGCCGCAGGACAGAATGCCACGAAGGCGGTATCATATACCCCCTGAGGGTATATCGCGCACGGTTCGCATACGGTGGTACGCACACAGCGATACGCGCCGGGCGGATCGAGGGATGGGAAACGGAAGGACGGGCACGTGACCGACACCACGGCAACGACGGCCGCCGCCGGGACGGCGCCGGGCTCCGGCCCGCACGGGTACAGCAAGGACAAAGAGGCCCACCTCAAGAGACTCCGCCGGATCGAGGGCCAGGTCCGCGGGCTGCAGCGGATGGTCGAGGAAGACGTCTACTGCATCGACATACTCACGCAGGTCTCCGCGAGCACGAAGGCGCTCCAGTCCTTCGCGCTCCAGCTTCTGGAGGAGCACCTGCGGCACTGCGTCGCCGACGCGGCCGCCCGGGGCGGCGACGAGATCGACGCGAAGGTCGAGGAGGCCACCGCCGCGATCGCCCGGATGCTGCGCGCGTAGCGGGCGGGCGGACGGCCGCTGCTGCGCGCGTACGAGCCGCGCGCAGCGCCGGGCTCCGCGGCACACGCCTGCGCTCCGTGCCCTGCGCTCCGTGTCCCGGACGCCGTCCCGCCGCGCTGTGTACCCTCTGCGCCGCGTGCCCCGTCGCTACGGCGTGATCTCCTGCCGGCCGCGCCTGCGCTCCAGCTCGGAGCCGCGCCGCTCGGCTTCCACCCTCAGCACTTCGTCGATGCGGTCGTCGCTCAGCCGCTCTTCCGGTGCGCTCGTCGCCGCGATGATCAATTCACCGCACAACTCGATTTCGGCGAGAGCCACATGGTCCTGGACAGCCGACCCCCGACCCACGTGCAATCACCCCACTTCCCCATGCACACCCGCCGGCAGCCGGGCTCACCGCTCAGAGTAGGTAGGGCGGCACAGTCCGCGCATGACACGTCTGGACCATTTACGGCCCCGCCTTTCCCGGGCGAATCCCGACGCCCCCGCGCAAACGACCGGAATCAACTCCCGCTAGGACGCGGGCTGTTGGCCACCCTGGCGAACCGTTCCGGCATAGATGTCGCGATCCGCGGGCAACGCCACCTCGGCCGGGGCGCCGAAGTCGTAGGTTTCGACGGTCGACGCCACCCGCACCGGTGAGTCGCCGGAGAGCGCGAACTCGTGCCGCACCCGGCGCGGCCGGCCGTCCTCGTCCAGATACGCGTCGAAGGCCACCGCGTCCTGGACGAAGCCCTCGGCCGCGGCCGCCAGCGCCCCGCGCGCGTACGGGGACGCCGCGCGGGCGGCGCGGCCGAGGTCGGCCGTGCCCTCGTAGTGCCGCACGACGCTGTCGCCGACGCGCTCCTCGCCCACGTACCGCACCTCGCTGGCGCCGCGCAGCAGTTCCGCGGCGGTGAGCGGGTCGGTGGCGCCGTTGGTGACGAGGTTGCCGTCGGAGAGCCGGGTCGTGTCGAGCCGGAGCCACTTGTCGTCGGGGACGCCGGCGCCGCGGTTCTTCATGTACAGCTCACCGACCGCGTAAAGCTCCGTGATCGGCTCCTCCTCGCCCTGCGGCATCACCACGCGCAGCAGGCCGCGGCGGCCCGCGTAGTCGAAGGCGCCGTCGCCGCTGACGGTGACACGGGTACCGCCGCTGATCATCTCCATCGCGGTGCGCGCCCGGGAACTGCCCGCGCCGGCCAGCGCGTCGGCGGCGCGCTGCACGGCGGTCAGCGGGTCGCCGCCCGGGTGCTCGTCGGCCGCGGCGCCGCGCTCGGAGCAGCCGGCGGTGGCGGACAGGGCCGCGGCGGCGAGGGCGCCGAGGAGCGCGAGCACGGCCGTGGGCCGGGCCGCGGCCGCGGCGCCGGGGCGCGCGGGCGTGGTGCCGGTACCTACGGTCCGCCGCTGCTCCGCCGCCATCTCTCGCTACCCCCGGCCGGTGTTTTCTCCGGTTCGCTTAACGAGGTGGAGGGGGCGCCGTCACGGTCTTTCCCACCGCGGTACCGTGACCGCGTGCTCAGCGACGGACCCGGCGACGGGCCGGGTGACCCCCAGGGCGGCGCGGGTTCCGACGGCCCGTACGGCGGCGGCGCGCACCGCACGTCGACCGCCGAGCGGGGCGCGTTCGCCTTCGCCCGCTGCACCTGCGGCTGGACGGGCCCTGCCCGCCGGGCCCGCTCCCGGGCCCGTACGGACGCCGCGGACCACCTCCCGGACGCCCCCGGCTGAGCGTCCCGGGCGCCAGGCTTTGCTACTTGGGGGTAGCGAAGGGGGGACACGATGCGCTGTGCTGTCCCGATGGACAGGCGCACAGTGCTCCGTACCGCCCTCGCGACCGCCGCGGGCGTGGGTGCCGCCGGCGTCGCCGGCTGCTCGGGCGACGACGACGGCGGCAAGCCCGACCCCAAGCCCGGCGGCTCCCGCTCCGGTTCCGGCAGCGGCCCGGCCACGGGACCGCCGGACTGGCCCGCGCTCGGTCAGTCCCTCGCCGGCCGCCTCGTCCTCCCCGGGCACGACGACTACCGCGTCGCCGCCCAGCAGTACAACACCCGCTTCGACGACCTGCGCCCCGCCGCCGTCGCGTACGTCGACCACGCCGACGACGCCGCCGAGTGCCTGCGCTTCGCCCGCGCCGCCGGCGTCCCCGTCGCCGTACGCAGCGGCGGCCACTCCTACGCCGGCTTCTCCAGCGGCAACGGCCGCCTCGTCGTCGACGTCTCCGCCCTCTCCGGCATCGACGCCGACTCCGACACCGCCACCGTCGGCGCCGGTGCGCGCACCATCGACGTCTACGAGGCGCTCGCCGTCCGCGGCCGGACCATACCCGCCGGCTCCTGCGCGACGGTCGGCATGGCGGGACTCACCCTCGGCGGCGGCCACGGCGTCGTCTCGCGCGCGTACGGGCTCACCTGCGACCACCTCCGCGGCGCGACCGTCGTCACCGCCGACGGCAAGACCGTCGAGTGCTCGGCGGAGGAGAACGAGGACCTGTTCTGGGCGCTGCGCGGCGCCGGCGGCGGCAACTTCGGGATCGTCACCGAGCTGCGCTATGACACCCGCGAAGCCTCGGACGTCGTCGCCGCGAACATGGTGTGGCCCTGGTCGAAGGCCGAGGCGCTGCTCACCACCTGGCAGGGGTGGGGCCCGGACCAGCCCGACGAACTGTGGTCCGCCGTCCACTTCGGCAACACCCGCGGCGGCGAGCCGACGATCTCCGTGGCCGCGATGTCGCTGGGCACCGAGGACGACATGCACACCGCCGTCGACTTCCTCGCCGACCAGGCCGGCGGCCCCGGTCCCGCCGAGGACGTCTCCATCGGCCCGCAGTCGTACATCCACGCCATGCGAACGTACGCGGGCTGCGCCCAGGCCGACCGCGAGCAGTGCCGGCTCCAGGGCAGCGTCCCGGGCCGCAACGCGCGCGGCATCCTGCAGCGCGACACGTTCGCGGCGCGCTCCGACTTCTACGACGAGCCGCTGGGCGCCGGGGGCATCGGCACGCTGCTGGACCGGGCGGAGAAGGCGTCGCGGTCGGCGGACGCGCTGTTCATCCTCACCGCGCTGGGCGGGGCGGTGAACCGGGTGCCGGTGGCGGACACGGCGTTCGTGCACCGCGGGTCGCGGGTGCTGGCGCAGTACATCTCGTCGTGGGACGAGGGCGAGGACGGCGGTCCGGGCGAGCGGTGGCTGGCGGACACGCACGCGGCGATGCGGGAGCACGCCTCGGGGGCGGCGTACCAGAACTACACGGATCCGGAGTTGCGGAAGTGGCGCGGCGCGTACTACGGGCCGGCGGCGGAGCGGCTGGCGAAGGTGAAGAAGCGGTACGACCCGGAGCGGCTGTTCGACTTCGACCAGGCGGTGTAGGCGCCGGGCTTCGCGGGCGCCCCGGGGGCACGGGCGTCACGCGGTGTAGCGTCCGGGCGCGGAAAACTTCGGGGGGCGCATTGGCGCGCGCACCCGGCGGGCATTGCTTCCGTACGCCCCGGGCCCCGGCCTCCGCGGCCGCCGGGGAGCCCGCGCCCGTACCCGCTACGCCGCCAACTCGTCGCCGTCCCGGCCGCCTCCGCCGCGCTCCAGCGGCTCCGTCCGCGGCGCGGGGACCGCGCCGGGACCCGTCGCCGGCTCCCGCTCCCGGTCGGCGTCCGCCGCCTCCGGGTCCCCGACGAGCCACTCGGGCGCCCGTCTCACCAGCGGCATCAACCCGGCCGTCGCCGCCGGCGCGAGCAGCAGCGCCACCGACGTGCCGAGCGCGATGCCGCCGACGACGTCCGAGGGGTAGTGCACGCCCAGGTAGACCCGGCTCAGCGCCTCCAGCAGCGCCAGCGCCAGCGCGGCGAGCCCGTACCGCCTGCTCGCCATGAAGATGCCGACCGCCAGCGCCATGGCGACCGACGTGTGGTCGCTGACGAACGAATAGCCGGTGGTGCCGGGCAGCAGGACCTCCAGGCCCTCGTGCTCCCGGAACGGCCGCGGGCGCTCCACGATCGCGCGGATCGGCATATTCGCGAGCAGCGCGAGCGCCGCGGCCAGCGGGCCCCAGAGCAGCGCGGTCACGACCGGCACCGCGCCCGTACGCCGGCGCGCACGCCACCAGCACACGACCAGCAGCACGCCGAGCATCCCGATCAGCCCGTACTCGCCCAGGAACGCCGCCCCGCGGTCGAACCAGGGCGGCGTGGAGTCCGCGACGCCGTTGATGTCGAACAGCACGGAAACGTCGGCGTTCGACCCGCTCGGGGGTGCCCCCGCCAGGTGCAGCGAACGCATGTCCACTCGGCTCCTCTCCCCACCCGTTTCCCGCTGATCGGCGACTGCCGTCTTCCCTATTGCAACGGTGCCGCTCGCCCTTTGCAACGGCGCCGCGACGGTCGGCGTTCCGTCTGCGACCGAAAGATCACCGGGAGGTTATCGAAGAGTGACCGTCCGTGCTGCCCGTACGAGGCCCGCGCGCGGCGGCCCGTCGCACGTCAGCGCTTCGGCAGCGCCTCCGCGCCCGCCTCCGTGACCCGGGTCGCGCCGAAGTAGTCCGGCGAGTCGATCGGATCGAAGCGGATCACGGCGCCGGTGTAAGGGGCGTCGATCATGTAGCCGCCCCCTACATACAGGCCGACGTGGTGGATGGAGCGCGAGTCGTTCATGTCGTACGCGAAGAACACCAGGTCCCCGGGGAGCAGTTCGTCCCTGCTCGGGTGCGGCCCGGCGTTCCACTGGTCGTTCGCCACCCGCGGCAGCTCGATGTCCACGGAGGCGTACGCCGCCTTCGTCAGCCCCGAGCAGTCGAACCGGCCGCCCTCCTCCGGCGTGCCGTCACCGCCCCACAGATAGGGCGTGCCGAGCTTGTCCTGCGCGTAGTGGATGGCGCCCGCGGCCTGCTTCGACGGCGACAGGCGGGAGGTGGGGGCGGCGAAGCTCTCCTCCAGGGCCTGGATGATCTGCACGTAGTTCTGCGTCTCGCGGTACGGGGGCACGCCGTTGTACTTGATGACGGCGTACGGTCCCGCGTTGTACGCGGCGAGCATGTTCTCGGTCGGGTCGCCGGGCACGTCCTCGACGTAGCCGGCGAGCTTGCAGTCGTACGTCGCCGCCGACGGGATGGCGTCCTCGGGGTCGTTGATGTCGCGCTCGCCGTCGCCGTTGGCGTCGATGCCGTGGGTGGCCCAGGTGCCGGGCATGAACTGCGCGATGCCGCGCGCGTCCGCGGGGCTGACGGCGTTGGGGTCCCAGCCGCTCTCCTGGTACAACTGCGCGGCGAGCAGGGCGGGGTTGAGGGCCGGGCAGAGGTTGCCCCACTCCTGCACCAGCGACTGGTACGTGGCGGGCACGGCGCCCTTCGCCAGGCCGACGCCGCGGCCGGCGAGACCGGACGCGGCGGTGT
The DNA here is from genome assembly GCF_003945505.1 of Streptomyces sp. WAC 06738. NCBI lineage: Bacteria > Bacillati > Actinomycetota > Actinomycetes > Kitasatosporales > Streptomycetaceae > Streptomyces > Streptomyces sp. WAC 06738. The sequence goes on along the minus strand of NZ_CP029618.1, from coordinate 4,365,905 downwards.
ACGTGCCGACGACGAGCAGGGCCAGGAACGACAGGACCATCCCCGACCCCAGCGCCACGATCAGCCAGAGCTTGCGCACCCCTCAACCATCCCTCATCGGGCCCCGGCTGTCTGCCCGTTCCCTGCTCAACGTCCCTTGCCCGTACGGTCCTTCGCGCACAGCGCCGCGTCGGCCGCCCCCTGGAGGTCCGCCAGCCGGTCGCCCTCGGCGGCCCACGTGGTCGTGTAGACGGTGACCGTCCCGCGCCCCCGGCCGGCCCGCCCGCCGGCGACGGAGTCGCCCGGCAGGTCGCCGCCGTGGCCCCAGTACACGCCGCCGCAGCTCAGCGGGAAGGACGCGACGCCGTAGCCGTACCGGCTGCCCTCGGGGTAGGTGTCCTGGCCGCCGACGTCGGTGGTGTCGTGGGTCATCGCCCGCAGCGCCCAGCCGGGCAGCAGCCTGCCGCCGAAGAGGGCGTCCCAGAAGGCGTTCTGGTCCTTCGGCGTGGTCACGAGGCCGCCGGAGGCGCCGAACTCGTAGCCGGGCAGCTCGGTCACGTCGGTGACGCCGGCCCCGGGGTCGACCGGATGGACGCCGTAGTTGCGGGCGTGCGGGCCGCGTAGCGTCAGCTCGCCCTTCGCGGGCCAGTACGTGTCCTTCAGGTGCAGCGGCTCGATGAGGGTGCGTTCGATGTACGTGCGGTAGTCCTCGCCGGTGACGTGCTTGATGAGCAGGCCGAGCGCGAGGTAGTTGGTGTTCGAGTAGCCCCAGCGGGCGCCCGGTTCGAAGTCGGCGGGGTGGCCGAGGGCGAGCGCGAGGTACTCCTCCTCGGTGGCGGCGCGGCTCCAGTCGACGAAGCGCAGGTACTCCGGCAGCCCGCTGGTCTGCTTGAGCAGGTGCCGCACGGTGACGCCGGTCCCGGCGAGCTGCGGCACGTACCGCGCGGCGGGTGCGTCCAGCGGCACCTCGCCCGCGGCGACCAGCCGCATGACGGCGGTGGCGGTGAACGCCTTGGTGTTGCTGGCCATCCGGTAGCGGCCCTCGGCGCCGACCATGGGCCGGCCGGTGGCGGTGTCGGCGACGCCCGCGGTACGGGTCGTGCGGCCGTCGTACGCGAGGGCGCCGGGGACGCCGTCGCGCTCGACGAGGGCGTCGAGGCGGCGCTGTACGGGGTCGGCGGCGCCCCCGGCGCCGTGGGCCGCGGCGACGGGCGCGGCGGCACCGGCGACGACGGCGGCGAGGAGGGCGGCGGCCCCGGCGCGGCGGGCGGCGGTGCGGGTGCGGTTGCGGTTCACGGCTGTCTCCCTGGGTCGTGGTGTGGCGGGCTCCACCCTCGTAGCCGTACGCCCTGTGATCACTGGTGCCGACCGCCGGACCCATGGTGGTGCCGGCACCACCCCCGCCCGCGCCGTACGGCCACCTCCGCCCGCCCTCACCAGGGGTGTTGACATAGAGAACACTCCAAGTGGTGCACTCGCCGCGTCCGACAAGACCGGCACCGGAGGCCCGTACCCCATGACCCACGACTCGCCCGTCACCCTCGTCACCGGCGGCGGCAGCGGCATCGGCGCCGCCGCCGCCCGCCGACTCCTCGCCCGCGGCGGCCGCGTCGCCGTCACCGGCCGCGGCGCCGAGCGGCTGCGCCGGTTCGCCGAGGACGCCGGCGACCCGCCGGAGCTGCTGACCCTGCCGGGCGACGCCTCCGACCACGAGGCGGTGGCCGAGGCGGTGCAGGCGACGCTCACGGCGTTCGGCCGGCTCGACGCCGTCGTCGCCAACGCCGGCTTCGCCAGCCACGACGACCTGGCCACCGGCGACCCGGCCGGCTGGCGCGACATGGTGCTCACCAACGTCCTGGGCCCGGCGCTGCTCATCCGCAGCTCGCTGGAGGCGCTGCGCGAGACCCGCGGGCGGATCGTCATCGTCGGCAGCGTCGCGGGCTTCGTCCACACCCCGGGCAACATCTACGGCATCACCAAGTGGGCGATGACGGGGCTGGCGGAGAACACCCGCCGCATGGTGACCGGCGACGGCATCGGCGTCACGCTCGTCGCCCCGGGCCGCACCGACACGCTCTTCTGGGACGGCATGGGCGGGGCGCCGGAGGGCATGGAGATGATGACGTCCGACCAGGTCGCCGAGTCCATCGTCTGGGCGCTGAACCAGCCGGCGGGCGTCGACGTCAACACGGTCGTCATGCGCCCCATCGGCCAGCCCGTGTAAGGCGCTTGGACCCGCCGCCCCCATACGACCCGCCGGCCGCCTTCCCAAGGGTCTGTTTGAGTCAAATCCACCGACGGGGCCCGCCCTGCGGACGTCACCGCGCCACCCACTCTTCACATACTCCGATTCGCCACAGGTCGGACAAGCCGATCGCCTCCCCGACCCCGTGAGCACGCAGCGTTGCCAATAGTCACCTAACGTGATACACACAGGAAAGTCGGCGGCGAGCGCCGAACACCCTTGTGAAATCCCCGCGGTTGACGCCAAATCGACTCTCACGAGGGCATCATCAGGGAGGATGGACAATGACTCCTGCCGTCCAGCCCGGACGGCAACACAGCGCATGGGGCGGTGAGTTACGACATGTTCCTGGCAGCCGACAAGGGCGACATCAACACCATCATCGGCGGTATCGCCCCTGACTGGGGCCCCTTCGGAAGCCTGGGCCAAGAAGCGCGCGTGATGATCGAAGTGGTCATGGCGGTCGCGATCCTGCTGTGCCTGGGCATCGCGATCTGGGGCGCGGCCAAGCAGCGCATCGGCGCGACGGCGCTGCGCGACACGTTCAGTGCGGAGCAGGGCAAGGGGCTGATCGTGGCGGGTCTGACGGGAGTGTTCATCATCGGCTCCCTCGGCACCGTGTTCACGATCGTGTACGGAATGGCGGTGTAGGCCGGGCCGTGACTTCAGGGCCAGGCGTACGGCGAACGGCGGTGCGGCACACGGCGGCGGGACGTCGCCCGAGCCCGCGGCCCGGGAGGCGACCACCCCCCGGGCGCGGCGCGGGGACCCCCGTGGGACGTCAGACGGCGCACCGCTACCTTCTTGTGCCTACGGCACGCCGGTGCAACGCGGCACCGGCGCACGGAGGGGGTGACCCGGCATGAGCCACGACGACGACTACGTCGACTACGCCTCCCCCGAACCCGGCACCCGCACACGCTTCGCCGAAGGCGACAACGACGGCCGCTACGACGCCCGCCGCGGCGGCCGCGTCTCGCCGTCCCGCGCGATGGTCACGGTCGTGGGCGTCGTGGTCCTCCTCATCGCCGCGATCGCCTTCGCGAACCGCGGCGGCAACACCGAAGACGACCCCGAATCCCCCGCCAACCCCGACACCAAGGCCCAGCCCACCGCCCCCACAGGCGACACCCCGGTCAACACCCCCGCCAACGGCATCCCCACAGGCTTCCCCCACTCCGCAGAGGGCGCCCAGTCGGCGGCGGCGAACTTCGCCGTCGCGCTCGGCGGCGACCGGATGTTCACGCCCGAAGGGCGACACGAGCTGGTCGATGCCCTGTACACACCGGAACTGGCGGAGAAGACCAAGACCGGCATGGACGCCGCGTACGACGAAGACTTCCTCGCCAACCTCGGCCTCGACGCCGAGGGCGAGCCCCCCTCCGGGATGACCTTCATCTCCCGGACGGTCCCGATCGGCACGACCGTCAAGGAGTACGAGGACGGCAGGGCCACCATCGCCGTCTGGTACACCGGCCTGATCGGCCTGGCGGGCCCCGACTCGGACGTGCCCGTACGCACCACCTGGCACACCTGGACCTTCGAACTCCAGTGGTCGGACGGCGACTGGAAGATCGCCGCCGACTCCCAGAAGCGGGGCCCCGCCCCCGTCCCCGGTGACGTACCGGCGGCGACCGACGAGCAGATCGAGGACGCCGTCGAGCAGTTCGGAGGCTTCACCTATGCCCGGTAGCCCGCGGCGCCGCGTCGCCTCAGCCCTGACCCTCTTCGCCGGCGCGCAGGCCACGCTCCTGCTCGCCGCCCCCCGCGCCCTCGGCGCCGTACCCGCGCAGGACGACGGCGGCGCCTGCGACAGCCTCATCGGGCCCGCCAGGGACTACTGCGAGAAGGAAGACGACGGGGGGCGCTCCGCGCCCAACTCACCCGGTGACGTCACCGAATCCGTCGATCCGCTGTCCTCGTTGGCGAAGGGGTGTGCCGAAGCCGCCGCCTGGACCATCGACAAGCTCTCCGACGCCGTCAACTCCACCACCACCGTCGACTTCACCAACGCCACCTTCCTGCGGCAGTACGCCGTCGTCTTCGCCGCCTCCACCATCCTCACGCTCACCCTCTGGCTCCTCGCCGTCGCCAAGCGCGCCATCCGCGGCGTCCCCCTCGGCGAAGCCCTCGGCGAGGCCATCGGCTTCCTCTGGCTCACCGTCCTGGCCTCCGCCTTCACCCCCCTCGTCCTCTACACCCTCGTCACCGCCACCGACTCCGTCACCGAAGCCATCGCTTCCGGTACGTCGTCCAACACAGACACCTTCTTCGGCGGCTTCTCAGAGGCCCTCAAGAAGGGCGAGGACATCGGCGGCGGCCCGATCATGCTCATCGTCGTCTCCCTCGTGTCCGTGCTCGCCGCAGGCGTGCTCTGGCTGGAGCTCGTCATCCGCGCCGCCCTCCTCTACGTCGGCGCCCTCCTCGGCACCGCCGTCTACGCCGGGCTCGTCGACAAGAACATGTGGCACCACGTCCGCCGCTGGGCCGGGATCATGATCGCCGTGATCCTCGTCAAGCCGGTCATCGTCATCGTCCTGGGCCTCGCCGGCGCCCTCTCCGCCGAGGAGGGACCCGACGCCTTCTCCGCCGTCGTCTCCGGCCTCGCGATCATCCTGCTCGCCATCTTCGCCAGTGCGATGATCTACCGCTTCGTGCCCGGCTTCGGCGACGAGATCATGACCGCCAAGCAGGGCCGCCGCGCCACCTCCGCCAACCCGGCCTCCGCCGTCATGGCCACCCCCGCCGCCCTCGTCACCGCCGGCATGAAGACCCACGGCTCCCGCACCTCGTCCTCGGGACCCGCCGGCGGCGCCACCGGCGAGTCCCGTTCCGCGGCCAAGCCCGCCAACCCCGTCGCCGGCGGCGTCTCCGCCCACAGCACCCGCCCGCAGCAGTCCGCCCCGCCCAAGCCGAGCACCGCCAACCACAGCACCGGCGGCTCCGGTTCCGGCTCGCAGGGCGGCCGCAGCGTGCCCCCGCAGTCCGCCCAGCAGCCCGGAAACAGGAGGTGACCTGCGGTGACCACGCACGACACACCACCGATCACCCCCCGTCGTACGTACCTCATCGGCAAGGCCCGCCCGAACGCCATCGTCGGCCGCAACCGCGAGACCGGCGAGATCGGCATGATCATCGGCGGCGCCTTCCTCGGCATGATGTGCGGCCTCCTCGTCCCCGTGCTGACGCTGCGCATCGTGCTGCTGATGGGCTTCCCGCTGCTCGCGCTCGCCGCCGTCTACGTTCCGTACCGGGGCCGCACCTTCTACCGCTGGTTCGAGATCAGCCGCAGCCACCGCCGCCTCCTGCGCAGCGGCGCGGCCGTCTACCGTTCCGGCGTCCAGGAGGCCGGCACCCGTCTCAACGGCGAGGAGGTCGCCGTCGGCACCCCGCCCGGCATCGGCCGCATCAGCTGGATGGTCGCCCCCTTCGGCCCCGACGAGATCGCCGTCCTGCTGCACGCGGACCGCCGCACCGTCACCGCCGTGATAGAGATCGAGGGCCCCGGCGTCGGCCTGCGCGACAGCGAGGACCAGGAAGCCCTCGTCGACCGCTTCGGCACGCTGCTCAAGCACGCCGCCAACGGCGACGGCTTCGTACGCCGCCTGCAGATGCTCGCCCGTACGCTGCCCGCCGACCCCGACGCGCACGCCAAGGACGTCTCGCTGCGCGGCGACCCGCGCGCACCGCAGTGGATAAAGGGCTCGTACGACCAGCTCCAGTCCATGGTCTCCACCTCCTCCGAGCAGCACCGCGCGTACCTCGTCGCCTGCATGCCCTACACCCGCGACCTCGGCCAGGAGGCCACGGTCATGGGACGGGCGACCAAGCAGAGCCGCGACGAGTGCATCGCCGTCATCATGGCCCGCGAGCTGGGCGACATCTGCGCCCGTCTCGCCGAGGCCGACATCCGGGTACGGCAGCCGCTGGGCATCGCGCGGCTCTCGGCCCTCGTGCACTCCATGTACGACCCGGACCACCCCATCGACCACATCCAGGCCATGACGCAGCGCAACGCCTGGCCGGCCGAACTGGACGCCGTCAACCCGCAGTACCTGCGCGCCAAGACCCGCGAGTCGGCGACCCGCGACCCCTGGTGCCACTCCACGGCGTGGGTGAAGGAATGGCCGATGACCCCGGTCGGCGTCAACTTCCTCGCCCCGCTCCTCGTCCACACCCCGGACGTCATCCGCACGGTCGCCGTATGCATGGACCTGGAGCCCACAGAAGTGGCCATCGAGCGGATGCTGACGGAGAAGACGAACGACGACGCGGAGGCGTCCCGGCAGGCGAAGATGAACCGCGTCGTCGACCCCCGGGACGTCGCCCACCACGAGCGCATCGACCAGCGCGGCGAGGACCTCGCCTCCGGCGCCGCCGGCGTCAACATCGTCGGCTACCTCACGGTCTCCGCCCGCTCCCCCGAGGCTCTCGCCCGCGACAAGCGCACGATCCGCGCCTCGGCGGGGAAGTCATACCTGAAACTGGAATGGTGCGACAGAGAGCACCACCGCGCCTTCGTGAACACCCTGCCATTCGCGACCGGGATCAGGTGACCCCCCATGGCCGACCTTCTCGATCTGGCGACGCGCGCCTTCGCGGGCTTCGTCTTCGGCAAGACGGAGACCCAGCGGCTGCCCGTGCGCACCTCCTCCGCGCAGGCGCAGGCCGTCTACCTCCCCACCGCCGCGCCCGGCCTGGGCGACTCCGGCGTGATCATCGGCCGCGAGGTCTACAGCGGCAAGGGCTACATCTACGACCCCTTCCAGCTCTACGGCCAGCAGCTCCCCGCGCCGCACTGGCTGGTGCTCGGCGAGTCGGGCAACGGCAAGTCCGCGCTGGAGAAGACCTACGTCCTGCGCCAACTGCGCTTCCGTGACCGCCAGGTCGTCGTGCTCGACGCCCAGGGCGAGGACGGCGTCGGCGAATGGGCGCTCATCGCGCAGGAACTCGGCATCACCCCGATCCGCCTCGACCCCCTCGCGGCCCTCGACAGCGGCATCCGCCTCAACCCGCTCGACCCGGCGATCACCACCACGGGCCAGCTCGCCCTGCTCCGTACGATCATCGAAGTCGCCACCGGCAGCGGCCTGGACGAGCGCTCCGGCTTCGCCCTCAAGGTCGCCCACGGTCACGTCACCGCGACCGTCACCGACCGGCAGCCGGTGCTCACCGACATCGTCGAGCAGCTCCGGCACCCGGCGCCGACCGCCGCCGAGGCCATGAACGTCGACGTCGAGGACGTCCGCAACTGGGGCCTCGACGTCGCCCTCGTCCTCGACCGCCTGGTCGACGGCGACCTGCGCGGCATGTTCGACGGCCCGACGACCGTCGGCATCGACCTCGACTCGCCGCTCATCATCTTCGACCTCTCCCACATCGACCGGAACTCGATCGCCATGCCGATCCTCATGGCGATCGTCGGCGTGTGGCTGGAGCACACCTGGATCCGCCCCGACCGCAAGAAGCGCATCTTCCTGGTCGAAGAGGCGTGGCACATCATCAACTCCCCTTTCGTCGCCCAGCTCTTCCAGCGGCTGCTGAAGTTCGGCCGCCGGCTCGGCCTCTCCTTCGTCGCGGTCGTGCACCACTTGTCCGATGTCGTGGACGGAGCCGCGGCGCGGGAGGCGGCGGCGATCCTGAAGATGGCGTCGACACGGACGATCTACGCCCAGAAAGCCGACGAGGCCCGCGCGACGGGGAAGGTCCTCGGACTGCCGCGCTGGGCCGTCGAGATCATCCCGACCCTGACGCCCGGCATCGCCGTCTGGGACGTCAACGGCAACGTGCAGGTCGTCAAGCACCTGGTGACCGAGGCCGAACGGCCGCTGGTCTTCACCGACCGGGCGATGACGGAGTCCGCCCCGGTACCGGCTCTGGAGGCGGCGGACGACACCGGCCCGGTGGTGATGGCGAAGGAATCGACGGTGGCCTGAGATGGCGCAGGGTCGCGGTGGACGGAACCGGGGCGGCGGGCAGCAGGGCGGCCCGGAGCGGGGCATCCCCGACGCCCTGCTCCTCGGCGTTCTGGCGTTCCTGCTCGGGCTGACGATCCTGGCGTGGACGGCGACGGGCCTGTCCGGGCTGCTGGCGCACGGCGCGTGGCCGGACGGCGTCACCTTCACCCGCACCCCGCTGGCGATGCGCGAGCTGGTCTCCGAGCCGCACGACCTGCCGGCCGCCTGGCCGGACACGCCGCGCGAGTCCCTGTCGGGGTGGGGACTGTTCTGGGGCGTGTTCATCAGCCAGTTGATGGTGCTCGGCACGTTCACGCTCGCGGGGATGACGACGATGGCGAGCTGGCGGGCGCGCCGGGCGGCGGCACGGAAGGCGGCCGCGGGAGACGAGGCGCTGGCCGGCGGCCTGGAGCACCGGTACGAGGACCAGGACCGGTACGAGGACACCGAGTCCGCGGCGCAGCCCATGCCCCGGCGCCGCCCGCCCGTACGGCCCGCGCACGACCCGCACCCGCAGCCCACGCAGCCCCTCCCCACCGTCCCGCGGCAGCGCCCGGCCCAGCCCTCGGCCGGACTGCCGCCGGCACACGCGGGCCCGCTGGTGTTCCGCAAGGGCAGCCCGACGGCGATGGCGGTCACCCGGGAGACGCTGCTGGGAGCGGAGGGCCCCGCGCTCGTCATCACCTCGGACGCCACCCTGTGGGCGGACACCAAGGACGCCCGCGGCAAGCTCGGACCCGTCCTCCTCTACGACCCGGGCCAGCTCTGCGACACCCCGGACCGCCTCCGCTGGTCCCCGGCCGCCGGCTGCGCGGACCGCGAGACGGCGTCCGAGCGAGCGGCGGCCCTCCTCCGCCCGGTACGCCCCCAGCACCGTACGGACACCACGGTGGCGGACACCGCGGAGACGATGCTGGCGTGCTGGCTCCACGCCGCCGCCGTGGGGGACCGCCCCTTCGCCCAGGTCCACCGCTGGGCCCAGGGCACAGGCGCCCACGAACCGGTGGGCATCCTGCGGTCGGTGCCGGAGGCGGCGTCGGGCGCGGCCGGCGAGCTGGAGTCGGCGCTGACAGGGCATCCGGAGCGGCGGGACGCGGCGGCGGAGCTGGTGGCGACGGCGCTGGAGGGCATGTCGTCGATCCACATGCGCAACGCTTCCAAACCGACCCGAGCGGATTCGCTCGTATTGGAGTCATTCATCGACGAAGGGGGAACGCTTTATCTGGTGGGTGAAGCCATCGAGGGCCCCCGGTCCCGCCCGGGTGCGATGCCACTACTCACCGCCCTCGCCACAGACGTGGTCGAGCACGGCCGCCGCATGGCCGCAGGGTCATCCACCGGCCGGCTCGACCCACCACTTACCCTCGTCCTCGACGACGTAGCCGCAGTCGCCCCCCTCGCCGGCCTCCCCGCCCTCCTCACGGAAGGCGACCGCGAGGGACTGCCCACGCTGGCCACGATGCGCTCGCCGGAGCAGGCGCGCAGCCGCTGGCCGGGACTGTCGCTGGGGGTGTGAGGGGTGCAGAAATGACTCAACCCCCGGACGGTGTCCGGGGGTTGAGTACTAAAGATTGTTCGGCGGTGACCTACTCTCCCACACGGTCCCCCATGCAGTACCATCGGCGCGGTCGGGCTTAGCTTCCGGGTTCGGAATGAGACCGGGCGTTTCCCCAACGCTATGACCACCGAAACACTATGAAACTATCCCCCACACCCCGCACCAGACCGGTACAGGTTGTGTTGGGTGGGTTGTTGTTTCAGAACCCGCACAGTGGACGCAAGCAGCTATGGACAAGCCCTCGGCCTATTAGTACCGGTCACCTCCACCCCTCACAGGGCTTCCAGATCCGGCCTATCAACCCCGTCGTCTACAGGGGGCCTTAACCCCTCATGGGGGTGGGAGTCCTCATCTCGAAGCAGGCTTCCCGCTTAGATGCTTTCAGCGGTTATCCCTCCCGAACGTAGCCAACCAGCCATGCCCTTGGCAGAACAACTGGCACACCAGAGGTCCGTCCGTCCCGGTCCTCTCGTACTAGGGACAGCCCTTCTCAAGACTCCTACGCGCGCAGCGGATAGGGACCGAACTGTCTCACGACGTTCTAAACCCAGCTCGCGTGCCGCTTTAATGGGCGAACAGCCCAACCCTTGGGACCGACTCCAGCCCCAGGATGCGACGAGCCGACATCGAGGTGCCAAACCATCCCGTCGATATGGACTCTTGGGGAAGATCAGCCTGTTATCCCCGGGGTACCTTTTATCCGTTGAGCGACGGCGCTCCCACAAGCCACCGCCGGATCACTAGTCCCTGCTTTCGCACCTGCTCGACCCGTCAGTCTCGCAGTCAAGCTCCCTTGTGCACTTACACTCACCACCTGATGACCAACCAGGCTGAGGGAACCTTTGGGCGCCTCCGTTACCCTTTAGGAGGCAACCGCCCCAGTTAAACTACCCACCAGACACTGTCCCCGATCCGGATCACGGACCCAGGTTAGACATCCAACACGACCAGAGTGGTATTTCAACGACGACTCCACAACCACTGGCGTGGCCGCTTCACAGTCTCCCACCTATCCTACACAAGCCGAACCGAACACCAATATCAAGCTATAGTAAAGGTCCCGGGGTCTTTCCGTCCTGCTGCGCGAAACGAGCATCTTTACTCGTAATGCAATTTCACCGGGCCTATGGTTGAGACAGTCGAGAAGTCGTTACGCCATTCGTGCA